>NZ_KB849725.1:0-48727 GCF_000368865.1 Acinetobacter bouvetii DSM 14964 = CIP 107468
TACCATCAATCAATGAAAATAATTTCGATCAATCAACCAGTAAAAATCCACACAAGTTGTTCTTCATAATCTCTTAATGATCTTCTTAATACTTCGTCAGTATTAAGCGCTGGACTTCGATATACTCAACAACTCAGCGCTTCGCGCTTCGTTCGTTTCCGTCTATCTCGTCGGTATGGGGTGCATTCTAGAGCATTTCTGAATCTTTGCAAGCTCTTTTAACAGCTTGTTTTACTGTGTGTTTCTTTTTTATGCGCCAAAATGGCGCATAAAAAAGCAATTAAAACCCTAAGGCAATGATTTTAAATCATAAATATAAATATTTTATTTTTTACTTTATTTTTCATTTTTTTGCGCTGCTGGTGCTTTTATCTTCACACTTTGAATCAGCACAAGGCTTTGCGGTACATTTTGATGCACGCCACGATTAACAGTGGGCACTTTTTCAATCTTATCGACCACGTCCATGCCTTTAATCACTTTACCGAAGACCGCATATCCTGCATTCATTGCACTTTTATTCAAAAAGTCATTGTCTACCGTATTAATGAAAAATTGACTGCTTGCAGAATTTGGGTCATTGGTGCGGGCCATTGCCAAAGTGCCCCGCGCATTCTTCAAACCGTTGTAAGATTCATTCTTAATGGGCGCGCGCGTTTGCTTTTCTGCCATCTGCGCATCCATACCTCCGCCCTGGATCATAAAGCCAGGAATCACACGATGGAAAATCGTGCCCCGGTAAAAGTCCGCCTTAATATAGTCTTCAAAGTTTTTTGCAGAAATTGGCGCTTTGTCATTGTAAAGCTCTATTTCAATAGTGCCCTGATTGGTCTTCATTTCTACAATACTATTATCGGCCCATGCATTAAGGCTTATAGCAGCAACCGTGGCAAAAAGTGCTTGTTTTAACATGCGTTGACTCATCTCTTTAAAGTTGTATTTATTGCTGGCGATATTTTAGCCTCTCATACAGAATAAAGCAGTAGCTTTGCTCTATATAAATGAGAAAAATAATGAAGCAGCATTTACGGAGCAGCCGGACGCTGACCCATCCCCCTCCCTGGCGCCTCCAAGGAGAGGCTTTTATTTTAAACTACTGGCTAACGCCTTCCTTTATACAGAAATGCAGGCATTTCCGTCAGGCTGCATCACCCCTTGGCCGCATGGTTCAAGTTTTGCTGGTGCGCTATCACAGTTCACCCATTGGGCCTTATGATGAGCTGCTCATTCTCGATCATCCTTTGATCTCCAAATTGCGCCTCAATTCTATTCCCAAAATTTTTGTATCGACTGAAGCTTCTGTACAGCATGGCCAGCAGCTTTGGGGGATTCCTAAAGAACTGGCGGAATTTAAAGGGCAGGAACAAGGGCAGGAAACTTGCTGCACAATCCATTTTGCGCAGCAAAGCATGCAATTGCATTTAAAAAAATCAAAAAAGCCGCATAGCTTTTCAATTCGCAGTGACCGCCTTCCAACAGCCGCTTTAAGAATTCACCAGGCATGGCAAGGGAAGCGTTATCAGTTTTCACCCCAATTTCGTGGACATTTAGCTAAACTTCATTCAGCACAGTGGACAGAAACGCAGGATATGTTTCCTGATTTTTCTCAAGCGCGCTATTTGCAGAGTTTTTATGTTTCAGAATTTGAGTTGATTTTTCCAGAAGCGCAAATACAGCAGAAATAAGAAAGGTGTTTCACGTGAAACACCTTCCGATGCTTAACTGCCTTTTTTATCCCAAAATTTGCGGAAGTTTTTGCTGATCTCAATCACGTATTTTTTAGCGCGGAAAGAAACAGGCGTTAAATTGATAAAGCCATGCGTCTGATCGGCATATTCCTGATAATGCACCTTGATGCCATGCTGACGCAGTTTATGCGAATAAATCTCCGCCTCATCATGCAGTACATCATGACCCGCTGTAATGATGTAAGCCGGCGCTAATTTTTCAAATTTGCCGTATGTCGGCGAAATCAGCGGATCATCCAGCGCTACTTGGTGCTGTTCTGCATAATAGTCTGTGACGCAATCGATATCCGCCGCTGTCAGCACTAAACCTTCTTTGTATGCAAAGAACGAAGGATGGCGGCTTTTAAAATCCACCACAGGGTACAGCAGCAGCTGCGCTTGCGGCGCATAGGCTTTCTGCGCTGTGCGCTGCGCAACCACCGCTGCAATATTGCCGCCTGCGCTGTCACCAGCCACGGCGATGCGGCCTTTTAAAATTTTCAATTGCCGGCTGTTTTGATACACCCATGCCAGCGCATCTTCACAGCACTGAATCACCTGTTTCGGGCCAGCTTCAGGCGCCAGCGGATAGTCAATACTGAGCACTTGCGCTTTGGCATGCACAGCCAGCAGCCTGCACACTTCATCATGCGTATCTATATTGCCCACCACAAAACCGCCGCCATGATAGAACACAATCATCGGCAGCTTCTTATTCGGCGCAGAATGGTAATGCCGGGCAAATACGGTGCCGCTTTGCAAAGGCAAACGCAGGTCTTCAACTTGCTTGACTGGTGTCGGTTTGACTTTAATCGACTGCATCTGCAAATCAAATGCCTTGCGCGAACGCTGCACATCTGCGCCGATGAAACCCATTTTCCCCTGTTTAAGCTGAGCCGCCATCATGCATTTAATCAAAGGATCCAGTTCTGGAAATACATAAGGATAGCCCAAGCCTTTCGCTAAGCGCTCCTGTACAAAACCCGGCAGCTTATCCAATGCGCGGCCTGCCGCGCCTTGGCCCTTTTCCAAAAAACCTTGCATTTTCTGATTAAACGCAGTCATTGCGGACATCCTTTTATCCATTCTTCATAATTTCTACATGATCAGCCTTTGTGTGACCATTTTCTTATACAAGTCTAAACAAGCAAATACACAGCCTATCGCATCCTAAGCTAAGCTTCTTTCAAGAGCATGTCATTGACAATTTTCATTCAATTTCTGGAGTTTTTTGCTGCTCCATTTGACATAGGATCCAGACCATGGCTAAAAAAATTATTCTGCTGTCTTTGGCGACAGCATTTATGGCTGTTGGCTGCGTCGCTTTTCCAGATGACGGCTACCATGATGGCCGTTATGATCATGGCCGCAATTATGGATACGGCTATGACCGCGGCTACGATTACCGTTATGACCGTGAATATGACCGCCAGCGCTGGGAATACCAGCAGCGCAGCCGCCTTGAACAGGAGCGGCGCAGACAGGAAATTGAACGCCGCAACTGGGAACAAAACCGTAAAAACCAGCAGGACTGGGAACGTAAAAGAAATGCAGCTGAACGCCAGCTCTTAGAGCAGCAGCGCCAAAAAGCGCAGCATGACCGCGATAAACGCAATGAATATGACCGTAAAAAACGCGATCAAGCGCAGCAGAATCCCGAACAGCGCAAGCAATTGGATCACCAGCGCCAGCAGCAAAACAAACGCTGGAATGATTCACGGCGCCAGCAGAATGACTGACCCAGCCCTTTGCTCTCTTTAAACAGCCTAAAATCAAATAAGCCCTGATGGGTAGGTTTTTTTGATTTAAGCATTTGGGTATGGATAATGCATAAAACCCAACCTGACAGAACCTCTTTATAGCCACACCTGTTACTTTTGAATACTACAAGTCCAGGCCTCTGTCGCCCTACCTGAGTAAAAGTGTGAGGCTGCTCATCCAGCATGACTGTTCAGAGCCTAGCAACAGCAGCTGTTTATATGTTGACTACTTCGCTAAATAACACCCTCATAAAGGCATGCTGAAAACTAAAAAAAATCTCTGTTGCGCTGCAGGCTGTTCTGTCACTGGAAGCCACTTGAGCCGTTGCAGGCATTATGCGCTTTTGATGTGCAGCTGAAGTAAACTGCTGCATTTTAAGTTCACAGGTATGGCCTGCCTGTTAAACGCATATCGGCTCAGCAAAAAAAAGCTGATTCAGAAGATGAATAAGCCATGAAAAACACATTTCAAAAAACAAGAAGAAACTACAGCAATAGAATCTAGGTGCAATCATAAAAATTTGATCATTTTTTGTGAAATATTTTATTACGCTGCTATTAAAAGCTTTTATATGCAAACATTGATCGCACTAAAAAAATGATCCGTAGCGGCACTGATCCTGAAGAATCTTACAAATTTGACGGCAGTCACCATATCCCTCTTTTCAAAGATATGGCCGCTTCCCATGGATTATATTATGCTTTTGACTCTCTGGAAGGGAAACAGCTGAAAATTATCAGCAAAGCCTCTTTTAACAAATAGAAACCTATTATCCACTAAAACAATAATTTATTTTTTATAAAAATAAGTGAAGATTCACTGTCTTTACCATGATTTAACCGGCTTTTATCATAAAAAGTATTAATTAATGAGTCTGTTCGCTTGAATTTTTACAGCCAGCCCCGACTTCTTTACTAATCATGAAATTTAGCAAATCATGACAGTTCAGAATTAACGCAGTTAGAACTGGCACCAACAGGACTGTACATGTTTAAGAACCCATTTAAACGGAGTAAATCAATGGCGACTGAGCACAACCAAGACGTTCAAGATCTAGAGCAGGCTGCAGAACCTGAAGCGAAAACTCAGGCTGAAAACGAGCAAGCTGAAGTTTCAGTTGAAGATTTACAGGCAACAATCACCAATTTAGAAGAAAGCTTGAAACTTGAAAAAGCGCGTACTGCTAACGCAGTGTATGAAGCGCAAAAAAGTGTTGAGCGTATTCAGCGTGAAGCAGAAAAACACAAAGAGACTGTGCTTGAAAAATTTGCTAAAGAATTGCTGGATTCTGTCGACAACCTGGAACGCGCAATTGCCGCAGCCGGCGAAGAAGAAACGCCTGTGCTTGAAGGCGTCAAGCTGACCCTGAAATCATTACTGACCACACTGGAAAAATTCGGCGTGGCGGAAGCCGATACCGCGAATGGCTTTAATGCTGACCTGCATCAAGCAGTCGGGATTGATCCAAATGCAAAAGCCGGCCAAATTGGCACCGTATTGCAAAAAGGCTACACCTTAAATAGCCGGCTGCTTCGCCCTGCCATGGTTATGGTTGGCGGATAAGCCTTTAAATTCGAGAGTTTGTGAAAAAATTTTATCAAAAGAACTTGAAAAATTTTGAACGGCTCTCATATCGGATAACAAGCAAAAACATTGCAAAAAAAATTTTGGAGGAAATCATCTAATGGCTAAAATCATTGGTATTGACTTAGGTACAACAAACTCTTGCGTAGCCGTACTTGAAGGCGACAAAGTTAAAGTCATCGAGAATGCTGAAGGCGCTCGCACAACCCCATCTATTATTGCATATAAAGATGGTGAAATTCTGGTAGGCCAGTCTGCTAAGCGTCAAGCAGTGACTAACCCAAAAAACACATTATTCGCAATTAAGCGTTTGATCGGCCGTAAGTACCAAGACCAAGCGGTGCAAAAAGATATTGGCCTGGTTCCTTACAAAATCATTCAAGCTGGTAACGGCGATGCATGGGTTGAAGTCAACGACAAACAGCTTGCGCCACAGCAAATTTCTGCTGAAATCTTGAAAAAGATGAAGAAAACAGCTGAAGATTACCTAGGCGAAACCGTTACTGAAGCAGTAATTACTGTTCCTGCTTACTTCAACGATGCTCAGCGTCAAGCAACTAAGGATGCAGGTAAAATTGCAGGTTTAGAAGTTAAACGTATCATTAACGAACCAACTGCTGCTGCACTTGCGTTCGGTATGGACAAAAAAGAAGGCGACCGTAAAATCGCGGTTTATGACCTTGGTGGCGGTACTTTTGACGTATCAATCATCGAAATCGCTGACCTTGATGGCGACCAGCAAATCGAAGTGTTATCTACAAACGGTGATACTTTCCTTGGCGGTGAAGACTTTGATAACGCGTTGATTGAATTCTTGGTTGAAGAATTCAAGAAAGAACAAAGCGTAAACCTGAAACAAGATCCGCTTGCACTTCAACGTTTAAAAGAAGCTGCTGAAAAAGCGAAAATCGAGCTTTCTTCTTCTAACGCAACTGAAATTAACCTTCCATACATCACTGCTGATGCGACTGGTCCTAAACACTTAGTGATCAACGTAACACGTGCAAAATTAGAAGGTCTTGTTGCTGACTTAGTTGCTCGCACAATTGAACCTTGCCGTATTGCGCTTAAAGATGCGGGTCTTTCAACTTCTGACATCTCTGACGTAATTTTGGTTGGCGGTCAATCACGCATGCCAATGGTTCAGCAGCAAGTTCAAGAATTCTTTGGCAAAGAGCCGCGTAAAGACGTGAACCCTGATGAAGCAGTTGCGATTGGTGCAGCGATTCAAGGTGCGGTATTGTCTGGTGACAAAACTGACGTACTTTTATTAGACGTAACACCGTTAACACTTGGTATCGAAACCATGGGTGGCGTATTAACAGCGATCATTGAGAAAAACACCACGATTCCTGCGAAGAAATCTCAAGTGTTCTCGACTGCTGCTGATAACCAGCCTGCTGTAGACATTTCAGTGTTCCAAGGTGAACGTAAAATGGCGCAACAAAACAAATTGCTGGGCAACTTCCAATTAGGCGATATCCCACCTGCTCCACGTGGTGTACCGCAAATTGAAGTATCGTTCGACATCAATGCTGACGGTATCTTAAAGGTATCTGCGAAAGATAAGAGCACTGGTAAAGAGCAATCAATCCAGATCAAAGCAAACTCAGGTTTGTCTGATGCTGAAATCGAAGCAATGATCAAAGATGCTGAAGCGAATGCAGAAGAAGACCGTAAGTTTGAAGAGTTAGCAAAAGCACGCAACGAAGCGGATGCCCTTGTATCTTCTGCTCAAAAAGCAGTGAAAGATCTTGGCGAGCAAGTAACTGCTGACGAAAAAACTGCGATCGACACTGCAGTTTCTGAGTTGGAAGCAGCTGCAAAAGAAAATGATGTAGATGCGATTAAAGCGAAAACTGAAGCGCTTCAAAACATCATTATGCCGATCACGCAGCGCGCTTATGAAGCGGCGCAAGGTCAAGGCGGCGCTGAAGGCTTTGATCCAAACGCATTCCAAAGCGGTGAAGGTCAACAGCAAAAAGCGGACGACGGCGTTGTAGATGCTGAGTTCACTGAAGTGAAAGATGACAAAAAATAATTTGTCTCTTTGATCTGACTCGAAAGAGTTAAAAAAAAGCCGCGCGAAAGCGCGGTTTTTTTATGCCCATAATGATTTTAAAACCGCTTATTTTCAGTTAAATTACATTAAATACTAAAATTTATAATGACTTATGCGCATTGTTATCATTGCTTTCATCACCCTGACTCTACTTTTTTTTCACTTTCAAACGAGAAATAATTTTCAGCTGCGCTATAACGCATGGTCTGACCGCATCATGCATCCGCTGGATACCCGCCTGCGCTATCAGATTGCAGAAGTTGACCCGCGTTTTGGCATGAGTAAAGAACAAGCGATTCAGCTCAGCAAAGAAGCCATTCAAATTTGGCATGACGGGACACAAAAACAGCTGTTTGTCTATGATGACCAAGCCCAGCTGAAAATTAAGCTGATTTATGATGCGCGGCAGGAAAACTACAATGCCTTTAAAAAGACCCAGCAGGAACTGGATCAGGAACACAGCAGCAATCAGCGCATATCCGGCAATTTAGATGTCTCTAAAAGCAGTTTAGAGCAAATGCAGCAAAGCCTGCGTCAAGAGCAGATCCAGCTGCGGGCTGAAGCTGATTATCTGAATCAGCAGCGCATGAGCTGGAGCCGAATTGAAAATGAGCAGGGAGAAAACCGCCAGCGCATTGAAGCGCAATATCAAGCCCTGAGAGAAAAAGCTCAGCAGCTGCAGCGCAATATTGCCTACTACAATCAAATGAATGCGCAATATAATCAGCAAGTGGGCCAGCACAACAGCAGCATTGAGCGCTACAACTGGAATGTCATGCAGGCCAAAAACCGGTTTCCGCCGCGTGAATTTCATAAAGGTGTCTTTATGGGCGACCAAATCCAAATTTATCAGTTTGATACCGAAGACGATTTGCGCCTTACCCTGGCGCATGAATTAGGCCATGCGCTGGGCTTAGGCCATCATGCCGATCCAGAAGCCTTAATGTACCCTGTTTTAGGTGAACAGGATCTGCAGCATTTTAAGCTGAAGCCTGCCGACCAAAGCCTGCTGTATGCGCGCCGGTAATGCTATACAGATGTAAAAATCCTTAATTTTTCTATGTCTTTATCACGGATTTAAACTACAAAAAACTGAATTCATGCTATTGTGGACAGTCAAACCAAATCTAAATACATTTGAGTGGAGAGCAATGTGAGTTACTACCATATCTTAATTGAAGTGAATGACCACATCAGCACGATTGAGCAAACCCGTGATATCGAAATCTTTGATATTATTGAGATTCAACCCTATCTCCATTCAATTTTGCTCCCGTTCTTTAATGAGCAGCTGATTGAGCTGGAAGATGAAAATCTAGAATTTAAAGATGTGCTGCGTTTGGAAGTGAAGCAAACCCTGCTGCCGATTAATGATTTAATCGAGGAAGAACAAAAACTGCTGCCCAGCGATACAGATGTGACCATTACCGCTTATGAAATTTTCAATAACCGTGATTTAAGCCAGGATGTCACCACCATTATTTTTGACCTGCTGGAAGCGATTAAGCTGGATCCGGAAGCCTAATTCTTTTCAGGCAATGCCAATTTAAGATGCCATCAGCATAAAAAAAAGCCCTCTTCCGAGGGCTTTTTTTTATGAACCGTTGTTCAGTCTTAAATAGAGAAAGATGAACCGCAGCCGCATGTGGTTGAAGCATTCGGGTTTTGAACTACAAAACGGGAACCTTCCAAGCCTTCGATATAATCGACTGTTGAACCCACTAAATATTGGTAGCTCAGTGAATCCACCAGCATTTTCACATCGCCATTACTGTATTCCGCATCATCTTCATTTTGGCTTTCTGCAAAATTGAAGCCATAAGAGAACCCTGAACAGCCGCCGCCTGTTACATAAACACGCAGCATCAACTCCTGATTACCTTCACTGTCACGCAGTTGACGTACTTTATTGGCAGCATTTTCAGTCAGCACAAGTGTTTGGGCATTCATGGTCAATTCCTCTGTTCGGTTCAGATCTTTAAAAAAAGACTATATTTCAAGTATAGCATACTCGATATATGGGCAGTCTTGCAGATTAAAAGTCAATTCAGAGCAATTCTATCAGGATTGTTTATAGTTCTCATCCTGTAAGGCGCATTCGAAGTTTTTCGGGTCCTGCTTGCAGCGGAATTGCCACAGCAGCTTCATCATGCGTTTTTCATACACGCCGCGCTTCGTTAAATCAATCCGCGCTTCACGCATCATTTTTTGATAACCGGGACGGTCCGCTACTGGCACATCCATCCAGTATTTGCTTGGAATATCTGATTTCATTTTGCCTAAAATAGAAAAGGCGCGCGGCAGCTGGCCTTTCACCCAGTCGCGTGATTTTTGGCCATAGCCTTCAGGAAATTTATCTGGGCGGATAATAATATTGCCTGTCACCTGCAGGATTGGATAATTAACGATAGCGCCTTTAGCGCCCAGGCCTTTGTGCAATTCCAAGGGCTTGAACACAGCCGCAGGCGCGCCGATAATATCAACCTGGCCATTATTGAATTTAGCGCCAAAGTTCGTCACGTCCGCGCTGACCGCTTGCGCACCGACCTGCTGCACCATAATTTTTTGCGCCTCATCATAATCCAGCACAGCAATTTTTTTACCTGCAGCTTTCGCGACCGTATTAATGCTGCGGTCATTCACCAGCAAATAGGCATCCCCCACAGGAATTACCCCAGCAACTTCGTATTTGCCATGCACCATGCTTTTTGAAAATGCAGGATTGGCAAGCCCTTGCATCACTTTTACAGCAAGCTTCAAATCCGGAATTGCGCCAATTGCATCCAATGAGCCTGTAAACGAGTTAAATTGACGACCGCGCATACCAGTTACACTGATGCCGTCACATTTGCCTGCTTTAAAATCTTCAGCAATCACTGCTTCATTCTGTCCCACACGCAGCTCTATATCAGCGCCCCAAGTTTTTGCGGCCAGCTGATAGTCTTTCATCAGTGCATATACATCACCGCTCTTACCCACCAAGTCAAATACGCATACCACTTGTTTCGCCTGAACGGCGCCAGCGGCGGCCATTAATCCTGCACTTAATGCGCATGCTTTCATCCATTGCTTCGCCATGTTTTTCTTTCCTTTTGAGTGCTGCTATTCTTGCTTTTATATTCGGGTTTATTTTTATGCCCATTGTTTTGCTTATCGGCATGCTGCGCTTTTTCTGTTCCGCATCATAAGCTGAAGAACCTTCTGCATTGATATCATTGCGCGCTTCACCGCTCTGCTCAATGGCGAAACTGACAAATCATCATGTAAAAAAAGCCTAGAATCATCTAGGCTTTTTTTTGTTAAAAATCAAACTATTCACCGCCAAGTGAACATTCAAAATTTGCCTTATCGACAGAACAGCGCGCTTTTTTCAGCACTGACATCATGCCCGGATCATAAATGCCACGCTTGGTCATATCCATGCGGCCTTCACGCAGCAGTTTTTGATATTTGGTTTTATCTTCCGCTGTCAGATTCAGCTTATATTTTGCTGGAATGCCGGCTTCTAAACGGCTGATCATAGCAAAACTCTTCGGCAGGTTTTTCACAAACCAGTCCCGTGACTTTTGGCCAAAGCCTGCTGGAAACTGATCTGGACGCACAATAAAGTCAGCGGTCACCTGCAGTACAGGAAAATTGAACATTGCGCCATTGCTGCCTAAACCTTTGTAAATTTCCAACGGCTTATAAGCATATGCTGGCGCGCCAACCATATCGACCTGCCCATTATTGAACTTCGCCACAAAGTTGGAAACATCTGAAATCACCGCCTGCGCACCTACACGCTGCACCATGATTTTTTGCGCTTCGTCATAGCCGAGAACAGCAAATTTTTTACCGGCCGCTTTTTCAATTGAGTCGATTTTTTTATCCCGGACAAAAATGAAAGCTGAACCTAAAGGCGCAATGCCGGCCACTTCGTATTTTTTACCGCCTAAATTGCTGACCATTTTGCTTTCATTGCGCTTGTCCAATGCAAAGGTAATCGCACGCTTGGCAATTTCATTGCTTGGCGCACCGCCTAATGCATCAATAGAGCCGGCAAATTTATTGTATTGACGCGCGCGCATGGCCGTCATAAATACACCGTCACATTTTCCAGCTTTAAAATCATTATCCGCAACAGCTTCATCCTGACGCGGAATCAAATTTACTTCAGCACCCCAGCCTTTTGCCGCCAATGCCCATTCCTGAGCCATCTGAAAAGATTCACCGGATTTACCCAGCAAATCAAATACGCAGACATCGACTTTTGCTGCCTGTGCAGTTCCTGCAAGTCCAATTGCAGAAAATGCCGCCAATGAGAGGAGTGTTTTTTTCATTGTATTTATCCTTTTAGAATCTTTTTGTTTCAAGGGTGTCCGTACACACTGCAAATATTAAGCAAGTTATTTTCAAAAAAATAGAGCATTTGCTCCATTTATTTATGTCATTTCAGTCTATTCTGCCAATCCAGCTTCATTAAATTTAAGGTATTTATTAAATTTTAATTATTTATTAATCACTTATACTAAATTTAACTCAGATCAATAATCACGCTTAATGTGCTTATTTTTACAAACTTATAAAATATATGCTGCTTATTCGCCGCTGAGGGAGCATTCAAAATTGGTTCTTTCTACGGTGCAGCGCGCTTTTTTCAGCACCGTCATCATCACAGCGTCATAAGTTCCCTGAGCTGTTAAATCCATACGGCCGTCGCGCAGCAGTTTTTGATACGCTGCTTTCTCCTCTTTCGTCAGCTGTATTCTATATTTGGATGGAATCTCAGCTTCCATACGTTTCACCATCGCAAAACTTTTAGGAAGCTGCTTCACAAACCAAGCGCGGGACTTGACTGCATAGCCTTCAGGAAATTCACTTTGACGCAGCACCAAATCAGCGGTGACATTCACGACAGGAAAATCGATCATGCCGCCTTTGCTGCCAAGGCCTTTGTATATTTCCAATGGCTTGAATGCATAAGCCGGCGCAGCGACAATATCTACCTCATTTTGATTAAATTTTCGGATAAAATTTGAAATGTCAGACATCACCGGTATAGCGCCAATCCGTTCGACCATCTGCTTCTGCGCACGGTCATAATGCAAAATGGCAAATTTCTTTCCTTTGGCTTTTTCAATAGTATTCAAACTGCGGTCTTTCACAAAAATATAGGCCGAACCGATCTGGCCAATGCCTGCCACTTCATAAGCATCATTGCCCATTTTAGTCACAAGACGCTTGTTGTTCCGGCTATCCAGCACATAGGCAATGGCTTTTTGCGCAATTTCATTGCTTGGCACGCCGCCTAATGCATCAATTGAACCCGCAAATTTGTTATAGGCTCTGGCGCGCATAGAGGTCATGTAAAATCCGCCGCAGACCCCCTCTTTAAAATCTTTTTCAACTTTGGCTTCATCCTGATAAGGCAATAAATTGACTTCAGTCCCCCATGTTTTGCTCAGCAGCGCCCACTCTTCCATCATTTTATAAGACTCACCTGCCTTCCCCAACAAATCAAAGACACAAATATTCACTTTAGCTTGAATTTGCATGGAGCAGGCCCACATCCCCAGTGCGGATAAAATTAAAATTCCTTTTTTCATTTTTCCTAACCTTGTGCAGTTTACTTATTTTAGTCTTTGAATATAGGCAGATTTTCCAATAGCGCATAGAGCCAAACAGAACTTTCCGACAAATGCGAAATCAATCACACTCAAGTTTTATCCGCTGCTTTCTGCCGTGCAAAAATAAAACAGGCGCATTTTCCATTTTTAGGCCAGCTTCCTTTAGAATAGGCGCATCTTTTGTGTGTGCTTTGACAGTTTCATGATTCAGTTAGATCAGCTTTCTATACGTCGCGGTGGGCGTGTTTTATTTCAAAAAGCGTCCATGCAGTTGCATCCAGGATGGAAAATTGGCTTAACCGGTGTAAATGGTGCTGGCAAGTCCACACTGTTCTCGGCTTTATTGGGCGGTATCGAATCGGACAGCGGGTCACTCACCCGGCCTGCGGTATGGACTGTGGCGCACATGGCGCAAGAAATTAAAGCCTTAAATATGAAGGCTATTGATTTCGTTTTATCCGGCGATGAAGAATACTGGGAAATTCAGCACCAGCTCGAACATCCGGAACAGCTCGACAATGATGCCTTGGCGCATCTTTATGGCCGCTTTGATGAAATCAACGGCTACTCTGCCCCAGCCAAAGCCTCACAATTGATGGCGGGTTTAGGCTTTTTTGAGCACCAGTCTCAATTAGATGTCTCCAGTTTTTCAGGCGGCTGGCGCATGCGCCTCAACCTGGCGCGTACATTAATGAGCCGTTCAGATCTGCTGCTGCTGGATGAACCGACCAACCATTTAGACTTAGATGCCATTTTATGGCTGGAAGACTGGCTTAAAGCATATGAAGGCACTCTGGTGCTGATTTCACATGACCGTGACTTTTTGGACGCCATTACCGATCATATTCTGCATATTGAAAATCAAGAATTGATTATGTATACGGGCAACTATTCAACCTTTGAGCGCACCCGCAGTGAACGCCTGGCGCAGCAGCAGCAAGCTTATGAAAAGCAGCTGGAAACGCGCGCGCATTTGCAAAAATATATTGACCGTTTTAAAGCGCAAGCCACCAAAGCAAAACAGGCGCAAAGCCGGATTAAGCAATTGGAACGCATGCAGGAGCTTTCCGCAGCCCATGTCGATACGCCATTTACCTTCAGCTTCCGTGAACCGACTAAAATGAGTTCACCATTGCTGGAACTGGAAAATGCAGACATTGGCTATGGCGATAAATTAATTGTCACCAATGTGAATCTGCAAATCACCCCCACCAGCCGTATTGGCTTACTGGGCATGAACGGCGCCGGCAAGTCGACACTGATCAAATCCTTAGTCGGCGATTTGCCGTTGCTGCAAGGCCTGCGCAAAGATTCTGAACTGCTGAACATCGGCTATTTCGCCCAGCACCAAATGGATGCCTTGGACGGCAACGCAAGCCCTATGCTTCAATTGGCGCGGATTGCCGATAAAAAAATCAGTGAAGCCAGCCTGCGCTCATTTTTAGGCAGTTTTGGCTTCAGCGGCGAACGCATGGACACACCAAGTGAAAGCTTTTCTGGCGGCGAACGCGCCCGCTTAGCCTTGGCGCTGATTGTTTGGCAGCGTCCGAACGTGCTGATTCTGGATGAGCCAACCAACCATTTAGACTTAGATATGCGCCATGCTTTAACAATGGCGCTGCAGGATTTTGAAGGCGCCGTGGTTTTGGTATCACATGAGCGTCAATTGGTGGCCAGCGTCTGTGATGAATTGATTTTGGTGCATGGCGGTCAAAGCCGCGAGTTTGATGGCGACTTAGTCGCTTATGCTGACTGGCTGCGTCAAGCGCGTATCGACATGATGAAAAATGGCCAAAAGCCGGCCGCACCAGTAAAATCATTAGTTGAGGCTAAACCCGTTATTTCTAAGCTGGATAAAGAAGCGCAGCGCAAAGAAGCAGCGCGGCGCCGTGAAGCCAGCCGGCCGATCCGAAAAAACATTGAAAAATGTGAACAGCAGGTTGAAAAAATGCAGCCCCGCTTGGCGGAAATTGAGAATCTGCTGGGTGACAGCGCCCTTTATGATGCCGGCCGTAAAGATGATTTGCTGAAGCTGATGAATGAGCAGACTGAACTGAAAGGCCGATTAGCGCAGTCTGAAGAACAGATGCTTGAACTGATGATGGAGCTGGAAGAGCTCGAAGCTTCTTTTGATTAATATGCTCGCCTGAATGTTTAAGGACACGATTAAAAGCCCTGCTCTGCAGGGCTTTTTTATTGAACACATAAATATCCAAAACAGTTTCATCGCATTTTTCTGCAAAATCATACGAAACACAATAAAAGCTGATTTTTACAGCCAAAATGATGCAGAAAAAAGTTCCATGCAATCGAAAGAAACGCTTTTAAAAAATTAAATATTTAAAAATCAGATACTTAAAATAAAAATTTTAATTATTAAGTTTTTCTTCAAAATACAAAATATCTATTCTTAAGAATGCCTTAACTAGTGCATTTTTATGGAATTCTCGTCCAAACTAATACATCAGCCCTACAAAAGCCGAAAAATAGCAGCACTTCACTCAGCAAAGACCGAAAAAATCTTCTCAGCCTTAAATAAAACAAGACATTGCTCCACCCAAGCGACGCACAGCCATTTAAATTCAAAGAGAATCAGTGCAAATAAATTCAAAAGGCATTCTTGTTTTTAAATTCAAATACAGCATTTATTTTTAAATTCATTCGTTTACTTATCTACAGCTGTGGATAAAATTATACGATGACTGCGCTCAATTTTGTAGTTTAAATTTAAAATTTATCCACAGCTACTGCGGTTTAACCACCCAAATCGCATGCATTTTTGGTCAGGCTTCCAGCTTTTTCAGCATGTGGACAAGTTAATGAAGCACAACTTTTTTGGCCTTCAAAAACCTTAATTCTCGAATTTTCCACGTGCCGTCAAAGACCCAAATTTCTTTAATTTGCTGCTGATTTTCTTCTAAGCCAATCAGCACACAACATTCAGTCTGATCATGATTGAACTCATATTCTTCATATTCCACATCAGGCTTTTTAGGCTTCCATACGCCATTTTTTACCGCATGCGCAATGCGGTCATAGCGGGTATAATTGCTTTCCACACGGCCATCCTGCTCATAAATAGCCTTAAAATGCTCATCCTCATACTGCGCCAATACTTCATAATTTCCCGTAAAAAAAGCATTGACCCAGATATCACGAACTTTTTCCAATTGATTATCCATCATAATGACCTCGCTTTTACCGCATCAAAAATAGCCGTTTTCAGCATCATGACACGTGTATAAGTCAGTTTAATAACAGTCGAACTGATTATAATTCAATCAATTTATTTACCATAGCACAAAAAAAACGCCCCGAAGGGCGATTTTTTAAGGCTAATCTGTAAGCAAATTAGGCATCAATATCAGCATTTAATGCATTCTCTTCAATGAATGCGCGGCGCGGTTCCACATCATCACCCATTAAGCAGGCAAACATGCGGTCTGCTTCTATCGCATCCTGAACTGTTACCTGCAGCATGTTGCGGTTTTCAGGATCCATGGTGGTTTCCCAGAGCTGTTCCGCATTCATTTCACCCAGACCTTTATAACGCTGAATCATCATGCCGCGGCGTGAATCCTGCAAAATGTGCTGCCAGACTTGATGGAAGGTGCTGACCGGAATTTTACGCTCGCCCTTTTGCAAGTAAGCGCCGTCTTCAAGCAGCGTAAACCAGCTTCTTGAATTTTTCAGCAGGCGCGCATATTCGCCCGAACCCAGCAAGCCTGAATCCAGCAAGTAATTGTGCGGCAAATTATGCACATAGATCGTAATGCGGGGCAGATAAGTCTGAATTTTATGACCGTCTGCAGTTTCTTTATCTAAAATTTCCAAAGATAATTCTGGACGCAAGCTCGGCTGCGTTTTCGCAATGGATGCGCAAACTTGCTCACCCCATTGCTGCACATAAGCCTGATCTGCAATTTGATCCAGCTTAAAGCCGTCAACCGCAAGCAACGCATCCAATAGGCTAGCAGGATAGCGCAGCGTTAAACGGTGCAGGCTTTTCTGTGACGTCTGGTAATCAGCAATGACTTTCGCTAAAGCGTCACCGCGGATAGCCGGCGCTTCCGCACTGATATGCAATTCCAGCTCATCAATCGCATTTGAAATCAGGTACGTTTCCAATGCGTCATTGTCTTTGATGTACTGTTCCTGCTTGCCCTTTTTCAGCTTGTACAGCGGCGGCTGGGCAATATAGATATAGCCGCGTTCCACCAGCTCAGGCATTTGACGGAAGAAGAAAGTCAGCAGCAGGGTACGGATATGCGAACCATCCACGTCAGCATCGGTCATGATGATGATTTTGTGATAACGCAGTTTGTCCGGATTGTACTCTTCACGGCCAATACCGCAGCCCAAAGCTGTAATTAAGGTGCCAACTTCCTGTGAAGAAATCATTTTGTCAAAGCGCGCACGCTCCACGTTCAGGATTTTGCCTTTCAGCGGCAAAATTGCCTGCATCTTGCGGTTACGGCCCTGTTTTGCAGAACCGCCAGCAGAGTCACCTTCGACCAGATACAATTCAGACAGTGCAGGATCTTTTTCCTGGCAGTCCGCCAGCTTGCCCGGCAGGCCTGCAATGTCCAAGGCGCTTTTGCGGCGGGTCATTTCACGCGCCTTGCGCGCTGCATCACGGGCACGCGCGGCATCAATGATCTTGCCTGCGATAGACTTGGCAGCGGCCGGATTCTCCAATAAATACTCAGAGAACGCTTTATTCATGGCCTGCTCAACAGCAGGCTTCACTTCGCTGGACACCAGTTTTTCTTTGGTTTGCGAAGAGAATTTAGGATCGGGCACTTTTACCGAGACAATTGCAGTTAAGCCTTCACGGGCATCATCACCGGAAACCGCCACTTTCTCTTTTTTGAGCAGGTTTTCGCTTTCCATGTAATTGTTTAAACCGCGGGTCAACGCTGCGCGGAATCCGGCCAAATGCGTGCCGCCATCTTTTTGCGGAATATTGTTGGTAAAGCAGCGGACATTTTCCTGATAGGTATCATTCCATTGCAGCGCCACTTCAACGCCGATTCCGTTTTCAGCCTGGGTTGTAAAATGGAAAATTTCATTCAGATGCGTTTTGCCCTGATTGATGTATTTTACAAACTCAGATAAACCGCCTTCATAATCAAAGACATGTTCTGCATTAATGCGCTCATCGCGCAAAACAATGCGTACGCCGGCATTCAGGAATGAAAGCTCACGCAAGCGGCGCGCCAAAATGTCCACGTTGAAAATGGTCTGGCTGAAAGTTTCCGCACTTGGCCAGAAACGGACAGTCGTTCCGGTTTCATCAGTAGTGCCCACAATTTTCAGCGGATACACAGGATCGCCGTGCTTATATTCCTGCTGATGGATATGCCCGGCGCGCTGAATAGTCAGTTCCAGTTTGCTTGAAAGCGCGTTTACAACCGACACGCCCACACCATGCAAGCCGCCGGATACTTTATAGCTGTTGTCGTCAAACTTGCCGCCGGCATGCAGAATGGTCAGAATCACTTCCGCTGCGGACACACCTTCTTCCGGGTGAATATCGGTTGGAATACCGCGGCCATTATCTGAAACACTGACCGACTCATCTTCGTGAATAGTCACCAAAATTTCATCACAGTGGCCTGCAAGCGCTTCATCGATGGCATTATCCACCACCTCAAACACCATGTGGTGCAAGCCTGAACCATCATCCGTATCGCCAATATACATGCCTGGACGCTTACGAACTGCATCCAAACCACGCAATACTTTGATGCTAGAGGAATCATAAGCTTTTTCAGTGGTTTGTTCTGTTTGAGAAGCAGCTTGTTGATCTTCTGAACTCATGGTTTCTCCCTAGTGGAAAAATAGGTCTATCCCAAGACGGGTAAAATCTAAAATCATTGTGCGACAGCCTGAATTTGACCGTTTTCGACTTTGAATAATTGATAGGAAATAGACAAATCACGCAAGTGATTCTGTACAGATTCACGGTCTAAAGTGGTTACAAAAACCTGGCTGCCAAGTTGGCTCAAGCGATCAATTAAACGTTGTTGTGCGGTTAAATCTAATTCTGCTGTCAGATCATCTAATAATACCACAGTTTCCCTGTTGCACGCATGCAGCATTGCAATCTGTGACAGTTTTAAGGCCATAATCAAGAGCTTTTTCTGACCGCGGGAAAGCACGGCTTCGGCGTCACCCAGAGGGGTTTTTAAGCGCAGGTCTGCACGGTGAGGGCCATATTCAGTGTAGCGCCGCTCGATGTCCTTATAATGGCTATTGGTAAGATCATTCAGCAAACCTGTGCCACTGTGAAAGCCTGGGCTGTATTCTAAAGCAATTGCCAAATCCGGCAAAAGCCGCTTTAAATCCTGTTCAAAAAAAACCTTCCATTGCTCAACAGCGCCGGCGCGCTGCATATGCAGCACCTCGCCATAATCACTGAGCATTTTGTTCCACGGCTCCAAATCTGACAGGCTGAGATTTCGGCGTGTTTTCAGCAGGCTGTTGCGCTGCTTTAATGCCCGTGAATAATACTGCCAGGCATGATAGAACTCCGGTTCCACGTGGAACATCATCCAATCCAGCATCTGCCTCCGCGGCTTTGCGCCATGGTCGATAATATCTGTGCTTTGCGGATCAATCAGCTGCAGGGGAAGGATTTTTGCCAGCTGCCCCTGTGTCGCGACCAAATCGCCGTTCACTTTAATCAGCTGTTCGCCAGACTGCATTTTCTGCATGCCGATTTTGTCAGTTGCAGACTGGGCAAATACAATCGCATCCGCTGCATCAGTTTGAATATAATGCTTCGGAATGTGCGTCCGGAAAGAACGCCCTGTCGCCAGTAAATGCACCGCCTCAAGAATAGAAGTCTTGCCTGAACCGTTTTGCCCGTAAAAGACATTAAACGGCTGCAGCTCAGAGAGTGCAACCGTTTTTAAATTACGAACACGTTCTACATGTAAACGCGCAATATGCATAATATTTTATAAAAAAATTAAACGCGCATCGGCATCACAACATAAGTTTGATCCGGCTTTGTCGGATCCTGCACCAAGACTGACTGGTTGGCTTCCGTCATGGTCATTGAAACATCATCGCCATCCAGCACGCTCAGCACATCCAGCAGATATTGCGCATTGAATGACATTTCCATTGGCGCATCAGCGTATTGGATCGCCAAATCTTCAATCGCCTCATCTTGTTCAGGGTTATTGGCGCGCAACTGCAATGTATCTGCATCAAAATTCAGAAACACGCCGCGCAATTTTTCATTACTCAGAATCGCCACGCGCTGCAAAGACTGCTTAAACACGTCATGCGCAATCACCACATTTTTGTCGCCGCCGCGGGGAATAACACGGCGGTAATCCGGGAATTTTCCGTCAATCAATTTAGTCGTGAAACGCACAGTAATGTCACCCTGCTCTTTATCACGGTTTGGAATGCGGATGGTCACATTCAGCAGTTCACGGCCAATCAGCAAAGACAACTGTTCATCTTCAACACTGAGCAAGCGCTGCAGCTCACCCACCGCCTTACGCGGCGCAATCGCTTGCACCAGCTGAGCGGAATTGGAATATGCGGCGGTTTCACACAGCGCCAAACGGTGGCCATCAGTCGTCACTGCGCGCAGCTGATTTTGATCAATTTCCAGCAAAGTGCCCGTGAGGTAGAAACGCACATCCTGCACAGCCATAGCAAAAGAGGTTTTTTCAAATAAACGCTTTAATTCACGCTGCGTCACAGTTACCTGCGTGCCCTGCGTATTTTCTGTATTCAGCAAAGGGTAATCTTCTGCCGGTAAAGTGCCTAAAACAAAACGGCTATTGCCTGACTTTAAGATACAGCGCATATCTTCAGTAATCTGCAAATCAATCAGCGCTGCTGAAGGCAAAGATTTGCAAATATCCATTAGTTTCCGCGCAGGTACAGTCGTTTCGCCAGCCTGCAGGCAAGCGCCTTCTGCAAGCGGTGTGCTGGCAACCAATTCAACTTCCAAATCTGAACCGGTAATGGTCAGCGCCTGCTCAGTAACCTGAACCTTCACGTTAGATAAAATGTTTAAGGTATGGCGACGTTCAACCGCTCCTACGACATGTGATAGAACATTCAGTAAGTTTTCTTTCGCGATTTTTAAACGCACGATACTTTCCTCTAAAAATGAAGATTATGAACAGATAAATTGATTTTTTAACAGTGTACTATGCGGCAGAATATGCCGCATTGCAAGAACAGAATTTAAGCAAAAATACTATCAGCTTTGCAGTAAACGGAGCAGGTTTTTGTAGTCTTCATTGAAGATCGGATCCTCTTCACGCAAGCTCTGCACTTTTTCACAGGCATGCATGACCGTACTGTGATCGCGTCCGCCAAATGCCATGCCGATTTCAGGAAAACTGTCACCGGTCAGTTCACGGGCAAGCCCCATAGCGAGCTGGCGCGGACGGGCATAAATGCGGGTGCGTTTCGGGCCAATCAGTTCTTTTAAAGGAATTCTAAAGTATTCGCTGACCACACGCTGGATATTCTCCGTACTGATTGTGCGCGCGCGGATCGCCAAAACATCCTTCAAAGACTCACGCACCACTTCTAAATCAATCGGTGTGCCTTTGAAACGCGAAATCGCAACAACTTTATTGAGCGCGCCTTCCAATTCACGGACGTTTGCAACCACTTGCTGCGCAATAAACAGCGCGCAGTTGCGCGGCAATTCCACATTATTGCTTTCAGCTTTCTTCAGTAAAATTTCAATCCGGGTTTCAATATCAGGAGGTTCCACACCTACCGACAAGCCCCATGAAAAACGGGACACCAAACGCGGGTCAAGTTCAGTCAATTCCTTTGGATAACGGTCTGAAGTCAAAATAATTTGCTTTGATTCATCGAGCAGCGCATTGAACGTATAGAAAAACTCAACCAAGCTTGCCTCTTTGCCGGCAAGCAAGTGAATATCATCGACCAAAAGCAAATCCAATGAGCGGCAATTTTTCTTGAATTCCTCAACTTTCCCCTGCTGAAGCGAACTGACAAAGTCTTGAACAAAGCTTTCTGCAGTCATGTACATCACGCGGGCATTAGGTTTTGCCTGCAGCAGGGCATTTCCGACAGCCTGCATTAAATGTGTTTTACCTAAGCCTGTTGGACCATACAAAAACAGCGGATTATGCTGTGATGCGCCTAGCTGAGTAAGCACTTTTCGGCAAGTTTCAGCAGCCATTTGGTTAGAACGGCCTTCAACAAATAAAGAGAAGGTAAATAAAGGATTCAGCTGGCGCTTACGGCTATTTTTTCCTGCTGTTTCCTCTTTCTCTTTTCTAGGCTTCGCCATAGGTGCAGGAACAGATTCCAATGCAGCAGTGGTGGTTGCAGGCTGTTCATTTGCAGACAAAATTGCGCCCGGCCTTGAATCGACCAAAATTTCAACTTTGCGCACGCGGCCTTCAGACAGCTGTTCCGCTAAAATTGAAATCAGCTCTAAATGATGCTCTTGAATATAGCGTGTCCAATAAGGATTCGGCGCAAATAGACGTAACGTGTCTTCTGCTTCTTCTGCCACTAATGGCCGGATCCACATTGTAAAGACATTGCCGGATAACTCTTGGCGCAAACGAGTTAAGCAATCTGTCCAAAGCATGTGAAACCCCTATTTCAATCCATTGTGCATAAAAAAATATGTTCTGCCCGCCCAAGCGGGCCGCCATTCTAACCAAGTTATCCACATCTGTCATGATTAATTCAGTGCTTTTTGGCTAAAAAATCGCAATTCAGTCTAAATTTAAATTTAAAACCCAGTGTGGATAACCTTACCCACAGGCTGTGGATAAAATATACCATAAAGTTATCCACAATGTATCAAAATTATAAAAACAGAGTTATTCACAATGTATTATTTTGTTATTTATTGGTTTATTGCCGATTTCCACAGAAAATAAGCCTCCTAATAATAATAAATTTAAATTTTTAAATTTGAATTTAATAATAACAGCGGCTGTTTTTGGGGATAACTCGAGATACAGATTAAATTCAAATTTAAACCGGAGTGTAAATTTAAAATCAGACACCCGTTGTGGATAACCTTGTTGGTAAACTTGATGATAAGTTATTAACTTATTATAAACAGCATCTTACTTTGTGTGTAACTTTTTTGGGTTTAATTGGTATAGAAAGACATAAATTACAATTTAGGCTTAATTTTGCAAGAAAACTTGTTTTTCATTGACAGCTCAAGCAATGAGCACTAAAATCGCGAACCTTTATAGAAAGATCACTTTTGGAGTTTCGACATGAAACGTACTTTCCAGCCTTCTGAATTGAAACGTAAACGTGTTCACGGTTTCCGTGCCCGTATGGCTACAAAAGCTGGCCGTCAAGTATTGGCTCGCCGCCGTGCTAAAGGCCGTCATAGCTTAACTGTTTAATTTAATCAGTTAGCGCTATAGCGACTTGGGCGTTATGACAGCACTTTATGGTTTCAGCACAGATGTACGCATACACTGTGCTGCCGATTATAAAAGTGTCTTCGATGGTGCGCTTTTTAAAGTGCATCAGCCCCATTTCTTATTTCTTGCAAAACATTCCGAACTGCAGAATAGCCGTTTGGGTATTGTTGTTGCCAAGAAAAAAGTGCGCCGCGCACACGAACGAAATCGAGTAAAACGCCTTGCTCGCGAAAGTTTTCGCCTGCATCAGCAGCAATTAAGTGAATTGGATATTGTCGTCATGCCCAAAGCTGGCATTGATGCAGTACCTAATGCCGAATTGCATCAGCAATTACAATTTGCTTGGCAAAAGCTGAACCGCCTTGCCAAAAAGCATTCAAAAATAGCTCCCTCCCCGCAAAAGTAGAGATGGCCAATGGTACATTTACTGCATTGGTTGATCCGTTTTTATCAGATTGCGATTAGTCCGCTGCTCGGGCCCCGCTGCCGCTATATTCCTACGTGCTCACAATATTCATTGGAAGCAGTCCATTTGCATGGCGCTGCGCGTGGAACTTGGCTATCTGTTAAGCGCATTTGCCGCTGCCATCCCTGGGGCGGATCGGGCTATGATCCTGTGCCGAGCAAAAAAGCTGTCCGTTTTATTTCATTTCAGCAAATAGATTCTCAAACGCTTCACGTTGCTGTACCCTTTCGTGATCGTTTATTGAACCAAAATCACTCTAACCACTTGGGGTATTAGATATGCAACAATGGGCCAGGATTGCTATTCTCGGGGCCATGTTTGTTGTCGCATATTTGCTCATTTTGGCTTGGCAAAAAGATTACGGTCATGCAGACAGCAAACCGCAGCAAACCGCTGCTGTTGTGTCACATGAAGTATCTGCAGATTTGCCGAACAGCCAAACTGCCGCAGCATCATCCGATGTGCCGCAGGCAAATATTGCAGCGCAGCAGACAGCAGACGCCACTGCACCTGTAAGTCAACAGCTAGTTTCAGTGAAAACTGACCTTTACCACCTTTGGATTAATCCGAAAGGCGGCGATATTGTTCGTGTTGAATTACTCAATCATGACAAAAATAAAGACAGTGATGAACCTTTTGTCATGCTGGAAAGCGATGCCAAGCGCACCTATGTCGCTCAATCGGGCCTGATTGGCTTGAATGGCCCAGACAGTGCGCGCACTGGCCGTCCAACGTATGAAGTTGAAAAAGCTTCTTACAGCCTGGCTGATGCGAAGTCTGCTCAAAGTAAAGACGGTAAAGCTGAAAAAGTTTTAACTGTGCCGATGCTGCTGAAAACAGCTGACGGCGTAGAAATCATTAAAACTTTCACCTTTAAGCAAGGCGAATATCCGATTGTCGTCAGCTACAAAATTGTGAACCGCAGCAGCCAAAATTGGCAGGGCCAGATGTTTGGCCAGCTGAAGCGCGATAACTCGGAAGATCCTGGAAAATCAGACCAAGGTATTTTCACTTTGGGTACTTTCTTAGGGGGCGCTTGGGGCACACCGGATGAGAACTACAACAAGCTGAAATTTGCCAACTTCAATGATGAAAAATTGAATGTTGACGCTAAAGGCGGCTGGGTTGCGATAGTGCAGCATTACTTTGTCAGCGCATGGATTCCGGGTGAGTTAAAATTGACTCAGGCGGATGGCCAGCCTTTTGCTGCGAAATTAGAGTCACGTAAATCAAATGATGGCATGAACATCATTGGCTTTACCTCTCCGGCAATTAATGTGCCTGCCGGCACGGCAGC
Organism: Acinetobacter bouvetii DSM 14964 = CIP 107468; assembly: GCF_000368865.1. Lineage (GTDB taxonomy): Bacteria > Pseudomonadota > Gammaproteobacteria > Pseudomonadales > Moraxellaceae > Acinetobacter > Acinetobacter bouvetii. The sequence goes on from NZ_KB849725.1 coordinate 24,928, forward strand.
GGAAGTGGATGCAACGTTCTATTCGGGTCCAAAAATTCAATCTGAATTGAAAGATCTTGCTGCAGGCTTAAACCAGACTGTTGATTATGGCTGGCTGTGGCCGATTGCGAAGCTGCTGTTCATTGGCTTGCAATTCTTCCATGGCTTAGTGGGCAACTGGGGCTGGTCCATTATTCTATTGACAGTTCTGGTGAAATTGATTCTTTGGCCGCTGTCGTCTAAGAGCTACCGCTCGATGGCGAAAATGCGGGTGATTGCGCCAGAAATGCAGCGCATGAAAGAAGAGTTCGGTGAAGACCGCATGCGTTTCTCGCAAGAAATGATGGCGCTGTATAAGCGTGAACAAGTGAACCCGCTGTCGGGCTGCTTGCCATTATTGCTGCAAATGCCGATTTTCCTTGCGCTGTACTGGGTGTTGATGGAGTCCGTTGAACTGCGTCATGCGCCATGGTTAGGCTGGATTCAGGATTTATCTGCAATGGACCCATGGTTTATCCTGCCATTGCTGATGGGCGCCACCATGTTCATCCAGCAAAGCTTGAACCCGCAGCCGGCGGACCCGATGCAGGCGAAAGTCTTCAAGGTTATGCCGATTATCTTCACCGTCTTTATGCTGTTCTTCCCAGCAGGCTTGGTTCTGTACTGGATCTGCAACAACAGCATCACCATTTTGCAGCAGACTCTGATTAACAAGAGTGTTGCAAAAGAGCGTGAAAAGCGTGACGGAGCGACTCCAGCAAACTAAGTGTTGCTGATGAGCTGAATAAATCCGCTTAAGATGGTAATCTTAGGCGGATTTTTCTTTGCCTGTCATTTTAGATTTTGAGGTAGATATTTAGGTGAGTACCATGCAAAACCGAACCACGATTGCTGCAATTGCAACTCCGCCAGGACGTGGCGGCGTCGGGGTGATTCGCCTGTCTGGGCCAAAATCTTATGCCATTGCAGAAGCGCTGAGCCAAACGGCGCTGCCGAAAGCGCGCTATGCCGGTTTCCGCAAGTTTTTGGATGAGCGCGGAGAAGTGATGGATGAAGGCTTGGTAATTTGCTTTCCAAATCCGCACTCATTTACCGGTGAAGATGTGGTGGAGCTGCAGGGGCATGGCGGGCCTGTGATTCAAAATGCTTTGCTGGCGCGCTTATTGGAATTGGGCGCAACAGCAGCCAAAGCGGGCGAATTTTCGATGCGCGCTTTTGAAAATGGCAAGATGGATTTGGTGCAGGCGGAAGCGATTGCTGATTTGATTGATGCGACCTCTCAGGCGGCTGCCCGTTCGGCCGTACGTTCTTTGCAAGGCGCATTTTCCAGCAAAGTCAATACGGTGCTGGAAAACTTAATTCATCTGCGCCTGCATGTGGAAGCGGCTATTGATTTTCCTGAAGAAGAAATCGACTTTTTGGCCGATGGTAAAATTTTAAAATTGCTGGATGACGTGCGTGACTCAGTGACTGCGGTGCAGCAGTCTGCGCGGCAAGGGCAATTGCTGCGGGAAGGCCTGCAGGTGGTGATTGCCGGCAAGCCGAATGCCGGAAAATCCTCACTGCTGAATACCTTGGCCGGTGTGGAACGCGCTATTGTGACGGATATTGCAGGTACTACACGTGATGTGCTGCATGAGAAAATCACTTTAAATGGCTTGCCGATTACCCTGACCGATACTGCTGGCTTGCGCGAAACGGGCGATGTGGTGGAAAAAGAAGGCATCCGCCGCGCCATTAAAGAAATTGAACAGGCTGATTTGCTGCTGCTGGTGTATGACCTGAGTCAGGGGGAAGACCCGCTTGAACTGGCTAAAAACTATTTTGCGGAACATATTGAACCTAAACGGTTGATGCTGATAGGCAACAAATGTGATTTAACGGGTGCCGCGCCCGCGTTAGCCGATTATCAGGGCTTCCGCAGTATTACGGTGTCAGCCAAGCTGGAAACAGGTGTTCAGGCGCTGGTAGATGCGATTACAGCGCATGCAGGCTTCCAGCCAGAAGAAGACACCTTTATTGCCCGTACGCGCCATTTGGACGCAATGAAGCGCACTCAGCACTATCTTGCTGAAGCGCGTGAACAGCTGACGGTTTATCATGCTGGTGAATTGGTGGCTGAATCCCTGCGCCTTGCTCAAAATGCGCTGGGCGAGATTACCGGTGATTTCAGCGCAGATGATTTGTTGGGCAAGATCTTCGGTTCATTCTGTATTGGAAAGTAAAATTCCAAGCATAGAAAAGCCCTCGGATGAGGGCATTTTTTATGGCTGAAAATCAGCTTAATGCTGCAAAGGGGCCTGCAGCCTGCGCTGAAAAATCAGCAAAATGAAACACAGCGCCCCAACCGCTGTGCAGAAGCCTAAAATGCCGGCGGCAAAACCGAAATGGTCGGAGAGATAGCCTACCCCGATAATCGGCAGAATTGTGCCTAAATAGGCGACAAATAAGTACGTCGACATAACGGCTGCGCGGTTTTCTGGCTGGGTCATGCCGTGAATCATGCCGAAAGCGCCCAGCAGCCCTAAGCCATGGCCCATGCCGGCGGCAAAAACACTGATGAAAAACAGTATGCTCCAATGCATGTAAACACAAAGTGACAGCAGCATGCAGCCTATAATCAATGAGAGCAGGCCGGTATTTAATGCTTTGCGCGGATTCATTTTCTTGGCGGTAAACTGAGACAGCGCAGACACCAGTAAAATGCTGGCAATTGCAGTCCCGCTGACCATGGGCCCATGCCAGGGAATAATATCCTTCACAAAAGAGGGCGCCAGTGATGCAAATAAGCTGAATGATGCAAAAGCGCTGAAAGCGGTAAAGCCTGCAATATAGAACAGGCCATGATATTGGGCTTCAGGCAGCTGCAAATGCGGCGCGATGGAAAAAGGCTGTTTCTGCGTCGGCACATGTTTGACGGAAAATAGGCTGACTAAACAGACAATAGCCCCAGCAATAACGGGCAAATACGGGGTCATTAATGGCCTTGCTGAAAATTGCGCAATGATGCCGCCAATCAAAGGCCCTAAGCCAAAGCCGATAACGGTAATAATGGAACTGAGCTGCGGCGCGCTCTGCTTATGGCTGTCTGGAATGGTGTAAATCAGCCCGAGCATTGCAGATGTGCTGATTAAGCCTGAAGCAATGCCGATCAGAAAGCGGGCAAAAGACAGGCTCAGCGCATTGGGAGAAATAGCGGACAATGCCAGGCCTGCAATCACAAACAGCATGCCGGCCTGCAGCGTTCTTAAAAAGCCGAAGCTGTTGCTGGCCCGGCCCAGAAACAGCAGCGTAGCCATGCAGCCGAACATATAAGCCACAAAAATATAAGTGATATGGCTGGGCAGCAGCTGCCACAGTTCCTGATAAATCGGGTACAGCGGACTGGCCAGCGCCGTACCGATGGTCCCCATAATCAGGGCAAGGCTGACCATAATGAATGGGCGCCAGGATTGAGAATTCATCATGAAGAAAGCCGCAGGATATTGCATTCAGCTGAGCTAAAAATGCAAGCAGTGAGAAAGGAGAGGATTATTTAAGCAGTGTACTGGCGATCGGCTTCCCGGGTCAATTTATCCTGCAAAAAACTTAGCCATACCTTTTCAGCAGTTTCATAAATTCGGCCAGTTCCGCTTCATTGACGGCCGCATCGGCGCCGATGACATGATGGCGCAAATGCGCTTCAATCAATTCATTCATTAGGCCGTTCACAGCCCCTTTAATTGCGGCAGCCTGCTGCAGTACGGCAATGCATTCCGCATGGGGCTGCTGCAAAGACTGTTCAACAGCATTCAGCTGACCCTGCAGGCGCTTTACGCGGTTTAATATTTTTTTATCCTGATGCAAATGGCTCACATGCGGCTCCAAAAACAAATATACTATTGGGGAGTATAGGTTAAGTGATTGAAAATGAATATTTCCCCATCTTCACGAATTCACACTCATCAGTTTGATGAAGGCAATCCGCTGGCGCAGAAACGCATTCTGCTGGCCGCTATTCTAACGGCAGTCATGATGCTGTTAGAAGTGGCGGGCGGATGGATTTTCAATTCCATGGCCTTGCTGGCGGATGGCTGGCATATGAGCTCGCACATGCTGGCGCTGGGATTGGCCTATATGGCATACCGCGCAGCGCGGCATTATGCGCGGGATGCGCGCTTCAGTTTCGGTACATGGAAAATTGAAATTCTCGCAGGCTACAGCAGTGCGATTTTATTAATTGTCGTGGCTATTTTTATGGCCTTTCATTCTGCAGAACGGCTGATGTTCCCTGTGCCGATACATTATGACGAAGCGATTCCTATTGCGGTATTGGGCTTAATTGTGAATCTGGTGTGTGCGTGGCTGCTGCATGATCACCATCACCATCACCATCACCATCACCATCACCATCATCATCACCATCACGAGCACGAGCACGAGCACGAGCACGAGCACGAGCATGGGCAGGATCACGGCGCCCATCATGGCCATCATTATGATTTGAATCAAAAAGCTGCCTTTTTACATGTGGTTGCAGATGCCGTGACGTCAGTTTTAGCGATTATTGCGCTGATTGCCGGAAAATATATGGGCTGGAGCTTTCTGGATGCGCTGCTGGGGATTGCCGGCGCGGTATTGGTGGCGCGCTGGGCGGTTGGCCTAATTCAGGAAACTGGAAAAACCTTGCTGGATGCAGAAATGGATCATCCTGTTGTGGAAGAAATCCGTGAGGTGATTGAAGACTTGCCTGTTGCAGCCAAAATTACCGATTTGCATGTTTGGAAAGTCGCAAAAGGCAAGTTTTCCTGTATTTTAGCGCTGGAAACAGCGGAGGAACTGACTGCAGATCAAGTCCGTCATGCCTTGACGGTCCATGATGAAATTGTGCATGTTTCGGTCGAGATTAATCCGCTTTAATCAGAGCAGCGCTGTTCCACGTGAAACAGCGCTGCTGTTGTCTTTCCGTAAGCCTTGGAAAAAAATCTGTGTGATTGGCGATATTCCAAGTACACTTTGGCGCAAGAAACTTACATGGTGTATGTCATGATGAAAAAAATGGGTGCGCTGTTTTTAGCAGGCATGCTGTCACAGTGGGCAATGGCGGATGCTGCATCGGTGCAAAGCCAGCTGCAGAAAAACTATCCTTCATTGAAAATTGAAAATATTAAAACCACTGAGATGCCCGGCATTTACAGCGGTTCAGTCGGTGATCAGATTATCTATACCGGTGAGGGCGCTGAGCATATTTTAGTGGGTTCCATGATCCGGCTGAAAGATCAGAAAAATTTAACCAATACGCTGATGCTGTCGCAAAATCAGGCGGATTGGAAAAAATTGCCGTTAAAAGATGCGATTAAAAGCGTGCGAGGAAATGGCAAACGCCAGCTCGCGGTCTTTTCTGACCCAAATTGCCCGTATTGCAAACAGCTTGAAGTAGAGCTGAGCAAGCTGAATGATGTCACCCTTTATACTTTTGTCCTGCCGCTGAAAGCGCAGTCAGTTGCGCCGTCCAAGCAGCTGTTTTGTGAGAAAGATCAGGCTTATGCATGGACAAATTTGATCTCTAAAGGCGTTCAGCCCAGCAGCCAAAAAAGCTGCGCGAACCCGATCGAGCGCAATATTCAGCTGGCGAAAAATTTAGGCGTGAATGGCACGCCGGCGATTATTTTTTCAAACGGCACCAAGCTGATGGGCGCCTACCCGGCTGCTGAAATTGAAAAAATCTGGCAAGAATTGGGCTTATAAAATAAAAGCGGAACCGCTTTATTTTCTATAAAAAATCCCCTGCTGCTGACGGGGGATTTTTTTATAGGTGAATTTCAGACTGACTGATTTCAGTTCAAGCAGAAGTTTTTTTGGAAACCGTATTGTAAATAAACAGAATCACCAGCGCGCCAATGACCGAAGCGATAAAGCCGGCTGCAGAATTTTCACCATACCATCCCAGCAAGCGGCCGCCGTAAGTGGCGAGCAGCGAACCGGCAATACCCAGCAATGTTGTCACAATAAACCCGGCTTTATCGTCTCCAGGGTGAATGGCGCGGGCAATTAAACCGGCAACAAAGCCGACAACGATTGCCACAATAAGTGACCACATGAGTATTCTCCTTTTTTATCATGCCTTTGTTATTGCATCATGCACATGCTTTTATCTTGGAATAGATAGACATGAAGGAAAAGGCAGGTTCAGCTAAGAACTGTTGTTTTTTTGTTCGGTGTTTTTTAAATATAAAAAAAGCAGCCAACGGCCGCTTTTTCGCATCCGAATAGTCTGTATTACAGGCCAATCTCGCCAATAAATGGAATATGACGGTATTTTTGATCAAAGTCTAATCCATAGCCGACAATAAATTTGTCTTCCACTTCAAAGCCGAGGAAACGCACGTCTAAGTCAATTTCACGGCGTGACGGCTTGCTGACCAGTGTGCAGAGTTCAATAGAATTCGGACCGCGGGTTTGTAAAATTTCCAGAACTTTGCTTAAGGTATTGCCTGAATCGATAATATCTTCGACCACCAAAACATCTTTGCCCCGGATATCGCCGTCTAAATCTTTTAAAATTTTCACATCGCGGGTAGAGGCGGTTCCGCTGCCATAGCTCGAGACTGTCATAAAGTCGAGTTCATGCGGCTTGGCAATTGCGCGGCATAAATCCGCCATAAAAATGACAGAGCCGCGCAGCAGGCCAATCAATACCAGTTCTTTGCTGCTGTTGGCATAATGTGCATCAATGATAGCGCCAAGCTCTTTGACTTTAGCTTGAATTTCTTCAGTGGAAATCAATACGCTCATTTGAACAGTCATGGGTAGATACCTAAAAAAATCAAAAACATCAAAATAAAAAAGGCGTTGACCAGCAACACCTCTAAAGATGCCCTGATTTTAATACAACTTCAGGGGGGATGCATCTTTTTTGCCGATGAAAATGTAATCGCTGCGGCGCAGCAGCGGTGCCGAGCTTTAGAGTTTGCAGCCTGCCCAGCCGCAGAATAGCGCGGCTGGGCTCATATTCAGATTGCTGTTCAGGCTGTTGCTGTTTTGAGATAAGCGCGCTGTCCGTAAATATACGTTGCATGTATATTGCGGTCATCGCCCATCATCATCAGGGCAAACAGGCTGTCTTCCAGACCTTTGGCGCGTGATTGGCGCAGCTGCTGCAAAGCTGTCGGCTGAAGGTCCAGCACCGCAAAGTCCGCTTCTTTGCCTAGATTGAAATTGCCCAGCTTCTCCGCTAAATCCAGCGCTTTGGCGCCGCCCAGCGTCGCATGATACAGCGCTTCAAATGCAGAGAGCTTATCGCCCTGCAGCTGCTGGACTTTATAGGCTTCTTGAATGGTCTGCAGCTGATTGAAGGATGTGCCTGCGCCAATATCTGTGCCCAGCCCGACTTTGACCTGCTTGTCCCACGTTTTCTTTAAGGGAAATAGGCCGCTGCCCAAGAACAGGTTGGAGGTTGGGCAGAAGGCAATCGCAGAATCTGTCTGATGCATGCAGTCCCACTCATGCTCTTCTAAATGCACGCAGTGTGCAAATACAGAACGCGAACCTGTTAAGCCATAGTGACGGTATACATCTAAATAGCCATTTTGTTCTGGATACAGTTCTTTCACCCAGGCAATTTCATTCTTATTTTCACTTAAATGGGTATGCACATACACATCCGGGTATTCGGCTTTGAGCTCCCCTGCCCGCGCCAGCTGTTTGGGGGTTGAGGTTGGCGCAAAGCGCGGCGTGATGGCATACAGATTCCGGCCTTTGCCGTGCCATTTTTCAATTAAGGCTTTTGAATCGCTGTAAGCGCCATCTGCAGTATCACAAAGCGCGTCTGGCGCATGGCGGTCCATCATGACTTTACCGGCAATTAAACGCATTTGATGCTGTTCTGCAGCTGCAAAGAGTGCATCAACCGATTGCGGATGCACGGTGCAGAACACCAGCGCGGTGGTGGTGCCGTTTTTCAGCAGCTCCTGCACAAAAAATGCAGCGATTTTCTGTGCATAGGCTGGGTCAGAAAACTGCATTTCGGTCGGAAAAGTATAGGTATTCAGCCATTCCAGCAGCTGTTCGCCGTATGCGCCGATCATTTCAGTTTGCGGGAAATGGATGTGGGTGTCGATAAAGCCCGGAACAATCAGCTGATCGGGATAGTGCTGCACCTGAACCTGTTCAGGGATCAGGCGCTGCCCTTTATCCCATGGGCCAAACCATTGGATGATGCCATTTTCACTGAGAAGTAAACCATCTTCTACATATCGCACTTGGTCGTGAATTTCACGCGCTTGGGCAACCGTATTCTGAATATCGAGGAAGCGGCCGCGAACCGCCGTCGTTGCAATTACAGAAGACATTGATAACCTGCGTTTTTGAATTTTTTCGGTTGATTGTACCGTAAAATGGGCTTCACTTCGCTTCTATTGCTGTTTCAAACTATGCAGGGTACCGATCAAAATCATGCCGCAGCCTTTTTCTAAATCATCCTATACCGCGCAGCTCAAAGCGTTTATTGCAGCGCATCATGAACTCATGCAGATCCTGCAGGCTTTGCGTGAAATTGAAGCTCAGGCCTATTTGGCGGCTGGGGTGATCCGCAACAGCATTTGGGCGCAGCTGCATGAACAGGCTTATCCGCTGCATCAGACTGAAATTGATGTGGTGTATTTTGATGCGCAGGAGAATGGAACAGGTGAACAGCAGATCCGTAACAAGCTGGAAACAGCATTTCCTGACATGCTGTGGGATGTTGTCAATCAGGCTCGGGTGCACCATTGGTACCGCATGGACAATGGCAATAGCATTGCGCCCTTTTCTTCTTTGGCTCAGGCTTTGGCGGTGTGGCCTGAAACAGCAACGGCTGTTGCAGTGCAGCTGGATGCTTCGGGGCAGCTTAAAATCATCGCGCCCTTAGGGCTGCAGGATTTATTTGAACTGAAGTTAAGATGGAATCCCGCTATGGTCAGCTATGCCGTATTTCAGCGCAGGCTGAACGATAAAGCATTTTTAACGAGATGGCCTGAATTGCAGCTGATTTCTAGCTAAGCGGAGATGAGAAAGCCCTCCTTGCGGAAGGCTTTTTTTGACTTATTCAGCAGCTCATGGCTGAACAGCAGTTAAGCATTACAGCGTTGTTTCATTGTGTTTCTTGCTGTGGCGGATCGATAGCCATGCCGTAATGCCAAGCGTGATGACGATAAATCCGAGTGAAATCCAGATTGGCATATGGAATACATCCAGCATCAGCATTTTAAAGCCGATAAAGAGCAGAATCAGGCCCAAGCCATACGGCAGGTAATGCATTTTGGATGCTGCGCCGGACAGCAGGAAGAACATGGCGCGCAGGCCTAAAATCGCCATCAAGTTTGCGGTTAAGACAATAAACGGATCGGTGGTAACGGCAAAGATGGCCGGAATGGAATCAACCGCAAAAATGACATCGGATGCTTCCACTAAAATCAGCACTAAAAATAAGGGGGTTGCCCAGAGCATGCCATTTTGGCGGACAAAGAATTTATCGCCTTGCATTTGCGGCGTAATGCGCAGGTGCTTGCGCAGCCATTTTAAAATGGCCATATCTTCAATATTTTTCTCTTCATCATCCTGCCCTTTCAGGAATTTGAAGCCGGTGTATACCAGGAATGCGCCGAAGATATACAGCACCCAGGAGAATTCCTGAACGAACCATGCGCCAATAAAAATAAAGACCGTGCGCAGGACAATGGCGCCTAAGACCCCGTAGAGTAAAAGCTTTCGCTGCAGCGCAGGCGGAATGGCAAAGGCGGCGAAAATCATCAGCCAGACAAAAACGTTATCGACCGCGAGGGATTTTTCTAAAAGGTAGCCGGCAAAATATTCCATCACCTTGGTATTGGCTATGGCGATGCCTGCAGTCTGCTGCAGATACAGCCAGAGTCCGCCGCCGAACAGCGCAGCCACAGATACCCAGGCAATGCTCCAGCAGGCTGCGGTTTTGACTTTGACTTCTTGGCCCTGACTGTTTCTAAAGCCTAAAAAGTCGATGATAAGCATGACAGCCACTAGGCCGAAAAATGCCAGATACAGCCACAAAGTGCCGATCGTTTCCATGTGAATCCTCCACATCTGACAATCGGCCATAAAAAAACCTTGACCTGCTGCCAGATGAATAAAAACATCTGTGACAACATGATCAAGGTCTTGCCTACATTGTCATCTTGAAAATGATCAATGCTCAGATACCGACTTTTTGCAAAGTGTAATGACGATATTCTGACACGCATCCACTCAAAAGAGTAAAGCGTTTGGAGGAGGCTACTCCCCTTGTTCAGCTAAATTCTGTTTTTGGACAGCGTCCAAATTTGGCTAAATGATGGCAGATTTTTAAGCAATAAGCAAATTTTGCCGTCTAAATTTCTGCAGCTTTATCGGTGTGGAGCTGCGGGCGCGCTAAAGTCACGGCGCTGCACCAGCACGATTGCCAATAATGTGCCAAATACCGCAATAAGGCCGCCGGCCATGCCAATATTGGACAGGCTGGAATGGATCGAGACCATGCCGCCCAGCAAGGCTCCGCCGCCGATGCCGATATTGTACAAGCCTGAATAGATCGCCATGGCGACATCAGTGGCATCGGAGGCCAGATTCAGCGTTTTAGCCTGCAGGGCTAAACTGAAGCCAATGATGCCGACTCCCCAGATGAGGCACAAAACACTGAAAGTACCGAAGCTGTGGGAAAGGGAAAGCATGAGCAGCATGGACACTGCCAAAAAAGCGGTAAATAGCGGAATCGCCAAGCGTGGAAATTTTGCGCCGAATTTGCTGAATAAATAAGAGCCGATAAAGCCTGCTCCGCCGTATATCAGCAGCAAGGCGGTGGTTTCAGCAGAGCTGAACGCGGCGATATTCAGCGCAAACGGCTCAATATAGCTGTAAGCGGTAAATTGCGCTGTAATCACAATCGCGGTTAAGGCAAAGACCATCATCAGGCTGGGCCGTTTGACAAAATCTTTTAAACTGCTGAGTGAGCCTGAATTTTGGCTGGGCAGCTTGGGCAATGTTTTGGCTAAAGTCAGGCAAACGGCTAAGGCGCCGAAGGCAATTAAAGCGAAAGTATTGCGCCAGCCATAGCTTTCACCAATCAAGCGGCCAAAAGGAATGCCCAGCACCATGGCCAGCGCTGTGCCGGTGGCCAATAAGCCTAAAGCTTGAAACTCTTTGCCTTTCGGCGCGACACGGACGGCCAAAGAGGCGGTAATGGCCCAAAACAGCGCATGTGAAAACGCGATCCCAATCCGGCTGATCAGCAGCACATTGAAACTCCATGCCGCATAAGACAGCACATGGCTGGCAATAAATATGGCAAACAGGCCAATCAATAGGAAACGCCGTTCAATGTTTTTGGTCAGCAGCATAATGGGCAATGAAATCGGCGCGACAATCCATGCATACAGCGTGATCATAATGCCGGCATCTGTCGCCGCCATATCAAAACTTTGGCCAATGTCGCTGAGCAAGGCGACTGGAATAAATTCGGTGGTATTGAAAATAAAAGCCGCAAAGGCAAGCGTAATTACGCTGATCCATTGACGGAATTCATTGGGTTGGTCACTGGGAGATGCAGCAGATGACATGAATTATGCATCCAAAAAAATATCCGCTTATTTTAAGGAGATGGTTTTGAATTGTTAAGCGCTATTGAATTGGCGGGCGGATTTGAATACAACAAAAGACGGAATAGCCAGACTGAGGAAAAGTAAACAATGATTGTGCAGCAGGATGATAATGGAAAAAAAGGCGCATTCTTTATAGAGCAAAATCATCAGCGCTTAGCTGAAATGACCTATTCATGGGCAGGCGCAGATAAATTGATTATTGATCATACGGATGTCAGCGATACGCTGCGCGGACAAGGCGTTGGGCGCCATTTGCTGGATGCGGCTGTACAGTTTGCCCGAGACCGCCAAATCAAAATTATGCCGCTCTGCCCTTTTGCCAAGTCGGTTTTTGCTAAAGATCCATCGATACGGGATGTACTGCTTTAAAATCCAAAAAACCTCCAGTCTGTATAGGGGGCAGATTGAAGGTTTTTTGAAAACTTTTGATGCCGTACAGCTGCGGCTGGCATCATGCTGTATCGGCTTTAGAAACGCGATTTGTACATCGAAATGCCCAGCAGCAAGGCAATCAGCAATAGAAACAGGACAGCAATCAGATAAATATCCATACATGGCACCCTTGAAAAATTTAAAAATAAATCATAATTTTGCAAACATACTTTAAGGTCGGGCCATTCAATTTTATATCCCTGAAATTGGGTATTTTTAAGCGTTAATCAGGGAAAACGTCTAATATTTCAAATTTTTAAATCTTGAGGTTTCATAGAATCATGCAAATACAGCATATTGATAACGGTATAAAAGGCGAATTTTTTATCAGCAATGAGGCGGGTCAGCATATTGCGGAAATCAGCTATATTTGGCGGGATGGCACAACCATTGATGCCAACCATACATGGGTGGATGATTCACTGCGCGGGCAAGGCGTGGCGCGTTTGCTGTTGGATACTCTGGTCGATTTTTCACGTGAGAATAACCTTAAAATTATCCCGACCTGCTCTTATGTTGATGTGATGTTTCGCCGTGAGAAAAGTTTTGAGGATGTTGCGGCTTAAGTATTCGATATTCATCGCGGTTCTAACTATTAAGCTAAAATGAGACCGATACCGCGCCATTGCAGTTCTAATTTGGACGTTGCAGCGCTGAAGATAGTGGAATTAAAGTATATGAAGACGCTTTTATTGATTGCCCTATTCTGCTCAGTTTTCCCTTTATTGCATGCTGAAGATTGTGTAAAAATTGAGGAAAAGGCCGAACAAAAAGAAGTTCAGATCATTCCGCGCTGGGGTATGAAAGTGATTGCTCCAACCAGAGTGTATTTCCATTCTGCACCGAGCAATGCGTGTAAAATCAGAGATCTGTTCATGATTAAAAATGACCATATCACTGCTTATAGCACTTATGATGATGGTCAAGAACAGTGGGTTTCGATCATGTATTTCAGCAAGCGCTTGGGAGACACGGTTCAAGGCTGGGCAAAACTGAAAGACTTTGAATATACCGGTACTATGTCTGGTTTTTAATTGAATAAGCTTGTAAAAAAAACCCGCTATATGCGGGTTTTTTTACAAGCGGTACCCGCTTATTTTGCGTTTAAAGCATTGATCAGCTTCTGATGCAGTCCGCCAAAGCCGCCGTTCGACATGATCACCACTGCATCACCCTCGCCTGCTTCTGCAGTCACAGTTTGAATGATGTCATCCAATGAGCGCGCGACCACAGCTTTGTTTGGCGCAGCCTCAATCACAGGCTGCAAGTCCCAGTCCAAACCTTCAGGCTGGTACCAGATCACTTCATCGGCCAAGCGGGCAGAATGCGCCAAACTATCTTTGTGGCTGCCCATGCGCATAGTGTTTGAACGCGGTTCAATAATCGCCCACAACTTACGCTCGCCTAAACGCTTGCGTGCGCCTTCCAGCGTAGTATCAATTGCGGTTGGGTGATGGGCAAAGTCATCATACACTTCAACACCACGCACCGTGCCTAAAAGCTCCATACGGCGCTTGACGCCGCCAAAGTTTGACAGCGCTTCACAGGCAGTTTCAATCGATACACCCACATGTTCTGCTGCGGCAATCGTCGCCAAAGCATTGGCCACGCTGTGCTGGCCGGTCATATTCCATTTCACTTCGCCTTTTACGGCATCGTGCTGCAGCACTTTAAAGTGTGAACCGTCCGCAGACAGCTGTTCTGCATACAGTTCAGATTTGTCATTGGCATCCAGCGACGTGCGCACTACAGGTGTCCAGCAGCCCATTTCCAGCACTTCATCAATATTGCTTTCCGTAATCGGCGTAATAATCCGGCCTTCGCTTGGGATGGTGCGCACCAGATGATGGAATTGTTTTTGGATGGCAGCCAAGTCATCAAAAATATCGGCATGGTCAAATTCAAGGTTATTCAAAATCGCGGTTTTAGGATGGTAATGCACGAATTTCGAACGCTTATCAAAAAATGCAGAGTCGTATTCATCGGCTTCGACACAGAAGTATTTGCCGCCGCCTAAGCGTGCGCTTTCGCTGAAACCTAAAGGCACTCCGCCAATTAAGAACCCTGGGTTTAAGCCCGCTTGATCCAGCACCCAGGCCAGCATGGTGGTGGTGGTGGTTTTGCCATGCGTGCCTGCAACGCCTAAAACATGCTTGCCTTGCAGCACATGATCGGCCAAAAACTGCGGGCCGGAAATGTAAGGCAGGCCTTCATTCAGCATATATTCCACGGCATCAATGCCGCGTTTCATGGCGTTGCCGACAATGACTAAATCCGGATGCGGCTGCAAATGGCTGCGGTCGTAGCCTTGCATTAAGGTAATGCCTGCATTTTCAAGCTGGGTAGACATTGGCGGATAAACATTCGCATCAGAACCCGTGACTTTATGGCCTAAATCCCGCGCCAAAAGTGCCAGCGAGCCCATAAAGGTGCCGCAAATACCCAAAATATGCAGATGCATATGCTTAACTCCACTGCTCTATAGACACATCACTTCATTATTGTGGTGTTGTCGTGATTAATTCGATTTGAAGGCAACGATAGCAAGGGTTTTAGTGAAAAGATAGTTTTTCTTGTATCTATTCAGGCGTTTTTAAAAGCATTTTTAAATCTGCCATTTCTACCGGTTTTTCCGCATTGGCGCTGCATGTAAAACGCATGCATTTTTGGCAGAACAACGTAAACTATGAGGCGGTAATTTCGGATGCTTAATTATGGCCCTTCCCCTTTTATTGCTGATCATTTCAAACTGCTTTATGACCTTGGCTTGGTATGGCCATTTAAAATTTCTGCACGGCGCGCCGCTGTGGCAAGCGATTTTATTTGGCTGGGTGATTGCCCTGCTGGAATACAGCTTTATGATTCCTGCGACACGCCTGTTGGCGCAGCACGGCTGGTCGATGGGACAGATGAAAATCACGCAGGAAGCGGTCACGCTGCTGGTGTTTGTGCCTTTTATGATTTTTCTGTTTAAGCAGCCGTTTAAGCTGGATTATTTATGGGCGGGCGGCTGCCTTTTAGGCTGTATTTATTTTGTGTTCAGAAGCCAATGACTGGGCACGAAGCATTTAAGCGCAAGGCTGAAAAAAATCCGTCAGCGCTGATCGCAAGGCGGTCTTCAGATTGGATGCAAGGCTGTAAAAGCCGCCGTGCAATCTGCAAAACAGCCGGCAATTATTCCAATCATCAGAATTTCGGCTTCATTTCATTAAAAAAGAATAAAAATGCGTGTTGATGGTGAAGGTAAAATTTTGGCGAGATGAAAATTCAGTCTATAATACGGGGCTCTTATTAAAGCTTGGCTCTAGTCGAGATTTATCTCTCTTAATTATCTCTGGAAACATTGCAATGAATGCGGCCGCTTCACAAGACACTCCTCTCGTTGGAATTATCATGGGTTCTCAATCTGATTGGGCAACTTTAGAAAACACTGCCAATATGCTGAAACAGCTTGGCGTTCCATTTGAAGCGGAGGTTGTGTCAGCGCACCGTACTCCAGACCGTTTATTTGAATATGCGGAAACCGCGCGTGACCGCGGCATTCAGGTGATTATTGCCGGTGCAGGCGGCGCTGCGCATTTGCCGGGCATGTGCGCAGCGAAGACTGACCTGCCTGTACTGGGTGTTCCAGTCAAATCATCTATTTTAAACGGTGTAGATTCATTGCTGTCTATCGTGCAGATGCCTGCAGGCATTGCAGTAGGCACTTTAGCCATTGGCCCTGCCGGCGCAACCAATGCAGCCATCATGGCGGCGCAAATTTTAGGTTTAACGCGTCCAGACATTGCAAAAAATGTGGCTGATTTCCGCGCTGCGCAAACTGAAAAAGTTGCCGGCAATAATATTCCGGGCCAAGCTTAAAACGGGACATACATCATGGATAAAACCATCGGTATTTTTGGCGGCGGCCAGCTGGGCCGCATGATGGCGCAGGCAGCATTGCCGCTGAATATTCAATGCACCTTCTTTGAAGCCAATACAGACTGCCCTTCGGCAGCTTTAGGTCCAGTCTATTCAGCCAAAGCGGAAAATGGCTTAAGCGAATTTATCGCAAGCGCAGACGTGTTCAGCTTAGAATTTGAAAATACGCCATTGGCTGATGTCGATGTGCTAACTAAAAACAAAACGCTGCATCCGCCGCGTCAGGCTTTAGCCATTGCGCAGCATCGTTTGTCAGAAAAAGCGTTATTTGATGAGCTGGCGATTCCTGTTGCGCCGTATAAAGCCGTGACTTCACTTGAGCAGCTGAAAAGCGCTGCCGCTGAATTAGGCTTGCCGCTGGTTTTAAAAACCTCTCGCGGCGGCTATGACGGCAAAGGACAGTTTGTTTTACGCAGCGAAGATCAGATGGATCAGGCGTGGGCTGAACTCGGCCCTGCTGGCGAATTGATTGCAGAAAGTTTTGTGACCTTCTCGCGTGAAGTGTCGATTATTGCCGTGCGCGGTCAAAACGGCGATGTGAAAACGTGGTCATTGGCTGAAAACCATCATCATAATGGCATCTTGTCGCATTCCATTGTCCCTGCGCCCAACAGTGCAGATTTACAGCCGGTTGCGCAAGACTACATTACCCGCCTGCTCAATCATTTGAATTATATCGGTGTGCTGACTTTAGAACTGTTTGTCACAGACAAAGGTCTCTATGCCAATGAGATGGCGCCGCGCGTGCATAACTCCGGCCATTGGTCGATTGAAGGCGCGGTTTGTTCACAGTTTGAAAACCACATCCGCGCCGTGGCGGGTTTGCCGTTAGGCTCAACAGCTGTTGTACGCCCGACAGTAATGGTGAACATTATTGGACTGCATCCAAAAACTGCAGATGTGCTGGCTTTGGAAGGCGCGCATTTGCATTTATATAACAAGTCTGAGCGTGAAGGCCGTAAAATTGGCCACATTACGCTGATGCCGAATGACAGTGCCGAATTAACGGCTTTATGCCGCCAATTGGCGAAAATTCTGCCGAATCCATTGGCGCTGAGCGAAGATATGACCATCTAAAGCTGTAGTTGCTGTTAAAAAAAGCGATCACAAGAGTGGTCGCTTTTTTATTTGGATTCATTCAGGCATGATGGCGCCACTTTGCAAAAAAGTGGCCGTTAATCGGATCAGAATGAAAATAAATTGCCTGCTTTTTATCCGTTTAGATAAAATCGGAGCATAGAAAAATAAACGGAAAGCAAAATAAAGCGAATTTTTCGCAAGAATACGACTTTTAAAATATGGCCCGCAATTGAATGCGGCGCTGATTTTGACCTAAAAAAACTGAAACAGCAGAGATCTCAGTCAGCTTGGGCTGTGGATATCTTTTTGGGCGTGTTTTGAATTTAAAAATAGAAGTAAAAAGTTTGAATTCAAAAGCCAATTTTAAATTTAAATCGGATGTTTAAATTTAAAATGAATTTAAAAGTTTTGGCGCCGTTTGAATTTAAATTCAAAAACAATAAATTTAAAGGTAAATAAATGAATTCAAAGTTTTGAATTTAAAAAATACCGAGCTTGAGTTTTGATGCTTGTGATTTTATATGGCGTTGATTGTTAAAGCTAAAGAACAATTGTGGATAAATGAATTTAAAAGGGCTTTGTTGAATTTAAAGTGTTTGCTGAGCCAGAGATGCTTTTTGAATTCAAAATCTGAAATGCGCAGCGCTGTGGATAAGTGGTTTTAAATTTAAAAGATGCTTTTGAATTTAAACCAGAATGAATATTCATTTACGCTTTGATTCAGAAAAGCGGAATTGAAAGTGTTAAGGTAAAAAGCATAGTTTAGATATCAAGAATCATTAGGGATTTTATGCACCGTTTTGCTTTTCTTTTCGGTTCAGTTTTTTTAGCGGCGACTCAGGCGAATGCTGAGCTCATTATTAATGGTCAAAAAGTTGCGGGCAGTTCAAATGTTGCAACCTCCGATTATAGCCCTCAGAATTCATTTCAAGGCTGTATTGCCAATTTAAAAAGCCAAGCGATGGCGAATGGCGTGTCTGCGTCCACTTATGACCGCTACACGCAAAATTTAACGCCTGATTATTCTGTGATTGAAAAATTAAATTACCAGCCGGAATTTTCCACGCCGATTTGGGATTATTTGTCAGGCTTGGTGGATGATGAGCGTGTTGCAGTGGGTCAGCAAAAATTGGCGCAGCATCGTGAAGTGCTGAATCGTGTAGCATCAATTTACGGTGTGCCTGCGGAAACCGTGGTTGCGGTATGGGGTGTGGAAAGCAATTTTGGCGCTATTTCAGGTTCTTATCCTTTACTGCAGTCTTTGGGAACGTTGAGCTGTGAAGGACGCCGCCAAAGCTATTTCCGCGGTGAGTTTTTTGCTGCGATGCGCATTTTGCAGCGTGGCGATTTAACTGAATCACAGCTCAAAGGCTCATGGGCAGGCGCGTTTGGCCATACCCAGTTTATGCCATCGACGTATGAAGAGCTGGCGGTAGATTTTGATGGCGATGGACGCCGTGATTTGGTGTCGAGCACCGCTGATGCTTTGGCATCGACTGCCAATTTCCTCAAAAAGCGCGGCTGGCAATCCGGACAGCCGTGGGGATTTGAAGTGAAAAATCCGCAAGCGGCTTCTCTCAGCGGTGAAAGCCGCCGCAATAAAAAGCCGCTGTCTTACTGGATGCAAAATGGCTTGGTGCGTACAGATGGCTCAGCGTTAATTCAAGGCGGTTTATCCTCTAGCTCACAAGCGGGGCTGATGGCGCCTGCAGGCGCCAATGGCCCGCTGTTTCTAGTCTTTAAAAATTTTGATGCGATCTACAGTTATAACGCAGCGGAAAGTTATGCCTTGGCGATTGCGCATTTATCTGACCGTTTACAGGGGCAAGGCGCTTTCAGTACACCATGGCCTACGGATGATGCGGGCACTTCACGCGCAGAGCGCCGTGAAATTCAGCAGTATTTATTGAATAAAGGCTATGATATTGGCGCTGTGGATGGCTTAATCGGCGACAAAACCCGTCAGGCAATCCGTCAAGAGCAGGTAAAGTTTGGTTTAAGCCCAACAGGGCGGGCCGGACAGCAGATTCTGCGTGTGATCCGCAGCGAAAATGCCAGAACAATGATGCACTGATTATAAAGTTAAAGTGATTTGTGTGAAAA
The DNA here is from genome assembly GCF_000368865.1 of Acinetobacter bouvetii DSM 14964 = CIP 107468. Lineage (GTDB taxonomy): Bacteria > Pseudomonadota > Gammaproteobacteria > Pseudomonadales > Moraxellaceae > Acinetobacter > Acinetobacter bouvetii. The sequence continues at coordinate 44,070 of NZ_KB849725.1, forward strand.
AGGCCTGCTGAACAGCAGGCCTTTTGCTTTAAATTGCCATAGTGCTTAGACGGCAGTGATGGTTCCTAGGATGCGGTAGCCTTCAGCGCCTGTGACGGCAGGCAAGTTGCCCGCCAGCTGATGCATGAAACGCATGGCCAGCCATGCAAAAGCCGCGGCTTCAACCCAAGTTGGGCTCAGGCCTAAATCTGCTGTGCTTTGCACGGTCCATTGATGTTTGCGCAGGCGCCAGCGCAGCTGCTCCAGCAAATGTGAATTGTAAGCGCCGCCGCCGCAGACATAGACTTCACCGGTTGGCATGCCTGAGCGGTAAATGGCTTTTTTAATGGCGCGGGTGGTCAGCTTCATTAAGGTCGCTTGAATGTTTTCCGGCGTATCTTCCAGCTCGTCATATTCCGAGTCGTTATGCCAGTCTAAAATCTGTTCATCCAGCCATTCTAAATTGAAATCTTCACGGCCGGTGCTTTTCGGAGGTTCTTTTGAGAAGAATTCATGCGCCTGCAGGCGGTCTAATAAGCTGCGGATGGGGGTGCCATACGCGGCCCAATTGCCATTTTCATCATAAGGCTGGCCTGTATAGCGGTGGCACCATGCATCCATCAAAATATTGGCAGGGCCTGTGTCAAAGCCGTAAACACCTTCAGGATTGCCTGCTGGCAATAAGCTGACATTGGCGATGCCGCCTAGGTTCAAGATGACGCGATGAATGCTTTCATGCTGGAACATATCTTGGTGAAACGCAGGAACCAGCGGCGCGCCTTGACCGCCGGCAGCCATATCGCGGCGGCGGAAGTCTGAAATCACAGGGATTTGGGTGATTTCAGTAATGATATTCGGATCGCCAATTTGCAGGGTAAAGCCATGTTCCGGACGGTGGCGGATGGTTTGACCATGCGAACCGACCGCTTTGATTTGACTGCGGTCTAGCTGATTTTCTTTAATGAGGCGGTTAATGCCTTCACCAATCATTTTTGCCAGTGCAACATCGGCTTGCCCCATGCGGTCAATTTCATTATCGCCAGGCAAGGTCAAGGCCATCAGTTCATCGCGCAGATCGGGATCAAATTCGAGCGTGAGGGTTGCATGAAGCTGCAAAGGGTTAAAGGAAGCAGCGGCAATATCGACACCATCCATGCTGGTGCCGGTCATCACGCCAATATAGATCGCGGTCATGATTATTCTTAAGCCTGCAATGTGCTGAAAAAGTGTTAGTATATCGCACAAATTGAATAACTGATGTGTTTGGGTTTTGTGATGTCAAATTTCCTGCCGGCTGAAGAACAACTTGCTCTCATTCAACGAGGCACGCATGAAATTATTTCTGAAGAAGATCTTCTGAAGAAATTAAAAGAAAATCGTCCTTTAAAAATTAAAGCGGGCTTTGACCCGACTGCGCCTGACTTGCACTTGGGGCATACAGTTTTAATTAATAAACTTAAAGTTTTTCAAGACTTAGGTCATGATGTGACCTTCCTGATCGGTGACTATACCGCAATGATCGGCGACCCGACAGGCAAGAGCGCGACACGTCCGCCTTTGTCGCGTGAACAGGTGCTGGAAAATGCCAAAACTTATCAAGAACAGGTCTTTAAAATTCTTGATCCGAATAAAACCAAAGTGCGTTTTAACTCTGAATGGTTTGCAGAGAAAACAGCGGCAGACCTTATTCAGCTGGCATCTCAGCAGACCGTGGCGCGCATGCTGGAACGCGATGACTTCACCAAGCGTTATAACAGCCATCAGCCGATTGCAATTCATGAGTTTTTGTATCCATTGGTTCAAGGCTATGACTCGATTGCCCTTGAGGCGGATGTTGAGTTGGGCGGCACAGACCAAACCTTTAACTTATTGATGGGGCGTACACTTCAGGGCCGCTATGATCAGGAAGCGCAGGTCTGCATTACGGTGCCCATCCTTGAGGGCTTAGACGGTGTGAATAAAATGTCTAAGTCTTTAGGTAACTATATTGGGGTATTTGATGCGCCAGGCGCAATGTACCAAAAAGTGCTGTCTATGCCGGATGCTTTGATTGAGCGTTATTTTGAGCTTTTAAGCTTTAAATCAATTGAAGAGATTCAGCAGCTGTTAAAAGAAGTGGCAGAGGGCCGCAACCCGCAAGAAGTGAAGAAAATTCTAGCACTTGAGTTGGTAGAGCGTTTTCACGGTGCAGAAGCTGCAAAAAATGCACATAAAGGTGCAGGGAATCGTATTATTGAGGGTGAGATACCTGAAGATATAGAGACTGTTGATGTTAATTTTATCGTGGATGTTCCTTATTTAGTTTCAGTCATTAATAGAGCAAGGTTAACGAAAAGCTCAGCTCAAACGAAAGATGCATTAAAACGTGGTGCTGTTAGGGTTAATGGGGATGTTGTAAATAATCCTCAAATAGAGCTTCTTCATGGTAATGAATATATTATTCAGGTTGGGAAAAAAGCAATTAAAAAGGTTCGCATTATACAATCCAGTTTTATTCAACATATGAGTGTCTCTGAGGTAGGTGAGTGTTTCGAGTTGGATGTGATTTTTGAAAAATCAAATTTAATCTATACATATATTATTTCTCCTAATTTAAAATTAGAGTTTGATGAATTATTATCTGATGATAGTAGAGGGAAATGGTTTAATAAAAAGGTGAAAGATCAGATCAGTTTCACAAGTAGACCTCAATAAAATTAGTTTACGTCACCTGACCGTTTAGGCTTTTTACGGATAAAAATTTTATTGTCTCTATTTTACGGGCAGCGGGCCTTGTGAAAAAATGCTGCACAAGCGAAAGATGCGGTTAAAGTGGATTGGGAGTAGGTAGATGCCGGTTTCTCAGTTGCTGAAAATAAAACTTTGATTGTTCAGGCGAGTAAAAAAGCGATTGCAAAAGTTATTTTTGTTGATTAGTTTTTATTTAAGTTATTGATAAAAAAGCAGGCTTCGGCCTGTTTTTTTATTAAAATTATTATATTAATAAATCAAATAAGTAAATTCAAAAAAAACCTTATAAAAACAAGAGTTAAATTTTGCCAATCAGCTTGCATTTTATTTTGGTTATGTATAAGATTTATCCATCTAGAGAATGTGTATAAAAACATATCTAGAGGGTAGAAATAACAAAAAAACTCCACAAGTTTTTCAGTCTCTTCCCCAAGGGACTCTTTTTTGTGAATTTTAAAAATAACTATAATAACAGCGATGGATCGAGTAAAGATTCAACTCCAAGGAAGAGATTTTGGGAGAGATCTCTTCCTTTTTTATTGCCTGCATTTATATATAAGTGGATCTATCAAACCGATCTTTCAGCAAATGGCTGAGGCAGGCATTATTTGGTGGCGAACCGAATAAAGCTGACTTTGGGCAGCGGCTGCTTCACCAGAGCTGTATCCCTTACGAATGCCGATAATGTCTCCTAATGCAAGCTATGATGAAATCATAGCAATGCTGACTAAGACCATATCGCTATAGGTTTTGCAGCTGCCGAAATCTGCATCAAATCGCTATGACACTGCCGCATACAAGCCTTCACCCGCTAAAAATACCAAATTGACTTTCATAATTAGGCAAACGCCCGCAGCGGTCATGAGGCCGCTGAATAGGCATGCTACTATTTACAGGGCATAGTGATGAATGTTCCAGTCTTGTGTAATACATCAGGCTGTCTATCAGGGCGCCAAAGACCATTCCTGCAGGTAGCTGCAGCTATTATTGATGCTATTGAAAATTTTTTCCCAGCGAAATCATGTGCAGCGCATTCATAAGAATATGTATCAGAACAGTCAGTGTTCCGATCGATCTATCTAAAATAAAACTGCAGCTGTAAGGCATAGATGAAACAGGTGATGTTCCTCAATTTGAATGTATAGACAGCACCACGCCAAAAGCCATCAGTGCCAGGTCAGAAATCAGCAGTGCGAAGCGGGAAATAAAATGCGCAGGCATATCAGTCAAGTTTTGGAACAAAAATGCAGTGTATGAGAAAGAGCATGGCCGCTCTATGCGCCTAAAGGATAAAAACAGCGCTGTAATAAAAATGATATTTAGAAAATAGCATTGTGCACTGTAAGCCAGTGACCGTGAAAATAAGGCCTTGGCTTGCAATCCATAAGAATTAAAGTATTGACGGCACGGCTGTGTCATTGATTTTGATCTTTGCCTGCTGCAAATGCTCGAGGCAGGCAAGTGCTGATTAGCGTCATGCGATTTTAGCAGCGTGCATTTTTTTATTCACGGACATTTATGCTCCTTTAAACAAAGCCTTTAAAAATTTCAGGCTATTTTGAAGAAATAGCCTTGGAATTTTTTTGCACCCATCGCAGAATTTATAAAAATAATTTCAAATAAATAAACTTTATCTGCTTAAAATGATTAAAAAATAGGTGAAAAAGCGATTTTTTTGCCAAATTTGTAGAAAAAAAAGACACACGTGAACAATATCGTTAATTAGCGCTTGCAAAGATTCAGAAATGCTCTAGAATGCACCCCATACCGACGAGATAGACGGAAACGAACGAAGCGCGAAGCGCTGAGTTGTTGAGTATATCGAAGTCCAGCGCTTAATACTGACGAAGTATTAAGAAGATCATTAAGAGATTATGAAGAACAACTTGTGTGGATTTTTACTGGTTGATTGATCGAAATTATTTTCATTGATTGATGGTAGAAATTAC
>NZ_KB849725.1:54437-303756 GCF_000368865.1 Acinetobacter bouvetii DSM 14964 = CIP 107468
AGCCACCCTTTAAAGAAAGCGTAATAGCTCACTAGTCGAGTCGGCCTGCGCGGAAGATGTAACGGGGCTAAAACTATATGCCGAAGCTGCGGATTTGCAATTTATTGCAAGTGGTAGGGGAGCGTTCTGTAAGCCGATGAAGGTGGATTGAGAAGTCTGCTGGAGGTATCAGAAGTGCGAATGCTGACGTGAGTAACGACAAAACGGGTGAAAAACCCGTTCGCTGAAAGACCAAGGGTTCCAGTCCAACGTTAATCGGGGCTGGGTGAGTCGACCCCTAAGGCGAGGCCGAGAGGCGTAGTCGATGGGAAATTGGTTAATATTCCAATACTTCTGTGTAATGCGATGAGAGGACGGAGTAAGTTAAGTCAGCCTGGCGTTGGTTGTCCAGGTGAAAGGATGTAGGCATGTATCTTAGGCAAATCCGGGGTACTCTATGCTGAGATCTGATAGCAAGCTGTACTTGTACAGTGAAGTGGCTGATACTATGCTTCCAGGAAAAGTCTCTAAGCTTCAGTTGCACAGGAATCGTACCCGAAACCGACACAGGTGGTCAGGTCGAGTAGACCAAAGCGCTTGAGAGAACTCTGCTGAAGGAACTAGGCAAAATGGTACCGTAACTTCGGGAGAAGGTACGCTGCCGGCGGTGATAGAACTTGCTTCTTGAGCTGCTGGCAGCCACAGAAACCAGGCCCCTGCAACTGTTTATTAAAAACATAGCACTCTGCAAACACGAAAGTGGACGTATAGGGTGTGATGCCTGCCCGGTGCTGGAAGGTTAATTGATGGGGTTAGCGTAAGCGAAGCTCTTGATCGAAGCCCCAGTAAACGGCGGCCGTAACTATAACGGTCCTAAGGTAGCGAAATTCCTTGTCGGGTAAGTTCCGACCTGCACGAATGGCATAATGATGGGGGCGCTGTCTCCAGCAGAGGCTCAGTGAAATCGAAATCGCCGTGAAGATGCGGTGTACCCGCGGCTAGACGGAAAGACCCCGTGAACCTTTACTGCAGCTTGACATTGAACTTTGATCTTACTTGTGTAGGATAGGTGGGAGGCTTTGAAACCGCGACGCTAGTTGCGGTGGAGCCAATCTTGAAATACCACCCTGGTAATATTGAGGTTCTAACTCTGCTCCATAATCTGGAGCGAGGACCATGTCTGGTGGGTAGTTTGACTGGGGCGGTCTCCTCCTAAAGAGTAACGGAGGAGTACGAAGGTGCGCTCAGCGTGGTCGGAAATCACGCGTAGAGTATAAAGGCAAAAGCGCGCTTAACTGCGAGACCCACAAGTCGAGCAGGTACGAAAGTAGGTCTTAGTGATCCGGTGGTTCTGTATGGAAGGGCCATCGCTCAACGGATAAAAGGTACTCTGGGGATAACAGGCTGATACCGCCCAAGAGTTCATATCGACGGCGGTGTTTGGCACCTCGATGTCGGCTCATCTCATCCTGGGGCTGAAGCAGGTCCCAAGGGTATGGCTGTTCGCCATTTAAAGAGGTACGCGAGCTGGGTTTAGAACGTCGTGAGACAGTTCGGTCCCTATCTACCGTGGGCGCTGGAAATTTGAGAGGATCTGCTCCTAGTACGAGAGGACCAGAGTGGACGAACCTCTGGTGTACCGGTTGTGACGCCAGTCGCATCGCCGGGTAGCTATGTTCGGAAGGGATAACCGCTGAAAGCATCTAAGCGGGAAGCCTACCTCAAGATAAGATTTCCCTAGGACTTTATGTCCTCTAAAGAGCCGTTGAAGACTACGACGTTGATAGGCTGGATGTGGAAGTGCGGTGACGCATGAAGCTGACCAGTACTAATTGCTCGTGAGGCTTGACTATACAACGCCCAAGCAGCTGTATATCATGCTTCAATTGATTCACATATAATCAATCAAACTTGATTTAGTTAAAAAGCTAGATACAATGAACAAATTAAATGAACTCAAGTACTTCTGTTAATAACTCATTTGACCAAGCAACGGCACTGAAAAGATAAGACCAAATGCAAAGTCATAACAGTTGTGCTGGCGACAATAGCAAGAGTGAACCACCTGATCCCTTCCCGAACTCAGAAGTGAAACCTCTTAGCGCTGATGGTAGTGTGGGGTTACCCATGTGAGAGTAAGTCATCGCCAGCTCATTATTCGAAAACACCCCTAACTCAAGCAGTTAGGGGTGTTTTTTTATGCATTAAATAAAAATAGCAAATAATTGCCCGCGGAGAGCCTTGAGCGCAGTCTGAAGCTTAATAGTGATATTTATAATGAGTAAGCGATAAGAAAAATGACGAGCAAAAAGCGCTATATTGTATTTATATTAAATTTATTCATCGGAATTCAATATGTATTCGCTGATGTTAATGATGGTTTAATGGCTTATTCTAAAAAAGACTACACAAAAGCTTTTAATGAGTTTGAAGAGTCATCAAGTCAAGGGGATCTTGCAGCGACGCATTATCTAGCAAGTATGTATTATCAAGGATTTGGAACATCAAAAGACTTCAATAAAGCTGTCATTTTATTTGAAAAGTCGGCAAATCAAGGCTATGCGCCATCTCTAGCAAATCTTGCAGTTATGTATGCTAAAGGAGATGGAGTTCATCAAAATATGGATCGCGCTTTGGAATATCAAAGCAGGGCAGCTAAAGCTGGTGATGCACAATCTCAATTTCTCTTAGGCCAAATGTATAGGCAAGGAGAATATGTTCAACAGCATTATGAAAAGGCACTTTTATGGTATTTAAAATCTGCAGAACAGTTTTACGTTCCTGCATATAATGAAATTGGCCTTTTATATGCACAGGGGCAAGGTGTAGAAACAGATTATATTATTGCCTATGCATGGATATTTCTGGCTGCGGAAAAAGGGGATAGTGAGGCTAAGTTAAATTTGAAGAACTTTGACCGAATTTTAAATAAATCACAGATAAAAGAAGGGAAAAAAGTCGCAAGATCTATTCTTTCACAGTATGAAAAAAGCTTAAAAAGCGTCAAATAAAATCCTATGGTTTGTTTCAAGGTATTGGGTATCTGAAATTGTTTCAATTGAAACCAAATTTTGAATGCTAAAGTGGTTTATTCTGATTTTAAATAAATTTTGGTTAAAAACTTCTTTAAATTTATGTAGATAAATTAAAGGTATTTAAGGTCTGATATAAACTTTAAATACAAAAATAAGCATAGAAACTCATATTTTGATAAAAGAACAGTATATTTAATTATTATTAAAATCATTAATTTAAGCATATTTTATTTATTTATCCATTTGTCTAATTGTCCATACATTTTGGCCTGCGTATAGTGCGCCAACATTGAGTTTTGCTTAAAAATTCATGTGAAAAATTTGGACAAGTACTCATGGGAGATGAGAACGATGACGACGGATAACTTAGATATAAATTCTATAGTCGATAAGGCGAAATTTACCCCGTTCCACTTCAATGTAGTGGCTTGGTGCTTATTGATTATTTTGTTTGATGGTTACGATTTAGCAATTAACGGCGTTGTTTTACCGTTGTTAATGAAAGACTGGGGTTTAACAGCGATGCAGGCGGGTATGCTTGCAAGCTGTGCTTTAGCAGGGATGATGTTCGGAGCAATGTTCTTCGGTTCATTGGCGGATAAAATTGGCCGTAAAAAAGTCATTATGATCTGCATCGTGCTCTTCAGCGGATTAACCTTTGCTGGCGGTTTTGCATCAAACCCAACAGAATTCGCTATTTTGCGATTCCTGGCTGGTCTAGGCATTGGCGGTGTGATGCCAAACCTTGTTGCTTTGACTTCAGAATATGCACCGCAGAAGATGCGCAGCACGCTGGTGACAACGATGTTCAGCGGCTATGCTGTTGGCGGTGTTATGGCTGCTCTATTAGGTTCATGGTTTACGCCAGATTTCGGCTGGCAGATTATGTTCTTTATTGCCGGCATTCCTGTATTTTTATTGCCTGTAATCTGGAAATTTTTGCCTGAATCTTTGGCATTTATTGTGAAAGAAAATAAGCAGGACAAAGCGCGCAGCATTGTGAAGCGTTTAGCACCTGAAGTAAAAGTGACGGAGACAACAACATTTTCATTGCCTCAGGAAAGTGTGCCTGAAGCTGCAAACGTGGTGAGTCTGTTCCGCCGCGGCCGTGCAGTGAATACATTGCTGTTTTGGCTGGCGTTCTTTACTTGTTTATTGACCATGTATGCGCTGAGCAGCTGGCTGCCGAAACTCATGATGGCGGCAGGCTACTCTATGGACAATAGCTTGATGTTCATGATGGTGATGAACGTGGGTGCTGTAGTGGGTATTGTCGGCGGCGGTATTTTGGCGGACCGTTTCCATTTAAAACCTGTGTTGATGGTTTTGGGCATGATGGGGGCGATTGTAATGAGCTTGATGGGCTTCCAGTCGAATCAGTTCTTGCTTTACATCTTGGTGTTCTTGGCGGGTGCGGCGTCCATTGGTTCGCAAATGCTGCTGTATAGCTATGTAGCTCAGTTCTACCCACTTGCAGTACGTTCGACGGGCATTGGCTGGTCATCTGCCATTGGCCGTATGGGTGCGATTGTAGGGCCAATTTTGATTGGCGGTTTGCTGGGTATGAACTTACCTGCGCATTTCAACTTTATGGCAGTGGGTTTACCTGTACTGATTACGGCAATCGCGGTTGCGTTGATTATGCATGACAATGACAGTGATAAGATTGATGTTAAAGAAGCCTCCATTGCGAAAGCATAAGTTGTTATTCTTTAAAAAGAAAAGCCTCCGTAAGGGGGCTTTTTTCATTTTTAGAGCTGTGATAAAACAAAGATAAGTATAATGATTAATAGGTATCTTATTGAATAGTTTAATTACAAAGTATTATCAAGAATTTGAGTCATACCAAGCAGTGTGGAAATTTAAAAATAAGATATTTCTTTTCTTGATCATTTCTATGCTTATATTTTTTTCAAGTTCAGTTGGCTACTTCTATTTTATAAAGTCTACCACTAAAGAAACTCAAAATATTATATTATGGATTATGGGGTTAGCAGAGGTTTTTACCTTTTATCTATTTCATGGTATAGAAAAACAAAGAAATGAAATTGTGAAGGCTAAATTCCGTAAACTATATAAAAATGATCAGTTGTCGTTACAACAAATTAAAAAAAGATGGTTTCATGAAATATTAGCTATACCTAATAATGAATATATAAATTTAATTGAGAAAATTGAGAAATATCATTTTATTCAATCTAAGTATAAAGGGAGAGGAATTAGTAGAGAAAAAATTTATAATTTTATTTTCTCTATTGATTCTAAAAATCGTGTTCTAGCTATGTTTATGGGATTAGTTGCTTTATTTACTGCAATGATGATTTCAGCTGGTATAAATGCGGACTATATTTTTGCAATTTTTCAATCAATTCATATTGTTGAATCTTTAGTCATAATATTTATTATTAGCCTTTTCATTTTTGGATTGTTTTATATTGCAAAATATACTTTCTTTATGGCGATAAGCTTTTTTGACTTCATTTTTGATAACTCTTTTAATAAAGATAATGTGAGTAATAGGAAAAAAGACCTTTTTATTGCCCAGTTATTACAGTTTGCAGAATTTCCTAAACATAAAAAAAGGGTGTATGCCTCTTTGCAAGTATCAAAAAAAATAGATAGTGATACAGTTGAAGAGAAAATTTGATTTTATAATTTTAGTAAATATTAGGGATATGTACAATCTATGAAACTCAACTCATTCTCCCCAATTCCTGAAGACGATGAAGAACTGCATCTGCCTGAACTGGTGTATTGGGCGTCTTTAGGTGAACTGGCTGAAGTCGAAAAATCATTAGCCAATGGCGCAGACGTAAACTCTGCCGATGAAGAAGGCTATAGCGCACTGCATGCAGCAGCAGAAAACGGCTATTTAGACGTTGTGAAGCTCTTGGTAGGGAAAGGTGCAGATGTGCAGCATAAAACGCAATACACGGCATTAGAGCTTGCGGAAATGGCGGGTAATGATGATGTTGCAGCGTATTTAAAAAGCTTATAAAAAGCGGTGACATGCAGAATAATCATTGCTGAAAAAAAAAAGAAAACCCCAACATCCTGTTGGGGTTTTCTTCGTATTTCGTGTATTAGGTATAACTCCTGTCGTACCTCACTTCCCAGTGCTTAATATTATTTTTCTTGTTGTTATGTTTTGGAAACATCTTATTTCCTAATAACTGCAGAATAATCTGATTTACACAGCCTGCCTAGACGCCGATTTCAGCAGATGATGTAAGCCAAAGCTTACATCACTTTTTAAACCGCTTCAGGCCGTCTTTTAAGCCGCGTAATGATCATCGGCATTAAATACATTTGCTTGAATTTGAATCAGTTTTCGTTTGCCTTGTTCACCATTCATGCGCCAGTGGGCAATTTTTACATTATCCACTAAGGCGACATCGCCCTTTTGCCACTGCAGCAGCAAGGCATCCTGATAAAGCGCATTAAAAAACTGCTGCTTTTCGCTGTCGGTCCATTCAATTTGGCTGCCTTGCTGGTTGTAAATTTCCCATGTCAGCTGCATGCCGTCTGCGGTAGAGTCAATTTGGATTTCCCCCCGGTTTTCGAAACAGCTTTGAGCCGCTTGATGCGCAAATGAATTGGTATTATTGGCAAAAGCCCAGGGCTGCAGCACCAGTTTTTTGGTTTCAGGATGATGGATCACCAGCGGTGAGCGCTGCAAGGTTAATTTGGCTTTGCGGTCTTTGCGCATTTCAATGCTGAACGGGCTTTTCTTCAGCAGCAGATGGTCGATGGCATTGATTTTACGTGCCGAGACATAAGAAAAATGATTCCATGCGCCTAGGTATTTTTCCTGAGCAGATTTGGGCAAGTTATCCCAAATCTGCTCTAAATTATTAAATCCTGTTTCTGCTAAATAAGTGGAAGGCTCTTGGCAAAACAAGGCAATATACCGCGAACGTTCTGAGTGGACCCCGCCCTCTACATGCGGCCCCTGCACTGAATTTTCTACAGGCCCCAGCTGTACAGTATTGCGGTCAATATAACGGCGGTAATCGCCTGCACCGAGTATTCCTTCGCTGTATTTTCGCATCCAAGAGGCTGCCCAGCCGGGCATATTGGGATTGAAAGAGTTCCAAGGCTGCAGCTGAAAATACTGTTCTATCAGTTGGTGAAACTGTTCAGGCTGGTCAATCAGGAAGCCGCGGAAAAGCAAAATGCCGTATTGATGCAGCTGCTGCATCAATAGTTCGCGGTGTGAACCAATATATTGCGCTAAGGCCGTACAGGAAGCATTGCTTTCATTTGCGACAAACACCTTGGTGTATTCATTCAAAAATTGCTGATGCAGCTGCATATTTTTTCTCTCGTTGTTTTTATTGTCTGTCCAATTCCATGGAACTGTGCGGGTCAAATTGCAAGAATATTTGGCTTGCGGTTTTTATTTTAGTAGAAGCTGTTTGGATTATAAGGACAGTTTTGCACACGCAGTATAAATTTTGCTGCTGAACTGCCACTTTTACGACCAATTGCAGCTGGTTTTATTTGTAAAACGAGGTATATAAAAAAGCCTTGGCAAGAAGCCAAGGCTTTTTCGAATTCATTCAGAAGGCATTTATTCAGTCTGCCTGCAGCATCCCGCTGATTGCATTTTTTCTTTTTATTAAAAGACATCCTGTCTTTATGATTTAACAATAGAAATGTTTTAGTATTAAAAATAGTCGGTTTTCACAGCATACGCTGTAAGTAAATGCGGACAACTGCTTAAACGTTGATGGGGTATAGAACCAAGTTATTGCATTCTAGGGCAGTTATGCGCACATTAGAAAAGAAAAAGCCTCAACATCCTGTTGAGGTTTTTCCGTATTCATTCTAGGTAAAACTCCTGTCGTACCTGTCAGCATCCTGCTGCATTGTTTATTGTTATTTTCTTAAGACATCCTGTCTTGTATGAGTTAAATATAAAAGGAAAAAGATAAAGTGAATAGTGTCTATTTCCCACTGGTGATGTAAGCCAAAACGTACATGAGCTTTTTAAGCCGCGCAGAACTGAAAATCGAGATTTTATACTGTTTTTAAAAGACCGCTTTCAGTTGAAATATGCAGTTTAATTAGACAGTTTTAGAGACTAGAAATAAAAAAGCCTTAGCATCCTGCCAAGGCTTTTTTAGATTCATTCCAGCGGTATAACTCCTGTCGTACCGTACGCATCCAGCGTCTATCCTGCTTATGATTATTGTTTTTAGGCTTTCGAGACATCCTGTCTCTGTATATATTCAATGTAAGCTGAATTGCAATGTGTGAAAAGTGGTGATTTCCCCATTCCATGTAAGCTCTGGATTACATCTTATTGCACATATTGAATGAGTTTATCGATGGCAGCTTTGAGGCTTTTTTCATCAAATGGATTCGGTTCAAAAGTGTTGCCAGAGTTGCGTGAAAAAATGTCGCGGATTTCAATCACCGCGTTGCTGTCAATCAAGCCCAACTGGGTTGCCACTTGGCGGATTTGATCAATTGAGCGTGATCCGTTGGTTGCGCCGTACCCGATATAGGCTGCCGGCTTGCCTGACCATTCTTTGCCAATATAGTCCAGCGCATTCTTCAGGGCAGGGCTGTAGCCGTGGTTATATTCAGGGCTGATGAAGATCACGGCATCCGCCTGAGAGATTTTATCCGCCCATTCCTGCTGTTTCGGCTGATCATAAATACCCGTAATTGGCGGATGAGCGCCTGCAAAGAAGGGCAGGTTCCACTCTTTGAGATCGACGATTTCTGTTTGAATAGTGGAGTAGCCATAACCCTTGATTGCGCTGTTGACCCAGTTGGCGACTTTGATTGCTGTACGGCCTTCACGCACGCTGCCCACAATTATATAAATTTTCATCGGTTTTCCTTGTTCGGTATTTTATCTATCAGTCTGTATTTAAAGTATGATTTTTATCAGGCCGTGCCTATAAGCAAATTGTATCTGCAGCAGGTGAAGCCCGAAATTCGGGCATAAAAAAAGCCCAGGCAGGGCTTTTTTTAGAGCAAGCGGTTTTACATCAGTTTTACGCCTTGCTGTCCGGCAGGCGTCACTTTGAATATTTCCACTTCAAAGGTAATGTTTTTACCGGCTAAAGGGTGATTAAAGTCAACTTCGGTAATGTCTTCACCGACCGTTTTAATCACGCCAAACAGGCTTTGCTTGGCTTTATCTTCAAACTCAATCATATGGCCAACCACAGGCGCAGGATCAAATTTGACGGTATCAAATTTTTGCACATTTTCAGCATTCCACGGGCCAAAAGCGTCTTCCGGCGGCAGGCTGACTGTGCGGCGGTCGCCAGCACGCAGGCCAAACAGGGCTTTTTCAAAGCCAGGCAATAAGCTACCGTCACCGATTACTAAGCTGACAGGTTCTTCGCGGCTGCGGGTATTGTCAATTTCTACGCCGTTTTCAATAGCAACCGAAAAGTGAAGCTCCACTTTGGCGCCGTCTTCAATACGGGTTTCTTCGTTTGGATTAATAAAATCAGTCATTTTTTTGCGCTTCCGCACGTTGAATACGCTGCTTCTCTAGGAAGAAGGTATCAATCAGCAATAAGATGGTGCCAAGGGTAATGGCACTGTCTGCAATATTAAAAGCAGGGAAGTGGCTGTTGTTGTAATACACGTGAATAAAGTCTACGACATAGCCCAATGACATGCGGTCAATCAGGTTACCGATTGCGCCACCTAAAATCAGCGCAATTGCAATCGGGAGAATCTTCACAGTTTTTGGCATACGCATCAGCCAAAATACAAAAATTACAGACACTAAACCTGCCAGTGAAGTAAAGAAATAACGCTGCCATCCGCCGGCATCGGACAAGAAACTAAAGGCTGCGCCATAGTTATGCAGTAATGTCCAATTTAAAAAGGGCAGTACCGGCACAGGATCTGCATAATTCAGATGCGTGCTGGCAATATGCTTGGTCCATTGATCCAAAATAATCGCAATAATGGATAAGCCCACCCACACTAAATTGTGCGGGTAGAATTGGAATAAGCCCTTTTTTTCTTGCGGATTAGGCATATTTTCTCTCTTCGCCTTGACCTGTAGGGAGGTTAATAATACAACGAGAACAAAGGCCTGGATGTTCATGATGTGTATTCACATCCGGCAGAACATGCCAGCAGCGCGCGCATTTTTCACCGTCAGCAGCCGATACTTTTACGCGTAAACCTTCAAGGTCAGATTCATTGCCTTGCGCTGCGTCAAATGTGTTGACCAGCACCTGAGAGGTAATGAGGACGAAACGAAGCTCATCGCCTAGGCGGTCAAGAACAGTTTTCAGGTCTTCAGATGCCCAAAGCTCTACTTTCGCAGACAGGTTGGAACCGACTGTTTTCTCGTTACGCGCAGCTTCAATGTGCTTGTTCACTGCAGATTTCACAGCAATCAGGGTTTGCCATTCTGCTTCAGAAACCACGTTTGCAGCCGATGCTGCAGGAATGTCATACCACTCAGCAGTAAAGACATATTTCTCTGACTGCTCAGGAATCAGCGGCCAAGCTTCTTGCGCTGTGAAGCTCAAGATTGGCGCCATCCAGCGCACAAAGGCTTGAACCAAATGATACAGCGCTGTTTGCGCAGAATGCCGCGCTGCAGAGTCCGCTTTGGTGGTGTACTGACGGTCTTTGATGATGTCTAAGTAGAAACCGCCCAAGTCATTGATACAGAAATTGGTCAAGGCATTGGTGACGGTATGGAAGTTCATATCTTCGTAAGCTTGCTGAACAGTTTTCTGAACGTCAGCCGCGCGCTGCAGGATGTATTGATCAAGCGCGATCAATTGATCTACAGGAAGCGCGTCTGTTGATGGCTTGAAGCCATTTAAGTTGGCCAGCAAGAAACGAAGCGTATTGCGGATGCGGCGGTAACCGTCAGATGCGCGGCTGAAGATTTCTTTACCTGCGGTCATTTCATAACGGTAGTCGGCAGATGCGATCCAGAAGCGTAAACCGTCTGCACCCATGTCTTTAATGATGTCTTGCGGGGTAATGATGTTACCCAAAGACTTCGACATCTTGCGGCCTTTTTCATCCACCACGAAGCCATGCGTTAACAAGCCTTTGTAAGGCGCACGTTCATTGATCGCAATAGAAGTTAAAAGCGAAGACTGGAACCAGCCGCGGTGCTGGTCTGAACCTTCAAGGTACAAATCAGCAGGATCTGTTAATTCTTCACGTTCACGCAGTACTGCGTAGTGGGTTGTACCAGAGTCGAACCATACGTCTAGGGTATCGCGTACCGCATTGTACTGTTCAGCATCTGCACCGATAAACGCTGCGGCATCGCGGTTATACCAGCCGTCAATGCCTTCCTGTTCAATCAGCTTTGCCACTTCTTCGATCAGTTCAGGAGTACGCGGATGAAGCTCATTGGTGTCTTTATGCACGAAGAATGGAATTGGCACGCCCCATGTACGCTGGCGTGAAATGCACCAGTCTGGACGGCCTTCGATCATCGCCTGAATACGGTTTTTACCCCAATCCGGCACAAAGCTGATGTCATTTTCGATGGCATTGAGTGCATTTTGACGCAGGCCTTTGGCATCCATGCTGATGAACCATTGCGGTGTCGCACGGAAGATGATTGGCGTTTTATGGCGCCAGCAATGCGGGTAGCTGTGCTTGATTGGCACATGCGCCCAAAGCTTATTGCTTTCAGACAAGGCTGTAATAATTTGAGGATTGGCCTTGTAAATATGTTCACCGGCAAAAATTGGCGCAGTTGGCAAATACACGCCGTTGCCGCCCACAGGGTTGTCCACTTTCAAGTTGTAAAGCAGGCCCACTTTGTAGTCGTCCACACCATGGCCCGGCGCCGTATGCACTGCGCCAGTACCGCTGGTTGCAATCACGTGTTCGCCTAAAATCACAGGCACTTGGCGCTCTGCAATCAGTGGATGCTGCAACACTAAATTTTCAAGTTTTGCACCGGCAAAATCAGCCAGAACGGTAAATGCTTCAAAGCCGTAGCGTTCAGTCGCAGATTCAACCAAATCTTTAGCTAAAATCAGGTTTTGAGCAACTTTGTTTTCGCCCGTCGCTTGGACCAATTGGTACTCAATGTCTGCATGCAGTGCAACCGCTTGGTTGGCAGGCAATGTCCAAGGCGTTGTTGTCCAGATCACGATATCTGTAGAATCGCTAACTGTAACACCTAGACGTGCAGATAAATCGGCAAGATCTACAACTGTAAAGCCGACATCAATTGCATCTGATTTTTTATCTTCGTATTCAACTTCCGCTTCGGCCAATGCTGAACCGCAGTCCAAACACCAGTTCACAGGTTTTAAGCCTGGCTCAATATGGCCCGCTTTAGCAATTGCGCCCAATGAGCGAACGATGTCTGCTTCCTGTTTGAAGTTCATAGTCAGGTATGGGTTGTCCCAATCACCAAACACGCCCATGCGCACGAAGTCTTTCTTTTGTAATTCGACTTGAGTGTAGGCATATTCACGGCAGGCTTTACGGAATGTTGAAGCATCAACTTTCACACCCACTTTGCCGACTTTTTCTTCTACTTTCAGTTCAATCGGCAAGCCGTGACAGTCCCAGCCCGGTACATACGGGGCATCGAAACCATCCATCACACGACTTTTAATGATGATGTCTTTGAGCACTTTGTTAACGGCATGGCCTAAGTGAATTTGACCATTTGCGTATGGAGGGCCGTCATGAAGCACATATTTTTTCTTGCCAATACGCGACGCACGAATCTGCTGATAAATGTTGTCGGCATACCACTCTTCCAACCATTTCGCTTCACGTACTGCGAGATTTGCTTTCATTGCAAATTCAGTACCTGGGAGGTTTAGCGTGGCTTTGTAATCCACTGCATTTTCAGGAGTTTGCTTATCGCTCATGCAAGTTGTCTTCCAATTTAATCAGCTATTTGACTGACGCGTTTTACATAAAAAAATTTGGGATATTAAAAGGGGAATTGGGGGTGATTCTGACGAAACTCAAGCAGTTTCTCGACATCATCATCAATTCCAGCTTTTAAGGCTTCAAGCGAAGGGTAGTTCTTTTCGCCGTGTACGTAGTTTAAGAACGTTACCCGCATTAACAGGCCATACAGATTAGCAGAAACATCAGGAAAATGTACTTCTAATCGCCATTCGGGATGTTCCTGCGCAATGGCAGGGCGGGTGCCGACATGGCCTGCGCCAAAAAGCGCGCTTGGCGCATAGCCAGCAATGCCGGTTTTATCTGGACATTCAGATTTAACTTTATCTTTTAAAGATTCAGTTTCGCACATTACTTCCACGCCATAAATGCCATGCAGGCAAGGCTTATGGCGGTTTAAGCGCACATTGATAGTCGGGAAGTTGATGGTGCGGCCAATTTGATCACCGTATTGCACACGGCCGGTAATGCTGTATGGGCGGCCGAGCAATTTCGCGGCATGGGCTAAATCGCCTTCCTGCAGCGTTTGGCGGATTAAGGTGGAACTGACGCGCTCACCGTTCACTTCAATATTCTGCAGATCACTGACGTGGAAGCCGTAGCGCCGTAAAAATTCGCTGTTGCCTTGGCGGTTTTTGCCGAAATGATGGTCTTCACCGAGCACTAGGCTTTGCGTATTGAGTTTGGTTTTTAAAATTTCGGCAAATTCTTCAGCGCTGAGATTGCGGAAGGCATTATCAAATTTGGCCACCACAATGTAGTCCACGCCCAGCTCTGTCAGGTATTCGACTTTTTCGCGCAGTGACGTAATGCGCGGCGGGGCCTCATAGCCTTTAAAGTATTCCAGCGGCTGCGGTTCAAAAATCATGACCGCTGTTTTTAAATTCTGCTGCTGCGCAAGCGCCTGAAGCTGGCTGATCATGGCTTGATGACCCAAATGCACGCCATCAAAATTGCCAATGGTCACGGCAGTTTTGGGGAGTTGGAAATCGGACGCTAAAGCATTCAGGCGGAGCAGCTTCATGGGCGAATCAATACATCAAAAATTTGTAAGGGCTATATATTGCCATATTCTCACAGTTTCGTCTTGCTGTTGTGTTTTTACTCAATATTTTTCTAAGATGAGGGTAGTGATATCAGTAATTCTTATTTTAAAAATTAAAAATAATCAATTTTTCTTATTATAAAAACCTTTTAAATTAGCGATTACAGGATTTGAAGAGCAGCATGCAATGAAAAAGCCATTTTATCAATTACAGCAGAAGCGTGACTTAATCCGGAATTTTACTCCAAACTGGTTCACCGTCATTATGGGCACCGGCGTCTTGGCGCTGATTTTACCTGAATTCCCCTTTGCTCAAGCATTTATGTGGCAGCTTGGCGCCGTCTTGTGGCAAATCAATATTTTATTTTTTTTATTATTTAGCGTTTTATACGCCAGCCGCTGGCTGTTTTATACAGAAGAAGCCTGTCAAATTTTCCGGCATCCTGTCATGAGCCTGTTCTTAGGCGCCATTCCGATGGCGCTGGCCACTTTACTGAATGGCCTGCTGAAATTCGGCACGGTGCTGTATGGGCCTGCGGTGATCCCGCTGGCGGAAATGCTGTGGTATGCCGATGTGATTTTGGCTGTGGCCACTGCATGGCTGGTGCCTTTTTGCATGTACAGCCGCCAGCAGCATGAGCTGAAAAGCATGACCGCTGTATGGCTGCTGCCGATTGTCGCCTGCGAAGTAGCGGCAGCATCTGGCGCCGTCCTGCTGGAACATTTGCCCGCGCAAAGCCATGCTGTCAGCATTTTATTTGGCAGCTATGTGCTGTGGGGCATGTCTGTATTGCCAGCTTTTGCGGTACTGAGCATTTTGGTGCTGCGTTTAGCGCTGCATCAGCTGCCAAGCAAGGATATGGCGATCAGCAGCTGGCTGGCGCTGGGGCCAATTGGCACTGGAGCATTAGCGCTGCTGCTGCTCGGACAGCAAGCGCAGCGGCTGCTGCAAGCTGTGGATTTAAATGCTTTAGGCGTACTGCTGCAGCAGGCAGGCATCATGGGGGCTGTGATATTGATCGGCTTTGGACTGTGGTGGCTAGGCATTGCTGTATTCACCACACTCAAACATGCGCGGGATGGCTTGCCGTTTAACTTGGGCTGGTGGGGGATGACCTTTCCCTTGGGCGTCTTTAGCCTGAGCGTGATGAATCTTGCAGCGCAAACAGGCGTGCAGTTCATTGCAACTGGCGGCTATGTTCTGGCTGCGGCGCTGGCGCTGCTGTGGATGCTGGTATGCAGCAAAACCCTGCGCGGCTGCTATCAGGGCCATTTATTCTTCTCTCCGTGCCTCAAGGCCTATTTAGAAGGCCATTAAGCGCAGAGCTCAGCCTGTAAGCCTTTTTATAGCTGGCCATTGGGCCAGCTATAAGATGATTGGCTGCTGTGAGGAAGAGGTGGGCGCGGCAGCGCAAAATATTGTGTATGTAACGCGTACTCTTTTGCGCATGAGGGCTGGTTCCGTTCAGAACCGGGCAAACAGGGTGATGCCGCCATTGAAGTTTTACCGCATCAAATGACAGCGGAATATCATGGGGCGACTCGTCCGGCATGGTATTTAACAGTTTGATTACGCCAGCAGGCGCTTATGAGCCGCGGGTATATGCCTGCAGCTGCAAATTTCCGATTCCGCGCTTGATGTTAAAGGCGCTGCGTCCTGCCGCGCATGCTTATACATGGAGGGTGAATCAGCAGGATATTCAAATCCTGTGTCGGCCCGCCGCAAAGGTTTGGAAGGCGCCAATCACGCATCAGCATCGCGTGTACGGCGATATGGCGCTGGAAAAAATCATTCAATCGCTGCGCAATGATTGGCCTGTGATGGCGTCGATTCTGGGTAAGCGCCCTATGCAATTTAAAATCTAGTCGAATGATAAAGGGTGAATCAATTAAGGCGGGCTTTGCGTATTTATGCTATATGCATGCAATACAGAAGCGGAGATGCATATGAGTCAGGAATTTGCCTTAATGATGGCGCTGCCGAATGAATCTAAAGGCCTATTTGAACAGGCAGGCATTGAGGTGCACTACAGCGGTATCGGTAAAGTGAATGCGGCCTTTAAAGCCTTTGAGGTGATTCAAAAAACCGGCTGCAAGGTCTTGCTGAATTTGGGCACGGCAGGCAGTTCGCACTTTGATGCGCATGCGCTGGTTGAAGTTACGCAATTTGTGCAGCGCGATATGGATGTATCGCCGCTGGGTTTTGCTGTTGGCGTGACGCCGATGGATGATGATCATCCTGCAGAAATCCGCTTAGACAGCTATTTTCAGCATTTGCCGCAAGGCATTTGCGGGACAGGGGACAGTTTTGAAATTGGCCAGCCCAAAGTGCCGTGCAATTTAGTGGATATGGAAGGCTATGCGATTGCTAAGGTCTGCAAGAAGCTGGGAGTGCGCTTGGTATCCGTAAAATATATTACCGATGGCGCGAATGAGACTGCGCATTTGGATTGGGAAGAAAATTTGCTGCTGGGCGCCAGAAAGCTGCTTGAACTTTATCAGATGGTAAAATAAAAGCTTAATAAAGAAGAATTCGGCGGCCATAGATCAACTATGGCCGTATGCCAAATTTCTGCAAGGGGCAGAAATTATTTTTCGCTGCGGGGAATTGCGCCGTAAAGCATCATATGCACTGTATGCTGAATCACGCGCTGCACCATGCTGCGGTTACGCAAGGTTTTGCCGGTCACCATTTCCATTTGCGTTGCAAAATCTGCATAGTTTTGGGTAATAGCCCAAATATTCAGAATAAACAATTCCGGGTCAATTTCTTTTGAAATTTTGCCTTGCTCTTGCCACATCGCAATGACTTTGGCTTTACGCTTGACTAATTTCTTTAAAGGCCCTTTTAGAATTTCAAGAATATGCGGCGCGCCTTGAATGACTTCCAGTGCAAATAAACGGGAAGCTTTAGGCTGTGTGCGCGAAACTTCAATCTTCTGCATCAAATAGTTGGTGATGGCTTCTTCGGGTTCTAATTCGGCTTCCAGCATTTGCAGCGGCGCAAGCCATTTTTGCAGCACTGTCGTCAAAACCTCAACGTACAACGCCTCTTTATTTTCATAATAATAGAAAATATTGGATTTATGCATTTCTGCAATTTGCGCGATTTCATCCAGGCTGGCGCCATTAAAACCGTATAGGGAAAAAACGTCCAGCGCAGCATTTAACAGCTGATGCCGTTTTTGTGTACTCTTTTTTTGTTCCATTAGCACTCTAAAACATGAAAAAAAGGGGAATGGGCAATTGTACGGCAAATCATCAGATTTGTGCATAACCAAAGCTTGTCATTTTATGACTTATGATGATTTATTTTTTAGATTGCCATTTAAAATCATGATGATATTTGGAATTAAATCAAATTAGAAAATATAGATTGAAAATTGAGATGTATTTTGTGGATTTAGAGGCAACCAGATAAGGAAATTGAGATTCTTAAGCACTTTAAAAGTGCGAATAGCGGGTATTCGTGGGCATTTCTCTGATTCAAATGTTATCCGTCGGAATAATGGATTTGAGATCCATTGGGTCGAAAAAATGCACGAACCATTGATCATGCATTTTTTCGGCTGGGCCGATTTTAGGTAGCTAAAACGGCATTTAAGACGCGCTGTTCAAGTTCTGAAAAGTCGATATTTTTTTTGCGTGGACGTGGAAGCTTAACGTCGAACTGCTGTGCAATATGGCCTTTGTCCAGCAGGATAATTCGGTCTGCAAGCTGTACCGCCTCACTGACATCATGCGTCACCAAAATGGCTGTAAAGCCTTGCTCCGTCCACAGCTTTTCAATCAGATTCTGCATGTCTAAACGGGTCAGCGCATCCAGTGCGCCTAAGGGCTCGTCCAGCAGCAAAATGCGCGGCTTATGCGAAAGGGCGCGGGCCAGCGCCGTCCGCTGGCGCTGGCCGCCAGAGAGCTGAGATGGCCACAGGCCAGCTTTTTCTTTCAGGCCGACTTTTTCCAGCATGGCGGAAGCATTGCCATGCGCATCCTTTGGCAAGCCTAACTGCACATTCTGCTCAATGCTGCGCCATGGCAGCAGGCGCGGATCCTGAAACATTACGCGGATGTCGTCAGCGCTGATGCCTTCGCGGATATGCCGTGCTGATTTGAACTTAATTTCGCCGTAGCTTTGTTTTTCCAAGTCCGCAATGAGGCGGAGCAGGGTGCTTTTTCCGCAGCCGCTGCGGCCGACAATCGCTAAAAACTCGCCTGGCTGAATGTGCAGGTCTAAATCTTCCAGCACTTTGACGCTGCCGTAAAATTTATGCAGCTGTTCGATAATAATTTCAGCGCCCAGCACCGCATGTGGGTTGATATCTGCTGCGGGGGCGGTTGGCGCCGTATTGCCGCCGGCATGACGGCCTAGGCTTAAATCAGTCATTTCATGCTCCTTGATTACTTTTGATAGCCTGAATGCCAGCGCAGCAGGTATTTTTCTAAAGCGACTGCCAGTACGTCCGCCAGTTTGCCCAGTAGGGCGTACAGCAGAATGCCGACAAGAACGATATCCGTCTGCAAAAATTCACGGGCATTCATGGTCATATAGCCGATGCCTGCCTGTGCTGAAATCGTTTCAGCCACAATCAGCAGCACCCAAACCAAGCCCAGTGAAAAACGCAGGCCGACCAGAATGGAGGGCATAGCGCCAGGCAGAATAATTTCTTTATACAGCTGCCAGCGGTTTAAGCCATAGCTTTTGCCCATTTCAATCAGCTGCGGATCGACCGAGCGGATGCCATGGTAGGTATTGATGTAAATGGGAAAGAAAACGCCGATTGCGACCAAAAACAGCTTGGCGCTTTCATCAATGCCAAACCATAAAATCACCAGTGGAATCAGCGCCAGCGCTGGGATGTTGCGGATCATCTGCAGGGTGGTATCCAGCAAATTGGAGGCAATTTTGGAAGAGCCATTCAGCAGCCCCAAAAGCAGGCCTAAGCCGCCGCCAACCAATAAGCCTATTAAGGCGCGTCCGGCGCTGACTTTGACATGGCGCCAAAGCTCGCCGCTCACCAGCAAATGCCAAAATGCAGTGACCACAGCGCTGGGTGCAGGCAGGATCCGGCTTTGCAGTAAACCTGTGGCAGAGGCAATTTGCCAGATCAAGATGAGTGCAATTGGAAACAGCCAAGGCAGCAAGCGCTGCCCGAACTGTGTTCCACGTGAAACCCGTTTTTCCTGAAGGGTTTCAGCCGAAACTGTTTTGGACATTAAGCCGGCTCCTTAATTTTCTTCTTGTTTTCATCCGGCGTGTAGTTGTTGGCGACAATCTCGCCGAATGGGCCAGTCAGGTTCGGCTGGGCCAGTTTTTTCTGTGTTTCCAGCGGCAGCAGCGGGAAGACCAGCTCTGCAAAGCGGATGGATTCTTCCAAATGCGGATAGCCTGAGAAAATAAAGGTGCTGATGCCTAAATTTGCATATTCCTGAATGCGCGCAGCGACTGTTTCTGGGTCACCGACCAATGCCGTGCCTGCGCCGCCGCGGACTAAGCCTACGCCCGCCCACAGGTTCGGAGAAACTTCCAGTTTTGTGCGGTCGCCATTATGCAGTTCGGCCATGCGGCGCTGCCCGACGGAGTCCATAGTTTTGAATTTGGCTTGCGCGGCTGCAATAGTCGCATCATCCACATATTGGATCAGCTCATCTGCCGCTTGCCATGCTTCTTCAGTGGTTTCACGCACAATCACATGCAGGCGGATTCCATAGTTCAGCTCACGGCCTTTGGCTTCGGCTTTGGCTTTCACCACGGCAATTTTTTCCTTAACTGCTGCCGGCGGCTCACCCCAAGTCAGGTAGGTGTCGACCTGCGACGTGGCCAGCTCAATGGCGTCATCAGATGAACCGCCAAACCAGAGCGGCGGATACGGTTGCTGAATTGGCGGGTATAATAGTTTTGCATCATCGACACTTAAGCGTTCGCCGTGAAACGTAAAGCTTTCCCCTGTATGCGAACGGCTTAAAATTTCACGCCAGATTTTGACGTATTCATTGGCTGTTTTATAACGGGTTGCATGGTCTTCATAAACCCCATCACCTTGCAGTTCTTTTTCATCGCCGCCTGTGACTAAGTTCAGCAGCACGCGGCCGTTGGATAGGCGGTCAAAGGTTGCCGCCATGCGTGCAGCTAAAGCTGGAGTGGTCACGCCAGGGCGCAGCGCGACTAAGAATTTTAAGCGTTTAGTGGCATCAATCAGGCTGGCCGCGGTCAGCCAAGGATCTTCACAAGAACGTCCCGTTGGAATCAGCACGCCTTCATAGCCCAGATTATCAACGGCAACTGCAATCTGCTTCATATAGGCGTGATCAACCGTGCGCGCGCCTTTGCTTGTGCCTAAGTAGCGGCTGTCGCCATGTGTCGGGATAAACCAGAAAATTTTCATGTGAAGTTCCTTAAATTAAAATGATCTTGCTCGGTGATCAATGCGTAGGAGGTGTCCAGACAATCGGCTGGATTTCAAGTTTGCTGGGGATCAGCCCCAATTTCTGAAACTCATCGGCAATGTTTTGCTGCGCCTGAACGACTTCAGGGCTTAATGGATTAATCGGCGCGGGCTTAACGCGGCGTTCAAAGGCTTTTTTTGCGACTTCAGGCGCTAAGCCTGTATTTTTCTGGTAGATGCCCAGCGCCACTTGCTGATGGCTGACAATCCACTGATCCGATTGATTCAGGGCTTTTAAAATGCGGGATGCGGCATTTGGATGCGCTGAGATAAATTTAGGATTAGCGACATAAAAGGCATAGGTCTTGTCAAAATCACCGGTTCGGGTAATAACGCGGGCATGGCCTTGCACCTCTGCCGCGGCAAGGAATGGGTCCCAAATCGCCCAAGCGTCCACGGACTTTTTATCAAAGGCTGCGCGGGCATCGGCAGGCGGCAGCCAAATGGGCTGAATATCGGTCCACTTTAATCCTGCTTTAGCTAAAATTTTGGAGAGGAATTCATGCGCATTGGAGCCTTTTTGCAGGGCAATGCGTTTGCCTTTTAACTGGCTGATATTTTGAATGGGGCTTTGCGGCGGAACCACCAGCGCCAAGCTTTGATCGCCATAGACTTCGTAGCCCGCATAATTCAGATCCTTGCCTGCCGCTTGCGCAAAAATAGGCGGGGTATTGCCGACAGCGCCATAATCAACAGCGCCGACAGCCAGCGCTTCCAGCAGCTGCGGGCCGGCAGGAAACTCTTTCCACTCGACTTCAGCATGCGGGAATTGCTGTTCAATGAATTTTTCGTCACGCGCCACCAGCAGCGTCAGAGAGGACTTTTGAAAGCCTATCGAAACTTTTTTGATTTCATCTTGAGAAGCTGTTTCGGTATCCGGTTTTTGCACAGCTTGCTCTTTTTGGCAGGCGCTGAGCGCAAGGCTCAGCGCGACAAGTCCAACGGAGCTTATGGTTTGAATGTGCTTCATCGTAATACCTGCTTATTTTATAAATAGTTGTTATTTAATAATGGCCGCATCTATATTGAGCTTTTGCGGAATTAATTTTTGTTCGAAGAAAGCGTCAGCCACCTGCTGCTGATGTTTGATGATTTCTGGCGCTAAAGGGGTGACGCCAAAGCCCATGCGGGAAATAGAAGTTTTCAGTACTTTAAAATCCAGCCCTGTTGGCTTTTCCAGCAATTGGGCCGCTTCGTTCTGATGTGCTTCCACCCATTGCGTGGATAGGTTCAGTTCGTTGACTACGGCTTGAATCACTTGCGGATGCGCTTCGGCAAATTTGCGGTCTGCCAGATAGAATTGGTAGTTGTTGACCAGCTTTTCACCATCGGCAAGCACGCGCGCGCCAATTTGATGTTCTGCCGCAGACAGGAACGGATCCCAAATCACCCATGCATCCACTGCGCCTTTTTCAAAGGCGGCGCGGGCATCAGAAGGCGGAAGGTAAACCACTTCAATATCGCTGAGCTTTAAACCGTGGGCTTCCAGTACTTTCAGCAGCAGATAATGCACATTTGAGCCCTTATTCAGGACCACACGCTTACCTTTTAAATCGGCTACGGACTGAATCTTGGAATTTTTCTGCACGATCAGCGCTTCCGCTTTGGGCGCCGCTGGCTGATTCGCCACATAGACCAAATTTGAATTGGCGGCCTGTGCAAAAATCGGCGGCGCTTCACCTGATTCACCAAAGGCCACGCTGCCGACATTTAAGCCTTCCAGCAGCTGCGGGCCGGCAGGGAACTCGACCCATTTCACGCTGACATTTTGCTTTTTCAGCGCTGTTTCTAATACGCCGCGTTCTTTTAAAATCGGCAGCATGCCATATTTTTGATAGCCAATATTTAAGGTCACGGCTTGTTCGGCTTCTTGTTTGGAGCAGCCAGTGAGCATCATTACAGCCGCAACTGAAGACAGAACCCAAAAATTTGTGCGGCGAATGCTCATGGCGGTGTATTCCTGACTGAAAATATTCATGATTTGACAGGGAATACGGTAATGATTTTTCTTTTTCGGAAAAAATAAGAAAAAATTCATTTGTCATGAATAAAAAAGATAAATCAAAAAGTGCAAAGCTTATGTGTTTTTAAGCATTATCAAGCCGGGAACTGAGATGGATATGAATTTATAAATGAATGAAAAATATATATAAATTTGAAAAATCATAAATAGGGGCCGCGAGAGTCCGCCGAGGGCGGATATGAATTTTTTTTCTTGCTGAATTTTTTCGCATAAGCATATTTAAAATTTAGCTATGCAGGCATTAAAAAAC
Organism: Acinetobacter bouvetii DSM 14964 = CIP 107468; assembly: GCF_000368865.1. GTDB lineage: Bacteria > Pseudomonadota > Gammaproteobacteria > Pseudomonadales > Moraxellaceae > Acinetobacter > Acinetobacter bouvetii. The sequence goes on from NZ_KB849725.1 coordinate 77,113, forward strand.
CGCATTAAAGCGGTTTCTTGCACACTATAGAGCTGCGCTGATAATTGTACAGCGCTTGCCTTGCATTGGGCAGTTCATCGACGCTGGCCTGCTCAAAGCCCTGCTCTAAGAACCAGTGTGCGGTCCGTGTTGTTAAAATAAACAGCTGCTGAATGCCCAGAGCGCGGGCTTTTTCTTCTAAATAATGCAGAATTTGGCTGCCGCGGTTGGATTTTCGGTAACTCGGATGCACAGCAACGCAGGCAATTTCTGCGGAACGCAATTCGCCTTCAGCGGTTGGAATCGGGTATAGGGCCGCACAGGCTAAAATGGTGCCGTCGCGTTCAATGACCGCAAATTGATCGATTTCATTTTCCAAGCGCTCCCGTGAGCGGTAGACCAAAATGCCTTCTTCTTCCAGCGGGCGCAGCAGGCTGATCAGGCCGCCGACATCCTGAATATTGGCCGTGCGCACTTCTTCATAGTGCGCATCGGTGATCATGGTGCCGGAACCATCGCGGGTAAACAGCTCTTCGACCAGCGCGCCGTCGTAAGCATAAGAAATTAGATGCACACGGTGCACGCCTTGCAGCGAGGCAGTCTTTGCGCCCTGCAGATGCAGCGCAATATCCGGATTGGAATCCTGATACTGCAGAATATGGCGGTCCAGTTGATGCGGCGCGACTTCACGCTGCAATTGCCCATGCTCATTCAGCAGGCCATGCTGCTTGCCTAAAAAAATTAATTTATCCGCTTTCAGGCTGATGGCGGTTTTGGTGGCGACTTCTTCAGCCAGCAGATTAAATACTTCGCCAGTTGTGGAATAGCCTGTTGGGCCAAGCAATACAATATTTTGACTGTTTAAATGGCGCTGAATGGCATCGGTATCTACGGAGCGGACTTCACCGGACAGCTGAAAATCAATGCCGTCACGGATGCCGTAAGGCTTGGCTGTAATCAGATTGCCGGAGACGACATCAATGCGCGCGCCGTACATGGGGGAGTTGGCCAGTCCCATAGAGAGCAGGGCTTCAATTTGCAGGCGGATCGAGCCGGAAGCGCTCATGACCGCGCCTAAGGATTCGCGTGTGGTGATGCGGCGGTGATTATGAAACGGCGTCTGCAGCTGGCTGGCTTTTAAGTTCTGATTAATCTGCGGCCGTGCGCCATGCACCAGAATCAGCCGGATGCCTAAAGAGTGCAGCAGCGCAATGTCATGAATAATATGCTGAAAGTTTTCATGCTGCACCGCTTCGCCGTCAAACATGAGGACAAAAGTTTTACCGCGGTGGGCATTAATATAGGGTGCAGAATGCCGAAACCAGTGCACATATTGCAAAGTTGTGCTGTCTGTTGGTTCTATCGGATTCATCTGCATGCTGATCTCAAAATCGAAATGTCTTTTAGATTCTAATCAAAAATCGGCAGGCTGACAGAAGAATTATGCTTTTCGCAGCAAAAAACCGCCTGAATGGCGGTTTTTAAGGAAGAAGAGATCTGCTGCCTGATCAGTTCATAATGCGCACAATGCGGTCAGTGCGCTGGTTGACCAGCACGTAGTCGCCATTGATTTTGTACCATTGCTGATAGCGTCCGGTACTAGGCAAGCGGCGCGCTTCACGGTCACTGACTTTGTAGCGTGATGAGTCAAAGCTGCGCGGCAGGGTTTGGCCGGCACGCCATTGGCGGCTCGGGTTTACACGGCTGTCATTCCAGCGCTGCTGGTCATAGCGGTTATGATCAAAACGCTGATCTTGATGATTTTGGCCGTAAGCGTATGAATAGCGGCGGTCATCATTGCGGTAATCTGGCGCGGCCATTGCGGAAGCTGCAATTAATCCAGTTAAAGCCAATACGGTTGCAGTAAGAACTTTTTTCATTGCGGTTACCTTAATTCTGCTGAAGCATCTTTGTTTCGATGCCTTCAAATTAACGGGAAAGAGCAGAGAAAGCGTGAGGGCAATTGAGTGGAATTGTATATTTGATGAAGGAAAAAAGGAGCTGTGCAATTTTGCTGAATGCTTTTGGAACTGCAGGTTTCAGAGCCGTAGACGCAAAAAAGCCCAAACAGGGTTGGGCTTTTTGAGCAGCGCAAATTTATAAGCCAAGAATGCGCAGAATGCTGTTATTTTCCGAATTCACTAAGATATAGTCGTTGTTGATTTTGTACCACTGCTGGCTGCGGCCCGGTTTTGGCAAGTCATAGTCGCGGTAATCGACTTTATATCCGTCTCCGCGGTAATGCTGCGGCATGACATAACCCGTTTGCCATTTGTGCTGCTGCAGGCGCTGTACACCGCGCTCTTCACGCATGCGGCGGTTATTCTGCATACGGTCATCGTCATCATCGCCACGGAAGTCACGGCCTGGTTTGCCTTGATTAGAATTCCGTGGATGGTCGTAACCGCGGTCTTGATCAAAGTGAGGCGCAGCATTACTCAGACTGCTGGTCATCAAAGCACTGAAAGAAATCGCTAAAACAGCCAAAATCTTTTTCATGTTGAATCCTCATAGGAACAATTTATTTTCAATACAGCTACTGTACGCAAAAAATGCAGAGAAACTGTGAAGAAAGATAAATAATTCTTTAAATAAAATGCAGAAAATACGGATATTTTGCATTTGGCTGCACAATAAAAACAAACGCTTAGACTGCTTGCCTGCAGCGTTTATACCGATTGCGTACAAGCATAGCAAATTTTGACTTTCATGCTGAAATAATTAAAAACTTTGCTGATTTAACGGGCTGCTGCTGTATAAGGAGTCTAGTTGTTTTGCTGTGTGAGGCGCTGCATGGACAGTGCCGCCACGGCTATAGTTCTGTTTCGGCAGCTTTGTCCAGTGCAGCAATTAAATTTTCAGCCAGCTGTAAAGATGCAATAGAACGGATGCTTTCAACTTTGCGCTTTTGGCCTGCCAATTTAAGCCTTGCTGTATGTTCAATTGAAAGAGCATAAAATAGAAGTATTAATTTACAAAACGAAATATTTTTATGAATTTGATTTAAAAATTAGATATTTAGTGTGCGTTTATATTGCAGTTTTGAACTAAAAAGGCTTACCGGAATAAGCCTGTGCAAGCAGGTATGTTGTGAATGCGCTGCTTAATAAGCGTAATTGAGGTCAGTGTAGTCGCTCAGTGACTTTGCAATATGCGCTTGAATGAATTCGCGCACGTCCTCAGCGCTCATTGGCTCACCTTGCTTAGTAATCACATGTTCAATGGGCGGCTGGCCTGAAGCGGTAATTTTATAGACAAAGTGTTTTGCTGCTTTATAGTGATCCCCGTCTTTGACAATGCCCAAGGTATAGCTGTAAGCATGTTCAAAATTCAGATCACTATGAGAGAAAACAAACTGTTCGAACAGTTTTACGCTCTGTCCGGAGCTGAGCGCCTTCAATTCTTCTGCAATGCTGGGGTCAAACTTCATGCCGTATTTTTCAGATAGCGGCTGGCCGTCAATCAGCAGGCTGATCATGCCGTCTTCGGCTGGGGTTACGCTAATATTGCTCAAGTCAGACATGACGCTCTCAATGCTTCAAAATATTTGGCACTAAGTATCCGCATATTGCATAAAATTTCAAGGCTGCTTTGGCATGAGGGAAAATGCCCGCAATAAAAAAGGAAGCGCGAGGCTTCCTTTTTCTGTTAACAGTTTAGTTTGAATGTCATTCAATCCTGTGCATCAATGCTTTGACCATTCATCTGCAGGCTGTCATCGCCCATCAAATACAAGTAGGCGGGCATGATCTGCTCTGGTGTCCGCAAGGTTTTTGGATCTTCGTCCGGATAGGCTTTGGCGCGCATGGCGGTACGGGTGGCGCCTGGATTAATGCAGTTGTAGCGGATATTCGGATGAGTATTTTCTTTCGCAAACAGCGTACTGACGGCTTCAATGGCAATTTTAGACACGGAGTAGGCGCCCCAGCGTTCACGGGCTTCACGGCCTACGCCTGAACTGGCAAAAACCACAGAAGCATGTTCGGACTTTTGCAGCAGCGGCAGCAGTTCCTGCGTCAAGACAAAGGGCGCGCGCAGATTGACGGCCATCACGTCATCCCAGACATCTACAGGGTAGTTGGCCAATTCTGTGCGTTCACCCAAAATGCCGGCATTGTGCAAAATACCGTCTAAACGGCCAAATTGGCGTTCCAGCGTATCCACCAGCAATTCATAATCACGAGGAGAGGCGCTGGACAGCTGCAGCGGCAAAATTGCCGGCTGTGGAGCGCCCAAGCCTTCGATTTCATCATAAATGACTTCCAGCTTATTCAATGTACGCCCATGCAATACCACTGTTGCGCCATGCAGCGCATAGCTGATGGCCGCCGCGCGGCCAATACCGTCGCCCGCACCGGTAATCAGGATGATGCGATCTTTCAGCAGATCTGGGCGAGGCTGATATTCTGAATATTTCATGTTAAGCCTCCTCGTTTTATTGTGCTTGCACGATGGTTTTGTGCTGTTGTTATAGCTGTTCGGAAGTCAGCGTTTTTGCTTTGAGCGGCGCAATCACCAGCTGGCGAACCGCCTGATGCAATTGTTCTACATTATTCACTATACAATCTGCGCGCCACGCTGTTAAGTCATCTTTGTACTGCAGCGGTAAATAGCCGTAGGCTGCCAAAATGGTGTACATATCCGCATGGCGTCCTGCATCAATGTCACGCGGATGGTCGCCGACATAAATGCAGTCTCTGGCATCCAGATTGATGGCTTTTGCGGCCAGATACATCGGTTCCGGGTCAGGCTTGGTTTTGCTGACATCTTCAGGGCAAACCAAAACCGAACAGCGCGCTGTTAAATTCAGCGCCTGCAGCAGCGATTCACTGAGCCAGCGCGGCTTATTGGTGACAATGCCCCAAGGAACCTGATGGCTTTCCAGTTCTTCCAGCAGAGGATACATGCCGTCAAACAGGTCGGTATCGACCGCAATATCGGCGCCGTATAAATCTAAAAAGCGCTGGCGGTGCGCCAAAAAGACCGGGTCTTCGGCATCCAGTTCAGGATAAACCAGCTTAACCATAGCGCGCGCGCCTTCTGATACCTGAGTGCGGATCAGGTCGGCATCCACCACGGCGCAGCCTTTTTCACGGCACATGTCCTGCAGAATGCGGATAAAATCCGCTGCGGTATCAATCAGTGTGCCGTCTAAATCAAACAGGACTGCTTTCATCAGGCACCTTCATTGACGGTGTGAACCATGTAGTTCACATCAACATTCGGCGCCAGCCAGTAGCGTTTGGTCAGCGGATTGTAATGCAGGCCGGTCATGTCTTTGAGTTTTAGATTGGCGCTGCGGATGTCATGCGCCAGTTCTGACGGCTTGATGAATTTATGATAATCATGCGTGCCTTTGGCCAGCATGCGCAGCACATATTCCGCACCGATAATGGCAAATAAATAGGCTTTAGGGTTGCGGTTGATGGTTGAGAAAAACACATGGCCGCCCGGCTTAACCAGCTTTTGGCAGGCTTGAATGATCGATGCCGGATCAGGCACATGTTCCAGCATTTCCATGCAGGTCACCACGTCATACTGCCCCGCCTGTTCTTCGGCCAATTGTTCTACAGGAACTTGACGGTATTCGATATTTTGCACATTTTCCTGCTCGGCATGCAGGCGCGCGACATTCAAAGGCGCTAAGCCCATATCAATGCCCAGCACATCCGCGCCGCGGCGCGCCATGCTTTCCGCTAAAATGCCGCCGCCGCAGCCGACATCCAGCACTTTTTTCCCGCTGATGCCGCCAGAATGCTCATCAATCCAGTTGAGGCGCAGCGGGTTAATCATGTGCAGCGGTCGGAACTCAGAATGCTGATCCCACCAGATGGCAGCAAATGCTTCAAATTTGGCAATTTCTTGCGGGTCAACATTCAATTGAGACATCAGAGTCACCTCAAGCAGGCCGTTATATTTTAAAAAGTCTATGGGAAGCTAGTGTAGCGTTTATTCTGGAAAAAGCGATAAAAGCCATAAAAAAGTTCACAGAATGAAAACGAAATCCGGCCGTTTTGATTTATAGTGTGAGCATAAGCTAATCATAATGATTCCAGAGGATTATAAGCTTCATGAAAAAATTCCTTTTCAGCAGTGCAGCCGCTGCTCTTTTTGCTTTTTCAGGCAGCGCCATGGCCGCGCAATTTGTTGCAGGCAAAGACTACACTGTTCTTCCCACACCTGTCGCTGTTGAAAAGCCGGGTAAAATTGAAGTGCGTGAGTTCTTCTGGTACGGTTGTCCGCACTGTTTCAAGCTGGAGCCGCATATGCAGGCTTGGCTGAAGCAAATGCCGAAAGATGTGCGTTTTGTGCGTACGCCGGCGGCGATGAATCCGCTGTGGGAGCAGGGCGCGCGCGCCTATTATGTCTCTGAAGCTTTAGGCGTGCGTCCAAAAACGCATTTGACTTTGTTCCATGAAATTCAAGCCAATGGCCAAAATATTTTAGAACAGCCTGCTTTCGCCAAGTTCTTTACCCAGTTCGGCATTCCAGAAGCGAAATTCAACAGCACCTATAAGTCCTTCCCAATCACCTCTAAAATTGCTCAGGCGCAGGACTTGGCCAAGCGCTATCAGCTGACTGGCGTGCCGGCAGTGACAGTAAATGGCAAATATGTGATTCAGGGTGAAGATCAAAAAGTGACTCAAGTGTTGAACTATTTGATTGAACAGGAACGCAAAGCGAAATAAGCATCCTTGTGCTTAATTTTTGCTCAATTAAAACCCGCAATACATGCGGGTTTTTTTAGGCTTGATCGATTGGATGCGCGGGAAAATGTTCAGCAGCTGGCGCGCTTTCCCAATTTAAGATGCCGCGGAACAGCAGCTGCACTTGAAACAGGGCTTGGGTTTTAAAGTTTTCGCGCTGTTCGGCCTGCTGGCCGGGTTCAATGCGCCGGCGGATTTCAATCCAGCCCATGGCCCAGTCCAAAGCCAGCTGAATGAGAAATTGCGCCAGCATGCGCCGGTCTTGCGCCTGCTGTATCTGCTGCATGGTTTGAACCCGCCCCAGATCATTGGCTAAATCATCAATTAAAAACTGAATTTCGCGGTCAATGGCTAGGCGCAGCGCCGCGGAACCGCCCCAGCGCTCTGAAATTAAAAAAATCCAAGGTTCGGGGTGATGCGCAACGGCTTGAAAAAAAATATCCAGGCTGACTTTGGTCTTGGCATTCGGCTGATACAGATAGGCCTGCCCCAGCTGATGCAGCACGCCTTTTAAATGCAGGGCCGCCTGATCAATCAGTTCCAGCCCCAGCTGATCCATGTTGGCAAAATGACGGTAAAACGCGGCTGGCACCAGGCTGGCATGGCGGGTCATTTCACGCAGGCTCATGCTGCTGAACGCCCGTCCAGACGTGCTGAGCAGCAGCGCGGCATCCAATAAGGCCTGACGGCTTTGCTGCTTGCGTTCATCGCGTAAAGACATAAAATCACCTTTTCCTGAGTGCAGTCAGTCTAGCAAAAAAGAGGCATTTAAACGATGCTGCTCATGGGCCGGCCAGGCCGGCAGCTGCTGAGGTGTAAATCCGTAAATGCCGCGTCAATCTTTCAGGCAGCTTCTGCTATACTTAGGCGCAATAAATTTTTGACAGAAGAAGGGCTCAACATGCGTATCGACCAGCGTGCTTTAGATCAATTACGTGAAGTAAAAATTACCCGCAATTATACCCGTTATGCGGAAGGCTCAGTATTGGTTGAATTCGGTCATACAAAAGTACTGTGCACTGCCAGCATCGAAAATTCAGTGCCGCGTTTCTTAAAAGGCCAGGGCCAAGGCTGGGTAACTGCAGAATACGGCATGCTGCCGCGCTCTACGCATACCCGTTCTGACCGTGAAGCTGCCCGCGGCAAGCAAAGCGGACGCACACAGGAAATTCAGCGCCTGATTGGCCGCAGCCTGCGCGCGATGGTCGATTTGAAAAAGCTGGGTGAAAACACCATCACCATTGACTGTGATGTCATTCAAGCGGATGGCGGCACACGCACTGCATCGATTACCGGCGCTGCTGTGGCGTTAATTGATGCCATGAATGTGCTGCTGGAAAAGAAAAAAATTAAGCATGACCCATTAAAAGGCTTAGTGGCGGCAGTGTCTGTCGGCATTTTTAAAGATGAAGCGCTGCTGGATCTGTGCTATGAAGAAGATTCAAACTGCCAGACTGACTTGAACGTGGTGATGACGCAAGCGGGCGAATTTATTGAAGTGCAAGGAACGGCGGAAGAAAAGCCGTTTACCCGCGCGCAATGCAACGAAATGCTGGAACTGGCTGAAAAAGGCATACAGGAACTCATTAAAAAGCAGCAGGATGCTTTAGGCTGGTAAAGCTGCTGATTTAATTCAAAAAAAAGACGCACCTTCGGGTGCGTTTTTTGTTTTTCACCGGGCTGAAATAAAACCATCACCGCCCTGTCATTTTGCTGCTTTATTTCTATGTGCGCATACAACTCTAAGGAATCTAACAAATGCGCTTTTTTTTGATGCTGCTCGTCATGAGTTCTGCTGTTTTGCTGAGCGCCTGCAATGGCGATGATGACGATGTATCTGGCGGGCAGCCAACGCCGCCGAAGCCCAATTGCAAAATGCATTGCGCCCCATAATAAAAACAGCAGGATAGAACAATGAACCGCCGTGACTTTTTAATAAATTCGACCAAAACATTATTCGGCTCTGCCGCATTTGCCAGTTTTCCGCTCAGCATTCAAAAAGCCTTGGCGATTGATGCCAAAGTTGAAACGGGGACTTTGCAGGATGTGAAGCATGTGGTGATTTTGACGCAGGAAAACCGCTCTTTTGACAATTATTTCGGCATGCTGAAAGGCGTGCGTGGCTTTGGCGACCGCTTCGGCATTCCGCTGGCGGGTGGGCGCAAAGTCTGGCAGCAGTATGGCAAAAATAATCAGCTGTATTATCCCTATCATCTCGACAGCCGTTTGGGCAATGCGCAGCGCGTCAGCGGCACGCCGCATTCTTGGAAAGACGGGCAGGCGGCATGGAACTGCGGGCGCATGGGCAACTGGGTTGAACATAAAAATCCGCAGTCAATGGGCTATTACAAAAAAGCCGAAGCTGAATTTCAGTATGCTTTGGCCGATGCCTTTACCCTATGCGACGCCTATCATTGCGCCATGCATGCCGGCACCAATCCGAACCGCAAATTTATTTGGACGGGAACCAACGGCCCGACCGGTTCAGGTACAGCCAGCGTAGTGAATGAATTTGACGGCATCGGCAGCTCTGCCGTGGGCTATGACTGGACGACGTATCCAGAACGTTTGCAGCAGGCCGGCGTCAGCTGGAAGGTTTATCAAAATATGCCTGACAACTTTACCGATAATCCCTTGGCGGGCTTTAAGCAATATCGTGCTGCGAACGAGCAGTCAGGCCAGCCAGTCAGCCACAGCCTCCCCATCTGCCCTGCTTATGATGAAGCGGTCGACGCCAAAGAACCGCTGTATAAAGGCATTGCCAATACCATGCCGAACGACGGCGGTTTGCTGGGGCAGTTCAAGCAGGATTTAGCTGCGGGCAAATTGCCGCAGGTCAGCTGGATTGTGGCGCCAGCAGCCTATAGTGAGCATCCTGGGCCATCCAGCCCCGTGCAGGGCGCTTGGTATATTCAGGAACTGCTGAATGCATTGACGGATCAGCCGGAACTGTGGAGCCAAACCGTGCTGCTGGTGAACTTTGATGAAAATGACGGCTTTTTTGACCATATGCCGTCACCTTCTGCGCCATCGCGGGAAATTAACGCCAGCGGTGAAGTGCTGAAAGTGCATGGCAAAACTACGCTGAGCGATGAACAGCTGTCTTTTGAATATTTTAACCATCCGCCTGTGGCAGGTTCGACATCGCAGCCGCGCCGTGAATTTGTAAACGGTGAAAATGTGAATTTCTGGCACGGGGTATATGGGCCGGGCGTAAGGGTGCCGATGTATGTAATCTCGCCGTGGAGCCGCGGCGGCTGGGTCAATTCGCAAGTGTTTGACCATACCTCCATTATCCAGTTTCTAGAGCAGCGTTTTGGAGTGAATGAACCGAATATCAGCCCGTACCGCCGTGCGGTTTGCGGTGATTTGCTGTCTGCTTTTGATTTTAAAACGCCCAATACCAGCATGCTGCCGAGTTTGGAGGGCAGCAAAAGCAAGGAACAGGCGGATATCATCCGCAGCAATCAGGAAAAGTTGAGTCAGGTGCAGGTGCCGGTGCTGCAGGCCAAACCGAAACAGGAAACGGGCTTGCGCCCATCACGTGCGCTGCCGTATATGCTGCATGCCAGCGCGAAAGTGAATGCAGGCGCAGGCGCGGTGAAGCTGCTGTTCTCGAATACCGGCGTGCAGGCAGGCGTGTTTCATGTCTATGACCAGCTGGATTTAAGTGCTGTGCCGAGACGCTATATGGTGCAAGCAGGCAAGCAGCTGGAAGATGACTGGACGCTGAAAAACGGCCAGTATGATTTGTGGGTTTTGGGGCCGAACGGTTTTCATCGCGCATTCAAAGGCGACTTAAATGAAAAAGAGCAGCTGCAGGCGCTGCCGGAAATTCGAGTGTGCATGGAAGAATGCGCGCCGCGCATCTTTTTGAAAATCCGTCATGATGGGCAGCAGAGCGCTGATCTCACCGTGAAAGCCAATGCCTATTTAGACGGTAAAACGTGGCAGATCAAAAGCGCTGCCAATGAAAGCGAAGTGGTGCTGGATATGCAAAGTGTGCATGGCTGGTATGATTTTAGCGTGACATTGAATAATGGCAGCAGTTTTGAGCGCCGTTTTGCGGGACGCATTGAAACAGGCAAGGATGGCTATTCAGATCCGTTTATGGGCGCTGAATAGCCAGCATGAATGACTGAAATAAAAAAGCGCCTGCTGCAGGCGCTTTTTTATATTTGCAGTTTGAGTTTAGGCATTAAAACGCATGGATAAATCCACAGCTTTGACATCCTTGGTCAATACGCCCATCGAAATATAGTCCACGCCTGTCGTGGCCACTTCGCGCAGGTTTTCAATGGTGATATTGCCTGAAGCTTCCAGCTTGCAGCGTCCAGCAACGTGCTTCACCGCATCCATCATTTGCTGCTGGCTGAAATTGTCCAGCATCACAATATCCGCATTCGCTTCCAGCGCTTGATTCAGCTCATCCCAGTTTTCAACTTCAACTTCCACAAGCTTGCCCGGGGCAATGCTGTGCGCTTTGGCAATGGCCTGAGCGATGCCGCCCGCCGCCATAATGTGGTTTTCTTTAATTAAAAAGGCATCAAATAAGCCCAAGCGGTGGTTTTGCCCGCCGCCGACCGCAACTGCATATTTTTGCGCAATGCGCAGGCCCGGCAGGGTTTTGCGTGTATCCAGCAGTTTGGTCTTTAAACCGTCCAGCTGCTTCACATATTCAGCGGTTTTGGTTGCGACAGCGGACAGCGTCTGCACAAAGTTCAGCGCTGGACGTTCCACGGTCAGCAGGCTGCGCGCGGAACCTGCCAGCTTTAGAAACGCTTCATCCGGCGCAACGCGGTCGCCGTCATTTTTCAGCCAAGTCACCTGCACAGATGGATCATAGGCCTGAATCAAGGCATTCACCCATGGCTGGCCAGCAAGAACCATGCCTTCACGGCTGATGATTGTGGCGGAAGCCTGCTCATCCTCAGGGGTTAATAGGGCAGTGATGTCTCCATCGCCAATATCTTCCTGCAGCGCCTGCTGAATATTGATTTGGATGGATTGTTCCAGCAAAGATTGAGAGATGCTCATAAAGTTCCGTCTCTATTAACCCAAGAAATTTGCGCGCTATATTAACATTGTTCCTGAAAAATGAGCGATTTTTCATACAGCTGAAATGCTGAATTGAGATTTACCAAGGAAAGTTTTAGCATGGGAGCCATCTCTTTGCTGGCCTCCAGCATTCTTTGCAGCCTATTAGGATGGATTTATGTCCCCAGCAACAAGCTTTCAGGTTCGTGATGGCCAGCTGATCGGCGCGCGCCAAGTGCCATCGCCCAATTACAATCAGCGGCCTGAACAGGCGGATATTCAGCTGGTGGTGGTGCACAACATCAGCCTGCCGCCGTCTCAATTTGGCGGCGGCTATATCGAGCAGTTTTTTCAAAACCGGCTGGATTGGTCTGCGCATCCGTATTTTCAAAGCATTGAAGGCATGCAGGTGTCTGCGCATCTGCTGATTTTAAGAAGCGGAGAGGTGCTGCAGTTCGTCAATTTCAAGGACCGCGCATGGCATGCGGGCCGCTCCTGCTATTTAGGCCAAAAAGAATGCAATGATTATTCGATTGGCATTGAACTGGAAGGCAGTGATGATTTGCCCTTTGATGAGGCGCAGTATCAGGCGCTGACTGCGGTTACGGCCTGCCTGCAGCGGGCTTATCCAAAAATTCAGCAGCACTTGGCGGGACATTCCGATATCGCGCCGGGGCGCAAGACGGATCCTGGCCCATTTTTTGACTGGTCCAAGTTCAGAGCGGAATTGCACCATTTTAAAAATAAATAAATAACAACATTAGCTCTAAATTAACCAATGAAAGTTAAGCCGGAGTTTCATTACAATAGCGGCAATTAAAATATTAGGTGAATACGATGGCATTATGGCGATCGACCGTCATTGTCAGTGCAATGACCATGCTGTCCCGAATTTTGGGATTAGTCCGCGATATTGTGCTGCTGAATGTATTTGGCGCAGGCAAAGATTTCGATACCTTTGTGGTCGCTTTCCGTATTCCGAACTTTTTTCGGCGGCTGTTTGCAGAAGGGGCATTTTCTCAGGCCTTTATTCCGGTTCTGACCGAATATAAAACGGGCCGCACCCATGCGGAAGTGCAGATTCTGATCAGCCGGGTATTCGGCTGCCTCACCACCTTTATGAGCGCTTTGACCTTTGTGGCGATGGTGGCGGCGCCGGCGATCATCTATATCTATGCGCCAGGCTTCCATGATGATCCGGAGAAGTTTGCGCTGGCGACAGACATGTTCCGCCTGACGATTCCCTATCTGCTGTTTATGTCGCTGACGGCTTTCGCCAGCAGTATTTTAAACAGCTACGGCTCCTTTACTTCACCGGCTTTTTCCCCAGTCCTGCTGAATTTGGCGATGATTGCAGGGGCCGTGTGGCTGACGCCGTATATGGCCGAACCGATTATGGCCTTGGGCTGGGCGGTGCTGATCGCCGGTATTTTACAGCTGGCGATTCAGATTCCGGAACTGTGGAACAAAAAACTGCTGATCCCGCCCAAAGTGGATTTCAAGCATGAAGGCGTAGACCGCATCATGAAACTGATGCTGCCGGCGCTGTTCGGTGTTTCAGTGACTCAGATCAACCTGCTGCTGAACACCATTTGGGCATCGTTTATGCAGGATGGCTCCGTGTCTTGGCTGTACAGTGCAGAGCGCATGACGGAACTTCCGCTGGGCCTGATTGGGGTCGCAATCGGCACGGTGATTTTGCCGTCGCTGTCGGCGCGCCATGCCGAGCAGGATCAGGCTAAATTCCGCGGCATGATTGACTGGGCAGCCAAGGTGATTATGTTAGTCGGCATTCCAGCAAGCATTGCCTTATTTATGCTGTCAACACCCATTATTCAGGCGCTGTTCCAGCGCGGTGAATTTACGCTGGAAGATACGCAAATGACCGCTTTGGCGCTGCAGTGCATGAGCGCAGGCGTGATTTCATTCATGCTGATTAAAGTCTTTGCACCGGGCTTCTATGCGCAGCAAGACACCAAAACACCAGTACGCGTCGGCCTGATGGCAGTAGCGGCCAATGCCATTTTAAACGTGGTGTTTATTGGCTTCTTTAAGCTAATTGACTGGCATGCAGAGCATATGGCGCTGGCATTGGCGTCTTCAGGTTCTGCGTTGGTGAATGCGGGCATGCTGTACTTCTATTTGCATAAACGCAATATTTTCCGTTTTGGCGCGCATTGGAAAAAACTGGCGCTGCAGTTTGCTTTGGCCAATATTGCCATGATCGCTGCGCTTTGGTACGGGTTAACTTGGTATAACGGTGAAGTGTCGCAGTGGATCCGCGTCGCTGAAGTGATTGGATTATGTGTTGTTGGCATCGCTGCATATGGCATTGCATTAATTGCATCCGGCTTCAGGCCGCGCCATTTGCGCCCATAAAAAGCAGAGACAATCCTGAAAATAAGCGCCTATTGAGGCGCTTATTTTTTTAGTGACTGCAGAAGTACGCTATACCTTTCCGCGTGACAGGAAACCAACAATCGCAAGAATCACCGCAATCACCAGCAGGATCACTGCAAAATCTTTGGATAGCCCTGCAACGCCGCCAAATCCGAGCAGGCTCGCAATTAATGCGATTACTGCAAATATAATAGCCCAACGAAACATCGTACTTCTCCATGTGTTTTTATTCTGATCTTCAGTATAGGTTGATTGAATTTTGCACATTGTTATGCTTTTGTTGGGAACTTTTGAATAGATTGTGACGGCTGATTGAAAAGTATCTATTGCACAGCCGCAATCCAAAGTGAGAGGAGGCTGTTATAATTGCGCCGATGACCTAAACTGAATTTTAGACCATGACGGATGCCATTCGCCCGCAATTTTGGAAAAATTACGCTTTATCTGAGCTGACCCATGCCGAATGGGAAGCGCTATGCGATGGCTGCGGCAAGTGCTGTCTAATCAAGCTGGAAGATGAAGAAACACAGGAAGTCGCGTATACCAAAGTGGCTTGCCAATTGCTGGACTGCGCCACAGGGCATTGTTCAAATTATGCTGACCGCCTGCAGTTTGTGCCCGACTGTATTCAGCTGACCCCTGAAAGGCTGCAGAAAATTTACTGGCTGCCGGCAAGCTGCGCCTACCGCCGGCTGAATGAAGGCAAAAGTTTGCCTGCATGGCATTATTTAAACACCGGCAGCCGTGACAGCATTATTCAAGCGAGAAAATCAGCGGCGGGGCGCTGCATCAGCGAAAAAGAGGTGGACGAAGATGAAATTGACGACTATATCGTGCGCTGGGTGCGCTAAGCATGCACTGCGGTTTGAAGGTCTCAATGATGCTTTTTTGTCCTGACCGGGAATGCATTTGCAATGCAGGCCGCAACATTATTTGAAATGAGCGCTGCGCTGATTTAAATATTCAAAGAACTCCAGTTCAGAGATGACCTGAAAGCCATGCAGCTGCAGCAAGGCCGCTGTAATGCCTGAACCGGCTATCTTTCTGCTGCTGAAGCTGCCGTCGTAAATCAAGTTGCATCCGCAGGACGGACTATTTTCTTTAAGAACCGCCATTTGAACATGGTGTTTTTGTGCCAATGCCAGTGTTTTATAGGCGCCTGAAATAAAAGCGGCCGTCACATCTGCGCCATCCCCAGTCAAGACCTGCGCATGGCCTGCCAAAACATCCTGTGCAGTCCCGCCTGAAATTTCTGCCGCTGCCCGCGGGCAGGCAAGCCCGCCGAGCATTTCGGGGCAGGCGGTGATGGCTAATTTCTGGCGGATCAGCTTTTGGATGGCAGCATGCTCATAGGCTTTGCCGTCATAGCGGACAGGCTGTCCGGCTAAACAGGCGCTGATTAAATACATGGATAAAATCCGCTCTCCGGTTCATTGCGGTCTTGCATGGGAAAAAGACGGCGTTACAGCCGCGGCAGCAGCTGTTCCGCATCTGAATGGTTCATTGGCATATAAAAATAAAAACCTTGCCCTTTAAGGCAATTGCAGGATTTTAAAATTTCCAGCTGCTCAGTTGTTTCGATGCCTTCAACTAAAATGTCCAGCGCGATGCTGCTGCCCAGCTGGCTGATGGTTTTAACGATGGCCAAAGCAGACTGGTCATTGGTCATGCGTTCGACAAAATTTTTATCAATTTTAATGCAGTCAATCGGGTAGTCCCTTAAGCGGGTTAATGAGGAATGCCCTGTGCCAAAATCGTCCAGAGAAATTTGAATACCGGCTGCTTTCAGCAGGTTCAGCGCGCGGATCACATAGTCGGCGCCGTGCTCGGAGAGGCTTTGTTCGGTAATTTCAACTTCAATCAGATGGTGCGGAATGCCATATGCATGCATGCGCTTCAGCAGTTTTTCAGCATAGTCATCTCGCAAGAATTCAACAGGGGCGGCATTAATAGAGATTGGCATCACCTCCATTCCATCCGCCATCCATTGCCGAATATCTTTAAAAATTTTGCGGTGCATGGTGTCGCTGATGCCAGAGGCGAGTTCATAATCATGAAAAGCGGCGAAAATATTGCAAGGCAGCTGTAATTGCCCTTCCTGGTCATGCCAGCGCAGCAGCGCTTCAAATCCAATGACGCGGCCATCCTGCAGCAGCACTTTCGGCTGATAATATGGCTCAATGCTGTCTAATTTTAAAATGCTGCGGGCTAAGGTCAGCTGTTTGGTGGTCACTTTCAGCGCTTCAAACATGGATTGAGTAAACATGCGGATGCCGCCGCGGCCGCTGGACTTTAAATCGTTTAAGGCAATGTCCGCACATTTCAATAAATTTGACGCATTTTGCGCATTGCCCGGATAAATTGAGCAGCCGATACTCATGCCGCCATTAATGGATTGCCCTGTATAGCTGATCGGCAACTCCATTTGCATCCAGGCCTGATGCGCGATGCTCAGCAGCTGCTCCTGGCTTTTCAGATGAGGCACTAAAATCGCAAATTCATCACCGCCTAAACGCGCTACGGTAATCTGCTCATCAAAACAGTTCTGGAAGCGCTGTCCTAAAGTCACCAGCAGGTGGTCGCCTGCAGTATGTCCCAGCGTGTCATTGACGTGCTTGAAATAATCTAAATCGATGAGCAGCAGGCCGACTTGCTGCTGGCGGTTTTGCGCATCCTGCAAGGTCATTTTGAATAATTTATTGAATGCCCGGCGGTTCAGCAGGCCAGTTAATTGATCTTCTTCAATGACGTGCTGCAATTTTTCTTCGGCTATCATTTGCGGGCTGATATTCCGGGATACGCACAAAATCTGCTGCGTAGCCCCGTTTTCATCGATGATGGGCGTTAAAATATGATCCCAATGCTGCACTTCCTGCCCAGACGTCAGGCTTTTGGCTGCAAAGCGCGCATTTTGCCCTGAGGCCGCCAAATGCAAGGCCTTTTCACCCGCTGTGCGGACATCGCCGGGCAATAAATTCAGCCAAGGCATGCCGAATTTTTTTTCATCGGCGGAGATTCCCAGCGCTAAACAGCCTGAGCGGTTCATATGCATCACTTTGCCATCTGGCGTTAAGATTTTAATGCAGTCTACGCTGGCATCCAGCATTTTATTTTGCCGGAAAATCTGCTGGCTGAGCAGCAGCTGCTTTTCATATTCTTCATGGATGTCGGTGATGCTGAGCAGCCATTGATATAAGGGCTGTTCGGCCGCGGGAAAATTAATCTGCAGGCTGCACATGCGGTAACCCAGTTTAGCGTGTTTAACGCGGCAGTCTTTATGAAAGCTTTTGGAGGTCAAAGTGGCTGTGCGCCAAAGGATAATCAAGTGTTCTAAGTCTTCAGGATGGATGTACTGAAGCCACTGTTCGTCATTAACCGGTTTTTGTTCAAGGCCCATAAATTGCGCCATTGCGCTGTTGAAATAGGGGGAGCTGTGCTGCGTTTTGATCCAAATCGGCAAATGCAGATCATCCATGAAAGAATGGGGCGGTGGATTGGTGAGTGCCGGCATTGTAAACATAGCAGGAGGCTGAAATTGGGCTGCAATTTCTGATTTAATCGGCCTGGATGCATGCGCTTTGCTTTTCAATGACGACTTCATTACGTCCACCATTTAATGATTGCGTTTCAAATTATGACATTAATCACATTTTATAGTGTGGAAAATTGATTCTTTGATAAAAATATTTTAATAATGCTCAATGAATTAAACATATTTATTCGGCTTTGCATAGAGCATTTCGACTAACTCATCAATGAGTAATTTTCAGCATATAGGCGGAGGCTGCATGAATAATGCTCATGGATTTAAAATCCTGGTGTTAGAATGGTTTCCGACGTGTTTTTAGCAGCCGTGAAATCAGAAGATGTCAGACAGCAATATTCCGCTACCCGAACGTATTAGACCCCGAGACCTTTCCGAAATTATTGGACAGGATCACTTGCTGGGAGATCAGGCGCCGCTGCGCCAGATGATTGATCAGGGGCATTTGCCGTCCATTATTTTCTGGGGGCCGCCAGGCGTTGGGAAAACCACCGTCGCGCTGCTGCTGGCGCAGGCGGTCGACCGGCCATTTGTCAGCTTATCGGCGCTGAATACGGGGGTCAAGGAACTGCGTGAAGTGATTGCGGATGGCGGTGACTTATTGCCCCCTGTGGTGTTTATTGATGAGATTCACCGTTTTAACAAATCACAGCAGGATGCGCTGCTGAATGCGGTCGAAAAAGGCAAGATAACGCTGATTGGCGCAACAACAGAAAATCCGTCTTTTGAAGTCAATAGCGCATTGCTGTCGCGCTGCCAAGTGTATACCCTGAATGCGCTGGACGCCGAATCCATTCAAACCCTGCTGTCGCATGCGCTGCGTACAGACAGTTTTCTCAAAGCGCGTTATATCCAAATTGAAGAATTTGAAGCGCTGGTGCAGTTTGCCGCTGGAGACGCGCGCAAGGCGCTTAATTTGCTGGATTTAATCGCCAGCACCTTCGAACCGGATGAGGAAAACATCATCACCAATGCGGTGGTGGTGAAAGTCGCGCAGCAGAATATTGCCCGTTATGACAAGTCTGGCGAACAGCACTATGATTTGGTTTCCGCCATGATCAAGTCCATCCGCGGCAGTGATCCTGATGCTGCCTTGTATTGGCTCGCGCGCATGCTGAAAGGCGGGGAAGACCCGGTATTTATTGCGCGGCGCATGCTGATCTTGTCTTCTGAAGATATCGGCAATTCCAATCCGAATGCGCTGCTGCTGGCGGGAGAATGCTTCCGCTCTGTACAGGCTCTGGGCATGCCTGAAGCGCGGATTATCCTTGGGCAGTGCGCCGTGTATTTAGCCACCAGCGCCAAAAGCAACAGCACCTATTTAGCCATCAATCAGGCCATGAGCCTTGCGGAAAAGACTGCGAATTTGCCTGTACCGCTGCATTTGCGCAATGCGCCGACCAAACTGATGAAAGAACAGGGCTATGGCGTGGACTATCTGTATCCGCATAATTATCCAGAGCATTTTGTGCTGCAGGAATATTTGCCGCCGGAACTCAAGGGCACCAAACTGTATGAATCTGCGCGCAATAAACGCGAAGTGGAAGGCGAGCGCCTGCAGCAGCGCCGCTGGATGCAGGAACAGCAGCAACAGCAATAAAAACCCAGCTGAGGGGCTGGGCAAAAGAGAATGTCCCTGAAAGATGCATTCTGGAGCGCGGCGGGCTGGCAAAGCTCTGCAGTTTATTTTCTGTCAAAAAAAACCGGGCTGAATGCCCGGCTTTTTGCTTTAAAGCTTAGACATGCATTAGATGTCTGAAAGATCGATGCCGATACGGGCAGCGACTTCTTCATATGCTTCAACCACACCGCCTAAGCCTTGGCGGAAACGGTCTTTATCCAATTTTTTCTTGGTGTCTTTATCCCACAGGCGGCAGCCGTCTGGAGAGAATTCATCACCTAAAACGATACGGTCATGGAACACGCCGAATTCAAGTTTAAAGTCCACCAGCAGCATGCCGCCAGCAGCAAATAACTCTTTAAGCACGACGTTTACTTTATAAGTCAGCTCTTTCATTTGAGCCAGCTGTTCAGCAGTAGCCCAGCCTAAAGAAATCGCCTGAGATTCGTTGACCATTGGATCGCCCAACGCGTCGTCTTTAAAGAACAGTTCAAACGTAGGCGGAACCAGTTCTTTGCCTTCTTCAACACCCAGGCGGCGGCACAATGAACCCGCTGCGTAGTTGCGCACGACACATTCAACAGGAATCATTTTCAATTTTTTGACTAAAACTTCAGTCGGAGAAAGAAGCTTTTCAAAGTGCGTTTCAATGCCGGCAGCAGCCAATTTTTCCATGATAAAGGCGTTAAAACGGTTGTTCACCTTACCTTTACGATCCAGCTGTTCGATTTTCTCGCCGTTGAATGCGGATGCATCGTCACGGAAGACTAGGATGAGGTGATCTGCGCTGTCTGTTTCATAAACAGATTTCGCTTTACCAGTATAGAGCAAGGTTTGTTTTAACATGGAGGGAACCTTTTTCAAAAAAAATGCCTAGAAGTGTCTAGGCTGGCCAATTTTGGTAAATCTGAGTTAACAGGTCTGCAGCGGTTTGTTTGTCTGCAAAACTGTTATCGGCATTGAACACAGCAAGGCTGTTGCTGGACCCCACAGATGAAAGCTTTAAAATATAGGTTTGCTGATCGACTTTAACAGTTACTTCGTAACGGTTTTTGCTTTGAGCAACGACGGTATGATTAAGGCTGCTGAGGGTAGCAAGCGTGTATTGCCAAATTGTAGCAGAATTCCCATCGATTTTGAGCAATGGATTCTGATTTCCGTCTGTGACCAGCTGAGGACGGCTGATAGCAGCTTCTTCGGCCTGGCCGGCATCAGAGATGGCGTGTTCCTGATTTTCATCAGGACGCGGCAGGGAAAAACGGTTGCCTTTCTGATTTTCCAGTTTAGGGGCATGCTCAATAGCAAGCTGATCAACCGTTGGAGCAGGATACAGCGGCGTTGCAGGACGAACCATGGAGCCTTCAGGATATTGCAGCGGATTAAGCTCGGTTGTGTCTTTGTAGTCCAAGGTGCCATTGTTAAAGGCGAGGGAACTGCAGCCGGCTAAACTGAATACAGAAAGCGCAAGGGTTAATCCTAAACGTAATTGCATAATATTTTGCTCTTTATTGAATAACGCCCGCATCGGCTAATGCTTCATGAAGCGGTGCGCGGTATTGTTCTGCTAGCGGAGTTAACGGCAAGCGGATGCCTGCGCCGATTAAGCCCATGTCATGAAGTGCCCATTTCACAGGAATCGGGTTAGATTCGCAAAATAGAATATTGTGTAAATTTGCAACTTTGGCATTCAGCAGTTCAGCGCCAGCCGCATCGCCGGCAATCGCAGCGGCGCAGACTTCGCTCATTGCTTTTGGCGCAACATTGGCTGTTACAGAAATATTGCCCTGCGCGCCTAAGCCCATCAATTGGTAAGCAGTTGCATCATCGCCTGAATACACGGTCATGTCTTTGCCTTTTAAGCCTTCAATCAGGGCTTGGCCGCGCGGCACATCGCCGGTAGCGTCTTTAATGCCGACAATTTGCGCAATGTCAGCTAGGCGGATCACAGTTTCGTTTTCCATGTCGACGCCTGTACGGCCAGGGACGTTATAAAGAATCATCGGCATGTCAGCCGCTTCAGCAATGGCTTTATAGTGCTGGAACAAGCCTTCCTGCGTCGGTTTGTTATAGTATGGCGTTACCAGCAGGGCAGCGTCCGCCCCCAGCTCTTTGGCTTCTTTGGTCAGCTCAATCGCTTCATGGGTAGAGTTTGCGCCAGTGCCGGCAATAATCGGAATGCGCTTATTGGCCACACGGATGATTTCTTTGATCACTTGCGTGTGTTCAGCCATGCTTAGCGTTGATGCTTCGCCTGTGGTGCCGACGGCAACAATGCTGTTGGTGCCTTGGGCAATATGCCACTCAACCAGCTTCTCTAGACCCTTCCAATCTACGCTTCCATCTTCAAACATGGGGGTGACGATTGCGACAATTGAGCCTTGAATGGTCTGTGCTTGCTGAGTCATTTTGAAAAAAATCCTATTTGTCCATCCGAAGCGAAGTTTGGGAAACATGAATTTGGATGGGTTCGTATTTTGATTTATAGCAAAATCAATGCGCTTCATGGCGGCTGAATAATGCTTATGCAAATTATGACTGATCGTAAGCATAAGAACAATATGCTTTAGTCAAAGCCATAAAATTCTTTATACAAAGCCTATTTCAAACAAGCAAGCGGATATTCTGCGAAATTTACACAAAGGCGGGGTGATCAAAGAAAACGCGGCAGGCAGTCCATTTGAGCGGATTCAGCTGCGGCATGCTGCCTGAAGTGAACTGCTACCATGGCGCCGAAACGATGAAAAACTGGAAATCCGTGTTTTTTGCTCAGGTTTTAAGAGGAAAAAAGGATGAAGATAGATCTGAAAGCTATCCAATTTTGAATGATCCATCATTAAAATGATCAATAAAAACTACCTTAATAATCTATTTAAAATATAAAGCACTTGTCCCGCTAATGTGCTGATTTTGGCATTTCAGCGCTGATTTGAAAAGATGAACGCTTAAAACGCAGGCTTCAGTCTAGAGTTCAGTTATTGTTTTTACGACTTTATTGGGTCCATAAAAAAACGCTAAAAATCCATTATTTAAGGTGAAACCTGAGCAAAAGGTTCAACTTATTGATAGTTATTTTATACAGCATGCTCATAGATGATGGAATTCTAATTTGAACACTGATTGAACAAGGATTCTACAATGGAAAAATCAGACAATAAACACGCTATTGTCACGGTAGCCATCTGTTTCCTGATTGCGGTCATTGAAGGCCTGGATATTCAGGCGGCCGGCATTGCCGCTGCAGGTATCCGTGAGGACTTTGGTTTGGACAAATCGCAGTTGGGTGTGTTTTTTAGTGCAGGGATTCTGGGCTTATTGCCTGGCGCACTGGTTGGTGGCCGTATAGCAGACCGGATTGGACGCAAGAAAGTCCTGATCTGCTCTACAGCAGTGTTTGCTTTATTTACGCTATTCACAGCATGGGTCAACAGTTTCCACAGCTTGTTGGCGGTACGTTTTCTCGCTGGCGCTGGGCTTGGCGCAGCCATGCCGATTCTGATTACGCTGGCGTCTGAAGCGGTCACACCGCAAAACCGCGGCCGTGCAGTGGGCTTGATGTACTGCGGCATGCCGGTCGGCGCAGCCATTCTGTCACTCATTGCGACTACAGATTTTGGCGCGGACTGGAAAAATGTGTTCTATCTGGGCGGTTTGCTGCCGATTATTGTGATTCCACTGATGATTTTGCTGCTGCCTGAATCGAAAGAATACTTAAAGACTAAAGAGCTGGCTGCAAATACATCTGCTGCAGAAGCGGCACCGCAAGGTTCATTCAAAGATCTGTTCAATACCGAAAACCGCATGCGCACTTTCTGTATCTGGGTAAGCTACTTCTTCACGCTGATGGTGGTATACATCATGCTGAGCTGGTTGCCATCCCTATTCACAGAACTTGGCTTTACACGTAAAGACGGTGCAACAGCGCAATTTTACTTCATGGTGAGTGCAACAATCGGTACGATCATTTTAGGCATGCTGACGGACCGTTGGAAAAAAGCCTACGTGATTGTTTTGATGTACGGCGGTATCTTGGCAGGCCTATTTGCTCTAAATGGCGCGGGTTCTTTAACGCAAATGTATATGGCATCCGCGTTGGTTGGCGCATTTGTGATTGGCTGCCAAGGCGTATTGTATGCGTTTGGCGGGATTGTGTACCCGACTGAAGTGCGCGGCACGGGTGTCGGCGTCGGTTCAGCGGTTGGCCGTATCGGCGCGATGCTTGGGCCGGCTATTGCAGGCCAGCTGCTGGCTGCAGGCTTTGGCGCAGCGGGGGTCATTTCTGCGGCGATTCCATGCATTATTATCTCTGCAATCTTTATGCTGCTGCTGGTGCGCCGCGTACCGCAGTAAAAGCAGCAAGGCTGTAAAGATTTTTGACAAAGCCCGCATCAGCGGGCTTTTTTGTCTGCGGGGGTTCACCTGCAGCTCAACGCATGCGCAAGTGAACACATGCCAGATTTGCCCTGAACAGTCAGCAAAGCAGAACAACGGTCATTCCATTTTACCGAGGAAGCCTGAATACTTAAGGCTTTTCAGCTATGCTGAGAAGCTGTCAGCAACGAATAAGAAAATGGAAAGAGCATTATGCAAAACAAGAGCGCACTGATTATTGTCGATGTGCAGCATGGATTTACCCCTGGCGGCAATTTAGCAGTCGCCCATGCAGACCAAATTATTCCAGCGATTAATCAGCTGGCGCAGTATTTTGACAATGTGGTGCTGACGCAAGACTGGCATCCTGCCGATCATATTTCCTTTGCCGAAAACCATGCAGGCCATCAGCCTTTTGATACGATTCAGCTGCCGTATGGTGCGCAGGTTTTATGGCCTGCGCATTGCGTGCAGGGAACACATGATGCGGCACTGCATCAGGACTTGAATGTGCCGCATGCGCAGCTGGTGATCCGCAAGGGTTTTCATGCCGGCATCGACAGTTATTCAGCATTCATGGAAGCGGATCACCGCACTTCTACCGGGCTTGCCGGCTATTTGAAAGAGCGCGGGATTGATACGGTCTTTGTAGCGGGCATTGCAACCGATTTTTGTGTCGCGTGGACGGCGATGGATGCCTGCAAAATGGGCTTCCGGTCTTTTGTGATTGCGGATGCCTGCAAAGGCATTGATTTGAATGGATCTTTGCAGCATGCATGGCAAGAGATGCTGGCGCAAGGCGTGAAGCGCATCTATACAAAAGATATTGTCAGTTTGCAGGAAACGGTATAGTTTCGGTTCCAATAGAATATGACTGATGAATGCAGGTATCTTGCAGGATGCCTTTTTCATTTGGATCTGCAGCAGGGAAAACGCATGGCCGCATTTTTAAGCTTTAATCAATGGATTCAGAAAACCTTCGCCTTTTGGGTGGTCTTGTTTTCAGGGATTGCGCTGTGGATGCCTGAACTGTTCATTTGGCTGAAAGCCTATATTCCGTGGGTGCTGGGACTGATCATGTTCGGCATGGGCATGACCATGACCGCAGCAGACTTTAAAGGCGTGCTGCAAAGCCCGAAAGCCGTACTGATTGGCGTTGCGGCGCAGTTTATTGTGATGCCGGGGCTGGCGTATGCGCTGTGCCAGTTATTTGCCTTGCCTGCGGAAATTGCAGTCGGCGTCATTTTGGTCGGCTGCTGTCCGGGCGGCACGGCATCCAATGTGATTACCTATATGGCCAGAGGCAATACGGCGCTGTCCGTAGCCTGCACGTCAGTTTCCACTCTTCTTGCACCGCTGCTCACCCCGGCGATTTTTTATCTGCTGGCCAGCCAGTGGATTGAGATCAATGCGCTGTCGATGCTGCTGTCTATTTTGCAGGTGGTGCTATTTCCAATTCTGCTGGGCTTGATTGCGCGCAGCCTGTTTAAGCGTCAGGTTGAATCTTATATCCAAGTGATGCCGCTGATCTCGGTATTGGGGATTGTCGCGATTGTGGCGGCGATTATTGCCGGCAGCAAAGCGCAGATTTTAGAATCCGGCCTGCTGATTTTGGGTGTGGTGATGCTGCATAACGGTTTGGGCTACCTGCTGGGTTTTTGGGCCAGCAGGCTGTTGCATTTGCCTTATGCCGACTGCAAAGCGGTTGCCATTGAGGTGGGGATGCAGAATTCCGGCTTAGGGGTTGCGCTGGCGGCCGCGCATTTTGCAGCCTCACCGGTGACGGCTGTGCCCAGCGCCATTTTCAGCTTATGGCATAATATTTCAGGGCCTGCTTTGGCCAGCTATTGGGCCAGCAGAACCGGGCGGGCGCAGCAGAAAGCCCTGCAGGATGCATCCTCATCAGAAGCGCCTTAGCGCTCTTTTTATTACAGAAAAATGACGGTTTTCCTGCTGAAATCCGCCCGTTTCGAACAGCTGTAACATGTTTGTCATAAAGTCTGCCTAACATGCCTCCCCGTAAGCTTTATAACAGACTGTTGCAAAACAGCATTGAGAGGGTATGCAAAATTTTCAGCATTCATCGGAGACTTATTTTAACCGCGAATTATCGCTTTTTGAATTTAACCGCCGCGTGCTTGCGCAGGCGCAGGATTCCCGCCTGCCTTTATTGGAACGCTTAAATTTCCTGATTATTTTTGCGCGGAATCTGGATGAGTTCTTTGAAATCCGCATCGCGGGCTTAATGAAGCAGCTGGATTTGAATGCTATTGCCCGTACGCCCGATGCATTGCCCACCGAGGTTGTGCTGCAGGAACTGTCTCAAGCGGTGCATGAGTCCGTCAAAACCCAATATGGCATCTTAAATCAGGCGATTTTGCCGGCGCTGCAGAGTCAAGGCATTCAATTTATTCAATATCAGGATATTGAAGAAAAGCACAAGCCATGGATTGCCAAATTTTTTGCCAAAGACGTGCAGCCGGTATTAACGCCAATCAGTTTAGACCCTTCACATCCTTTTCCGCGCCTGGTGAATAAAAGCCTGAATTTTATTGTCAGCCTGGAAGGCAAAGATGCTTTCGGCCGTGAAATTGCCATGGCGATTGTGCCTGCGCCGCGCTCCTTGCCGCGCCTGATTCATCTGCCTGCTGACGTCGCCGGAAGTGCTGACGCGCAAATTTTTTTAACGGCTATTATTCAGCAGCATATCAGTGACTTATTTCCCGGCATGCGGGCGACTGGCTGTTATGCCTTCCGCGTCACCCGCAATGCAGATTTGATTCTGTCCGAGGATGTCGATGACTTGGCTGTGGCATTGAAGGACGAATTGTCATCGCGCCGTTTTGGCCGCGCAGTGCGCTTGGAAATAGAACAGGATTGCCCTGCCGGCATTATTCAGTATCTGCTGGATGAATTTGATCTGAGTGAACAGGAGCTGTACCGCATTCATGGCCCGATTAACCTGTCGCGCTTAAGCTCCAGTTTTGACCGTCCTGAGCTGAAGTATCCGCTGTTTACCCCGATTATTCCAAAGATCTTCCGCAAGCAGCAGAGCATGTTTGACATTTTAAAGGCGCAGGATGTGCTGTTGCATCATCCTTTTGATTCGTTCCAGCCGGTGATCAGCTTGCTGAAAGAAGCCGCCAAAGATCCTAAAGTGCTGGCGATGAAGCAAACCCTGTACCGCAGCGGGCCGGATTCTGAAATTGTGCAGGTGCTGGCGGAAGCCGCCCGCAACGGCAAAGAAGTGACAGCGGTGATTGAGCTGCGCGCGCGCTTTGATGAAGAGTCCAATATTATGGTGGCGAATATTCTGCAGGAAGCGGGCGCCGTCGTGGTGTACGGCATTGTCGGCTATAAAACCCATGCCAAAATGATTTTGATTGTGCGCCGTGAAAGCGGTCAGCTGAGGCGCTATGTGCATTTAGGTACCGGCAATTACCATGCTGGCAATGCGCGGATGTATACCGATTACGGCCTAATGACCACACAGCCTGAAGTGTGTGAAGATGTGCACCGCATGTTTCAGGAATTGACGGGCATGGGTAAAATGGCCAAATTAAAAGCCTTGCTGCATGCGCCGTTTACCTTGCATAGTGAACTGCTGCGGCTGATTGATCAGGAAATTGCATTTGCGCAGGCGGGTAAAACAGCCCGCATCATCATTAAAGCCAATGCGCTGACGGAGCCGCAGCTGATTGCGGCGCTGTACCGCGCTTCAGAAGCCGGCGTCAAAGTTGACCTGATTATCCGTTCCATCTGCTGCCTGATTCCGCAAGTTAAGGGCATGTCGGACAACATCCATGTGCGTTCCATCGTCGGGCGCTTTTTAGAACATACCCGCGTGTACTATTTTGAGCATGGCGGCGAGAAAAAACTGTACTGCGCCAGTGCGGACTGGATGGGCCGAAATTTATTCTCCCGGGTGGAAACCTGTTTCCCGATTCTAGATGCCCGCCTGAAAAAGCGCATTTTCAAAGATGGCTTGATCAATTATCTGCAGGACAATCAAAATGCATGGGAGCTGCAGGCGGACGGCCATTGGAAAAAGGCAGCCTGCACTGATCCTGCTCAGGCGCATAGCGCGCAGCGCCTGCTGATGGAGCAAAAAATGCTCAAAGTCTAAGGCGGGCTCCGCTGTCTTATCTCCATAAAAAAAGCCTGAACAGTGTCAGGCTTTTTTATGTCTTATCCGCAATTTAAGAGGCTTTAGACTGCTTGGATTTTAAAATTTCGGTGCGGAAGCTTTGCGCCAGTTCGGCCGCATCGCTGTCCATGCCATTGACCATAAAGGCATGGCGGGTCAGCACATTGGTTGGATTTGGCAGGCTGACCAGCTGGAAGTGTTCTGAAATTTCCTTCAGCAGTTCATTAGGCACGTGCACAGCGCTTTCTTTGGCCGACAGCTGCTGCACCAGGCGCTCAGCGGCTTGCACTGATGACAGCTGCATCGCTTCCACTGCGCTGGATACCGCGCTGCGGGTTTGCAGCACAAAGCGTTTTTCTTCGCGGTAGCGTTTGTACAGCACATCAGACAGCAATTGGAAGACTGCGCCGATCATGGCTAAGCACTGCAGGGCATTTGGCGTATCGGCTGCAATGCTGATGGTTGCGCCCTGATCATCAAATTTATGCACCGTGCAAATGTCGGAACTGTTCAGCTTGTAATGCTGTACGCACAGTTCAGCCGTTTTATTCAGGAAAATCTGGCATAAATTAAAATACGGCACAGAAACGGTCGTGTTGACTGTATCCAGCAGCTGTTTAGGATCGTAGAACTGAATGTTCAGCGCTAAATCATTGCTGTCGACCACTGCAGGCTTGCTTTCTTTGATCTTAGCTTTGTGCTGCGCATTCTGCTGCGCCTGCGCAATCGCGACAGCGGCGTTATGCTTTTCCTGCTCCAGCGCTTGGGTCAGCGTTTGAATTTCATGCTTCAGGCGGGATTCATTGTTGATGCGCGCCAGATATTCGCTTCGGCTTGGACGGGCAATCGCGCGGTAAGCCAGCCAAAGCAAGCCGTGAACAAACAGCGATGCCAGAATCGCCAGCCACTGTGTCCGCAGAATTTCGCCAATGCTGGGTTTAATTAAGGTGATTTCCACAGTGCCGACTTTCTTTTCATTTTGCAGCGCATCGCGGACAAAGACCTCGCCAGCGCGGGTTTTGGTTAAGCCGCCGGTTGCCAGCACTTGATTATCCGCATTTAAAATACGGATAGAAGCCACGCTCGGGTTGGTGGCATAGCGGTCTGCCAGCAGCGCCAGAGAGACGGTATTCGCGGGCTCCATTTCAGAAATGCTGTCCGTGACCAGCTGGCTGGTCATGAGCTGGCCCTGACTGGCGCGGTTTTCATTCAGCTGGTGAGTTGTTGCCAGTACCAGTAAAAAGGTATGAAAAGCAAAACTTATAATCAGTAGGCTAGCAAATAGCCCTTGTCTAGGCGCATTCAACGTAAACTTCCAAGGCAATTCAGTTCATTTTCGATTATGATTCTCACAATAGTTGCAGCTCAGACCCGAGTCACTTCATGCGAGAAATCATTCTTATTTCATTTTTAGGACCTGACCAGCCTAATCAATTCACACGATTAATGCAGGTTCTTTCCGTTCATTCCTTACAAATTCTAGATGTTGGGCAAGCCGTCATCCATAACCAGCTGACTTTAGGTATTGTTGTATCGTCTGATGATCAAACTGCGACAGCATTAGCCATGAAGGAAATACTGATTCTAGCACATGATATCGGCTTAACTGTGCGCTTTAAACCGATCTCTGCAGCAGAATATGACCAATGGGTGAGTGAGGGAGGGCGTACACGCTATATCGTGACGGCTTTGGCGCCAGAACTGACGGCTTCGCACTTACAGGCGGTTACAAAAATCGTCTCTAATCAAGGCTTCAATATTGAAACCGTGACCCGTTTGTCCGAGCGTCCCGAGCTGAATGGACAGCAGAATGGCCCGAAACGCGCCTGCGTTCAATTTGGCCTGAAAGGGCAAATGCTGGATGCCGCGGCGATGCGCGCAGCTTGCCTGCGCCTTTCTGCAGAGCTGAGTGTCGATGTTGCGGTGCAGGAAGACAATGCTTACCGCCGCAACCGCCGTTTGGTCTGCTTTGATATGGACTCGACCCTGATTGAGCAGGAAGTGATTGATGAATTAGCCATTGAAGCGGGTGTAGGTGCTCAAGTGGCAGAAATCACTGAACGTGCAATGCAGGGCGAGCTGGACTTTCAGCAAAGTTTCCGCGCGCGCGTTGCGCTGCTGAAAGGCATGGATGCGTCTGTGCTGCCGAAAATCGCGGAACGATTGACGGTAACTGAAGGTGCCGAGCGCCTCATTTCAACTTTGAAATCTTTGGGTTACCGCACAGCGATTCTTTCAGGCGGCTTCCAGTATTTTGCAGAATATTTGCAGGAAAAACTGGGCATAGATGAAGTGCATGCCAATGTGTTGGATGTGCAGGACGGCGTTGTCACTGGCGAGGTGAAAGGCCATATTGTGGATGGCGCGCGCAAAGCCCTGCTGCTGACCAATATTGCCAAAGAAATGGGCATCTCTGTCGAGCAGGCGATTGCTGTAGGTGATGGCGCGAATGACCTGCCGATGCTGTCAATTGCAGGCTTGGGCGTGGCGTTCCGTGCGAAACCGCTGGTGCGTCAGAATGCCAATCAGGCGATTTCCAGTGTAGGCTTAGACGGTGTGCTGTACCTATTGGGTGTACACGATAAAGATTTAAACCGCGCATAGAAAATGACGGGGTGATGAAAATGCGGCGCTGGCGCCGCATTTTTTTTGTCCATTGACAGCGAAAGCCGACCAGCGGTAATTGAAAATAGCTGAGAAAAACAACGGTTAAGCTCATCTGAAAAAATAATTTTTTAATGCATAAAAGCCGTGTTTTTTTTGTAATGACACGCCAAGCGGGATGGAATCATTGTTCCAGAAAAAGCGGAAAACGGAAAAATGTAATGACAAAATAATATTACGACAAGCTATGTCGCTTACGCAAAATACAAGACTTTTTTTATGCAAAAAACTCCTCATAATGCATGCATAGAGATTGAGATCGACAATATTCCATTGATTCATTTAACGGTATTTTTCGGCAGAAGGGCAAAGCAAATGCATGCAGGTTCTGCCGTATGACGGAGGTTTTTATGGTAACAGCGAATTTAGCAACCATCATTGGCATGGGTTTAATTGCCACTGCGTTGATTGCTGTTTTCTTCTCGCCTTATCGTCGCTGGTTAAGTTTTATGCTGGCTGGGATGCTGGTTTGGGGACTGATTGAAGTCATTCGTTTTGGCACGCAAACGGTGTTTGAATTGCCAATAGCCTACAGCTATCTGACCGCAATGGCTTCTGCGATGGTGGTGTTTAGTTTAGTTTTACTGCGCGAAGACCGCCGTGCAGAGCGCGCTGTAGCCAACCGCCGCTATATAGAGCATACCCCTGTGTATGAAGATGAGCAGCGGTGCTCTAGCCGTTAAGTCCTAAAAACAGTTTGTTAAAAAATGCGCCTTGGGGCGCATTTTTTATCTATTGCGCCTCGATAATTATTGTACAAAGCCATACGCCTGAAATTAGAAGTTATGGTAGGATGAGGCAGTCAATTTTCCAACAATTACAATAGGCTCAAAGTCATGAAACTATCGTCAATCCCTGTCGTAAAGCTGCCGCTGGTTGATGTCAGCACGGATCCGCTGGATTTGCTGGTTGCTGGTTTAGCGTTGCGCATGAAGCAGCTTGCGCGCACCAGCCCTAAATTTATTGAATTGGTTCATGAGCGCCAGTTCCGTATCCAGATTGGCACAGACTTAGGTGTTGCGCGCCAGATTATTGTAAATAATGGACAAATTGACACAGTATCAGGCGATGCTGAAAAAGCCGATTTTATCTTGCAGTTTGCGGACAGCGAGCAAGGCGTTAAAACCTTAATGAAAGGTGACCCAACGGCATTCATGACAGGCATGCAAAACGGCAGCATTAAAATGGAAGGCGACTTTGGCTTATTGGTATGGTTTAACAAAGTGGCGAAACTGATCCCGCCTAAATTGCCGAAACCGGTGAAAGAAAAAATTAAAATTGCCCGTCGCTTTATTAAAGAAAAAACCGGCAAGTAAGTTTTACTTCTCTAACCCCCTTTTTTAAAGAAGGGGGTTAGAGAAAGATTAAAAAAAGCCCTCATCTGGAGGGCTTTTTTGTGTCTAGCGCTTATTCAACTTCTAAATTGAAGGTCACGGGGCCGTCATTGACCAAATGTACTTTCATATCTGCGCCGAAAATACCGGTTTGCACATTTTCAAATTGGCTTTTTGCATAGCCGACCAACTGTTCGTACAGCGCTTTGGCTTCGCTGGGCGGCATGGCTGGGCCAAAATCAGGGCGCAGGCCTTTTTGGGTTTGCGCCATCAGGGTAAATTGCGAGACCAGCAACAGTCCGCCGCCGGCTTGACTGACATTCCAGCCCATTTTGCCTTGTTCATCATCAAAAAAACGGTATTTTAAAATCTTATCAATCAGCTTTTGGCCCTTTTCTAAAGTATCGCCTTTTCCGATGCCTAGAAAAACTAAAATTCCGTGTTGGATTTCTCCTGCAGTCGCATCGTCTACAACCACTTTGGCTTCTAGAACACGCTGAAGCAATGCACGCATATTGGACTCAAATGATGATGGAAAACGCAGACATTGTAGCAAAAAAGAGTCGAGGCTAAGGAAAGGGGCGGTTTTTATTCTTTGATAAACTGCTGATTTTATCTGATAAAATTTTAAACAATTTAAAAATACGATTGAATTTATAAAAATAATCTGTTTTATCTATTCTTTGAATATCAGTATCGTTGCGCTGCAGGAAAGGTATTTAACAGAGAGATTAAGACGATGTTTAAGCGTTCTTTATTAGTTGCGATGTTCACATCAGCAACAGCAGCGGCTCAAGCTGCGCCATTAACCAAAGATAATGGCGCTCCGGTAGGCGATAATCAAAATTCAATTACTGCTGGCCCACAGGGCGGCACAATGCTTCAAGATGTGCAATTGGTGCAAAAGCTGCAGCGCTTTGGCCGTGAACGCATTCCTGAGCGTGTGGTGCATGCGCGCGGTACAGGCGCGTATGGTGAATTTGTTGCGACGAAAGATTTGTCTGACATTACTCTGGCATCATTGTTCAAAGCGGGCACTAAAACGCCAGTATTCTTACGTTTTTCGACTGTAATTCACGGTAAGGGCTCACCAGAGACTTTACGCGACCCGCACGGTTTTGCCATCAAGTTCTATACACAGGAAGGCAACTGGGATTTAGTGGGCAACCAAACGCCAGTCTTCTTCATCCGTGATGCGATCAAATTCCCTGACTTCATCCATGCTATGAAGCCAAGTCCAATTAACAACGTTCAAGACGCGAACCGTGTATTTGACTTCCTGTCGAGCCAGCCATGGGCCACCAATATGCTGACTTATGTGTATGGCAAGCAAGGCGTGCCGACCAGCTACCGTGAACAGGACGGTTTTGGCGTGCATGCTTACAAGCTGTATAACGGCAAAGGCGAATTCAAATACGTTAAATTCAACTTCCGTTCTCAGCAAGGCGTGAAGGGGCTGAATGTCAAAGAAGCTGCTGAGCAGCAAGCTAAAGATTTCAATCATTTAACCAATGATCTGTATGCCAATATCAACAAAGGCAACTTCCCGAAATGGGATCTGTATGTTCAAATTTTAGATCCGGAAGATTTCGTGAAATTTGATTTTGATCCGCTGGATCCAACCAAAATTTGGCCAACTGACATCGTTCCTGAAACGAAAGCCGGCACTTTGACGCTGAACCGCATGCCGAAGAACTTCTTCAATGAAACCGAGCAGTCTGCGTTTGCGCCAGGCAACTTGGTTCCTGGTATTGAGCCGTCTGAAGACCGTCTGCTGCAAGGCCGCATCTTCTCTTACTCAGATACACAAATGTACCGTCTGGGCGCAAACCACCAGCAAATTCCTGTAAACCGTCCAGTGGTTGCAGTCAGCAACAACAACCAGGACGGCTACATGAATGTCAGCGAACGTGATTCTGACGTGAACTATGAGCCAAGCCGTAAAGAGCCAAAAGCAGCAACTGAGAAAGCGCGCGCAGTGCAAACTCCGTTGACTGGCACAGTGCAGCAAATCGGCACGAAAGAGCGAAACTTCAAGCAAGCGGGCGAGCTTTACCGTTCATACACGGCCAAAGAAAGAGACGATTTAATCATGAACCTGGCTGCAGATCTGGGCAATGTGAAAGATTCTGAAACCAAGCACATCATGCTGTCTTATTTCTATAAAGCAGACGCAGACTACGGCATGCGCATGACTGAAGCCGTGAAGGGCGACATGGCCACGGTTAAAGCCAAAGCGGCAAAACTTAAAGACTGATTCTGATCGGTCTTTGAATTGGTGACTAGGGTCTCGCAATCACCTCCGAAAAGTCCTGTAGAACTCCAAACCTTTCCTGCACCCTAGGGGGAGTTTTACAGGCGCTCAATATGATTGACTGCATTTGAGCCTAGTTTTTAATTAAGATTTGATTTCTGTTGGAGTTCATCATGAAAGCTGTGCAGCATTTGACTTTAGCCAGTCTTCTCGCGTTTAGTTCCGCATTCGCAAACGTGGCAATCGCTGAAGATATCTCTCCCGCTAAACCTGCTGCAAGCGATCAGATGACCTCACAACAGGAATTGATTGACATCTTCTTTGCAGCGGCCAAAACAGGCAATCAAGAAGTCATCAATGAGTTCCTTAAGCATGGTTTCCCTGTTGATGTGCGCAATGCTTCAGGCTTCACGCCCTTAATGATGGCGACGTATTATGGCCATCAGAATATTGTCACCTCGTTATTGGCGCATGGCGCCGACCGCTGCGCGCGTGACAGCAAAGGCAATACTGCACTGATGGGCGCTTTATTCAAGATGGAATTTTCCATTGCCAAGCAGCTGCGCAAAGTCGACTGTGACGCCAATGCGCAAAAGAGCGGGCAGAAGACCGCAGCTGAATTCGCGCAGGTGATTGGACAGGAAAAACAGCTGCGGCAAATTATCGCGTCCCTGGAAAAAGATTCAGCGAAAGGCATGAAATGATCTTGCAGGCGTGCTGAAACTTTGGTCTAGAATTCAATTAGCTGTACGTAAAACTTGCAATATCGCTGGGCAAAGTATGCTTTAATGCAAAAAGCACAGCGAAATTTCCAGAGATATGGCTCCAATCATTCAATCCTTGCTAGACACTGACTTGTACAAATTCACCATGCTTCAGGTGGTGCTGCATAAATTTCCGCAAACCCACAGTGTTTATCATTTCCGTTGCCGCAACCTTGAAGATACCGTTTATCCGCTGGCGGATATTCTGGATGATTTGAATGAACAGCTGGATCATCTGTGCCAATTAAAATTCAAAGAAGATGAACTGCTGTATTTGCGCAGCCTGCGCTTTATTAAAAGCGACTTTGTCGATTATCTGGAACTGTTCCAGCTGAAGCGCCGCTTTATTAAAGCCGGCATAGACAGCGAAGGGCGTTTGGACATCTGGGTGGAAGGCCCAATGGTGCAGGCCATGATGTTTGAAATTTTTGTTTTGGCGATCGTCAATGAACTGTATTTCCGCCGCATCCGTACAGAGGGCGTATTGGCTGAAGGCGAGCGCCGCCTTGCCGCCAAGATTGAGCTGCTGAAACAATATGAAGCGGCACAAAACCCCAATGATCCGCCATTTTTAGTGTCTGATTTTGGAACACGCCGCCGTTATAGCTTTGAGTGGCAAAAGCATGTGATTGAAGAATTTAACCAAGCCTCGCCGTATATTTTCCGCGGCACCAGCAATGTTTTGATTGCGAAAGATTTGAACATTACGCCGATCGGCACCATGGCGCATGAATTTTTACAAGCCTTCCAGGCGCTGGATGTGCGGCTGCGTAATTTTCAAAAATCGGCGCTGGAAACTTGGGTGCAGGAATACCGAGGCGATCTGGGCATTGCATTGACGGATGTGGTCGGCATGGATGCGTTCCTGCGCGATTTCGACCTGTATTTTGCCAAACTGTTTGACGGCCTGCGCCATGACAGCGGCGATCCCTATGAATGGGGCGATAAAGCCTATGCGCATTATAAAAAATTAAAAATTGACAGCAAAACCAAAATGCTGACGTTCAGTGACGGCTTGAATCTGGAAAAAGCCTGGGATCTGCATCATTATTTCAAAGGCCGTTTTCAGGTCAGCTTTGGCATCGGCACCAATTTGACCAATGACATGGGGCAAACCCCGCTGAATATCGTATTGAAGCTGGTGGAATGCAATGGCCAGTCTGTCGCTAAAATCTCGGACAGCCCAGGCAAAACCATGACCGATAACGATACCTTTCTGGCGTATTTGCGCCAGGTCTTTGATATTCAGGAAGAGCAGGCTTAAGCGCTGCAATTTCCGCAAAAGCTGAACTGCGGTTCGGCTTTTTTTATATCTGAAATTTTGCAAAAGGAATGCAAAAATTCAGAATAATAGTGAAATGCAGTTATGCTAAGATCGAAGCTCAGTAGATGGATGAATAGTCGAACCGCGATGGCTGATGCTGTGTTGAATTTAGGATTGCTGATAGAAGCAGAAGAGCTGGCGCCCTATTTGGGCCATGAAAAATTAAGGATCATCGATTTGTGCCGCCGTTCGGTATATGAACAGCTGCATATCCCGCAGGCCGTTCATGTGAAGCCCAGTCTGCTGGTGCGCCAGGAAGAGCAGGCGACAGGCCTATTGCCGGATCAGGCGGGCTTGGAGGCGCTGATCCGCCATTTAAACATCAGCCCCGATCATCATGTCGTGGCTTATGACGACGAAGGCGGTGCATGGGCAGGGCGCCTGATTTGGAATTTGCATTGCTTAGGCTTTGAAAATACCAGTTTACTGAATGGCGGCATTCATGCGTGGCTGGGCGCAGGCCTGCCGACTTCTTCTGATGCTGGAACGGCGCCGCCTGTAGAAAACCTGGTTTCTGTCAACTTAAAATATAAAAATCAGTATCATACAAGCTATGATCAGCTTCTGGAAAAGGTCAGCCAAAATGCGGTGCAAGTCTGGGATTGCCGCACAGAAGATGAATATACCGGCTTGCGTTTGGCTGCGCGACGCGGCGGTCACGTTCCGGGTGCGCGTCATTTTGAATGGAGTACTGCCCTAAACCGGGAAAATCATTTAAAATTGCATCCCTTGGAACGCACGCAGCAGCGCTTAGAACAGCTGGGATTCAATATGAATGAACCCGTGGTGGTTTACTGTCAGTCACACCACCGCTCAGGGCTTGCCTATATTTTAGGGCGTCTGCTGGGCTGGAATATTCAAGCTTATGATGGTGCGTGGAGCGAATGGGGCAACCGTTTAGATAGCCCTGTCATTACTGGAGAGTTGCCGTCTTGAGCATCACATCACGATTAAAAAAACAAATTTTCATTCAAGCGCAGCGTGTTGTGCCGCAGCACAAGCTGTCCCGCGTGATTGGCAAAGTCGCTGCCAGTGAAAACCCGGTACTGAAAAATGCTGTGATTACTGCATTTAAAGCGCAATACGGCATTGATATGTCGATTGCGGAACAAAGCAACGCTTTAAAATTCAAATCCTTCAATGAGTTTTTTACCCGTTCGCTGAAAGACGGCGTGCGTGAAATTGATGCCGATGCATCCAGCATCGTGTCTCCCGCAGACGGCGCGATTTCCCAGCTGGGCAAAATTGAAGAAGGCGATATCTTTCAGGCTAAAGGGCAATACTTTTCGGCAGAAAAATTGATTGCCGATCCGCAGCTGGCAGAGCCGTTTAAAAATGGTCAATTTGCCACAGTGTATTTGTCACCGAAAGATTATCACCGTGTGCATATGCCGTTTGCCGGCACATTGACTGAAACCTTGTATGTGCCGGGCGAGCTGTTTTCTGTAAACCAGACCACTGCGGAAAACATTCCGGGCTTATTTGCGCGCAATGAACGCATGGTCTGCCTGTTTGATACCGAACTGGGCCGCATGGCGGTGGTTTTAGTGGGCGCAATGATTGTGGCCGGCATTGAAACGGTGGCCACTGGCAAAGTGAAGCCGACAGGCCGTTTAGAATTGAATCAGCACAATTTGTTCTTGGACAAAGGCGCGGAATTGGGCCGATTCTATTTAGGCTCCACCGCTGTGGTGCTATTTGAAGAAAATAAAATGCAGTGGGATGCTGAATTGAAAGCCAATTCTCCGGTAGTGATGGGCAAAGCCATGGGGCATGCGCTTTCATAAAGTTCCCCCTCCTTTGATAAAGGCGGGGCTAGGGGAGGATTATGCTGTATATAAATCCTCCTCATTCCCGCTTTTTATGAAAAGGGAAGTAAAAGCAAAAAAAGCGCCTTTTAAGGCGCTTTTTTGATTGAATCCGCTCAGCGTTTCACGACAATGGAATCAATACCGCTATGCTGCAGGGTTTGCTGTGCAATGACAGCAGCTTCTTGCGAATCATAAGGGCCAGAGACTACACGGTACCAAACCTTTCCGTTTTCAGTGGTTTGCATTACATCTGCCGATAAGCCGTTCAGAATAATTTCCGCGCGGCGCGCATCGGCCTGATCCGGGTCATCATAGCTGCGCACTTGCAGAATATAATTGGGCGCCTGTGCAGGAGCGCTGGCTTGCAGGCCAGGCTCCGCTGCATTTTCAGCAGGGCTATCCTTGGGCGCTTCCACAATGACGACGGTCCCTTGATTTTTAGTTTCAGGGATGGCCTCTTCAGGAATGGGCGTGACTTGCTGCTGCGGCAGAAGGTCATAAAAACGGTAGTCTTTATTGGTTTCTTCCGGCGCGTGTTCAGACGTAATCTGATTTTTCGGCTTCACAGGTTCCCACGGTTTCCAGAGCATCAACGCCACTACAAAACTTAGGATGATCAAAATAATCGCCAATGTTCCCAGCCACGCTGGAATTAAAGGCTTTTTCGGCTTATTCGGCCGCTCAGATACACCGCGCTGCGTTTTTCCAAACACGTGGGAACCTCATTATTTTAATAAAGATGCCTCAAGAGGCATGGTTTTTCAGCTCTATCGCTGTACTGCCTGATGAATACCGCGAAAGTATTCATC
Organism: Acinetobacter bouvetii DSM 14964 = CIP 107468; assembly: GCF_000368865.1. Lineage (GTDB taxonomy): Bacteria > Pseudomonadota > Gammaproteobacteria > Pseudomonadales > Moraxellaceae > Acinetobacter > Acinetobacter bouvetii. The sequence goes on from NZ_KB849725.1 coordinate 115,876, forward strand.
AGGAGCGGCGCCTTACATCGCTTCCGGTGCAGATACGCCTAACAGCTCTAAGCCATTGCGGATGACTTGCTGTACGTTTACAGACAGCAGTAAGCGCGCTTGGGATAAAGCAACGTTTTGTTCATCTAAAATTTTGACATCTTCTTGAGCATACCAGCCATGGAAAGACGCGGCCAGTTCTTTCAGGTAGTTGCCAATTTGATGCGGCTCATAGCTATTGGCTGCGCGTGTCACAATTTCAGGATACGCGGCCAGTTTTGCCAAAATTTCAGTTTCTGTGTCTGACACCAAAAGTGATGCGTCATAGCTTGCTAACTGGCTGCGGTCAAATGGAATATTTTTTTCAGGCGCGCGAATATCCACCATGCGGTTCACACGTGCATGTGCATACTGAATGTAATACACCGCATTATCCTTGCTTTGTGACACAGCCAGGTCTAAGTCAAAATCAATGTGCTGTTCAGATTTGCGCATGACATAGTAGAAACGCGCTGCATCGTTGCCCACTTCTTTACGCAGGTCGCGCAAAGTGACGAACTGGCCTGAACGCGATGACATTTGCACCATTTCGCCGCCGCGCCATAAGCTGACGAACTGCACCAATAAGACAGTCAGTTTTTTCGAGTCATAGCCCATTGCATCAATGGCGGCTTTAACACGGGCAATATAGCCGTGGTGGTCAGAGCCCCAAATGTCTACGATGTCTGTATAGCCGCGCTGCAGTTTATTCAGATGGTAGGCAATGTCGGAAGCGAAATACGTGGTTTGACCGTTGCGGCGCTTGACGACGCGGTCTTTTTCATCGCCAAATTTAGTCGATTTGAACCAGATGTTGCCGTCTTTTTCATACAGGAAGCCGCGCTGATCCAGCGTTTGCAGCGCTTCTTCAATTTTTTCAGTCAGCGATGCTTCACTGAACCATTGGTTGAAAGTTACGCCAAATTCGCCAAGGTCATCTTTAATGTCGTCTAAAATTGCTTTTAACGCCGCTTGGTGGAAGATGCGGTAGCCTGCACCTAAATGGTTTTGCGAATTATGGATCAAACCGTCAATGTGCTTTTCTTTGTCGCCTGACAGCACCACTTTATTGCCTTCGGCATCCAATTCGGCAGCGTACTGAATATCTTCAGGCACATCTTTGTAGATATCCGCCACTGGACGCACGTATGCATCGCCGTCCTGATCAATAATGCTTTGCGCGATTTCTTTTACATAGTCGCCTTGATAGGCATTTTTCGGAAAGACCAATTCTTGGCCGGTTAATTCTAGGTAACGCAGGTAAGTGGACGTGGCTAAAATGTCCATTTGACGGCCAGCGTCGTTGACATAATATTCACGGTCCACTTTTGCGCCTGTTGCTTCCAGAAGGTTAGCAACAGTCATGCCGTAAGCTGCGCCGCGGCCATGGCCAACATGCAGGCTGGACGTTGGGTTGGCGGAAACGAATTCAACCTGAATGCGTTTGCCCGCATTGGCTTGGGTGCGGCCAAACTGATCTTTTTGCGCCTGAATCTGTTCCAGCACTGCAAAGCGCTGATTGGCGTTTAAGAAAAAGTTGATAAAGCCGGGGCCTGCGATCTCTGCTTTGCTGATGTCCGCAACTTCCGGCAGGCTGGCCAGAATTTTTTCCGCCAAATCGCGCGGCTTCATACCGGCAGCTTTGGACCCGATCATGGCAATATTTGAGGCAAAGTCACCGTGGCTTCGGTCTTTGGTACGCGTCAATGTGCTGGTATTTTTCCAGTCAGATGGGAGTACACCTTCAGCTTGAAGGGATTGCACTGCATGGTCGAGCGCTGCTTGTATTGCCGTATTCATAATCAGTCGAAAAATAAATGTCGCAGAAAAACAGCAAATATAGCAAATTTCAGACTCTTTAGGTGAACCCATTTGCTGTGAATAAATAATATTCGATAAAAATATCCGGTTGCTTATATCGAATGAGGGCGATATATATGAATATGCAATCAATTCGTGCTTCAGGCCAGACCGATATGACTCAACAGACCCCTCCTGAAAGCCCCAAAATTATAGGGAAGATTCCCAAACTTTCTGCACGCTGGGCAGCCATTGTTGTGCCGTTTATTTTGTCCTGCCTGATGAGCGGCATCATCTCTTGTGTGAATATGCTGCGCAACTTGGGCTGGTTTGACGGCTTTATTGCCCTGTGGCTGCACAACTGGATGATTTCATGGGCGATTGCCTTTCCAATTGTCGTGACCTTGCTGCCGTTTGTGCGCAAATTTGCCGGTTTGCTGGTGGATATGCGTCCGCCGCAATAAGCGCTGAGCGGAATGCTTTAGGGCTCACGGCAGCTGACGGGCTTTTGCAATAATTCCGCTTGATTGTTTTGGAAGGCATAGAGTTTGGATGCATTAAAAATTTTAATGTTTTTGGCCGACATCAGCGCCAATTTAAAATTTTCCAGCTTTTTGGCATGGTGCAGATCAAAAGGATTGCCAAAGTTTTTGTTGTCCAGTAAAAATTGAACGGCGCCCGCGCTGTCGTCATAGGCGTTAAGCAGCGTCTTGCCATCCGCGCCGCTCAGGCTGAAAGAGGGGCGCTGGCTGGTGATTTTGCAATTCAGGCGCAATGATAAAATCACGTTCTGATCCGATTTATTTTGCAGATCCGCCGTGCCTTGCTGCGCATTTTCAAGATAGACCCACTGATTCGCAGGCAGATGATTCAGCAGTTTTTCCAGCCGCAGCTGAGCGGCTTTGCTGACTTCAGCGGTGTCTTCCACATGGAGCTCTGGCTTTTTTTCTTTGCCGAGAAGCGCTAGAACCTGATCCGGCCATGCCGCGCTGTGCTGAGAAATGCGCTGACAGCCTGTCAATGCCGGAAAAGTCAACACGGCAGAAAGCGCAGAGACATGGAATTTGTTGAGCATAGTTCAATCTTATTGTTGTTGTCCCCGTATTTCAGGGAATAATTTTATTGAATCGGAATATTATTTTAGCCGCGCATTTTGAGGATGCTGCAACGCGGCGGCCAGCTTAGCGATTTTCAGGCGAAAGTACAAATTTTATGGATTCATCACGCAAGCCTGATGCCTATTTTAATCAAGGACAGCGCGTTACAGCGTGACTTCCACAATTGCGCGGATAATTCCGAGAATCAGGCCAATAAAGGCGCCAACCACCACGCCATTGACCCGGATCATGTGCAGGTCTCCGCCGACTTCATTTTCAATTTTGCCGATCATTTCACTGGAATCCCATTCATGAATGCGCTGGCTGATAAAGCGGATGACTTTTTCACTGTACTGACCGGACAGGCTGATGGCGACATCGCTGAGTTTGTCATTCAGCAGCTGGCGCACGGCAATATTGGAAATCATATTTTCGCCCACCTGCTGAATGGCCACGCGCAGGTTTTGCGCAACGCCGGAATCCGCTTTCTGCAAATCGGCTTTGATGGCGTCGCATAAAATCACCACGGCGCCGCTGATAAAATTCAGCACCTGCGGGCTGTCCAGCAGGGCATCTTTGGTCTGGTTCAGCCGCATGCTGGCTGGGCTGCGGTGATCCGCCAGCTCCAGCATCAGGTTCTGTCCGGCCTCTTCGATTTTTCTGCGCCACGGATGTTCCGGGTCCGCTAGCATGGATTCGACCCGTTCAATTAACGAGTCAATGGTGCGCTGCTGCACATCAATGCCAATCCAGCTGGCGCCTTTGGCCAGCTTCCAGACGCCAAGCTCTTTAAACAGCTGGCGGGTCAGGTCGCCCGCCTGTTCAGGATGATGCGTCATCCATTCATGCGCCAAATCCAGTCCGCGCTGCAGCACATCCTGATGAAAATCATTTTCCAGCACAGCGCGCAGCATTTCGCTGGCCAAATGATTCACCTGCGTATTTTTAACCCATTGCACGCTGTTGCTTTGAATAAAGCGCCCGATTTGCTCCTGTCCGACGAATTCAAAAATTTTCGGCACTGTTTGCTGGATGACATCAGTCACCTGCTTGTTGTTGTGCGGATTGGCCAGCCATTTGCCGGCCGCCAGCGATAGATCAATATCCTGCAGGCTGCGTTCCACCACCTGCGGCGACAGAAAGTTTTCCTGCACAAAACGGCCCATGGATTCCGCAATGCGGGCTTTGTTGCGCGGGATGATTTCGGTGTGGTCACGCAGAAATTTCGGGATCGGCATTTTCCCGAACGGGTTGCGGAACAGCACCGTAATGGCATACCAGTCTGCCAGCCCCCCGACGACGCCTGCTTCGGCGGACAGCATCAAAATATGAATCAGCCAGACATGCTCGGGCAGCAGTTTGGCGGCCACCATCAGCGCAAGCCAGGCCAGTACTGCCGTCATGAGGGCAATCGTGGCAAAGCGCTTGCTGCGCTGCAGGTTCGGGGATACGGCGGTCTGGTCTTGATCCATAGGCATAGTGCGTTCTGCGCTCCTATTTTGATTGAGCCGGTTCAGGAGCCGGCAGGACTTCGCCCGTGCTGCTGAGGCCGTACTTCGGGCCTAAAGACTGCAGAATCAGGCGCGCATCAAAAGCGTCTTTGGGCGCTGACTGTTCGGTTTTAAAGCATTCAATGGTATAGGCCACTTGCGTCGGGTCTAAGGTGACCACCCGCGGCATATCATAGAATGGATCCGGCCAGAAGCCCGGATAACGGCGGTAATAGCCATATGGATAAGGTGGTGGCGATGGATAAACGACAGCCTGCCTCGGCGGCTGCTGTGTGCGGTTGCTTGGATCATCCAGCACTTTAAAAAACTGAAAGCCTTTTTGCACCGTGGCCTGCGCCGCTTTCACCAAGGTAATTTCTTCTGCCGTGCCATAGCTCATATTCGGGCTGGCTTTAAAGCTGATGCGGAAGGTCTGCGCATTCAGCGGGGTGCTGCTGAATTGCCCCAGCTGATCAAAAGTTAAGGGTTTAGAGGGCGTGGTGGCGCAGCCGGCCAGGATTAAGCTGGCGCCAATAGCGGCCGCAATGAATAATTTTTTCATGCTTTAACCTCCTAAGCGTGGCGGTTGAAGGGGGGGAGAGGCCGAACCGTTCATTTAAAAACTGGAGTTGGGCTGGGTTAAAAATTCTGCTTCTTCTGCTGTGGACGTTCGCCCCAATACTGGATTGCGGTGCGGATAGCGCCCAAAACGGTCAATAATCACTTTATGTTTTTTTTCAAAATCCAGATTAATTGGATTGCCGAGATCTTCAAACAATTTTAACGCATATTGATGAATCAGGGGCGATTCACTGTGCATGAACGGCATATATAAAAATGAACGCTGTTCCGGCCGCAGCTGCTGATCAAGGCCTTGACTGATGGCTTCCTGCGCTAAGGCCAGCGCCAGCGTGTCTTGCGCAAATGCCAATGGAGAGTTGCGGAATAAATTGCGGGAAAACTGATCCAGCACAATGATTTCAGCCAAGCGGCCTTCCGCGCTGCTGCGCCAGTTCCACAGTTCTGAGCGGGACGCGCTCTGCAGTACAGTTTTAAAGCGCTTTTCAATGGCTTGATCAAACGCATCATTCTTTGCAAACCAGCTGGGCTGGTTTTCCGGCGCAAACCAAAAGTCTAAAATATCTTGATAATTCATATATTTTACGGGTTATTAGCATTTATTCTTCAATAAGATCACAAATTTTAAATGTCATATAGTGCAACTTTGTGATAAAAAATTGCAAAAATAAAACCGCAGATTGCCTGAAAAATATGCGGGGTATAATGTGCAGCAGATAAATCACGTTATACTGCATAAATAAATGATTTTATTTTAGTAGTTCTTCCATTAAGCGAGATTGCAATGAGTCAGCCCGAATCGACCTCTCAAGATATTTTACCGGCTTGGGTGGATTCTACGCATATAAGCGGCATGCTGCGCGGCATAGAACGCGAAAGCCTGCGCATGCAAAGCAGCGGTTTTCTGTCTCAGGCCGATCATCCGAAAGCGCTGGGCTCTGCACTGACACATCCGCATATTACGACGGACTACTCCGAAGCGTTAATGGAATTTATTACACCGCCTAAAGACAGTATTGGCAAGGCATTGGATTATTTAAAAGATATTCATGCCGTGGTGCACCGCCAGCTGGAAAATGATGAAAAGCTCTGGCCGCTGTCTATGCCGTGCATGCTGGATGATCAGGAAGAAAACATCCGCCTTGCACAATACGGCACATCCAATGTAGGCCGCTTCAAAACTTTATACCGCCATGGCCTAGGGGTGCGCTATGGGCGCCGCATGCAGACCATTTCCGGCGTGCATTACAATTTATCTTTTCCCGATCATTTTTTTGAAGCGCTGCAGCATGCGGAAACGGATGAGCAGCTGAAAGCGCTGAGCCTGCAAGACTACCGCAGCCACCGCTATTTTGGCCTGATCCGCAACTTTATCCGCCTGACGCCGCTGGTCATGTTTGTGGTGGGCGCCAGCCCATCCGTATGCAAATGCTTTATGACAGGGCGTGAGCATCATCTGCTGCCCTTGCTGAAAGGCACACTGTATTTGCCCTATGCGACTGCACTGCGCATGGGCCGTTTTGGCTATCAAAATTCTGCGCAAAAACAGCTGGGCATTCATTACAACAATCTCAGCGGCTATTTAGACGGCCTGCAAAAAGCGGTGCACACGCCGTATGCGCCATTCAGCAGCCTGGGCTTAAATGATGCGCAGGGTCAGCCGATTCAAATCAATGACCATGTGCTGCAGATTGAAAATGAATATTACAGCCTGGTGCGCCCTAAGCAGGTGCCGCAGGAGGGCGAAACGCCGTCTGAAGCGTTGCAGAAGCGCGGTGTGGGCTATGTCGAACTGCGCGCGGTGGATGTCAATCCCTATGATCCTGTCGGCATTGATGAAAATACGGCAGGCTTTCTAGAAGTGCTGGCGCTGTATTGCCTGCTGCAGGACAGTCCGGACTTGCTGGATGATGAACAGGAAATTATTGAGCAGAATCAGGCGGAAGTCGTCAACCGGGGCCGTGCGCCGAATGCATCGATTGCTGAAAACGGCAAGGCGTACCCGATTGAAGAATGGTGCAGCCGCTATTTAACCGCAATGCAGCCGTTATCGGCTTTACTGGACAGCGCTTATGCCACACATCTGTACCGTGATGCATTGGCCGTGATGCAGTCGCGGGTGGATGAAGTGGATGAAACGCTTTCTGCGAAGATGATTGAAGACACCTTGAAGCAGGGCGGCACATGGAGCTTTGGCAGCTATATGGCGCAGCAGCATGCCGGCGCTTATGAACAGCATCCGCTAAGCGCTGAAACTCAGGCCTATTTTGCAGAAGCTGCGCAGGTGTCCCTGCAGCGCCAGCAAGAATTAGAGCAAGATACATCAATCAGTTTTGAACAATATTTAACTCATTTCAGATAAAAACTTAAGAGGATATGCCATGCAATGGAGTTATCGCTTCGTGAGTGGTTTTTTGTTTTTAGCCAGTGTCATTGGCATGGCTTTCGCCCTGTATTTAGAACATGGCCAAGGCCTGCATCCATGCCCGCTGTGTGTTTTTCAGCGCATTGGCTTAATCGGGCTCGGCTTAATCTCGCTGATAGCCTTTTTGCATAACCCCGCTTCTAATGGCATGAAGCGCGTGTATGCCTTTTTAGGCACATTGAGTATTCTATGGTCTGCGGGTGTGGCTGCCCGCCATGTCTGGCTGCAGAGCCTGCCGCCGGATGAAGTGCCAAGCTGCGGCCCAGGCTTGGATTACTGGCTGGAGACCTTGCCGTTAAAATCGGTGTTTCAGCAAGTGCTGACCGGTTCTGGCGAATGTGCCAGAGTTGACTGGACTTTTCTGGGCCAGTCGCTGCCGGTGTGGTCGCTGGCGTTTTTCTGCGTGCTGGCGCTGATCAGCCTGTGGCAGCTGCTGCGCAAATATCAGACAGCGCCAGTAAAGCGCCTGAGAGATAAATACTGAATGCGGAACCTTGAATAGATACACTCTCAACTGCTAAAAAGCCCTCATATTGAGGGCTTTTTATTTGACCGCAGCAGCAGGATCAGGTCAGGGCGATGCCTTCAAAATGCTTTAAATCCATCATGTACTCATGGATTTCAGTGCAGTGGATATCCTCAGCATTGGGATAGAACCAATGCACAATTTGTTCGGCCACTTGCGGGTGATGCTGAATTTCAAAATGGTTTAAGCCGTAAAAAATCGCTTTGTGCGCATCCGGCACTTTCAGCTGATAGCGCGGGTTCGGATGCTCGCCCAAGGCGCTTTTGACACTGACCAGATAATCGCCAATCACTTGCAGCGTGCGGTTTTTACGGTTCTCAAACTCAATGGTGCCGGCCACCAGATAGGTATTGATGTGGGATGGAATCGGCGCGGGCTTGCGGTTGTCATCCATCAAGCCAATGCGTGCATCGTTATGTTCCCAGTCATCGTCCCGCACGCTGCCGTAGCGCAAGTCTAAAATGCCGTTGCTGCGGATATTGGCAATGTGGCCGATAATTTTCCCTAAGGGAATCCGCCGCAAATGCTTCTGCAGGGCAAACCCGATGCGCTCCAGCACAGCGCCATGATGCGGTGAGCCTAAGCAGACCAAGTTTTCGACCCGGTGAATCCAGCCGTACATATTCTGCTTGCCGTAAAACAGCGCGCTGCGCGAAACCAGTCCGCCCATGCTGTGGCCAATCAGGTCAATGCTGGTAATGCCCGGATTGCGCTGCACTAAATCTTCCAGTGTATTGGATAAGCTGCGGCCATTGGCAGAGATGCGCCGCCCAGTATTGTAGTTTAGGTACAGCATGGTATTGTGATCGCGCTGCGCCAGCAGTTTTTCGCCGATGCCGCCGTATTTCCGGGTTGACCAGTCTAAATGGCTCATGCAGAGGCCATGCACCAGCAGGGTAATGCGCCCAGTCAATTCACCTTTCTGCACAGCGCCGTAATGGTCATACACCACCATCGGCAAAGCCATTGGGTTATGATATTTCAGCAAATAGTCGCCTAAAACGCCGTTCAGCGCGCCCACTAAAAAATGCAGCGTCGGTGTCAGCTGCTTTTCATGCAGGCGGGGAAACTTTTCAATAATGCTGCGCAGCCCGGGCGCCAGCAAATAGTTTCCATAATTGAAAAAAGTTTCGTAGGTGAGCTGATATATTTTTTCAACATATGGAATTTTATGAAATTTCTTGGATTTTTGCTCGCTGATGCCAAAGATGCTGATCAGCAGTTCACGCTGAATGTTGCGAATCAGGTCATGCACGACATCGCTGAAACGCATAGTGACCAGCTGTGCTAGGCCTTCTAAAACATCTGCTTGGCTGGGCGGGGTACGGTCCCATTTACAATAGGTTTCATGCAGCGGCGTTAAACTAGGCATTGGTTGCTATCCTATTTCTCTGCATCCCGCGTAGGCGGTGATCTGCTTCAACGCAGGGATGGCTTTTCTTGTTGCTATTTTGTCATTCATCTCGAATTCATTTTAAAATACATAGATTTGCAGCAGTGTTCTGTTTATTTTGTCTGACAATCCAATAGATAACGCAGTTTTAATACAATGAGGTATTCACCGCATTGCTGCGCCTTCTTATGCGGGCAAGTTTGAGTCAAGGAATATGGCATGAATCTTATTTATTTGCATGGCTTTCAAAGCAGCGCCTTGTCCATTAAAGGTCAAATGCTGAAACGTTATTGTGATGAATCCCTTGAAGAAAAATCACGCCATATTCATGTGCACTTGCCGGATTTGAATCAGCCGCCGCTGCTGGCATTGCATCAGGTTTCAGAGCTGATTGGGCAGCTGGGTCCAGAAAATACAGCATTGCTCGGCAGCAGCCTAGGCGGATTTTATGCCCTGCAGCTGGCGGCCCGGCATCACATTCCAGCGGTCTTGATTAATCCGGCCATGCAGCCGTGGGCCTTGTTTCGAGCACTGTTTTCACATCAGGCGCTGCCTTATGCCGTGACGGCCCAATGGTCGCTGGATGATGCGCAGCTGGATGATTTAGAAAAAACTGCAATCAAAACAGCGAGCCAGCCTGCACCCGTTTTAGCGCTGCTGCAGCAGGGCGATGACGTGCTGGATTACCGTGACGCGCTGTGTTTTTTCAGCCAGCCGGGGAGCAATGCGGTGGTTATTTGTGAAACGCAGGGCAGTCATGGCATGGATGATTTTGCCGCTAAAATTCCGATGATTTTGCAATTTTTATCGGATCACGTCAGCTCCGCAAAAAAAAACTCTGAATCAATCCGGCAGCCATAAGTGTTAAGGGGGAGCGGAAAAAAATATGATGGCTGGCATCTGTTCAAATGCAGTGAAATCCCGTAAAAAAGAGCAAAAAGACGTTTGGCTTTAGGCTGGCGCGCCGCAACTTGACGCTTAAATGCGGTTTAAAACCGATAAATGGCGAAAGAAATAGCGCCGGCAAACGGATACATATGCTTTTTTGCTAAAAAGAATATACTGTAGCGCTTGAGATGAATCTTTTAACCAATCATGCAGGGAATTTTGCAACGTGACGCAATATACGGCTCAATCACTTGAAGTTTTATCTGGTTTAGACCCGGTCCGCCGCCGTCCGGGCATGTATACCGACACGACCCGTCCAAACCATTTGGCGCAGGAAGTGATTGATAATGCTGTGGATGAAGCATTGGCCGGTCATGCCAGCAAAATTACCGTCACGGTGTATAAAGACGGTTCGCTGTCTGTGGAAGACAACGGGCGCGGCATGCCGGTAGACATCCATCCCGAATATGGTCAAAGCGGCATTGAAATTATTATGACCAAGCTGCATGCCGGCGGTAAATTCAGTACGGATAACTACCAATTTTCAGGCGGCTTGCATGGCGTAGGCATTTCCGTGGTGAATGCGCTGTCGACCCGTGTAGAAGTGGAAGTGCAGCGTCAGGGCAATCTGCACAAAATGGCCTTTGCGCAAGGCGAACCGGTAGCGCCGCTGGAAGTGCTGGAAGGCAAATGCGCCAAACGCGCGACGGGGACACGCGTGCATTTTTGGCCGGAAGCTAAATATTTCGATTCGCCAAAATTTGCATTAAAAGCGTTAAAGCACAATTTAAAAGCCAAGGCGGTATTAGCCGCTGGCCTGCAAATCATTTACATCGACGAGATCAATAACGAAAAAATCGAATGGCAGTTTGAAAATGGCCTGGTCGACTACTTGATGGATGAATTGCAGGACCGTGAAATTCTGCCGATGCCGGCTTTTGTCGCAACAGGCGCGGCTGAACGCGCCAGCGCGGAATTTGCCATTTGCTGGAATGTCGAAGGCGGCGAGCAGGTTCAGGAAAGCTATGTCAATTTAATTCCAACCGCGCAAGGCGGCACGCATGTCAACGGCCTGCGTTCAGGCGTGACAGATGCGATCCGTGAATTTTGTGAACTGCGCAATTTATTGCCGCGCAATATGAAGCTGTCTGCAGAAGATGTCTGGGATGGCGTGAATTATATTCTGTCGCTGAAGTTCCAAGAACCGCAGTTTTCTGGCCAGACCAAAGAACGCTTATCCAGCCGTGAAGCGTCTGGCATAGTGTTAAATATTGCCAAAGATGCTTTTGCTTTGTGGCTGAATCAAAATTCAGAGATTGCGATGCAGCTGGCGGAAATGGCGATTGCCAAAGCTGGCCGGCGCTTAAAAGCAGCCAAAAAGGTTGAGCGGAAAAAAATTGTCTCGGGTCCAGCCCTGCCGGGAAAATTGGCTGACTGTGTCGGGCATACGCTGGAAGAGTCGGAACTGTTTATTGTCGAAGGCGATTCTGCAGGCGGTTCTGCGAAGCAGGCGCGTGACAAGAATTTCCAAGCCATCATGCCGATCCGCGGTAAAATCTTGAATACTTGGGAAGTGTCATCAGATGAAGTGCTGGCGTCGCAGGAAGTGCATGATATTGCGATTGCGATCGGCGTCGATCCAGGCAGTGATGATCTGTCTGAATTGCGCTATGGCAAAATCTGCATATTGGCTGATGCCGACTCGGATGGCTTGCATATTGCCACGTTGCTCTGCGCGCTGTTCGTCAAGCATTTTTCAAATTTGGTGGAAGAGGGGCATTTGTTTGTCGCCATGCCGCCGCTGTACCGGATCGATGACAATAAAGACGTGCATTATGCGCTGGATGATGAAGAGCTGGACAGTATTCTGAAACAGTGCAAAGCAAAAAGCCCGCAAATTACTCGGTTTAAAGGCTTGGGCGAGATGAATGCCAGCCAGCTCCGTGAAACCACCATGGATCCAAATACCCGCAGGCTGGTGCAGCTGGATTTGGATGACGCGCATTTTACTGCTGGGCTGCTGGATAAGCTGCTGGCCAAAAAACGCTCCAGTGACCGCAAGCATTGGCTTGAACAAAAAGGAAATTTAGCCGAATTGACGGTTTAATTGATGAAGTTCTGTAAATAAAAAAAGCCGCATTGATTGCGGTTTTTTTGTTGCCTTTATAGAGAAATGCCGCGCATCTCATTTGAATTGAATGCTGCCTTATTGCGCGCGCGCCATCCGTCTGCTGTCAAAAAAAGAATGGATTATTTACATGAAACAGAGCGCGAGCAGGAAATCTAAAGGGCCTGCATATACAATTTCTCAGCATATTTTTTCTTTTTTCGCGTTAATCTGAATGGAAGATCATGACAAGAAGACAATTGATGGAAGCAAGCTTATTTTTAATTCATCCAAATGATTTAGAAACTTTGATTTTAGAGGCGGAGACAGCTCAGTCTGTACTTGAATCGTCCTTTATCCAGCAGTCGCTTTATTTAGGCGATACTTGGGATGCCGTCAACCGCGCCTTGAATCCTGAAGGTCAAGCCGCCCAAAATGCGCTGCAATACGTCATTCAGGCAGAGCACCCTCTGTCGGAACGGATCGATCATCCTGAAGCGGTGCATTATAATACGGTAGTGCGGACAGATGAAATCCAGCAGCAGCTGCAAAAGCTCAGTGTCGATGAGCTTAAAAAGCGCTATCAGTTTGAGGTGGTGCAGACAGCGCCTGAAGAATTGGCGCAGGAAATCCGGCTGGCGGAGCTGAAGCTGATTTATCTGCAGCTTCAGGATTTTTACAGGGACGCGGCCAGACAGAATCTAGCAGTGCTGAGTGTCTTTCAAACGCGGATTAAGCCGGAAAAATTAATCTAAGACCAGCTGCATCAGCACCAAATCGCGCCATTCGCCAAACTTTTCACCGACTTGCGGCATATAGCCGGTTTGACGGAAGCCGAATTGCTGATGCAAGGCAATGGAGGCGGCATTGCCATGATCAATGCCAGCCACCATGACATGCTTGCCTTGCTGTTTGGCATAGGCAATCAGGTGCTGCAGCAGGCATTTGCCTAAGCCTTGGCGCGCATATTCCGGCGAGATATACAGCGAATGCTCAACGGTGTGGCGGTAGCCGGAAAAATTGCGGAAAGCGGCATAGTCCGCATAGCCTGCAATTTTCAAGTTTTCCTGATCTTCAATGACAAAAAAAGGGTCATTATTTTTTTGGAACAGCTGAAGTTTTTGCCGGAAATCTTCGAGGCGGTAAGCCTGATCATTCCATGTGGCGAAACCATGCAGGACTTCGGGATTATAAATTGCCAAAATACAGGGCAAGTCTTGTTCTGTGGCGGTGCGGATTTGAAAAGGCATGGCTGACGACAGCAGAAAAAAGAAGCTTTTATTAGAGGGCTTAGGCATAAAAAAAGCAAGGCGCTGGGCCTTGCTTTTTAATTCGCTGAGGAATTAGAAGTGGTATTTCACTAAAGCGCTGACATCATTTTGATCTACGCCCTGAATACCGTATTTGTTGTTCCAAACAGAGTGTTCAACACCAAGGTATAAGCGGGTTTTTGGAGAAATGTGCTTGCCGACATTCCATTTCCATTGAGTTGTCCAGTTCAGTTCACTTGCGTGGTCGCCTTTTTCAGCAGTTGACCAGTCCAGGAAGCCGTCAACCAGGAAATCTTCAGAACCGAGCTTAAATGGCACGCCATAAGTGATGGTCATTTGATAGTCATCTTTCAGAATATCATTGTCAGCACGGTAGAAGTTTACGCTGGCGTACTGTGTATACGGGATATCAAGGTCAAAGCCTACACCGTACAAGAAGTTATTGAATTCTTGGTTTTGACGGTATCCGGCATTGTGTTCCCACGTGGTTGCAATTAATACATCTTTAATTGGGCCAGCAGAAAGTTTTTTTCCTGAGACTTCACCGAGGCTTAAACGCGGCGATAATTCTAAATATGTAGAATGATCTTCATTGCCGTCCACTTGCTGGTCAACAAAGAAAAAGACATCTGCATATTTCAGTTTAGCCGCATATTCTGCAGTTACTGTTGTGCGGTCTTCAGTTCCCACTTCATAGTTGTCGCCATAAAGGCCGGTTAAGCTGAAGTCTTGCCATACGACTGGCGAAGCTTGAGTCAATGCAGCAGCAGACGCCAATGCACATGCAGTAACAAATTGTGTAAGTTTCATTAAAAAATATCTCCCCCGAGAAGCACTGAAAGCATACAGATTCTCTAGCAAAAATAAAGCCAAAAATGATTGGAGGTAAAAAAACTTCAAGTTTAATTTTTTTATTTTGAATGCTTGATATAGATAACTCCTTATTTTTTGAAATTTTATCGAATGAGCCAGGTTTTTATCTTCCAATTTTCTGGAGGCGGGCCAGCGTAAAATGCGGAAGAAATGCCGTGCAGCGGCAGGAAAGCCATATACTTTATAAGGGTTTCAAAAAAACATAAAATAGCACTTGCAAATTTTCCGCTTAGGCCCGATATTCAAAGTATAAGGACACAGTTCTGCAGACTATAAAAGTGTTCATCATTCAATGTGGAGGACAGCGTTCCAAACGAAATTGAAGATGTTCTGGCTGTTTAAAACAGCAAGTGTGAGTGTGCCAAGATAAGAAAGTTTTGCACAAAATTTTATAGATAATCCAGAAAGTTAGAGGATGATATTATGAACATAGAAATCCGTACAGATAAAAACATCCAAAATAATGAGCGTTTAATCGAATACGTTCGTGCAGAACTGAATCAGGAATTCCAGCGCCATAGTGAACGCATTACTCACTTTTCGGTGCATTTAAGTGACGAAAATGGGGACAAGGGCGGCAGTGACGACATAAAATGCATGATTGAAGCGCGTCCAGCGGGCTTAAAGCCTGTGGTTGTTACCCATAAAAGCCACAATGTCGATACTGCAATTCATGGCGCAATTGACCGTCTGAAACGAAGCCTAGAGCACGTGTTTGAGAAAAAAGAAAATCCGCGTGCGGTTCAGCCGGCATTTGCCGATGCTGATACCGATGATGAAGACGCTTAAGCGTTATTCAAAAAAAGAGCCCTGCGGGGCTTTTTTTTATGCCTCAGGATTTTATAAAGAAAATTCAGCTTGTTTACATTAAGTCAAAACAAAGGGCGGTTTATTCGGCATAATAGTCATTAATCATTTGAAGTGAGCTTTCCCATGTTAACAGCACAGCAGCAAGTTTTTGTGCAAGCTTTAGAAGAACAGAATCTTGAGCAGGTTCAGTCGCTTTTAGCAGAAGGCCTGAATCCGAATTTTATCGATTTTGATAAGGGGCCTGCGGTTTCTGTGTGGTCTGATGGCCTGTTTAAATGGTGGGAAGGGGTGTGTGAAGCTTATGAAGCTGGCGCGCCATTATCAGCGCAGCAAAAGCAGGAACGCCTGGCTGTGCATCTGGATATTTTAGAGGCCTTGATTCAGGCGAAAGTGAATTTGCATTTATGGGACGCAGAAGAGCTATATGGCCCCTTATGGGATGCCGCCAGCGCCGCCTGCGTACCTGCAGTCAAACGCCTGCTGGAAGAAAAGGTGAATCCAAACAGCAAAGACAGTGATGGCTTGACCATCCTTTCATCCATCAGCGATTTGTTTTTTGATTGTGATTTTGATGAAATCAATTGGGCGGAATCACTGGATGAAGAAAAGCAGACTTTAGAATTGCTGCGCAGCAATGGCGCCAAAATGACCAAAGAATTCGAGTAATTACAGAGAATTTGCATGATGATGAAAAGTAAAATAATCAAAACATTTGCATTTGCAGCTCTGGCGGGAGCCAGCACGAGTTACAGCATGGCTGCGGAATTTTCATTTGACCGGCCGGGCGCCGGCTTTGGCACGGGCATTACGCCAGTGGGCCGTCTGGCTTGGGAGCAAGGCCTGCCGAGCGCGGCTTATCAGGAAAGCACTGACGCAGCGGGTCTAAAGTCAAAAAATCTCACATTGAATGGCGACATGCTGCTGCGGACAGGCCTCGCGCAAGGGTTAGAGCTTCAATTGGGCTGGCAGGGCCCTGCGTGGTCTAAAACCAAGGCTGGCGGACGCAGCATGGAAGAAGACGGTTTGGGAGATGTCAGCATTGGCTTGAAAAAAGCCATTGATTTAGACGATGAACAGCTGTCGATGGCCATTTTAGCTGAAGCTGTTTTGGCGACAGGCAATGACGGTTTCAGCAATGAAGATGATATTTACAGCCTCAGTTCCGCTGTGGCGTACAATTACAGCGACTTGCTGCAGACCTCAATAACCATGCGCTATGAAGTGCAGAACAGCGACTGGGCCGTTTCAGCGATTCCAACCATTGAATATAAGATTGCGGGTAAACTGTCAGGCTACTCTGAATTTGTATTCCGCAAAGCGGAAAGTGAAGATCAGGAGTATTCACTGGGCACAGGGCTGATGTATGCCGTCAATGAGCGTATGCAGCTGGATGCCAGCGTGGGCGTGGACTTGAATGGCAAAGATAAAGGCTATCAGTCTGGCTTAGGCGTTTCTTATTTATTCTAATAAGATAGTTTTTAACAGCTGCAGCTGAAGGTGATTTCAGGATGAGTCGATTGGTATGAATAAATTGGCGTATGGCGCAGCTGCAGCCGTGCTGGCTTTCAGCGCTGGCCTGCAGGCAGAAACCGCCCTGCTTTCTGCGGAAGAGGCTTTTCCTGTTTCGGTCATCTCCAGTGCAGAGCAGCAGGCTGAACTGAGCTGGGACATTCCGCCGAATTATTATCTTTATCAGCACAAAATTACTGTGCAGCAGGGCAGTCAGCCGCTGGCGCTCAACCTGCCGCCTGCAGAAAGCCTGCATGATGAGAATTACGGCCAAGTGCAGGTGTATTACCGGCAGCTGCAGCTGCAGATTCCGACACAGGCGGCGCAGCAGTATCATGTGACTTGGCAGGGCTGCGCGAAAGACCGGGTCTGCTATCCGCCGCAAAGCATCGATTTTCAGACCGATGCCAATGGCTTGGTCAGCGTGCAGAATCATGGCAAGACCAAACAGCTGCTGGATTTAGCCGGCAAAGGCAATCTGCAGAACAGTACGCTGGCTGCCGAAAATGGCGCCGCTGCAGCGTCTGAACCTGTGCGGCAGGAAGAGGCTGCGGCCTCTGAATCTACGACGGCCAAAGATCAAATATGGTCAGAAAAACTGCAGCAAAGCTCATTGGCCTATGGCCTGCTGCTGTTCTTTGGCTTAGGGCTGTTGCTGGCGTTTACGCCTTGCTCACTGCCGATGCTGCCGATTTTGACCTCCTTGATCGTCCGTGACAGCAAAGGCTTAAAAGCATGGATGATTGCGCTGACTTTTGTCTGCAGCATGGCTATGGTCTATGCCGTTTTGGGGCTGATTGCGTCATCAGCGGGCCTGAACTTTCAGCGCTGGCTTCAGCAGCCGTCCACTTTAGTCGCTTTCAGCCTGCTGTTTATTGTTTTTGCGCTGAATTTGTTCGGGCTGTTTGAAATCAAATTGCCGCGCGCGCTGGTGCAGCGCCTAGATGATGTACAGTCGATGCAAAAAGGCGGCAGCCTTGTTGGCGCAGGCGTTATGGGCATGGTTTCCGCCTTGCTGGTGGGGCCATGCATGACCGCTCCGCTGGCAGGCGCGCTGCTGTTTATTTCACAGACTCAGAGCCAATGGCAAGGCGCAGTGCTGCTGTTCACCTTAGGTTTTGGCATGGGTACCCCGCTGCTGCTGGCCAGTGTGCTGGGGTCGCGTATTTTGCCGAAAGCCGGCATGTGGATGAACCAGATCAAAGTGCTGTTTGCCTTTATTATGCTGGGCTTGGCGCTGTATTTTGTCCGCCCGCTGATGAATGACGCGTGGATGCAAGGGCTGTCACTGGCGCTGGAACTCAGTTTTGTAGCCTACGTGCTGTGGCAGATTTTCCGGCGCAGCACGCAGCTGAAATGGCTGTACATCGTTGCTTTATGTTTGGCTGTGCCTTATGCCGTATACAGTCAGTATCAGCAGAGCCAGCGCTTTTTTGCCGAACAGGCTTCTGCGCAGGCTGTATGGCACCGGGCGCAAACTGCGGCTGAGTTTCAGCAGCTGCTGCGTCAGATACCTGACGGGCAAAAAGCGATTATTGATGTGTATGCCGACTGGTGCGTGGCATGCCAGCCTATTGAGCACCGCATTTTAAAGTCAGCGCAGGTGCAGCAGGCCTTGGCGCCTTATTATCTCATTAAGCTGGATCTGAGCCATTACGATGAGGCGCATCAGGTCCTGCTGAATCAATGGGATATCCTTGGCCCGCCGACGTATTTGTTTTTAGATGTGCAGCATCAGGAAGTGCGCGGGCTGCGTTTAACCGGCGCGTTTACAGAGGATGAATTGCTGCAGCAATTGCAGCGGTTTTGACCGTCAGGAGTATTATGATGCAGCTGCTCATCGCCAATAAAAATTATTCCAGCTGGTCCATGCGCCCTTGGCTGGTGCTGAAAGCGTTTGACTTGCCGTTTGAAGAGGTCATGATCGCGTTTTCTGCGCAGCCGCATGGCGGCGAATTTAAGCAAAAAGTGCTGAGCATCAATCCGAATGGCAAAGTGCCGGTTTTGCTTGATGACGGCCAGATGATCTGGGATTCTCTGGCCATTTGCGAATACTTGGCGGAAAAATTCCCTCAGTTGCCGCTGTGGCCAGCAGACTTGGCTTTACGGATCCGCGCGCGCTGTATTTCGGCCGAAATGCATAGCGGATTCATGTGTTTGCGCAGCCAGTGCGGAATGAATATCCGTGCAGATTTAAAGGCATTAGGCGCAAAGTTGTGGGCGGAGGATGAAGGCCTGTGCAAAGATGTGGCGCGCATCGAGCAGATTTGGACATCGCGTCCAAGTTTAGACCGCTTTCTGTGCGGGGCATTTTCAATTGCAGACGCTTTTTATGCGCCAGTCGTGATGCGTTTGAAAACTTATGGGCTGCCGGTCAGTGATTCAGCGCAGCGCTATATGGCGCTGATGATGGCGTATCCTGCTGTTCAGCAATGGGTGCAAAGCGCAGTGGCTGAACCGATGCGGATCGGGTATTTGGAAGCCGATCGTTAATCGGGTTCTTTATACCGCCGGCTCAGACGCTGCAAAATAAATTTTAACTGCATTCCGTCCGCTGGCTTTGGCCTGGTACAGCGCTTTATCCGCCTGGCTGAGCAGCTGCTGCGGGCGCGATTCCGCTGCCGCAATGGCTATGCCAAAACTGGCGGTAATTTGAATGCGCTGCCCTTCATCTGAAAACAGTTCAATCTGTTCAATCGCGGAGCGGCAGCGTTCAGCAATCTGCTGCGCCTGCTCTAAGCTGGAGTGATGCAGGATTAAGATAAACTCTTCCCCGCCAAACCGTCCAACAACATCTGTGCCGCGTAAAAGCTGGCTCAGGATTGCGCTCACTTTTACCAAGGCTTCATCGCCTTTATGATGTCCGTACTGATCATTGATATGCTTAAAATGATCCAGATCCAGCAGCACCAGCGCATAATTTTCATGCACAGGATGATTTAACTGATCAAGGCACTGATTGATGCTGCGGCGGTTGAATAAATTGGTCAGCGGATCCATTTGGCTCAGCTGCTGAATCAAGTGTTCGCGGTGCCGCCACTGGCTCAGCAGAACTTCAAACAGGATTAGGCAAGTGCATAAGATGGGCGCGATAAAAAACAGCATCGACAGCAGCCAAAAATGATTGCTGTAATAATGGTCACTGATTTGAAACAGCGGGCCATAACTTAAGCTGCCGGTATAGCTGAGGTAAGCGCTGCCGATTAAATATAATGTAGCCGGTATGAATGCGCTGTATACAATCACGCGCGGCAGAAGCACGAGGCCCACTGCGACCAGGCTGACGTAGGAAATCATGGTGGCGGGGCTGAGCACGCCAATCAGATAGCCGTCCCGGCAAAGGGAAATAACAAACAGCCCGACTGATAAGTAGGGCAGGGTCAGCTTGACCCAGCGTTTGTGCTGCCAAGCATAGCAGGGCCAGATCAGCATCAGCAGCAGGATGAAAAAAATGCTGTTCAAGCTAAGTTGCAGCTGAACGAGCGGAACATTCACCCATTGCCAAACACTCGGCGTGAGCAAGACAAAGGATTTCCAGATGATCCATGTCAGATGAACCGCCGCTCCTAAAAAAAGCATCAATACGCATTTTTTGAGGATATTCCAGTTCATAATGACTTCGCCTTCGAGCATATATTTCCTAATTTTCTGCTTCGAGAGGGCTTGGCCTTTGGGCGGAGGTATCTTCATACGCGTGCATTCGCCTTTATATTAATTATATTTTTTTCTTTAAGTTTATACAGATAGGATTATTTAATTCTAAAATAGCATGCTTTACCGGTGTTGGTGATGATTATTTTTTACTCTCCAGTCGTGAGGGCAAAAATCAATAATTGTTCTAAATATGAGACGGTGTGTCTTAATACTGATGATTATCTCATTCATGATTTTTTGTAAACTGCACTTAATCAAGAAATTTAAGAAACAGGGTTAATCATGAAAGTTCTGCATATCGATTCCAGCATCATGGGTGATGCTTCTGTATCCCGCCAGCTGAGCCAAGCCATTGTTGCGCAGCTGAAAGAAAAGCATGCAGATGCGCAAGTGGATTATTTAGATTTGGCGCAGCAGCCGATTGCGCATTTAACTGCTGAAATCCTGATGGGTAAAGATGCAGAACAGGCGGCTTTGGGCGAACAGATTATTCAGCAGTATTTAGATGCGGATGTCGTTGTGGTCGGCGCTGCCATGTATAACTTTGGCTTGTCTTCCGCGCTGAAAGCATGGATTGACCGCATCAGTGTGGCAGGCAAAACATTTAAATATACTGAAAATGGCCCTGTGGGTTTAGCGGGCGGTAAAAAAGCCTATATCGCCAGCAGCCGCGGCGGTGTCTATGGGGAAAACAGCCCCGTTGATTTTCAGGAAGGCATGCTGAAAACGGTATTTGGCTTTACTGGCGTCAATGATGTGGAAATTATCCGTGCAGAAGGGGTCAACATGGGGGCGGAGCTCAAAGACAAAGCCA
This sequence comes from Acinetobacter bouvetii DSM 14964 = CIP 107468, assembly GCF_000368865.1. Lineage (GTDB taxonomy): Bacteria > Pseudomonadota > Gammaproteobacteria > Pseudomonadales > Moraxellaceae > Acinetobacter > Acinetobacter bouvetii. The sequence continues at coordinate 137,130 of NZ_KB849725.1, forward strand.
TGGCGGATGCAATGACTAAAATTCAGGCAATTTAACGTATTTCCTCGGCTGAAGCCTCTCCCTTCAATGGATTCAGCATTTGTATGGTCAGCTTCGGCTGACCATTTTTTTGTCAGGCCGCCCAGCTCTTCAGCCAGCAGCTGGCTTAATCGCGGTCTAGGCGGTGGGCAAAGTCCGACAGATCGGCCAAAGCGCGCTGGCCCTCTTCAAACCATGCGCTGAACATCTGAAAGTTGTGCCACATGCCTGTGTAAATTTTAAATTCAACATCTACACCGGCCTCATCCGCTTTATCTTTAAAGCGCTGCGCATCATCCAGCAAAATTTCTTTAGAACCCGCTTGCACATGGATCGGCGGCAATCCAGCCAACTCTGCAAAAAATGGCGAAACACAGGGATCTGCGCGGTCGACTGATTTCGGCAGATAATAGTCAATGCCAGCTTCCAGCGCTTCAATACTCAGCAGGGCATCATGCTTGCGGTTAAAGCGCAGCGACTCGCTGCTTAAGGTTAAATCCAAAAACGGCGACATTAAAATCAGCCCGCTGACTTGCGGCAACGCGTCTTTCTGGATCCGAAGCGCCAGCGCCAAAGCCAGATTGGCGCCGCAGGAATCGCCCGACAGGATGATATCTTTAGCCTGTATGCCTTGATCCAGCAGCTGGCAATACACATCAAACAGCGCCTCCAGCGCTTCAGGATACTGATGCTCCGGAGACAGCGGATAATCCAGATGCAGCACCTGCATCTGCGTGCGCGCCGCCACTTGGGTCAAGAACGCGCGGTGGGTATTCATGGAGCCCAGGAAAAAAGCGCCGCCGTGAATATGGAAAATCAGCTGGGTGGATTCATTTTGCGGTTTGAGTTCTTCGGCGCGGAGGCCTGCCAGGCGCAGCGGGCGGATGCGGATATCCGGATTTTGCGGAATGATCCGGCAAAGCTGCTCCAGCGTAAAACGCATTGTGCTGGGCGGTAAGTTCAACTGGCTTGGCGCGCGGATCGCCGTCTTGAGAAAGCGTTCTGTAAATAATTGTTTAGTCAGCGGGGATATTTTCATATTGTTTCCATCTTTTTATCTTTTTTGGCCAGTGTTTGCTTATTTACCAACACAAGTTACAAGGTTACACTAAATGGTCACATTCAAAAATTGCAAATTTGTTGTGAGTTTTTAATAATTAAGCTGTCTATACCAGACCAGGGAAATAAACAAAAATGAAAAAAATTGCGCTAGCATTGGGATTGCTCGGGTTAACTGTATTTGCAAACGCTGCAGACCCTTTAAATGGCACATCTTGGAAAACGATTGACGATAAAACCAAGCAGCCGAAAGCCATTGTGAAATTTACTGAACAAAAGAATGGAACATTGACTGCCAGCATTCAAAACATTTTGACCAAAGGTGAAGAAAATGCCTGCACAAAATGCGAAGGCCCGTACCATAACAAGTCTCTGAAAGGCTTGCGTATTGTCAGCGGCTTGAAAAATGCCGGCGGCGGCAGCTATGAAGACGGCACGATTTTAGATCCGCAATCAGGTAAAACTTACCGCCTGAAAGGCCAGATTGCAGACGGCGGCAAAAAGCTTGAGCTTCGCGGATTCATTGGGGTAGCTGTGCTTGGGCGCAACCAAACCTGGATTCGCGCAAACTGATAGCGGCCGTGCTTTGATGCCCGCCTAGGGCGCTGAGCCAAAAGGCGGCTCAGGCTCTGAATAGCCATAAAAAAAACCAGCTTTTTACAGCTGGTTTTTTAATGGCTTGTGACTAAGGATAAAACAAGGCTTATTTTAAATTGCGGTAGGCTTGTTCATCAAAACCGACAATCAGGCCTTGTTCTGTCTGCAGCACAGGACGTTTAATCATGCTGCTGTGCGCAGTCAAGGTTTCAATCAAATTTGCCTCACTGGCAAGGGCTGCCTGCTGTTCGGCCTCATTCAGCTTTTTCCATGTGGTGCCTTTCTTATTTAAAATAAGGTCTGCGCCTTTGGCATCCAGCCACGCTTTGACGGTTGCCGCATCAACCGCCTGCTTTTTATAGTCATGAAATTCATAGGCGAGCCCCAATTCATTCAGCAGGTCGAAGGCTTTTTTCATGGCGCTGCAGTTTTTGATGCCGTAAATCTTAAGCATTGGGATACATCCTAAAAAATAAATCATGCAATGCCCCACAGATTAACCAAAAATGCCGGAAAGCTCTATCTTCTGCATCCGCCTTTTCATGATTTAAAAATGGATAGCGCGGACGGAAAGGCTGTCATGAAATGGACATGTAGAGGCTTTAGACTATGCTTTAAGAACAATAATCCAAGAGCATGGCAGGGGAATCCCCCGCATGATAATAACAAAACTGTAAAATGAGACGAAGCGCATTGAATGCACAGCGCAGAAGATCAAAATGAAAAGGATAAACAAAAAAAGCTGTGCGGATCTTTACTGAGCGGAAGATTGAGAATGCAGGGGCCGGAAAAGAGAAAACCCGCATTTAATCATCCTGATCATGCGGGTCTCAGTACAACGTCCATTGTCACATCCTTGAAAAATAAACCCAATCATGAGCTTATTTTTGCTTTCTTCCTACGGCGTCCTATCCCTTCGTGTCATCCTGACAAGTCCCTGTGCCGTGCGACAATAATGCACTGAATTGAATGTCAGTAAAATCTGCTAAAACGGCAGGGCTTGTGCGAAATCGTCGTTAATTCAGTAAACACTTGTTTACTGAATTGGACAGAAGATTTAAAGTTTATAGTCGATAATCACGGGCGCGTGATCGCTGAACCATTCATCCTTAAACACCCAGGCATTGACGGTGCGGTCTTTCCAGTCCGGTGAGCAGGCGTGGTAATCAATACGCCAGCCCACGTTTTTTGCGCGCGCCTGCCCGCGGTTGGACCACCACGAGTACAGCTCAGCTTCTTTGCGCACTTCACGGAAGGTATCGACATAGCCCAAATCATCATAAATATGATCCAGCCATGCGCGTTCGTGCGGCAGGCAGCCGGAAGACTTCTGGTTGCCGGACCAGTTTTTAATATCGATGCGCTTGTGCACAATGTTGTAGTCGCCGCAAACGATGATGGATTTATCCTCATCGCGCCATTGCTTCAGAATTTTTGCATATTCTTCCAAGAAGTGATCTTTGCGCGCCTGCGCCTCATCGCCTGAAGAGCCGGACGGCAGGTACAGCGAGCAGATGTGTACCGATTTTTCGAGACCTAAATCAAATTCAGCAGCAATGAAACGCCCTTGCGAATCGGCCAGTTCAAAACCCAAACCGTCAGTCACGGAAAGGAAAGGCAAGCGGCTGTAGATGGCGGTGCCCGCATACCCTGCGCGTTCTGCAGGGAACAGGTGGGTATGCCAGCCTTCCGGTTTGAATTTATCCGTCCACTGCGCATGAGTAATGCGGCTTTCCTGCATGCAGATCACGTCGGCATCAGACTGTTCCAGCCATTCCAGCAAGCCTTTGGTCACAGAAGAGCGTAAGCCGTTGACGTTAATTGAAACCACTCTTAGAATTTTTTGATCACTTGGATAGCTAGTCTTTGGTATCATGCTCAGGTTTAACCTCAACTTAGAAAAATGGAGCACCCCATGACAGCGCAAGCGGCATTTAACCCACAGGCTTTTATCGAACTCGCCTTATCACGCGGTGTGCTTAAATTTGGTGAGTTTACTTTAAAATCGGGCCGCGTGAGTCCTTATTTTTTCAATGCGGGCCTGCTGAATGACGGCGAAGCTTTATCATTGCTGGCTTCGGGCTATGCAGCAAAATTAACAGAATGCGATAACGTAGACGTTATTTTTGGCCCTGCATACAAAGGCATTCCATTTGTCGCAGCGGCTGCCGTGGCTTTATCGCAAAATCATGGCGTAAGTGTGCCATGGGGCTTTAACCGCAAAGAAGCTAAAGATCACGGCGAAGGCGGTGTATTGGTTGGCGCGTCGGTTGCGGGCAAAAAAGTCTGGATTATTGATGATGTGATTACGGCGGGTACAGCCATCCGTGAAGTCGTGTCGATTCTGAAAAATGCCGGCGCGCAAATCGCAGGTGTTCTGGTGGCGCTGGACCGTCAGGAAAAGGGGCAGGGTACTTTGTCCGCGATTCAGGAAGTGCAAAAAGAATTAGAAATTCCTGTGCATGCGTTAATTACCATGAAAGATTTGATGACTTTCTTAGATGCTAAAGGCAAAACTGAAGCTTTGGCGAAAATGGAAGCGTACCGTGTGAAATACGGCATTTAATTTTTTAGTGATAAAAAAGGCAGCAATAGCTGCCTTTTTTATGATTTGTTGAAAGCACAATGATTGAATCAAACTAATGAAAAATGTGGATCAGTCGTTGACTAATAGGCGTGGAGCGTGAAGAATTATTAAAAAAAGCCAAAGATAATTATTTTAGGTTTTTGATTTAATGTAAGGTTATGAATTAAATAAATAATTTAAAATATTTCGTATGGCGCGTATTATGTTAATTTTAGAAAAACTAACAATCAATTGCTTATAGTTCTTATAAAACCTTGCCCAGTTTTTTTATCTTGAATAAATAAATCAAAGGATGATGTTATAGAGTTATCTATACGCTTTTGTGTTGTATAAAAAAATTTTAATAACTCCGTGTGATAATTATAAAAATCCTCAAAATTTAAGAAATTTCCTGCTTTTCTCAAAGAATTTACAAATAATTGATAAATCGGGTCGTCAGGCGTTCCTTCAAAAAGAGAAAAATGTGCATACATAGGATTAATTACTTCATATTCAATATAATTTTTTTGAATTGATAGATGAATAACTTCTACTTTTCCTAACGTAAATAGAGAAAAAAAGGCTGTTCCTGTTGCATGCTGTACAGGTTTACCAGCACTTAAATACATAGCTCTTGCTACTTGAGCTACCTGTAAAAAATCCCAATTGTTCTGTTTCGCATAAATCTCTAATACTTCATGAAAGTAATACATCAGTAAAACATCACCTGAAACAGTAATTGCGCCATATTCCCAATACTTAATTTTCTTATAGTCATCCACCACTGTTCTTGCAGGCAAGCCTGTAAACGGTTCGCACTCTATAGTCAGCCGATGATCACCGGTAAGAATAATGTAATCATTGAGATTTATGGCAACGGTCAATGTCATATTGTGATGGAGTTTTCAAAGAATAGAATTGTATAATCAAACCATAAAATAAAAATTATTAAAAAGGTTGAACCCTATGGGTGGAAAATTTGAAGTAAAAGCAGGTCAACATCAATTTAAATCAGGTGAACAAGTTGTGAGCCATATTCCTATATTGCCAGTATTCCAGAATGGTTTATTTAATTTGAGTGTACAGCTTACTGATGGTGAAAATATTCCTCATAAAAACAAAGCATACTTTGCTGTAACTGAATCAGGAAAAATGATTGAAGGTATTACAGATGATAAGGGGTATACATCACCAATTTATACAGAAAAAGAAGAAAATATTAGTTTTCATCTAATTGATAAATATACATATGAAGAAGAAGAACCATGTCAAATCTTACGCAAGATTAAAAATTAAAGAAAGTAAGAATGTTTTAAATTTTGATAAATTCAGCTTTATAGCTACATTTGTCACAAGTAGTGGACGAGTTGGAATTACAAGCAAGCTTCCCATACAAGCTAATGGTTTGGGAGCTGAGGTTTATTATAATTTAAAAAAAAATGAAGATCCTACAAAATCAACAGTTTCTTTTAAAATATTCCTTCCTTCGGGCACGGAATACAATTCAAATGTTCCAATTCATGGTAAGGCTTATACAAAAGAACAAGGTTCTAGTCCAATAATTACTGAACATGACCTAAAACTTTTCCAAAATAAAACGAAAGAAGAAGATAAATATAAAATTCAACACAGAATTACGCCTACAACTTACCCTGTACCTGAAGGATTAAGAATGGTCGCATACCTTAGAAATGAAATTAAAACCGCGGGAAGTAAAAATAGCATAGATCCTCAAATTATTGCATCCATTGTATTTGAAGAAAAAATGCATGGAGTTTGGGCTTACAGAAAAAATCTTCTATCCTTTTATCGTAATTTAGGAGAAATTTTTCCTCACAACAGTTATGGCTTTGGAGAGATGCAAGTTGGTTTAGCTGCTGACTTAATGAAGATTGATAAACGTAACCCCAATTGGCTTGATGAAGTATTTGTTGTTATTTGCACAGATGCAACCATTGCTATGGACTTAGTCGCTAAAAATGTAATCCGAGGTGGAAAAATTCTAGGAAGAAAGTTAACACTTCAAGAATCAACTGTTTTTTACAATGCAGGGGAAAAAGCTCTTAATAGTTGGATAAAAGGAGAGATTCCAAAAGCTCGTTTGAGTACAGCAGTTTATGCACGTTCATGGAAATGGCAGGAAGCAATAAAGCTTGCTTTAGGAGGTGATGTTATTGCTATACCTGACGGTTGTGAGGGCACTTGCAGGGCTGATCCTGAGCGACAAGTTGAAACGTGGAAATTCGACCCATCTTTACGATTGAGTTTATAAAATATGATTAGGCCGTTAGCGGTACTCGCTTTATTTTTGTCAGGTATAGCAGGGTATACCATAGATAAATTTGGACAGGATTTATGTATATATGAATATATATCAATGAATTCTGTCACTTATTTTAAGGAATTAAATGGTGTTTCTGCCAATGATCCATCCATGTTAGGAATGTGTGGATTGGTATCCATAGTTTTCTCTGTAGTATTAATTTTCATAAAAAATAAATACATTTATTCTAGCTTGGCATTTTTTTTAATCGTAATAGAATTAATATTATTGGGTATGCTGGAAACAGCATCCTATAAAGAAATTATTTATGATTCGATCACTAAGTGCTTAAATTTTTCTGTTCTTGGATGGGTTGTTCTTCAAGCAATATTCATTATTTTTAGTAGTTTCTATGTTGTAAAAAATGAAAAATCTAACGCTATTTAATATAATGGGCATTATACGAAATTAACCAAAACAAAACCATATAAATCAATAATTTAATTATTTTTCATAATCTCAAAAAATACCCAAAAGCTGACTTGGAAACAAGTCGGCTTTTTATTAAGCGAATTTGTGACTTTTAGCCAATAAGTGTGATCAAAAAACATTTAAATTTTGGGGTGAAAAATAGTCAGTTTCGTACGCCCTGGCGTACATGGATTCAAGCGCTTTGCGTCTACTCCATACCATAGTAATTGCTTATGATGAGGACATAGAGAGCAGGATGCTCCAAAGAATAACAATAAAGATCAGCACAGGGATGAGTCAGGTACGACAGGAGTTATACCGAAGCATCAAATACGAAAAACCCCGACAGGATGTCGGGGTTTTTTTATGCGTGAAAATGAAGGGCAATGCGCATTAATGCGGTTCTGATCGACTGGTGGAATTCATTTCATGCCTTACTTGGCTGATGCGGTCGTAAATGACTTTACGCATACGGTTTATTGCGCCAAGCGGTTGATGTTCCAGCCGTGCATGCCAAGGGCTAAACGAAAGATTTTCACAAAATTTATTTTGCTCAGGGGTATCAAAAATTTGCTGAGGAATGCGAATGGTCGCCACTGTGTAAAAAGGCGCTTGGCTTTCTTTCCATTCGGTCATGGAGTCTTCAATAGACATGGCATTTGAGGTTCTAGGCTGTACTAGAAACTCCATACAGCTATCCGCTTTTTGCAAATCACTGCGCATTGCTTCTCTGAGGAAATTAGGGTGAGGTGCATGCGGCATAGGCGTTGTAAGCGCGGAGCAGGCCCGGGCAGAATATTTGACGGCCTGCCGGTCAGGGTCTGTCCCTAACTGATAGGGCACCATCGACCAGTATCGTGTTTGCAGCGGATTTGAAATTTTGCTCCTGGAATTGAAGGCAATCCAAGTGCCTTTTATCCCTAAGGCAAAAGGAATATGAAGTTTTTTTAAAACTCCACTGCCATTGATATCCTGCATGAACGAGATATACCGATCGGGATCATTCACAAAAAAAACGGGATGATTAATCATAATGAAATCTTGTGTAGATGCTTCATCTGGCAAAAGCTTTTTTCCAGGCACGCTTAATAGTTTGATGGCCATGCCTCGGGCATCGCTTTTGATGTCTGCCTGTGTTGCGTCACGAGATCCGTTCGAGAAACGAATCCATGCGTGATAGGTTTTTCCTGGAACAAATACCCCTTGGGCCAGATTTTTCGGCAGTGTTTCATTGATTTTGAATTCAGCGCGGACACAGCCATGCGCCTTAGGATGCGCATCCCGCAGGGCTAAGCCTGAGGAATATTGTTTCCGAATGGATGCTGCAATGATGTCTGCAATTTCTTCCGCTTTGACGGCTTCATTGGGATGCAGGCGCTCACCTAAATGGTGATCAATCCTGGGATAAACCGTATTGTTCGGTGTATGCAGTGCGGCAGGAGGCGTATTTGCATGCACTGCCGTACACATGCTGGCAGCCATGAGAGTATGGAGTAGCGGATTTAGGCGCATGGGCTGTATCAGGTGCGGCATTGATGGCCTCCTTGCCTAAGGCTTGCATTCATTTTAGTTTTGATGAGGCAGCATTGCTTAAACATATTATTTAAGACACATTATAACGGGATGATCTGTGATGTTTCTTATTCACTCTTTATTGTTTGAAATAAAATGTAATTTTATTCGGAGTTGAAAAAGCGGCCTTCTCCTATAAACCGTTCTATAGCAAACTGCGCGTTTCACATTTCTTGCACTCCAGCATCACTCCTAATTTGGCTTTTCGCCCATGCTCCGTCAAAACCCAAGGCCGGTTCTGCCAAGGCGGATCATGCCGCACATGCTGCGTGTGGCCGCAGGATAAAATCGCGTACCAGTGATTTTCATCATCCAAAGCAAAATCAATAATGGCTTGCTGCATAGCCAATCCCTATAAAAAGATCATACGAGATGAAAGGGCATTAAGCCCATATCATCAGCATAATGGTTTTCAAAATTATAATCTTGAACAATCTGGGCTAGAACCATAGCAATTGCCGGACTTCATTTCATAAATGGTGGAATGTCCCGGATTTCCCTTCGGCCGCGGTACACCTTGCGGCACAAAGAAGGTCACCGAATGAGCGCCGTATAAACCCGCAGGAATGGTCATTTCTCTTAAAACGACATAGGCGCTGTCAAAATGCACATAGTCCATGCCTGTACCCGAGGAAGGTGATCCGCCGACCACAGGCGGGGTATGAATGCTGCGCGCTTTATTATAGGATGCTTTCCATGCATCTATATCTGCACGCGTGGCAGGGCGAAGCAAACCCTTCGATACTGCATCCTGTATGCCAGCTGGGCCAGCCAAAGGTGCATTTGGATCAATCACGTCTTTGATGGAACGTTCATGTGATGAACTCAGCTGCGTATCTGCACTGATATTGCCGATATTGGCGCGCCCATTTTGAGCAATCACAACCGCTTGAATATCACGTTGCAAAATGCGCTGCGAAAGCTGATTCATTTCTGCGGCATTGTCATCCGATACATAGCTGTAGCCGCACTGCGAATTTTTATAAGAGCTTTCTAAAACAGGGATGGATTTTGGCAGGCCAATCACACGCTGTGCGTGATAGCCCGTTGCAATGACACCAACGATTTTGGTGTTGCTTTCCCATTTAATTTTCCAAATGGTCGGCTCATAGGCACCTAAAATCAACACCACAGGACGGTTGTGCTGAACTTGGATGTCCATTTCGGTCGCCTGATGGCCGCTATCGTCAATTTGATAATTGGTTTCCTTGCCTGAGTAAGCGCCTGTAGCAAATACATCAAATTGAGCAGGGAGTTGAGTCTTAAATTTGGTGCAATCATTTTGGATTGGTGGCGTATACCTCGAATTTTGTCGTTGCTGACGGTGAGCCGTCACAGAAGACAGCAGGGCGGCCCTTAACAGGTCGGAGCGATCAGGCGCTTCTTGTCGATATAAACAGTCTTTTGGACGAACTTTGTCGGCTAAGTCTGAGAAACATTGCCATGTTGTGATGGGCTGTCCCGCATTGATTTGCGGCTGAAAGTACAGATGATGACCCGCCAGTGAAGCAGGGATGCTGTCATGGTTCTGCAGCTCGGCAGACAGCTGCACTTGCTCAAAACGAAACACAATACCGTCTTTTGTGTCCAAGTTGGCAACGACTTCTTTTTGAATCTGTGAAGACTGGCGCAGCAGCTGCATCACTTGCTGTGAACTCTCCTGAGTGTGTGACAAATACAGCTGATTCACTTGCGAAACGAATAGTTGTTTTTGCTGTTCAATATGCTTTAACACTTGATGATTTTGATATTTCTCAAAGCCAAGTGTTCCAGCAAAGCCTAAGCCGACAAAGGCGCAGCTTCCCAGTACACCGGCCATGACCCCAGATTTAAATGTTCGATGATGATTTGGCATTTTTATACATTTTTTTTTCATTTATTCGTGCTTAAAATACAGCAAAGTTTTTAAAATAAATACAATACAGTCTTTAAATAAGCCGCTTATCCAAGCCTGATTCAAAGATAAGCATCACAAAAAATCAGAAAACATCAGCACTAATCTCCGCTATACTTTTCAGCAATCAAATTTATATGAGCGTTCCAGATGCGTGTACTTGTTGTGATGGATCCCATCGAAAATGTAAACCTGAAAAAAGATACCTCAATGGCCATGCTGTGGGCAGCTGCACGCCGCGGCCATGAGTTGGGCTATGCATTGCAGCAAGATTTATATATTGATCAAGGCAAAGCCTTTGGCTTAATTGCGCCGTTAAAAGTCTTTGAGGATTACAACCACTATTACGAATTAGGCGATAAGAAAAAGGAATCGATTGCAGACTACGATGTGGTTTTAATGCGTAAAGATCCGCCGTTTGACATGAACTTCGTTTACACCACCTACATTTTGGAACAGGCGGAGCGCGAAGGCGCATGGATTATCAACAAGCCGCAAAGCCTGCGTGACTGCAACGAAAAACTCTTTGCGACGCAGTTTCCAGAGCTGCAGGTTCCGACTTTGGTGACATCGCAAGACAGTTTGATTCGTGAGTTTCTGAAAGAACATGTTGATGTCATTGTCAAACCGCTTGACGGCATGGGCGGAACGGGCATTTTCCGCTTATATCAGGACGGCATCAATATTGGCTCAACCATTGAAATGCTGACCGATAATGGGACACGGCCGATTATGGCGCAGCGCTACATTCCAGAAATTGTGGAAGGCGATAAGCGGATTTTGATGGTGAATGGCGAGCCTGTGCCGTACTGCCTGGCGCGTATTCCGCAAAATGGCGAAGTGCGCGGCAACCTGGCAGCAGGCGGCCTAGGCGAAGCGCGCCCATTGACTGATAATGATAAAGCCATTGCGGCCAAAGTCGGGCCATTCCTGCGTGAAAAAGGACTGGTGTTTGTCGGTTTGGATGTGATTGGCAATTACGTGACGGAAATTAATGTCACCAGCCCAACCTGCGTGCGTGAAATCGATGCGCAATTCGGCACGTCCATTGCGGATGATTTATTTGATGTCCTTGAAGCAGGTTTAAAAGCTTAATTTTGCACTAGATTTAAAAGAGCCCTTAAAGGGCTCTTTTTTTTATAATATAGGGAGAGGGGAGTTTAAAAACTCCAAGAACTGTAAGTGAATGCAATTAAAGTGAAAAATTGTCTGATTTTTTTTCAATTCTCATAGATTAATAATAAAACTAGTTTAAACTTTTAAAATAGTAGAAAAAAACAATCATACGCCTGTTGAAAAAAAGTAAATTACCTTTCGCGGTCATGCGTTTGTGATTACAATTGTTTGCTTAAAATCGAATATCCTTAGCCTCTTTTTAGAATTGAAGAATTAGACAGTGACCGAAGTAACGCAAGTAAAGCCGAAACATGTTATGATGATGGCTGCCGGAACCGGTGGTCACGTCTTTCCAGCGCTCGCTGTTGCCAAAGAGTTGCAACAACAAGGCTGTGAAGTTTCTTGGCTCGCAACGCCAACAGGCATGGAAAACCGGCTGCTTAAAAATCATAATCTTCCAATTTATCAAATTGATATTCAAGGCGTGCGCGGCAATGGCATGGTGCGCAAAATATTGGCGCCTTTTAAAATTTTAAAAGCTACGCTTAGCGCCATGCGCTATATGAAGCAGCTGAACGTTGATGCTGTTGCCGGCTTTGGCGGCTATGTCGCAGGCCCTGGCGGCCTGGCTGCCCGCGCTTTAGGCATTCCGGTGCTGATTCATGAACAGAATGCGATTGCAGGTTTTACCAATACGCAGCTGTCGCGGATTGCAAAAACAGTCTGTGAAGCCTTTCCGCATACTTTTCCTGCACAGCAGAAAGTGGTCACTACGGGCAACCCTGTACGTAAAGAAATTACCGAAATTTTAAACCCGTCTTGGCGCTATCAAGAACGTGAAAAAGCGGGCCAGCCGCTGCGGATTTTAATTGTCGGCGGTTCCTTAGGCGCGCGCGCATTGAATGAATGTGTTCCAGAAGCCTTGAAACAGCTGAATGTGCCGCTGAATGTCTTTCATCAATGCGGTCAAAACAATGCGGAAGCCACTCAAGCGCGCTATGCCGATGCGCCGGATACGCTGAAAGCGGAAGTTGCGCCATTTATTGAAGATATGGCGCAAGCCTATTCCGATGCTGATTTAATTATTTGCCGTGCAGGCGCGCTGACCGTCACGGAAATTGCGACTGCAGGCCTGGCAGCGGTTTTTGTTCCATTGCCTAGCGCAGTGGATGATCACCAGACTGCAAATGCCAAATTCCTGGCGGATATTCAGGCTGCGAAAATTTGCCCGCAAGCGGAAATGACGCCAGAAAGCTTAACAGCGCTGCTGCAGCCGCTGATGAACCGCCAGCTGTTACAGGAAATGGCGGTGAAAGCGCGCCGGCAGGCACAGCCAGATGCAGCACAGCATGTGGTTCGTTTAATTCAAGAATTGTAAACCGAGTAATTTATGTCTCCTTCAACTCCTGCTGAGCAAGCGAAAAAGTTAATTAAAGTGCCAGAAATGCGTCGCATCAAACACATTCATTTTGTGGGGATTGGCGGCGCCGGCATGTGCGGTATTGCAGAAGTCTTGAAGAACCAAGGCTATAAAGTATCGGGTTCAGACATCAAGGCATCAAAAACGACGGCTCAGCTGGAAGAAAACGGCATTCAGGTCTATATCGGACATGCGGCTGAAAATATTCAAGGCGCCAGCGTTTTGGTGGTGTCGACTGCCATTGATCCAGAAAATCCTGAAATCAAAGCCGCCATTGAAACCCGCGTGCCTGTTGTGCGCCGTGCAGAAATGCTGGGCGAATTGATGCGCTACCGCCATGGGATTGCAGTGGCCGGCACACACGGCAAAACCACAACGACCAGCCTTGTAACATGCATGCTGGCGGAAGAAAATCTTGATCCCACCTATGTGATTGGCGGTTTGCTGAACCGTACAGGCGTCAATGCTGCCTTGGGTGCAAGCCGCTTTATTGTTGCGGAAGCTGATGAGTCAGATGCCTCGTTCCTGCACCTGCAGCCCATGGCTGCGGTTGTGACCAATATCGATGCGGACCATATGGATACCTATGGCGGCAGCTTCGATGTATTGAAGGATACTTTTGTGCAGTTTCTGCAAAAGCTTCCGTTCTATGGCTTGGCGGTGGTTTGCGGTGATGATGCTAATATCCGTGAAATTATGCCGCGCATTGGCCGTCCGCTGCTGACTTACGGTTTTAATGAAGATAATGATATCCGCGCAGTGGATGTTGAACATGAGGGCATGCAGTCACACTTTACCGTATTGCGCAAAGACCGTGAGCCATTGCGAGTCACCATCAATATGCCGGGCGCGCACAACATTCTGAACTCACTGGCGGCGATCGGCATTGCAACGGATGAAGGGGTTTCAGATGCCGCGATTTCACGCGCTTTGGAAGGCTTCAGCGGTGTAGGGCGCCGTTTTCAGGTGCAAGGTCAATTTGCGCTTGAAGATGGTGATGTGAAGCTGGTAGACGACTATGGCCACCATCCGAAGGAAGTGGAAGCGACCATCAAAGCGGCCCGCGCCAGTCATCCTGACCGCCGTTTGGTGATGCTGTTCCAGCCGCACCGTTTCAGCCGCACCCGCGACTGTTTTGATGATTTTGTTGATGTATTGTCACAAGTTGATCAATTGCTGCTGCTGGAAGTTTATTCTGCAGGTGAGAAGCCGATAGTTGGCGCTGACAGCCGTGCGCTGGCGCGCAGCATCCGCCTGCGCGGCGAAGTTGAGCCGACTCTGATAGACCCGGTAGAAGGCAATCTTCAGAATGTGATGAAAAAAGTGCTGCAGCCGGGTGACTTGTTATTAACGCAGGGCGCAGGTAATGTGGGAGCTATCTCTATCGAGCTGGCTCAAAACAGCCTATATTTAAAATAAGCATCCCGTTTGGATGTGATTTTTGATTTGATCGACCAGTTTAAAGTTTAAGGATATAAACGTGTCAAATGCTTCAAAGTTCGGCAAAGTTGCCGTGTTGCTTGGTGGTAAATCCGCTGAGCGTGGGGTTTCTCTAGATAGCGGTACAGCAGTACTTGAGGCATTGGTCCGCTCCGGGGTTGACGCGGAAGGCTTTGACCCGCAAGAGCGCAGTGTCACGGAACTGGTCGGCTATGACCGCGCATTCATTGTGCTGCATGGCCGCGGCGGTGAAGACGGTCAAATTCAAGGCGTGCTGGAGTGGCTGAATATTCCGTATACGGGCACGGGTGTTCAAGGCTCTGCAATCGGCATGGATAAGGTGAAAACCAAGCAAGTCTGGCAAGGTTCAGAATTGCCGACTGCGCCTTACCGTATTGTCAGCAAAGATTCAGATTTAAACGAAATTGTCGGCAGCATTGGCCTGCCGTTCATCATTAAGCCTGTGCATGAAGGCTCAAGCATCGGCATGAGCAAAGTTGAAAAAATTGAAGATTTTGCTGAAGCCATTGCGAAAGCGGCAGTGCATGATGCTGTGGTGATGGCTGAAAAATGGATCACGGGCCGTGAATTTACCATTGTAATTCTGAACGGCCAGGCATTGCCGGTGATCCGTTTAGAGCCGCCGAAAGATGTGGCGTTCTATGACTATGAAGCAAAATACAACCGCAATGACGTGCAGTACGGCATTCCATGCGGTTTGACTGAAGATGAAGAAAAGCGCCTGCAGGCTTTATGCCTGCGCGCATTCCAGGCAGTCGGCGCCAGCGGCTGGGGCCGAATTGACGCCATGCAGGATGAAAATGGCAATTTCTGGCTGCTGGAAGTCAACACCGTACCGGGCATGACCAGCCATTCTTTAGTGCCGAAAGCGGCCAAAGCTGTAGGTTTGGATTTTGATCAATTGTGTGTGGCTATTTTAGAGCAGACACTGAATGGTGCGGTTCACTAAGACATGGCTCAACTCCCTGCATCAATGCGCCGCAAGCGGGCTGCAGTCACCTCGATTCACGACAAGCCTCCGACCCGTAAAGAGAAGCTTGCGAATGCGGGCGGCTGGCTTTTGATGCTGGTGGCGGCAGCCGTGCTGGCGGCAGGGATTTTCGGGCTGTACAAAGTGATGACAGATGCGCAAGTCGCATCGCTGGATGTGGTGGGCGCCCGTTCTGATGCAGAGCGCCGGCAGGTGCTGACGCATGTTGCGCCGATGGTGACGGAAAATTATTTCACCTCAGATTTGAAAACCATACGCGATCGCGCCTTGGAGATGTCGTGGATAGATCGTGTTGTTGTATCCCGCGCCTGGCCAAATGCCATTCGTGTGCGCGTGATGCCGCGCAATGCAATCGCGCGTTGGGGAACAGGGCGGCTGCTGAGCGACAGCGGCGATGTGTTCACGGAAGTGACGCCGCGGAATTATCAGAATTTGCCGCTGCTGCATGGGCCTGTGACGCATTCAAAAATGATGATGCGCCGCTACAATGAAATTAACCAGTTATTCCTTCCAGTCGGCATTCGATTAAAAGAATTATATTTAACAGAACGCATGACTTGGTTTATGCAGTTTGATTCTGGCCTGCGCATTATTGTCGATCAGGATCAAACCATGAGTAAGCTTCAACGCTTGAGTCATCTGGCAACTGCAGATTTAAAGCCGGTATGGTCTAATATCTCAGCAATCGACTTACGCTATCGCAACGGTTTGGCAATTCAGTGGAAAAACGCTGCGCCGCCGAAAATAGCAAATGGCCGCTTTGTTGTAACGATTAATGACACAGGCATTGCGGACGGAATAGCCGTAAAGCCATAATGTTTGGCTTATACGTATACGCAGAGGCTTCGCGCCATAAATTAAACACACATGTGAATGGTAGTAGTAAATAATGAATGAAGCTGTTCCCTCGGTTGTTGCGATTGACATTGGGACACATAAAGTTTCAGTTTTGATTGGTAAAGTTCATGCGCCGGATAATATCCAGGTGATTGGCATGGCGACCGCTCGTAACCGAGGCATGAATAAAGGCAAAATTGTCAGTCTCGATAAGGTTATTACCGCAATTAAAAATGCAGTGCAGGAAGCGGAAGATATGGCGGAGTGCCGTGTGCATTCTGCCTGGATTTCCATCCCTAGCGCTGAGTTGAAAAGTTTTTATGCCTCTGGGCGCACGCCTGTAGAAAATACGGACCATACGATAACAACCAATGAAGTGGTGCGTGCATTAGAGCTGGCCAAAGCCAGCCATTTAACATCAGATCATTACCTGGTCAGCGCTGTGCCGCTGGGTTTTGAACTGGATGATGCGCCGGAATGGGTATTGAACCCGATCCGCATGTCAGCGCACAGCATGACAGGGCACTATCATTTGATGATGCTGCCGATCAGCACCATGCAGAACCTGGATCGTGCATTGAAAGGCGCCAATATTGGTGTGGAGCGCATGGTAATTTCCAGTTTGGCGACAGCGGAAGCCAGCCTGCTGAAAGATGAGCGCGAATATGGCGTCTGCTTGCTGGATATCGGTGCAGGCACCACGAATGTTGCGGTATATTTAGATGGCCGCTTGGCGATGACGCATACGTTGCAGCGCGGCGGTGAGCATGTCACCCGGGATATCGCAGCGGTGCTGCAAACCACGACAGAAGAAGCCGAACGCATTAAGCTGCTGTATGGCTGTGTCGACCTGAAAGTGGTTAAGCCAGATCATATGATTCAGTTCCAAGGCATTGATGGTCCTCAAACGATCAGCCGCATTGAGCTGACTGAAATCATTATTGCCCGCTACGATGAAATCCTGGGCTTGGTGCGTGATGTGCTGGAGCGCAATGGCGCGATTCATGGTTTATACCATGGCGTTGTGCTGACGGGCGATGCAGGGCAAATTGAAGGCATGGTGAGCTTTGCGCGGAAAGCACTGGGTGTGTCTGCGCATTTGGGCAATCCGCCGGTGCAGGTGCACGCGGAAGACCAGAATCAGGCTGCGCTGCGCCGTTCGCAATATGCAACGGCGGCGGGTTTGCTGATGTTCAGCCAAAGTGATACGCAAGATACCATTGTAGAGCAGGATGATTCTGAGCCGCTGTCAATGGCGCAGCGGGTCAAGCGCGCATGGTCAGGCTTGAATGAAACATTGAAATCCATCTTTTAGGTGGAAATTTTTGGGAATATTGTTGGGAAGTTGTACGGAATATCGCTTGAACTTGACAAGCTCAGGCTGGAACCGCATTCTAAAAACAATTTTATTAAGATCAAGGCAGTATACGGGCTGATGTGACTGCCGATTAAGATTAGGAATTTTACAGGTCATGGCCTCATTTGAATTTTTAGAAGACGATCAAAGCGACAGCATTGGTCAAGCCCGTTTCACTGTATTCGGTGTAGGCGGTGCAGGCGGAAACGCTGTGCAGCACATGCTGGAATCAGATATTCAGGGTGTAAAATTTGTCTGTGCAAATACAGACAAGCAAGCGCTGGACCGCATGAATGCGCAATTTAAAATCCAGCTGGGCGAGCAAGGCACGCGCGGTTTGGGTGCCGGCGCAAACCCGCAAGTCGGTCAGGCGGCCGCTGAAGAAAGCCGTGAGCTGATCCGTCAGCACTTGGAAGGCACAGACATGGTGTTTGTGACTGCCGGCATGGGGGGGGGCACAGGCACAGGCGCAGCGCCAGTGGTTGCTGAAATTGCCAAAGAAATGGGCATTCTGACCGTTGGCGTGGTCACTACGCCGTTCAACTTTGAAGGCAAGCGCCGTCAGCAGTCTGCAGAGAAGGGCATTGAAGCTTTAGAGCAGCATGTGGACTCGCTGATTATCATTCCCAACCAGCGTTTGCTGAAAGTATTCCGCGACATTTCAATGAAAGACGCTTATAAAAAAGCGGATGATGTTTTGTTGAATGCGGTGCGCAGTATTTTTGATTTGGTGGTTCGTCCCGGCCATATCAACCTTGACTTTGCCGATTTGAAAACGGCAATGAGCACGCGCGGCTATGCGATGATGGGCGCGGGCAGCGGCCGCGGTGAAAACCGTGCGCGCCAAGCCGCTGAACAAGCGATCCGCAGCCCATTGCTGGATAACGTGACGATCATGAATGCTAAAGGCATCCTGATTAACGTGACAGGCGGCGATGATGTCACTTTCGGTGAAATTGAAGAAATTACCGATGTCGTGAACCAGATTGTCGATTTGGATGAAGGTCAAGTGTTCTACGGCACAGTGTTTGATCCGGATGCGCGTGATGAAATCAGTGTGACGGTTATTGCGACAGGCTTAACCCGCAACTCTGCAGATTCTGCGGAACCTGTGAAACGCCCGAGCGTACAGGCAGTCCGCCAGCAGTCTGCGGCGCAGAGTGCGGCTGATGAAGATGATGTTCCTGCAATTCAGCGTCAGCAGGCGGATGGAACGAATGGCATGCCAATACAGCCAGCTCCTGCAGTGTCCAGCCCGCGTCCAACGCCAATGAGCATTCAGGATTATTTAAAAAATCAGCAGCGCAAGTGATTAACAGTCCGTTGATTTTTAAGTTAAAAAAATAAAAAGGCAGCAGCAACGCTGCCTTTTTTGTTTTTTATCAATGGCTAAATATGCTAACGTATAGCGGTTTGATCTACCGATGAATGAAAAGCATGTTGAAACAGCGTACCCTGCAGCGCGTCGTGAAAGCGAGCGGAATTGGTCTACATAGTGGGCAAAAAGTTATGATTAACTTTGTGCCGCATCATGCAGACGGGGGAATCGTGTTTCGACGTATCGATTTGGAGCCTCAAATTGAGATTCCTGCGGATGCCATGCTGATTCAGGAAGCATTCATGTGTTCAAATTTGGTTCAGGAAAATGCCAAAGTCGGCACGATTGAACACATCATGAGCGCGATTGCAGGCTTGGGCATTGATAACCTCATTATTGAAGTGTCTGCGTCGGAAGTGCCGATTATGGATGGCAGTGCCGGGCCATTTATCTATTTGCTGATGCAGGGCGGTTTGGCTGAGCAGGACGCGCCAAAAAAATTCATTAAAATATTAAAGCCTGTCGGGGCGTTTATTGATGATAAAAAAGCAGTCTTCAGTCCGCATGAAGGCTTTCAGCTGAATTTCACTATTGATTTTGATCATCCTGCATTTAAGAAAGAAGACCAGTCAGCATCCATTGATTTCTCGACTGAAACTTTTGTATATGAAGTGAGTGAAGCGCGTACTTTTGGCTTTATGAAAGATCTAGATTACTTGAAATCGAATAATTTAGCGCTGGGTGCAAGCTTGGATAACGCGGTCGGATTGGATGATACCGGTGTGGTGAATGAAGAAGGCTTGCGCTTTGCGGATGAGTTTGTTCGTCACAAAATATTAGATGCCGTGGGTGATCTATATCTGCTGGGCCATCAAATTATCGCTAAATATGATGCCTATAAGTCGGGCCATGCTTTAAATAATCAGCTGCTGCGCAATGTCAAAAGTGATCCAAGCAGCTACGAAATTGTAACATTTGATGACATCAATCTTTGCCCAATTTCTTATGTCAGTGTGACATAAGTCCTTGTCTTTTAAATGTTGCGTTATAATATAACAAAATAAAATGCAAAGCAGGTCACATAATAATTTCAAAGGCCGTGCTCGATCCTGAGCCGGTTACTTTTTATTGCTTGCCAAACGCAGCATAGCTTGGCTAAGCTTAGGGTCGCTCACAAAGTCAGCAGCATTGCGCAGCATATCCTGTGTTTCTGGGCTAAGTGATTTGGGCGGTTTTTCAGGAGTCAGCGCCGTTTGAGATGGATGTCTTAAACGTACTTGGATCTTGTTTAATTCTTTCAATTCATGTATTTGTGAAAGCTGAGCAATGTATTGCTTTTGAAGATAGGCCAGCTGGCTCACCAGCGCTTGATTTTCACCAGTCAGCATCAGCACACCATTTTGATAACAAACGACTTGCCATTGCTCCGGCTGGGGCAATAAAGGTTGCACGAGTTTCGTCAGTTTCTGCCATGCGGCGACTTGCGATGAGAGAAACGAAAAGTTTCCTGTTTTTATGTGTTTTCTTGTTTGTTGAAAGACGTTCAGGGGTTCAGACATTCATATTTCCTTCATGTTTATGTCCTAATCTTATGCGCTTCTTTCAGTAGATATCAAGGAAGAGATCACTCAAGGAATTCGATTAAGAACAGTTTTAATGAGGTTTTTTATGCATTTGCGCCGTATTTTATTGGCATTTTCATTCGCCGCGTCAGCAGCATCAGTTGCATTCGCGGACTTGGTTGAGGTAACGCAGGACGGTTCAACAGACCGTATTGAGCAGTTAACCCGCACTTTGGCTCAAGGTGCTTATTCTGAATCCAGCGATATGGATATTCCCGCTGAAACAAAATTGAACGTGAAGCTGCGCGAAAAGAGCATTGAATTGAATAATGCCTCAATTGCGAAAAAATACGGTTCAAGCAGTTCAAAATCCTATTCTGCATCTTCAAATAATCCCTATTCTTGGCTGGTTGCGCATCCGCTTCCGGATTTAAAGCGGGTCAGTTCAGACTTCGGCGGCCGTACCATGGGCGGCCGTGCAGAAAACCATTCCGGTCTAGACATGTCAGCGCCGAGCGGTACACCGATTTACGCGACTGGCCCAGGCATTGTCACGAAATCAGGCTGGGGTACAGGCTATGGCCAATATGTCGAAATTAACCACGGCAATGGCTATTTAACCCGTTATGCACATGCTTCACGCCTCATTGCGCGTGTGGGTGACCGCGTTGAAGCGGGCGAGCAAATTGCCAATGTTGGCTGTACAGGCCGCTGTACAGGCCCGCATTTGCACTACGAAGTTGTAAAAGATGGCCAGCGTAAAAATCCATCGACTTATTTGGCCATGCTGCCTTAATAAGCTGCTCCATTCATGATTCAAAAGCGCACAGCATTATAAAAACTCAAAAAACTGTTTTACTTTAAAAGGCCATTGTTGGGGTTTCAGACTCGAACAGTGGCTTTTTACATTTCATCACTACACTTTTGACAGTATCACTTTATAGAATAGGATTCGGTTAATATTTGCACTTTATTGGCTCTATTTTGATAATTTGTGTAAGTTATGGTCAATGTCTATTTATTTCCTAAATATTGGTCGATTGCCGTATTCATTTGCAGCCATAACTGAGCTGGATGAAAATATGATACATATAGAAGTATAAAATTAGGCTCACAGGATAGGTGAAATATGGCTTTCTACAGCGATACAGATGCGCAGGAAACCCAAGAATGGCAAGATGCATTCGATTCAGTTTTACAGCATATGGGAACGGAGCGGGCGGCTTTTCTGCTGGAAAAACTGTATCAGCGCGCAATCGCTAAGCATGTTCCTATTCAGCGTCTAAATACTCCTTACCGCAACACCATTTCAGTTGAAGAACAGCCGGCAATGCCCGGTGATCAGGATATGGAGCGCCGCATCCGCGCGCTGATCCGCTGGAATGCTTTGGCAATGGTGCTTCGCGCCAATAAGACCGGCGATGATTTAGGCGGCCACTTGGCCAGCTTTGCATCTTCGGCAACCTTATATGATGTTGGCTTTAACCACTTCTTCCGCGCCAACAGCAGCAGCTTCGGCGGCGACATGATTTATTACCAAGGCCACTGCGCGCCGGGTATTTATGCGCGTTCATTCCTTGAAGGCCGTTTAACCGAAGAGCATTTGAATAATTTCCGCCGTGAAGTCGGCGGCATTGGCTTGCCAAGCTACCCGCATCCATATCTGATGCCGGATTACTGGCAGTTCCCGACCGTATCAATGGGTCTCGGGCCAATTATGTCGATTTATCAGGCGCATATCCAAAAGTACCTGATGAACCGCGGCTTGATCAAAGAAGAAGACCGTAAAGTCTGGGCATATCTGGGCGATGGTGAAATGGATGAGCCGGAAAGCTTGGGCGCAATTTCACTGGCGGGCCGTGAAAAACTGGACAACTTGATTTGGGTGGTGAACTGCAACCTGCAGCGCCTGGATGGCCCAGTGCGCGGCAACGGTAAAATCATTCAGGAACTTGAGTCTTTATTCCGCGGCGCAGGCTGGCGTGTGATTAAAGTCGTTTGGGGTCGTCATTGGGACCCATTGCTGGCGAAGGATACGACTGGCGCGCTTCAGGCCGTGATGGAAGAAGCGGTCGATGGCGATTTCCAGCGTTATCAAGTGAAAGGCGGCGCATATACGCGTGAAAAATTCTTTGGCAAATATCCGGAAGCTGCGGAACTGGTCAAAGATTTAAGCGATGAAGATATTGATAATCTAAACCGCGGCGGCCATGACCCATACAAAGTCTTTGCGGCTTATGCGGAAGCATGCACAGCCAAAGGCCAGCCGACGGTAATTCTGGCGAAAACAGTCAAAGGCTACGGCTTGTCTGAAGAAATTGAAGCAGTCAATAAAACCCATCAAATTAAAAAGATGCAGCTTGAATCTTTGAAATATGTGCGTGACCGTTTCAATTTGCCATTTAATGATGAGCAGTTAGAAGAAGTGCCTTTCTACCGTCCAAGCGAAAACTCGCCTGAACTGAAATACATGAAAGCGCGCCGTGAAGCTTTAGGCGGTTACTTGCCTGCCCGCCGTAAAGAAAGTGAACAACTCGTTATTCCTGAATTATCTGTATTTGATGCAGTATTGAAAGGCAGCGGTGGCAAAGAGCAGTCAACCACCATGGTAATGGTGCGCTTAATCTCTGCATTATTGAAAGAGAAAGCCATTAAAGACCGCGTTGTGCCGATCGTTCCAGATGAAGCGCGTACTTTCGGTTTAGAAGGCATGTTCCGTCAGCTGGGTATTTATGCCGCGCATGGTCAAAAATATACCCCAGAAGACCAAGAACAGCTGATGCATTACCGTGAAGCCAAAGACGGCCACATGCTTCAGGAAGGCATTAACGAAGCGGGCGCGATGAGTGCTTGGGCGGCGCTGGCAACCAGTTATTCAACCAATAACCTGCCAATGATTCCGATGTACATGTATTACTCAATGTTCGGCTTCCAGCGTATCGGCGATATTGCATGGGCAGCGGGCGATGCGCAGGCGCAAGGCTTCCTATTGGGCGCTACAGCGGGACGTACCACATTGAACGGTGAAGGCCTGCAGCATCAGGATGGCCATTCGCACATTTTGGCCAATACCATTCCAAACTGCGTGTCTTATGACCCATGTTTCGGTTATGAATTGGCAGTCATTGTGCATGATGGTTTACAGCGCATGTATGTCAATCAAGAGCGCGTGTTCTATTACCTAACGGTCATGAACGAAAACTATGAACACCCTGAAATGCCGCAAGGCGCTGAAGAAGGCATCAAGCGTGGTATGTATTTACTGCAGGAAGATGAAAAAGCCACGGTTCAGCTGATGGGTTCAGGCGTGATTCTGCGTGAAGTGATCAAAGCCGCGCAAATTCTGCGTGATGAATATCAAATTCACTCAAATGTATTCAGCGTAACCAGCTTCAATGAACTGGCGCGTGACGGCATGGCGTGCGAAGAATACAACCGCCTGCATCCAATGGCGGAAACGGCAAAAGAAGCGTGGATTTCACAGCAGCTTCGCGGCACCAGCGGCATTGTGGTATCGGCTACAGACCATATGCGCGCATACAGTGAACAGATCCGCGCTTATCTTCCAGACAACCGTCCATTCGTTGCCCTAGGTACAGATGGTTATGGCCGTTCGGATACGCGCGCGAATTTGCGCAGTTATTTCGGTGTTGATGCTGCGCACATTGTGGTGGCGACGCTGAAAAAATTGGCAGATGAAGGCGAAGTGGATGCGCGTTTAGTGAAAGATGCGATTTCCAGCTTTGAATTAGATACAGACCGCCCAGTGGCGTGGCTGCCTCAAGCGCATCCGGAACTGCATGCAGTTGCTGACTACAAAGAGGAGAACTGATCATGCAAATTACGACTCCAGATATTGGTGTAGATAAAGCGACTGTTGCGGAAATTTTGGTTAAAGTGGGCGATGCTATCAGTGTTGATGACAGTATTGTATTGCTTGAGTCGGATAAAGCCTCTGTTGAAGTGCCAAGCACTTCGGCAGGCGTGGTGAAAAGCATTTTGGTTCAGCTGGGCGATGATGTTGCTGAAGGCGCGGTTTTAATTGAGTTGGAAGCAGAAGGTCAAACTGAAGCATCAGCTATTGCGGAAACGCCTCAAGCGGCGGCGCAGCCTGCTGCACCCGTTGAAGTAAAAGCGGAAGCGGCTCCAGCTGCATCTGCGGCGGCTTCGCAAGTGGTTGATGTGCAGGTGCCGGATATTGGCGTGGAAAAAGCCACAGTTGCTGAAATTTTAGTGAAAGTAGGCGACACCGTTGAGGTGGATGACAGTTTGGTTCTGCTGGAATCCGACAAAGCGTCTGTGGAAGTGCCTAGTCCTGTGGCGGGAATCATTGAAGCGATTGAAATTCAGGCTGGCGATAGCGTGAAAGAAGGCGTGGTCATCCTCAAAGTCAAAACTGCAGGCACAGCGCCGGCAGCAGAAGCGCCAAAAGCAGAAACTGCCTCAGCAGCTCCTGCGCCTGTAGAAGCGCCAGCTGCGGCTCAGGCTGCGCCAGTGCAAACAGGCGCGATTGAAATTGCTGTGCCTGATTTAGGCGTAGATAAAGCCGCGGTTGCAGAGATTTTGGTGTCTGTAGGCGATACGGTGGAAAAAGACCAAAGTATTGTGGTTGTGGAATCGGACAAAGCGACTGTAGAAGTGCCAAGCACCGCAGCAGGCGTGATTAAGGCGATTCATGTTCAGCTCGGGCAGAGTGTGAGTGAAGGCATTGCTTTAGTGACGGTTGAAGGCCAGTCAGCGGCGCCGGCAGCTGCACCCGTTCAAGCGGAAGCGCCAAAAGCAGCAGTGAAAGCGGCGCCTGCACCTGCTGTTCAGGCTGCAGCGCCAGCCTCAGCTCCTGTTCAAGGCGCAGACAAGCTAACGAAAGCGCAGAATGACGCCAATGCGAAAGTCTATGCAGGCCCGGCTGTACGCAAGCTGGCGCGTGAATTAGGCGTTGTATTGTCTGAAGTGAGTGCGTCTGGCCCGCATGCGCGTGTCATGAAGGAAGATTTGAAAGCATTTGTCAAAGCGCGTTTAACTGCGCCTCAGGCTGCTCCAGCCGCTCAGGCTGCTGCTCAAGTTTCTGGCTTGCCAAAGCTTCCGGATTTCACAGCGTTTGGCGGTGTCGAAGAGAAAGTCTTGACGCGCTTGCAGCAGGTATCCATTCCGCAGCTGTCTTTGAACAACTTTATTCCGCAAGTCACGCAGTTTGATGCCGCGGATATTACCGAGCTTGAAGCTTGGCGTAATGACCTTAAGGGCAACTTTAAGAAAGAAGGCATCAGCCTGACCATTATGGCTTTCATTATTAAAGCGGTTGCGCATCTGTTGAAAGAAGAGCGTGATTTTGCAGGCCACTTGGCAGATGATGGCAAGTCTGTACTATTGCGTAATGAAATCCATATGGGCATTGCTGTAGCAACCCCAGATGGTTTAACTGTTCCTGTACTGCGTAATCCAGACCAGAAATCGATTAAAGAAATTGCAGTTGAATTGGGCGTGCTGGGTCAGAAAGCGCGTGATAAGAAGCTTTCGCCGAAAGACCTGCAAGGCGCAAATTTTACGATTTCAAGCTTAGGCGCAATTGGCGGTACGGCATTTACCCCATTGGTCAACTGGCCGCAAGTGGCAATTTTGGGTATTTCACCAGCGGCCATGCAGCCTGTGTGGAATGGTGAAGGCTTCGATCCGAAATTAATGCTTCCATTGTCATTGTCTTATGACCACCGTGTGATTAATGGTGCGGATGCTGCGCGCTTTACCAATAAGCTGACGAAATTATTAAAAGATATCCGTTCATTGTTAATCTGATAATCTCGAATTATTCTGAATTGTGAAATAAGCCCTGCTTCGGCAGGGTTTATTGCTTTGCGCAATACGGGTTTGAACATGAGGAAGCGGCTGAGCGGGTGCAGCCCGCTGAATAGCTTTTAGATTGTCTTGATCGGATTGTTTTATCTATCTTTATAAATCAATTTGCTTTATTGCGCTTCGCCCATTAAAATGGCTGTACTTCATTGGGGAGTAGCCGCTGTTTACGCAAAGTAAACAGGTGATGGTCAACATATTTGTTCAACAGAACATGGCCATCATAGCAAAGAACCAAATGAGCTTTTCTTAAAAGCTTTCTTTTGTTGGCAAGACCTTTGATTTACCACTCTGCAGATTTTTGGCTAGCAGGAGCGGTGAGTCATCGGTATTTGTTTGCTAGCCAGAGAAACACATCATGCTTTCAGCTTTTCTGATTTCTTTAGCCGTTGTTGCCTTATCTGAAATGGGCGATAAAACGCAATTGCTGGCTTTGCTGCTGGCGGCCCGTTTCCGAAAGCCTGTTCCCATCCTCATTGCGATTTTTTTTGCCACCGTGGTCAACCATGGCGTCTCGGCTATTTTGGGCCAGTGGATTACAACCGTCTTGAGTCCGACAGTCCTGCTGTGGATAGTGTCGCTGGGCTTTATTGCAATGGCGGTCTGGATGCTGATTCCAGACGAATTGGATGATGAAACTGAAAGCATTAACAAATGGCAAAAATACGGCGTATTCGGCGCAACCTTTGTTTTATTCTTTCTGGCCGAAATTGGCGATAAAACCCAAGTTGCAACCGTGGCCTTGGCGGCCCGCTTTGACAGCATTGGCTGGGTAACGCTGGGGACAACACTGGGCATTATGCTGGTGAATGCGCCAGCCGTTTTTGTTGGCAATAAATTGGCGGAAAAATTGCCAATCGATTTGATTCATAAAATTGGCGCAGCGGTCTTCCTGATTATTGGCATTGCAGCCTTAGTACAGCATTATTTTTTCTGATCAGCCGTTGACAGATTTGAATCCCGACTTAAAAAATCGGGATTTTTTTATGCAAAATGGTTCTCAATTATTTGATATTTCTAATGATATTGGTCTTAAATTTATTGTAAGTTTGTGTAATTCCATATATGTTGTACGGGAATAAAAGTCTTTTAAGAAAAACAGAATTTCGGGGAATAGGTATGGCATTTGACCGCACTACGTCGCAGGTGTTATTCGATAACGGCACACACAAATGCATCAGTTTTACCAGCTTGGTTAAAGGTGAAGGCGTACAGGCCAATCAGTTTCTGATCTTGGATAATGAGCGCGCTGCAGTGCTGGATCCGGGCGGTGATTTGACCTATGTGCCGCTGACTATGGAGCTGAACAAGTATACCCGCCTGACCAACCTCGATTATGTGATGGCCTCGCATCAGGATCCGGACATTATTACCTCTATGCCGCGCTGGCTGGTCTATACCGACGCCAAAGTGGTGGCTTCGAAACTTTGGGCGCGTTTCCTGCCGCATTTGAATTCAGCCTTTATGAGTGACCGCATGAAAGGCAACTGGCTGGACCGCCTGGTTGAGCTGCCGGATCATGGTCAAATCATTACTTTGGGCCAAAGCCAGATTGTGGCGGTGCCTGCGCATTTTCTGCATTCAGTCGGCAACTTCCAATTTTATGATCCTATCGCGAAAATTTTATTTTCGGGCGATATGGGCGCATCCATGGTGGAAGATGCATCGAAACCCTTAGAAAATTTTGCAGCGCATATCCCGAAAATGAAAGGCTTCCATCAGCGCTATATGTGCAATAACAAAATCATCCGCTTATGGGTCAACATGGTGCGCACCATGGATGTTGAAATGATTGTGCCGCAGCATGGCACGCCGTTTGTGGGCAAAGAGCAGGTCAATCAATTTTTGGACTGGATTGAAACACTGGAATGCGGCACAGATTTAATGGATGAATCTGTATTTACTTTTCCAGAATAAACGCAGGAAGTGATAAAAAAAGATTGAGCGGCAGGGCAGTATTTTTTAATATTCAGCTTCAAAAAATCACTTTTGATGACGAGAATTAATAACAATGCTGTCTCAAGTTCCCACACAGGATGCGTGTTTAAGCTGCGGCGCCTGCTGCGCTTTTTTCAGGGTTTCATTTTACTGGGCGGAAGGGCTGAATATGCCCGAACACTATACGGAACCGGTCACAGCAGTGTATTCCTGCATGGCGGGCACCAATCAGCCTTCACCGCGCTGTATCGCGCTTGAGGGGGAAATTGGCCGGCAGGTGAGCTGCGGCATGTATGCAGCGCGCAGTTCATCCTGCAAAGAAGTGCAAATTGCCGACGCGCAGTGCAATAAGGCGCGCGTTGCGCATAATATGATTCCTTTTGTGCAGATTGAGGCGCCTGAACCTGTCAATGACGACGATTTTGATCAGGTTTGCTGAGGTTGACGCCAGGCGGAGCTGCGGCTCTGCCTTGACCGCAAGAAATAAAATTGAATGCTGAAAACAATATAAAAATAAGCAGTTGCGTTCATTTACAAGACCTAAAGCAGAAGTTTTGACAAAAAAAAGCCGCTTTGGCTGAAATAGGCATGAATAAAAGCCATTTTTTTGTTTATAATGGCGCACGGAAATTACCAGTGAGACTGTTATGTTGACCATCGTTCAAGAAGCGCTAACCTTCGATGATGTCTTATTACTCCCTGCCTACTCAACTGTTCTCCCAAAAGATGTCTCTCTAAAGACACGCCTGACTCGCGGCATTAATCTGAATATTCCTCTGGTTTCGGCAGCAATGGATACTGTGACTGAGTCACGTATGGCGATTGCGATGGCGCAAAACGGCGGTATTGGTATTTTGCACAAAAACATGGATATTTCAGCGCAAGCCGCTGAAGTGCGCCGTGTGAAAAAATTTGAAGCCGGCATGGTGAAAGATCCAATTACCGTGACGCCTGAAACTACAATTCGTGACTTGATTGCAATTACTCAAGCCAACAACATCAGCGGCGTGCCCGTTGTTAAAGACGGCAAAGTGGTCGGTATCGTCACAGGCCGTGATACACGCTTTGTGACCAATTTAGAACAGCCGGTCAGCAATATCATGACTGGGCAAGACCGCCTTGTGACTGTTCGTGAAAATGAATCTAAAGAAAACATCCAAGCCTTATTGCAGCAGCACCGTATTGAAAAAGTATTGGTGGTGGGCGAAAACAACGAATTAAAAGGCTTAATTACGGTGACTGATTTCCGTAAAGCTGAGTTGTACCCAAACAGCTGTAAAGATGACTTGGGCCGCCTGCGCGTTGGCGCAGCCGTAGGCACAGGCGCTGAAACGCCAAGCCGCGTTGAAGCGCTGGTTGAAGCGGGTGTGGATGCGATTGTTGTGGATACGGCGCATGGCCATTCAGCTGGCGTGATTGAGCGTGTACGCTGGGTAAAAGCCAACTATCCGCAAGTGCAAGTGATTGGCGGCAACATTGCCACAGGCGATGCGGCATTGGCTTTATTGGATGCTGGCGCAGATGCGGTGAAAGTTGGTATCGGCCCTGGTTCAATCTGCACCACGCGTATTGTTGCGGGCATCGGCATGCCGCAAATTTCTGCAATTGATTCCGTTGCGAATGCATTGAAAGAACAGATTCCATTGATTGCTGACGGCGGCATCCGCTTCTCTGGCGATATGGCGAAAGCCATTGGCGCTGGCGCAAGCACCATCATGGTGGGCTCGCTGATGGCGGGTACTGAAGAAGCGCCGGGTGAAGTGGAATTCTTCCAAGGCCGTTACTATAAAGCTTACCGCGGCATGGGTTCATTGGGCGCAATGGCGGGTGCAACAGGTTCTGCTGACCGTTATTTCCAGGACTCTAAAGCGGGCGCTGAGAAATTAGTGCCGGAAGGCATTGAAGGCCGTGTGCCGTACAAAGGCCCGATGGGCAATATTGTGCACCAGATGATGGGCGGTCTGCGTTCGTCTATGGGCTATACCGGTTCTGCAACTGTGGATGACCTGCGTCAAAATGCGAAATTTGTAAAAATTACCGCAGCGGGCATGTCAGAATCCCATGTGCATGACGTGACCATTACCAAAGAAGCGCCAAACTACCGTGTTGGTTGATTTTTAGTAATCAAAGCGCTGGAAAGCCGTCATTTTTATGACGGCTTTTTTGTTTTTGGTGTAAAGTGAATCCAGTATGAATGGGTTGATCAATATCACCGCATGTGAATAAGAAAGTGAGTAAAAGATGAGTTATTTCGGTACGGATGGCATTCGCGGAAAGTTTGGGGAACTTCCGATTACACCTGAGTTTGCATTAAAGCTGGGGTTTGCCGCAGGTAAAGTATTAAAGCGCACCAGCAAAAAAAGCAAACCGATTGTTGTATTGGGTAAAGATACCCGCCTTTCCGGCTATATTTTAGAAGCTGCGCTGCAGGCGGGTTTGAATGCTGCCGGCGTATACGTGCATTTGCTTGGCCCTTTGCCAACACCCGCCATTGCGCATTTGACCCGGGCGCTGCATGCCAGCCTTGGCATTGTGATTTCTGCATCGCACAATCCGTACTTTGACAACGGCATTAAATTTTTCTCAAGCGAAGGCAAAAAATTGCCGGATGAATTGCAGGATGCCATTAACCAAGAGCTAGAGCAGGATATGGTTATTGAAGACACGGCCAACTTGGGTAAAAGTGTGCGGGTAAAAGATGCCAATGGCCGCTATATTGAATTCTGCAAATCGACCTTCCCTTATCATTTAGACCTGTCGCATTTAAAAATTGTCGTGGACTGCGCCAATGGCGCTGCCTACAGCGTTGGCCCATCGGTGTACCGTGAGCTGGGCGCAAAAGTGGTGGCGCTGTATAACGAGCCGGATGGCTTGAACATCAATGAAGACTGCGGTTCAACGCACCCGGAAAATCTGCAGAAAGCCGTACTGAAGCATCAGGCAGATGTAGGCATTGCCTTTGATGGCGATGCTGACCGCGTGATTATGGTGGATAAAAACGGTGAGCAGGTGACGGGTGACCATATCCTGTATATTTTGGCGACACAAGCCAGCCACAAGCCTGCGGGTATTGTGGGCACGGTGATGAGCAACATGGCGCTGGAAATTGCGCTGGAAAAAGCGCAAGTGCCGTTTGTTCGCGCTAAAGTGGGTGACCGCTATGTTCTGCAAGGCTTGGATGATCATGGCTGGGTGACCGGCGGTGAGCCATCTGGCCACATTTTAACTTTAGACAAGAGCACCACGGGTGATGCCATTATTGCGTCTCTGCAAGTGCTGACGGTCATGGTTGAGCAGCAAAAAGCGCTGCATGAATTGACTGACGGTTTCCAGCTGCTGCCCAATGTTCTGGTAAATGTGCGCTTGAGCCAAATGTTTGATCCGTACTCAGTGCCTGCATTGGCGGCGGAGTTTGATAAAGCTGAACAGCAATTAAAAGGCCGCGGCCGCCTATTAATCCGCAAGTCCGGCACAGAACCGGTGATCCGCGTCATGGTGGAGGGTGATCAGCTGGATGAAGTGACTGCATTGGCGAATCATTTGGCTGATGCTGTGCGCGCAAACGCGGCATAAGGTGAAATGTCATGAGTGATATGATTAAAGATTTAAGCGAATTGCGCATGAGCTACCAAAAAGGGGAACTGCATGAAGATCAGGTGAATGCTGATCCGCATGAGCAATTCCTGCTGTGGTTCAACCATGCGTTGGAAGCGCAGCTGCATGAACCGTATGCCATGTCATTGGCAACGGCGAATGCGCAAGGGCGTCCGCATGTACGTACCGTGCTGCTGCGCGGCGCGGCAGCAGCCGGCTATGACTTCTACAGCAATTACGACAGCCAAAAAGGCAATGATTTAGCGGAAAATCCGTATGCAGAATTATTGTTTTATTGGCAGGAGCAGGAGCGTCAAATCCGCGTTTCAGGCCGAGTCGTCAAAATCCCTGAACAGGAATCGACGGATTATTACCATAAGCGGCCGCGTGACAGCCAGATTGCTGCGCACATCAGCACCCCGCAAAGCGGTGTGATTGCCAGCCGCGAAGAACTGCAGCAGCGTTTTCAAAAACTGCATGATAATGTTGAAGGCAAAGATATGCTGGCCAAACCTGAGTTTTGGGGCGGATACCGCTTAGAGCCGGATTATTATGAGTTCTGGCAAGGCCGCCCAAACCGTCTGCATGACCGCTTGAGCTATGAAAAGCGTGAAGGGCAGTGGGTTTTGCAGCGATTGATGCCGTAAATGCCAAAGACCTTAATACAGCAAAGGCCATTATTGACGCGCCCTGAATCAATTCAGGGCGTCGCGCCGTTCATTGCGCGGATTTTAGCGCGCCGCGGCGTGGAATCTGAGCAGGAACTGCAGCTGAAGCTGAAGCATTTGCTGACGCCTGAAATGAAAGGGCTGTCAGCCGCCATTCTGCTGATGGATCAGGCGATCGATCAGCAGAAAAAAATTGTGATTGTCGGCGATTATGATGCCGATGGCGCAACCAGCACCGCATTAATGATTTTAGTTTTACGCGAGATGGGCGCACAGGTCGATTATCTGGTGCCTGACCGCTTCAAATACGGCTATGGCCTGACGCCTGCTATAGCCGACCTCGCCTTTGCCTCATTTGCCCCTGATCTGCTGATCACCGTTGACAATGGCATTTCCAGCCATGCCGGTGTTGATCAGGCGCATGCGCATGGCATGCAGGTGATTATCACTGACCATCATCTCACCACTAAAGAAACGCCGCCAGCGGAAGCCGTGGTGAATCCGAATCAGCTGGGCTGTGATTTCGCAAGTAAAGCGCTGGCGGGTGTGGGAGTGGCCTTTTATGTGCTGGCCAACTTGTCCAGCTTGCGCGCCAAACAGGGCAAATCGTCTGCCAAAGTTGTGAATTATCTGGATTTGGTGGCGCTGGGCACCTATGCGGATGTGGCCAGCTTAGATTACAACAACCGGATTTTGATTGATGCGGGCCTGAAGCGCATTCAGCAAGGCTTATGCCGTGCCGGCATCAGTGCTTTGCTGGACATTGCGGGGCGTGATCCTGCAGAGCTGAAAGCGCAGGATCTGGGTTTTGTTCTTGGGCCGCGGATTAATGCCGCAGGCCGTATGGAAACCATGGATATCGGCATTGAATGCCTGATTGCGCCAGATCTGCAGGCGGCCTATCCGTTGGCGCAGCAGCTGAATCAGCTGAATGTGGAACGCCGGCAGGTTGAAACACAGATGAAGCAAGAAGCCTTGGCTGAGTTGGAACAGCTGCAGTTGGATGAAAAAAACCTGCCATCTGCTTTAATTCTGTTTGAACCGCATTGGCATCAAGGTGTGATCGGTATTGTGGCGGGACGCTTAAAAGAGCAGTTCCACCGTCCAGCCATCGTGTTTGCTGCCGATGAAGACGGCAAACATATCAAGGGTTCAGCGCGTTCGATTGAAGGCATTCATATTCGTGACAGCATCGAGCAGATTGCGGAAGAGTCTCCGCATTTGGTCAGCCATTTTGGCGGTCATGCCGCAGCGGCAGGCTTAACCATCCTGAAAGAAAATTTTGCAGCGTTTAAAGCGGCCTTTGAACAGCTGATGACGGCGCAGGATGACAGCCTGTTTCAGGCGGTGCTGTGGACGGACGGCGATTTGCCGGATGAGGCTTTTCAAATCGCGACGGTGGACACTTTGCAGCAGCTGACGCCGTGGGGGCAGAAATTTCCAGCCCCGGTTTTTGATGGCCTGTTTAAAATATTGGATTACCGCTGGCTGAAAGAGGAGCATCTCAAGCTGCGGCTTGCGTTGCCTTCAGGGCAGGTGCTGGATGCGATTGCCTTTAATGCCGCCGGCCGTTATCAATTTGACCCGATGCACGGGCAAGTGCGTTTGGTCTATGAGTTGGACAAAAACACCTTTAATGGCGCAACCAGCCTGCAGCTGCGCATTTTGCATTTAGAACAGTAATGATCGCGATTTAAAAATGCTGTCCATAAAAAAACCGCTCTGACGAGCGGTTTTTTCTATCTGGCTAGATAGGCAGATTTGAATTAGAAGCGGTATTTCGCTGCTAGGCCAAATGAGTTGTAATCATTGCTGCCAGCTTCGCCAAAGCCTACACGGCCTTCTAAGCTCACTTGCTGATTGAAGAATTTGCGCGCATTGATGCCGACTTCACTTCGATCTGTTAAATCATTGTTGTAGTAGTCTGCACCGACACTGAAGGTTTTATCGATGAAGTAATCTGCGGCCAGATTGAACTCATCTAAATCGCCGAATGATGCGCCCGCTTCTAAATTGATGTCCTTGCCATTGCTTAGGGTTGTGACATATTTTGCGCGGAGTGTAGGATCTGCGCCGTCATCCTTATCGTTGTCATAACCTTTCACACCGGCAGCAACTAAGAAGCCCGGCGCTGGAAGATAGCCGACTTCAGCAGAATAGTACGTGGTATCGAAATCGTGCTTATTTCCTAAAAAATCGCGGACTTCAGTGTTGTTTCGGCTCACATCGCCGCTTAAGTAAAAATCTGAATTTGGCACATAATATTCTGCACCAATGCCATAAGTGTTGTCGTCTACATCACCGCGGTCAGCAAAATTGGCATGTACGCTGACATTGCTGGCGCGGTCAAGGAATGCTGCTTCTGCAAGCGGCGCATTGCGTGTTTGTACTGGGTTGAAATAGTATGTACCGTTCACGCCGAATTCGCTGCCAGAGCCGCCATTGTCTGGGTCGATATAGCCAGCTGAAGCGCCCACTTCTGCTTGGTAGGCATGTGCTGTGCCTGTAACAGCTAAAGCAGATAATAGTGCTGAAGCAATCGCTAATTTTTTCATGGATCATACCCCTCTGAAATTTGGCTTAAATAATACATTTTTTGTTACAACTTTCAGTCTAGAGCAAATAATCAGCGCGTCAATTTTTAGAAAGTTACTGAACTGTGTCCAGAGTAATTTTATGTAAATAATTGAACCTAAATTATTGATAAATAATTGTAATATTAAAATGTTTTGTTTTATTAAAACTGTGGGGATATTGTGGATTTATGAGATTTTGATTAAAATTTAGACACAAATTAAAGTAAATGCTGCAAAGCGGGCTTTAAAATAGGCAA
Source organism: Acinetobacter bouvetii DSM 14964 = CIP 107468 (assembly GCF_000368865.1). Classification (GTDB taxonomy): domain Bacteria; phylum Pseudomonadota; class Gammaproteobacteria; order Pseudomonadales; family Moraxellaceae; genus Acinetobacter; species Acinetobacter bouvetii. The sequence continues at coordinate 172,515 of NZ_KB849725.1, forward strand.
GGGATGCAGAAAGAATCAAGGCATCCCGAAAGATGCCTTGATTCAGTATGATGTTCGAAATTATGTTTAGAAGCGGATGCTGGCATTGATATTGAATACATTGATATCGTCGCCGAAACCAATGGCGCCGCCGACAGCAAAATTTGAGTTCACAAAGTATTTGGCGCGAACAGCAAAGGCATCGGTGTCATCTTCACCATCATCATGGATGCTGTATTCTGCGCCTATATTGAAGGCAGGATTGAAATAATAATCGGCAGCAATCGCTAAATCATCAGTATGGCCGAGCAGGGCATTTGCTTCTAAGTTGAAGTGTTGGCCTGTTCCGATAGGCGCAACATACTTGGCTTTTAAGAGCAGGCGATTATCGTCGTGATCTTCATTGCTGCTTTGGTAGCCGACAGTTCCTGCAGCCAGTAATAGGTTAGAAATAGGCATATAACCCGCCACTGCGCGATAGGCATATAGATCTTCTTTCTCAGTGTTGCTTAAAGTGCCAATCGAAGTTGCAAGTTTATCTTCGACTTCAAGTTGGCCGAAGCCTAATCCAGCATTGAGATAAAATTTTTCTACGTAATATTCGATACCGCCATTGAAATGATGTGATGTGATATCGCGTGATGCTGTTCCAGCAGGAATGGAGATATCTTTGCTTTCTGCATAATTATAGCTGTAATCAGCATATACATTGCTGTTATGCCCTAAAAATGCGGCTTCATTTAACGGGCCTTTAATGGTGACAGGATTGAAATAATAAGTGCCTTTCAAATTGACTTGGCCGTTAGAGTCAATGATATCGCTGTCATGGTCAAAGTTGGTAAATCCAGCATCGATTTGACCATTATAAGCAAAGCTTGATGTTGAAATCGCCAGAAGTGCGAATGTAAGAAAAGATAATCTCATGGGTTTAACCTACTGTTATTGTAAAGAAAATGTAATATTTATTATGAGTGAGCGTATTTTTCATAAAGTATGTGCTGGTGTCAATTGCTGTGGCGCCCTAAAGGGGCTGAATTTGCGCAAACGGTCTGTGATATAATTGCCGGCTATTTAAGCCAAATTTTTGTTTGAGAGTATTTCACGTGGAAATTAATCCTTATCTATTACAGCTAAAAGACTTAAACGACCGTGGTCAAACATTACGGGGGTATCTTTGACTACGATCTGAAAAAAGAGCGTTTAGAAGAGGTTCTGCGTGAATTAGAAGACCCAGCGATTTGGAATGACCAAGCGCGCGCGCAGGCGATGGCCAAAGAAAAAGGCGAGCTTGAGAATGTACTGAACGTCCTTGAAGGCTTGTCGGCTCAGCTGGAAGATGCGCAGGCTTTGCTGGATTTAGCGGTAGAAGCCGATGATGAAAGCTTATTGGCCGATGTGCAGGCAGAATTGGATACGGCTGAAGCTGAATTGGCTAAACTTGAATTCCGCCGCATGTTCAGCAACCCGATGGATCCGAATCCTTGCTATGTAGAAATTCAAGCAGGTTCCGGCGGTACAGAAGCGCAGGACTGGGCGTCGATGCTGCTGCGCATGTATTTGCGCTGGATTGAGCGTCATGGCTTCAAAGCAGAAGTTATGGAAGAATCGGATGGTGATGTTGCCGGCATTAAATCGGCAACGATCCGTGTGGAAGGCGAGTATGCCTATGGCTGGCTGCGCACAGAATCCGGCGTGCACCGTTTAGTGCGCAAGTCGCCGTTTGACTCAGGCAACCGCCGCCACACGTCGTTTTCTGCGGTGTTTGTATCGCCGGAAGTGGATGACAATATTGAAATTGACATTAATCCAGCGGATGTCCGCACCGATACTTACCGTGCATCCGGCGCGGGCGGTCAGCACATTAACAAAACCGACTCTGCAGTGCGTTTAACCCACGCGCCGACGGGCATTGTGGTGGCGTGTCAAAACCAGCGCTCACAGCATGCCAACCGTGACCATGCATGGAAGCAATTGCGTGCAAAACTCTATGAGCTGGAAATGCAGAAACGCAATGACGCCGCAAAAGCATTAGAAGACACCAAGTCGGATATTGGCTGGGGCAGTCAGATCCGTTCATACGTTTTAGATGATTCACGCATTAAGGATTTGCGTACCGGTGTTGAAAGCTCAAATACCGGCGCAGTTTTGGATGGCGACTTAGATAAATTTATTGAAGCCAGCTTAAAGCAGGGTCTTTAATTAAATTTATTTAAAAAACAAAGCTCTTGAAGTTATTTTACAATATATCTATAAAATTCGATATTAAAATCGTAAAAATGCGATATATTGTATTCAGATGCTGAATAGAGCTTTGCGCTGGTTTTTTCATTTTTTAATTAAACTCGTCTGAATTATGGATATTGATTTAATTTTTAAAGCGTTGGCAAATCCGACTCGGCGGCAGATTTTAGAGTGGCTTAAAAACCCCAATCAATTTTTGTCAGAAGAGCAATGCGGCGGCTTTAATCGCGGTGTGTGCGCAGGGAATATCGAGAAACTCGGCAATGTCTCGCAATCCACCATGTCGAATCATTTGTCTGTGTTGCAGCAGGCGGGTCTGATTCAAGCGGAAAAATATGGCCAATGGTCTTATTTTTCCCGCAACGAAGCGCTTATTCAGCAATATATTGATTACTTGAAAAACTCACTCTAAGTAAAAAGGGGTGAGGGATGAGACGAATATGGCTGAACTGAATTCCCCTTTAATTCTTGGCGATTTGCACCTGAAAAACCGTGTGGTGATGGCGCCATTAACCCGCAGCCGCGCAACTGATGACCGGGTGCCTACGCCGATGATGGCAGAGCATTATGCGCAGCGCGCCAGCGCCGGCTTAATCATTTCTGAAGCGACCGTAATTTCTGAAGAAGCCAATGGGTATTTAAATACCCCAGGGTTATTTACGGATGCGCAAGTTGAAGGCTGGAAAGCGGTAACTGCTGCGGTACATGCCAAAGATGGTTTGATTGTCGCGCAGCTGTGGCATGTGGGACGGGTATCACATCCTGATTTACTGCAGGGGGAAACTCCTGTTTCTGCCAGCACTGTTCAGCAGGCGGGGCAGGTCAGCCTATTGCGTCCAAAACGTGATTATGTGGCGCCTCGCGCTTTAGAAATCGCTGAAATTAAAGTGATTGTTGAGCAGTTTAAACAGGCGGCCATTCGCGCTAAAGACGCCGGTTTTGACGGTGTGGAATTGCACGGTGCAAATGGCTATCTGATTGATCAGTTTCTGCAAAGCACAACCAATCACCGTGAAGATGCATACGGCGGTTCGGTAGAAAACCGCGCGCGTCTGTTGTTAGAAGTGGTTGATGCTTTAATTGAGGTCTGGGGCGCTGGCCGAGTCGGCGTGCATTTGGCGCCGCGCGGTGATGAGCACGACATGGGCGATGATGATCCACGTGAAACATTCGGCTATGCGCTGGAAGAATTGGGCAAACGCAAAATAGCCTTCTTCTTCACCCGTGAATATTTGGCCGATGACAGCATCAGTGAATATCTGAAAGCGCGTTCTGCCGGTGTACCTTATATTGCCAATATGAAGCTGAGCCGTGCAGATGCGATTGAATTATTGAATTCAGGCAAGGCGGATGCGGTATCTTTCGGCAAAGCGTATATTGCCAATCCAGATTTATTCGAACGCTTGGTGCAGGACGCGCCGCTGAATGAATTGGTCTTTGACAATATGATCGGCGTACAGACTGCAGAAGGCTATATTGATTATCCAAGCCTGAATGAAACATTTGGCGCAGGGCAAGCGCAGCATTAATCCCACAGCAAAGATGCATTATCCATTAACATGTGGATAATGCTCTGATATATTCTGCCGAGACAATCGGCATCAGGGCAAACTATTTGACTACTCCTTTCTGGTATAACGCAGCGCTTTCCATCATTAAGCCTTTGTATCGGTCGCGCATTAAAAAGCGCGCGGACAATGACGCGCAGTATCAGCAGGAATGCCTCGAGCGTTTTGGGCCATTTCAGCCGGTCAAAAATCTGCACGCCATTTGGTTTCATGTGGTATCTGTCGGTGAAACCAATGCCGCGCAGCCGCTGATCGAACATTATCTTAAAAAAGGGCATCCAGTTTTAGTCACCAATACCACTAAAACGGGGCAAGCCCGCGCCAAATCTTTATTCTTAAAAGCGCCGTATGAAGCGCTGTTTCAAGCCGTGTATCTGCCCGCCGATCAAAAGCATCTGGTACGGCACTTCATTGAAAAATATCAGCCTAAACTGCTGGCTTTAGTGGAAACTGAGCTTTGGCCGAACTTGATTGATCAGGCTAAGCAGCTGCAAGTGCCATGCTTGCTGATTAATGCGCGCCTGTCAGAAAAATCGGCGAAGGGCTATGGCAAAGTGCCGAGTCTGAGCCGTCCGATGCTGCAGGGGCTGAATCAATTGCTGGCGCAGGATCAGGCGACTTTAGACCGCTTTATTGCTTTAGGCGCTCAGCCTCAAGCGAGTCAGGTGGTGGGCAGCATTAAATTTGATATTCATGCGCCGCAACATGCGGTTGAACTGGCCGCGCAGCTGAAAATAGACTGGTCTTTGGCTGGCCGGAAAATTGTGACCATTGCCAGCACGCATGCGCCTGAAGAACAGAAAATTTTAAGCGCGTTAAAGCCTTATTTACAGCAGCATCCTGAACTGCTGTGCATCGTTGTTCCGCGCCATCCTGAACGCTTTGATGAAGTTTTTGCTGAAGCTCAGAAATTGGCTTTGCGTACCCAGCGCAGGAGTTTAGGGCAGAGCATTTTGTCTGATACGCAAGTGTACTTGGCGGACAGCATGGGTGAACTTTGGCAGTGGCTGGCGTTAAGCCAGGCCTGCTTTGTGGGCGGCTCATTGAATGAGCCGGGCGGCGGACATAATATTTTAGAGCCGATTGCATTGCAGGTGCCAACAGTATTGGGCAAGAATTATTTCAATTTTCAAACCATTGTCGATGAGTTTGCTGCCGTGCAAGGTGTCGAGGTTGTTGAGGATGCGGAACAGGCTGCGCAAGCCTTGGTTGAGCTGGCAGAAAATCCGCAAAAAGCGCAGGCTTTAAATGCCGCTGCACAGCAGATTATGCAAAAAAATACGGGCTCACTGCAAAAGCATATTCAGGTGATTGATCAGTATCTATAAGACCCTCTAAAAATGCATTTGCTGTAATGAATGGGGGCGGCGGTGTCTTGTTATTATAGATTAATCGCTCGGAGCTCTGATTTTACTTTTGTTTTGGCAAAAGGAAAAAAACCATTTGCCATCCACAAAACTCGTCAGATACCGTTTTTTTTCAAAGATCTCGCATAAACTTTATATATCACATGCAGTCTTGCCTCGAACAGCTGTGGATGACGTTTACGTGTATCCCACAGGAGGCAATAGAGAAAATTTATGAACATCGTCTTGCTCGACCCGCGTCAAACTGAATCAGACCTTTGGAGTATTCGCGCCAAACGCCAGCTGGAGCATTTGCGCACGCATGTGGATGTTCAAGTTGGAGATACCCTGAAGGTGGGGATTCGGGAAGGTAAGCGTTATTTAACAGAAGTGATAGCTGTGTCTGATCAGCATATTCAGTTGAAGCCGATTGCTGAAGAGGCGGTGCCTGACAAATTGCCTGTGACCCTGATTGTGGCGATGCCGCGGCCAAAAGTGCTGCGCCGCTTAATTATGGACAGTGTGACGCTGGGCGTGGAAAAAATCATTTTGCTGCACAGTTACCGCGTCGATAAAAGCTATTGGCAAACCCCTTTTTTGCAGCAGCTGCCGCATTATGTGGACTTAGGCTTAGAGCAGGCGGGCGATACCCTTGCGCCTAAAATTGAATTGCACAAGCGCTTTAAGCCGTTTGTGGAAGATGTGCTGCCTACGATGATTTCAGCGGAGCGCCCAGCCTATGCCGCGCATCCGTATACAGAACAGGCTATGCCATCCGGTATTGCGCATCCGTGCACGATTATGATTGGCCCAGAGGGCGGCTTCATCCCTTATGAAATTGATTTGCTCATAAAAAACGGCTGCCAAGCAGTGAGCTTGGGCAGCCGGATTATCCGTACTGAAACGGTGATTCCTTATGTGCTTGGACGCTTATTTAGCCGCTGATTCCGCTGCTGCAGCGTCACCGCGGTACACCTTCACTTCCTGTACTGGATAAGGAATAGAAACGCCGTGTTCATTGAAGGCATGAATCACGCGTTCCTGTACTTCACTGATCGAGTTGGCGGTCGTGGTTTCAGATGTATTCACCCACCAGCGTACAGTTAAATTGATGGAGAAATCTGCCAGCGCGCTGACGTTGACGGTAAAGCCCGGCTGGCTCAAAATCGTGGTATCGCGGTCTAAAATTTTCAGCACAATATCTTTGGCTTTCTGCACATCATCTTCATAGCCAATGCCCACCACAAATTCACAGCGGCGGCGCGGATAAGCCGTATTGACGGTCACTGCGCTGGTATAAACAGTCGCGTTGGGAATGACAATGCGGCGGCCGTCCGGAGAACGCAGGAAGGTGGCGCGGATCTGAATGTCTTCCACCGTGCCTTCCATGCCTGAAACAATAATGTCATCGCCAATTTTAAAAGGCTCGCTGAGTAAAATTAAAATGCCGGACAGCAGGTTTTGGAAGATATCTTTGAAGGCAAAACCGATGGCAACCGAACCAATCCCCAGTGCGCTCATGAGCTGGCCCGGGGTAAAGCCCGGGATGGCAACGACCATCGCAATGAGGAAGCCAATAAAGATAATGGCGGAACTGCCGACACGGTTTAAAACTAAAACCAGGTTTTGTTTAGTATACGATTTTTCCGCCAGCGCCTTGCGTACAAATAATTTAAACAGCTTGGACAGCATGTAAAAAATAGCAAATACAAACAATGCGATACAGATGTAAGGCAGACGCTCCCAAAATCCCTCCATAAATTTATCGATGGTGCTGTAAGCGTCGTTATATTTTGCAGTATGTTCAATTACAGTTTGCGCTGTTTTTTCAGTCGCTTCCTGCAAAAGCTGGGTGGTGCCTTGAGTGACGTCACTCAAGGCATTTTCTTTTTCAGCCACGGGGGTTCCGAATCTTTAACTAATTTTCAGCTATTTTGCCTGAACTTTTACGGAAAATTAAGCAACAAAATGCAGTGAAATGATATGTTTTATGCAATTTAGCATAAATGCATTAAAAGTATGCAGTGCCTTTCTGCATCATTTCCTGCGGGGTTTCCAGCTCACCGCTGCCCATCATGTAAGACACCAGGCTGCCGGCTGAAAAAATGCTCAGAACAGCAATAATGATCATCAGCCATGCCAGCAGTTTTTCCCAAAATGCAGCTGGGCGCGGAGCGCCATAGCGGTTTAGGCCGGCGGTGCCAGGCGCCAGCAGCAGATACAGAATAAAAAATACATTGATGACCGGCAGCAGCATCAGCAGCATCATCCAGCCGGATTTGTCTAAATCATGCAGGCGGCGCGCGGTAATGACGATATAAAAATACAGATAGAATACCAGCAGCGCGACATAGCCCAATCCCGCCATGCCGGTCAGCAGATCAGCAAACTGACTGTTCAGGGTCATGGTGCTGAAATTAAAAATGCCAACCGCCAAGCTGAATGCAATAGAAGCAAAGAAGCTGAGCACATTTAAAAATGCGTACCAGCCAATAAAGCTTAAACGCCCAAAGCGGCCTCTGATAGACAGCGGGTGATCTGTTTCAGGGGCTGGATTGCGGGAAAAAAAAGGAGAGGAGTCTTGTGAATTCATGGGCTAAGCCAGCTGATAACTAAGTTATATTTAAGGGAGATGCTGTACGGATTTTCAGCATGATTATAAAACTAAAATATAAAATGCAAAAGAAATGTTCGGATACGCAAATGAGACAGGAAAGGCTTGAATTTGATCTCAAGCCTATGTTTTAAATAGAATGAACAAAATACGACCAAAGCAGGGTTGATCTGCTTAAAAAATAAACGCCATACTGGCGCGATGCAGAAATATAAAATCAAAAATGTGGCATGCATCTCGTGATGAGATGAAAAAAATCAAGGAAGTACAATTATGAATGAAATCTATCCTGTCCCTGAAAGTTTCAAAAAAACCGCCCGTATCTTGGAATCGGAGTACTTCGAACACTATCAAAAATCTATCGAACAGCCGGATGAGTTTTGGGCGGAGCAGGCGCGTAAACTGGATTGGATCAAGCCCTTTACACAAGTGAAAAACACCAGTTTCAAGCAAGATGATTTTAAAATTGAATGGTTTGCCGATGGCCAGCTGAATGTCAGCGCCAATTGCCTCGACCGACATTTGAAAGAGCATCCGTATAAGCCGGCGATTATCTGGGAGGGCGATCATCCTTCGCGCCATAAAATCATATCATTTGAAGAACTGCATGATGAGACTTGCCGTTTTGCCAATGTGCTGAAAAAGCATGGCGTGGGCAAGGGAGACCGCGTGGTGCTGTATATGCCGATGGTGCCGGAAGCGGCAATTGCCATGCTGGCCTGCGCCCGGATTGGCGCCGTGCATTGTGTGGTCTTTGGTGGTTTTTCGCCAGATTCACTGGCCAGCCGAATTGATGACAGCCAAGCCAAGATGGTGATTACAGCAGATTGCGGGATGCGCGGCGGCAAGCCGATTCCGCTGAAAGAAAATGTGGATATTGCATTGCAGATCCCAGGCACGGAATCGGTGCAGCATGTGATGGTCGTGCACCGTACGGGCAACCCGATTGAGATGAAGCCGGAACGCGACCTGTGGTATCACATGGAAATCATGTCCGTGAATGATCTTTGCCCGCCGGAGCCGATGAATGCGGAAGATCCGTTATTTATTCTGTATACCTCCGGCTCTACAGGCAAGCCGAAAGGCGTGCTGCATACGACCGGCGGCTATCTGACTTATGTCAACTGCACCTTCCGCGAAGTTTTTGATTTAAAGCAGGATGACGTGTTCTGGTGTACCGCCGATGTCGGCTGGATCACGGGGCATTCCTATGTGCTGTATGGGCCATTGTCGAATGGCGCTACGACGGTGATGTTTGAAGGCGTGCCGCAGTATCCGACGTGGGCGCGCACCGGGCATATTGTCGATAAGCACAACGTCACCATTCTGTATACCGCGCCAACGGCCATCCGCGCCATGATGCGTGAAGGCGATGCCTTTGTCCGCGAAAGCGACCGCAGCAGCCTGCGCCTGCTGGGCTCAGTCGGTGAGCCGATTAACCCTGAAGCATGGAATTGGTACTATACCGTTGTGGGCGAAAGCCGCTGCCCGATCGTGGATACATGGTGGCAGACTGAAACAGGCGGCCACATGATCACCCCGCTGCCGGGCGCGATGGCCTTGAAACCGGGTTCTGCAGCGCGTCCATTTTTTGGCGTACAGCCGGCAGTGGTGGATGCGGACGGGAAAGAGCTGGAAGGCGCCGCCGAAGGCAATTTGGTGATTAAAGATTCTTGGCCCGGGCAAATGCGCACTATCTGGGGCGATCCTGAGCGCTTTATCGAAGCGTATTTTTCAACGTATCCAGGCACGTATTTTACTGGAGACGGTGTGCGCCGGGATGCGGACGGCTATTACTGGATTACCGGCCGGGTCGATGATGTATTGAATGTCTCTGGCCACCGCTTGGGCACAGCAGAAATTGAAAGCGCGCTGGTGGCGCATGAGCTGGTGGCGGAATCGGCTGTCGTCGGCATGCCGCACGATATTAAAGGGCAAGGCATTTGCGCGTTTGTGACCTTGCAGGCGGGTACGCCGGAGTCTGAAGAATTGCGCCAGGAACTGGTGGCATGGGTGCGCAAAATTTTGGGCCCTGTTGCAACACCGGATGCGCTGCATTGGGCGCCAGCTTTGCCTAAAACCCGCTCAGGCAAAATTATGCGCCGGATTTTGCGTAAAATTGCCGCCAATGAGCTGGATACCTTAGGCGATACTTCAACACTCGCAGAACCGCAGGTGGTTGAATATTTAATTGCGACGGTTTATCCAAAATAATCGGTCAGGGCTGATGAATGCTGTCTGTGAAATTCAGGCAGCTTTTTTATTTTTGGAATAAGCACAGCAGGCATTCAGATATGCCTTAATAGCAGGCTCTGCTAAGCTCAAAAAATAGAAATAAAATCAGACCATATTATGAATGCGCCAACTTCATGGACTGCAGATCCGCTTGATACCGCCCAGCAGCTGGCGGACACTTTTGCACTGACGGCAGCCGAACGCGACAAGCAGGGCGGCAATCCAAAATATGAGCGTGATTTGATCCGCCAAAGCGGTTTGCTCGGGCTGTCTATACCGCAGCAGTATGGCGGGCAAGGGTCATCGTGGAATACCATTTTTAAAACCATTCAACAGATTGCGCAGGCAGACAGTTCTCTGGCGCATGTGTATGGTTTTCATCATTTGCTGATTGCCACGGTACAGCTGTTTGCACAGCCTGAGCAGTATGCGCCTTGGTTTGAACAGACGGCAAAAGACAGCTTATTTTGGGGCAATACCTTAAACCCGTTAGATAAACGGACATCAGCCCAACAGATATCTGAACATGAATTTATTTTTCATGGCGACAAAAGCTTTTGTTCAGGGTCTATCGACTCTGACATTTTACTGTGCTCAGGATTTAATGATGCTGGAAAACTGCTGATTGGGGTGATTCCAACGGCGCGTGACGGTGTGAGCTTTTTAGGCGACTGGAACAATATGGGACAGCGCCAAACCGACAGCGGCACCAGTCATTTTGAGCAGGTCAAAATACATAGGGATGAACTGCTGCTGAATCCCGGTCCGCTCAGTACGCCGTATTCCAGCCTGCGCCCGCTGATTGCCCAGCTAATTTTTGTGCATCTGTTTTTGGGTGTGGCGGAAGGGGCGTATCAAACAGCAATTGCGACAGTGAAAACTCAAAAGGCATGGTCGAAGTCTTTGGCAGAAAATGCTGTGAATGACCCTTTTACGCAAAAGCATTTTGCGGAGTTTTATGTGCAGCTGGAAGGTGTGCGGCTGCTGGCGGGCAAGGCCATTGCGACTTTGCAGGCTGCGTGGGATGTCGGTGAAAGCTTAACAGCATCGCAGCGCGGTGAGGTATCCATTGCGGTTGCCACCGCAAAAATTGCAGCCACCAACGCATCTTTGAATATTACACAAAATATTTTTCAGGTAATGGGCGCACGGGCAACCACAGCCAAGTTAAATATCGACCGCTTCTGGCGCAATGTGCGCACGCAGACGCTGCATGACCCGATTGATTATAAATATCAGGAAATCGGTGAATGGGTGCTGACCGGCAAAGTGCCGGATCCGAGTTTTTATTCCTAAATCAGGAATATTTTAGGCTCAATGGCCAGATGAAAAAATACAAGGCCGTATTTTCAGATCCTTTATATTGATTTAATGAGTACAGGTATACCAATTGTAAAAAAGCAGAGGGCTGGATTGATTTTTAATAGGCTGCAATAAATACTAAGGCAGAAATTTTTTGTACGATGAATTAGCTGAATGAACTTAATCCATCAATAAGTGTCTAATATATAAATTTAAATATTAATAACTTAAAAATAATTTAAGCATTTCAGTTGAGCTGGAGAATACAATGAATATGCCTCAAAGTTTATGGGATTTGTCAGGTAAAGTGGCCTTAGTCACAGGCGGCGCCGCAGGAATTGGCCGGGCCAGCGCTGCTTTGCTGGCGCAATCTGGTGCCCGTGTCATGATTGCGGACTTGAATACCGAAGCTGCTGCGCAGACCGCTCAGGAAATTGCCCAGCAAACCGGAAATGAAGTCAAAAGCGTCATGTGCAATATTTTAGATGACGCGCAATTGGTCAATGCCGTTGAAATGACTTTGCAGGCCTTTGGCAGCCTTCATATTTTGGTCAATAACGCAGGCGGCGGCGGAGGAGGGCGTGAAGCGCCAGATCAGATTACTGTTGATGATTTTATCCGTGATTTTCAATTGAATGTTTTTGCCGCATGGCGCTTATGCCAGCTGGCTGCACCGCATATGCAGCAAGCTGGCTATGGTTCGATTATTAATATTACGTCGATGAGCTCTATTAATAAAAGTCCTGCTATGAGCGGTTATGCTTCATCTAAAGCAGCGCTCAATCATATGGGGGCAAATTTAGCGCATGATTTTGGGCCGAGTATTCGCATTAATGCGGTCGGGCCTGGCGCAATTCGCACCGCAGCACTGGAAAAAGTCATGACTCCTGAAATTGAGAAACGCATGCTGGCGCATACCCCATTACAGCGTTTGGGAGAGGCGCAAGATATCGCCGGCGCAGTCTTGTTTTTTGCGGCCCCTATTTCTTCATGGATTTCAGGACAAACCTTGTTTGTGAATGGCGGCGGAGTGCAAACCTTGGATTAGATTCGAAGAATGCATTTACATATCAAAAAAAACCTCCTGTTTGGAGGTTTTTTGATGCGTCCTAATTTATCGTTCTTTTTAACTAAAATTTTACTTTTGATGAATATGTTCCAGCGTATCGACCAGCGTGCGGGTCATTTGATCAATCTCATAATTCACGGCATCCCCTGTTTTTACATCTTTCCAAGTGGTCAGGCGCAAGGTTTCAGGAATCAGGTCAATCGAGATTTCACTGCTGTCCCGGTCGACGCGGTTGACCGTTAAGCTGCAGCCATTCAGTCCAATAAAGCCTTTGAGAAAGAAATATTTGATTTTGCCATCTGGAATCAGTAAATCGATATGCAGGGTTTCACCTTTGCGGCTCACGTGCTTCACTTGTGCTGTACCTTCAATATGGCCGTACAGGTTGTGTCCGCCATTTTCCGCACCAACTTTGGCAGAGCGTTCAATATTCACCGCGTCACCAGTTTTCAGGCTGCCCAGCGTAGTCAGGCTGAGGGTGAGGTCTGAAACATCAAAATGCACTTGGCTGGCGGCTAAATCGATCTGCGTTGCGGTCAGGCAGGTGCCATTCACAGCGACACTGGCGCCAATAAAGACATCATGGAAAAAATCATGTTCATTGGAAATCACCAGTGTAATGAATCCTTCACCTTGGCGGATTTCTAAAATTTTTTCTAAGCCTTGAACAATACCGGTATACATCTGCTGATTTCCCTCTGTGCGGTGCAGTATATTCTAAAGTGAAATGGCGGGCGGGTCATAACGCATTTTGCAATAAATAGCGCTGTTGAATGCCGTGTTTAAGCATGCCCCTGCAGCGGCTATGGTAAATAAAAAATCCCTCCAAGCCGAGCCCTGGAGAGAAGAAAAGCCATTGTCCGCTTATCATTGTTATTATGGTGCGGTGACTGCAGCCAGCGCTGTTTTAGGCAGATTTGGCTGGGACACGCTGTTGCTGCGTTTCCAGTTCACGCACCAAAGGCAATACGTTCTCGCCAAAGTATTCAACTTCTTCAATAAAATGCAGGAAGCCGGATAAAATCAGGTCGACGCCGACACGCTTCAATTCCACAATCCGTTCGGCGATTTGCAGCGGCGTGCCAATCAGATTGGTGCGGAAACCGTCGTTATACTGCACCAGATCTTCAAAAGTTGATTTAGCCCAGTTGCCTTCACCTTCTGCCGTGGCTGCGCCTGCTTCGCGGGTCGCATCGCCAAAAGCGTTCACGGCTTCAGCATTGGCTTTATCAATGATTTCCTGCAGCACCGCTTGCGCTTCTTCTTCGGTATCGCGGGCAATGACAAAGGCATTCACGCCCACTTTAACGCTGTGGCCATTGGCTTTGGCTTTTTCTCGGATGTCATCAATCTGCTTTTTCAGCTCTTCCGGTGTATTGCCGTTGGTGAAATACCAGTCGGATACTCGGGATGCCATGTCGCGGGCAGCCCGTGAGCTGCCGCCTTGGAAAATTTCAATATGCGGCTTTTGCAGCGGTTTAGGACTTAAGGTGTAGTCCTTAAACTGATAGTACTTGCCGTCAAAACTGAAATTATCCTGTGTCCATACCCCTTTTAAGCTGCGGATGAACTCTTCCGAGCGCGCATAGCGCTGGTCATGCTCTGGCCATTCTTCGCCAATCGCATCAAACTCACCGCGGAACCAGCCGCTGACCACATTGATGGCAATACGGCCATTGGTCAGATGGTCAATGGTCGCCAGTTGCTTGGCGGCCAGCGCCGGTTTCCAAGGGCCTGGCAAAATGGCGGCAATGACTTTCAGGCGTTCAGTTTTGGCCAAGATGCCATGGCTGAAGCTGACCGATTCATGCTGGTTTTCTGCGTTATAGCCGGCTGTAAAACGGATTTGTGTCAAAGCATATTCAAAACCGCTTTCCTCGGCCGCTTGCGCCAAGCGCACATTGTAGTCATAGCTCCAGTCTGTGCGCTGTTCAATATTGCTGACCACTAAACCGCCGCTGACGTTCGGCACCCAATATGCAAATTTAATCTCGCTATCCGGCTGTGACATGGCTGAACCCTCTTAATTTTAGATGTTATGCAACGTGAGTCTTAGGCTTCTTGTGGTGCAGGCGCGCTTCTGCTGCATCTAGCGTCGGGACTGCTGCAGAAGGCAATACGTCTTCCTGCTCGATTTGTTTGTTAATGCCCAGGTTTTGGTTGGCTTGCTGTGATTTTTCTTTGATGGCTTCTGCACGCTGGCCTTTGGCAGGCGCCCACTCTAAAATGGGCAATGCGCGGGCAACGGCAAGCGTAATGCGGTCTAGCAGGAATTCACTGTGAATGGTGTATTCAGGGGTGAAATCTTTATCTGTAGCATAAACACCGATTGGCAAAGTCTGCGCTTGGAAAAAACTGAACAGCGGGCGCAATTGATGTTCAAGCACCAGCGCATGGCGTTCGCTGCCGCCAGAAGCCGCTAACAGCACAGGAACATCGACCAAAGCCGTTTGTTCAACAAAGTCAAAGAAGTGCTTAAATAAGCCTGTAAATGAGGCGCGGTAAACCGGTGTGCCGACAATCAGTGCATCTGCTGCTTCCACAGCAGCCAAATCATCCTGAACGCGCTGCGGCAATTGATTGCGGTAAATTGCGCCGCCCAGCAGCTGGCCAATTTCGCTGAATTTAATGAAATGCACATTAATCGGGGTTGCTTCGCCCAGTTCATCAATAATGGCTTGAACCAGCGCTTCGGTTTTTGACGGATTATTGAGGCCGCCTGAAACAGCAACAATGTTCAGCGGTTTTTGTTGAATTGAATTTGACATTTTTTTTTAACCTGAAAAATAGGGTTAGCTCGGAATGCCTTGTATTAATCCTGAATGCGCTTATTCCTGTAAAATAAGCAAAAGTCCAAAAGTTATCAGTTTTTTAGATATGCGGAATTATGTGAAATATTAAATAATAGATTCTATCTAATTGATTGAATTTTAATTTTATATTGAATTCTGATAATGATTTTACATCGGCGGCTAAAATTTATAAGAAAAAATGATTTGAACTGAAGAATTCATGAAATGCAGATAAACCGAATAATTTGTGCAGTAAAACCGCATTTTCATAAAAAAATAGTTATAACTTGCATATCCTTAAAGCCTCATGTGTGGTTAGAATAGGGCTACTGTGCACAAGATCTTTCACGCTGCTTATGAATATATTAATCGTTGATGATCATCCGCTGTTCCGCCACGCTTTGATTCAAGCTGTGCGTTACAGCTTACCGCAAGCTCAAATCCATGAGACGGCGGCAGTAAATGAATTTTATGAACGTTTGGAAAATGGCCCTGAACCGGATTTGGTCCTTCTGGATTTGAACTTGCCGGGCGCCTCAGGCTTTTCAGCTTTAGTTCATGTCCGTGCACAGTATCCGTCTTTGCCGATTATTGTTGTCTCTGCACACGAAGAAACTTCAATTATTCAGCGCGCTATTGCGCATGGCGCCATGGGCTACATTCCAAAATCAGCGCATCCGAGCCATATTGGCGAAGCGATCCGCCAGGTGCTGGAAGGTGAAATTTGGCTGCCGCCGAATTTGCCGGCGAATGTCAGCTTTGACCCGCGCGCGGCCGACGAAACCGCTTTGGCAGAACGCATTCAGTCCCTGACGCCGCAGCAGTTCCGCGTGCTGATGATGGTGGCGGAAGGCCTGCTGAATAAGCAGATTGCCTATGAACTGGACGTTTCCGAAGCAACAATTAAAGCGCATGTAACCGCGATTTTCCGCAAGCTGGGCGTGCAGAACCGTACGCAGGCTGTGCTGGCGATTAATGCACTGAATATTGAAGAAAAGAAAATGTAAGCTGATGGCAGCTGTAAAAAAAGACCTTCTGCAAGGTCTTTTTTTTTGGCACGATCGCGCTTAAGCGATATAGCTTTGCTTAGGCGTCAGATCTGTGCAGAACAGCGGATTTAAAGCGCATTGCAGTTCATCAATCTGTTCATCGGTCACGCAGCCTTTGGCTTTTAAATATTCGGCAACGCGGTCATCACGCAGGCTTAGAAAAGCCGCATCATATACACCTAAATCGACAAACAGCGCAGCGGTTTCCAAACTGTTGAAACGGTCTAGATATACCTCATTGCCGTACATCAGAAAAGCATGCTCCTGAGCTGAATTGGCCTTAACACGCAGGCGTTCCGCCAATTCAAAAGGTGATGTTTTAATAAACAGCAGATCGGACAGTTCATCAAACTGAGTGGTATCCAGCTGATCCTGGCCAGTTTTCACTTTTCCCAGCCACGCTTTAAACACCAGCACTGCGCCGCCGCGCAGCAGCATGCTCCAAATCTGGTGGCGGGCATCTTCATTCAGATCTTCAGACTCGGCCTCCAAACGCTGCAGCAGTTTTTCCTCCTGCTGCGCTAAGCGGTCAAATAGGCCCAGGCCGTGAGGCTCATAGGCAGATGGCGCAAAAACGTCAAAATCCAGCTCATCAAAGACTTGCAGCGCCAAAGGCACAGCGCTTTGATACAGGGTGTCCAGTGCCTGCAGCTTGGCATGATCCAGTTTGCTGAATTTAAACAGGTCCGCCCAGTGAATTTCGGGCAGCAGAGCATTGGCGCCATATTCGCGGTGGAATTGCTGGGTACAGTGAATGCCATGCGGGACGGTTTCATAAATATTCATAATTCAACTCCGATAGGGGCGGCTGATCAGCTTTAATATTCAAATGAAGTATGCATTGCGCATGCTGCTGAAAACTGATCAGGTCATGGACTATTTGTAGGTTGAAAATGCAGGGAATAAAAATACGACTAAAGTTGTAGATGGTATTGTTTATCTTAATAATTTTATTAAAAACAGACGCTTTGAAAATTGTAACTAAGTGTGCGTTTGTGCAAGATAAGTAATGATCAGCTTTTGCCATAGGCAAAGCGGATTTGGTGTTTTTGGTTAATATTTCGCCCCATTTTTTCGGCTTTTTTGATGTATTTTGCCTATGCGGAAAAATAAATTGCCAGTTGATGAAATGATGATGCAGACCGGAAATAGAAATGCCCCATTCATGTGCATGAATGGGGCATGTAAGTTTTTAATTTGCCTATTAAAAACTCAGTGCGGCATCAGCTGCCTGAAATTTTCAGTCCGGACAGCCAAGAGCGCAATGACGCCGGTTTCAGCGGTTTTTTCAGCAGCACAATGTTCAGCTCTTTTAAGCGCTGCGGCAGCTCTGGGTCCGAGTCTGCGGTAATCAGCGCGACGGGAACATTCTCCTGACGGTTATCCAAAATAAAATCTAAACCGACTTGGTCATTGTTCAAGTGCTGATCGACCAGCCAAACCTGAATATTTTCCTGCTGCAGCATGTCCAGTGCCTGTTCAGGCTCGGTCGCCTTAAAGACTTGATAGCCCCATTTGGTCAGCAGGGTCGACATGCCTTCCAGAATGGTTTCGTCATTGTCTAAGCATAAAATTTTGTAGGCTTTGGTTTTCAGCGGCACGGCCTGAATCGGCGCAGCAGTGATTTTCGGCGCCTCCACAATCGGCACGTCAATCATAAAGCAGGAGCCTTTGCCCAGTTCTGAATAGACATGCACCGGATAATCCAGCAGGCTGGTCATGCGCTGCACAATGGCTAAGCCCAGCCCCAGCCCTTGTTCGCCCCAAGGCGAGGTGTGGCCACAGCGTTCAAACTCCTGAAACAGCTTGATGCGCTGCTCTTCGGCAATACCGGGGCCTGTATCCCACACGCCGATGCGGATATGGTTCGGTTTGCCGGCATCGCGCAGCACGCCGACCACGACACGCCCGCGGGCGGTATAGCGCAGCGCGTTGCTGACAAAGTTTTGAATGATGCGGCGGATCCACTGCGGGTCAGTGTCAATCCAGAACTGGGCATCATGCACACTGAATTTAATGCCGCGCTGGGCGGCAATCGATTTAAACTGCAGCTCCAAGTCGCTGAGCAGGTCATGCAGCGGATAAGACTGGCGCTTCGGCTGAATCGTGCCGCCTTCTAGTCGGGCGATATCCAGCAGGGCAGAGAGCATGCTTTCCGCGCCATGCAGCGCGCGGTCCAGCTGCTGCAATGTTTGACGGTCTTCCTGGCTTTGCACGCTTTGTTCCAGCGCGGTGCTGAACAGCCGGGCGGCATGCATCGGCTGCAACAGGTCATGGCTGGCTGCGGCGATAAAGCGGCTTTTTGACATATTGGCTTTATCCGCGGCTTCACGCGCCAGCTGCTGTTCAGACAGGGCATTGGCCAGCTGCTGAGTGCGGTCTTGCACCCGGCCTTCCAAAAAGGCTTCATTTTCACGGAAAGCGGTAATATCCGCGAAAGTGGTGACGAAGCCGCCGCCTTCAATCGGGTTGCCGCGCATTTGAATCACGCGGCCGTCTTTACGGATGCGTTCAAATTCATGCGAACTGCCCACCTGCATCCAGTGAATCCGTTTACGCACATGCTCTTCGACCGAGCCTGGCCCGCATTCGCCGCGTTCCGCGTTATAGCGGATCAGATCGGCAATGGGGCAGCCGACATAGACAATGTCTTTAGGATAATCAAACAGTTTTAAATATTGATTATTCCATGCCACCAGGCACATGTTTTCATCCACCACGCTGACGCCTTGGGTCATATGGTCAATCATGGTCATGATCAGGTTTTGGTTAAAGCGCTGCCACTGCGACGCCTGGTCCAGAATATTGGCGACTTGGCCGAGCGCCAAACCATTATTGACCATGGCCGTGGTCAGAAGGGTCCGTGCGGACGCGGCGCCGATCGTGCCTGCGAGGTACTGTTCGGTAAAGCGCCACCACATGCCGTTGGCGCTGCTGTTTTCGTTCAGGCTGACATTATTCTGCATGCAGAACTGCTGGAATGCGCGGGTGGCCGCGCCTTCGCCGGTAATGCGCTTGGCCAGCGTGATCAGGTCGCCGACTTTTAAGCGCGCAACATCGTGATGCAGATAATTGATATCATTCGAGGTATTGTGTGACGGCAGCGGCTTGGTTTCATAGTAGAAAAAGCTTTCGGCCTGGATCTGCTCTGCAATGCTGGGGCGGAAAATCCGTGAAACCCAGACATATAAAATAATGTTCAGGCCTAGCGCCCATACCACGCCATGGGTTAAGGGGTCAAAAGATTCAAAGCCCAGCAGCGCTTCGGGGCGCAGCCAGCTGATGCCGAGCGGGCCATGGTTTAAAAAGTTCTGTGTATACACTTTAAACTGATCGGGCAGGCTGCGCAGGACGGTGGGCAGCAGCAGGGTGTAAGCCCATAGCGCAAAGCCGGTCAGCAAGCCGGCATAGACGCCTTGCTTGCTTCCGCCGCGCCAGTACAGGCCGCCAATCAGTGCAGGAGAGAACTGCGCTACAGCGCTGAATGCCAAGAGTCCAAAGACAGACAGCTGGTCAATATCATTAAAGAAATGGAAAAACAGAAAGCCCAGCAGCATGACGGCCAGAATGCATACGCGGCGGGTGAATTTCAGCACCAGCGGCAGGCGCTTATCGTGGCGTGACAGCAGGTTGGTGCGCCACAGCGCCGGCATGATCAAATCATTGCTGAGCATGATGGACAGCGCAACAGAAGACACCAGCAGCATGCCGGTAGATGCAGAGAAGCCGCCTAAAAAGGCCAGCAGGGTCAGCCAATCCTGATTATAGCTGAGCGGCAGAGACAGCACGGCAACGTCCGGAATCGCCAAATAAGCCGGCGCAGCATGCAAGGCCCAGCTGGCAATCGGGATGATGGCGACAATGGTTAAAATCAGATAGACAGCAAACCAGCGCCGCGCGCCGCGGATGTGTTTTTCATCGCGCAGCTCAACCACTGCTACGTGAAACTGGCGCGGCAGGCAAATGATGGCCAGCGCGGCCAGCAAGGTTTGAATCCAGAAACTTTCCGGGACGCCAAACAGCTGCACATCATGAAAGGTGGAGCTGATGTCTGCGCTGATTTGATGAATGTTTTCCGGGGCTTCAAAAACAAAGAAAAAGGCCACCGCCAGCAAAGCAAACAGCTTCACAAAGGATTCAAACGCGACAGCCAGCATTAAGCCGCCGTGCTGCTCGGTGTTGGCAATTTGCCGGGTGCCGAACATCATGGCGAGAATGGCCAGAATGCCGGTCAGAAACAGCACGCCGTTGGTCGTGCTGCTGATGCCTGTCGGTGAATCTAAAATGACTGAAGCGCTGAGCGCGATGGCGCGCAGCTGCAAAGCCAAATAAGGGATAATGGCAATCACGGCTAAAATTGTGACCAGTGACGCCAGCGGGCCGCTTTTACCGTAACGGGCGGCCACGAAGTCCGCAATGGAGGAAATGGCATGGTGCTGGCGGACACGGCCCAGCCGGCGCCAAATATCATAACCGAGCGCCACAAACAGCAGCGGCCCTAAATAAATGGGCAGAAAGATGATGCCTTCGCGCACCGCGGCGCCAGTTGCGCCGTAAAACGTCCATGATGAACAGTAAACGCCGAGCGTCAGGCTGAACAGCAGCATGCGTCCCCGGGTGCTGAGCCTGCTGGCGTGCTTTTCGCCAAAAAATGCGCAAATAAAGAGGAGTGCAATGTAGAGGGCTAAAACCCCAATAATAAGCCAGCTGTTCATACTGCCTGCAGCATTAAAATCTTAGGCTCATCATACCTTATCTGGGCAAACCCGTTGAAAATTGATCAAAATTTAACGACCAAAGTCTAAATTACAAAAACCCTGCAAGATTGTTAATGTTAGGGGCGAAATAATTCGAATTAAAAAAATTGCGCCCATGGCTGGGTGCCTACAGGAGTAAGGTTATGGATGAGAGACAAGTAGAGCAAATTCTACAGAATCCAAAATTTAAGGAAATGGTTGCCCGCAAAAGCAGACTGAGCTGGACACTGACTATTATTATGCTGGTCGTGTACGTTGGCTTCATGCTGCTGGTTGGCTACAACAAAGAATTTTTAATGTCTTCAGTAAGCGGCGGCGTCACCACGATTGGTATGCCGCTGGGCTTAAGCATCATTGTACTGTCTTTTGTTTTATGCGGTGTATATTCCTACATTGCGAACAATACGCTGGACTCATTAAACGAAGAAGCAATGCGTGAAGTTGAAGCAATCACTCATGAAAAAGGACTGCACTAAGATGAAATGGAATTCATTGAAAGCACAGGCGCTGGCTGCGCCAGCACTGCTGATGTCAAGCATGGCAATGGCAGGGCCGGATTTAGGTGAAGCTCAGCAGCAGGCGACAAACTGGCACGCGATTATCATGTTCGCCATTTTTGTCGGCTTTACGCTGCTGATCACCAAATGGGCGGCAAAACAAACCACGAACACTGCTGACTTCTATACAGCTGGCGGCGGCATCTCAGGTTTCCAAAACGGTTTGGCGATTGCCGGCGACTATATGTCAGCAGCATCGTTCTTGGGTATTTCGGCACTGGTATTCAGTTCAGGCTTTGACGGCTTGCTGTATTCATTAGGCTTCATGGTGGGCTGGCCAATTGTACTGTTCTTGGTGGCAGAGCGTTTGCGTAACCTGGGTAAATTCAATTTATCTGACGTGGTATCGTTCCGTTTGGCTGAAAAACCAGTGCGTACCTTGGCGGCAATGAGTTCATTGGTGGTTGTGGCATTCTATCTGATTGCTCAGATGGTTGGCGCAGGCCAGCTGATCAAACTGCTGTTCGGCTTGAACTACAACATTGCAGTGGTGATCGTGGGCCTGCTCATGATGGCTTATGTAATCTTCGGCGGCATGCTGGCGACTACTTGGGTACAGATCATTAAAGCGGTCATGCTTTTGTCTGGCGCAACGTTCATGGCTTTCATGGTAATGAAAGGCGTAGGCTTCAGCTTCGCTGAAATGTTCTCTCAATCTATTGATGTTTATGCAAAAGTACATGATATTACTGTGGCAGAAGCGAGCAATATCATGGGTCCAGGCAAGCTGGCTGCCAACCCGATTGATGCGATTTCTCTAGGTCTTGCGTTAATGTTTGGTACAGCAGGCCTGCCGCACATCCTAATGCGTTTCTTTACCGTAAAAGATGCCAAAGAAGCGCGTAAATCAGTGGTTGTTGCTACAGGTTTCATTGGTTACTTCTATCTATTAACTTTCATCATCGGTTTCGGCGCGATCCTTTATGTATCGAACAACCCGCAATTCCTTGATGTCGCAAAAATGGCGGTCACTGGCAAGCTAGAGCTTGTTGGCGGTAACAACATGGCTGCGGTTCACTTGTCTGATGCATTGGGCGGTGACTTGTTCATGGGCTTCATTTCAGCGGTCGCATTCGCAACAATTCTTGCAGTTGTAGCTGGTCTGACACTGTCTGGCGCTTCAGCAATCTCCCATGACTTGTATGCAAACGTATTCAAGAAAGGTCAAACCACACCTGAATCTGAACTGCGCATGTCTAAGATTGCAACTTTAGGCTTAGCGATTTTTGCCATGATTCTGGGTATTTTGTTCGAGAAGCAAAACGTTGCATTCATGGTTGGTTTGGCATTCTCTGTCGCAGCATGCGCAAACTTCCCAGTGCTTGTACTGTCAATGTTCTGGAAAGGCTTAACCACTCGCGGCGCAGTGATTGGCGGCTTAGTTGGCTTAATTACAGCGGTAACTCTAATTATCTTATCTAAAGCAGTTTGGGTAGATACTTTAGGCATCTCTGAAACGCCAATCAACCCATTCAATGGTCCTGCAATCTTTGCAATGCCGTTAGCGTTCATCTGCTGCTGGTTATTCTCTGTAACTGACAGTTCAGCGCGTGCAGAAGCAGAACGCAGAGCATTCGATGCGCAGTATGTACGTTCACAAACGGGTATTGGCATCTCTGGCGCATCAGATCACTAATCTGATCAGCCATAAAAAAAGCTCCGTAAGGAGCTTTTTTTATGGCTGGAATTTGCATGCAGCCCGCTATGAATACCCCATGGTTCAGCCGGCAGTGGCTGAATGATCAAGAGATGATTCAGGCCTGGGTTATGAGGGCTCGATACCATACTCATTAAGCCGCTTTAGGCTGATGATCATGCAAATTAATTGTCTGAAAGCAAAAAGCTTCATGCTAAGTTAATAGTAGATAACAGAGTCAAGCGTATTTTCAGTCTTGACTATTCTATAGTGTGATGTAGACGCTGGCTGTCCGGACAGCATCAGACATCCATAAAAATTTACGATAACCAGAATGTTACGTGGAATGAACCATGCAAGGATTTATTGATTTTTGGAAAGGTTTCCGCCTGCTGCCGTCAGCCTGGCTGCTTCTGCTGCAGCTGCTGATTTTAATTTTGACCGCAATGCCGAATTTCAGCCTGACGTACCGCGCTGTGCTGTGGGTGCTGGGCGTATTGGTGCTGCTGCTGATTGCCAAAGTCATCCGCCAGACTCCCATGTTTACCATTTTAGGCCTAAGCTTTGTCGGCGGCGCCGTCATTTTTTCAACCCTGATCATTTTGGGGGTGAAAAATCCCAATATTCAAATCATTGCCCACAGTTTTGAAGCGCTGGCATATTTCAGCGCCGCCTACGGACTGCTGCGCTATATGTTTGCCGACCGGTATTTAACCAAAGACGAGATGTTTGCTGCCGCGGCTGTATTTACTTTAATCGCTTGGGGCTTCGCTTTTCTTTACAGCATTTGCCAGCAGATTTATCCAGGCAGTTTTTCTAATCCTGATATTCCGGGCATGCAGTCTTGGCTGGATTTATTATTTTTAAGCTTTAGCCTGCAGTCTGCAACGGGGCTGTCAGACTTGATGCCTGTCAGTGCGCCTGCACGGGTTTTGGCGATGCTTCAGATGTTCTGCGGCGTGATGTATTTGGCGATGATCGTTTCACGGCTGATTGCGCTGCAGTATGTAGCGCATTTGCCGAATAAGCATAAAGATGAATAGGGCTGGCAACCAAAATTCAAGCCATAAAAAAGGACGCTTGAAGCGCCCTTTTTTACATTCAGATTCTAAAATGAATTAGAAACGGAATTTAGCGTTTACGCCAACAGTTTGAGTGTCGTTTTTAGCGCCTTCAGCATTTGCATAAACATAGTTCGCGCCAACAGCGACTGCTGGAGTGATGAAGTAGTTTACGTTCGCGCCCCAAGCTGAATCTGGAGTGCCTACAAAGCTAGATGCAGCATATGAAACGCCAGTGCTTAGTTTAGGGTTCAAATACAGGTCAGTTTTGAATTGGTATGCAGTTGCATCACCGTAAACGATGCCAGATTCGAAACCGACAGCCATGTTAGTGCCGTCAATCGCGCCAACATATTTAGCGCGTGCAGTGATTGCGTCTTGATCTTCGCCCAAAGTTTTAGTTTCGCCGGCAGCTTTAACAATACCGTTAGACATGATGTTGAAAGCATCTAAAGCGAATTGATTAGCAGCGCTGGTATAACCAACAGCAACCAAGAAATTAGGAGCAGCAAGCGCACCAACTTCTAGAGCATAGCGGTCACCGTGGTCGTCTGCAACGCCAGCAGCTTTATTGTCAGTAATTGTATTGCTGTAAGACGCGCTAGCATATACAGGAACTACTTTAGTTGGAACATAAGCTTCAGCTTTAGCGCCAATAGTGTGAACAGTTTTGTCAGCGATGCCGTCAACGTCATATTCGCCGTAGTTGTAAGCGATAGAAGCGTTAGATGCTTGGTTTAAAAACGCTGCTTCAGCCAATGGACCTTTAGAAGAGTCAACATTTTTGAAGTAGTAAGTGCCTTGAACAGCGCCAGTAAAGTTTTTATCGTTTACTGTATTGTCGATGTACTCAGATTGACCTTGTACTTCTACTTGATACGCTTGAGCACCGGTCATGGCTAATAATAAAGCAGTGGCTAAACCGAGTTTTTTCATGATAATTACCAGTTATGTTGCAAATGGATTAAACATTGAGCATTGTATTGTAACAAAACATTAAGTCAATGAACTAAAAGAACATTATGAATTTGATTGATTGCTCTAAAATCTATAATGTATTAAAAATGTACGTTTGCACTTTCTGTTGTCAACCCAAAAAATTCTGTCATAACAGTGAAATATGTTAAATATTTTCTGTGTTTTTGCCGATTCAAAAAATAATTTAATTGTTATATTCGATCAATTTTATTTATTGATCGGTAAATTTATTGAAAGTGCAGGCCTGTTCACAGCTGTTCATAAGCTGAAATAAAGCAATGCAGCCTCAAAATGCTTCTTTTTGTGGCAGAAAGGCTTTGCCGAGAATCAAACATTGCACTGTTCACATGCTTGCCGCATCCAGATCTGCACCCATGCTTATCAATAAAGCCAGAGCTTCCGCATAGGGGAAAGCCTTTTAGCCAGCGGTCTATGCTTTGCCATGTACAAGAGCAGCTGGATTAAAGGAATTTCAAGTTTTTGAGTTTTTAGAAAGGGTAAATGCGCCTGTTATTGCATCAGCATCAAAATGGACCGTGTTGATGGTGTTTTTGCAGCTTAAAAAAAGTTGATGCTGCAATGAGGTTAGAAAAAATAAAAAAGTTCAACAGGATTTGCTAAATATATAATTTTATTAATTTAATTTAACAGAATAAAGAGGCTGAAAATTCTCAATAATCGGCAGATTTTGAAAATAGGATGAACTTGCGTTCATCTTTCAATGCTTTTTCAGCAGGAATTAATCCCGACGGTCATCCTAGGCTTTACTTATTTGGCGAAATGTCACATAATGTGCTTATTAGATCAGCTTGATTGCTTTTTTTGTGATCCCTGACTGATTCTCCACAATTTTTTGTTTTATCCGCCCAGCTTTCCCCAAGGTTGGGCTTTTTTTTGCCTGAAATTTAAGATAATTGAGTAAAACTAATCAGTTTGGTGAGAAATTTTTAAAAATGCACCAGCGGAAGCTTGTTTGTGAGGTTGTGCGCCAATATGGTGCAGTAATTTCAGGAAAAGTGAATGATTGAGAATGAAATGGGCAAAAAAAATCCCAGTTCCTATTCAAAACTGGGATTTTCTCGCCAAAATGTGCGGGAAATTTAAAATTACTGCTGAGGATGATTTTAAAATGCCCTAATGCTGTGCATTATGCACCAAATTGTTGCATGTGTAAATAATTGAATTAATGCTTGATTTAAAAATAATCTAATTTTTTGTATCTTTATGAAATTTAAAATAAAAAATATTTTGTACAAAATGTATTTTTCTAAAGTAATTGAATATACTGAGCAACGGGCACTTGGGGAAAGGCTTGCATTTATTTGAACTGAAATAAACAGTCAAATAGAATGCCGCGCCTAACAGTGGATTTTCTTTGCCTTGAATCAATCAGGGCACTAAATCATTGCGTGAGAGATCTAAGACATCGCTATAAATGCTTTGCGTTCAGAACATATCAGCAGCCGTTTATGGATAGCGATGCTTGTCATTGTCCTGTCTGTGTCTTTAATCGGTTTGCCGCTGATTGTGAGCAGCAACCGCAGCTATCAAAAAAGCGCCGAAGCGCTGCAGGAAATTCAAAGCTTAAAAATGGTGGCGGAACTTGCCAATAAAATTTCCAAAGAACGCGCGCCCGCCAATAATGCCATGTCCAGTTCGCCAAAAGATGTGCAGCAGCATTATGAGGCATTAAAAAAATATCGCGCTGAAGTTGATGTCCAAATTCAATCCACTATTCAAATGCTGGAAAAAACCGGTCAGCACGACATAGCGCAAGGGCTGCGGCAGAATTTTTTGCCGGCATTAATGAAAGGGCGAAAGGCTGTAGACGGCTATATTGCAATTCCCTATGCGCAGCGTGAAATGCGCCAGATGGATGATGCTATTGTGGCCATGTTCCATGCATGGGACCCCTGTTATGAAGCGCTGCAGGATATCGTCCGCAATGCAAAATCGAAAGATGATGCCTTATCCAACTACTATATTTTAATTTTATTGCTGGCCGACTTGCGTGATCAGGCGGGGCGCTCCGCATCCAATATCATGGCTGCGGTGACGTTTAATGAGCGCATATCTGATGAAAATCTTGGGCGGTCCATGCAGACCCAGCGCCAGACCCAATATCTGTGGCAGCTGGTCGGCGTCATTCAGCCTGATGATGCGAAAAATAATCAATTTAACCAGCTTTATCGGCAGGTTAAAGATCAATTTTTGAATCAGGGCCTGCCGATTGTCAGCAGCTTAATGGAAGACAGTTTAAAAGGCCGGCCTTTCAGCAAGAGCGGCCCAGAATTGACTCGGGAGATGGTCGGAAAATATACCACCGTTGTGGATTTGCAGAATTATATTTTAGAAACCAGCATCAGTACGGCGTATGCAAGACAGCAGAATGCTCAAAAAGAATTTATTTATGCCATTTTGATGGTTTTGGTCTCTTTGCTGACAGTATTATTGACCATGATTTATGCCAAAAAATGGGTGTTTGGGCCGTTGATTCTGGCACGGGAACAACTGTTCAATCTTGCACATGCAGAAAATAAAGCACGCACTTTTGAGAAAAAAGCCAAAGCGGATGCCAGTATTTTTGATGCGATCAGCCGGTTGCAGGCTCGGCTGCAGCAGCGCGAAGCATTTGAATTTCAATTGAAGCATATTGCGCATTCGGATTCGCTGACAGGCGTCGCAAACCGTTTTGCACTGGATGAGTATATTAAGCTGCTGGAAAAACAGCCAAGCCAGTTTAAAAAAACCTGTTTGATGCTGATTGATATCGATAACTTTAAGCAGGTAAACGATAGCCTGGGCCATATTGCTGGCGATTTGGTGATTCAGTCTATCGCTGAAAGCTTGAAAAGCTGCATGCGGTCCTCTGATTTGCTGGTGCGCTATGGCGGTGATGAGTTTTTGGTATTGATTGAAGATATCAGCTTAGACACGGCATTAAGGATTGCGGAAAAAATCCGCAGAACCGTTTTGGCTTCAGAGCTTTTTCAGAGTGAAGAATTTGGGCAGGTCAATGTCTCTATCAGTGCCGGGGTTGCTGTAGGGGCAGCCAGCTGGATGGCGTTGCTGGCGCGTGCGGATGAGGCTTTGTTTCGGGCGAAGGCGAAAGGGAAGAATACGGTTTCGAATTAGTTTTTTATTTGGCATGTCTGTATGCCCCAGTCAAACAGGCTATATTCATGACGCTGGTCATGTGAATGGATGCTGGAATTTAGTCTTTGATTTTTTCGATGAGATAATTAATAAAATTGGTGCATGCAACGAGCATAAATTTCGTATCGATATAATTTAGATTTGATGCTTCTAACATGGCATGACGGATACCATCTCCATCTGAAGTGTAGCCATAGAGTAGGCTTAAACTTTTCTTTAAAGCTTCATGCAATCCATACTTATCTTCAATGAGTTTTAAAGCTTGACCTAAACTTGCTTTATCATTTTTTGTGACGATTTTACAGATGGATTCGACAGCACTAATTGACTCTTTAATTGAGTTTCTATAGTCAGGACTTTGACGATCTGACATAAGCTGTAAAGCTTGGTTTAGATGTTGTTGAACCCCTGAAAATGCATTTGAATTTTCTAAAGCTTCTTCAATGGATTGAATTTCTTGTTCGGAGGTAATGGAAGTAATTTCATTACCAATTAAGCGATAGGCGCTATTCTCTCTTTCTAAAACATGATTGATCGATTGTATAAAATCATTTTTGTGACTTAATAGTGATTGTGGGTAATGTTCAATAGTTTCTTCTATAAAGCTATAAATTTCATGCCAAGTTGCTGTGAAAAAATAGTCTCTAATTCTGACTTTTGTATCTGAGGTCTGAGTTGGAATGGTATCAATTGGCTTTTTAAAAAAGTTAAAATAATAATTATAGATAAGAGTATAAATGTTAGAACTGTCTGTATGCCTGTATTGCCAATGTTTATGAGTAACTTTATTCCAAATATAAGTATCAAAAATACTCCATAATCCATTTTTTAAATGATCATCCATACTTTCTTTTTGAATAACATCACGAATTGACTTATATCCATATCTTTCTGAAAACCGCATTATTTCCCCAAATAAAAAACGGTGAATGAATCACCGTTTTAGCATAGAAAAGGTATCTTTTAAATCTCCCCTAACCCTGAGCCATATATGGCGCAAGGAAAAAGAGGTAGGGGGAACGCCATTGAATTAATAATGGAATGCTCCCTCCATTATCAAAGTAGGGTTGGGGAGGATTAAATCATTTTAACAACGGCTTCAAGAACTTCGCTGTATGTGAAACTTTAGATTTCACCACTTCTTCAGGCGTACCTTCGGCAATAATCATCCCGCCGCCAGCACCACCTTCAGGGCCCAAATCAATCACCCAGTCAGCAGTTTTAATCACATCCAAATTATGCTCAATCACTACAATGGTATTGCCCTTATTGCGTAGCTCATGAAGGATATCTAACAGTTTAGCAATGTCATGGAAATGCAGGCCGGTGGTCGGCTCATCCAATACATACAGCGTTTTGCCAGTATCGCGTTTTGCCAATTCACGCGCCAGTTTCACGCGCTGCGCTTCACCGCCAGAAAGCGTAGTCGCAGACTGACCCAAACGGATATAGCCCAAGCCCACTTGGTTTAATGTTTCTAAACGGCGGTGAATCACTGGAATGGCATCAAAGAAATGCATGGCATCTTCAACGGTCATTTCCAGCACATCCGAAATGTTTCTGCCCTTGTAATTCACTTCCAGCGTTTCGCGGTTATAGCGCTTGCCGTGGCACGAATCGCAAGGCACATACATATCCGGCAGGAAGTGCATGGCCACTTTAATCATGCCGTCGCCTTCACAGGCTTCACAGCGTCCGCCTTTTACGTTAAACGAGAAACGTCCAGCCGCGTAGCCGCGGGCTTTGGCTTCCTGCGTCTGTGCAAATAATTCACGGATGGGAGTAAATAAACCTGTATAGGTTGCAGGGTTGGAGCGCGGGGTGCGGCCAATCGGGCTTTGGTCAATATCCACGACTTTATCAAGGAACTGCAGGCCATCAATCGAATCAAATTTTTCTGCGGTCAGCGTAGTGGCGCCATTCAATTGGGTTGCCGCCAGCGGCAGCAACGTGCGGTTAATCAGTGTCGATTTGCCTGAACCTGAAACGCCGGTGACGCAAGTCATAACGCCCAAAGGAATAGTCAAATCAACATTTTTCAGGTTATGGCCCGCTGCGCCCATCAGTTTGATTTGTTCATCTGGTTTTGGCGGCTGCACACGATTTTTCGGCACTTCAATTTTTAACTTGCCCGATAAATATTGGCCTGTCAGAGAGTCCGGATTGGCTAGAATTTCTTCATAGGTGCCTTCCGCAATCACATAACCGCCATGAATGCCTGCGCCAGGGCCAATATCAATAATATGATCGGCGGCACGGATGGCATCCTCGTCATGCTCAACCACCAAAACCGTATTGCCCAGATCACGCAGGCGCACCAAGGTTTCCAGCAGGCGATCGTTGTCACGCTGATGCAGGCCAATTGACGGTTCATCCAGCACATACATTACGCCCATCAGGCCTGCGCCAATTTGCGACGCGAGACGGATCCGCTGCGCTTCACCGCCAGACAGGGTTTCAGCAGAACGCGACAGGCTTAAATAATTCAGGCCAACGGATACCAAAAAATGTAGGCGTTCACGGATTTCCTTAAAAATCTTATCGCCAATTTCGCCTTTCGCGCCTTCCAGCTGCACATGCTGATAATATTCTGCGGCGTCGCCAATCGACATTTTGGTAATTTGCGCGATGGTTTTGTCTAAAATTTTGACATTGCGCGAAATCTCATTCAGGCGCGAACCATCGCAGGCATCACAGGCGGCATTGGATAAATATTGCGCCAAATCTTCCCGCACATAATTGGACTCAGTCTCGCGGTAGCGGCGCTCCAAATGCGGCAAAATGCCTTCAAATGGCTGTACACGGCTGTGGCGGCGGCCGCGTTCATCAATATAGCTCAGGTCAATTTTTTCTTTGCCGGTGCCGTACAGGAATTTCTTTTTGGTCTCGGCATCCAGTTCATTCCACGGCGTTTCCAAGGTAAAGCCGTAATGATCCGCCACTTTTTGGATTATGCTGTAATAATACGGACGCTGTCTGTCCCAGCCGCGGATGGCGCCTTCACTGATGCTCAGCGCATTATTCGGAATCAGCTTGTCTGCGCTGAAATGGCTACGTGTTCCCAATCCGTCACAGACTGGGCAGGCGCCAAAGGGATTGTTGAAAGAGAACAGGCGCGGTTCCAGTTCAGCCACTGCGCGGTCACATTCAGGGCAGGAGTGTTTGGCGGAAAACACGCGGTCAGCCTGTTCGCCCTTCATCCATGACAAAATAGCAATGTCGCCGCCAAGGCGCAGCGCCGTTTCAAAACTTTCGGCAATCCGGTTGCCTAAATCTTCACGGACTTTAAAGCGGTCCACCACCACTTCAATGCTGTGCTTTTTCTTTTTGTCCAGTTCCGGCGGCGGATCAATTTCCATAATTTCGCCATCCACGCGCGCGCGGACAAAACCCTGGCTCTGCAGCTGTTCAAACAGCGCGGTGTATTCACCTTTGCGTTCCCGCACCACGGGCGCCAGCAGCATCAGGGCCGTGCCTTCTTCAAGCCCTTTGACCGCATCCACCATTTCTGAAACCGTTTGCGCCACCATCGGCAGGTCATGTTCCGGACAGTACGGCGTACCGACGCGGGCATACAGCAGGCGCAGATAGTCGTAAATTTCAGTGATGGTGCCGACGGTAGAACGCGGGTTGTGGCTGGTGGATTTCTGCTCGATGGCGATGGCGGGACTGAGGCCTTCAATCGAATCGACCTCAGGCTTTTCCATTTGCGATAAGAACTGGCGCGCATAGGCGGACAGGGATTCCACATAACGGCGCTGTCCTTCGGCATATAGGGTGTCAAAGGCTAAAGATGATTTTCCTGAACCGGAAAGCCCCGTAATCACCACAAACCTGTCGCGTGGAATATCAAGGGACACATTTTTTAAGTTATGGGTGCGTGCGCCTCGAATACGGATGTGGCTTTGGCTCATAAAAACATCTCAGTTTGCTGCAAATGGAAGGTTATATATGATAGCGCATGAAAAATGTTCAAGTGTAAAAAACCTCGAATTTCATGTTCATATTATGAGAAAAAGGCAGGATTGCTTCAATCTACCCTGGCTTCGGTATTGGCTCAGCGGCGGAGAAGCCTGCTAAACTAAGCGCCTTCGGCAGGCGGGGCAGCAAAAGCATAAATTGTTGAGCCCTGCATTAAGGACAGCACATGAATTTAAGAATGAATTGTACCGCGCTTTTGGCCGCGGCAACGCTGCTGGCATTAACGGCCTGCAGCAAAGCGCCAGATGCGCAGAAAGCACAGGCGGAAAAATACCCTACTGTGGCAGAGGCCACGAAAGCGCTGAATGCGGAAAGTGAAACCATTGATCGCTTGATTGTTCAGCTGGGGCAAGCCTCCTCTGAGGCGGATGAAAAAAAGCTGAGCTGCGTAGAGATTCCTGAACACTATGCGCGCATGCTGGCCATCATTGAAGCCAATCAGCACCTGATGACAGCTTCGGATCAAAAAATCCAGCAGGATTTTAAAACGCTGGCGCTTGAGCAGAAGCGGCAATTCGAAAGCAACCGGCTATGCAAGTCATAAACAGATTCAAAGCCCTGTGCGATGACATCTTAAGTCTAAATCAACAGTCAGCCTGCATGCGGACGCTCTGCATCGGCTGGAGAACGGGTCAATGCTGTCCTTATTTTTAAAAAGCCTGCTGGGCGCTGCTGCAGTCTTGGTGATTGCCTTCTTTTCAAAGAGCAGGGTATTTTATATCGCTGGATTAGTGCCGCTGTTCCCCACGTTTGCCCTCATTGCCCATGTGATTGTCGCGCAAGAGAAGGGGGCGGAGGCGCTGCGGCAAACAGCGCTGTTTGGGATCTGGTCTTTAATCCCCTACTTTATCTATCTGCTGCTGGTTTATCTGCTGGCCGAACGCCTGTCTTTATGGGGCTGCCTTGGCGCGGCCGGCTTAGGCTGGGCGGCGGCGGCTGCGGTGCTGATTTACGCTTGGCAGCAATTTTGAGTTCTGCCGCCTCTGCATATGATCCAAAAAACTGGATGAAAATGAGGGAAAGTATATTTTTTCCAATGACTTGATTGAATAAAAGCTAGACTTCAGAGGGCAGTTTTTGCATATAATGCTTAAAAATTAAACTTTATAAAGATTATAAGCATACGAATATGTTCAATAAAATATTGCCGTTTTTTGCGGGAACAATCATGAGCGCTGCGGCCTGTGCGGCAGATACCAAAATTCTGGCCTTTGAGCAGTTTATCAATCCGTCTGAAAAGCAGGCGTATACAGCTGCAGCGCCTGCAGTTGCGCCGAATGCGCAAGTCTGGTCTGCGGTATATATGGTGGTTCAAGCCAATCAAGCGCCTGACAATACGGCGCTTGGCTTTAAAGTCATTCCTCAGGGCATTCTATTTAAGGCCGCGCCTGCGAAAAAGCTGGATCAATATGCGTTTGACGGGATTAATTTGGCCAAAAAAAAGCAATATTCACTGACCCAGTTTCAAGACCTGGCTGAAATGATTCAGGATCAGACGGGTAAAAAAATTGAAGAAGCGCCTGTCTTTAATGCTGATCAGGCGCATGTTTATGCAAGGGTGGAAGACTGGGTGCCTGAATATAACACCCAGGCCGCTGGCCTTTCTAT
Source organism: Acinetobacter bouvetii DSM 14964 = CIP 107468 (assembly GCF_000368865.1). Classification (GTDB taxonomy): domain Bacteria; phylum Pseudomonadota; class Gammaproteobacteria; order Pseudomonadales; family Moraxellaceae; genus Acinetobacter; species Acinetobacter bouvetii. Next base: position 206,444 of record NZ_KB849725.1, read on the forward strand.
TGAATTGGGGCCTTTGCAGGATATGGACGTCAAGGGGCTTTATATCATGATGGGAGAGGGGGAAAAGCCCAAGGATTTGACCGCGCTTGCCAATCTGGATCCGATGTTTAAATCGCAATATCATGCTGATACCGCAGAAGCCAAAGCGGAAGCGCGGTCTTCATTTCGCGAAGCCCGCTGGATGATTCTGCTGGTGGTGCTGGCCATGGGAATTTATTTAGGCTGGTACCGCAGAACATAAATCATGCGCATCGCGCCTGAGCCATGAAAGGCGCGTTCGGGCTTTATCTCTTGTGTTTGCCGCAAAGGGCTGATCAACAAGAGCCTTGTTATTTTTCTGCAATGAACGCATCCGAAAAAATCAGGCTGTTCCGCAATTAAGCGGGCAAGCCTTCATCCATGCAAGAAAATCACACGAAGTGTTTTGGCATCGCTGATAAAAGCAGTCATAATTGCGCACATTAAATCTTAAACACTTTTCTTTAAGTTTTACCCAATTTCCCATCTTTCAATAAATTCATAGGTCGATTTGTCATGATGAAACATTTTGGTTTCTCTATCATCTTTACGGTCGTGTGTCTGGGCATCGCCGCGTATTGGGGGTTCACCCATGGGCCAAACGCCGGCATACAGGCCATGATTACCGCGCTGACCATTACCGCAATTTTGGCGGTGATGGAAGTATCGCTGTCGTTTGACAATGCCGTCGTCAATGCTTCGGTGCTCCGCGGCTGGGATCATTTCTGGAAAATGATCTTTTTAACCGTCGGCATTGTGATTGCGGTTTTTGGCATGCGCCTGATTTTCCCGATTGTGATTGTTGCAGTCACTGCGGATATGGGCATGCTGGAAGTGGTGAAAATGGCCTTGAATGACCCGATTCACTATTCAGAAAAGCTGATGGCGCATCATGCGGAAATTGCTGCGTTTGGCGGCGCATTCCTGATGCTGGTATTCCTGAACTTTTTCCTGGATGAAGGCAAGGATACCCATTGGTTTAAATGGTTGGAAGCGCGTTTGTCCAATCTGGCCAATGTGCCGGCGATGTCTGCTTTCTTGGCGCTGATTGCGCTGTTGATCATGGCGGCCAATGTTGAAGAAGCGAAGCGCTTAGTGGTGACGCTGGCGGGCATATGGGGCATTGTGATTTATATTGGCGTACAGGTGCTGAGCCATTTGCTGGGCGGTGAGCCGGAAATTGACGAAGAAGGCAATGCGGTTGCGCATGATGCCAGCGGCGCGACCACGGGCGTTGTCAAGGCCGGCATCGGCGGTTTCCTGTATTTAGAAGTGCTGGATGCTTCATTCAGTTTTGACGGCGTGATTGGCGCATTTGCGATTACCTCGGATGTGGTCATCATTATGCTGGGCCTTGCCATTGGCGCCATGTTTGTGCGCTCAATGACTATTTATCTGGTCGAAAAAGGCACATTGGATGCATACATTTTCCTTGAACATGGCGCGCATTATGCGATTGGCGCTTTAGCATTCATCATGCTGGCCAGCGGCACAGGCGTGCACGTGCCGGAAGTGGTGACAGGCTTAATCGGTGTGGCATTTATTGTGTGGGCGGTGATTGCATCTATTCAATACAAGAAGCGCCAGGAACAGCACCGTTAATTTTCACTTCATAAAGACGGGTTACAATCCAAGGGTGCATAAATTGCGCCCTTTTTTATTGCAGGGTGAGTGCATGAATACATCAGCACTGGCAGCCGGAATGATGTAGGATATCCCCATCTGTTTACCCTTTAATTTACGCTTATTGATATGATGAATGCTTTAGAACGCCGCTCAACTTTTGCCCTAAGCAGTATTTTTGCATTGCGCATGTTGGGCCTGTTCATGATTATTCCTGTATTTTCCGTAGCAGGGCAGTCTTATCAATACGCGACACCTGCGCTGATTGGTTTGGCGGTAGGCGTGTACGGCTTAACGCAGGCAATTTTACAAATTCCTTTCAGCCTGATTGCTGACCGCTACAGCCGGAAGCCTTTGGTGGTGATCGGCCTGCTGCTGTTTGCATTGGGCGGCGCGATTGCGGCCATGTCTGAGACGATTTACGGGGTGATTATTGGCCGCGCGATTGCGGGCGGCGGCGCTGTTTCTGCGGTGGTGATGGCGCTCTTGGCCGATGTGACCCGTGAAGAACAGCGCACCAAAGCCATGGCCGTTATGGGCATGAGCATTGGCCTTTCTTTTGTCGTAGCATTCAGCCTCGGGCCTTGGCTGACAGGCCTTGTGGGGATTTCTGGTTTATTCTGGGTGACAACCATTATGGGCTTGGCCGCGATTTCCATGCTGCTGCTGGTGCCAAAAGTCACCCGCCATCACCGGAATTTTCAGCAAGGCTACCTGACCCAGCTGAAGCAAGTGCTGAAAATGGGCAATCTCAACCGCCTGCATGTATCGGTATTTTCACTGCATTTGCTGCTGACGGCAATGTTTATCTATGTGCCGTCTCAGCTGATTGATTTCGCCAAAATTCCTTTATCCAGCCATGGCTTGGTGTATCTGCCCTTACTGGTAATCAGCCTGTTTTTTGCTTTTCCGAGCATTATTCTGGCGGAAAAATACCGAAAAATGCGCGGCATTTTCCTCACCGCGATTGGCGGCATTATTTTGGGGCTGGCGGTGCTGATTTTCGGCTATGAGTCGAAATATGTGCTGCTGACGGGTTTAGGCCTGTTCTTTATTGCCTTTAATGTCATGGAGGCGCTACTGCCGTCGTGGCTGTCTAAAGCTGCGCCGATCCAGTCGAAAGCCACCGCTATGGGCGTAAACGCCAGCGCGCAATTTTTGGGCGCATTTTTTGGCGGTATGATCGGCGGACAGCTGCTGCTACTGAACAATACGGCAATGGGCTGGAGCATTTTAACCGCGATTGCGGTCATTTGGCTGCTGATCAGTTTCGGCTTGGCGCAGCCGCGCTATTTGTCTTCACTGGTTTTGCGCTTGCCTGAGGCAAAACAAACAGATGAATGGACTTCTCAGCTTTTAGCGATTCGTGGTATTGAAGAGGTCGTGGTGATGTCTGACCAGCAGGTGGCCTATGTCAAGGTTGATAAGCAGCAAATTGATGATGCTGCGCGACAACATTTAACGCACTTGTTTGGGAAAGAGGTAGCCATTTAAGCATAACTCTTATAAAGTAAATAATAGAAATAGATAGGATGTAAACATCAGATGCGCGGTGTAAATAAAGTTATTTTAGTCGGTACATTAGGCCGAGATCCAGAAACAAAAACTTTCCCGAACGGCGGTTCGCTGACTCAGTTCTCGATCGCAACCAGCGATTCTTGGACAGATAAAAGTACAGGTGAGCGTAAAGAGCAGACCGAATGGCACCGTATTGTGCTGCATAACCGCTTAGGTGAAATTGCGCAGCAATACCTGCGCAAAGGCTCTAAAGTATACATTGAAGGTTCTTTGCGCACCCGCCAATGGACCGACCAAAACGGTCAAGAGCGCTACACCACCGAAATCCGCGGTGAACAGATGCAGATGCTGGACAGCAGCCGCCCGCAAGGTGAGCAAGGCCAAGGCTTTGAGCAGCCGCGTTTTAACAATAACAATGGCCAGCAAGGCGGTTATAACAATAACCAGTCTGGCGGTTATGGCAATCAGGGCGGCAATAGCCAAAGCGGTTATGGCAATCAAGGCGGCAATAATCAGAGCAATGGCTATGCCAACAACAACCCGAGCGGTTTTGCGCCTAAAGCTCCAGCAGCGCCAGCGGCTGCTCCAGCAGATTTGGATGATGACCTTCCGTTCTAATCTGCTAACTTGCTGAAAAAATTAAAAACCCTTTGCTTCTGCAAAGGGTTTTTTGTTTGATCTCTAGCCCAAAAAAGCGATAACCTGAATTGGCAAATCAATAAGAAACCAAGGAGTTCAAATGAAAAAAACATATTGGGGCGCCGCTTTTTTGATGTGCGCAGCGGCGAATGCGCATGCTGCGCCAAAAACGGGCCATTGGGTCAGCGTCTATCAGGATGAGTATGGAACTGCGCTGGTGGATATTCATTCTGCGGCAGCAGCGGCGTTGCCGGAACAGGCAGGATTAAAAAAGTTTGGCTATAAATATGTGTATACCTATGGCGTGCCATCTCTAAAGATTGAACCCAAAGGCTATGTCCAGGCAGTGCATGCGGTGAATTGCGCAGCACAAACGCGCGCATACCTTCTTAGCCAGCGCTTTAAGGCCAATGGAACAGCCATGGAGAAAGAGGTTGCAATGCCGGGATATTTTGAACCGATGGACTTAAGCGCAGCGGAAGTGAACGCACTGTATCAGTACATGTGCAAGGCAGCGCCTTAAAGCCGCCGCCATCGAGTGAATCTATGGGCTTATGTCAAATGAAGGGCTGGGAGGAATTTCAGCCCGCACGCCTTGGGGGAAATTTTATCGAGCAATATTTGCATTTTTAAGGCCGCTCAATCAAGGCAGGATACTTGCCGCAAAGGCATGAGTCCATGACTGAAAAATAAGGCCTCCTGCTGTAAATACTCTTTGTGTTCTATGCGCGTTTCAAAAGATCCGCCGCATATGCTTGATGGCAAGGGATGATGCTGTATAGCGCTTCATCCCTTGGTCATTTGATGAGATAAGCATGTTTATTGAGAACGGCAGATCATCATTAAACGGCATTCATATTGCAAATATGCGCTGATTTTATGTTTTTAATGATACCCACATCATAATGACGGCTTTAAATACAACTTCATTTTGGCTGTTTCTGACTTCGACATTTACCGGATAATCACTGCCGTCTGCCCATGTGAAATCGGCTATGGCCGGTGCCGCGGCTGCTGTTAAATCAGTTTCGGCTTTTTTCAAATATTCGACCGTCATGCCCTTTGGAATCCAGCGGTGTGTAGAGGGTACAGTGACATCTGTCATAGAGCCGCCTGCCAGCTCTGCCATGTTGCACATGGCTATGGCATGGACCGTACCGATATGATTCAGCACAGCGCGCTGCTTCTTGATTTTAATTTCACAGTAATGCGGTTCCAGCTGTACAAAGAGCGGGGCGATGCTGCTGAAATAAGGCGCTTTCAGGCAAATTAATTTTGAGAATGCCCATTTTCCGCCTGGCGCGCCCGCCAGTTTTTTCCATACTGTAAGAGCTTGGCTCATTGGTTTATTCCTTAGTTGTTTGAACAGAGTGTAAAACAGAATAATATTCTGTAAATATGGCTGCGCAGACGGATGCGTGCTTTTAAAATGCCATCAATGAATTATCATGGGTGCAGAACAACAGGCGGATGCCATTATGCAGAATCAGCAATTGCTGGAACGGGTGTACCGCGGCAAAAGATTTGCGCTCAAGCGCCAGATCTTGGCGGAAGCGCTGCAGTGCTTTTTAGAACAGGGCATTGAAACCGCCACCATTGAAATGATCCGTGAGCGTTCCGGCGCCAGTGTCGGGGCGATTTACCATCATTTTAAGCATAAGGAAGGCTTAGTGGCCGCACTGTATGTTTGCGCAATTCAAGATCAGGCCGAACGCCGCGACCGGTCTCTGCTGTCTGCACAGAATCTGCAGCAGGGCATTCAAATCATTATTGCAAGCTATATTGATTGGGTCATGGACTATCCTGATTTTGCCCGTTTTTTATATGCAGCCCATTTCAGTATTTCGAAAAGCGCGCAGCAAGAAGAGCTTCAGCAGAAAAATGCGGCGCGCAATCAGCATCTGCTGGCGTGGATGAAACAGCAGCCAGATTATGCGGTGATTCAGCAGGTTCCGCATGAACTGTTTTTATCATTGATGGTAGGTTCAACAGAAAGCTACTGCCGTGCATGGCTATCCGGGCGGGTAAAAACTGCGCCGCAAAGCTATAAAGCGGCTTTTGCTCTGGCGGCTTGGAGCGGCTTTGAACAGCTGCAGGCGCAAAATGCCGCAGCGGAATGATCTGTTTTGCCCGCTAAAGCCCAAACGGCGTGAAACATAACTGCTTTCGATTAAAAAGCGCAAATCAATTGAAAATATTGATCTAATAATTCGATTGTTATTATAAAAAACAACTGTTTTACCGATTTTAAAATCTTGCGTATTCTAGCTTCAACAGATAAGCACTTCCCCCAAAATGTTGAAGAGGAAAATGAAATGAGCTTGATCAATACTGAAGTAAAACCATTTAAAGCAACAGCCTATAAAGACGGCCAATTTATTGAAGTGTCTGAAAAAGACATGATTGGCAAATGGTCTGTGGTGTTCTTCTATCCAGCGGATTTTACTTTTGTTTGCCCGACCGAGCTGGGTGATTTGGCAGACCATTATGCCGAATTCCAGAAAATGGGCGTAGAAATTTACTCAGTTTCGACCGATACCCACTTTACGCATAAAGCATGGCACGATTCTTCTGAAGAAATTAAGAAAATTGAATATCCAATGGTGGGTGACCCAACATGGGCTTTGGCGAAAAACTTTGACGTGCTGATCGAAGCTGATGGCTTGGCGGACCGCGGCACATTTGTGATTGACCCTGAAGGTAAAATCCAAATTGTAGAAATCAACGCCGGCGGCATTGGCCGTGACGCTGCTGAATTGCTCCGCAAAGTGAAAGCGGCGCAGTATGTCCATGCGCACCCGGGCGAAGTATGTCCGGCAAAATGGAAAGAAGGCGAAGCGACGCTGGCGCCTTCAATCGACTTGGTCGGCAAAATCTAATCTGAAGCTGCATAGCATTCAGTCATAAAAAAACCAGCCGGAAAGGCTGGTTTTTTTATTGCATAGACTTTGGCAAGAAGCCGGTACTGGCATCTGGCGCAATTTCAGCGCTTCACACAGCCTTTGCTTGTCATAGCGTATAGCCTTGATGATTTTCCGCATTGGCGCGCAGCCCTTCCACCAGATGCTCAACCAGTTTTTCCATGACCAGCCGCTGGCCTTTGCGTGACGCATACACCAGCTGCACTGTGCCGACATTGGAGCACCAGTCTGGCAGCAGGTGAAGCAGGCGGCCGGCCTCAATATCCTCTTTGACAGTTAAATACGGCAAGTCGGCAATGCCAAGCCCGTCGATGACGGAATAATACACCCCTGCAAGGTCATTGCTTTTGATCCGGGGCTCTAAAGGAATTTCTATCTGTTCCTGACTGCCGGTATGATGGAGCAGCCACTGATAATGCGGCTTCTGTGTCCCTAAAACAATGGCGGGATAATCATTGATTTCAGTTGGAAACTGCAGGCTGCGGCCATTCAGCAGTTCGGGGCTGGCAACCAGGCAATGCGTGGTTTTAATCACATCCCGCACCACAATGCTGGAATCTTCATTGGCTTGAAAATTGGTGCGAATCGCTAAATCAATATCATCATGCAGCACATCCACACGGCGGCTGGTCAGCTCCATTTCAATTTGAACTTTTGGATAGGCTTTTAAGAATTGATTCAGCAGGCTGCGGATTTGGTAGCGCATCATGACCGAGGGGCAGCTGATTTTAATCAGGCCCTGCGGTTCGCTGGTTTGCTTCAGCAAGACATTGTGCGCGCATTCCACCTGATCAATAACTTTCTCGCATTCTTGGAAAAACTCCTGACCCAGCGGCGTCACTTTGAAGTGGCGGGTGGAGCGCTGAATAAGGGTCACATTGAATTGCGCTTCCAAATCCAGGATGCGCCGGCTGAGCTTGGACTTGGTGATATTGGATGCATCGCTGGCGGCGCTGAATCCGCCATGCTTCACCACAAGATAGAAATAATAATAATCATCAAAGGAATGCATAAGTCACCAGTAGGGCTGAACAAGCGTGATGGGCTTGAGCATCATACGTGAAATTGCTGGGGCTTAATATGCGGGAAGCGGCCTAATGGCCGCTTCAGGTTTTATTTCTGTGCGGTATTTTGCGTGTAGCTGTTGATCAGGTTGCGGTAGTCGGGGATATGGTTGCCGAACAGCGCGCCCAGGCCTTCAATGTCGTTGCGCCAGTCGCGGTGCAGTTCACAGGCTGCGCCGAACCAGGTCATCAGCTGTGCGCCGGCTTGCGACATGCGCTCCCATGCAGAATCACGGGTTAAATGATTAAACGTGCCTGAAGCATCCGTAATCACAAAAACATCAAAGTCTTCTGCAAGGGCTGACAGTGTTGGAAAGGCCACACAGACTTCAGTAACCACACCGGCAATGATCAGCTGCTTTTTGCCTGTCGCTTTGACTGCTTTGACAAAGTCTTCGTTGTCCCACGCATTAATTTGGCCGGGACGGGCAATATAGGGCGCATCTGGAAAAAGTTCTTTCAGTTCAGGTACGAGCGGGCCATTCGGGCCCTGTTCAAAACTGGTGGTTAAGATGGTTGGAAGGTTGAAATACTTGGCTGCTGCAGCCAGCGCCAGCACGTTGTTTTTAAATTTATCCGGATCGATATCACGAACCAGTGAAAGCAGTCCAGTTTGATGGTCGACTAAAAGTACGGCTGCATTATCTTTATCTAAACGTACGTAAGGTTTGCCCATTTTCTTTTCCTCAGAAATTCGATGCATGATATGAATTGCGCGTGATGCAACTCCAGAGCGGGGCATTATGCCCGGCATGTAAAATGCTGTAAGCCCAGCGTCTAAAGCGCAGATGTAAAGCCTTGCGCTGTTTAAAAGCATAGGGCTAAAAATAGGATAATCCCAGCGTAAAAATGAGAAAAACAATCCTAATTGCGGGATGATCTGAAGATGAAGCATAGCGCAGTCCAATTGGATGCTTATTTTAAATTGATTGTTTTATTTATAGGATTGTGTGTGCTGATTTGAAGCTACCCGCCAGCATGGTAAAAGGCTACGATGGACCCATATTCATCCTATTGCAGATAGGAGTCAAAAGATGAAAAAAGTTATCGGTGTCTACCGCAATCATCAAATGCATTGGGTCGGTGACGGCTTCCCGGTGAAAAATCTGTTTTCTTATGACCGTTTAGGCCAGGCCATCAGCCCGTTCCTGCTGCTCGATTACGCCGCGCCGTATCCTTTCGCGCCAACGGCTGAACAGCATGGTGTCGGCTCGCACCCGCACCGCGGCTTTGAAACAGTGACTTTGGCCTATCAAGGTGAAGTTTCACACAAAGATTCGGCGGGCGGCGGCGGCACGATTCAGTCTGGAGATGTGCAGTGGATGACTGCGGGCGCTGGCGTGGTGCATGAAGAATTTCATTCCCCAGACTTTGCCAAAAATGGCGGCGTGTTTGAAATGGTGCAGCTTTGGGTGAATCTGCCGGCAAAGGACAAAATGACCGCACCGAAATATCAGGCGATTTTAAAACAGGATATTCCAGTGCTGGAGTTTGCGGATCAAGCCGGGCATCTGCGGGTAATTGCCGGTGAATATGCAGGGCAGCATGGGCCAGCCAGCACGTTCAGCCCAGTGAATGTCTGGGACGGCGTTTTAAAAGCAGGCCATGCCGAGCTGATGCATGTACCCGTAGACCATAATGTCCTGCTGGTGCTGCTGGAAGGTGAACTGCTGCTGAATGGCGTGCAAAAAGTTGCAGACAGCTCGATTGTGATGTTTGCCCAAGACGGCGATCCAGCCCTTCAGCTGGAAGCGGTACAGGATGCGAAATTCCTGCTGCTGACCGGCAAAGCACTGAATGAGCCGATTCAAGGCTATGGCCCTTTTGTGATGAACACCAAAGATGAAATTATTCAGGCATTTAATGATTTTAATGCAGGCAAATTCGGCGAAATTCCAATTCAGTCTGCAGAATGATTCAGAAAAACGGCATTATTGATGCCTTAAAAAAAGCCCCTGACCAGTTCAGGGGCTTTTTTTGCGCTGCCGCTGTTCTTGCTTTGCCCTATTAAAAGCGTGATATGCATAAATTTCAGGATGAGATGTTTTTTAGCAGCGGCGATAGGCGCCTATCTGCCTTCAAGTCAAACGCCCGTTGAAAAAAGTCAACTGAATCATTTTGTTTCTCAACCGCTTTATTGGGATTGTATCAATGAAACTCGCTTGATGATGCAAGCGGCGGCGCCTGTTCAGATGCCGAAAAAAGGAAAATGCGCTTTTTGTGGGTTTTTGTATCCGCTGCTGAAAAAACCGTATTCTGGTAGTTTTTAATAACCTGTTTTTTACTGGCATGGGTCATAATTTTATAAAAGTTTGACATATGGAATAGCAGATTGGATATTGCAGTCATCGGCAGCGGCATGGCTGGGCTTGCTGCCGCAAGAATTCTAAAAGACGCAGGGCATAAGATTACAATTTTTGAAGCGTTGCCTGGGCGCGGCATGGACAGTCACAGCACCGAATTTGAAGGCGGCCTGATTGATGCGCCGCTGCGGGTGATGAATCCGCATCTTTGGAGCAATACGCTCAGCTTAGCCGCGTACTTAGGCATTAAAACCTTCCCTGTCCGCACCTATATGGCCTGCAGCTGGCTGTTTGAAGATAAGACCGAAACCTGGCTGACGACGACGCGCAGCCGCATCGGCAATTTCCCGATTATCAATAACCGCAAAGGCATTCAGCAGTATGGCTGGCGTCTGGTGAAGGGCATGCTGCAGCTGAAAACGGCCATTGCGAAATTTTTCAAATCCAAAGATCAAGACATCACTTTGGCGGAATTCATCAACCGCAATGAAATTGAAGAAGTGTTCTGGCATGGCGCGGTCATGCCGGTGCTGTATACCATCTGCACCTGCAATCCGAAAACTATTGGGGAATGGCCGGCAAAACCGCTGCTGGTATTCTTGCGCCAATTGACGGATGGCGATGCGCTGCTGCGCATTCAGGGCGGCACGCCTGCACTGGTGAACAAGCTGATCGAAGGCATTGAGATTGTCAGCGGTTCAGCGATCACGTCTGTCAAAGAGCAGGGTGAAAAAGTGCTGGTAGAAAACAATCAAGGTCAAGTGACTGAATTTGACCGTGTCGTGGTGGCGACGCCAACGACAAAAATTGAAGAATTTTTAGATAAGTCGCAGTTTGCGGATGATATCGCGCTGCTGAAAAAATTCAAATTTGAGCAGGGCGATTTGGTGATTCATACTGATCAGACGGTAATGCCGCCAAAACGCAAAGACTGGGCAGTGCTCAGCTATATGATGGACCGTCAATTCACCAAGCAGCAATTTACCGTATGGCTGAACTCGATTGAGCCAAGCTTGGTCGGTAAAACGCCTATTTTCCAAACATGGCGCCCTGTGACGCCAATTGACCCGAAAAAAATCATTTCCAAGGTTACATTAACCCGAGCGGTGGTGGATTCTGATACCGTTGCGCTGAATAAAGAACTGCAGCAGCGCCATAAAGCGCAAGACCGCAAAGTGTTTTATTGCGGTTCATGGTCATGTGACGGCCTGCCGATTTTAGAGTCTGCCGTGACTTCCGCGATGCATATTGCAGAAATTTTTGGCGCGCCATTGCCGTTTGTGGGATTAAAACCTAAAGTGGAGGTTGCCCCGCAGCTCGGTTATTAATACATGAAATGGCTTCAAGCATTCCGCAAACAGTTTCCGCATAAGTACGCAATCAATGCGCAGCTGCTGGGAGATGATGCAGAACTGGCTTGGAGCAATTTAGGCTTTTGGCAGGCGGATACGCGCTCGTATCCGCAGGCTTGCCAAGCGCTTGCCGATCATTTGGCGCAAGCGCTGAAATTGGCTTCACATGATCAGCTGCTGGATATCGGCTGCGGCCAGGGTGCCAGCCTGCAGCACTGGCTGCATCATTATCAAATTCAAAGGCTGTCTGCTGTGGAATTGCAGCCGGCATGCATCGAAAAAATTCAAAAAAATTTAAATTCAAAAGCAGACATCCGCTGCGCATCCTTTTTAAATTTAAACACTGTTTTTCCGGATCTGCGGTTTGATGTGGTGCTGTGCATTGATGCGGCTTATCACAGCGCTTTAAATTCATTCCTGTTCTCTACATCATCCGTTTTAAATTCAACAGGCCGTTTGGGCTTTCATTATTTAATGCTGTCTGACAAATATGTGAATTTAAATGCGCTGCAGAGATTGAAATATCAGGCTTTGCTGAAAGCAGCAGATGTCAATCTGCATGATTTAATGAATAAAAAAGAATTGCAGCAGGCTTTGGAACAGGCTGAATTTACAAATATTCAAATCGAGGATATCAGTGAGCAGGTCTTTGCCGGCTTTGCGCATTATGCAGAAACGGCTTTAAACACTGCAGAAGCATCAAAAGGGGTGGATTCTTTTAAAATTAAAATGACTGCCAAGCTGTGCCGGAGGCTGTTTGATGACGGGATAGTCCGATACGTGCAGATTACGGCGCAGAAAGGCTAAAACACACGATCCAGAAACATCAAAGCCTCACTGAAAAGCGAGGCTAAGAAATGGTGCCGGCACACGGATTCGAACTGTGGACCTACTGATTACAAGTCAGTTGCTCTACCAACTGAGCTATGCCGGCGTTGTGAATGCATTTTACAGATTTTTTTTTAAGGTGCAAGCCAAAAAGTGAGCGATTGAATAGGCAGTTTCAATTGATGAGGGCATAGCGGGAGATTCCTGTTATGCCCTGCAGAAAGGAAATGTTTTTTATTTGCTGCGAAGGATCCTGTCTAAGTCTTGAGCGCATTCTTCAAGGGTAAATGCGGTGTCCAGCTGCAGCTGGGGTTTCAGTTCATTGGCTAGAATCCGCCATTGTTCGATGAGTTTAAGGGCTTTTTGAATCTTATGCTTATTAATGTCCTTGGCTATGGTTGGCGTGTAGCCGCCGCGTTTCGCATTCTTGATCTGTTTGACATAGTTTAGGCTGTTATTCATGAGCTCTCCCGAATAGCAGTTATTTATGCTGATTGGTTAATGGCGCTTTCAAATACGGTGTGGATCAAGTGGAATGTGAGTTTAAATTTTTTCAAATACATCAAATGAAGATCAATAGACTGTTTTTTATTGTGCAATACCCTGAAAAAATTGCATTAATTCTTTTTATCACAGACTTTGCCAATTGTCTTTAGGCAGTAAATTTTCTATTTGTAAGAAAACGTATCAGTAAAGCCGGTCTATAGGATGCTCTGATTGATAGTTAACTGGCTGTTTTCCTGCTGTATTTTTGACGGTTATGGTTGTTTTTAAGGCGCGGTGCTTTTTAAACGTCGGGCTAGGGCCAGATCCGTATGCAGCGATAGTGCAGCATTGAAATAAAATGGCTGGGAATAGGCGATACGCTGGCTTCTTAAGATTTGCCTCATCTTGGTGGTTGATATTAGAGATGTTCATTAAGCAGAACCAGTTTAATGGCAATCCTCAGAAGCAGAAGTTGAGCACCTTTGTCAGCCGCATCCTACGATGCGGCTTTTTTTATGCCCAAAATTCAACAATGACAGGAAATCGCTATGAACCCAGCAGTAATTCACCCAAACAACGCAACACTAAATATATATGCGAACCGTCCGAAACTGTTTAGTGTAAAACGTTTCGTGGAAACTAAAAATATGACGCAAGCCGAATGGCTGGAAGTACGACGCAAGGGCATTGGCAGCAGTGATTGTGTTGCTGCTTGTGGTCTTAATCCCTATATGTCCATGTCGGAACTATGGATGATCAAGACAGGACGGATTCAACAAATTTTGTAAAATGTGAGCACTAGACTAGATTAAGAAAAGGGAAAACGTTTCAAAATATGGTAATGATCACAAGTTTTAAGAAGAAAATTGAAGTAAATATTTTTATTGCAGTTTTATATCGCAAGTATTGGAATTGATAGGTTATAAGGCGTTATACTCCTAATATTGTAAAAAATGAAAGGCTTTTTGTTTAAAAGCTATTAATTTATATAGGATTTTTTTTGTAATGCCAACAGCCAATAGCCCACAGCCAACAGTCAAAAAAATAAACAGTACTAAGAATGTACAATCTATTGAGCCAAACATTGCAGATTTAGCTAATGGTTGGTTAAAGTCATATGGCTTGGATTATAAATTAGAACAAGAAACCTTGAATCTAAGTATTGATAAAGCGCTTAAAGATTATGAAAGTAAGCAGGGAGGGAAAGGTGGAAATCGTCCTGATGTAAAATTGATACTAAGAAATAAATTTGGGGAGTTTTATCCAGTTTTAATCGAGTATAAAGGTTATAAGGGGAGATTGGAGAAAATCAATGAAGATGGTCAAGTTGATAATCACAATGTAGATGGCACCTTGACTTTTAAGCATATTAAAGATTACGCCGTTAATGGTGCAATACATTATGCTAATGCAATTTTACACTATACCGATTATCAACACGTTATTGCTATTGGCATGACAGGATATAAAGATGTACAAGGCAACATACAACATGAAATTGCGGGCTATTATGTTTCTAAAACTAATTTAGGGGTTGGACAAAAGATCGGTGAATTTAAAGATTTTTCATTTTTAGCACCAGCATATTTTGATGATTTTATTGAAAAAGTAAAAAAATTAAGTTTAAGTTCTGAACAATTAGAAAAAATCAAACTGCAACGCGAGCATGAAATCGATGTGAGCCTTGTTCGTTTAAATAATGACATTTATAAGAATGAACAAGGTTTGGGGGAAAATGAGCGGGTATATCTAGTTGCTGCCACTATTATTGCCACACTTGGCGTTGAGGGTAAAGTTAAGCCTTTGGATACAGCAGAATTGCTATCTTCTTTTGAAAAAGGTAGTACTGATGGCGATATTATTCTTAGAAAAATTAACGCGTTTTTAGATGCTCGGAATGTTCCAAGTGAAAAAAAAGAGCTGATTTGTCGTACACTTGCCAACACTTTATTAAGTGAGAATATTAATAGAGCAAAAGATGGGGAAAGTCAGCTCAAAAGAGTATTTAAGAAGATAGTTGATGATTTGGGTATTTATTACAAAATTGGCTTAACGACCGATTTTACAGGTAAGCTATTTAATGAAATGTACGGGTGGCTAGGTTTTACCCAAGATAAACTAAATGATGTGGTGCTTACGCCGTCTTATGTAGCAACTCTTCTTGCAAAATTAGCACGAGTGAACAAAAACAGTTATGTATGGGACTTTGCTACAGGCTCAGCAGGTTTATTAGTTGCCGCTATGAATGAAATGTTGATTGATGCTAAAAATTGTATTCAATCTCCAGAAGAGTTACGTCAAAAACAAGTGCATATCAAAGCAAACCAATTGCTTGGTTTGGAGGTCCTGACAAACGTATATATGCTAGCTGTACTGAATATGATTTTAATGGGTGATGGTAGTTCTAACTTACTAAATTTGGATTCTTTAACAAGCTTTGACGGTAAATATGGCTTTGGTAGAACGGATGATAAATTCCCCGCAGATGCTTTTATTCTCAATCCCCCTTATTCACAAGCGGGTAATGGTATGGTTTTTGTTGAGAAAGCCTTAAACCTGATGACAGGAGGCTATGCCGCAGTAATCATACAAGGATCTGCAGGTAGTGGTAAGGCTAAAGAATTCAATATTCGTATTTTAGAAAAAAATTCATTACTTGCTAGTATTAAGATGCCTGTTGATATTTTTGTGGGTAAATCAAGTGTTCAGACTTATATTTATGTGCTGAAAGTAGGAGAGGCACATCATACTGACAATACTGTGAAATTTATTGACTTTAGTAATGATGGTTACACACGGACAGCACGAAAAAAGGCCAGTATTAATCTTAAAGATACTGATCACGCTAAAGAGCGCTATCAAGAATTGGTAGATTTAGTCCGCTTTGGTGAGAAGAAACTTAAATTTTTAAGTAAAAATGAATATTACGAGGGAGCTATTGATCCTAAAAATGGCTGTGATTGGAATCAATCTGCTCCTATCGATACTAAGCCTACACTCGCCGACTTCAAGAAGACTGTAGCTGATTATATAGCTTGGGAAGTGAATAGCTTACTTAAACAACGTGCAGGAGATGATGAGCTGGGAAAGTAAATTTCCCACTAAACAGCATGTTAGATGATGTTGAGTGGGGTGAGTATCAGTTAAAAGATTTGTTTTCTATTGTTGGAACAAAATCATTAGATAGTAATGCTGTTAATTTTAGGAAAAGTGGTATTAATTTTGTCGGAAGAACATTTAGTGATAATGGGATACAAGGAAAAATTGAAAAGCAAAGCTTTGAGCCAAATGAACCTTTTACTATTACCGCAACAGTGATAGGGAACTACAAATATGTAAAATTCCAAACACAACCTTATTATTGCTCGCAAAATATAAATAAATTAAGTCCAAAGGAAGTTGTTAGTAAGTGGAATAAAAATACAGCATACTTTTTCATATCCTATATTCAAAAGTTTGTTTCCACTTTTGACGGGCAGCAAGGCGGTTATAAATTAGAGGATATAAAAAATCATAAAATACAATTGCCTGTAAGAAATGGTGAGATTGATTTTAACTTTATGGAAAAACTTATTGGAGTTCTTGAACAGGGATATATGCAAAAAATAAATACCTATTTAAGGGATACAGGGTTAAATGATTATACTTTGACTGATAAAGAAAGAGAAATATTGGAGCATTTTGAAGATTGGCAGTGGGGAGAGTTTAAGATTAGTAGTCTATTTGAAAAATTAAGTCCTAAAAATAAGAATAAAAAATTTGATAAAAAAGATGATACAAGTATGGTTCAAACCACAGAGTTTAATTTGCCATTAGTTAATGCAAAAGTTGGTGATAATGGGATTATGTTTTATGGACGTGAAGGTGATTTTGACAGTGCTGAAATGGTACTTGATGTTATAAGTAATGGCGCTATTGCTACAGGTAGAGTGTATGCTCAACCTCATAAAGTAGGTGTTCTTTGGGATGCGTATCTGTTAAAAGTTAAAGAACAAATGATGACCAAACAAAAATTATTATGTTTGGCTACATGTTTAGAAAAATCAATTAAATTAAAATTTGGATGGGACAATAAGGCTGTGTGGACTAAAGTTCAATATGAAAAAATCTTACTTCCTATAAATAACGGCCAACCAGATTATGTCCTCATGCAAACATTAATTTCAGCTATACAAAAGTTAGTGATTCGTGATGTAGTGAGTTATGTCGTTAAAACAGAATAAAAGATATACGTGTTATATGTTTATCTGAATTAGGGTAAAGTGCAATTTATCCTCTCAATTCATCAATAAAATTTGACCATTCCTGCATCATCTTTGTTCTGTACTCAAGATGTTGAGCATGGTTGTATGCTTGAGAGACGGCATTACCAACAGTATGTGCTAACTGTATTTCGATTGCGTCATGCATATAACCTTGCTCATGTAATGTTGTTGAAGCAAGTCCACGAAAGCCATGCCCCGTCATTTTACCTGTGTAACCCATGGTGCGAATCGCACTTAAAAGAGCGTTGTTGCTTAGTGGTTTAGCTGTACTGTGATTATAAAATACAAATTGCTTGTTACCTGTAAGAGGTTGTAGGACTTCAATGAGTTCAATTGCTTGTCGAGATAAAGGAACAATATGGGGTAGAGCCATTTTCATTTTATAAGCTGGAATGCGCCACAACTTCTTTTCAAAATCAATTTCATTCCATTCCATGTTTATGAGTTCAGCTGTCCTCACAAAAGTTAAGGTCATGAACTGTAATGCTGTCTTGACTAATATGTTACCGTGATAACGATCCATACGTTCTAAGAAAGGTGGAAACTCAGAAATATCTAAGCGAGCCATATGCTTTACTTTACGGGGCTTTAGAGCTTCCTGAAGGTGGGGAGTTGGGGCGTTTTCGATAAGACCTTTCCGAATCGCATAACGAAAAATACGCCCAGCTAGAGGGATAGAACGCTTAGCCATTTCTTGTGCACCACGTGCTTCAATCTTTTTGGCACATGCCAGTACATCTTTGCCTTTAATCTGGTCAATAGGTATATCACCTAATTCTGGAAATAGATCCTTTTCAAATACAGATAAGTCACGTAAATAAGTCCCTTCTTTAATTACAGGCTTGCGATCTTCCATCCATTCCATAGCAAGGGATTTAAAAAGAATGCTTTCATCTATTTGTTGTAAGCGTTCATTTTTTATAGCATTAGGGTCAATATTATTGTAAAGCTGAATACGTGCTTCATCACGTGCACGGCGAGCTTGAGCAAGTGTGATCTCTGGATAGCTACCAATAGTTAGAGTGCTTTCACGGCCATTAAATCTATATTTTAAACGCCAAAACCTTCCACCTGAAGGTGTAACCTCCAGATATAGTCCTTTTTCGTCAGAATAGCGCTTTTTTTATCTAGTGGCTTTATTTTTCTAACTTGAGCATCAGTAAGCATTTTGAATGGTATCCGTGCAAATTGGGGGACGAAAAATAACTTAGAAAGTCTGTCCCTCAATTATCCCCCACGATATGGGGGGATTGCAATGGATGCGCTAGGATTTCACAAAACAATAAAAAAGGCTTAAACCTATGTAGTTTAAGCCTTTCAGTACCCCGTTGGATGCTACGGGAAGCTAATTTGGCGGTGAGAGAGGGATTCGAACCCTCGATACGCGCAAACGTATACACACTTTCCAGGCGTGCTCCTTCAGCCACTCGGACACCTCACCATATGCGCGGTGGATAATAACCAAAAAATACCGGACTGCCAAGCTGAAACAATTGATTTAGAGAAAAACTTTTGCCTTGATGATATGATTCGCAAAAATACTGTCTAAAATTGAAGACATAAATATGCAAAGTCCTGCACAAAAAGCCGCACTGCCTGCGATTACCTTAGCAGCCTTAGGTGTGGTATTCGGAGACATTGGCACCAGCCCGCTGTATGCGCTGCGCCAATGCTTCCTCACTGCGCATCTAGCCATTTCAGAAGCGTCGGTGCTGGGTATCCTGTCGCTGATTTTCTGGTGCATGATGCTGTCGATCAGCTTCAAATACGTCACCATTATTATGCGCGCAGACAATAACGGCGAAGGCGGCATTATGTCTTTGCTGGCGTTGAACCTTCGAACCACGCTGATCAGTGACAAAAAAAAGGTTTATTTAATTGCATTGGGATTTATTGGCGCATCGCTGTTCTTTGGCGACGGCATTATTACGCCAGCAATTTCAGTGCTGTCTGCAATTGAAGGCTTAAGCATTGCGACGCCCATCTTTAACCAGTGGCTGGAACCCTTGTCGATTGGCATTCTGACGGGGCTGTTTTTAATCCAGCGTCACGGTACAGGCACCATGGGTAAATTTTTTGGCCCAATCACGCTGCTGTGGTTCATGTCTATTGGCTTCTTCGGCATATTGAGCATTTTGCAGACCCCGCATGTACTGCTGATGATCAATCCAGCTTGGGCGTTCAGTTTTGTGGTCAATCAGCCTTATGTGGCCTTTTTGACTATGGGCGCCGTGATTCTAACCATGACGGGCGGCGAGGCTTTATATGCGGATATGGGGCATTTTGGCCGCCTCCCAATCAAATTGGCATGGTTTATTGTGGTGATGCCTTGCCTGCTGCTGAGCTATGCCGGGCAGGGCGCGCTGCTGCTGCGCAATCCGGAAGCATTGGCAAATCCGTTCTATATGCAAATTCCAGACTGGGCGCTGTATCCAATGATTGGCTTGGCGACAGCCGCTGCGGTCATTGCTTCTCAAGCGGTCATTACGGGCGTATTTTCGATGGTGAATCAGGCCATTCAACTGCGCTATTTGCCGCGTTTGACGGTGCGCCATACCTCAGATGTAGAACGCGGGCAAATCTACCTGCCGTTCATTAACTGGACGCTGTATATCTCAGTGCTGATTTTAATTCTGCTGTTTGAAAACAGCGAAAATTTAGCCAGCGCTTACGGTGTTGCCGTGACCATGACGATGCTGTGCGGCACGATCTTAATTTCTGTATTGGCCTATAGCTTATGGCGCTGGCCGCTATGGAAAGTCGCGCTTTTTGCAGTGCCGTTCTTATTGCTCGATTTTATTTTCGTTGCCTCAACCTCGCTGAAAATTCTTTCAGGCGGATGGGTGCCGATTTTAATTGGCGCAGTGCTGTTCACGATTTTAATGACTTGGAAAGATGGCCGCGCGCTGGTCTTTAAACGCCTGGAAAAAGATTCATTGCCGATTGATTTGTTTATCAAAAGCATCGGCTTCAGCAATGAAACCAAGTTTGTGCCTGGGGATGCGGTATTTTTAACCGGAACGCCCAATATTGTGCCGCATGCCATGCTGCATAATATTAAGCACAATAAGGTGCTGCATGAGCGCAATATCATGGTGACCGTGATGACGCGGGATATCCCTTATGTGTCAGACGCGGAACGCTGCCGGGTCGAAAAGCTAGATGACCGTTTTTACCGCATTACCCTGGATTATGGTTTTAAAGATCAGCCGAATATTCCAGAGGCGCTGGAAAAAGCCTATGCAGAATTAGGCTTTGAGTATGATTTAATGCAAATCAGCTTCTTTATTTCGCGCGACCGCATTATCCATACTTTGGGGGAAGGCATGTCGCCTTGGCGTGAAAAGCTGTTCATTTCCATGCAGCGCAATACCAGTCCAGTCAGTGATTTCTATCAGATTCCAACCAACCGCGTGGTGGAGCTGGGCAGTCAGATAGAGATCTAGCGGGCGCCAAATCAGAACAATAAAAAAACCAGAGCAAGCCTCTGGTTTTTTTATTGCGCAAAGATAAGCTTTCAACTTATTGCGCAATCGCCTCCGCCGGAGCTTGCGGCGCTTCAGGAGAGGCTTGAATTGCTGTATCAGCCACTGGTGTTTCGGGCGCAGCCTCAGCAGCTGCATTGGCATCCGGCAGTTCTGGTGCGGCGCCTGACATGCTGTCGCTATTGGCAGGAGCCTCCGCATTCACTGGGGCCGCTGAAGAAGAGGACAGAATCGGCGCAGCGGCGGCTGTATTGGCAGGCGCCTGCATTTCAGTCTCGGCTGGCTCTAGATTCAGTGCGCTTTGCGGATCCTGAGCTGCTGCTGGGTTTGCCTGATCGGCGCCAAGATTGGCATTAGCAGCTTGGGTATTATTCAGTTCGGCTGGCGCCATGGCATCAGCGGATGCCTGCTCAACAGCAGCCTGATTGGCCTGTGCAGCATCTAAGGGCTGTGCGCCGGCAGGTGCGGGCTCACCGAGGGCGATGCTGGCTTGCTGCGCTGCGGCATCGGCAATACGCACTTGGCCGCTGGCCACTAATTCCTGAATAGAGCCTTGCTGACCGTTGACGGTGGTGGTGATTTTCACTTGTGACAGGCTTTGCAGCGTATCGCCCGGCTGAATCGGCGGCTCTGCCATGGCCGCGGCGCTCATTAAGCCGGAGATGAGGCCTAAACCAATGATCTTTGCTTTCGCTTTCGTCTTAGAATGCATAACGACTCCCAAATAATAAAATTCTTTTGCATATCCTTCGTCGTTTTACCTTGTCATAGTTATTCTGCCAGTTGCAATGAAACACACCGAAAGTCTTCAATCGCGCGTATAAAGTTCAATACATGCGCGACAATTTGTTACACCGACTGCTGTATTGTTGGACAATTTTTGCATAATTGTTAATCAAAGCAAAAAAAGCTCCGTATACTTCCTGCAGGGCGCTTGCTAAGCTCGTGAAAAATAGTTCTTTTTAAATGTAAATGTTGTGGTAATGGCCAAAAAGAAAAGCAGTTCAGGGCAGATTTTGACCCGATTATTCAATCAAAATGGCGTCAAAATGATTTTAGGCGTAGTGGCTGCAGGAAGTTTTGCCTTTGCATTTGGACAAGAAAAAATACAGCAATTTGTTGCATCGGCAACGCCATCCAATTCGGCATGTCTGGATCAATTTTACCGGGATGTGCCGCCGTATTTAATGAAAGACAGCCTGAATAAGCACAGTTATCCGCTGTGCTTCAACGGCTTTAATGTCATGTATTCAGGCGTTTCAAAAACGCCACTGTGGGTGGCGGAAGCGCTTACACCAGAGCGCTTGAGCCAGAAAATCCCGCGGGAAGACAGTTTCCATGAAGAACCCCGCGTAGCGCAAGAGCATCGGGCGCTGCTGTCGGATTACCGCGCTTCAGGCTATGACCGCGGCCATATGGCGCCGAATGCCGACATGCCGACTAAAGACGCGCAGTTTGACAGTTTTTCCTTGGCCAATATGGTGCCGCAGGCGCCCAAAAATAATCAGCAGGTCTGGCGCGAGCTGGAAGAAGCTGTTCGCGCCTTAGCAACCAGGCAAAAGCAGGATGTCTATATTGTTTCAGGCCCCGTGTTTGCTGCGAAAAAGCTTAAAACCATTGGCAGAGGCGTGATTGTACCGACCGCCACTTATAAGGCGGTATATTTGCCAAAAACAGGCGCAATCGGCGCCTACTACGCGCCAAATGATAATTCACTGCAGGTGAAAATTGTCAGTGTCTGCTATTTGGAAGAGCAGCTGGGCATCAATCTGTTTCCGCAGCTGACAGAAGAACAGAAACGCAATACCTATAATTTGCCCTTAAAGGCGACGGCCGTGAAAGCGGCCAAGCCGATTGACTATTCGCACTGGGATGCTGAGAGCCAATGTGCGGAAGAGGTAGATAACAGCGCGCTGCAGGCCATGCAGAAGCAATTTAAATCCGCAGGGGGGACATCTTCTCATGCGCAAAACCAGGATGCTGCATCTGGGCTGGATGCTTCTGCACAGGATGCAATTGTCAAACAGCTGATAGAAGCGCTGCTGCAATATATTCTGCAGTTGTTGAAATAATGTTCCTGCATTAGGATGGCAGGAATGCGGTGCAGATTTGATAACAACAAGATAAGGGAAAATTATGTTTAAGCCTTATGAACATGGCACAGAGTCACATGCAATCCATGATTTAACCGTTGAAAATGCTGCTGATTGCGTCAGCCTGTACGGCAATTTGCAGCTCACCAAAGATCAGGCGGGATTAAAGGCCGCCAAAGCGCTGCAGGCTGTACTGAATGATGTCGTAAAAGCGCTGGAAAGCCAGGCGGATTTGCCTGAAACCGTGCCGCAGGAACAGGGCCAGGAAATTGAAAATCCATTTCTTTAAAATCCATTCTGTATAAAAAGCAGTCCGCATGGAATATAAAAAAAGCGCCATAAATGCGCTTTTTTTATGAGGCATATGGCCCATTTGCAGGCTTCAGCAGTTTGGAGCTTAGCCTGCTTGGGCCACATCTATAAATCAGCGCGCCCATCACTTGGGAAATCATATAGGGAATGAGGTCTTTGCTGCCGAAGCGCCCGCTAGTCCATCAGCCAATATTGACGGCGGGGTTGAAATGTCCACCGGAAATGTGGCCAAGGGCATAAGCGCCAGTGAATACCGTCAGGCCGAAGGCCAGTGCGGCTCCTGCGGAGCCGATGCCGAGCTCAGGAAAAGCCGCAGCCGCCAAAGACCAGCCAAAAGGCGCCAATTCATTCTGCAACATATTTATTTATAAGCTCTCCAGAAGCTGTTTTTTGTGATGGATACTGATTATTTTTATAAGATACTGAATTTATTGTATTATTTATGCCAGAATAATGACCTAAAGAGAATTCCAGCAGCCTAAAGATTGCGCTGCCGCCATTGCTGAGGTGTCAGCTGCTGCCATTGCTTGAATGCCCGCTGAAAAGCGCTCTGTTCTGAATATCCCAGCAGCAGGGAAATTTCCTGCAGGCTTAAATGCGGATCGCGCAAATATTCTTCAGCCATCATGCAGCGGATTTCCTGCATGCGCTGCTGATAGGTCGTGCCTTGCTGCTGCAGATGGCGCTGCAGCTGGCGTACAGAAATATTCAGCTGAGTGGCAATATGTTCAATTTGAAATAAATTTTTCTGCAGCCCTGTTAAGATGGCCTGCTGCAGCCTGTGGTCGGTTTGGGTAGTATTCGGCAGTTTTTCCAGCAGCGCATGGGCTTGCTGCGTCAGCAGCTGCTGCAGGGTCTGATCGCCCTGAAAAAATGGTTTTGACAGTTCCTGCACCTGCATCAGCACCTGCGAGCAGGGCTGGGAAAAGCGCACTTTGCAGCGGAAATACTGTTCATACAGCGCTACATGTTTAGGAGCTTCAGACTGAAAATGAACTTCATGCAGGCTGATATCCTTAAAGTCCATAAAATGCTTTAAAAAACCGACCATCAATGCAATGGCAACTTCATCGGTCAATTGAGTCGCCATGTTTTTAGGCAAGTCAGACCAGCGGATCGAGAGCAGGCCATTTTCTGCCGAGACCTGCAGCGGTGAGCCGTCATAAACCAAACGGTGAAAGTCATGATAGCGGTGCAGCGCTTCCCCCAGACTTTCACAGGACATGGCAATATAGGCGATGATGCCTAAATGTTTAGGCTGAACCAGTTCCGCAATTTGCAGGCCCAGCGCCGGACGCTGCAGCTGCTGATCCAGCGCCGTCAGCAAATCCCGCCATAAGATATAATCAAAGCGTTCTAAATTTTGCACCCGCGCCAGCTGTTCTGGAATAGCCAGCGCCTGCGATTGATAAAACGCGTAAAGCAAATGTCCAAGGCCGCCGTAGACTGAGCCGGTATAATTCTTAAGCTGCTGCATTTTTTATTTTTGGATATTGTCGTAATTTGTCAATAATATTCAAAAAACAGGTCAAGATCTAGTCTTTTGCATTCTCTATAGTCAGTTGAATAGAGGGAGAACGCATATGTTGAAAGGTTTTATCGCGGGTTTGGTGATTGCGAATGGATTTGAATGGGTTGCGCACAAGTACATCCTGCATGGCACGCACCGTGCCGGCAAGCCGCGCTACAGCCCTGTGCCGGACAGCATGAAGTCGCATTGGGAACATCACCGCGAGGTGCGGAAAACGGACTTTCACGATCATGGCTATGTGGAAGGATTCAGCAATTGGCGCACCAAAAATGAAATCATTTCATTGGCGGTGGTTGCAGGCGTTTTTGCGCCGCTGTTTTATCCGGTTTCTAAAGGCATGAGCCTGTCTGTACTGTATGCGGCCGGCAATTATTACTACATTCACCGCCGCGCGCATTTAGAGCCTGAATGGGCCATGAAGAAAATTCCGTGGCATTATGACCATCATATGAATTCCAATCAGGATGCCAACTGGTGTGTCACCAAGCCGTGGTTTGACTATATCTTGGGAACCCGGGTGATTTCATCGCCAGAACTGCAGGAATTAAACCCGCTGGGCATCACTTTGCCGAAGGCGCTATCCGATGGCTTGAATTGGGCGGTCAGCCGCATCCGTCCTGCGAAATGGGTCGAGAAGAAAGCGGTAATGCTTGAAAATGCGGCCGCTTAAGGGATTTCTGCCGGAAAAGGGCATAACGCAGGACAGTTTGTCGTGTTTGGTCAATAATTTGCGGCTTTATTGTCAATATTTCGAGGCAGTGTTTATTTTATAGTCGCTTAATCAGAGGCATTCACCTGTCTCCGTGAAACTGTTTGTATATTTCACTGGTCATTTAAGATAACCGAGCGCTGTAATTTTCTTGGTTTATAGGAGTCTAAGGACTCCTTTTTTTTGCCTGCTGTTTTTTCTTTCAGTGCGGCATTGATGCATCTTGCTGATCAGCTTGCAGCGCTGTCATCATCCAGCGCCCGTTCCAGTCTTTAATCTCCCCTGCAGAGCGGAAACAATAGCGTTTGCTGTGCTGAAGCTGCGCCATCTGCGGAAGATGTTTTAAAGCAGGCGGATCAGCATTGAATTCGATAAATTGATATTGATCCGTTCGGAATTGAACAGCCGTTTCATGTTGGCCTTTCCGGCCCCAATTGAATTTAACCAGCTGGATGAATTCAGCGCATTGGCTTTACTGCTGATGTGAATCCAGCGCTTTTTGATAGCGCATTTCACCATATTGATTTAGACCAAAGAGATATACATAAAAATAGCTGCAAATGAGCAAGAGAATAATGATGGCTTGGGTTCGAGAGTTGAGTTTGAGCAGTACAGAAACCGGCCACATGGCCAATAAGCTGCAGAGGCCGATTAGAAATATCAGCTGGTCTAAATACATGCTCTATTCAATTTTAGTCAGTGTAAAGAACAGTCCATTCCGGTCTTTAGCGGAGGGCGTGTATTGGAAACAAACATGCTGCTCTGGCTGCAAGCTTGTTAATCGCGGAAGTTGCTTTATCACTGGCCTGCTGCCGGTA
This sequence comes from Acinetobacter bouvetii DSM 14964 = CIP 107468, assembly GCF_000368865.1. GTDB lineage: Bacteria > Pseudomonadota > Gammaproteobacteria > Pseudomonadales > Moraxellaceae > Acinetobacter > Acinetobacter bouvetii. The sequence continues at coordinate 232,409 of NZ_KB849725.1, forward strand.
AAGCTAAATGAAACGCCCAGTTCATTTGAAAACGTATAGATATGTTCAACGCGGTCTGATCGGCCAAAACGCTCATGCACCACTTTTGTCTGCTCAATGAATTTGCCGCAATGGCGAATTTGATTCGGAGACTGTAACGCTTGTTTATATTTCCAATGATGGTAACGCGTGACGCCGCTATAAAGTGCGGCACCCATGACCGCAAGTATAAATAACTCAACTATCTGTTTTGAAGTGATAGGCATTTTTTAGTTTCAAGATATTCATTTTATTGTGTTTATTATATCGTTAACAGTTTAAGTATGAATCTCTATTTAAAATAAAAAAGAGCGCTGAAGCGCTCTTTGAAATCAAATTTTTATGCCGCCGTTAATTAAAGGCGCATTTCAATGCCTTGCTCTGCCAGATATTTTTTCGCTTCTGGAATGGTGTATTGGCCAAAGTGGAAAATCGAGGCCGCCAATACCGCATCAGCGCCGCCTTTTAAAATGCCGTCCGCCAAATGCTGCAGATTGCCCACGCCGCCGGAGGCAATGGTTGGAATGGTGACGCGGTCATTGATATTGCGCATCAGTTCCAAGTCATAGCCTGCTTTGGTGCCGTCCGCATCCATAGAGGTGACCAGCAGTTCTCCTGCGCCAAATTCCGCCATTTTTACGGCCCATTCAATCGCGTCAATCCCCGTTGGCTTGCGGCCGCCGTGGGTGAAAATTTCCCACTTATTGTCGCCGGTTTTTTTGGCGTCAATGGCCACAACAATGCACTGCGCGCCAAAACGCTGTGACGCTTCCTGCACAAATTCAGGGTTATAAATGGCCGCTGAGTTGATGCTGACTTTATCTGCGCCGGCATTCAGCAATAAGCGGATATCTTCGACTTTACGCACGCCGCCGCCGACGGTCAGCGGCACAAAAACCGACTCCGCCATGCGTTCAACGGTCCGGTAAGTGGTGTCACGGCCGCTGGAGGTTGCGGTGATGTCCAAGAAGGTGATTTCATCTGCGCCTTGTTCATTATAGCGGCGCGCTACTTCTACTGGATCGCCTGCATCACGGATATCAAGAAATTGAACGCCTTTCACCACGCGGCCGTTGTCGACGTCGAGGCAAGGAATAATACGTTTAGCAAGCATAATTTTTTCCAATAATTACAGCCGATTATGAAACTCACCCGCTCAAGCGCTACACCTTGGCAGATTCAGCGGGTATTCTATCAAACTTAAGTAAGATTTTTCGCAGGTTTTCTATGTCGGTTTATACCACTTTGACTTTAAAGGAAGTTCAGGACTTCACAGCGCCATATGGTTTAAATGTGGCTGACCTGATTCCGATTCAAGGCGGAATTCAAAATACCAACTATTTTATTGTCTGTGAAAATGGCCTGCAGTATGTGCTGACGATCTTTGAAGAGATGGATGAGCAGGGCGCCGGCGAATTGGTGCCGGTGCTGGAGCATTTGGGCCAAGCGGGGCTGGCGGTGCCGGTGCCCTTATCCTATCAGGGCAAAGCCATTCACACGCTAAAAGGCAAACCTGCACAGATTGCGCCGCGCATGCAGGGCGAGCATCCGATGCCTGCGTCACTTGCGCAGGCGCAAGCCATTGCCGTGGCGCAGGCCAAAATGCATGTGGCGCTGCAGGATTTTCCTTTAGAGCGCGCGTTTTACCGTGACCATGCCTATTGGCGTCAGGTCTCGCGTGAGGTGAAGCCGAGCCTGAACGATGCAGACGCCATGCTGCTGAATAATCTGCTGGGTGTGTATGATGCCTTGACGGCGATGTATCCAAACCGTCCCAAAGGCTTTATCCATTCAGATCTGTTCCGCGACAATACCTTATTCGATGGCGATGAGCTGAAAGGCATTTTAGATTTTTATGAATTAAATAAAGATGAATGGCTGTTTGATATAGCCATTACCTTAAATGACTTCTGCACAGAATATCCAAACATCACCTTAAATGAAGACAAAGCGGTGGCATTCTTAAATGCCTATGAAAGTGTGCGCCCGCTGACAGCGGATGAAAAAGCGTGCCTGGAACTGTATTTGGCGATGGCGGCGGGGCGGTTCTGGATGATGCGCCTGCAGGTGGCGCAGAAAAATGCGGCTGAAGGCCGGACTGGCGGCGATATTCTGCAGAAAAATCCTGCTGAAATGCGCGATATGCTGATCGAACGCCTGAAGTTTGTCACCGCTTAATTTGAATCATTTAAAGGAAAAAACATGCGCGATCAAGGCCGCTTAATCGAATGGTTTGATGACAAAGGCTATGGCTTTATTCAGCCCAATGACAGCAGCAAAGACCGCGTATTTCTGCATATCAAAGATTTTGCCCGGCCTGGGCCGCGCCCGATTGTCGGCTGCGCTTTGGAATATCTGATTATTCTGGATGAGCGCGGCCGGCACCGCGCGCAGCAGGTCACCTATTTAAAAGCTTCGCAAACCCAGCCGAAGCCCAAACGGGCGAAAGACAATATCGTGCGCATGCCGCAGAAAACCTCGCCGATGCAGATCCTCTGCATCGCCTACATTTTGGCCTTGGCTGTTTTGAGCTTTGCCGGCCTGCTGAACGGCACCGCGCTGTTGGCGATCAGCTTGGTCAATGCGGCGACTTACTGGTTCTATGCGCAGGATAAGGAAGCTGCGCAATTGGGCAACCGCCGTGTGCCGGAAAATACCCTGCATATTCTGTCTTTTTTGGGCGGCTGGCCGGCCGCTTGGCTGGCGCAGCACAGACTGCGTCATAAAACACAAAAACAACCGTTCCGGCAAATTTATTTTTGTACTATAGCTTTTAACATATTATTGATTTTGTGGCTGATTTCGCCATTTAATCCTTTTAAAAGTTAAGAGACGCATAAAAATAGAGAGGGCGCATGAATTATTCCATTGATAAAGATCCGAACCGCAGCTTAACGATTGCGCTGTATGTGCTTTATATCGTTGCAATTTTTTCTGCAGGCTTATTGGCGGTTATAGCGCTGATCATCAACTATGTGAAACGCAGCGATGTGCAGGGGTCTATTTTTGAAAGCCACTTTACATGGCAAATCCGCACTTTCTGGTGGTATCTGTTTTGGAACATCATTGCATTTGTGCCGTTCTTTTTCTTATTTTTTACCGGGGAAAATCCCGATGCCTTCGCTGGCGTCGCTTTGGGCGCATCGGCCTTTTGTGTGGCGGTGATTGGCCTGTCTTGGATTTGGATTGTTTACCGCGCCATTAAAGGCCTGATCCGCGTAAATGACAATCAGCCGATGTATCAATCGTGAGCATTTGCTGAATGCGGCCCTTTGGGGCGCTGTAAAATTTGAAAAAGGCGGCTTTGGCTGCCTTTTTTATGCCCTGCTGTTGCAGCCTTGCGCCAGATTGAAGCAATGGAGTGCGCCTTTGTGGTGAGGCTGATGAAACAGGCTTTACGTTTTAAATTTTTATAATTTACGTTTTTAATAATATGAGTTTACATTTTTAATATATTTAATTTACTTTGTTAAATAAATAATCTTACTTTTTTAATATTTTATATTTACGTTTTATTAAAAATAAATTTACATTTTTGTACATTTAAATTGATTAATTCAGGCGCTGAAGCGAAGGGTATTTGGAGTTGAAAATCCCGCTTATCCATAAAAGCGCCCACGGCGCCTGCGCAGGCCTAAAAGGTGAATGGCGCGCACCAAAACTGCATAAGAAACAGGATAGCCAAAGCGTGTTTCAAAAAGCGGGATCAAGTCACTTATGTTTTTAAATTTTGTTTCTTTTACAAATACTTGAAATTCATTCCAGTTTTTAATATGGCTTGGCGCGCCCCGTTTATTTCCTGTTTTTGGATGCAGGCTTCCAGTTTCTTCTTCCAGTTTGATCCATGCGTCTAAGGTCACCCGGGAGATATTAAACTCCTTGCAAACGGCAACTTTATAGTCGGTTTTTTTGTACATCTGGATGGCTGCATTCCGCAGCTCTAATGAGTATTTCGGCATTTATGCTGATCCAGCTTAAAATAAGTTTTTTATATTATATGGCATAGTTGTTGCAAAAAAATAATTAACTTTAATAAAATGAATAAATAGGTGGCATTATGGAAAAAACGCAAGTTTCTTTCAAAAAAATGTCTTTATGGCAAGTGGTCATTATCGGTATTGCATATATGACCCCAATGGTGGTGTTTGATACTTTTGGCATTGTGTCAGGCATTACTGATGGCCGGGTGCCATTGGCTTATCTTCTGGCGCTAGGGGCCATGCTGCTGACCGCATTCAGCTATGCGCGCTTCAGCAGGCATTCGGATAAGCCGGGTTCTGCCTATACCTATACAGCGGAATCATGCGGGGCGCAGGCAGGCTTTTTTGTGGGCTGGTGCACACTGCTGGATTACATCATGCTGCCGCTGGTCAATGCGCTTCTGGCTGGCATTTATTTAGAAGCGGTGATTCCAAGTGTGCCGTACTGGGCATGGGTGGCCCTGTTTACAGGGCTAGTGACACTGATCAATTGCTTCCGCATCAATATTTTAGCCAATCTCAGCATGCTGTTTGTCTGCGCGCCGGTGCTGCTGATGGGCTTCTTTATTTACCTGGTGATTCAAGGGATAGGCAGCGGGCAGGGCTATGATCATGTATTAACCATGGCTCCATTATGGAATGGCGATACGTCGGTTTTGCCGCTGATCGCAGGCGCCTCTATTCTGTGTTTCAGCTTTTTGGGTTTTGATGCCGTGACCACAATGTCGCATGAAACCAGCGATCCAAAACGCAATATTCCGCGCGCTGTGATGCTGACTACGCTCATCGGCGGAGTAATTTTTCTGGGCGCGTCCTGGTTTATTCAATTGTATTTCCCAAGCAATGTCCGCTTTAACAACCCGGATGAGGCTTTGCCTGAGATTGTGCTGTATGTCGGCGGCGCTTTATTTCAATCGGTCTTTCTCTGCGCCCAGATTATGAATACTTTTGCTTCAGGCCTTGCGACTCATGCCAGCGCTTCACGTCTGGTGCATCTCATGGGGCGTGATGGCATTTTCCATAAGGGGACACTGGGCCAAGTGCACAGCAAACTGGGCACACCTTTATATGCGGTTTTGATGATTGGTGTTATTTCCTTAGCGGCGATTGCCCTTGATTTAGCCACCGTGGTGAGCATGATCAGCTTTGGCGCCTTAATTGCCTTTACCGCCGTGAACTTTTCAGTCTTTATGAAATTCTATGTGCGCGATGGCCAGCGCCAAGGGCTGAAAAACCTGTTTCTGAACTTAATTTTACCCATCATTTCTGTCGCAGCCATTATGTGCCTTTGGATGAGTCTGGAACACAATGCTTTGGTGTGCGGCGGCATCTGGCTTGCTGTTGGAATATTGCTTTTTGCCTATAAAAAATTAAAAAAACAAAGTATTGCGATTGGCAGCGCTTACTGAGTTTGAACGTTTAAAATTGAATTGAAGAGAGTAAATAAGATGATGATGAAGCCAAAATTTGTTGCAGATGTTGAATTTAAAAACAGTGTCAATGTGCAGACAGGCAAGGAGTGGAACTGGCTCAATCCAGCGCGGGGCCAGTTCGATTTTCCTGCCAACTATTATGAAAGTTCACTGGCCTCTTGGCATGAATTTGAGGCTTTGCAGGCCGACATTGAATGTGATGTTGTGGTGATTGGCGCAGGCCTGCTTGGAAGCTCTGCGGCTTTGCATTTGTCAGAGCAGGGAGTCGAGACGGTATTGGTGGAAAAAAACCGGATTGGCAGCGCTGCTTCAGGGCGCAACGGCGGGCAGCTGACACCCGGCCTGGCGCGCTGGGAGGCCGCTGAAATGATTGAGCATTTCAGCCATGAAGAGGCCAAAAGGCTTTGGCATTTCACTTCGACCGAAGCGATGGAGTTAATTGACCAAATCAGCGATGCCTATGGGCTGGATGTGCAGCGCAAACGCAGCCATATTACGGCCGCCGTGCATCCGGGGCATTTGGTTGCCCTCACGGCAGGGGCCGATGCGCGCAAATATTTGGGCGAAGACCATACGCACATTATGGGCAAGCACGAACTGTTTGAATACGTGAAATCTGACAACTACTCCGGAGGCTTGCTGGATACATTGGGCGGACAGATTCACCCCTTGGCATTGAACCGCGGACTGGTATATGGCTTCTGTCAAAACGGCGGCACAGTGTATGAGCAGACAGAAGTGCTATCGGTCGAAGAGCGTGAAGACGGCATTTATGTCCTGACCAGTGGCGGAATGATTAAAGCGCGTAAAAGCGCGGTGATCGGGGTGCATCATGCTGCCTTTAAATTGCTTCAAGAACACAATCAGACCACCATTCCTTTTTATACCTACGTGTGTACCACGGCGCCGCTTGAAATGGATTTAAGCGAAATTTTGCCTTCAGATGCGCCGGTTTATGACACGCAGTTTCAGATTGACTATTACCGCGGCGTATCCCAAAACCGCTTGCTGTTTGGGGGCGAGGGAACAGGTTCATGCTGGACCGCGGAGAAAACCCATGATTATTTATTGGGGCGCATTCTGCATGTATTCCCGCAGTTAAAGCAGGTGGAACTCGATTTTGTCTGGAGCGGCACAACAGACCTCACCATGAATGGCGCTGCCGACAGCCGTAAATCAGATGGCAAATATCCGATTTATGCGGTGCAAGGCTGGAGCGGCCATGGCGTGGCGCAAACGGTGCGCATTGGCAAAGCCATCGCCGATGATTTTTGCGGTAAAGCCGATGATTTTAAAATGCTGAGCAGTATTCAGCATCAGGATATTCCGTTTGGCCGTGCGCTGGCGCCGGTGGTGGTGCCTCTTGCCAAAAGCGCCTATAGCTTGGGCGCCATGGTCAATCCTGGAAAAATGGTGTCATTCTGACAATTATATGGATTCAGCGGGACAGCGTTATTTCAAGGGAAATCACGCTGTCCCATGTGCATTTTTGATGCCCGATAGGCGGCGGATGGGCAGTCAGATTTTTTTTCTTCTGCGCAGGCGCCGATTCCTCATAAACAGAATCGAGATGAATGGATCATCCGCATTCCAAGTTCAGGATGCGCCTAAGGGCTGACATCCTTGGCTTTATTTAAAAACTGAGGCCGCCATTCACTCAGTATGACACCCAGCACCATCAGGCATCCGCCGGCTAAGGCCCAAGGCGCTAGGCGCTCGCCTGCAATGCGCCCTATTATGGCGGCCCATACCGGTTCGCCGGCATAAATAATGGCGGCTTGCGAAGGATCGACCATGCGCTGCGCCCAGTTCATGACCAATTGAATAACGGCACTGGCAATTCCCAGCGCGCAGAGTACCGCCAGCAGCGGCCACTCAAAGGCCGGCAATTGGGTTTCGCCATTGAAAGGCGCAATCAAAAAGCACAGCACTGAGGCAAATGCCAGCTGCAGTACGGTGACCCTGCGTAAATTGACTTTATTTGCAAAATAACTGATCAGGATAATTTCAAAGGCAATTGCAACCGAACCCAAAAGAGTAATCAGCTGGCCAAAATTCAGCTGCATGGCGCCAAAACCATTGCCTGTTAAAAAGGCCAGGCCGGCAAAGGCAGAAATGACACCCAGCCAGGTCATGAAGTGTGGCGTTTGCCGAAAGCAGAGCCAAAGTAAAACGGGCACTAATGGCACATAGAGCGCAGTTAGAAATGCAGATTCACTGCTGCTGATGCTTTGCAGGCCAATGGTTTGCGTGCCGTAGCCGATGGCGATCACTGCGCCGATGCAAAATCCGGCAAAAACTTCGCTGGCATTGCATTTTTTTAAATCTTTCAGGGAAAGCAGGCTGACGGCAAGGGCGGCAGCCGCAAAACGTAAAGCAACGAACAAAATGGGCGTGCTGTAGTTCAGTCCAAACTGCACCGTCAGGAAGCTGCCGCCCCAAATGATGGTGATGAGGATCAGCGCGAGCTGCGGTGTTTTAGAGTTGAGCGTGGAGGCAAATTGAGGCATGTACAGCGGATTATGACTGAGGGAGAGCGCAATATTAGCATTGAATGTGCCTGATGAACTTGCCCTTCATGGCGCTTATGAACATCCATCCATGGTCAGGTAAAGCATAAAAAATTTTAATCTGCAGTTCTACTTTCGAATTTTACAATCACGTATAATCTTTGAGCATAAAACAAAGATTAAAAGAATAGATTCAAGAGGTTATTTGATGGATGAATTATCTTGGTACTTCCAGTATTTTTCTATTTTTGGGGTGGGGGTTCACGTACTGATCGCACTGTGTTTTGCAATTCATGCGATTCGCAATGGGCAGCCATTTTTCTGGTTGTGGATTTTATTTGTCTTTCCGTTTTTCGGCAGTGTCGTGTATTTGATTGCGGTGTATTTGCCGCAATCGCGAATGCCATATCAAGCCCATATATTGAGTAAAAAAGCCCTGCATATTTTGCAGCCGAATCGTGCAATCAATCAAGCCAAAACGCAGTATGAAAACATTCCAAGCGTTGAAAATGCCGTTAGATATGCCGAGTATTTAATACAGTCTGGCAAGGCCAGTGAAGCAATTGCTATTTTAAAGCAGAAGCATACAAGCCTTGTTGAAAATGATCCTGCTTTCTTAGAACAATGGGCGACAGCATATCTGCAGGATCAACAGGCGCAGCAAGCTTTAGCAATTACGGATAAAATCAAATCGATTGACCCCAATTATAAAATTGAACAAATTGCGTTAATCCGCGCTTTGGCGAATCACCAATTAAATCAGTAGGAAAGCGCGCGGCAAAATTTTATCATTGCGACAAAATCTCAAGATATTGAAAAATTATCTGAATATGCTTTATGGGCGATACAAACCAATCAGGGGGAATTGGCTCAGCAAATTCGAGCAGATTTGCAAAAGAAATGGACTATTGGAACAGCATATTCACGTCAATTGCATAAACCTATTTTCAAGCAAATAGATAAAGCATTAAAAGACATGAAGAAAAAAGCAGCATAAAAAAGAGGCCCGAAGGCCTCCTTAGACTGCCGCCGTGCTTTAGATGGCTTGGTCATCCCAAAGCGACTGCGCTTCACGAAGGTTAAGTGTGCCTTCGTAAATGGCACGGCCCGTGATGGCGCCTAAAATGCCTGGCTGGCCTTTTAAGTTGCGGACGTCATCTAGGTTGGTCACACCGCCAGAAGCAATGACAGGCAGGCCTGAGTAGGCTGCAAGATTGACGGTCTGCTCAATGTTGACGCCTTGCATCATGCCATCACGGGCGATATCCGTGTAAACAATGCTGGATACGCCGGCATCTGCAAAACGCTTCGCTAAATCCGTGGCTTTAACGTCAGTAACATTGGCCCAGCCATCGGTCGCCACCATGCCGTTCATGGCATCAATGCCGACAATGATGCGGCCGGCGAATTTTTTGCAGGCTTCTTCTACAAACTCAGGGTTCTGCACGGCTTTTGTGCCGATAATGACAAAAGAAACGCCTGCATCCAGATAATGTTCAATGGTTTCAAGCGAGCGGATGCCGCCGCCGATTTGAATCGGCAGTTCCGGCTGCGCTTTGGCAATGGCTTCAACCACAGGCTTATGGATTGGCGTGCCTGCGAAAGCGCCGTTTAAATCGACCAAATGCAAGCGGCGCGCGCCTTCATTAACCCAATGCTGCGCAGTTGCAACAGGATCGTCAGAAAATACGGTATCGTCTTCCATACGGCCTTGCTTCAAACGGACACATTTGCCATCTTTCAGGTCAATTGCAGGGATGATCAGCATGCTTACGCTCCTTGCTCAATCTTTCAATGAATTCATTGCCCGCCATCTTAGCAAAATATTGGCAGATTTCTAAGCGTCAGATGGCGGTTTTATTTTATTCGGGCGGCTGCGCAGTTTTAAGGCGGTATCCTGAATGTCTTTGGGCAATAGGCCGAGGCGCAGCAGTTCTTCAAAAATTAATACCGGCGCATAGGCATCGGCCGCGGCGTAAGCAATTTGCTGTTCTGTTAAATGCTTTCTGGCCCAATTGGACGTGCTGACACTTTTGCTTTTGGGAAAGTTTTGCTGAAACAGCAGCGCAACCGCATTTTTCAGCCCGACGGGATTGTCTAAGCCAAAGGATTTAAAGCATTTGGACAGTTCAATTACGCTGTTGAGTTCAATGCCTTTTTTACGGAAAAGATGCGCATCATTTTTCAGGCCAAAACCGGCCTTGATTTGATCATGGCTGGCAAACACAGGCTTTAAAAAATCCAGAATGACATCGCTGACTTGAAAGAGATAAGCGCGCTCATGCGTGGCAAGCTGAATTAAATGCGGGCCAGTCGCAATTTCACCTTTGCTGAATGTCGGCTTAGATTCGGTATCGAAGCCCAGCAGGGCAGCGGTTTTTAATTCCGCTTCAATGGCGCGGCACTGCGCTAAATTCTGAATGACCTGAATATTCTGAGCCGGCAAATTTTGAAATCGCGGCAAGGCTTGAATCTGTTCTTTGCTGGGAAGCGCGGCTGCGCGGAGATCATTCATTTGAATCAAAATGGCATCTTTTCAGGCAGACTAGCGGTTTTTCAGGTTAAAGGCAAAATAAAACCTGCGGGGCGCAGGTTTTAAATTTAATCGGCTGCAGCCGTATTTATTCTGCTTGCTGCTGAATGGAGATTTGCGCCTGATGCGCGCGCTGAACGTAGTCCTGGTACGCAGGGACGGCAATTGCAGCCAAGATCCCGATTGGAAAAATCAGCACATAGAACCAGCCTAAAACTTTTTCCCAGGTTTGTGCGGCTCTTGGCTGGCCAAATTGATTTTCCTGCGCATCGCCTTTGGCAAAGATTAAATACAGCGCTAAACCTAGGTTCGCAAGCGGCACCAGCATCAGCAAAGACAGCCAGCCACTGTGATTGCGGTCGTGCAAACGGCGGATAGCAAAAATAAAGTTAAAGTAAATCATGGTGACATACACAATGCCCAGCAGCAGCATGGCAAACATAGGCATGCCTTGTTCCATATTGGGTGAAAATCCTGGAAGCGCAATCGCACAAAAAATACCAAGCACCATCATGACAAGCACCAGCAGACCATTCCATCCTAAATAGGACAACCGCCCAAAACGTCCAGCAGCGCTTAGGGGGGAATCATTTACAGTGTTATTCATTATTCTGACCTCTGATTTTTAATTGGAATATTTAATAAGTGTTCAAATCATAGTTGTTTTTGCTTGCAGATTAAAGAATAAACCGCCAAGAGATCAAAAGCCCGCATGATGCGGGCTTTTTGAGTGAAACGGGTTTAAATATCCCATTCCACAAAGTTTTTCAGCAATTGCAGGCCAGCGGTATGGCTTTTTTCCGGATGGAACTGCGTGGCGAATAAGTTTTCTTTATGAATGGCTGTGCAGAACTCTAAACCGTAGTCACAGGTTGCAGCCACAATGCCTGCATCTTTTGGTTCGACATAGTAGCTGTGCACAAAGTAAAAACGCGCATCCTGTTCAATATTTTTCCACATCGGGTGGCTTGGGTCAGCCTGATGCACCTGATTCCAGCCCATATGCGGCACTTTAATGCCATCCATATCCGGGAAGCGCTTCACGGCGCCTTCAAAAATGCCCAGCGCCTCTGCGCCGCCATTTTCTTCAGAACGCTGCATTAAGGCTTGCATGCCTACGCAGATGGCCAGCACCGGCTTGTTGAAGGCTGCTTTGCGCACCACTTCATCAATGCCGGCTTCATGCATGCCCTGCATGCAGTCGCGCATGGCGCCGACGCCTGGAAATACAATCTTGTCTGCTTGCGCAATCAGCTTGGGATCATTGGTCACATCAACCGCTGCGCCCACATACTCTAAAGCTTTGGCTGCAGAGTGCAGATTTCCCATGCCATAATCAAGAAGGGCAATACGGGTCATTACAATGTTCCTTTGGTTGAAGCCACTTTACCTTCCGCACGCGGATCAACTTCGCAAGCCATGCGCAGCGCGCGCGCAAAAGCTTTAAAGACGCTTTCAATTTGGTGATGGCTGTTTTTGCCTTTCAAATTGTCAATGTGCAGGGTCATTAAAGCGTGGTTCACAAAACCTTGGAAAAACTCAGAGAATAAATCGACATCAAAACGGCCGATCATGGAGCGGGTAAACGGAATGTCCATGAATAAGCCTGGACGGCCGGACAAGTCCACCACCACGCGGCTTAAAGATTCGTCTAACGGCGCATAAAAATGGCCGTAGCGCTTTAAGCCTCTTTTATCCCCCAGCGCTTTTGCAAAGGCCTGGCCCAGGGTAATGCCGCAGTCTTCAACCGTGTGGTGATCGTCGATTTCGAGGTCGCCGTCGCAATGAATATCAATATCAAACAAGCCGTGACGCTTGATTTGATCAATCATATGATCTAAAAATGGAACACCAGTGTTTAAAGTGCCTTGACCAGAACCATCAAGATTCACGCGAACTCGAATTTTGGTTTCGTTAGTGTTTCTTACCACTTCACTGATACGGTCGGTCATAGACACGTTCCTCAAATACGTCAAAATGATTGATGTAAAAATGTTTTTCGCTGTGACGAAAAGTCACCGCATATTAGATTGCTCAGGAGGGTTTATCAATGCCTATTACCGTACATGCCTATACTTCTTTGGAAAATGATGAAGTGCGCAGCCAGCTTGAGCGACTGTACGACACCAGTCCTGAATTTAGCGACGGTGCAGATGCCATTGAACAACTAGAGCAAAACTTAGCTCAGTATACCTCAGTTTATACCGCAGAATTTAATACTAAATTGATCGGTGCGATTTGGTGCACGGGGCAGGGTGAAAGCAAGACCTTGGAATATATTGTGGTGCACCCAGCCAACCGCGGCCGCGGGGTCGCGGAAAGGCTGGTCAGTGAAGCGTGCCGCATGGAAGAAGAAAAGGGTGTGAAAATTTTTGAACCGGGCTGCGGCGCCATTCACCGCTGCTTGGCGCATTTGGATAAAATCTGAATCTGATTTCGCATTCAGGCAGCCTGCGGGCTGCTTTTTTTGTGCTGAAATCCGCATTAAATCAAATACTGAGCTGAATAATGCCTTGAGATTTAAACAAAAAATAAGCAAATTAGGATTTTTTGCTGTAAAAGTAAACAAATGAAGCAAAAATCAAAACCGATGCTTGACGTTATCACACTTAAACTGTTTAATACGCGACATCGGCGTGATAGCTCAGTAGGTAGAGCAACGGATTGAAAATCCGTGTGTCCCCAGTTCGATCCTGGGTCTCGCCACCATATTTAAAACTTATTTAAAGTTTCAATCCCTGATCCCATCAGGGATTTTTTTTGCTTAAAAAAAACACATTCGGTAAAAAATATTGATGATTTAGATTGACTAATGCCATCAATTACGGCTTAATACACCGCATCGGCGTGATAGCTCAGTAGGTAGAGCAACGGATTGAAAATCCGTGTGTCCCCAGTTCGATCCTGGGTCTCGCCACCATATTCAAAAAAGCCTCAAACATTGTTTGGGGCTTTTTTTATGGCTAGCTTTTGGTGCTGCTGATGATTTATCCCATTTAGATGCTACAATCGATTTTGAAAAAAACTTTGCCCGCTGGGCATGATTGAACATTAAAAATAACATTACAAATGAATGGGTAAATTTATGAAGATGAAAATAATATTGCTTCCTCTGACAATTGCGGCCAGTGCTTTGCTTGCAGCATGCGGAGGCGGCGGCAGCGGTGACAATGTCAATTCGTCATATTCCAAAACCATTGTAAAAGGCGGTGTCACTTATGAATGCAAGAGTGAAAATGCAGCCAAACTATGTGAAAACGGCAATTGCACATCGTGTGAGTCATCATTGGATAAAGTAATCACAGCCGCCTGTTCAAGCAGCGTGAATGCTGGACAGACGCTTTATGCTGTAACCAATGCCGGCTGCGTTGCATCAATGAAAAACAGCAATAAAATCACCGGCTACTGCGCTGCAGGCACACTTAAACTGTTGGCGGGTTCAGGCTATACATTGAACAAGGTCAGCATCAATGGAAGTGCTTATCCATCCGGTGAATTTAATTCATCAACCACATCCGAAACTTTGCGCTGCAGCAATTCCTGATCATTGTTTGATTCAATCTAATGACTGTGCATTTTATTAAATACAGCGCGGTAGGGGCGCTGTGCTTTGCGCTGGGTTATGCTGCTGCTGATTTCAATGCAGACAGTACAGGACTGCCAGCGCCAGATCAGCCATCGATGAATAGTTCCTCAGTGGATGGCAATCCTGTTTCTGGCTTGGCCATTGATTCAATGCAGTCAATGCCTTCTGCAGAGGCTCAGCGGCAGCTCAAAAGCCAATATCAGCAAGTTCAAAGTCTGATTCAGCATGCTTCTGAACAGCAGCTCGCGCAGTATTTACAGCAAGCGTTTCCTGATTATGCTTTTGATCAAATTAGGAATAAGCAGCAGTTTGCACAGCAGATGCTGAATGAGTTTGTGCAGGCCAAAAATGATCCGCAGCAGCAGCTGATTGGGCAGGCTTATGTTACGGCACAGTCTCAGCTGAACCCGGCAGATGTATTGCCTCGTGAAATTTATGCGAAACAGCCGCTATACGCGCATTTTGATACGTTTGGCAAAGTGCCGCCGAATGCACAGGTGATGGTGCGCTGGACACAGCGCGACACAGGTGAAATTTTGCTGTTTACACCGCGCAAAGTCAGTGAAAATCAGCAAAATTGGGTCAGTTTCTACCCGGTTTCGGGCTGGAACCCCGGCTATTATGATGTCAAGTACTATCAAATGAATGACCAGATGGAGCCTATTGCGCAAACCAGCTTTTATATTCAAAACGTGATTCAGTAAATTCTTAGCGTTCAAATGTTTATGTCTAATCTCTGACCTAAGTTGTAGTTTCGGCCGGCACAAACTGAATTACACTCATTAAAAATTAGCCGTGAATCCCTGCCATGAAAGATTTATTTTCCGACAACAGCCAGCTGTATCAGCAGGCGCGCCCAGACTATTCTGCAGAGATTCTAGAGGCGGTTTTAAAATACGTGCCTGAACGCCAGCTGGCATGGGACTGCGGTGCGGGCTCAGGTCAATTTACTCAATGGCTGGCGCCGCATTTCCAGCAGGTGCTGGCGACAGATCTGAGCGCGGCGCAATTGGCGCAGGCGCCGCAACTGCAGAATGTCATTTGCCGCGCCGCTGCGGCGGAACATTCGGGGCTTGCCGATCACAGCGCAGATTTGGTCACTGTGGCGCAAGCTATCCACTGGTTCAATTTTGATGCATTTTATGCTGAAGTGCGCCGTGTGCTGAAGCCTAAAGGCTGTTTGGCGGTTATTGGCTATGGCCTGATCGAAGCGCAGGATCCGCAGCTGAATCAGCTGATTCAACTGCTGTATTTTGACACCCTGAAAGGCTGCTGGGATGCCGAACGGCATTATGTGGATGAGCTGTATCAAACAATTCCATTTCCGTTTGCAGAACAGCAGATGCCGGCATTGTCCCTGCAGTACCGCTGGAGCGGCCCGCAGCTGCTGAATTATTTCAATACATGGTCTGGCTTTAAGCATTATGTAAAACAGCATAATCAAAGTCCGCTGGCGCCTTTGGAGGCATATTTCGCAGCTCAGCCAATAGCATCATCTTATGCTGTGCAATTTCCTGTGCTGCTGCGGGTAGGCCTGTGCGCTGCTGCGCAAAGTTAAGCGTTGCCTGCGGTCATTTTTTTGCTGCGGCGCTCAGGTGCCGTTGGTCTGAGAAAAACGATGTGCATGGCGGTTTATTGTACAATTATAGCTATTCATAAGATGTTTTATCTTTTCCGTATTTGATTTGAGTACAGTGATATGAATCTCCCTAAACCGCTGAGCTATACCGTTCTTGCGCTGGCAGGCGCTGTTTCAATGTCTGCATTTGCTGCAGAGCCGCCGCAGGAGCATGAAGAGGCTGTGCGCCTGCCTGTGCTGACCGTTCTGGCTGAACCCGAATTGCGTGAAGAAACCGGCGTGGTGCCTTATCAGCAGGAAACTGCGCGCCGCAAAGCGCTGCAGCACCGGGTAATGCAAATTGAAGAAGACACCCAGTCCTTTGTGGTGGATCCTTCAATTGTGGCCAATTTAGATATTTTGCCAGCAGAGCCGTCGCCGAATTTATCCAGTTTGCCGCCAGCGCTGCAGCAGCATGTGTTGAATATCGCCAGCGGCCTGCAGTCTTCGGATCCGCGCAATGGCCTTTACATCATGCTTCAGCCTTTTGGCATCAACCGTGATGCCACCAATGTACAAATCAGCCGTGAACAAATCAATTTAGGCACTATCGACCGCTCAATGCTGGAAGGCCTGCCTCGCAAGTAAGCGCGCAATGGTTTTAAATTCAAAACGTGAAAATCCGCAATCAATGTGCGGATTTTTTAATTTTCAGGCCTGATTTTTGCGTCATTTCAGGGAAATTGCGTTTTGAATTCAAATTTTTTCAGGCGGATTTTTTTAAATTCAAAACCGATGCCGCGCAAAAAAAAGTTTGAATTTAAAAGCGGTAAAGCTGAATTTTGCTTATTTATTCGCCATTTGTGTATTTTAGATTTAAACTGTAAAGAAACTGGATTCGGAGCGTTTTATGCCACGTATCTTTATTATTTTAACCGCCGCTACCGTAATTATCTTTGGCGGGCTGTTTTATCAATACTATGCGCAGCAAAAAGAAGCAGGCCAGCTGCAAGCCTATCAAACCGTGCTGCTGGAAAAAACCGAGCAGATTTTTGCTCAGGCCAAAGACACATCCAAACCCATTCAAGTCGATATTGCAGATCCGCGGCTGCAGGGCGATTATCAGGTGATGGCGAATTTTGTGCTGACGCAGATGATACAAAGCGCCGAGGCCAGAAATGCCTATATCCGTGAACTTAAAGCGCAGGATTGGGATCATTTTTTAGATATTGACCGCCTCGCAGCCGATAAAAAGCAGAATTATCAAGCAACTGAAGAAATGCTGAAAAATGTGCATGCGGCAGTGGAGAGCTATGCGCAGAAAATGCAGCAATTTGAACAAAACAGTTTGGAGCAGGCCAAGAATTTACCGATTAAAAGCAAATACCGCCATCAGCTGGCGCAGAGCCTGAGAGACAGCCAGCACAGCGATGATGCGCATGCGCTGTTTGAGCTGGAGAAGCAAAGCTTGGCCAAAGCCGATGCAATTTTTGAGGTGCTGAAAAACAATAGATGGGAACAGCGCGGGAAGACCTTTATGTTTTATGAAGACGCGCCTTTAGCGGAGTTTAATGCGCTCTATAAGGAGATACTGGCGCTGAATCAGCAAATGAAGCAGGTCAGCGTGCAGAACCGCAAAGAGATTGCAGAGAAGCTTTAATCCGCCTTTTCAGGAGGCAGCCTGCAGCATTCATCATGGCATTTGAGACGAGGGCTGCTGAGCTGTCATTCATTTGCGCCAGGCCGGTGAAATTCTGGAAAATGTTTCTGCTGTAAACGGTATTGCGCAGGCGAGTACTGGTTTTTTCTTCAGCCCCTGTTTTTATGCAATGGATGATTGGCACAGTACAGAGCCGATTGTGATGCTTCAAGCTAAGACGGGGCAGTATTTTTGAAGATGCCCGCAGCCAGTATTGATTTTAGAATTGAGCCGGCAGTTTGCCTGAACCGCGATTATAAAAAAAGACGCCTTTCAGGCGTCTTTTTAAACAGCAGCGCTTAAATTAAGCCGCTTTTTTCTTGAACCAAGAGAAGAAACCTTTTTTCTCTTCAGTTTGCGCTTTTGCAGCTTCAGCTGTTTTTTCTGCGCATGTTTCAGCACATGCTTTTTGGGCTTCAGCAGTCATTGCTGTAGCTTTCACTTCAGCCGCTTCTACCGCCTCAGCTTTAGCTGCAACAGCGTCTTTAACTTCAGCTGTTTTAGCGGCAGCGGCATCTTTCGTATCTACAGCGGTTTTAACAGCTGCGTCTTTAACTTCAGCTGTTTCAGCGGCAGCAGCATCTTTCGCGTTTACAGCAGTTGTAACAGTTGCGTCTTTTACAGCAGCAGTTTTGGCAGCCGCCGCGTCTTTCACGTTTACAGCGGTTTTAACAGCAGCATCTTTTACGGCAACAGTTTTAACTGCAGCTTTTTTTGCAGCAGCTGCAGTATTGGTTTTCACAGCAGCGGCTGTTTTAACGGCGTCCGCTTTAACTTGCGCAAGCGGGTTCGCCGCTGGAGCCGCTTCTGCAGCCATCGCAGAAGTTGTGCCTGCAACTAGAGCAATCGCCATAGCAGTTTTCATCGCATTCATGGGTAGCATCCTGAATTTTATGATTCGGTTGGAGGGAGAGTTGGCTATGTTAATGCTTATGAAACATGGATTTAGGCTATTGATTATGGAACAGGCTAAAATTGTGTGAATAATCAACTATATTTACAGAGGCATAACATGATGTTTCGGACCGTTACACTTTGGCTTTCTATTTTTTAAATCGGTCTCTGCATATTATTTATTAGCTCTTGTTCATCGCTGAACATCAAAGCCCCTAATGTTGAGGGGCTTTTATTTTTGGCAAAATGGATATAGGACGGTCAGTCAAAAATTTTATCGGCAGCTTGGAAAGGCAGGCTGACCACGTCGATTGCCACGGCAAAAGGCAGCAGCACTAATTTTTCAAAAGGATTCATGCCTGACTTGGATTTATAGCTTTCCTCTTGATGGGTATAAATACTCACCTGATAAGGCTTACTCAGGGCTTTTAAAGAGGCTAAATTGTTCGCGGCAGGGTAGACCACACCTGCCAGTTTGATCTCAAAACAGAAACGCTGTGCCAACATGCGTTCATCACTGGAACTTGAACATTCCTTCGCGCCATTTTCAATAAAAAATTCCAGATCTTTTTTGCTGATGTCTTCTTTGAGTTTCACATAAGATAGCGGCAGTGTTCCTGTAAAATGGCCATCATTCTTTTCTGAATAGAAACTCAGTTCTCGGGTGACTTGGATATTTCTCGGGTCGAGTTTCCCAACCAAGCTGACAAATTGAGGCCCGCCTTGGGTAAGGACATAGCTCTTTTGCTGCCCTGCAATCACTAAACTATGCGCAGGTAAATTCGGCAAAGGCTGAGCAGGTTTGCCAAAAGCCACCACTTGGTCTTCGATCAAGGTGACTTGGTTAGTGCGGGTATAGGTTTTATTGTCTTTGGTCATCAGGGTTTTGGTGGCACAGCCTGTGAATAATGTCCCCATGACGCCTAAGCAAATGATGGTTTTTAAAGGTGATGCAAACATCGATAGACTCCGAATCATTTGAAATATAGCTAAGCTGAATTTTTATTGTCTTTCAGCCTATCATTAAAACATTCAAAAAGGCGTCAAAACCCAAAAGTTTAAAGTCATGAAAGTTCTATGAGTTGCGCAATGTAGGGGAGCGACGGATTTTATTTCTTACTGATCTGTAGTTTCTAGATACTGAATGAATGTTCATTTGAGTCTGAACTGGCTATGATCATGTAAGAGCTTAATAAAAAGTATGGACTGGCGAATACGTCATAACAAGAGTGGGAATCGGCTGATGCAAGACTTGATTTGTTATAAAGAACTTCCTGTGTGGACTGCGCAGACCATTCCGCAAGGGTTTAAAAATCAGCACAATACCAAAGCGGGCACGTGGGCCAAGTTAAAAATTTATCAAGGGGAACTGCGCTTTGCTTTTTTAGATAAGGCAGGCCAAGTGCAATCTGAACATCTGTTTACACCTGAGCAACAGCCGCCGTTTATTCAGCCTCAAGCATGGCACAAAATTGTTTCGACCAGTGATGATATAGAGTGTCAGCTGCAATTTTACTGTACCCAGCAGGATTATTTTTATAAGAAATATCAGCTTTCACCTACGCACTCAGAAATTTTGGCAGCTACGCCGTATTTACACGGTGGCCGGGCTTTGGATGTCGGCTGTGGACAAGGGCGAAATTCACTGTACTTAAGTCAGCAGGGCTTTGAGGTGGATGCTTGGGACGTGAATCCGCAAAGTTTGCAAAAATTACAGCAGATTATAGATACCGAAGGTATTCAAAAGATTCATATACAACAGCGTGACCTCAATGCTGACCCAAGCATTACAGGTACATACGACTTTATTTGCTGTACGGTGGTGATGATGTTTTTAGAAGCCCAAACCGTGAAGCCACTAATTCAACAGATGCAGCAAACAACCAAAGTGAACGGGTTTAACTTGATCGTGTGTGCGATGGACACCGATGATATTCCTGTACAGCCTGACTTTCCTTTTTCGTTTAAAGCAGGAGAGTTAAGTGCGCTATACGATGGCTGGAACATTGTGAAATACAATGAAAATGTAGGGGAGTTACATCGGGTCGATGAGAAGGGTGAGCGGATTCAACAGCATTTTGCGACGTTATTGGCGCAGCGTATTATTGGCCAATAGATTTTACTTTAGGTGGGGGAAATAATGGGTGAAAAATTTGAATTTGAGATTCAAGAATCTTTAGATACTATAAATAAAATTCTTGGAATTGCAGAAAAATATGAGAGTCAAAGTGATTTTGATGGGCTACTAGCTAAGAACCTTTTAGCTTTTCACTCGATTATAAATGATAGTTCTTTTGTTAATAGGCTGAATGCCCAGCTAATTACATGTCGAAATTATCGAGGATTAAAGTTAATGAGAGCTTGGGACGGTGGATTTGCAAGCTTTAGTAAAGATGATGAAGTTATTCGTTTACATAGGCTGGCTTTATTTTTAGTGATTTATCTAAGAGAATTAAGTTTTAGAGGGAATTATAGTATAGATGAAAGGGATGATTTTTATTCATTAAATGAATTGATTAGACGAAATAGGAAGGAATTTTTTGAAAAATCTTCATGGTGTATAAATTTATTAGATGATCTGCCAACTCTCATCATGCAAGAAGAATTCCATTCTGATCATGCTAGAGCTTTATCAAATGCAATCAAAAGTACAGATATTAATAAGGTTGAAGAATTTATACGAACAAAAAATGAGTCTATATCTAAAATAGATACATGGAATAATGAGTTTCAAGAGAAAAAGTCGGCTGTAGAAGTTCTTAAAGATAAGTTAGATACTTATCAGACAGCTTTTAATTTTGTAGGTCTATATCAAGGTTTTTCAAGCCTTCTCAAGAAGAAAGTCGATGAACTTGATAGTTTAAAAATTCAGTATTTTTTTATAGGGCTTATCATTATATCAATACCCCTTTTAGAACTGGCATGGGTATTTGATAATTTAAATAGTATAGATTCAACGAAAGTGTTATTTATTGTTTTTCCAACACTAACGCTTTTATTCGTTCTTTTTTGGTTTTTTAGAATTGTTTTACACAATATCAAATCGGTCAAATCTCAAATCATGCAACTCGAATTACGTATGACATTGTGTCAATTTATTCAAAGCTATGCAGAAAAATCGAAAGAGCTCAAAGAAGCCAATAAAGAAGGTTTTGAAAAGTTTGAGAATATTATATTTTCCTCCATTGTTTCTTCAGATGAAAATATACCCTCAACTTTTGATGGGATGGAGCATGTCTCAAATTTATTAAAAAACTTTAAATCAAACCCTTAAAAAAACCCCGCAATAAGCGGGGTTCTTTTTATCTCAGTATTTAACTAAATATTAAACACGTTCGATAATAGTCGCGATACCTTGCCCCAAACCGATACACATAGTCGCAAGACCAATTTGCGTATCTTGTTGTTCCATCACGTTTAACAACGTGGTTGTGATACGAGCACCAGAACAACCCAATGGGTGACCCAATGCAATCGCACCACCATTTAAGTTAATGATGTCTTGCTTCTCATAAACACCTAGGCCTTTCATCACTGATAAGCCTTGAGCAGCAAACGCTTCGTTTAACTCGATGGTTTGGATATCCGCCATGCTTAAGCCAGCACGTTTAAGCGCTTTTTGAGTTGCAGGTACAGGACCATAACCCATGATCGCAGCATCACAGCCTGCAACCGCCATAGAGCGAATTACAGCACGTGGCTTAAGACCTAAAGCTTGAGCACGCTCAGCAGACATGAGCAGCATTGCAGATGCGCCATCAGACAAAGCTGAAGACGTTGCTGCTGTTACCGTACCGCCTTTCGGGTCAAATACAGGACGCAAACCTTTGAATGCTTCAAGGTTTGCATCTGGACGAATCACTTCATCGATATCGCAAAGGATTTTGAAGCCATTGGCATCATGACCTTCAACACCCACGATTTCATTTTTGAAACGGCCTTCTTGCGTTGCGGCCCAAGCGCGGCGGTGAGATTCAACACCGAACGCATCTTGTTCTTCACGGGTAATGCCGTTCATGCGGCCTAACATTTCAGCCGTTAAGCCCATCATGTTAGACGCTTTTGCATAGTGCTTAGACGCTTCTGGGTTCAGGTCGATGCCGTGCATCATGCCGACGTGACCCATGTGCTCTACACCGCCGATGATGAAGATATCACCTTGGTTGGTAGCAATCTGTGCAGCAGCCGTGTGCAGCGCTTGCATAGATGAACCGCAAAGACGGTTAACCGTTTGACCTGCCACAGTTTTTGGAAGGTCAGCCAATAAACCGATGTTACGGCCAATGTTCATCCCTTGTTCTAGAGTCTGGTTTACACAGCCCCAGATCAGGTCTTCAACTTCATTGGTGTCAAACTGGTTGCGGGCAACTAAAGCACGAACCAATTCAGCCGATAAGCTGTCAGCACGTACATTGCGGAACATACCGTTTTTGGTTTTACCCATTGCTGAACGTACGCCATCAACGATGACAACGTCACGTGGATTTAAAGTAGCCATTCACGTTGCTCCTTAACCGTAGAATTTTTTGTTGTTAGCAGCCATGTCACGCAACATCTGTGGCGCTTCATAAGCCTTACCTAAGTGTGCGTATTTGTCGCAAAGTGCAACGTACTCAGCAACACCTGTTTGGTCGATGTAACGGCATGGACCACCACGGAATGGAGGGAAACCTACACCCATAATCATCGCCATGTCTGCTTCAGAAGCAGTCGCTACGATGTTGTCTTCTAAGCAGCGAACAGTTTCGTTACAGAAAGCAAGCATCATACGGTCAATGATTTCTTGAGCATCAAACTCGCGTTTTTCCGCAGTTGCCACAGTAGCAACAAGCTCATATGCAGTTGGATCAACCACTTTGGCTTTTTTGCCTTTACGGTCAAGTTCGTATTTGTAGAAACCAACGTCGTTCTTTTGACCCAAACGTTTGTTTTCGTACATGATTTCGATTGAACCTTTGAAGTCAGGCTTCATACGGTCAGGGAAACCTTCAGCCATGACTTCTGCACCGTGAACGCCCGTGTCGATACCAACAACGTCGATTAGGTAAGCAGGACCCATAGGCCAGCCGAATTTTTCCATGACTTTGTCGACTTGCTGGAAGTCAGCACCGTCTTTCAATAGCAGGTCAAATGCACCGAAGTAAGGGAACAATACGCGGTTTACAAGGAAACCAGGGCAGTCGTTGACAACAATCGGTGTTTTACCCATTTTCTGAGCAAGAACCACAGTGGTCGCAATTGCTTCAGCCGAAGTCTTCTCACCACGGATCACTTCTACCAATGGCATCATGTGTACTGGGTTAAAGAAGTGCATACCGACAAAGTTTTCAGGACGCTGTAGGTTTTCAGCCAAACGTGTGATTGAAATTGTTGAAGTATTTGAAGCAATGATCGTGTTGTCACGAACATTTTTCTCAGTTTCAGCAAGTACAATGCCTTTTACTTTTGGATTTTCAGTCACCGCTTCAATCACGATGTCCACTTCTTTAAACTCGTCATAGCTTAAAGTTGGACGGATGCGCGCAAGTGTTTCACCCATTTTTGCAGGGGTCATTTTTTTGCGTTCAACTTGCTTGGTCAGTAAGCCATTGGCTTCTTTCATACCCAAAGCAAGTTGCGGGTTACCAATGTCTTTCATGATGATAGGTGTGCCTTTGCTTGCCGCTTGGTAAGCAATACCGCCACCCATGATGCCCGCGCCCAATACAGCCGCTTGGTTGACAGGGTGCGCACCTTTTTCATATTTCTTCGAAGTTTTCTTCACCACTTGGTCATTGATGAATAGACCAATTAACGCATTTGCTTGTGGTGTAATGGCTGCTTTTGCAAAACCAGCCGCTTCAGCTTGAAGCGCTTCATTACGCGGAAGGCTTGCACCTGCTTGTAATGAGTCAAGAAGAAGTTTAGGCGCAGGGTATTGAGCAGGATTTGCTTTTGCAAGAACTGCACCTTTCGCCGAGTTGAACGCCATCATTTGTTCGATTGGGTTCAATTTAACTGGGTCAAGTTTTTCCTGGCGTTTTGCTTTCCAGTCTACACGGCCAGCAAGGGCTTGTTTAACCAAGTCAATTGCAGCGTCTTGCAGTTTATCCGCAGCAACAACCGCATCAACCGCACCGTCTTTCAGCGCAGCAGCTGGTTTTTTAGGATTGGCCATGGCCATCCATTCAACTGCATTGTCGATACCGATCAGGCGGCTTAAACGAACTGTACCGCCGAAACCAGGGAAGATGCCCAGTTTGATTTCAGGAAGGCCGACTTGCGCCGCTTCTGACATCACGCGATAGTCACACACGAGGCACATTTCAAAGCCGCCGCCCAATGCCATGCCATTGATTGCTGCAACTTTAGGAATGTCTAAATCTTCAAACGCATTGAAGATGTCGTGAACAGGCAATGCCCAATCCACAATCGCTTGTTCGCCTTGAGCGAAGTTTGCGCCAAATTCAGTAATATCTGCGCCAACGATAAATGTAGATTTAGCCGAAGTAACGATTAAGCCTTTGATGTCACCGTTTGCTTTAACCGCGTCAATTGCAGCTTTAAAATCTTCAATTGTTGCACGGTTAAATTTGTTGACCGACTCACCTTGTAAGTCAAAGCGGAATTCTGCAATTCCGTCCGAAAGCATTTGGACGGTAATGGCATTGCCAGCGTGGATCATGCCTGATCTCCTTTATTTTGGAGGACTTCTAAGTTGATGTTTTGAAGCGGTGAGTACGCGATTCCTGCGCACTTTTTGCCTCGCTAATCTTACGATAACTATATCTAAAAAGAACATAACAAGTTGTATCAAGCCGTGACGCAAGGGTCATCAATTTTTTTTCTCATCAATGGGGGCTGAACTGCGCCATGCCTGCATCTGCAGCAGATAGTGTATGGGAACTGATTGTTTCAGCAGGTATTTTAAAATTCGTAACGGCATGATTTATGCCATCAATGGACTGTTTTTTTTTGTAGACGGGTCTTTATTTGCAGTCAGAAAAGTCAATTGCAACTCAAAATACCCTGCGGCGCGTTTTTTATGAGGATTAGTTTTGCAGTGTTGATCATTAATCCATGAAAAAAATATGGGATTAATTTACACTGCAAAAATAAGCATTGAAAAATTATGGTTTCCGGCTATGCAAAGATTTCGAAGTAAAATTGACTGGTGGGTAATGGGGTTTGTGATCTGTTTGACGGGGATGCTGATACAGCTGCTGCTGACCATGTATGCGAAGGGCACCATGGCAGAGTATCCGGAGCATACCGCGGTTTATGTGCTGACTATTGCAATGATCTGGTGGCCGGTCTGGACGACGCAGTATACAGTGGCTAACGGGCAATTGAATATCCGCTGCATGTGGCTGAACAGGAATATTCCTATGGCTGATATTCAGGGCATTTCTCCGACGTCCAACTCCGTTTCATCACCTGCGCTGTCCCTTGACCGTCTGAAAGTTGATTATCTGAAAGATGGAAAAATTAAATCTGTATTGGTTTCCCCAAAAGACAAGCAGGGTTTCACTAGCCTATTGATGTCAAAGATTTAGCGCATCTATTTCAGCAATTGGAGTGCCTGATCCATACATGAAGGCAGTATTCTTGATTCGCTGTATTTAACCATTCTGCTTGTTTTATCCTTTGACAGGAATATCTGACCGATTTGTTGATCACAGCTTCATAACATATGGATCAGGCCTGTTGCTGCGGGTTGGGCCAATAAATCCGCTGTTTGTTCAGGCAGAGGACTTTACCGTCAGCTGGCCGTTTGAACAGTCTATATGCAGTGCGGCCTGCTCGGGGTGGGTGAGAAAATGCACGGCCAAAATCGGTTCAAGCTCGGTGCGCATTCTGCGCGCCAAATGCCGGGCGCCGTAGCGGATGTCATGCCCTTGGCAAAAATGCGCTTTGGCGCTTTCTGTTAAGGAAAGGCTGCGTTTTTGATGCTGCAGGCGCTGATTGAGTTTTTCTAGTTCAATTTCGACCAGCCTTGGCAAGGCATCATTTTGCACCGGCCGATAGTGCAGGGCGCGGTCAATGCGGTTGAGAAATTCAGGATCGAATTTACGCTGCATGGCTTTTTCAATAATGCGCTGTGTCGGTACGCGCTTTAAACACAGATCCTGCATTTTTTTTGGCAGGAAATTCAATTTATCCAAGTACAGCTGCGCTGCCTGCGCGCCGATATTGCTGGTCATGAAAATCATGCAGTTGCGGAAATCAATGGTTTTGGTGCCTGCCGTCAGGGTCAGCGTGCCGGTGTCCAGCACATTCATCAGGCCGCGCAGCACTTCAATCGAGGCTTTTTCCAGTTCATCAAACAGCACAATGCCCGGACGGGTATGTGAGCCTGCTATGGCGGCTTCATCAAACAGGCTGTGGCCTTCTTTCGAGCCGACATAGCCCGGAGGCGCGCCGGTAATGGCTGCGGCATAATGTTCCTGCGCCAAGGTGTTCATATCAATGCGGCAAAAGGCGTCTGAACGGCCATAAATAGCTTCAGCAATTAAACGCACAGTTTCGGTTTTGCCGACCCCGGTTGGGCCCAGCATTAAGGTCACCGATAGCGGGCGTTCAGGACTGGAAAAATCCGCTTTGACGACCTGCAGCATTTTTTCAATTTCATTCAGCGCATCATCCTGCCCAATAATCCGCTGCCTTAAGCTTTGCATCACCGCCTGCGGTTCAAAATGAAAGCGCGGCTTGCCAATCAAGCGGTCTTTTTCCGATGCGCTGTATGTTGAAGTGCTGGGCTGCACGGCATGGAGGGCTGGATGGGCTGTGTTCATTCCGTTTGATTCCTTGGGTTTAAAACTGGATTGGCTGGGAAAAGAGCCATCAAAAAACAGGCGCCTCAACAATACATTCCGCACGCTTTGAGCATAGCAAACTTCAGTTTTTTCAATAATAGCTTTTAGCAATCATGTTATTGCCAGCGCCGTAAAATTCAGGGGGGAATGCTTGAAAATACGGCTTAAACCATCACATCATGTAGCATAGACGCAGCAATGCAGTGAATCAGCAGAAGACAGGCCGCCAGTGAACGAAAACGCGCGTGAACATATTGAAAAAATTCTAGCCCATATGACGACTTTGCCAGGCGTGTACCGCATGCTGGGCAAGGATGGCGAGCTGCTGTATGTGGGCAAAGCAAAAAATTTAAAAAACCGCGTCTCCAGCTATTTTGTCAAAACCATTGAGCACCCGAAGACGCAGGCGTTGGTAGCGCGCATTTATGACATCGAAACCTTAGTCGTCCGTTCTGAAACCGAAGCGCTGCTGCTGGAGCAGAATCTGATTAAGCTGCACCGGCCGCCCTACAACATCATGCTGAGGGACGATAAGTCCTACGTCTATATTTTCATTTCCGCAGATCAGCCGTATCCGCGCATTGCGTCAGGCCGCGGCAAGGGCAAGCATCAGGCCGGCAAGTTTTTTGGGCCCTATCCAAGCGCTTACAATGCCCGCGATACGCTGCTGGTGCTGCAAAAGCTGTTCAATGTGCGCCAGTGTGAAAACAGCTATTTTTCACAGCGCAAGCGCCCGTGCCTGCAGTATCAAATCAAGCGCTGCTCAGCGCCGTGTGTGGGACTGATTAGCCCTGAAGAGTATAAAAATGATGTCGATAACTCGATCCGTTTTTTGCAGGGGGATACCAAAGAGCTGAATCAAGAACTGATTGCAAAAATGGAGCAGGCGGCCGAAGCTTTGGAGTTTGAGAAAGCGGTATTTTACCGTGACCGCATGGCGCTGCTGCGGGATGTGCAGGCGCAGCAGGCGATTTACAAGGTCAAAGGCGAGGCGGATATTATCGCCATTGCCTACCATGCGGGGGTGACCTGCGTGCAGATTATGCATGTGCGCAATGGCAAGATGCTGGGCGGCAAAAGCTATTTCCCCGATATGCTGGGTGATGATCTGGCGCAAATGCTGTCAGATTTCATCGCCAACTTTTATTTTCAGGTGGCAGATGAGATTCCAGCTGAATTGATTGTGAATGTTGAACCGGTCAACCGCAAAGAGCTGGAGCAGGCGCTGCAGCAGCACTTTGAGAAAAAGATTCAAATTAAGCACAGTGTGCGTGAAACCCGCGCTGAATGGCTGGAGCTGGCGCAGATGAACGTGCAGCACGCCATTAAAGGCAAGCTGGCCAATCATTTTGAATTGAATGAACGCTTTCATCAGCTGGAACAGGTGGCGGGCAGGCCCATTGACAGCATTGAATGTTTTGATATTTCCCATACCATGGGGGAAGCCACGGTTGCTTCCTGTGTTGTGTTTGATGCAGGCGGCGCACGCAAGCGCGATTACCGCCAGTTTTCCATCAATGACATTACCGAAGGCGATGACTATGCGGCGATGCGCCAGGCGCTGACCCGCCGCTATAAAAAAGCCATGCTGCCTGACCTGCTGCTGATCGACGGCGGCAAAGGCCAGCTGCATATGGCAATGGAGGTGATGCGGGAACTGGAGCTGGATGCGTTTATGATTGGTGTGTCCAAAGGGGAAGGGCGCAAGCCGGGCCTCGAAACGCTGCATTTTACCGATGGCACGAAAATTCAGCTGCCTGAAGACCACAAAGCGCTGCATTTAATTCAGCAGGTGCGTGATGAGGCGCACCGCTTTGCCATTACCAAACACCGCGCTAAGCGGGATAAAAAACGCGGTTCTTCAGTGCTTGAAGTCATTCCGGGTTTGGGGCCGAAACGCCGCCGTGACTTATTGACCCACTTCGGCGGCATTCAAGGCGTGCTGAAAGCCTCGGAAAATGAATTGAAACTGGTGCCAGGTTTGGGGGATGTGATGGCGCGCACCATTTATAAAATTTTGCATGAATAAATTGCCTGGGCGCAGGCGGACTTAAAGCGCTGTGCTGAAAATGGAAGCGCTTGGCTAAAATGCTCAATGACCCATGGGTCATTGAGCATTTACATCAGCGGCCATTCCAATAAAGATAGCGTATCGGCCACCACGTTGGCGTTCAGCAGGGAAGCAGCATGTCATTAACCGCATTATATGAGCAGATTCAGCAGTCAGATACAGTCGATATTCCGCAAGGCTGGCTGCAGGGGCGCACGATTTATGGCGGCTTGGTGGCGGGCATGCTGATGCAGAAAGCCGTGCTGGCGGTGGCCGATGAGGGGAAGCGCTTGCTCAGCGCCAGTGTGACTTTTGTCGGGCCTGTGCAATTAAGTTCAGTGAAGCTGACTGCGGAAATCCTGCGTGAAGGAAAATCTGTGACTACCGTGGAAGTCCGGCTTTGGCAGGATGGCGCGGTGCAAAGCATTTTACTGGCCAGCTTTGGCGCGCAGCGCGAATCATCTATTCAGGTGAGCCATGAGCGGGCAGCGCCAGATTATCCTGCTGTTGAAGATCTGCAGATTGCGCAGCATCATCCTTTGGCGCCGGAATGCTTTAAGCAGATGCAAATGGCATGGGCGGAAGGGCAGTATCCTTGTACTGCAGCCCAGCAGCCTGATTTTGGCGGCTGGTTCCGTTTTGATCCGGCATGGCATGAAAACCGCGAGATGACGGTGGCGGATTTAATGGTGGCTTTCGATATGTGGCCGCCCGGTGTGCTGCCGATGTATACGCGCATGGCGCCAGCCAGTTCGCTGACATGGCATCTGACGTATGTGCACCCGCTGCAGCATCAGGTGCAGGATTGGTTTAAATATAAAGTATTTACCGACTATGCAGGAGACGGCTATTCGACGGAATATGCGCATTTATGGGATGCAGAAGGCCGGCTGATCGCGATTTCACGGCAAACAGTTACCGTGTTTGCCTAGTGACACTTTAGGCCATTTCGTATAAAGTGAACAGAATTAACGAAGGGTAAATCCTCAATATATTGTGCATTTGCATCGTGCATGAAGGGGAAACATTGGCGGTGTCTATGACTGCAGGTCGAATCCTGAATATTCCAAACATTTTAACTTTAGCGCGTATTGCTTTAATTCCGGTATTTTTGCTTGTGGCCTATTGGCCGCCAGCCATGGGAGTTGAAGGCCATGATGCCGGCATGAGCCGGCATATGCTGCTGACGGGGATTTTTGTAGTGGCTGCGGTTACGGATTGGTTCGATGGCTATTTGGCGCGCACCTTAAACCAGACTTCAGCCTTTGGCCGCTTTCTGGACCCTGTTGCAGATAAGCTGATGGTAGCGGCGGCGCTGATTGTGCTGGTGCAATGGCAGCCCACGATTTCGATGGCTTTTGCCGCTATTGTGATTATTTCACGTGAGATTACCGTGTCTGCGCTGCGCGAGTGGATGGCGGAACTGGGCGCGCGCACCAGTGTTGCGGTATCCACAGTGGGCAAATACAAAACAGCATTCCAAATGATTGCGATCTCCGTCTTTCTGCTGAATTGGCCGCCGCTGGAAATGCTGGCTTATGCGCTGCTGTATACCGCAGTGATTTTAACGCTATGGTCAATGTTTATTTATTTAAAAGCAGCATGGCCGTATTTGAAGCAGCCTTAAGCTTAGAGCTCTGAAAGCCCCTTTATGGGGTTTTTTTATGTCGACTTTAATATTTAAAAATGCCAGCCGGCAGCACATTTCAGGCTGGCTATTGACTCAAGTCAAAGATTGCAGAATCTGCAGGCATTAGAATAAAAAAAAATCCCAGACTTTGGGGGAAATCTGGGAAGAAAATTGGGGATACTTATCACTATTATTCGAAGATGTTTCCATCTTCTTGAAACCGATTATAGGAACTCGCAACGCCAAAATCATGTAGGTTCTTGTATTGTAATGCTGCGTTTTATTAAGAGAATGTATCGCAGATTTACATTTCCTAATTTTGATACAAATTCTATGCTTCTCTTGCGTTTAAAAATACTGTGCAAAGGAATGTTTAAATTTTAAAAACTTAAACGTTCTGCTTTTCGATGGGCTGCATGCAAAATGGCTGATTTTGTATTCAGGCGGCGCAGTACTTTGCTTGATAAAAAAAGGAGCTGTTTCAGATTCCTTGATGGCATTTGGAGCTGTGCGCTTCGCTTGTCTTTCAGAACAATAAGGCAGCCTATAAAGGCAGCTCATAAAAAATCCCCAAGGATGGGGGATTTTTCAGATTAAAGCCTGCGCACACCTTCGGTGTTTGTCTTGAATAAAAATTAAAGCAGCGCTTTATTTTTTCCACTCGAAGCATAGCTTCTTGTCTTGCGGCGTGGCGGAGCAGTGCTCCGCTTTATCACGCCTCAGGCTTTAGCCCTTCAGCTTTTTCCAATGACTCATCATTGTTAAAGAATTTTTCACGCTGTTCTTCAAGAAACTTTTTCGCATCCGGCTCAAACACGTTTAAACGCTTTTCATTGATTAGCGTAGTCTGGTGCTTCAGCCATTCCTGCCAAGCTTCTTTGGACACAGAGTCAAATAATTCCTGGCCTTTTGCGCCGGGAAACGGTGCAAAATCCAATCCTTCCATTTCTTTTTGATACTTGCGGCAAAATATTTGTCGAGTCATGGCGCCTATCCTTTAAGCGTAAAGTTTTTCCAAACGGGCATAAGCGCGTTCAATGGCGGCTTCTACCTGAGCTGGCGCAGTCCCGCCAATGTGGTTGCGGGCATTGACAGATGCTTCCAAAGTGAGTGCTTTTTCAAAGACATCGGCTTGAATCAAGTCTGAGAATTGCTGAAGCTGCTCAAGGCTCAGTTCAGACAAATCTTTAGATTCT
Organism: Acinetobacter bouvetii DSM 14964 = CIP 107468; assembly: GCF_000368865.1. GTDB lineage: Bacteria > Pseudomonadota > Gammaproteobacteria > Pseudomonadales > Moraxellaceae > Acinetobacter > Acinetobacter bouvetii. Next base: position 264,291 of record NZ_KB849725.1, read on the forward strand.
TGCACGCCTAGCGCGACCGCTTTACCCACAATCTCATGCGCATCACGGAACGCAACGCCATTTTTCACCAGATAATCCGCCAAGTCGGTGGCAGTAGAGAAACCGCGCAGCGCCGCTTCACGCATGATTTCAATGTTGGGAACCAATGCAGGAATCATGTCAGCGAATGCCATGAGCGAACCGCGGACGGTATCAATGGCATCAAACAAAGGCTCTTTGTCTTCTTGGTTGTCTTTGTTGTAAGCCAAAGGCTGGCCTTTCATCAGGGTCAGCAAACTCATCAGGTCACCATACACACGGCCGGTTTTACCGCGGATCAGTTCAGGCACATCCGGATTTTTCTTTTGCGGCATGATTGAAGAGCCGGTGCAGAAGCGGTCTGGAATGTTCACGAATTTGAATTGTGCAGATGTCCATAAAATCATTTCTTCAGACATGCGCGATAAGTGCATCATGATGAGCGAGGCCGCAGCATTGAATTCAATGCCAAAATCACGGTCAGACACCGCATCCAGCGAATTTTCTGCAACGGCTTCAAAGCCTAACAGTTCCGCTGTATAGGCGCGGTCAATCGGGTAGGTGGTTCCTGCAAGCGCCGCTGAACCCAATGGCATGCGGTTGGTGCGTTTGCGGCAGTCAATCAAGCGCTCAGAGTCACGCACCAGCATTTCAAACCAGGCCATTAAGTGGTGGCCAAAAGTCACAGGCTGCGCAGTTTGCAAATGCGTGAAGCCCGGCATGATGGTATTGGTGTTTTTTGCAGCCAAGCCCAAAATGCCATTTTGCAATTTTTCAAGCAATTGCAAAATGGCATCAATTTCATCACGCACATATAAACGGATGTCTGTTGCCACTTGGTCATTGCGGCTGCGGCCCGTATGCAGCTTTTTGCCAGCTATGCCGATCCGCTGCGTTAAGCGCGACTCAATATTCATGTGCACATCTTCTAAGTCGATGCGCCATTCGAAATTGCCTGCTTCAATCTCAGCTTTAATCGTATTTAAGCCGTTAACAATGTCATTGCGTTCCTGTTCGGTTAATACGCCAACTTTGGCAAGCATGGTTGCATGCGCGATAGAACCTGCAATATCTTGTTTATAAAAGCGTTGGTCAAATTGAACAGATGCTGTAAATTCAGCAACAAAAGCGTCAGTTGCTTCAGAGAAACGGCCGCCCCACATGCCCGAAGTTTGGGCTTGTGACGGATTTGAGGAATTAGAAGATGTGGTCATGTCGGCTCAATAAGATAAAAAGCAGTAGAACTGTCCAAGAGTATAGCAAATTCGAACCCTATTGCCGAAGTGCAAGTTCATCAATCTTTTTCGAGCAGTGAGGGCAAATGGAGGTTTCTTTTTTTTCCAGCAGGATTGGGCGCTGGCAGTATGTCCTTGAGCTGTTTACTGCCGGCAATATTTTGGCGCTGGTGCTGGCTTTAGCGCAGGCGCAGTCATGGTCAAATTTAAGCTTCAGCAGCCTGATACAGCATATTTTATTCATCAATTGGGTGCTGCTGGCTTTCGCGGCGATTGTGGAATATTTCGATCAGCGCTTATCGCCTTTAAATTTGAAATTGACCTTGCTGCTGGGCTTTTTGCTGCTGCAGCTGATTGTCCTGTGCACCACACTCGTTCTGAATATTTTAATGTATTTTGGGCAGAGCTTCAGCTTTGCTGGCCTCAGCTGGGGAACCGTGTTCAGCCGTGCAGGCATGAATCTCAGTTTTGGCATGCTGCTGGGGGCATTTTGCTTCCGCTATTTATATTTGCGTGAACAATGGAGCCGGCAGCAGAACAGTGAGCTGAATGCCCGCATTCAGGCCATGCAGGCCCGCATTCATCCGCATTTTTTATTTAACAGCTTAAACAGCGCCATCAGCCTCATCAGCATTGATCCAGATAAAGCCGAAGAAATGCTGCTGAATTTATCGCGCCTGTTTCGCGCCAGCTTCCAGGAACTGAAGCTGGTGCCGCTGAGTGATGAAATTGATTTATGCCGGCGCTATTTAGCCATTGAGCAAATCCGGCTGGGAGAGCGCTTAAAGGTTGAATGGAAATTGGTTAATCCGGAAATGTACACGCGCGTACAAATTCCGCTGCTAACTTTACAACCCTTAGTGGAAAATAGTATTTTTCATGGAGTTGAAAAAATTCTAACTAAGAGTACGATAAGCATATTGATTGAAATATTGCAAAATCAAGTCAATATAGTCATTACTAACCCATACGCACAGGATAAAATAACTTTACGTCAAGGACATGGTATTGCAGTGGAAAATGTGCAGCAGCGGCTGAAAGCGTATTATGGTTCATCTGCAGCATTCCAAAGCTTTGCAGGAGAAGGGATGTTTACGACTGTAGTGCAATATCGATATAAGTAAAAACAGTGCAGTTAACCTATAAAAAAAATGATGGTAGCTGAGTAAGGAGGAGAAATGGACATCCTGATTTGTGATGATGAGCCTCTTGCATTAGAGCGCTTGTCACGCTTAGTCACTCAATTGGGGCACCAAGTGACAGGTCATGCAACACATGGACAGCAGGCGGTCGAATTAGCGAGAAGCCTTGAGCCCGATGTTGTGCTGTTGGATATACAAATGCCGGAAATGGATGGTTTAGCCTGCGCTCAGTATTTGCGCCAGCTTGAACCGATGCCGGCAATCATTTTTTGCACTGCATATGACCACCACGCATTGGATGCATTCAAATCAAACGCAGAAGGATATTTGCTCAAACCGGTGATGCAGCAGGAACTGCAGCAGGTTTTGGATCATTTAATAAGATTAACCCAAGCTCAAGTGAGCTGTCTAAAACAAAAAGAAACTATGGAAGAACTCAAAATCAGCCGCCATCAAATCGCGGCCAAGACCTATCGCGGTGTTGAATTGGTGCCTGTTGAAAATGTGTATTATTTTTTAGCAGATCAAAAATATGTCACCGTGCGCCATAAAAACGGCAGTGTCCTGATTGATGAAACACTGAAAGACCTGGAAACAGAGTTTGGCGACCAGTTTATCCGCATTCACCGCAATGCGCTGGTTTCAGTCAATTATTTGGATGGTTTGGAAGTGGTCAGTTCAGGCCAATACCAAGTGCGCTGCCGCGAGCTTGAGGAGCGCCTTGCGGTGAGCCGAAGGCATTTGCCGAATTTGCGCGAGCGGATTCAGAAATTGTAAAGCTGCAGAAAAGAATAAATGCTGTCATCTTTCTTAAATTTACTTGCATTTTAATATCGGCAAGATAAGTTTAGAATAATGTTTATTCTTACAGCCGTTTAAAATTTATGAAAACCCTGAAAATCGCAACTCGTCAAAGCCCGCTGGCCCTGTGGCAGGCAGAGCATATTAAAGCCCGTCTGGAAGCGCTGCATGCGGACTTAAAGGTTGAGTTGGTGACCTTTGTGACACAGGGCGATAAAATTTTAGATACGCCATTGGCCAAAATTGGCGGCAAAGGGTTATTTGTGAAAGAACTGGAAGCGGCCTTAATGGATGGCCGCGCCGATCTGGCTGTGCATTCCATGAAGGATGTGCCGATGGCATTGCCTGAAGGTCTGGCTTTGGCCGTGATCTGTGAGCGTGAAGACCCGCTGGATGCTTTTGTATCCAATACATACCGCCATTTTGATGATTTGCCTCAAGGCGCAAAAGTCGGCACATCCAGCTTGCGCCGTAAATGCCAGATTTTAAAGCAGCGCCCGGATTTGCAGATCATTGATTTGCGCGGCAATGTCGGTACACGCTTAGCTAAACTGGATGCTGGAAATTACGATGCCATTATTCTGGCAAGCGCCGGCTTAAAACGTTTAGGCTTAGCGGAACGCATCCGCCATGCTATTGCGCCTGAACTCAGTCTGCCTGCAGTTGGACAGGGGGCTTTGGGCCTGGAATGCCGAGATGCAGATCAAGCTGTACTGGACTTGATTTCCCCGCTTATGCATGCTGAGACAGATGTGTGTGTGCGGGCGGAACGCGCTTTCAATGCGTATTTGGAAGGCGGATGCCAAGTGCCGATCGCGGGCTACGCAACTTTGCAAAATGGGAAAATTCATTTGGAAGGCCGTGTAGGCAGCGTTGATGGCGCAATTTTGCTGAAAGCTGAATATATGGGCGCAGCGGCAGAGGCTGAACAGCTTGGCGTGGCTTTGGCGAAAGATTTAGTCGCTCAAGGCGCAGGTGAGCTTCTGAAGGCGCTGTATTAATCCGCATGCTTTTTTTAAACACGCGGCCAGCCGACCGGGCAGCTGATTTAACGCAGTTTCTGCAGGCGCAGCAGATTGATGTGCTGGACTTGCCGCTGCTGGAACTGTCACCGATGCCCTGGTCTGAAGATTTAGCTGCGCTGTATGCAGCGCTGGCATCGGTTCAGGTGATTGTGGCGGTGAGCCCTTCTGCTGTGCAATACGGCATGGAAGGGTTGAAGCGTGCAGGCCTGACGCAGGCCAGTATTTTGCATATCCAGTGGATTGCCGTCGGTGAAGCGACCGCAAAGGCTTTGCAGGCTTATGGCCTCAGCAGCCATGTGCCGCTGGTGGAAACCTCTGAAGGCATGCTGGATTTGCCTGTGCTGCATCAGCTGGACAATACTGCCCAAGTGGCCTTTTGGCGCGGCGAAGGCGGCAGGCAATTCATGATGGATGCACTGCGCAAGAAAGGCGTTCAGCTGTTGAATTTTGTGCTGTACCGGCGGCAGTGCCCGGAGCAAACTCCTAAAATTCTTATGGAAAATCCTTTAGGGCTGCAGAGCTATTGCATGCTTGTGACCAGTGAAGCCAGCTGGCTGAATTGGCTGAGGCTGATTGCGGCGCATCTGGATGTGCTGAATCAAGCGCATTTTTTAGTGCTGGGCGAGCGCTTATCTGATCTGCTGCAGCATTACAGGCAAGCTCATCCATATAATTTTTCTATTTATCAGTTAAATGATTTGCGGAAGGAATCCATTTTGAAGCAAATAGCGCTTGTGCAAGGAAATTCATGAAAAAACTGCTTGTTCTGGCCTTGGCCTTAAGTGTTCTGTGGATTGCAAAAATCAGTTTTGATTTATATCGGCTCAATGCGGCACAGGATGCGTTGATGCAGCAGCAAAATGCGCTGGAGCAGAGAACGGCCAGTTTGAATGATCAGCTGGCTGCCTTAAACCGGCAATTCAGCAAGGCAGCGCTTTCGTCCGATACAGAGCATGCGGAACCAGCCTTGGCGCAACCGTCCGCCGCAGCGCTGCAGCCAACGGTTTTAATTGCGCAGCAGCTTGATTTAATTGAGTTCGCTTTGCAGCAGCAGCAATATTCGCTGGCTTTGGAAAAATTGAATCAGCTGAATTTGAATATAAATGCATACCCGCTTGCCCCGGCGCTGAAAGCCAGCCTGCACCAGGTGATTGATAAAGACCGGCATACGGTAATGCAATATATTAATGCCAATAATGAACAGCAAAATAAAATACAAGCAGTGCTGGATTTGCTTGACCGTGAAATTGGCGGGGAAATTAAAGCGCAATATCAAAAGCCGGCGCCGCAAGCAGGCAAATCATTTTGGCAGCGCTGGATTCAAATTGAATCGGTACAGCAGCCAAATGCAGTATTAATGCACCGCAGTATCATTTTAAAAGAAGCGCAGCTGCGTTTATTGCTGGCTCAGCAGCAATTGCAGAAAGGGCAATATATTGCCTTTCAGCAGGAATTAACTTTAGCAGTTCAAATTTTAAAGCAGCTGCCGGATGCAAAAACACAAAATTTTATTCAGCGTTTAAATGATTTGAAGAAAATTTCAGCCAATCCGGTACCAAGTTTAAATACACGGGCTTTAATTGGATAATTGCATATGAAGCAAATTTTACTCGCGTATTTATTTATCAGTTTATTGGCTGTTGCGTTATTTAGTGTGCTCAGTTTTGGCTATGGTCCCGGTTATGTCTATATCTATTGGCGCGAATGGCAAATTCAAACCAATATCTGGTTTTTTCTCATTATATTGGCGCTTTTAAGTTTTACTGGGCAAATGGCCTGGCTGGGCATTAAGCGTTATTTAAGCAGAGAACAGCGTAAACGGGAAAATATTTTCAGTTTCAGCAAACTGCATCCCTATGAGCAATTGGCGGTCATTTGGCTGTTAAATGCGGCACAGGACCAGCGTCAGTTTATTCAGCAGGCATTTACTGAATCCGGTTTGCTGAAAGGGATTATGGATGCGCGCTTATATTGGATGCGCCAGCAATATAATGATGCGCTGAATGCATTAAAGGATGCCAATCCTATGGCTTTTGAATTGGCGGAACTGCAGCGGATTGAGGTTTACCTGGCGCAGCAGGATGGCGAAAAAGCCTTAACGCATTTAGAGTTTCTCAATCAGCATGAACTTTCGCCTTGGCTGCAGAATGTCAGCACAGCGTATGAGCAGCGTTTAACCGCGCTATGGGGAGAGTTTGCGCTGCAGTTTCCATGGATGTATTTGCGTTCTACAAAATATGGGCATTTGGATGAAATAACCAAACAGGCCTGGCTGGAACAGCTGCTGGCGGCATTTGATCAGGCAGACCCGGATAGTTTGCAGCTGCTAAAAGAGCGGTATGAGGCATTGAATGATCAAATTTATAACCGCACCTTTCCTATTAAGCTGTTATGGCTGAAAGTGCTTTCGCGCATGCCGGAAATGAGTGCATTGCATGAACAGCTCGCAGTGCATTTGTTGTCAGAGCAGTTTAACCAGGAGGCGTTCTATTTGTGGTTCCAGCAGCAATTGCTGAAGCAGAATCCTGATTATGAACAAATTGAGCAGCGGATTAATGCTTGGGAAAGCCAATATCCAGCATTGCCTGTCTTCAGTTTTGCCAAATGGCATGTATATATGGCAACCGGGCGCGCAGCAGAGGCGGCTTTATTGCTGAACCAGTATCCTGATGATGTATTAATGAGTTATTTAAGAATTAAATCGAATTTGTCAGGTCAGGAAGATTTGATTAAACAGTTAAATTTAATTTTTGAAAATAATGCAAATTTTGTAGAAATTAAAATATAGTGAAAAATAAAATGATTAATATTTCTGAATATCCAGTGATTTTTGAGCAAAATGTGGCATGGGGCGATATGGATGCATTTGGCCATGTCAATAATGTGCAGTATTACCGCTATATTGAAAGCGCGCGCATTTGCTATTTTGATGAGCTTGATATTTTTCAGCAGGATGTTTTTACCGTGGTTGCTTCGAATCAATGTAAATACTTCAGTCCAATACTTTATCCAGACCAGTTGAAAATAGGCGTGCGTGTAGAAGAGCTTCGAAATAGCGCGATTCGAATGAGTTATTTAATATGGAGCACGCAGCAGCAGAAAATAGCGGCAGCCGCAGAAGCGGTCATTGTGTGTGTTGATAAAGTAAATATGCAGAAAATAGCTATGCCTGAAATGATCCGCCAAAAAATAAAACAAATTGAATTACGCGCGCAGCATGTTATTTAATTTAAATTCTGAAAAATAATTCGTTAAAACTATAGAAATCTGGTTTTTAATCCCCATATTGATATTGAATGTTTATATTAATGTAAATATGATGAGCGAGTTTAAAGTAAAATAATACATATTCATTGTTGAGGAATTAATATCATGCCAGACATCAGTAATTTATCTGTTGAAGAACTTAAAAAACTTCAAGTTGAAGCGGAAGCGTTAATCGCTTCTAAAAAAGATCAAGCGGTTGAAGATGCATATAACCAAATTTTAGCGATTGCTGAAAATGTCGGTTTAAGCATTGATCAAATTTTAGAACTGGGCGCGACCAAGCGTAAGAAAACAACGCGGAAATCAGTAGAGCCGCGCTACCGCAGCAAGGCAAATCCAAATGATACATGGACCGGCCGCGGTAAACAGCCGCGCTGGCTGGTTGCGGAATTGGAAAAAGGCGCTAAGCTGGAAAGCTTCTTAATTTAACTTAGCGTCATTGGGCTGTCATAAAAGCAGTCTAGGATAAAAAAAACCAAGCAGTACTGCTTGGTTTTTTTTATCCCTATGAATTGGCTGCGTGGAAAAAGTGTGCATAATGTGTTTATAAAAGAAATAAAGTTTTCGGGAAAGAAATTGACAGATTGGTTGGGGCGGGATGAGCGGTAAGCCAAAACAAATAAAATGGCTGTTATTCGCGGTCATCATATTTTTTATTTTCGTTATGCTGCAAGTACCAGCAGCATGGCTGATTTCAAAATTTTATAAAAATAATCAGACGCTGCAAAATGTCAGCGGCAATATTTGGCGCGGGCAAGCGGACTGGAGCAAAGGCCAGCTGAAAGGTTCAATCAGCTGGAAAAGCCGGCCCTTGGATTTGCTGCTGATGCGGTTGGGTGCAGATGTGGAAATTCACAGCGGCAATACACAGCTGCAAGGCGTGGTTGGATACGGCCTGGGTCAATCCTTAATCATCAAATCTCTCAATGGGCAGATTGCGCCGGAAACCTTAAAGTCCATCGCAGATTGGCAGTGGCCGAACAATGCGGTTCAGCTCAAGGATCTTTCGCTGAAATATACAAAGCAGCAAGGATTCAGCCAGGCTGACGGCCAGCTGCAATGGGCGGGCGGAGAGCTGCTGTATATCTTTGCGCAGCGTCAAGACCGCATGAATGTTCCGTCGCTGATTGGGAAATTAGCGGATGATCAGGGCAAGCTGCAGATTGATGTCCGTGATCCGCGGGAACAAAAAATGATGAATTTGCAGCTGGATGCGGAATTGATGCTGGATGTGCAGTTGACGCAGCGTTTATTAATGAATATTCCTTCTTATGAAGGCAAAGCCGGTTTGGACACCTATGTGATTAGTACCCGTCAGCCTATGCTGAAAGGCGGTTTCTAATGCATGACTGGATTGAAAAGCTTAAGCAGTACAACTGGAAAAATACAGACCGTCTGGCGCCAGCTGTGCTGGCCGTGCTGATTATGTGCTTGTGCTGGAAACTGGCTTCTATGCTGTGGCTGGTGCTGGCGCCGCCGCAAGCCATGCAGATGGATCGGGTTGAGCTGGGCTCGCAGCAGCCTCAAGTGCCGAACATCAGCTCCTTTGCCTTATTTCAGGAAGCAGGGCGGGCATCCGGTGCGGATGAACAGCTGAATATGGTATTGCAGGGGGTTGTGGTGGGGTATCCAAGCCAATACTCGTCAGCGGTGATTAAAGTCAATGAAACAGCCGAGCGCTATCGGGTGGGAGAGGCGGTTGAAGGCTCATCTTATACGCTGGCGGAAGTCTATTGGGATAAGGTCTTTTTGCGCAGCGCAAATGGCGCGGTGCGTGAGCTGGCTTTTAAAGGCATTGAAAACGGATTGGACCAGCCCATTGTGCCCAGTGGCAGCGCCAATCCGCAAATGAACAATCCGCAGCAGCAAGGCTATTCAGGCAGCGGCCAAACGCAAAGCGCGCTTGGGCAAGCGGTGCAGCGCATGCAGGAAAACCGTGAACAGTATATGCAGGAAATGGGCGTGAATGCATCTTCCGGCGGCGGGTTTGAAGTCACGGCGCGCACGCCGGCGGCATTGAGAAATAAGCTGGGCCTGCAGCCGGGGGACCGCATTGTGTCGCTGAATGGGCAGAGTGTCGGCGCTGGCCAGACAGAAGCGCAATTATTAGAACAGGCTCGCCGCGAAGGGCAGGTGAAGCTGGAAATAAAACGGGGTGATCAAGTGATGACCGTGCAGCAGGATTTTAAGTGATGTGTCATCACCTAGCAGGTTGGGAAGCATAAGAGTTCATGGCTTTATTAAATAATCATCGTGCTGTCTTTGCGGCATATGCTTTAGCGCCATTGGTGGCTATGGTGAGCACGGCAAGCCACGCGCAGACGTGGAAAATCAATTTGCGGGATGCAGATTTAACCGCATTTATTAATGAAGTGGCTGATATTACGGGCAAGAATTTTGCAGTTGATCCGCGGGTCCGCGGCAATGTTACGGTGATTTCCAACAAGCCGCTGAATAAAAATGAAGTCTACGACTTGTTTCTGGGGGTGCTGAACGTCAATGGCGTTGTGGCGATCCCATCGGGCAATACCGTCAAGCTGGTGCCGGACAGCAATGTGAAAAGCTCAGGCATTCCCTATGATTCGCGCCACCGCGCAACGGGGGACCAAATTGTGACCCGGGTGATTTGGCTGGAAAATACCAACGCCAATGACTTGATTCCTGCTTTACGCCCGCTGATGCCGCAATTTGCGCATTTATCTGCGGTAGGCGGCACCAATGCTTTAATTGTGTCTGACCGCGCCAGCAACATATATCAGCTGGAAACCATTATCCGCAATCTGGATGGCACAGGGCAGAATGACATTGAGGCTGTTACGCTTCAATCCAGTCAAGCGGAAGAAATGATCGGCCTCTTGGAAGCCATGACCTCTACGGGCGCTTCAAAAGATTTAAAAGGCTCGCGTGTGCGCATCATTGCGGACAACCGCACCAACCGCATCATTATTAAAGGCGATATGCAGTCGCGGAAGCGTATCCGGCAGACCATCGAGATGCTGGATGTGCCGCCTGCAGACCGTTTAGGCGGATTGAAAGTATTCCGGCTGAAATATGCCAGCGCAAAAAACTTAGCGGAAATCCTGCAAGGCCTGGTAAGCGGGCAGGCAGTGTCCAGCTCTAATTCTGGTTCATCCAATTCATCGTCCAGTTCTAATAATGCCATCAGCAATCTGCTGAATAATTCGAATTCAAGTTCCAGCAGCTCATCCATGGGAGCTTCTTCGGGGATCAACCTGAACTCAGGTTCGAATAATCCAAATGAAAACAGCATCAGCAGCTTTAGCGCCAATGGGGTCAGCATTATTGCGGATACCACACAGAATTCCCTGCTGGTGAAAGCCGACCCGCCATTGATGCGGGAGGTTGAATCGGCTATTTCACAGCTGGATACCCGCCGTGAGCAGGTGCTGATTGAAGCGGCGATTATTGAAGTGGAAGGCAGCGATACGGATCAGCTGGGTGTGCAGTGGGCGCTGGGTGATTTAAGCAGCGGGATTGGCTTAATCAATTTTGACAATATCGGTTCCAGTTTAAAAAATATTGCAGCGGGCTATTTAACCGGCGGCGCAGCGGGGGCGGGCAGCGCGATTGGCGCGGGCACCTCACTGATCTTGGGGGATTATAAAGAAAGCGCTGACGGCTCACGCAAGCTGTATGGCGCGATGATTCAGGCGCTGAAAGAGAAAACCAAATCCAATTTGCTGTCGACACCGTCCATTTTAACCATGGACAACGAAGAAGCCTATATTGTCGTGGGGGAGAACGTGCCGTTTGTGACGGGTTCTGTTTCAACCACATCTTCAGGCACAGCCAATCCTTATACCACCATTGAGCGCAAGGATGTAGGCGTAACCTTAAAAGTGGTGCCGCATATCGGTGAAGGCGGCTCTGTGCGCTTAGAGGTCGAACAGGAAGTGTCTAACGTTAAGGCCAACAAAGGCCAAGCCTCAGATTTGGTGACCAGCAAGCGCGCCATTAAAAGCTCCATTTTGGCTGAGCATGGCCAGATTATTGTGCTGGGCGGCTTGATCTCAGATGATACGGCCTATACGCGGCAATCCGTTCCAGGTTTGGGTGCGATTCCGGGCCTGGGGCGCTTATTCCGTTCAGACGGCAAATCCAATGTGAAGCGCAATTTGCTGATCTTTATCCATCCGACCATTGTGGGGGATGCCAAAGATGTGCGCAAGCTGTCGCAGCAGCGCTACAGCCAGCTGTACAGCCTGCAATTGGCGCTGGATGATGACGGCAACTTTGCCAAATTGCCGGAAAATATCGAAGACATGTATCAGCAGAGGATTCCGGTTTCGAAGATGCCGGTCAATCCGCCGAAGCCGGCTTATCAGGCGGTTCCATCGGGCGGCGCGCAGCAGCAGCCGGCGGTTCAGGTTACGCCTGTGGCGATAGAGCCGGCAGTGAAGCGGCAGGTGGTGACTGTGCCGAATGGAGCGCGTCAGTCACCTGCGCCTTAATGTATTGCTGCGCAGCGGGAAAACATGGGCAGAACATGCGGTTGATGAATTTAGACTGCAGCATGTATGATGAAATCAAAATCAGATAGAGAATCATTTCATGACTTGGAAACTACAAGGCATTACTGGAGAGCAAACAGGGCGGGAAATCAGCATTGACCGTGATATGCTGATTGGGCGTCATCAGGCTGCGGATATTGTCCTGCAGCAGGCTGAAATTTCCCGTAAGCATGCTGCATTTTATTTAAGGGATCAGGCGCTTTGGGTGCAGGATCTGAATTCATCGAATGGCACATTTGTGAATGACGTGAAGATTGAAAATGAAGCGCTGTTAAAAGAGGGTGATATTGTTCAATTCGCCAGCTTAAAATTTTCAGTTTTGCAGCCCGCCCGCACTTTGGATGATGCTGAAGAGAAAGCGCCAGTGCAAACCCCGCCGGCTGAAGCTGCGGTGCAGCCATCTGAAGCGGTCGCTGTATCAGAAACCGCCCAGTCAGCAGCGCCAGTGACGGCGGCAGCGCAGAAGATGAATGATCAGGGCATGCCTGATTTGAAAGAGCGCCATGAAGGCGTACAGCTGAGCCGTGACGGCATGCCGCAAAATGTCGCTGTGCCAAAACCGGCGCCAATTCCAGAAGGTGTCGATATCAGCGCGGTGAAGCCTGACCCGGCGCCAATTCCCGTTGAACAGCCGGTGACACAGGTTGAACAGGAAAAAGAACAGCAGAAAAATGCATCTGTTGGCCTAATGAGCGTGATTGTCATTATTATTTTGGCAGTTTTAGCATGGCTGTTCTTTAAGTAAGCCGCGCTTGGACTGCAATAAGGCATGCAATCGCATGCCTTTATTGTTTAAGCTGAAGATATATGGAAAAGAGGACCTTATGTTGAATCTGAATTTAGCGGAAAAACAGCTGATTTTATTTGATTTGGACGGCACGCTGGTTGATTCGGCCACAGATTTATACCGTGCGATGAATATGAGCCTGAATGCATTGCAGCTGCCCCTGGTCACTGAAGCGCAGGTGCGGGTTTGGGTTGGAAAAGGCACTTCCATTTTTTGCAGCAGCGTCTTGGAGCATTTAACCGGTATTGTGGACGCTGCGCAGCATCAGCTGCTGCTGGAGACCTTTTTGAAAATTTATAATGCCGATCCGTGTGTGGAAACGCAGCTGTTTCAGGGGATTCAGGAATTTTTAGATTGGGGCAAAGCGCAAGGGAAAACACTGATTTGCGTGACGAATAAGCCTGAGCAGCCGGCCCGCATGATTGTTGAAAATTTGGGAATCTCCAGCTATTTTGCAGATGTTATTGGCGGTGACCGTTTTGAACAGCGCAAGCCGCATCCGCGCCAGCTGCTGCATTGCGCAGATTATTATCAGACTGAAAAAGCAAACATGCTGATGGTGGGTGACTCATCGAATGATGTGGAAGCGTCGCGCCGCGCGGGTATAGATTGTATTGTGGTCAGCTATGGCTATAATCATGGTGAAAATATTCAAGATTGCCAGCCGCAGCTTGTGGTGGATGATCTTCGGGAATTGCTTGCGTAATACAGTGCATTGAAGGAATAAACATGAGCAGCAGAATGGTTTTTCGATGGCGGAACTCAGTCCAGCAATCCAATAAAACTGAATAGCGCCAATCAAAATAGAGAAACCGCATGACCACGCAAAGCCAATTCGATCAACTCAAAGCCCAGGGCTATAACCTAATTCCTGTCTACCGCCAGCGCCTGGCGGACACGGAAACACCATTATCTGTATTTGCCCGTCTAAAAGGGCATAAGCAGGCCTATTTATTCGAATCCGTGGAAGGCGGTGAAAACTGGGCGCGCTATTCCATTATCGGCTTAGGCGAGTCGACTGTATTTTCCTGCAATGCGGGCGTACTGACGGTTCAGCAGGCAGATGGCGGGATCAGCAAACAGCAGTGTTCAGATCCCTTCCAATATATCCGTGACTTTCAGGCGCTGTACCGCGTGCCTACCCAGCAGGATCTTCCGGCGCTGCCTAGTTTTACCGGCGGCTTGGTGGGCTACTTTGGCTATGATGCGGTGCGCTATATCGAGCCGCGCTTAAATAATGTGCCGGAAGCTGATCCAGTCGGCTTGCCTGATATCTGGATGATGCTGTCTAAGACCGTGATTGTTTTTGATAACTTAAAAGACACGCTGTTTTTGATTGTACATGCGGATGTGCAGGATACAGATGCCTATGCTCAAGCGCAGAGTCAGCTGGATGCGCTGGAAGAGCTGCTGGCGACCCCTGTCAGTCTGAAAGCGCAGAAACATACTGCGCCGCATTTTGAATCGTTAACAGGTCATGATCAATTCATTGCTTCTATTGCTAAAGTTAAGGAATACATTAAGGCAGGTGATGTGATGCAGGTAGTGCCTGGGCACCGCATGGTTTCAGATTTTGACGGTGATCCATTGCAGGTTTACCGCGCGCTGCGCCATTTAAATCCATCGCCGTACTTATTCCTGGTGCAGGGGCAAACCTTGGAGAATGATCAGCCCTTCCATATTGTCGGTTCGTCCCCTGAAATTTTATCGCGTTTGGAAAATGGCATTGCCACGGTGCGTCCGCTGGCGGGGACGCGTCCGCGCGGCAAGACCAAAGAAGAAGATCTGGCTTTGGAAAAAGATTTGCTGTCAGATGAAAAAGAAATTGCAGAACATTTAATGCTGATTGATTTGGGCCGAAACGATGTGGGGCGTGTATCCAGAATCGGTAAAGTGCAAGTCACCGATCAGATGGTGATCGAGCGCTATTCACATGTGATGCATATTGTGTCGAATGTGCAGGGTGAAGTGCGTGATGATGTGGATGCCTTGGATGTTTTTAGAGCAACATTCCCTGCAGGCACGCTTTCCGGTGCGCCAAAAATCCGCGCGATGGAAATTATTGACGAAGTTGAACCGGTAAAGCGCGGAATTTTCGGCGGCGCTGTGGGTTATCTAGGCTGGCATGGTGAAATGGACATGTCGATTGCCATTCGAACCTGCGTTATCCGTGAAAATAAAGTCTATGTGCAGGCGGGAGCGGGGGTGGTTTATGACTCAAATCCTGAATCTGAATGGAACGAAACCCAAATAAAAGCTCGCGCAGTGATCAAAGCGGTTGAATTATCATCAAATGGATTGATTTTATGAGTTTTTGACGGTTTTTTTTAAAAAAACACTTGCAAGGATTCTGAGTTTTGCTAAACTGCACACCGTTCCGATACGAAACGTACGAAACACTAAGAAACGCCGGCATAGCTCAGTTGGTAGAGCAACTGACTTGTAATCAGTAGGTCCACAGTTCGAATCCGTGTGCCGGCACCATCTTAGAGAGTTGAGTAAGTAAAGTAAAGAACAGCACTGAAGCAAGTGTAAAATGGTGAGGTTCCCGAGCGGTCAAAGGGGGCGGACTGTAACTCCGCTACGAAAGTTTCGAAGGTTCGAATCCTTCCCTCACCACCAATTTTAAGACTTCTAGAAGTGGATTGTGCCAACATCGTGCGGGAGTAGCTCAGTTGGTAGAGCGGCAGCCTTCCAAGCTGCATGTCGCGAGTTCGACCCTCGTCTCCCGCTCCATTCTAAGTTCTTATATTTGCTCTTATAGCTCAGTGGTAGAGCACTCCCTTGGTAAGGGAGAGGTCTCGAGTTCAAATCTCGATAAGAGCTCCAGATTACAGTTTAGTAGATTATCTACAAAGTTTTTAAAAAGCAGGCTTATTAGTCTGCTTTTCAAGTATTTGGTGTCTGATTTTTTTAGACGATGTGTCGATACCGAGTTGTTTATACCTGTGTTCGACGTAAACGAGGAAGATGAACATGGCTAAGGCTAAGTTTGAACGTAATAAGCCACACGTTAACGTGGGCACAATCGGTCACGTTGACCATGGTAAAACTACTTTAACAGCTGCGATCGCAACTGTATGTGCGAAGAAATTCGGCGGTGAAGCGAAAGATTACGCTGCAATCGACTCTGCACCAGAAGAAAAAGCACGCGGTATTACAATTAATACTTCACACGTAGAATACGATTCTCCAATCCGCCACTACGCTCACGTAGACTGCCCGGGCCACGCCGATTATGTTAAAAACATGATTACTGGTGCTGCTCAGATGGACGGCGCGATCCTTGTATGTGCTGCGACTGACGGCCCAATGCCGCAAACTCGTGAACACATCCTTCTTTCTCGCCAAGTAGGCGTTCCATACATCGTTGTATTCTTGAACAAATGCGACCTTGTAGACGACGAAGAGCTTCTTGAATTGGTAGAAATGGAAGTTCGTGAACTTCTTTCTACTTATGACTTCCCAGGCGACGACACTCCAGTAATCCGTGGTTCAGCTCTTCTTGCGTTGAACGGTGATGCTGGCCAATACGGCGAAGAAGCTGTAGTTGCTCTAGTTGAAGCGCTTGACACTTACATCCCAGAACCAGAACGCGCAATCGACAAGCCATTCTTGATGCCTATCGAAGACGTATTCTCAATTTCAGGCCGCGGTACAGTAGTAACTGGCCGTGTTGAAGCTGGTATCGTGAAAGTAGGCGAAGAAGTTGAAATCGTTGGTATTAAAGATACAGTTAAAACAACTGTAACTGGCGTAGAAATGTTCCGTAAGCTTCTAGACGAAGGCCGTGCGGGCGAGAACTGTGGTGTTCTTCTGCGTGGTACTAAGCGTGAAGACGTTCAGCGTGGTCAAGTATTGGCTAAGCCAGGCGCGATCAAGCCGCACACTAAATTTGACGCAGAAGTATACGTGCTTTCTAAGGAAGAAGGCGGCCGTCATACTCCATTCCTTAACGGTTACCGTCCACAGTTCTACTTCCGTACAACTGACGTAACTGGCGCGATTCAGTTGAAAGAAGGCGTTGAAATGGTTATGCCTGGTGACAACGTAGAAATGTCAGTAGAGCTTATCCACCCGATCGCTATGGACGCTGGCTTACGCTTCGCGATCCGTGAAGGCGGCCGTACAGTTGGTGCTGGTGTAGTGGCTAAAGTTACTGCATAATACAAGTTGTAAAAATAAATCGAGGGCTTAGGCTCTCGATTTATTCTGCAGGTCAGTAGTTCAATTGGTAGAGCGTCGGTCTCCAAAACCGAATGTTGGGGGTTCGAGTCCCTCCTGGCCTGCCAAATTTTTCAAAAAGAAGCTTGATGCTGGCTAAACTGGTCATATAATAAGTCGCGAATCCTACGACGAGTACAAAAATGTCGAATGATAAATCGCGTGACGCATTGAGCGACGCGCCAATTCCCCAAAGAAATAATTCAGCTGAAGTTGTAAATTCTGGTTCCCTTGTAGATATTGTTCTATGGGTGGTTGCCTTGATTTTATTGGTCGGAGCAATGCTTGCGAATCAGCATCTGCCAGCGTATTGGGCGCCTGCAAATGATGTTTGGGTGCGCGTTGGGGTAATTTTGGCTTGTATCATCGTGGCTTTAGGTTTATTATACGCCACCCATCAAGGCAAAGGCTTTATCCGTTTATTGAAAGATGCGCGGATTGAGTTGCGACGTGTGACTTGGCCTACAAAGCAAGAGACTGTGACCACATCTTGGCAAGTTCTTGCAGTAGTTGTTATTGCATCTATTGTTTTATGGTGCTTTGACTATGTTTTAGGCTGGTTAATGAAGTTTTTTATCGGGTAAGAGAGCTATGAAACGTTGGTACATTATTCATGCCTATTCAGGCTATGAAAAACAGGTGTTACGCTCACTTAATGATCGAATCCAGCGCAGCGCTGTAGCCGATAGCTTTGGTGAAGTCCTTGTCCCTACTGAAGAAGTGGTGGAAATGAAGGATGGCAAAAAGCGTAAATCAGAGCGTAAATTCTTTCCAGGCTATGTATTGGTCGAAATGGAAATGAATGATGAGACTTGGCACATTGTTAAAGAATGTCCAAAAGTATTGGGTTTCATCGGCGGTACAGCGGAAAAGCCTGCACCGATTACGCAAAAAGAAGCTGATGCGATTCTTGCTCGTGTACGCAATACTGGTGAAGCGCCTCGTCCTAAGACGATGTTTGAGCCAGGCGAAGAATTACTGGTAATTGACGGTCCATTCACAGACTTTAAAGGTGTGGTGGAAGAAGTCCTTTACGAAAAATCGCGCTTAACGCTGACGATTAATGTATTTAACCGTCCAACGCAAGTTGAATTGGAATTTCGCCAAGTCGAAAAATCAGTTTAATTTGAATTGGCTGGTAAACGCCCGATTTGTTATGAGTCGGGCATTGTTGTTGTAACGGTATCGTTACTTTAAATGTATGGGGAGCCTAGCGGCGTCAGTACCCAGAGGTAATTGAAATGGCTAAGAAGATTGACGGCTATATCAAGCTGCAAGTTCCAGCTGGTAAAGCAAATCCATCTCCACCGATTGGTCCTGCACTAGGTCAACGCGGTGTAAACATCATGGCATTCTGTAAAGAATTCAATGCTGCGACACAAAAAGTTGAAGCTGGTCTTCCAATTCCAGTAGTGATCACTGTGTACAACGACAAGTCGTTCACATTCATCATGAAAACTCCGCCTGCTGCGATTCTGCTTAAGAAAGCTGCCGGTATTCAAAAGGGTTCAGCTGTACCTAACAAAACTAAAGTTGGTAAGTTGACTCGCGCTCAGTTAGAAGAAATTGCGACTACTAAAGAACCAGATTTAACTGGTGCTGATTTAGACGCACGTGTACGCACCATTGCTGGTTCTGCGCGTTCTATGGGCTTGGAAGTGGAGCTATAAGACATGGCTAAATTAACTAAACGTCAAAAAGCCATTGCTGCTGCTATTGAAGCAAACAAAGTTTACACTTTGGAAGAAGCAGTACAAGTTCTTAGCAGCCTGCCTGCTGTAAAATTCAAAGAATCTTTGGATGTTGCGGTAAACCTGGGTGTTGATCCTCGTAAATCTGACCAAGTTGTTCGCGGCGCGACTACACTTCCTGCAGGTACTGGTAAAACTGTACGTGTTGCTGTGTTTGCTCAAGGCGCTGCTGCTGAAGCTGCTAAAGCTGAAGGCGCGGACGTTGTTGGTTTTGATGATCTTGCTGAAAGTATTCAAGCGGGTAACCTTGACTTTGACGTGGTAATTGCTGCTCCAGATGCAATGCGCGTTGTGGGTAAGCTGGGTACGATTCTTGGTCCACGCGGCTTAATGCCGAACCCGAAAGTGGGTACTGTAACTCCTGACGTAGCAACTGCAGTTAAAAATGCAAAAGCTGGTCAAGCGCGTTACCGTGTAGACAAAGCGGGTATCATCCACGCTGCGATCGGTCAAGTAGGTTTCACTGCTGAAGCTGTTCGTTCAAACGTTGAAGCATTAATTGCTGACCTTAAGAAAGCAAAACCTGCGACTTCTAAAGGTATCTACATTCAAAAGATCACTTTGAGCTCAACTATGGGCCCTGGTCTTGTTGTTGAAGTGGCAAACGTTTCTAAATAAGTTTCGGCTTATTACAGAATTTTAAAGCCCTGAGTAATATTTGAAGCGCTGCTTCAAATATTGCGCAAGCAAAACCGGTTTCGGACTGCTTGCAGACTTAGGCAAACTTTGAATTGATAAATTTATTTATCAGCGTCAAAGACCTCAGGCGAGAGTGATTTCGATTGCTTTCTTAATTTTCCAGCCTGAGTAGACGCGGTGGTGTGATTTGTTCATCCTCCGCGTGCAAGTTCAGTGATGAACTTGCGAATTGGGAGTGTGCTTCGCGTAAGCACATAAATCACCGTTAGGAGGTTTTACAATGGCTCTTCTTATCGAAGGCAAAAAACAGATCGTTGCTGAAGTAACTGAAGTTGCTTCTACTGCGTTTGCTGCTGTTGTGGCTGACTACCAAGGTTTAACTGTTGAGCAATTAACTGCTCTTCGTGTTGAAGCTCGTAAGTTGGGTGTTGCTACACGTGTTGTACGTAATACTTTGGCTAAACGCGCTCTTCAAGATACTCCATTCAATATCTTGAACGACAACCTTGTTGGCCCAACAATTTTAGCTTTCTCAACTTCTGCAGATGATATGGGTGCTGCGGCACGCTTATTTGAAGAATTTGCGAAAACTAACAAAGCATTTGAACTTAAAGCTGCTGCGTTTGAAGGCAAACTTTATCAAGGCGAAGAAGTTAGCGTTATCGCGAACCTTCCAAACCAAGAGAAAGCGCTTACTATGCTTGCAAGCGTTCTTCAAGCTCCTATTTCGAAATTGGGCCGCTTGCTTACAGCGCTTCAAGAGAAAAACGAGTCAGAAGCTGCATAAGCTCAAACTTAAACACACATCATTCAATACCCATTTGGAGTTACTCTCATGGCTTTAACAAACGAAGAAATCTTAAACGCAGTTGCTGAAAAAACTGTTCTTGAACTTGTTGAACTTATTTCTGCTTTCGAAGAAAAATTCAACGTATCTGCTGCTGCTGTAGCTGTAGCTGCAGGTCCTGCTGCTGCTGCTGCTGAAGAGCAATCAGAATTCAACGTAGAGTTGACTTCTTTCGGCGCGAACAAAGTAGCGGTAATTAAAGCAGTTCGTGAAGCGACTGGCCTTGGTCTTAAAGAAGCTAAAGACATGGTTGAAGGCGCTCCTGCAGTTCTTAAAGAAGGCGTTTCTAAAGAAGAAGGCGAAGAACTTAAGAAGAAACTTGAAGAAGCTGGTGCTACAGTTACACTTAAGTAATCTTAAGAGGAGCCGATTTTTTTATAATCGGCTCCAGAAAATGGCTGATGGCTCTTGGGTCATCAGCCTTTTTGCGTTACAATAATCGGCTCGATTTTTGTTTGCATGATATAAAAATCATACAAATTAGAAATACAGATAAATGTCAAACGCTTACCAATATTTTTCCGTTTAAAAAATATTGTTAAGCGTTTTAATACCACTATAAATTGCAGCATTTGTCAAAGTGGTGGCCATATCGGCCTGCGTAATTCCTTCTAAACCCGTTCTGCAGGCGGGTTTAGTTTACTTTCCGAGGACTCCAGATGGCATACTCATATACCGAAAAGAAACGGATCCGTAAGAATTTTGGTAAATTGCCCAAGGTAATGGATGTTCCGTACTTGCTCGCGATTCAAGTCGACTCGTACAGAACTTTCTTGCAAGATGGCAAAACTCCAAAAAACCGCGAAGATATCGGTCTCCAAGCCGCATTTCGTTCAGTTTTTCCTATAGAAAGTTATTCTGGCAATGCTGCTTTAGAATTTGTTGAGTATAGTCTTGGTAAGCCTGAGTTTGATGTGCGTGAGTGTATTCTCCGCGGCTCAACTTATGCAGCGCCAATGCGTGTAAAAATTCGTCTGATCTTAAAAGACCGCGAAACTAAATCAATCAAAGACGTGCGCGAGCAAGAAGTCTACATGGGCGAAATGCCGCTCATGACTGATAACGGTACCTTCGTTATTAACGGTACTGAGCGTGTCATCGTATCTCAATTGCACCGTTCGCCGGGCGTGTTCTTTGACCACGATAAGGGCAAAACCCATTCAAGCGGTAAAGTGCTTTATTCAGCGCGGATTATTCCTTACCGCGGTTCATGGTTAGACTTTGAATTTGATGCGAAAGACCTGGTCTTTGTACGTATTGACCGCCGCCGCAAATTGCTTGCGACTGTGGTGCTTCGTGCCTTAGGTTACAACAACTCTCAAATTCTTGATTTGTTCTATGAAAAAGTGCCTGTCTACCTAGACATGGGCAGCTATCAGATTGATCTTGTGCCTGAACGCCTGCGCGGTGAAATGGCCCAATTTGATATTGCTGATAAAGACGGCAAAGTCATTGTAGAGCAAGGCAAACGTATCAACGCGCGTCACGTGCGTCAGATGGAAGCAGCAGGGCTTGAGAAGCTTTCTGTTCCAGATGAATACTTGTATGAACGCATTATTGCTGAAGACGTGGCTTTACGCGGCGGCGATGTGATTGCGGCAAATACCGTGCTTAGCCATGAAATTATGGTGAAATTGGCTGAAGGCGGTGTGAAGCAATTCAACATCCTGTTCACCAACGATATTGACCGCGGTTCATTCATCGCGGACTCTTTGCGTGCAGATACAACGTCCAGCCGTGAAGAAGCGCTTGTAGAAATCTACAAAGTAATGCGTCCAGGCGAGCCGCCGACGAAAGAAGCGGCTGAAAACTTATTCAACAACCTGTTCTTCTCTTCTGAACGTTATGACCTGTCTCCTGTAGGTCGCATGAAGTTCAACCGCCGTTTGGGCCGCCCTTACGAAGTGGGTACAGATCAGAAGTCACGTGAAGTTGAAGGCATTCTTTCAAACGAAGACATTACAGATGTTCTTCAAACACTGATTGAAATCCGCAACGGTAAAGGTGAAGTCGATGATATCGATCACTTGGGTAACCGCCGTGTGCGTTCTGTCGGTGAAATGACAGAAAACCAATTCCGTGTAGGCCTAGTTCGTGTAGAGCGTGCTGTTAAAGAACGTCTATCTCAAGCTGAAACTGACAACTTGTCTCCGCAAGATTTAATCAATGCGAAGCCAGTTGCTGCTGCAATCAAAGAATTCTTTGGTTCAAGCCAATTGTCTCAGTTCATGGACCAAAACAACCCATTGTCTGAAATTACACACAAACGTCGTGTATCAGCGCTTGGGCCTGGTGGTTTGACTCGTGAACGCGCGGGCTTCGAAGTACGTGACGTACATCAAACTCACTACGGTCGTGTGTGCCCAATTGAGACTCCTGAAGGTCCAAACATTGGTTTGATCAACTCACTTTCAGTTTACGCTAAATGTAACAACTTCGGTTTCTTGGAAACTCCATACCGTAAAGTTGTTGATGGCCGTGTAACGGATGACGTTGAATACTTATCTGCAATTGAAGAAGTAGGTACTGTTATTGCACAGGCCGATTCTGGCGTCGATAAAGACGGTAACTTGCAAGAAGAGTTTGTTTCTGTACGTCATCAAGGTGAATTCGTACGTATGCCTCCTGAAAAAGTGACGCATATGGACGTGTCTGCACAACAGGTTGTATCTGTAGCAGCATCATTGATTCCGTTCCTTGAACACGATGACGCCAACCGTGCATTGATGGGTTCGAACATGCAGCGTCAAGCTGTGCCTACGTTAATTGCTGACAAGCCGCTTGTAGGTACAGGCATGGAAGCAAATGTAGCGCATGACTCTGGTGTGTGTGTAATTGCGAACCGCGGCGGCCGCATTGAATTTGTTGACGCATCACGTGTCGTGATCCGTGTGAATGAAGACGAAATGGTTGCTGGTGAAGCAGGCGTAGATATCTACAACCTGATCAAATACACCCGTTCGAACCAAAACACCTGTATCAACCAGAAAGTTCTTGTAAAACTGGGTGATAAAGTTGGCCGCGGTGACGTATTGGCTGATGGTCCATCGACGGATGGCGGTGAGCTGGCGCTGGGTCAAAACATGCGCGTAGCGTTCATGACTTGGAACGGTTACAACTACGAAGACTCGATCTTATTATCTGAGCGCGTACTTCAAGAAGACCGTTTGACGTCTATTCACATCCAAGAATTATCATGCGTCGCGCGTGATACTAAACTGGGTGCTGAAGAAATCACTGCGGATATTCCAAACGTGGGTGAAGCTGCACTGTCTAAGCTTGATGAATCAGGTATTGTTTACATCGGTGCTGAAGTCACTGCTGGCGATATCTTGGTTGGTAAAGTGACGCCTAAAGGTGAAACTCAGCTGACTCCTGAAGAAAAACTGCTTCGCGCAATCTTCGGTGAAAAAGCGGCTGACGTAAAAGATTCATCTTTACGTGTATCTTCATCTGTGAAAGGTACGGTTATTGACGTTCAAGTGTTTACACGTGATGGTCTTGAAAAAGACGAACGTGCTCAAGCAATTGAAAAAGCGCAGTTAGATGCATACCGCAAAGACTTGAAAGAAGAATACAAAATCTTCGAAGAAGCTGCGCGTGAACGTATTGTGCGCTTGCTAAAAGGTCAAGAATCGAATGGCGGCGGCACAACTAAACGCGGTGACAAACTTTCTGAAGAAGTATTGTCTGGTTTAGAGCTTGCTGATCTGCTTGAAATTCAGCCTACAGACGAAGGCATTGCTGAGCGCTTAACTCAAATTCAAGTGTTCTTGAAAGAGAAGAGCACTGAAATTGATGAGAAATTTGCTGAGAAAAAACGCAAACTTTCTACAGGCGATGAGCTTACAACTGGTGTATTGAAAGTTGTTAAAGTTTACTTAGCTGTAAAACGCCGCATCCAGCCGGGTGATAAGATGGCGGGTCGTCACGGTAACAAAGGTGTTGTATCTAACATCTTGCCTGTAGAAGACATGCCGCACGATGCCAACGGTGTTCCTGTAGACGTGGTGCTTAACCCGCTGGGTGTACCGTCACGTATGAACGTGGGTCAGATTCTTGAGACTCACTTGGGCATGGCAGCGAAAGGTCTTGGCGACAAAATCGACAAGATGATGAAAGAGCAGCGCACTGTTCTTGAACTTCGTGAATTCTTAGACAAGATTTACAACAAAGTTGGCGGCGAGCAAGAAGATCTTGACAGCTTAACTGATGATGAAATCTTGGCGCTTTCAGGCAACCTGCGTGCAGGTGTTCCTTTGGCAACGCCTGTATTTGACGGTGCTGAAGAATCACAAATTAAAGAATTGCTAGAGCTTGGCGGCATTTCACGTACTGGTCAAACAGTATTGTATGATGGCCGTACTGGTGAGCGTTTCGACCGTCCTGTAACTGTAGGTTACATGTACATGCTGAAACTGAACCACTTGGTAGACGACAAAATGCATGCGCGTTCTACTGGTTCTTATTCTCTTGTTACGCAGCAGCCATTGGGCGGTAAAGCGCAGTTCGGTGGTCAGCGTTTCGGTGAGATGGAAGTCTGGGCACTGGAAGCATATGGCGCAGCGTACACGCTCCAAGAAATGCTTACAGTTAAGTCGGATGACGTTGAAGGCCGTACCCGCATCTATAAGAACATTGTAGATGGCAACCATTATATGGATCCGGGCATGCCTGAATCGTTCAACGTATTGACCAAAGAGATCCGTTCTTTAGGTATCAACATTGAACTGAAAAATGGTGACTAAGAAATCTCCCCCGACCCCTCTTTGAAAAAGAGGGGAGAAAATCCCCCTTTATAAAGGGGGATTTAGGGGGATTTTCAAGATTCCAGAAATTCAGTAAAAACAATATTTGTGACCCAGTTGTGAAGTGAAAATCTCCACAACACACGGAGAAAAAAATTGAAAGACTTGCTCGATATCATGCGCAAAAAGACGGATTCAGACGGCCACGCTCCAGTAGAGTTTGACCGCATCCGTATTGGTCTTGCGTCACCAGAAATGATTAAGTCATGGTCTCACGGTGAAGTTAAAAAGCCTGAGACAATCAACTACCGTACGTTCAAGCCAGAGCGTGACGGTTTGTTCTGTGCCAAAATCTTTGGTCCAGTAAAAGATTACGAATGCTTGTGCGGTAAA
Source organism: Acinetobacter bouvetii DSM 14964 = CIP 107468 (assembly GCF_000368865.1). Lineage (GTDB taxonomy): Bacteria > Pseudomonadota > Gammaproteobacteria > Pseudomonadales > Moraxellaceae > Acinetobacter > Acinetobacter bouvetii. The sequence continues at coordinate 289,700 of NZ_KB849725.1, forward strand.
TACAAGCGTATGAAATACAAAGGCGTCATTTGTGAAAAATGTGGCGTTGAAGTAACAACAGCGAAAGTTCGCCGTGAACGTATGGGTCACATTGAGCTTGCTTCTCCAGTTGCACACATCTGGTTCTTAAAATCACTTCCGAGCCGTATCGGTCTTCTTTTAGACATGACACTGCGTGATATCGAACGTGTATTGTATTTCGAATCTTATGTTGTAACTGACCCTGGTATGACTCCATTTGAGAAATACCAGCTTCTTAACGATGAAGAATACTTCAATGCGTTAGAAGAGCACGGTGATGAATTCACAGCGAAAATGGGTGCGGAAGCTGTTCAGGACTTGTTGAAAGACATCGATCTTGAAGCTGAAATTTCTCGCCTGCGCGAAGAAATTCCGAACACAACTTCAGAAACGAAGCTTAAAAAAGCGTCTAAACGTCTGAAATTGATGGAAGCATTCAAAGAGTCAAACAACAAGCCAGAATGGATGGTGATGAACGTACTTCCAGTACTTCCACCAGATCTTCGTCCGCTTGTACCGCTTGAAGGCGGTCGTTTCGCGACTTCTGATTTGAACGACCTTTACCGCCGTGTGATTAACCGTAACAACCGTTTGAAGCGTCTTCTTGACCTTGCAGCGCCAGATATCATCGTACGTAATGAAAAACGTATGCTTCAAGAGTCTGTAGATGCATTGCTGGATAACGGCCGTCGCGGTCGTGCAATTACGGGCTCGAATAAACGTCCGCTTAAATCTTTGGCAGACATGATCAAAGGTAAGCAAGGCCGTTTCCGTCAAAACTTACTTGGTAAGCGTGTTGACTATTCTGGCCGTTCGGTAATTACTGTAGGTCCATCACTGCGTTTGCACCAATGCGGTCTTCCGAAAAAAATGGCGCTTGAATTATTCAAGCCATTCATTTTTGCTAAATTGCAGGCATCTGGCCAAGCGACAACCATTAAAGCTGCGAAGAAAATGGTTGAACGCGAAACTCCAGAAGTTTGGGACGTTCTTGCTCACGTAATCCGTCAGCACCCAATCATGCTGAACCGTGCGCCGACACTTCACCGTTTGGGTCTTCAAGCATTTGAACCGACCCTGATTGAAGGTAAAGCGATCCGTCTTCACCCGTTAGTCTGTGCGGCATTTAACGCCGACTTTGACGGTGACCAAATGGCGGTGCACGTGCCATTAACGCTTGAAGCGCAGTTAGAAGCGCGTGCGTTGATGATGTCGACCAACAACATCTTGTCTCCAGCGAACGGTGAGCCAATCATCGTACCGTCACAGGACGTTGTCTTGGGCTTGTATTACATCACGCGTGATGCAATCAATGCCAAAGGTGAAGGCATGGTGTTTGCGGATACTGACGAAGTAAACCGCGCGCTTGCAACAGGCCAAGTTGATTTGCACGCCCGCGTTAAAGCGCGTGTACATCAAACGGTGATTGATGAAAATGGTAACCGTGAGCATCAAACCATTGTTGTAGATACAACACCTGGCCGCTGCTTGCTTTGGGAAGTTGTGCCTGAAGGTATGGACTTCCAGCAAATTAATGTTGAGATGACGAAAAAGAACATCTCTAAAATCATTAACTCTTGCTACCGTAAACTGGGCTTGAAAGATACGGTTATCTTTGCTGACCAATTGATGTATTTGGGCTTCCGTCAAGCGACACGTTCAGGTGTGTCTGTCGGTATGGAAGACATGCTGATTCCACCGCAAAAACAAGCCATTATTGACAAAGCTGAAACTGAAGTTCGTGAAATTGAACAGCAGTTTGAACAAGGCTTCGTAACTGCGGGCGAACGTTACAACAAAGTGGTCGATATTTGGGCGCGTACCAACGACCAAGTTGCGAAAGCGATGATGGACAACTTGTCATTCACGACTGTTAAAAACAAGCAGGGTGAAGATGAGAAGCAAAAATCATTCAACTCAATCTATATGATGTCTGACTCGGGTGCCCGTGGTTCGGCAGCGCAGATTCGTCAGTTGGCGGGTATGCGTGGTTTGATGGCGAAACCGGATGGCTCGATCATTGAAACCCCAATTAAAGCCAACTTCCGTGAAGGTTTGACCGTACTTCAGTACTTCATTTCAACGCACGGTGCGCGTAAAGGTTTGGCCGATACAGCACTGAAAACAGCAAACTCGGGTTACTTAACGCGCCGTCTTGTCGACGTAGCGCAGGATTTGGTCATTACTGAGCCAGATTGCGGTACATTCGACGGCCTAGTGATGACGCCATTCATTCAAGGTGGCGATGTCATTGAGAACCTGGGTGCACGAGTTCTGGGCCGTGTTGTTGCTGAAGATGTGAAGAAAGTGGGTTCGGAAGAAGTTCTTCTTGCGCGCAATACTTTAATTGATGAAAAACTAGCCACATTTATTGAAAATGCTGGTATTGACGAAATTAAAGTGCGTTCAGTGGTTAACTGTGCATCAACATTCGGTGTTTGTGCGAAATGTTACGGCCGTGACTTGGCCCGCGGTCATCAGGTGAACCCTGGCGAATCTGTAGGTGTAATGGCTGCGCAGTCAATTGGTGAGCCGGGTACACAGTTAACCATGCGTACGTTCCACGTGGGCGGTGCTGCAAGCCGAACATCTGCTGCCAACAGTATTCAAGTGCGCAACAAAGGTACTGTACGTTTCCATAATGTGAAAACTGTACAGCACGCAAAAGGCCACTTGGTATCGACTTCTCGTTCAGGCGAGATCGGTATTGCAGATGACTTGGGCCGTGAACGCGAACGCTACAAAATTCCATACGGTGCTTCGATCATTCTGAAAGATGGCGAAGAAGTAGCTGCAGGCGGTATCGTGGCGACTTGGGATCCGCATACACATCCACTTGTTACAGAAGTTGCCGGTAAAGTGCGTTTCAGCCAAATTGCTGATGGCGTAACGGTAACCTCTAAAACTGATGATGCAACAGGTATGACCACGATCGAAATCTTGCCAGTGACTTCACGTCCTGCGTCAGGCAAAGATTTACGTCCTGCAGTTGTGTTAGACACAGTTGATGGCGGTGAACAGTTCTACTTCCTGCCGCAAAACACGATTCTTTCTGTCCGTAATGGCGAAACAATCGGTGTCGGTGATGTTATCGGCCGTGTACCGCAAGAAACTTCACGTACCCGTGACATTACCGGTGGTCTGCCGCGCGTAGCTGACTTGTTCGAAGCGCGTAAGCCGAAAGAGCATGCGATCCTTGCTGAAATTTCAGGTGTGGTCAGCTTCGGTAAAGAAACGAAAGGCAAAAACCGTTTAGTGATTACCCCGGATGACGGTTCTGAGATCTACGAAGAACTGATTCCGAAATGGCGTACCATTAACGTGTTCGAAGGCGAACATGTGAACCGCGGTGAAACGATTTCTGACGGTCCGCAAAACCCGCATGACATCTTGCGTCTGAAAGGTGAAGTGGCGTTGACTAACTACATCGTGAACGAAGTTCAAGACGTATACCGCCTGCAAGGTGTGAAAATCAACGATAAGCATATTGAAGTGATCGTGCGTCAAATGCTGCGTAAAGTTGACATCACGGATGGCGGCGATACAAGCTTCATTAAAGGCGAACAAGTGGATTACATCCGCGTTGTCGGTGAAAACCAGGCTGTATTGGCTCAGAACAAGTTCCCTGCGAAGTTTGAACGTCAGTTAATGGGTATCACCAAAGCATCGCTTTCTACTGATTCGTTCATCTCTGCTGCATCGTTCCAGGAAACAACTCGCGTGTTGACTGAAGCGGCTGTAACAGGCAAAGAAGATGACTTGCGCGGTCTGAAAGAAAATGTGGTTGTAGGCCGTCTGATTCCAGCAGGTACAGGTTTGGCTTACCACTTGGAACGCCGCCGTCAAGAAGCAGAAGCTGCTGAACAAGAGCTTCATAATGACTTCTCTGATGTTGATCAGGCGCTTAGCCAAGCATTTAGCCAAGAGTTCAACAACGGTCTTTAAGCCCTGAGTTGATGTGATATGAAAGGCGCCTTCGGGCGCCTTTTTTTATGCCGGCAATGTTCTAGATAAGTGAAAAATACCGCTTTATTATTATTCAAAATTTGCCTATATTGAAATGAGAACGAATTTATTTACTTTATTTTTTTAATAAAAGAATAGGAAAAATTTATGAAAGCAATTCAAAAAGTTTTAGCATTTACGGTTTTATCTATGTCTGCAAGTGTGTTTGCAGCACCGTTGCCAGCCAGTATTGTGGTGGAAGATAAGGCTGTTGTCCCTGTCTTGAAAACTGAAGTAATCCGTAAGGCCGCAGGGCAAGAACCTGTACGTGAGGTTCAAGCAACTGTTTTTGAAGTAACCAATAACGGCAAAGATATTGTGGCTAGAGAAATTCAGCTGCAAGATAATCAAGCTCAGTTTTCAGACAAAAAATTGTCCGCGCCTGTGATTAAAAAAGGCGGCGTGATTGTTCCAACCTCGAAAGTTGAAGTCAATAAAACGGTTAAGCAGGATGGCCAAGTTCTGCTTCAAACGAAAAGCATTGATGCGGAAGGCGTAGAATTTAAGAAGGGTCAGGAGCCAGTGAAGCGTACTTTACAAGTGGAGCAGGCCAAACTTCCAGAAAGTAAGGCGAAGGTTTCACATGCGGTCATCACTAACAATGGTGCGGTGACCAGAGACGTGACTGTACTCAGTGAAGATGAATAAGATCACTGTATTTTATGCAGTTTTGAGTCATGAATAGCGCTGATTTATTCAGAGCTATTTTACAAATTACTGCAAATTTTTTCTTAGAATTAACAATCATTCAGATTTAGTTCCATAATATGAAAATATAATGTAACTAAAGCAAAATGGGGAATGGTTATGAAAAAAGTATTAGGTGCAGTTGCAATAACTGCGATGTCTGCAATGCTGTTGGCTGGCTGTGAAAACATGTCCGCCAATGAACAGCGGATCGGCGCAGCGGCATTAGGCGGTGCAATCGGCGGCGGCGCAGGCAGCCATATTGGCGGTACAGCAGGCGCTGCAGTTGGCGGCGGCGCAGGCGCTGCAATCGGCAGCAAGACCCAAAATGGCTCTAACCGCAACGCGACATATAGCGGTGTGGGAGGCGCAATTGGTTCTGCAGTCGGCAAAAGTGTATTTGGCGGCAATGCAGGCGCAGCAATCGGCGGCGCAATCGGCGGCGGCGCAGGCGCTGCAATCGAGCAGAAACGCTAGGCTTGAATATTGAGAAAAGCGCTTGAATGATCAGGCGCTTTTTTATTTGCGGGCTTTAGACGATTTCCGCCGGATATACAGTGTTTTTTGAACTTCGGCAATGCGCAGGCCTGCCTCATCAAAAATATTTAAAGAATAGTTGCGGATCACAGGCGTGTAGTTTTCCGCTAAAACTTTGATATGTTCAATTTCCTGAAAGTCCAGACGGACGTCTGCATAGACGGTGCCGCGTCCAGGCGACAGAAATTGAATATTGGCGCCTTTATCCCAGACAATATATTTTGAGCCTAAGTGATGCATCAGAAGCAGCATATATAGAGGATCCACCATGGAATATAGGCTGCCGCCAAAATGCACGCCAATGATATTGCGGTTCTTATGCGTCAGCGGCATTTTTACTCGAATATGATAATTGGGCAGGTCTATCTTGGTAATTTCAATGCCGGCGCCTTTATACGGCGCGTAGTGGTTGAGTAAAAATTTTGAGACAATTGGAATTGTCATTATTTTTTGCTTTAAGCTCATATCGGTCAATTTCTTTTTATGATCAGACCACCATACTAGAACAGAATAAAAGCTCTGGCATTGATCGGACAGCCAGCGCATCAGCGCAAAACGCCAATAAAAGGACCGCGACATGGAAGCACGTACACAGTGGGTGAATACCTCGGATCAGCAGCGACTTTACGTGAAAGCCTGGGGCGATGAGCGCAGCCCGGCTTTGGTTTTGGTGCACGGCTATCCGGATAACCAAGAAGTTTGGGAGCCGGCGATTCAGCTGCTGATGAAAGATTTTTATATTGTGACCTATGATGTGCGCGGCGCTGGCCAGTCAACTATTCCCAAGCGCGTAAAGGATTTTCGGCTGGAACAGCTGTCGCAGGATTTAGACAGCGTCACGCAGGCTGTATTGGGCGGCCGGCCTTTTCACTTGGCTGCGCATGACTGGGGGTCTATTCAGTCGTGGGAGTCTGTGACTGAACCCAAGTTCCGCGGGCGGATTTTATCCTATACTACAATATCTGGACCTTGCCTGGATCATGCCGCCTATTGGATGCGTCAGCAATTTCAGCATGAAAAAACAAAATTTTTCAAACAGTTGAGCAAGTCTTGGTATATCGCGGCTTTTCAATTGCCATTTTTGGCGCCAGCGGCCTGGAACTTTTTCAGCCCCGAGCGCTGGAATGCTGTGGTGGCTAAGCTGGAAAGGCAGACGGGCCTGCCGCAGAATGCCAATATTGTGAAAGACGGAAAGTATGGCGTGGGGCTGTACCGCGCCAACTTTATACCGCGGTTGCTGAAACCGCGTGAGCGCTTTGCAGTTTGCCCAGTGCAGGCGGTGGTTCTGAAGTATGACAATTTTGTCAGTCCGGCCTTAATTGATGAAGTGCCGAAATGGGCAGAAGATTTTACCCGGGCCGAATTGGAGGCCAATCATTGGGCGGTGCTGAGCGCGCCTGAGAAAATAGCTGGCTGCATTGCTGAGTTTGCTCAGAAGCAGCCTAGCCTAGAAATTTAATCTGGGGCAGAAAACCGGCCCATCTGTAAAGTGAGGATGAATGCGGCTCAAATTGCAGTTTATGGTTTTTTAATCTGCTAAAATGGCGTTTTTTCATCTTCCCTTAATCTATTCATGAATGCCGTAGTAATCGCGATTGCGGTGATGTTTATACTCTCCATCGCACGAGTTTCTGTTGTCTTGACTTTGGTCATTTCAGCAATCATTGGCGGCCTGGTCGCTGGACTGAGCCTGTCAGATACCATCAATGCATTTAACTCTGGCTTAGGCGATGGCGCAGAAGTTGCGCTGGCTTATGCAGTGCTTGGCGCATTTGCGCTAGCGCTGTCAAAATCAGGGCTTCCTGATTTATTGGCGCATAAGCTGATTGGCCTGCTGGGTGCAGAAGTCAGCCATGTCCGGGCCAAAAGGGTGAAATATTTGCTGTTAAGTATTTTGCTGGTGGCTGCAATCTGCTCTCAGAACCTCATTCCTGTGCATATTGCCTTTATCCCTGTATTGGTTCCGCCTTTATTGAAGGTCATGAACCATTTGAATTTAGACCGCCGCGCCGCTGCCTGCGTTTTAACGCTGGGCTTGGTGGGGACGTATATTTTGCTGCCGGTCGGCTTTGGCGCTATTTTCCTGGAACAGATTTTGATGGGCAACATCAATAAAATTGGCGCAGCTTACGGTTTGCATGTAGAGCGCTGGATGATGCCTGCGGGAATGGCCATTCCTGTATTGGGCATGGCGCTTGGGACGCTTTTTGCAGTGTTTGTCAGTTACCGCAAGCCCCGCATATATGTGGACCGCGCTGTAGCCCGGGTCACTGCAATTGATTTAGATAAACCGATTCGCGCAGGCGAAGTGCAGCTGCTGGATGATGCAGAAGAATTAAAGCATGAAGCTGAAAAAGCGCCGGTGATCGCTAAAAAAACCATGCTGATGGCGTTCTTGGCCATTGTATTGACCTTGGCTGCTCAGCTGTATTCAGGCTCAATGATTTTAGGCGGTTTAGTCGGTTTTGCCGTATTGTCCGGCGCAGGCATTTTTAAATGGCAAGATGCAGATGATGTCTTTGTGCAAGGCATGCGCATGATGGCTTTAGTGGGCTTCATCATGATTTCCGCAGCAGGTTTTGCATCCGTGATGACACAGACCGGAGACATTAATCAGCTGGTTAATGGCGTGGTGCATATCATTGGTGATAACCATGCGCTTGCAGCCTTCCTCATGCTGTTTATTGGCTTGTTTGTCACCATTGGGATTGGCTCATCATTTTCCAGCGTGCCTGTACTGGCGGTGATTTATGTCCCGCTTTGCGTGCAATTCGGCTTCAGCCCGCTGGCGACGGTCGCGCTGATTGGCACAGCGGCTGCATTGGGCGATGCCGGTTCGCCTGCGTCAGATTCAACTTTGGGCCCAACCGCAGGCCTTGGGGTGGATGGCCAGCATGATCATATCTGGGATACGGTGATTCCTACATTCATCCATTTCAATATTCCATTGATGATCTTTGGCTGGATTGCGGCAATGGTGCTTTAATCCGTTAAATGAATAAAAAAGGCGATTTTAAAATCGCCTTTTTTTATGCCTAATTCTGATTAAAATAGTCTGTATAAAATAATATTTATCGTTTAATTCCGATGATTTTGGTTGGTATATAATGCAGTTGATATAATATTCTTATAAATTTATAAAACCCACCTGTAAGCTTGGTTTAAAATAAATAACTCAAATAAACAAATACTTATTAAATAATAATAATGAATATTAATTAATGCTATTGCATAATTTTTATAATAGCGGATATGATTAATTAATGTTTGAAATTAGATATTAATTTTCCCAGAGGTTGTTTGAATATGTTAAAGCAAGTTGCTCTTATTTCATTATTGGGTCTTTCTGCTTCTGCGATGGCAGGCCAATGGCAGGTGAAAGTTGGCGGTTCAGCAGTTGCTCCGACAAGTGATACTTCTGTCTCTGGCTTAGGTGTTGTGAAAGCGGATAGTGAATTAGCATTCACACCATCTGTAGAATATTTCTTTAATGATAATATTTCTGCAGAGCTGCTTTTAGCGGCGCCTATCAGCCATGATGTAACATTAAATGGTGTAGATGCCGTTAAGCTTAAGCACTTGCCGCCAACAATTACGGCAAAGTATCACTTTAAGAATGCAAGCCGTTTTACGCCTTATGTAGGTGTGGGCGCAACGGCATTTATTCCATGGGATGAAGAAACGCGCGGTTTAGGCGGCCTTGATGTTGATGTCAAAGAGGCTTACGGTGTTGCTGGCCAGATTGGTTTTAACTTCCAGCCTGCAGATGCGAAGAACTGGGGCGTTTTTGCAGATGTCCGTTATGCGCAGCTGAGCCCGGAAGTGAAAATTGAAACACTTCAATCTTTTGATCTAGATATTGATCCGCTTGTTTACACCATTGGCTACAGCTACAAATTCTAATAATAAAAAATAAAATCAGCGCTTGAACCCCGTCTATATGATGGGGTTTTTATTCATGCGCCGCACAAAATTATAACGATTATGGAAATCGGCTGTATTGCGGCTTAAGCTGATTCAACGTACAGTTTAATAACTGAAATTTATAAAAAAAAGCCCTAAAGGGAATTTTAATGAGAAGGGCAGCAGGCATGAAAATTCAGCAATATTTAGCTTTGGTTTTTTTCAGCGGCGCAAGTTATTTTACTTCTGCAGCCAGCTTTGACTGCAATCAGGCAAAAACCGTCACGGAACATACGGTCTGCAATCATCTCATTTTAAATGATGCAGATGTAAAAATGGCCACGACTTACAATATTCTTAAGCGTCTGGTGCCGATGGGCACGAGAGGGGCGATTCAGGATCAGCAGGTGAAATGGCTACAGATGCGCGACCAATGCCGTGACAATGTCAGCTGCCTGACGGAGGTCTATAAAATGCGTCAGCAAAAACTGGATCTGTATATGAACCGCATCTATCAGCAAGGGCCGTTTTAAGCCCTTTTTTCATGCTTGCAGGATTGAAAATTTCTGAAGTTGCTCCATTCATATAGCTGTATATAAAAAAACTGTTCATATTTGAGGATAAACTGATGAGCGAGCAAAACGTAAAAAAACACAGCTTTCAGGCAGAAGTTGCACAGCTGCTGCATTTAGTAACCCATTCGCTGTATTCCAATCCTGAAATTTTTCTGCGCGAACTGATTTCAAATGCGTCTGATGCCTGTGATAAATTGCGTTTTGAAGGCATCAATCATGCCGAATATTATGAAAATGATCCAAACCTGCATATCCGCGTCATTTTAGATCAAGACAATAAAACGCTGACGATTTCTGACAATGGCATCGGCTTGAGCCAGCAGGAAGCCATTGACAACTTAGGCACTATTGCAAAATCCGGCACCAAAGACTTTATGTCCAAACTGACAGGTGATCAAAAATCGGATGCACAGCTGATTGGCCAGTTTGGCGTCGGCTTTTATTCAGGCTTTATTGTTGCAGATAAAATTACTGTGGAATCGCGCCGCGCCGGCTTAGATGCCTCTGAAGGCGTGCGCTGGATCAGCGGCGGTACAGGCGAGTTTGAGGTGGAGCAAATCAGCAAGGCTTCACGTGGAACCGATATCATTCTGCATCTGCGTGACGATGCTTTGGATTATTTAGACGCGTATAAAGTCAAGCAGATTATCAATAAATACTCAGATCACATCAGCCTGCCGATTGAAATGCAGAAGGAAATCTGGCAGGAAGAAGACGCTGCAGAAGGTGAAGAGCCAAAAGCTGGCCAATACGTGAAAACGGATGAGTGGGAAGCCATTAATTCTGCCAGCGCCTTATGGACCCGCAGCAAAAGTGAAATTACCGATGAGCAGTACATCGAATTTTATAAGAATTTGACGCATGATTTTGATGCGCCTTTGGCTTGGGCGCATAACCGTGTCGAAGGCAGCACTGAATATACGCAGCTGCTGTACATTCCAAGCAAAGCGCCGGGCAATATTTTTACCCGTGAAGCCAAAGCGGGCATCAAGCTGTATGTAAAACGCGTGTTTATTATGGATGATGCCGACAGTCTGATTCCAAATTATCTGCGTTTTGTACAGGGTGTTGTAGACAGCGCTGATTTGCCGCTGAATGTCAGCCGTGAACTGCTGCAGGAAAGCCGTGATGTGAAAACCATTCGGGAAGGCAATGCGCGCCGTGTCCTGAACTTGCTGGATGGCTTGGCCAAGTCTGAAGCTGTGCAGGAACAGGATAAATACAAAGCCTTCTATGCTGAATTTGGCGCGGTATTAAAAGAAGGGCTGGGAGAAGACTTCGGCAACCGTGAACGCATTTTGAAATTATTGCGCTTTGCCAGCTCAGTGAATGATGATGTATCAACGTCTTTGGCAGATTACAAAGCCCGTATCAAAGAAGGCCAAAAGGCTATTTATTATGTGACGGCAGACAGTCTGAGCGCCGCCAAAAATTCGCCGCAGCTGGAACTGTTCAAGAAAAAGGGCATTGAAGTGCTGCTGATGTCTGAGCGTGTGGATGAATGGGCGATGGAATTCGTGACTGAATTTGATGGCTTGCCGATGCAGAACGTAGCGAAAGGCGCTGTAGATTTAGGTGATTTGCAGGATGCGGAAGAGAAGAAAGCCTTGGAAGCTGCCGCTGAACAATTTAAGCCCGTGGTGGACAAACTGGCAGATTCTTTAAAAGGCAAAACCAAAGAGGTGCGTGTCACAACGCGCTTAGTTGATTCGCCAGCCTGTTTGGTCACAGGGGATGGTGAACTTTCACCGCAATTGATCCGCATGCTGAAGCAGGCGGGCCAGCCAGTGCCGGAGAGCAAGCCAATTTTAGAAATTAATCCAGAGCATCCTTTGGTGAAAAAACTGGATGGCGCTGCGCATTTTGATGATTTGGCGAATGTGATTTTTGATCAGGCGCTGATTGCGGAAGGCGGTTTGCCTGAAGATCCGGCGTCGTATTTAAAACGCATTAACAGCCTGCTGTTAAAATCATAAACAGCATGCGCTAAAACAGCGTCAGAACAATACCAGTCAGTGCAAAAGCTGACTGGTATTTTTTTTGAATATGACGGCTGTATTGAAGCAGCCTGAATGTCATCCATGGCGCTCAGAAGCAAGCGCCGTATATGGCGCAGCACCGTTGCAAATGCACATCCCTGATTTGATTTGAGCTGCTGAGCCTGCATCGAGACCGGTAAAATTGCCGGCGGACATGTCTAAACGCTTTGACTGCAGCATGATTCCGTCAAGGGGCTTTTGCGCCCAGGCTGAATTCAGAATAAGGCTTCCATACGCACCAGCGCGCCAATAAAATGGCTGCGGTCATTGCGGTGATCATTCAGGTAATTTAAATCGCCCTGAATATAAAACCACTCTCTTAAAAATGGCTGACGCCATGATACATAAGGCCCCCAGCTGTTTAAGCGCAAATCTTTATTATTGAGGAAACCGCCTGTATATACGCCGTAGCTGAACGTATGCTCATGGAAAAACTTATGCTGGCGGAAGATGAAATTATCCCAAGTGAGATCATCTTCCTGCGTATCTGCATAGGTAAGGTTAAACTGGTCCGCCAATAGGGCTTTATTGGGGCTGTTTTGAACCAGCTCTAAATTGGTGCGCAAATAATTTTCACTGTCTACGCCGTAGCGGTAAATTTGTTCAGCATGGAATTTGAAATCATTTTCAAGTTCCCAGTCTTTTTTTGCTTTGACACGGATATAGATATCATCTCCAGAGCGGACACCGAGGTCAAAATCAGTTTCAAAAGGAAGGTGCTTAGAAAAATTTGACCAGCGCAGCGCCAGAGAGCTGTTGTCTTCACGTATGCGCTCTTTATCAAAATTTTTATCTGATGCGCTTGGGGTGTTCTCATTGGTAATGGCATTGTTATTGGCCAATTCATTGTCTAGAGAGTCATCACCAAACACCAGGCTGACTTTGCGTTCTAAGGTCGGCAGTTTGATCTTGCCTCGAATGCGGGGCTTGAATTCGTAGCCATCATGCTTATTCCAGCTGCTGTCTAACAGGACCCGCAGTGTTGCAGAAGCTGGATGGCGGGGATCTGGGTCTCCAAACCAATTGTCAATTTTATTGGCGGTTCGGTCTGCCCAGTTGCGGATGCTTTTCTGCTGGCGGTCGCTCCATGTGCTGTCTTCTGTTTCAGCTGTCGTGGGCACATAGCTGGAATCAGACTGTTCGGGTAGAAAGGTTGGCACCGCATCGATCATCCGGGGAATTAGATAGAGCAAGCCCTGTTCACTATTATTCACCGTATCTATATTTTCGGCATCAGCTGCTGGCGCTGCAGCTGGTGTTTCATTGGCCAAAACTGTACAGCATGTGATCCCTAGAGCCGCAGAAAGAAAAATTTTTTGTGCAAAGCAGATATTATTTTTGGGCATATTCTAAAGCTCTTATATATCTTTTACTTAACCGTAGTTTTGTTGGATATCCGATAGAAAAGCAAGAATAAGCTGCAATAATAATACCATTTAAAATCAGCTAGGCCGTCTCGCCTGGCAGATGCTGCTGAATGGCCTCATACAGTTCTGCAGCATGGATGGGCTGCGGCAGAGTTGAAATAATGGATTGGATCATCTGCCAATTTAGGCCATGCCTGCGGTGCAAAATTAAATAGGGATAGGCGGTTTCTGTTTTAGACAGCGCTAAGCGTTTTTCACCATGAATCACGCGGATTTTTTGCCGTTCTTCCAGCAGTAAAATAGGGGTGCTGAAATCTGCCTCTGGTTCCGAAAATTGAATGAACTTTTGTGTGTGAATGGCTTGAGACGGGATAAAAGGATGGCCATGGTCCATTTCCCAGACAGTTGCCTGTTCATAACAGCATTTAAACAGCGTGTCTGCACGCTGCAGTGAAGTTTCCAGCGCAATCAGGCTGATTTCGTGAGTGGAGGCCAGCCGATGGCCGGACTGTTTGGCGAAGAGCTGGCTGAGTTCTACCGCCTGCACTGGATTGCATGCGCCCAAAAGGATCAGATGCTTGATGAATTGCCCTTGCGCATTGATTTGCGCTGCAATATAGACTGGGCGGGTGTGCCATGTAGCAAATTCGGCGCCATACAGCGCAATGTCATACTGCTGTGCAATCTCAGGCGCATCAGGCAGCAGCACGGCATACAGCGGCGTCTTTTCAGCTGCAGGCAATACCAGCTGATGCAATTGGCCCTGCATTTTATTGAATAGAATGGATTCAGGAATCTGCCTTGACACGTCCATTATAGGCGTTGAATCTTCGGCTTCGGCTTCGGCTTCGGCTTCGGCTTCGGCTTCGGCTTCGGCTTCGGCTTCGGCTTCGGCTTCGGCTTCGGCTTCGGCTTCGGCTTCG
>NZ_KB849725.1:304081-570041 GCF_000368865.1 Acinetobacter bouvetii DSM 14964 = CIP 107468
CTTCGGCTTCGGCTTCGGCTTCGGCTTCGGCTTCGGCTTCGGCTTCGGCTTCGGCTTCGGCTTCGGCTTCGGCTTCGGCTTCGGCTTCGGCTTCGCGCTTCGCATCATCGGTGCTAAGGCACGCATAGTGCTTTTGCATTTGAAGCATCCACGAATAGTTGTCTTCGAAATTTCCCCAGTCACTGATCAATGCCGTCCGGTTGGCTGCGGGAATCAGCCAGATTTGCCAGCCTTTATTCAAGACATGCAAAAATGCCCAGCCCGATTGAGGCATTAAATACAGCTGCTTTTCCAGCGAAAGCTCATCGGTGAAATAGCCCCGGAAATCTTGTGCAAAGGGTGTGCCTGCAGCAAAAGTTTGGGCTGCCGCGTGCGGCTCAATTCGAGCTTTATAAGAGAGGATCTGCTTTTGAAAAATAGGCTCGTCACAGAGCGAAAAAATATCTTTAATGCGCTTTTTTGCTTTGGCAATTTCATAAAAAGAAAGCGCCCGATGTTCTAAATCATTTGTTAATTGATGCAGTTCTTTAATGAGAAGCGCTTTTTCTAACGCATTCATTCAGTTGATTCCCCTAGAGAAATTTGTGAGCTTTTTCTAAATATTTTGCTAAAACGATATTGGCTGCCAATTCGATTAATTTATATTCTGCAGAATTTGGCTGCGGGTGTTTTTCTGCCATCTCAATCAAGTCATCAAGATTAATGGCTTGCGGTGAAACTTTTCCCTGTATAAGCGCCTGAAGGTTTTGCATAGGCAGACCTATGTATTTGACAAAAAGAATAATATTGAATTGATTATATGTATTTCAGGAAAAAAAGCATGAAAAAAAACGTCAAGTTTTGACGAATAGTCTGCAAAATTGACAAAAAAAGTGCATTTTAGTGAAAAAATAACCGTATTTTTAGAATCGGGTTTTGGATTTCCGCATGCTCACGGGCTTGCCTTGCTCGGGAAAAGGCCGAAAAGCGGGCGCTCTGTACTGGCTTAGGAATATTGTCAAATTAAAAAAAAAAAGCAGACCCGTAGAATACGGATCTGCTTTTTTTGACAGAAAATCAGCTTGAATTTAAGCCGATTTTTCTGATGCTGCCTGATTTAACCCAGATGCTTCAGAAACAGGCGCTTGAGTGCCGGGATTTGAAGCTTGAACAGGCGCTTCTTTTTTAACTGGAAAATCAGGCACATAAACAACTTGTGCAGAGACAGTAGCAGAAATGGCCATAACAGCAATAGCGAAGACTGATTTTAGTGCGTTCATGATTATTTCCTTTTCTAAAGTCCAGCGAAGCTGGACGGGAGATGCATTTAATGCTTTCAATTTCATTTAAAATAATAGCAAAACACATGTAATAGAAAATGATCAATTCGGCAACAGTAGATGAGTGGTTTGTTTTTTTATTACTATAAAACAATTGTTTAGAGTAAATATTCTAAGTGGCCAGCCTTGCGCATGACCACTTGCTGCAGGTTTTTAATGCTCGAAATTAAACATGCTTCGAACATTTTTTTTGGTAAACTTTTCCAGCAATACCGCCGATTACAGCGCCGCTGAATGTGCCGAAAACGGGTAAAATGCTGCCGGCAACAGCGCCAATCAATACCCCTTTTACCGTGGGTGAAAACTTCGATGATTTCGCGCAGCTGCTTTTGCTGCAAGAGGTCTCTGCAGCAGTGTCCTGAGGCGCAGAGTCTGAAGCAGAGGATAGATTTTCTGTAGTCATATTGCTCTCGATAGCTGATAGGGTAGAGCCTTTAGATTATAGGGCTTTCAGGCTTTGCATTGTCTTGAGCATGTAAGATGGAGCAACGATTTGTAAGCTAAAAATAAAGAAAATATTAACTGTGTCTATTCCGTAAGTTTTTGCTGTTCAAGTTTTAAAGTGCCTATTGTTGTCTATTTTTTAATCTAATATAGAGCCTCGATAAGAAAAATTGAGGAACAGCGGTAATGGCCATTGCAAAAATTGTAGAAGTAAATTCCAGCAGTACCCAAAGTTTTGAGGATGCAATTCAAACCGGAATCGCCAAGGTAACCGAAACGGTAAAAAACGTGCAGGGCGCTTGGGTCAACGAACAGAAAGTGATGATCTCAGACAACAAAATTACGGAATACCGCGTCAACTTAAAGATCAGCTTCTTGGTCGATTAACAGATTTATAGATATGCAGCGCTAAAAAAATCCCCAGATGAGGGGATTTTTTTATTCAGGCAGCGCTAATTATTTTTCTGGGGTTTCACAGCTTTCATCATTGCATACCGGGGTTGGGGCAAGCTCGGGAAGCTCAGCGGCTTTATCCATCACTTGTTTAAACACCTCTTTGGGCTGAGCGCCTGCCAATGCAATACGCTGTTCAAATACAAAGAAGGGTACACCGGTAATTTTTAATTGATCACGGGCAACTTCTTCATCATATTTTACGAAATCGGCAAATTCATCTGAGTCGAGCAAGTCATCAACTTCAACTGGATTTAAGCCAATGCGGGAGGCAACATCTTCTAAGGTTTCACGCTCACCAATGGCTAAGCCTTGGGTCATATAGCTATAGAAAAAGGCTTCTTCCGCTTCCGAGCCTAAGCCTTTGCTTTGCGCCAAATGAATGAGGCGGTGTGCATTCAATGTATTGCCTGAATTGGCTTTTTGCCAGTTAAAATCAATGCCTTCAGCCTTGGCCATTTCTGCAATATTGCGCTGCATGTCTTCAACTTCTTCAATGCTGCGGCCGTATTTTTGCGCCAGACGTTCAGTATTGGAAATTTCCAGGCGAGCGGGCGCATCTGCATCAAGTTGATAGCTGTGCCAAAACACTTCAAGTTCTACACCGGATTCTTCGGCAGCGGCTTCAAGACGTTTTTTCGCAATATAACAAAATGGGCAAACCACATCTGACCAGATATCTACACGCATGGGAAATCTCTTTTCTATATTCTGGGGAATTTATGGGGGCAAATCCTAAAATTTAAAGCCATGCATTGCAATCCATTTTTAGCCATGCTGCTGTAAATCACATCAATTTATTGGCCTTTAAAATAGCAGAAGAGGGGCTATATCTCTATTTATCCGGAATCAGGCGCTTGCCCAAACAAATCACATCGATTTCTTCATAGCCCTATTGTTCATAAAAATTCTGTACATCGATGTTGTCGTGACGAATGAATCATTGAAGTTTTGGGCAGCCTAATGCTTTAAGCTTTTTTTCAATTGCTGAATCAGAGCAGTGGCAATGCCGTTGCGCTGTAAATCCGGGTGTACAGCAAGATCATTGACCCAGCCCCAGTGACCGTCATAGCCGCCCATGACACTTGCAATAAGCTGATCATCTTTGACGGCGAATAGAAAGAGCCGGTCTTGCTGGGCGAGCTTTCTGAAAATATCGATTTCCAGGTTATTCCATGGACGGATCAGATTGCAAAGTTCCCAAAGCGCAATCACGGCATCTAAATCAGATTCGAGATAGGGGCGAAGAATAAACATCGGTTTTTAAGCTTTTATTTTGATCAATATAAATCCGTCGGGTTTGCAGGATTTAATCAGCGGTCTTCAAAAATAAAAGGCATAAAAAAACGCCCTTGGGGGCGTTTTTTTATTGCGCAGAATTAAGCAGATTTCGCTTCTTTTTGTTGCGCCAGCATGTGGCCAGTTTCTTCGAAGTTAACGTGCCAAGACAGCGCTTCACGAAGAATGTGCGGCGTTTGACCGCCTTTTTCGCATGCGCGGTCAAAGTAATCGTTCAATGCATCACGATACATAGGGTGAGCGCAGTTGTCGATCACAGCGCGAGCACGTTCACGTGGCGCTAAACCGCGCAGGTCAGCTAAGCCTTGTTCAGTTACCAGGATATCTACGTCATGCTCTGCATGGTCAATATGCGATGCAAATGGCACAACCGAAGAAATGTCGCCGCCTTTCGCAATTGATTTAGTCACGAAGATTGCAAGGTGAGCATTACGCGCGAAGTCACCTGAACCGCCAATACCGTTCATCATTTTTGTACCGCAAACGTGAGTTGAGTTTACGTTGCCGTAAATGTCGAACTCAAGCGCAGTGTTGATGCCGATAATGCCCAAGCGGCGAACCAATTCAGGGTGGTTCGAAATTTCTTGCGGACGAAGAACCAATTTGTCTTTGTACTGTTCAAGGTTGTTAAATACTTTTTCGCCGTATTTAGCAGAAAGCGTAATTGAAGAACCTGAAGCAAATTTCATTTTGCCTGCATCAATCAATTCAAATGTGCAGTCTTGAAGCACTTCTGAGTACATTACCAGATCTTCAAAGTTTGATTCTTTCAAACCAGTCAATACAGCGTTTGCAATTGAGCCGATCCCTGCCTGCAGCGGGCCAAGGTCTTTTGGCAGGCGGCCTGCTTCCACTTCTTTTTCAAAGAACGCGATCAGATGGTTGGCAATCCCTTGAGTCTCATCATCAGGTTCAGTCACTGTAGATGGAGAATCGTGGTATTCGCTGTTGAAAACGATGCCGACAATTTTAGACGGGTCGATATTGATTGCGCTTGTGCCAATGCGCTCATCCACTTGAGTCAATGGAATTGGCTGGCGGGTCGGGCGGTAAGACGGGATGTAGATATCGTGCAGGCCTTCAAAAGCCGGGCTTAAGTTGGTGTTGATTTCTACAATCACTTCTTTTGCAAAAATAGCAAAGCTTGCAGAGTTGCCGACAGAAGTCGTCGGGATGATGCCGCCGTCTTCTGTAATCGCAACAGCTTCAATCACAGCAACATCCGGTTTTTTCAGCTGCAGGTTGCGCATTTGTTCAACTGTTTCAGACAAATGCTGATCGATGAACATCACTTCGCCTTTGTTGATCGCTTTACGTAAAGTATTGTCGACTTGGAAAGGCAGACGGCGTGCAAGAACACCGGCTTCAGTTAACTGCTTGTCGAGGTCATTGCCTAAAGACGCACCCGTGATCAACGTGATTTTCAATGGGTTTGCTTTTGCTTGTTTCACCAACGCTAAAGGCACCGCTTTTGCTTCACCTGCGCGGGTGAAGCCGCTCATACCTACCGTCATGCCATCTTTGATAAATGCCGCTGCTTGTTCAGCGCTGATAACTTTATCGTGAAGTGATGCTAAACGAATGCGATCTAAAGACATGTTTTACTCTCTGGGAAATCTTAAAACTGATACGGATTGTACCGATCAAAAAAGCTATTTTGCATACCTGTTAGGCTAAGGTCTAATTTTTTGAAAAAATGCGGGTATAAGATATTTTTATGATTTTTAAGATATTGTTTTAAAAAACAAAAACTAAGCTTGTTTAAGGATTGCACAAAACTGTTTGTTCGCTATTTGAGCGCTTGCTAGAAGCGCTCACTGAAAGTTTGCTTGATTTTTTCTAAGGGGCTGCTGCTTAAAACTTCATCAGCTTCGGTTTTTTTCAGAGGCAATGAAATCACCGCTTCTAAACCGCCTTGAGGGCGGTTATGAATTGAAAGCTGCCCTTCATGGATATCCACAATCCGTTTGACAATCGCCAGGCCTAAGCCGCTGCCTTGCACCGTTCGGGCATCATTGCCGCGGACAAAGGGCTGCATCAGGTCTGCAATCTGATCATCAGGAATGCCTTCGCCATTGTCCGCCACACTGATCATCAGCTGCTCAGCTTCTACATATGCGGACAGCTCAATGGGTTCTGCGCCGTAGCGCTTCGAGTTGTTGATTAAATTGCCGATCAGGCGTTTGAGGGACAGGCTGCGCGCTTGAATAATCGGCAGCTCTTGCGCTTCAAAGCGGATATCCAAGGGTTTGAATTGAATAATCAGTTCCTGCAGCAGCATATTGATATCGGTATCTTGCGGCTCTTCATCTGAGCCGTCACGCATATAGGAGATAAACTGATTTAAAATGGCGTCCATGTCCTCAACATCATAAATCAGGCCTTCTTTGAGGAAGTCGTCATCCGGCATCATTTCTGCACTCAGGCGGATGCGGGTCAGCGGCGTGCGCAAATCATGCGAGATGCCCGCCAGCATAATGCGGCGGTCACGCTCGGCCTGATCCAGCGTATAAATCATATGATTAAAGGCTTGGTTCACCTCACGGATTTCCTGCGGGCCGTGATTGGTTTCCAAGTAGGGCGCTGTGCCGGTCTTGCTGTAGCTGTTGGCGGCATGCTGCAGGCGGGCTAAGGGCCGATTGAGCTGACGCACTAAGGTTAAAATAATCACCGCAGCAATCAGCGGAATCCCCAGCAGCCAGCCAAAAATCAGCTCGGGGCTGTAATTGGCATAGGTCTTTAACGGCTCCCTCACCCAATTGCCATTCATTTCAGGCGTTTGAATCCAAATGCGCGGGTCGGGCTTAAATTGGAAATACACGGTGGCATTGTCAATGCGCATTTCATTGGCGAGTTTTTTTTCAATTTGGTTGGTAAAAAACTCAGCAATCACTTTGTCTTTGACATTGGGAAATTCTTTGGGATCGGTAATGTATTCAATGCCAACGCGGTTTTTCATCCAGGTGTCGACATCCACTTCGGCATTGTTATGGAAAATGCGCAGATCAGGGTTGTTGATAATTTCCAATTCGACCGCTAAATAGCGCGCATGCTGCTGAATTTCCGGCAAATACAGCGTGCGCCAAAAGAACCAGAGGGACATGAATAAGCTGAAAAAGACAATAAACAGAACCAGAACCGTGGTGCGCATGGCGGCGGATCTCGGTTTGACTTTGTCTAAGAAGCGTTCCCAAGAGGTGCGTTTTTTTTCTTGGTAGGCTGCGTAGTCGGTAAATTCTTGCGGGTCGATGGGTTCGAGTTTCACGCCAGCTTCCTGTGGACTATTCTTATCAATGTTATTGAGGTCTGCACCATGGGATCTCGCTGGGCATACCTGCAATGGAAGGAGCTCATTCTGTTACTTTTGAAAAAGTAACCAAAACTTTTGCCATTCGCTGAACTCGCAAAACATTGACGAGCCTTAAAAGTGCAGGTGGCTCAAACAACAGCGAATGGCTTTTAGGGACAACAAGTATTGTGCATGATGCCCTTAATTAGACGCTATTATTCAGCGCCATCTGGAACAAAGACATAGCCCACGCCCCATACGGTTTGAATGTAGCGCGCGCGGGCAGGGTTTTCTTCCACTAAGCGGCGCAGGCGCGAGACTTGAACATCAATTGAGCGCTCCATTGCGCCCCATTCACGTCCGCGGGCTAAATTCATCAGCTTGTCACGGGTTAAGGGTTCACGCGGGTGCTGAACCAGCGCTTTCAATACCGCAAACTCGCCAGTTGTTAAGGTGACTACCTGGCCTTCACGCGTCAATGTGCGTGTAGATAAATCTAAAGACCAAGGGCCGAAAGAGACCACTTCCATGTGCTGGCTTGGCGCGCCAGGCACTTCACGCACTTGGCGGCGCAGTACTGCGCGGATGCGCGCCAGCAGCTCATTCGGGTTGAATGGTTTCGGCAGATAGTCATCCGCACCGGCCTCCAGCCCCGCAATGCGGTCAGAATCGCTGCCGCGCGCTGTCAGCATGATAATCGGCGTATCAATATTGGATTGGCGCAGGCGGCGGCAAATGCTCAAGCCGTCTTCAACGGGCAGCATAAAATCCAGCACGATCAGTGAGAACAGCTCCCGCTGCAAAAGCCGGTCCATCTGAGTGGCATCATGTGCGGTCTTCACCACAAAGCCTTTGTCTTCTAAAAATCGCTGCAATAGCGTACGCAGGCGCACATCATCATCGACTACGAGAATGCGCTCTACGCGGTCTGTATCGGCTTGTACGGCATCAGTCTTCTCGGCAGGTACCACTAAACTCATGATGTGCTCCTTATTCTTTATTGTCTTCGTAACAAAAGTTGGCATAACTTGAGTATACGACTCATGTGTATCTGTTGACTATGTTCTAAAGCAACAAATATTGCAGTTAAAATCAAGACATAGATACTAAATATATACATGGTTTGGCGGACAATTGACTTATATTTTTTGGGCTAAATTCATGTTTCATTAAAACTTTAAGTGAAAAATGTTAAATTGCAGTGAATTGGCAATAAAAACCGTAAGCAAATTAATAAAAACAATTGTGGATTTTATGGTCTTGGTCTTTATAATCATGGCTTTTAGAACTTATCCTTGTGGGATCACATACGATGACTGACTTAGTTCAGCAGTTGGCAACAGAAATTGCCGTACGTCCAAATCAAGTTGAAGCTGCCATTAAATTAATTGATGAAGGTGCCAGCGTTCCATTTATTGCGCGTTACCGTAAAGAGGTGACGCAAGGCTTAGACGATACGCAGTTACGCCAACTCGACACGCGCTTATCGTATTTGCGTGACTTATACGAACGCCGTGAAAAAGTTATTGAATCGCTGAAAGAACAAAATAAATTATCTGACGATTTGCTTGCCCGTGTGAACGGTGCAGAAACTAAAAACGCATTAGAAGAAATTTACGCGCCATACCGTCCAAAACGCACCAGCAAATCATTTAAAGCTAAAGAAGCTGGCTTAGGCCCAATTGCTGAGAAAATTTTTGCAGAAGCGGTAGATCCTGCTGAAGCATTGGCGGGCTTCAGCCATGAAGATTATCCTGATGCAGAAAGCCAGCTGGACGCCATTCAGCATATTCTGATTGATGACTGGGCGCAAAATATCGCATTGACTGCTGAGCTGAAAGACACCTTTGCTAAAACTGCGGCGTTGAAAAGCTCCGTAGCGTCTGATGAGAAAAAAGAAGTGGGCAAAAAGTTCCGCGACTATTTCGATTTTTCAGAAAACCTGAATAAAGTGCCGTCACACCGTTTGCTGGCAATGCTGCGCGGCCGTCAGGAAAACGTGCTGGGTTTGAAAGTGGATGGTGAAGACCATGCGCCATTGGCCCGCATTGAAACTGAATACAGCCTGGATGCAGTGCAGCCGCAAAGCCGTCAAGACTATTTGAAGCAAACAGCAAAATTGTTCTGGCTAGGCAAAATCCGCCCTGCCATTGAACATTCATTGCTCACTGAAAAGCGTTTGGCTGCCGAAGCTGAAGCAATGCATGTATTTGCAGAAAACTTACGCCATTTATTGCTGTCTGCGCCTGCAGGCGCGCGCTGCACATTGGGTGTAGACCCTGGCATCCGTACCGGTGTCAAATTGGCGGTCGTGAACCAGTCGGGCGATGTGGTTGCGCACAGCACAGTTTATCCATTTGCGCCGAAAGAAGACAAAGCTGGCTCAATTGCAGAGCTTGCGCGCCTTTGCCGTGAATTTAATGTTGACTTAATTGCCATTGGCAATGGCACAGCGAGCCGTGAAACGGAAGCTGTGGTTGCCGAAATGATGGCGGCCAACAGTGATTTGAAATTGACCCGCGTGTCTGTGTCTGAAGCAGGCGCATCGGTGTATTCAGCGTCTGAATTGGCATCGAACGAACTGCCTGATCTGGATGTTTCAATCCGCGGCGCCGTGTCGATTGCGCGCCGCCTGCAAGATCCATTAGCGGAACTTGTGAAGATTGATCCGAAATCGATTGGTGTGGGCCAGTACCAGCATGATGTGAATCAAACCGGTTTGGCGAATACGCTGGATGCGGTGGTGGAAGACTGTGTGAATGCCGTGGGTGTAGATGTGAACACCGCATCTGCCGCAATTTTGGGCTATATTGCAGGTCTGAATAAATCCATTGCGCAGCAAATTGTCGATTTCCGTAAAGAAAACGGCCGTTTTGACAACCGTCAAGCGTTGAAAAATGTGCCGCGTTTGGGAGAGCGCACTTTTGAGCAATCCGCGGGCTTCCTGCGCATTCAAGACGGTTCTGAACCATTGGATGCATCTGCCGTTCACCCTGAATCTTACGGTTTGGTGAATAAGATTGTTGAAGCGAAAGCAACAACTGTCAAAGACATGATCGGCAACAGCGAAATTATCCGCCAAGTCAAAGCGGAAGATTTTGCCGACGAACAATTCGGCTTGCCTACCATTCAGGATGTGTTGTCTGAATTGGAAAAACCGGGCCGTGACCCGCGTCCAGAATTCCGCACAGCGAAGTTCCGTGAAGACATCACCGAAGTATCGCAGCTCACCGAAGGCTTGCAGCTGGAAGGCGTGATCACCAATGTGACCAACTTCGGCGCATTTGTAGATGTGGGCGTGCATCAGGATGGCTTAGTGCATATTTCTGAATTGGCGAATGAATTTGTGTCTGATCCGCATAAAGTGGTGAAGCCGGGCCAAATCGTGCAAGTGCGTGTACTGACTGTAGACGCTGAGCGTAACCGCGTGAACTTGTCGATGCGTCCTGAAGGCTCAGAAGCGCCTGCTAAAGCGCCGCGTCAGCCGCGCCGTGAGCACAGCAATGAGCAGCGCGGTGACCGCAAGCCGCAAGGCAAGCGTCCGCAAAACACGCGTCCTCAAGGTGATCGTCCGCAAAATAACCATAAGAAGCCGCAGGCTGCTAAACCGCAAGAAAATAAAATTGGCGGTTTGGGCGCATTGCTGCTTCAAGCAGGGATTAAAGGTTCGAAGTAATCTTTAATGCTGAAATAAAAAAACCTCCCGATGGGAGGTTTTTTTATGTCTGTTTCATGCGGTATTAAGCATGTAGCATTGGCACAATCCAGCTGACTAATATCAGCATAATGCCTAAATGGCCTAATTTACGGGTCACATACACCAATTTAGACGGCGGCTGCTCCAGCTGTTTTGCGTAATCTTCAAAACTGATGCCGTCCTGTTTTTTGCTGCTGAATAAGAACGTCGCTAAATCAATACAGATTAAAATGGTACCGACGTCAGCTACAACTTCCATTAAATCGTAATGCGGCGTGCTCAGGGCAATAGCAATCTGGTAGCACAGGAACAGCGCAAAAGCGATGCAGGCAAACTGCAAGACAAGAAGAAAAATCCGCATAAGCATCTTAAAAATTCAAAAAGTGGCTCGATTATACAAGCCAATTGCGCCTGCTGCATTAATCCTTACAAAGGCTGTATAAACTGCGGGAAATTCTGCTTTTCCACCATCTCTAAAAATTCATCGCCCAAGCGCTGGCTTTCAGCGACAGACTGTTTCCACATCTGAATCCGCTGTTCCGCATCCAGGCCTTTGAGGACAAAGTCCTTACGGTCAGGCAAGCGCCCTAAGGGCAACGATTGCAGATAATCTGGAGATGGAGAGATCAACACCGTGCGCGCTTGATTTTCAGGATTGGCAGTCCGTGATTTAAACATTTTATCAAACCAGCCGGGAATGATGCTGTCGCTAAAATGCGGGTATAAAACAATTCCTTGGCTCTCAAAGGGCAGATCAATATGGTAGTCGATCAAGCCGCCGTCCCGGTATGCGCCTTGTGGCGCATCCGCGATATTTTTAACAGCAGGCGTTACGCCTGGAATTGAACCGGACGCCATCAGCCAATCTGCGACATTGTGCTGATTAAAATTTAAATAATGGGTTTTAAACGCATCCTGCTGAATTTTAAATTGCGGAAAATGTTCAGGCTGGCAAATCACCCGCTGCATAAATTTATTCAGATGGTTTCGAGACAATGCATTGCTGCCGATAATCCCCAAAAGCGAGCTGTAAAGGGCTAAGCGCTGATCACTTTGGAACAGATGTTCGGCTTTAGCGGCGATAATGGTGAGATGATAATCGGGATGCTCAACCAATTGCTGGGTTTGACTGCCCAAAATGCCTGAGAGCATCTCTCTGGAAATTTTTTCAATTTCCGCAATTTTCATTTTTTGATGAAAAGGCAAATGAATGTATAAATCCGCTAATTGCTCAGGCCCCAGTTTTTCTCCTTGCGCGACAATGCCGGCAAACCGCCAGGCGCCTACGGATGAGCCGATTAAGAAGCGTCTTTGCTTGGATTGAGGGAGAAACTCTCCAAAAATTGCTAAATCCAGACCGGTGAGCCCAATGCCTTTAGGGCCGCCGGCAGCGCCAGGAATCATATCCACTTGGCTGGCCTGCAAGCCTGCTTGCTCAATCAGCTGCCGTGCTGTGGCGCCGGCACGGATGGTCAGGGCGGGAGGCCGTTTCTGCAGAATCTGGGTCATTGTTTTTACGCCGCTATACACTTGTGCATAAAGTTTAGAATAGAACAAATGTACAGCAATGGCGAGATGACTCAGTCAATGACTGCTGAGTCATTTAGATGCGTGATTTAAGAAGGCTGCTCGCAAATTTGGCTGCGCGTGAATCAAATTCATTTAGAAGCTATGGAGCGTTAATCCGATTGAGGCAAGCCCATAGCGTTTGTCCAAGCGGGATGCGGTTACACCATTGTATAAAAATGGAATTTGTCCAATAAAATTATGCTGGTAAAGCTCACCTTGCAAAAAAGCGCTGAGGTGCGTGGTGAATGCATAATCCAGCTTGAGCCCTAAGCTTTGATTGTAATGAATTGCCTTGCTGCCAAAATTTGAAATGCGGTCATCAATCTCTTTACGCCAAAGCTGTTGATACTGATAAGCGAGCTGGCTTTCAAAGTTTTGGTATCTCCAGTTCCACGAAGCGCCGATGCTGGCAAAATAGGCGTCGTAATTCAGGTCTTGCTGCATATCAAGCCCGAATTCACTGGCGTTGCCGCTGATTTTTAAGTCAGTAACCGTTATATTGCCTGTTTTGCAGGGCTGAGCGAGATTTCCTGAATATTGATTGCTGCCGTCAATATTCACATTCATTAAACAGCCTTGCTGTGTGGCTTGAATCTGCAGCTTATTCACTTCGACTTTGCTATAGCCAAGGCTAACGAAAGCATTCAGTTGATTCATGTGGTCCAGCTTTCGTGAAAACAGAGCATCTAGCTGTACTTGAAAATCTTCAGGATCTTCAACATTCACTGCATTAAATGTGCGCTGATTTACGCGCGTAGGGCTGGTTTTGCTGAGCGTATCTGCGCGGTTTGACCAAATGCTTCCGCGAAGTGTGAATGCATCTGAGGTTTTTAAATCTAAATCGGGGGTATAGCGAACACCCAATAATGCGCTCTGAATTTTATTGCTATCATCGCTGAATTCGATTTTCCGGTGCCAGTATGTTCCTTCTATTGCCCAATTCGGATTAAAATCATATTGGGCGCCCAGATTGAAACCCTGATAATCCCCCATGGATTTATCTGACACACCTTCACTTTCACGGATATCAAATACATCTAGGGTATCGTTAACGGCATCAGCTGAAAATTTGAGTTGAAGCTTAGAGCTGGATGGATTAATTAAATCTTTGGCTTGAAGAAATAAATCGCTTGGCGCCGCTATGGACTGCAAAGAGATAAAACAGCCGCTACAAAATAATGCAAGTTTGCTACGCATGTGAGGTATCACTAAAAAATTAAGCAAAAAAACAAAAAAGCCAGTCCGAAAACTGGCTTAGAGGCAATAATTAGTTCAGTTTGAAATATGCAGTCAGCGTACTCGCAAGATAGTTGTCACCGCCAAAGTCTACAGCGCCAGTTGCAAGGCCTAAGTTGGCATCAATCACATAAGTGATAGGCAGAACAAAAGCCGATACTTGTACAGTGTCATTGGCTTTAAGCTTGACTACATATGATTTGTAGTATTCCTCTAGCTTTTCATTGCTGTTAATTAAATTCTGTAATGAAACTGTGCCATTTGCAGATGTGATGTTTACAGGATTGTTTAGAGTAAATGAAGTTTTATCAATAACCAGTGACGTAATGATACTAATCTTAGTGCCCGCTGGAATAGTGGCGCTTTTAATTGAGCCATCTGCATTGAAATTTAACGTGACATTATTCACAGTGACATTTAAGTCTTCTGTTTGCGCTCCGCTTTGGCCCTTTAATTTAAAGGCTAATTTTACGGTATCGCTTAATTCTTTTTGCGTATTATTTAGTTTGAAATCTACACTGAGAACAGTATTAAGCGCACCTGAATCAATGTTTAGCGGCGATGCGCTGCTTGAGTTCTTGAGATCAGCTAATGAATAGTGAGCAAGGCTGAATTCTGAATACACTGGAGTTTTTAGATTGTCTGCAATGGAATCTTTAATACCGTCTTGGTTGCTTGTAATCGCATTTTGCAAGCTTTCAGCTGTTGTTGTGCCAGATGCCACAATGTTATTTAGCGCATTTGTAATTATGGTGATGCTGGTATTAATTTGAGTCATAACAGACTGATCAATCGTTACTGCCGGATCATTAATGTATGTGCCTGCATCAGTGACTGCCTGGGTTAGGACTGCATTAAGCGCAGCATTGTCAATAATTAAACTATTTGTCGTAAACAGGGGTGCTGTTTGGAGCTGATTTAGAATAGCGCCAAATGCGATTTCAGCGGCCTTATCTTGATTAATCGGATTTGTGCCGTCACCCTTGCTTACGGCTTGTAAGCTGTCTTCAATTTGAGTTGCCAGCTGCTGTACGGTAAAAATAATGGCCATGTCTTGCGCGGTTGCATCTTTTGCCGGGTCAAACTGAGATAAATCAAAGTTAGCGGCTTGAAGTTTCGTAATTGTGCTGCTGCTCAGGCCTAATTTTTCTAACAGAGGCTTAATATCGGCATTATTGGCTGCGCCTAAATACGACTGCAATGTTGTGAGCGGCGTGATAACAGCAGTATTACTATTAATTGCCTGTAAATTGGTTTTCTTTAATTTCAATGTACCTGTAAAAGGTAGGCCTGTTGCAATATCTGTACCGCCTGTAACCGTGATTGCTGAGTTTTGGCAATTTTCTGTAGTATTAAACTTGAAGTTCCCCGCGGCGTCAGTTTTTACAAAAACAGGATTGCCTGCAGAGTCCTTGCAGTCATCCAGCTGAACTGTTGCATTTGCTAAATAAAAGTCAACAGCCGTTCCAGAGATCGGTTTAGATGCAAATGGCGCTGCAGCAGAGCCTGAATCACCGCCGCCACCGCCGCATGCCGTCAGCAAAGCCATAATTGAAGTGACAAGCAGAGTTTGTTTAACCGATTTATTAAATAACATGTGTTTCCCCGAAAAAATTAATCGTGATTTTTGATCTCTTATAACAAATTAAAGATTTAAAAAATATTAAGGTTTATCTTTCTATTAATATTTTGTTGGTTGTTATTTGATTTTTTGCAGATTTTGAATTGTTTTTTTATGTTTGGTAAAATTAGTTGGTTGCATATAATGTTTTTTGCGCTATTTCCTTTATTTATTAAAATAATATTATTATGTGAAAAATATATTAAATATTGATTTTCAATAAATTAATAAAATACCGAGAAATAGGGATATTATTTTTTTATTATTTATGGTCTTGATTGTAATATAAATCAAATAATTTTTTATTTAAAGTTAAATTGTTTTTTATCGTGAATTATATTTTATGTTGCATAGTTTTATTGAGGTTATGCGGTTTTTAAAACTTCCGCTTTTGCATAAATAAAGCCTCATTAATGAGGCTTTATTTCGTTGTGCATTTTACGGGGGTTATTTCACTATCCGCCACATTGCCAGCAGGCTGGACAGTGCAATCAGTACAATTGAAACATACCATGGCGCAATAATCGCGATTGATAACAAAATTGCCATGATGCTGCCGAAGATCCAGCTGCGTTTTTGCTGATGTTCCATTTGCAGGCGCATGCTTTGCAATTCATTTAACTGTTTGGCATGCCAAGCAGACTGGTTTTTCAAGCCGTTCAGGCTGTCAATCAGCATCGTTGGAAAGTCCTGCGCACCGAGCAGCAAATCAGGAATTTTCTGACCCAACTCCTTTAGATTTTTCTGCGGATTCATTTGGGATTTAATCCAATCCGTGAGAATCGGCTTAGCTAAGCTCCAAATGTCCAGTTCAGGATACAGGTCTGTGCCTAAGCCTTCCACATGCACCAGTGTTTTCAGCAGCAGCATCAGCTGCGGCGGAATTTCCAAATGGAAGCGGCGGGCAATGTCCATGACTTCAATCAGAATGCCGGCAAAGTCCAGCTCATGCATCGGCTTCGACACCATTGGGCCAACCGTGCGGCGCATTTCACGCGCCAAGGCGTCCTGATCGGTGCCCGGCGGAATCCAGCCGGCCTGATGCACAATTTGGATCAGCTGCATAAAGTCGCTGTTCATCACGGACAGCAGCATGCGCGCGACCGTCATCTGGTCATGTTTGGACAGCTCGCCCATAATCGCGCAATCCAGCGCAATAAAGCGCGGATTGGCAGGATTGATCGTTTCAACAAAGACGTTGCCGGGGTGCATGTCGGCATGGAAGAAGTTGTCGCGGAAGACTTGGGTAAAGAAAATGGTCAGGCCTTTTTCCGCCAAGTCCTTGCGGTCCATGCCCAATTGATCAAAAGTGGCGATGTCTGAAATCGGCACACCGGTGATGCGTTCCTCGACCATGACATCTTTGCTGTCCATATAGACTTCAGGCACATACATCATGCTGGAGCCGGTAAAGTAATGGCGCATGCGGCGGGTGTTGTCGGCTTCCAGTGTCAAATCCAGTTCTTTTAGAATGATCTGGCGGTAGTCCTGAATAATTTCAGACAGATGCAGCGCGCGGGCGGCTTCTAGGCGTTTTTCCAGGAAATTGCCCAGCCATTCCAGAATTTCGAAATCCTGCAGAATTTGACTGCGGATATCGGGGCGGGTGACTTTAACGACAACTTCACGGCCATCATGCAAGGCTGCGGTATGCACTTGAGCAATTGAAGCAGCTGCAAGCGGCTGTTCATCAAAACGGGCAAATAGGGTATTGATATCGGCCTTGAGGGATTCCTGAATGCGCATTTTAGCGACATCAGAACCGAATGGCTTGACGCGGTCTTGCAGCAGCACCAACTGCTGCAGGACTTCGGGCGGAATCAGGTCGCGGCGGGTCGACAGCAATTGTCCCAGCTTAATCGCCAGAGGGCCCATATCTTCCAGCGCCTGCTTTAATTTCAGCGGATTTTTACGTTCTTTGCTGGACCATGCCGCAGGGTGCATGCGGATAAAACTCAGCACATGGCGGGCTTTTTCAGGCAGCTCTTCCGCAGGAAACAACGTGTCGAGTCTATAGTGCGCGGCAATGCGCCAAAGGTCGAGTAAACGTGTAAGGTGCGGAATCATATGAGCAAATACCTAGTTTTGAGTTGTATCTTGTAAAGTGTCTATTTTAGCCTGCAGCTGCTGAATTTTGGCTTCTGCACGGTCTAAATTTTGATTGAGCAGGCGGGTGTCCTGATTCAAATCATCCATTTGCCAGCGCGGCGCCAGCAGCCCCGTGTCTTCTTTTAAGGCATCTTCGGCAAAAAATAAATGGCTTTGCAGGCTGCGCTTAAGATGCTTCGGCGCCAGCTGAATTTTGCCGAGTTCATGCGCCAGTGCAGGGCCAATCCACGGTGAAAGATGCGAGGCCAAATCGGGTTCGGCTTGCGCAATGATGCGCTGGAGATCCTGCAGCAGATGATAGTCGCCTTGAACAGGGATGGTGCCGATATCATCGGCCAACAGCAGCTTCAGCAGTTCTGCCGTATTTTTGACATGCAGGCTCGCTGTTGCTTCAGCAGGAGAATCCGCTTGATCAAAAGGGCGCTGTTCAAATATGGACGGCTGTGCGCTGTGGCCAGTGGCTGTCGGCTCTAAACGGACTTTGCCGTCATCAAAGAACACATCTACGGAAAGCTGCGGTGAATCAATCACCACGCGCAAAGTTTTGCCTTGCAGCTGATTGAGCTGGATGCGACTGATGGCATCCAAATCAATCACATGGTGAATGAATCGTTCAGCTGCACCCAGTGCAAGAATCGACCACATAGATTTGACCTTAATTGCTTACAGTTTAAAGCCGCGGTGAACGGCAACGATCCCGCCAGTGAGGTTGTGGTAGTCACAATTCTGGAAGCCGGCATTTTCCATCATGCCTTTCAGCGTGCGCTGATCTGGATGCATGCGGATAGATTCGGCCAGGTATTTATAGCTTTCCGAGTCATTGGCAATGATTTTGCCCATAATCGGCAGCGCGGTAAATGAGTACAAGTCGTACAATTTAGAGAAGGGTTCAAATACGGGTTTAGAGAACTCTAATACCAATAAGCGGCCGCCCGGCTTTAATACACGGTACATGGCTGCCAAAGCGGCATCTTTATCCGTCACGTTGCGCAGGCCAAAAGAAATGGTCAAGAGGTCAAAGCTGTTGTCTGCAAAGGGCTCAAGTGTTTCAGCATTGGCCAGTACAAAATCGACATTGGTGCAGCCGGCGTCAATCAGGCGGTCACGGCCGACATTCAGCATGGATTCATTGATGTCTGATAGCACGACATGGCCAGTCGGGCCCACTTCACGGCTGAATACTTTCGCCAAGTCGCCAGTACCGCCGGCAATATCCAGCACCTGCTGGCCGCGGCGCACACCGGACATATTGATGGCAAAGCGTTTCCAGAGGCGGTGAATGCCGAATGACATCAAGTCATTCATAATGTCGTATTTGCTGGCCACCGAATGGAACACTTCAGCGACTTTTTGCGCTTTATCTTCGCTGCTGACGGTTTGATAGCCGAAGTGGGTGGTCGCGCCGACATTGCCGGTATTGGCGCCGCGCGGCAAATTGTATTTGGGCACAGAACCTGTCACCGGCGTATCAGTCAAGCGCTGTTCTAATGACTGCTGCTGACCTTGCGGCGCGCCTTGCGGAAGCGGTTCAGTTAAGAAAGGACTCGCTGTGTCTTTGTTTTGGGCTGGCTCTGCAACAGGGGCCGGCGTTTGATTTTCATTAGACATAGAGTCGCTCCTAACGGAAAAATAGGGTGAATGCAGCATTGCATGCATGATGACAGATTCTTTGCTGTTATACAGCAATCAGCATGCAATTGTTATGAATAATATACAGAAATCTTGCAGATTTGCATGGATTTAAAACCGGACGGCGTTCTCGGCTGCCGTCAGCGCTTATGCAAAGGGCAGTGGGTCGCCGGCATGCACTTTGCCAATAATTTGCCGTTCCGCAGCAGTAAAATCTTTGACAAACTTCTCAGCAGACTTTAACGGCTTCATGGCTAAAAAGCCATCCTGCATAAATTCATACATGATGTTAAAGTTGTATTTGAGCGCCGCGCCTTTACACATTTTAAAGGCTGCATAGACCACAAAAGAACGCATGTATTTGTCGAGGCTTTGACCCAGCTGATCCAGCAAATCCAGCTGTTTCAGGCGGCCTTCGCCCTGATTCAGCTTTAAATAAGTGATGCGCATCATCTCATCGGTCAGCTTTTCATAGGGATGATAATCCTGCAGCAGCTGCATCGCCACTTGTTCATCCAGCTGAACCGCCAAGATGGCCAATTCAACTCCGGATGTGCCGGTTTTAATGGCATTGTCTGGAATCAGCTTTTCCGCTTTGTGCGCATATTTGCTCAGGCGAGCAATCTGCTGCGCCAGCGCATCGAAATCCGGCCCGCCGTATAGGCGGTTGATAAAGTATTCAGCCATCAGCAGATTATGCTTTTCAGCAAACTGTTTAGCATGCGTGCGCTGCATGCGCTGTTTCTGCCAAGCTTGAACGTCTTGCAGGCGCTGAAAAATTTCCGGATTTTTATGATAGTTCAGCTGGTAATACAGATCTAAAAGATCATCTAAAACTGCAAGCTTGGACATTGCGTGTCTCAATAATTTCAGGGTTTTGCAAATTTTAGCTGCAGTTGAGGCGGCCTGCTATGACAAATTGACAGAAAATTGCCATTCAAGCAGCCAGTCTGCTGTGCTTTTACACAAAAAAATGCTGCATAAATATATGAATTGGTGATTTCGAGTGCCTGCCGGCTTGGTTATACTGCAGTTCAAGAACAGAACAATAGAGAAAAAGATGGCCGCGCAAGACAATGGAATTCAGCTGATGGATCCGGATCAGCTGTCAGTAGAATTGATTGAAGCGCAGTATGCGCTGAAAGACACCAAAGGCAAAAGCAATGCCAAAAGCGTGTTGATTTTGGTCAGCGGCATTGAGCTGGCGGGCAAGGGTGAGGCGGTCAAGCAGCTGCGCGAGTGGGTCGATCCGCGCTATTTGCGGGTGAAAGCGGATGCGCCGCAGACGTTCAATCATAAACAGGCTTTCTGGCAGCCTTATGCGCGCTTTATTCCTGCCGAAGGGCAAATCATGGTGATGTTCGGCAATTGGTACAGTGACTTGCTGACCACCTCCATGCATGTGTCGAAGCCCATCGATGAAACCATGTTTGATGATTATGTCGAACGCATGCGCGCGTATGAGCAGGATCTGAAAAATAACAATGTGGATGTGATTAAGGTCTGGTTTGACCTGTCGTGGAAATCCCTGCAGAAACGCCTGGATGATATGGATCCAGGTGAAATGCGCTGGCATAAGCTGCATGGTTTGGACTGGCGCAGCAAAAAACAGTATGACAGCCTGCAGAAACTGCGCCAGCGTTTTACCGACGATTGGGAAATGATTGACTGTGAAGAAGAGGCGGAGCGTGATCAGCAGTTTGCGCAATATATTTTACAGACGCTGAAGCATTGCCCGGAGCATCTGCATAAGGCTAAAGGGCGCTGGACGCAGGCGGAAGTGCCAGAAAGTCTTTTGACCCCTGCAGAAATCCCTTTAGAAAAACATGATTATAAAGAAGAACTGAAGCTGCTGAGCAAGAAAGTGGCGGAAGGGCTGCGCTTCGACTCACGCAATGTGGTGATTGTTTTTGAAGGCATGGATGCTGCGGGGAAAGGCGGCGCGATCAAGCGCATAGTGAAAAAGCTGGACCCGCGCGAATATGAGATTTATACCATTTCCGCCCCGGAAAAATATGAGCTGAGCCATCCGTACCTATGGCGGTTCTGGACTAAAATTCAGCCCGAAGAAAAAATCAGCATTTTTGACCGTTCCTGGTATGGCCGGGTGCTGGTGGAGCGGGTAGAAGGCTTTGCCAGCGATGTGGAATGGCAGCGGGCCTATGATGAGATCAACCGTTTTGAAAAAGACTTATATGATAGTCAAACCATTGTGGTGAAATTCTGGCTAGCCATCAGCAAGGATGAACAGGCAGTGCGCTTTAAGGCGCGGGAAGAAACCCCGCATAAGCGTTTTAAAATTACTGAAGAAGACTGGCGCAACCGCGGGCGCTGGGATGATTATTTAAAAGCGGCAGCCGATATGCTGGAACGTACGCATACCGGCTATGCGCCATGGCATGTGATTGCCACCAACGATAAAAATACTGCTCGGCTGGAAATCTTGCGCGCAATTGTCAAACAGCTCAAATCGGAATAATCCGCGCCGAGCTGAAGCAGCGCTCCTTATTGAGCAGCAACCGTTTGCGCCTGCTGCTTTTGCTGAATGCTTTTCGCCAGCTTGTAACAGTCTTCAATATGCGCATCGGCCACCTTTTTCATCACAAAGTAACCTAAGCTGGCGGCAATGGCTTGACCGCCTAGAGGAATGAATTTAGTCACCTGCTTAGTGATATATTTGGCTGCCGCATTATTGATGGACTTTTTTACTGCCGTGCGGGCAATCACTAAACCGGAAAACTCGACGCCGCGCTTGCGCAGCTCTTGCCAGTGAATCTGTTTGGTGGCCGGATCATAGACACTGATTTGTTCTGGAGAGAGCCCAAAGCGGGCATTAATTTCAGGAATCAGCTGCGATAAAATGCCGACGTCGATGATCACATCAAAAAATGGAACAGGCACAATGGCTGCGCCGGCAGAGAAATATGCCCGCTTTTTGGCCAGCTCCAGACATTCCGCGCGAATGCTTTCTAAATTCAGGGTCGGGTCGATAGAATCTGGAATATTGTCTATTTTCATCTGCGCTTACCTTCAGCTTGATACTGATTTTTTTCATTAAGGATCACTAAGATACTTGTTTCAAAGTGTTTTTTAAACTGCATTTGACTGTCAAATTCGCATAGACAGCTGCGGAAGTATAGTCAATAATCTTTGTGGTTTTGTAGTCTGAACGGAAGGAAATAAGGAAAAGATGGCCATTCATGTGATTCAGAGTCAGCGCATAGAGGTTTTGCTGCAAGAAATGCTGCGCGCCGGCCATCAGCCATCTGCCAATCCTTTCGAGGCCCTGAAAACGCAGCATTTTATTGTGCCTTCTGCCGCCGTGCAGGCGTGGCTGACAGTCAGGCTCTCGGAACATCAGGGCATCAGCGCCAACCGCTTATTTCATCAGCGGATCCGTGCCTTTCAATGGTTTGCCTATCAGGCGGTGCTGGACAATAAAGAAAAAGTCCGTAAAGCCAATATTCCGCGCATGATTATTAAATGGCGCACGTATCAGGTTTTAAAAGCATTTCTTCAGGCTGCAGAAAACCCGCTGGCGCTTGATCATCCGCTGCACAGCATCATTCAGCGCATTTATGACAGCGCTTCCCGCTTAAGCAGCGGCACCGAACAGCAGCTGAAAAAGCAGGGCATGCTGTATTGGGTATCTGAGCAGGTTTCGCGCTTATTCAGCAATTATATGGAATACCGCGGCCACTGCTTTAAACAGCATGCGGCAGGGCAGGCCTGTGACTGCAGCAGCAACTGGCTGAAAGACTGGGGGCAAAATCAGCCTTTGGATTTAGATCAGCAATTTTTCAGCGTGCAAACAGCTTTTCCTGGGCTGGATTCGAAAGAGCAGCTGGCGCAGCAGCGTCAGGTTTCAGATTTTGCTAAGGATCAGGCTAAAAAACTGGAACAGTGGCAGCGCTGGCTGTGGCACCGCGAGTTCCATGCCGATTTTGAATTGATGCAGGGCATTGATGATGATTTCTGGGCCATCATGGATCATCCTGAAACCCGCGCTGCGGCTTTAGCCAAGCTGCCGAAACAGGTCACGCTGTTTACCGTGCTGGATCTTCCGCCCAGCCAGCTGGCCTTTCTGCGCCGTTTGGGGCAGTACATCGATGTGCTGATTCTGCATTTCAATCCGTCACAGGAGTATTGGGCGGATACCGTCGATGCCAACTGGAAAAAGCAGTATGACGTCAAGCTGAAACAGCGCTTTAAGGATAAGCATCCGCAAGCCAGCGATCAGCAAATAGAGGCCTTTTTCGAAAAATACACACTGGAATACGGCCAGATGAAAGAGTCGCGCCATCCGCTGCTGACCCGCTTCGGCAAGCAGGCGCGCGATCATTTTTCGCTGCTGGTGAATTTGGCGGCCGGTGAAAATGGCGAGGAATGGGAAGATCAGTTTCCTGCGGATTATCAGGATCATTTGCTGGGCAAAGTGCAATATGACATTTTGAATTTGGCTGAACCTGAACAGGGCAGTTTTGCTTTAAATGAACAGGATGATTCCATCCGCATTCATGTCTGCCATTCTGCGCTGCGTCAGCTGGAGGTGCTGAAAGATCAGCTGACCTATTGGCTGTCGCAGGGCAGTGAAGAACGGCCGCGTTCACCGAATGATATTTTGGTGTTAAGCCCTGATTTAAAAGATTTAGAGCCGTTGATCCGCAGCGTATTTGCGCCGCCGCCAAGGGAACATTTTTTTGATGATCAGGCGCAGGCTGAAGCCGTGCGCAAAGACAGTGTGTACTTGCCGGTTAAAATCGCCGGTGTCGCGCCCTTGGATGCACAGAATGCATGGCAGGCGGTGCTGGGGCCGATTCAGCTGCCGCAAGGGCGCTTTAGTTTAGAGGATTTTGCGGACTGGCTGAATTTAAGCGCAGCGCAAATCCGCTATGGCCTCAATGCCGAACAGACGGCGCGGATGATTGAGCTGCTCAGTGAGGCGAAATTTAAACGCGGACTGGATGAGGAGCATTTGCGCCGCACCCTCGCGCCGAATGACACCGATTTCCGCTACAGCTTTAAATTTGCCTTGGACCGTCTGGCGCTGGGTGTGGCTGTTGCAGAGCATGCGCTGTGGGATGACACCTTAAGCTATGCTTTTGTGCGCCGTGATGATTTTGAACTGGTGAATATTCTCATTGAGATTTATCAGGATTTTGCCGAGCGCAGGCACTGGATTGTGGAACATGAAATGGGGCAGCTGCGCAATGTTGAAGAATGGCTGCACTTGCTGCTGCGTGATTTGGAGCGCTATCAGAAACAGGGCGTGACTGTGCTGAAGCCGGTCCGCGATGCCATCCGCAAGCAAATCACCATGCTCACGCTGTCCTATTATCAAGAAGAAGACGGCGCTGCTGAAGCGCAGAGTGATGTGCTGAAAGATATGCAATTGCCGTTGCCCTATGTGCTGCAGGAAATTCAAAGCATTTTGGATGCCCAGATGGATCAGGCTGTGCCATCGGGTCAGATCACCTTTAGCCAGATTGGGCAAATCCGCCCTGTGCCCTATAAGCTGATAGTCATGCTGAATCTGGACAGCGGGCAGTTCCCTAGCCGGCAGTCGCATTTGCCTTTTGACCTGATGGATCTGCTGAAGCCGCATTTGGGCGACCGTTCGCGCTTGGAAGATGACCAGGGCGCATTTCTGGATGCTTTGCTGCTGGCGCAAGACAGTCTATGGCTGTTTTATAACGGTTTTGATATCAATGACGGCGAGGTCCGTGAGCCGTCCAGCGTGGTGCAGGAGTTTATCCGCCATTTGGCGCTGATTGTGCAGGGCAGCAGCGCCAATCCAAATTTACCTGTCTTGGCTAAAATTGAAGGCGATATTGAAGTGCCTGCAAATCTGCAGGCGTTATACAGTGTGCATGAGCTGCAGCCCTTTGAGCTGCAGGGCTTTGATGCGGAGCGCTCTGGCCGCAAAATCCGCTATCAGGACCACTGGTTTCATGTGGCGCAGCAGCTGCAGCAGGCGCAAGGCGCGCGGCAGCCTTGGGCAGCGCAGGCAGCCGCTGTGCTGGCGCCAGCTGAAGTGCTGTTAGACAGTGCGCAGTGGATTAAGCAAATGA
The DNA here is from genome assembly GCF_000368865.1 of Acinetobacter bouvetii DSM 14964 = CIP 107468. Classification (GTDB taxonomy): domain Bacteria; phylum Pseudomonadota; class Gammaproteobacteria; order Pseudomonadales; family Moraxellaceae; genus Acinetobacter; species Acinetobacter bouvetii. The sequence continues at coordinate 328,818 of NZ_KB849725.1, forward strand.
CCTTTCCTGCCGAGCTGTATTTAAAGACGTTAGGCATCAGCAATTTAAAAGCAGAAGACGGTTTGGCAACCGATGAGCCGCTGCTGCTGAATGGGCTGGAACAGTATGCGGTGCGGCATTTCCTGCAGGATCAGTCCTTAAAAACGTCATCTCTCGAGGCGGCGCAGCCGGAACTGCTCTTGGATCAACTGCCAGTCGGCAAATTTAAAGAGGCGGCGTGGTCGGTGAGCCAGCTGCAGCATGAGCAGCTGTGGCAGCGGGTGAAAGAGGTGATGCAGGCGGAACAGCCGGTATTGACTGCGGTGACGCAGCGCCAGCTGAAAATTGACGCGCAGACGCTGATGCAAATCAGCCTGCCTGAAGCCCCTGTGCCGCAATGGGTGAGCATGACGCCGTCCAGCGCCCGCGGCAAGCGCCGTGCGCAAATTTGGCTGGAATATCTGCTGTGGCTGGCGGCGTTGCCTGCCGATGCGCCGCTGCTGAATTATGAACGCATAGAAGTCTGCAATGATGTGACGATCCGCTGTTCAGGGGTTGGCCCAGAAGATGCCCGTGTACATTTGGCGCGCTGGATGCAGGCATGGCGCTATGGACAGCAGCAGCCTCTGGTTCTGCCGGCTGCCCTGATGCTGGCCACAGATAAAAATAGCGCATTGATCCTGCTGGAAGGCAAAAAGGGTGAAGAGCAGGAAGTGAAATGGCAGGAGAATGAACGCGGTGTTCTGGTCTTGAATCAGTTCGATAAATTGATTTCTAAATGGATGGATCCCGGCGATTTTGCCGCCTTTGACATCCGGCAGGATGAAGCCAATCAGGCGCATGCCGACTGGGCGTTTATTCTGCGTGATCAGGACAGCGTGCGGCGGCTGACGCAAAGCTGTGAGCAGTTTGCTTATGCGCTGTATCAGCCGGTTTACAGTCATCAAACTGCGGAGCAAGCGCATGCAGATTAAGGAAATTGAAAACCCGATCAGCAGCATGCAGTTTCATGGCCTGCATTGGATAGAGGCTTCCGCAGGCACAGGCAAAACGTTTACTTTATCCAGTTTGATGGTGCGCATTCTGCTGGAAAAATATCTGCCGCGCCAAGTCATTGCCACCACCTTTACCCGCAAGGCGGCGGCTGAGCTGAAAAGCCGGATCCGCCAGCGCCTGTATGGCATTCTGCAGCTGCTGGAAAGCCTGCGCAGTGAACTGCCGGCCAATATTGAAGCCCGCGCAAAACTGGAAAAAGATGAACTGGTGCAGGCGGTGCTGGAGCGCAACGCCAATCAAATCGGCTATGCCTGCGAGCGCCTGCAGCTGGTGCTGGATCAGCTGGATGAGTTGTTTGTGGGCACCTTAGACAGTTTCAGCCAAACCCTGCTGCGTGAGTTTGCCTTTGAAAGCGGCAAGATTGAGCGCGCAGACATTAGCCATGATGACAAAATGTATGTACAGCAGCTGGTGCATGACATTTTGCGGGAATGGGTGCAGAACCAGCCGCAGGCCGCTGTAAACATTCTGCTGCAGCGCAGGCAGCTGAAATCTGTCGAAGCTTATGCGGAGCTGATCGAAAAAAGTTTAAATTTCAGCTCGGCAAAACTGAATCCTGTCCCTGCGCCCGCATTCTCTCTGGCTGTGGTAGAGCAGGCGGCAGAGGCCTTGGCGCAGCTGCCGCTGGAGGATTTATCGGCGCTCGAAAATTTCACCCCAGAGGGCGCGTATGCCAAGCTGATGAATCAGCCATGGTCCAAATTTTCAATTGTGGAGGTTCTGAGGCAATTGCCTGCAGCATTGGAAAAAATACAGCAGCAGGGTGCGCAAGTGCTGGTGAATGGACAAGCGCCCGAAGCGTTTAACCAGCTGCAGGCGTTTATCAAAAAGCCTGACCCGCGCAGCGCGACTGGCAAAAAGAAAATTGATGATGCTGAAGTGGACGCTTTGCTGCGCCATCCTGTTTTGGCGGCGGTGCAGGCATTGCTGGAGGCGGTGAAGCAGGCCTCTGCCGATTTAGACGGTTTGGATCTTTACCTGAAATACCATATTGCTACAGAAGTCAAATACCGCTTGCCGCAAGTGCTGCAGAGCAAAGGCGAAACTACTTTTGCGCAGCAGATCCGAACCTTGTCGGAAGCGCTGCAAGGCGAGCAGGGCAATCAATTTTCGGCTTTTGTGCATGCGCGCTATCCGTTGATTCTGGTAGATGAGTTTCAGGACACCAACTTGGATCAAGACACCATGCTGGCGGAAATCTGGCGTCATCCAGCGCGGGTGAAGCAGGGCTGCATGATTATGGTGGGTGACCGCAAGCAGGCCATTTACGGTTTCCGCGGCGGCGACATGCTGACGTTTTTAAAAGCGCGTGAGGATGTGTACCGCAAGCAGGGCAGTTTTTACCAGCTTAAGAAAAATTTCCGTTCCATTGCGCCTTTGGTGGACGCTGTGGATGCCTTGTTCCAGCGGCAAATGGATTTTGGCGAAGATGTCCGCTATGTGCCGATTACCGCAGGCGCAGAGCATGCAGATTTGCATGATCAAGGGCAGATTAACCCTGTGCCGCTGCGCTGGCTGCAATTGGAAAATAAAGAGCAGGAAGCCGAGCAGGTGGCATGGAAAATTCAGCATTTGCTGCAGCAGTCGGCGCAGCAGGAACTGTATTTTACCGAGCCAAAATCCGCAGAGCCTACTGCTGAAAAACAGCCATTAAGCGATAATGATATTGCTGTGCTGGCCACGAATCACAGCGCATTAAATGCGGTGCAGCAGGCATTGCTGTCACTAGGCATCCGTGTCAACCGGGCAGCCAAACGCAGTGTCTTCAGCAGCGCGATTGCGCAGGATGTGGGTGCCGTATTGGCGGCCGCGCTGTCGCCGTATCAGGAAGCCAAAGTGAAACGCGCTTTGCTGGGGCGCCTGCTGGGCTTAAAGCTGAATGATTTGTGGCGCGCCGATTCGCAGACTGCAGACCTGAGCCATTATATTGCCCAGTTTGATCATATCCGTGAGTTATGGCTGAATCAGGGCTTTTTGCCGGCTTGGCATTACTGTCTGAACTATTTCAAAATTTGGGAACGCATTGTCGCGCTGCATAGCCGTGAAAATGAACGGGATGTGGTCAATCTGCGCCATTTGACTGAAATCTTGAGTGATCAAAGTGAGCAGCTGCAGGGCGCGCAGCATTTATTTCATTGGTACTTAAAGCAGCTGAAAGCGCCTAAAGGTCATGAATGGGAGCTTGAACGCCCATTAACCAATGCCGAAGGCGTCAAGCTGATGACTATCCACCAGTCGAAAGGGCTGGAATTCAAGATAGTCTTTTTGCTGAATGCGGACGGCAAGCCGAAAGAGGATAATTCGCTGATCTTCTCCTATGAAGATGTACAGCAGGATGCGCATTGCGAAAAGCGCCGAGTCATTGATATTGGCGGAGGGGCTGCCGATGAGCTGAAAAAGCGGCAGCATGATGAGCGGCGGCATGCTGAGCAGCACCGCCTATGGTATGTCGCGCTGACCCGCGCCAGTCACCGCATTTATGCCGTGCTCAGAACGCAGGATCATAAATCGCTGTACAGCCTGCCGTTTTGGGCCGGGCAAGGTGAGTTCAGTTTTCAGCATCCGCATTGCGCGATAGAAAGCCTGATCGCAGACAGCCCTGCGGCTTTGCATGCCGCGGCGCAGGCTGAACTGGTTTTAGATGCCTTGCCTTTGCCTGAAGCGCGTTTTTATCCGCGCGGCAATACCAGTTTTACCGGGCTGTCACAGCATTTGGCCTACCGCCAGCTGCCGCAGGATCAGCTGGCGCTTCAACCCGTTGCTGAAGACAGTGCAGATGATGAAACAGATCATGTCACAGAAGCGGAATTGCCGGCCCGTGAAATCGACTGGATTAAGCAGCAGTTTCCCAAAGGCACGGTGGCGGGAACCTTCCTGCACAGTATTTATGAGCAGATTGATTTTCAGGATGCCGCAGGCTGGAAGCTGGAAGTGCTGCGCCGCTTTAAAAATGACGGTCCGCAGCTGCTGATTGAACTGCGTTTGAAAATGCAGGAAAGTTTCTCTATTTGGAAAACCTTTGCGCAGGCATGGAAATCCAGTTATGTCCAAGCGGTTCAGCCGCTTTATCAGCAAGTCCAGCAGCTGTTCGGGGTGCAGGTTGCATCGCATGAGCAGCATAAATGGGTCCGCGGCGCATTCATGGAGTTTAACCATCTGCTGATGCAGCGGATTGCCGCCAGTGAGCAGATCAGTCCGCAGCGGGTTGAAATGTTCAAAAATTCAGAACACTATCAGCCTGAACAGCTCTTGGCGCTGCTGCGGGACTTAAGCGGCGAGTTTCAATCGGTTCATGCAGATGACTTAATGCACCGCCTGCAGCAGACAGCGCATGCGCTCAATGCGCAGCAAGTGAAAGCGCCGTTGAAAGAGGCGCCTGCGTATGAAGCCAGAAGCCTGCAGAGCTATGTGGATATGGGCTTTGGCGCATTGGTTGAAAGCATGCAGAATGAAATCCTGTATGTCTTGATGATCCAATGGATACATGATGTTGCCAAGACGCCTTTGCATGCAGATTTCAGCCTCAGCCGCTTGCCTGCCAACAGCCATTTGCCGGAATTTCCTTTCCACTTGGCGCTGTCTGACCAGCCCGTGCAAATCCGGAAAATCCAGCGCCTGTTTAAGGAACAGGGCATTCAGATTGAGGCCTTAAATGAAGCCAATTCTGCACGCTATCTGACGGGCGCAATCGATTTGGTCTACTTTGACGGTCAGCGCTATCATATTGCCGATTATAAAAGCAATTTTTTGGGCAAAACCGAACAGCACTATGCGCTGAGTGAGGTGAAGAGCAGCATGAGCCAATCCAGCTATTGGCTGCAGGCCGCGTTGTATTTAGCTGCGCTGCACCGCTATTTAAGCGTGAATTTGCAGGGCTACGATATTCATCAGCATTTAGGCGGCGCCAGCTATTTATATTTAAGAGGGATGTGCGCCGCGCCGGATTATGGCATTTGCCATTGGCAGCCGGATGCGGATTTTATTCTGCAGCTGGACCATATTTTGGGCTATTTGCATGCGGATAAGCTGTATGAAACTTCCTGAATTATTTAAAAAAGAACAATTAAACAACGTATTACCTTGTGGATAATACTGAGGATAAGCTTGTGGAAAATTCACCTAAACGCTTGAATATGCAGGCTTGGATCAATAGCTTGATTTCGCTGCGCATTTCAGAGGATGCGCAAGAGCCGGCAGCATTGCTGCTGCAGCAGGTTTTTCAAGCGATTGAACAGGGTGACAGCTGTATCCAGTGCGCTGAATCTCAAGCGCTGCAGCTGCAGGGTTTGAGCATTGGTGCAGAGCAGGCTGCTGCTCAAGTGATTGCGCCTTTTATCTTTGACGGCCAGCATCTATATTTATACCGTTACTGGGCTTTGGAACATCAGCTGGCGCAGGCGGCTGCGCAGTTGAAGCGGCAGAATATTCAAACTGCGCAATTGACAGAGCAGCATATGGCGCTGCTGACCGATGCGCAGCAGCAGCGCGCGCTGCAAATGGTGGCTGCAAATGCGCTCAGCATCATTACCGGCGGACCGGGCACTGGAAAAACGTACACCTTGGCGCGAATTATTGCCGTGATGAATCAGCTGAACCCCGGCATCCGCATCGCCATGGCCGCGCCGACCGGCAAGGCTGCGCAGCGCATGAAAGAAGCGCTGCAGAACTCTTTTGATGATGCCAAGCTGCAGGATTTGGTCAGTGAGAATCTGACACGCCTGATGCCCATTACGATTCACCGACTGCTGGGCTTAGGTGAGGATCAGCGTCCGCGTTTTCATGCGAAACGCCCGTTGCCTTTTGATGTCATTGTAGTGGATGAGGCTTCGATGCTGGATTTGAATTTGGCGCAGATGCTGTTTGCCGCTATAGCGCCAGAAACCCGCCTGATTCTGCTGGGAGATGCCAATCAGCTGGCTTCGGTTGATGTCGGCGCTGTGCTGGCGGATTTGCAGCAGGTGCCAGAGCTTGCTTCAAATAGGATTAACCTCATTACCAGTCACCGTTTTGATGGTGAAAAGCTGATTGGGCGCATGGCGGCTTTTATTCAGCAGAATGCATCTGAGCAAGAGGTGCTCGCGCGTTTTGAGCAGGAGATTGCGCCAGCCGGCGCTTTGCAGGCGGTCACGCTGACTCCGGATATGCAGGATGTGGTTCAGCTGCAGTATCTGCCTGAAGAAGGGCAAGGCCATCAGATTCAGATGGATTGGGCCGCCTATTATGATCAGCTGATGCTGGGATTTAAGGCTTATGCTTCGGCCCTGGATGAATATTTGGCTTCAGACAGTGATGCGCCGCCGATAGGCGCAGTCATTCATCATTTTGACGATTACCGGATTTTGGCCGCTGTGCGTCATGGCTATTTGGGGCTGACGGCGCTGAATGAACAGATGGAAGCACGCATCTTAAAGCAAACCGCTCAGGCTAAAACAGGGGAATGGTATACTGGCCGGCCAGTGATGATGACTTACAATGATTATCAGCTGGGGCTGTCTAATGGCGATATCGGCATTTGCTTTGGCCGGAGGCAGGCTGGAAAAGTGCAGTTTTCTGTGTATTTTCCCAGTCTGCAGAAATGGGTAGCGGCGGCGCGGCTGCCGAAAAATATCGAAACAGCGTATGCCATGACCATTCATAAATCACAAGGTTCTGAATTCAAGCATACAGCAGTGGTGCTGGATGCCAATGCGCTGCAATTGCTGAGCAAGGAATTGATTTATACAGCCATTACCCGGGCAAAAAAAGCCGTCAGCCTTTTAGCAGCGCCCTCTGCACTGGCTGCGGCCATGACGGTCAAAACTGCGAGAAGAAGCGGGTTATCCGGTCAAATTGCTCAAAAACTTGGAACATTATGCCAATAATGTGACATATTCGTGTAAGTAATTTCTTACATCATTTCGAGAGATTTGCGCATAGAGCTTTGATTCGGTTTCTGAGAAGATGACTTCACACAATAAAACGCTCGATATGGAATGTTGAGTACAATCGCAAAAAAATAATAATAACGTCATCAGACAGCGAACTTACAGTGAAGTAAGTAAAGAGGAAACTTACAGCCGCTAAGCCTTGCAGTTTTGGGAGAGACTGCAGGGCTTTTTTATGCTGTTTGAGGGGTTGAATGCATGAAAAATCAAGAAATGGCGGATTTGCTGTAAGAAAAAGCTTACAAATAGATGCGAAAAAGGCGGCTTTTTAAACAGCAGTTTTGTGGCAAAATGTACCACATAGGGAAATGCTAGTTAAAACATGGAATGTTTGTTTAAAAGACGCGGAAAGCGCACAAAAACACAATAAATAATAAAATTATAATGAAAAAAGAAGAAACTACAGCGCAAAAAAGCCCGAGCTCTGCTCGGGCTTTTTCTATTCTGAGCAAGAGTTGTGTGTTTATATTGGCAAAAAATACCAGCGTCTGAATAATAACCATGGCTGAAACCATACTTTTTTCAATGAGGGGGCATGAATAGAGTCTAATCTGGCCTGCCGTGGCAGAAAATATGCAGTCAATTGAAATTTATTGAATAAAAAAATTGAACGGAGATTGATCAGCTGCACGGTTCAAGATTTTTATTAAATTGCCATGAAACTTTATTGAAATTGCGGCGATGTATTTTTGCAATCGGGCCGTTTTTCCCTTAATATAATGCACTTGCTGTAGTGATGCACGGCAGTCAAATTGATTTTGAAGAATCAGTTTGATTTGTATCAAATGTAATTTATAAGCATCTCGGAGAAATCGAATGGCTTTAACAAACGCAGATCGCGCAGAGATCGTTGCAAAATTCGCTCGCGCTGAAAACGACACTGGTTCACCAGAAGTTCAAGTAGCTCTTTTGACTGCTCAAATCAATGATTTGCAAGGTCACTTCAAAGAACACAAACACGACCATCATAGCCGCCGCGGTCTTATCCGTATGGTTAACCAACGTCGTAAGCTTCTTGACTACCTTAAAGGTAAAGACGCTACTCGTTACAGCGCTTTGATTGCTGCTTTAGGTTTACGTCGTTAATTCGATTAAACTTTGATTTTCGGACTATTGCATGTCGAATGCCGTAATACTGAAATCTAAAGTCTATCCAACCTTGGTTGGATAATGGGGAAGGGGCGATGATTCGCTCCTTCTTTGTGTCTTAAATGTGTATTTAATGTCTCTAGTGAGGTCGGCTTCTAAGCTTTGTCATTTATGTTGCGGGCTAGTTTTAGCTGAGTGAATGCCAAACCTTAGGGGTCTCCACTAGAATAATTGTTCACAAGAACTAGGAAAAAATAAAACATGTCGATGTTTAATATTATTCGTAAAGAATTTCAATTCGGTCAGCACAATGTTGTGCTGGAAACAGGCCGTGTTGCACGTCAAGCAAACACTGTTGTGATTACAATGGGCGGCGTACAAGTACTTGTTGCTGTTGTTGCTCAACCAAAAGCAAAAGCAGGTCAAGACTTCTTCCCATTGACTGTTAACTATCAAGAAAAACAATATGCTGCTGGCCGTATCCCTGGCGGTTACGGTAAGCGTGAAGGCCGTGCGTCTGAAGCTGAAACTTTAATTTCACGTCTGATTGACCGTCCAATCCGTCCGTTGTTCCCAGAAGGTTACTTCAACGAAATCCAAGTTACAGCAACTGTTATTTCTTCTGACAAAACTATGGATGCTGACATTGCTGCAATGTTAGGTACATCTGCAGCAATGTCTATTGCTGGCACACCGTTCCGCGGTCCAATCGGCGGCGCGCGTGTTGGTTTGATCAACGGCGAATACATCCTGAACCCGAACCACGAACAGTTAAAAGAATCTGATCTTGACCTTGTGGTTGCAGGTACAGAATCTGCAGTATTGATGGTTGAGTCTGAAGCGAAAGAACTATCAGAAGACCAAATGCTGGGCGCTGTATTGTTCGGTCATGACGAAATGCAAATCGCGATCCAAGCGATCAAAGAATTTGCTGCAGCTGCTGGCGCAGTTGAGTCAACTTGGGTTGCCCCAGTTAAAAATGAAGAGCTTCTTGGCAAGCTGAAGGCTGCATTCGAAGCGAAAATTTCTGAAGCATACACCATCGCTGTTAAGCATGATCGTTATGCTGCGCTTGATGCGCTTCAAGAAGAAGCATTGGCTCAATTCGTTCCTGAAAATGACGAAACTGGCATTGCTGATGAAGTTAACGAATTATTCGAAGACCTGAAATACCGTACAGTTCGTGACAACATCTTGTCTGGCAAACCGCGTATTGACGGCCGTGATACTAAAACTGTCCGCGCAATTGACGTACAAGTTGGCGTATTAGACCGTGCTCACGGTTCTGCATTATTCACACGCGGTGAAACTCAGGCGTTGGTAACAACAACTTTGGGTAATACACGTGATGCGTTGATGGTTGATACCCTTGCAGGTACAAAAACTGATAACTTCATGCTTCACTACAACTTCCCTGCATACTCTGTAGGTGAAACTGGCCGTGAGTCTGGTCCTAAGCGCCGTGAAATCGGTCACGGTCGTCTAGCACGCCGTGGTGTTCAAGCAGTTCTTCCTGCAGCTGACCGCTTCCCGTACGTGATCCGTATCGTTTCTGACATCACAGAATCAAACGGTTCATCTTCAATGGCTTCTGTATGCGGTGCTTCACTATCACTTATGGATGCAGGTGTTCCACTTAAAGCACCAGTTGCGGGTATCGCAATGGGTCTAGTAAAAGAAGGCGAGCGTTTTGCAGTTCTTTCTGACATCTTGGGTGACGAAGACCACCTTGGCGACATGGACTTTAAAGTAGCAGGTTCTGCCAACGGTATTACTGCGCTTCAAATGGACATCAAGATCGAAGGGATTACTGAAGAGATCATGGAGTCTGCATTAAACCAAGCGTATGCTGGCCGTATGCACATCCTGAATGAAATGAACCAAGTCATTTCACGCGCTCGCCCTGAAATTTCAATGTTCGCGCCGACATTCCAGGTGATCAACATCAACCCGGACAAGATCCGTGATGTGATTGGTAAAGGCGGCGCAACTATCCGCGCGATCACTGAAGAAACTAAAGCGGCGATTGACATTGAAGACAACGGCACAGTCCGCGTATTTGGTGAAACTAAAGCGGCTGCTTCAGCTGCTGTAGCGAAAATCCAAGCGCTGACTGCTGAAATTGAACCAGGCACACTGTATGTCGGTAAAGTGATCCGTATTGTTGAATTCGGTGCGTTTGTAAATATTCTTCCGGGTACTGACGGCTTGCTTCACATCTCTCAAATCTCGAATGAGCGCATTGCGAACGTTTCAGACGTATTGAAAGAAGGTCAAGAAGTGAAAGTACAAGTTGCGGATGTTGACAACCGCGGCCGTATTAAATTGACAATGAAAGACATTGAACAAGCTTAATTGCCTGATGTTTTGAATTTGTAATATAAAAAAGCCTGCTTGATGCAGGTTTTTTTTATGGCATGATGCAGGGGAGGAAAGACAAATAAGAATTGGGTCCATGCAAATTTATTCATTTTTTCAGCAGCCGGCGGACAAGCATATCTATGTGCAGAAAGGCTGCTTAGATGCATCAGCAGAACCTGAATTTATCTGGATAGACTGCACCCGTGAAGATGTTGTGAACCGCGCTGAAGCGTGGCAGCAGGAAATTGCTGAACAGGCCTCTGTGTGGCTGAATGAATATCACCTTAAAGATATTCTCAATTTAGAGCACCCATGCTCTTTTGACACCATGGATGATTATGATCTGCTGGTGTTCAGGAAACTGATTACCCCTGACGATGACATTAAAACGGGTGCAAAGGCTTTAGAGCAGCATGAGCGTGTTTTTGGGCTGGCTACAACGCCCATCAGCTTTATTATGACGCCGCAGGCGCTGATTACCGTTCGGGAAAAAGGCAACAAGGAGGTAGAAAATTATCTGCAGCGAATCAATGCCATTTTAGCCCGCAATATAGATGAGCAGAATAAAACTAAAAAACTGCCGCTGACAACCCTTGATCTTACGCTGCGGCTGCTGAACAGCATGGTGGATGGCTATTTGGATTTGCGCATGCCATTAACCCGCCGTGTAGAATACTGGCAGCAGGAACTGCTGCAGGGCCACCGCCGGTTCAGCAAATGGCAACAGCTGCTGCAGGAAAACATGGCATTCCAGCAAGTTGAGAATCTCTGCGAAGAGCAGATTGAGTGCCTGCAGGAGCTGCGTGATGAAATTGTCGATAATTACCCGCATTTAAAAGGTAAAAAGAAAACAGAACGGCAAGATATTATGCTGGTGCGGATGGATGATTTAAGCAGCCATATCGAACGGATTCAGAAGCATACGATTCGGCTGCGGGGGGCTGTACAGGCGGCGATTGATCTGCATTTTTCAGCCATTGCGAATCAGACCAATGAAAATATGCGTATTCTTGCGATTATTACCGCAGTTTTTGCGCCGCTGACTTTGCTGACAGGGATATACGGCATGAATTTTGAGTTTATTCCGGGGCTGAAATACGAACGGGGCTTTTGGATTATGCTGGGCATTATGCTGATCACCACGGTATTGCTGATTTACTATTTTTACCGCAGGCATATGGTTGGCCGGGGCGAGAAGAGCGTTATTGATATGCTGGCGCAGCAAAATCAAGATCAGCATTTAAGCTTATTCTGGTTTTTAGATTATGAGCCTCTGAAGCAGACTGTAAAAGGCACGCTAAAAGAGGTGGAAAAGCTGACAAGGATCAAATAAAGCCAGTCACTGGATTTGCCTCACTGTTCCGTGCAATCACGATCTTAAATGCTGCTGCGGCAGCAGAAATGTTCATGGCTGGGCCGTTTCCTTGGGAGGTCAGTTTGCATGCAGATGATTACGGCCTTTTCATTTCCCGAGCCGCACTGTAATTTTGTGCCGGAAATGCACATCACGATCAAGGCTAGGCGCCATGCAGAGTGTTGCCGGAACTGTGCAGATAAGGGATTAAAATGCAAAATTGCCGTTTTGTGTCTGCTTCAGCAGCCGGTATATTTCATCTTTCAGTTTCAGTTTTTTCCGCTTTAAGCTCTCAATATCAATATTGATCAAGTTGACAGGGTCTTGCTCCAGCTGGCAAATCTCCTGATCCAATTCTTCATGCCGCTCAAAAAGATGAGCGAAATGCGGATTGTCCTCACGGAGTTTTTGTATCAATTCCTTAAACTCAGGAAACATATTTTTAATCTTTTTATTGCATTCTTTGGTTTTCATAAGCTTGAACAGTTCTCTCAGATAAATGAAAAAAATATCCAGCTTCCCCAGCAGCGCGGCTGCTGGGGAAGAGATCAGAATAGATTAGTGGGGCTGGAATTGCTGATGTTTGACTTGACGTCGCAAGTTCTGTACTTCATCAATTAAATCCAGCATCATGGCCACTGCCGTAAAGCTGGCATCAAAGTCCCGCTGTAAACGGTATGCGCGCCGCGCGCGGGAAATATCATCGCCAAAAAACTGGTGCACGCGGCTGTCAGGCCGGTTCGGCAAAATATCGTACTCCAGCAGCTGCAGCACCCATTCTGGGCTTTGTCCGCAGGCTTGGGCGAAATGCTGCAAGTCAAAACTGCGCTGTTCATCGACAATTTCAGTCTGTTCGCAGCCGTCAGATACAATTTCACGGTAATAAATTGTTGTCATGAGGGTACTCCTTAAGGCTGTCTAGGCTTAAATTGCTGAAATGCTTCAGCAAATGCCTTATATGCCTGCTGCTCTTCCGCACTTTGAGCAGGAGGGGTTACTATATTTAATACCAAATACAAATGACCGGATGTTTTATTTGGTATCCCTTTATCTTTAAGGCGCAGCTGCTGGCCTGTTTTTGCATTTTTCGGCAAATTGACCTGAACTGTACCGCCATCCAAGGTTCTGACTTGAATGCTTTCCCCCAGAGCGGCTTCCCATGGCGCTACATCAACAGTCATATACACATCTGCGCCTTCGGCGTGCAGCCGCGGACTGCTGCGGTAATGCACTTCAATATACAGGTCACCATTGGTGCCGCCATTGATGCCAGACTGGCCTTGACCGCTGAGGCGGATTTGCTGGCCATCCTTTAAGCCTTTTGGAATTTTAACCTGCAGCGTTTTGCGCTGTACTTCAGGTTCCCCATAAGCATTTAAAGTTGGAATCTGCAGGGTAATATTCTGGGTGGCGCCTGTGTAGGCAATGTCTAAATCAACCTCGATACTGGCGTGCTGGTCTTCGCCTTTATACGGCTGCTTGGTCCGGCGGCTCTGCTGATACTGGCTATGGCCGCCGCCAAAACCGGAGCCAAAGCGGCCAAACAGATCTTCAAATCCGCTGAAATCTGCCTGCTGGCCATTTTGACTGGAACTGTAGCGGTAAAATTGTGAATCATCAAAACCGGAACCGCTGCGTTCAGCTTGACCGCCAAATTGGCCAAAGCCTTCAGGATGATCCAGCTGAAAGTCATACTCCTGCTTTTTTTCTTCATTGCTTAAGGTGTCATAAGCGACATTTATTTCCTGCATGCGGGTTTCGGCATCGGTTTCTTTGCTTACATCCGGATGATACTTCCGCGCCAGTTTTCGGTAGGCTTTTTTCAGTTGATCCTGTGAAGCATCACGCGGTATGCCAAGCACCTCATAATAATTTTTTGCCATATTCTCTACTATGAACTCTGCTTAATATTGATAATCTTTTAATCAATATTAAGCAGAGTTCATAGAAATGAAACAGTGTTTATTTGATGCATATTGTTTCAAAGTATGAATAATAAAAAAAAGCCTCTAATTTGAGGCCTTTTTTTAAATGCTGTCAAAGTATTAATATTTAACCCATGTCACGCTGCGGCCAATAACAGAAATGCCAATATAGCCGCGCAATGTCAGGCGCTTTCCTGTTGCATTCAGTTTTGCCTTGCCTTTATAAATTTTGCCGCCGATCGGATCCAGTACTTTGCCGTCTACAAATTCATTGGGATTATTTTCACTGGCTTTAAATCCCCATACGAACGGCAGGCCGATAAATGGCTTGCCTTTCAGAGCGCCAGGACAATTTGAGCAATAGACGGCTTTTTCAGCGCCAGGCAGACTGCGGGTTTCAACAATAACGCCTTCATAAGTTCCATCCGGTTTTTTGCGTATTTCTACATCAGCCCGGGAATATCCTGAACGGTCATCAATGGTTTTCCATTTTCCGATCAGCGGATCATGAGTGACAGCCATGCTGAACATAGAAACTGAAGATAAAAATAATCCAGTCAGTAGACTTTTATAAAGACCCTGCATGCTTTTCCCCATAACAAATTTATAATTGATTTTAGAGCAGATGCACTAATCTATAGTAATTTTTTTAAAAATCAAATGGATAAATTGATAATTTCATCACGGTCCTGGCATTTTTGTGATTTTTTCCTCAATCCGGCAGGCTTTTATCTAAAAATCTGGCGCATTCAATCCGGTTCAGTATTTGACCCACGTTAAATTGCGGCCAACTGCAGCGCCATCAGCCCGGCTATGGATCAGCAAATGTTTGCCGCTGTTCATGAGGCGGGCGCGCGCTGCAGAGTGCTGGCCGGAATTCAGATCCAGCATTTTTCCGCCGGTATATTCATGCTGATGCGCTGGATCGGCGCTTAAACCTGACAGCATGGTCATGCCAATCACGGGCATATTTTTCTGAGCGCCTGCGCATTTGATACAGGTGTCCTGCGCAGCGGTTCCAGGAACTGAACGAGTACTGACAATTTTGGCGGAATACTGATTATTTTTATCCTTGCTGATCACGACATCGGATAGCGAGTAGCCTGTACGGTCATCAATCGTTTTCCATGTTCCGAGCAAAGGGTCGGTTGCAGCCCATGCAGCAAAGCTGAAGCTGTAAAGACTGAGAAAGAGGGCAGTAATTAAATTAAATTTCATGAAAATAAGCTCAAACTATAAACCGTTAAATTAAAAGGCATAAAAAAAATAAGGATTTAATATATAGTGAAATATAGTTTGATTTCTAGTGCTATTTTTAAATAAAGCTAAATTATTTCAATGTATTGCGACTTATTGGTGTAAAGGTGGAGTAAATCGCTGTATATGCTTAGGCAGAAAAAGCATGGCTAAAAAATAGCAATGGGATAGATGTGGAACATGCGATTCATGGATTGAGATGAATCTGTTGACTGCTTGCCTAAGCGCTGTAAAAAATGCAGCAGCCTAAGCGTCAGCAAGAAATGGCTGATCAGTCGATACGAATCCAAGAGACGGTTCTGCCCAGCAGCGTAGTTCCTACATAGCCGCGCAGGGTCAAAACATTGCCGCGGGCATTCAATTGGCCTTTGCTCTGATAGGTGTTGCCTGACAGAGGGTCTATAATTGTGCCATTAATGTATTCATTGGCCTTTTCGCTGCTGTGTTCAAAACCAGACAGGATAGACAGGCCCAGCAATGGCGCATTTTTAAGTTTGCCTTCGCACTTTGCACAATGGCTGATGGCCGGACGGTTGGGAATGGCATGAATTTTGACAATTTTTCCGGCATAGCGTCCATCTTTGAGTCTGCTGATTTTCACTTCAGCGCGGGCATAGCCGGTTTTGTCGTCAATGGTTTTCCATGTTCCGCTAATATCGGCTGCCTGCACTTGCAGGCTGAAGGTGAAAAAAGCGAATAGGCTGAAGAAGAACTTTTGATTCATATGGAGTTTCCAATTGTTTTTTCATTTTTTTATGATTTGAAAATTAAAGCTTTTATTGCTGTTATGGCTTTATTTCCGCGCAAATTTTACAAGATCAGCCGCGGATAGCAAGTTTATTCATCTATTTTTCAACGGTTTTAGAATGCGCCTGAGAGCAGCGGCATGGAGTTCATCTGCTGACTGTTTTTTGCATAAAAAAAGCATCCATTTAGGATGCTTTTTTTAGTCGTTTTTTTAACTGAGGTGCTCGCCAAATAAGCCCAGCGCTTCTTCTGCTGTAAAGCTGTAATGCGCATTGCAAAATTGGCAATCCATGCTGATCGGATTTTGATGTTCCAGCGTTTCACGGACAGCCGCCGCGCCAATCTGCATCAATGCATTTGCACAGCGCTCCTTCGAGCAGGTGCAGCCAAAATGCAAATTTTCGGCTTCCGGCAGCCGGACGTCTTCTTCATTGTATAAGCGGTACAGAATTTCACTGGTGTCCAGCTCGGTTAATTCTTCCGCTTTCAATGTTTCGGTCAGCATGGTTAAGCGCGGCCACAGGTCTTCATCGACACGGCGCTGTTCTTCTTCACTGTTGCGCGGCAGGAGCTGAATCAGCAGGCCGCCTGAGCGCTGCGCTGTGCTTGCCAGCACAATGCGGGTTGGAATTTGTGCGGACAGGTCATAATACTGCATCAAGCAGCCGGCTAAAGTCGGCTGGTCCAAAGGCACAATCCCTTGATAGCGTTCACCGAATTCAGGTTCGATATTGATAAAAAGCACTGGATTCTGCAGTGTTTTTAATACTGTGCTGCTGCTTTCCGCCTGCAGAAAATGCGGATCTTCCTCATAGTCTGCTAAGGCGCGGACTTCACCTAAGTGATTGCATTCCGCCATGCCCCATTTGAATGTGCCGGATGCCTGAATTTGCAAGCTGATTCGGCCTTTGATTTTTAATGTGCTGGCCAGCAGCGCGGTCGCGCTCAGCATTTCACCCAATAAAATTTGTACGGCAGGGGCATAGCTGCGCTGCGCCAAAATGGTTTGCAGAGCTTCCTCAAGGTGAACAACTTCACCGCGTACAGGGCTATCTTCAATAAAAAAGCGTTGGCGTAAATCAGACATAAAATTCTCCATAACCCTGCCTTAATGGTGACACTATTGTAAAACACAAGTCATTCAAGATCATCTCTTGTAACATCAATGCGGTCACGCCTCAGTTCACGCTGCAAATCTACACCGGTATGGGGCTGGCGGATTTGCGTATCACTTTCAAATAAATGTTCCAGTTCCGCTAAAGCGTTACGATGTGTTTCGTAAACTTTCTGCTCATCGGTATAAATATGCTGCTGCTGGGAAAGCAGGGCTTCATCAAAATTGCGGAACAGCTCGATGCTTTTATAAGCGTCATCTTCACTGACGCCAACATCCCGCAGCAGGTGGTAGGCCATTCCCAGTGAAGACAGATAAGTTTCACGCCAAATATGCTCGACGCCGATATCGCGCAGCAGATGGACATGATGGCGGTCGCGGGCGCGCACCAGCAGCTTCAAGTTGGGATAATTCAAGCGGATATGGCGCGCAATATTCATGGAATCTTCAATGTCATCAATGGCCAAAACAAAGACTTTGGCATGCTCAATGCCGGCAGCGCGCAGAATATCCGGCTGAGCGGCATCGCCGTAGTAAAGCTTGCCGCCATAGGTGCGCACAAAATCGACTTTATCCAAGTTGCTGTCAACCGCAGTAAAAGGCTGGTGCTGAATATGCGCGACACGGGCAATAATTTGTCCAAAGCGGCCAAAGCCGGCAATGATAATCGGCGGATGATGATCCGGGATATCGTCATATTCGGGCGCTGCATCGCTTTTTTGCAGGCGCGGTGAAATCACTGAATTCATCAGCCAATAAATCACCGGCGTCAGCACCATGGATAAGGTCACCATTAAGGTCAGAGGCTCCATCATGGCTTGGGTCAGCACTTTTTCACTGACCGCTACGCTCAGCACCACAAAGGCAAATTCACCGCCTTGCGCCAGGCAGGCCGCCAGCATCAGGCTGTTGCGCCATGACTGGCGGAAATAGCGGGCAATGGCGGTCAGCGCCAGCATTTTGACCAGCATCAGCACT
The DNA here is from genome assembly GCF_000368865.1 of Acinetobacter bouvetii DSM 14964 = CIP 107468. GTDB lineage: Bacteria > Pseudomonadota > Gammaproteobacteria > Pseudomonadales > Moraxellaceae > Acinetobacter > Acinetobacter bouvetii. The sequence continues at coordinate 346,602 of NZ_KB849725.1, forward strand.
AATGCGCCGCCAATGATCAGCATCGGCATATCAATAAACAGCGACAGCTTGGTGGTCATGCCGACAGTCATAAAGAACAGGCCAAGCAGCAATCCCTTGAAGGGGGCAATGCTGGCTTCCAGCTCATGGCGGAATTCGGAATCGGCTAGCAATACCCCTGTAAGGAAGGCGCCTAAGGTGGTGCTGATGCCAAGCACATCCATCAGCCCTACGACGCCCAAAATAATGAATAGGCCAACAGCCGTGATCAGTTCATGCGCGCCGCTTTTGGCGACAAAACGGAAAAAGGGCCGCATCAGGTAGCGGCTGAACAGAAACAGCCCGGTAAATGTGGCGACTATCGCAGCAAAGTAGGCAACGCCGTGATGGGTGGATTCTGTGCCGGCGAGCAGCGGAATAATGGCAATTAATGGAATGGCGGCCATATCCTGAAACAGCAGAATGGAAAAAGACTGCTGGCCGAAGGTGGTGTTCAGCTGCTGTTTTTCCGTCAAGAGCTGCAGGATAAATGCTGTGGATGATAACGCCAGCGCAAAGCCAATCACAGTACTGGCGGCAATGCTTTGCTGCAGGGCAAAGAAACAGATTACTGCCAGCAGGATGCCTGAAATGCCGACCTGCAGGCTGCCCATGACAAAGATGGAGTGGCGCATTTCCCACAGGCGCTGCGGACGCAGTTCCAGTCCAATAATAAACATCAGCAGAATCACGCCGAAATCGCCCAGTTCCTGAATCGCCACGGCATCGCTGGCAATATTCAGCACATTCGGCCCCAGCAGCATGCCGGTAAATAAATAGCCCAATACGGTTGCGATGCCAAAACGCTTCAGCAAGGGCACCAGCAGCAGCGAGGCGCCTAAAAAAATGGTGATTTGCAGCAGTAGTGGCATGTGTCCATCCTAGTTCTGTTTCTTTCTGTGCAGTATGCCGTGAAAGGGCTGAGGGGTTAAAACAGCTTTAACTCAGTTCCTGCGGGTCAATGTCTAAACTCAGTTTCATAGTGGAAGGCTTCTGATGAAGCATATTCAGCCACCAGTGCCGGATATAGAAATGCAGCCTGGCGCGGTCTGCGGACAGCAGCACCATATGGGACTGATAGCGTCCGGCCTTGCGTTCCATCGGCGCTGGAATCGGACCCCAGATGTCTACGCTATGTTCCGAATTTTGCCTTAAAAGCTGGGCATGCTGCTGTAAAAAATCTGTGTTCAGTTTTTGATCTTTCGATTCGCAGCGGATCAGCGCGGCATAACGGAACGGCGGCATCAGCGCAGCTTGGCGCTCTTTCAGCGTCTGCTTGGCAAACTGGCGGTAGTCTTCCTGCACCAGTGTATTCAGCAGCGGATGCTCTGGACGCAGGGTCTGCAGATAGACGTCGCCTTTGCGCTCACCGCGCCCCGCGCGTCCCGCCACTTGCACCACCAGCTGCGCAGTGCGTTCCGTCGCGCGGAAGTCGACGCTCAGCAGCCCGGAGTCGATGTCTAAAATCGCCCCCAAAGTCACATACGGGAAGTGATGGCCTTTGGCCAGCATTTGTGTTCCCAGTAAAATTGCAGGCTCGCTCTTTTGAATTTTATCGTAAATCTTCTGCCAGCTGCCGACGCGGCTGGTTGAATCGCGGTCAACCCGGATCACATCATAATCAGGAAACAGTTCATTCAGGCTGTCTTCAACCTTGGCGGTGCCCATGCCAATCGATTTCAATTCTGTATGGCTGCACTGCGGGCAATGGCTGGGCATGCGGTGAATGGTGCCGCAGTGGTGGCAGTGCAAATGCTGATAAGGCGTACGGTGCACGGTAAAGTTGGCATCGCAGTGCGGGCATTTGGCCTGCCAGGCGCAGCTTTCGCAAATCAGCACCGGCGCATAGCCGCGCCGGTTTAAAAACACCAGCACCTGTTCTTTTTTGTCCAGGCGCTTTTTCATTTCTTCCAGCAGCATTTGGCTGATGCCGTGCTGCTTCTGCGCTACTTTTAAATCCAGAATATGAATCTTCGGCATCAGTGCGGAGCCTGCGCGCTGATTCAGCTCCAAACAGCTCATTTTGCCATTCTGCACCAGCGCGTAGCTGTCGATGCTGGGCGTAGCCGATCCCAGCACCACGGGACACTGTTCCAGATGGCCGCGGTACAGTGCAATATCCCGCGCATGGTAGCGGAAGCCTTCCTGCTGCTTAAAGGACAGGTCATGCTCCTCATCTAAAACGATCAGTCCTAAATTCGGCAGCGGGGTAAAGATGGCTGAGCGGGTGCCTAAAATAATCGAGGCTTTGCCCGTTTGCGCCGCTTGCCAGGCCTGCAGCCGCTTGGAGTCATTTAAGCCGGAATGCAGCAGGGCAATATTGCAGTGAAAGCGGGACTGAAAGCGGCTGATGGTTTGCGGCGTCAGGCCAATTTCAGGCACCAGAACCAGCACCTGCTTGCCTTGCTTCAGCACGTCCTGCATCACTTGCAGATAGACTTCGGTTTTGCCGCTGCCGGTTAAGCCATCCAGTAGAAAGGCTTGATATTTTTTACGCGCTTTCAGGATGCTTTCAATGGCTTTTTTCTGGTCTGGATTTGCGGTCAGGGGCATCTGCGCCATGCTGACCGGCATGGGGCTGAAATCCTGCGCGTCCAGTACGCATTCGCAAATGCCTTTTTTCTCCAGCGCTTTTAATGTTGCTGTTTCAACACCGGCTAAATTCAGCAAATTTTCTGCCGTGCCTGAAGGGTGCAGCTTTAATACTTTATAGGCTTCCTGCTGCCGTTCTGAGCGCTTAATTTTGCTCTCGGCATCATCATCCAGCAGTTTCCATGTGCGCGCCAATAAATTATAGGGCTTGCCTTGGCGCAGCAGCGCAGGCAAAGCGCTTTGAATGACTTCGCCAATGGGAAATTGATAATATTGCGAAGCCCATGTCAGCAAACTTAAAACTTTGCCGTCTAAAATGGCCTGATCATCCAGCAATTCAGTAATGGCTTTGAGTTTGATTGAGGGGTCCAGCGGCGCATCCGGCGCCAGCTTATCTGTGATCACCCCGATTAAATTCTGCCGGCCAAATGATATGGCCACCCGTGCGCCAATTTGCGCCTGCTGGTATTGTTCGAAGCTCAGGCTATAGTCAAAACAGTCATACAGATAGACTGGAACGGCAACGCGGACCCGGTAAACCGTGTTTGGGGCAGGGGCTGAAACTTGCATAAAAAGCTGATGTCATCCTGTTTTAAATTTCGTCGTGATCGAAGCAGAGTTATGTTAGAGTGAGCAAATAATTTATATCTAAGAATATGAATGATTTTAAGGGTTGGGCGCAACTGCGCTGCCCAAATTTTTGGAAAATTAGAGCATTGCAATGCCAGCATATCAGTTTACCGCCATTGATGCTTCAGGGAAGCAGCAGAAGGGTGTGCTAGAAGGCGATTCAGCACGCCAAATCCGCCAGCAGCTGCGCGATAAAGCGCTGATTCCGGTAGCAGTCGACCCTGTCGAGCAAAAAGAGAAGCGCGCGCAAAACCGCTGGTTTCAAAAAAGCATAACGTCTTATGATTTAGCGCTCTTGACCCGCCAGCTGTCTGTGCTGGTGGCTGCTTCGATTCCATTGGAAGAAGCGATCCGCGCAGTGGGCAAGCAAAATGAAAAAGCCCATGTGCAGAGCTTATTGATGTCTGTCCGCTCTAAAGTGCTGGAAGGGCACTCTTTAGCGAATGCGCTCAGTCAAGCGGGGCGGTTTCCCGAATTATATATTGCGACGATTGCTGCCGGTGAGCGTTCAGGCCATCTGGATCTGATTTTGGATCAGCTGGCGGATTACACTGAAAACCGTTTTGCCATGCAGAAAAAAGTGCAGGGCGCAATGATTTACCCGGTCATTCTGATGCTGATGTCCTTCGCAATTGTCATGGGGCTGATGACGTATGTGGTGCCGGATATTGTCAAAACCTTTGATCAGGATAAAGGCGCGCTGCCATGGATTACGGTTGCATTAATGAATGCCAGTGATTTTATCCGCGCGGCATGGCCATTTCTGCTGGCAGGCGCGGCGCTGGGATTTTTCCTGCTGGCGCGGTTCTTGCGGACGGCTGCAGGGCACTATGCTTTTGACCGGTTGACGCTGCGGCTTCCCTTATTCAGCAAGCTGTCTAAAGGCATTAATGCTGCGCGCTTTGCCAGCACGCTGTCCATTTTAACCAAGTCCGGTGTGCCGCTGGTTGATGCGCTGAAAATTGGCGCAGCGGTCAGCAATAACTGGGTGATCCGGGATTCCGTCAATTTAGCCGCCGAAAAAGTCACCGAAGGCGGCAACTTGGCGACGCAGCTGGAGCGCAGTGGTTATTTCCCGCCAATGATGGTACAAATGATTCGAAGCGGCGAAGCTTCAGGGGAATTGGACCGGATGCTGGAGCGCGCATCGGCCATGCAGGACCGGGAAGTCACTACGCTGATTTCAACCTTGCTGGCTTTACTGGAACCGCTGATGCTGGTGCTGATGGCCAGCATTGTTTTGGTGATTGTGATTGCAGTCATGCTGCCGATCGTGAATATGAATAATATGATTTAAATAAATTTTGAGTAAAATTTCAGATAATTGAAAGCCAAATCGGCATTTCTGCGACATGCAATATATCAATGAGAGACATGGAATGAAAAGGACTGAACTTGCTGTGAATCAAATCCACAGCAGAAGCGCAGCTTGCGGACTTGCGGCACGTCAGAACGGCGCTCTAGTGAACCGCGCTTCAGGCTTTACCCTGATTGAGGTGATGGTGGTGATTGTGATCCTCGGTGTTTTGGCAGCTTTGATTGTGCCGAACGTCATGGGGCGCGGTGAAAAGGCTAAAGTGGATACCACTGAAATTACTTTAAAAAGCGTGGCTGGCGCTTTAGATCAGTACAAAATGGACAATGGCAAATACCCATCTATGCAGGATGGCGGCTTAGGCGCCTTGGTAAATAAGCCAGAATCGGCAAAAAACTGGCTGCCGGGCGGCTATGTGAAAGGCGGCTATCCGAAAGACAGCTGGGAGAATGATATTCAATATGTGATTCCAGGCGTGGAAGGCCGTCCGTATGACTTGTATTCATTTGGCGCAGATGGGCAGTCTGGCGGAGAGGACAATGATGCGGATCTTTTTTATAAAAATTAATTGAGAATCATTATTTATTCAGTTTTATGGAATAAAGCACTTCACTTAATAGGCTATTTCAATGTTGAGTGAAGTGATAATTAATGTTAATTGAATTAAATAATATAAGCTACTGTAAAATAATAATATTATATAATAATTCTATTTGATATTTATAATAAGAATTATTCCCAAAATTATTGATTACAATAATCGTAAAATATGGAGAAATATAAGCTTTTAATTTAAATAAAACCTTGCATAATATCTCTAATGGCACTTTTTCAGCCAAGGGAGGATAGAATGAAAGCATTAATCTTAGAAGATGAAATCAGTCAATTTCATTGGGCGATGCTGAAATCTGTTCTTTTAGTTCTCAGCATTCTTCCTGTCAGTCAAGGCATTTTGCATTTGTGGCAAAATACTGAAGGCAGCAGCCAGATTATGGTTGGCTTCTTTGCGATCAGCATGATGAGCAGCCTGCTGGTTTTGAGTTTCTGGTCCGCACTGCAGGCCACTGTTGCAAAATTAAAGCAAGATCAGCAATCCGTGTTTGAACATGCGGTTGTGCAGATGTACCGTTATGTTCCAATGCTGTCATTGGCTGCGATGATTTCATATATTGCCGTGCAATTTTAAATCAAGGCGCCGTCATTAATATGGCGTTAAAGGACGCGTTTGAAATTTTGAAGCATTCTAAAAAAACCAGAGCGATGACTCTGGTTTTTTTATGGAAAATTGACGGGCTCCATTTTTTGAATGGTCTGCTTTTAATCCTGTCGAAATTGTCCAGATTGCGGGATGCCTTGTCTGTTTCAGCACAGGGCAATGCGCCAAGGCTTGCTTATACTGTGGATGAATAAAAACATGCAGGAGCAATGCAAAGAATGCGGCAGATTGAATGGAATGATTTTTTGAAAGTGGAGATCCGTACCGGAAGAATTATTCAGGCAGAGGTCTTTGAGCAGGCGCGCAAGCCAGCCTATATTTTGCATGTGGATTTTGGCGCAGAGCTGGGCATCAAAAAATCCAGTGCGCAAATTACGCAGCTGTATCAGCCTGAGCAGCTGGTGGGCAAGCTGGTCGCTGCAGTGGTGAATTTCCCGAAAAAGCAGATTGGTCCAATTCAGTCCGAATGCCTGGTCACGGGTTTTCATAATGCAGATGGGCATGTTGTGCTGTGTGTGCCGGATGCTGACGTGCCATTGGGCACAAAACTGCTTTAAAGCCTAAATCTGTAGAAAAAAACCGAGCTGAGGCTCGGTTTTTAATTTTTCTGATTCAATTTTATTTTCAGGCTGGCAGGCAATTATCGGCGTGATTTAAACGATACATCGACTTTGCGCGGACGGTAAATCCAGCCCATAATCAGCAGCAAAAGTGAGAAAGCCAAAATTGGCCAATCGCTGAGGCGCATATACAGGGTTTCACCTTGCATTGCCGGCAGATCGCCGCGCAGCACGGCTTCTTTATCCATCGGCGCCTGTTTCACAATATGTCCATGATGGTCAATAAACGCGGTCACACCGGTATTGGTGGCGCGGATAAACCAGCGGCCGTTTTCCTTCGCGCGCATTTGCACCATTTGCAGATGCTGCAATGGGCCTGCTGTGCCGGTAAACCAAGCGTCGTTGGATACGGTCACCAGAAAATCACTCTGCTGCGCATTGCGCCGGGTCAGGTTCGGGTAAGCCACTTCGTAGCAGATGGCCGCGCCTAAATCATGATGCTTCACAGACAAGGGCTTTTGATCACTGGCGCCGCGGGAAAATCCGCTCATGGATGGGTCATTCTGCAGGGCAGGCAGCACCCAGCTGAGCAGGCCGGACAGCGGAATATATTCACCGAACGGCACTAAGCGCTGCTTCTTATATAGGCCTTCAGATTCATCACCGGTTGCCATGATGCTGTTGTAGTACATCGGCTGGCCTTCGCGCTTCGACTCAGGCAGATCCCAGTAAGGAATGCCCGTAACCCATGCCGTTCCGGTTTTTTTTGCCTGCGCATTCATGGCGTCTAAAAACGGCTCAATATCGGTTTGGAACAGCGGAATGGAAGATTCAGGCCAAACGATGAGATCGCGGCCCCATTCAGTCCGGCTCAGCTGGGCATAAATCATTAAGGTTTTGGTTTGATATTCGGTCAGCCATTTTAAGTCCTGCGGAATATTGCCCTGTATCAGTGAAACCGATAATGGCTTTTCGGCTTTCTGCTCGACAAAGGTGAGCTGGGATGCTCCCCATGCGCCGAGGAGTAAAACAGCAGCGGGCACAATCCAAAACACTTTTCTATTCAGAATCTCAACCAGCGCGCAGGCGAGAATAATCACTGCGAAAGATACGCCAAATACCCCAAACAATGGCGCATAGCTGTCGAGATAGCGTTCCGTAAACGCATAACCGGCAAACAGCCACGGGAAGCCGGTAAAGACCCAGGTTTTAGACCATTCAAACAGCACCCACAGCGGTGCAAAGGTCAAGGGGGTTTCTGGGAAAAAGCGCCGGTATAGCCATGTCTGCACCGCAGTGAACAGCCCCATCACTAAGGCCATGATGGCAATCATCAGGACGCTTAAAAAGGAATTGGTGTCGCCGTAGACATGAATGGAGGTATACAGCCAGAATGCGCCGACAAACCATAAGCCAATGCCATACGACCAGCCAATGGCGAACGCTTGCTTGGCTGTACGCTTACGCAGGCAGGCATACAGCAGTGCAGGGGACAGAATCGCCAGCCACCAGTAATAATAGGGCGCCAGCGCAAAGCTGAAGACTGCGCCGGAAAACAGCGCAATCAGCAAAGGGTAAATTAACGGGAGCTGTTTTTGTTGTTCTGCAGGATTTAACAGTTTGTCAAAATAGGTTCTCATTTACGGACAGCTCGAATCAGATGGATAGTGCGCGCATCTGCCTCCAGAATGGTAAATTCCCAATTTTCAAGTTCAATGACCTGACCTTGTAAATCGCTCACTAGACCAATTTCCTGAAGCAAAAGACCGCCGACAGTTTCTACTTCATCGTCAGAAAAATCTGCATCTAAAACATTGTTGAAATGTTCAATTGGTGTAAGCGCTTGAACCAGCCAGGTATTGGCTGTTTTCGGATCGGCGTCAGGGATGATGAATTCAGCTTCTTCATCAATGTTGTCGTGCTCATCTTCAATTTCACCGACAATTTCTTCTAAAATGTCTTCAAGGGTGACTAAGCCTGAAGTTGTGCCGTACTCATCGATCACCACGGCAATATGCGTTTGCGTATTTTTCAACATGCGCAAGACTTGATCTGAGCGGGCGCTTTCGGGAACAAACAGCGGCTGGCGCATCAGCGCGCGGACATCGACTTTAGAACTGCGGTCCGTTAAGAACGGCAGCAGGTCTTTGGCCAGCAAAATGCCTACGACATTATCGGGCTGATCTGATGAAAATACCGGAAAGCGTGAATGCGCCGATTCAATCAGCACATGCAGAATATCCAGCAGTTCATCATCTTCCTGAAGGCTGATCATGGCTGTGCGCGGGGTCATGACCTCTCGGATTTTTGTTGCAGGAAGGTCAAGCACGCCTTCAAGCATGGCAACAGTATCGGGTTCTAAAAAACGACGTGAATCTTGTACTAATTTTAACAGTTCATCGCGGGTTTCCGGCGCAGTGCCTAGCCATTTACGTAAGCCGCGCATGCCCCACGACGGGCCTGATTCATCGTTCATGATCTTTCCTGAAGACGCTTAATATCTAAAAAATGTGATTTTATCATACCGCAGAAAATACAGTTGTCTATGCCTATTCCAAAGGGAAATCTGAATGTTCAGATCAAAATCGTGCAAGCGGCGGATGCCTGCCTGCAGCGCATAAGAATAGGCTCATTGAGCGCTTTATGCCCTGTCTGTGCGGATGACTCGGATGCCCAGGGGATAAGCCCCGGCATACTGAATTTGGCGCAGGCTATGCTAAACTAGCCGGGTTTTCTTTTTTTGAGCTGTGCGATGTCTGAACCTGCAATTATCCCGAGCATTCAGTTAAATACCCGTGGCCTGCGCTGTCCAGAGCCCGTCATGATGCTGCATCAGGCAATCCGCAAGTCAAAGTCTGGAGATGTGGTGGAAGTATTTGCGACGGATAATTCTACTTCTTGGGATATCCCCAAATTCTGCATGCATTTAGGACATGAATTGCTGCTGCAGGAAGAGCGTTTGGATGAAAACGGCAATAAGGAATTTCATTATTTAGTTCAAAAGGGCTAACGCTTTTTGAAGTCGTGAAATATTTTGATTCTTATCATTTTAAATTTATTTTTAATAAATTAAACCCGCATAATGCGGGTTTAATTTTTAATCTAAAATAGATTACATGTTCGGGTAGTTCGGACCGCCGCCGCCCTCAGGTGTTACCCAAGTGATGTTTTGAGAAGGGTCTTTAATATCACAGGTCTTACAGTGCACACAGTTGGCTGCATTGATTTGGAAACGCTTCGAACCATCATCATTTTCCATGATTTCGTAAACACCGGCAGGGCAGTAGCGCTGAGCAGGCTCATCCCATTTTGGCAAGTTTACATTCACAGGAATAGAGGCATCAGTCAACTTCAAGTGGGCAGGCTGATTTTCTTCATGCACAGTGTTTGACACGAATACTGAAGACAAGCGGTCAAAGGTCAGCTTGCCATCCGGTTTTGGATAGTTCGGCTTCACATTGTTGGCATCCACTGTTTTCAGCGCGCTGAAGTCAGGCTGCAAGTCATGCAGCGTGAATGGCACTTTAAAGACGTTTTGATCAATAAAGTTGAACGCGCCGCCTGCAAACGTACCAAACTTATGCATGGCTGGGCCAAAGTTGCGCGCGTTATAAAGCTCTTCTTTCAGCCAGCTGCTATTGAACTTCTCTGTATAAGCCGTCAATTCTTTCGCGAAGAAATCTTCACCTTCAGTGACGCGGGCAATGGCAAGATCGCCGCCTTTTTCTACACCGGCTGCAATTGCTTCAAATACCGCTTCACCGCACAGCATGCCGGACTTCATCGCCGTATGAGAGCCTTTGATTTTTGCAAAGTTCAGGAAACCTGCATCATCACCAATCAAAGAACCGCCTGGGAAAGTAAACTTCGGCAGAGAGTTGAAGCCGCCTTTTACGACTGCACGCGCGCCATAAGAAATGCGTTTGCCGCCTTCAAGATACTGCTTAATCAGCGGGTGGGTTTTCCAGCGCTGCATTTCCATGAATGGATACATGTGCGGGTTGGTGTATGACAGATCGACAATCATACCCAAAGTCACTTGGTTGTTTTCCGCATGGTACAGCCACCAGCCGCCTGAAGAACCGGTTTCAGTCAATGGCCAGCCAGCACCGTGCATCACTGTGCCGGCTTTATGTTTAGCTGGGTCAATTTCCCAAAGCTCTTTAATGCCGATGCCGTAATGCTGCGGATCTGCGTCTTTGTCTAAATCAAACTTCGCAATGAGGCGCTTGCCCAAGTGGCCGCGGCAGCCTTCAGCGAAAATAGTGTATTTTGCATGCAGCTCATAGCCTGGAGTAAAGTTGTGCGTCGGTTCGCCGTCTTTGCCAATGCCCATGTCGCCGGTTTGAATGCCTTTGACAGAACCATCTTCATGGTAAAGGATTTCAGACGCTGCAAAACCCGGGAAGATCGATACTTCAAGCTCTTCCGCTTTTGCGCCTAACCAGCGCACGACGTTGCCGAGAGAAATGACATAGTTGCCATCATTGTGCATGGTTTTCGGCACCATCCAATGCGGCATTTCCTGTGATTTTTCATCAGACAGCAAGAAATAGGTTTTGTCTTCAGTCACTGGAACATTCAAAGGCGCGCCTTCTTCTTTCCAGTTCGGGAACAATTCATTGATTGCGCGCGGTTCAAGCACAGCGCCAGAGAGGATGTGTGCACCGACTTCGGAGCCCTTTTCCACGACACAAACGGACAGATCGTTCAGGTTATTTTCAATTGCAAGTTGACGGATTTTAATCGCAGCAGAAAGGCCAGCAGGGCCTGCGCCAACGATGACTACGTCAAACTCCATCGATTCACGTTCGATGTGTTCCATGTAGGACTCCTCATCTGGTTTAAAGGTGGCTACCGCTTTTGACTCTAAAAACGGCGCTGCCATGAGTGTTCTTTGTTTCCAGACACAAATAAATTATCGTGTCATTTATATTGTGGGCTAGTATAGTTTTAAACATTGGTCTAGCCAATTGGCTGAATCATTATATTTTGCCGTCATTAGGGTCTTCTGCTATGAATAATCAAGAAAAAACACCAAATCCGACGAAAACAGCAGCTCTTGGCGATAATAAAAATTTAATGGGTATTGCACAATACTTAAAAGATGGACAGTCCGGTCACAAAAAGTCAATTCCGCCTTTGGATCAATGGCACCCAAAGCACTGCGGCGCCATGGATTTAGAGGTTAAGGCCAATGGAGAATGGTGGCACGAAGGTCAATTGATCAAGCGGAAGGCGCTGATTGACCTGTTCTCTGCGGTGCTGTGGAAAGAAGATGGAAAATTCTATTTAAAAACGCCTGCCGAGCAGATTGAAATACGGGTAGAAGACGAACCTTTATTTGTTAACCAGGCCAATCAAATTGAATTGCAGGGCAAAACCTATATTCAGCTGATCTCAAGCACGCAGGATGAAATTATTGTCGATGCGCAGCATCCGATTTTCATGCGTGAATTTGCTGGAGAAATGCGCCCTTATGTTGCGGTGCGCTTTGGGCTGAATGCGATCATTCAGCGGGCAGCTTTTTTTCATTTAATTGAAATGGGCGAGATGCTTGAAAATGCGCAAGGCGAAACCATATTAAGCCTGAAAAGCGGCGATTTTCACTTGCAATTAGGCGCCTGAGGTTTAAGCTTTTCATCATCCTAAACCGCAACTTCTGAATTTGAAGCTATGACCGCTATTCATCCTATTTATCCGCTGAATGATCCAATGCCGAAAGCTGCCGCTGATGCGCCAATTGGGATTTTTGATTCGGGCATTGGCGGCTTGTCGGTGGCTCAGGAAATTGCGCGGCATTTGCCGAATGAGCACATTGTCTATTATGCCGATACTGCGCATGTGCCGTATGGCCCCAGAGATGATCAGGAAATCCGGGAACTCACTGCGCACGCTATTGAGTGGCTGTACAGAAAAGGATGCAAAGTTGCAGTCGTGGCTTGCAATACCGCATCCGCGTTCAGTTTGGATTATCTGCGCGCGCACTATGGCGAAAATTTTCCGATTATCGGCTTAGTGCCCGCCTTAAAGCCTGCCGTGCTGCAAAGCAAAACCAAAACGGTCGCCGTGCTGGCCACTCCGGCAACCTTCAGAGGCCAGCTGATTAAAGAAATTGTGGAGCGTTTTGCCAAACCTGCCCAAGTGCAGGTCATGTCTGTGACCAATTTGGATTTGGTGCCATTTGTGGAAGCCGGCGCGCAAATGAGCGCGGCTTGCCTGCAGACGCTGCAGGAGATTTTGCAGCCTGCTGTTGATCAAGGTGCTGACTTTTTAGTTTTAGGCTGTACCCATTATCCTTTCTTAAAACCCGCCATTCAGCATATTTTTGGTCAGAAACTGACATTAATTGACTCTGGATTTGCCGTTGCGCGTCAAACAGCCCGCATTTTAATAAAAAATGAGTTATTATTTGAGCAAGATCGAAAAGATGCTGTCCGCATCGAGTGCTACGTCAGTGGGCGAAATGCGGAAAATTTAAAGCCAATTTTAAGCCGCCTGATTTCAGAAGATTTGACTTGGACGGTGGAGAATATTAGCAATTAAAGGCTGAATAAATTAATGCAGCTTTTTATTGTTTTAGTAATAATTATTTATAGATTAAGCATTTAGAAATTAAGTGTTTATATTGGGGTAGTCATATTAGCAGCCAGAGCATGCGGGATATTAACTGCTTCGCACTGCGGTATGCAATTGGAATGAGGATAACCAATGCTCGATAAGCGTTATCAGGTTTTTATTTCAACTTCTGGCGCTGAAATGCAGCCAGAACGGATGGTTTTAGCTCAAACATTGGTGGGAATGGGGTTCTTTTCCTGGGGGTTAGAGCAGCGTACACCGCTAAGCACTGCATTTGCGCGGCGTCAAATTGATGATTGCGATTATGTTGTGGTGCTGTTGGGCAGTTCCTACGGTGAACAGTCTGTTTCCGGCGTGGGCTATATGCATTTAGAATATATTTATGCAGTGACCAAGCAAAAACCGATTATTGTGTTTATGCATGATGAGCCTGCAGCCCGGGAAGCTGTCTTGCATGATGATAAGCCTGAATTGCGCGATAAGTTCCAAGAGTTCCGTAAGCTGCTTCAAAATGAGGTAGATCAAGTGTTTACCTATCGAAGCTTGCGTGATTTAGAAATGGCGGTGCGTTTTAATCTGCCGCAAATGCTGGAGCGCTACCCCGTGCTGGGGTGGGTGCGTCCGCAGAATACGCAAGTCCTGCAGGACGAAATTGACCAGCTGAAAAACAAGCTGGAGCAGCTGGAAACCGAGTCAGGCAAGCGGGAAGTCGATCCTTTCCTGAGTTTGCCTAAAGTGTCGATGCATGAGTTTTTTTCGTTTGAATACCGCATGCATGCTTATCAGGACGGCAACTTCAAAGAGCTGAAAATTCAGAAAAAAATGACTTGGGCGCAGCTGCTGTCTGTATTGGGCTCAACGTTTGTTCATCCGACGCCGGAAGAGTTTTTTTCCAAGCGGATGAATGAATATCTAAATGAAACAGGCCTGCAGGATGCCCGCATGGACATGCCGCGCGCGCATGCAGTCGCCCGCGCGCAAGTCAATATCCGCGCATTGCACAGTATTAAAATGCAGATGCGTCAAAACGAATGGATTATTCAGTCTGGACGCGATGACCGCCAGCGCATGCTATGGCAGGTGACGCCAAAAGCGCAAAAGCTGATGGAAAGCAATTTATTGGATAATGATCGGGTTTTTCAATTTAAAACTCAGTATTAATCCATTTATGAAGTTTTTAGAAAGCTGATAGAGTAGTCGTGTTCATTTAGATTGGAATGGTTTGATGTCTGCTGCAGCGAAAGCGAAAATCACAATTATTTTGGCAAATCTGGGTACCCCGGATTCGCCAGCAGTTCCTGCAGTGCGCCAATTTTTGAAGCAGTTTTTATCCGATCAGCGTGTGATCGAAATTCCGAAACCGGTTTGGCAGCTGATATTGCGGCTGTTTATTTTGCCATTCCGTCCTAAGCGTGTAGCGCATGCCTATAAAACAGTATGGAATCTTGATTCGCCGATGCGTGAAATTTTACTGCAGCAAGTGCAGGCGGTAAAAGCGCATTTAATTCCGCTGTATCCTGAATTTGAATTGAATATTGTTCCTGCCATGACTTATGGCAATCCCGGTATTGATGCATTGCTGCAGCAGCTGTCAAAACAGCAGCAGGATCATTTGATTTTATTGCCTTTGTTTCCGCAGTATTCCGCGACATCTACCGCACCGCTGTATGATGCCTTGGCAAAGTGGATTCCGCAGCAGCGCAGCTTGCCCGGCCTGTCGATTATTCGGGATTACTATCAGCATCCGCTATTTATTCAGTCACTGGCGCAGAGCGTGCGTGAATATCAGGCCATGCACGGCCAGCCGGAAAAATTGCTGATGTCATTTCATGGCATTCCTCAGCCGTATGCTGACAAAGGCGACCCTTATGCTGACCGCTGCCGTGTTACAGCACAGCTGTTGGCAGAGGCCTTGGGTTTGAGGGCAGATCAATGGGCTATCAGCTTCCAGTCGCGTTTTGGCAAGCAGGAATGGGTCAAGCCTTATACCGATGCTTTGCTGCATGAGTGGGCGAGCCAAGGCGTCAACTCTGTACAGGTGATGAGCCCTGCATTTTCGGCAGACTGCTTGGAAACGCTGGAAGAGCTGGCAGTTGAAAATGCCGCGCTGTTTGCAGAAGCTGGCGGCGGCAGCTACAGCTATATTCCAGCTTTAAATGCCCGCGCAGATCATTTGCAATTGCTCAATGCTTTGCTTCAAGCTAATCTTGACGCCTTAAAGCACACATTAGCCCACTGATATTTGAGGTTTAGCCAAATGCTGCAAGTCAAAATTGTGCCGGTCACGGCATTCCAGCAAAACTGTTCCATTGTCTGGGATTCTGAAAGCAAAGAAGCGGTTTTGATTGATGCCGGCGGTGAGCCGGAAAAGCTGCAGGCGGAAGTGGAAGCGCTGGGCCTAAAGGTGAAGGCGCTGTGGCTGACGCATGGCCATTTGGATCATGCGGGCGCCGTAGGCGCCTTGAAAAAAGTCTGGAATGTGCCCGTCATCGGCCCGCATAAAGAAGATGCGTTTTGGCTGGATATGATTCAGGAGGTCTCTGCGCGCTATGGTTTTCCGATTCCCGAAAAAGTCGAGGTGACGACATGGCTGGAGGGCGGTGAAATGCTCAAGCTGGGGGAGGAAGAGTTTGAGGTGCGTTTTGCACCGGGCCATACGCCAGGCCATGTAATGTTCTATAATCCAAATTATGGCCTGCTTTGGACAGGAGATGTGCTGTTCAAAGGTTCAATTGGCCGTACCGATTTCCCGCGCGGCAATCATCAGCAGCTGCTGGACTCGATTCAGCGTGAATGCTTCAGCCTGCCGGATGAAACGCAGTTTATTTCAGGCCATGGCCCCATCAGCACCATTGGCTTTGAAAAACAGCATAATCCTTTTGTTGCAGGCAAAGCGGGTTAAAAGACACAGGCTGGAGCAGGCGCTTCAGCCTTTTTCAAAGGGGTTGGATAATATCTTTTTCATTTCCAAAAAAAGTAAGCCTGAAGCAGAGCTTAAGAGCACGCCGGCAGCAATAAAAATAAGGTCAGCGTTGTAAAACCCCAATATCAAACAGCTGATACTGAATAAAGTGAATATGCCTAATATGGCGTAAAGCAGTTTTATTTTCATGCTTGAGACTCCCCTGAAGCACTTTTGTGGTCAGTTTTTATTAATTTGTGGTCAATTTTTATTATTTATCTCTACAGCGTAGCTTTTATACGCTGCAGAGATGACATTATTCTTAATTTTTTAAAAAACAAGCCCTAAAGCGGCCTAAAATTGAATTATTCTTCTGAGCCTTCCGCTTGAGGGGCATCTTGTGTTGGCAATTTATAGTCTTCATTGGCCCATGCGCCTAAATCAATCATTTTGCAGCGTTCAGAACAAAAAGGGCGGTATTCATTGTCTTCCCAGGTGGTCAGCTCAGCGCATCGCGGGCAGTTTAGAAGGGTCGGCATGGCAAGACTCCAGCAAAAATAGAGGATTCGATTAGGCAAATACAGTCACAATTGTTAGACTTATGCCGTTTTCATTAGTTTGATCTGATTATGCCGATTCGTCAATTTCAAGCGCAGCGCATGCATGCTCCCCGTGATTTTCAAGCGATTGCCAATCAGCCGGTTTGTGTCGAAATCGGCGCAGGCAAAGGCAAGCACGCTTTGCTGTTCAGCGGCCAAAATCCAGAAAAACAGCTGATCGCAGTGGAGCGCACCCGCGAAAAATTTCTATCGATGCAAAAACAACATGGCTTAGAAGGTCAACAGAATTTACAGCCCATCCATGCCGATGCTTTGCCATGGGTTGTGCATGCGTTATTTCCAGCGCAAGTGGAACAGTTTTTTATTCTGTACCCGAATCCTGAACCGCATAACCCTGCGCAGCGCTGGCTGAATATGCCGTTTTTTGAATTTTTACTGTCGCGTTTAAAAACGGGCGGTCAGATCACGCTCGCCAGCAATATTCCGGATTATATTGAAGAAGCGCATCAGCAGCTGATTGAAGTCTGGAAATTGCCTTTTGTTAAAGAAGTCATTCCCGCAGATTCAGCGCGAACGCATTTTGAAATTAAGTATTTAGAGCGCGGTGAATTGTGCCAGCAGCTGATTATCACCAAGCCGGAAGGCTGTACAACACGTTTTGATGATTTTCAGCCTTTGCAGGGGCAAACTGCAGCGGCGGCGGAATAAGCAGCATGAGCAAACGCATCGCGATTATTGGCGCAGGCCCGGCAGGGCTGATGGCGGCGGAGGTGCTGAGCCAGTATGGCTATGAGGTGCATGTCTATGAGCAAAAGCCGACGGCTGCCCGCAAATTTTTAATGGCGGGCAAAACCGGGTTGAATATTTCGCATGCAGAGCCTGCAGCGCAGTTTATTCAGCGCTACGATCAGGCGGATTGGCTGGCGCCGTGGGTTAAACAGTGGGATGCCGCCTGGATTCAAAACTGGATGAAGGGCCTAGGCATTGATTCCTATATTGGTTCATCCGGCCGCATTTTTCCGATTGAAATGAAAGCCGCGCCGCTTTTGCGCGCTTGGCTGAAACGCTTGGCGGAAGGGGGCGTAAAATTTCATTACCGCCATCAAGTCTTGCAGGTACAGCCGCAGGCCGTGCAGTTCAAAGACTTGCTGCAGGAAGCGGTGCATACCGAAGCATTTGACGCTGTCGTCTTGGCCTGCGGCGCAGTGTCGTGGCCTCAGCTGGGCAGTGACGGCGCATGGCAGGCATGGCTGAAGACCGAAGAAATTGAACCCTTTCAAGCCAGCAATGCTGGGGTAGAAATTGCTTGGTCTAAATTTATGCAGCCCGTATTCGGTCAGCCGTTAAAGCGCGTAGACGCGTGGGCGGGGGAGAGTGCGAAATCAACAGGCGATATTGTTATTTCACATTATGGCTTAGAAAGCGGACTGATTTACAAACAAGGGCGCGGACTGCGCCATTTAGTCAAACAGCGGAAACCGATGGTTTTGCAGCTGGATTTGCTGCCTGATCAAAGTGTTGAACAGCTGGCAGCGAAACTGCAGCCCAGCAAAAAACAGTCATTGAGCAATGTCTGGCGCAAAGCTGGCTTAGACAGCGCTAAAGCCAATCTGGTGCGTGAGCTGGTGGATAAGGCATTATGGACACAGCCCGAGGCTTTAGCTGGGCAGATTAAATCTTTAAAGATCGCCCTGAGCGGTTTCCGCCCGATTGAAGAAGCGATCAGCTGCGCCGGCGGCATTAAACGCGAAATGCTGACCGAACAGCTGCAGCTGAAATCCCATCCCGCGGTATTTTGCGCAGGTGAAATGCTGGACTGGGATGCGCCGACCGGCGGCTATTTGCTGACCGCATGTTTTGCGACTGGGCGGGCCGCCGGTGAAGGCGCGCATCAATTTTTGAGTGCGCAATAAAGCATCATGTTCAGCGGTATGGAAACTCGCAGGACTGTGTTAATTTGTTCAGCAAAGATCTGACGGGAAGCAGTGAGTGATGCAAGAGAACTTCTATACAGGCAGCTGCTTATGCGGCGGCATTCAATATGAAATTCACGGTGACATTGGCGAAATTGTGCAGTGCCACTGTCAGCGCTGCCGCAAAGCCAATGGCGCCGCTTATGCCGTGAATGCGCCAATCCGCAAAGCCGATTTCAAGCTTATTCAAGGCGAACACCTGTTCAAAAAATTTCAGTCGACTGAAACCACGCAGCGCTGCTTTTGCGGCGCCTGCGGTTCGCCGATCATCAGCATTAAAGCGGAGACCCCAGATTTCTACCGCTTGCGCATTGGCACTTTAGATACGCCCTTGGCGCAGAAGCCTGCCATGCACATTTTTGCAGCGTCCAAAGCGGAATGGGATGACATCTGCGATCATTTGCCGCAGTATGCAGAACGGCCTTCAGCTTAAAAAGCGGCGGCTGTTAAAAAGGGTTCCTATGAACCCTTTTTATTTTGAGGGGCTTACTGCTTTTCTGCCGGTGATGGAATGGCGGGATATTGCTGCTGCCAATGTTCCAGCTGTTCCTGCGCGTGGATAAACTGGCCTAAGCCTTTCACATTTTCACTGGGCTGCTGATTGCCGGCGGCCTTGCCGTTTTGATCCGCAGGCGCCTGCCGCAGCAGTTTGCCCTGATTGTCCCAGTACTGATACATCAGGCCCTGAATATAGCGGCCTTGCTCCGTCTTTAAATCCAAGGCTTTGAGCATGGTCAGCGCAGAGTTGATATTGTCCTGCTTGCGGCTTAAGGCGAATTCTGGCGTTAAAGAACCGTCTTCCTTCATGCGCATCAGCTCATCTTCCATTTCATCGCTGACTGCGGTAAAGCGCGCATCAAAATCAGTCAGGGCCTGAATGTCCTGCACATCATTGGCGGTCTTGGCAAAAGGCTTAACCGGTTCTGAAGCCAGTTCACGCATAATCTGATCATCTTGTGACAGATCTGCGGACGGCTTTTCCGCCTCTTTGCTGCGGTCACAGCCTGCGGCCAGCAGCGCGGCGCTGATCAGCAGCGGCAGACCTAAAACTTTAAATGCATGTGGCATAAGGCACCTATTTTCCTGCAGTTTTTTTAAAGACATACACATGGGTGGTATAGGGAAACTCAATGTCATCTTGCGCCTGTTTGCCGGTCAATTCAAATACAGTTTGTTCAAATTGCAGTTTCAGCGCCTGCTGCTGCGCTTCAGGCATGGCCGCGATAAAACTGGTGGACAAGAGGCGTTTAGAAACGACCTGTTCAACCGTGCCGCAGTGCAGCTGGCGGAAGGCGGTTTCCTGATCCAGCTTAAACCATGGCTGCTGTTCAAAGGCTTTTTGCCACAGGCCGCTGTGGTAGCGCGGCGTGCCGCCTTCCAGCGGCAGCAGAATCTCAGCTAAGGCTTTCACCCAATCCGTGTTAATATCGCGCTGATTCCAAATCAGCACCAGATCGCCGTCCGGCTGTAAAATGCGCTCAATTTCAGCCAGTGTGGCTTGTTCGGCAAACCAATGAAAGGATTGCGCGCAAAAGACCGCGCGGATGGAGTGATCCGGCACTGGAATTTCACTGCTGAAAGCCTGTACAGTACTGATATCAGGATGCGCTTGGCGCAGCTGCTGCAGCATGGCGGCAACCGGGTCGACCGCGGTAATCTTGGAGCTGATGGATTTTAAATAAGGCAGGAATTTGCCGGTGCCCGATCCCAGATCCAATAATGCATCTTGGCCGCTGAGCTTGAGATGCGATTTCAGCCAGATGCTGATTTCGGCCGGATAACCGGGGCGCACTTGCTGATACAGCGCCGCCGCTGCGCCAAAGCCTTTTTCTGCGGCAGGATGTAGTGATTGTGTCATATTCTGCAATTTTTTATCCCTGACTCCATTATAAAATAGCATATTCCTATGAACTGCAAATTTGACTGTGTGTTGAATATTCGATGAATGAAGCAAAAGGACTTGATAACGGTGTGATGATGGATAAACAGATTATTTTTGAAGATGAACAGATCCGGGTCATTTTCCTCAAAGGTTCATCGGCAGAATTGATTTTTTCCTTTGGCGATTTAATTACGCGGGCCAAAGGCCTGAGCGTGAATGCTGAAAAATCACTGCACAAATTCGATTTTAATGTGATCGGCATTATGCCGAAGCAAAAATCATGGTTTCCCGAAAGCTCCATTTTAGCCATGATGGACAGCATTCAGCCGGTGATTGCGCCGTTTAAAGCCCGGATTGCCTATGGCGGTTCGATGGGCGGCTATGCCGCCATTAAATATTCCAATCTGCTGGATGTGCAGCGTGTCGTCGCGATGGTGCCGCAGTATTCGATTAACCCCGAAGATGTGGAAGATACGCGCTACAACATGTTCTATCAGCCCGAACTGAATGGGCGCATGTTTGTGCGGGCGGAAGATGTTTCGCCAGCGCGTGAATATATCGTGATTTTTGACCCGTATTATGCCGCTGACCGCGTGCATATTGAGCATTTGAAGCCGCTGATTCCGCATGCGCATTATCTGCATTTGCCCTATACCGATCATGACGCGATTGCCGTTTTGGCCAGCTCCGCGCTGGTGCATGACTTTTTGCGCCACCCTTTTGACGCCAGCTATTTCTACAAAAAGATGCGCGAGGTCAAAAAGAACAGCAAATTCTATTACCGCAAGGTGATTGAAAATCTGCTGCCGCGCCATCGCGCGGCGCTGGGGCATATTTTAAAGAGCAATGCGCTGGCGCTGGATGATCAGTTTTTTGATGCCAAACAGAAGCAGGCCCTGCTGCGTGAACTGTTCAGCAATAAGCAGGTGGATCAGCAGGATTTAGCCAAACTTGGCATACAGGTCAGCATGCCGCAGGAAAAACGCAGCCTGCTGCAGGATGCCTATGGGCATGGCTTGGTATTTAATGTCATCAGCCAAAAAATTGAAAGCTATGCCGCGGGCGCGATTGAGCTGAATCATAAATTCCTGATTCCGATATATGCCAAAGGCAATGCCTTGGTGCAGATCAGCTGGAATGATCAGCCTTATATGATTGTCATGAATGACCGCCAAATGATGAAGCTGGTGCTGCTGCAGGATGAGCTGTCTTTAGGCATGCATCCGCTGATGATGAAGAAGTATGCCGGTTACTATGTGCTGAGCTACAAAAATCTGAATTTAAGCACCGATGAACTGGGGGCGGCGCACTTTGCCGATGTATTGGATGATTCCAGTAAATTTGTACCGCAGCTGGAAAAAGCTTAGTTTAAAAAATAGCCCGTTGCTTTATTCCGCATTCAGGCTAAGATCTGAATAGAGCACGGCTTTATTGCGTGCATTCAACGGATTTTAAACTTGAAGATCAGTATGAGCGGGGTCATCAGTATGCAATCTCATCAGATGCTGGCAGTAGGGTGTTTGATCTTGACCATCATGTTTCCGGGCAGTGCTTTTGCGCAGGGTTTCAGCGCCCATACCGCCGTTTT
This sequence comes from Acinetobacter bouvetii DSM 14964 = CIP 107468, assembly GCF_000368865.1. GTDB lineage: Bacteria > Pseudomonadota > Gammaproteobacteria > Pseudomonadales > Moraxellaceae > Acinetobacter > Acinetobacter bouvetii. The sequence continues at coordinate 368,417 of NZ_KB849725.1, forward strand.
CAGTCTTGGCTTGATGGTGGTGAGCGCATTGGCAGTGTATGTGGTGATTCAAATCCGCAATTCATTGCGCAGCGATTTAGACAAGCGCTGAACATCATTTTCTGGATGGATCCGCCAGCATGGCAAACCCGCAGCATTGCGGGTTTTTCGTTTTTATGTGCTGCAAAATGGGCTTGAAATGCCTGCTGGACTTAGCTTTAATGCCTTAAACACATGCAATCTGCATGCATAATGACTGAAGGACATACAGATGAAAGCCGTATATTTAGATTTTGAATCATTGGATAAAAACGATTTGGATTTCAGCGGTTTGCATGCTGTATTTGATGAGCTGGTGTTGTATCCCGGCACTCTGCCTGAACAAGTGCTGGAGCGTATGCAGCGGGCCGAGGTTATTATCAGCAATAAGGTGGTGCTGAATGCTGAAACCCTGCAGCAGTGCCCGCAGCTGAAACTGATTTTAATTTCCGCTACCGGCACCAACAATGTGGATTTGCAGCAGGCCAGACAGCAGGGGATTACTGTCTGCAATTGCCAAGGCTATGGCACATCCGCCGTTGCGCAGCACACGTTGATGCTGATGCTGAACTTAGCCACATCGTTCCGCCAGTATGACCGCGCAGTGCAGCAAGGCGAGTGGAATAAAGCCAGCCAGTTCTGCCTGCTGGACTTTCCCATTATTGAACTTTCAGGCAAAACTTTAGGGCTGGTGGGCTATGGGGAACTGGGCAAGGAAGTTGCGAAGCTGGCGCATGCTTTCGGCATGAAAATCATGATTGCATCTTTGCCGAAACGCCCATCCGCTGCAGAGCGGGTGCCTTTTGCAGAACTGCTGCCGCAAGTGGATTTTTTAAGCCTGCACTGCCCTTTAACGGAAGATACCCGTGATTTGCTGGATAGCGCTGCCTTTGCGCAAATGAAGCCAAGCGCATTTGTAATCAACTGCGCGCGCGGCGGGGTGGTGAATGAGCAGGCGCTGGCGGATGCGCTGCGTTCAGGCCAGATTGCGGGAGCCGCTACGGATGTGCTGACGGCTGAACCGCCAAAAGACGGCAATGTGCTGCTGGACAGCAGCCTTCCAAACTTAATTGTAACGCCGCACAGCGCATGGGGCAGTGTCGATGCGCGTCAGCGCATTGTGCAGCAGCTGATTGAAAATACCGAAGCGTTTAAAGCGGGTTTGGTGATTCGTAAAGTGAATTAAGCATCGCATGCATACTGCACTGAAAAGGCCTTGATGCGGCTGAAATTTCACCTGCTGTGGATAATTTATTTATTTGTGTGGAAAACTAAACGCTGAATAAAACAGCACGATTCAGTTTTCTGTATCGGGTTTTATAGCAGTCCTCTGCATCCGTTTTCTGCAGAGGATTGCGATTTCAAACAAAAGCCCATCAGAGGGCGGGCTTTCAATGCTCATTAGTTTGCATCTTTCATTTTATAAACGTCTTATAAATCCGTCACAGGATAAGTAGCAGTGCCCGAACTGCCCGGTACTGTATTCGGTGCAGTTTGATTAAAGCTAGGTGCAGCAGGAGCGGTATGGTAGCTGCTTGGCGATGTAGACGGCTCGCTCAATGAACGCCGCTCGATCGGTGCTGATTGGCTCGGCTTGCCGCCTAGCGCTGCTTTGGTTTCCTGAATTTTAGTATTTACGCCTTGAGCAGCCTTCTGTGCGCCTTCATCGACCTTTTGCACGGTATTGCCAGCAATGTCTTTGGTATTGTCCCAGGCCTGATCGACCGACGGCTTAATTTTACCGATGCCGCGTTCAGCCGCATTGCCCACTTTAGCCGCGGTATTCAATACGCCTTCCTGCGCTTTATAGGCCCAGACATGGAGAATATTCGGGTTATCGCCATAAGGCTTCACCGGTTTTTCTGCCGGCTGCTGTGTCTGAGCAGCTGCTGGTGCGGGTTCTTGCGCCTGCAGTGTAGAAGCGGCCCCTAAAGCAAGACCCGTGCAGAACACAGTTTTTATGGCATTTTTGATGAAAGCGGTTTGAATATATTGCATGGTGCAGGCACCTCTATTGATTAGCTGAGCTTAGAGGCTGTAGAGCCCATTTCTGTTGCTCATTATAAGCAAGCGGACTGAGCTTGCATGCATAGGTTGCAAAATTCATACAGCTTTAAAAATGAGGGTATCGGATGAGCTGTACTGTCCTATAAAGCATCCCGAATTGATCTGTCCGGCATAAAAAAGACCCACCAAGATGGGCCTTCTTTTAGATATCTCTGGAGGAGAATACCGTTTTTACCGCAGAATCATTCTGCGTTATTTAATGCCAATCTCGGCATCCGTTTCTGATGAAATATGCGCTTTGCCGGCTGGTGTATTGAGATCTGCCTGCACATTGCCCTTCAAGCCCGTGTTGGGCGTTTGGTCTGGATTGGTTTTTTTCGATAAGAATTTTTGGGTTTTTTCAGGCTTTTCATGCAGAGGCTGTTTTGCTTTCGCGCTAGTTTCAGCACTGGATTGCTTGATTTCAGCTGTTTTTTCTCTGGCGGTCCGAGCTTTATCGGCAGCAGCGGCTTTTGTGCCTTGCCATTGATCTTGTGTAAATGCTTGGGTTTTTGCTGCGCCGTGTTCGATGCCTTGTTCCGTGTTATAGGCAGCTGCTTTAACGGCATCGCCGGTTTTATTCACAGCACTTTTAACGTTTTGGCCTAAGCTGCTCAGCACGCTTGTATCTGCATTTGCTTGTAGATTGACTTGGGCATTTGCATCAGCTTGTGCTGTGTTTGCAAGAACGAGAGGCGGGGCTGCACACAGCGCTGCAGTTATTACTGTTGTTTTAAAAAGATTCATTCTGAATTTATACCTCGTTTGGTGAAAAAAATTCACCTTGCGGATGGGATCGAAAATTATCTTAGAGGTATTTCTTTGAAAAAAACGGATTTTTGATTAAAGCTGCACAAGGGCTTACACGGAAAATACGTTGAGCCGATTTATGTAGGAAGCGGGTAAGAAAATGTGATGAAAGTTAAGTCTGTGAACATAATTTTGTTCTTTGTAACTTCAGTTTTGTATTTATGGATTGCTGGCTTTAACGCATCATCTGTTAAAAATGCATTTAACAGATGATGCAAAGTGCTGGATTAGTCACATTGCGCTAAAGCGTCTTTATGGAAGTTGTGGCGCAGTGCAAGGAAGTTCTTTTGTACGTCTGGCGAATACAAATCGAAGCTGTTTGCTGTACTGGTACCGTCTTTGGCAAATGTTGCAGAACCGCCGCTAATCAGTGTTAGGCCTTTAAATGACCATTGTTCGACCACTTTGCCTTCTGCCAAGTTGCCAGTAAATTCGATCAGGCATTTGTCTGCAAATTTGGTCAATTTTGCTTTGTTGTTGGTAGTGTTTGGATAAACATCTAGATTTTCTGCTTCTTGCAGTACGCCTAAGTCTAAAGTTTGGATTTTTGGCGCTGTTGTACATGCACTAAGCGCGATACCCGCAAGACCAGTCAAAATGAGCGTTTTCAGTTTCATACGATTCTTTCTTGTTGAGTGTTGTGGGTTTGAGTATAGGGAATTGATATAAAATTTCATATAGTTTATTAGTCTTTGATATTGTTAAGTTCGTATGTTTTTAGATAGTAATGGTTTTTAACTTTAAGGGAATTCATGTTGTCTTGAATAAGGGTGGTATTGAAATTATTCTTTTCATTCCAAAAATTCTGTAGTTCATTAATTTTAAGTCGTTGTTCTTCAGATAAGCTTTCAAACCAAGATGGTGATACATAAGTATTATGTATATATAAAAAGACTAATGAAAAAAGTTTATCTTCAATTCTTAAAGGTTCATTTAATATAGATTGAATGATGCTTTCTCCATATTCATTATTTTCTGTAAACCAACTTAAGATAAAATATCCTTTTCCATTTAGATGGATGCAATTAACGTAAAAGTTTTTAGATTGTTTTTCAGCATTATTTAAATTTTGAAGTTCTACGCCGTTTAAGTCAAAATCTAAGTTGAAACAACTGCTACTTTGGAAACGTGGGTATCTATCATGTAGTTCAAAAATATAATGCTGTATTAAGTTGTCATAATTATTTTTTTTATATGATTCCTCCATTTTACGTTTATAGTAATTGCTATATTTTAAGCCAAGGTTATAAAAAGCTATTTGGCTATTAATTTCTATTTGAGAGGTTATTTGGGACGAAATATCCTTTGAGTTGTCAGTGCTTTTTTTAATCAATGTTAATAAGTTGCTAACCGATTGCATAGCATTATATTCAATGCAAATTGCTCGATAGCAAAGATCAAATAACTGCTTAGACGTTTTTTCAAAATTATTTTTTTCAAAAGATGAAAATAGAATTTCATCATGCCGTTTACAAAAGCCAGTAAATGTTGAAGCATTTCTAATTCCTATCTTTTTGAAATTAAATCCATTAATTTCAAATTTCATCCCATAAACATGCTGATTATCACTAATATATTGTAGTGAACCTTTTTTTGAGATTGAATGAGCCTTTATAATTGAGCCTTCACAGTTAGAAACACCCTGGTGAAGGCATGATTTATAAGAAAAATTCTTTTTGAATATTATATTAATCTCATTTTCTGTCTTTTGTGGCATTTTTTCTTTATGAAAATGACAATCTATGAAATTTAAATTAGATAAACACCAACATGGCTGCTTCTTTGGAAGTTTTCTTAAAATCTCTCGAAAAAATGTAAAAGAGATTAAGTTATCTTTATCTCCTTTCTTTTTGCGTAATTTTAATAAATATTGATAAGATGACGCATTAAAAAGTTTTTTTTGAACTGCATATTCTAGACAATCTAAATCGATAAATTTAATGCCATTAATTGTGTAAGTTAGCTTTCTCTTTTCTATTTTCATAATTTATCTATATAAAAAACCCGCTAATTTATAGCGGGTTTTTGCTTAAATTACAACCATTTAAGAATTTAGTGTTGAAGCACTGAAATATCAGCCACTTTCGTAAACAAATCACGAAGCTGAGCAAGCATACGTAAACGGTTTGCTTTCAAGTCTGCATCTTCAGCCATCACCATCACGCCATCAAAGAACGCATCGACTGGCGCACGCAGTGCAGCAAGCGCAGACAATGCCGCAGTATAGTCTTTGGCAGCAAATAACGGCTCAACCACAGGAGTCACTTTAGCAAGTTCAGCGAACAATGCTTTTTCAGCATCTTCAACCAAGTTTGCTTCAACCACAGCGCCTTCAGGCGCAGCTTCTTTAGCAAGAATGTTGGCAACACGTTTGTTGGCAGCAGCAAGCGCAGCAGCTTCAGGCAAGTCACGGAAGTGATTTACTGCATTTACACGCTTATCAAAATCAAGCGGTGATTTTGGAGAAAGCGCTTGAACCGCTTGAATCACGTCAACCGCAACACCTTGGTCTTCGTATTTCGCACGGTAACGGCCTTCTAAGAATGCAACAGCATCGTTTAAAGTCTTCGCAGGATCTTTGATTACATCGCCATAAGCAGCCAAAGCCAATTTAATGAGTTCTTCAATCGAAACATCAAGATTGTTTTCAGTCACTAAACGCAAAATACCAATCGCAGAACGGCGCAGTGCAAACGGGTCTTTAGAACCTGTCGGTGCTTGACCAATACCAAAAATACCTGTGAGCGTATCTAAACGGTCCGCAAGGGCAATGGTTGTACCTGTTTTAGTTTGAGGTAAAACATCGCCAGCGAATTTAGGAAGATATTGCTCGCCTAAAGCTTCTGCAACTTCGTCATTTTCGCCTTCAATACGCGCGTAGTATGTACCCGCAATACCTTGCAGCTCAGGGAATTCACCCACCAATTCAGAGGTTAAATCGCATTTTGCAAGCAGGGCAGCTTTTTCAGCATCAGCTGGGTTTGCGCCAGTAATCGGAGCAAGAGCCACAGCCAATTTTGCAATACGTTCAGATTTGTTCCACAGCGTACCCAATTCTGCTTGGAACACCATGTTCGCCAATTTTTCTTTGCGAGACGCAAGCGGCTGCTTTTGATCTTGCAGGAAGAAGAATTCAGCATCCGACAAACGAGGACGAACAACTTTCTCATTACCTTCAATAATTTGAGCTGGATCTTTAGACTCAATATTTGAAACGGTAATGAAGTAAGGCTGCAATTTATTGTCGCTATTCACTAAGCAGAAATACTTTTGGTTATCCTGCATGGTGGTGATCAACGCTTCTTGCGGCACGGCAAGGAAACGCTCTTCAAAGCTTGCACGCAGCGCAACAGGCCATTCAACCAATGCGGTCACTTCGTCACGCAAGTCTGCAGGGACAATAGCAATCGCATTCACTTCATCCGCAAGCGCTTTCACTTGCTGGTCGATGATCGCTTGACGCTCTTCAAAATTCGCAACCACATAAGCTGCTTTTAGCTTCGCAAGATATTCATCTGCATTGGCTAAAGTAATCGCTTCAGGCGCATGGAAACGGTGACCATAAGTCACATTGCCTGCTTGATGATCCTGAATGGTTGCATCAACAACATCGTTGTCTTTTAACAATACAACCCATTTTACAGGACGGACGAATTCAGTACGGCTTGCCGCTGAACGCATACGTTTTGCAATTGGAAGATTGTCCAACGCAGTTTGTAAAATTTGCGGCAGTAAAACGTCAAGGCTTTGACCTTTCACATCTTTTAAATAGCAGACTTTTTCAACTTTACCTGCTTGGAAAGTTGAAACTTGATCAACCGTGATGCCTTGACCGCGCATAAAGCCTTCAAGCGCTTTAGTCGGGTTGCCTTCGGCATCAAAAGCGGCTTGTTTGGCAGGGCCGTCAAAACGTTTTTGCGTGTCCGCTTGCGCGCCATCAACATTGACAATTTTAAGTGCCAAACGGCGCGGCGCTGCATAAGCTTCAATAGAATCGAATGCAAGGCCTGCATCTTTTAAGCCTTTTACTGTTTCTGCTCGCAGCGCATCACGTAATTTTTTTAAGCTTTTTGGCGGAAGTTCTTCACAGCCGAGTTCGAATAAAACGGTATGTTTAGACATTATTTATTCTCCTCTTTTGCTGCTTCTTCAACTTGTGCCTTTAACTGAGCCAATACTTCATCGCGTAAATGCGGTTCTGCCATTGGGAAGCCAAGCTTCGCACGTGCAGCCACATAGCTTTGCGCAATAGAGCGCGCCAAAGTACGTACACGTAAAATGTAGCGCTGACGCTCAGTTACAGAGATCGCGCCGCGGGCATCGAGCAAGTTAAAGCTATGCGATGCTTTAATCACTTGTTCATACGCAGGCAGTGGAAGTTCTGCTTCCATTAAGCGGGTTGCTTCAGCTTCATAGAAGTCGAACAGCTCAAACATTTTTTCAACGTTGGCATATTCAAAGTTATAGGTCGATTGCTCCACTTCGTTTTGATGGAATACATCGCCATAAGTCACAGTACCAAACTGGCCTTTGGTCCAAACCAGATCGTAAACTGAGTCTACACCTTGGAGGTACATTGCAAGACGCTCAAGACCGTAAGTGATTTCACCTGTCACAGGGTAGCACTCAACACCGCCGACTTGCTGGAAGTAAGTGAACTGAGTCACTTCCATGCCGTTGAGCCAAACTTCCCAGCCTAAGCCCCATGCGCCCAGTGTTGGAGATTCCCAGTTGTCTTCGACAAAGCGAATATCGTGAGTAAGCGTATCAATACCAATGGCTTTTAAAGAGTCTAGGTATAACTGCTGGATGTTGTCTGGGTTTGGCTTAAGCACCACTTGGAATTGGTAGTAGTGCTGTAAACGGTTTGGGTTTTCGCCATAACGGCCGTCTTTCGGGCGGCGTGAAGGCTGCACGTAAGCGGCGTTCCAAGTTTCAGGGCCTAAAGCGCGCAGGAATGTTGCAGTGTGGAATGTACCAGCGCCCATTTCCATGTCGTAAGGCTGCAGAATCACACAGCCTTGTTCAGCCCAATAGTTTTGTAAGGCAAGAATTAAGCCTTGGAAGGTATCAATATGCGATATGGCGCGACTCATGGTCATCCACTTAAAATTAGAGAAAAATTGTGCTCAATTATAAGGGCTTTGTTGGGGAGTGGCAAAGGTTTAGCATCAAGTATTGGGCTTTTAATCTTGAATAAAATAAACCTATGAAACTCTTAGAGCGGATCTAAGTAGAATAAAATAGAATTGAGGAAGAAGAATTTGTAAATTGTGGAGGTGGTTTTCGCTAGAATATGAGGATAAATATTAAATATACTTTAGGAATAATAAATTGATTCAAAGGCTTATGGAATTGAAGTGGTTGCGTTGGCAAAAAGGTCGTCAACAATCGGGCTATGATAAAATGCTCATTATTTATAATAAGTTAGGCGTTGAATGTGATGCCTATTTATTGCGTTTTCTTGTTGGATCGATGATTCCGCAACACCAAGATCCTGTACAAAAGGGGCGGCATTTTCGATTAAATATCATTATTAAAAAATCACAATCGGGCGGTGAGTTTATCTGTGAACGAGACATTATAAATTTACCAAGAATTAAATTGTTCAGACCTGATTTATATCGGCATGAAGTGACTGAAGTTGTTGGCAGTCCACGTTATGTTTTGAGCATAGGGTGGGTGTTAGACGAATCACTTAAATGCTGTAAATAATTCTAATATTCATAACATATAAAATAAATACACCTTATAAAATGCTTTAACCTATAATTACGCATCTGTCAAAATGAAAACAGGCGTTCACGTGTTCCACTCCAAAGCTGTATGGCTCAATACGCTCAAACCCAACTTTAAAGTCTTGCCCTTAAAAGACCGCTTGCTGTGCGGGCTGGGTGCACTGATTGGCCTGGCGCTGTCATCATTTATCAGCTGGCTGGCGCTGGGCGACCTAAACGCATGGTACATCGCCCCGATGGGCGCTTCTTCCGTTTTGCTGTTTGCGGTTCCCGCCAGCCCGCTGGCGCAGCCGTGGAATATGGTCGTCGGCAACAGCCTTGCGGCTTTAATCGGCGTGACCTGCGCCATGTTCATTCCAAATTTGACGGAAGCGTTCAGTATTGCGGTCGCATTGGCGATCATTTTGATGATGACCACAGACTCATTGCACCCGCCCAGCGGCGCAGTGGCAATTACCGCTGTTTTAGGCGGCGATGCAGTGCATCAGCTGGGTTACAGCTTTTTATTTTATCCAGTGCTGCTGAATTCAGTGCTGCTGATGCTGATTGCGATTATGTATAACCGTTTGCTCGGCAAGCAATATCCGCAAAAAGCGCAGCTGAATACGCGAACTGCAGCGCCGACGCCGACGCAGAAAGTGACCATTCAGCCGGCGGATATTCAAAATGCGCTGGAACAGCGGACTGAACTGCTGGATATCAGCGAATACGATTTACAGAAAATTATTTTAGAGGCGCAGGAGCTGGCGAATGCCCGGGCGGTGAATCAATTTACCTGCCAGGATATTATGACCAAACAGGTGATTTCACTGCGCGCCGAAGATGATATTCAGTCTGCGCTGGATAAATTCAAACAGATTAATTTAATGAGCCTGCCGGTGGTGACGGATTTGGACCGGCTGGTGGGCACACTCGCGCTGTATGATGTAGTGGAATGGTTTAAGCGGGCGGCCGACCCTAAAGCGTCTTGGGAAGAGCATGTTTATCAGATTATGAATCCGCAGGTGGTGACGGCACAGCCTCAGCAGCCAATTCAAGATTTGGTGCCTTACTTTGTCGAACGCTCTTTTAACTATATTCCTGTGGTCGAACATCAGCGCTTAGTGGGCATTATCAGCCGTGCCGATATGATTGCCGTCTTAAATCAGCAGCTGAATCATCTGCGCCAGCAGGCCGAGTAGCGCAAGCGAGGCAAAAAAAAAGCTGCAGCATTTTGGGGAAAAGCTGCAGCGACCAAAAGAGCAGGTCTAAGGGATCAGTACATCAGGTTTTTAGCTTAAAGGGTCATCGTTGACTGTGCGCACAGGGTTTTTATAGCCCTGCATATTTTTGTATGCAACACTTTGCTTTGGCATGACCAGCCATAGCACCAAGTACACTAAAATGCCTGGAAAGGCTGCACTCATGCAGGAAATGATGACAAAAATAATGCGCAGTAAAGTCACATTCCAACCAAAACGTTCAGCAATACCGCCCATTACTCCCGCAATCATATTTGAGCGGTTCGAACGGTATAAACCAACATTGGCCATTTAAGCCTCCTTAAAAACGAACAAAATAGGGCAGAGGTAAAAATTTCCCTCTTGTATAAAGAATGGTGACGCACTGCATGTTTTAAAGGGGGAAATGCCAATAAAAAGTAAAAATATGTAAAGCTGGATGATAAAAACAGGCGGACATTATTAAAATGAGGACCATGGCATGGTGTGAAAATATTTTTATTTATAGAGCAATTAGATATACAACATGCTGTTCACAGGGATATGAGCATTTTTATGATGTGCTGATTCTATGCTCAGCACCTCGCTCAGCAGTCAAGCGGTAATGGTTAAATGATGGGATATGCAGAAAGAAAGTCTTTATTCGGTTCAATGCGCTGCTTATCGCTGAGCGCAGCCAGCCTGTTTTTAGGCTGCGAGCAGCCGCCAGAGCCGCAGAATCATTCCGCCTCACAGCCTGTCTCTGCAGCAGATGCCAATGAACATATTGCTTTGGAAAAGCAAGCAGAAGCGCAGGGTGGAAAATTGACCGATGTTGCGGGCCAGGCCACGCTGAATGCGGATCAGCCTAAGTTGAAAAATATTAGCGTGCCTGAATATGCCAAAGTTTTTATTGGGCGCTTTCATGCCAGTATTCCATGCGATGACGGATTTATTCCCTGCAAACAGGGTACGGCTGAATATATTCTGAATTTATTGCCGGATGGGACGGTGCACCGCAGTATTATTCATTATGGCAAAGTCTTTGCCGATAAACCGGTGACAGAAGACGGCAATACCACCTACCGAAAAGATAGGTGGACGCTGGATGAAGAGCTGCAGGAAATTATTGTTCACCGCAAAGAAGGGGTGAATTTTTATTACAGTATTCAAGACCGCGATCATTTGGTGATGAATGTAGAGAAAATCAGCAGTGACCGTGAAGGGCGGAATCAGGAATTATTTAATAAAGGCTATCCGCAGCCGGCAAAGGCCTATGTGCTGACGCGAGATCAAAACAGCCAATAATTTAAAATAAAGATCATTTGAACTTTATTTTATGCTGCAGCATGAAGAATCTGGTGGGTTGTGTGGGGTTCGAACCCACGACCAATAGATTAAGAGTCTACTGCTCTACCAACTGAGCTAACAACCCTGAACGAGGATCAGTGAACTTAAAGCATCGCTTTAGGGGTTCACCCGAGTGCAAAAAAAATCTATGATTTTTAAAGGTGCATAAAGCACTGCATTTTGCAGCATCGGTATAGCAAAATTTCGAGAATGGCGAATCAAAACCGTTACGGTAATGGTTTGTCTTGGTCGGAACCTGCAGGTTTCATTTCTTTAACTGACGAAAGAAAGAAGCCCTAAGAAAGAATGGTGGGTCGTCCGCGACTCGAACGCGGGACCAATAGATTAAAAGTCTACTGCTCTACCAACTGAGCTAACGACCCATATAGGGGTATTTCTAAATTGTATTCTAAAACTGATGTTTTAGAAAGATGGTGGGTCGTCCGCGACTCGAACGCGGGACCAATAGATTAAAAGTCTACTGCTCTACCAACTGAGCTAACGACCCATCTCTCTTGATGGAGCGTATTGTAGCAAGATCTCATCCAAGCGCAAGTAAAAAAACATAAACTTGCTTTTGTTTGATTATAAAAAAAACAAAATTGCCTGCCTTATTGATAAAACAGGCAATTATCTGTTTTAGAAACGGTATTTATACGCTTGAATATTTTTTAAAATATCTGCCGTTAAATCGCAATACGCCTCACTGTTGGGCAACAGCACTAAGATGCGCTCATCCGTCTGACTTGGATCATAAGCCTGTTCTTTCAGCTTATTTTTTTGATATTTAAAGGTGCCCGTGGTTTCAACTTTCTGCTGTACACGCAAAAAAACGGGAACAGCATAAGCGGGCAGATGCTTTTTGAATTCGGCCGCCATGTATTTGCAATCCGCTGCATCCAGCGCGGCTTGATCTGCCAATGTGATGGCTGCCATGCCCGCACGGCCATTGGTATTGGGAATTTCTACACCATAAACCACGGCTTCGGCAATTTTGGCGTATTCGCTGACGATGTTTTCGACTTCAGTGGTCGAGACGTTTTCACCTTTCCAGCGGAAAGTGTCGCCTAAACGGTCGACAAACTGCGCATGGCGGAAACCGATGTCGCGCACTAAGTCGCCTGTATTGAAATATGAATCGCCATGTTTAAACATGTCTTTGATGATGACAGACTTGTTTTTTTCTGCATCGGTATAGCCGTCAAAAGGAGAGCGCCGGGTGATTTTTCCCACCAGCAGGCCGACTTCGCCTTTTTTCACTTTCATGCACCAGCCTTTTTTATCCCGGATGGGCTCATTTTTTTCTTTATCAAACTGAATAATGGCATACGGCGTTGGCGAGAAGCCCACGGTATTGTCAAAATTGAAGACATTGCTGAAGCCGACGTTGCCTTCGCTCGATGCATACAGCTCAAGGACTTCTTCTACGCCAAAGCGCTCCTTGAATTTATCCCAGATATTGGGGCGCATGCCGTTGCCGATCATTTTTTTGACGCGGTGGCCTTTTTCCAGCTCGGAAGGCGGCGCATCCATCAAGTAGCGGCAAAGCTCGCCTACGTAGCCAATCGCCGAGGCATCAAACTTTTTCACATCTTTCCAGAAAGATGATGTAGAGAATTTACGGCGCAAAGCCAGTGTTGCAGCTCCTGCAATGACGCCGCACCAGCACACGACAGTGCCTGTTGCATGGTACAGCGGGAGCGTCACGTACATGACGTCTTGCTCATTTAAATTCAGCACATGGCCATAAGTGCCGTAGGCCAGCGTCCAGCGGCTGTTGGTGAAAATAACCGCTTTGGGCAAGCCGGTTGTGCCTGATGTGTAAATATAGAACAGCCCATCTTTGCCTTTTACGCTGTGGGTCGTTGCTGGATTGAAGGTTGGAAATTCATCAATAACGCTGGCTAAATTGATGAAGCCTTGCGGTGCGGTTCCGGCGTTTTGGCGTGTCGCCTGATCTGCAAACCAATGGAAGCGGTCAGCTGCCAAATTTAAATCATTACGGATCTCGTCTACTGCTTCACGACATTCTTCTCCGGCAATCAGCGCAATCGGATTGACCAGGTTGATGCTGTGAACCAGCACTTTGCCTGTTTGCGCTGTATTGACCAGCGCTGCTGTCACGCCGATTTTTGCCAGCGCGATAATAGACGCTACCAATTCAGGGCGGTTTTCCACCATGACGGCAATGACATCGCCCTTTTGCGCGCCGATCGACAGGCAGTAATGCGCAATCTGGTTGGCCCATGCATTGAGCTCATTATATGTATATTTTTGATCTTCAAACAGCAGGGCGTTGCCGTTTGGGTTGCGTTTGACAGCCCGTTCAAAAGCAATGCCTAAACCGGCAGGAGTATTGGGCGTGCGTAAATAGGCTTGCTTAAGGCCACTCAACAAGTTGGGAACTTTGCTGATAAAGCCCGGAATTTTTGCTGCGACATCAGCAATCCCAATTAGATCGTGTTGTGTAGTTTGACTCATAATAATCCTATTTATTTTTCGCCGTCCAATGCGGTTTCTTTCTCTGCAAAAAAACTTTTGCGTTAATTTCACACTTGTCTTTTAATCGTTTCGTTCTAGTGCAATCAACCTAATCTGACAAAAGTAACAAAAAAAATCCAGTCACCGAAATGACTGGATTTTTTTAATCACCTGCAATTGAGCAAATGCTTACTCTGCTGCGGTGTTTGCTTTCTTTGGCGGACGGCCGCGCGGACGGCGTGGACGAACTGGCTTGTCCTTTTCCGCTTTAGCCTCTTCAGCTTCAGAAGTTTCTGTATTTTCAAGATTTTGAGCTTCTGCTTGCACGTGTTCAGTTTCAGCTGGCGCTTCAGCTTTCACGTCTTCTACAGCTACAGCCAGTTCGGCTTGAACAGGTTCAGGAGCGGCTTCGGCTTGAACTGCCGGTTTGCTTTCTTGTACAGGCGCCGCTGCTTCTGCAGCAGGTTCAACAGCAGCTTCAGCTTTTACCGGCTCTTCGGCATGCGTTTGTTTTGCCTGTTCCAGCGCTTGCTTGGCCAAACGGCGGCGTTCGCGCGGGTCATTGGCAACCCGGCTTTCAGACGCAGGTTTTGGCGGGATCAAGTCCAGCACAGCAGCAGGTTCAGCTTCAGGCGCGGCTTTTGCAATTGCCACATCACGCGTTACCGGCTTTTTCTCAGTAGGCGCCGCTGCTGGAGCGGTCAGCGTTGCTGCATATTCTTCCGTGAACTTTTGCAGAGCGCGGTTGAATGTTGGAATTAAGCCAAACTGCTCAATCAGCACCGAACAGTCAGCACCATACACATGGCTGATCAGGCTGCCGACAGTGTATTGGCCCAATGTAGGCACTTGCGACGGCGCAATTTTTGGCGCTGCGGCTTGACGGACTTGGCCTTCACGCTGCTGGCGGCGGCGCTGGCGCGGATCATTGCTGGCGCGCTGAACCTGCTCTTGGCGAGGCTTGTGTTCTGCGTGCTTCTCTTGCTGCTTAGCTGGAGCCGCTTCAGCAGGCGCTTTCTCTTTATGAGGCGCAGGCGCTTTAGCTGCTTTTTCAGGTTTAGCGGTTTCTGCTGCTGGCTGCACTTCAGCCGCAAGAGCGATAATCTCACTTTGCGCCTGATCAACATTCACCACCAATGCTGTCGGCATGATGTCCTGGTGCGGCGCATCGATGGTTTCAACTTTAGGCTGGCGGGAAGGGGCAGCGTGTTCAGCTGCGGCTTCTTGCGGTGCTGCAGCCTGTTCGTTCAATACGCTTTGGTCGCGGTTGCGGTTCGGGCGGTTTGGACGCTGGCTGTTGCGGTCACGGCGCGGTACGCTATTTTGCGGCTGCTGCTCATTGTTTTGAACATCCTGCTGCTGCTCATTGCTGTGCTGGCGGCGAGAATTGCGTTTGTTGTCACGCGCTTCCTGACGCTGCTCTTGGCGAGAGACTTGAACAATTTCCTCGTGCACTTGATGTGCGGCATTTTCTTGAGGCGCTTGTTCGCGAGGCTCTTTGTGCTTGTTGCGCTGCGGCTTTTTATTGCCGTTGTTGTGGCGCGGCGCTTTTTCGTCTTTTTCAGCAGGTTTGTCCGCATCACGGCCATCTGCTTTTTGCGCTACAGTCGATGGTGTCAAATAAGCATTGTTCGCAGGAACAATGGCAGCAGGCGCTGGCGCTGCTGAAACTTGACCCATTTGACCGCGGCTTACTGCGCCGCCATTCACCATTTGTTCAATGGCTGCAGCTGCATTGTTGGCAGTGCGTGATTGGTCAATTGTTGCTGCCTGTTTTTGAACAAACAGATTTTCCAGCCAAGCACATGGGCTGGCAGAGGCTTGTGCAGGCACAGCCTGAACTGCTGGCTGCTGCTGTGCTGCATGCCTTTGCTTTTTCTGAGCTTTGTCTTGCGGCTGAGCAGGCGCTTGAGCAGGCTGCTCACCCTCTAAATGCCATTCAGCGGCTTCATAGCCTAATTCTTTTTCGCTAGAGCGGGTGGCTTCTGTACGCTCGTAACTTGTCGGCGCAAAGCCTTCCGGGTTATACGAAATTTCGTAGTGCGGCGTTTCTAAATGCGGATGCGGCAATACAGTCACACGAACATTAGAGGTTTGCTCGAGGTAAACCAGGCTGTGGCGCTTTTCATTGAGTAAGAACGCAGCAATTTCAACTGGCACTTCAACCTGAACTTCACCATGACGTTCACGCAGGGCAATCTCTTCCACTTTACGCATAATTGAAAGTGAAAGTGAGCGCAGGTCACGCACCATGCCTGTACCGTGGCAGCGCGGGCAAACATAACCAGTCGCTTCTTCAAGAGAAGGACGCAGGCGCTGACGGCTCATTTCCATCAAGCCGAAGCGAGATAATTGACCGAATTGGATGCGTGCGCGGTCGCTTTGCGTTGCTTCGCGAAGTTTCGCTTCAACCATGCGCTGGTTGCGGTCTTTGGTCATGTCGATAAAGTCGATTACAACTAAGCCGCCGATGTCGCGTAAACGCAATTGACGGGCAATTTCTTCGGCTGCTTCTAAGTTGGTGTTGAGCGCTGTTTCTTCAACGTCATGACCACGGGTAGATTTTGCAGAGTTGATATCGATAGAAACCAAAGCTTCGGTTTGGTCGATGACGATTGAGCCGCCAGAAGGAAGTTTTACTTCACGTTCATACGCAGTTTGAATTTGGCTTTCAATACCAAAGTGAGCAAACAAAGGCTCATTTAAAGTATAGGTTTTCAGCTTGTCAATTTGACGCGGCATCACAGCTTTAACAAAGTTGTACGCTTCGTTATACGCTTGTTCTGAGTCAATTAAGATTTCAGCAACATCGTCACGCAGGTAATCGCGGATTGCGCGAGTGACTACGCCAGCTTCCTGATGAACCAGCATTGGAGACGGGCCAGCGCTTGCAGTGCTTTGGATTTGCGCCCAAAGATCCAGCAAGTGCTGCAGATCCAGCTGCAGTTCTTCTTGAGAACGGCCAATGCCTGCAGTACGCACAATCACGCTCATGCCGCGCGGCACGCTTAAAGAGGCCAGCATTTCTTTCAATTCGTCACGGACTGAACCTGAAATCTGACGGCTGATGCCGCCGCCTTTCGGGTTGTTTGGCATTAAAACTAAATAACGGCCGGCCAGTGATATAAATGTAGATAAAGCCGCGCCTTTATTGCCGCGTTCTTCTTTTTCCACTTGAACCAAAAGCTCTGTGCCTTCAGTGATCAATTCACGGATATTAGACGTTTGGCGAGGATCGGCTTTGAAATATGAATTGGCAATTTCCCGCATAGACAGGAAGCCTTGGCGGCCTGCGCCATATTCTACAAAGACAGCTTCTAAAGAAGGCTCTACGCGAGTCACGTGACCTTTATAGATATTTGATTTTTTTTGCTCACGGGTACGATTCTCTAAGTCGAAATCGTAAAGACGCTGACCAGTGACAAGTGCAACGCGAATCTCTTCTGCATGTGTTGCATTAATCAACATACGTTTCATGGGTGTAACACCTAATAGTGATACACAGCAAAACGTCGCTATACACGCAGCGGACATCACGCATCACGGATCAATTGCTCAGTCCTTAAAGAACACTTTGCGTCCTGAGCTTTACTTACCGGCCTTTTTTGGTGGGCTTCGGTTTATGATTCACGTATTGATGATGGCAATACGGCTTCAATCTTTAAACGATTAAAGTCACCTGTGCGATTCACTGGCGGACGAGCGGTGCATTGGATGTGAGTAACTTTCACTGTCACATTGCTCTAAGAGCATTCCTGTATATTGAGGGAATGTCTTGATACGGAATTATCATCGTATCTTTGCAATTTGTGCAGATCCAATGCATCAAACGCTGTAGCCTGAATGCGGCATCAGGGTGCGACTGATCTGATGTGTATCAGTTTACGTTTAAAAACCAACAAAGTTGGCAGCATATTTTTTTGGAGCAGGCTGCTTTTGCATCTTAAGATGCAATTAAACGCAACAGCTTGCTGTTTTGCCGATATAATAAGCCTTCGGCGTCGGCATAATTCTTTGGGGACCTTCCCGTTTTATGTGAGTTCAGTATAGGGCAGCCATCTTCAGAAAATCTGAAATGAACCAACTTTTACTCACTTACGATGGTTTCCGTGCGCTGACTATATCAAACCTTGCATCATCTGCCTATGGGCTAAGCTTATGTTTCTTGTGTAAAGCATAGCCTAAATGATCAGTTTTTAATCAATTTCGGTATTTTTTTTAGGTCACAGTAACTGTATGAATTCTACACAGCAATGGCAAAGCGTCACTTGGTTTGAAGTGGATGAGCATCAAGCCGGTCAGCGTATTGATAATTTCCTGTTTAGCCGTCTAAAAGGTGTGCCGAAAAGCCGCATTTACCGCTTGATCCGCGAAAGTCAGGTGCGTGTCAATAAAAAGCGTGTAAAAGCGGAAACCAAGCTGAATATTGGCGACCAAGTGCGTGTTGCGCCGATCCGCTATGAGCAAAAAGATGAGTCGGCTGTACCTGTTTCGGACAAAGTGGCGCAGAGCCTGCTGAGCCGGGTGGTCTATGAAGATGAAGGCCTCATGGTGGTCAATAAGCCTTCAGGCATTGCCGTGCATGGCGGCAGCGGCGTGGCCTATGGCTTAATTGAAGGCTTGCGTGCAGCAACCGGTAAGAAGTATTTAGAGCTTGTACACCGTATTGACCGTGACACGTCAGGCCTAGTGATGATCTCTAAAAAGCGCAGCGTTTTGAGAACCTTACAGGATTTACTTCGTGAGCATAAAATTAAGAAAACTTATGCTGCTGTGGTTAAGGGCAAGGTTGCTTTAGATAAGCAATTAATTAATGCGCCTTTACACCGTTATGAACTGGCTAATGGTGAGCGTCGTGTCTGTGTATCACCCAAAGAAGGGAAAGAGTCTAAAACGCAGTGGAATGTCGAAGAACGTTTCATGCATGCCACCTTGGTGTATGCGCAGCCGCTGTCTGGGCGTACGCATCAGATCCGTGTGCACGGCTTAAGTATCGGGCATCCGCTGGTAGGTGATGATAAATATGGCCATGAAACGGATTATAAAGGGCCAAAACCGCGCCGTTTGTGCCTGCATGCGATGCGTTTGGACATTCCAGGCTATCCAGCGATTGAAGCGCCGCTGCCGGAAGATATGCAAAGCCTTGTGGCTCAGCTTCGTGCGCAGAAAGCGGATAAGCCTGCTGTGAAGGACGATGACGAATAAGCCTTGCTTAATGTGGGTTATGCTTTATTTATAGAGGCTAAAAGCACCTCCCCCTTAAGCAACAGTATTCCCTCATCTCCTAAAAGGAGATGAGGGAATACCCCAATTGATTTATCGAAAAATCTCCCAACTTGTGAAAGGTGAGAAGCACTCCTTCATTAGGGGGGTACTGGTATGTGCTTTGCACAGAGCAGTGATTTAAAAATTGAATAAAATATTGGAAAAAATACATATGAAAAAGCCAGTTGAACTCATCATTTTTGACTGGGATGGAACACTATTCGATTCAGTGGGTCAGATTGTCGCGAGTTTGCAATTTGCAGCACAGCAGTTCAATCAGCCGCTTACAGATGCTGCGGCAAAAAGCATTATTGGCCTAGGCTTGCCGGAAGTGGCTCAAGTCTTATTTCCAGCTGTGCCTGAGCTGCATCATGATATTTTGCAGTGCTATGCCACTCATTATGTAGAAAACTCCAAAGGAGATGTCTGGTTTGAAGGTGTTGCAGTGATGCTGCAAGATTTAAAAGCACAGGGCTTAAAACTTGCGGTCGCCACAGGTAAAAGCCGTAAAGGTTTAGACCGGGTGCTGAATCAAACTTCAAGCCAGGAGCTGTTTGATGTGACCCGTGCAGCCAGTGAAACCAAATCCAAGCCTGATCCTTTAATGTTGACTGAAATTTTACAGGCCACTGAGATCCATGTTGAAAATGCCATTATGGTCGGTGATACCTCTTATGATCTGGAAATGGCACAAAATATCGCCATGCCGCGTATCGGCGTAAGTTATGGGGTGCATGCCCCTGAAGTGCTTGCCCGTTATAATCCGTTGGCCATTGCTGATGATGTTGCGGATTTGCATCAACTGTTATTAAAGCATGTGAATATCAAACAGGCTGTTTGATATAAGCGGGATGCTGAAAATGGTGATTTGAAATCACCATTTTTTATGTTTATTTCAGTTGGTCTGCTGATGTTTGACGGTCAAAAGTTCATGGACAGTCATGCAGGCTAAAGATAGGCATGATTGATGATAAAATATAAGATATTGATTCGTTGGCTGATATTTTTATGGTTTTCCCCTCCAATATGGGATTCGTACTAAAAACAGGCAAATCATCTAGTCTTTTAGTCGTAGATTACTGATGATTTTATGAATCTGACAATTTAGCCCGAAACTGGAGCAAGAAAGCATTTTTTCATATTTTTTTATATGTTTGTTTTTTAAAAATAAAACCAAGTTAATTTATAGGAATTAGCTATTGTCATAAATAAAATAAGTATTGGCATAAAAACCGCAATTTTCCGATTCTAAAACTGTTTATACATATACACGTTTGCCAAGATGGGCAGCACCCATTTGCTGATAGCTTTGATCAGTTCACAGATTTTTCTCGTTGTTCATCGCATCATCCATCGATAACGGTATAAGTCCAATTTTTGCAGTTTAAGGAAACATTGATGTCGAATTCTGCTGTTGTTGAATCAGTTGCTTTCGCTTTACGCGAAGCTGAATTATCAAAAACTGCGATTGCGCCAATTCGTCCACAGCTTGGCGGTGAAGGTGCTGATGTAGATATCGCTTATGCGGTACAAGAAATCAATACTGAACGTGCGCTTAAAGAAGGCCGCCGTTTAGTGGGGCGTAAAATTGGTTTAACATCAATTGCGGTACAAAAGCAGCTGGGTGTTGACTCTCCAGACTTCGGCATGCTGTTTGCGGACATGGCTTACGGCGATGGCGAAGCAATCCCTGCAGGTCTTTTGATCCAGCCTAAAGTTGAAGCGGAAATCGCTTTAATCATTAATAAAGATTTAACGCAAGAAAAACACACTTACGCAGACATTATCAGCGCGACTGATTATGCACTTCCTGCGGTAGAAGTGGTGGATAGCCGTATCGAAAACTGGAAAATCAGTTTGATTGATACCGTTGCAGACAACGCATCTTCTGCAGCGTATGTTCTGGGTTCACGTCCTGTGAAGCTTGAAAACCTTGACCTTGTAAATTGCAAAATGACCATGACCCGTGCGGGTGAAGTGGTATCGCAAGGTGTGGGTAAAGCCTGTCTTTCAAATCCATTAAATGCCGCAGTTTGGCTTGCCGATGAGATGGTGCGCCGCGGCCGTCCATTGCTTGCAGGCGACATTATTTTAACAGGCGCGCTTGGTCCAATGGTTGTGGCCAATGCCGGTGATGAATTTGTTGTAGAAATTGAAGGTTTTGGTTCAGTGACTGCAGCATTCGCAGCTGAATAAGCTTGAATTTTATAACGTATTTACAGAGAAATTGTTCATGAAAAAGATTAAATGCGCAATGATCGGTCCAGGGAATATCGGTACTGATTTGCTTTATAAACTTCAACGCAGCGAATGGCTGGAGCCAGTGTGGATGGTGGGCATTGATCCGACCTCTGAAGGCCTTGCACGCGCTGTGAAAATGGGTTTGAAAACTACGGCGGAAGGTGTAGATGGTTTACTGCCTCACGTAATTGCCGATGACATCAAAATTGCATTTGATGCGACTTCTGCTTATGTACATGCAGAAAACAGCCGTAAGTTGAATGAACTTGGCGTGTTAATGATTGACTTGACACCTGCAGCAATTGGTCCATTCTGCGTACCACCAGTGAACCTTGAAGCATTGCTTGAACAAGGTGAAGTTCCTAACGTGAACATGGTGACTTGCGGCGGTCAGGCAACCATTCCAATGATTGCTGCAATCGCAAGTGTTCAGCCTGTGAACTATGGCGAAATCATCGCGACAGCATCAACGAAATCAATTGGTCCTGGTACACGTAAAAACATTGATGAATTTACCCGTACAACAGCAAGTGCCATTGAAAAAGTGGGCGGTGCGAAACAAGGTAAAGCGATCATCATCATTAACCCTGCTGAGCCACCAGTATACATGCGTGATACAGTGCATTGTTTGGTTGAAGGTGAGCCTGATCAAGCAGCGATTACTGAAGCAGTTCATGCCATGATCGAACAAGTTCAAAAATATGTACCAGGTTATAAACTTGTAAATGGTCCTGTTTTTGATGGTAACCGTGTATCAATCTTCTTAGAAGTAGAAGGTTTGGGTGATTTCTTACCGAAATATGCAGGTAACCTCGATATTATGACAGCTGCCGCTGCACGGACTGCAGAAATGTTTGCAGAGCGTTTAATCGCATCACAAGTTGCTGAAGCTTAAGGAGCACACCATGTCTAAAGTGATTATTAACGATATGACACTACGTGATGGTATGCACCCGCAGCGCCATCAAACCACTGTTGAACAGATGATTGCTATTTCAACTGCTTTGGATGAAGCAGGTGTACCTTTAATTGAGGTTACACATGGTGATGGTTTAGGTGGTAACTCGGTGAACTACGGTTTTGCTGCTGCAACAGATGAAGAGTATTTATCTGCTGTTGTACCACGTATGAAAAATGCCAAAGTAACAGCATTGTTGTTACCGGGTATTGGGACAGTTGACCATTTGAAAATGGCACATGAAATTGGTGTTTCAACGATTCGTGTTGCAACGCATTCAACTGAAGCAGACTGTTCAGAACAGCACATTACTGCTGCACGTAAGTTGGGTATGGACACTGTGGGCTTCTTAATGATGGCACACATGGCATCTCCTGAACGTCTTTTAGAAGAAGCTAAAAAGATGGTGTCATACGGTGCAAACTGTATCTATGTCACTGACTCTGCTGGTTATATGCTTCCGCAAGATGTTAAAGATCGCGTTGGTGCTTTACGTCAAAACCTAGATTCAAATATCGAAATTGGTTTCCATGGTCACCATAACTTAGGTATGGGCGTGGCAAACACTGTTGCTGCAGTTGAAGCGGGTGCAATTCGTGTCGATTTAGCATCTGCGGGTCTTGGTGCTGGTGCGGGTAATACACCACTTGAGCTATTTGTAGCTGTTGCAAACCGTATGCAAATGGAAACTGGCGTAGACTTGTTCAAAGTACAAGATATTGCAGAAGATTTAGTTATTCCAATGATGCACAACCCAATTCGTGCTGACCGTGATGCAGCGACTTTAGGTTATGCGGGTGTTTACTCATCATTTCTATTGTTTGCAAAACGTGCTGAAGCGAAATATGGTGTTTCTGCGCGTGAAATCCTTCTTGAACTTGGTCGTCGCGGTACGGTAGGCGGTCAGGAAGACATGATTGAAGACTTGGCATTGACCATGTCGAAAGCCAAAGAAGCGAATGCTTAATTTTTAAAATACCTGTTGAAAATTTAAGTCAATGAAAGCGTCCGGAAGGGCGCTTTTTTATGGCGGATGGATGCTGCAGCAGATGCTCCGGCGCGATGCAGCGCTGCAGTTCCGGCAGCAGAGCCAGCTGCTTTTAACGGAGTCTGCAGAATTATTTTAAATTTATTATAGTTCTGAAATATCACGTCATACCCGTTTTATATTAATAGATTCATGAACTTAGAGAGGGGGGGCGCGCACTTAAACTTAAAAGCGATCAATAATATTCATTTGTCTGAAATATTTATTAAATCTTATAAAAAATCTTTTTTTAACAATGTCTTATTAATTAATGGCGAATAAAAAATCAAATCATCTTATTGTTTAAAGGTATTAAGCCTTTGAGCGGGCTTTCCTGCATCGGCATGAATTTTACCGGATGCGGATGAATCTTTAATACTGTGGTCGGATTTCTTGAAAGCAGAGAGTTCTGCATGATAAGGCGATAGCTTAATCTGATTATTAGGAATTCAGCCATGCGTCGTCAAAATTTATGGATAGCAATTTTTGCTGCGACAGCAACGTTAGGGACAGCTGCATCACATGCGGACTTTATTGACGACAGCCAAGTACAGCTAAAATTTAAAAATTTCTATTTAGACCGTCAAATTCAAGAAAACTCTGCTGCCAATTGGGGTTCATGGTCACAAGGCGTGACTTTGGATGCCAAGTCTGGCTATGCGGATATTGGCGGCGGCATTCAAGTCGGCGCCGATCTTTTGGTGCAGCATGCTTTTAAATTGAATGGCCGTGATAAGAATCCAGACTGGGTGCTGCCACATGATGGCAAAGAGTCGAAAGACAACTTTGGCAAAGTGGGCGCAACCTTAAAAGCCAAAGTGTCGCAAACTGAATTAAAAGTGGGTGAGTTATTGCCTGTTTCACCGGTTTTAGTCTTCGATCCGTCTCGTCAGCTGCTGACCACTTACAGCGGCGCTTGGCTGGAATCGAAAGACATTAAAGATACCAAATTGACTTTGGCCTACATTGACGGCATCAACAACCGTTATGACAACCAGTTCCGTGACTTAACCAAATTTGCACCGCCTGCCTATGACAATGGCGCCAAAGCGGATGGCATGTATATTGCGGGCGTAGATCACCAGTTTACTCCAGAAATTGGCGGCAGCTACTGGTATGCAGATGTGAAAGACATTTATCAGCAGCATTATGCCGGCGCAAGCTACAAAACCAAACTGGGTGAAAAAGTCAAATTGGACAGCCACATCCGGTATTTTGACAACTCGGAGTCTGGCGACAAGCTGTATGGCGACATTGATAACCAGGCCTTATCTGTGGGCGCGAAAGTCAACTATGGCGCGCATACTGTAGGTCTGGGCTATCAGCAGATGTTTGGCGATAGCGCCTTCCCGACGTTGGGCGGTTGGGTGCCGCAGCCGTATTTAGTCAACTGGGGCGTGGCGACATTTACCAATCCGGACGAAAAATCATGGGGTTTTACCTATGGCTATGACTTCTCTGAATTGGGCGCAAAAGGCTTAAATGCCACGGCGGTTTATTTCACGGGTTCAGATGCAAAAGTCGCGGGTAAAACGGATCAGAAGTCAGATGAGCTGAATTTGATTGTGAACTATAGCGTGCCAGAAGGTAAGCTGAAGGGCTTGGGCTTTCAAGCCATGTACATTGATGCCAACTATGATTGGAAATCCGATCTTAAGGAATATCGTGTAGCAACGACTTATACGTATAAATTTTAATAGATTGCGATAAAAAAAGGCGGCTGGAAAAGCCGCCCTTTTTTTACGCTGAAAAAATTCAACAGCCCGCTGCCGGAAGGTAAACTCTGAGTGGTCTGCATGTTAAATTTATATAAAACAAATACTTAAATAATACCTAAATTGTTGGATATGATCGGAATTTTGTATCAGTTGACAGCGCGATAGCGGTTAATATGAAGCTGTAAAAAGTCTAAAACTTTAATCCACTAGGCGTTTAAATCGGCATAAAAGATTGAAACGCATGCGCTTACGCTGTACGAGGAGTATGTATGAGCACAGTTCAAATCCCTGACTACACAACGGATTCATTCTTCGGTTTGGAAGATAAATGGATTGAAACAGCTGAAGGTGAGTTGACTCACTATCACGAAATAGGTGAAGGAACGCCAATCCTGTTTTTGCATGGTTCGGGTACTGGCGTATCTGCAGCGGCAAACTGGTGGCTGAACTTGCCTCAAATCGGCGAGCAGGCGCGCTGCATCGCGATTGATACCATCGGCTACGGCCAAACCGTGGTTGCGCCAAATACCGCTTACGGCATCCGCGCGTGGGTGGACCATGCGGTGCGTACTTTAGATGCGCTGGGCATTGAAAAAACCTGGTTAGTCGGCAACTCACTGGGCGGCTGGCTGGCTTTCCAAATGGCGATTGATTACCCTGAACGTATTTTGGGTATTGTCTCTATGGGCACAGGCGGCGCAGTTCAAACGGCTGCACTGAAAGCGCATGCGAATCCGGTATTAACAGAAGAAGGCATTAAAAAAACGCTTTCTATGTTTGTGGTGAATAAAGACTTGATTACCGATGAACTGGTGAAAGTCCGTTTTGCATCTGCCGCCAATGACTATGCTTCTAACCGGTTAATGGACGTTGTAGGTGCGCGTGACCGTGACCGTTTCGAATTCCCGTTAGATTTTGACAAAATGAAAGACATCACGGTGCCTGTACTTCTGATTCACGGTACGCAAGACGTGGTGATTCCTGTTTCGCGCACTTGGGATATTTTAAATGTGGTGCCAAATGCGGATGCGCATATTTTCAGCCAATGCGGCCACTGGTCTCAAGTTGAAAAAGCGGAAGAATTCAACACCGTGATTAAAGATTACTTAACTGCGCGCGGCGTGTAATCCTCTGAATTCCAGCTGGAATGATGAAAAAAGGATGGCGAAAAGCCATCCTTTTTTTATTTTGCCTTGAGTATTTAAGGCTGAATGAAGCTGGCTGCGACATTAATGCAGATGGCCAATATGGTGGTATTGAAGCTGTAAGCCAGCAGAATATGCAGCATGTTCAGCACCCGCATGGGCTGGGAGGTAATCGCAACATCTGCTGTTTGCGCAGAGGTGCCAATCACATAGCTGAAATATAAAAAGTCAGGATAGCTGGGCTGCGGTGTTTTGGGGAAATCCAGGCCGCCGTCTTGAGATTCGGCCAAAGCCAAGTAAAAGTCATGCGCATAATGAATGGCAAAGACCGTGTGCATAAACAGCCATGCGCACAGAATGGTAATGACAGAGAGCGCCAAATGCGAAAGGCGGATGTGCTGATCCTGCGGCAGATGGTTGACTTCAACCACGATCGCAATAAAGCACATCACTAAAGTCAAAAACACTAAAAACAGAATCAGCCATTTGCTGGCGTCCTGCTGCTGCGCGCGCTGTAAAATCTGGGTGTGATCGGCATGCCAGAGCCGCTTCATGGTAAAGATCAGATAGCTTGAAACAGCGATATTCCAGCTGATGAGCAGGCAGGTTGACCATTGCCATGCAGTGCAGTAACGCAGCGCGCCATACAGGATCAGCGTCAATAAAAATGACACAAAGAAATAAGGGCGGTACAGCACGCCAGCTCTGAGGCTGAAAAATGGCTGAAGCTTCATCAGAATTCCTTTATTGTTTTTTATCAATAAGATAAATTTTTAGATGACGACTCAGCATACTCTAAACTGAATAGACGGATCTTATTAGACTTAAGTTGTAATTTGCAGGAAAATTAAATAATTTATGAATCCATCAACTAAAATTTATAAGTTATTTTCCATGAAGCTTGCGCTGCTGATTGATAAATTGTGTAAGACTTAAGTCGAGTGCGGCTGAAAAAAAGGCGATTTCAGCCTAAAAAAAGCGCCATTATTTTTAAAATGAATAATGGCGCTTTAATATTTGAAGCTGTGCTGGAAAATTCAGCTCTGTTCACGGGCGATATTTAAATAAAATACCTTGGTCAGCAGTTCAATAAATTTCTGCACTGCCGCCGATGAGCTGTTTTTGCGGTAACTGACATACAGGTCTAGATAAGGCAATTCAATATCCAGCGGGCGGATGACGGTATTGCTCATGGTCAGCGGGGCAATGTAGCCCGGCAGAATCGTACAGCCTAGGCCCATGCCAATCGAGTTGATATTGAACAGAATGTTGTCGGCTTTCTGCACAATATTGAATTCAATATTGTTGGCTTTGGCAAAGTCTAAAATAGCCGTATGCAGCGTTAAGGACTGCTCGGCAGCTGGAATAATAAAATCTATGCCATTCAATGCCTTAACTGGGATACGTTCGTATTTTGCCAGCGGATGGTCTTTAGGCAACAGAAAAATTAACGGTTCACGCAACACAAACTGGCTTTCAATTTCGTCGTTGTGGAAGTTGTGGCGGGTAAAAGTGACGTCCAATTCGCCTTTTTTCAGCAGTTTCATCTGCTCAACATTATTCAGGCTGAGCAATTCAATTTTCAGGTCTGGATTCTGCACCCGCAAGTTCGGCAAGACATAGGGGAAGATTTTCATTTCCGCCACAGGAACAAAGCCAATGCGCAGCATCTGCTGCTTGGCCTGAGAGACCTGACGCGCCATGGCAATGGCTTTGTTGGCCTGTGCGATGGTTAGGCGCGCCTGCTCCAGAAATACAGCACCTTCTTCGGTGAGTTCCACTTTACGTTTTGTGCGGTGCAGCAATTTGACGCCCACATCTTCCTCAAGATCTTTAATTTGCTGACTGAGAGAGGGCTGGGCGGTATAAAGTTTGAGCGCAGCTTTGCTGAAATTGAGTTCTTCAGCAACTGTAATGAAGTAGCGTAGGTGTCGTAATTCCATATATTCTGCCTAGGAGTAATCCAAAAAATGTCTTACTATGAGTTAGGAGCAGTATAATCTATAAACAACTATGGCGTGAAGATGATTTTGCCATTTAGGAAATAAATGGCCTGCGCGCTGATACGGGTGTTTTAATATAAGTAATAGCTATACTAATAAGTTCTTAAACCTATTAATTGAAACAAAAAAAATATTTCACCAAAACCCATCAAAAATCCATCATCGTTGAAAAGTTGAGTCTATTTGTTTGTGACCCCACGGTTGTCGCAGGAGAGCTTTCATGAGTGGAAAAATTGATGTGCGCGAAATCGACGCTTTAGTTGATGCGCAAAATGGACGTATCTCGCCATCCATCTACACCGACCCAGATCTATATGAATTAGAGCTTGAACGCGTGTTCGGCCGTACTTGGCTGTTCCTTTGCCATGAAAGCCAAATTCCTAAAGCGGGTGATTTCTTCAACACCTATATGGGTGAAGATCCAATCATCGTGGCGCGTCAAAAAGACGGCTCAATCAAAGCATTCTTAAACCAATGCCGTCACCGTTCTATGCGCGTCAGCTTTGCTGACTGCGGCAACACCCGCGCATTCACTTGCCCATATCACGGCTGGTCTTACGGTATCGACGGTTCTTTAAAAGATATCCCGCTTGAAGAGCGCGCTTTCCCGCATGGCGCTTGCAAAGAGCAATGGGGCTTGGTGGAAGTGAACCGTGTTAAGTCTTATAAAGGCTTAATCTTCGGCTGCTGGGATGAAACCACGCCAGATTTGGAAGAATACATGGGCGACATCGCTTGGTACTTAGATGGTGTTTTAGACCGCCGTCCAGGCGGCACTGAAATCATCGGCGGCGTGCACAAGTGGGAAATCGAGTGCAACTGGAAATTTGCGGCTGAACAGTTCGCATCTGACCAATATCACGCATTGTTCTCGCATGCTTCTGCCATTCAAGTCTTAGGCGCGAAGCCGGATGACGAATCATCTAAAAAACTCGGCGCTGCGCAAACGGCTCGTCCTGTTTGGGAAACGGCGAAAGACGCGATTCAGTACGGTTCACGCGGTCATGGTTCAGGCTTCTTCTTTACAGAAAAACCGGATGCGAACGTATGGGTGGATGGCGAAGTAGCCAACTACTTCCGCGAAACGTTTGATGAAGTGAAAGAGCGTCTAGGTGAAGTGCGCGCCTTGCGTCTTGCAGGCCACAACACCATGTTCCCGACATTGTCTTGGCTGAACGGTACTGCAACGCTTCGAGTATGGCACCCGCGCGGTCCAAACAAAACTGAAGTTTGGGCATTCTGTATTGCCGACGCTGAAGCATCGCAAGAAGTGAAAGAAGCATTTGAACGTTCTGCAACGCGCGCCTTCGGTCCAGCGGGTTTCCTCGAGCAGGATGACTCTGAGAACTGGATTGAAATCCAAAAAGTGCTGCGCGGCTATAAAGCGCGTAAAAACCAGCTGATTATGGAAATGGGCAAAGGCAACGAGAAAGTTCGTGAAGACGGCATTCCGGGCATCACCAACTATATTTTCTCTGAAACCGCAGCGCGCGGCATGTACCGCCGCTGGGCAGATTTACTGATCCATGAGAAATGGGAAGACGTGGAAAAAGCCGCTGACGAATATGAGAAGGAGCTTATGAAATGAGTCAGATCAGTTTAGAACTTCAGCATCAAATCAGCCAGTTCCTCTATCGCGAAGCAAAATTGCTGGACGATTGGAAGTTCCGCGATTGGCTAGATACGCTGGCAGAAGATATTTCTTATACGTTGCGTACAACACCAAACGCTCAAACGCGTGACCGCCGCCGTTCAGTTGAACCGCCAACCACTTGGGTATTCAACGATACCAAAGATTTGCTGGAACGCCGTGTTGCCCGTCTTGAGACTGGGATGGCATGGGCTGAAGAGCCTCCTTCACGTACAACTCACATGGTTTCAAACGTAATTGTTGAAGCGACTGAAGTTGAAGGTGAATACGACGTTTACGTAACGTACTTGTTGTACCGCACCCAGAAAGAGAAAGATGTCACCATCTACTGTGGTAAGCGTCACGACAAGATCCGCAAAGTCGATACTGAGCAAGGTTTCCAAATCTTCAACCGTAAGATCATCCTTGATCAGGTGACTTATAACTCACACAACCTGAGCGTGTTCTTCTAATGAATAAGATTTTTGTTTGCCAAGTTGACGACTTTGACGAAGGCGAAGCATTGAAAGTGGACTGCGGCGTAAACGGTATCGAAGCGCTTGCAGTCTTCAACAACGGCGGTGAGTTCTTTGCAATGAACGACCGCTGCTCACACGGCAACGCGTCTATGTCTGAAGGCTACCTTGAAGACGATGGCACAGTTGAATGCCCATTGCATTCAGCGCGGTTCTGTTTGAAAACTGGTGAAGCGCTTTGCTTGCCAGCAACTGATCCAATCAAAACTTTCCCCGTGATTGTGGAAGATGGTCAGTTATTTGTTGAGATGGCAGGAGAGTAATCATGGGTTGGCTGCAAGGCGAAGTTGCGCTAATTACTGGCGGCGGTTCTGGCTTAGGCTGGGCGCTGGTTGAGCGGTTTATTGAAGAAGGCGCGCAAGTTGCCGTTCTTCAGCGTTCTAAAGCAAAAGTGGATGCATTAAATCAACACTTTGGCGGTAAAGTTCTTGCGATTGAAGGCGATGTAGCCAGCTATGAAGACAATGTCCGTGCTGTCAATGCGACTGTTGAGCGTTTTGGCAAGCTGGACTGTTTTGTCGGCAATGCCGGGATTTGGGATCATTATGCCGATATCGTCAATACTTCAGGCGAGCAATTGGAAAAAGCCTTTGATGAAATCATGGGCATTAATACCAAATCCCTCATCCTTGGCGCTAAAGCTGCGCTGGATGCATTGATAGCTTCTGAAGGTTCTATCATATTTACTTTGTCTAATTCCGCGCTGTACTCTGCTGGCGGAGGCCCCGTATATACTGCATCTAAGCATGCAGGGGTCGGCATTATGAAAGAACTGGCGTATGAGCTTGCGCCTAAAGTACGAGTGAATGCTGTTGCGCCGTCAGGTATGAATGTGAATATCAAAGGCGCTGCGTCTTTAGGTCAGGAAAATCTTGGCCTGCTGGATGCACGCGACCCTGAGAAAATTGCACGCGGCATGCCGCTGAACTTCCTGCCTGAGCCGGAAGAGATGACGGGTTCATATGTGCTTTTGGCTTCTCGTCAAAATAACCGCCCTTTGACTGGTGTTTTAATTAACGCGGAATGCGGTCTAGGTATTCGCGGTTTGCGTCAGCCGCGTGCAGGTTTCTTTGACGAATAAAATCCGCTTTCTACAGATCGCTTGCCGGTCATTAAATCACTGTATGTTCTTCAATCCCCTAATCCCTCCAATCAATAGAGGGGCATGGCCTTGATAGAATCCTGCAAAGGTTCGTAAGGCTTCCTTCTGATGAGTCAGGAGGATAGGGGGGAATTTAGATTAATGACCTTTTCAAGGATCGACCTTCCGTTCTGGAGTCTCTCATGGCCGTTAAACTTATTTGTGCATCGCATAGCCCTCTTATGGAATTTGCTTCTCCGCAGGAAAAGCATAAAGAGGACATCGTTCGCGAAACATTTGCAAAACTTGCAAAAGAAGTGGAAGCATACAACCCGACCCTGATTATTACCTTTGGCCCCGACCATTTTAATGGCTTCTTCTATGACCTGATGCCGAGCTTCTGCGTGGGCATCCGCGCGAAAGCGGCAGGCGACTGGGACTACGGCAAAGACAATGACCGCATTGATGTGCCGGAAGACACTGCGCTGAATCTGGTTCGCCGTGTACTGGATGAAGGTGTCGACGTTGCATACTCATACCGCATGCAGGCGGATCATGGCGTGACTCAGCCTTTGCATTTCTTATGCAATGGCAAGCTGGACCGTTATCCAACGATTCCTATTTTCATCAACGGCGCAGCGGCGCCGATGCCAACCACCAAGCGCACTGTGGCTTTGGGCCGTGCTGTGGGTCAGTTCATTCAATCGTTAAATCTTGAAAATGAACGCGTCCTGATTTTGGGCACAGGCGGCCTTTCGCATGATCCGCCGACACCGCAAATGGGCGCTGTGCTGCCAGAAGTGGAAGAATTCCTCATCTGCGGCCGCAACCCAAGTGAAGAATCACGCAATAACCGTCAGTCTAAAATTATTGCGGTGGGT
Source organism: Acinetobacter bouvetii DSM 14964 = CIP 107468 (assembly GCF_000368865.1). Classification (GTDB taxonomy): domain Bacteria; phylum Pseudomonadota; class Gammaproteobacteria; order Pseudomonadales; family Moraxellaceae; genus Acinetobacter; species Acinetobacter bouvetii. The sequence continues at coordinate 400,544 of NZ_KB849725.1, forward strand.
CAAAAGCTGGCCGCTGGCGACAAATCTGTCGCTGTTCCACTCAACCCTGAGTGGGACCGCGCACTGCTGCAGACTTTTGCCAAAGCGGATTTTGCAGCCATTGAAGCGATGACTGAAGATGAAATCCGCCGTGACGGCGGACGCGGCGGTCAAGAAGTGCGTTCGTGGATGGCGGCGTTTGCTGCATTGCATGAAGTCGGCGAGTATGAAATGACAACGCACTGCTACGAAGATATTAGCGAGTGGATCGCGGGCTTCGGCATCGTATCTGCTGAATTGAAATAATTGTAAGAGTTTAAGCACATGAGCAACATCGAAACCATCGTCATTGTAGGTGCGGGTCAAGCAGGCGCAAGTGCAATTTTAGAGCTTCGCGGCAACAAATACGTAGGCAAAATCATCTTAATTGGTGATGAGGCGCATCTTCCGTATGAACGTCCGCCGCTCTCTAAAGATGTGATTTTGAAGCCTGAAGACACCAAGATTGAAATTCTGTCCGAACAAAAACTGGCAGAACTTGGGGTAGAAACCATTCGCGGCAACGGTGCAGTGAAAATTAATCCGGATGTGAAAACGGTTGAACTTCAAAACGGTGATCTTGTTGCTTATGACAAATTGCTGCTTGCCACAGGCGGTGCAGCGCGCCGTTTGCCAGACTTTGATGCCTTGGGCAAGCACGTGTATACACTGCGCAACCTTGAAGATTCTCAAGCTTTAGTTCCTGTATTGCAGGCTGGCCGCCGCTTAATTTTAATTGGCGGCGGGGTGATCGGTCTAGAGCTTGCGTCATCGGCACGTTTCAAAGACTGCCAAGTAACTGTGATTGAAATGGGTCCAATGGTCATGGGCCGTTCATCGCCGCGTATTTTGAGCGAATTCCTGCTTGAACAGCAGCGTCTCGCCGGTGTGGATGTGCGTCTTTCAACCTCTATTGCAGACTGCCAGCTGGATGGTGAAGAAATCGTTGTGACTTTGGGTGATGGCGAAGAGTTGCGTGCAGATGCCGTGGTTTACGGCATTGGTATTGTGCCGAATGCACAGCTTGCAGTAGATGCAGGGCTAGATGTTGATGTTGCCATTAAAGTCAACGATAACTGCCAAACCTCAAATGCAGACATTTATGCGGCAGGGGACGTGGCAACGCAGCTACGTGACTGCGGCAATCACCGCCGCGTAGAAACGTGGGAAAATGCCAATCTGCAAGCAGGTATTTTCGCGCGTCACGTGATGGGTGCAGAACACCCTGCGCCAAACCCAGCGTGGTTCTGGACGGATCAATTAAATATCAATTACCAGTTTGTCGGCGATATGGCGGCGGCTGAATGGATTGTCCGCGGTGAAATTGCCCCTGAACAGCGTGCGGAATCATCTTTTGTCTTGTTTGGCGTAACGGATGGTGTAATCGTCGGCGGCATCACGGTAAACGCGGCCAAAGAAATGCGTCATTTGAAAAAATTGATCAGCAAGAATGCAGTTTTTGAAGCAGACAAATATTTAGATTTGAGCCAAGAGCTTCGCAAGCTGGTGAAGTAATCTGAGTTTGCAAGAGGGCAGACCTTGGGCAACCTGGGTCTGCTTTTTTATGTCTTTGGCTTTGTTGCCACTGCCCTAAATTTCAGTTTTGGTTATATGTCTTTGCGGAGGCTATGCCTGACTTTTCAAAGATGATGAGAACCTCAAAAATATATTTTTGGGTTCGCAAGGCAAAAATCTTCTGCTTATCTGAGGGTACATCCCTATACCCCAGATAAGCAGGCGACATTCATGTCGCCCCCCGCATAGTGAATGATGGGGAGGACTCGATTTTAGTCTTATCCCTAATTTAAATTACGATTGATGAGCTTATGAATTCCAACTCCTCGCCACTTTTTGTCACGGCAAGTATCTATGCTTTGCTGGTTTTGATTTGGGCCGCGACGCCGCTGGCGATTGTCTGGAGCGTGGCGGAAGTGCATCCGATGTGGGTGCTGATCATCCGCTATTTTGGCGCGTCCATCATTGCGCTGTTGGTATTGAAGCTGATGCGCGGCCCGCTGCCTTTTGACAAAGTATCGATGCAAAGCTATATCGCAGGCAGCCTGAATTTAATCGGCGCGCAGTTGTTTATTTATCTGGCAGCCAATTATTTAACCTCGGGCTTAATGGCGCTGATTTTTGGTTTTTCGCCGCTGATTGCAGGCTTGATTGGCCACGTGATTTTAAAAACTCAAAAGCTGGTTGGACTGCAATGGCTGGGCATGGCCATTGCGGTCAGCGGCCTAAGCTTTGTCTTTATTGCTTCTGCTGACAGCAAAGTCAACCCATGGGGTGTTGTGCTGATGCTGATCAGCATGGTGTCTTATATCAGCTCCATCTTTTGGGTCAAGCAGATCAATGCCCCGCTGAAGCCGATGTCGCAGGCCACAGGTTCGCTTATGGTGTCAGCACTGGGTTCATTGCTGCTGATGCCATTTATTTGGCAGCATTTCCCAACACAGATGCCGAGCAGCAATGCGCTGATAGGATTCCTGTTTACCATGATTTTGTCGTCTATTGTGGCGATGCTGTGCTATTTCTGGCTGATCAAGCGTTTGGCGGCGTCTACCGTCTCTTTAAGCAATGTGATGACGCCTATTATTGCCCTTGTGCTGGGTGCGGCGCTGAATAATGAACACATCAGCGGCCATGCTGTTTTAGGCATTGCTGTGGTCTTGTTCGGGATTGTGCTGTACTTCTGGAAAGAGTGGCGCATGCAATATTTTGCCAAAGCCAAAACATGAAAACTCAGGTAAAAAGGGAAGCAGGGCTTCTCTTTTTTATGCGCATTTGCCCGTCAGCGGATGAAAGGTGCTTATCCTGCGGACAGTGAATCCATGTTCCACATGGAACCTTGCGTAATGCAGAGATAATCATGAAGGCTGAAACAGTCTCCCGCCTGCGTGATGAAAACGTGCAAAAAGAGATTGAAATACAACAAAAAATAAACCTTTCCGCGCAATGCTTTGGTTATAAGATAGGGCAATACAGCGGGAGTGCGCCAGCAAGTGAAATCCAAGCCGCCGCTGATGATTATAATTTTAGGCCGTACTTTTAGGACAGTATTCAATGTCGAGTACCAATAAAGCCGTAGTGTATGCAGCATTGCTGGGGAATCTGGCGATTGCTTTGGTCAAGTTTATTGCTGCGTACATCACCAACAGCTCTGCCATGCTGAGTGAGGCGGTTCATTCGGTGGTAGATACCCTGAATGAAATTTTGCTGCTGCACGGCATGAAAAAATCCCAGCAGCCGGCCAACTCCAGGCATCCTTTCGGCTATGGTCGGGAATTGTATTTCTGGGCATTTATTGTCGCTTTGCTGGTATTCGCCTTAGGTGCAATAGTATCCATTTATCAGGGAGTGCAGCATATCCGTTATCCAGAAGAAATTAAAAATCCGATGGTGAATTATGCGGTGCTGGGTTTTGCCATCATTTGTGAAGGCGCATCATGGTTTGTCGCTTTAAAAGCCTTTCGCAAATCCAAAGGCGCGCTGGGCTATTTTGCAGCGTTCCGGCGCAGTAAAGACCCGACGGCTTTTACGGTGTTGTTTGAAGATACTGCGGCATTGATTGGTTTATTTATCGCCTTGATTGGGGTTTATTTGGCGCATGCATTGAATATGCCTGTGCTGGATGGTGTAGCATCTGTAATGATTGGTGCGGTTTTAGCTGTTTCGGCATGTCTTTTGGCGCGTGAAACCAAGGGCCTGCTGATGGGGGAGACCGCTGATCCGCAGCTGCGGCACAATGTGCTGCACATTGCGCAGAAGGACCCGGCCGTGCTGTCTGCCAATGGCGTGCTGACAGAACAGATGGGGGCGCATCAGGTCATTGCATCTTTAAGCCTGGAATTTAAAGATCATTTAAGCGCTGATGAAATTGAGTCCTGCGTGAATCGGATTGAATCACAAATTAAACAGATTCATCCTGAAATTGTGGCACTCTTTGTCAAACCGCAATCTCAACAGGTTTGGCTGGAACGGATGAAAGGCCGTTTGGATTAAGTTCAGCTGCCTGTTCAGCTGATTTTGTTTTGCTAGAATTTTTTGAAGAACTTTGAATGTCCATGAAGCACGAGTCGGAACAAAAGCATTTTCAATTGCCAGCAGAGGCGTGCTGGTCACATACTTGGCGTCAGCCGATGTTTGAGTTTCTCGCCTCAGCGCATTTTAATGGCGAGCATTTTTTTAATGCGCTGCGGCCGCCGGAAAGCCATAAGCGGTCTAATTTTATTAAGTGGATGCTGAAGCGCCGCTCATCGACTTGGAATGTAGACCGCAAGCAGGAATATCAGCAGTTTGCGCAAGCGTCGCGTTCCCTGCCGCAAAACCGCCCCAATGCCAAAATAGATGATTGGCAGGTCTGGTTTGTCGGGCATGCGACAGTGCTGATTCAAATCGGCCCTTATAACTTGCTGACAGATCCTGTCTGGGCGGAATATGCCGGCCCGAGCCAAGGCCGCGGGCCGCGGCGCGCATGCCCTGCAGGAATTGCCTTGGAAGAGCTGCCGGAGATTCATGCCGTGCTGCTGAGCCATAACCATTATGACCATATGGACTTAAGCACCCTCAGCTGGCTGCATGAGCAGTTTGCCATGCCGATTTATACTGGGCTGGGCAACAGTTACTACTTGCCTGAGCATTTTCAAGTCTATGAGATGGACTGGTGGCAATCTGCGCTGCTGGGGGATTTAAAGCTGGTTTATACGCCTGCTCAGCATGGCTCAGGCCGCGGCCTGCGTGATCAGAACCGTGCGCTTTGGGGCGGCTTCTCTGTCTTGAATGGCGCAGATCACTGCTTTTTTGCCGGCGATACTGGCTATTCTCCGCATTTTAAAGAAATCTATGCCAAATATGGCGCGCCGCGGATAGCCTTGCTGCCGATTGGCGCCTATGAACCGCGCTTATTGATGCGCTATCTGCATATGAATCCGGATGAAGCGTTCCAGGCGCATAAAGACCTGCATGCCAAATGTTCATTGGCCATTCATTACCGTACCTTCCAATTGACGGATGAAAGCCGTGAACAGCCGGAAGAAGACCTGCAGAAGGCGCGTCAAAAATCTTCGAAGCTGATGAATCCATTTATCTGCATCCGCGAAGGCAAGCGCTTAACGGTTTAAGCCGATGGTTGAGGTTCTTTGATGAGCGCAATGGCAGCGATAGACAGTGTTGCCATTGCAGTGTTCATTACAAATGGATTAAACGCCTGCTGGAAGTAACGGGGATCGACCGCCAAGATCAGGGCACTGAGGCCAAGCATGCTGATAATATTCAATAGATGTAAAAGCTGATGCTTTTTCAAAACGAGAAATAACAGCCCAAATGCAATTTCAACGCACCCTGAAATTTGCATCAAAATGACGGCTTGGATTTCATTCAGGCCTTGTAGCTGCCAAATGCGCAGCTCATCAGCAGCTTGAAATAAAATTTTAGGCACCAGTCCCTGATAAATCCATAATACCGCTAATGCAAGATGAATGCTGAGCAGTGCAGGATGCTGCGTATTAGATTTTGGCATGAATGATATATTCCAAAAAATGCTGCTGATTGTCTGCAGAAGGAATCAGGCATTGGTTGGTTATGCCGAAGAGCTGATAACGGTTCAGCGCCACCCGGCGGTATAGATAGTCGCGCCAGAGGCGCGGCATGAAATAGCCGGCGCGCATCAGGGAGAAGGGGCGCCCTAAGTGTTGCATCACTTTGAGCAAGGCTGTGGATTCAAGATAGCGTTGACCATTCAAAATCACCACCATGGTGGTGTAATGCTCAGTCGACATGCCATAGTGTTTTAAAATCGCTTCCCCAAGCGGAGATTGCACAGAGGCAAGTTTGAATTTTTTTTGATGATCATTTTGAATTAAAAATTTAGCCCAGCCATTACAAATCACGCAAATGGCGTCAAATAAAATAATATCGTGCTGCTGAATAATCTGCGGAATATCATATTGCATAGATCACCATACGTTTTTGCTTTTATTTTCGAGTATATAAAATAAGGGGCGATAAACCTACCGATTTTTTCGCTTTTCAGCGACTGGCACTGGGCATCGGATTTTTCGAAAAACAGGATTCAGATAAGCCATCAGCCTCTAAAAACGCGGGTCAGCCTATTTTCTTCAAAAGTAAAGTCATAACTTTTTGAAAAACAAAAAATCATTTATTTTTAATATTTTAAATTGAATAAACCGATTGTTTTGATTCGTTAAATTTGCTTGGGCTTCGGTCAAAAACAAGATATGTTCTTAATCAGCAGCAGATGTATTTTACGGTTCAATACAATACTTCATAATTATTTTGGAGACTTACAATGACACAAAATTCGCAAGCATCCGGTTGCCCATTTCACCAAGCCGGTGGGCAGACCAGCGTAGCCAGCACAAGTAATGCAGACTGGTGGCCCAACGCTTTAAACCTCGATATTCTTTCTCAGCATGATAAAAAAACCAACCCAATGGATCCGGACTTTGATTATGCAGCTGCCTTTAAATCACTGGATCTGGAAGCGGTTAAACAAGACCTCCGTGAATTGATTAACAGCAGCCAAGACTGGTGGCCATCGGATTATGGCAGCTACATTGGCATGTTTGTGCGTACTGCATGGCACTTGGCGGGCTCATACCGCAAGCAGGATGGCCGCGGCGGCGCCAATACCGGCAACCAGCGTTTTGCGCCGCTCAACAGCTGGCCTGATAATGTTAATACTGATAAAGGCCGCCGCCTGCTTTGGCCGATTAAACGCAAGTACGGCAACAAAATTTCCTGGGGCGATTTGATTGTACTTGCCGGTACGGTGGCGTATGACGTTGCCGGTTTAAAAACCTTTGGTTTTGGCGGCGGCCGTACCGATATCTGGGCGCCTGAAAAAGACATTTACTGGGGTGAAGAGCGCCAGTGGCTTGCGCCAACCAAAGAGCGCTATGCCAATGATGCAGACCGCTCATCTCTAGAAAACCCGTTGGCTGCGGTGCAGATGGGCTTGATTTACGTTAACCCTGAAGGGGTGGATGGTGTGCAAGACCCGCTTCGCACCGCGCAGGATATGCGTGTCACATTTGACCGCATGGGGATGGATGACGAAGAAACCGTAGCGCTTACAATTGGCGGACATACGGTAGGTAAAGCGCACGGGAATGGTAAAGCTGAAAACTTGGGCGCCGATGTGGAAAGCGCAGATGTTGAATTTCAAGGCTTGGGCTGGCACAACCCGGAAGGCACAGGCAATGGCGCAAATACCATGGTCAGCGGCTTGGAAGGCGCATGGACCACGCATCCAACCAAGTGGGATAACGAATTCCTGTACTTGCTGTTTACTTATGAGTGGGAAAAAACGCTGAGTCCGGCAGGCGCGAAACAATGGGAACCTGTCAACATTAAGGAAGAAGACAAGCCTGTTGATGCGCACAATCCGAATGTCCGCCGCAACCCCATGATGACCGATGCCGATATGGCGCTGAAATTTGACCCTGAATACCGCAAAATTGCAGAGCGTTTCTATCACAACCCTGCAGAACTTGCGGATGTCTTTGCACGCGCCTGGTTTAAATTAACCCACCGCGATATGGGGCCGAAATCGCGTTATTTAGGTGCAGATGTTCCTGCAGAAGATTTAATCTGGCAAGATCCAATTCCTGCTGTTGATTACACCTTAACAGATGCAGAAGTCGCTGAACTGAAAGCGAAACTCTTATCAAGCGGCTTATCTTCTGCTGAGCTCATTGCAACGGCATGGGACAGCGCGCGCACCTTCCGCGGTTCGGACTACCGTGGTGGCGCGAATGGCGCTCGTATTCGCCTTGCACCGCAAAAAGATTGGGAAGGCAATGAGCCTGTTCGTTTAGCGAAAGTACTTGCTAAACTTGAAGAAATTCAAGCAGGTCTTGCCAAGAAAGTCAGCATTGCCGACTTGATCGTGCTGGGCGGTACTGCTGCAGTTGAACAAGCTGCACATGCTGCAGGTGTGGATGTAAATGTTCCATTCCTTTCAGGCCGTGGTGATGCGTCTCAGGAACAAACGGATGCGTACTCATTTGAAGACTTTGAACCTAAAGCGGATGGTTTCCGCAACTATGTGAAAGCGGATTATGCAGTACAGCCTGAAGAAATGCTGCTAGACCGTGCGCAATTGCTTGGTTTGACTGCACCTGAAATGGTGGTGCTGGTGGGTGGTCTGCGTGTATTGGGCGCGAACTTTGGCGACTCTAAACACGGTGTGTTCACAGACAAAGTGGGTACATTAAGCAATGACTTCTTCGTGACCTTGACCGACATGGCTTACAACTGGAAGCCTACAGGGAAGAACTCGTACAACATTGTGAGCCGTGCTTCGGGTGAAACCAAGTGGACTGCAACCCGTGCAGACTTAGTCTTTGGTTCGAACTCGATTTTACGTGCTTATTCAGAAGTGTATGCACAAGATGACAACAAAGAAAAATTCGTCAAAGACTTTGTGGCTGCATGGACGAAAGTGATGAATGCAGACCGTTTTGATGTGTGATTGATTTAAAATATAGAAAACCGCCTAAGGGCGGTTTTTTATGGAACAATGAAGTTTCAAGTAAAAAACCTTAGTTTGTTAAACCTTGGCTTTTTTGTGGGTTGCAAATTATTGAAATCATTAAACTAATACAGTCGATTTCGCATAAGGTGTATTATGTTAATTTTAGAAAATATTAAAAGAAATTTTCAGGATATAAAAATGATGGTATGTGGCGTCTAATTAATTGTGCTTGACCATTATAGCCTCTTTTCTCTAACTCTAATAAAAATACTGGCCATGGTGGAATATTACTGCGGTATACATTAGTTGAAGATGTAGACATGCCGCCTCCTTGCAATGTAGATAGCCCTCCATATTGCAATGTAGATAGCCCTCCATATTGCAATGTAGATAGCCCTCCGTATTGCAGCGTCGATAGCCCTCCGTATTGCAGCGTTGATAGCCCTCCGTATTGCAGCGTAGATAGCCCTCCGTATTGCAGCGTAGACATCCCTCCATATTGCAGCGTAGACATCCCTCCATATTGCAGCGTAGACATCCCTCCGTATTGTAGCGTAGATAGCCCTCCGTTTTGGGCAGTGCTCAAATTACGAGGCCAAGTTCTTAAATTTGGTATTTCAGGTCGTGTCATAACTATATAACTCTCTAAAACTAATAATGAAAAATAATAATTAGAGTACATTACTACTTTTTCACTAGTTATTGTTCTAGTGGAAAAAATGGACGACAAATAGTGTCTTTCTACTTAGGGTTTATTTGCATACGAAGCTCCCATTTAACATAATGGTGCTTATGCGAAATAGTTTTAATAAAAAAATTAAAAATCAATTAGTTGAGTAATTAAAAAATCACCATTCATCTTCAAAAAAGCGACTTTGCAAAAAGTCGCTTTGTTTTTAATCAGTTTTGGTCGATTTTGCCACTAAAAATACATGTTTATGTACAAAATTTAGCTACGGTAATCTAATTTTTTTAGGAACTGAACAATATCCATCTCCAAAACATTCCAATCCTTAAATGTCGGTTCAATCAACAAAGTCTGCGACACAAAGCCATAACACACCCGCTGCATATTTAAAGCCACCGACTTGAGCTGTTCATCATCCTGTATAAACGGCTTAAGAATGTGCTGCCACATCTGTACCATCATGGCATAACTCTTACGGTAACTTTCAATATCCGAAATTTGCCGTTCCAACAAAAATACCTGCGACCATAAAAACTGCTTTGCTTGAATTTGCTCAATTTGAAAATGAATAATTCGCTCTAAATACGCCTGAAACTCCAAATCTGTGGATAACTTGATCAAGCTTTGTGCATAACTTTTTAAGCTTTCCGCATTGTGTTTCACATGCAAATGAATGGTTAGCGCAATCAAATCTTCCTTCTTGGAAAAATACTCATAAAAAGTTCCCAAGCCCACGCCTGCAAGGTCGGTAATTTCCCGAATGGTAATTTGGCTGGCAGGGCGTTCATGCAAAAGCCGAACAAAACTTTCCTGCAAAGCTTCTTGCGTCAGTTTGGCGCGTGATTGACGCGGTTTACGCCGTATTTGAATGGCTGAATTCTTCATATTTTTAAGCTGTAAAAACCGAACGTCTATGCTTTAAATTTTCTCTATACTGAAATGAAAAGCCAACAAGAACAAGCGGAAAATCTAGACGATGAATACATTAGAACAGACATGGATGACGCATCAAATCAGCAATCAATTTGATGAACTGGACAACTACAATCTATTCTCTAGCGATACGGTGCTGCATGAAATTTTAAAACGCTGCGGCAGCCATGATCAGGCCACGCTATGTGAAATGGGCAAGGTCGCAGGTTCGAGTGAATATTATCTGCATGGCGCTTTAGCCAATCAGCATACGCCAATTTTACATGCCTTTGATGCCCGCGGCCGCCGTAAAGACTTTATCGAATTTCATCCCTCATGGCATAAATGGATGGGCCTCAACCGCCGGTTTGATACCCATGCACATCCATTTAATCAGCCGAATTCAAACACTAAATGGGTGGATTGGGCGGCGCGTTTTTATCTTGCCGGGCAGGTGGAATGCGGCAACTTATGTCCGAACTCGATGACCTTAGGCAGCATTCCTTTAATTCAACGTGAGCCTGAACTGTGGGCCAAAATTGGAGAGAAACTGCTTTCGACAGAATATGATGAACGCGATGTGCCGATTGCGCAGAAAAAGTCGATTTGGCTGGGTATGGGCATGACCGAAAAGCAGGGCGGTTCGGATGTGCGAGCCAATGAAACCATCGCCATTCCTGTTGCTGAGTCAGGCCGCGGCAAAGCCTATTTGCTTACAGGGCATAAATGGTTTTTCTCTGCGCCAATGTGTGATGCGCATTTGGTGGTGGCCAAAACCGAGCAGGAGGGATTGGCCTGTTTCTTTGTGCCGCGCTGGCTGGAAGATGGAACGAAAAATCAAATACACATACAGCGCCTGAAAGAGAAAGTCGGCAACCGCAGCAACTCCAGTTCTGAAGTCGAATTTAAAAATGCCTGGGGCATCATGATTGGAGAAGCAGGGCGAGGCATTCCGACCATTATTGAAATGGCGAATTACACCCGTCTGACTTGTTCGGTCGGTTCGAGTGCCATGCTGCGTCAAGCCTTGGTGCAATGCATTGCCTATACCCGTCAGCGTCAAGCTTTTGGCAAATATCTGATTGATCAACCCCTCATGCGTGCGGTATTGGCTGATATAGCTTTAGAGAGTGAAGCAGCGACTCAGCTCAGTTTCCATTTGGCGCAGTGCTATGAATCGGATGATGCGCTGTCAGTGGCATGGAAACGCATCATGACCCCGGCCGCCAAGTTTTGGATTTGCAAACGTGCGGTTGAGCTGACGGGGGAGATGATGGAAGTCTTTGGCGGCAATGGCTATGTCGATAACGGCATCATGGCGCGCATCTTCAAAGAAGCACCAGTCAATACCATTTGGGAAGGTTCAGGCAATGTGATGTGCCTGGATGTGCTGCGCGCGATTGGGCGAGATCCTGAATCCATTGAAGTACTGTTTAAAGATCTAGCTGCAACTGCAAGCACAGATGCAACGCTGCAAACTGAGCTGCAAAATCTATTCAAACTGTTCCAGCAAGCGCCAGAAGATCTGCAGTTTATGGGACGCAGCCAGGTCAGCCGCGTGGTGATTTTGGCGCAGGCGGTATTGCTGAAACGCTATGCCCCAGCCTATGTGGCGGATGGATTTATTCAAAGCCGTTACAGTGCATTTCATGGCCGTGTTGCTGGAATGCTGGACGCTAAAATGGTGGATGCAGAGCGCTTGCTGGAAAGAGCTTTCGCGCTCTAAATTCAGCTTTTAAGTTTCCAGTGCGGCGGCCAATGCCGGCAGAGAAGGAGATTGCTCAGTGTGTAAATGTTTAAAAAATAAATGCATATTCGAACTCCATTGATTTTGATCTTCGGCAATTAAATAGGTCGGCATGCGGGCAAGCGGCGCTTCAAGCGCGTGGATTTGTATGTGCGGATAAAAGTACGACTGCTGCACATATTTAAGCGGCAGAATGGCAATGCCGACATCTAAGCTGACACAGCTGACAATCCCGTCCAGACTGCCCATTTCAAGAATATTCGCTGCGGGGAGCTGCTGTATAGAAAGGTAATGATCAATCACTTTCCTGTAGCTGCAGCCTTGCTTGAAGCTGATGAATTTTTTATGGCTTAAATATTCTGCCGATAAGGGATTTGGAGAATTTTTCGCACTAATCAGGACCAGCTCTTCCGTCCAGACATGAAAATTAAATAAACCTGAAACCGGCGCAGGATTGGCGATAAAAGCGCAATCGAGCTGCCCGGCCTGAACTGCATCAATCAGCTCACGCGTTGGAGCCGTGGTTAAGGTGTAGGGAAATTGCAGATCACGTTTTTGAAGATTTTGGAAAAGCGCCGGCAAGCGAATTGCAGCCGTGGTTTCCATGCTGCCAATTTCTAAAGGAAGATTCGAATCTAAACTGGAATGATTGAATTGATTGAGCACCTCCTGATGCAGCTGCAGCATCTGTTCCGCCGCGCGGAAAAGCTGCATGCCTGCACGTGTCGGGCGGATGGGATGCTGCCGATGCAAAAGCTCAGCCTGCAGCTCCGTTTCCAGCTTTTTGATATGCGCGGTGACATTGGATTGCACCGTATGCAGATGCTGGGCCGCAGCCGAAAAACTCTGCAGCTTGATGACGGTAGTAAATATTTCCAATGATTTAATTTGCATTATGATCACGTTTAAAGATAGAGGGCATCACTTTAAATCATTGTACATGATAACCCGCGGCTGTTTTAATTTCACAGTATTGAACGGCAGGGGAGCTTGTTATGGATCATGTTTTTAGTGTGGGCAAGTTATTGCTGATTTTGTTTTTTTCGGCGGCTTGCGCCAGCGGGCTGTCGCATTTTGATGCGCTGATTTTAGGGGGAGCTGTACAGCAGGACTTACATCAGCATATGGACTAGGCTTTTAAAAAATACTGCTGTTTTTTTGCCCTGCAGGCTGAATGCATGGCGTGATTAATGATGTAAAGATAAGGCTTGAATTTTTGATAAAATAGCGCAATATATGCACTGCATGCATCAGATAGGCAAGCTGAAAACAGGTGAAGAAAATGGCAAAGAGAAAAGCAGCGCCAGAGGTTGTCATCAACAACTTTGTGGCAAAACACATGAACGATTTTAACAAAAGCCAAACTTTTGTAGACCGGAAGAAAAACGCAAAACGCGGCTACAGCAAGCACAAAAAAGGGGGATATTCGAATGAGTATCTCCCTTTTTTAATGGCGGCTTAACCGCCAAGACAGTTATTTTTTATTAGAAAATAAATCATTCAACATAGTCGCTAAATCTTCTTTCTTTAACGGCGCGGCTGCGGTTTTTTGCTGTGCAGCTTCATTCATGTCAAGCACGGCTTTTTCAATCTTTTTCCCCATCTGCTCGAAGAATGACGGCGCTGCAGCATGCGTATCATGCCGTTTTGCGCGGTTGGCTGCCTGTACCGATGGATCATTCTTGCCTAAGCGTCGCTGCTGAATGCGGGTAATTTCAATGCCTAAAAGCGCTGGAATGGCTGCCCGTGCAGGGCTGTGGCTGGAATTTCGAACCGCCGCCGCTTTGATTTTCTGTGCTGGCGCTTGCGGTCTAGATTTGAGTTGTTTAAACGGCTTTGCGGTGATTAAAAAGATAATCCCGGCAAAGACAAGAAACAGAATAAAATCCATATGCACCTCATCAACAGGCAGTGAGCAATAGATCACGGCCGTCACTGCTGATTAAACCGCTTCGTCTTTTAAACTCAGCCAAAGCGGCGCGATTAAAACAAGTTTTGGGCGCGGAAGTCAGGCGCTCACAATACGCGTAGATGCTTTGACCATATCCGCCAGGCCATGCGTTTTAAAGTAATACTCCATCCAGCTTTTCACCATCAGCGGATTGCTCATGTTCAGCACGTGTTCCAGCTGTTCCTGCGCTTCAGTCATCGGCACATGGCAAATCGCTTTACGCACCCGCAAAATGTTGCTTGAACTCATCGACAGGGTATTGAAGCCCATAGCCATCAGCAGCACCGCAGACAGCGGATCGCCTGCCATTTCTCCGCAGATGCTGATGGGTTTGTCATATTTATGGCATTCTTGCACTAAGCGCGCCAGCGCGCGCAAAACAGCGGGATGCAAGTGCGAATAGACGTTGGCGACACGAGGGTTGTTGCGGTCAACCGCCAGCAGATACTGGGTCAAATCGTTGGAACCGACCGAGAAAAAATCCACCAGTTCAGAAAATTCTTCAATCTGCAGCAGCACGCTTGGCACTTCGACCATGATGCCGATTTTAGGCTTGTTGATTTTCACCTGCTCTTCTTCCTGCACCGCCTGCCAGTCACGGTCCAGCAGGTACAGTGCTTCTTCCACTTCGCTGACGCTGGTCACCATCGGCAGTAGAATATGCAGGTTGTTCAGGCCAATGCTGGCTTTGAGCATGGCGCGGATCTGCGAAGAAAAAATTTCAGGATGATCCAGTGTAAAGCGGATGCCGCGCCAGCCCAAGGCTGAGTTTTCTTCTTCAATCGAGAAATACGGCAGGTCTTTATCTGCGCCGATATCCAGCGTGCGCATGACTACGGGCTTATTGGCAAAGTGGCTCAGCTGCTGGCGGTAAATCAGGCGCTGCTCTTCTTCGCCCGGAAAACGGTCACGCAGCATAAATGGAATTTCAGAACGGTACAGGCCAACCCCTTTGGCGCCGCGCTGAACCCCGCGCACTACATCAATCATCAGGCCGGTATTCACATACAGTTTCACCGCGACACCGTCAGGCGTGACGGCATCTTTAGTTTCGTACTGTTTCAGATCTTTGGCCAGCTGCTCTTCTTCTTTTTGAATCTCTTTGTAGCGGGTGCGCAGGCGGCGCGGCGGGTTAATGAAAACACGGCCTTGGTGCGCATCGACAATCATCTCGACATCATCAAGGGTATTGATCGGCAGTTCAGTGACGCCAACGACTGTTGGAATGCCAAGCGCCCGCGCCACAATCACCATATGCGAATTCATTGCGCCTTCGGTGGTGACAATGGCAGCGATCTTGTCGACCGGCAATTCCACCAGCGCGGCCGTAGAAATTTCATCGCCAATCAGGATGCTTTCATTGGTAATTTCGCGGTGGCTGGCATCGGCTTCCTGCAGGAAGGCTAAAATGCGGCGGCCTAAATCTTTCAGGTCTGATACGCGCTCACGCAGGTAGTCATCTTCCATTTGCGCAAACAGCGCGATGTGCTTATCAATAACATTGCGCACGGCGCCTTGCGCCCAATTGCCGTCACGGATTTCTGATTTAATTTCTGCCGGCAGGGCGTTTTCATCCAGCATGCGCAGGAACACACTGAATAAGGCGCGTTCTTCCGCCATGAGGGCATCCTGCATTTTGTCATCCAGCGACTGAATTTCCAGCCGCACTGAATTCAGGGCATTGTCCAGCAGCTCCAGTTCTTCACTGATGTCATCCGCTTCGCGGTCTGGCACTGCGGCTAAGTCTGCTGGCGGATAGAGGATAACCGCGCGGCCAAGCGCAATGCCGCCAGAGCCGGAAACGCCCTGAAAGGTTTTATACGCGGGCAAATTGTTCGGCTTGCGGAAAACATCAATATTGCCGACGGCATGCGCATGCGCAATGACGCCGGACAGCTGTGCGCACAGGGTGACCAAAAAGGATTCGGCGGCTTCACTGAAATCCTGCGACTCTTTATTTTGCACCACCAGCACGCCCATCACTTTGCGGCGGTACATGACGGGAACGCCGAGGAAAGAATTGTAAATTTCTTCCCCAGTTTCCGGCAGGTACATAAAGCGTTCATGTTTCGGCGCATTGTCTAAATTGACAATTTCCTCGCGCTGGCCGACCAAGCCGACCAGGCCTTCACTGGTATGCAGGGACACATTGCCGACAGCTTCGGCATTCAGGCCTTTTGAGGCCATGAGCAGGTAGCGGTGATTGCGCTCATCCAGCAGGTAAATGGAGCAGACATCGACCTGCATGGCCTCGGCCACCTGCTTGACCATGATGTCTAAGGATTCATGCAGGCTGGTGGACGCATTAATCTCTTGGACAATGCGTCTTAAGGTATCCAGCTGCATATTCGACATCGTGTCTGCTCCTAAAATGTTCCGTTCTATATGACTTAATTTATAACAATAGTTCTCTCAAAAATCTGCATTTTTCTGCAATTTTTAAGGTTTTTGCGGCAGCTGATTGCACAGCTCCATCATCGCTTTGCGGTAAACATCGCGCTTAAAATTGACCACTTGGCCCAGCGGGTACCAATAACTCACCCATTGCCATTGGTCAAATTCAGGCGGATCGGAGAGATCCAGCTGAATATGCTGTGCTGAAGCCGTCAATTTCAGCAAAAACCACTTCTGTTTTTGACCTATACATACGGGGTCAGAGTCTGGGCGTATATATCGATTCGGCAAACGGTAACGCAGCCAACCTTTAGTTTGCGCGATAATCTGGACATGTTCGGGCAATAAGCCAACTTCTTCTCTCAGTTCACGAAAAAGTGCCTGTTCGGGGGTTTCACCATACTGAATACCTCCTTGCGGAAATTGCCATGCATTGTGACCAATGCGTTTTGCCCATAAAACTTGACCAGATTCGTTTGCCAAAATGATCCCGACATTGGGTCGGAAACCTTCTGAGTCGATCATTTGGCTACCTAAATATTGTGTAATTTATAGCTTTGCTTCCGGGGATTGTTATTTCTGCATCCAACTCGGAAAAGCAAAGTGTAAATAATGTTAAAATTGATATGATCTTAACGAATTTCTATCGACTAGCGGAGATAGATTTACAAATTTTTTCTTAAATTTAAGCTTTTACGAGTATTTTCATGAAATTGGCGCTGTTTGACTTAGACCACACCTTATTAAATACAGATTCTGACCATTCTTGGGGGGAGTTTCTAGTCAATGAAGGCTTGGTGGATCCAATTCGCCATCGCGCCATGAACGATAAATTTTATGACGATTACAAAGCCGGCCAGCTCGATCCGATTGCCTATAATGAATTTGTTTTTGAGTTTTTAACCCAGCACGACAATGCCTATTTAACTGAATTGCATGAGCGCTTTATGCAGAAGGTCATTCGTCCGCAAATGCGCCCCGAAGGCTTTAAAGCCATTCAGCGCCATCAAGAGGCGGGCCATGCTTTAGTCGGAATTACCGCAACTTCAGATTTTATTACGGCGCCGATTTTCCGCGAGTTCGGCATTAGTGAAATTATTGCCACCAATGCTGAAGTGATTGAAGGCAAATACACGGGCAAAGTGGTGAATATTCCCTGCTATCAGAAAGGCAAGCTGGCGCGTTTGGATCAGTGGCTGGAAGGCCGCGATGTTACCGAAACCTGGGCTTATTCAGATTCCATCAATGACCGGTTTTTGCTGGAATATGCAGACCATGCCATTGCAGTGAATCCAGATGACCGGCTTGAAACATTGGCCAAAGAACAGGGCTGGGCGATTCAAGACTGGTCGATTTAAGGTCTGTTGCTTTAACCGGGCAGCTGAATGGCGTGATGCAGTATTTTGTAATGCTGCTTTTCAATGAAAACAACTCAAGATTAAATTGCAGATGACAAGTGAATTATCCACCCCAGTACGTTCTCAGGCAGAGTTATTAGCGCTGTTCATGGGCCCGCGCGCGCAGTCTTATTTAAATCTTCCGCAGGGCCAAACCGCCGCTTTCAGCTGGGCCGGCCTGATCTTTGGCATATATTGGCTGCTGTACCGGAAAATGTATGCGTACTTTTTCTTGGCGCTGGCTTGCGGCTTATTTTTTGGAGTGATTTCACAGATTATTGGCGTGAGCGCGCAATATGCGGTGTGGCTGGGGCTGATGCCCAATCTGGTCTTGGGCTGCATCGGCAAGCGCTTATATGCGGAATTCGCTGCAGGGAAAGTCAAAGCTTACCTGCAGAATGCCCAATACAGTGAAAAGGTCTTTGCAGAAGCAGGCGGGACTGCGTTGAGCATGCCGCTGCTGTGGCTGTTTACCCAGATTGGCTTGGTAATGATGCTGACCACGCCGTTTTTGAAATATTAAGCGCCAATTTAAGCAATTGAGTGCTGTGGGCTTCCATGCTATACCCTTAATGAGAAAAAAATTGCCAAGCAATCATGAGTAATGAAATAAGGAGAAAAGCAATGAGTGTACGTCCAAGAATGACCAACCTTTTTGAGCAGCTGGGCTTGGATTCGAGTGAAGAGGCAATTGCGCTGTTTATTGCCACCCATCAGCTGAATCCGCAGACCAAAATTACAGAAGCGGATTATTGGACAGAGGGGCAGCGCCAGTTTTTAGCGGAAAAAATCAAATCCGACGGCAGCTGGGCCATTACGGTGGATCAGCTGAACGAATCTTTGCATGAAGACTCAGTTGAAAAATAATGGCGGATAAAAGAAAGTTACGCTGCTGAGTGCGGGCAGCCTTGCTCTGCATGATGCAAAAAAAAACCGCCAGTTTGGCGGTTTTTTTTGATGCATTGAGCAGTTGATGCTAGGGCAGCTGTTTCATAATATTGACCAGCGCTTCGGCGGCTTTGGACTGCGTGCGCGCAGGATGCCACACCATGCCCAGCTGGCGGTTCATTTCCAGCGGAATATCCAGCTGTTTTAAATCCTGATTCAGCAGCGTTTTGGGCAGCACCGACCAGCCTAAGCCAATAGAGACCAGCATGCGGATGGATTCCAGCGGGTTATTGCTCATGGTGATTTTAGGCTTGACGCCCTGCTTTTCAAATTCGGCCAAGGTGATTTGGCTGGTATAGGTTTGCGATGCCGGCAGCAGGCTAGGATATTGAATTAAATCTTCCAGACTGAGATTCTGCTTCTGCGCTAAAGGATGAAAGGGGGATGCGGCAAAGACCAAAGGGTCATTCCAAATGGTGACATATTTGAGGCGCTCATCCAGCTGCGGCGGCAAGGTCAGAAAAGCCAGTTCTAAATCGCCGGCAAGCACTTGTTCATGCGCCTGTTCAGAATCGACAAAATGCACATCTAAAGTGACTTCAGGGAACTGCTGCACGTAGTTGCGCAAATGGCTTGGCAAATGATGCAGGCCAATATGATGGCTGGTGCCGATTTTCAGCTTGCCCTGCACTTGGCCTTGCTCATGGCTCAAGGTGTTGTGAATGTCGCCAAGTTCGTTCAGCCAGCTTTTGACTTTCGGCAGCAGGGAATGTGAAGCATGGGTTGGCTGAACACCGCGGCCTGCAGATTCAAACAGTTTCACGCCAAAATATTCTTCCAGGCTGTGAATGCGTTTGGTGACTGCGGGCTGGGTAATAAAAAGCTGATCGGCGGCCAAAGAAATCGATCCTGTTTCCATGACTTTAACAAAGGCTTCAAAGGCGGCGAGATTCATCTTAAATTACCTATAAAGATTTTTTATGGTAATTTTATTATTCAGAAATTTTAAGAATTAATCAAAGAAAAAGTTGTATCTATTGGTCTAATAGTAGGCATTTATCAAAAAAGCTTAAATGGCGAGCGGTGATGTTTCCGCCGGGCGGAAGCGCGGCATTCAGTTTCGCCCGAAATTTGACCTCTTTGGAGGGCTTTGAAATTGCAGCGATGAACCGTTCAAAGGCAAACCGCAGCGCGATATTTTGCATGCATCTGAACCGTGATAGTTCCGAAATCTAAAATGATGAATGGGCCAAAGCCAAACTGCCCCAGGCTGTTTTTAGAGCAGCGCCGCTCAGAGATCAGTGAGTCATTCACTGATTTTACTGGGCTGATTTTTTTTCCCAAACTTTTTCGTGGAAGAAAAAAGCCACCGCCTGAACCGTGGGTTCCAACAAGCTTAATGCAATGGCCATCGTTAAACTGCCTGTTACAAAGTAGCCTACCAGCATTGCCACGGTGATGTGCATAATGTAGTAACTGAACGTCTTTTTTAAGGTTTTTTGGTTGCAGTCAACAAACCTTTGAATGTTCGCCATGGGAGAGCCCTTCAATCTTTGCCTTAGAATGCTTTAATAATAATGATTATCATTTAAGAAGTAAAAGCGGATTTTGTTTTCTTTAGCATCGCTTTTGCAAATTATAAATTGAATCTTTGGAATTAAGGGGAAAGGGTATCTCGGTCAGATACATTTCCTGCAAGGTGAATGCAATGGACATTAAACATATAAAAAACCTTCTGGATATTTTTGAAGGAACCGTGGAACGGCGCTGCGCAATCTATGAAATCGCAGATGATGAAGATGATGAAAACAGGGCGGCTGCTGAATGCGGCGCAGCCAAAGCTGAACTCATCCGAGCCATTGAGCAGCTGGCGCAGCATCAAGAAGATTCATCGGCTTAATGCAGATTTTGCGGCGGCTGTCTGGGGCAATGCGCTGCATTCTGATGCGTTTTGGCTGTTGACGCACGGCATGGGCGCTGTGCAGGGGAAATTCGGCCTCAAGATCTGTGCGGCTGCATAGTTCAGCTGTAAAACTGGACAGAATACAGCTGATAGCCGTTGATGACGGTTTGCAAATTGAGGGACAATCAGCAATGAAATGCATCGCGATCAGTTTTGGCCTATCAGGATGAGTTGCTGATAAAGATGCTTGAAGGAACCGAAATGGCCCGGATTATCCGCTGATGAGGACGGCTTTGATCTGATCCACAGTCAGGGCAATAGGGCTTTAACTGAATTGGGTTTATTTAGAAGCGCGGGTGCGCCGTGTGCAACAGGCCTGCCAAAGTATTGTGAGGCGTTTGAAGCCGGTATTGGCTGGCCGCCCTTAAGAAGGGTTGATGAAAAAAAATCATTCAGCATCCGCGCTTTTTCTAGCTTTTATTGATTCTAAAAAGTTTTTAAATTAATAAAAATGATAAATTAGATTTATGTAAAAACGCAGTTATAATTAATTTAATGACAGAATTACCCAGTCCAGTGGAGCATATCGACATGGCAGGCGAAACCCCAAAAGCTAAAACATTGTATGACAAATTGTGGGATGACCATTTAGTAAAACAACGAGATGATGGCTCTTCACTTTTGTATATCGACCGTCATTTATTGCATGAAGTGACGTCTCCGCAAGCCTTTGAAGGCCTGCAATTGGCCGGCCGCAAGCCGTGGCGTTTAAGCGCGAATGTAGCGACGCCAGACCATAATGTGCCGACCTCGAAAAAAGAGCGTTCTGAAGGCATTGCCGGCATTGAAGATGATACTTCACGCATTCAGGTGCAAACCTTGGATGACAACTGCAAAACCTTTAATGTGGTTCAATTTGACATTAATGATGTGCGTCAGGGCATTGCGCATGTGGTGGGTCCAGAGCAAGGCTTGACTTTGCCGGGCATGACCGTAGTGTGCGGCGATTCGCATACTGCAACGCATGGCGCATTCGGCTGTTTGGCGCACGGCATCGGCACTTCAGAAGTTGAACATGTATTGGCCACCCAATGCTTAGTGCAAAAGAAAATGAAGAATATGCTGGTGCGTGTTGACGGCACATTAGGCCAGGGCGTGACATCCAAAGATGTGGTTTTAGCCATTATCGGCAAAATCGGTACTGCGGGCGGCACCGGCCATGCCATCGAATTTGGCGGCCAAGTGTTCCGGGATATGTCCATTGAAGGCCGCATGACGGTTTGCAATATGGCCATTGAAGGCGGCGCGCGTGTAGGCATGGTTGCTGTTGATGACAAGACCATTGAATATGTCAAAGGCCGTCCGTATGCGCCAACAGGCGAACAGTGGGATGCTGCTGTGGAATACTGGAATACGCTGCATTCAGATGAAGGCGCTTACTTTGACACCGTTGTGGTGCTGCAAGGTGAAGAAATTGAGCCGCAAGTGTCTTGGGGCACCTCTCCTGAAATGGTGATTCCAGTGTCTCAGGCTGTGCCGACCTTAGAGCAGGCCAAAGATGACGTGCAGCGCAATGACTGGACGCGCGCTTATCAGTATATGGGCTTAACTGCAGGCCAGGCATTGGCGGATATTCAGTTAGACCGCGTATTTATCGGCTCTTGCACCAACTCGCGTATTGAAGATATCCGCGCCGCGGCTGAAGTGGCGAAAGGCAAAAAAGTTGCTTCCAGCATTAAGCAGGCCATGGTGGTTCCGGGTTCTGGTTTAGTGAAAGCGCAGGCCGAAGCGGAAGGCTTGGATAAAATCTTAATCGAAGCCGGTTTTGAATGGCGTGAGCCGGGCTGTTCGATGTGTTTGGCGATGAATGCCGACAAATTGCAGCCGGGCGAGCACTGCGCATCAACCTCAAACCGCAACTTTGAAGGCCGTCAAGGCAATGGCGGCCGGACGCACTTGGTGAGCCCTGCCATGGCGGCTGCGGCGGCAATTGCAGGCCACTTTGTAGATGTGCGTACATTCTAATAGGAGCAAAAGACATGAAAAAATATACCGTTGAACAGGGTATCGTTGCGCCATTAGACCGTGCCAATGTCGATACCGATTTGATCATTCCAAAACAGTTTTTGAAATCCATTAAACGCACAGGTTTTGGCGAAAACTTATTTGATGAATTGCGCTATTTGGATGAAGGCTTTTTAGGTCAGGACAATTCAAAACGCCCTAAAAACCCGGATTTTGCTTTGAATCAGCCGCGTTACCAAGGCGCAACGATCTTAATTTCCCGCGCCAATTTTGGCTGCGGTTCAAGCCGTGAGCATGCGCCGTGGGCATTGGAAGAATACGGTTTCCGTACGGTAATCGCGCCGAGCTATGCAGACATTTTCTTCAATAACAGCTTTAAAAACGGCATGCTGCCGGTGATCTTGCCTGAAGCGATTGTTGATCAGCTATTCAAAGAGTGTACGGCAAGCGAAGGCTACCAGCTCACGATTGATTTGGCCGCGCAGGAAGTGCGTACGCCAAATGGTGAAGCGTTCAAGTTTGAAGTGGATCCATTCCGCAAGCATTGCCTGTTAAACGGCTTGGATGATATTGGTTTAACTTTGCAGGCCGCGGATGATATCCGCGCTTATGAAGAAAAAACCAAGCAGGCCCGCCCTTGGGTTTTTGCGGAAATTCAGGGCTAAACCATTGTTGCATCGAGCTATAGTCATGCCGGTGAAGACTTGTTAATATCGGTGAATAATTAAAGTCATATTTTGCCAAATTTTGTCAGGTTGGATTCGGGTCATGAATAAGCTTTTGGGACGATTTGCTTTGCTCGGGGCTTTGGCTGCCGCATTAACGGCATGTCAGAGTATAGATACTGCACAATTAAACAAAGTGAAAGAAACAGAAGGCACAAAAAGCCATGCGCAGATTTATTGTGCAGGCACGGAAGATTGTGAGTTTGAACGTTATGATCAAATTCGCATTTTGAATGCCGAAAATCAGCGTTTGGAAAAATCTGCCATCAAGTCCGGCATTTTGCGTATGCGGGCCAAATCACTGCAGGATCCAAATGCTTTGTACCTTTCAGTGCCGGCGGGACAGCATGAAGTCGTGATCCGTTTTTATCCAATTTCTAGGGAAAAAGCGGAACAGCTGCATGTGATTCACCAGTTCAATCCCAGCCAGCGCTATGTTTTTAAAATGTATCGGAACCGCAGCAAGCAGCGGGGCAGCTTGCTGAATGTTTCAGCGCCAGATCCTTTATGTGTGGATTTGATGCAGGAACACAAAACTATTCGACGTTTCTGCAAACCGTACAATGTCTTAAATGGACTCGGCGAGTTTGTAGAAAAGAAACTGTAAAAAAACTTGTTGGTTAAAAAACTGACCTTATAAATGGAAACCCTCATGTCAAAACAAATCTTGATTTTAGCTGGCGACGGCATTGGCCCTGAAATTGTAAAAGCTGCAGAGCAGGTGCTGGCCCGCGTAAATGAGAAATTCAATTTGGATTTGACTTGGGAGCAAGGTTTGCTGGGCGGCGCCGCAATTGATGCGCATGGTTCGCCGTACCCGGATGTCACTTCCGAACAGGCGAAAAAAGCCGATGCGATTCTGCTGGGCGCCGTGGGCGGTCCAAAATGGGATGCGATTGAGCGCTCAATCCGTCCAGAGCGCGGCTTGCTGAAATTGCGCAGTGAATTGAACCTGTTCGCAAACTTGCGTCCGGCAATTTTATATCCGCAACTGGCTGATGCTTCCAGCTTAAAGCCTGAAATTGTTGCGGGTCTGGATATTTTGATTGTCCGTGAATTGACGGGCGGCATTTACTTTGGCCAGCCTCGCGGTATCCGTGAATTGGAGAATGGCGAAAAGCAAGGTTTCAACACAGATGTATATTCAGAGTCTGAAATTAAGCGCATTGCCAAAGTTGCTTTTGAAATGGCCAATTTGCGCGGCGGCAAAGTCTGCTCAGTGGATAAAGCAAATGTGCTTGAAGTGACTGAATTGTGGAAACAAACCGTAACTGCAATGAAAGAGGCGCAATACCCTGAAATCAATTTATCGCATATGTATGTCGACAATGCGGCAATGCAATTGGTGCGCGCGCCGAAGCAGTTTGACGTGATTGTAACCTCTAACTTATTCGGCGATATTCTGTCTGATGAAGCCGCCATGCTGACGGGTTCTATCGGCATGCTTCCTTCAGCCTCTTTGGATGAAAACGGCAAAGGCATGTACGAGCCATGCCATGGTTCAGCGCCGGATATCGCCGGTCAAAACCTGGCGAATCCATTAGCGACGATTCTGTCTGTTGCGATGATGCTCCGCTATACTTTCCGTGCAGAAGCGGCTGCCAAAGCGATTGAAGATGCTGTAGGCAATGTCTTGGATCAAGGCCTGCGTACAGCAGACATTATGTCTGAAGGCATGAATAAAGTGGGTACAGTGGAAATGGGCCAAGCGGTTGTCGCTGCATTGGACTAAGCCCTGCTGAGCACTGTAGAAACGCAGCCTTTTGGCTGCGTTTTTTTATATAGACCATTTGGATCACGCTAAAATTAATGAATGCCGAACTCAGCTTTCAGTATTTTATTGATCCTATGCGGCGCGGCGGACTAACAAGTCCGTCCGGTCAAATAAACAGCTTGAGCGATATTCTGTTTCAGCTGAAAGCGGATTTGGCAGCTTAAATTCACATCATAGCGGTCGGCCGCTGTGCTGGGGATTGGAACTGCGGAGCCGGCGCCTAGGCCCATGGCTGGATTTTGCGCCATAGGTACTGGAATGCTGACAGCGCGCGCAGCGCTATAGGTTAAGGTATTTCCGCTGAGAACGGGAGCGCCGGCCTGCTGATAGCCGATACGGCTTAAATCCAGCTGGCTGCGGATTTGATCACTGCTTAAGCCAATGAACTGCTGCAGATAGGCTTCACGCTGCGAGGCATTCATCGCCGGGCTGGACATGCATCCATAAAGCGCGGACAGCGCTGTCAGCAGCAGAAAAGATAACTGAAGTTTCATAAGATTGCTCCAGCAAATAAATTCAGTTTAGGCATAAGCCAGAAGCTTTATTGTTGTGATTTGATACACGGTAATTCAGCCGAGTGCTGGCGATGCAGCTGAGCTGAGGCCATATGCCTGCTTTCAATCAGCGGATGCCAGCCGCATTCTGGTGTAAAGTTAACACTTTTTAATTTTCTGCAGGGCGTATTCGCTTAGAATATGCAGGACGCGTCCGTCATATTTTTAAGCGGGCCGCGGCAATAAAAAATAGAGGATGCAGAACATGAAAAGAATAGCTTTGCTGCTGGGCAGTTTGTGGATAAGTGGCGCGGCATTTGCGGATAACTGCGAGCAGGCGAGAAACACTTATGATGATGTGTATTGTACCAATAAGCTGTATGCGAGCGCAGATGCGGAGCTGAATAAAAATTATCAGGCTTTGCGGGGCAAGCTGTCGGAAAGTCAGAAAAAAATTCTGAAAAAATCACAGCTGGCATGGATTAGCGAAAGGGATGCGCAGTGTACAACAGACACAGGGATTGATGTGCAGTGCAGGCTGAGCACGACTCAAGAGCGCAATAACTGGCTGCGTGAACGGCTGCGCGAATGCGCGGCGATAGGCTGTAAAACCAATACGCTGTATTGAATTAAAAATGCGGCGATAAAAAAAGCCACTGATGAAGTGGCTTTTCCGCTTTCGCTAAAACTTAACGCGCACGGTAAGTGATACGACCCTTAGTCAAGTCATAAGGTGTCATTTCAACTTTTACACTGTCGCCAGTCAAAATGCGGATATAGTGTTTACGCATTTTGCCAGAGATGTGGGCAATCACTTCATGACCGTTTTCTAAACGTACACGGAACATAGTATTAGGAAGCGTCTCGGTGACAACGCCTTCGAACTCGATGAGTTCCTCTTTATTGGCCATAGCCTACCTGAATGAATAAATTGGAAAGGCGCAAATTATAGTCAATTTTTTTGCTAAAAACAAGATGAAATGGGCGTCAGAATAATCATCTGCCATTTAAATAGGCGAACACTGCGGTTAAAATTTTTCTTCAAAAAAGCACTCCAGCATGTTGTCAGTTTGGTCAATCACAGTTAATCTAATTTGAATCTTTTTAGGTATAAATGAAGTACATACAAGGAAGGTTTTTGAGTGGGTCAGCTAACCGATGCATCCGTAGTACTGCGATTGGGTTACCAGGCGATTCGTCGAGCCGGTTTGCCAACAGAAGAAATATTAACAAAAGCAGGTGTGGCTTTAGGGCAGGTGGAAGCCAATGACCGCACGCCTTTAAATGCGCAATATGCTTTTTGGGTCGCTGCTGAAGAAGTCAGCAAGGACTCAGACATTGGCCTGCATTTGGGAGAACATTTGCCGCTTTACCGCGGCCAGGTGATTGAGCATCTGTTTATTTCATCTGAAAATTTCGGTGAAGGCCTAAAGCGCGCTTTGGCTTATCAGCGTCTGATCAGCGATGCATTCCATGCTAAATTAGTGATTGAAGATGACCGCTGCTATTTGACCAACGGCGTACAGCCTTGGGCGGAAAATCTGGTCAACCGCCATTTTTCAGAATGCGCAATGTCCGGTGTGCTGCGGTTTTTTAAATTTATTACGGAAGGGCGCTTTCAGCCGATTTATATTGACTTTAACTTCAGTCAAGGCGCGCCGGATGATGAATATTTCCGGGTGTATGAATGTCCAGTGAGCTTGGGGCAAAAAGAAACCCGCCTGTACTTTGATCCAGCAATTTTGGATTATCCATTATGGCAGGCCGAGCCTGAATTGCTGCAGCTACACGAACAGCTGGCAATTGAAAAGCTGCAGGAGTTGGCGCGCTATGATTTGGTTGGAGAGGTCCGCCGCGCGATTGGTTCAACGCTGGAAAGCGGTGAAACCACGCTGGAAACTGTGGCTGCCCAGCTGAATATCACGCCGCGGCGCTTGCGCACTCAGCTGTCTGAAGCAAATACCAGTTTTCAGCAGATTCTGTCTGACTACCGCTGCCGTTTGGCGAAAAAGCTGCTGGCGAATACTGCTGAAAGTGTAGAGCGGATTGTGTATTTAACCGGATTCTCTGAGCCAAGCACGTTCTACCGCGCCTTTAAGCGCTGGACCAATGAAACCCCAGTGGAATATCGTAAGCGCAAGCAGCGTTAGTTTTAATCCTCTCCCTAACCCCTCCTTTTACAAAGGAAGGTTGGGAGGGATTTAATATATGCAAATAAAATTGAATTATTCCGGCATATTCAGCCAATGCGGCCCCAGGGGCGCTTTCGGCAGCTCAAACTGTTCCGGGTAATCGGCATGAATGAAATACAGCCCATCCGGCGCTGCTGTCACGCCGGCAGCTTTACGGTCTTCTGATGCAAAAATTTCGTCAATATGGTCAATTGCATACATGCCTTGGCCAATTTCCAGCAGGCATCCCATGATATTGCGCACCATATGATGCAAAAAGCCGTCTGCCTGAATGTCCAAAACCAAATAGCAGCCGTGGCGGATTAAACGGCAGTGGCTAACATGGCGCACAGGCTGATTGGATTGGCAGGCGGCAGCGCGGAAGCTTTCAAAATTATGCGTGCCTTCAAACTTTTTCGCCGCCTGAATCATTTTATCGACATCCAGCGGGGCATACACGTGCGTCACCTGTTTATGCAATAAAGCTGGCCGCTGCGGATTGTTGTAGACCACATAGCGGTAACGCCGTGCCTGCGCCTTAAAGCGCGCATGGAAGTCCGAATCCATTTCCTTAATCCATTGAATAGAAATGTCTTTTGGCAGGATGCTGTTGGCGCCCATCATCCAGCCCCGAAGCGGGCGGATGGCTTCGGTATCAAAATGAGCGACCATATTGGTCGCATGCACGCCCGCATCAGTACGTCCAGCGCCATGTATGGCAATGGGTTCATTTGCGATTTTACTGAGGGTGTTTTCGAGTGTTTCTTGCACACTGGGCACGCCCGGCTGCTGAGTTTGCCAGCCTCTGTAATGTACGCCGCAAAATTCTATACCAATTGCAAAACGCTGCATATTTACCTCAGTGTGTTGTTCAGTCCTGCCAATGCGCAAGCCATTGGTCTACAGCATCGTATTGTAAATACATTTTTAACGCTTTTGCATAAAGATCTGCATGGCTGCTGCAATTGCTGATTAAAATTTTGGCGTCAGTAATCCATTGGCTGACGGCATAGCGCTGATCTATTCCGCCAAAGGGCACTTGTGTGGTGATAATGACTGCGCAACCTTGCTGCCTCAGCGCTTGCAATAGCGCGATGATGTCTGCGCTGACGGCAATGTTGCCTGTGCCAAAGCCTTGCAAAATAAGTACATGCGGCGGTTTGGAGGCAATTGCCTGCAGATTGGCAAAGAGCAGTTCTGGCGCTATAGGCTGCATCATCAGGCTCATGCAGTTAAAGTGGCGCGCTTTTTCTATGAGCTGTTCATGTACTGCCAGCGGCTGCCAATCGGCATGGCATTCATTGCCTTTTGCTGAACCTGCAAAAGCGTTGAGAGCCGTGGTATGCACTTTTAAGGTGGTTGATGCATGAATCAATTGATGATGAAACGCTAAGTAGACGCCAGCCGGCGCTTGCACTGCTGAGTCCAGTGCAAAATTCAGGTTATCAATCGCATCCGTAAATTCACGGCTGTCGGACCCTTGGACATTCAGCAGCGGGTATTGGCTGCCGGTCAGCACGACATGCGCTGATTGGCCCATAAAGCGGGATAAAACGGCGCTGGCGTAGCTTAGGGTATCTGTGCCATGAATAATCACAAAATGCTGATACTGCTGCAGCTGCAGCTGCAAATGCTGAATCTGTTCCAGCAGCTGCAGCCAGTCACTGGCAATGCACGCGCTGCTGTCCTGTATTACGGGCGCAGTAAAGCAGTCAATTTCAAGATGCAGCGGCAAAATATGTTGCAGCTTGGGGATAAACTGCTCCGCAGGCATTGGGTTTAGCGGTTCACCAATACAGCCAAAGGTGCCGCCCATGTAGATCAAGGCTATTTTTTTCATCATAAAAAAAGCAGTCAAGGATGACTGCTTTAGTTTAAATCGAATCGGGTTAAGATGCGATTTGATTCAGTAACAGATCTGCCTGCTGGCGCTGCTCAGTTGAATACTCGGTTTCTTTTTCTGCCAGCAGTTCGCGGGCAGCATCGAAAGCGCCGAGTTTGATATATTGCTGGGCAAGTTCAAGATTAACCTCAATGTCATTGCTTTCAGCCAATGCAGGGAAGGATTGAATCAGCGGGTCGCTGCTGTCAGCAGGCGCTGCGGATGGAGAGCTGACGCTGCTGATGTCAAAATTCACGCCTGTCTGTGCAGGCTTTGCAACAGCAGGGGGTTCTGTAGCCGCAATATCCAATGAATTCAGGTCAAAACTCAGCGGCGATGCACTTTCAGGCTTTTCGACCGGCTGCGGCGCATCCAAGGAGAATGAGAAATCTAAAGGCTGAATTTCTGCTTGGGCAGGCGCTTCCGGTTCAGCTTTGGCTGCAGGCGCTAAATTTAAGGAGAAATCTAAAGGCTGAATTTCTTCTTGAGCAGGCGCTTCCGGTTCGGCTTTGGCCGAAGGCGCTGCTTCTTCTAAAGAGAAAGAGCCAAAATCGATGGATGGTGCAGGCGCTTGCGCTGGTGCCGGAGTTTCGGCCTTAGGCGCGCTGTCAAAAGAGAGGTTAAACTCTAAAGGCTGAATCTCTTCAGCGGCCTGCTGCACGGGCTCTGCCGGCTTTGGCGCTGCTTGTGGCTCAAGCTGTTCAAAAGCGAGATCTGCCTTAGGTTCAGCAGGCGCGGCAGATCCAGCCATTAAGGCATCAAAATCAGCAGTATTTTGCGCTTTTGGCGCAGCAGCGGCAGGTTCTGGATTTATCGTCGGGCTGACAAAAGTAATCGCTTCATCCGACTTATGCTGTGATTTATCAAATTCGGCTTTTTTCGCTTCCGCCTGCGCTAAAATGTCATCCAGTTCTAATGAGCGCACATGGTTGAGCAGCTGGCTGATGGCGAATTCATCTTTTTGCAGAATATGAATATCCAACAGATACAAATACAGCTCATGCTGCGAGTTGTCTCTTTTCAGCACCTGATTAATTTGCGCTTCTGCAGAGAAGAAATTGCGCTCTTGAATCAAGCTTTCAATTTTATTGCGGGTTTCCGCAGTCAGCGGCGTAGTCTGCTTTTTTTCGACTACTGAATCTTGAACAGCTTGTGTCTTATTTGGGGCAACTTTCGCTGATGAGCTGGCTTTTTTCGCTTTGCTTTTTTGTGTTGCCGTGGTTGCAGTGGATTTTTCAGAACCCTGTGCGTCTTGACGTTTTTTTAAGACTACCAAAACGATCAACAAGATCACAAATGGAATCACATACAGCATGTTATTACCCCTTGGGGATAGGGCGCAGAGAAAGTGCGCTCATCCTTTTAAATCATCATATGTAACTTTTTAGTTGATTGGCTTTTTCTCTGCCTGGCGTGCTTTCAGCTGTTGCTCAAGCTGCGCAAGACGAGTGTTTAATAATTGAATTCTATGATCCTTTTGATTTAGCGCCAATTCTAATTGGGTTACGTTTCTCTGTAATTTAACGGTTTTTTCACGAGATGTCATAACTTTTAATGATAACTCGTTCGAAGTTTGATTTTTTTCTGTGCTTTTATTTGCAGAAGCATGCGCCGAATCTTGGGTTTTCTCCGCTACCAGGCTCATTTCCGCTTCATTCAGGCGGTATTTGGTCTTGCCGGATTGCGTGGACGGCATCTGTTTCAGCGCGGCTGCGGAAATTTTCTGGCGTTCCTTAGAAAGGGCAGCTCCATTCAAATTCAAGGCTGCGCCGCGTTTCAGCCGGTTGGAATCCCCCTGAATGAACGCATGTGCATTGTTGGCTTTAATTTGCTTCATCACGTCGCCCACAGGACGGTTTTCAGTGGATGCGATACGTGAAGCAATGCCCCAGAGGGACTCATTTGATTGGACTACATATTTTTGCGCAGCAGATTGCGGTGCGGGTTTTACGGACGGCGCACGTGCAGCGTCTTGCGGGCTTTTTACCGCTGCTGCAGGAGCTTTGAGCTGTGCAGCCTGCTGTTCCGCCGCATATTTTTGAGCCAGCGGGTCACTGGAGACTTGCTTTTGCACAGCTGCGCCTTGCGGCGCTGCAGGCGCATTGGCATTATTTGACGCCAAGGCTGCAGGCGCGGCTTCAGCGGATACGGCTGGCTGCGGCGCCGGTGCAGCGCTTATTGAGGGGGCAGAAAACGGCGCTGAAGCGCTATTTTTATCCATGCTCGGCGGCAGCGATGAATTCAAAGAAAGAAGGGTTTCTTTGGGTTTGCCGGCGGCATTCGGCTTAAGCGCGGCATATTGGGCGCTGACAGGCAAATTCAGCGCAATGTCGCGCTCATTGCTGATGATTACCGGTGCAAGGGTGCGTTCGTTGCGCGCGGCATTCATTTGCTGGCTGATTGGCATGCTGCGCTTAAGCGGTGTTTTAATATGCTGCAGCCGTGAAGAATTGCCTTCACTGATTTTGACAATAATATTCAGTTCAGCATCGGTCAGCGGCCGCGATGATGTAATGGTAATCACGCCCGAACCAGAGCTGTCTTTGCGGGTAAAGAAATTCAAATGGCCCGGAGGCTGATGCCCGGCGCCCATTGCAATTAAGTCTTCGGCAGACGCTAAGTCGGCGCGAATTGACGCGTCCGGATCCGCATTGCGGAAATTGATTTCCGCATACAGAAGTTCCCCAGGCGCCGACTGAATTTGAATCGGGTCAAGTGTCATCGCATGAATGTTCTGCGATGCAATTATGGCTAAAATGGCGATCTTTAATTTGTTATATACATTCATCTTAATCTTTAGCTCAGGCGATGCCGCATAGCGAAAATGATAGAGTAACGGCATGTTGAAGAATTGTAAAATAATTACAAGACTGCTACACAAAAAAGCCGATCAATTGAGATCGGCTTTTCATATTTTGAGATTAGTTACATGATGCTCACCATGTAAAATCAGGCATTCTTATAGTCGATTAAAATGCGCAGCATGCGGCGCAGCGGTTCAGCCGCGCCCCAAAGCAATTGGTCGCCGACGGTGAAGGCGCCCAGATACTCTTTACCCATGTTCAGCTTGCGCAGGCGGCCCACTGGAACAGACAAGGTGCCTGTGACTGCAACTGGCGTCAAATCTGTCATGGACGCTTCACGGGTATTTGGAACCACTTTTGCCCACTGGTTCGCGCTGCGTAACATATCTTCGATTTCATCCAGCGGAACGTCTTTCTTCAGCTTTAACGTCAGGGCTTGCGAATGGCAGCGCATTGCGCCGATACGCACGCAGTGGCCATCAATAGGCACGATCTGCTGATTGCCAAGAATCTTGTTGGTTTCAACTTGACCTTTCCATTCTTCTTTCGACTGGCCGCTTTCCAGCTGCTTGTCGATGTACGGAATGAGAGATCCCGCTAAAGGCACGCCAAAGTTTGCGGAAGGGAAACCTTCGCCTCGCTGCAATTGCGCAATTTTAGAGTCGATGTCTAAAATTGGAGAACGCGGATCATCCAGCAAATCTTTAGTGTTGTTATATAAATAACCCATGCCGGAGATCAGTTCACGCATATTTTGCGCGCCTGCACCCGATGCGGCTTGATAGGTCATTGAGGTTGCCCATTCCACCAAATTGCTTTGGAATAAACCGCCTAGGCCCATCAGCATTAAAGAGACTGTGCAGTTGCCGCCCACGAAAGTTTTCGTGCCTTTGACTAAGCCGTCTTTAATCACGTTCATGTTCACTGGGTCAAGCACGATGATCGCTTCATCATCCATGCGCAGTGTGGATGCAGCATCAATCCAGTAACCGTTCCAGCCTTCCGCTTTTAATTTAGGGAAAACGTCAGTGGTATAGTCACCGCCTTGGCAGGTAATAATGACATCCATTTGCTTCAGACTGCTAATGTCTGACGCATCCATAAGTGCTGGGGCGGTCTTGCCGCCAAACGCAGGCGCTTCACCGCCAGCATTACTGGTAGAAAAATAAAATGGCTCAAAATGAGCAAAATCATTTTCTTCAACCATACGTTGCATCAGGACGGAACCAACCATCCCGCGCCAACCGACCAGACCTACTTTCATGTCACTTTGCCTCGGTGCGTTAAAAAATAAAAGGGGGTTCGAGTGTATCAAAAGAGCGCTCAACTGCAAGCGCTACAGAATGAAAACAGCAATTATATTGTGCAATATATCTTGTTTATGTTACATGCAAAATTGATATAAATTTATGAGTCAATAAAAAATTAAGAATATAAAGCGGAGGCGCCAATGATTTGGGTGGAAGTGCTGTCAGCGCTTGTAATTTGGCTCAGCGCCTGGTCATTGATCCGCCGCGATGAATGGTGGTTCCGCGGCGCGGATTTCCCGCGGCTGCAGATTTTGGCGCTGGGCATGCCTGCACTGATACTGATGCTGTTTTGGCCTGAACCTTGGGATACCTGGCGTGAAATCCTGTTAGTCGGGCTGATCGCCGCGCTTGCTTTTCAGCTGAAAATGGTACTGCCCTATACTGTTCTTTGGAAAAAGCAGGTCAAGAAAGTCCGCGGGCATCAGCTGAATCCTGAGCGGCAAATCTCTGTAATTGTCTCAAATGTGTTAACGCCCAATCATCAATATCATTTGCTGCTTGCTGAAATTGAAAAATATCAGCCGGACCTGGTGCTGACTTTAGAGTCCGACCTCCGCTGGGAACAGGCCTTGAGTGCGCTGGGAGATGACTATCCCTACCGGGTTGCAGTGCCGCTGAATAATCTGTACGGCATGCATTTATTCAGCCGGCTGCCGCTGCATGGCACGCAGGTCAAATTCATTTTAAGCGATGAGATACCGTCTATTCATACCGCGGTGACTTTGCGTTCCGGCGAGACTGTACAGCTGTATTGCCTGCACCCGAAGCCGCCCAGCCCGACAGAAGCAAAGGATTCCACCCTGCGCGATGCTGAGCTGCTGATTGTCGGCGATCAGATCAAAGATCTGGATGAAAGCTGCATTGTGATGGGAGACTTAAACGATGTGGCGTGGTCGCGCACCACACGCCTTTTTCAGCGCATCAGCGGCCTGCTGGACCCGCGGGTGGGGCGGTATTTCGTGAATACCTTTCATGCGGATTATCCTGTATTGCGCTGGTCGCTGGATCATGTATTTCACAGTACCGATTTTGCTTTGGTCAGAATGAAGCGCTTAGCTCACGTAGGTTCAGATCATTTTCCTGTATATGTCTCACTGCAAACCGGCCGTGTGTTTGCACAGATACAGCAAGAGCTGGAGCAAAGCGATGCGGATGAGCGGGAAGCGCAGGAGGCGATACAGGAAGGTATTGAAAAAGCGGAGAAAGAAGAAAAGATAGTGACCGATGACATTGCGCAGGACTATAAGGACAGCACCAAGGCGCCCTGAGCGGCTCTGCGATTTTAAGGGAAAAGTGTAAGAAATAGCTTACATTGATTTCGGCTGATGGCGCATAGGCAAGCTTTAGAAAACCGCCTATCCTACATTCATCGGCAAATGGAACAGGGAACGGATTATCCCGCTAAGGAAGACGGCGCCGATGGCAATCATCATGGATATGATGCAGGAAAGGAAAGCCACCCGAAAAGAATAATAAGACTTGTGAAAGCACAACCTCATCAACCCGAGTTTTGCAGGATGCAGAACTCGGGTTTGGTCTATCTGCAGGCCGCATTTTTTGCTTTGCATTTGGCGCCCGGCATTTTAGAGTAGGGCGCAGAACAACGAAATGAAAAAAAATAAGTGAGTTTTATGAGCATCTCTCTGCTTTATGAATGGCGCACCGCCTTTCTGCAATTGACCCAATTGTCCCATGATGCTTTGCTAATTTATCTGGGTGTGCTGCTGTTTTTCTTGATTGCCTTGTTTCATCAGCGCCAGTTGAAATCCAATTATGCTGTATGGGCTGTGATTCTTGCCGCCGTTGCATTCGAGCTGTTCGGCGCGCGCCACGATATTTTAGACAGAGGCTATTGGAAGGTAGGCTCCAGCCTGCGTGATATTGTGAATATGATTTTGATGCCGCTGCTGATTTGGCTGATGGCGAAATATCGGGTCTGGAAGGGGTGAAATCCGGTCAGAATGCTGAGCGGAAAGTCTGTTGATTGCCTGGGGGACGCCGATCAGAATGAAAGGGCAGCACTTGATTTAAGCGCTGCCCCCCGCTTCCTTGCTTCTAATCTTTGCCTGATACTTGTTTGTACAGCGCAAGCGTCTGATCACACATGTCTTTTAAGCTGAACATGCTGACGGGGGCAACCTGCGGCGGTGCATCAATATGCTGTTTCACCGCGCTGAGCAAAGCGCTTTGGTCGTCCACTGCAATTAAGCCTTGCGGATAAACATGGGATAAAATTTCTGCAACACCGCCGCGGTTCCAGCCAATCACGGGTGTGCCTACTGACAGCGCTTCTAAGGCGGTGCGGCCAAAAGTTTCCGCCTGATTAGACAAGGACAGCACAGCATCACTCAAAGCCAGCCATTCGCGGATATCGGAACGGTGGCCGGTGAAGGTGAATTTATCACTCAGGCCTTTGGCCTGAATGCTGTCATGCATTTCTTTTAAATAGGCCGCCTTTTTCGGGTCAGCGCCGCCGACGACGACAGCATGCAGCTGCGGGTAGTGCTCATGCAATTGCTGCATCAAGGCAATTAAGGTTTCATGGCCTTTCAGGCGGGTAATGCGGCCAGGCAGGCAGATCAGGAACTTATTTTCCAATTCTGGAAAATCTTTAAAAGTTTGATTGAGCCATTGCGCGGATGGCTGATAGCCATGCGGAAAAGCCTGCGGGTCAATGCCGCGGTAAATGCGCACAATATCTTCTGGCGGGCAGTTTCTGTAGTTGTCCCTGATGTATTGCACCACGCTGTCAGAGACCGCAATGACTTTTTCCGCTTGGGTCATAATTTGACTGTAGCGGTTAATGGAGTAAAAGCCATGTACCGTACTGATGAGATGCGGGCGCTGATTTGCCGGCATGCCGTTGAGCGCAAAGTGCGCCAGCCATGCCGGAACGCGTGAGCGCACATGCAGGATATCCGGCCGATGCTGTGCAATCAGTTTGCGCAGCGGGCGGATTTGCCAAAGAGAGGACAGCGCTTTTTTATGGATCGGCAGGGTTAAGTGGGTTGAACCCTCAGCTTCCAGCTGAGCCACCATGCGCCCGCCGTTCGACACCACCAAGGACTCATGGCCATCGGCAATCAGCGCGCGGGCAATTTCTAAAGTGCCGCGTTCCACACCGCCGCTGTTCAGTTCAGGCAAAAGCTGCATCACTTTCATTGCGTGTCTCTCTCTATTTTTGGTCAGGACTATGAGTGTGTTGAGTAGAACTCAGTAAATTTCATCAAAGCCTTCTGGGCGGGTTTTAAAGCGGCGGTGAAACCACATGTACTGCGTCGGGGCAATCCGCAGCTGGTTTTCGATGATTTTATTGATGCGTATCGCATCGGCCACTTCGTCTTCGCTGGGGAAGTGATCTAAAGCGGGTTCAAGGCGGACATGGTAGCGCGGATCTTTAAGATCGCCATCGCGGTAAAAATAGAGGGGAACCGCTGCGGCTTTCGAGATTTTCATTAAACGGCGGTGCGCAGTCACGGTGGCTGCAGGTACGCCAAAAAATGGCGCCATTACCCCTTGCTTCAAACCGAAGTCCTGATCGGGGCTATACCAGATGGCGTGGCCATTTTTTAACTGGCGAATCAGCCCGCGCATATCATCATGATCAATTTGATGCTCATAAATGGTTGCGCGGCAGCGGTAAATCAGCATGTCCAAGAGCGGATTGTTTTGCGGGCGGTAGACCACGCCCAATTTGAAAAACTGATCGCAGAGATAACCGCCTGCATCGAGAAGCGTTGAATGAGTGCCTAGCAATAACACACCCTGACCCTCTGCCTGCGCCTTTTGAAGATGCTCTAAGCCTTCGATGCTGAAGCGGCCTTTAAACCAATACGGGCAATACCAGGCATTCAAGGTTTCAAAGATGCCAATCATCTGGTCAATAAAAACTTGGCGGGTGTTGTCCTGTACTTGCGCGGCAGACCATTCAGGAAAGCATACTTCAAGATTGCGGACTGCGGTTTTTCGGCGTGATTTTAAATGCTTAAAAGCGGTCTCGCCCAAGAAGACAGCCAGGCGGTACTGCAGCGCCCACGGCAAAAGCGCTAAAATCATCAGGAAAACAATGCCAATCCAAATACCCCAATATTGCGGCAATAGAAAGGACCATTGAAAGGCGCCGGGCTGATAATCTGGCTTTTGACTCATAAGCACTAAATCAAATTTTAAAAAATAAGGCACAGTCTAGCATGAAGCTGAAATAAAAAAGAAAGTTCAGGCAGAACTGGGCGCCCGGTTTAGCCTTTGACTAAACCGCCATCCACAATTAAGTTTTGGCCTGTGACCGCGCGTGAATAGGGCGACAGGAACATCATGATGGCGGATGCAAATTCTTCAGGCGTCGTGACGCGGCGCAGCGGGGTAGCGGCCGCAATCATCTCAAATACCGCATCCGGAGTGGCTTTGCTGGCATCCGTGGCCTGCAGCAGGCCGCCCGACAGCATATTGACGTTAATGCCGAACTGCCCCAAGTCCTGCGCTGCGGTGCGGGTAAACGCCAAGAGCGCCGCTTTGGCAGCGGTGTAGTCATGGTAAGGCACAACGGGGTTCTGAACCAAGTTGGTGCCGATATTGATGATGCGCCCGAAGCCGGCCTGTTTCATATCATCCAAAGCGGCCTGTGTCGTATTGATGGCGGCCAGCACAGCGCCATCAAACTGCTGCAGCATGGTTTCGGCGGTCAGGTCTTCGACTTTGGGGCGGGCATCGCCATTGAATTCGAAGCGGATCAGGGCATTATTCACCACCGAGGTGACGGCGGCGCCAAAATGATTTTTTGCCGCGGCAAATAGGCGCAATACCTGTGCTTTATCGGTGACATCGGCTTGGCAGGCAAAGACTTGCTGCGGGTGCTGCAGGGCTAATTGTTCCGCTTGGGCTTTGCTGGCGTGGTAATTCACCACGACGCGCGCGCCTTCAGCAATTAAGCATTGGCTGATGGCCAAGCCCAAACCGCGCGCGCCGCCTGTGACTAAGACCACTTGATCATGAATTTGCATCTTTTAAGCCCGAATAAACGATTTATTTGAAACCTTAGCAAGCTTTAAAAATAAATGCCAAATGAAAATTTAAGGGCTGTAAATGATCTTTACCTTTCTGCGGAAGCGGAGAGTGCAGCAGCTGCAAGCAAAGCGGTTAAAAATTCAAAGCTTAAAAAAGCCGTCAAAGTGACGGCTTTTTTGGCGGGGGAAATTTAGCCTTTGGCCATATTTTCCAGTTCTTCCAGCCGTTCCATTTTTTCCAGCATTTGATCATCAATTTCTGCAAGGCGCTGCGAGGCTTTCGCTGCCGCGCCTGCATCCGTGATAAACCAGGAGCCATCGGCCAATTTTTCTGACAGCTGCGCCTGTTCTTTTTCCAGCGCTTCTATTTCAGCAGGCAGCTGATCCAAAGCGCGCTGATCTTTATAGCTGAGCTTGACTTTTTTAGCCGGCGCTACGTTCGCTTCGGCTTTCGCCGCGGCTTTTTTCACAGCACTTTTTTGATCAACCACAGTTTGGTCGGGGCGCTGCTGTAAGTAATCCTGGTAACCGCCGATGTATTCATCGATATTGCCTTTACCATCAAAGACCCAAGTTGAGGTTACCACGTTATCCATAAAGGCACGGTCATGAGAAATCAGCAGTAAAGTGCCTTTGTAGTCGGACAGCATTTCTTCCAGCAGCTCGAGTGTCACCATATCCAAGTCATTGGTGGGTTCGTCCATCACGATTAAGTTGGACGGCTTCAGCAGCAGCTTGGCTAAAAGGATACGGTTGCGTTCACCGCCTGACAAGGCTTTGACTGGTGTGCGCGCGCGTTCCGGTGAGAACAGGAAGTCTTGCAAATAGCTGTAAATGTGGCGGCGGCTGCCGTTCACATCGACATGGTCAGAACCTTCTGACACGTTATCTTTGACAGATTTTTCAAGGTCGAGGGCATTACGCAATTGGTCGAAGTAAGCCACTTCTAATTGCGTGCCGGTTTTCACCGTACCCGTATGTTCCTGTTCGCCTAAAATGGCTTTAATGAGGGTGGTTTTACCGACACCGTTGTCACCGACAAGGCCAATACGGTCACCGCGCAGCACCAATGCAGAGAAGTCTTTGATGATCGGCGCATCATGGCCAAAGCGAACGCTTAAGTTCTCAATTTCAAAGACCACTTTACCTGAACGGCTGGCGTCCTGTGTTGCCATGCTGACTTTGCCTTGCTGCGAACGGCGTGCTTTGGACTGTTCACGCAATTCTTTTAAGGCGCGTACACGGCCTTCGTTACGGGTACGGCGCGCTTTAATGCCTTGACGAATCCACACTTCTTCTTCAGCCAAGCGTTTATCAAACAGGGCATTCTGCTTCTCTTCCGCTTCCATTTGCTGCGCTTTAAGCTCCAGGTAACGCGAGTAGTTGCCTTCATAGCTGCGCAGGGTGCCGCGGTCGAGTTCAACAATTCGGGTTGCAATGCTGTCGACAAATGAACGGTCATGCGAGATGAACAGTAAAGTTAAATTATTTTGATCGAGTAAAAATTTCTCCAGCCATTCAATACTTTCAACGTCCAAATGGTTGGTTGGTTCGTCCAGCAATAGCACATCGGGCTGGGTAAGGAGCGCACGGGCCAGCAGCACACGGCGCTTACGGCCGCCCGATAAATCGGCCAAATCGGCATCCGGGTCCAGGCCCATTTTGCTGAGGATGGAGTTCACTTTAGTTTCTAAAGCCCAGCCATCCAGCTGATCTAGTTTGTGCTGCAGCTCACCCATGCGGTCGCAGGCGTCCATATCACCCAATACGCAAGCGTCACTGGCTTCATGATAGGCTCTAAGCACTTCGGCAGCTTCGCCTGCGCCATCGGCTACAATATCCGCGACTTTGCCGGAATCCATCGGCACATCCTGCGCCAGCATGGAAATGGTGATGCCGTTTTGCAGCGAAACTTCGCCTGAATCAGGCAATAAGCTTCCCTCAATCAGTTTAAGTAAAGTAGACTTGCCTTCACCATTACGGCCGATTAAACACACCCGTTCGCCGCGCTCTAATGAAAAGTTCGCGCCGTCGAGCAGGGCAGGTCCACCAAACGCAAGTTGGACATCCCTTAAAGTAATATAGGCCATAATGTTTCCTGAAAAATCTCAAATGAGGACTTGAAGTGTCTAAACAACAAAATATTGATAATCAAGCGCCATTGTCCGCACCCATTGAAGATTTGCAAGTCCGAATTGCATTTTTAGATGATTTAGTTGATCAGCTGAATGACCAGGTTGCGCGCCAGAGCATTGAAATTGCTGATTTAAGAGCGCAAATGCAGCTGATTTACCAGCGCATAGAATCTGCCGACTTATCTGAAGGCATTGCGGCTTTTGACCCAATGACCAACCGCCCGCCGCATTATTGATTGCAGGCCTTGGTTCATTGGAGAATGACTGGAAAAAGCCTTTTAGTTATTGACCTTTTTACATCGAACCGCTGTAATGCACAGCAACCGCTATCCGCTAAACAGTTCTCCCTTTATGACCGCTAAAGCCGTACTGCTCGATCTTGAAAACAATATGCCGACAGCGCAATTGCTGAGAGATGTGACTGAACACTATCCCGTGCTGTATTTATTTAATTGCCAAGGGAAATTTGAATATGCTTTGGAAGATTTAACGGAATTTTCCAGCTGGATCAGCAGCGGTCAAATCGTCATTTTAGATACTCCGGAAGCCCCGCAGAAAGAATTTGAATATGCGGTGGTGGTGGGGCAATTAATGGCGCTTCTGGATGCGGACACTCATGTTGAAGTCATTTCTGCAGCTGCAGGCAGCAAGATGCTGCTGGAAATGATGCAAGGTGCCAATATCAGCTGCAGCCTGATTCAAATTCAGCCTGAACAGCAGGCGGCATCTGACCGTCCGAAATATAAAATCCCAAGTTTGCATACAATTAAGGCCACGCCGCAGCTGCAAATGGTGAAAAAATATTGCGATGCCATGGTTCAGGCTGCTGGAAAGCCAAACACTCTGGAATCTTTAAAAAATTCGGTGGCGAATATTCTGCAGCTGCTGCCGGAAAATGCGCAGCAGGTGGTTGGCATGCTGATTAATTTAAAAATTGTGAAGCGCGATGACAGCCATGTGAATTTCCGCAAAAAAGTCCTCAAACACTGGGCGCAGTTAAATTTAGACGCAGATGCTGCGCCATTGCAGCACAATATGCAGGATGCTTTTGCCCAGCTGGATTTACCGCAGCGCGGCGCGGATGAGGCAGAGCCTGCAGTGCAGAATCCGCAGCAGAATTTATATGCCAATTTTCAGAAAGTTGATCCTGTGCAGCTGGAAGTGATTAAGAAACTGCATGAATTAAAACAGGAAAAACCCAAGGATATTTATGCGCTGCGGGACCTGCTGGAGCAGCTGTTTCCAAAATCAGACATTCGCCTGCTGCTGAAAGAGTTGATTGATAAAGGCTATATTTATTGGAATGGTCACGAAGTGCTCTACAGCCACGAGATGTTCTTGAATTAATTTTTGTCGCCACAACTTGCCTTTTATATTGCGCTTATGCAACTCTAATAAAGGAACATTAAGGTTGTACTATGGAAAACACGGGTATTTGGGTCATTGGTTTCATCATTCTTTTTGTTTTGGGCTCTATTTTAGGACTTCGCGTCAGCCCGAGAGAAAAGGCGTTAGGCATCATGCGTGATAAAGCGCGCAAGATGGGCTTGCATCCGCGTTTAGTGGTTGCGCCGGACTGGACAAAAATTCCAATGGTTTCTGAAAAGCGCGCCAGCATGGTGGCGTATTACAGCATTCTGCTTCCAGAAGCCCGCTTGCCATTAATGCGCGCGCGCGTAGCAGATCAAAAATTGCAGCTGGTGCATGGTGATGACAAGTTTAAAGATTTGCCCATTGCATTAAAGGGCATTTATGCTATTGATATGCAGGCAAACTGTGTAGGACTCTATTGGGACGAAGAATCCGATTTGAGAGCCACCCAGCTGGATGACATCAAAGCCTATTTGAATTCTTTGGCTGAACTTTAATTTTAGACCCATTAAAAAACAGGATTAACGGTTAATTATGGCGAACGCTCCTCGGTCCACATCCAAAAGCGCGGCAGCAAAAACTGATGCTGGAAAAAAACGTGCCTTAGTGATTGTGGAGTCGCCTGCAAAAGCGAAAACAATCAATAAATACCTTGGTTCAGACTACATTGTAAAGTCGTCGGTTGGCCATGTTCGTGATTTGCCTACAGGCGGTTCAAGCAAAACGGCAGAAAAGAAACCTGCAGCCCGCACCAAACTGACCGATGTGCAGAAGGCTGAAAAAGCCCAGTCCGCATTAGTAAACCGCATGGGTATAGATCCCGAAAATGACTGGAAAGCGCATTATGAAGTGCTGCCTGGCAAAGAAAATGTGGTTTCGGAACTGAAAAAGCTTGCTTCGCAGGTTGATGAGGTTTATCTCGCAACGGATTTG
The DNA here is from genome assembly GCF_000368865.1 of Acinetobacter bouvetii DSM 14964 = CIP 107468. Lineage (GTDB taxonomy): Bacteria > Pseudomonadota > Gammaproteobacteria > Pseudomonadales > Moraxellaceae > Acinetobacter > Acinetobacter bouvetii. Next base: position 443,569 of record NZ_KB849725.1, read on the forward strand.
GACCGTGAAGGGGAAGCGATTGCATGGCATTTAAAAGAAGTCATTGGCGGTGATGATTCACGCTATCAGCGTGTGGTGTTTAATGAAATTACCAAAAATGCCATTCAGGAAGCCTTTAAGCATCCATCGCGTTTAGATACCAATAAAGTCAATGCCCAGCAGGCGCGCCGTTTCCTGGACCGTGTTGTGGGCTTTATGATTTCTCCTTTGCTGTGGGAAAAAATTGCCCGCGGCTTATCGGCTGGCCGGGTTCAGTCCGTTGCGGTGAAGCTGGTAGTTGAGCGCGAGCGTGAAATCCGCGCGTTTATTCCAGAAGAATACTGGCAAGTTTTTGCAGACACGAAATCGAAAAAAGATGACATCCGTCTTGAAGCGGTGAAGCAAAACGGCAAAACATTAAAGCTGCACAACAAAGCCGAAACTGATGCTTTATTGAATCTGATTAAAGATGCGGACTATACCGTTGCAGCACGTGAAGATAAGCCGACCAAGGTTAATCCGAGCGCGCCGTATATCACCTCAACCCTGCAGCAGGCGGCGAGCACCCGTTTAGGTTTTTCTGTGAAGAAAACCATGATGCTGGCGCAGCGTTTGTATGAAGCGGGTTTCATCACCTATATGCGTACCGACTCGACCTTCCTGAGCGACGATGCCGTGAATATGGTGCGTCATCATATTGAGACTGAGTTTGGCGCGAAGTATCTGCCTGCCAAGCCGAACCGCTATGGCAACAAAGCGGGTGCGCAAGAAGCCCATGAAGCGATTCGTCCGTCAAATGTGGCTTTAAAAGGCGACAGCTTAGTGGGTGTGGAACGTGATGCGCAGCGTTTGTATGACCTGATTTGGCGTCAATTCGTCGCGTGCCAGATGACGCCTGCTGAATACCTGTCTTCAACGATTTTAGTCAACGCGAACGGCGTAGAGCTGAAAGCCAAAGGCCGTACCTTGGTCTTTGACGGCTTCACTAAAGTCCGCGGTCAAAACAAGTCAGATGATGATGTATTATTGCCTGCGGTGAAAGTGGGTGAAGTATTGAAGCTTGAAAAGCTTGATCCTTCTCAGCACTTTACCAAACCGCCTGCACGCTTTACCGAAGCTTCTTTGGTGAAAGAGCTTGAGAAAAAAGGCATCGGCCGCCCTTCGACCTATGCTGCCATCATCTCGACGATTCAAGACCGCGGTTATGTGAAACTGGAAAACCGCCGCCTGTATGCAGAGAAAATGGGCGAAATCGTGACAGACCGTCTCGATGAAAGCTTCAACAACCTGATGAACTATGACTTTACCGCAGACCTTGAAGGCCAGCTGGATAAAGTGGCGGAAGGTGAGCGCAATTGGAAAGAATTGCTGAATAGCTTCTATGGCGATTTCAAGCAGCGCCTGACCAATGCGCAGGGTGAAAGCGGCATGCGCCGCAACCTGCCGGTCGAAGTGGCGGATGTGCACTGTAAAGAATGCGACCGTCCAATGCAGATCCGTACGGGGACAACCGGCGTATTCCTGGGCTGTTCAGGCTATAACCTGCCGCCGAAAGAGCGCTGTAAAGGCACGCTGAACTTAACGCCTGTGGAGTCCTTGGCTGCGCTTTCTGATGATGACAGTGCTGAAACGGCAGATTTGATGTCGAAAAAGCGCTGTCCAATCTGCGGCACCGCGATGGACAGCTATGTGATCGATGGCGGCCGAAAACTGCATATCTGCGGCAACAACCCGGACTGCAGCGGTTTTGAAGTTGAAGAAGGCGAGTTTAAGATTAAGGGCTATGATGGCCCAACCATTCCTTGCGATAAATGCGAAGGTGAAATGCAGCTGAAGACTGGCCGCTTTGGCCCTTATTTCGCGTGCATGAGCTGTGACAATACCCGTAAAGTCTTGAAGAATGGCCAGCCTGCGCCGCCGCGTGTAGACCCGATCAAAATGGAACATTTGCGTTCAGCGAAGCATGATGACTTCTTTGTGCTGCGTGACGGCGCAGCGGGGCTGTTTTTAGCCGCCAGCAAGTTCCCGAAAATCCGTGAAACGCGCGCGCCGAAAGTAGCGGAACTGCGCAGTGTTGCAGAACAGCTGGATCCGAAATATCAATTTATTTTGCAGGCGCCGGATCAAGACCCGGAAGGCAATCCAACATTAGTGAAATTCAGCCGGAAAAATCAGGCGCAATATATTGGTTCGGAAACGCCGGAAGGCAAGCAAACCAAGTGGTCTTTGGTTTACCAAGACGGCAAATGGGTTGAAGCTTAAAACTTAAGATGTGACAAAATGCTGGCGGATGCCGGCATTTTTTATATGGCGGCGGAAATTTGCCGCTGATAAAATTGATTATATTTGATGGGGATGCTGATGATTCCAATCCGCTCAATTGTTGTTTCTGCCGTGCTGCTTTCTGAGTTTGACGGCCAGTTCAAAATTTTATTGATGAAGCGGGTCAAAGGCCGGTTTTGGAGCCACATTGCCGGAAAAATAGAATCAGGTGAAACAGCCAGCCAGGCTATTGTCCGTGAAATTTGCGAAGAAACAGGCATTCAGGTTCAGCAGCTGTACAGTGCGGATTATCTGGAGCAGTTTTATGAAGCCAGCGCCAATGTGATTGAGCTGATCCCTGTATTTGCTGTTTATTGCGATAAGCAGCAAGCCGTGGTTTTAAATGATGAACATACAGAATATGGCTGGTTCAGCTTAGATGAAGCTGTTGAAAAGGCTGAATTTGGCGGGCAGCGCTTACTTTACCAGTATCTTTGGGAAAATTTTGTAAATCGGCAGCCCTCTGCATTATTGAAAATAAATACTTATTAAATAAATAGATCAGAGTTTCAGCTATGTGGAAAAAAATTCGGATTCTGTGCCTGCTGGTTATTTTGCTGATCGTTGCCGTCAATGCATGGAAAGATAAAAATCAGGATTGGCGCAAGCCGGTTTTTGTGCTGCTGCATCCGATTAATGCGGATGGCTTACCCAGCACGCAGCGGTATATTCAAAAGCTTAGCGTGCAGGATTTTCAGGGTGCGCAAGCGTACCTGCAAGAACATGCGCAGCAGTACCGCGGTCAGCCGATTTATTTTTATTTCAATATTGGGCGGCAGCTGAAAGTATTGCCGCCGAAGGTGCCCGATCATGCCCGATTGTGGGATGTCGTCCTATGGAGTTTAAAATTCCGCTATTACGCGTGGCAGCAGCATCAAAAGGCGGATGGCGCACCCAGCCTGACCCTGTTTTTAAATTATTATGACCCTGCGAAGACCCGTGAACTGAAGCATTCGACAGCGCTGGAAAATGGCCGGATTGGCTCGGTCAATTTGTTCGCATCCAAAAAGCAGGCGGCGCAAAATAAAATTGTGCTGGTGCATGAGCTGCTGCATGCCTTTGGCGCTACCGATAAATATGAGATAGCGACAGGGCAGCCAATCTATCCAATCGGCTACGCTTTTCCAGATCAGAAGCCATTATTTCCGCAAGCCAAAGCAGAATTGATGGCCGGGCACATTCCAGTCTCCGAAACCAAGAGCAAGATGCCGGATAGTTTGGAACAGACACTAATCAATGCACAAACGGCAGCTGAAATAGGCTGGGTCAAATAAGCGGACCTCTGCGGATAACTCAAAAGTTATCCACAAATTAAGGCGCTTAAATTGCTACATTTTGACTAACCTTTTGGGCTTTAGATCGTCAATAAATCATGTTAAAACTAAATCATCCCTATTAAAACTTGAGAATAAGTATGAAAACTGTAGGAAATGATTTAATCCGTAGCCAGCTGCATCAAAACCGTAAGTGGTACATTGGCTTAGGTGTTTTATTGACCATTTTTGGTATTGTGCTGCTGGCGTCTCTTCCTTTTGCCACCTTATCCGCTATATTTATCTTCGGCATATTAATGATGATCGGCGGCATATTGCACTTGCTCGCAGCCTTTAAAATTTTTGAGGGCGGCTTCCGGTGGCTTTGGGCGCTGTTTGGCGTATTGTATTTGATTGCCGGGTATTATGCGTTCAGCACCCCGGTAAAGACTGCGATTGTGCTCACCAATGTTTTGGCGATTATTTTAATTGTTGCGGGTGTGATTCGTATTTTTAACGCCATTTTATTTCGAGGATTGCCAGGCTGGGGCTGGACATTATTTTCAGGCCTATTGACCCTAGTTGCCGGCGTCATGATTTTAAAATCACCCGATGCGCCGTTCTGGGTGTTAGGTTTGTTCCTTGCGATGGATATTCTATTTCAAGGCATTAACTATCTCAGTTTTGCATCTTATATTAAACATGAAATCCCTAAAAGTTCTGCGGATTGATGCTTTGGTTTGAGCATTTTTTATTGTAGCCTTAAGGTTTGACGCTGTAGCGGCTGCTGACGGCAATCCGGTTCCATGCGTTAATGACAACCGCCAGCCACTCCACTGCGCTGATTTGCGCATCGGTCAAAAAAGGCAGGGCATCTTCATAAACTTCATCAGGCACTTGACCTTCAGCGACTAAAGTAATGGCTTCCATCAAACTGAGCGCAGCGCCTTCCGCCTGATCGTAATATTCAGTTTCACGCCATGCGCTGAGCAGGGCGATACGTTCGGCCGTTTCACCTGTTTTGAGCGCATCCTGCGTATGCAGGCGGATGCAAAAAGCGCATTGGTTGATTTGCGACGCGCGCAGTTTGAGCAGATGCGCAAAGCCTTCGCTCAGCTGCGCTTCTTGAACTTTTTGCATAGCCAAGGCGTCCAGCTCTGCAACTTTTTTGTATAAATCGGGGGCGGATTGGCCTAGATTGATTCGAGACATGATCGTTCTTCTGATGCTAAATTTTATTTAGTCTAAAGGAAAATTGCGTTAAAGCATGCTTAACTGAATACCGCTTCTTAAAAAAATATCCTATGAAAACATTTATCCTTGCCCCCGATTCATTTAAGGAAAGCATGACGGCTGAACAGGCGTGCGCTTCGATGCAGCGCGGCATTTTGCGGGCTATGCCCGATGCGCAGTGCATTCATGTGCCTATGGCAGACGGCGGTGAGGGCACAGTGGATGCCTTGATTGCGGCTTTAGCCGGTGAGCGCATTACATGTGAAGTGACAGGCCCTTTGCCGCATCAGCGGATCAATACGTATTTTGGCTTAATCGATGGGGGGAGCACTGCCGTCATCGAAATGGCCAAAGCCAATGGCATTGATTTATTAAAGCCTGAACAGCGCAATCCCTTGCTGACCTCAACCTGCGGTACAGGTGAAATGATCATGAAAGCGCTGGATTTAGGCGTGACGAAAATGATTTTAGGCCTGGGCGGCAGTGTGACCAATGATGGCGGTGCGGGCATGGCGCAGGCATTGGGGGCAAAATATTTTGATGCTGCCGGCAATTCGGTTGCTGCTTACGGAGGCAGCCTGAACCGCATCCAAAGCATGGATTTGAGCCGCTTAGATCCACGCTTAAATACGGTTGAAATTGTCATTGCATCGGATGTAAATAATCCGCTGTGCGGGCCAAATGGCGCATCTTATGTATTTGGTCCGCAAAAAGGCGCAGATGATGAGATGGTGCAAATCTTAGATCGCAGCCTCAGTCATTTTGCCGATGTTGCTGAACAGGCAGCGGGGCATGCATGCCGGAATTTTTCCGGTGCAGGGGCGGCAGGCGGTTTGGGTTTTGGCCTGATGGCTTTTGCTGGAGCTAGGATTCAATCGGGCGTGGAGCTGGTGATTGAACAGTGCCGCTTGGCGGAGAAAATTGCGCAGGCGGATTATGTGCTGACAGGTGAAGGTAAAATTGATTTTCAAACTAAGTTTGGCAAAACGCCGTATGGCGTGGCGCAGGTGGCGAAGCAGTTCAATAAGCCGGTAATTGCTTTTGCTGGTTTGGTGGGGGAAGGCATTGATGAGCTGTATGATTTAGGGTTTAGCCAGATTATCGGCATTAATCCGCCAGACAGTGTTTTGCTGGATGCATTGAAAAATGCGGAAGTGAATTTGGAAAAGGCAGTGGGCGCCTTTGTTCATACACTGGCTGATTCTATTCCATTGAAGCCATAATGCTGCGCGGTTTTTTTAGAGAGCGATGATTGGCGTCAATTGGGCTGAGGATCTATAGGGAATTTTAAAATATCATCAGCAGAAGCATGTCTTTGCTTCAAATCATTGGCATGGAGCTGCGCCTCCGAGCAAGCCTTTCTTGCTTATGAGGGCTGAGAAGTACTGCTTCGTAAGGCAACAAGATCCTTTGTAGGTACATCTGGATATGCGCCAATTCAGCGGACGGCAAGGATACCGCCCAGCATGCGAATTTGAGCCCTGTGATAATTATTTTAGTCATTGGCGCTTCGCTAAAATCTCAGCAGGGTTTTCTCTGCCAAGTTTTCTGCAGTCAGCTCTGTTAAACTATCCGCCTCCCTAGCGCGATGAGACACTATGAGTTTAGCCAGCCTGATTGATGAATTAAATCCTCAACAACGACAAGCCGCCATTACCGAAACCCAGCACAGTCTGGTCTTGGCCGGCGCGGGCTGCGGCAAAACCAAAACCATCGTAGCGCGGGCTGCCTACCTGATTGATCAAGGTGTGCCAGCCAACAAAATTCAAATTTTAACCTTTACCCGCCGCGCCGCCAGTGAAATTGTGGCGCGGGTAGAGCTGGCCTTAGGCGACCAAGCCAAGGGCCTGCGCGCATCCACCTTTCACACCTTTTGCATGTACCTGCTGCGCCGGATTCCAAATGCCTTTGGCTTAGAGCAGTTTTCGATTATTGACCGTGATGATCAGATGATGCTGTTCCGCCTGATCCGCGGCAAAGACGACAAAAAAAATCCGAATCAGCTGCCGAAACCAAAAGAACTCTGCGACCTGTATTCTTTTGCGCGCAACACCCGTCAGAAACTCAGCCTGGCTTTAGAAAAGCAGCTGCCGGAGTTTTTGGACATGAAAGATGAAATTGCCGAGATCATGAAAGAATATGAGAAGCGCAAGCGCAACCGCAGCTTTCTGGACTATGATGATATTTTGGCGGTGGTGGCCTCGGCTTTGGCGCAATCGGAAGGCTTGGTGGACTATGTTGCGTCTATTTGCCAGCATATGCTGGTCGATGAAATGCAGGACACCAATCCTTTGCAGTGGGCGCTGCTGGAACCGCTCAAAGACAAAGTGCATTTGTTCTGCGTGGGGGATGATGCGCAGTCGATTTATGGCTTCCGCGGCGCAGATTTTGAAAATATCCACCATTTTAAAGAGCGCGTGCCGAATGCACAGATCTTTAAACTGGAAAAAAATTACCGTTCAACGCAGGAAATTTTAGACTTGTCGAACTGGCTGCTGGATCAAAGCCCAATCAAATATGACAAGCGTTTAGAGGCTTACCGCGGCGATGGCATGAAACCGAAAATGCACATCTTCCCCAACGAATTTGATGAAGCCAAATGGATTGCGGTGGATATTAAAGAGCGCCATTATCTGGAAGGCGCGAAATGGAAGGATCACATGGTGCTGGTGCGTTCCAGCTTTGCCGCGCGCCATATTGAAGCTGCCTGCATTGCCGGCAATGTCCCTTACCGCTTTATTGGCGGCATGAAGCTGCTGGAAACCGCGCATGTGAAAGATCTGCTCAGCCTGCTGCGCGTGGTGGCGAATCCGCTGGATGATATTGCATGGATGCGCTTTCTGACGCTGTGGAATGGCGTGGGTGATGTAGGCGCGAGCAAGCTGTCGCATCAGCTGCTGCTGGAACCGGAAATGGACGCGATTGGGCAGAAACTGGAAAAATTCGGCAAAGTGCCAGATCAGGCCATTTTGATGATGAAGCAGATGATGGTGATCCGCCACGAAGTGAAAGAATGCGTCAGCCTGGCGATTCAGGCGATAGAAGAACAGCTGGCTGAAAACTATAAAAAAGACTGGCACCGCCGCCAAGGCGATTTTGAACTGGTGAAGCAGCTGGCGTCCAAGCATGGCCAGTTGGCTGAATTCCTTGAAGAATATGTGCTGGATCCGGTATCGATCAGCGAGATTGAGCGCCAGTCCGAAGATGATGTGGTCACGCTGATTACCATCCATTCCGCCAAGGGAACCGAGCAGAAAGTCTGCTATGTGGCCAATGTCTCTGCGGGGCAGTATCCGCATGCGCGTGCGCAGGGCAATTTTGATGATGTTGAAGAAGAGCGGCGCGTACTGTATGTCGCGCTGACCCGTGCGCAGAACGAGCTGATTTTAACCAAGCAGAATTTAAATATGTGGGCGCGCGATACGGTCGATGAGCAGGGCCGCACCGTGCAAAGCTATTTCCTGAATGATTTAACCCGCAATTTATGCACTTCTGAGACGCATTACAGGCCGCGTGAACAAACCGTGAAAAGCGCTTTAATTGAACGCAAGTCGATTAATTTAGATTTTGGCATCGATCTCGATTAAAATAGTCCTTTGACGTGATTTTGCACGCAAGTTCAAAAAGCAAAAAATAGGCAAATGCTTTTTGATGATGCAGCCTATTTGGAAAAATGAATGAATATTTTAGTACGTAACTTAGAGCGCTCAATTACAGAGGCTGAATTGGCGGAGCTGTTTAAGCCATTTGGCAAAGTGGAATCTGCTGTGGTTGTGATGGACAAGGAAACGGGTAAATCTAAAGGGTTCGGCTTTGTTGAAATGCCGAATGGCCGGGAAGCGATCAAAGCGATTAAGGGCTTGAACACGCTTAAAGTGAAAGGCATGGGCATCCGCGTGAAAGCCGCGGACGATAAGCCGAACGCGTAAATTAAAAAGGAGCAGTTACTGCTCCTTTTTTATGCAGGCATTCATTCACACAGCATTTGCTGCTCGCAGGCTAGACATATGTTTAAACTGAAGTCATGACATCAGCATACTTGGCGCTGTCGATTGTTGCCCCGAACGGCATGCGTATTGCACAAGGCATCAAAACACTGGAAGTCCGATCATGGATTCCTGAGCAGCTGCCGTTAAAAGATGTCGTCATTGTCGAAAATCAGCACTATTTGAATCACGAAGGCGATGAAGAACAAGGCTTGGCAGTCGCTATTGCGGATATTATTGATGTGCATCCCTGGCGCAAGGATGAGTTTGTGGCGGCTTGCGCAAGCTATTGGGCTGATGGCTATTCTGCATGGGTGCTGGACAATGTCCGGCCCATTGATCCGCCAATAGCCGTGCCCGCTAAGCGTAAAATCTATTTAATTGACATCGATCATCCGTAATATTTATTGTGAATTGCAGAATATTGCGATTAAGCTAAAGAGCAGACTCAAAGCCAAAATTTAGGAAATTGAACCATGTCCCGCGTTGCCCGTTTTCATGCTGACCGCACCAATCAGAAACTGTATTTTGCCCGCCTTGCCTGCCAGCAGGCTGAGCAGGTTGACCATGTTCAGCAAGCGCAGGCATTGCGTGAATCGGCTGTCTTTCATCTGCAGGGCGCTGTTTTGGCATTCTTGCAGGAGCTGGTGCGCTATTACCGCCTGAATGACGCTGCGCCGACGCTCAAGTCCATTGAAGAGCATATGGCCGCTAAAGGCCAGGTGTCTCCTGAAGTCACCGTCATGCAGCAGTTGGCGCAGCGGGGCTTTATTGCTGAATTGAAGCGCGCATACCGGATGTGCCAGTATGCGCCGGAACCGACGGCGCCGGAACCGGAAGATGAAACTTCTTCCAATCTCATCATTAAAGTTACGCAAACACCGCAAGCGTGGCTGCCGGATACAAAAATTCTGCGCGAATGGCATCGTGAATTGACTCAGCTGATAGACGGCTTCAGAAACGAGATGGTTGAATTCTAATCCGATGCTTGGCGCTTGAATTTCAATAATCGGTCCCGATATATATTAGTCTAAGCAATGCAAGGCGCTTGTGCCTTTGCCACCATGTTGCACATGGAGGAACTATGTCTATAGAACAATTGAAAGAATTATTTGGAAATCAGGAAGCGGTTTTGGAACTGGTTCAGCTGGAAGGCGGTGAATTGGCATTGCGTAATGCTGGGTCTGACAAAGAGCCCTTGGTCACAATTCATTTTAATGAAGAAGTGAAAGCATTATTGGGGGAGGAAACTCCTGTGGTTGCGCAGCATATGATTCAGGCAGCCTTGTTCAGTCTGCTGGAAAAACAAGTCAATGAATGGCAAGCTGAAGTCGTGGATGAAAAACCGCAGTTTATGAGTTGATGATTTTAAAGAATTTTGAAAAAAACGCGCGTTTGGCGCGTTTTTTTCTGGGTGAACAAGAAAGGTTCAGCGTTAAGCGCCGCTGATGTGCGCAGGCGAAATAAACATCGACCCTAAAAAAACAATCAAAATACCGATCAGCTGCAAGAAAAATGGATTTTTGGCATCTTGCCAGTACAAAATTAAAAATACGATGGATATTGGCGAAAACAGCAGGCAGCCCAGTCCCCATAAAATGCTGTTTTTAAAGGCGGCAATTAAAAAGCCAATGGCGCCGATCAGAATAACGGCAAACCCCAGATACATAATGAACATTTTTTCTCTCTTGAGCGCACTGAATATGCTGTATTTTTTTATTGATTGTATTGAATTATAAAATAAATTCAATATTTTGCATTTTACGTGAATGAATTCAGACGCTGTGGGCTGGCAGGCCGCCAGCCAATCTCAGATAAAAAAATAAGGCTGATGCTTAACAGCACAGCCTTATTGGTAGCGCATATTAAAGGATTAATGCGTTGGCGCTTCATGATGCGCAATCTGAATTTGGTTCAAAATATGATTGCTCATATTCTTCGCCATTTCTTCTTTGGCAAAATAGACTTCGCCAATATTTTCCCTGCGGATCACTTCAGCTTCTTCCTTGCTTTCTGCACACACCAAAACTTGAATTTGGGGATTTAAGGTTTTGGCAATATCGACAATTTTATGGATGTCTAAAATATCCATAGGGGACAGCACCAGCAAGCGGGCATGCTGAATATGCGCCTGAATGAGCACACTCGGCTCAGTCGCCATGCCGCACACGGCAGCGATGCCTTTTTCCCGCAGGTTTTCGACAATTTCCCGGTTTTCTTCCGCAATCACCACTTTAATGCTCTCTTCCATGAGGCTGCGGGTAATGCGGCGGCCAACTTCACCATGGCCGACAATCACCACCTGATCGCGCAGGTAGTCCTGTGAGACCTCATCTGGAAGCATGGCTAATGGGTCACCGCTGCGTTCCAGCAAGCGGGCCAAATTCGAGCGCTCACGGATCCATTTCTGAATTGGTTCGACGGCTGAAAATACAAAAGAGTTCAGTGTGATTGAAATCAGCGCGCCAGCTAAAATCAAATTTTGCCCATCAATCGACAGTAAATTCAGCGAAACCCCGAGCGCCGCTAAAATGAAGGAGAACTCGCCAATTTGCGCCAGGCTTGCGCCGACGGTCAGCGCAGTATTGATCGGATAGCGGAAAAACAGCACCAATGCCATGGCCGCGATGGTTTTGCCTATCATAATGATGGCAACGACCGCCAGGACATGCAGCGGCTGCTCGATCAAAATGCGCGGATCAAACAGCATGCCGACAGAAACAAAGAACAAAATGGCAAAAATTTCACGCAAAGGCAGGGTTTCTTCTTCTGCGCGATGGCTGAAGTCAGACTCTTTCACCACCATGCCCGCAAAGAATGCGCCCAAAGCCATGGATACGCCGAAAATTTTGTATGCGCCAAAGGCAATCGACACTGCGGCGGCGACCACGGTCAGCGTAAACAGCTCGCGTGAACCTAAGCGCGCGACAATCTGCATAATCATCGGTACGAGGCGTTTGCCGATAATCAGCATAAAGGCAATAAAGCCGGCGACTTTCAGCAGCGTCGTGCCGAGTGTCAGCCAGATATTGTCATCGCTGCCGGCGCCTTCCAGCACCTGTCCGCCTAAAAGCACAGCCGTTGCGGGCAGAAGCACTAAAGCTAAAACCATCACCAAGTCTTCAACCAGCAGCCAGCCGACAGCAATTTTGCCGTTGACGGAATTCAATAGCCCCCGGTCGCCTAAAGCTTTCAGTAAGACCACAGTGCTGGCGCAGGATAAGCTCAGGCCAAAAACCAGCGCGGAGCCGAAACTCCAGCCCCACATCATGGACACGCCCATTCCCAGCAGCGTGGCGACGGCAATTTGCAGGATTGCGCCCGGCAGGGCAATCCTGCGGACTTGCATCAAATCATTTAAAGAAAAATGCATGCCGACGCCAAACATCAAAAACATTACGCCGAGTTCAGCCAGCTGATTGGCAAGATGAATGTCTGCTTCAATCCCTGGGGTATTCGGGCTGATAATGATGCCGGCGATTAAATAGCCGATCAGGGGAGGAAGCCGCAAACGGGCGGCGCCATAGCCAAAAACTAAAGCCAAGCCAAAGCCGACGGCAAGCAATATTATGAGTTCTACATCATGAGGCACTAAAAACTCCTTAAGCCAAAGTTAAGGGCAATCAAAATAAGCACAAAAAATGCCAAAATATAAGAAAGTGTAGCAAGCGGAACAAAAAGAATGCAAAAAAAAACGGCCTGAATAGGCCGTTTTTTTCAAGAAGCTAAAATTATTTAATTTTAGCTTCTTTGAAGATTACGTGTTGACGGATTTTTGGATCAAATTTTTTGATTTCCATTTTTTCCGGCATAGTACGTTTGTTCTTAGTTGTGGTATAGAAATAACCTGTACCAGCAGTAGAAACTAGGCGAATTTTATCACGCATGGTTCAGACTCCTTAGATCTTTTGACCTTGAGCACGCAGGTCAGCAACAACCTTCTCAATGCCCAATTTGTCGATAATACGCATACCTTTTGTAGTTAGACGAAGACGTACGAAACGTTTTTCGCTTTCTAACCAGAAACGGTGGTGATGCAGGTTCGGCTCGAACCGGCGTTTGGTTTTGTTATTGGCGTGCGAGACGTTGTTGCCAACGACTGGACGCTTGCCGGTAACTTGGCAAACCTTAGACATGGTGAACTCCATTGCTAGACAGCACCGATTGTGCGGCTAGTTATTAAGTAAACGGATGAAATCATTCAAGGGGCGTTTTATACCAAAAATGCGCTTAAAAGACAAGCGATTTTCATTAAAACTAGGCATGAACCCGTGCGATAGGTCATGCCTTGATCATTTAGCGAAGAAGGGTCTTTGAAATCAACTTGTGAATTGGCTTGTTAAACGGCGGAAGAATGAATTTCAAGCTGTATAACTTGGGATTCGACATCACTGACCGTTCATGCGACAAACTGAAGAAACCTTCTGGACCATGATATTTCCCCATGCCAGATGCACCAACGCCACCAAATGGTAAATCGTCTTGCGCGACATGGGTCAAAACCGTGTTTTGTCCGAAATGCCCTGAATGAGTACGCTGTGCGACATAATCTGCACGCGCCTGATCAAAGTCGAAGTAGTATAAAGCAAGTGGACGCGGACGGCTATTAATAAACTCAATAACATCGTCTATTTGATCATATTCCATGATTGGAAGGATCGGCCCGAAGATTTCATGCTGCATGATCTGCATATCCGGACGGATGCCTGTCAGCAGCGTTGGCGCAATTTTGCGCACAGCGGCCATATCTTCATGCTGAGGATTAACTTCAATGATCTGCGCGCCCTGTTCGCGGGCATCATCTAAATAGCTTTGCAGGCGGTTATACTGCTTATCATTAATAATCGAGGTATAGTCCTGATTGTCAGCAAAGCGCGGGTACATGCTTTCAGCGCAAGCTTTAAAGCGGTCTATAAATTCTGCAGTTTTGCCGCGCGGCAAAAACAGGTAATCTGGCGCGACGCAGGTTTGGCCCGCATTCCACAGTTTCCCGACAGCCAAGCGTTCGGCAACATCCTGCAAGTCAATGGATGGATGCACCAGAACCGGCGATTTTCCGCCCAGTTCCAAAATCACCGGAACCAGATTTTCAGAAGCGGCCGCCATCACGGTTTTGCCGACATTGGTTGAACCGGTGAAAATCATTTTGTCAAACGCCAGATGGCTGAATGCATCTGAAATGGCGCCGCCGCCATTCACAACAGCAACCAGTTCGAGCGGGAATGCCTCAGCCAAGGCTTTTTCCAGCACTGCGCCAAAGGCGGCCGATGAGCTGGAAATTTTAATCATGGCGTGGTTGCCGGCAGCCAAAGCGCAAATCAATGGGCCGATAGACAGCAGCAAAGGATAGTTCCACGGTGTGATAATGCCGACAACGCCCAGAGGCTGATACTGCACCCATGCTTTTGCAGGCTGATGAATAATGCCGACATGGCGTTTGGATGGCTTCATCCAGCCAGTTAAATGCTTGCTGTAATATTTGATGTGTTCCAGGCAGGTCAGCAGTTCACCAATTTTAGTTTCACTGATGGAGCGGTTACCGTAATCTTGATTAATTGCTTCAGCAAATTGATCTTGGTACTTAACTAAGATACGCTTAAGCCTTGCTAAACGGTCAATGCGCTCTTTTGCTGTTGGCAGAGGGTAGCGCAAATAAGCGTGCTTTTGCTGTTCCAGCACTTCATTCAAGTGCTGAATTTCAAATGAATGTGGTGTCATGGAAGTTGTTTTTGTTTGACTGTTCATACCGCGCTGCCATTTTTAAATAAGCGATTAAATTATTTTTAGAGTAAATGCTCTAAATAGTCAAGTTACTTTATGTGTTCGTTATATAACACATTGAACTCATGGTTATTTTAGGATGTCCCAGACTAAGACGCTGAAAACAAAAGAACGTATTTTGCAGCTCAGCCTGCTGCTGTTTAATGAGCGCGGCGAGCGTTCTGTTACGACCAATCATATTGCAGCTGAATTGGGGATGAGCCCTGGGAATCTGTATTATCATTTTCGAAATAAAAGCGAAATTATCAAAGAGCTGATGGAGCAGTACCAAAAGGAAACTTTGGAAATGCTCGCGCTGCCGGATGACCGCCCGCTGGATGCCAATGACAAAATCCGTTATTTTCAAGTCCTGAGCAGCCAGCTGTGGGCTTACCGCTTTTTGCACCGCGACGTCTATCATTTGGTGGAAAATAATGTTGATTTCCGCAAGATGTATCCGCGCTTTGCCGGCCAGGTGATGCAGCAGGGCCAGAAAATTTACAGAGCTTTCGTTGAAGCCGGCCTCATGGAAATGACGGATTCTGAAATTGAAGCCTTGGTTATTAACTTGTGGATTGTGCTGACCAACTGGACCAACTTTCTGTATATGTCGGGCCATATTACCGATTCCAATCATTTGGAAGAAAAATGGGTCTGGCAGGCGCTGCGTCAGATGGTGTTTTTGGAAGGCGCCTATTTGCGCGGTGAAAGCCGTCAAACGTATGAGCATTTGCTGGAAACAATGGGGGAGTCAGAACTGTTTGCCAGCCTGTCTTCACATAAATCATCGGATAGCGAATAAGCTTTTTTTTCAGCAGGCTGAACTTCCTGCATTCGCAAAATACTGCTCAATGCTCCTAAAAGGGGCGGTATTTTTTATGCCTTGGGTATTCGGACGCAGAAAGACAGGTTGCGCCGAATTTATGACTAAAGGCATTTAGGCCGGCAGCTGAAATGAATGTTTTGCAGCTCCTATTTAGTCTGGCTCTAAAACGGGTTAGAATACTCGGCTTATTTTTTATTAATTATATTTAGCGATACACATCAAAATGAATATGTCGACTGCAAATACTGCACGCTTGCTCATTACCTGCGAAGATAAGCCGGGTATTGTGCAAGCTGTATCGAGCTTTTTGTATCATCATGGAGCAAATATTACCGCACTTGATCAATACGCGACTGAAGCTCAGGGCGGGCGCTATTTCATGCGTGTTGAGTTCGAATTAGACAGTCTGCAAAGCCGCAAAGACAATTTGCTGCAGACCTTTGAAAATAATGTCGCTGCCCGTTACGCCATGCACTGGCGCTTAGCGCTGGTCAGTGATGTGAAAAAAGTCGGCATTTTAGTCTCTAAAGTGGACCATGCGCTGCTTGAGCTGTTATGGCGCCATTCGCGCGGCGGCCTGCCATGCGAAATTACCAAAGTGGTCTCTAACCATGAAACGCTGCGTGAAGCGGTAGAAAACTTCGGCATTCCCTTTGAAGTTGTGCCCGTGACCAAAGAAAATAAGCGCGAAGCCTATGCGCAAATTGATAACATGATGCAAGGCAATGACTTGCTGGTTTTAGCGCGCTACATGCAGATTCTGGATGAAGAGTTTGTGCGCAAATGGGAAATGAAAATCATCAATATTCACCATTCATTCCTGCCGGCTTTTGTGGGCGCGAACCCCTATAAGCAGGCGCATGAGAAAGGCGTGAAACTGATTGGCGCAACAGCGCATTATGTGACTGCAGAGCTGGACCAAGGTCCAATCATTGAACAGGATGTAGAGCGCGTCAGCCATGACTTTACGGTTGAGCAGCTGCGGGAACTGGGTCAGGACGTTGAACGCAATGTCTTGGCGCGCGCTGTGAAATGGCATTTGGAAGACCGCATCATTGTCGATGGCAATAAAACAGTCGTATTCCAATAAGGCATTGAATTTTGGATTGAAAAAGGCATACTCAAAGTATGCCTTTTTTTATGGCGCAATGTGCATTCGAAAAAGCCATAAAAATAGGCAAATTAATAGTTGCAAATGAAAACACTTCTCATTTATCATTGTGCCACTTTATTGCGCTATCCAATGAGCTGAATTGCAAATTGGAATGCACAGCGCACTGCTTCTTCAAGGTAACTGATTTTAATGAGCCAATCTTCTGCTCCCATGATGCCAGCTCCGAATCCAATGAAAAAGAAAGTGATTACTGCACTGGCAGCGGTCGTGATTGGACATGCCGGTGTACTGTGGGGGGTCAGCCATATGAAGACTCCTGAACTTAAGCCTGTCGAAAAAGACCCGATTCAAGTCCGTTTCGTTAAATTGGAAGAAGCGCCTAAGCCATTGCCTCCGAAGCCGAAGCCGCCGGAACCGAAGAAAGAGCCGCCGAAGCCGAAAGAGGTCAAAATCGTAGACAAGCCTTTGCCGCCGCCTAAAAAAGTGGAAAAAGTACAGCAGGTGAAAAAAGCGGATGCGCCAAAACCGGCAGTTAAGCCAGTAGAAACGCCTAAGCCAAGTCCAGTGGTATCCGCAACAGTTTCAGAAACTAAACGCCCTGTGCCAGAGCCGGCGCCTGTAGTGAAATCTGCGCCGCCAGTTCCGCCGGCGCCTGCAGCCCCGCCAGCGCCTAAAAGCGTCTCACTGGGCGGCGGCGTATCTTGGCTGAAAGCGCCAAGCGTGCGATTTTCCCCAGGCGAGCTGAAATCATCATGCTCAATGATGGTGGCGATCTCAGCCAATGAAGATGGTAAAGTGATTGCAGTAACGGCGAAGAATTCCAGCTGCGGCGCAGCAGTGGACCGTAAAGTAACGGCTGCTGTAAAACGCGCGCAGCTGACCAAATATATTGAAAATGGGGTGGCCTATCCAACAAAAGTGGAACAGCCATTTGATTTTCAGCTTAAATAACCGGCTAACCCTTTAGGAGTTCGAGTATGAACTTTTCAGTTTATTGGCAGCATGCCGATGCAGTCAGCAAAACACTGTATTTTGTCCTGCTGGCGATGTCGATTGTGACGTGGACTATTTTTGCCTTGCGCATTATGGGCACGCGCCAATTGAAGCAAGTGGCGTATAACCGCCTTTCAGATGCAGTGAATGCATTAAAAGCGAAATTGTCGCCATTGAGCTTTGAACAGCGTAAAGCTGTGGCTGAGCAGGCGCTGCTGCGTCAAATTGCAGCTGAAAAAGCCAATGCTGAAAAAGGCATATCTGTTCTCGGAACAATTGCGTCATTAGCGCCGTTTGTGGGCTTGTTCGGCACCGTATGGGGCATTTTCCATGCCTTGGTTGCCGTAGGCAAGAGCGGCCAGGCCGGCTTAGCGCAAGTAGCTACACCGGTCGGTGAAGCGCTGATTATGACTGGCTTGGGTTTGGCTGTAGCGATTCCAGCGGTATTGGCTTACAACATTGCAGTGCGCTTTAACCGCACGCTGACCAATGAATTGCAAGACCAAGCGCATGGCTTGCTGATTGATACCATGCTGCAGCAGGAATCTGCAAAAAAAGCTGAAGTGAAAGCAGTTCAGGAAGGTTTAGTTGGAGGTCAAGCTTAATGGCTTTTCAATTGGGTGAAGACAACGATGCAGGCATGAATGAGATGAACCTCATTCCGCTCATCGATATTATGCTGGTATTGATGATCATCTTTTTGGTGACAGCGACCGTTGCCAACCCATCAATTCCATTAACCTTGCCAAAAACCACTGCGGATATTGTGGATTTGCCGCCGCAAAAGGTGCAAGTCAGCATCAATGCGAACGGTGATGTCGCTTGGGATGATCAGGTGATTACACTGGCAGAGCTGGAACAGCGCTTTGCAGAAGCGGGTAAAGCGCCGCGTCAGCCGACAGTGATTTTAAAAGCAGACAAAGAAGCACGCTATGACACTGTAGCGCAAGTGATGTCCCGCGCGAGCGAAGCCGGCCTCAGCGATATTGCATTTGCAACAGATAATTGATTGATTCAGAAATAAAAAAAGTGGCCATTGAGCCACTTTTTTTTATTTCTTAATATGACAGGCCGCTTATTCCTCTTTCAGCAAGTCTTGGAACTTGCTGCGCAGCTTCATCAGTTTCGGCGGAATGGCAAAATTGCAGTAGCCTTGTGATGGATTGCGGGCAAAGAAATTCTGATGATAGTCTTCAGCAGGATAGAAAACCGGTGCAGGGCTCAGCTCTGTGACAATGTTCAAGCCGTCCGCTTTCAGGGCATCTATCCTCTGCTGCGCCTGCACGCGCTGCTCTTCATTCAAATAATAAATTACGGAGCGGTACTGCGTGCCGACATCATTGCCTTGGCGGTTGAGCGTGGTTGGATCATGGGTTGCAAAGAAGACATCCAGCAGCTGCGTGAAGCTGATCTGGGCTTCATCATAGTCAATCATAATCACTTCGGCATGCTGGGTATCGCCATTGCAGATCTGTTCATAGGTCGGCTGCTGAACGTGTCCGCCCGCATAGCCGCTGGTGACAGCGCTGACGCCTTTCAGCTGCAGGAACACAGCTTCCGTGCACCAGAAACAGCCGCCGCCAAATAATGCATGCTGCATAATCATTTCCTATCTTAATATTAATGAATATATAAGGGCATTTTGTTCAGCTGCAATGCTGGCTGCATGCCGGGCAAAGAAAAAGCCTGCATAAGCAGGCTTTGATTCGGATCAGCGGGGCTGCACTGCGCTTTCAAACTGAATCAGCAGGTTGCCGTGGCGGTCCAGCAGTTTCAATGTTTTGCCAAACACTTGGTAATGCGTCACTTTAGACAGCGCTTCATTGTATTTCTGGTCAATATTGCCGTTGTTGATGCATGCCATGCGGGTGCTTGCCAGCTGGCTGAGCAGCAGCGTGTCATTGCCAGCCGTGTACGCGCCCATAATGCGGTTGCAGCCGTCAGAGCCTGAAACACGCTTAGAGGCTTCATCAAACTGAATGCTTGGAATATTTCGGGCATTCGGCGCTGTTTTAATGGCAGTGCCGCCAATTTGTGTAGCGATCCATGTTTTATTTTGCAGAAGCTGCAGATTTTCGGTCATATGCGGAGAAGTCTGCATGCTTTCACATCCAGTAAAGGCGGCCGCTGAACCGAGCGCCGCCACTAAAAGAAGATTTTTTAACATTATGGGATTCTCTTGTTTTAAGTAGGCATAGTTGTATATAAACAAATATTTAGTTAAAGCTCCAGCCGTATTTGTATCTTTATTTTAATTTGGCATTCAGCGCTTATTCTGCTGGATGCGGTAAGCCTTTGCGGATCAAATATGAGTAATCTGCACTGCTGATGTGCTGATATCCGCTGACTCGAGGATTGATATGCGCGCGCTGATACCATGTATGCAGATCCCATTGCGGTGAAATGGCATGCAAATCGTAAAGATAATTGGGCAGATAGCCGGAAGCGAGTAAGCGGTAATCGGCAGGGAGCTCTTGCGGCGACACCGCCTGTACCATATCAAAGACCAGCGTTGTGCAGTTGCTGGTTAAGGTATTGTACCATTTCGGATGTTTGGCCAGCTCGTCTGCCTTATGCAGATACTCTTCAAAAAGCGCCATGCGTGCAGCTTTGGGCATATTCACTGGGAAAAAGTAGACCTGCTCACCGCGGATATTGCTGCGGGTATAAATCAGATCCTTTTCATCTGAGGCAACTAGGCTGAGTTCGTATTTACGGAAAAAACCGCCAATGGCAGAAAATTTCTCATCTTTTTCTTTGCGGATTTCGATCGAGAACGTCAGCGGCCGGCTATTGGCAAAATCAAAACTGACCAAGGTGTGGGCAATTTTGGGCCCCATCCAGTACGAGGTAATGATGTTGACCCCAGTAATCTGATTCAGGTCAAACTGGCGGGTTTCCCAGTGCTCTGTGTAGCTGCCGTCAGGATGCCAGTCGAAATTGCGGACATTATGCAGGGTAATGAGATCGCCCTGCTGTTCATAATGCAGCATTTTAGCCACTTCAGGCGCCCATGCCCGGTCTTGCTGAGCCTCCAGCCCAAAATACCAAAACAGGCTGCAGAGGAAGCCCAGAATATAAATGATGGCGTCTTTTTTGCGGCTGAAAAAAGGCTGAGCGGCGTAGAGGCCAAGGATGCTGAGCGCAAAGGCAATCCAAGCGCCAATCAGTATGCGGCTCCAAAGCCAGCTGAGGGGCTCTTGAATCCACAGCGCCATGCACAGCCAAATGGAAGACAGAATCACAAATAAGCTGAAGAGGGCGTGCAGTGCGCCGACTCCCAAAGCCCTGATGAATTCTGTTTTGCCAATGTTGTGCATATTCAGCTGTTTCTAATGAATTATTGTTTATTTTCTATAGGTTGCAAACTCAAATGCAATCCCTGTTTTGTCGTCAATATGCTGCTCTGCCTGAACTTTTTTAAAGCTGTCCGGAATTTCAGGATAGTGCGCATCGCCCTGCACATCCAGCTCAACATGCGTTAATTCCAAACGGTCTGCAATATCAAGGGTTTGCTTGAAAATTTCACCGCCGCCGATAATAAAAATGCTTTCCGGTTTTTCCGAGGCTTTGACATCTTGCGCAGACAGGGTTAAGGCTTCTTCAATGCTGTGCGCCACTTTTGCGCCCGCATAAGACCAGTCCGCATCGCGGGTAATCACCCAGTTCACACGCTTTGGCAGCGTGCGGCCCATCGACTCTAAAGTCTTGCGGCCCATAACCACCACACCGCCTTGGGTGATTTCTTTAAAATGCTTCAGGTCTGCTGAAATATGCCAAGGCAGGTCATTGCCTTTGCCAATGCAATGCTGCTGATCCATAGCGACGACGTGTACAACTTCTAAATTTTGGAACGCCATAGCGCACTACTCAAAAACGGTAAAAATTGCCTCTATTAAAATGCAAAATCCCGCTTTTCGCAAAGCGGGATTTTATTTTTTTGGCAATGCGGCTGTAATTAAACGGCTACAGGCGCTTTAATGCCGGGATGTGATTCATAACCTGCAATTTCAATATCTTCAAATTTAAAATCGAACAGGTCATGAATTTCCGGATTCAATTTCAATTGGCACAGCGCCATCGGTTCACGGCTGAGCTGCAGCTTGGCCTGTTCAAAATGATTGGCGTATAAATGCGTATCGCCGCCTGTCCAGACAAAATCACCGACACCCAGGCCGCAGACCTGCGCAATCATATGCGTCAGCAGGGCATAGCTGGCAATATTGAACGGTACGCCGAGGAACACATCTGCGCTGCGCTGATACAGCTGGCAGGACAATTTGCCATTCTGCACAAAAAATTGGAATAAGGTGTGGCAGGGCGGCAAGGCCACGTTCCCGGCTTCATTCGGGTTCCAGCCGGAAACAATTAAGCGGCGGGAATTGGGATTGGCTTTAATTTCATTGACCAGCCACTGAATCTGGTCAAAACCGTCTTGATTGAATGAGCCGTCTGCATTTTTGGTTGCGCCGAAATTACGCCATTGATGGCCGTAAACAGGCCCTAATTCGCCTTCGGGGCGGCCAAAGCGCGCGGTTTGCTCTGCTGTAGACCATTCATCCCAAATCGTAACTTTATTGTCCTGCAAATATTTAACATGGGTGTCTCCTTTTAGAAACCACAGCAGTTCAATCGCAATAGAGCGGAAGTGGACTTTTTTGGTGGTGAGCAAAGGAAAGCCTTTGGAAAGGTCAAAGCGCATTTGGTGACCAAATACAGAGCGGGTTCCCGTACCGGTACGGTCACCTTTGTCACCGCCGTTGTCAAGAATGTGCTGTAAAAGGTCTAAATATTGGCGCATATCACTCTCATGAAAATTGTTTTGCTGGCCGCACATATTAGCTGTTTTTGGCTGCAGATAAAACTGTTAAGCATTGTCAATCGAGCGTCAGCGGATTTGGCTGCATGCATAAAATAGGGCTTGCCTATACAGCGGGCTTACCGGATGCAGCAAATAACAGGTTGCAAAAAATTCGCCTTGCCAAGACGTTTCAAAGAATGGATTACATTTATATAAAGAAGTTTTAAGTTTGGTTTTTTAGTATCTAATCCGTCCAAAGCGCTGCTGCCGGAGCGCACGGCAGAACATTCTTTACAGGGAATTAGAGGAACACGCATGCTTGTAGATCTGCATCACACTGAAATTCATCAAACTATTCACTCTGCACCCGTGCAGATCGCACTGCGGAGTCAGAACAGCCATAAATATCCTCCAAGCCGTGTCCGTTTAGATCCCGATGTGATGCAATCCGGCCCAACAGCAGGCTTAAATACAGAGGATGAGGAGGAAAGCTTTACAGGGGATTTTAATTCAGATTCAGACCATGCTTCCGTCATTCATTTAGATAAATTTGTTCAAACGCTGGACAGCATTAAGGCGCATGTCAGCTCAAAACGCTGCGCGCGCAGCATCCGCATGGCGCTGCAAAGTGCTGGCGCCGTGTTTGGCAGCCATCCAGTGGCAGCCTCAGATTGGGGAGACACGCTGACGAAAATTGGCTATAAGCAAATTCAGCCTGAATTTGACAATCCACAGGAAGGGGATATTTATATTATCCGGCGCACGAACAAGCATGTGTATGGCCATATCGCTGGATTTAGCGGTTCTGAATGGGTCTCTGACTTTAAGCAGAAAAGTTACGATGTGTATAAAGAGACCGGATTAAAGTATGAATATTACCGTTTAGGCTTATGATGCAGCATTTAATTTTCGCCAGCGCAGACGGTAAATTTTCCTGAAAATTGATATAAAAATAAGCATTTGAAGCATCAATGCTGCGTTTGATAAAATTTTATTACATTTTTTCTGTGAAATTATTCTCATCTAGGCGTACCATCCCCTACGGTTAAAATATGTAAACGTAATCAATTTTGATTGCAGAGGAGGTTGTTGTAAGAATGGTTTATGATCAAAGCGTGGACATGCAGAACGCGCATAGCCCAGTGAAAGCAGAAATCGTGATCCGTTTACAGCACGGCAAAAATGTTAAGAAAGCGTCTGATCAAGTTTCTAGCCGCAATGCCAAGCCGAAAAGCGTATTTGGCGCGAATAACGGCCAGCGTATCGATATTGATAAGTTCGCACAGCGGTTGCGTGGCGTTACTGCGCAAACCAGCAGTCAGAAATGCGCGAAGAGCGTGCGCCTGGCTTTGGAATCAGCGGGCGCCAAATTTAACAGCCACCCAGTGGCGGCTGCGGATTGGGGCGGCACTTTAAGAAAAATCGGCTACCAAAAAATCAATCAGGCTTTTGACCGTCCGCAAAAAGGCGATATTTATATCATTGACCGTACGCATAATCATGTCTATGGGCATATTGCCGCGTATAACGGCTCAAATTGGGTATCCGATTTCCAGCAGCGCACACATGCCGTGTATAAAGACCCCAATGTGCATTATGAATATTACCGTTTAGGCCAGTAAGGCTCAGCGCTTGCAGCGCGCTGGCAAAATAAAAGACTTAAAACCGCGCCGCGCTATTCAAAGCGTTTGGCGCGGTTTTCGTAGATAGAGACTAAAAATAGGCCAATGGCGCAAAAGCCGATGCACTGCAGAATTTGCATCAGCATCTCTGTCCAGCTGCCGGTTCTTGGCAGGCAGGAAAACAAAACGATCAGCAGCAGATAGGGAATTTTTTGCGCGAAATGCCGCCATTTCTGTATGCCCGTGCCGGCTTGCGCCGGCATCACGCTGTACAGCACATGCATCAGCAAGCCAATGCCGAGGCTGATGCCGGTAAATGCGGGGCTAAGCTTGAAAATCTGGCTGCTGAAGGTGATGATCAGGCAGGCTGCGATGACGGCAAACAATTTCATTTGCCGCGTGCAGCGTTGGGAATACCAGAACTCCAGCATTACTCTGCGTCATTCTTGGGCTGATGCTGATTCAGCAGCGCCAGCGGTGAAAACATGCAGATCGACAGCGCCATAAAGCCGATGCCTTGCGCCCCGGGTATTAAAATTTCGCCTTCTTGCATATGCATGAAAATCAGCGCCAGCAGCAAGGCAATGGGAATCCACGTCAGCAGGCGGTACAGCAGTCCTGCCGGTTTGCTATAGGCGAAATGGATTTTGCAGTAGCGGCAAATCAGGAAAATAATGCCCGTGCCCAGAAACATTAAAATGGCGTCCGGTTTCAGCGGCTCCATCCAATACAGCGCCGCTGTAGCCGCAGCAATCACGGCAAAGATCATTATTTTTTTCAGGACAGAAATTTTAGGATTGAACCAAAACTCAAGCATGCGCGTCGCGGTCTGTAATTTGAATGCTGAAACTGTAGCACAGAACAGCGGGAAAAATGCAGTGCAAAAAAAGCGGGGCATTTGCCCCGCGTCAATTTCGCGCTCATCTTTATGCGGTTGTTGGCATCAGCTGTTTTTGAGCGGGCCCCAGTCGTAAATTTTTTTCTGATAGGCGTACCACATCATCCACAGGCCAATCAGAATCATCGGCACAGTGAGGAATTGGCCCTTGCTCATCCAGCCGATAAACAGCAGGCCATTGTCGGGTTCACGGAAGAATTCCACCACAAAGCGCGCAATGCCGTAGCCGATTAAGAACAGGGCAGACACTGCATAGCGCGGGCGCGGTTTCGAGCTGAACCACCACAGCACAATAAATAAAATCAAGCCTTCGCACAGCGCCTGATAGATTTGCGATGGATGGCGCACCAGCTGCAGCGGGTCGGTCGGGAAAATCATGCCGAATGCAAAGTTGGGGTCCGCCACAGGACGGCCATACAGTTCGCCGCCAATAAAGTTGCCGATCCGGCCAAACATTAAGCCTGTCGGTACGCAGGGCGCAATAAAGTCCAAGGTCTGGAACCAGGTCATCTTGTATTTTTTGCACCACAGCAGCATGGCAATCATGACACCCAAGAAGCCGCCGTGGAAACTCATGCCGCCTGTCCAGACTTGGAACAGCCATAAAGGATTAGCCAGGAACTGGTCAAATCCGTAAAAGAACACATAGCCGACACGTCCGCCCACCACGACACCCAGCGCACCGTAGAAAATCAGGTCAGAGACCATCTCCGAGTTCCAGCCGTCGCGCTGCTTGGCGCGGTGAGTGGCGAGGCCCCAAGCAAATAAAAAGGCCAATAGGTACATCAGTCCGTACCAGTGGACTTGCAGCGGCCCCAGCGATACCGCGACGGGGTCAATATTCGGGTAGGTCAGCATTGCTGCTCCTTGTCATTATGTTTTGCACAGATTTTAGCTGAATGTGATGAAAAATGTTGTACATTCAATGTGTAAAGATATCGAGTGACATTTATGTGCATTGTGGCATTTGCTTGGCAAGTCTTGGAAGATACACCGTTATGCCTGATTTCCAACCGTGATGAGTTTTATCAGCGCCCGTCCGCAGCCTTGAAGCAATGGGATGCCAGTCCGATTTTGGCCGGGCAGGACTTGCAGTCTGGCGGCACATGGATGGGGGTGACGAAGGCAGGGCGCTGGGCGATTATCACTAATTTCCGCGACGGTGCTGATAAAAATGAATATCCCACTTCGCGCGGGCATTTAATTCAAGCCTTTTTGGAATCAGATCAAACGCCTATCCGTTTTGCGCAAGCACTGGAGCAGCGTCAATGCGATTACGCAGGCTTTAATTTATTTATGGGCAATCAGCATCAGGCCGTATATATGAGCAACCGGGGAGAGGCGCCGCAGGTGCTGGCCAAAGGGGTTTATGTAGCATCAAATGGATTAATGACGGAGCATTGGGAAAAGACCAGGCATCTGCGCAAGCGGTTTAGCCAAGAATTTTTGCCGATGCTGCAGCAGGCGCATACGCCAGAAGGCGATTTAGAGTCTGCAGTCTGGGATATTTTGGAAGATGAGCGCAAAGTTATTCCAGACCTGCTGCCCAATACAGGCATTCATGCAGAGATGGAAGAACTGCTGTCTTCCACATTTATTCAAAGTCCAGTTTACGGCACCCGCTGTTCCAATTTCCTTAGAATGAAAGGCCGGCAGTGGCTGTGGCAGGAAAAGTCGCAGCAAGGCACAACACAGGGCGAAGTGGTTTCGGTCCGGCTGGATATCACATCGCCATAAGCTGGGGATGCGCGGCTCAATGATCTGGATTGGATAAAAAATGCCAGCATGATGCTGGCATTTTTTCACGGTATTGGATTGTGTCAAAAAGGCTATTTTGAGGATGCCGGCTTTGTGGCCGACGGCATAATATCGGCCGTGATATAGCCGACAGATGCGGCATAGCCATTGTTGTAGTTGGCTAAAGTGGCCGCTTTAAGGTCTGCAGAAAGGCTGTTCATGTCGCCCGCATGCTGGAAGTTGCTCATGATATAGGTCCAGCCATTAATGGAGTCGACGGCATGCAGGCCAGTGGATTCTGCACCGGCAGGCGTCGACAGCAAGCGCACAGGATCTGCTTTGGTATTGACGTTGTAGGCCCAAAGGAAATTGTTAGGATGGTTGCCGCTATCTTCACCAATGAACAGTGTGCGCAGCTGTTCCGAGAACTTTAAGTTGTCCGGGCTGGCAATCTTGTTCGGATTTGCCGTATTGCCCAGCGCGTCTACAGAGATATCTTCGCCTGAAAGCAGCAGTTTGGATTGGTGCGGCACCCAGTCACTGCTGATCGGCATGCCTGCTTGAGTCGATTGGCCGCCTGCCAAATCATGCGCCAAAATGCCGCCGGCTTGAATTTTTGTGAACTTCACATTGTGCGCAGCATTGTAGCTGGAGGTGCCTTCAACCATGGAATCAACAATATTGGCCAAAGCTGAATACGCCACTTTGTCTTTGATATTGACCGTCGTGCCTTCCATTTTTGTAAAGGCCATACTTGCGCCTTTGAGTGCTGCATAACGGTGGGTTTCTAAGAACGCCGCCGCTTTTTCCATGCCTGGCTTTACTTTGACCCACAGCTTTTTCTTCGCCAGCATAATTTCAGTAAATGAAGCATCATTTGGATTCACGTTAACGCTTTCCATAATGTCGCTTGGCTGAATATTGCTGACATTCACTAAATCTTCAATTTCTTTGCTGGTTGCATGGCCCAGCTCAATCCACTGGATTTGGCCCGTCGTGTTATTGCTCAATAACGATGTATATTTTGCAACATACAGTGTTCCTGCAGATAAGTCTTTTGCCTGATCGGCAATAAACATGAAGAAGCCGCCATTGGTATAGTCATCGCCCATGATCACCGTGCGGTTATCTGGCATGACATGCACCAGTTCATGAGAAATACGGCCCATGCAGTAGTGTTTGACAATCTTGCCGCTGCCGTCTTTATTCACAATCACTTCCGGCAAGTGGCCATAGTTGTACGGTTTAGCCGCATTGGCATCGCCAAAGAAATTTTTACCCAGACCGCTCGGGCTTGGGCCGCCGATTCCCTGATTGAAGGCATCCGGCTCATATTCCTCACTCGACAAATGCGTATTCCACGGTGACAAGCTTGCGCCGCAGGTAATCCATAAGCCATGCACAGCAGAGGTGTCGACATTGAAGTATTTTTTCAACTCAAGATGGCCTGTGCTTTGGTTCTGATCCAGGGTCAAAATCGCAATCGGCGATGGCAGGTTGCCGTATTCACTGGCGCCCGCTTGGTTCATGCTGGCATATTCAAACTGCACCACATGGAAGACCGGGTTTGCGACGCCATCGACTTTGGCATTCTCCAGCTTGAGTAAAGAGGAGCCATCTGGACAGTCTGAGAAAAATTGACGCGCTGGAAGCGTTGCCGATGAGGTATCCATAATCGGCTGGCCTTTGGCATCAAAATAGCCGCCTGCCACAATTTCACCGCCGCCCCATTTAGGCACTTTAGTGCCCGTTTCAAAGAAGCTCTTATAGCCCAGCTGATATTCGGTACTGGTTGAATCATCCCATTCAATTTTCAGTTTTGAACTCACTGACGTTTTTGCGCGGTCTGCTGTCGCCGTCGGCGCATCCATTTTAATAAAGGTTGCAGACTTTAAGTTGGCTGGCTTTACTGCAGGTGGAATGACGGCATCATCACTGCTGTCGTTGCAGCCCGCCAGCGTTGCTGCTGTGCCCATTGCGCCTAAAGGTAAAAAAGGAATGCCTGCAAACCATTTAAGCAGGTCACGGCGGCTTGGCTGAGTAGAAGTGGCTGTCATAAGAAATCCGTACGTTAATTGTTTTTAAGTCGCTAATGATTCTATGAAGCAGAAATGACAGATTCTTTACACTTTTTAGACAGTTTGACGACAAAGGCTGTTTGCCGAGATCAATAAAAAAGCCCTGAAACTCAGGGCTTTTTGAAAGCGGATGTATTTTTAAGCAGCTCTGTCTTCCGTTTTAGATTTGCGCTTTTCCAGCAGCTTGCCAAGCAGCAGGCCGACTTCAAACAGCATCCACATCGGCACAGCCAGCATGATCATCGAAAGCGCATCGGGCGGCGTAGCAAACATGGCGACAAAGAAACATCCCACCACAATAAAGCGCCGTTTTTCCACCAGGCTTTGTGTGCTGACCGCGCCGATTAAAATCAGCACCAGCGTAATGATGGGGATTTCAAACGTTAAGCCAAACACCAAAAACAGCTTGAGGCAGAAACTGAGATAGCTGTTTATGTCGGTCATCGGCGCAACGGTTTCAGGCGAGACACTGATAAAGAAATGCAAAATTGCCGGCAGGGTAATAAAGTAGGCAAAGGCGATGCCGAGATAAAACAGCGCGATGCTGCCCGCCAATAACGGAATGGCTAAAAAACGCTCTTTTTCATACAGCGCAGGCCGTATAAAAGACCACAGCTGATAAATAATAAAGGGCATCGCCAGCATCAAGGCGACAAATAAATTCAGTTTAAATGGCGCCATAAAGGTGGCGGTGACATCCGTTGCAATCATGGATGATGTTGCAGGCAGCTGCTGCCTAAGCGGGTCTGACAGCAATTGATAGGTATAATTGCGGAACGGCAGCAGGCAGAAAAACAGCGCAATGGTCACGCCGACAATTTTAAAAAGGTATTGGCGCAGCACGATCAGATGCTGCATGACGGGCATTTGCTCCAGCTGTTCAGCTTCTGTTTTGACAGAAACGGCAGGCAGTTCATTCATACAGCAATCTTCAATTTAACAGGGGAAAGTTGAGACTCCTGCATATTCAGCAAATGGGGGAGGTTTTGCTGAATATGGCTGCAGGAATAGGGAAAAAGCGCAGGTGCGCCTAAAGGCTGATAATGACTGTGCGATGCAGCGCTGAATGTCTGCTGCGCTGGCTCGGAGGGCGGGCTGCGCAAGGCATCAATTTGCTGCTGCATGCGCCGTTCCAGTTCGGTCATGCGTTCAATTTCTTTTTGTACTTCTGCTCGAAACTCAGATAAGCGCAGTTCACGGTCCACTTCATTTTGAACACTGCTGATCAGGCGCTTAAATTTGCCATACCACTTGGCTGCAAACCGCGCGCCTTCGGGCAGTTTTTCTGGGCCAAGCACCAGCAGGGCGATAATGGCAAAGCACAGCAGTTCAGTCATTCCAATGTTCAGCATGAATCAGCACTCACATTTAGCTTTTAACGGAGCTTTCAGCGCTTTTGACTTGGGCATCAATGGTGCGCGGTTCTTTTAAGGCCGCTTGTTCAGCGTCTTCATCACGCACCGATTTCTTAAAGTCTTTGACTGCGCCGCCCACATCTTTGCCCAGGTTTTTTAATTTGGATGTGCCAAACAATAAAATCACCACAATTGCAAAAATCAGCACATGCCAAATCGATAGTCCTGCCATGAGATCTTCCTCTATTTATTTTTAGATGATTTCAACAGCTCTGAGTGACACGCATGTGACATTTATGTTGCAGTTTTAAGACAACTGCCTTTGTCCAAGGAAGTAAAGCGTTCTTGGCTTGCCCGCACTAAGGGGAGAGTGTGTTAGCATCTAGCTTTTCTGCCCAATGCAATTGCGATAGCCATGGCGCTGATACTCCCGCTTATTTCTTTTCTTATCGGTTTTTTTGGTGCCGAGGCGCTGAAGCCATGCAGATCCTTTTTGGCCTCTTTGCTGGCGCGGCTGCTGATTCCTGCCGTGATTGTTTACAACATGGTGTTTTATCAGCAGGGCAGTTTATGGCTGATCGGCTTCAGTTTCGCCGCCTCGCTGATTTTCTACAGCCTGTTCTACTGCTTCAGTAAAGACAAGCTCCGTGCATTGTGCTTCAGCTATTTAAATGGCGCTTGGCTGGGTTTTCCCTTTGCTTTGGCGGTGTTTGGCCCCAAAGCCAGCGCGACCATTGTTGCGCTGTATATCGGCGGCTCACTTTTTGGCAATATTTGCGCCGTAATGGCGGTCAGCACGGCGAAACAGGATGTCCGTTTCATTATCAAAAATGTGCTGCTGTCGCCGCCAGTGATTGCTTTGAGCCTAGCCGCTGTTTTATCAATGTGGGATTTCAGCGCTTTTGAACATCACCCTGCCGTACAGTGGGCCTATGCCTTGAATAAAGTGCTGGTGACTTTTTCAGGCATGTGCGTCTTGGGCATGTGGCTGAGCAAAGTGCGCATTGGCTGGCAGGATTTAAGGCGCAGCTTGATGCTGATTTGCAGCCGCATGCTGCTGGCGGCAGGATTATGTGTGGGGGCGTATGTGCTGCTGCCGATTCCGCATGTGCAGCTGACGTATGCAGTGATTTTTATGTTTTTCTGCCTGCCGCCTGCAGCCAATATTGTGGCGCTGGAAACGCAT
The DNA here is from genome assembly GCF_000368865.1 of Acinetobacter bouvetii DSM 14964 = CIP 107468. Taxonomy (GTDB): domain Bacteria; phylum Pseudomonadota; class Gammaproteobacteria; order Pseudomonadales; family Moraxellaceae; genus Acinetobacter; species Acinetobacter bouvetii. The sequence goes on from NZ_KB849725.1 coordinate 474,712, forward strand.
TATCAAGGTACGGGGCATTCGGCCAAATATATCGCTTCGGGGACCATTGCCAGCGCCATGATTATTTCAATCTATGGCTTGTTACTGCATTTTTTTATGCAGTTTTAACTGCCCAGCGCTATCAAAATCACGATTAGCAAAGCCAGTGTTACGGCGCAGTTAGTCGAAGCTGAGCTCTTTGCGGATCTGCCAATCGCGGAATAAGGCATAACAGATTGCGATACCAATGATGCCCGGGAAACCCATTTGACCTTGCAAAAGGCTGGCAAGCAGCATCAAGATCATTAATATGAATAAAACCCGATAGGTTGTGCGAAAGCCAGATGTTAAGGGGAAGGTCATTTTTTCTTGGCATGAAGGACAGCTGATTTTTTGAAACCCTAAGAAGGATCGAGTCGGTGTTTCTGTAAATGTATGCTGACATTCGGGGCAAGTGACTCTGAGCGGGGACAGCGCCATATCATTCTCTTTTTTATTATTAAAGTAATTAGATTTAAGTGGTGAGGAGGTAATCACTAAAAATATATTACCTCCTGCAACGCTTATTTCAAGCTGTCTTTAAACAGTTTCATCGCCTGGCCGCGGTGGCTGATTTTGTTTTTTTCTTCTTTAGACAATTCCGCGCTAGAGACATTGAGTTCCGGCAGCCAGAACAGCGGGTCATAGCCAAAACCATTCTCGCCGAGAGCTTGTTCCAAAATTTCGCCTTGCCAAATGCCTTGGAAAATTTGCGGCAGCGGGTCTTCAGCATGCTGCACCAAAGCGAGTACGCAAACAAACATGCCTTCAATGGCTTCACCGTTTTTACGCAGCGGTTTCAGCTTGTGCAGCAGTTTTTCATTGTTGGCCGCATCATTGCCGTGTTCGCCTGCAAAGCGTGCAGAATAAATGCCTGGCGCGCCGCCTAATACAGGCACGCAAATGCCGGAGTCATCGGCAATCGCAGGCTTGCCGGAAATTTTAGAGGCATGGCGGGCTTTAATAATGGCATTTTCTACAAAGCTGAGGCCGTCTTCAATCGCGTCTTCAATATTCAGTTTGCCTTGAGGAATCACTTCAACAGGAAGCTTCAGTTCTGCAAACATTTTTTCAAATTCGGCAATTTTGCCTTTGTTGTTGCTGGCAAGAACGAGGGTGCCTTGGGATAGCCAATCTGTTGAAGACATTGTATTGTGCCTATGCTTGGTAAAAGAATGCTGTATTTTAACTTATTTTTGATTGGGCGGATGCGCTTAATCTGCAAGGCCGCTGCGCGTAATCTGAAAAATAATCCGGGAACTTGAAAAGAAGAATGCCTAAAATGATCCGTCATGCCAAGATTGAAGATGCCGCTGCCATAGCCCTGCTGATTGAGCCCTATATTGATGACTTTGCCGTTAATCAATCGGGGCGGGAGAAATTGAATCAGGAGGCAATAGAAACGCTGCTGCACACTGAATGCATCCATTATTATGTCTATACGCAGCATCAGCAAATCTGTGCGGTGATCGCTTATAAAGAATCAGGCCATCTCATTCACTTTTTTACTGCGCGCCCTATGCAGAAACAGGGCATCGGCAGAAAATTGTGGAATTTTATTGAAGCGGAGCTTCATCAGAGTGGAACATCCTGCATCACTGTCAATTCCAGCTGCTCTGCCCAGCCCGTGTATGAAAAATTAGGCTTTCACAGCGTTTCAGCAGTCATTGAGGCGAACGGTTTGCGTTTCATTCAAATGCGGAAAGCTCTCACTGCGTAGATAAGCATGCAAAAGGCGCAATCACAGACAATAAAAAAGCGCCCGAAGGCGCTTTTTAGAATCAGGCAGAATTACTGCGCTTGAATCCATTTGTCAGCACGGTCACGCGCCTGACGGATCTGGTCCTGCGTTAAGTTGGCGGCCAAAGCGGTTTTCTTGCCTTCAGACAAGCTAATCACTTTATTGTCCAGCATGCCGTCACGGGTAGACAGCTCATACCATTGGTAAGCGCCAACAAAGTTTTTCTTCTGCTCTTCCATCATCGCCAAATTGAAGCTGGCGCGGTTGTCGCCGCGGCTGGCCGCTTTTTCAAAGTATTGGCGGGCAAGCGTTTCGTCTTTTTTCGTACCCATGCCGTCTGCCAGCATGCGGCCAACGTTCAGCTGAGCGGCGGAAAGGCCTTGATCAGCTGCCGCTTTAAACCAAGCGAAGGCTTGACGTTCATCTTTAGCAACGTCTTTGCCGTATTGATATTTTGTGCCTAAATAGAATTGCGCGCCTGCTTGGCCTGCCTTAGCCGCTTTGGTCAGGCTGTTAATGTCCATCACAGAATACTGCGCAGCTTGGCTCGCAACAGATGGCGCTGGAGCAACATAGTCTGCATGGGCCTGAACACAAAACAGTCCAGCCAGCAATGTTGAACCTAATAATAATTTTTTCATAAAGCGCTCACTCGATAAATTGCGACTTCACCAAACAGATTCGGGATATGTTTACTGAGTAAACTGCCTTGCTGATCCCCATTCACGGCAAGTCGGTTAATAATCCGGATATTATTCTCTGCGCACAGCGCTTCAAAATCACGGAATGTACATAAATGAATATTCGGGGTGTTATACCACATATAGGGCAAAGCTTCTGAAACAGGCATTTTTCCTTTTAACGCCAAGAAAGAGCGGGTCTTCCAATACGCGAAGTTCGGAAAAGTAATAATCGCCTGTTTCCCCACACGCACCATGTCTCTTAATAAGACGTCAGGCGCATCTACAGCTTGCAAAGCTTGCGCCATCACTACATAGTCAAAAGACTGGTCGGCAAAACGGCTTAAACCTAAATTTAAGTCCTGCTGAATAATATTTAACCCGCGACTGATGGCAATTGCAATCTTTTCTTGATCAAGCTCTAAGCCGTAAGCGCGGATGTTATGCTTTTGGCTCATATGCGCCAGCAGTTCGCCGTCGCCGCAGCCCAAGTCTAAAACCTTAGAATCGGGCTTGATCCATTTCTCAGCCAGTTGATGATCGATACGCATTAAACAGCCTCCTTCGGTGTCGCTTTGAGGTGTTCTTCACCGCCTAAAAATGCACGTAAGGATTTGACATATAAAGGAATAGGGAACAAGAATGAATCGTGGCCCTGTTCTGCGTTAATGTCTAAATAACTGACAGGCTTATGGCTGCTGATCAGGGCATCCACAATCTCCTGAGAGCGTTGCGGCGTGAAGCGCCAATCCGTCGTAAATGAAACGACTAAGAACTTGCATTTGGTATTGTCCATCGCTTTTTTCAATGACTGCTGATACTCGCGGGAGGGATCAAAATAGTCCAAAGCTTTGGTCATAATTAAATAAGTGTTGGCGTCAAAGTTGCGGCTGAACTGCTCGCCTTGATAGCGCAAATAGCTTTCGACCTGAAATTCGACATCAAAACCATACATGAATTTGCCCGATTTTAGGTCGCGGCCAAATTTCTGCTTCATGGCTTCTTCAGATAAGTACGTAATATGGCCGACCATGCGCGCCAAAATCAGCCCGCGTTTGGGGTAGCTGTCATTTTCTAAATAGCGGCCGTTGTGAAAGTCCGGATCAGACAAAATGGACTGGCGCGCCACTTCGTTAAAGGCAATATTCTGCGCAGACAATTTTGGCGCGCTGGCGATAATCACGCATTTTTTTAAACGGTCAGGATAATCCACTGACCACTGCAGCGCCTGCATGCCGCCCAAAGAGCCGCCAATCACGGCATACCATTGCGCAATGCCCATCCGGTCGGACAGCATGGCTTGAGTTTTAACCCAATCCCGCACTGTGACCAATGGGAAATCTGGGCCATAAGGCCGGTTGTCATTTTCAGGGTTGGGAGAGGTTGGCCCCGTAGAACCGCTGCAGCCGCCAATATTATTCAGCGCAACGACAAAGAATTTTGAGGTATCAATGGCTTTGCCTGGGCCAATGCAGGCATCCCACCAGCCCGGTTTTTTATCATCTTCTTGATGATAGCCCGCTGCGTGATGATGGCCAGACAGCGCATGGCAAATCAAAATAGCATTCGACTTATCGGCATTCAGCTCGCCGTAAGTTTCCACCATCAGTTCAAAGCGCGGAAGAATCCGATCGCATTCGAGCTCTAACGGCTCTTCAAAAGAAAACTTTTGCGGGGTAACTAAGCCCACTGAGTCAGCTGGAAAAGACACAGGAAATATTCGCCTTAAATCTTTGGGATTAATAAACAAAAGGATACCACTTGGGGTACCCTTTCTAAAGTTTTTTATCAGATAAGATTTGATCTGATTAAATTAAACTGCCGCGGCCATCACTTGTTCAGTGCTTAACACGCCTTGTTCAATTAAGCGGTTGGTGCTGGCAATAATCGCTTCAATCGATGAGGTGACAATGTTGTCATGCACGCCGGCGCCGAATGCCGATTTGCCTGTGCCTTTCACTTGAAGCTCAATCAAGGCCAAGGCTTTGGCATGCGCGCCAGAGCTGATGCTGCGCTCTTCATAATTCAAGACATCAATCGGCAATTGCAAGGCGTTCAAGATGGCAGAAATCGGGCCATTGCCTTCACCGCGCAAGCGCTGAGTTTCACCGTTGATTTCCACATCAAGCTCAATTACCTGATTGCCGTTGTCATCTGACAATCTGTAGTTTTTCGCTGAGTAATGAGTATCTTTAGCCGCCACATAGGTATCTTTGAACAAGGTCCAAATTTGCTGCGCGGAAACTTCAACGCCTTCTTCATCCGCCACTTGCTGCACAATTTGCGAGAACTCAATTTGGATGCGGCGCGGCAACACCACGTTGTAGTTTGATTCCAATAAGTAGGCGATGCCGCCTTTGCCAGACTGCGAGTTCACGCGAATCACTGCATCATAGTCGCGGCCCAAATCTTTCGGGTCGATCGGCAAGTAAGGCATATCCCAAATTTCTTGATCTTTTTGGAATTCAAAGCCTTTTTTAATGGCGTCCTGATGCGAACCGGAGAAAGCGGTGAAGACCAAGTCGCCTGCATAAGGATGGCGCGGGTGTATCGGCAAGCCTGTGCATTCTTCAACAGTGGCAATGATTTCATTGATGTTGGAGAAGTCCAAGTTAGGCGCCACGCCTTGGGTGTACATGTTCAAGGCAATGGCTGCCACGTCCACGTTGCCGGTGCGTTCGCCGTTGCCGAAGACACAGCCTTCTACACGGTCTGCGCCAGCCATAATGGCCAATTCAGAGGCTGCAATGCCGCAGCCGCGGTCGTTATGGCAGTGCACTGAAATGATGACGCCATCACGGCGCTGAATGTTGCGGTGCATCCATTCAATCTGGTCGGCATAGATGTGCGGGCCAGAGACTTCAACGGTTGCAGGCAAGTTCAAAATGACTTTGTTGTCTGGCGAAGCTTCCCAAATTTCAGTCACTGCATCGCAGACATCTTTAGCCACTTCCAATTCAGTGGCCGAGAAGCACTCCGGGCTGTACTGAAAAATGAATTCAGTTTCAGGCTGCTTGGCCGCATATTCTTTCACTTTTTGCGCGGCGTTGATGGCCAGCTGTTTCGCGCCGGCCACATCGACATTCAAGACTTTTTGGCGGAATGTCGGAGAATTCGAGTTATAGATATGCACAATGGCGCGCTTAGCGCCCTGCAAAGATTCAAAAGTGCGCTGAATCAAATGATCGCGCGCCTGCACCAAGACTTCGATGTAGACGTCATCTGGAATGTGGCCGCCTTCAATCAATAAGCGGGTGAAATCAAAGTCGATTTGCGATGCGGAAGGGAAGCCGATTTCAATATGCTTAAAGCCGATTTTCACCAGCATTTGGAACATTTTGAATTTTTGCTCAATGTTCATCGGTTCAAAAATAGCTTGGTTGCCGTCACGAAGGTCGGTGCTCATCCAAATTGGCGCTTGATTGATTTCGTTATTTGGCCATTGGCGGTCAGGTAAGTCGACGCGCTGGTACATACGGCGGTATTTTTTGCTTGGATCAGCCAACATCATGAGGGAACTCCTTGTGCAGCATCGATTGTGTCAGGTCGTGAAAACAGCAACGGCTACTAGTATAGATTGTGTCTATTGTATCCATTTACAAGTCTGAATTCGGAGGGCTTAGCCTAAAGCATTAAAAAAACCTTTTGGGATTCTAGAGGCTTAGCTGTGCCGCAGCTCTTGCAAATCTATAACTAAATCTTAAGGCACTTATTCCGGAAATAATTTCCTATTTTTGCGCTATAAGGATAAATGAAGAAAAAATTTTCCTGTGATTTGGTTATTTTTGAAAAATATATTCTTCATTAATTTGATTTACGGCTGCTGTTCCCATCAGCGCCATCGTAATTTCAAATTCTTCTTTCAATATTTTAATGACATGCGCGACGCCCAATGCGCCGGCGCTGGCCAAGCCGTAAATGGCTGGACGGCCAATCAGCACCGCAGAAGCGCCCAAAGCAATGGCTTTAAACACATCTGAGCCGCGGCGGATGCCGCCGTCATACAGCAGCGGGAAATCGGCCGGCACGGCTTTTTTGATCAGCTGCAAAGCGGTCAGCGGGGGGATGCCGGTATCTAAAACCCGCCCGCCGTGATTGGAGACAATGATGCCCTGCGCCCCGTGCTGAATCGCCAGTTTTGCGTCCTGCGGATGCAGAATGCCTTTTAAAATGACGGGCAATGAGGTCTGCTGCGCCAGCCAAGCAATGTCATCCCAGGTCGGCGCGATTTTCATCAGGCCCTTAAAAACAGGATGATCGCCTTGCTTGAGTGCGGGCAGGGGAATGTGCGCAGGCGTATGCGGATGCTGCATGCCTTCAGGCAGATGGAAAAAGACGCTGCGTTCACGGTCGCGGATGCCGGTGTGCGGTGAATCTACTGTTACCACAATGGCTTTAAAATTCTGCGCTTCCGCCAGCTGGACCAAGGCCCGTGATTTTTCCCGGTCACCTTGCCAATACAGCTGAAACCATTTGTAAGGGTTTTCAGCTTTCAGCGCGCGCATATCGGTATTGCTGAAATTGCTCAGCACCATATTGCTGCCCAGCACTTCAGCGGCCAGCGCGCAAGCTGCTTCTGCATCGGGATGGAACTGCTGCTGATGGCCAATCGGCGCTAAAAAAATTGGATGCGGGAAGGTTTGCCCTAGAATTTTGCATTCCGTGCCGCCTTGCGTTAAGTCTCGCAGCATGCGCGGCCATAAATGGATATGCGCAAATTGATCTAAGTTATTGCGCACACTGGCTTCATTCATTGCACCGCCTTGCAGATACTGCCAGACCATATCCGGCAAATGTTTCTGCGCTTCCTGTTCATAGTCGGCAATGGTTTGCAGGTAGGGCGGAATTTGAGTCAGCGGCGGGAGAATGGCAGTCTGGTTCATAGCTCAGCCCATTGGCGCAATAAGTTATGATAATGGCTGGTCAAATTGACGGTTTCTTCGCAGTCGCCCAATTTTTGACGCAGCTGGATAATGGTCATATCTAAATTAAACAGCATGGAGCGCTGCCAGTCATCTTTCACCATGCTTTGAATCCAAGTAAATGATGCGATGCGCGCGCCTTGCGTGACCGGTTCAACGCGGTGCAGGCTGGTGGCTGGGTAAACAATGGCATCGCCGGCATCCAGCTTGACTTCATGCGCGCCGTAAGTGTCTTCAATCACCAGTTCTCCGCCTTCGTATTCATCGGGTTCCGACAGGAAGATGGTCATGGAGACATCGGTCCGAACGGCTTTATTTTTTTCTGCATAGAAGTGAACGGCATTGTCGACATGATTGCCGTAATGCCCTGTGTCCTGATAGCAGTTGAAAAGCGGCGGCAGGATGTCCTTGGGCAAGGCAAAGGATTGAATCAGGGCGCTGTGCTTAATCTGCTGCAGGACAAACTGATTCAGTTCCTGATACAGCGGGCTGTCTAAATTGATCTGCAGGTTATTCTTAATCTGCTGCGCCTGGCCGCCGGCGGTCTTTTTGCCGGATACCCACTGGTTATCCTGTTCCATGGCTTGGCGGATAGATTGGACTTGTTCTTTGCTGAGGACATTCGGAACATGGAGCAGCATGGCAGTGGCCTGATCGGTAAATTGCGGGTAGATACAAGCATAAATAAAAAAAGCCCTAATACAAGATTAAGGCCTTTTTTATTCTTCTTGACTTAGAATTTAAAGTTGAACGTTAAGCGGTAATTGCGTTCAGCGCCAGCAATATAGCGCAAGCCGCCGCGGTTAATGCTGGAAATGTAGTCTTCATCAAACAGGTTGTTGATGTTCAGCTGGATGCCGACATTTGGGGTGGCTTGATAACCGATCATTGAATCAAAAACCCAGTAGTCTGGAATCACTGAAGGCCCAACCGCATTGCCGTCTTTACTTTTGGTCATTTCGCCGTTATAGCGCGCGCCGCTGCCAATGCTCCATTTGTCCATGCTGTAGGTTGTCCACATTGTGAATGCATCAGATGGGGTAAATGGCATATTGCTTGAACCATCTGCAGAAACCAATTGGCTGCTGGCCGCTTGAGTGACGTTTTTGATGTCTGTTTTTTGATGGGTATAGCCGGCAGTGACTTGCCAATGGTCATTTAAGCTGCCGATCACGCCGAGTTCAACGCCTTTAACGGTCTTTTCACCGGTCTGGTAATAGAGTTCGCCGTCTTTTTCCAGTTCATTCGTCAGCTCAGTTTGGAAAAGCGCACCCGTTAACAGCAAGCGGCTATCCAAGAACTCCCATTTTGCGCCCACTTCGACAGTATTGATTTCTTGCGGATCGAGTTCTAAGTTGTTATTGCTGCTGGCCGATCCTGACGGCGCAAAAACGTTTGCATTGCCAATACCGTCACCGCCGGTAATTGTGCCAGGGGCTTGCTGCTGGACTGCATAGTTGGCATACAGGCTGCCATTCGGCGTTGGCTTGTAAAGCGCGCCGACTTTCCAGTTGAATAGATTGCCGTCATCTTTTAGGTTAACCGCTTCATATTTTGCCGGCTGGCCTGATGCCGCTGTATTCACAAAAGAATCAGAATCAAGCTTATAGCGGTCTAAGCGGATGCCGCCATTTACTGAAAATTTCGGTGAAAGTGCAATGGTGTCGAAGGCAAAAATAGAATAAGTATCCATCTGGCCTTCAGAATCACCATTGCCGTTGGTGTTGCGCACTAGCGCCGTATGTACGGTGCCTTGCGGGTTATACAGTGAGTTTGTTCCAGTGACAGTCGCCGTCCAGCCTCGGGTTTTCATTTCTTCACGAGTAAATTCAACCCCTGTGCTGACATCATGTTTGAGCCGCCCCGTATTGAAGCTTGTGACTAAGCTGGTTTGGTTCGTGATGATTTCATTTTCAGTATCGCCGTTGTTTGCGCTGCCTGAAACACGCATGGCGGATGCATCATTCGGATTGGCTGGATTGGTCGTGGTGTACGCATTGCCTGAGAAGGTGCTTAGGTACTGGTGCTCAGTTTTACCCCAGCGCGCGGTATTGGCCAGCTTGGTTTTTTCAGAGATATCGTATTCAATACGGGCGGTTGCCATATCTGCGGAAACATCATCAAAGTCTTCCGGAGCGCCATAGTAATTGGACGTATCCACTTTATGGCTGTTCAGATAATTGGCTAAACTTTTAATCGCCGCATTGGTGCTTTTATTGGCATCAAAACCGGGCACGCCCACAGTCGGGATGCCGCCATCCAGTTTGTTATCCTGTTCCGTATGTAAATAATCTAAAAATACCCGCAAGTCTGTGCCTAAGCCAAAGCCCAAAGAAGACGCGATGGCCCATTTTTTATTTTCCACGCCGTCACGGCCAATGCCGTCTGCGTTTTCCCCCATCGCATTCAAGCGGATGGCCGTGGTTTCATTAATTTTTTTATTCAGGTCTGCCGTTGCGCGGTAGTAATCATCTGAACCGAAGCCTAGAGTTGCACTGTTTGAATCTTCAAGATTTGCATGCTTGGTAGAAAGGTTGATTGAACCTGATGCAGCTGTACGGCCATTATCGGTGCCGGCAGGGCCTTTAAATACTTCGATTTGCTCATAGTTGAACATATCCCGCGTCACGTTGCCCAGATCACGCACGCCGTCAATAAAAATACTGTTGGCTGTGTCAAAACCGCGCATAGTGACGGCATCACCCGTATTCATTCGGCCATTTTCCCCCAAAGAAAAAGTGCCTACACCGGGAACGTTGCGCAATGCTTCGGTCAGGGTGGTGGCATTTTGTTCTTTTAATACTTTTTCAGGAATAATGGCAACAGTTTGCGTCGTATTCAGAACAGGCTGAGTGAACTTAGCCGAGCTTAACGTATCTTTTTTATAAGCGTTCTCAGCGGCAGCTTCCACCTGAATGGTTGGAAGGCGCGTTGACTGCTGTTCTGAGTCAGCGGCATGCGCAGTCAGCGGCAATGTTGCTGCCAGAGCAACGAGAGATACTGTTTTACTGTGTTTGCGGCTTTTAATCTGTGCCATGGTGAAGTCCTGAGATCGTAAGGAAAGAACCATTGCTGCATCGATGTTCACAACTCCATGAAGCAGCAATGGATGAATTGTTATGGCCTGTAACAATTGTGAGTGAATTCTATTGATAATAGTTATCATTAACAATATTAAAATCATTTATTTTTATTCGAAAAAAATGTTTAAACAAAGAAAGGCTATTTGTAAAAACAATTAAAAAAAGCCTGTTTGGTGATGATTTTTATCGATTTTTTACTAAAAGATAAATTTTTTTTGAAAGTATTTGGCTTTCTCGGAAAGCAGAAGGGAGGATTTCTTTAATTCTGCGTACCATTTTTCCGGCAAGCTAGAGCTTTAAAGTTGCACAGCAAAACGCTGCGCATAAAAATAGCCTCGATGAAGAGGCTATTTAAAATAGCTCCCATAATTAATTATGGGAGCCAGCTTTGATTAGTATTTGAAGTTCACAGACAATACTGCGTTGCGGCCTTCAGCTTCAGTTGCATAGTGAGATGCATAAGCTTTAGTAAAGTAGCGCTCATCAGATAAGTTGTTCACATTTAACTGTAAATCAACATTCTTGTTCACGTTATAGCGCGCCATAGCATCGTAGCGAACATAGCCTGGCACCCATTTGGTATTGGCTAAATCACCATATACTTTATCCATGGCAATCGCGCCAGCGCCCAACGTTAATTGAGGCATTACTTGATACGTTGTCCACAATGTTGCAGAGTTTTTCGCAACGTTTGGCATTACATTGCCGTTATAAACAGTTTGGTCTGTACATGTTGTACCGCGGCAGCTGACACCGTTTTTAGTGGATTCGCTGTCAAGGTAGGTATAGCCTGCAGAAACTGCCCATTTGTCAGTAATGTTGCCGTTTAAGCCCAGTTCAAAACCGTCAACTTTGCTGGCGCCGCCATTGGTTGTAGTGTTTGCATCAAGTGAGATGCGGGTATTTTGCTTTTCTGTACGGAAAATCGCTGCGGTTAAGTTTAATTTGTCGTTAAACAAATCCCACTTTGTACCAATCTCAAATGTACGGCTTTCTTCAGGATCTAGATCCTTGTTGACAGCAGTAACAGCTGTTTCAGAACCATCACCGGCATCGACACCCACGGGATTGGCAGAAGTTGCGAAACTTGCATAAATGCTGCCATTTTCTGCCGGTTTAAAGGTTAAGCCAGCCTGATAAGAGAAAAAGTCCGTATCGCTTTCAATTTTAGCGCCTGTGGCATTGGTTTTTAATTCTGTTTCGAACTTATCCCAACGCAGTCCCAAATCTAATAGCCATTGCGGATTAAATTCAATGCTGTCTAATAGATAAACTGAAGTGGTTTGAGCAGTTGTCGTTGTTACTGCTTTATTTGCAGAGATGCTGCCTAACCATGGATCGCGTGAGTTTGGACTATAAGCATCTGTACACCAATAGTTAGATGCAGCGCCAATAAGGCCTGAACAGCCATTTGATGCATTAAGATTAGGTACGCCATTTGGTAATGTTGTTGTTGTGACACCTAGATCTTTAATTGAATAGTTGCCTTTATCAGATTCTTGATCTGAGTATTCTGCACCCACATTAAAGCTGTGTTTAATTGAACCAGTATTAAATTTGCCCGTTAAAGCCAATTGGTCAGTAAAAGTATTGGTATCTGTAATTCTTGAGTTAGCACGGCGAGCTACACTTCCATTAGCAATATTGCCTTTTGAGTCGTCTGGCTGCGTCCATAGATAATCATTTTTAGAATTGCTGTAAACCGCAGTATTGCTGATGGTTAAGTTGTCAGCAAGGTCATGTTCAAGCTTGATTGTGCCAATTTGGTTTTCCTGCTTCTGGAAATCACGGTCTAACCAGCCATAGTAAACGCCTTGTTTTACATCCAGCGGTTTGCCGGCAGCTTTGCCGTCTGTCCAATAAGGAACACCTGAGTCAGGGGTATCGTCAGATTTAAGGTAGTAGTAGCTTAAAGTTGCGCGGGTCGGAGTGTCTAGACCAAAAGTAATGCTTGGCGCAATACCAACGCGGGCATATTCAGCGCCGTCAGCTTGGCCGGCTTTTTCATTGTGGTGGCCCATGATTGCAACACGGGCAGCAATGCCGTTGCCAAAATCTTTGTTGCCGTCTAGCGTAATGCGCTGATAGTTATCTGTGCCTGCGCCAACAGAGCCTTCCAAGAAGTCGCCTTTTTTAGCCACTTTAGAAATCATGTTGATGCTGCCGCCAGCACTACCAGCACCGCCTAAAGCAGAAGCAGAGCCTTTGGTGACTTCAACTTGCTCTACTGCAAACATTTCACGGTTTTGCGAAGATGCACTGCGGATACCGTCCACATACATTGAGCTTTCAGAGCTGTAGCCGCGGATAAATGGACGGTCGCCATTCGGGTTGCCGCCTTCACCTGCGCCCAGGGTAATGCCCGGCACAGTACGTAAAGCATCGCTCAAAGTCGTGACTTGAGTATCTTCAATCAGCTGCTTAGAAATCACCGAAACAGATTTTGGCGTATCCAATAAAGGAGCAACATATTTTGCGTTTGCAGATTTGTCTACTTTTAAGCTTTGTTGTTGTTCAGCAGCAACTTCTTGATTAATTGTCGGAAGCTGAGTGACTTGTTCCTGAGCGAATGCATTGACTGCAATCATAGACAGTGATGAAGCAATCGCAGAGGATACAATTTTCTTACGTGTTTTGATGAAGGCCATTTCAAACCTGAGGATGCGTTGTGAATTTGTATGCGAATAATAATAATTCTTATTATGTATTGCATCTTTATGACATTGTAATTGTCAATCAATGTGTTGATATTAAATGTTAAAATTAATGATTATAACGATGGAAAAATAATAAATAGCTGTTTTTATTTGAAATATTTTATTTAAAAGGAGGTGCGGCGCTAAAAAGTATTCAGCATTTAATCCGATAGTCGTAAGGATTGTGCAGGGTTGATGAATCATTTGTTTCGCTTTGTTGCAGATTGCCGGCGGCAGCAGCAACAAAGAACAGGCAAAATCAGAACTTCAGCGCCGCCATTTGATGCGCCGTTTTATAACTCCAAACAAGATGAATAAGATGAGCCGCAGCGCAGTCCGCGTATGAATTTCAAGGCTTGTGCCGGTGCAGAAAAAATATAAGAAAAATAGGTGCTATAATGCTATTTTGTATATCTTTAAATGTTGTCATATAATATGGCACTTTTTTTAAAACTGTTTATTAACAAAATATCGAGGAAGCCATGCAAGTAACTTCTGAAGCGGTTTCGGGCGTTGCCCGTCGTTTAAATGTATCTGTACCGACGAGCCGTATTAACGAGCAATTTGAAGCTCGTTTGAAACGCACTGCCAAAACTGCGAAGATCAACGGCTTCCGTCCAGGCAAAGTGCCTGTAAACGTTGTCCGCCGTGAATACGGTGCTGGCATCTATCAAGAAGTTGTCAACGACATCATCCGCGACACAGTATTCGAAGCAATTCAGCAAGAAAAAATCAATGCTGTCGGCATGCCGAACATTGACTCAACTGAAATGAAAGATGATGCTTTAGTTTATCAAGCAACTGTTGAAGTTTATCCAGAAGTTGACGTTAAATTCGAAGGCTTGGAAGTTGAACGCAAATCAGCTGAAGTGAACGACAAAGACGTTGATCAAATGATCGAAAACCTTCAAAAGCAGCGCGCTTCTTGGGCTGAAACAAAAGGCATGGCTAAAAAAGACATGCAGGTAACTTTTGATTTTGAAGGTTCTGTTGACGGCGAAAAATTTGAAGGCGGTTCTGCAGAAGACTTTAAACTTGTTTTAGGTTCTGGCCGCATGATCCCGGGCTTCGAAGACGGCATCGTTGGCATGAAGAAAGGCGAAGAGAAAGTTATTGATGTAACTTTCCCTGAAGATTACCAAGCTGAAAACTTGGCGGGTAAATCTGCGCAATTCAAAATTACTGTGAAGCTTGTTGAAAAACAAAAACTTCCAGAAATTGATGCTGAATTCTTAAAAGTTTTCGGTTTGACTGAAGAAGAAGGCATCGAAAAATTAAAAGCTGACGTTCGCAAAAACATGGAACGTGAAGTGAAAAACGGCCTGCGTAACCAAGTGAAAGGCGCGGCTTTCGATGCGCTTGTTGCTGCAAACGAAGTTGAACTTCCAGAAGCAATGCTGGCTCAAGAAATTGACCGTCAGCGTCAGCAAATGATTCAGCAGTTCACGCAGCAGTTTGGTGCTCAAGGCGCTAAAGCATTTGACAGCAGCATGCTTCCAGATGACCTGTTCAAAGAACAAGCTGAGAAATCAGTTAAGCTAGGCGTATTGGTCAGCAAAGTATTGGCTGATGCTAAACTTGAAGTTGATCAGGCGCGTGTTGATGCGTATATCGAAGATATGGCGTCTTCTTACGAAGATCCACAAGAAGTTATTGAATACTTCAATAACGATAAGCAGCAGCGCGCTCAAATCGAATCAGTCATTTTAGAAGACCAGGTTGTAGATCATATCTTGGCGTCTGCTAAAGTAACTGACACTACTGTTAGCTATGAAGACTTATTGAAAGAGCAGCAAGCTCGTCAGCAAGGCTAATCCTTAGCTCAGTAAAAAAAAGGCGCTTTCGGCGCCTTTTTTTATCGGTGCGGCATAATAAAAAATTGTCCTGAATTCACAAAGCTTATGCAAAAAATATCTGTTATTTACTTGGGAACCTTTTGCAATTTCAGCAAATATCCCTCATATTGTGAATTATGGGTTGAGTCACAAAAAATTTAGGAATAAATAAACGTATGTATGTTCCAACAATTGAAAACGCGCTAGTGCCGATGGTGGTAGAGCAATCTTCTCGCGGCGAGCGTTCTTTTGATATTTATTCACGCCTTTTGCGTGAACGCGTCATTTTCTTAACCGGTGAAGTTGAAGACAACATGGCGAACTTAATTGTTGCGCAAATGCTGTTTTTAGAAGCCGAAAACCCAGATAAAGATATTCATCTCTATATCAACTCACCAGGCGGTTCAGTGACTGCCGGTATGGCAATTTACGATACCATGCAGTTTATTAAGCCAGATGTTGTGACTTACTGCATGGGCCAAGCGGCATCTATGGGTGCTTTCCTGCTGAATGCCGGCGCGAAAGGCAAGCGCTATTGCCTTGAAAATGCCCGCGTGATGATTCACCAGCCTTTGGGCGGTTTCCGCGGCCAGGCATCGGATATTGAAATCCATGCGCGCGAAATCCTGTTCATTAAAGAGCGCTTAAACCGCTTAATGGCGGAACACAGCGGTCAAGACTTTGAACGTGTGGCAAAAGATACCGACCGTGACAACTTTATGACTGCGCAGCAGGCAAAAGATTACGGTCTTGTGGACGAAGTTTTATCTAAACGTCCATAAGTTTTAAAGATTTATATATTGGAGTGAATATGTCCGAACATCCTCAAGGACAAAAGCATTGTTCATTTTGCGGTAAAACGCAGTCTGAAGTCGGGAAACTGATTGCAGGTGAGGACGCGTACATCTGTAATGAATGTGTGGACGTATGCCTAGACTTGGTGCAAACCAGCCAGCAAGTTGAATCCAGCGACTGGGCAACCCGCCCATTGCCAAAACCGCATGAAATCCGCGCGGCGCTTGACCAGTATGTGATTGGCCAAGACGTTGCGAAGAAAACGCTTTCGGTTGCGGTGTATAACCATTACAAGCGTTTAAAAGTCAGTACCAGCGGTAAAAAGCCGGAAGACGGTGTTGAGATTTCAAAAAGCAACATCATGCTGGTGGGGCCGACAGGTTCAGGTAAAACCTTGCTGGCTCAAACACTTGCGCGTCTTTTAGATGTTCCGTTCGCCATGGCGGATGCAACTACGCTTACCGAAGCGGGCTATGTGGGTGAAGATGTTGAGAACATTGTTCAAAAACTCCTTCAAAAAGCGGATTACGATGTAGAAAAAGCGCAAAAGGGCATTATCTATATCGATGAAATTGACAAAATTACCCGCAAATCAGAAAACCCGTCGATTACCCGCGATGTATCGGGTGAAGGCGTGCAGCAAGCTTTGCTGAAAATGATTGAAGGCACGGTTGCATCAATTCCGCCGCAGGGCGGCCGCAAGCATCCGCAGCAGGAATTCATTCAAATTGATACCTCCAATATCCTGTTTATCTGCGGCGGCGCATTCTCTGGCCTAGAGAAAATTGTGCAGCAGCGTCAGGAAAAAGGCGGTATTGGCTTTACTGCTGAAGTGCGCAAGAAAGACGAAACGAAAAAACTGTCTGACTTGTTCCGTCAGGTAGAGGCGACTGATTTGGTGAAATTTGGCTTAATTCCAGAGTTCATTGGCCGTTTGCCGGTGATTGCAACCTTGGATGAGCTGGATGAAGATGCTTTGATGCAGATTCTGACTGAACCGAAAAATGCGTTAACCCGTCAGTATGAATACCTGTTCAGCATGGAAAATGTGGACTTGGTCTTTGAAAAAGATGCTTTGCGCGCAGTCGCGAAGAAAGCGCTGGACCGCAATACGGGTGCACGCGGCTTACGTTCTATTTTAGAAAATTCACTGCTGGAAACCATGTACGATTTACCTAGCCGTACAGATGTCGGTACAGTTGTTGTGACTGAAGCGGCGATTAATGGTGAAGCGAAACCCGAGTTTAAAGCAGAGCGCCAGCCTAAAGAACAAAATGAAGAAACCGCGTCAAAAGCAGATTTGAAAGTGATTGATTCAAAATCTGCATAAAACCGCATTTCGTCAGAAACGCGCGCAAATCTAAGATTTGCGCGCGTTTTTTATTTCCAAAAATAAAGCTGAATGTTAATCTCAGCTAGATGGCTGGGATGGCCAGCAGTTTGAAATTTAAAACAATGATTGAAAATAAGAAAAGACGCAGTGAGGGATAGTCATGCGTGGTGTATGTATTGCAATATTGAGCAGCATGATGCTGCTGGGCTGTCATGGAAAATCGTCTCTTGAACAGGAGCCGCATTTGGCTTCAACATTGAAGGATGTCAAGTTTGAGCATGAGCCGGGCATTATGGAACAGTACCGCATAGGGGCTTTTACGATTGGCGGCTGGGTCAATCAAACGCAGGGCAGTCATTTTCAGCCTGTTCAGCCGCAGCATGAACAGGCTGCATTGGTGTATTTGTACCGTCCTGACAGCAAATGGAATAGGCAGGAAATAGTCGCCAGCAGCCTGTTTTTGAACAGTGAGCGCATTCCTAGCCTGCTGAATAATCATTATTATTGGGTTGAATTGCCGGCAGGCCGATACCGTTTATCCAGCAGCCGCCCTTTAGGGATTAACCATTTTCAAAAGCCGAAATATTTGGATTTTACCGTAGAAGCCGGCCAGTCTTATTTTTTGAAATATGATGAAGAAAATTTAACCACAAGGCATGCCATGTCTGGGCCTTTGATCTTGATGCCTGATGCTGTGGGCAGAAATGAGATTGCGTTTACCGAGATGAAATCGGCCAGCTACAACTTTGTTGCAGAAAATCAGCAGAACGGAAAGATGCGAAGAAGCGCGCAGAAAATCAAGCGCACCAAGTATGATCCTTCGACGGATGTGCAGCTGGTGAAGCCGTTTAAGCTTTGGAATCCGCTGACCTGGTAATTTGAGAAAAAGAAGGAGCTCTGCTCTTTCTTTTTCTTTAAGAAGAGCTTGATTGACTTATTCGCTCAATTTTTGATTTTCTAGCCGGCGGTAATTCTTGCACGGATACTCTAGCGTTTTGAATCAAACGGGCCTGACGTTTTTCATGTTTTTGTTGGATGGAAAGCCCCCCCTTTGTTGCTAAAATTTTATCTGCGTTTGGATTTTTTTTGCTGTAACGGTTTAAGCATTAATTGGTTCGATTTCTTTTAGCCTCTTGGGTGTTCTCAATGCGTGGTTATGGATTCTTCTAGCATTTGATGGATTTCAAAACGGCAAGTTCTTTTTTTTGATGTGGTCAGCTGAGTTTTTTGAGCCTGCATCTGGGTATGTTTTCTGCTTGCTGATTTATGGATGGCTGAATTGAGTTTTTTGTAATGCAGTTTGCTTATCAGCGAATGTTCATCATTTCTCAACCGGCTCAATTTTTGCTGGTGATGCAGAAGCTAATTGTTAAGCTGCAAGCGCAGACAATTCTTTGAGTATAGATCGATAGCATAAAGGCTGTTATTTGCAGTTTATCATTTTAATTCAGCTGGTTTTGAGCGGGACATCGGAAGATATAAAGGGGGAGCTGTTTTCTCAGCAGCATTTAATTGCTCAGCAGCAGCGGCTGGAGAATGCTGGCAAGTTTTTCATTAAAGTTTTGCTGGCGCTGGCTGTCATTCATAATGGCGGCGCTCAGCGTCATAGTTTCTTGCAGAATGCTGTTCATCAAGCCGGCGCTTTTTTGATTGATCGATTGCCCCATCGGCGTGCTTAGAAAAGCGATATAGGCTTGGGCTTCTTCTTCGGTAAATGCCTTCTGAAAATTTTTGCGGATCATGTGTAAAAATTGCGGATCACTGACAATAGATTCATTGGTCGCCTGAAGCAGGCGGCTGATTTTGAGCGCCGCATTTTTCTGCTGCTGATTTAGTGTAGAGACCGCTAGATTGGCTTTGAGAATGTCTTCAGCCTGTGTGTCAAAGATAGGGCGAATGTCGCGGCTGGACTGTATGACCATGCTGCTTAAGTTGGATAATTCAATTAAGCGGTTTAATGTGCGGTCCTGTACTGGCTGGGCAAGGGCCGCAGGGCCGAGCAGCAGCAGGCAGCTGAAGAGAAGGGCACGGCTTTGAAAATGAAACTTCATATGATTTCCGCTATTTATTTTTAAGGCTGCTTTCTGGCATATTTTTATTGAGTGGAAAATTTTAGCAGGTCTTTAAATTGGCAAAAAGAATTAAACGACATAATGCAAAAAAGCACCCGTTTGGGTGCTTTTTATACTTCTGGCTGTTTAGCCTGCTACAGCATCAACTACTGGAATTTTACCAATTTTCGCTTGCCAGATTTTTGGAGCAGTGGCGTGAATAGACGTACCGTTGACATCAACAGCAACCGATACAGGCATGTCTTTCACGACAAACTTGTAGATCGCTTCCATGCCTAAATCAGCAAACGCAACCACTTCCGCTTCACGGATCGCTTTAGATACTAAGTATGCAGCGCCGCCGACAGCCATCAGGTAAGTCGCTTTATTGTCTTTAATGGCTTCAACCGCTGCAGGGCCGCGGTCCGCTTTACCAATCATGCCGTAAAGGCCTGTCGCTTCAAGCACTTGGCGGGTAAATTTGTCCATGCGGGTTGCAGTTGTCGGACCCGCAGGGCCAACCACTTCATCACCCACAGGATCGACTGGGCCGACGTAGTAAATGAACTTGCCTTTAAGATCCACTGGCAATTCTTCACCGTTGTTCAACATATCGACCATGCGTTTGTGCGCAGCGTCACGGCCAGTGTAAATTGTGCCGTTAAGAAGCAAAGTGTCGCCTGGCTGCCAAGCGTTCATTTCTTCCTGAGTGAGGCTGTCTAAGTCAACACGTTTAGAGGTTGAAGAATCCCAAGTCACTTCCGGGTAGTCTTCAAGCTTTGGCGCCTGAATATGCGCTACACCTGAACCATCTAATTGGAAATGCGCGTGACGGGTTGCGGCGCAGTTTGGAATCATACCGACTGGCTTGCCCGCAGCGTGGCATGGGTAATCTTTAATTTTGATGTCTAGAACGGTGGTTAAACCGCCTAGGCCTTGCGCGCCAATACCAAGCGCATTTACTTTTTCGAAGATTTCGATACGGAGTTCTTCAAGCTTGCTTTGCGGGCCGCGGCGAAGAAGTTCGTCCATGTCCAGCTCTTCCATCAATGCTTCTTTTGCAAGCATCATGGCTTTTTCTGCAGTACCGCCGATACCGATACCCAGCATGCCTGGTGGACACCAGCCTGCACCCATGGTTGGAACAGTTTTCAGCACCCAGTCCACGATTGAGTCTGATGGGTTCAGCATAGCAAGTTTAGATTTGTTTTCTGAACCGCCGCCTTTTGCCGCTACAGTGATGTCTACTTTGTTGCCTGGAACAAGCTTGTGGTAGATCACAGCAGGCGTGTTGTCTTTGGTATTTTTACGGCCAAAAGCGGGGTCTGCAAGTACAGATGCGCGTAGGATATTTGAGTTTTCTAAGTAGCCTTGGCGGACACCTTCGTTAATCGCGTCGTCTAAGCTCATCGTTAAATCAAATTTAACGTCCATGCCCACTTCAACGAATACGTTGACGATACCGGTATCTTGACAGATCGGACGGTGTCCTTCTGCACACATACGCGAGTTAATTAAGATTTGCGCAATCGCATCTTTTGCGGCTTTGTTTTCTTCACGGTCATACGCGCGGCTCATCGCTTGGATGAAGTCTTGCGGGTGATAGTAAGAAATAAACTGAAGCGCATCTTTTACCGATGTGATCAAGTCATCTTGCTTGATAATAGTTGTCATACAAATATCTCTTGAGCGGGCTGATAGCTAGCGGGCTAAATTATAAGATAAAATGCGAAGGTTGTGGGCGTTTTGCGCGGGCTTTGGGCGAAAGTTTAATATCTGTGCAGCCCTATGGCGGCGCAGCGGCAGCAATTGCATCAAATACGGCACTTTATAGTCATTTTTTATAAAACCTAAGCGGCGAATTCGCAGGAAATAATGCGTTTTTATTTTGTAAATACATGATATTTAATGCAAATTTAAATTAATGGAATGTTTTGTATTTGTCACATAACTGTCATAAAACTTTCGCATAATTGTCACAAATCAAACAGCAGATCATTCAGATGACAATAAGCAGTGTGTTGATGGTTGTCGGCTTTTCAATTTATATCGCCGCAACGTGGATGTACGGACAGAAAGAAGATCAGGCATAACGCTTTATCTTCTTTTTTTATGCCTGAAATTTTTTAACTTTAACAATAAAAAATCCCTTTTCTCTTTTTCCTGTCTTTATACTGATTTTAAACATGCATAGATCCTTGATATGGACAATCAGTCACATCTTGCCAGCAACATTATCGAAATTTATAAAAAACATGGCCGTGCATGGACAGCATTGCGCGGGCAGCATCTATACGAAAAAGGCTGGCTGGATCAGTTTTTGGCATTGCTGCCGCAACAGGCAGAAATTTTAGATTTGGGCTGCGGTTCAGGCAAACCGATTGCGGATTATTTAATTCAGCAAGGGCATTGCATTGTGGGGGTGGACAGCTCAGAGGTGATGATTGAGATGGCGCAGCAGAACTTTCCTGCGCATACATGGCATTTGGCGGATATGCGTGCTGTGCAACTGGATCGGGCATTTCAGGGCATTTTGGCATGGGACAGCTTTTTTCATTTAACGCCGGATGATCAGCGTCAAATGTTCGCGCAATTTGCAGAATGTTCTGCCACAGGAACTGTGCTGATGTTTACGAGCGGCCCGGCAGCCGGCGAGGCCATTGGCGAGATGTTTGGCGATGCTTTATACCATGCCAGTTTGTCTCAGGACGAGTATCGGGGCTTATTGGCGGTGCATGGCTTTGAAGTGCTGAAGATGGCGGCGGAAGATGCTGATTGTGCTGGGCATACGGTGTGGCTGGTGAGAAGGATTTAAAATTTTGTGAAGATAAATATAAAGGATGCTTTCATTTCAGATAATCGGCATTAGAGGATTCGCCTTTTCCATGCAATATAAAACGAGTAGAGCGCGCCAATGAAGGCGATAGAGTGCAAGCCATTGGCTGGCAGCGCTTGCCCCGTATAGCCAAACAGCATGAATAAGATCAGCATAGCGCAGCCGACACCGCTGAAGAAGCCGAATATCTTTCTCCGTTGTCCAGTCAGCCCTGAATTCAGTCCCATAAAATTTACCGGGCCAAGGCTATACATTACGCTTAATGTATAAAGACAAATTTCCATGAAGTGCCCGCTGAAGGCGCTGTAAAGTTTTCAGCGCATACGCTAAGCTCATGTGGAGCGGCTGTATTGTACGTTTGTTTGTGCGGAGGAGGAATGCTGTGATAGAAAATGCGTCAATACTGGGCTTTACTACCATTGCTTTGCTTATGGTGCTGACACCCGGCCCCAATATGCTGTATCTAATTTCAAGATCTATATGCCAAGGCAAAAAGCGGGCTGGATTTCACTTTGCGGCGTCGCCTTAGGTTTTGTGTTTTATATGTTCTGCGCGGCTATGGGCCTTACAGCGCTGCTGTTTGCTGTGCCCTTTGCCTATGATGCAATCCGAATTTTAGGCGCAATATATTTGCTGTGGCTGGCGTGGCAGGCTATATCACTCAAAAACCAGCCAATTTTTCAAGCGGTTCATCTGCAAGCAGACAGCCCTTTAAAGCTTTTTTTGATGGGCTTTTTGACAAATTTGCTGAATCCGAAGATTGCCATGATGTACCTTTCATTGCTGCCGCAATTTATCCGTCCAGAGCAGGGCAGCGTATTTGCACAATCCTTGCAGCTGGGGGCACTGCAAATTTTGATCAGTATTGCGGTGAACGGTTTGATTGTCTATTCAGCTGGCAGCATTGCGCTGTTTCTTAACCAAAAGCCACAGTGGCAAAAAATTCAGAAATGGATGATGGGCACCGTGCTGACTGCTTTAGCGCTGCGCATGCTGGCGGAACAAAAGCATTAAAAAACCACCCAATCTTTCGATTGGATGGCGCTGAGTATTAACTTTTAAAGAATTATTTTGCCGACTGCTGTTCAGACTGAATAGCCGTCAATGCAATGGTAAATACAATATCATCGACCAATGCGCCGCGCGACAAATCATTCACTGGCTTATTCAAGCCTTGCAGCATCGGGCCAACACTCACCACATCGGCAGAGCGCTGAACGGCTTTGTATGTGGTATTGCCGGTATTCAAGTCTGGGAAAATAAATACATTGGCACGGCCAGCCACTTTTGAATCCGGCGCTTTTGAACGGCCGACACTTTCTACTGAAGCGGCATCGTACTGCAATGGGCCGTCAATCAATAAGTCTGGACGGCGTTCTTGCGCAATGCGGGTGGCTTCCGCCACTTTTTCCACATCTGCCCCAGCGCCTGATGTGCCAGTCGAGTAGGAAATCATGGCAATGCGCGGGTCAATGCCAAAGGCTTTAGCAGAGTCTGCGGACTGAATGGCGATTTCTGCCAGTTCAACCGCAGTAGGATCTGGATTAATGGCGCAGTCGCCGTACACATACACTTCATCCGGCAGCAGCATGAAGAATACTGAAGAGACCAATGAGTATTCAGGTGCGGTTTTAATCAGCTGGAATGCGGGGCGGACCGTATTGGCCGTAGTATGCACAGCGCCTGAAACCAAGCCGTCCACTTGATCCAGCGCCAGCATCATGGTGCCGAGCACAACTGTATCCTGCAGCTGCTCACGCGCCTGCAGCTCATTGATTTTGCCTTTGCGCAGTTCAACCATTTTTGCGACATAGTTATCGCGGATCAGGTCAGGATCAATAATTTCCAAGTCATACGGCAGTTCAATGCCGCGCGCTTTCGCGACTTCAACGACAGCTTCCGGTTTTGCCAGCAGAATGCACTGCGCAATGCCGCGTGACTGGCAAATGGCCGCCGCCTGAATGGTGCGCGGTTCATCACCTTCCGGCAGGACAATGCGTTTTTTGGCCGCTATGGATTTTTGCACCAGTTCGTGACGGAAGGCAGAAGGCGATAAGCGCGGCTTATATGAGCCATTGATCAGCTGGGTAATCCATTCAGGATTGAGATGGCTGGAAACAAAACGGGTCACTTGTTCTGCGCGTTCGGTATCATCCACTGGAATTTCATTGCTGAGATTCGCCAGCTCCTGAGCTGTTTCAAAGGTGCTGAGCGGGGTGTGGATAATCGGCAGGCCTTGCTTGATCGCCGTTTGGCAGAAGTTCAGCACGTGCTCATTCGGCTGATGATGTTCAGTTAAGACTAAGCCCGCCAGCGGGATGCCGTTGCTGCTGGCCAAGCTGCTGGCCAGCAATACATCAATACGGTCAGAGGCGCTGATGATCAGTTCGCCTGCAATAAATTTATGCAGTTCATGCTCAATGTTTGATGCAATCAGGCTGCTGTGCAGGACGCGGCGCTGTTTCGCATCGCCTTCATTGATCCAGTGCGCAGAGATGTGCGCCGCTAAATCGGACATGCGCGGTACGCTCAGCGTATTGCTGAAAGGCACTAAGCCAATCACGGGGAAATTTTCAGAACCAATGCTGGCATTCTGCTTTTGCAGCTGTGCGGAAAATTGAGCGGTGTCACTGATCAAGCGCAGGCTTGGGTCAATGGTCACAGGCACTTGCGCAGAATCTTCGGGCAAGCCTTTGGTCCGCATGAACAGGACACCTGCTGTGCGGTCATTGCTGGCCCCGCCAAAATTGCGGACCTGCGCCTCAATTTTTTCTGCTGTCGCTTCAGGATTGCGGATATCCGCTGTGCTGACAATGACCACTTTGGCATCCAGCGCTTTCGCTAGATCAGCATTCAATTCAGAGGCAAAAGCATCGCGGCTGGTCGGCACCAGCCCTTCAACAATAATCAGGTCATGCTTTTTAGCAATTTCACGGTGCAGGCGGACAGCATCTTCAAGCAGTTCGTCATTTTCGTCTTGGCTCAAACGGCGGCAAACGGCGGCATGGCTGATCGGCTCAACGGTTTCATTGTTGAATAAATGGCGGTACAGCGCCGTGGTGCGGTCTGCTGCGGAATGAGTTTCTTGAGAAAACGGTTTTAAAAAACCGGCTTTAATGCCTTGGCATTCCAATGCATAAATTAAGCCTAAGCATGCAGAGGTTAAACCGACGCTTTCTCCAGTTGGCACGAGTAAAATTGTTTTCATAAGCTATCTAAACTAAAAAATAAAAAATTAAACGCGACAGCGTGCTGGAGGCTGCTGCTTAAGCAACAGCCTCTTCCTCCGCTTCAGACTTTTTTGCAGAGGCAGCCTCATGTTCTACAACGTGCTGCGTTTCTTTGGCAATGCGGCCTTCTTCATCCGTTGGAACAACCCAAATTTGCGGGCCAGCGCCGGCATCGATGCGGCCTTCAGTACCGCGTTTCAAGCTGTCATTTTTGTCTTTGCTTAAGTTAAAGCCGAAGTGCGGCAAATACGCTAAAGTTTTTTCACGGATCAGCGCTGAGTTTTCGCCAATGCCGCCAGTGAAGAACAGGCCGTCAATGCGCGGTAGGCCGCAGCTGAGGGCGGCTAAAGATTTGGCTAAGCGGTAGCAGAATACTTCAATCGCCAGCGCGGCATCTTCATTGCCTTGATCAGACGCTTCGATCAGGGTGCGCATGTCATTGGACAGGTCTGACAGGCCCAGCAGGCCAGACTGGCTGTTCAGCATTTTATCAATTTTATAAATATCCCAGCCTAAGTTCGAGGCTAAGAAACTGTGAATGCTTGGATCGACATCGCCGCTGCGGGTGCCCATCACAACGCCTTCCAGCGGCGTTAAGCCCATTGAGGTATCTACGGACTGGCCGTTCCAAATTGCGCAAGTCGAGCTGCCGTTGCCTAAATGCGCTGTCAGCCAGCCGCCTTGCTTAAAGCTGCCCGCCAGTTCAGAGCCGCGTTCTGAAACATAGGCATGGCTGGTGCCATGGAAACCGTAACGGCGCACATTGTGCATAGTGTATAAGAATTTAGGCAGCGCATAGCGGTAAGCGTGCGAAGGCATAGTTTGATGGAATGCGGTATCAAAAACGGCAACTTGCGGCAGTTGTGGGAACAGGCGCATCGTGGCGTCAATACCGACTAAATGCGCTGGGTTGTGCAGCGGGGCAAGCGGCGTTGCTTCGCGGATGCGTTCAATAATTTCAGGCGTCAATAATTCCGCTTTAGTCAATGTGCCGCCGTGAACCACACGGTGGCCAATGGCTTGCGGGTTATGATGCGATAAGCGTTCTAAAATAATTTCCAGCGCTTTTTCATGGTCGGCATTTGGAATAGACAGCTCAAGTTCAGCACCGCCAGTGGTAATGCCTTTAATTCGGGCTTCAGCTGAGCCTAAGTTCTCAGCCAAGCCAAAGATACGGTCTTCACGACGTTCAGAAACCAACGCATATTTAATTGAAGATGAACCGCAGTTAATTACTAATACTGATGTAGACACGTTTTTTTACCCGAATTCTAATTAAAGTACTTATCCATGCTGTGATCTGAACGCAGTGCTTTTTTGGTGCAATTTAGATCAGTAATAATGTTTTAACACGGGTTGTTTTTCTGTCCTAGATAGACTTTAGGAGATTAGACTTAAGCACTATCGACCCATTTGCTAATAATAATTAAAATTTATCAGTTCATAGTTTTCATTTATTAATGAAATAGTCCTATAAGATCAAATGCTTTGAACTGCGAATAAATACCATAACATACTGATCTGCTGTATTAATAAAAACCATACAAAAAATATGGCTTTTATGCTTAATTTGTAATCAATGTCAATCACATAGGCAATCAGCGCGAATATAAAGAAAATGGACAGCATTCATGCCAAGCCCTGCAACGTTTCAATCACTGTGCAGTCAGTTTTCAGTACCGAGCGCTCTTGCATCCGTCCAATCATGCTTTTTTTTCACTGCCTGCATCAGTGAGTGGCGTAATAGCTTCTCCATCTTATAAATTCGGATGCCTGAAGATGTTCCGGTCAATATGCTAGAAAATTGGGTGTATTTGGCCCATGCTTCATGAATCAGCGCGCATGAGATGCCAAGAGTCAGGACAAAGCTGCTGACATTAAGCAATCAAACAGAGCAAATCCTGAATTATTCTTCTGATTTTAATGGCAGCAAATGTTTGCCAATGTTTCTGCAGTCAAGAAGTTTTGCTTGAGGACGGCTGTTTGAGAAAAAATAAAGCCCCGCAGGCGGGGCTTGTATTGATATTTTATTCAGGATCAAAATCGGCGCTTAATGGCGGATTTGACCATCGCCAAACACGATCCATTTCTGAGAGGTGAGGCCTTCTAGCCCTACAGGGCCGCGGGCATGGATTTTGTCTGTAGAAATCCCGATTTCAGCGCCTAGGCCATATTCAAAACCGTCCGCAAAGCGGGTAGAGGCGTTGATCATCACTGAACTTGAGTCCACAGCCGCCAGGAACTTGCGCGCTAAGCTGTAGTTTTCAGTGATGATGGCATCGGTATGGTGCGAGCCGTATTTGTTGATATGATCGATGGCTTCATCTATGCCGCTGACGACTTTAATGGCTAAAATTGGCCCCAAATATTCGGTATACCAATCCTCTTCCGTAGCTGTAACCACATGTCCGCCTAAAATGCGCCGGGTTTCAGCGCAGCCGCGCAGCTCAACTTGTTTCTCTGCATACAGCTCGGCAATGCTCGGCAGAAATTCTTCTGCGACTTTTTCATCAACCAATAATGTTTCCATGGCATTGCAGACGCCATAGCGGTGCGTTTTGGCATTCAGCGCAATCGGCAGCGCCTTCTGCAAATCCGCCTGTGCCTCGATATAGACATGGCAGTTGCCGTCTAAATGCTTAATCACCGGCACACGCGCTTCTTCGGTAATGCGTTCAATCAGGCCTTTGCCGCCGCGCGGCACAATCACATCGACATATTCAGGCATGGTGATCAGCTGGCCGACTGCAGCGCGGTCTGCGGTATTAATCACCTGAACTGAATTTTCAGGCAAGCCGGATGCTTTTAAGCCATGCTGAATAGCGTCGGCAATCGCTTGGTTGGATTCCAGCGCTTCTGATCCGCCGCGCAGAATAATGGCATTGCCGGATTTCAGTGCCAGTGATGCCGCTTCTAAAGTCACGTTTGGTCGCGACTCGTAAATCATGCCGACCACACCTAAAGGCACGCGCATTTTGCCCAGCTGAATGCCAGTAGGGCGGTATGCCATATCGGTTATTTCGCCAATGGGGTCTTTGAGGCCGATCACATCTTTCAAGCCCTGCAGCATGCCTTTAAAGCGTGCGGGGGTCAGTTCTAAGCGATCAAGCAGGGCGCTGTCCAAATGATTGCTGTGTGCTTTCGCCATATCCATCTGGTTGGCTGCTAAAATGGCCGCTTCGCTGTTTTGCAAAGCCGTATAAATAGCGGAAAGCGCATTGTTTTTGGATTCAGTAGAAGCACTGGCTAACACGCGAGATGCTTGGCGTGCCTGTTGTCCTACCGTTTGCATGTATTGTTCAATAGACTGTTGCATAGCGGTTTGATCACTTAGAAATTTCCATTTGATATTAACAGCCTCTCACGGGACAATGAAGCATTTGCGCTGATATTTAGAGCTTATTTAAAAAGCGCATTCACATTTTGCAATTGTTTTCATGCAGAAAGCGGATGAGTGGCGGCAATAGCAGTTGCGTGTAAAATCATCTCCTGTATAGAATGAAACGATACTGACATTGACGTCATACAAATAAAGACAAAAGAGCAGGATGCTTGCTGCAGGCAGCTCTGATTATTTTTTCTTGCACAATAAAAATAAGGCAAGGATGGAGGAGGGAATATGAATTCCATTATCCAAATGGATCAGGAAGTACACGGCGGAAACACCCAGTACAGTTTTTTTGACCTGTATGATCGAGACAGCTTTAAACAGCCGGCTCGAACAACATGGATCAATGGCTGGAAAGTTGAATATATGGCAATCGCCCGGCCAGAAACCTTGCATATGACCCCAATGGTGATTATTGGCGGGGCATTTCAAAATTTCAATTCCTATAAATATTGTGTTGAACAGCTCTTCGCTGCCGGGCCGATTGTTCTCATTGACTTGCCGTCTATGGGCGCCAATCAGCAAATCAGCAATGTCGACAGCGGTGTTTCAGCAGGCGTCTTAGAGCTGGAAGATTTAGCCGGCATGCTGGGCACTTGGCTGGATCTGGTCGGCCTGCAGAAAGTCGCAGTTTTGGGCATGTCTTTGGGGTCTGTGGTGGCATCCTGTTTAGCGCATCAGCGCCCAGAACTGGTTGAGCGCATGATTTTGATGGGCGTGATGCAGAAAACCCGCAAAAGCTGGCGCATGCTGCTGGAAGAGTCATTATATTTAATGAAAGAGCAGCGCATGGACGAATTCGGCCAGGCAGTGATTCTGTATCTGGTCAATCATGCCAAAATGGATCTGACCCGCATGTCGCCGACGGCCAAGCGTTTATTCTTCCGCCAGATGGCCGAGTTTACCGCGACAGAGCAGGAGCGCTATGACATCAACTGCAACCGCCTGCTGCGCCTGACCAATGTGCCGATTCCAGCGTGCGATGTGCTGGTTGCCTGCGGCCAGTATGACAGCTTTACGCTGCCGCATGAAAATGCCAATTTTGCGCTGCAGTGCCCGAATATGCAGTTTGCGATGATTGCCAATGCAGACCATGTGCCGCAGCTGCAGCGCCGCAAAGAAACCATGAATTTATTCGCCACCTATTTGCGCGGCGAGTCCATTCAAAATCTGGATGGCATTCTGCCCATGAGCCGTGAGCAGATGGCAAATATAGAACGGCGCGGGGAACAGCGCATCGAGGTGCAGGATGCCTCTACGCAGTTAAGCCACCGCCATTCCGATTTAAGCATGAGTGCTGAAATTTTAGATTTGAACTATTTCGGCGTGCTGTTGAGTGTCGAGAATGATGCAGCCGCAGCACAGGCGGCGCAATATCCGCGGGATTTGGCGCTGCATCTGCGGGATCAGGACGGTGAATTTAAGATTGAATGCCTGATTTTTGAAAGCGCTGGAGCGCAATTGCGCGCTTTATTCAAGCATGGCAGTTTTGATGTTGCAGAGCGCCTGCTGCGCTTTGTGCAGTGGCAAAAAGAACAGATGCATTTACTGGAAGCGGTTTAAATCTTCCTTATCTATATAAAATCAAAAAAACAGCGTTATGAACGCTGTTTTTTTACGGCTGCATGAATGACCCAGACTAAATCACCGCCGTGTTCCTCTGGGTTTTGGAATGAAATCAGATTGCTGTCAGCAGCATTTTGAAAAAATGCAGTCGGCTGAATCACATCGACGAGGCCGAATCCGGCATTGCCAAAAAAGGTTTGAATTTCTGAAGGGTTGATAAAATGAAAAGTAAATGAGCTGCGTGACATGACTTTCAGCAGCTTGCTGCTGGTCCAAATAAAATTCGCCAATTTATTTTTGACGGGTTCTGGGTAAATATCGGTCAGGTAATGCAGCTCTGTAAACTCCTGTCCATATTCGGTAATGCCCTGCAGCAGTTTATTCAGCATGGATTTGTCAAAATAATTGATCAGCCCCTCGCTGATGATCGCCAGCGGGCGGCTGGTGTCAAAGCCTAGAAAAATTTTTTCAAAATCCTGCGTGAAAATGTCGGCGGTCAGTACTTCCGGCGCTTGAGCATCCAGCTGCTGCAGCGCACGGGTTTTAATTTTTGCCATTTCAGGCAAATCCAGTTCGCGGTAGTGAATATTGGGAAATTTTTGCCGGAAGTTCCAGCTGCGCGGCGATAAGCCGCTGGCGATTTCTAAAACTTGCACATCCGGGCGCTGCTGTATTAAATCGGTCAGCTGCCGATCAATGATGCTGTGGCGCTGTTTTAATGTCGTGCGCATGCTGCCGCCGACATGTTTTTCGGCCCAGCTTTCCAGCGGATGCAGGATTTTGGCCAAAAACTTGCCTTTGCCCGTGGCAAATACAGGGTGGGAAATGCCCATGCTGTACCAAATATAGCCGGTATAATGTGCGGTAAATGAAATGTGCCGATGTTCAGATAAGTTTTGCGCCATAACCATTAAGCCTTAGATATTCTTTTAATCCTTTGGATTTTTTTAATTTTCATTGTACTGCAGTATGCCTGCTGTTTTGATCATCATAATCAAAAAGGAACACGATGTC
This sequence comes from Acinetobacter bouvetii DSM 14964 = CIP 107468, assembly GCF_000368865.1. Taxonomy (GTDB): domain Bacteria; phylum Pseudomonadota; class Gammaproteobacteria; order Pseudomonadales; family Moraxellaceae; genus Acinetobacter; species Acinetobacter bouvetii. The sequence continues at coordinate 505,900 of NZ_KB849725.1, forward strand.
GTGTTCCTTTTAATGAATTTTAACGCGCTGCCGCTTTAAGCGCTGAACTGGCCTTTGAACTCTAAAATGCGGTCACGGGTCCGCGCCCAATCTTGACCTAAGTCCAGCTGCTGGCCAACGTTCAATGCAGGAATTTGACCGCGCATGCGCTCCAGTCGCTGCTGATTCGGCATTGGCAGATTGGCAATGCCTTCTAAGGCGGTGCAGGCGGATTCACGGTTATTGCACACCAAGCCCATGTCACAGCCCGCATTTAATGCCGCTTGGATGCGGGCATCTGCGCCGCCCGCTACACAGGCCGCCTGCATGCTGAGGTCATCAGAGAACAAGACGCCGTCAAATTTCAATTCGCTGCGCAGCACCTGCTGAATCCAATACGGAGAAAATCCAGCAGGATTGGGATCAATCTGATCGTAAATAACATGCGCAGGCATCAGCGCATCCAGCTGCGGCATCAGCTGAATAAAGCTTTGCATGTCTTTTTGGTAAATTTCATCATAGCTGCGCGAGTCGACGGCCGCGGCCACATGCGAATCCGCTTTGACTGAGCCGTGTCCAGGGAAATGCTTGCCGGTGGATGCCATGCCCGCGCGTTTCATGCCTTTCAGGAAAGCGCTGGCCAGCGGAATAATATCCTGCATGTTTTTGGCAAAGCTGCGGTCGCCAATCACATCGCTGATGTCATTCAGGTCTAAAACTGGAGCAAAACTGAAATCAATGCCGACCGCTAAAACTTCAGCAGCCATCAGCCAGCCGCATTGCTCTGCCAGTTCAACTGCTTTTTCAGGCTGGCTTAAGTAAAGTTCGCCAAACTTGCCCATAGCAGGCAGCAGGGTAAAGCCGTTTTTTAAGCGCTGTACGCGTCCGCCTTCCTGATCAACTGCGATTAATATATCCGGACGGATTTGGCGCATATGATCGGTTAAAGCGCGCACTTGTTCTGGCGACTCGATATTTCGGCCAAATAAAATCATGCCGCCGACTTGCGGAGCCTGCAATAGTTCAATATCTTCTTGATTAAGTTCTGTGCCAGCAATGTCGAGCATTAATGCGCCAATCATATTTGGGCTCCGTGTTGGAATTTTTAGGGAAAAACAATACCTGAATTCTGCAATGTTTTGCTACACTTTGTCAGCACAGATTATGATAAAACTACACGACATAAACAGATTAAGTCATTTAAGATTTTGAAAATATTCAGCTCAAGTCAAAAAATGACACGGCAATTTGGTTAGAAGACCAAGGAAGTACGACATATTTATGAAACTTCAAAGTATCGCTTGCGCCGTTGCCCTAGCAACGGGCGGTTTATTTTTTACTCATGTTGTAAATGAGGCAATTGCTGCGGAAACTGCGGCAACCGCTGCTTCAAATACAATTCAGCCTTCACAAGAGCAAGCTTTGGTTTCCCGTCAACTGGCAACCTTGGTGGACCGTCAGCATTATCTGAATCAGCGTTTGGATGCGAATACCTCCAACCGGATTTTAGACTTTTATATCGACAGCCTCGATCCTGAACATACGCTGTTTTTAGCTTCGGAAGTGGCAGATTATAAAAAGCGTTTCGGTGCAAATTTTGGCGCAAATTTAAAAGCGGGCGATTTGTCCGGCCCATATGAAATTCACGCGCAGTACCGTGCGCGTTTAAAGCAGTTTTATAGCCATATGCTGGCGGAACTGAAAAAACCGCAGAATCTGAATCAGCCGAATGCATTTATTGAAACGGACCGTGAAAAAGCCCCATTCTTTAAATCTGAAGCGGAGCAGTGCGCGCATTGGAATAAAATGCTGGTGTCACAGCTGATCAATTTAAACATCAGCAAACAGGAAGAGCAGGCGAAGCAAAAAGCGCTGAAAGATGATCCTGGATTAGCCAATGGGCAGGATTTGACTGGCCCAGAAGATTTAACGCCGGTTCAAACACTGACCAAGCGCTTTACCCGCCAGCTGGAGCGCGTCAGCCGCTTGAAGAGCGATGATGTGCTGGATAAAACGCTGAATGCCATGATGCTGACTTATGATCCGCACAGCAATTATTTCCCGCCCGTGGACGCCATGGAGCTGAACCGTCAAACCACGCTGCAGCTGGAAGGCGTTGGGGTATCTATCCGTCCGGACCGCGGCAATGAAGACTACACCAAAATTGAAACCATTGTAGAGGGCGGCCCAGCCAGCAAGTCAGGCCAGGTGAAAGCGGGTGACCGCATCATTGGTGTGGCGCAGGATGGCGACAAGATGGTGGATGTCATTGGCTGGCCGAGCAATGAAATTGTTGGCTTAATCCGCGGCAAGCGCGGCACTAAAGTCACTCTGCGCTTACTTGGAGCCGGCGCATCAATGAGCCAGGCGCGCAATGTGACCATTGTTCGGGATGTGATTCAAGAAGAAGATGCCGGTGTGCGCTCACGGATTGTGGAAATTGAACGTGATGGCAAAAAATATAAATTCGGCGTTTTGGAAATTCCATCCTTCTATCTGAATTACCGTGCGCGCCGCGCAGGCGCGGAATACCGCTCAGTTTCGGAAGACACCAACAAAGCGCTGAAATCACTGGCGGCGCAAAATGTGGAAGGGATTATTGTGGACTTGCGCAATAATCCAGGCGGTTCGCTGGATGAAGTGGTGCGCATGCTGGGGCAAGTGATTAAATCCGGCCCGGCAGTTCAGATACGTGATGGGAACGGCACGGTCAGTGTATTGGAAGATGATGACGGCGGCGCGCAAACTTATGCTGGCCCATTGGCGGTATTGATTAACTTGGCATCGGCGTCGGCCAGTGAAATTTATTCTGCGGCGATTCAGGATTATGAGCGCGGCATTGTCATTGGCAGCACCACGACGGGTAAAGGAACAGCGCAAGTGCAGCTGGATAGCTTGGCTTATGGGCAGGCGACATTGACGCAGCGTAAATTCTACCGTGTCACAGGCGGCAGCACGCAAAACAAAGGCGTGGTGCCGGACATTAAGCTGGTGGATATTTACAATGACGAATTTGGCGAACGTAAATCGAAAAATGCCTTGAAATGGGATACGATTCCGACAGCGCCGTTTAAGCGCGAAGGCTCGATTCAGAATTATGTGCCGGATCTGGTGAAATCATCGCAGCAGCGCGTCAGCCTAAATCCTCAGTTTAAGTATTTGGAACAGCGGACAGCGCTGGCGAAAAAAGCTGATGAGCAGAAGCAGGTCGTGCTGGATCTGCAAAAGCGCAAAGCGGAATTGCTGGACATGGAGCAAAAAACGCTGGCATCAGAAAATGAACGCCGTAAAGCAACAGGCCTAAAACCGTTCAGCAATTGGGAAAGCTATCAGGCTTCAATGGATGCGCTGGTGGAAACCCGCGCGAAAATGAAGGCGAATCAGCGCCCTGCATTGCCGGAAGATGAGGCTTTTGTGAATGAAGCGGCGAGTGTGCTTTTGGACTATGCCAAACTTCAAGGTGCGGCAAAAGCAGCGCCTTAATGCCATCTTTGGATTTTTTTGAAAACCAGCAAGCTTTGGCGAGCTGGTTTTTTTATGCCGGCGTTATTTTTGAGCAAAAAAATCAGCTCAGGATAAGGCAGATGAATCGGGAATATGGCTGCGTTTTTTGTGTTTTAGTGATTGATATGGAAGTTTTTTTTATAAAACTGACCAGCCTCTGCAAAACATGGAAGAAATACTTGACCTAAGCATGAGAGTATAAGATTCTAGGTTAATTATTTTTTGCCGATAACTTTTTTTAAAATTTTTTAAGGCAATCAACCTAAAAATACCGGTCATTTAAATTGAACAAAATAACAGTAAAGGCTTGTGCGGAATCTTCTTTATGACGCATGTACATTATGATTACAGTCTTGTATTGGTCTCGGCTATCGTTGCATTGCTGGCATGTTATTTTGCTGTTTCTGTAGAACAGACATTATTCCGCGGCTCCCGGCCTAAATATGAATGGCTGATTTTAATTTGCAGCGGCGCGCTTTTGGGGGCGGCGATTTGGTGCATGCATTTTGTGGCTATCATGGCAAGCCAAATGCCCGGCATGCAATCTTTTCATTTAGGCTTAAGCCTCGTTTCGTATTTAATCGCCTTTGCCGCATCGGTTTTTGCTATTTGGCTGACCACCCGCTTTACCCTGCCGTTATTCCGTTTGACTTTAGGCGCTGTATTGATGGGGCTGGGCATTTCAGGCATGCACTATACGGGCATGCTAGCTTTGAATATACAAGGTTATGAAGTCCGCTATGAACCTGTCTTGGCCATTTGTTCAATACTGATCGCGATAGGCGGTTCATGGATTGCCTTTTTGCTGGCTTTCCGCAATAAGCATGCACGCCACTTTAGAATGGCATTAAAGTTCGCAATCGCATTTACTTTAACGATGACCATTGTTGTTATGCATTATACCGGCATGGCTGCCATGAGTTTTATTCCCGTGAATCCTGCTGCGCATGTAGAGCAGGCAACAGGCTTTGATCTGCAGCTGTTGACCGTTATCTTTATGACCTGTTTGATTTTAGGCGTTGCATTTTGCGTGGCGATGCTGGAGCGCCGCTTAGAAGAGCGCAGCCGGCAGCTGACCAAAGCCAATCGGGAGCTGGCCAATTTAGCTGTCCAGGATAATTTAACTAAACTGCCAAACCGGCTGTTTCTTGCTGAGTATGCGCATTTTTTGTTTACCGATCAGCGCTATCAAAAGGATCAGATTGCTTTTCTTTATATCGATTTAGACCGCTTTAAGGCGGTGAATGATGTATTTGGGCATCATGTGGGAGACCAGCTGCTGATTCAGCTGGCCAATCGTTTGCACCGCCTTTTAGATGAGCATTCAAAGCTTTTGCGTATTGGCGGTGATGAATTTTTGATGGTGCTGGAAAGCGCGACCTCGGAGAAGGCATCTGCAGTTGCAGAGAAAATTTTGGAATTGATACAGGACAGTTTTTTAATTGCGGGCAAAGAAATCAATGTATCCGGCAGCATCGGCATTGCCATGTACCCTGAGCATGGCAGCAATTTGCAGGATCTGCTGATCAATGCGGATGCCGCTATGCTGACATCCAAAGATCAGGGGCGGAATACCTTTTCTTTATTTTGCTACAGTTCAGATCAAAATGAAGCCAAGAGTCAAACCAAGCTGATTAATGACCTGTATAAAGCGGTAGAAGATCAGCAATTTGTGCTGTTTTATCAGCCAAAATTTAAAGCCTGCGAACGTGGAATTTGCGGCGTAGAGGCGCTGATCCGCTGGAAGCATCCGAGCCTCGGCATGCTGACGCCGAATATGTTTATCCGCGGGGCGGAAAAGACCGGGCTGATTATCCGGATGGGCTATTGGGCGCTGGAAGAAGCGTGCAAGCAAATTAAAGCCTGGGAACATACGCATCCGCATTTTTTACCGATTTCCGTCAATTTATCCGCCATTCAGTTTGAGCATAAATACCTGTTTGCAACCTTGGAAGCCCTGCTGAGCAAGTATAAGGTCGACTCCAGCTATTTGATGATTGAAATTACAGAATCGACGGCAATGCACCATATTGAAAATAGCATCCGGACCTTGGAGCGCTTGCGTCAAATGGGAATCAAACTGGCAATTGATGATTTTGGCACGGGGCATTCCAGCTTTTTATATCTGAAGAATTTGCCAGTGGACGAACTGAAAATTGATAAAGAATTTATTTATGATTTAACGCCGAATTCTAAGGAAGAAATGATTTTGGAAAGCATCATTCAGCTGGCGATTAAGCTTGGGCTGGTGGTGACTGCAGAGGGCGTTGAAACCCCGCTGCAAGCTGAGATTTTGACCCGTTTGGGCTGTCAGCAGCTGCAGGGCTATCTTCTGGGGCTGCCTGTAGGCGTCGTGCGCTTAGAAGCGTCTGAATACCTTTAAATTCAGAAAAAGGCATAGTTGCACAATGGTTTAAGAGCAAAGGTTACTTAAATTTAAGTGATAACTAGGGTATGAAGGTCACCTAATTCAGTGAATTTATTTTGGACTATTGCACGTGCATGCATCTCATTGACTTGGCTTTGAAAGCTCCTTGCATTCAGTTTATCGCCTAATAATTTGATGCAATGCATTTTGGTTTCTACTCAGCTTCGGCGATGATAGCCTGACCAGTTTTTCCATGTTGTCCTACCTAAATGTTTTAACCGTTCGAAGCAGTTCATTTCTTTCAAGTGATCTTATTCTTTTAGCTTTCCAAGGCTTAGAATTTTTCGAGTTGGAAGGATTGCATGCGTTTGTCGATCTGAGATGACTTGACGACATTGTTTTGCATCGTAAGCACCATCCCGTATAGATGGAATCAACTTGCTCATCTTTTGGAATCTGAGCAAGTAAATCATTCACATTATTTGTATTGAATTGAACAGCTCGTATTTTTAAGGTTTTAGCATCGATACCAAGATGTAGCTTTTGCCCTTGGCGACGGTATTCAGATTGAGGTTTCTTATGTTTCCACTCTCCTTTACTCAGCAATTTTAAACCTTGCGAATCAGTGCTTTTCATATCTACGCATAGATGAAGTTCACCTCTTTTTTTTGATGGCTAATTGCAATATTGATATGTTTTTGTCTCCGATAAAGGGCCGGGCAATCTAGTGCAGCCCAATTTAAATTGCAAAGCTTAATCAGACTTTGAACAGAACCTGTGACCATGCGCAAAGAGCATCGAAATAGAGGTTGAATTATTAGGCAGCATCGGAGGGGTGTATCTGAGTCAGTCTGATTTCTGCGATGTTTAGCACGTAATAGCGAATACCGTTTGGTATTGGGATCAAACCAAATCGAGGTGTTTCCACGATTAATCAAAGCTTGGCTGTAAGAGGCCAATTAAGAGCGAAATAAATTGTAGATGCAGGTTCATTTATTCAGAAATTATAGAGCGGCCCAGACTAGTAGCGCAGGGTTGAGCAGCAAGGCCCCTGGGAACACGAATATCCAATGCAAAGTCGCGGTTAGAAGGCAGTTGATGAGTGAAGCTCTATAAATGTGTTTTACTCAATATTATTAATAAATCTGCTACAATATCGCCAATTTTTAAATTGATCAGATCTGGTCTTTTGCGCTGCGTGTCTGCAGCAGGTGTCTTTCCATGAGTTTTAAACAAGAATTAGCGGCGCAGGTCGCTCAGCGCCGTACATTCGCTATTATTTCCCACCCCGATGCCGGTAAAACCACCATGACAGAAAAACTGCTGTTATGGGGACAGGCGATTCAGGTCGCCGGTATGGTGAAAAGCCGCAAGTCAGACCGCGCAGCAACATCGGACTGGATGGAAATGGAAAAAGAACGGGGCATTTCGATTACCACCTCGGTCATGCAGTTCCCGTTTAAAGACAAAATGATCAACCTGCTCGATACCCCAGGGCATGAAGATTTCTCGGAAGATACATACCGGACATTAACTGCGGTCGATTCTGCATTAATGGTGATTGACGGCGCGAAAGGTGTCGAAGACCGTACGGTGAAGCTGATGGAAGTCTGCCGCATGCGCGACACGCCGATCATTTCATTTGTCAACAAAATGGACCGTGAAATCCGTGAGCCCTTAGAGCTTTTGGATGAAATTGAAAATGTCCTGAAAATTAAATGCGTGCCTTTAACCTGGCCGCTGGGTACTGGCCGCGACTTTGCCGGTGTATTCAATTTAATTGAAGAAAAATTTTACGTATATAAAGCGGGTTTTGGTTCAACCATTACCGATATTGAAGTGCGTGACGGCTATAACTATCCGGACTTGCGTGAAAAAGTCGGTGAGCTGGCATGGGCAGCCTTCGAAGAGTCTTTGGAATTGGTGCAAATGGCCAATGAGCCTTTAGACCGCACAGAATTTTTGGCAGGCCGTCAAACGCCTGTACTGTTTGGTACGGCATTGGGCAACTTTGGTGTAGATCACGTGCTGGATGCATTTTCAAAGTATGCGCCAGAACCGAAAGCGCATCCGACAGAAGCGCGCACAGTTGAAGCGATTGAAGAGGGCTTTACTGGATTTATTTTTAAAATTCAGGCCAATATGGATCCGAAGCACCGTGACCGTATTGCATTCATGCGGATTTGTTCAGGCAAATATGAAAAAGGCATGAAAATGAAACATGTGCGTATTGATAAAGATGTGCGCATCAGTGATGCATTAACATTTCTGGCGGGCGACCGTCAGCATCTGGAAGAAGCATGGCCGGGCGATATTATTGGCTTGCACAACCACGGCACCATTCAGATTGGCGATACTTTTACCGCAGGCGAAAAGCTTCACTTTACCGGCATTCCGCACTTTGCGCCCGAAATGTTCCGCCGTGTGCGCTTAAAGGATCCATTGAAATCCAAGCAGCTGCAAAAAGGCTTAAAAGAGCTGTCGGAAGAAGGCGCCACACAGGTGTTCATGCCGCAGAACAGCAACGACTTAATTGTGGGCGCGGTAGGTGTGCTGCAGTTCGAAGTTGTGGCGTACCGCCTCAAAGAAGAATATAAAGTCGATTGCATTTATGAGCCAGTCAGCATCAATACTGTGCGCTGGGTGTCTTGCGATGACGACAAGAAATTTAATGAATTTAAGAAAAAAGCGCATGATCAGCTGTCGGTTGACGGCGGCGGCCATTTGACCTACCTTGCGCCGAGCCGCGTGAATTTGCAACTGATGCAGGAGCGCTATCCTGACATCCAGTTCCGCAACACCCGCGAGCACTAAGTCTCCAATCGGACAGAAAAATAAAACAGCTTCACATGAAGCTGTTTTATTTTGTGATAAATTGATTTTAATTTTAAGCTTTCACCTCTCAGCATTATGAATATCATCAAGGATGCAGTAACACTTTCACTGCTTGGCATGACCCTGCTGCTGAGCGCCTGTGATGATTCTAAAAAACCGCAGCAGCCTGAATCTGAAAGAAAAACATCAGTTTTTGCGCCTGAAAAAGCGGAAGTATTGCCCTATTTAAATATTCAGGAACAGCCTGCAAAAATTGCGTTGCCTTTTTGTGAAAATAAAAGCTGTATTGATCTGGATATACAAACGGTTCAAACCGCAGACGCGTGGCTGAATACATGGATTGAACGCAATCAGGCGCTGGTGGTGCAGGATCAGATCGGGCTGAAGCAGAGCATGAGCCTGCAGCAGGCAATCAATGCGTATGTGAAAAAATCAGATGCATGGCAAGATGAATTTAAAGCCAACCGGCCTTATTCCTTAACCATGTACACCCGCATTCCGTATCAGCGCAATCAGTATGTGCTGCTGCAGGTTGGCGTGGATACTGCGCAGGAAAATGTCAAAGTGAAAGACCGCCATTACTTTTTTGTTGCAGACCGCAATACCCAGAAAAGTTTAGCCCTGCTGGACATTATGGATGCTCAAAAACAGGCGAAAATGAATGCGATTGTGCAGGAGGCATATGCCAAATGGCTGAAAGATCAGGATGCGGCTGTCCGCTCCGCGGCGCCGAAAAAGCTGTATTGGGGGCAGTCTGACTGGTTTTTCGATCAGGAGGGGATTGGCCTGCATTACCGCACGCATGAAATTGTCAAAGACGGCAAGCAGCTGGATATTTACTTAAGCAAACAACAAACACAGCAGGTCTTGAAAGCTGACGTATATCAGCATATGTTTTAATGTCAGGCATTGAAGAATGATGCCGGTCAGCCAGATAAGAGAGACACTTCATTCATGTTAAAGCATAAAAAAATTTGGGCGATGAGCATTTTGGCTTCCGCTGTTGCGCTGAGCGCCTGCCAGCCGCAGAAAGCTGAACCGAAGCCAGAAGAAAAACCGAAAACAGAAGCGCCGGATCAAAGCATGAAACTGATCGGCGATTCTGAAAAACTGAGTTTGAACATGCCGGACTGTGACGGCAACAGTTGCCCTGAAATTTCAGTTGAACGGCTCAGCAGCAACCAAAGCTTTATTGATCAATACATTGATGATGAAATATTAAAGCAGCTGGGCTTGATTCTGTCTGTGGCGCCTGCTCAGGACAAAGCGCAAACGGCGGCCAGTGAAGCCAGCGCTGCATCTGAAGCCAAGTCGCCATTGGCGCAGGTCGAAACGCCAAAAGTAAAACTAGAGAAGCAGGCTGCGCCTTATATGCAGGCCTTTATTAAATTGGATCAAGAGCTGAAAGATTTAAATTCAGCGCAGAAAATCAGCTTGATGGTTAAGCCGAAAATTTTAAATGCAGGGGAGCCATTGGCGACCGTCGTGCTGAACAGCAGCAGCTATTTGGGCGGCGCGCATGGCTCATCCTCACAGCAGTATTATAATTTCGATCTCAAAGCCAAGAAACTGGTCAAACTGGATGACATTATAGCCGCGAAACAAAAAGCCGCATTGCAGAAGAAAGCGCATGAAGCTTTTAAAACATGGGTGATGGATTCTAAGCTTGCAGACAGTGTGGATGAATATGAACAGGCTTGGAAATTTAAACTGTCAGACAATTATTTCTTGGGGAAAGATGGCTTAATTCTGCAATATGCGGAATATGAAATTGGGCCGTATGTCGTGGGGCTGCCGCGCTTAACCCTTCCTTATGATCAGCTGCAAGGCATTTTGAAGCCGCAATATCTGCCGGCAGCCGCTGAAGCGCCAGCTTCTGAAGCCAAAGCGAAATCTTAATGCGCAGCCGTTCTGCCTTATTTGATACGCATACCCATTTTGACGTGCCTGATTTTGATCCCGACCGGGAGGAATTGGCGCATGCGGCCAAACAGGCGGGCGTAGAGCGTTTGGTGCTGATTGGCTTTGTGCAGAACCGATTTCGGGATTTAATTCAGACGCATCATTTTCTCAATAGCTTAAAGAACGCGCCAAGAAGTGAATTGGCGCCCGGCCTGCATCCGTTTTATATCGAACAGCACCAAGAGCCGCATTTGCTGGATTTAGAGCGGATTCTGCAATCTGAAAACTGCGTGGCGATTGGGGAAATCGGTTTAGATACTTTTCTGCCGCAGCATAAACAGCCCGATGCTTTTACCAAGCAGCGGCATTTTTTTGCTGAGCAGCTGGAACTGGCAAAGCAGTATCACAAGCCTGTGTTGTTGCATATTCGAAAGTCCCATGCGGAAACGCTGAAAATTTTGAAAGAGCAGCAGTTCAGCCTAGGCGGCATTGCGCATGCGTTCAGCGGCGGGGTAGAAGAAGCCAAAGCCTTTATTAAGCTGGGATTTAAAATTGGCGTGACCGGACAGATTACCAATCCGAATGCAAGAAAACTGCATACCGTCGTTCAGGCTGTCGGCGCTGAGCATTTGGTGCTGGAAACCGATTGCCCTGATATGACCCCGCTATGCTGCCAGCACGGCAGCGGGCAGCGCACACGCAATACACCGGTGAATTTGCCCTATGTGCTGCAGGGGCTGGCGCAGAGCCTGCAGGCGGATGAAGGCGATCTGGCGCGGCAAATGTGGCGCAATACGCTGGATACGCTGCATCTGAAAATATAAAGGCGATTTTCGAATTGCTGTAAAAAAGGCGCATTATGCAATTTCTAAAATGCTCCAGACTTGGCATTATGCAGTTAAATTTTATCGAGTGAGATTCACATGGCACAAGGACTATTGGCGGGTAAGCGCTTTTTAATTGCCGGTATTGCAAGCAAATTATCTATTGCATTCGGTATCGCTCAAGCACTGCACCGTGAAGGCGCTGAACTGGCATTTACTTATCCGAACGAAAAATTAAAAAAACGTGTCGATGATTTTGCAGAACAATTCGGTTCAACTTTAGTTTTCCCTTGTGATGTGGCTGTGGATGCAGAAATTGAGGCCGCATTTACAGAACTGGCTAAGCACTGGGATGGCTTAGACGGTGTGGTGCATTCTATCGGTTTTGCGCCTGCGCATACTTTAGACGGCGACTTCACTGAAATTACTGACCGCGAAGGTTTCAACATCGCGCATGACATCAGCGCCTACAGCTTTGTTGCGATGGCGCGCGCGGCGAAGCCTTTGTTGGTGGCGCGTCAAGGCTGCCTGTTGACGCTGACTTATCAAGGTTCAGAGCGCGTTATGCCAAACTACAACGTTATGGGCATGGCGAAAGCCTCTTTGGAAGCGGGTGTGCGTTACTTAGCGTCGAGCTTGGGTGCTGAAGGCATCCGCGTGAATGCCATTTCTGCAGGCCCAATCCGTACATTGGCGGCGTCAGGCATTAAATCATTCCGCAAAATGCTGGATTTAAATGAGAAAGTTGCGCCGCTGAAACGCAATGTCACGATTGAAGATGTCGGCAATGCCGCGCTGTTCCTGTGTTCACCTTGGGCAAACGGCATTACCGGTGAAATCATGTATGTCGATGCCGGTTTCAATACTGTGGGCATGAGCGCTGACCTGATGCTGGATGCGGAATAATTTGCTCCTCCCTTTTTTAAAGGGAGGCTGGGAGGGATTCTTCTTCAATTGAATCAAATCCCTCGCCCTCTGGGGGAGGGGATGATATTTTTCCCTCATCCCGACCTTCTCCCAAAGGGAGAAGGAGAAAAGCATAGGGCAATAAAAAAGACCGCAATGGCGGTCTTTTTTATTGCTGAAAGACAAGCGTTTAAGCCTGGCCTTCCACAGCAGAGGCTTGAGCGCGTTCTAAATTCGCTTCAAATTCTGCATCAAAATTGATTGGTGTCAAAAGCAATTGCGGGAAGCTGCCTTTAGTGACCATGTCATTCACCGCTTCACGCAGGAATGGGAACAGAATGTTCGGGCAGTAAGCGCCAAGGATGTAAGGCAGGCGCTCTTCTTCTACAGCATCAATCAGGAAAATGCCAGATTGAGTGACATCAACGATAAATGCAGTTTCGCCTGCATTGTTCGCTTGCACCACAACTTTTAAAGACACTTCAAAGTGAGTCGGGTCAACTTTTTCAGCAGAAGAGGACAAATTAATGTTCAGTTCCGGCTGCCATTCTTTGGTAAATACTTGAGCCCCAGGCACTTCAAAAGAAATATCTTTAGTATAAATACGCTCTAAAGCAAGTTGCGGTTGAGCTTGTTGTTCTTCACTCATTCTGTAATCCTTAATATGAAGATGTGATGTTGTTTGGCTGTTAAGCCAGTAAATCGTCGAGTTTGCCTTCACGTTCTAATGCGTAAAGCTGATCAAAACCGCCAATAAATTGTTCACCAATGAAAATTTGCGGCACGGTGCGGTGCTTGGTGCGCTGCATCAATTCCACACGCACTTCAGGCGCTTCATTGGATAAATTAACTTCTTTAAAAGTTACGCCTTTACGCTCAAGGAGCTGTTTTGCACGAATGCAGTATGGACAAACAGCAGTAGAATAAATCGTTACTTCAGCCATTCAAAATCTCCTTAAACAATTATTTCGCTTTTACCAGTGGCAAGCCTTGCGCTTTCCAGTTGCTGATGCCGCCGTCTAAGCGGTAAGCATCGGCATGACCGACCTGCTGTAAAGCAGAACCTGCAACTTGACCTAAATTGCAGATAAATACCAGTGGGCGCTCTGAGTTTTTCAGTTCGTCCAGATGCTTGGTAATTTGGCTGTAAGGAATGTTGCGGCTGCCGCTGATGTGGCCTTCGCGGAAATCTTTTGCATCACGCAAATCAATCAACATGGCATTTTTTGCTTTAGCCAAAATTCCTAAAGACTGCGGTGAAATTTTGCGGCCATTGCGCTGACCTTCTAACAGGAAGAACAGCACCACAAATACAGCAAGTGTGCCAAATAAGAAGGGGTGATTCCCCATAAATTCGAACCAACGTTCCACAAGTCACCTAATCACAATTCAAAAAACTGCCAAGAGTATAGCTGATAAATATGGTGATCAAAATCACCGCTTCAAGGGCCGTACAGAATAAAAACTAATTTTTTTGCTGCGCTTCCGCAATTTCATCAATTAAGCGTAAATAGCTGTCTAAGCGGCGCGGCAGAATTTCACCTTTAGATGCAGCTTCGCGCAGGGCGCACTGTTTTTCATGCTTATGGGTGCAGTTGCGGAATTGGCAATAACCCACCAAATTGGCAATTTCGGTAAAGCTATTCTGAACACTTTCTGTGGTCAAATGCCACAAGCCAAATTCACGAATCCCGGGAGAGTCAATCAGCGCAGCATTTTCACCAAAGGCGATGAGGCGGGTAGAGGTCGTGGTGTGCTGGCCTAATGCGGAGTTTTCTGAAATGACATTGGTTTTTTGCGCAGCGTCAGGAACAATGGTATTGATCAGCGAGCTTTTGCCGACACCGGATTGGCCGACAAAGGCCACGGTTTCTCCCGCCAAACGCTGAGACAATGCGGAAACATCACCCGAAGACTGGGTTTGCATCACTTCATAGCCCAGGTCTTTATATTCCTGAACAAGATCTAAAATTGGATCATCAGCTTTAACCAGATCCATTTTATTCAAGACCAGCAAGGCTGGAATATCCGCATCGGCGCAGGCGACTAAATAGCGGTCAATCAGGCTGGGCGCAACTTCAGGAAAAGAGGCGAAAACAATCACAATCAGGCTGACATTGGCGGCGACCGGCTTAACTTTGTGGTAACGGTCAGGGCGGGTCAGCAAAGATTGGCGCGGGTGAATGGCGGTAATAATGCCCAAACCGGTATTCGGATCGGCCTGCCATTTCACGCGGTCACCGGTCACCAGCGCTTCTAAATTGGTGCGGGTATGGCAGCGCCAAACACTGCCCAGTTCAATAGGTTTCCAAAACGGTTCGGGTTCACCCGCAGAAACCGCAGGCTTTTTAGGATGCGCCTCTGGAACAGACAGTGCTTGAACTTCCAGCTGGCGTCCATAATGCTGAACGACTAATCCTTCAAGATCATTCGAGGTATCGATTTCTTCCTGACGGGATTGGTGCTGTTTTTGAATGCGGCGCTGCTGCTGCTCGGTAAGGCGGCGCTTACGAATTAAAGCCATTCATATCCTAAAAAACCATAAAATCTAGAAGGCAAAAATAGCATGAAGCGGGGTCTATTTACAGCGCGGGGTCAAGAAATTTGCTACTATAGCCGCTTTACAGCCTAATAAGATTGCACATTTATGAGCAGCACACCGGATACCCGCCTGATTTGGATTGACCTTGAAATGACAGGTCTGGATACCGATAATGATCAAATTATTGAAATTGCAACGATTGTAACCGATGACAAGCTCAATATTTTGGCGGAAGGCCCAGTGCTGGCGATCCATCAGTCACCTTTAATCCTCAATGCGATGGATGAGTGGAACACCCGCCAGCATGGCCAATCCGGCTTAATTGAACGTGTGCGCCGCAGCAAATTGACGGCTCAGGATGCAGAACAGCAGACCATCGAATTCTTAAAAAAATGGATTAATCCCAAAGTGTCGCCAATGTGCGGCAACTCAATTTGCCAAGACCGCCGCTTCATGCACCGCTTGATGCCGGAATTGGAACAGTTCTTCCATTATCGGAATTTAGATGTGTCGAGCGTTAAAGAATTGGCAAAACGCTGGCGCCCTGAAATCATGAGCGGTTTAAAGAAAAATGCGTCGCATTTGGCGATGGATGATATCCGCGATTCTATTGCAGAATTGAAATATTACCGTGAATACTTCTTTATTATGAATAACGACTAAGCTCTTTATTCAGAAACGGAAGATTAAAAAATCTAAAGAAGAGGCGTCCTGCCTCTTTTTTTATAGCCTGGACTTTAGATGCAGAGCGCTTCATTTCAGCGCTGAATTTGCTAAAATGGCGCCTTGTCCAGATTTAAGATTAAGCTGAAGAATGACTGATTTGCTCCAGGAAGATGAATATGAACGCCGCTTTGCGGGGGTTGCCAAAATTTATGGAGAAGACAGCTTCAGTCATTATGAAAACAGCCATGTCATGGTGATCGGCATTGGCGGCGTCGGTTCCTGGGCGGTTGAAGCCTTGGCGCGCACAGGTGTGGGCGAGCTGACACTGGTGGATATGGATGTGGTGGCGGCATCCAATATTAACCGCCAGCTGCCAGCGATGACATCGACACTGGGCATGGAAAAAATTGAAGTGATGGCGGAACGCTGCCGTTCCATCAATCCTAAAATTAAAGTCAATCTGATTGATGACTATTTAACGCCGGATAATGTCAAAGCGCTTTTAGCCGCAGCGCCGGATCTGATTTTAGACTGCATTGACGATGTTAAAGCCAAATTGGCGCTGATGCTGCATTGCCGCTTTAATAAAATTCCGCTGATTGTATCAGGCGGCGCCGGCGGCAAAATTGATCCGCTTAAAATCCGGGTTGCGGATTTGTCGAAAACCGAACAGGATCCAATGCTGGCGAAGCTGCGCGCGCAATTGCGCAGCAAAGGCATTTGCAAAAAGCCGAAAGAAAAATTCGGCATTACCTGTGTATATTCGATTGATAATCCATTTTCCAGCGCTGATGTCTGCCCAAGCGCCGGCCTGCGCTGCGGAGGCTACGGTTCTGCCGTAGTGGTGACCTCAAGCTTTGCCATGATCGCTGTTTCTGAAGCGCTGAAAAAACTTGATGCAAAGCGTCCGAAACTTTGAAGCAGCGCGCATTCTGAAGCAAACTAAAGCACCAATTACGGTGCTTTTTTTGATGGTTGCCTTTAGAATGAATAACAGTATTTAAAATAAAAATTAACCGTATGGGGCGGCTATGTGGTTTTTCTTAATATTGATCTTGGGGATTGGCGCGCTGGCATTTTGGATGTGGAAGCGTCCGGACCCTGTCAAGCGCGATCAGGCGCATGCGGGGCAGAGCGACTTGTGGGTGGAGCAAATAGATGCGCAGATGAAGTATGCTGCGCGCTTAAGCTCGGATTCAGCGCAGCCGGATTATGCGCGCGCTTATCAGCTCTACAGTGAGCTCGCAAAGCAGCATGACTTGCCGCAAGCCTATATGCAAATGGGTTTAATGCACGTCAATGGCCAAGGCCGGGCGAAGGATATGCAAAGCGGCATCAGCCTGTTGGAAAAATCCTTCAAATTAGGCGGTGATGAAGCCGCTTATCAGCTAGGGCAAATTTTCGAGCAGCAGCAAGACTCTGAAAAAGCCCTGTATTGGTACCGTCATGCGGTTGCGCGCGGCAATATGGAGGCGCAGTACCGGATCGCTGAACTTGGGGCAGAAGATCAGCAGGCTTCACTGCAGCAGAAATTTAAACTGCTCACGCAAAATGCAGAGGCGGGGCATGCCGGTTCACAGTATCAATTGGCGCAGTATTATTTGACGGATGCAGAGCATCTGAATTTAAACCTGGGCATGTATTACTTATTTCAAGCCGCCCATCAAGATCATTTGAACGCGAATCAGGAGCTGGCCCTGCATTATCAGCAAGGTGAAATTCTGCAAAAAGACCCGCATAAGGCTATGCAGTTTAGCAAACGCTGCCTGCTGCTGGGGGATGCTCAAGGGCTGGCGGAATATCAGCTTGCGGTTCTAAGAGGGGCAATCGATGCCGATCAGCGCCAGCGGGTTTATCATGAGCTTTTAGATCAGGCCAAAGTGCACAAAAATGCGCAAGCCAAGGCGATTTTAGGCGCGGCGCATTTTCATGGCTGGTATGTGGAGCATCAGGAAACCTTAGGCTTCCGCTTTTGGTCCGAGGCGGCCAATGACGGCAATGCTTTTGCGCTGCGTCAAATCGCCGCCTTGTATTTTGAACATTACTTAGTGGCGGATGCGCCGGAAAAGGCTTTGGAACTGTACCGATATGCAGAACAGCGTGAAACACATGCCAACAGTTTATTTGGCATGGGGCTGTGCTATTTTACAGGCCGTGGCGCACAATACGATGCTGTGCAGGCCAGGCAGCTGATTCAAAAAGCGGCGCAGCAGGCCTGGAATTTTAAGCCGCAGACCGATGCCGACATGCTGTATGCCATCGGCCTGTTTTATAGCCAGCCCACTTATCCGCTGCCAACCCATGAACGCGCTTTAAATTATTTAATGTCAGCGTCGGAACAAGGCCATGCCGCCGCCCAGTTTTATGTTTATCAAATTTATTCAGGCTGCGTATTTGCTGATGTGAGCGATGAGGTTGAGGCGCAGTATTATTTGCAGCAGGCGGCTGATTCTGGACATGCGGAAGCGCAATATTTACTAGCGCAGGCACTGTTTGCCGAAAATAATCCGGCGGACCGGAAGCGCAGCCAGCTGCAGGCGCTGCAGTATTTGCAGGCATCCGCTCAGCAGGGCAATGCGGCAGCCTTGAATTTATGCGGTGAGCTGCATGAGCAAGGCAAGATGCTGACACGGGACTTAACGCAAGCCTTGGAATTTTATCAGCAGGCGGCGAATCTGCTGAATCCTGATGCTTATGTCAATTTGGCGCATGTGTATACGCATGGTTTAGGGGCAGAGCGCAATATTCAGCTGGCCCGCAGCTGGCTGGAAAAAGGCAGCGTGATGGGGCATGAGAAAAGTATCGAACGCTTAGAGGATATTGACGATTATTTAGAGCAGCGCCCAGTGCTGTAATTACCGGCTGACTGCAACGCGCCGGCGCCTAAAGTCCGGCGTTTTTTATTGAGTTTAAATAAGGCAAATAAAAAGCCCCGCAGGGCTTTTTACATGGAACCAAGAGAGCATTAAGGCAGCGGCTTAATTGGACTGCCGCCCAAAGCCTGCATCAATGTCACATAGGCATTGTATTGGCTTTGCTTGGCTTGAACCAAAGACAGGCGGGCGTCCCGCGTCGTTTTCTGAGCATCAATTAAATTTTTCAATGCAATCGCGCCATTGCGGTAACGCACTTCCGTCAAACGTTCCGTTTTTTCCGCCAGTTGCACATTGCGCTCTTCAAACGCAACCTGCTTGTTTAATTCAGTGCGGTTGGACAGGGCATTTTCTACATCGGCAAAAGCCTGATATAGGGTTTGGCGGTATTGAATAATGGCTTTCTCGTAGTCCAGATCACTGATTGCCAAATCTTTCTTCATGTCATTGTATTGCAAAAATGGCAGGCTGAGGCTGGCGCCCAGCGCCAATGCTGGATTTTGCAATAATTGCGTCAATGAGGTGCTGGAAGAGCCTAAAGTGCCCGTCAGGCTGATCGATGGGTAATAGCTGGCTTTCGTGGCGTCTTTATTGGCTAAGGTTTTGCGCAGGCGCAGTTCACTGGCCTGCAAGTCTGGACGGCGTGACAGCAGGTCTGCAGGCAAGCCCGCCGCAATATTCGGCATGGCAATGCGCGGCAGGCGCTGCGGCTCAGCAATGGTCAGCTGCTGTACGGGTTCGTGCAGCAGGACTGCAAGCGCAGTCCGCGTTTCAACCTTCTGCTGCTCAATTTGGCTTAAAGCCGCCTTTTGGCTTTGTACAGACTGTTCTGCAGAGGCGAGATCCAAGCCTGAAACCGCGCCGGCTTTATATTGAACTTTCACTAGGTCATAAGTTTTCTGTGTGCTGGCTAAATTCTGCTGCGCCACACTGTAGCGTTCATTCAGATAGCCCAGCTGCCAGTATAAATTGGCAGCCGTGGCAATTAGGCTTTGCGCGGTGGCCTGTAAATCCTGTTCGGTTGCTGAGGCTTCCCATTTGGCGGCTTCAGTTTGGCTGGACAGTTTGCCGAATAAATCTAATTCATAGCTGACGCCGGCACTGAGCGATAGGCCCTTAGATGAATCATCGCCGGAGTTTAAGTCAAAATTATGTCCAGCCGATGCGCTTGAGCTGACGCGCGGGCCTTGCTTATCTTGCGCTAAACCCGCTTGCAGGCGCGCTTGGCGGAGGTTGATGCCGGCAACGGCCAAATCCGTATTAGCATCCAATACTTGGCTGATCAGCTGATTGAGCTCTGCATCATTAAATAATGTCCACCACTGATCAGCATAAGCATCCGCATGAATTTTTTGATTCGCCGCTTTGCTGTTTTGAAAGCTGCTGGGCATATTGACTGCCGGCTGCTCGTATGGCGTGCGCACCATAGCGGCACAGCCGGCAAGGCTGCTGCAGAGAACCAAGGCGCTTGCAAGTTTAGTTAAATTCAATTGCATATTTATTTCCTTATTCTCTAGACAGGGCATCGACAGGGTTCAGCTGCGCAGCGTTGCGTGCGGGAATGAATCCGAATACGATGCCGATCATGCTTGAGCAGACAAAGGCTGCGGCAATCGATGTGGTTGAATAGGCCATCTGGAAGGTATCTCCGGCAAAATGACTGATAATTTGTCCAATGCCTAAAGACAGCAAGACGCCTAAGATGCCGCCCAGAATACAGACCAGAACCGCTTCGATTAAGAACTGCTGCAAGATGTCGCTTTGACGCGCGCCAACCGCCATGCGCACCCCGATTTCCTGTGTGCGTTCAGTGACGGAAACCAGCATAATATTCATCACCCCAATCCCGCCGACCACAAGCGAGATCACTGCAATGGCAGACACCAGCAGCGTCATGGTTTGCGTGGTTTGCTGAATGGTTTCGCGGATACTGTCAGAGTTTTGGGTAAACACGTCTTGCGCGCCATGGCGCTGCACCAGCAGATTCAAAATGGCATTTTCAGCGGCTGCGCTCGGATATTCATCCTTCACCCGCACAATAATGCTGCGCACATTGGCCTGTCCCAGCATGCGGCTCATCACCGTTGAGTAAGGCAGATAGACATTTAAGCTGTCATTATTGCCCATCATGCCGGTTTGCGCTTCTACGACGCCGATAATGCGGCTCGGGACGCTGCCCAGCAGAATCACTTGCCCGACTGGGTCGGTTCCATCGCTGAAAAAGGTCTTTTTGGTATTGTCATCAATGACCACATCCTGAGACTGCTCAGTAACGCTTTCCTGATCAAAGGGCTGACCGGACGCAAAGGTCAAGCCTTTAACATAAAAGTAATCTGCGCTGACGCCATTTACCGTTGCAGAGGCTTCGGTATCTTTAAAACGCGCCGTAACACTGCTGCTGACGGTTGGGCTGACGCCGTCTACATAGGGCTGTTCGGACAGGGCTGTGGCATCGGCAGGAACCAAAGTTTTCACTTGAGCCGAGCGTGAGTTATCGCCAAAGCCGCGCCCTTGGTATACGGTAATGGTATTGGTGCCGAGGCTGCTGATATTTTCTAGAATCTGCTTTTGCGAGCCATTGCCCAGCGCGACCACAGATACAACAGAAGCAATACCAATGATAATGCCTAGCATGGTCAGGAACGTACGCATGCGGTGTGCATTCATGGCCAGAAGCGCCATGCGGAAGGCTTCGCTTAACCGGTCCGCGGCAGAGCGCCATGCCGGCGTCCTTTTTTTGATGGCCGGCTGCAATTCCTGCTTTTCTAAAGGTTCATCATCTGTTTCAGGCACATTCGGCAGATCGGAAATAATGTTGCCGTCACTGATCTCAATAATACGGGTCGCATTTTTTGCCACATTGTGATCATGCGTGACCAAAATGATGGTATGGCCTTTGGCATTCAGCTCGCGCAAAATACGCATCACTTCAATGCCGCTGTTTTTGTCCAATGCGCCTGTGGGTTCATCGGCTAAGATGACATCGCCGCCATTCATCAGCGCGCGGGCAATGGAAACCCGCTGCTGCTGCCCGCCTGACAGCTGGCTGGGGCGGTTTTGGGTTTTTTCAGCCAGCCCTAAGTCGGTCAGCAGGTCTTTGGCGCGCTGCTGGCGTTCAGCTGCATCCACACCTGCATAAACTGCAGGCACTTCTACGTTGCCGGCCGCGTTTAAATCGCCAAGAAGATGATAGCGCTGGAAAATAAAGCCGAAATACTCACGGCGCAGCTGCGCCAGTTCATCGGGTTCAAGCTGGCGGGTTTCACGGCCTTTAACTTTATAGCTGCCGCTGGACGGCTGATCCAGGCAGCCGAGAATATTCATTAAGGTCGATTTGCCTGAACCGGACTGGCCGACAATCGCGACTAATTCGCCAGGATAAATTGCTAAATTTATGCCTTTTAAGATTTGAACCGTGCTTTCCCCTGCCGGGAATTCACGAGTCAGATCTTTCACCTCAAGCAGAGGCTGCTGATGTTGACTCATGATTACATTCTCATTGGGCCGGCGTTGCGGTTGCTGCGTTTTGCAGAATCATTGCTGGTGTCTGAACCATCGGCGATCACCACCTTTTCACCTTGCTTCAAGCCTTTCAGCACTTGCGCAGTAACCCGGTTGTTTAAGCCGATGAGCACTGGCTGCGGTTTCGCTGAGCCGTCCGCCTGAACCACACGCACCATTGCCATAGAGGCTTTGCCTTGCTGGATTAAGGCTTTTTCCGCATCAGACAGTTCTAAGCGTTTTGGGCGGCTGGCTTTAGCCGGGTCATTGCTGGCCGCAGCTTGGCTGGCTGCGCTATCATTGCCTGTGCTGTTTTTATTTTTGCGGTCAGGACGGTTGGATGCTTGAATGGCTGCGGCTGGAATCGTCAGCGCATTTTTTGCTTCGTCTAAAATAATGTAAACCTGCGCAGTCATATCAATACGCAGCTTGCCGTCTTCATTTGGCACATCAAACAAAGCGTTGTAGTACACCGCCGTGCTGGAAGAAGAGGTTGAACTGTTGCTGGTTTCATTATTGATTGAAGAGGGTGCAGGTTCAACCTGGCGCAAAGCTGCATAATGTTTGGTTTCACTGTCGCCTAAGGTGGTGAAATATACACGCTGGCCTTTTTCAACTTTCATGACATCGGCTTCTGAAATTTCAGCTTTGATGGTCATATCGTTTAATTTTGCCAATTTAACGATGGTTGGCGCGCTTTGATTGGCGTTCACGGTTTGGCCTTCTTCAGTCACAATCGCCACAATTGTGCCATCCATAGGCGCTACAATCTGGGTGTAGCCTAAATCTTCTTTTGCTGTGGCCAACGTCAGGCGCGACTGTTCGATTTGCGCGTTAATGGCATCAATATCGGCCTGTGCAGTTTTAAAGCTGGCTAAGGCCGATTCCAATTCAGCGCGTGAGGTCGCATCTTGCGCATACATGGCTTTTTGGCGGTTATATTCCGCTTCGACTTTGGCTAAGTTGGCATTTTTTACAGCCAGCTGCGCCTGCTGATTTTTAATGCTGGCTTCAGCGGTTTTTAAATCATTGGTTTGGCGGACAGAGTCAATCTGCGCAATCACCTGGCCCTGTTTGACTTGGTCACCCAGCTGCACATACATCTTTTTAACCTGTCCAGAGACCTGCGCGCCGACGCTGACCATTTTGGCTGCTTCAAGCACACCTGTCGCCAATACCGAGTTCTCTAAATCAGCACGGGACACTTCAGCGGTGATGTATTGCGGCTGTTCCTGCTTGGGCTTAAAAAAATACCAGGCGGTGAGGGCAACGGCCAGAGTGCAGACAATCGCAAGCATAATTTTGGTTGGTTTTATTTTTGGCATATGGGGCAGGCATGAAAAGTATAATTTTTAGATTATAAGTTCGAAATGCGGATAAACCGTGAATTTTTTATTCCAAACCGAAATGATTATTATTTTAAGTGGCGAATTGAGCTGCTAAAGCCCTTGTGAAGATCATTTTTCTCGCATTTTTTGCATGACTGCATTTCTGCACAATAGAAATGTCAGCAAATTTAGAAGAGCTGCTCTGGAAGCATCATCAGACCTTATGAATGGCTGCTTGAGTCTGATTGTGAAAGCATGTAGAAAAACTGTGATAAACAGGTATCTGCGATAGCGAGTGTTGCTGAAGCGGAAGTTAAATTCAGAACAAAAACTTCTGATTGTGCTGAATAGCTGGTGTTCAAACTATTTTGTATTCGGGTTTTTGCTGTTGAATTTATGGTGAAAAATCTGGCGCTTAATTCAGCTGAATAAGTTTGAAAATTATATCTTATGTCTATAGCTTTCAAGAATAAAAAATTGTAAGATCAAATCCCATAAAAAAATTATGGGATTAAGAATAAGAAAGATTTGCATAACAATTGTGCAGGAAATATTTCTTGAATATGGAAATTTATAAGGGGTAAATGATGGAGTGGAATGACAGCTATAATATCGGCATCGATGTGATTGATCATCAGCACCGCCAAATTTTAGATTATATTAATGCTTTGGATCAAATTAGAGTCAGCGGAGAGCGCGATAAGATCAGAGAGGTCTTAAACGATCTGATTGACTATACGCAATCGCATTTCAGCTTTGAAGAAAATTTACTGGAGCAAGTGCATTATCAGTATTTGCCCTCCCACAGAGGCATTCACGAATTATTTGTCAAGCGGCTGAATGATTACCGTCAAAAATTTGAGCTTGGGGAATCGATCGAAAATGACTTGTACCGCTTATTGTCAAAGTGGCTGATTAACCATATTCAGCATGATGATCAGGACTATGTGGATAGTGTGAGAGACAATATGCTGCACTATTTGCGCGCGCAGGAACAGAAAAAAGGCAAAAGCTGGTTTTCGCGTTTCTTCAGTTAAGCCATTGACGGTGCAAATAAAGTTTTGCCGCACAGGCTGGCAATCGCTTGCAGCACCAAATGTTCAGGGTTTTCATCGCCTAGGCCTTTGATGGAGGCATCAATGCGCAGCAGCAGGGCAGGCCAAGTCAAGAAAACATTGGCATCCAGGCGGCGCAATGCCTGCTGATACAGGCTGATTTTGGTTTTCCAAATTCCCAGCTGCAATGCATTTTGCGGCTGTTCAAACAGCGCCATCAGCAGGCGCATTTCTTTACTGATGCTCCAAAGGATGAGTGACATCGGTTCGCCAGAAGCGATCAGGTACTGAAAAATTTTAACAGCCTGCGCCAAGTTGCCCTGCAGCAGCGCGTCATTCATATCATAAGTTGTGTAGCGGGACTGATCCTGCAGGCAAGAATACAGATGATCAATTTGAATGATCTCGACATCTGAAAATGTGTCGCTGACCCGCATCAGGCTGTTTTTAGCCGCCAGCAGGTTATGTTCATGATGCTGTTCTAGCCATTGCCATGCATCATTGGCCAGCTTGATCCCGAGCTTTTGCGCTTCGGCAGCTAAAATTTGCTGACGGTCTTTCGGATAATTTGCTGTGAGCGCAACATTCACGCCATTGGCGTCAATGACTTGAAAAAATGCCGTTTTCAGGCTGCTGGCATCCTGTTTGGGCATCACAACCAGCAGGAGGTTGTGCTCATTGTGCTGAATATAGCTTTTCAGCTCTTTGAGGCCATTGGCATCAGGCTTAATGCTGCCATGAACTTCAATAGCCAGCTGGCTGGAAAACAGCGATAGGCTGTTCAGCGCATTAAATACGGTTTTCCAGTCACTGACGCTGCTGATGTCATAGCGCTGCCGTTCGATATCCTGCTTATGCCAGCTGGCGCGGAATGCATCAATCAGATTCTGTTCCAGCAGCGGTTCCTGACCATGCAGCACCCATGCGCCGCGGGCTTCATCGACACGCTTAAGCGCTTGCAGGTAATCGAGCTTCATAAATACAGTTCAGCTTATTTGGCAGCTGGCGCTGCTGTGCGCTGAATTGCCAGCGGCAGGCGGTTCGATGCAATTTGGCGGGCAATCTGCTGCGCCACATCATCAATGATCACCTGATTCAGGAATTTTTGTTCCTGATCATCAGTATTCACTGTTGCGACATCATATTGATAGGTGCGTGTCGCCATAACCGTGCGCGGTTCTGTGACCGGGTTGCCTTGCGCATCTTCAATGCGGAAAGTGACACTCAGGCGGAGCAGTGTTTCAACCAGCTTGCCATTCAGCTCCATGCGGCGCGGCGTATAGTCCAGTACGCGCAGCGTATAGGCCTGAGCGTCGTTATTGATTTTAATTCCGGCAGCGCCTAAGTAAATATTCAATTTTTCTTCAAGTTCTTCGGTATCTTTGGGCAAAGCCAGTTTCATGTTGGCATAAGTGACCGGCGCAACATTAGGATTGGTGCCTTTTAAATGGAAGCCGCAGCCCGTCAAGCCTGCACCTAGACCCAAGGTTAATACGATTGCTGCAGCGCGTTGAACCAAATGCATGCGGTATCCTCTGATAGGTTTTCTCAAACTTATAGGCAGTTTTGAGATGAATATTGTTTTGTTCAATGCATGGGATTGTAAAGTCAAAGCCCGCTGACTGGCAACGGGCTTTGTTTGGGAATTGTTTTATTCCTTAAGTTCCCTCTCCTTTTAGGAGAGGGTTAGGGAGAGGTTAATTGATTTAACAACCCTCATCCCAGCCTTCTCCCTGAGCCATATATGGCGCAAGAGAAGGGGGTTATAAAGCAATTAAACCACCAAATTCACTAATTTATTCGGCACCACAATTTCTTTCTTGGTTGGGCCCGTCAAGAATTGCTGCACTTCAGGCAGTGCTTTCGCCTGCGCCAAGATGTCATCTTTAGAGGCATCAACTGATACTTCCAATTTGCCGCGCAGTTTGCCGTTGACTTGAACCACGATAGTTTGCGTATTGCGCGTTAACGCAGACGCATCCACAGCCGGGAACAGCACTGAAGTCAAATCGATATTGAATTGAGCCAATAAAGTCTGACTTAAATGCGGCGCAAAAGGCGCAAGCAAAGTCAGCAAAGCGGTAATGGATTCGCGGGCAACCGCAACATCATTATCATCTTTGGCTTCAAACTTGTTGTTGGCATTCAGCAATTCCATCATTGCGGCAATGGCGGTATTGAATGCATGGCGGCGTTCAATGTCATCGCCCACTTTTTGGATGGTTTCGTGGGTTTTGCGGCGCAGGTCTTGCGCTTCAGTTGAAAGCTGAGCCACATCAAACGCAGTTGCATCGTTGCCTTTTTCAAGGAACCCGGAAACTAAACGCCATACCCGCTTCAAGAAACGGTTAGAGCCTTCAACACCGGCATCCGACCATTCAAGTGATTGATCAGGCGGCGCAGCGAACATCATAAATACGCGCGCCGTATCTGCGCCGTACTGATCAATAATCGCTTGCGGGTCGATACCGTTATTTTTCGATTTCGACATTTTTTCCTGACCGCCAACGACAACTTCTTGACCATCGCCTGTATATTTTGCAGAAAGAACACGGCCTTTTTCATCACGTTCAAGTTCGATATCGGCAGGGTTAAACCAAGTTTTCTTGCCTGATTCAGCTTCACGATAGAAGGTATCTGCAAGCACCATGCCTTGCGTTAAAAGGTTGGTGAATGGTTCATTGCCTTGCACGACGCCTTCATCACGCATCAATTTGTGGAAAAAGCGTGCATAAAGCAAATGCAGAATCGCATGTTCTACACCGCCGATATATTGATTCACCGGCAACCATGATTGGGCTGCTTCAGGTTTAACTAAACCGCCGGTAAAGTCAGGTGAAGCGTAACGTGCATAATACCAAGAAGACTCTACGAACGTATCCAAAGTATCGGTTTCACGGCGCGCTTCGCCGCCGCAGCATGGACATGTGGTTTGATAGAATTCAGGCATTTTATTCAATGGGTTGCCTGAACCATCCGGAACAACATCTGTCGGAAGTACAACAGGAAGCTGTTCTTCTGACACTGGCACTTGG
This sequence comes from Acinetobacter bouvetii DSM 14964 = CIP 107468, assembly GCF_000368865.1. Lineage (GTDB taxonomy): Bacteria > Pseudomonadota > Gammaproteobacteria > Pseudomonadales > Moraxellaceae > Acinetobacter > Acinetobacter bouvetii. Next base: position 533,218 of record NZ_KB849725.1, read on the forward strand.
CCGCACTTGTCGCAGTTGATCATTGGAATTGGACAACCCCAATAACGCTGGCGGGATACGCCCCAGTCGCGTAAGCGGAATTGAACTTTAGCGTTTGCCAAGCCTTGCGGTTCTAATTTAGCAAGGAATGCATCAAATGCAGCTTGGAACTCTAGACCGTCAAATTCGCCTGAATTGACCAATTTGCCTTCTTTAGAACCGTACCATTCTTGCCATTCAGTTGCAGAATACTCAGCATCGTCAGCGCCTTTGGCATCAATCACTTGTTTGATGTTTAAATCAAATTTATTGGCAAATTCATAATCGCGCTCATCATGTGCAGGAACAGCCATCACTGCGCCTGAACCGTAAGACATCAGCACGTAGTTGGCGATCCAGACAGGCACTTCTTCACCTGTCACAGGATGCTTCACAGAAAGGCCAGTTGCCATGCCTTTCTTTTCGGCAGTGGCAAGGTCAGCTTCTGCCACTGAACCCATGCGGCATTCTTCAATGAAGGCTTTTAGAGTTTCATTGCTTTCAGCCGCTTTTAAAGCCAAAGGATGTTCCGCTGCAACCGCAACATAGGTGACACCCATTAGGGTATCCGCACGTGTGGTATATACCGTTAAACCGTCTGCATAAACTTCAGGATTGGCAGAAGGGAAAGTGATTTCCATCCCTTGTGAACGGCCAATCCAGTTGCGCTGCATGGTCAAGACTTGCTGCGGCCAGCCGTCTTTTAAAGTGTCTAAATCGTCTAATAATTCTTGCGCATAGTCAGTGATGCGGAAGTAATACATTGGAATATCGCGTTTTTCAACCAATGCGCCAGAGCGCCAGCCGCGGCCGTTTTCAACTTGCTCATTGGCCAGAACGGTTTGATCCACTGGATCCCAGTTCACTGTAGACAGTTTGCGGTAGATCAGGCCTTTTTTATACAGCTGAACAAATAACCATTGTTCCCAGTGATAGTACTCAGGCGTACAAGTCGCAAATTCACGATCCCAGTCGACTGAAAGCCCCAATTTTTTCAATTGGTCACGCATATAGGCAATATTTTCAAAGGTCCATTTTGCCGGTGCAACTTGATGGGCAATCGCCGCGTTTTCAGCAGGCAGGCCGAAAGCATCCCAGCCCATCGGTTGCAGGACTGTTTCACCTTTGAGGCGGTGGAAACGGCTGATGACATCGCCAATGGTGTAGTTACGCACATGACCCATATGCAGTTTGCCACTTGGATAAGGAAACATCGAGAGGATATAACGATGAGGGCCTTCTACCGTGTCTGCAACTTTAAACGATTTGCGATCTTCCCAGTCTTTCTGGACTTGGGGCTCAATCGCACTTGCTTGATATTCAGGGTCAATATGAGTAGTCATAAATGTATTTGAGCGTAATGGTTAAAAAACTGTGTGGTACAGCATAGCGCAAAATGCACTGAAAAGTGAATTTTGCGCCATGCTTTTCTGCGATTGGGGCTGCAGCTTGCGGCGGAATTAAATTCAGAAAACTACTTCGGCATCTCTTCAGCAGGAATTTGAGGAATATTTGCAGGCTTATTTTCTTGGACTGCTTTTTCAGCTTCTTTTGCTACCGCTTCTGCATCAGGACTGGCTTCATTCTGTGCAGCAGGCGCAGCTGATGAATTTTTCCAGCCGTAGGTTTCAACTTTTCCTTTTTTACTGGCCGATTTCGGCGGCGGAGTAGCGGTGTAATGCGTTGAACCTTTAGCATCCACCCATTTATAAAAATTCTGTGCAAGACTGCTTTGTGCGGTGAAAATAAGCGCAAGTGCAGGAAGTGCATTCCCCAATTTTAAAAAAGTCATTTTCATGATGAATTCTTTTCCTTGACTGTATCCAAAATGCAGTTTTAGCCTGCATTAAAAAATAAAATTTTGCGCTTTTTTTTACCTTGATGCTATAAATTTTTGAAGCGGATGGGATAAAATGGCGCAGATAGAATGCTGTGCTGTAGAAACTGCAGCATGCGGCTGAAAATTAGCCAGATATTGCTGCAGGCTGGCTTCAGGCCATGCACGAATACGTTAAGCGGGCCGTTTCGCTGGCTTATATTAATTAAATATATTTATCTAATATATAAAATAATTTAATCATTTAGCTTTTTCTTCTGCAAAAGCTGAAAAGAAAAGCGGCGCGGGCAGATTATCCAAAGCTTAAAAAATAAACGGTCTGTAAATAAACAGAAAAAAGCTAATTTTTAAACTTGACTTTAATAGTCGAAACAACAAAAATGCTGTTTTAGTTTTAAATGCCTTAGTCGATCACCCTTCGAATAAGTGTCATGTCATGCAATGGACAACTTCTCTAGCCGAGAAGCTGAACAAAGTGAATAAAACATGCTTATCCCAGCAGGTTTTAGATCTCATATTGCTCAAACAGCAGTCAGATCACAAATTTTTCCTATTGCCATGAAAACTATGAAATATGTGTGCTATAACAGTGCATACAGTTAACAAATGAACTGCCCCAAATGTCTCCCATTTGGCGGTGAAAAAAAGATTAGGGTGAATCACGTTGGAACTTTTATCTGGTGGTGAAATGCTTGTTCGCGCATTGGCGGACGAAGGCGTTGAACATGTTTTTGGATACCCAGGCGGCGCAGTATTGCATATTTACGATGCGCTATTTCAACAAGAACGAATCAATCATTACCTCGTGCGTCATGAACAAGCTGCGGGCCATATGGCAGATGCTTATTCGCGTGCAACAGGTAAAACGGGTGTAGTGCTGGTCACTTCGGGCCCAGGCGCAACCAATACTGTAACTCCAATCGCAACAGCTTATATGGACTCAATCCCAATGGTGATTTTGTCTGGTCAAGTTGCTTCGCATTTAATTGGTGAAGATGCGTTCCAGGAAACAGATATGGTGGGTATTTCACGTCCAATCGTGAAACACAGCTTCCAAGTGCGTCATGCCAGTGAAATCCCTGCAATTATCAAAAAAGCATTTTATATCGCATCTTCAGGCCGTCCAGGACCTGTTGTTGTTGATATTCCTAAAGATGCAACCAATCCTGCAGAAAAATTCGCTTACGAATATCCTGAAAAAGTGAAGATGCGCTCATACCAGCCGCCTCACCGCGGTCATTCAGGCCAAATCCGCAAAGCGATTGATGAGCTGATTAACGCGAAGCGTCCTGTTATATATTCAGGCGGTGGTGTTGTTCAAGGCAATGCTTCTGAGCAATTGACTGAACTTGCGCATTTGCTAGGTTACCCAGTAACAAATACTTTGATGGGCCTAGGCGCGTTCCCGGGCAATGATCCGCAATTTATCGGTATGCTGGGCATGCATGGTACATACGAAGCCAACATGACGATGCACAATGCAGATGTGATTCTGTGTATCGGCGCGCGTTTTGATGACCGTGTAACTAACAACCCTGCGAAATTCTGTCCAAACGCTAAAGTCATTCATATTGACATTGATCCTGCGACAATTTCGAAAACCATCATGGCGCACATCCCAATTGTGGGCGCGGTAGAACCTGTATTGCAGGAAATGCTGGCGCAATTGAAACAGTTGAATGTATCTAAGCCAAATCCAGAAATCATTGCGGATTGGTGGAAGCAAATTGATGAATGGCGTCAAGTTCATGGCTTGAAGTATGAGAAAACGACTGATGGTACAATGAAGCCGCAGCAAGTCGTTGCCGCTTTAGACAAAATTACCAATAGCCAAGCGATTATTACTTCAGACGTTGGCCAGCATCAAATGTTTGGCGCGCTGTACTATAAATATACGCGTCCACGTCAATGGATCAACTCAGGTGGCCTAGGTACGATGGGTGTGGGCTTGCCATATGCGATGGCAGCCAAGCTTGCGTTCCCGGATCAGCAAGTAGTGTGTATCACTGGCGAAGCTTCAATCCAGATGTGTATTCAAGAGCTGTCTACCTGTAAGCAGTATGGCTTGAATGTGAAAATCTTGTGCTTAAACAACCGTGCGCTTGGCATGGTAAAACAATGGCAGGATATGAACTACGAAGGCCGCCATTCAAGTTCTTATGTAGAGTCATTGCCTGACTTTGCAAAACTGATGGAAGCTTATGGTCACGTTGGTATTCAAATTGACCATGCGGATGAGCTTGAGTCTAAGTTGGCTGAAGCCATGGCGATCAATGACAAGTGCGTATTTATTAACGTGATGGTTGACCGTTCAGAGCATGTATATCCAATGCTGATTGCTGGTCAGTCAATGAAGGATATGTGGTTAGGCAAAGGGGAGCGTACACAATGAGACACATTATCTCTGTACTCGTAGAAAACGAAGCTGGCGCGCTTTCCCGTTTGGTTGGCCTGTTTTCTCAGCGTAATTACAACATTGAGACTTTAAATGTTGCACCGACTGAAGATCCGACATTATCTCGTCTTACGCTGACCACTTACGGCGATGACCACAAAATTGAACAGATTACCAAGCAGCTGAATAAGTTGGTTGAAGTGGTAAAAGTGGTTGATTTGTCTGAAGGCGCGCACATTGAGCGCGAGCTGATGCTGATTAAGGTGAAAGCTTTAGGCGCAGCGCGTGCAGAAATTAAACGCACAGCGGATATTTTCCGTGCGCAAGTTGTCGATGTAACGCCGACGACGTATACCATCCAGATTGCAGGTACGACTGAAAAAATTGATGGCTTTATTGATGCCTTGGCTGAAAATACCATTCTGGAAGTCGTTCGTTCAGGCGTATCTGGTATCGCACGCGGCGAAAAAGTTTTAACAATCTAATTTTTAACAAATACATCCTCTCTTGTTTTAGAGAGAGGAGCTTAATTGAGTGAAAATAAGAACTCACTTATTAAGTAAGGAAACAAAGCATTTAAGCGGAGACAGCAATGCAAATTTTTTATGATAAAGACACAGACTTATCCATCATCCAAGGTAAAAAAGTAGCGATTATTGGTTACGGTTCTCAAGGTCATGCACATGCGCTTAACCTTAAAGATTCCGGTGTAGACGTAACTGTTGGTTTGCGCGCTAATTCTGCTTCTTGGAAAAAAGCTGAGAATTCAGGTCTTAAAGTTGCTGAAGTTCCTGCTGCTGTTGCGCAAGCTGACGTGGTGATGATTTTGACTCCAGATGAGTTCCAATCTCAGCTTTACCGCGACGTGATTGAACCAAACATCAAAGAAGGCGCAACTTTAGCATTTGCTCACGGTTTCTCTATTCTTTATAACCAAGTTGTGCCGCGCGCTGACTTAGATGTAATTATGGTTGCTCCAAAAGCGCCAGGCCACACAGTACGTTCTGAATACCAGCGCGGTTCAGGTGTTCCTGACTTAATCGCGATCCACCAAGATGCTTCTGGTAATGCACGTAACGTTGCGCTTTCTTATGCTTCAGGCGTAGGCGGCGGCCGTACAGGTATCATCGAAACTTCTTTCCGTGAAGAAACTGAAACTGACTTATTCGGTGAACAAGCAGTTCTTTGCGGCGGCGCGGTTGAATTGGTAAAAATGGGCTTCGAAACTTTGGTTGAAGCTGGTTATGCGCCTGAAATGGCTTACTTCGAATGCTTGCATGAACTTAAGTTAATCGTTGATTTGATGTTCGAAGGCGGTATCGCGGACATGAACTACTCAGTATCAAACAATGCTGAGTACGGTGAATATGTGACTGGTACTGAAGTAATCAACGAACAGTCTCGTGAAGCAATGCGCAATGCGCTTAAACGTATTCAATCTGGTGAATATGCGAAGATGTTCATTCAAGAAGGTGCATTGAACTACCCATCGATGACTGCGCGCCGCCGTCAAAATGCTGCTCACGGTATCGAAGTAACGGGTAACAAGCTGCGTGCAATGATGCCTTGGATTCAAGCGAACAAAATCGTAGATAAAGAGAAAAACTAAGTTTTAGTTTTCTTTTAAAAAACCCACTCGATTGAGTGGGTTTTTTATTGGGATGGGAAGATCAAAATTACGTACCTTAAAAGAGTCAAGCGGGCAGGATTTTAGACCAAGAAAAAAATGCAGTTTTTGATTGAGTTGATTTTAGAACTGTAAAAAGAACGTTTCTTATCAACATGCGGACGTTGATGCAGGCTTGAAGCTATTGGAGGCTTAAGGTTTAGATGTCTCTTGTTTGGAGGATTCAGTCAGTTTTTACGGTACGGCATGTATCTTCAAGAGCTGAAAATTTCGCAGGATGCTTTGCTTAATCTGCAATTTGGAATTGGCGGAGTTTATGCATCTAAAATTGAAAGGTGTTGCGTGGACGTTGAAAATGGGATGCTTGAAAAAAAAATAAGTCAAACCGCTATGCTTTTGCTGCAAAACTCATAAAAAGCGTTTCACGCTGTTGCAAAAATGTTGTGATACATTACTCATAAATCATTCTTTTTTTGAGTGTGGCTCCGCAATGAATAAAAAAACTCTCCTTTGTATTGCTGCAGTAGCTTTTTCTAGCTTAAGTTCCGCTGAAAGCCCTGCTGTTCCATCGGGCAATGAACAGCTGAAATCCATTGGCAGTGTCCGAGTCTCTATGCAGAGAATGCTGCGATCGACCGATGGCCGCTACTTTTTAGATTTGTATGCGGGCATATGGAATCCGCATGGGGTGCTGAAAGATTTGGCGGAAACTAAAAGCATTGCCTTTAAGGGAAATCAAAAAGGGGATCAGCTGAATCTTAAATCCGTCAGCGTAGACAGCATGGATGAGTCGGCGCCCAAATATGAATTGAGTGGCAAGCTGGACGCCAATACGGGTTTAATGGCATCTGTACTGGCATCATCAGATGCAGCAGAAAATGCCACTATACACTTCGAGCCAGCTTTCAAGGCGGCTGATAAGCCGATCATTGTATTTAAATTTTACGGCGCTGAAGGTGGAAGTCAGCCCTATGGCAAAGCTTTAAAGCGGCTGGATATTATTAATAAAGCTAATAATTCTGTGATGCAGAGTTTAACGGGATTTACGGCCTATGCAGGCAGTATTGGCTTTCTGGATGTTAATTTTGATGGCTATTACGATGTTGTGCTGGCGGATACTTCTGACAGCCGGAAAGTTGAAGATAAGCGCTTTATTTATTGGATGTATAATCCAAAAACCAAGCAATTTCAGCGCTCACCGCAGTTAGAAAAAATAGCTGGCTTTCCTGCATTGCATGGCGAAAAGCAGCAGATAGATTTTGGAAATGCCCAGTTGTATCAAGTGCAAAATGGCCTATTGAACCGTATTCAAGAATAAGATGGAATCCTGTGTGAGTTAAAGCTGCATTGCTTGATTTTCATGCCAATTTTTGTAAAACGCAGATTTGTCAGTTCAAGTCTGCGTTTTTTTATTGTCATAAAGGTGAACATGCAGGGGGTGATCGTATTGGCTTTTGTAGAATACTCAATTCATTGAGGCGGGTAAGAGTCAATGATTGTGCTTGTTTAAAATGGCTGCAGTACCGCGGGGTATTTAAATGCAAGCGCTGAAGATTAGAGAATAGCTGCTTGAGGCGGGAAGGGAAATATTAAGCAAAGCGTACTTTAGGTGGTAAAAAAATTAAATAAATGCAGTATTTTTCACTTAAGCGGAAGGCGGTTCTTAAAATTTCTCTATGTTTGTTTTCTATGTGGAGTTTGAAAGCCTTCAAATAATTTTGTAAATTTGTGACATATTGTGTATTTTTTAGTCTAAAAATATCAAATTTTGTTCAAGAAACAATCCCTAATTTTGGGTATTCGTATTTATTAAACTTATCAACATTTAATACATGATAGGAAATGTTCAAAAAAATAGATGAATAGTAAAATAAAATAGATGTAAATAAGCTAAAAATGAAGAAAAATCGGGGTTTAATGTAATTTAATGTAATTTAAATGGAAAAACTTATTAATGAAATAACATTTATTTAGGCGCCGAAAAATCAAAAAAACATTTGCGCATTCTTTTTTTTTATCAAGATTTTGATTGTAATATTGTGAAACAAATTTATAAATTCATAATAAACATGAAAATTACCACTCTATCTGTATAAATGTGTGACGCATTTCACACATTGTGTGAAAAATGCAATATAAATTATTTTTTATAAATTTTGTTGAACAATGGTTATGCCCTTGGAAGAAATGAAGATTGATTAGATTAAATGACTTAATGATCAGTATCGCTAAACAATCCTATTCGAATAAGTGGTGGCTAGATAATAAATTTATGGAGAATCCATCATGAATAAAATGACACAAGCTGCTCTAGCAGCATTAGTACTAGGTGCATGTTCAGCAGGCGCTTTTGCAGACGATGCTGCTAAAGGCGGCGATAACGATCGCTGGCAGGGCTGTACTGATCTAGGCTGCAGCCGAGATATTCCAATTAAATTAACCGTGCCTAAAAAATGCACTATTTCTGATCCGAAAGATCTGGTGTTAAAAACAGATGCAAGCAATGTGACTTCAAGCTATAGCGTAACCACAAATACGCATTATATTTTGAACTTAACTACAGCAAATGCCAATACCAGCAACAATACGTTTGTGAAGAATGGCAGCAATACAATTGACACAGTGATTACCACTGCGAAAACTTCAGGCAGTGCTGGCCCAGCTGCTCCAACTTGGGGCAACAATAACTATGCAGGCATGTCAGTTGATAATTTCACTGTGACAGCGCGCACCAAAGTTGCTGTTCCAGCAACCGCAGCTGCTGGTGATTACACTGATACATACAAAATCCGTGTATATTACTAAAAGTGGCTATTTACTGACCATAGCAAGGTTTAGTACAGTATAAATAAGAAAGCAGAATGCAAAATCTGACTTGTTGCCAGCAATGAGTCAGATTGATTACAATTAAAAAAAAGAGCGAAATAATGAAAAAAAATTTATTGATTTTTATGACATCGCTGCTGTTTGCCATCAAAGCTTTTGCCGGGGTTTCAGTCTCACCTGTACAGCTGTTTATAGACAACCCGAATAAGCTGAAATCGACAACACTGACTTTGGAATCTGTTGATGAAACAGAGAAGCGGGTTTTTGAAGTCAAGGTATTTAAGTGGACGCAAACAGAACAGGGTGAAAACGTCCTGGAACCTGATAATAATATTATTATCAATCCCAAAAATTTTATTTTACAGCCAAACAAAAAACAAGCGATACGGGTCGGTTTTACACCGTCAGTTGCCCAAGGTTTAAATACAGCAGAGGAGCAGGCATGGCGGATTATCATCGATGAAATTACCCCAGTGGGCAATCAAATGATGGTGAAATTTTTAGTTAACTTTAATTTACCCTTGTTTGTGGGCAAGCAGGATAATCTTAAAGTTAATTTTGAGGTAAAAAATGGGCACCTGATTTTAAATAACCTTGCAAATTCCCATGTGCAAGTGACTAATCTGAAACTGCTGGATGAGCAAAGAAAAGTAATTTTCAGCAACGATACAATGGCTTATGTGCTGGCTAAGCATAAAATATTTTATGATTTAAAAAATATCAATTTAACAGATCCAAAAAAATATAGCGTAGTACTAGAAACAAATAACTCGAAAAAAGCAGTTGAGATGAAATTATTTAACTAATTATTGGGAGAATCAATATGGCTATAAATAAAAAAATAATAGTCATGGTGAATTTTTTTTTGGTTGTCAGCGCTCATGCCGGTGATTTGCCATCTGAAAAATTTATTGCCAATTTATGGATAAATAATCTTAATCAAAATGTAGATGCAACATTAATTAAACGGGATGCAAATTATTATATTGAATGCGCTTTGCTGACTGAACGCAATGTAGATGCTAAATTGTTGAGCCAGCTGGATGGCGCCAATGACTTCTGTTTGGTCTCAAATGATCAATTGAAAGCTGATTTTGATGAAGAAAGTCAGGCGATTAAGCTGACCATCCCCAGTCAGTTTTTTTTAACTAGCCGTTACGGGCTTTATGAATTTGACCGGCCGGAAAAGGCCAACTTGGGCGGGTTCATTAATTATGAAGTGCAATATAACAATTCTGAGTTTTTGACTGGATACAATGGACTGGTCGATCTGGGTATTTTTAAGGACTACTGGTTTTTTAAAAATTCAATGCTGTATAACAGCGAGGCGATGGATGAAAAAACCGTGCGTATCGGCACCAGCCTCGATTTTGATTTTCCAGATAAGCTCACCAAATTAACTTTAGGTGATGCAACCACAGTTTCTAATCCATTTTTCAATTCGCTGCGGTTTGCCGGGATCAACTGGGGTACAAATTATTTAGAACGCCCAGGCTTTGTTTATTGGAATACGCCGCAATTGCAAGGTACAGCAAGATTGCCGTCTACCGTAGAGCTGTATATGAATGGTGTGAAAATATATAATCAAAAGGTCAGTCCTGGTGATTATGTACTGCAGACGGGTTCACAGGTCAACTACACCGGCAATGCGCAGATTGTTGTTGAGGATGTGCTGGGCAATCGAAGCGTTAGAACATTGCCCATCCTCATCAATAATAAACTGCTGCGTAAAGGGCTGAGTGAATACAATATCTCTTTAGGAAAACTCCGCTATAACTATTACACCTCAAGCAATGATTACCGGGATTTTCTAGCCAATCTTTATTACCGCAGAGGGCTAAGTGAAACCACCTCTTTGGGCACCAATATTTCATATACGCAGGATTTGCAAAATACGGGTATCACTTGGACACAAGGATTGCCGTATTTTGTAGTTTTAGACGCCCTTGTTATCAATGCGCATTCCAATGACGGTTCAAGATTTTTATATGGCTTGTCTTTAAGTAAGGAATTCAGCCGGATGTCCTTGGGGATCAGCTCCAAATATGCCGAAGATAATTTTAGCTATGTCGGAGATGATCCGCTGCAGGATAATGCAGTGCCTAAGTTTGAAAACTTTGCCTATGTCACCTTTAGCGAAGTGCCTTTTTTTCAAAATATAAACATGAGCTATGCAGAGCAAAAATATTATCAGGGCGGCAGCAACCCCTTTAATGACGACAAAATTTTCAATATCGGTTTTAACAGGCAAATAGGGAATAATATTTCGTTCGGATTAGGCTACTTTGAACGCTTTGGCGCGATTAAAGACAGCGGCGGTATCTTAAACATAACCTATAATTTTGATACCCGAAATAAAGTCTATTTGAACTATGCATCAGAGAATAGCAATGCCAGCGTGCAATATGTGCATGACAGCGGGCGCCAAGTTGGCTTGGATTATGCCATTGGCGCCAACCGCCGCCAGGATGAAAATATTGCCAGCTTGAACGTGGTTGCAAAAACCCGCGCGGGCGACCTGAGCATTCAGCATTATCACTATGAGCATGAAACAGATTCAACCATCGGATACAGCGGAGCAATTGCATTTTTGGATGGGCAAGTTAATTTTACGAAATCCATTAATAATGCATTTGCTTTGGTTAAGGTGGGCAATTACTCAGATATTGATGTATTAAGCGCATTAAACCACGTGGAAAAAACCAATAAGAAAGGCTATGCCTTTGTGCATGATATTGTTCCTTATATTAAATATGATATTGGTTTTGATGAAAATCAGCTGCCAATAGAAGAAAAATATGAGGTTTCATCTAAACCATTAACGACACTAAATCAGCGCGGCTATGTGGTTGACTTCCCAATTCAGCATACGTTTATCCTGACGCTGCATCCGCAAGATATCAATGGCGCAAACTTTAAACCGGGTTCTGAACTTCATCTAGCGAATGGGGATGTATATCCAATTACATCGGATGCATCAGTGACTGTATATGGCATGACTGCTGGAACCCATACAATGTCAGTTCTATATGGCGATAACGCAACTTGTTCATTTGATGTGAATATTACTGAGAAGGAGGCGAAAGAGGCAGAAGCCAGTTCTCAACCGTTGCGTGTTGTCTGTAAGTAAGGAGTGCGTGATGAACATTAAATATTTATTAGGCTTGGCTGGGCTGGTGATTGCCGCAAGCGGTCATGCCCAGCAATGCCAAATTGATCGAATGAGTTCGAGTCAGCTTCAGCTGAATGCAACGTCACAAACGCGGTCAGCGCTGTCTTTTAAGGTGAATTGTGATTTGAAATATGCGATTCAGTTTAGAACGCGCAATGCTGAGGGTGTATCGGGCAGAAGCTATTTAACCAATGGCCGTTTAGGGCGTTTGCAAACGCAGATGAATATTTCAGGAGGTTCCGGTTCCCGCTGGGGGACACCTATGACTCAATCAGGCTCTGATCAGTATATAGTCACTGTGCAGCTGATTGAGCGGCCAAACGCTATGACGCCGGCGGGCGACTATACGGATGATTTGTATATCAGCTTAATTTTTTAAGAAACTGTTTATATCGGTTTGATCTGCGGCAAGGTTCCTCTTTTGATCTAGCCCTAGTGATCAGCAGCCGCCTATGCTTATGCGGGGCGGCTGTCTTTTTAAGGAGCGCTATAGGGAATTTTAATTGAGGCGCATTTTTGCGCCGTCAAGCCATATTGGAACTGTCATCGAAATATCATTAAATTGAAAGAAACGCTTCCTATACTTGGGGTAAAACTCAAATGATAGGTAAGATATGGAACAGCTATCTGCATTCGGTCATTTAAAACAACAAGACGTTCCAGAAAATTTTAAGTTCTATTTTAAGAATAAAAATACGCAATATATTCAAAATGAGCACCGCGTGCTGAATGATCTGGTGCGGCCGCGGCTTAAAATAGCTGTCGTAACTGAAACATGGCCGCCGGAAATTAACGGTGTCGCCCTATCTTTGCTGCAATTATGCAAAGGCCTGCAACAGCAGGGGCATAAAATTCTTTTAATTCGTCCGCAGCAGAAACGGGTCAGCGGTCATTTTTCGCCAAATAAGGAATGTTTGGTGGTGGCGCAGGCCATTCCGCGTTATCCTTCTCTCAAATTCGGCTGGCCGCAGTTTTTAAAAGTATCCAGCGCAATCAGTGAGTTTTCGCCTGATGTGGTGCATATTGTCACGGAAGGGCCGCTGGGTTTGGCGGCGCTGCAGGCGGCAAAAGTTAGAAATATCCCGGTGTCCAGCGGTTTTCATTCAGCATTTCATGATTTTAGCCGGTTCTTCGATTTGGCATTCTTGCTGAAGCCGATTCAGCACTATCTATGCTGGTTTCATAACAATACACAATTGACCTGTGTGCCAAGCAAAGATACGGCACAATCTTTGCTAGATTTAGGAGTGCGCTGCCCAATGGCTGTGGTTGGCCGCGGGGTGGATGTAGACTGTTTTCATCCTAAGCACGCTTCATCTCAGCTGCGCCAGCAGTGGGGCGCAGATGAACAGACAAAAGTGTTGCTGTATGTCGGCAGGCTGTCGCCAGAAAAAGAAGTGCATGTGATTGTCAATGCATTCACTGCAATGCAAAAAATCAGCAGGCAGAAAACGGTATTGGTAATTGTCGGAGATGGCCCGGAGCGTCAAAAACTGCAGCGGTTAAATCCTGCGGCGCAAGTGATTTTTACCGGCAGCTTGAGTGATGCAAAGTTGTCAGAAGCCTATGCCAGCGCAGATGTTTTCGTTTTTGCCAGCCAGGTCGAAACTTTTGGCAATGTTGTGCTGGAAGCATTGGCAAGCGGTTTGCCTGTTATTGCTTATGATTATGCCTGCGCACAGCAGCACGTGCGCCAGCAAACGGGATGGCTGTGCCAATTGGGTGATACGGCCGCATTTATCCAGCGCATTCACCAATTGCCTGACAGGCAGGCGCTGAAGCGCATGGGGCTGAAAGCAAGAGAGGATATTCAGGATATTGGCTGGCAATATCCCGTTCAGCAATTCGAACAGGCGTTGTATTCAGCGGCAAAGGCGATCCTGCAATGATTTAAGCCAAGCCAAAGCGCTCGAGGAGAGAATAGTGAAACTTAAAAATGCAAAAATAAGAATGCTTGATCTCGATTTAAAAGGCTGTATTTATCTCAACACATTTTCCCGTTCAGAACGGGTGGCGCAATTTTTTAAAATCATCAGCCGTCTGGGTGATGGCATGTTCTGGTATGTCATGCTGGCTGCCGTGTGGATCCTGCAAGGGCTGATGTATGGGCTGCAAATGCTGTATTTAATGCTAGGCGGTTCAGTCGGAACCAGTATTTATAAACTGTTAAAAAAGAAAACTGTGCGTCCGCGGCCTTATCAAGTGCATCAGGTGATTCGTTTGGGTGAGCGTCCGCTGGATCATTTCAGCTTTCCTTCCGGCCATACGCTGCATGCGGTGATGACGACGACAGTTTTAGGCTATGTGCAGCCGATTCTGCTGGTTTTAATGCTGCCTTTCACGGTACTGGTGGCGCTGTCCCGCATGGTGCTGGGGCTGCATTATCCAAGCGATGTCGCGGTTGGTGCTATGATTGGCGGAGCGGTTGCCAGCGGCATCGTTCTCAGCGCGCCGCTGTGCAATATTGCGCTATAAAAAATGGCATGAATACACTTTGAAGATGGTGCAGTTTTCGAAAATTTTGTTAAAGTACGGCATCATTTAAAGATGTTAGGAAGACCCATGGGTTTACGCTGGACAGATACCATTGACATCGCGATTGAGCTTTATGAAGCGCATCCGGATGTAGATCCGCAATGGATCCGCTTTACAGATCTGCATGCCTGGGTGTGCGCTTTGCCTGATTTTTCAGACAACCCGGATAAATCAACAGAAGGTTTGCTGGAAGCGATTCAAATGGCTTGGATTGATGAAGCCAGCTAGGGGCTCATCGAAAAAAGCAATTTTTTTACATTTGAAAAGCAGAAAATAGCGCATTATTGGGTATAATGCGCCAAATTTTCCTGTCAACATTATGACTTAAGGAGCCTATCATGGCTATCGAACGTACTTTATCTATCGTTAAACCAGACGCAGTTGCTAAAAACCACATCGGCGACATTTTTGCTCGTTTCGAAAAAGCGGGTCTTCAAATCGTTGCAACTAAAATGAAACACTTGACTCAAGCTGAAGCTGAAGGCTTCTACGCTGAGCACAAAGAACGCGGTTTCTTTGCTGACTTAGTTGCATTCATGACTTCTGGTCCAGTTGTTGTTTCAGTCCTTGAAGGCGAAAACGCAGTTCTTGCTCACCGTGACATCCTTGGCGCAACTAACCCTAAAGAAGCTGCTCCAGGCACAATCCGCGCTGACTTCGCTGTAAGCATCGACGAAAACGCTGCTCACGGTTCTGACTCTGTAGCATCTGCTGACCGTGAAGTTAACTACTTCTTCGCTCAAACTGAGATTGCTCCGCGTACTCGTTAATTCGAAGTATTCAAGCCAGATAAGTGTTATCATGCTTATCTGGTTTTTTTATTTCCTGAATAAAACTTTGCTCGTTTATTGAGCTTCTCCTTTCATCTTTAGACATGGTTTAGGTAATTACACATGAGTACTGAAGTAGTCTCTGTCTCTGCGGTTTCGGCTGAACAGCAGCAATCTCCATCCGCTCCTGCGCAGCAAACAGCTGTGGAGAAAGTGAATTTACTCGGCATGTCGCGTCCGCAAATGGAAAAATTCTTCGAAGACATGGGTGAGAAGAAATTCCGTGCAGGACAGGTGATGAAATGGATTCATCAGTTCTTTGTGACTGATTTTGCTGAAATGACCAATATTTCGGGCAAGTTGCGTGAAAAATTAGAAAAAATTTGTGAAATTAAAGCGCCGGAAGTGGTACATAAAAACTATTCTAAAGACGGCACCCGCAAATGGGTGTTCCGTGTCGGCGATGGCGAAGGTTCATTGGTTGAGACTGTGCTGATTCCAGCTGAGCATCGCAGCGGCTTGCGCCGTACCTTATGCATTTCTTCACAAGTGGGCTGTGCGCTGGACTGTTCATTCTGTTCGACGGGCAAGCAAGGTTTTCAGCGTGATTTGAGCCAAGCGGAAATTATTGGCCAGCTGTGGATGGCCAACTATTCTTATATGGAAGATGTGCCTGTACTTGAGCGTGAACGTTCGGTAACCAATGTGGTGATGATGGGCATGGGTGAGCCGCTGCTGAACTATGATGCCGTGCTGAACTCTATGCGTACCATGCTGGATGACTTTGCTTATGGCATGTCGAAGCGCCGTGTAACGCTGTCAACTTCAGGTGTCGTACCGAAGATTGATCAGATGGTGAAAGATATTGATGTTGCACTGGCTATCTCACTGCATGCGCCGAACGATGAATTACGTAATGAACTCGTGCCAATCAATAAAAAGTATCCATTGGAGCAGCTGATTGCTGCATGTCAGCGCTATATCGCTAAAGACGGCAATGAAAGTTCACGCAAACACGTCACCATTGAATATGTGATGCTGGATGGCGTCAATGACTATCCTGAACATGCACAGCAAATGATTAAGCTACTGAAAAACCTGCCAAGCAAAATTAATTTAATTCCATTTAATCCATTTCCGCATGCGCCATATGGCCGCTCGAGCCGTAACCGGATTATTTCTT
This sequence comes from Acinetobacter bouvetii DSM 14964 = CIP 107468, assembly GCF_000368865.1. Classification (GTDB taxonomy): domain Bacteria; phylum Pseudomonadota; class Gammaproteobacteria; order Pseudomonadales; family Moraxellaceae; genus Acinetobacter; species Acinetobacter bouvetii. The sequence continues at coordinate 549,581 of NZ_KB849725.1, forward strand.
TCCAAAAAACTTTGTCTGATGCCGGTTTTGTGTGTACGATTCGTCAGACACGCGGCGATGATATTGATGCTGCGTGCGGACAGCTTGTGGGGCAAGTTGCAGACCGTACCCGCCGTGCAGAACAGTGGAAGAAAAAAGTGGCGCAGCAAAATGAGATTCTGCGTTCGCAAGGATAATAAAGAGGCCGTCAATTGAGAACCTTAACGTATAAATTTGCTTTGATGACATCTTTCTGCCTGTCGGCGGCAGTGCTGACTGCGTGTCAGACACCGGATTCGCTGGGAAAAAAAGATCCGGAAAAAGCAGCCAAGGTGCGTACTCAATTGGCTGTAGAGTATATTAAATCTGGAGATTTGGACGCTGCTAAGCGTGCTCTGGATCAATCCTTGGAAACGAATCCGCGGGATGCGCAAGCCAATATGATGATGGGCGTTTTATTGCAGCAGGAAGGCAGTAAGCTGAATCTGGAGAAAGCCGATGGTTATTTCCGGCGCGCCATTTCTCTGGAGCCAAAAAATGCGCAAGCGCGTAACAACTATGGTACGTATTTATATCAAGTTGGGCGCTATAATGAGGCGCTCGAGCAGTTGGTCATTGCTGGCGCCACATTAGGCTATGATCAGCGCTCCAGATCGCTTGAAAACGCAGGCCGAATTTACTTGAAACTGGACGATGTTGCGAATGCTGAAAAAACATTCAAAAAGGCTTTGCAAGCCAATCGTGATTCTTATGTTTCAATGCTAGAGTTGGCAGAAATTTTTTATTTGAACCAGCAAACCGCTGCCGCAACGCAAATGTATGAACAGTTCGTACGTGCCGTGGGGCAGCAGAACCAAAGCGCTCGCGCGCTTTGGCTTGGTATGCGCATCGCACGTGCGAATGGGGACAAAATGGGGATGCAGGTGCTGGTAAACCAGCTTCGCGCGCTTTACCCGGAAAGCCCTGAATACCAGCGTTATTTGCAATTACAGTACAGTACTGAGGCCGTATGGAAGTAAATCCTAATTCACCGCAATCGAATCCTTCGAGCGCAGCTCCCAATGCGTTAGGAAATGTTCAGCGTCCAGGTGAGTACTTGCGCCAAATCCGCATGACTCAAAAGCTTGAGCTGGATGATGCGGCGAAGGAATTGAATATTCCTGTAAAAACCCTAACAGCGCTGGAGCAGGACGAATATAAAACTCTGCCGGAAGCAACGTTCATTAAGGGCTATTACCGTATTTATGCTAAATACTTAAAAGTGGACGCAACCAGTATTATTCAGCGTTTTGATGATATTTACGCTAACGATACCGGCATGCTGCCGAACCATGCATTAAATAACTCCCCAATCCGGATTATGGGCAAGCTGCCGGGTTCAAACCGTGACCGCAACCGCAAGTGGATGAAGCGCGGCCTGATCGCAGTGGCGGTGATTGCCGTGCTGGCTGTTTTGGTGTCTGTTGTTCAGAACATGTCGGGCAGTAAAGATGCGGCAGTGGCTGATGCGCAAGCGCAGCCTGAAGTGCAGGTCATGAGTGCTGGCGGCGCTGCGTCTGCTTCAGGGGATCAATTGAGTTTGAACTTCAGCCGTCCAACATCGGTGAATATTGTCGATTCCACAGGTAAAGTTCTTGCCACTGGCCGCCAGTCATCTGCACTGAGCCTGAATGGTGAGGCGCCATTCCAAATCCGTCTGGATGATGCGGAAGCTGTGTCATTAAGTTTAAATAATGAAAGTATTTCATTGTCGCCATATACCGTAAACGGCAAAGCTGACTTCCGTTTATCTCGTTAATGGCTAGGGGTAGAGTGAAATAATGATTGTAAATCCAATTCAACGCCGTCCAACTCGAAAAATCCGTGTCGGTTCTGTCTATGTGGGCGGAGATGCCCCGATCAGCATTCAAAGCATGACCAATACAGAAACCTGCGATGTTGATGCGACCGTGGCGCAAATTCAGCGCTGCGCGGATGTCGGTGCCGATATAATGCGTGTTTCTGTACCGAGTATGGAAGCGGCTGAAGCTTTTGGCGAGATTCGCAAACGTGTCACTGTACCGTTAGTTGCAGACATTCACTTCGACTATAAAATTGCGCTGCGTGTCGCTGATTTAGGCGCAGATTGCCTGCGCATCAACCCCGGCAATATTGGTTCAGAAGCGAAAATCCGCGAAGTGGTGGCGGCTGCCCGCCATAATGATATTTCTATGCGGATTGGCGTGAATGCGGGTTCTTTAGAAAAAGATATTCAGAAAAAATATGGCGAGCCGACAGGGCAGGCATTGCTGGAATCCGCCATGCGCCATATTGATATTCTGGACCGCTTAGATTTTCAGGAATTTAAAATTTCAGTCAAAGCATCGAATGTCTTTTTAACCATGGATGCCTACCGCTTGCTGTCGGCGCAAATTGACAATCCATTGCATCTGGGTGTGACTGAGGCTGGTGTTTACCGTACAGGCTCCGTGAAGTCTGCCATCGCTTTAGGCGGCCTGCTGATGGAAGGCATAGGCGATACCATGCGCATCTCGCTTGCGGCCGAGCCGGAAGAAGAAGTCAAAATCGGTTTTGATATTTTAAAATCACTGGGACTGCGTTCAAACGGCATTAACTTTATTGCCTGTCCAAGCTGCTCACGCCAGGAATTTAATGTCATTAAAGTGATGCAGGCCTTGGAAGAGCGTTTGGAAGATGTGCGCACGCCCATGAATGTCTCAGTGATTGGCTGCAAAGTGAATGGCCCGGGCGAAGCCAAAGAAGCCGATATTGGCGTGGTAGGTGCAAGTCCGCGTTCACTGGTGTATCGTAATGGCGAGAAAAGTCATTTAATTGACACAAATCAGTTGGTTGATGAAATCGAAACGATGGTTCGTCAACGAGTTAAGGCGCTTGAAGAAGCAAAATCTAAAGAAATTATACGCAGTAAATCATGAGTTCAATTGTCGCAATTAAAGGTTTTAACGATATCCTCCCTACGCAAACACCTGCGTGGAGACGTCTCGAGCAGCATTTAGCATCTTTAATGGATGCTTACGGCTATCAGCAAATCCGTCTGCCGATTGTTGAACAGACCAATCTGTTTAAACGCTCTATCGGTGATGCAACGGATATCGTTGAAAAAGAAATGTATACCTTCTTAGATAAAGGCAACCCGCCTGAGTCTTTGACTTTGCGCCCAGAAGGCACAGCAGGCTGTGTACGCGCTATGCTGGAACATAATCTGCTTCGCGGCGCTGCGCCGCGTGTCTGGTATGTGGGGCCGATGTTCCGCTATGAAAAGCCGCAGAAGGGCCGTTACCGCCAGTTCCATCAGTTTGGTGTGGAAACCTTTGGCGTGTCTACACCAGATCAGGATGCAGAACTGATTTTGATGACAGCGCGCTTATGGAAACGCATGGGCGTAGCGGATAAAGTGCAGCTGGAACTGAATACTTTAGGTGAGTCTGATGAGCGCGCAGCTTACCGTGCAGCTTTGGTTGAATTCTTAGAATCACACAAAGCTGATTTAGATGAAGATTCACAGCGCCGTTTGACTACAAACCCATTGCGTATTTTGGATTCAAAAGATGCCAAAACACAGCAAATTTTAGAAAGTGCGCCAAAACTGCATGATTTTATGGGTGAAGATACCATGAATCACTTTGCGCAATTGCAGCAGTATTTGATGGATGCTGGCGTAAAATTTGTGATTAATCAAAAATTGGTTCGCGGTTTAGATTATTACAACAAAACAGTCTTTGAATGGACGACCACTTTATTGGGTTCGCAAGGCACTGTTTGTGCAGGCGGACGCTATGACGGTTTGGTCGGCCAGCTCAAAGGAAAGGCGGATCAAACTGTCCCTGCTGTTGGTTTTGCGATGGGCATGGAGCGTTTACTGCTGCTTCTTGAGCAAGTGGAAGACCATACGCCAGTGTGTGACTGTGAAATCTTCTTGGTGTCTGATCCGGCTACGCAAGGCAAAGCGCTGGTATTGGCAGAGCAGATCCGTGACCAGTTTGAAAATGCAAACAGCGCCATCCGCCTCAAAGTCGGTTCACAGGGGTCAATGAAGTCGCAAATGAAAAAAGCGGATCAGGCGGGCGCGTTGTTTGCGGTCATCTTTGGTGAGCGTGAACAGGAAGCACAGCAGGTTCTAGTTAAGGAATTGGCCACTGCAGAACAGGCTGAAGTTGCGGTAGGCGGTTTTGTGCCGTTTATCATTGAAAAACTTTCTTCAAAATAAGTCAGAAAACATAAGGAAAAGGATCGACAGATGAACGCATTAAGTGATGATGAACAACTTGATAATTTAAAATCTTTCTCTAAAAAATATGGTTCGGCCATTATTAGCGGGATTTTAATTGCGTTGATTGCCTTTTTCGGATGGGAATATTGGCAGAAGAAAACTTTGGCTGAGTCACAGACGGCGACGGCTAAAGTGCAGCAGTTGATGGACAGCGCTAAATCAGCGCAGGGCGATGCATTTTCGCAGCTGTCCACATCTGCGGACAGCATCATGAAAGAAGCGCCAGATTCTCCTCAAGCGATTCAGGCGCAACTGGTCATGGCTAAATTGGCTTATGATAAAGCTGATTACGCCAGCGCTGAAAAAGCCTTGAAGAAAGTTGAAAATGTCAAAGCCGGTGATGACGGCTTGATCCAAATTGTAAAACTGCGCTTGGCTTATGCGCAGCTGGCGCAAAAGAAATATGATGAAGCGCTGAAAACATTAGAAGCAGTAACAGATCCTGCATTTAAAGCGACGGCTGATGAAGCGCGCGGTGATGTGTATGTTGCCAAAAATGATATTGAAAATGCAAAAAAAGTATATCAAAGTGCATGGGATGCATTGATTGAACGTAAAGAAGAACGTCAAATTTTACAAATTAAACTCGAAAGTGTAGGCGTTTTAGTCGATGATCCTGAAATCGAACGCCCGATTTTAGAGACCCAAGTGGAAGAAACTGAATGAATAGACAATACAAAATTGCGTGTGCACTGACAGTTTTAACGCTTGCGCTTGCAGGCTGTGCAAATAAAGGCGTGAAAGTCGAAGAGGCAAAGCCGAGTCCGCTGCCGAAACTTGAACAGGCGAAAACACTGGTTCCTGTATTTTCTCAAAATGTGGCTTCGACGGATGAAGCTGATCCATTGCGCATGCGTTTAGACGTGGATCATGGCGTTATTTTTGTTATTAATCCAAACGGTGAAGTTGAAGCTTTCCAAGGCAAGCAGCGCCTTTGGCAAAAGAAAATTTCAAAACAGGGCTTAAGCTCAGGTGTGGAAGCGAAAGACGGCTTAGTGGTTGTCGGCAGCCCAAAAGGTCAATTGTTCGCTTTAGATCAGGCAACAGGTGAAACTAAATGGACAGCGCAGCTGTCTGGCGCTATTCTTGCGCCATCACTGATTCATGCTGGCCGTGTTATTACTGTGGCGAATGACGGAACTGTGTTTGCGCATGAAGTGGAAACCGGCAAACAGGCGTGGACCTATAATCTGCCGAATGTACAGTTCAGCTTGCGCGGCCAGGCAGCGCCTGTTGCTTTAGATGCGCGCAATGTGCTGATTGCTTCTGCAAATGCTTATATTTATGCCATTGATGCCATTAGCGGCACGCCTAAGATGCAGCGCCGTGTTGCTGTTTCAGAAGGCCGTTCAGACATTCAGCGCTTGATTGATATTGACGGTGAGCCAGCTGTAGCCGGCCAGTTTGTTGTCACCACCAGCTATCAGGGGCAAGTGACGGTACTGGACCTGGCTTCACAGCAGGTTGTATGGAGTGAGGATGCCAGCAGCATTCAGCGCCCGGAAGTGAAAGGCAATGGGGTGTTTGTTGCGCAAACTGATGGTAAGATTACAGCTTATGAAATTACCACCGGCAACAAGCTGTGGGAAAATGACCAGCTGCTGAACCGTCAGCTGAGCAACCCAGTGATGCTGGGCAATGATTTGGTGGTTGGTGATTTGGATGGCGTACTGCATCTAATTGACCCAAGCACCGGTGCAATCATCGGCCGTTCTAAAACCAGCGGTGAAGTGCGTACGCTGCGTGTCATTGATAATCAGCTTTATGTGTCAACACGTAAAGGTGCAATGAGTGTTTGGCAGAATCGTTAATTTTTGCAGCTTATGTTAAAATAAGTGCAACCGAATTTTTTGAACGCGGGGGATTGAACAGTCAATGCCCCGTGTTTTTATTTAGGCATTTGTCCTAATCCTTATTCTTCCAATACTTTCTGATGTTCAGACCAGACCAAACTGGCTGATCTTGAATAAAGGTTAATCTATGAAACCCGTAATTGCGCTCATTGGTCGTCCGAACGTCGGAAAATCAACGTTGTTTAACCAGATCACCAAGAGCCGGGATGCGCTCGTTGCTGACTTTGCCGGTCTGACACGTGACCGTAAATATGGCGATGCGACTTACCAAAATAAATCCTTCATTGTGGTTGATACTGGCGGTATCGGCGAAACAGAAGGCGGTATTGATTCGTACATGGCCGAGCAGTCCAAAACAGCCATCCATGAAGCAGACATGATTATGTTTGTTGTGGATGCCCGTGCCGGATTGCTGGCATCTGATGAACAGATTGCCCGTGACTTGCGCACACTTGGCAAAAAAGTCTTTCTGGTTGCCAACAAAGTGGATGGCGTGCATGCGGAAGCGGCATTGGTTGAATTTTACAAGCTTGGCATGGGCGAACCGTTGCAAGTCGCAGCCAGCCATGGCCGCGGTGTACAGCAAATGCTGGAAGAAGTGCTTGCTTCTGTGCCGGAAGATGAAAATCCTGAACTGCATGACCGGGATACCGGTCTGCGTTTGGCGATTATCGGCCGTCCAAATGTGGGCAAATCGACCTTAGTTAACCGCTTGCTTGGCGAAGAGCGCGTGGTTGCATTTGACCAGCCCGGCACTACCCGTGACTCTGTATATATTCCATTCGAGCGGGATGGGCGTAAATACACGCTGATTGATACCGCTGGCGTGCGCCGTAAAGGCAAAGTAGATGAAATGATTGAGAAATTCTCAATTGTGAAAACACTGCAAGCCATGAAAGATGCGCATGTGGTTGTGGTTGTGGTTGATGCCCGTGACGGGATTGTTGAGCAGGATCTGCATTTGATTGGCTATGCGCTGGAAGCCGGCCGCGCGATGGTGATTGCAGTCAATAAATGGGACAACATGACCGAGTATGACCGCAAGCAATGCAAGCTGGATGTGGAACGCCGCTTTGATTTTATTCCATGGGCAAAAATTCATTTGATTTCTGCATTGCATGGCACTGGGGTTGGCGATCTTTATCCATCAATCCACCGCGCTTATGACTCTTCGCATTTGAAAGTTTCGCCTGCAAAAATTACCCAAATTTTAAGCGATGCGACAGAAGCGCATCAGCCTCCGATGGTGGGTGGCCGCCGCATTAAAATGCGCTATGCGCATATTGGCGGGCAAAATCCGCCAACAATTGTAGTGCACGGCAACAAGGTGGATAAAACCCCTGCGGATTACCGCCGTTATTTAGAAAACGTGTTCCGTAAAGTGTACAAGCTTGAAGGCACGCCGGTCCGTATTGAATTTAAGACCTCTGAAAACCCATTTGAAGGCCGTAAATCGCAAATGGATGAACGCACAGCTGCGCGTAAGCGCCGTTATGTTCAGAAATTTAAAAAGGCTGAGAAGAAATTTAAACGCTAATCTTATGCAGCGTTGATAAAAAACCGCCATATGGCGGTTTTTTATTTGGTGGATTGAACTATTTTTCTAAAGCCGATTGTTTTTGAGCAATCCATAAATTGCTTAAGCGGTTTACAAACTGAGGGCTGATTTTAGATAAATTAAACAGAACCTTTGTTTTGAAACCCACGGCGCGATGCGTTGGGGTGAAGGCATGGGCTTTAAGTGTGGCCAAACTCAAAATTTGCTCGGCGACATCATCAGGCGTCAAATGAACCCCCATTTTACGAATGCTTTCTGCATCCATATCTTTCACCATCGCGGTCTGCACAAACAGCGGCATAACATCCAGCACCCGTATGCCGTATTTTTGCCATTCAATATCCAGGCTTTCTGTTAGGCCGCGTACTGCAAATTTACTGGCGGAATACGTGGCCAAGTCGGCCTGGCCATAAATGGCAGAAGCGGAAGATAAGTTAATCACCCGTGCAAACGCCGCTTTTTGCAAATAAGGCAAAGACGCATAGCAGCCGTTTATCACCCCTTTTACATTAATATCAATAGTGCGGTGATGCGAAGCGATATCGGTATGCTCAAAAGCGCCTGAATAGAGAATGCCGGCATTATTCACCAACACATTCAGCTCACCGGCCCATTGTGTAAATTCTGTCAGGGCTTTTTGCCAGTGTTCAATGTTGGCAACATCCAGTAGCCCTGCTTTGGCATTCTCGCCCAGCTGTTGCGCCAGTTTCTGCGTTTGCACTGCATTAATGTCGTAAATGCCGACTTTATAGCCCTGCTGGTAAAATAATTTGGCTGCCGCAGCGCCAATGCCTTGGCCTGCGCCGCTAATCAAGATGCTCGGCATGTTATTCTTCTCCCTGTCTTTTTCTTCCTTATATTGATTTTGAGCATACCAAATTATTGGGGTGAAAAAGATGCAATCGAGCAGAAATCTAAATTAAATAAAGAGGCAGATTATGGAACAGCTGTTGAGCATCATGCGTGAATTACGTGAAAAATGTCCTTGGGATCAGCAGCAGACGCCTGAATCTTTAACGCGTTATGCCATAGAAGAAGCCTATGAAATCGAAGCAGCTGTGCGTGGCGGCAAAGCGGACGATGTGCGTGATGAGCTGGGGGATTTGCTGCTGCAGGTGGTGTTTCAGTCGCAAATGTACAGCGAGCAGGGCGCATTTGATTTTCAGGATGTGGTACAGGCCATTTGCGATAAATTGGTTCGCCGGCACCCCCATGTGTTTCAAGCCGAACAGTTTTCGCAATTAAGCGCTGATGATGTGGCTGTGTTGTGGCAGGACATTAAGCGCAAAGAAAAAGCGGGTAAAGTTCAGTCACGCTTAGATCAGATTAAGCATGGCCCTGCCTTGCAGCAGGCAGAAGAAATTCAAAAAAATGCCGCTAAAATTGGCTTTGATTTTGCCAAACTTGAAGATGCCTATAGCAAATTAGAAGAGGAGCTTGCTGAATTTAAACAGGCGCTTGAAAATCAGAATTCCGACGAAATTAGGGAAGAGTTTGGTGATTGCTTATTTTCTCTGGTGAATATTGGCCGTAAACTCAGCATCTCGAGTGAAATGGCGTTATTGGGCACTGTCCATAAATTCCGCACCCGTTTTGCCTACATTGAAACGCAGGCAGCATTGCAGAATAAAAATATAGAAGACCTGTCATTGGCTGAGATGGATCAGCTTTGGGAGCAGGCGAAACAACAATTTAAACAACAGGCTTTATATGAAAAACCGCAACTTGAATAAATTTCAGCTTTTTATCCTGCTGATCCTGCTCGTCACTATCAGCATTGCTTGGGCGAGCGCAGCGGCGCCGTCAAATGCAGCATATCAGCAATGGAAATCGGACCAGCAAACACAGGACAGCCAGCTTAAAAGTGCATCAGTCAGCCATTCTTCAGCGCCCGTATCGAAAAACTATTATTTATCCAAGCCTGCGCTCAGTGCGGCATCTAACAGCGCGAGTCAAAAAATCAGGCTGAATTCGGCCAGCGTCGAGCAATTTCAGCAGCTCAGCGGCATTGGTCAAAAGAAAGCAGAAGCCATTGTGGATTACCGCAATAAAAATGGAAAATTTAAAAGTATTGAGGAAATTCAGGAGGTCAAAGGCATTGGCCCGGCTATTTTCAGCAAAAATAAAGAGCGCCTTGCCTTGTAAAACAGCGCGGGAAGATGAAAAAAGTGCAAAAGGCAGCTGAGTTAGGCAATGTGTATCGGGAGAATCAAATTGCCCTTTGATTGTGTTAGAGATATGATTAGCGACATCTTAAGATATTACGTTCAGACGTAGGAGACAGCGTCTTTTGCAAACTTTGCGCGCGTCAAAATGCGGTTTATCAACTGCACAATTACCTTCTTCCATATTGGATGTGATTGATGCCTTAACTAAGGCAGGCTATGAAGCTTATATCGTCGGCGGCGGTGTACGCGACTTAATGTTGGGGCTAAATCCGAAGGATTATGATGCTGTCACCAATGCTACTCCATCTCAGGTGAAAGAAGTTTTCGGACGTCGCTGCCGCATCATCGGCCGCCGTTTTGAGCTTGCTCATGTCTATTCTGGCCGTGAACTGATTGAAGTGGCAACCTTCCGTGCGCCGCCTAAAAAAGAAGTGACTTCCGCTGCCGGCATGATTTTGCGGGACAACAACTGGGGCACCATCGAGCAGGATTTTGCCCGCCGTGATTTTTCGATCAATGCTTTGTATTACCAGCCGCGTAAAAATGAAGTGCTGGATTTCTGCAATGCGGTTGACGACATCAAGCACAAAACCTTGCGTTTGCTGGGCGATCCGCTGCAGCGTTTTGAGGAAGATCCTGTGCGCATGCTGCGGACGCTGCGCTTTGCGGCTAAGCTGAATTTCAGCATTGATGAAAAAATTCTGGATATTTTTACCCCAGAAATTACTCAATTGCTGCGTGATGTGTCTCCGCACCGTTTATATGATGAATCGCAAAAACTGTTCACCATGGGGCATTTAAACCGGGTGATGCCGATGCTGATTGATTTTGGCATTTGGCGCCAGCTGTTTGCGGAAATTAAACCGGAAATTACGCCGTTTATTGAACGGGCTGCCAAAAATACCGATCAGCGGATTTCGATTGGTAAAACCATCAATCCCGCATTTTTCTATGCGGTGCTGCTGTGGAAGCCTTTCCTTGAACGCTGTGACTTCTACTTAAGCAAAGGCGTTGTTGCTGCAGAAGCCCGCGCGCAAGCGGGTTTAGATGTGTTGAAGCGTCAAGCGACACGCACGATCATTCCGCGTTTTGCCGAAACATTTATCCGTGAAGTCTGGGAAATGCAAACCCGTTTGCTGAACCCTAAGCCGCAGCAAATTGAAGCTTTGTCCAGCCATGCGCGTTTCCGCGCCGGCTTTGACTTTTTATTGCTGCGTGAAAAATCTGGTGATAACAATACGCAGGGCATGGGGATTTGGTGGGAAAACTATCAAACCTTGTCTGTGGATGAGCGCGAGCGTGCGATAGCGGATTATAACCGTCAGCGCGCTAAGAGCCGCCGCAAAGTGTCCCGGGCGCCTGCAGAAGAAATCAAAACTGCATCTATTCAGCAGGCTGAGATTGAGCCTTTGGTCAATGAGCCTGAGCCGCGCAGCCGCCGCGCCAGAAAAGCCAAATCAGCCTCAGATTCACGCCGCCAGCCAGCTGCAGAGGTTGCGGAAGGCATTAGCGCAGATCACCCGATCTTAAAGCGTAAGCGTGTACAGCGTGATTTAAGCCAAGTGGTTTTTGGGCCGACTCAATGAGCATAGTGACTTATATTGGCTTAGGCAGCAATTTAGGTGATTCATTGCAAATTATGGCTGAAGCCGTCCATAAGCTGGCCGCCTTAGGCGCTGTGAAAACCTCTAAACTGTATCAAAGCCCGCCGATGGGGCCGCAGGATCAGCCGAATTACTTAAATGCCGTGGTGCAGCTGACAACTGATTTAGCTCCATTGGCCCTGCTTGATGAGCTGCAGCGCTTCGAACAGGAGTCTGGGCGTGTACGCCTTCGCCATTGGGGAGAGCGCACACTGGATTTAGATTTGCTGATTTATGGACAGGAGCAGATTCAAAATGAACGCCTGACTGTGCCGCATGCAGGCGTCATGGAGCGTGATTTTGTTTTGATCCCACTGTTGGACTTGGATGCAGGATTGCAGCTGAAAGGACAATTATTAAAAGATTTGCCGATTTTAGAGCACCCGGCGCTAGATGTGCTGGATGCTGGAAATTGGGCAAAGATTTAAATGTTTAATGGCCCTGAGATAGGGCCATCAGAGGAACCTCTAGATGATTAGTCTAAGTGACTTAAGAAAATTTAAAGCGGAAGGCCGCAAATTCTCCTGCCTGACTTGCTATGATGCAAGCATGGCGAAAGCCATGGAAGTCGCTGAGATTGATACCATTTTGGTTGGCGATTCTTTAGGCATGACCATTCAAGGCTGTGATTCGACACTGCCTGTGAATGTCAGCGATATGGCATATCATACTGCCGCAGTGCGCCGCGGCAACTCGCATGCGTTCATTTTAACGGATTTGCCGTTTATGAGTTATGCCACCCTGAATGATGCATTGAGCAGCTCTAAAACCATCATGCAGGCGGGCGCGCATATGGTGAAGCTGGAAGGCGGGGAATGGCTGGCTGAAACTGTGCAGGTGCTGACCCGGAATGGCATTCCTGTCTGTGTGCATTTAGGCTTAACACCGCAGTCAGTGCATGTCTTTGGCGGCTATAAAGTGCAGGCGCGCACCCGGGCCGCAGCCGATCAGCTGATTGCAGACTGTAAAGCGGTCGTTGATGCCGGAGCTGCCGTACTGCTGCTGGAATGTGTTCCAGCGCAGGTTGGCAAAGAGATCAGCAATTTGTTCCCGAATACGCCGGTGATCGGCATCGGCGCTGGAGCAGAAACGGATGGCCAAGTGCTGGTGGTGCAGGACATGCTGGGGCTGAACTTTAGCCATGTGGCTAAATTTGTCCGCAATTTTATGAAAGAACAGGCGGGTGAGACTGCAATTTTAGATGCTTTTAAAGCCTATCACGCCGCAGTGCAGGATGGATCATTTCCTGCCGTAGAACACACTTTTCAAATTGAGCTCTGAGATATGAAAACTGAAACAACGATTCAAGGTTTAGCTGCGTCATTGAATCCAGCGCGCGCAGCCCGGAAAATTATTGGTTTTGTTCCAACGATGGGCAATTTGCATGAAGGCCACTTAAACCTCGTGCGTGAAGCGCGCAAGCTTTGCGATATTGTTGTGGTCAGCATTTTTGTCAATCCAATTCAATTTGGCCCAAACGAAGATTTTGATAATTATCCGAGGACTTTAGAGCAGGATCAGCGGTTATTGGCAGACGTTGGCTGTGACATTGTATTTGCGCCAACCGTTGAACAAATGTATGGCAGCAAACCGCGCTTGACCAATATTTCAGTCAGCGATATCACGAATGATTTATGCGGTTTGCAGCGCCCCGGCCATTTTGACGGCGTTGCTGTGGTGGTGACCAAACTGTTTAATATTGTGCAGCCGAACTATGCCTTCTTTGGCCAAAAAGATTATCAGCAGCTGGCGGTCATCCGGCAGTTTGTCCGTGATTTGAATATTCCGCTGGAAGTGATTGGCGTGCCGATCACCCGAGCGGAAGACGGTTTGGCGCTCAGTTCGCGCAATGGCTATTTAAGCGCGGAAAACCGCGCCGCTGCGCCGGCGATCTATAAAACTTTGAAGGCTGCGGAACAGGCGCTGCTGTCTGGGGATGCGTTGCCTAAAGTGTTAGAAGATATGAAATCGGCATTGACAGGCGCAGGTTTTGTTGTGGACTATGTAGAAGCCCGCACCACAGAACTTCAAAAAATTGAACAATTTAATGAAGATCTTGTGCTGTTTGTGGCAGCAAAATTAGGTGCAACCCGCCTCATCGACAACCTGCAGGTAAAATATACTGCGTCTTAGCGCTATAAAAGGGCAGTCATGCAATGAAACGCATTTTAATTGTTACAGGTCAATCTGGTTCTGGAAAAAGCTCTGCATTGCAGGTGCTTGAAGATCTTGGCTATTACTGTATAGATAATTTGCCTTTGGCGCTGCTGCCGGAAATTGTGGAAAAGCTGGACAAGGAAAATAACCTTGAACAGCTGGCCTTAGGGGTGGATGTACGCAGCACGCGGGCTGACCTGCAGGAGTTTGATCAGGTCTTCCATGAGCTGCAGCGCCATGGTTCAGTCGATATTATTTACCTAACCACGCGGGATCAGGAGCTGATTTCACGTTTCAGCGCTTCGCGCCGCCCGCATCCATTATCCAGCCGCTTTAAAAGCCTGAATGAATGCATACAGGAAGAAAAATCGCTGCTGCTGCCGATTCAGCTGCGCTCGACCGTGCATATTGATACCACCGATAAAAGCGTGCATGATTTAAAGCATGTCCTGCTGACGAAGCTGGGGCAGGCCGACAATCTGATTTTAATTTTGCAGTCTTTCGGCTTTAAGCATGGCATACCGCTGGATGCAGATTACGTCTTTGATGTGCGCCATCTGCCGAACCCGCATTGGGATTTAGAATTAAGAAAATATTCAGGCCTGGATGAGCCTGTACAGAAATTTTTAGAACAGAGTCCGCAAACTGAAGAAATGTTTCAGGACATTTATCACTTTTTGGACAAATGGCTGCCGGCATTTTCGGAGGGTCACCGCCATTATATGACGGTCTCCATTGGATGCACGGGCGGCCAGCATCGTTCTGTTTATATTGTGGATAGACTAAAAAAAGCCCTTGAGGCAAAATGGTCTATTCAGGTCTTACATAGAGAAATGAAGCACTGGTCATGATAGACACAACTGTTGACGTAATTAATAAACTAGGTTTACATGCGCGTGCGTCTGGCAAACTGATTGAAGTCACCACCAAATTCAGCTCATCGATTCAGATCGGCAAAGGTGATAAATTGGTAGATGCAAAAAATATTATGTCCCTGCTTATGCTTGGTGCAGGCAAGGGCACAACTTTACGGATAGTGATTGACGGCGCAGATGAAGAAAAAGCTTTATCTGAGGTTCAGGCACTGTTCGCAGCGAAATTTTACGAGGCAGATTAATCGTGGCAAGTCGATCGAAGAGCTTAACTGATGAAGATTTTGATTCTTTAGAAGGACGTGCAAGTAAAACCGAACAGAAAAAGGCTGTTCAGCGTATGGCTGCTTTGGGTTCACAGCTGGCTGAGCTAAGCGCGAAACAAATTAAAAATTTGCCTGTTGAAGAGCGTTTAATTGAAGCGCTGCTTGATGTGCAGCAGATTAGCTCACATGAAGCGCGCCGCCGTCAATTTTTACGTATTGGTAAACTGTTGCGTAATGAAAATGAAACGGTCATTTTGTCATATTTAACCCCAAAACAAGGGCTGAAAAAAACAGCACAGCTGCAGCGCTGGGTCGAGCGCATTATTAAAGATGGCGACCCTGCGATTAATGAATTTACCAAAACCTATAATGCGACTGAACGCCATACTTTGCGTCAGCATTATCTCCGTGTGCACCGTGATCTTAAAAATCAAGCGCCAGAAGAAGCGGTGAAGGCATCTAAGTTGAATATGTTTAACTATTTACAGCAAGTGGCATTGATTTCAGATAATTGATTGCTTATAGCAAGACAATAAAAAAACGGCTTCTAAGAGCCGTTTTTTTATTGTCTTGCCTTTGTTTTTTGCGCAAGTGCCGGAGCAGAGGGCAGTTTAGCTAAACTCGCCTGTTGCGCGCTCTTTGGCCCAGTCGCGCAAAATGAATTTCTGCAGTTTGCCCGTCGATGTTTTGGGAATTTCAGTAATGATGACATCTTTGGGGACTTTAAAACGGGCTAAATGCTGTTTGCAGAATTCAATGATTTCTTCCGGTGTCGCCTCTTTGCCAGCCTTCAGCTCGATAAAGGCGCATGGCACTTCCTGCCAGCGCGGATCGGGCTTAGCCACCACTGCTGCGGTTAATACTGCAGGATGCTGATACAGCACTTCTTCAACTTCAAGGGACGAAATATTTTCACCGCCGGAAATAATCACATCTTTAGAGCGGTCAGTAATTTTGGCATAGCCGTCCGGCTGGCAAACAGCCAAATCGCCTGTATGGAACCAGCCGCCGGCAAAGGCTTCTGCAGTGGCCTCTGGGTTTTTCAGATAGCCTTTCATGACAATATTGCCGCGGAACATAATTTCCCCCATGGTTTTGCCGTCATGCGGTACAGGCAGCATGGTTTCAGGATCAATGACCTTCATGCCGTCCTGCAGCGGATATGGCACGCCTTGGCGTGAATGCAGCTGTGCCTGCTCTTGGATAGACAGGTCAGACCAGCCTGCCTGCGAAGCGCACAGCGCAGAAGGGCCATAGGTTTCCGTTAAGCCGTAGACATGAGTCACATTAATGCCAATGTTGCGCATGCCTTCAATAATCGCGGCTGGAGGCGCGGCGCCTGCCACCATCACTTCTACGCGGTGGTCAATTTTGACTTTTTTCTCTTCAGGCGTATTGATCAGCATCGACAATACAATCGGCGCGCCGCAGAAGTAATCCACTTTGTGTTCGGCAATCAGTTTATAAATCAGTTCAGGATCGACTTTGCGCAGGCAGATATTGGTGCCGCCATTGGCTGCCATGGTCCATGCAAAGCACCAGCCGTTGCAATGAAACAGCGGCAGCGTCCATAGATACGTTGCACGCGGCGTCATGCCGCAGGCAATGATGTTGCTTGCGGCATTAATGTAGGCGCCGCGGTGATGATAGACCACGCCTTTCGGGTTGCCTGTCGTGCCCGATGTGTAGTTTAGGCTGATGGCATCCCATTCATCTTGAGGCAGGTGCCATTCAAAATGCGGATTGCCGTCTGCCAGCCAGGTTTCATATTCGATTTTGCCGATTGGCGCAGGACTGCTGTCTTGGTATTCGGCGTCATCGACATCGATGACAAAAATATCCTGCTTGACTGAAGCCAGCGCCTCTTGAGCAACGGCTGCAAATTCAGGGTCGACCAATAAGACTTTGGTTTCCGCATGTTCGAGCATAAATGCAATCGTTTTTGCATCTAAGCGCGTATTGATGGTGTTCAGTACAGCGCCCGCCATGGGCACGGCAAAGTGCGCTTCAATCATGGCTGGCGTATTCGGCAAAAGCACCGATACCGTATCATTTTTACCAATGCCCAGCTGCTGCAGCTGATGCGCAAATTGACAGCAGCGCTGATAGGTTTCCCGCCAGCTGATATGACGCGAACCATGGATAATGGCATCTTGGTGCGGATAAATATAAGCCGCGCGCTCTAAATAGCGCAGCGGCGATAAGGCAACAAAATTGGCCGGTGTCCGTGGCAATTCATCATATGCACTAACCATCTCAGAAACTCCCTGTCTGTATTGCTTTTTGTCATTTTCTCAACAATATGCAGTCTCGGGCTAACTTGCATTAATGCTTTAGTCGAGTATTTGCACTAAATTTGTAACATACTGAAAATATTGAAATTTAAAAAGTTACAAATATTGAATGTGAACCCTGCAGTTCTAAAATTTGATTTTCGGATATAAATAAATTAGATCGAAAAAACGGCTTTTCAGACAACTGAAAGAGGCTGTTTTTCCAACCTCATGATAAGCGCTGATGCGGCACCCGCAGCGATTTGAATATTTTTCACATGCTTTGTACGGTGAATAGGTGAAGCAGCATTGTCTTAAAAGAACGACGTTATTAAAACGGGATAGACAATCTATAACTTAAGGTGATCTAAAAATGATATTGAGCGCTGATAGCGAGCTGCTGTGTCAGGAGCTGGCAGCTTGGGATTTTTCAAGCAGTTCATTGAAGATAACCGCCTTGCTGCTGGGAAAGTGTTTGCCATGCTAAGCGCCAACCAATAAGGCAATGAAATTATTCTTGGCGAATTTTTACCAAATTATGGCTTATTTTGTGCAAATAGCCGTCAACTTTACGCTCGGCATCTTTTTTCAGCCAAAAAGGTTTATCCATCCAGCTAAGCAGTGTAAAATTCTAAGCGATTTTTATTTTTATCCACCGTTTTTATCTTTTGAGGGTTTCCCTCGATCATAATCTCGCGGTGATATGCTCTATTGTACGGGGCATCACTCCTTAAGGATTTTTTATGCCAATTATCACTTTGCCAAATGGCGATCAAAAAGAATTTGATCACGCCGTATCTGTGATGGAAGTTGCTCAAAGCATCGGTCCTGGTCTTGCAAAAAATACAGTTGCTGGTCGTGTAAACGGTCAATTGGTTGACGCATCTGACTTAATTACAGCAGACGCAACCCTGCAAATTATTACGCCTAAAGACGATGATGGTGTTCACATCATTCGCCACTCTTGCGCTCATCTTGTAGGTCATGCAGTTAAGCAATTGTTCCCACAAGCAAAAATGGTAATTGGTCCAGTCATCGAAGATGGCTTCTATTACGACATCTTCAGTGAAAAACCATTTACACCAGAAGATATGGCGGCTATCGAAGAGCGCATGAAAAAGCTCATCGATCAAGATTATGACGTCATCAAAAAAATGACACCGCGTGATGAAGTGATTAAAGAATTCACTGCACGTGGCGAAGACTATAAATTACGTCTGATTGAAGACATGCCTGACGAAACAGAAATGGGCTTGTACTACCATCAAGACTACTTGGATATGTGCCGCGGTCCGCACGTACCCAATACTAAATTCTTAAAAGCATTCAAACTGACTAAAATGTCAGGCGCTTACTGGCGCGGTGATGCGAAAAACGAACAGCTGCAGCGTATTTACGGTACAGCGTGGGCCGACAAAAAACAGCTTGCTGCATACATCAAACGTATTGAAGAAGCTGAAAAACGCGACCACCGCAGAATTGGTAAAGCGCTTGATTTGTTCCATATGCAGGAAGAAGCGCCGGGCATGGTGTTCTGGCATCCAAATGGCTGGACCATTTACCAAGTGCTTGAACAGTACATGCGTAAAGTGCAGCAGGACAATGGATACCTTGAAATCCGCACACCGCAAGTGGTCGATTTCACCCTTTGGGAAAAATCAGGCCATGCTGCCAACTATGCCGATGGCATGTTCACAACGCATTCAGAAAGCCGCAACTATGCAATCAAGCCGATGAACTGTCCTTGTCACGTGCAAGTGTTCAACCAAGGCTTGAAATCATACCGCGACTTGCCAATCCGTTTGGCGGAATTCGGCTCATGCCACCGTAACGAACCATCAGGTTCACTGCATGGCATTATGCGTGTCCGCGGCTTTACTCAGGATGATGCGCATATCTTCTGTACTAAAGAGCAAATTGGCACTGAAGTTGCAGATTTCATCAAACTGACTTTAGATGTTTATAAAGATTTCGGCTTTGAAGAAGTGCAGATGAAATTGTCGACACGTCCAGAAAAGCGTGTAGGTGATGACAAGCTTTGGGATATGGCGGAAAAATCTTTAGCAGACGCTTTGGATGCAGCGGGCTTGGAGTGGGAGCTGCAGCCGGGTGAAGGCGCGTTCTACGGTCCGAAAATTGAATTCTCTTTGAAAGACTGCTTAGGCCGTGTATGGCAATGTGGTACAATCCAGTGCGACTTCAATTTGCCAGAACGTCTAGACGCATCTTATGTGACTGAAGACAATGACCGCGATCAGCCTGTAATGCTTCATCGCGCAATACTTGGCAGCTTTGAGCGTTTTATTGGTATACTAATTGAACACTATGCGGGTTTCATGCCGCCTTGGCTGTCTCCTGTTCAAGCATGTGTGATGAATATTACCGATTCGCAGGCGGAAGCATGCGAGTCAGTGGTCGCTAAACTTAAAGAAAGCGGTATCCGCGCGATTTCAGACTTGAGAAATGAGAAAATCGGCTTTAAGATTCGTGAACGCACATTAGAGCGTATTCCTTACTTACTGGTACTTGGAGACCGTGAAGTAGAGGAAGGTACTGTGAATGTCCGTACCCGCTCTGGAAAAAATTTGGGTACTATGTCAATCGATGCTTTCGTTGACTTGGTAAAAGCAGCCGTTGCCGAACGCGGCCGGTACATTGTGGAGTAACAGCGATTAAACAGCCTGACCGTAATCAACAGGGCGGTAACAAATCAAACCGTCCTGCCTTGAATGATGAAATTCGTGCAAAAGAAGTCCGTCTTGTAGACGAAAATGGCGAGCAAAAAGGCATCGTAAGCTTGGCTGATGCCTTACGTGCAGCAGAAAGCGTAGAGCTTGATCTTGTAGAGATCGTAGCAAACGCTGAGCCGCCAGTTTGTAAGATTATGGACTTCAACAAGCATTTGTTTGATCTGAAGCAAAAGCAGAAAGAAGCGAAGAAAAAACAGCATCAAGTACAGGTGAAGGAAATCAAGCTGCGCCCTGGTACTGATGTCGGTGATTACAACGTAAAACTCCGCGCCATCATCAAGTTCCTTGAAGAAGGCAACAAAGTTAAAATCACGCTTCGTTTCCGCGGCCGTGAGATGGCTCACCAGCAGTTAGGTTTGGCTCAATTGCAAAAAATTGAAGCGGACGTGGCTGAATACGGTGTTGTTGAACAGACACCGAAAATGGAAGGCCGTCAAATGGGGATGCTGCTTGGACCTAAAAAGAAAAAGTAAGCGCCTATAGACGTAAAAAAGCACTGCATCCGCAGTGCTTTTTTTATGTCTGCTGTGTTAAAAGCCCTTCATCATCAAAGGGCTTTTAACTGTGGCCTGATTTTGCGGCATCTTCAGCTTTTAGCAACTTCTGGCCAATTGGAATTTGGCGAGGCATTTTTTCTTCTGGGACAATCCG
>NZ_KB849725.1:570551-617362 GCF_000368865.1 Acinetobacter bouvetii DSM 14964 = CIP 107468
CAAAGCCGATACTGCGGCGGAATAATGGAGTTAAGCTTAAATTACTCATTGATAAAACCTCCTGCATTCAGAAAAGTGATATAAACAAGCAACCTCTGCGCCCATCTAGGCATTGGTTGTACTCTCAGCAATGTCAACCAATTATTGCTGTACTTTTAATATCGGTATGCCTCGAAAAATTTCAAGGAAAAATTTAATGATTTTTTCTATTCTCTTTATTTGATAATTTATCGAATGATATAAAGTCTGCTATGCATATTTTAAGATTCTAATTTCAGTTTAACTTAATGTTTCTCCGCTGAAAGCATGCTATAAACAGTATGAAAACTCGACAATGTAAACTAAAACGAGAAAAGTAACAGGATTCTTACATGATAGATTTGTATTATTGGGGAACCCCCAATGGACATAAAATTACCATTGCTTTAGAAGAAATGGGACTCGAATATCAAATTTTTCCCATTAATATCTTGGAAAATGATCAGTTTCAGCCTGATTTTCTGAAAATATCACCGAACAATAAAATCCCTGCAATTGTAGATCAGGATGGGCCGCGGGGCGAAGCGATTTCTGTCTTTGAGTCAGGGGCGATTTTGCAGTATTTGGGGCGTAAAACGGGGCTGTTTTATCCTGAAGATGAGTTTGAACGTGTTGAAGTCGAGCAATGGCTGATGTGGCAGATGGGCGGATTGGGGCCAATGCTGGGTCAAAATCATCATTTCAGCCGCTTTGCGCCGGAACGCATTCCCTATGCCACTGAGCGTTATGTGAATGAAACGAAGCGTTTATACAAGGTCTTGAATAATCAGCTCATTGGGCAGAAATTTGTCGCAGGCGAATATTCAATTGCCGATATGGCGATTCTGCCTTGGATTTTGCGCTATGAATGGCAGCAAATCCAGCTGGAGGATTATCCGTATGTCAAAGAGTATGTTGAGCGTATGACTGCGCGCCCTGCAGTGCAGAAAGCGCTGGCGATTAAAGTCTAAATTGGTGGGTGAGCATGCCAGCCATGCTCATTATTTTTAATGAAGACCGAAAAACCTTTTCCACCAAGGCCGAGTGTCTTCTGAGACCTGAAATGAAAAGGGCTGGACTGCTATAAACGGATAAGCGGTATTATTTTCTATGTAAGGTTTGAATTTAGCCTTGAGTAATGCCTTTTCTACTTTTTGGTCTAAAGCGGCTAAGCCTGAGCTTTGCACCACTTCAGTTTTTACGATGGTTCCTGTATCCAAAACGTACAGTTTGAACACTATGTTGCGATTTTGATTTTGTAAATCATCATTGCTAATCTTTAAGATGGGTCTGTTTGCCCAGTTCACAGAGCTGTGTGATGCCATTTCTTGTTTGGCTGGATGAGTGAGGGTATTTGCCTGAGTCAGGTTTAGGCTATGCAAGCAGAGTAAAAAACTCAATAAAAATATTCTTTTCATCAAATACTTATTTATATATTTACCAAATTTCTGTACAGGGTAACTGAGCTTAAAATGAATGTAAAGCATCACCCTGCTAAGATAAATGTATGCGCCATCACAATCAAAATAACAAACCAAAGCATATTCAGGACGCTGTGCTAGAATGCGGGCTTGCCTCAAGGAGCTTTATCTTGAATGGCTAAGTTGGATGATAACGTGATGAAAAATTTCTTTTTAAACCTCACCCGTATTGTTGAAGCTAACCCGCGGGTATATTTCGCCGTTATTGCTGGTATTGCATTGTGCTTGATGCTGTTTATTGCTGAAGCGGTGCATATTCAAAAAATAGCTGAAGCTGCCCATACCAAAGATCAGCTTTTATTGAATGAGCTGATACAGCCGATTGTTTCGCGTTATACATGGTCACGTGTTTTAGCAATTGCAGCCATGGTGTTCTGGTCAACCGCGGAGTACCGTAAAACCAAAAAGCAGCTGGGTCTAAAGTAGGCTTCGCATGACGCTGTATCTGCTGTTTATCTCGGCATTTGGCGCAGCAACGCTGCTGCCTTTGCAGTCAGAGGCGGTTTTATTGGGGACGTTCGTGCAGGGGAAATATGCCGCAATTCCCCTGATTGCGGTTGCCAGTCTGGGCAATATTTTGGGCTCTTGCGTGAATTGGTGGTTCGGGCTGAAAATTGAGCGTTATAAAAATAAAACATGGTTTCCAGTCTCTGAAGCAAAAATGCTGCAGGCGCAGGGAATCTATCAAAAATACGGCTATTGGTCTCTGCTGCTGAGCTGGACGCCGATTATCGGTGATCCGATTACATTGATTGCAGGGCTGCTGAAAGAAAATTTCTGGCGCTTTTTACTTTTAGTGAGTGTGGCGAAGACAGGGCGCTATGTGTTTGTTTATTTCATTTTTATCAATGTATTTTAATGTTGAAAGAATCTTGAATAGATTGATTGTTAATAATTTAGCTATTTTTGTTCAAGCATAAACGGCTGATCGACGATAGTCATACCTTGGCGGTGCTTAAAAAGTTGAGGGTTCAACTGAGATCGCCGAACGGCTTGCAAGACCTTTTGATCAATTGCTGGTTGGCCAGAAGATTTCAATAGATAAGCTTTTTCAATTTCGCCTTTTGAATTGACATGCATGCGAACTGTCAATTGAAGAAACTGTGACGGTGAGGCCTTTGCGTGATATGAGGGAAGTGGGGGCGCAGCAGTTTTTATATGAGGCTGACATCCCAAGAGCAATAGGCTGAATAATGGATAAATTTTCATTGTTTTAGTTTTTTCATTGTTATAAAGCGGACCTAATTCAGGCTTAAGTCCGCATGTTTTTATTAAGATGATTTACATTCATTCAGCTTAAATTGGATTTCATCTTTAAAGCTGGATTTTTTATACATCCATAGCGTACTGGCGGTACGTTTCACCTTGATTTGACTGCCAGACACGGCTTGAATCACTTGCTGATCCAGCGCATAAATCCCCGAACCTTGTTTAATTTTGACTTTTTTCACGCTGCCGTGTTTGTCTGTTTTAAAACTGAATTTAATTTTACGGTCATGCTCTTTCAGTTGCGCCGTATTGAGTTCAAGCGGCGGCTGTTCAGCATATTGAAATGCAGTTTTTTTGCCATTCTGCTGGGCCTGCCAAACTTTTGAATTAAATTCAAAGTCACAGTTTTTTGCATCTTGAGCCGTCAGCTTCAAATTAAAGGCCTGATAGCCAATTTGCGGAGCCGCCTTGCCATCTGCATCAATATGCGGCTTTACTTCCGCTTTTTCGACAGCGCGAAGCAGCAGCTGATCCAGGCTTTGGATGCCGGTGCTTTCTTCCACGGTTGCCTCTTGAACCTCACCATGCGCATCGGCAAAAATACGGATAATGGCGGCGCGGTTCTTTTCCCTTAAGTCATCATTGCTGTAATTCGGCTGCGGAAATTTCGACCATTGAATGCGGGTGGTTAAATGCGCCGGCAGTACATCAATCGTTTGTTTGGGCAGCTGATGAACTTTTTTAGGTGAGGCGCTGTAGGCTGCGCTCAGCGGCAAGCTCATCAAAACAGACAAGCACAGAATTTTTTTCATAGGTTAAGGGCTTCAATCACTCAAAGAGGATTCATGGTCAATATTGAAGCGCAGTATTTCCTGAATTGGAAATACTGGCAAGTCTAAATCTCGAATATTGCTTATTTTTCTACACCTTTGCCAATATCAATATTAAATAAGTCTTTGGTTTTTGCCCAGCTGACAGCCACGACCGCCATGGTCATGCAGCCGCCTAAAAGTGTCGCTGTAATCGTGCCCATATATTTGGCAGCAAGGCCAGACTCAAAAGCGCCGAGTTCGTTGCTGCTGGACACAAACATGCCGTTCACTGCGGCGACACGGCCGCGCATATTTTCCGGCGGATAGATCTGCAGAATAGTTTGACGGATCACCACGGAAATACTGTCGCAGGCGCCCGTCATGGCTAAGGCGAATAAAGACAGCCATAGGTGATTGGAGAATGCGAATAAAACAGTGAAAAGGCCAAAACCCGCTACAGCCAGCAGCATATTGCGCCAGGCATGCTGTGTCGGCGGAAATTTAGTTAAGGCAATCATGGTGAGGAGTGCGCCTATCGACGGCGCTGCCCGTAAATAGCCTAAACCTTCTGGGCCGATTTTTAAAATGTCTTCGGCAAAGATCGGCAATAGGGCAATGACCCCGCCAAACAAGACGGATACCAGATCCAGTGAAATAGACCAGAGGACAATTTTGGTTTTCCAGATAAAGCGGAAGCCGTCGCCAAGACTGTCCCAAAGATTATCCGTTTCAATTTTAGGGAAGCTGCGTTTGCTGAGTAAACTGATCAGCACAAAGCACGCCGCCAATAATCCGGCTACCGCAAATAAGCTGTTTTCACGGCCTAAATATGCCAGCATGAATCCGCCCAGCATCGGGCCGATAATCACGCCGCTTTGCCAGCCGATCGTGGTCCACGTTGCGCCATTGGCGTAAAGGTCGCGCGGAATTAAGAACGGCTTTAACGAAGTGGCGGATGGATTGTAAAAGCCGCGGATGGTACCCAGCCCGAAAATTACGGCATAGATCCCCCATGATAATGATAAAATACCGATATGCGCCTGTCCGTAAGCGTGGAAGAGCCACCATAAAATGAGCGGCATTGGAATGGCAAAGAATAAACAGATTTTCATGATGGTCTGTTTATTGAAACGGTCGGCAAAATAGCCGCCCCATAAAGACAGCGCGATAAACGGAATTGCTTCCGCGAGACCAATCAAGCCGAGGGTCAGCGGATCTTTGGTAATTTGATACAGGGAGTAAGCAACAATGATTTCCTGAATTAAAATTGCCAAAGTCAAGCAGAACTGATTGAGGGTGATTATGGAGAAATCACGGTAGCGCAGGGCTGCAAAGGCGTCATGTGCAGGCTTCATAAACATTTTCTTTCTATAGGATGCGCTGATTATAAAGTCATGTTTGCGAGTGCTTATCATTTCATCACGCAAAGTTTATAGAAAATAAGGCTAAAGCGCGGATGGATAAATTTTAATTCTCGATGGTGCTTTTGTTTTAACCGGAGATGCTTTAGAATACTTGCTCCCTTACCTGCAGGTCGTTTTGCAATGGTGCAAACGTTCCGAACAGGTGTTCAAAAGAGGTTGTTATGCCTAAGATGAAAACTCGCCGTGGTGCAGCTAAACGCTTTAAAGCGACTGCAAACGGTTTTAAGCGTAAACAAGCGTTCAAACGCCACATTTTGACCAAAAAATCTGCTAAGCGTATCCGTCAATTACGCGGCTGTGTAATGGTTCACGTAAGTGACGTTGCTTCAGTTCGCCGTATGTGCCCATACATCTAAGGAGATTTATAAATGGCTCGTGTAAAACGTGGTGTACAGGCGCATCGCCGTCATAAAAAAATTCTTGCTCGTGCTAAAGGTTACTATGGCGCGCGTTCACGTGTTTATCGTGTAGCGTTCCAAGCGGTAATCAAAGCAGGTCAATATGCTTACCGTGACCGCCGTCAAAAGAAACGTCAATTCCGTGCTCTATGGATTGCGCGTATCAATGCTGGTGCTCGTCAAAATGGTTTGTCGTACAGCCGTATGATCGATGGCTTGAAAAAAGCTCAAGTGATCATCGACCGTCGCGTACTTGCTGACATCGCTATGCATGACGCAGTTGCATTTGCTGCTTTAGCTGAAAAAGCTAAAGGCGCATTAACTGCTTAATCATCTGCAGATGATTAAAAAAAGACCGCTTTTAGCGGTCTTTTTTTATAACTTTTATATTATTCATTTCTGCCATTTCTGCCATTTCTGCCATTTCTCCTAAATAAAATCCCTAGTTTCAGTGATTTTTATGCTGACTTGTACATGTTTTAATCATTTCTTTGATTTTGATGCATTGCATTTGGGGATTGATATGAACAAATTTTATAAAGTCGTATGGAACGCAAGGCTGCAGTGCTGGCAAGCCGTGTCAGAATTTGCAAAAAGCCATTCTGGCGCAAGCAGCGTCAAAACAGCATATGATAAAAAAAGAAAAAAAAATGCTGTTGCATATGCTGCGGGTGTGGCGGCATTAACTTTGTCACTGAGCGTGTCTGCTGCGATCCATGATAATGCTTTGCCCACAGGGCAGCAGATTATATCCGGGAGTGCTGATTTTACTCAGGCAGGGAACACTCTGAATATTAATCAGCATTCACAGCATCTAGCAACAAACTGGAATACTTTTAATATCGGCAGCAATGCAGCGGTTAATTTCAATCAGCTGAAGCAATCTTCTGTTGCGGTCAACCGTGTATTGGACAACAATGCCAGTCAGGTTATGGGGCGGTTGAATGCCAATGGTCAGGTCATTTTAATCAACCCAAATGGTGTGGTGTTTTCTAAAACAGCGCAGGTCAATGTTGGCGGAATTGTGGCTTCAACACTGGATTTGCAGCAGCAGGATGTACTTGACGGTAAATTTACTTTCACAGGCAGCGGAAAAAACGGTTCAGTCGAGAACCATGGCAATATTCAAGCGCAAAATGGTGGAACGGTTGCGCTGATTGCGCCTATCGTTAAAAACACAGGTTCGATTAGCGCGGAAAATGGGCGAGTTGAATTAACGGCTGCGGATAAAGTCCGTGTGAGCTTACAAAATGGACAGCTCATAAGCTACGACATCGATCAGGGCACTTTGCAGGGCTTGGTTGAAAATAGCGGTGCCATTATTGCCGATAACGGTGTTGTGCATTTGACTGCAGCAGCAGAGCTGCAGCTGGGCAGGGCTGTAGTCAATCATACCGGCTATATTCAGGCGAACCGTCTGGAAACCAATGCTAAAGGTGAAATTGTACTCTTAGGCGATCTGTCGAATGGTGCTGCAAATATCTCAGGCAGCTTAGTTTCCGAGGGTAAAAATGGCCAGGCTGGCGGTTTTATTGAAACCTCTGCGGCAACGGTCAATATTGCCGATACAGCGCATGTAAGCACTCAAGCAGAAGCGGGCGGAAAAGCAGGGAAATGGCTGATCGACCCTGTAGACTTTGTTGTGGCGGCAACAGGCGGCAACATGACAGGCGCGGCATTAAATGCAGCACTGAAAAATACCGATGTCACCATTCAGACGACAGATACAGAAGCAACAGTATCTGCAGATCCATCGCTGACAGCAAATGCACAGGGGCAGGGCAACATTTCCATAAATGATGCTGTCAAATGGGATAGTGGAAAAACACTGACGCTCGATGCTAATAACAATATTTATATCAATCATGTCGTTGATGCGGGTCAGGGCGCAGGCGGCAAACTGGTGCTGAAGTATGGGCAGCAAAGCGCGGATGGGCGCAATGGCGAGGTTTACAGTGCCAGTTCTGGCCAAAATCAGCCAACGTACGCGGGCTATTTTATTCAAGCGCCTGTACATCTGCAGCAGGGATTGAATTTCAGTGTTCAGCGCGGCAGTGACGCCGCCAATCTAAAAGAATTTCAGGTTATTACTGATGCCAATGCCCTGCAGAATATGCAGGATAATCTGTCGGGTTATTATGCCTTGGGCAGTAATATCAATGCGGGCAGCATCAGCAATTTTGCACCCATCGGGACAATGATTGAAGGCAGCGGCCCAAATACAGGAAACCATCCATTTACAGGATTGTTTGATGGTTTAGGCCATGTTATTGAGAATCTGACGGTTAAAGCGCCAGTGATTGGCAATGGGCAAGGTAGCAACTGGGGGATGTTCGGCAAGATTGAGGGTGCAGATATCCGCAATGTCGGCTTAATCAATGCGGTGGTTCAGGGCGATGAGTTTGTTGGCGGACTGATCGGCAGCATGAGCAACTCGGCACTCAGCAATAGTTTTGTACAAGGAACAGTGACTGGCCGAAATTCTGTCGGCGGCTTGGCCGGAGGCAGTTATTTCAGCACTGTCGATCAGGTTTATAGCGATGCTCAGGTCAGGTCGGATAATGGGGCCGCTTTACTGATTGGCGATAATTGGGGCAGCGCATTAAGCAATGCCTATTTTACTCAGGCAGATGGTTCTGTAACGGCCTGGGATCGTCAGGGGACCGAAAGCGCTTTAAGCGCTGAGCAGATTAAACTGAAACAGACATATGCAGATTTGGACTGGAGCATCAGTAATGCAGCTGGTCAAAATACTGCATGGCGTATTTATGAAGGGCAGACAGGCCCGCTGCTGAAAGCTTTTTTAACACCTTTGACGGTAAAGGCGGATGATTACGCAGGTGTTTATAATGGTGTGAATCAAACCGGCAGCAGCTATGCCAATTCAGTGCAGCAGGCAGAGGGCTCAAAAATTTTAGGCGCGGCTGTATATGCCGGCGGCGGTAAAAATGCAGGTACGCATGCCTCTTCAATCAGCGGTTTATATTCAGGGCAAAATGGTTATGACCTGTCATTTGAACAAGGCAATGTCACCATTGATAAAGCGACCATTACGCAGATAAGAGATGTTGCCGTTGACAAGGCCTATGATGGTGCAACAGAAGCCCAAACCAATGCATCGAATGCCGTGCTGACTGGAAAGATTGGCAGTGATGATTTAACGGTGCAGATTGGACGCGCTGAATTTGCTGACAAAAATGCAGGACAGGATAAAACGGTTAATTTGCTAAACGTCACGCTGACAGGAGCTGATGCGGATAATTATCAGCTTGCCGTTCAATTAACGGATTCAGCCAATATTTTAAAAAAGGTGATTGAAAATATTGCAGGCCTTCAGGTTGCGGATAAAGTTTATGACGGCACCGCGGCGGCAGTTCTAAACAGCGATCACGCCGTTTATTTGGGCAGAATTGGTCAAGACCAGTTAAGCCTTATTGCAGATGCAAATTTTGACAATAAAAATGCCGGAGCGGATAAAACAGTCACGTTGCATAACCTCACTTTATCCGGCGCCGATGCTGGAAATTATACATTTGTCAGCCAGCCTTATACGCTGAAGGGCACCATTATGAAAGCGCTGATCACCGGAGTGGAGGGAATTCAGGCGCAGAATAAAATGTATGACGGGACAACGGCTGCAACGCTGAATACTGGCAATGCGGTGCTGAGCGGGATGCTGGCAGGTGATCAGCTTGGTGTACAGGGGATAGGCGCCTTTGTTGATAGTACTGCTGGTAATAATAAACAGGTTAATATACAACAGCTTATATTGACAGGGGCAGATGCTCAGAACTATCAGTTGGCGGATCTGCAGCTCATCGTGCAGGCAAATATTGAATCATCCTTGCCATCTTTTGTTTTGGACAATCCATTACTTTTAATACAGCCTCCTAGTTTATTTGAGGTGCGCACCGTTGGAGGGGATTTACGGCCGCTGGGGACTATTTTTTTAGGCAGCGGTTCATCTGCGCCAGCATTTATAGCACAGGTTTTTGGTTCATCTGATTCAGGATCTTTGGGCGGCGGCGATGGCGGTGGATTTTTAGGATTTGGCGGCGGTGATGGCGGCGTTTTTGGCTCTTCAACGCTTGCGACAATTTTTAGTCGAGACGTACCTGGTGTAAGCGAGATGAATGTATTCAGTGGCTCTCAGTGGAAGCAAAGTGATCTCAATCAGGGGCTGAGAGGCGTTTTTGGGGCGCCTGTATTTTGATAGCAGGGTGCAGGGCATTCTTTGAGTTTTAAGATTGTCCAAGGTGACTGATACGGATCTTCTGCATGCATCCGAAAGCAGTCAACATGGGGAAACCGGCTTATACAGGCAGTCTTTGCATGTAACGGCTGTCTGTGCATATTTCAGTTATTGAATGATTTAAATTTAAAAGCCTGCTTTGAACAGGCTATGGGGTAAGAATGAATAGGGAACAAATGGCAGCCAATATGCCAAAGACATTATTATGGTGCTGTTTGCTGCTGACTGGGCAATTGTGTTTTGCAGAAAATATTCCAAATGCAGGCCAGTTATTGCAGGAACAGAAAAATCTACAGCTGCCTGAAACAAAAAATGCTGCATTGCCTGCTGCTCCTGTTGTCCCTGCGGCTATTGAAGGGCAGCAGCAGACAGTAATGGTGCAAAAGTTTGTAATAAAGGGCAACAGTATATTTTCAACGGCAACGCTGCATCAGTTAATTGCATCATATGAAGCTAAAAATCTATCTTTCAATGAATTGCAGCAGGCCGCGGATCAGATCAGCAAGTATTATGCGGACAGAGGCTATAGCTATAGCTATGCTTTTTTGCCCGCACAAAATCTGAATCAGGGGCAGGTGACTATTCAGGTGCTTGAAGCTGTCTTAAATGGCGTGCAGATCCAGAATAATACAAATACCCAGCCTTGGCTGATCCAGTCAATTATTGAACCGCTCGAGCCCCTGCAAATATTCTCTGACCGGCAGCTTGAAGAAATTGCGTCACGTTTGGATTTGTTGAAAGGTGTGAAAAGCAGTTTTGCATTTACAGCAGGCCAGGCAAAAAATGAAACAGTGCTGAAGGTAGATCTGGAGCCCACACAAAAATATCAGGCCTATGTTGGGGCGGATAATATGGGCGGCAAGTATACGGGCGAAGTGCGCGGCACAGGCGGTGTACGGTTGAACAGTCTGCTGGGGCTGGGCGATCAGCTCTCCATAGATGCCCTGAGCAGCGGCAAGCATATGAATTATGGAAAAATTGGCTACACGGCTCAGGTGTATGGATTGGGTACACAGCTGGGGGGCAGTTATTCCTATTTGACTTATGAATTGGGTAAAGAGCTGAAAAATCTGGGCTATAAGGGGAGTGCAAAAGAAGCCTCGTTCTGGATAAAGCAATCAGTTGTACAGAGGTTAAGAGAGCAGACCACACTGACATTGGCTTATACCAATAGGCAGCTGGAAGATGATGTGATGGTCGCTGAAAGCCTGAACCACCGTAAAATGGACAGTCTTCAGCTGGGGCTCACGCATATGTTTCTGGATGAGTCTTGGGGCATCGGGATGAATCAGCTGGCCGCAACAGCAACTTTTGGGCAGCTGCATATAAAAAATGCAGATGTTAAAGCCATAGATGCATTAACCCGGAAAACTGATGGCGACTACCTCAGTATCTTAGTCAAAGGATCGCGTTTACAGAAAATTACTGGCAGCAATCAGCTCTATATTTCAGCAGAAGGCTTTTACAGTCCTGATAATCTGGACAGTGCTGAAGCTTATTATGTTGGTGGTCCAAGTTTTATGCGCGGCTATAAAAGCAGTGTATTTTCAGCATCACAGGGGATCGCATCGAGTGTGGAATTTAGGCAGAGTTTATGGTCTGATGCGTTGAATCAGCTGAAAGGAACCTTGTTTTTTGATATGGTAAAATTGAAGTTAAATGCACAAACATGGGAAGGTTCGACTGAAAAGAATACGGCCTCCTTGAGAAGCGCAGGAGCAGGGCTGACATGGGATAACCGTTTTGCTGGAAGCTTCCAAGCGCTAGCTGGTTTTGCTTTGGGGGATACGCCAGTGCAGTTGAGTCAGCGTGATGATCATCAGTTTTGGCTGAACTGGCAAAAAACCTTTTAACTGATTTGCCATGTATAAAAAATATGGCTGAAGCATGAAAGTTTGAATCAATGTTTTAAAAAGGCTGCCTGACAGTCTTTTTATTGTTTTAATGATCTGAAAAGACGCAGCACAGCTTTTAAAGCGATGGAAATGCTACCCTATGGAAAGATTGCAGCTGGAACATATAACATGCGAAAACAATATCATTTCCGTCAGGCCGGTGAAGACACTTACATCTGGAACGTTCACCGTTTGGTAGAGCTGAGTGCAAATTTTCAGATAAAAAATGTGTGTTTATCCGAGATTCGGGAGTTAAACGAAGCCTATTGGTTTCCAGATACGCATCCCACAACACAGCAAATTATTGATCACATTCAATTGATTGAAGGCGCTGATTTAAGCTATCCGATTATTTTATGTGCAGAAGGCAAAGTTATGGATGGCATGCACCGTGTGGCTAAAGCGGCGCTGCTGAAACATGAGCGCATTGATGCTGTGCAATTTGAGCAAACCCCGCTGCCTGATTTTATCAATATGGATGAAGATGCTTTGGATTATGATGATTAAGCTTTATGCATGGTGAATAGCTTTAATATCGTGTATTAATTGAAAAGAGATCTGCATCAATAACATGCTCTAAGGCAGCGCAGCATATGACTGAAATGAAAAAAATTAATGTTGTCGGCACCTCCGCCACAGGGAAATCGACCTTTTCCAGAGCATTGGCGGCAAGGCTGGGCCTGCATTATATTGAACTGGATAATTTATTTTGGCTGGATGACTGGCAAGAGTGCCCGGATGAAATTTTCTTTGCCAAAATTGAAGCTGAAATGCAGAAAGCCGCAGACGGCTATGTGATAGATGGCAACTATACCCGGACGATTCCTGTGAAGTGGAGTGAAATTGATACGGTGATTTGGCTGGACTTGCCGTTTCCAGTGAATCTCTACCGTTCAATCAAGCGCGCAGTTCAGCGGGCATGGCATAAGCAGGACTTATGGTCCAATTCGAATAACCGGGAAAGCCTGCAGCGGATGTTCGGGCGTGATTCTGTAGTCCGGTGGATGATTGCCACGCACCGCAAAAATCGGCAAAAATATGTGCAGATGATGAATGCGCCAGAGTATTCAAATATCCGCTGGATTCATTTAAAAAGTCAAAAAGAGATGGATCAATTCTTGCAGCAATTGCCTTAATGCAGATGCGGCTCCAGAAAATGAGCTTTAAGATAGAATTGAAGTTACATAAATATGCTTTAATCTGCGTCTATTGGCCTGCTTAATAATGAAAAACAAACGGATAAGGACAATAAGATGCTGGCAGAAATTAGAGGTATGGAGCAGGGAAGTATTACGCTTGAATTGCAAATGATTCCGCGCAAAGGCGAATCTGTGAAAATCATGTATGGCCCGGATGCT
Organism: Acinetobacter bouvetii DSM 14964 = CIP 107468; assembly: GCF_000368865.1. Classification (GTDB taxonomy): domain Bacteria; phylum Pseudomonadota; class Gammaproteobacteria; order Pseudomonadales; family Moraxellaceae; genus Acinetobacter; species Acinetobacter bouvetii. Next base: position 583,399 of record NZ_KB849725.1, read on the forward strand.
CAGCTGGAAGGTGAAGTGGTTGCAGTCAATCACTATATCAATCAGCATGCCAATGAGCATAAAGTGCAAATTGAGATTCGGCCTTTTAATTATTTAATTACAGCATAAGCCCGTCATGAAAAGCGCCTAAATTCAGGCGCTTTTCAGCTTTAAGCGCCTAAAGGCCAAAATAGTAGGCAAAGAGGCAGATCAGGATGGTCACAATAATTAAGGCAAATACGCCGCTTTTCCCTGATTTGTGCTCTGCATGAGAGGCTGCCGGCTTTGCCGCTGAACTTTGCAGCTGCGGCGCCGCGCTGCTGTCAAATGGCGAGCTGACTTGCTTTGCGGTTAAACGGGCTGTTTTATAGTGATTCGCTGCTTTAACAATAAATTTGGCGCTTAAATCATCCAGCTTTTGTGAAAAATGGCGCAGATTCAATTGTTCTTCAGGGCTCAGCGCTTCGCCATTTTCATCATAGGGATGCTGAATTTTGGCTTGGATGAATTCTGCCAAAGCGTCTAAGCGGCGCAGCGTTTTGTGGGCATAATCCGCTGGATAGTCAGCAGGAAGCAAAGCCAATTGAACTGAATCGGTTTCAGTGCTGTGCAATGCTTTGCCGTAATACGGTAAATCTAAATGCACGGGTTCGCTGAAGCCTGCCGCGAATTTGCTGCCAAACAATTCATTGTCTGTATAGGCCTGAATATCATCCCAATTGGGCTGCTGCAAATCCGCATCGATGCGTTTTGCCAGTTTTGAATTCAGTTCAAAGCGCCAAAAGGTTTCCAGCCGCAGGCCGGGCTGTTGCGAGGCAGGGGCTTCATAGTCATTGTCTGCTCTGTACCATTCCGCCAATTCCTTGCCGAAAATCCATGCCTGCTTTTTATTTGCCTCATGGCTCACAATAAAATGCGCAATCGGCAGAAGCTCCACATTGCTGTTGGGATTCTGTTCGTCATTTAAAATGCCGGAGCTGTGCAGGCTGATGCGCTGGACGCCTTGTTTTTTTAAGCCTTCCAGCCAAATCTGAAAGTGCTGCGCCAGCAGATGCTGAGAAATAAGGTCGCGGAATAAAAAACGGTGCTGATCAAAAATTGCGTGCTGCACCCAACGCTGAAAACTTAAATTCTGGGTTAAAAACTCATTTCCATACGTGACTAAAGTCAGCTGCTGCTTCCAAATTTGATCGAGCGCCATAGTTGTTTGATCTCATTGATATTGCGCTTATCTTATACTTTTTTTAATTCTGGATGCTATCGCAATTTTTACTTGTGAATGCGCTTCATCATAACGTTCAAAAACTGTTAGAATATGGGGTTTTTATATTTTTCTAAATTGTTGCTTTGAGAGTTACTATGTCACTGGAAGCCCTGACCACTGAAGCGCTCGCTGCGATTGCAGCAGCTCAAGACCTTGCTGCACTTGATCAAGTTCGAGTGCAATTTATGGGTAAAAAAAGCCAGCTCGCGGAACAGTCTAAAGCATTGGGTAAAATGGACCCTGAAGAGCGCAAAGTTCAAGGCGCAGCCATTCATGCTATCCGTGAAGCAATCAACGCCGCTTTAACAGAACGCCAAACTCAATTACAAAAAGCGGCGCTGGAGCAAAAGCTGGCAAGTGAAACCATTGATATTACCTTGCCGGGCCGCGGTCAAACCATTGGCAGCATTCATCCTGTGACACAGGTGCAAGACCGTATTTGCCAGTTCTTTACCAAAGCAGGCTTTACTGTGGCAACGGGGCCTGAAGTCGAAGATGACTATCACAACTTTGAAGCGCTGAATATTCCGGGCCATCATCCTGCGCGCGCCATGCACGATACATTCTATTTTGATGCGAATCATTTGCTTCGCACGCATACCTCGGGTGTGCAGATCCGCACCATGGAAACCAGCCAGCCGCCAATCCGCATTGTCTGCCCAGGCCGTGTTTACCGCTGCGACTCGGATCAGACCCATTCGCCGATGTTCCATCAAATCGAAGGTTTGTACGTTGCGGAAAATACCAGCTTTGCTGAACTTAAAGGCCTGCTGGTGAATTTGCTGAATGAATTCTTTGAAAAGGATTTAACCGTGCGTTTCCGCCCGTCGTATTTCCCATTCACAGAGCCAAGCGCCGAAGTGGATATTATGGATGAACGCGGCAAATGGCTGGAAGTTTTAGGCTGCGGCATGGTGCATCCTAATGTGCTGCAAGCTGCGGGCATTGATCCTGAAAAATACAAAGGCTTTGCATTTGGCCTGGGTGTGGAACGTTTTGCGATGCTGCGCTATGGCATCAATGACTTGCGGATGTTCTACCAGAATGATGTGCGTTTCTTACGCCAATTTGCTTAAACAATTTAAACAGTTATTTGGAAATAAATAGAATCCCCCTAAATCCCCCTTTGATAAAGGGGGACTTTCCTGCCTTTAAAACGGCGGATGTGTTTCCCCTCTTTTTAAAAGAGGGGCTAGGGGAGATTAAGGAATTGAATGTATGAAAATTAGCGAAAATTGGCTTCGCACTTGGGTTAACCCAGCCATCGACAGCGACACCTTGTCTGACCAGCTGACTATGCTGGGTCTGGAAGTGGATGACTTAACGCCTGCAGCTAAACCATTTACCGGTGTGGTGGTCGGTGAAGTCTTAACGGTAGAGCAGCACCCAGATGCAGACCGTTTGCGTGTAACGACCGTGAATATCGGTACAGCTGAGCCTTTGCAGATTGTGTGCGGCGCACCGAATGTACGTGCAGGCATGAAAGCGCCTGTGGCGACCATTGGTGCAGTATTGCCGGGTGATTTTAAAATCAAGAAAGGCAAACTGCGCGGTATTGAATCACAAGGGATGCTGTGCGGCGCTTCAGAAATTGATCTTGAAGATAAAATTGATGGCCTTTTAGAACTTCCTGCGGATGCGCCTGTAGGCGCCAATATCCGTGAATATCTAAATCTCGATGATCATGTGATCGATATCAGCATCACGCCAAACCGCGGTGACTGTTTCAGTATCCGCGGCATTGCGCGTGAAATTGGGGTGATTAACCAATTGGCGGTCACAGCGCCTGAAATTAAAGAAGTTGCTGCGAGCATTGCCGATCAGAAACAAGTTGTCGTTACAACAGCAGGCTGCCCGCGCTATTTGGGCCGTGTGATTAAAAACGTCAACACTAAAGCAGCGACCCCTGAGTGGATGGAACAGGCTTTAGTCCGTTCAGGCATCCGTCAGCACAGTATTCTTGTCGACATCACCAATTATGTATTGATGGAATTGGGGCAGCCTTTACATGCCTTTGATGGCGGAAAGGTTCAAGGTTCCGTACATGTGCGTCAGGCCACTGCCAATGAAAAATTGGTTTTGCTGAATGAGCAAGAAGTGGAACTGAACGAAAAAGTGATGGTGATTGCGGATGATGCAAAAGCCTTGGCTATTGCAGGCATCATGGGTGGCTTGTCTTCATCTGTGACCGATGAAACCACTGAAATTTTCCTTGAATCCGCATTCTTTGCACCGCTCGCAATTGCAGGCCGGGCGCGAAGCTTTGGCTTGCACACCGATGCGTCACAGCGTTATGAACGCGGTGTGGATTTTGAATTGCCAATCATTGCCATGCACCGTGCGTCGCAGTTGATTGCTGAGCTTGCAGGCGGTGAGTTTGGTCCGATTACGGTGGCTGAACAGGCGGATTTGCTGCCGACACGTGAAGCGATTGAACTGAATCAGGCGCAGGTGGATCAGCTGTTAGGCTATACCGTTGACGCTGCATTTATTACTGATGCCTTAACGCGTTTAGGCTGTGATGTCACAGTGAAATCAGAAGGTGAATGGACGGTTGTTCCGCCATCACACCGTTATGACATGGCGATTTATCAGGACTTGATTGAAGAAGTTGCCCGTATTCACGGTTATGACAATATTCAAATCAGCCTGCCTGTGATTGATGTGAAACTGGCAAAATACCAGGATCAATTCGAGCTTGCGCAATTGCGTCAAACCGTAGTGACTTTGGGTTATCAGGAAGCGATCAGCTTCAGCTTTGCGGATGCGAAACTGGAAAAGCAGTTAAATCCTCAAGTTCAGCCGTTGGCTTTGGCCAATCCAATTTCAAGCGATTTGGCTGTCATGCGTTCGACGCTGCTGTCCAGCTTGATTCCATGTGTCCAATACAATGTTAACCGCCAGCAAAGCCGTGTGCGCTTCTTTGAACTGGGCCTGCGCTTCGATTATCAAGGCGCTGCAAGCATTCATGATTTGAAGCAAATTCCAACCTTCGCCATGATTGCTACGGGCCCGCGTTCTGCGGAATCTTGGCATGGCAAAGCTGCACCAATGGATTTCTTTGACTTTAAAGGCGATGTGGAAGAAGTTTTGGCGGCTGGGCGTTTGCAAGTTGAATTTGTACGGTCAGAGCGTGCCTGGCTGCATCCTGGCCAATCTGCTGAAATTTTAGTGGATGGGAAATCGATTGGTTATTTAGGCCGTCTGCATCCATCTTTAGAGAGTGAGCTGGATTTAAGCACGACTTGGGTTGCCGAGTTGGATCAACTGGCTGTTTTGCAAACTTATGTATCTAATTTTACAGAATTATCACGTTTTCCATCGGTTAGACGTGATATTGCGCTTTTAATTAGTGATAAGATTAATGTTAGCGAAATTCAGCAGCTTATCGAAAAAACTGGCGGAGAGCTTTTAGATTCTGTCTGGCTATTTGATGTGTACACTGGCCAAGGTGTTGAACAAGGCAAGCGCTCACTGGCATTTGCACTGCTTTGGCAGCATCCAGCGCGGACACTTGAAGATGCTGAAATCAAATCCGGTATGGATAATATTCTACACGTGTTGGAAAACACTTATCAGGCGACATTGAGGGCTTCATGACAGCACTAACTAAAGCAGAAATGGCTGATCATTTAAGTGAGCTCACGAGTTTAAACCGTCGTGAAGCAAAACAAATGGTCGAGTTGTTCTTCGAAGAGATCAGTCAAGCGCTGATCTCCGGGGAGCAAGTGAAATTATCAGGGTTTGGCAACTTTGAACTGCGTGACAAGCGTCAGCGTCCAGGCCGCAACCCGAAGACGGGTGAAGAAATTCCGATTTCTGCCCGCCGCGTAGTAACCTTCCGTGCTGGACAAAAGTTCCGCCAGCGCGTAGGAAATGAGCAGATCGATTGATCTGCTTTTTTATGCCGATCTAAATGAACTGGAGCGGTTTTTATCGCTATTGAGCAGAGATATTTTAGCTGTATTGTTCTGCATTGCGAAAAGCAGGCAAAAAAAAAAGAGCCGAAAGGCTCTCTTTTTTGTACTGAATAATCGTTAGATTATTTAGTAGCAGCAGCAGAAGCTTCAGAAGCAGCAACTGTAGCTTCAGAAGCAGCAACTGTAGCTTCAGAAGCAGCAACAGTAGCTTCAGAAGCAGCAACAGCAGCTTCAGATGCAGCAGCGTCAACAGCTTCAGAAGCAGCAGCTACTTCAGATGCAGCAGCTTCAGATGCAGCAGGAGCTTCTTCAGTTTTTTTAGCGCAACCAACGAAAGCTAAAGTAGTAGCAACTGCAGCAGCAATAGCGATTTTTTTGAATAACATGGCATCACTCTCTAAATATGAGATTAAAAAAAACCTGAGTTAGCACTGTTTTATGCTTTTATTATGCCTAATTTTTCTTAGGTAAATAACAATGCAGATGCAGCCTAACTGGTATGCGAATATGCTATCACTGCGCATTTTGAATTGCTACTGCTTCATAGGGTGAAAACACGAAAAAATGGTTAAAAAATGGCTTTTTTTAACAGAAAATAACAATCAAAGGGAGCGGATATATTGGAGAAGTACTAAATAAGCCCCTAAAACTAATAGGGTTTTTTATAAAAATATTTTTATAATCATTTACTTGAAAATAAGTTAACAGAAACTGGCAGCAATTGTTTTGTTATGTAAGTCATGTCAACCAAATAAAAAAGCCATCGTGATCGATGGCTTTTTTAAGATTGCTGAAATCAGTTCGTCGCTTTACGCTTCATTTGATCGAAGAAATCATCATTGGTTTTGGTTTCTTTCATGCGGTCCAGCAGGAATTCCATGGCTGCCAGCTCATCTTGCGTATGCAGCAGCTTGCGCAGAATCCAGACTTTGCGCAGATTGTCTTCTGACATTAAGCGTTCTTCACGGCGGGTGCCGGATTTTTTGATGTTCATTGCCGGGAATACGCGTTTTTCAGCGATACGGCGGTCAAGGGTAATTTCCTGGTTGCCTGTACCTTTGAATTCTTCGTAAATCACCTCATCCATTTTACTGCCTGTTTCAATCAGGGCTGTAGAAATGATGGTCAATGAACCGCCTTCTTCAATGTTTCGCGCAGCACCGAAGAAACGTTTAGGGCGTTCAAGCGCATGGGCATCCACACCGCCTGTCAGCACTTTGCCAGAAGATGGAATCACGGTGTTGTAAGCGCGCGCTAAACGGGTGATCGAATCGAGCAAGATCACAACGTCTTTTTTGTGCTCGACTAAGCGTTTCGCTTTTTCGATGACCATTTCAGCGACTTGCACGTGACGGGCAGGCGATTCATCAAATGTAGAGGCAATCACTTCACCGCGTACCGTACGCTCCATTTCGGTCACTTCTTCAGGACGTTCGTCAATCAGAAGAACAATCAAGAAACATTCCGGATTGTTGCGCACAATGGATTGCGCAATATTTTGCAGCAGCATGGTTTTACCGGCTTTCGGCGGCGCAACAATAATAGAGCGCTGGCCTTTACCGATCGGTGCAACTAAATCGACTACACGCGCAGTCAAGTCTTCAGTTGTGCCGTTGCCCAGCTCCATCACCAATTGTTCGGTTGGGAAAAGCGGTGTTAAGTTTTCAAACAAAATCTTATTGCGTGAATTTTCTGGAGTGTCGTAGTTAATTTGATTAACTTTTAATAATGCAAAATAGCGTTCGCCTTCTTTGGGCGGGCGGATGGTGCCGGTAATGGTGTCGCCTGTACGCAGGTTGAAGCGGCGGATTTGTGAAGGGCTGACATAAATATCGTCAGGGCCTGCAAGGTAAGAGCCGGCTGCAGAGCGTAAGAAGCCAAAGCCATCTGACAGAATTTCCAAAACGCCATCACCAAAGATCTCTTCGCCATTCATTGCATGGCGTTTTAAGATGGCAAAAATAATGTCTTGCTTGCGGTTACGCGCCATTCCTTCAAGGCCCATAAACTCGGCAATTTTGATGAGTTCGCCAATCGGTTTTTTCTTGAGTTCGGTTAAATTCATAGGAGGTCAGATAAGAATCAAAAATTCTAGTATACGGGATGGAAAGGGAGCAACATTGAGCCGCATGCAGACAATTAGATTACGCGATTGTATTTGCACAATAATAATTCAGAGAGCTGATTCATTGTTTGAAGAAAAATGTGTAAAAACAATTTCTATTGCCGGGCGGCGATCTTATGTGTTGTGTCTTGTAAGAAAATGACAGGATTTGAGATCCTTTATTTCTTGAGTTAGCAATATAAGAGAGAAATACAGGTTTGTCAATTTATCAGCAAAAAATACGCTATAAAAATAGCGTATTTTCTGCAATTTAAACTGGGCTTGGATTAGATGTTGTCATCAATGAAAGCGGTCAGTTTTGATTTTGGCGCAGCGCCCACTTGCTGTGCAACAACTTCGCCGTTTTTGAACATCAGCAAAGCAGGAATGTTGCGGATATTGTAGTTGACAGCAGTCGCTTCACAAGAAGTCACATCTACCTTAACAACTTTAACTTTGCCTTCATATTCAGTCGCGAGGACTTCTAGAACTGGCGCGATTGCTTTACATGGCGCACACCAGCCTGCCCAAAAGTCGACCAATACAGGCACGTCAGATTTCAGGACGTCTGCATCAAAGTTTTCATCAGTTGTATTTACAATATTGCCTGACATGGCTGTTGCTCCAAAATAATTTTAAGATGGCTCTATAACTATAAGTATTACATAGCCATCCTGAACAATGTAGGGGGTTATGTAAATTTTCGGCTTTTAATGCGGAATTGTCTAATTGATGCTCACGATAGCTGTGATCGTGTAACACAATTGTCATCGATGCCTGAAATTCGGCTTGTCTGCGAAGCGGGTACATAAATGGCTTTTAAATTGAATGGTTGTGAATTACTCTAAGCACAATTCTGTATAGGTTTGTATTGAATCATGTCTGATTTTTTGATTGATGAAGAATTGCTTGCCGCCATTGATATGGGGTCAAACAGCTTTCACTTGGCGATCGCGCGTGTAGACCATGGTGAAGTAAAAAAAGTTGCTTCAATGTCAGAAAAAGTTCAGCTGGCGGCCGGTTTGGATGAAAATAAAAACTTAACCGAAGCGGCTCAGCAGCGCGGCTTGGCGTGTTTGGCGCGCTTTGTCGGCCGTTTGGGTTCAGTACAGCCGAACCGCCTGCGCATTGTGGCGACTAATGCGCTGCGTCAGGCCAAAAATGGACAGGATTTTATTCAAAAAGCCGCAGAAATTTTACCGAAGCCGATTGAAATCATTGCCGGCCGGGAAGAAGCGCGGCTAATTTACTTAGGTGTTTCTCATACCATGGCCAACAGCGGCCGCCGCTTGGTGATTGACATCGGCGGCGGTTCAACCGAACTGATTATCGGTGAAGAATTTGAGCCGATCCATACCGAATCGGTGCAAATGGGCTGCGTTGCCTTTACCAAAGCATTTTTTGCTGATGGTGAGATCAATCAGAAAAGTTTTGACAAGGCGGTAAATTCGGCGCGCAAAGAGCTGTCAGGAATTGCCAATACTTATAAAGCAGCCGGCTGGGATACGGTCGTCGGTTCCAGCGGCACGATAAAAGCCTGCCGTCAAATTACCGTCAATATGGGCTGGAGCAATGAGCGGGAAGAGCTGACCCGTGAAGGTTTAGAAAAGCTGAAAGACAAACTGCTTAAATTTAAGCATGTTTCTGAAATGGATTTTGATGGGCTGAAAGAAGACCGCCGGGCAGTTTTGCCAGCGGGCATTGCCATTTTATGCACGGTATTTGATGTACTGGGCATAGACAAGCTGGTGTATTCTGACGGCGCTTTGCGTGAAGGGGTGATGTACGACCTGCTGGGCCGCTTCCAGCATGAAGATGTGCGAGACCGTTCGGTGCATGCCTTGCTGGGCCGCTACAATGCGGATTCCAAACAGGCTGAACGCGTGGTGGCGACTGCACAGCAGCTGTTTGATAATGTTGCGCAAAAGCTGAATTTAAACAGTGATGACAGTGACTTGCTGCGCCGCGCTGCATATTTGCATGAAATCGGCCTGGCGATCAGCCACAGCGGCTATCACCGCCATGGCGCATATTTGCTGCAGCATTCCGATATTCCCGGCTTCTCGCAAATTGATCAGAACCATTTGTCACATTTGGTGGCGCATCACCGCCGCAAGCTGCGCAGCGATGCCCGCATGGATGTGATGAAAGTCGGCGGTAGCAAACTTGTGCACTTATGTCTATTGCTTCGTTTAGCAGTTTTGCTGAATCACAGCCGCAGCGATGAGATGCTTCCTGCCATTGAATTAAGCGCCGAGAATGCGCAACAATGGCAGCTTAGCGTTTCTGGCGATGCCAAACAATGGCCATTGCTTGTTGCGGACTTGCATGATGAACAAGTGCAGTTCAAGCATTGGGATATTGAGTTGAATATTCAGTCGGAACAGTTTATCGATTAACACATTGGTTAATTCAGGGATAATGGTCGACCTATGAAAAATAAAGCAGCGCAATCTAAAGCATGGGCTACAGTTAAAATTGCACGTCATCCGGATCGTCCGCAATATTTGGATTATGTCAGTGAGATCTTCACTGAATTTGATGCTTTGCATGGTGATCGCTTATTTGGCGATGACGGTGCAATGGTGGGCGGTTTAGCGCGTTTTGAAGGTCAGCCTGTTATGGTGGTTGGCCAGCACCGCGGCCGCAGCACACGTGAAAAGCTGCAGCATAATTTCGGCATGAGCAATCCTGAAGGCTACCGCAAAGCGCAGCGCCTGATGGATATGGCGGAGCGTTTTAACCTGCCGGTATTTACCTTTATTGATACGATGGGCGCATATCCAGGCGTCGGCGCAGAAGAGCGCGGCCAGGCAGAAGCGATTGCGACCAGCCTTGCGCAGATGTCGAGCTTAAAAGTTCCAGTAATTGCTACGGTTTTAGGTGAAGGCGGTTCAGGCGGCGCATTGGGCATTGGTGTGGCAGACCGTGTGGTCATGCTGTCGCACAGTATCTACTCCGTGATTTCTCCTGAAGGCTGCGCTTCAATTCTGTGGAAAACGGCAGAGAAGGCGGAACAGGCCAGTGAAGCGCTGGCATTGACGGCTGACAAGCTGCAAAAAATCGGCATTGTTGAATATGTGGTAGATGAAGGCGAAGGCGCGCATTTGAATCCTGAACAGGTGATGCAGAGTTTAAAAACTGTGCTGAAACAGGCTTTAGATGAATTAACGCCAATGGATGCAAAAGAACGATGCGAAGCACGCTATCAGCGTTTAATGAAATTTGGCAGCGACAATTTAGGTCTGACTGCTTAAGCCAGTCAGACGTATTTTCTGATCAGGCTTCCTTCTTAATCGGGTGCAGCGGCGGTATGGATTCCATGCTGCTTTTGCACCTGATGTCTTTTTTATACCCGCAAAAAATCCGCGCTATATATATTGATCACCAGCTGCAGGCAAACAGCGCAGATTGGGGCCGATTTGTGGCGCAAGCCTGCGCATCATTAAATGTGCCGTGTATTGTAGAAGCGGTGCATGTGTCGGCAGGCAATTTAGAAAATCAAGCGCGTACAGCGCGTTATCAGGCTTATCAGCAGCATCTTCTGCCTCATGAGATATTGGTCTTGGCGCATCATCAGCAGGATCAGGCCGAGACGTTAATGCTGCGCCTGCTGTCAGGCGCAGGGATTCATGGCTTGGCGGCGATGCGTCAGGTCGACCAGCGGGATCTGATGACGATTTGGCGGCCGTTGCTGAATCTTTCCCGTGAGCAGATTTGCCAATGGGCGGCAGAATTGAATGTGCAAAATATTCAGGACCCCACCAACTTTAATACAGAATATGACCGTGCGTGGAGCAGGGAAGAGCTGTGGCCTATGCTGCAGTCACGTTTTCCAAAAATGCAGCAGGCATTGAGCCGCAGCAGCTATTTAATGCAGGATGCAGAAGATATTTTGGCTGATGTGCTGGCATTTGATTTGGTTTCATGTGGAACATCGGAAATTTTGCAGCTGGAAAAACTGCAGGCTTTAGCGCCGCCCCGGCAGCGCCAGCTGTTATCGGCCTGGATGAAAGGGCAGGCGCAGTACCGGCCATCTTTTGATATGGTGCAGCGCTTAATGCATGAAGTGATTGAATCGAAAGCCGATTCACAGGCGGCTTTGCACTGGAATGGTTTTTATTATGTGCGTTTCGCTTCTCAGCTGTACCGTTTAACCGCGGCGGAATATCTCTCCTCAGAAGATGAGCGGGCTGAACCGCAGCACATTCAAATTCAATTAGCGGACAGTTTTACGGCACTGTCAGGCCGTTTTCATGTACAGGCGGGAGAGGGCTTTGGCCTGTCTTTTGCGTTGCTGGAACAGACGCTGACATTAACCCAGCGTCAGGGCGGCGAAAAAATTCATCTGTATGGGCGTACTGGGTCATGGCCCTTAAAAAAAGCCATTCAGCAGGCGCAAATTTTTCCTTGGCTGCGTCATCGAATTCAAATATTAAGCATAGATAATGTTATGCTAGGCGTTTTTACGCCGAAAGGCTTTTGGCTGGCAGAGTCACCGTATTGCATTCAGGCGGGATGGCTGCCCCAATTGGTTTCTTCAGATAACAGCAAGAGCGGATCTTCATCATGAGCGCAGTTCTAAATTGTAATATCACTTTTATTGGCGGCGGCAATATGGCGCAAGCTTTAATCGGCGGTTTAATTGCGCGTGGACTGCCCGCAACCCGCATTACAGTTTCAGATCCTGTCGAGAAAGTCCGTGAATTGCTGGCTGAAAAAGATGTGCATGTGACGGATGACAATGCACTGGCAATCCGTGATGCTGATATTGTGCTGTTTGCGGTGAAGCCACAGGTTTTTGCCAGTATTTTAAAGCCGTTAAAAGGCCTGCTTGACGGCAAGCTGGTGATTTCGATTGTGGCCGGCGCGGAAATTGACACAATTTCAAAAATTTTAGAAACTGACCGCATTGTCCGCGTCATGCCGAATACGCCTGCTCTGGTGCAGACCGGCGCTCATGGATTGTTTGCATATGATGCTGTCGATGCGCAAGACCGTGAGCTGGCCAGCCAAGTTCTGGCTTCAACTGGCCTGACAATTTGGGTAAAATCTGAGGCGCAAATTGATGCGGTTACCGCTGTTTCAGGTTCAGGCCCCGCATATTTCTTTTATATGATGGAAAGCATGATCCGCGCAGGTAAAAATTTGGGCCTGGATGAAAAAGTCGCGACAGCGCTGACCTTGCAAACCGCTTTGGGCGCAGCGCAAATGGCAATCACCAGCTCCAGCAGTCCAGCGGAACTGCGCAAAAATGTGACTTCGCCAAATGGTACAACGCAAGCTGCGATTGAAGTGTTTGATCATGCGCATATCTCACAAAATATTCAGGCGGCTTTAGCGGCTGCGCAAAAGCGCAGTCAAGAGCTTGCGCAAGATTTAAGTGACAGCATCAAGTAATTCGTTTTTATTTAGGAATGTTCTAGTATGGGTGCAAATTCTGCGCTAATTTTTGGCATTATCATTAACGTCGCAATTTTGCTCGTTTTCTTCCGGTTTTTAATGCAATTGGCTGCAGTAAGTCCATACAATCCTGTGGTGCTTTCTACTGCGAAAGCCACAAAAATTGTGGATATGTTCAGCCGGATTTTCCCGACGGTCGGCAAAGGCCGGGTGAATACCGCGGCATTAATTTTATTGGTGGTGCTGTATATTCTGAAAATGTTTGGAGTGATGCATTTGTCCGGGGCATCCGTCAACAGTCCTGTGCATTTAATTATCATGACCTTCGTGACCATGATTCAGGATTTAATCCGTTTCTGCCGCTATTTGATTTTCGCTTCAATTATTTTGAGCTGGGTAGTGATGTTCAGCCAATCGCGTTCACCGTATATTGAGGTGGTTCAAGAATTGGCAGAGCCGCTGCTGGCGCCATTCCGCCGTATTCTGCCGAATATGGGCATGATTGATTTGTCTCCGATTGTCGCAATTTTTGCTTTGCTGCTGGCGGAAACCATTATGAAAGAAGTGGCGATTGTGCTGCTGACAGGCCTATAAGCGCTGAAACCCAATTGTAAAAAAGGACGCTGATGCGTCCTTTTTTATGGCTGAAATTTTTAGGTGAAGAAGTTGATATTTCTTCTAGGAGGCAAATGACCTCCATCCCAGCCTTCCTCCTGGGAGGAGGAAGGAGCAAATGCTCTAGTGGGCCTCATCCCAGTTGCTGCCTTTGCCGACTTCTACGACCAGCGGCACAGAGATTTTCAGTACAGACTGCATGACGTCCGCCAGTTTCACTGCCAAATCATCCGCAATGTCCTCATCGGCTTCAAAGACCAATTCATCGTGCACCTGCAGCAGCATTTTGGCTTGGCCTTTCGGCAGCATTTTTTCCACTTCAATCATGGCCATTTTAATGATGTCTGCAGCCGAACCTTGCAGCGGCGCATTAATCGCTGCGCGCTCTGCGCCTTGCTTGATCATTTTATTGCTGGCCATAATATCTGGCGTATACAGGCGGCGGCCTAAAATGGTTTCGACAAAACCCTGTTCACGCGCCACTTGGCGGGTACGCTCCATATATTCCAGCACGCCAGGATAGCGCTGGAAGTATTTGCCGATATAGCTGCGTGACTCTTCACGGCTAAAGCCCAATTGGCGGGTGAGGCCGAATTCAGACATGCCGTAGAGCAGGCCGAAATTGACGGCTTTGGCTTGGCGGCGCTGATTGCCGGTTACATCTTCCAATGCAATGCCAAGCACTTCCGCTGCTGTGCGGCGGTGCACATCCTGACCGTGATTGAAGGCATCCACCAAGGCGTCATCCTGTGAAAAATGCGCCATTAAACGCAGTTCAATTTGCGAGTAATCGGCGGCCAGCAGCACACGGCCTTTTGGCGCTATGAAGGCTTTACGGATTTGACGGCCAATATCTTCACGTACAGGAATGTTCTGCAGGTTCGGATCGGTCGATGATAAGCGGCCGGTGGCCGTCAGCGCCTGATGGTAGCTGGTGTGCACGCGGTGCGTCTCATTATTGGCTTGCTTCAGCAGGCCGTCGGTGTAAGTGCTTTTCAGCTTAGACAGGCCGCGGTATTCCAGAATCAGATCGGTAATCGGATGCTCTATTTTTTCCAGCACGCTTTCACTGGTGCTGTATTGGCCCGTCGAGGTTTTCTTGCCGCCTTTCAACCCCAGCTTGTCAAACAGGATCTCGCCGACTTGTTTGGGTGAGCTGACATTGAAAGGTTGGCCTGCCAGTTCCGTAATTTGATTTTCCAAATCCTGCATGGTTTTGGCAAATTCGCTGCCCAGCTGATCCAGAAAGTCCAGATTCAGCTCAATGCCGTTCTCTTCCATCATGGTCAGCACACGCGCCACCGGCATTTCCACATTGTGCAGAATATTGACCAGTTCAGGATGCTTGTGCAATTTGGCATCCAGCACTTCATACAGGCGGTAAGTCACATGCGCATCTTCGGCTGCATAGTGCGAAGCGGTTTCCAGCTCAATTTGATTAAAGCTTTTCTGTTTCGCGCCTTTGCCCGCCACTTGTTCAAAGGTTGTGGTTAAATGGCTTAAGTACAGGCGGGCAACATCATCCATGCCGTGGCGGGTGGCGACTGAGTTGAGCACATATGAGGCCAGCATGGTATCGAAATACCAGCCTTGCAGCTCAATGCCGTGATTTTTCAGCACGTGCGCATCATATTTTAAATGATGGCCGATTTTTTCGACCGATTTGTCTTCTAAAATCGGCTTGATTTGCGCAAGAATAAGGTCCCGGTTCAGCTGCTCAGGCGCCCCTTCATAATCATGCGCCAGCGGCACGTAATAGGCATCATGCGCATCAAAAGCCACAGAGAAACCGACAATTTGCGCAACGCGGTAATCGAGGCTGGTGGTTTCCGTATCAAAGGCAAAGCGTTTTTCGGTGCTGAGGCGTTTAAATAAATTGTCCCAGTCCGTTTGCGCTAAAACGGTATGATAATTGGCTTGGCCCAAGACATCATCGGTGCTGGTAATGGACGCCTGATCTTCAGTAACCGTTTTTTCTTCCGCATGGGCGTCTTTAAGAATGGCTTTGGAGTTTTGCTTATACGCTGCGCCATTTGGATTATTGGGATGATCTAAAGATTGCAGCTGATTGCGGAATTCTAATTCGGTATACAGGCTGCGCAGCTGTTCGATATTCGGATCAGCCAATTTCAGGTCATCATAAGTCAGGTTCATATCCAAATCACAGACGATGCTGGCCAGCTGATGGTCCAGAGCAATCCCTTCCACATTGTCTTTAATATTTTGACCGACTTTGCCTTTAATGCTGTCGACATTTTCTAAAATGCCGCCAATTGAGCCGTACTCGGTCAGCAGTTTGGCCGCTGTTTTTGCGCCAACGCCTGGAACACCCATGATGCCGTCAGATGCATCGCCCATTAAGGTCAGATAGTCAATAATCTGGTTGGGCCAAACCCCGAATTTTTCAAAGACGCCGTTCACATCCATCGGCTTGTCTTTAAAGCTGTCTTCCAGCGTGACTTTGTCGGTGACCAGCTGCGCCATGTCTTTATCGCCAGTCGAAATCAGCACCTGATGGCCTTGCGCTTCTGCGCGTTTTGCCAGCGTGCCGATAATATCATCGGCTTCTGCGCCCGGCAGCATATGCAGCGGAATGCCCAGTGCGCGGATCAGCGCATGCAGGTAAGGAATCTGTTCCGCCAGCTCTTCCGGCATGCTTGGGCGGTCGCCTTTATAAATAGGCGAAAGCTCATGGCGGAACGTCGGTTCAGGCGTATCAAAAATCACCGCCATGTGGGTCGGCTGGGTGCGGCGCATGAGTTTTTGAATGGCGGAAATGGCTCCGCGGATGGCATTGGTATGCAATCCAGTTGACGTGGTTAAAGGGGGGAGTGCGTGAAAGGCGCGAAATAAAAAGTATGACCCATCGACCAAGACAAATGGCGGCATTGAAAAATTCCTAATCCAGATAACGGTTTTATTGTACGTGATTTTTCCGCTCTGCGCTGAGGCATGATGGCGCGGCGCTGTGATTGTCTGGCAGCAGTTACCGAAAATCTGATAAAGCAGCGGAACTTCTGCCGGCCGCTGCGGTATCATCAGCTAAAACTGAAAAAAAAGGGCAGGCATGCTGAACGCACAGCGGAACGGAAATAACGAAATCAGAATGATCTGGCTGATGGCGCTGATTATTGCCGGGGTGGGCTGCTGGTTTTCGGATCTGAAAATTTTCAGCTATTTATGCGGTTTTGCATTTGCTGTGAGCGTGATGCACTATGTCGATGACCTGCAAAAGCCGGCAGACCAATTGGCGGCTGAAGCGGGCTTGCCGCTTACAGCGACATCAAAAGTGCCTTTGTATATCGCTTCGATCATGACGCTGGTCGGCGGTATTGGCCATATTGGCATCTTAACCGGATTAGGCATTTCTGCCTGGATTTTCTTTTTCCTGCGCTGGCTGAAGCGGCTGGAGCGTAATGTGCTGTCGCTGCAGCGTCAACTTCACGCAAGGCCTGATCTGAGCCGGCAGGCGGAATCACGGCGTTCAGGTGAATCAAGTCCATCTGAGGCGCCCATTGCCTCTGATGTTTCAATCAGCCTGATGGATCAGCTGCAGCAATGGCTGTTTAAAGGCAATCCGGTATTAAAAGCCGCTATCGCTGTTTTGGTGATTGGGGTGATCCTGTTGCTGCGTTTTGCCACTGAGCATTGGCAGCTCAGTCTTGCAGTTAAATTATGGCTGGTGGCGGCGGTCAGTGCCGGCATCACGCTATTGGGCTATGTGCTGAAGCAGCGCAACCGGGGTTTTGCTTTGGCTTTAGAGGGCTTGGGGCTGGCAAGCTTATCGCTGACCTTGTTTTTTGCCTATTACAACCAAGTCATTCCGAATTTGCCAATCGCCAGCCTGTGCTTTGCCGCCATTCTGCTGCCCGCCATTTGGCTCAGCCTGAAACAGCAAAGTATTGAATTGGCGCTGATGGCGATGATGATCGCCTATATTGCGCCTTTTACTCTGCCTGTGCGCAATGCCACTGCTGCTGAGCTGATTGCTTATTATCTTTGCATCAATTTAGCCGTGGCGGTTTTAAGCACGTTAAGGCCGTGGAAAATTCTCAATCAGATTTCATTTTTAATGACCGTGCTGGTGGGCGGCGCGTATGCCTTTTACCGAGGCAGAGAACAGGAAAGAACCGCGCTCAGTTATTTAATTTATGCGCATGCGGCGATTTTTATTTGGCTCGGATTCCGTTTCAGCCAGCTGCTGGCCCAAGAAAATCTGATGCGTTTTCAATTGAAACCGGTATTGGATTTGGCGCTGATTTTTGGCGCACCGATTGTCAGTTATGGCTTTCTATATCTGATGTATTTTGATGAACCGCGCTGGCAGGCGGGGTTCAGTTTGATTTTTGCCGGCATCTATGGCGTTTTATATCTGCTGTCAAAGCGCCATCAGGCGATCCGCATTATTTCGCAAAGCTATTTCAGCCTGATGCTGATCTTTATGGCATTCATTCCGCCGATACTGCTGCACGAACACTGGAGTGTGGCGGGATGGGCGGTTGAAGGCGCCGCTGTCTTTGCGTATGGCCTGTACCGCCATTCTGCGCTCAGCCGTTATGTCGGCATGGGCTTGATGATGATGGCGGGTTTTTCCAGCCTGTACTATTTTTCAGTGCAAAACGTTTTTCCAAGCAATGTGTACTGGGTGCTGTGCATCAGTTATCTGCTGACGGTGCTGATTGCGAACAGCACTGCTGAGTTCCGGAAGCAGCTGAACAGTTCGGCGGTTGCCTTTCAATGCATGCAGATGCTGTCAGCTACGGTCATGCTGTTCGTGCTGCTGCTGGAAAAAATTGACAGCCCAAGCCAAGCCTTCATTTGCCTGCTGAGCATTGTCATGCTTTACAGCATCTTCAATGAATGGCTGCTGCGCCGCGGCGCCGCATGGTCATGGCTGCTGCCGAAATGGATTGGGCTGATTCCTGTGTATGGCTTGGCGCTGTATATGGCAGTCGATTTAAGCCATGACGGCAAACTGCTGTGGCACAATCTATCCGACCGCTTGCTGTTTGCTTTGAGCGGCGCGCTGCTGACCCTGCTGTGGCTGCGCCCGATGCTGGGCGTGAAAGAAGAAAAAGAATGGGGCAGCTTAGGGGCGCTGGCCAGTTTGGCGTTCGCCAGCTTAACGTTAATACCCAGCATGCCGTTTTTAAGTGTGGTGATTTTACCGCTGCTGTTTGCATTTTGGTGTTATCGCCAGCCCAATCCCGATTGGAAAATTTTCTGGCAGGCGCGAAATACACTGACGCTGATGCTGCTGTGGATTATTTTTTCGCAAATTTTCAGCCAGCAGGCGTTTCAGCTGTATCTGCTGCCTGTGCTGAATCCTTTTGACTTAATCAGCATTGCGATGCTGGCGGGCTTTATCTGGATGCTGAATCTGCAGATGAAAGCCGGCTTGGAAAAAAGCTTAGGCACCATTTTGATGATGCTGGGGCTGCTTTGGCTCAGCAGCTATGTGGTGCTACGCGCGCTGCATGTGTATCTGGGCACGCCGTATAATGTCTGGGAGATGTGGGAAAATGCCACAGTGCAGCTCAGTTTCACTTTGCTGTGGGTCAGCTTAGCCTTCATCTGCATGCTGACGGCAGCGAAACGGCATTTGCGTTCGTTATGGATCTTTGGCGGCAGTATTTTGGTCTTGGTCACTTTAAAATTAGTGCTGTTTGACCTTTCGCATATCGGCACGCTGAGCCGGGTCATTTCATTCTTAGGCGCAGGTTTTGTCATGCTGATAATTGCCTATATTGCGCCTATGCCCGAGGCGCAAAAGAACTGATCTTTCTTTATTGCATGCGGCTTTCTACGAAGAAAAGCGCCCGCCTCATCCTGCTGAATTTTTGCATGCCTGCCATTTAAACGCAGAAAAGCAGACGCGCTATTTTAAGTCCGGTTCACGCTTAATCTCTTGCGCATTGGCATATTGATCCAGCTCTTCATTTTGCAAAGGCGATACAGCAGGGCGGTCAACAAAGCCCATTTTCGGTACTGGAATTTCAATTTGATTATCCAGAAAACCGTTGCGGATGCGTTCCTGCATTTCATCGCGCACTCTTAAAAAGTTCTCCTGCTGGCACCATACTGCAAACAGCAGTTCAATTGACGATTCCCGGAATGCCGTCACCGTGACCGCAGGTTTGGGATCGGCCAGCACCAATGGATATTTGCCGGCGACATCCAGCAGCACTTCGCGGACTTTAATGATGTCTTCATGGAAGTTAATCGCCAGCGTAATGGGAATGCGCCGTATCGGAAATTTAGACAGGTTATGCACCGGCGCGCGGATCAGCTGTTCATTCGGCAGGCGCACATAGACATTGTCCTGCGTCAGCAGCTTCACGGACAGCAAGTCAATCGAGATGACTTCGCCTTCAATGGTATGGCCGCGGATTAGGGTAATTTGAATGGTATCGCCAATTTCAAAAGAGCCTTCGCCAATCAGGAAAATCCCGCTGATCAGGTTGGACGCGGACGTTTGTGAGGCAAAACCTAAAGCCACCGTCAGGATGCCGGCCGCGCCTAAAAATACGCTGAGCTTAAAGCCGGCTTCTTTTAAGCTGGCCATGATAAAGATGATGAAAATAAAATAAAAAATGCCGCGCCGCCAGACCAGGCGCTGATGCGCATTGAAGCGCACGCCAATTGTTCGGATAAAGGCGTTGGACACAAAACGCGCAATTAAAAAACCAATCAAGGCCAAAATCACGGCAACCAAAAGCTCTGTGATCCGGTCAGTGTTCAGATTCTTCACAATCCCCGTGAGGCTGCTGGTGACTTCGCTGGAAATACTGGTATTCGCCATGGCTGCCTCTTAGAAAAATGAATCAAACATGTTAAACAAAGCCCCAGCCGGTTCACGCGGCGGATGCACATACATCACTTCCCCTGCATGCGGCGGCGTGCGGTTTTCTATGCGGATGCGCGGCGGACGGTCAGGCCCTTCATGCTGCACTTTGATCTGCGAGGTCCATAAGCGCCCAGTACTTTCACTGTAAAACAGCGGCAAGGCCGGAACCGGCACATTCATGCGGTCAAAGCGCAATTGTTCGTGGCTGGTGTTGTGAAACTCAATCGGGGTAATGGCGCGAAAGGCGCGGACTTTCAGCTGATGCAGCTCTGTGCGCCCATCGACTGCAGTGGCATAGCAGATTTCGCCCATGCGCTTATTGGGGCCAAACCATGTGTCTTTGGGCAAAATCACAGGAATATCAAACAGCGGGCCTCTTTGGCCTTCCACAAATCCCGCAATCCATAATGGCGTGCTGATGTACAGCGTGCCGCGCTGGCCGGCAGGGATATAAATCGGGTCGACAGGGCGGATCACCACAGAACGGTCGGCCAGCCTTGGCATAATCTGAATATTTTCATGCGTATTTTTAAACATATAGCGTTCAATATGCACCGGCGGCGGAAAAGCAAACTCAGGGTCATCAATACGGTGCCATTGCTGTTCATAGTCATACTGTACCGTCGGGCGGTGGTATTCCAGACGCCATTCCTGCAGGCCGCGGGTCAGGCGGAACAGCAGTGAGCCGAATTGCCAAGCTTTAGGGCGGTGTAGCTCAAAATGATGCTCACCCCACCACTTGAGTTTAGGCGTTTCCGTTTGCAGTACATCACTGATTAAAGACAATGCAATTTTCCCTATATCATTAAAAGCTGAAAAAACAGACTTCACGCTGTCATGTGCTTAGAGTACACTCAAAACACTTTTTCCATCATTATAAACTTTGATGCAAATACTCAAACAATTACAAATACCCTATAGTTTTGCAAAGCGGCACGGCGTATTGCTCCGTTATGAAGGGGATCAAGCCTATATTGTGCGGCGTGAAAGCACACCTATGCTGGCGCTGCAGGAAGCGCGGCGGTTTTTGGGGCATGCAGCGCAGTATCAGCTGTGCACAGATCAGGAGTTTCATCAGCTGCTGAGTTCCAGCTTTGCCGGAGATACTGGGGAGTCTCAGCAAGTGGCGGCGGGTTTGGAAGATCATCCGGATTTACTCAGCCTTGCAGACTCAGTGCCTGAAGCTGAAGATCTGATGGATCAGGAAGATGACGCGCCGATTGTGCGTTTAATCAATGCACTACTGTCGGAAGCCATCCGTGTTGGCGCCTCCGATATTCATATTGAATCCTTTGAAAAGAAATTATCAGTGCGCCTGCGGGTTGATGGGCAGCTGCGTGAAATTGTGCAGCCGCGCCGTGAATTGGCGCCGCTGCTGGTGTCGCGGATTAAAGTCATGGCCAAACTGGATATTGCCGAAAAGCGCATCCCGCAGGATGGCCGCATCTCGCTGCGCTTAGCGGGCCGTGAAGTCGATGTGCGTGTGTCGACCTTGCCGTCGTCTTATGGCGAGCGCGTGGTGATGCGTTTGCTGGATAAGCAGGCGGGGCGTTTGAACATGACGCATTTGGGCCTGATGAATAATGACTATGAGCGTCTTAAGCTTTTGGTGCACCGTCCGCACGGCATTATTTTGGTGACGGGCCCAACGGGTTCGGGTAAAACCACCACGCTGTATGCCGCGCTGTCTGACCTGAATGACGGTTCAAAAAATATTTTAACTGCTGAAGACCCAATTGAATATCAACTGGAAGGCATTGGCCAGACACAGGTCAACACCAAAGTCGATATGACTTTTGCCCGTGCTTTAAAAGCCATGCTGCGTCAAGATCCAGATGTGGTGATGGTCGGTGAGATTCGAGATTTGGAAACAGCGGAAATTGCGGTTCAAGCTTCGCTGACGGGCCATTTGGTGTTATCCACCCTGCATACCAATACTGCGGTAGGCGCAGTGACCCGTTTAAAAGATATGGGCATTGAACCGTTTTTATTATCCAGTTCTCTGATTGGTGTGATTGCGCAACGCTTGGTGCGCACCTTGTGTTCACACTGTGCGACTTGGCATGAAGCGGATGATTTTGAAGAACAGCTGTTTGCCAATATTGAGCATAATGCGCACTTAAAATTACCTCAGCCGAATGGCTGTGAGCATTGTTCGCATACAGGCTTTAATGGCCGTACTGCGATTTATGAGATTGTCCCTGTGGATGAACCGATGCGCCGCTTAATTCATGGCAATGCCGCCGAGTTTGAAGTAGAAGCCTATGCCCGCAAACAATCTGGTTCTATCCGTGATGATGGATTGCGTAAAGTGCTGGCTGGGAAAACAACGCTGGAAGAAGTGTTGCGTGTGACCAATGAAGCGGCGGAGTGATGAAAGGAATATTCACTTTATTTTTCATCACTGATGTCAGAGCGTACTGTTGAATATGCCTAATTAAAAGCGTGGAACATTGATTAAGCATTAATTGTGGAACGTGATAAATCATTAAAAAAGCCCAATCGGTGATGATTGGGCTTTTTATATCAACATAAGGCAATGATTTATATGAAATAAAAAAAATGAATTTCGTATAACGCGTATTATGTTAATTTTAGGAATTCTTAATCATCTAAGCTAAAGAAGTCTAAATCAAGCATAAATTCTCTGAAATCAATATCGAGTAACTCACAATACTCATATATTTCTTCAAAAAAACTATTATCAACATCTCTATTTTTACTTTTTAGTTGATGTCTATTTTCATATCTATTATCTCTTATTTCGATTTCATTAACTACCATCAATCCACTTGATTCTAATTCATCAAAATATTGAAATAGTTCATTTCTATATAAATTTAAAACTCGGCCTATTTCCATCATATCGACATATTTTTGTCTTTCATAAAAATCATTTTTTAATCTTTGTACTGATGTTATTAGTGTAATTTTTGCCTCATTACTTAAGTTTTTAAAAATTTTTATTTGCTTATTAAAGTCTTTTACCTCCATTTCTCTTTCTTCTTTATCTCTATTCTTTATCCCTAAAACTTGATACAAATTATTAAGATTTAGGACAGTAGATACTGTTAATTGCGAAGTGTAATCATATAGTTTTTCGGCGATTCGATCAGACATTCTTTCTAATGAAAAAATAGCTTCATGTTCAGCTTTCATTTCTTTCAGTTTACGTACTGGATATTTATCAACATTGTCTGTCGTAACATGATGCTCATGACACATAAACATCAGATTATTAAAATCTCTTCGATCTTCATTTGTCATATCAGGATTAAAACGTTCACCTTCTGGAAGTGCTGCTTCTATATGACATAATTCAGCAATTAAATCTCCATCCGCATTAAAAATTAAATGATTACAACCAGGAAATGCACATAAATTTCCTGAATATGCACATAATAATCTTAAAGTATTTTTGACTGGTTCTAGTCTTTTCGGTTTTTCAGTTTTCATGTTTAATAAGATATTGAGTTTTATGAATATTATATAGTTTTTCAGATATTTTAAATGGTTTATCGCATAGATATTTTAATTGGTGAATGACATAATTTAATATTTTTATTTAAAATCAAATATTTAGCAAAAATATAAAAATCTTAATAAACAGCAAAAAGCCGATATATTTCTATATCGGCTTTTTTTTAGACAGTTCTGATATATTCCGCTAATAAAATTGATTGTTTTCCAATCAAATTCAGCTTTTCGTCTGTATTATCAATTCATACAGTGCCTAAATTATCCCCAATTTCTGCGGACAAGACTTGTGATAAAATGCCTAATCAGAATGTATAATTTACCACGTTAAACTCTCCTGTTTTTTCAGCACACATCACTATTGGTGGGATCTGATAATGAAAATATAATCCCACTCAAAATCAACTATAGTTAATTCGACAATATTCAAGCCAATTAAATATTGATTGATATAGGTTCTGAACAATATTTGTTATAGCAGCCTGCTCATTAACAGGGATCGGTTTTTCTCTAATTGGTCTTAAATCACCAACATTAGAAGGGAAATAATATGAAATTATATATGGATTCAATTGATGAGCCAATTCTAGAATTGGCAGCATAAGTCCATTTAACCCTTCATCTCGGAATGGATAAGAAGTAGGTCTATTCGGTTCTAATAAAAAGTTTTCCATATCAATGATATCACCAATGTTAAAAGGTAATAAAATCAAAGGAAAATTTAAGCTGTAAATTAAAGCCTGTAAATTATAATTTGAGTGAATTAAATCAACTAAAGATTTATCAGGTCTAATAGCATTATTCAACCTAACTCTAACAGAGTTTTCAAAGTTATTTTTGATAGTTCTAATATATTCTACTGTATAAAATGCTGTGTTTTGATCAACACTAATATGATCATTAGCACAGAGTAAAATTAGGTTTTGATATGAATTATCACCTGATAAGCCATCAATGGCTCTAGGCGCACTTTCATGTTCTGAATAAGCAATATTATGAGCCATTTGACCTATATGAACATATCCATCTTCATTGATTTTTGGTTCAAATAGTACTTTTTCACATATATTACATCTAGCTGCTGATAAGCCATAAAGCAACTTAATATCTTTAGGTAAAACTTGTCTAGACATTACATCACACAATAGTAATTAAAATATAAATATCAATAACATAAAAATAAATAAAATGAAACATTATCAATCAGAGCTAGTTCGTATTCAGGATATAGTGATGTGTGCTGAACTAGCAAGAGACTTCCATTTGAGAAATTTTAGGCAACTAGCCTATCATTGTTCTATACCCAAACGATAATTTGATAAAAGGCACAAATTACCTATCAATAGATTGATTTTTAATAACTAATGATAGGTTTATCATAAAATTTATCAAACCTAAGATTTAACATAAAATCTCTTATACGAAATTGGACTTAAAGTGCAACCATAAAAAAGCTGATATGCAAATACATATCAGCTTTTTTATTTTTTTGAACATTCAACGATAAAAATCAAACAATCACATTCAGCGTCACATCAATATTGCCGCGCGTCGCATTTGAGTACGGGCAGACAATATGCGCAGCATCAACCAATTTTTGCGCCTTGCTTTGTTCCAAACCTTCCAAGTGAATATTCAAAGTCACCTGAATACCAAAACCTGTTGGAATTGGCCCAATGCCGACATCACCTTCAATATAAGCATCAGGCGTGATTTTTAAATGGTCCCGGTTGGCAACAAATTTCATGGCGCCTAAAAAACATGCAGAATAGCCCGCTGCAAACAGCTGCTCAGGGTTCGTACCGCCGCCTGTGCCGCCCATTTCTTTCGGTACTTTCAGCTGAATATCTAAAATACCATCCGATGAAGTAGCCCGGCCATCACGGCCGCCTGTTGCTTTTGCATGTGCTGTATAAACGACTTTTTCTAAGGACATTGTAATTCTCTGAATATTGATTGGGAAACATCCATCCTGTCTGAAAGTGAACAAAGAATAAGCAGGGTTTTTGTAAAAATTGCAAAGCGTAAGGCTGGGCGTAAAGAAAAAAGCAGGAGAGGGGGGATCAAATTAGAGATCGAAAGGCGGTCTATCACCGCGCTCATTAATGGAAGATGCCATCAATGAGCTGAATTTCGAACCGCTTACCAGAGACCCGCAATTTTTTTCATCAACTGTGCGCGAAATGGCGCAGTTGGATTGCCTGCATTGCGCAGCGTTTCATTTTCATAGAACTTCTGCCATGTTTCAACCATCTCTAAAGTCACAGCTTGAGTTTTAAGCTTGATAACATCGTCTTTGGTGATGTTATGCAAACGCGCTTCTGCGCCGTCAGGACCTGTCCCCCAGCCAATGATGCCTTGGCCAAATGCAGGCAATGGCATGCTGTTGGGCGTGGGCGGAATCTCTAGGCGCTGAATATTGGGATTCACTGAAGAGTTAACCGCGGGGCGGATTTTTTCTGAAACGTGAAGTTCTGCGAAAGATGCAGTTGCTAGAGGCAGCAGCAATGCTGAGAGGAGGGCTGATTTGAACATTTGGATAAATGATTTTGAATAAGAATCATTATTATATGCGAATTGATTTTAAAAACGAGCTGAAAATAAGTGAATTAAGAAATAATGAGGTTAAATCACAGCATGAATGAAGTTCACTCAACGTGAACATTAGATGCAATCTTAGTATTGCAATAAAACGCGATGCTGCATCAAAGGCATCGATGCCCGAACCAGCTGCTGCTCGGCTAAATCAAAGGGTACTGTAATCAGGCCAGCGCCTTTCTCGTGAATGATATCGAGCAACTGTCCGCGGCTGTTGGCCGCACCCGCATGTCCCCATGTTTGGCGTTTTTCACCATGCCAGCCTTGCTGTGCAGCGCCTAAAACCTGGCATTGACTGTCCATCGCGCGCGCTTGAAGCAAGAACTGCCAGTGCATTTCACCAGTGGTGTAGGTAAAGGCGGCAGGCGCGGTCAGGATGTTGGCGCCTTGAGCGCGCAAACTTAAAGCCAGTTCTGGAAAACGCAAGTCATAGCAGACCATTAAGCCAATATTGCCAAAGGGTGTTTTCGCAATTGTTAAATCAGTGCCGGGTTCGAAAAATTTAGATTCCTGATAGCCGCCGACAGCATCGCCGACTTGCACATCAAATAAATGAATTTTGTCATAGCGCGCTTCAGTTTTTTCAGGGCTGATGCATAGGCTGACTGTGCGAACACGGCCATCTTCAATGATGGAGCCATCTGGGCGGAACGGGCAAGGGAGTGTGCCCGCAATAATCCAGATATCATGCCGATGCGCCAGCTGCTCTAAACGCTGCTGAATTGCTTCAAATTGCGCGCCTGTTTCCCGCTGTTTTCCGGCTGCAAAGCAGACAAAATTTTCAGGAAATACAATCAGGCTTGCTCCCTGAGCTTTGCTTTGCAGGATCAATGAATCAATGACAGAGAAGTTGGCTTCTATATCATTTTGGGAGTTCATTTGCGCGACGGAAAGGAAAGTCATGGGAGATCTCAGGAAGGGAGAAAACGCTTATGCGTTTTGTTGTGCAGTTTGGTCTAAACTGTCTTGCTCTTTTTGCAGCTGCTTTACCAAAGGCTCAAACATATTTTGATTGCTGTCATTGAGTTTCATCAATGTTTTGTGCGCATCCAGTACAGTATTCAGCATACTGCCGTGTGTAATATGCTCTTCCATTAATTCGCGGGTGCAGACACTCGGATCACCGCAGTAATCTAAAATGACAAAAACCTGCCCCAGCCCCATACTGTTGGCCAGAGTCGTAATATCTGAGTTGGTTGACAGCATAACTGCCTGAATGTGATGGATTTGCTTGAGCTTTAAGCCCAATTTAGCCAGGATGCCTAAAACGGTACTGTCAATGAATGTTGTTTGGGTTAAATCTACGATTGCGCCTATAACATTCTCTTGCTGTTCAATTTTATTCAGTAACTTGTCTAAACTAATGCAAGATTGGGCACGCACTTCGCCAATAAGCTTAAAAATATGCGTTCCGTTCAAGCTTGCATATTCAACATGACCTGTTGACATATAAATGCCATTTGCAGAGAAGGATAGTAAATTATCCCATAGGGCCACTGCTTACTCAAGTAGCCAGCAGTCGTATAAACTAAGGTTGAATGATAATATATTGATTTATATGTTAATTCATTCTGCGGAAACTTAGGATGGCAATGTCGTCAGCAACATGTTCAGGCGCCTGAAATGATTGATTTTGCAAATGATGCACCAATTGGCCGAGCTGTTCGTTTAAGCCGCCATCGAACGGTTCCAGCGCGCCGTCCGAACAAATAATAAACCGCGCATGGCGGTTTAGCGTGCATTCAAACTCTTCAACTTCTAAATCTTCAGTGAGGCCAAGCGGAAAGCTGCTGGTGGTTAAGACTTTAGGTTCTTTATTCGGTTCAAATAAAATGGCGGGAGGATAGTGCCCTGCGCTGGACCAGCGCAGCTGGTGGGTTTCCAAATTTAGAATGCCGGTGAGCATGGTAATGTGCTTTTCGATATTTTCCTGCACCAGCATGCCATTAAGCTTTTTAATCAATTCACGCGGGGTCTTTGAACGGCCGTGAAAAGCGGCCATCCAGGATGTCAGCAGGCTGCTGGTCACCCCATGGCCGGAAACATCTGCCAAATAGAATAAGACTTCTTTATCGCTGATTTTCCAGTAATCGTACCAATCGCCAGATAAATACGCCGAAGGCTGAAAAAAAGTTTCAACTTTATAATTGGTGAGTTCAATGGGGTTCGGCAGGAGCTTTTTTTGCAATTCAGCTGCTGACGGCAAGTCCCGGCTGTCTTGATTGCGCTTATATTGCGCATCAATCTTAATTAAAGCCTGCTGCGGGTTTGCCGGCGGCTTGCTCCACATCCAGCCGGCAAGGGCGCCTTGCTCCCATGCCTGCGCAAGGGCAGCGCCCTCATCTTCCAGAGCAAGAACAATCGTCGGCAATGTCCATTGATGCGTTAAGTAGTCACGGACATCCGCGATAGCAATAATGGTGGGATCATACAAATCGAGATCTTCAATACGGATCATCTGAACACTTGGCAGTGCGGCAATAACCTGTTCTAAATAAGGAATATCACGAGTCGGCTGAATGAAATACATAAAGAATTTGTATGATCCATAAGGTGTGTCATTGAACTACTATAACAAGCAAATCCTTGCTGGAGGAAAAAAACCCCTCTAGCAAGAGAATAAATTTAACTATTCTGTGATGCCGTTATCAGATTCAGGCGCGCTTGAATCTGCAGGAGATGCTTCTGCAGGTGTATCCGATGTATTGTCATCTGAAGAATCAGATGAGGGAGTATCATCTGGTTCGTCGTCAGTATTAATAAACATATTTTCGTCTGCAATGCCTTTCTTTTCCGTCACAGCAAAGCTGATGCGCTGTAAGTAGAAATCACGAATTTGGGCGTATTTATCGCCTTGCAGCACATTTTCAAGTTCCAGCAGCTGAGAGCGTGCATCTACGCCGCGAAGCACCTGTTCTGACCAATACGCGCCGTCGTGATCTTCAAGCAGATATTTTTGCGGGCGCGCTTGACTGTCTGCAGCCGTTCCAACGGCTTCCCGAATGGTACTTGGGCCCAATACAGGTAAAACTAGATACGGGCCGGAAGGAATGCCGTAATAGCCCATCGTAATGCCGAGACCTTCAGATTCTGAAGTCAGATTTAAGCGCTGCGCGGGGTCAGCAAAGCCTAAAGTAGTCAGTGTATTAACTGTGAAGCGGCCTAAAGATTTGGCGGCGCGTGCAGGGCGGCCCTGAATCAGCTGGTTAACAGCATTCCAAGGTTCATTTAAGTTTTTACGGAATTGACGGTAAGACCCGCGGACATCATCGGGCACTTTTTCAACATACTGAATTGCCAGCGGGCGCGCAATATATGTATCCAGTACTTCATTAAAAGCAAAAATTTTACGGTTGAATGCTTCAAAAGGGTCTTTTTCTTCATCCGATTGGGCTGCGGTCGCATTTACGGATAATTTTTTTGCGACTTCAGATGATTTAGCCCTCGCTGCTTGAGCAAGCTGTTGAGTTCTGGATGTATTGGCAATTTCTGTACTTTCCGCTGTTTCTGCAGATTGTTCATTTGCAAATGCGGGCGCCGTGATTGCAAAAGACAGCAAGCCTGCATAAAAAAAAGAAGTATGGCGCATATATAGTCCTGACGCTTTTTATTCGGCAAAAGTGTTTGCGCAATGATAATTAAAAACGTTCAAATAGTCCTGAATTATTACTATTAAAGCAAATTTGATCAAATTATGAATGAAAAAACGCAAAATGCATAAAAAATAGACACACAAATAAATAAATTAAAAAATAGGGTTGCGTGTGGTAAGAAATGCTGTAGAATGCACATCCATCGGCGGTGATGAAGATTAAAACTTCTTAAGAAACAAAGACTTGATTGAATTGATTGAGTTTGGTTTTAAGAAGAAAGTTTGAAAATAATCTGAATTATCAGTTGACTTTCTAGAGATAGAGAGTAATATAGCCGACCTAGCTTGCTGGTGACGAATCAGCAAGAAGATCATTAAGAGATTATGAAGAACAACTTGTGTGGATTTTTACTGGTTGATTGATCGAAATTATTTTCATTGATTGATGGTAGAAATTACTCGAAGTTTATTTGAGAAATTAATGTCAGAAAATTGATGAGCCAGATTTGGTGTTTTGAATAAAGCACTATTGATTTTAAACTGAAGAGTTTGATCATGGCTCAGATTGAACGCTGGCGGCAGGCTTAACACATGCAAGTCGAGCGGGGAGATGTAGCTTGCTACATTTCCTAGCGGCGGACGGGTGAGTAATGCTTAGGAATCTGCCTATTAGTGGGGGACAACGTTTCGAAAGGAACGCTAATACCGCATACGCCCTACGGGGGAAAGCAGGGGATCTTCGGACCTTGCGCTAATAGATGAGCCTAAGTCAGATTAGCTAGTTGGTGGGGTAAAGGCCTACCAAGGCGACGATCTGTAGCGGGTCTGAGAGGATGATCCGCCACACTGGGACTGAGACACGGCCCAGACTCCTACGGGAGGCAGCAGTGGGGAATATTGGACAATGGGGGGAACCCTGATCCAGCCATGCCGCGTGTGTGAAGAAGGCCTTTTGGTTGTAAAGCACTTTAAGCGAGGAGGAGGCTACTAGTACTAATACTACTGGATAGTGGACGTTACTCGCAGAATAAGCACCGGCTAACTCTGTGCCAGCAGCCGCGGTAATACAGAGGGTGCGAGCGTTAATCGGATTTACTGGGCGTAAAGCGTACGTAGGCGGCTTTTTAAGTCGGATGTGAAATCCCTGAGCTTAACTTAGGAATTGCATTCGATACTGGGAAGCTAGAGTATGGGAGAGGATGGTAGAATTCCAGGTGTAGCGGTGAAATGCGTAGAGATCTGGAGGAATACCGATGGCGAAGGCAGCCATCTGGCCTAATACTGACGCTGAGGTACGAAAGCATGGGGAGCAAACAGGATTAGATACCCTGGTAGTCCATGCCGTAAACGATGTCTACTAGCCGTTGGGGCCTTTGAGGCTTTAGTGGCGCAGCTAACGCGATAAGTAGACCGCCTGGGGAGTACGGTCGCAAGACTAAAACTCAAATGAATTGACGGGGGCCCGCACAAGCGGTGGAGCATGTGGTTTAATTCGATGCAACGCGAAGAACCTTACCTGGTCTTGACATAGTAAGAACTTTCCAGAGATGGATTGGTGCCTTCGGGAACTTACATACAGGTGCTGCATGGCTGTCGTCAGCTCGTGTCGTGAGATGTTGGGTTAAGTCCCGCAACGAGCGCAACCCTTTTCCTTATTTGCCAGCGGGTTAAGCCGGGAACTTTAAGGATACTGCCAGTGACAAACTGGAGGAAGGCGGGGACGACGTCAAGTCATCATGGCCCTTACGACCAGGGCTACACACGTGCTACAATGGTCGGTACAAAGGGTTGCTACCTAGCGATAGGATGCTAATCTCAAAAAGCCGATCGTAGTCCGGATTGGAGTCTGCAACTCGACTCCATGAAGTCGGAATCGCTAGTAATCGCGGATCAGAATGCCGCGGTGAATACGTTCCCGGGCCTTGTACACACCGCCCGTCACACCATGGGAATTTGTTGCACCAGAAGTAGGTAGTCTAACCGCAAGGAGGACGCTTACCACGGTGTGGCCGATGACTGGGGTGAAGTCGTAACAAGGTAGCCGTAGGGGAACCTGCGGCTGGATCACCTCCTTAACGAAAGATTGACGACCGGTAAGAATCCACAACAAGTTGTTCTTCATTGATGTATCTGAGGGTCTGTAGCTCAGTTGGTTAGAGCACACGCTTGATAAGCGTGGGGTCACAAGTTCAAGTCTTGTCAGACCCACCATTCTGACTAGCTGTACAGAAAGAAGATGCATTGAATCTAGATGATAAGCTGGGGACTTAGCTTAGTTGGTAGAGCGCCTGCTTTGCACGCAGGAGGTCAGGAGTTCGACTCTCCTAGTCTCCACCATATATCGCTTTGCGATATGGTTAAGTTAATAAATGAACAGTCAAAAGGCTGTTAGTTTAGTCCTTAAGCAAACGAAGTTTTAGATCCTAGAGATTAGCAAGTATAAGCGTTATGATACGCGGACTTGATAATCTCTGTGATTTATCACGGTTTCCTGACCTGACGAAGGCTGGAAAAATCATTAACAGAATATATTTGAGTTGAAATAATTTGTTCATACTCGTTTTAGTTAACTTAACAAGCAATTGTTAATGTTGAATGAAATGAGTTACTAGCGAAATTAACTGAATCAAGCGTTTTGGTATATGAATCTAATTGAAGCTGTACAGTGATTAAGTTCACAGAACTCTGAACTAAAATGTTGAAGATGCTACTTGTAGGCATCGTCGGCTGTTTGGGGTTGTATAGTCAAGTAATTAAGTGCATGTGGTGGATGCCTTGGCAGTCAGAGGCGATGAAAGACGTAATAGCCTGCGATAAGCTCCGGGGAGGCGGCAAATATCCTGTGATCCGGAGATTTCTGAATGGGGAAACCCACCTGTCATAAGGCAGGTATCATACACTGAATACATAGGTGTATGAGGCGAACGAGGGGAAGTGAAACATCTCAGTACCCTTAGGAAAAGAAATCAATTGAGATTCCCTCAGTAGCGGCGAGCGAACGGGGAACAGCCCATTAAGTCATATAAGTTCTAGTGGAATGCTCTGGGAAGTGCAACCATAGTGGGTGATAGTCCTGTACACGAAAGGGCTTATATGATGATGTCGAGTAGGGCGAGGCACGTGAAACCTTGTCTGAATATGGGGGGACCATCCTCCAAGGCTAAATACTCCTGACTGACCGATAGTGAACCAGTACCGTGAGGGAAAGGCGAAAAGAACCCCTGTGAGGGGAGTGAAATAGATCCTGAAACCGCATGCATACAAGCAGTGGGAGCCGGCTTAGTCCGGTGACTGCGTACCTTTTGTATAATGGGTCAGCGACTTACATTCAGTAGCGAGGTTAACCGAATAGGGGAGCCGTAGAGAAATCGAGTCTTAATAGGGCGTTTAGTTGCTGGGTGTAGACCCGAAACCGGGTGATCTATCCATGAGCAGGTTGAAGGTTGGGTAACACTAACTGGAGGACCGAACCCACTGTCGTTGAAAAGCCAGGGGATGACTTGTGGATAGGGGTGAAAGGCTAATCAAACTCGGTGATAGCTGGTTCTCCCCGAAAGCTATTTAGGTAGCGCCTCGGACGAATACCATTGGGGGTAGAGCACTGTTTCGGCTAGGGGGTCATCCCGACTTACCAAACCGATGCAAACTCCGAATACCAATGAGTACTATCCGGGAGACAGACTGCGGGTGCTAACGTCCGTAGTCAAGAGGAAAACAATCCAGACCGCCAGCTAAGGCCCCAAAATTATAGTTAAGTGGGAAACGATGTGGGAAGGCATAGACAGCTAGGAGGTTGGCTTAGAAGCAGCCACCCTTTAAAGAAAGCGTAATAGCTCACTAGTCGAGTCGGCCTGCGCGGAAGATGTAACGGGGCTAAAACTATATGCCGAAGCTGCGGATTTGCAATTTATTGCAAGTGGTAGGGGAGCGTTCTGTAAGCCGATGAAGGTGGATTGAGAAGTCTGCTGGAGGTATCAGAAGTGCGAATGCTGACGTGAGTAACGACAAAACGGGTGAAAAACCCGTTCGCTGAAAGACCAAGGGTTCCAGTCCAACGTTAATCGGGGCTGGGTGAGTCGACCCCTAAGGCGAGGCCGAGAGGCGTAGTCGATGGGAAATTGGTTAATATTCCAATACTTCTGTGTAATGCGATGAGAGGACGGAG
>NZ_KB849726.1:0-91667 GCF_000368865.1 Acinetobacter bouvetii DSM 14964 = CIP 107468
TCGTGTCGTGAGATGTTGGGTTAAGTCCCGCAACGAGCGCAACCCTTTTCCTTATTTGCCAGCGGGTTAAGCCGGGAACTTTAAGGATACTGCCAGTGACAAACTGGAGGAAGGCGGGGACGACGTCAAGTCATCATGGCCCTTACGACCAGGGCTACACACGTGCTACAATGGTCGGTACAAAGGGTTGCTACCTAGCGATAGGATGCTAATCTCAAAAAGCCGATCGTAGTCCGGATTGGAGTCTGCAACTCGACTCCATGAAGTCGGAATCGCTAGTAATCGCGGATCAGAATGCCGCGGTGAATACGTTCCCGGGCCTTGTACACACCGCCCGTCACACCATGGGAATTTGTTGCACCAGAAGTAGGTAGTCTAACCGCAAGGAGGACGCTTACCACGGTGTGGCCGATGACTGGGGTGAAGTCGTAACAAGGTAGCCGTAGGGGAACCTGCGGCTGGATCACCTCCTTAACGAAAGATTGACGACCGGTAAGAATCCACAACAAGTTGTTCTTCATTGATGTATCTGAGGGTCTGTAGCTCAGTTGGTTAGAGCACACGCTTGATAAGCGTGGGGTCACAAGTTCAAGTCTTGTCAGACCCACCATTCTGACTAGCTGTACAGAAAGAAGATGCATTGAATCTAGATGATAAGCTGGGGACTTAGCTTAGTTGGTAGAGCGCCTGCTTTGCACGCAGGAGGTCAGGAGTTCGACTCTCCTAGTCTCCACCATATATCGCTTTGCGATATGGTTAAGTTAATAAATGAACAGTCAAAAGGCTGTTAGTTTAGTCCTTAAGCAAACGAAGTTTTAGATCCTAGAGATTAGCAAGTATAAGCGTTATGATACGCGGACTTGATAATCTCTGTGATTTATCACGGTTTCCTGACCTGACGAAGGCTGGAAAAATCATTAACAGAATATATTTGAGTTGAAATAATTTGTTCATACTCGTTTTAGTTAACTTAACAAGCAATTGTTAATGTTGAATGAAATGAGTTACTAGCGAAATTAACTGAATCAAGCGTTTTGGTATATGAATCTAATTGAAGCTGTACAGTGATTAAGTTCACAGAACTCTGAACTAAAATGTTGAAGATGCTACTTGTAGGCATCGTCGGCTGTTTGGGGTTGTATAGTCAAGTAATTAAGTGCATGTGGTGGATGCCTTGGCAGTCAGAGGCGATGAAAGACGTAATAGCCTGCGATAAGCTCCGGGGAGGCGGCAAATATCCTGTGATCCGGAGATTTCTGAATGGGGAAACCCACCTGTCATAAGGCAGGTATCATACACTGAATACATAGGTGTATGAGGCGAACGAGGGGAAGTGAAACATCTCAGTACCCTTAGGAAAAGAAATCAATTGAGATTCCCTCAGTAGCGGCGAGCGAACGGGGAACAGCCCATTAAGTCATATAAGTTCTAGTGGAATGCTCTGGGAAGTGCAACCATAGTGGGTGATAGTCCTGTACACGAAAGGGCTTATATGATGATGTCGAGTAGGGCGAGGCACGTGAAACCTTGTCTGAATATGGGGGGACCATCCTCCAAGGCTAAATACTCCTGACTGACCGATAGTGAACCAGTACCGTGAGGGAAAGGCGAAAAGAACCCCTGTGAGGGGAGTGAAATAGATCCTGAAACCGCATGCATACAAGCAGTGGGAGCCGGCTTAGTCCGGTGACTGCGTACCTTTTGTATAATGGGTCAGCGACTTACATTCAGTAGCGAGGTTAACCGAATAGGGGAGCCGTAGAGAAATCGAGTCTTAATAGGGCGTTTAGTTGCTGGGTGTAGACCCGAAACCGGGTGATCTATCCATGAGCAGGTTGAAGGTTGGGTAACACTAACTGGAGGACCGAACCCACTGTCGTTGAAAAGCCAGGGGATGACTTGTGGATAGGGGTGAAAGGCTAATCAAACTCGGTGATAGCTGGTTCTCCCCGAAAGCTATTTAGGTAGCGCCTCGGACGAATACCATTGGGGGTAGAGCACTGTTTCGGCTAGGGGGTCATCCCGACTTACCAAACCGATGCAAACTCCGAATACCAATGAGTACTATCCGGGAGACAGACTGCGGGTGCTAACGTCCGTAGTCAAGAGGAAAACAATCCAGACCGCCAGCTAAGGCCCCAAAATTATAGTTAAGTGGGAAACGATGTGGGAAGGCATAGACAGCTAGGAGGTTGGCTTAGAAGCAGCCACCCTTTAAAGAAAGCGTAATAGCTCACTAGTCGAGTCGGCCTGCGCGGAAGATGTAACGGGGCTAAAACTATATGCCGAAGCTGCGGATTTGCAATTTATTGCAAGTGGTAGGGGAGCGTTCTGTAAGCCGATGAAGGTGGATTGAGAAGTCTGCTGGAGGTATCAGAAGTGCGAATGCTGACGTGAGTAACGACAAAACGGGTGAAAAACCCGTTCGCTGAAAGACCAAGGGTTCCAGTCCAACGTTAATCGGGGCTGGGTGAGTCGACCCCTAAGGCGAGGCCGAGAGGCGTAGTCGATGGGAAATTGGTTAATATTCCAATACTTCTGTGTAATGCGATGAGAGGACGGAGTAAGTTAAGTCAGCCTGGCGTTGGTTGTCCAGGTGAAAGGATGTAGGCATGTATCTTAGGCAAATCCGGGGTACTCTATGCTGAGATCTGATAGCAAGCTGTACTTGTACAGTGAAGTGGCTGATACTATGCTTCCAGGAAAAGTCTCTAAGCTTCAGTTGCACAGGAATCGTACCCGAAACCGACACAGGTGGTCAGGTCGAGTAGACCAAAGCGCTTGAGAGAACTCTGCTGAAGGAACTAGGCAAAATGGTACCGTAACTTCGGGAGAAGGTACGCTGCCGGCGGTGATAGAACTTGCTTCTTGAGCTGCTGGCAGCCACAGAAACCAGGCCCCTGCAACTGTTTATTAAAAACATAGCACTCTGCAAACACGAAAGTGGACGTATAGGGTGTGATGCCTGCCCGGTGCTGGAAGGTTAATTGATGGGGTTAGCGTAAGCGAAGCTCTTGATCGAAGCCCCAGTAAACGGCGGCCGTAACTATAACGGTCCTAAGGTAGCGAAATTCCTTGTCGGGTAAGTTCCGACCTGCACGAATGGCATAATGATGGGGGCGCTGTCTCCAGCAGAGGCTCAGTGAAATCGAAATCGCCGTGAAGATGCGGTGTACCCGCGGCTAGACGGAAAGACCCCGTGAACCTTTACTGCAGCTTGACATTGAACTTTGATCTTACTTGTGTAGGATAGGTGGGAGGCTTTGAAACCGCGACGCTAGTTGCGGTGGAGCCAATCTTGAAATACCACCCTGGTAATATTGAGGTTCTAACTCTGCTCCATAATCTGGAGCGAGGACCATGTCTGGTGGGTAGTTTGACTGGGGCGGTCTCCTCCTAAAGAGTAACGGAGGAGTACGAAGGTGCGCTCAGCGTGGTCGGAAATCACGCGTAGAGTATAAAGGCAAAAGCGCGCTTAACTGCGAGACCCACAAGTCGAGCAGGTACGAAAGTAGGTCTTAGTGATCCGGTGGTTCTGTATGGAAGGGCCATCGCTCAACGGATAAAAGGTACTCTGGGGATAACAGGCTGATACCGCCCAAGAGTTCATATCGACGGCGGTGTTTGGCACCTCGATGTCGGCTCATCTCATCCTGGGGCTGAAGCAGGTCCCAAGGGTATGGCTGTTCGCCATTTAAAGAGGTACGCGAGCTGGGTTTAGAACGTCGTGAGACAGTTCGGTCCCTATCTACCGTGGGCGCTGGAAATTTGAGAGGATCTGCTCCTAGTACGAGAGGACCAGAGTGGACGAACCTCTGGTGTACCGGTTGTGACGCCAGTCGCATCGCCGGGTAGCTATGTTCGGAAGGGATAACCGCTGAAAGCATCTAAGCGGGAAGCCTACCTCAAGATAAGATTTCCCTAGGACTTTATGTCCTCTAAAGAGCCGTTGAAGACTACGACGTTGATAGGCTGGATGTGGAAGTGCGGTGACGCATGAAGCTGACCAGTACTAATTGCTCGTGAGGCTTGACTATACAACGCCCAAGCAGCTGTATATCATGCTTCAATTGATTCACATATAATCAATCAAACTTGATTTAGTTAAAAAGCTAGATACAATGAACAAATTAAATGAACTCAAGTACTTCTGTTAATAACTCATTTGACCAAGCAACGGCACTGAAAAGATAAGACCAAATGCAAAGTCATAACAGTTGTGCTGGCGACAATAGCAAGAGTGAACCACCTGATCCCTTCCCGAACTCAGAAGTGAAACCTCTTAGCGCTGATGGTAGTGTGGGGTTACCCATGTGAGAGTAAGTCATCGCCAGCTCATTATTCGAAAACACCCCCTGACTAGTGCAGGGGGTGTTTTTTTATGCGCGGGAAAGAAAAATAGGAAATAATTGCTAAATCAGTTCTAAATCAGCTGATTTAATCGCATGGGTTGTCTTTTTAATAGCATATAAGAGCTGTCCCAATAAAACATCTTTATCTGCCATAGCAACAATAATCATTGGATGATTTTTTGCAGCTATCGCGGAAAGTACGACTTTGCCATTTTCGGCATCTAATGTAATGGATTGACAGCCTGTTAGGTGAATTTCTTGCGTAAATGCCGTAACCATTGCCAAAATTGAGCTGCTGACAGCAGCGAGTTTGCCTTTATTGTAAATATCTCTTTTATAAAGGCTGGCAAGTTCAAAGCCATCAGTTGAACAAACCATAACAAAATTGACACCGCGCACATTGGATATGATGTCTTGCAATTCTTGCTTTGCTTTGTCGATCAATTCAGCTGAAGCAGCTCGTTTTTCTTTAATATTGAACATATATGCTCCTTAAGCGCTAATGTTGTGATTGACTTCTACAGCTGTAATAAGGGCTTCAAGCAAAAGCAAAGCATCTTCTTTTTTTCGGGCATCTATAAAAAATAAAGGGCAGAATAAATCTTGCCCAATTAGCCATTCTTTATAAATGGACAATGAGTGATGGTTGCTATTAACATCAACATGTGTAATGCCAATCGCAAAATTATCCGTATAGTTTTGGAAAGTTTCTAAAAAGGTTTCAAGCTCTTGCAATGGCGCATCACAATTATGGTCAATTAAAATAATGGCGCCTATCGCGCCTTGGCATATAACAGGCCAAATAAAATCAAATCGGCTTTGCCCTGGGGTGCCATATAACCCAATTTTAACGCCATCTTCTAGCGTTACTTCGCCATAATCTATGCCGACAGTGGTTTCCATTTTTGCATGGCTTTCTTGATCTGTATTAAATGCTTCAGTAAGAAGCACTGGTATATCTGAAAGCGAACGGATGGCTTCTGTTTTTCCAGCGCCCATTGTTCCTGCAAATACTATTTTGTATTGCTGTAAAATCATGCAACTTCTCCTGTCGCTAGAAACCGAATTTTCTGCGTAATTTTCCAAAAAAGCTTGCAATCATGTTTTCTTCAGAATGAGTGTCTGCTTTTTCAGGGGGAGTGTAATGGTTATCCCAAAGATTGATTTTGCTGATATTTCCAGCGGCCATATTAGCGGCGATAAATTGGCGGACCATTTCTATTGGAATATTATGCTGCTCTGCAATTTTAGAAATTTTTGCGCCTTGCACAAAACACGCAGACATCTGAAATATTTTTTTACGGTGCTTTGTATCATAAGGCTTAGGCCAAAAATGGATGCGGTAGTGGCCATCATCTGGTGCTATTTGATAAAAATTAGGAGATTTCCAGAATAAGTTCCAAATCCAATCTTGAAGAATGTGGCTGTTTTTTCTAGATACTTTAGTCAGATCTGTCGTTGATGCAAAATCATAATTAAAACTGAAATCTGTATGATTTAAAGTTCTTTCTGGATTGCTGTAAGCTAGATTGTTTGCAATATCGATGACGCCGAGTGATCCGTGAGTGTCAAAAATGTGCAATTTGTTATGCGCTTCAGCATTATGCATTTCTTTAAAATAGCTTTCAGAGAAATGGTGGTCTTCAGGCAATACTGTATAGAGATGCTGATTAGTTATATGTTTTGCTTCATCATCTATTGGCTGATTGTTTTGAACAATATAGTTTTTAATCCATTCATCTAATTCTACAGAATCAAGCAGCGGCAAATACAAGGTATTATTTCTTAATTTTCCGCAAAGGGAGTCATCTTTGGCAACTTTAAGCCATGGAAATTTACGGTTGTTCAGAACTCTTTGTATTCCCTCGGTTTCGAAGAAATTTTCATGAATAAATAAGCAGTCTAAATTAATGTCTGAAGCTGTTTTCCATTGGATGGAGAATTTTTCATTAATAATATTGCCAAGCTGGGATTTCAGCTCCTCCGCATCATGGATACTTAAACCTGATATTGCAATATTAATATATTGCTTACTCATTGTTATCTCTCTATCTGCTGGTGGAATTTTGTGTAGGCCAATTAAAAATTCCCTGCATATTTTGATATGCAGGGAATTTAAGGTATTTAGCTAAAGTCTAATTCTTTTTCATAAGCTTTGAGCTCATGCCTAGCCATGGCGAGGTTTGACTTAGAGCGGTCAAGAACCAGATACAGGAAGACATTTGCATTTTGTTCCAATGGGCGGATCAAATGATATTGCTTACCGAGCGTAATCAGAATATCTTCGATATGGTCATTCAAGTTCAATGATTGAGCTACACGGCGCTTTGAGCGTACGACTTCAGTATTTCCCGCCGCCGCAAGCTCTAAATCAATTCCGCCTCCGCCTTGTGTTGCAAGCGCTAGCCCGCTTTCCCCATCAACAAGCGCTGCCGCAATAAAACCATCAATATTGGTAAGTGAATCTAATGAAACTTTAGCCATGATTTTTTCCCTCTTACTGGTTTTGTAAATGATTATTTATTGTGTTGAAGCCGGTAATTAAAGACTTTGTTAATTACTTAATTTAATTATAGGAGGGGGGCATGACATTTCAATAAAATAATTTTGATGCGTTAATTTGCTTGTATTTTTGTCTTTTTTTTTTACAAATGGCCTGATGCTAAGCGTGATGGAAGTATCAATTATTTTGTTTTTTAGTGTTTGAACGCTCTTTTTTTTACTGCCTTAAATTTGTGTAAAGAAATGTAATTCGGTAGAAATATATGCGAAATGTTCATCATTATTTTCACTTTTTTACAAAAGTATACATTGTTGATTAATTTAGTCGGTATTCTGAAATATTGACATAAAAAAAGATCAGTATTGACTGATCTTTTTTTATGCTTGCTTTTAAGCAAATATATTGCAAACAGCAGAATAAAGTACCCATAAAATAACAACGGCTACGAGAGGTTCTGCTACTTTTGACCATGCTGGAATGATCGGGGCAGCTTCTTCCTGTTCGTGGCCTGTGTGCTGATTCACCATCTGATTGAACTCCTTCATTGATTCCTCTAATGATAGCTCATCTGCAATTATAGGTTTGGAACCTTTTAATTCTAAAAGGTTGTTTGTTGACCAAACCCAATTGTCGGCTTGCCCGGATAAATGCTCGATTTGGCCAAGCAGCAGTTCGCGGATGCTCTGCAGCGTGTGATTGCCTGTATCATGCAGCTGTTTCAGTTCGGTGAGCTGGCGCTTGAATATTGCAGCGGTTAATTCCTCAAGCTCCGTACGGGGAAGGCTGGAGGCATTTTCTTTAGAGGTTGTTAAATGCCGTGCAACTTCCTGCACGTATAAATCATCTGGAGAAGTAATTTCTTGATAAACTTTTTTGTCATTTAAGCGCCATTGGCTAATGAGCTCACCGAGAGTTAAAGCATTTATTTCAGCAATATGGCTCCGCTTATCTTCCTTGGAGAGATGGGGGAGAAGCTCAGGCTTTTGAGTCTCTAATTGTTCTGCAAAGTACTGTACTAAGTCAAAAGCCATTTTACTGCTCCATATTTTTAATCTAATAGCCTTAAGCTAGGTTTTTTCTTTGGCTGTTCATTTTTTTGTTCAGTGTCTGATTTTAAAGCATCTTCGCTATTTTGGATATGCTGATATTCAGTTGGATCAAAGAATAAGCCTTGACCATTTTCACGGGCATAGATGCCAAGCACCGCTGAAAACGGTACGTACAAATCACGTGAAACACCGCCAAAACGTGCCGAGAAGGTGATTGCATCATTGCTCATGTTTAGGGCGTGTACTGCATGCGGTACAAGATTTAAAGTGATTTGGCCGTCTTGAATAAACTGCTCTGGCACCATGGTATTGGGCTGTGTTGCATCCACAAGCAGGTAAGGTGTGAGCTGATTATCGCAAATCCATTCATAAATGGCGCGGGCCATGTAAGGGCGGGTTGGGCTGAGGTTTAATTGTTGTTCAGACATATGAGGCTCGATTAATTCGACAATAATTCACTGTAACGGTTTTTTTCCTGCAATGTCATGGATTTTACAAAAGCAGGACGGTTGAAAATGCGCTGGCAATACAAGTGGATCGGACGGCAGTGTTGTTGAGGCAGAATAATTCCCATCGTTTTTAAGCGTAAAAAAATGGGCGCCAGCATGCAGTCCAGGATACTGAAATGCTCTGACATGAAAAAGGGAAAATGCTGAAATAATGGGGTGAGTGAGACCAGTGTATCCCGCAGTTTGCTTTGCGCTTTTTTTTGAGCATTGATATCCAATGAATCTGCATGGCGCAGCATGATATCGGCAAGATTGAGCCAGTCCTGCTCAAAGCGCCAAATATACTGGCGCTGTTCTGCGCGCGGCGCTGGAGCATCGGCATACAGCTTATTTTGACGGTAACGGTCGTCGATATATTCAGAAATGATGCTGGCTTTAAACAGCTTTAGTTCATTTTCGACCAGCATGGGCAGCTGATTGTAAGGATTTAAGCTGGCGAGATCTTCATCATCTTCATCG
This sequence comes from Acinetobacter bouvetii DSM 14964 = CIP 107468, assembly GCF_000368865.1. Classification (GTDB taxonomy): domain Bacteria; phylum Pseudomonadota; class Gammaproteobacteria; order Pseudomonadales; family Moraxellaceae; genus Acinetobacter; species Acinetobacter bouvetii. The sequence continues at coordinate 8,873 of NZ_KB849726.1, forward strand.
GTCAAAACCAGGTTGTACTTGATTTGCTTTTCCGCAAGGACATAGCGGATCCAGTGGGATCGAAAATCATCTGCATGGCTATACAGCGTGATTCCTTGAGGAGGGGCATTTTCGAGTGACATAAATCCTGAACAATCGGTTTTGAATGAGATAGGATACTAAAAAACACCCATAAAATCACGAAACAGTTTGAATTAATCGATGTTGCCTGATCTTGGAATTTGACAGCACTTCTCTTTGCACGGCGCGGCATTCTTTTTTGGATGATCAGCTGGTTGCGGCCGGATCAAGCTATCCTGCTTCTTATTTTGAGGCTGATGCTGGCCTCATTGTAAAAACTATTGAAGACGGTGTTATTGGTCTGCTCTTTGGGGAGGGGCTGATGATGTCACGTCAATGTTTTATACGCTGTTTTGCTTGATTGATGGAATAAAAAAAGCCTTGGATAATCCAAGGCTTTTTTGTCCGATTCGGTAAACGAATTAACGTTTAGAGAATTGAGGACGTTTACGCGCTTTACGTAAACCAAGTTTCTTACGTTCAACTTCACGAGCATCACGAGTAACGAAACCAGCTTGACGAAGAGCAGGCTTAAGCGTTTCGTCAGAAGCGATCAATGCGCGAGTAATACCGTGACGGATTGCGCCAGCTTGACCGCCGATACCACCACCAGCAACAGTGATGTAAAGGTCATATTTTTCAGTAGCTTCTAAAAGCTCTAGAGGTTGATTTACAACCATGCGAGCAGTTTCACGACCGAAATACTGTTCAAGAGTACGGTTGTTGATTACGAGTTTGCCTGTACCAGCTGACAAGAAAACACGTGCAGTTGCGGTCTTACGGCGACCTGTACCATAATTAGTAGCCATGTGCTGTTATCCCTTAGATGTCCAAAACTTGTGGCTGTTGAGCAGCATGTGGATGCTCTGTACCTGCATACACTTTCATTTTCTTGATCATTGCATAACCAAGAGGACCTTTTGGCAACATACCTTTAACAGCTTTTTCTAAAACTGCTTCTGGTTTGTGAGCGATTAACTTTTCAAAGTTAGTCTCACGGATACCACCAGGGAAACCAGTGTGGCGATAGTATTTCTTATCGTGAGCTTTTTTACCAGTCACAGTAATTTCTTCAGCATTGATTACAACGATATAATCGCCAGTGTCAACGTGAGGAGTATAAGAAGTTTTGTGCTTACCGCGTAAACGACGAGCGATTTCAGTCGCAAGGCGACCTAAAGTTTTGCCAGAAGCATCAACAACGTACCAGTCGTGTTGAACTTCAGCTGGCTTAGCGCTGAGAGTTTTCATTAAACCACTACCTATTATAGTTGGTTTGGACTATGGAATCTGTCCAAACAAAAGGAGACGCGATTCTAAACGAAAACGTGAAGAATCACAAATGAAAATATTAAATTTCAAGCGCTGTATTTTATACCACTTTAAATGAAAAACCTAGCATGCGGTTTAAAAAATAAGCTAAAAAGATACATAGCGCTAGACAGGCGGAATTTAACAGGTTTTTTGGTTTGCGCTGCAGCTGCGGAGAATGCCCTTTATTGCTTTCAGGGTGAACCTAAAATTACGCAGCAATGCTGTATAAGCTTTTTAGGCGGTAAATTTGTACTAAAATAGGGGCAATTGATAATGCAGAAGAACCTCATGCTTCCTTTATATGTGACCAGCGGTGAACCTGCTGGAATTGGCCCGGATATTTGTTTGAGTTTGGCAGAACGTATTGATGAACGTCCAATTGTGGTGCTGGCAGACATCAACATGCTGCGTGATCGTGCCAATATGCTGAAACAAGATATTCAAATCATTGAATATATGGGGCAAACAGAAACGTCTGCACAAGGTCAACTTTATGTAGAGCATGTGCCTTTAGCTAATCCTGTGGTGATGGGGCAGCTGGATGTCAAGAATGCGGCCTATGTGCTGGAGCAGCTGCGCCGTTCTGCGGATTATGCAATGTCGGGAAAAAGTGTGGGCGTTGCGACGGCGCCCGTCCAGAAATCAATTATCAATGACGCTGGGATGCATTTCAGCGGCCATACCGAGTATTACCAAGAGTTTGCGGGTGCAGAACGGGTGGTGATGATGCTGGCAACTCAAACTTTACGTGTGGCTCTGGCAACAACACATTTGGCTTTGCGTGATGTGCCGGATGCCATTACGCAAGAGCGCCTGCATCAAGTGATTGATATCCTTATTCATGATTTGAAAACCAAATTCAAAATTGAACATCCGCATATTTTGGTCTGCGGCCTTAATCCGCATGCCGGCGAGGGCGGTTATCTGGGCATGGAAGAAATTGAAGTGATTAATCCTGTACTGGAAAGCTACCGCGCTCAAGGTGTAAATATGAGTTTAAGCTTGCCGGCCGATACTTTATTTACCCCTGAAAATTTAAAAGATGCGGATGCCGTTTTGGCGATGTATCACGATCAGGGTTTACCTGTGTTAAAATCACAAGGCTTCGGTGAAGCCATTAATATTACTTTAGGTTTGCCTTTTATCCGCACTTCTGTAGATCATGGCACAGCGCTCTCCCTTGCGGGTACAGGACTGGCAAAAAGTTCAAGCTTGCATGCCGCTGTTGATTTAGCCCTCGATTTGGCTCGCCGCTGATTTTTACCCATTACTCACGTTGGAAATGTTTTTATGTATCAAATTAATGCCTTAAACCCAAAAGATGAAGGGCATCACACGCGCAAGCGTTTTGGTCAAAACTTCTTACATGACCAACGTGTCATTGCAAAAATAGTCCGTTCAGTTAATCCTCGCGCCGGCGATAATGTCGTGGAAATTGGCCCGGGTTTAGCCGCTTTAACGTCACCTTTAATTGGCGAATGTGACGCTTTGACTGTGGTCGAGCTTGACCGTGATTTGGCTGCCGGCCTGCCGGGGCGTGTTCCGCATCCAGAGCGTCTGACCATTGTTGAAACAGATGCGCTGAAGTATGACTTTACTGAATTATTTCAGGATGGCCGCCCGCTGCGCGTAGTCGGCAACTTGCCATACAACATCTCGACGCCATTGCTGTTCCATCTCTTGGAATTTGGTGACAAAGTCAAAGACATGCACTTCATGCTGCAAAAAGAAGTCGTGGACCGCATTACAGCATCGCCGAACACCAAAGAATATGGCCGTCTGTCCGTCATGATTCAGTATTTCTGCAAGCCGACCTTTTTGTTTGAAGTGCCGCCTGGCTCATTTAACCCGCCGCCGAAAGTGACTTCGGCCGTTTTTCGTTTAGAGCCTTATGCCGTTAAGCCGATTGTGGCGAAAAATGAAAAAGCCTTGGCGCGCTTGGTCTCGCATGTCTTTACGCAGCGCCGCAAAACATTGCGCAACAGCTTAAAAGGCATGCTGGCGGAAGATGGTTTCGAGAGTGCTGGCGTTGATCCGATGGCGCGTCCTGAAACTTTAACCCTAGCGCAATTTGTCGCTTTGGCGGATCAGATGGTGGATGCATAAGATGGCGCGCTATAACTATGTTATTGGTGATGTGCAGGGCTGTTTTGAAGCTTTAAAAGCATTGCTGAAGCATATTCAATTTGATGCGGATCAGGATTTTATCTGGTTTGCTGGCGATTTGGTGGCGCGCGGTGAAAACTCAATTGGCGCATTGCGTTTTATTAAAAAGTTGGTGGACTGCGGTGCAGCCGCCACGGTGCTGGGCAATCATGACCTTAATTTGCTGGCTGTTGCACGCGGCATCAAAGAAATCAAGGAACAGGACAATACCCAAGACGTGATTAATGCCTTGGAAAGTGATGATTTGATTGACTGGCTGCGCAAGCAGCCTTTGTGCCTGCTTCCGGATGGCGGTACGGTGCTGACGCATGCCGGCATTCCCTGCAATTGGACTGCAGCGCAGGCAGTGGCCTTAGCCAAAGAAGTTGAGGCGGTGATTGGCCATGATGATCTTGCTGTGCTCGACGGCTTTTTAAAAGAAATGTATGGTAAAAAACCAGCGCTTTGGTCGGATGAGCTGCAAGGCAATGAGCGCTTGCGCTGCATTACCAATTATTTGACCCGCATGCGCCTCACAGATGCTGAAGGCCGTATGGAATTCAGCTTCAAAGATGCTTTGGATGAGCCGATGCCCGAGGGCTTCCGGCCGTGGTTTGAATTTGAATCGCAGGCTGCAAAAACCCACCGGATTTTCTTTGGCCATTGGGCGGCATTGCAGGGAAGAACAATCTCTGACCGCATACAGAATGTCGATGGCGGCTGTGTCTGGGGCAATCAGCTGATTGCCTGCCGTTTGGAGGATCAGGAAATATTCCGTGTGGATAATCCGATGTTCTAAAATGATTATGCTGTAAAAAGCAGAAACAATAAAAAAAGCCGCAAATAATTGCGGCTTTTTTTTGAAATAAAATTAATCAATGCGCAGCCAAGTTTGATTGCGGCCTAAGGTTGAAACCCCCATATAGGCGCGTAAAGTCAGGCGTTTGCCAGTCGCATTCAGTTTTACTTTTGCGTTGTACACTTTTCCTGCAAGCGGATCGATGACACGGCCTTTTTCGTAATTGCCAGTGCCATCAACATATTTTAAGCCCTTGAGAATCTCCATGCCTAAAATAGGCTGATTCTTGTAAGGCGCTGGACAGTCATTGCATGTCTTTTGAGGTGTGTAGCCCGGTCGAGGCGTAATTTTGACAATTTTACCGGTATAGGTGCCATTATCTTCTTTACGGATTTCAATAACCGCTTTTGGCGACCCTGTTTTATCATCAATAGATTGCCAAGTGCCTGTTAAGTCCTGCGCTAATGCTGAACCGCTAAATGCGGCGCCAAGCAAAAGGAGCCCCAATTTCAAATTCCGCTTCATAAAACCCCTAAATGATTCGTCACAAAATAAACAGATATGGATATAAAACTTTAATCTTGGCGAATCCATGTCTGTGTACGGCCAATCGCGGATATGCCAATATATCCTCTTAAAAGCAAGCGTTTACCGTTAGCTGACTGCTTGCCTTTCAAATTGTAAATTTTACCTGAAAGCGGATCAAGGATTTTCCCTCCAGAGTACACATTTTCACCGTCAGATTTTAAATTCTTAAAAACATCTAAGCCAAGAATAGGCTGGTTGGTATAAGGGGAAGGGCAATCGACACATTTTTCACGCGGGGTATAGCCGGGACGCGGCGTGATTTTGGTGATTTTTCCGGTAAATGTCCCGTTTTGTTCTTTGCGGATATCAATCAGCGCCTTAGGGGATCCTGTTTTGTCATCAATCTGCTGCCAAATTCCCGTAAGATCTTGGGCAAAGAGTGTAGAACTGAATGAAAGTAAACCTGCGAATGAAGCCCATATAATATTTCTCTGCATTTTTATTCTTCCTTTTTATCGCCTGAAATCCAATTTCTGAATCTAATTTTATGCTATGCAAGGTGAAGCTATTATGCAACTGAGCTTTAGAAAAATATTTTAAAACCGCATTTTAATAAAAAACAGCTGCGCGGTTGCGGTTAATCCTGACGTATCCATGTTTGGCTGCGGCCTAATGCTGAAACTCCGACATAGCCGCGCAGAGTTATACGCTTGCCATTTGGGCTTAATTTCGCTTTGGTGCTGTAAAGTTTCCCTGAAAGCGGGTCGAGAATTTTCCCGCCGGCATAGTTGTTTTCACCGCTTGGCTTTAACCCAGTCAATACATCTAAGCCGAGAATCGGTTTGTTGGTATAGGGTGAAGGGCAGTTGACGCAGGTTTCTTTAGGCGTATAGCCTGGGCGCGGCGTGACTTTGATAATTTTAGCCGTATAAGTGCCGTTAGATTCTTGGCGGATTTCCAGGACTGCTTTTGAAGAGCCCGTTTTGTCATCAATATTTTTCCATAGCCCCGAAATATCACTGGCCCAAAGCATGCTTGAAAAACTGCTCAGCATTAGCGCAGCGGTCAATTTAAATTTTCCCATCAAAATCATCCTTTTTTAATATGAAAAACGTCTCTTGATCATATGCTGGATTTTTAGGCAAAACAATTGTTTAAAAATGATTGTTCAGTCACATTTTTTGCAGGAAAAAGATAAATGAGGGCAGCCAAACAGCGGTAAAGACCGCATTCACGGCCATGCCAAACGCGGCGTAGCGTCCAGCCACACTGCCGCGCTGCCATGCCTGAGCTGTGCCGATGGCGTGCGCAGCCAGTCCCAGCGCTAAGCCGGAAGCGCGTTCATCGTTGATATGCCGCAAAATTAAAGGGGAAAAAGCAGCGCCAATTACGCCGGAAAGAATCACAATTAAGATGACCAGCGGCACCGGCGAATGCAGCAGCGCGGCGATGTTAATCGCAATCGGGGTGGTCACTGCCCGGGTTGCAAAAGCCATAATGGTCGGATCGGATAAGTGAAGCAGGTACGCCAATCCCATCGGCAAGGCAACAGCGCTGATGCTGGCAAAGACTAAAATGCCGCCTACCGCCTTTAATGGCAAATCATCATAGCGCATCGCCGCTAAAGGAATCGCCAAGGCCACCGTGACATAACCCAGTAAGGTGTTGAACAGCGGGTTCACTTGCGCCATGTAGTTTTCATAAGGGATGCCAAAGAGGTACAGCATGCCGATCACAAAAAACATGCCAATCACAATGACTGGAATTTGCGGTAATTTTTTATTAATCGGTTTGGCCGCAAGATAGGCAATCAATGTGATGAAGAATGCGGAAATTATTGCAAGCATGTTGATTCTCCTACAGCCACTTCTTGGACATTTTTGCATACACCCAGAGCGGGATGAGGGTGCTGACGAACAGGACGATTAAGAACATCGGCGTTTCATCGCCCAAATGCATCATCATCAGCAGTGAGCCTGCGCTGATCGGCAGAAAGGCAAAAGCGCTTTCTTTCATAATCTTGTTGTTGGTATCGACTAAACTTGCTGGAATTTTCTTGAATTTTCGCCACAAAGCAAGCACCGACAGCAGGCTGATGAGGCCGGCTAAATTGCCCAGTTCCGGGTGGCCGAATTGTTTCATAACCCAGACGGCACCTTCACGGAAGATGATAATTAAAGCAATTGTACCTATCCATGCTTTCCAGTCGATGCGCTTGATCCAGTCCATTTTGATCTTTCATTAAAATTTAACTAATCACGTTTTAACCGATTTAGTCTTTGATTTCAAATTCTTCAAGCGGTTTTTGAAATAGGCGGGCGCGGTCGCCTAAAATTTCAGAGATAGGCAAATGCGCCTGTTTAATCAGCTGTTCTAATTTATGTGGCGCCATGATGACATGCAGATGCAGATTGCCTTGATCATCATATTGTTCAGACTGAATCACATTCAGTTCATACAGCTGATTGCGCAGCTTGCCGTACGCGGGTTTTAACTTCAGTTCAAAACTTTGGATATTGCCCATCAGGCATTCATGCACGGCTTGCCTGAGAAGGTCTAGGCCCTGCTGCGTATGCGCCGAGATATAGACACGGCCGGGCTGGTGCGGCGCCGTATAAATGATTTTGGCCTGCTCGCCCGTGGCATCAATTTTGTTGTACACCTGAAGCACAGGCACGTCTGCGCCAATTTCTTTCAGCACTTTTTCGACCGCTTCAATCTGTTCCAGCATGTCTGGGCTGCTGGAATCAATCACATGCAGCAGTAAAGTCGCTTCAACGGTTTCTTCCAGCGTCGCTTTAAAAGACTCTACTAAAGAGTGCGACAGGTTGCGGACAAAGCCCACCGTATCGGCTAAAACTAAATTGCCGATGCCATCCCAATTCAAGCGCCGTAAAGTTGGATCCAGTGTCGCAAACAGCTGATCTGCCGCATAGACATCACTGTCTGCCAGAATGTTGAATAGGGTTGATTTTCCGGCATTGGTATAGCCGACTAAAGACACCGTTGGAACGGCGGCTTTTTGACGGGCGACACGGCCCTGCGTACGGGTTTGTTTGACTTTTTCGATTTTAGCTTTCAGCTGTCCCATGCGGATGCGCAGCAGGCGGCGGTCTGTTTCTAAAACCGTTTCACCCGGCCCGCGCAAGCCGATGCCGCCTTTTTGACTGTCTAAGTCGCCGCGGCTGCGGATTAAGCGGGAAGACAGATGCTGCAGCTGTGCCAGTTCAACCTGAAGCTTGCCTTCATAGGTGCGCGCGCGCTGTGCAAAAATATCTAAAATCAATTCGGTGCGGTCAACCACGCGGCAATGCATGATTTTTTCCAGATTGCGCGCTTGGGCCGGGGTCAGCGCATGGTCAAAAATCACCAGATCCGCTTCATGCTGTTCTGCAAGGGCTGCAATTTCTTCGGCTTTGCCGGAACCAATAAACAGTTTGGCATCAGGTCTGATGCGCTGCGCATGAACGTGCTCTAAAATTTCAGCGCCTGCAGACTGTGCAAGCAAATGAAATTCTTCGGCATCCAAATCTTCCAGCATTTGTACCGAAACACTGACCAAGATAACCTTTTCACCGCGCTGCTGCTTTAAATGATCCAATCTGCAAAACCTCCTGACTAAAACACTATTCTAGGCGAAAATGAGCTGGAGCGGGGGAATGCTGAATTTAAATTGTGCTGTAAAAGCCATGCGCAAAAATAATTATCAGCGCGCTGTATATGGTGGATGCGGCGCCGATGAATGTTAATGCAGCCCAATAAGGCGCTGCCGTTTTACTGCTGTGCTGATCATTCATAGGGGCTTTCTATTTGTAAAAACGATAATAATATTTTTAAATATTTATATGATCGATGGAAATGGGAAATGCTGATGCCCAGTTTCGGTTTTTATGATCAATGCAAAGTGGTGCGCTTCGGTATAGTATGCTATGCAGATTGTGGTTAAAAATTTAGCCGTTTTGTGACTAGTGATAACTGTATGAATGAATCTGCTGCACCGACATCGTCAAATTTAAAAGGGTTCTCGCGCTTTTCCCTGTATGTGCGCAAGGTGATTGCGTCGATTGGCGCGATAGCTGAAGGTTTTTATCTGGTGTATTACTATCAGCTGTATAAAGATCCGAATAATCCTGCCAATACGCGTTATGTGCAGTTTTTTTGCCGCAAACTGTGCAAGGTCTTCAATATTGAAGTTGAAGTGCATGGCGAGATCCCGCGCCGTCCGGCATTATGGGTCAGCAATCATATTTCCTGGCTGGATGTGGCCGTATTGGGCTCGGGCGCACGGGTGTTCTTTTTGGCCAAAGCTGAAATAGAAAAATGGCCTTTGCTGGGTAAGCTGGCGAAAGGCGGCGGGACGTTATTCATCAAGCGCGGTTCTGGCGATTCCATTAAAATCCGTGAGCAAATGACGGCGTTTTTAAAGCAGGACAGCCCCGTGCTGTTTTTTCCAGAAGCGACGACATCGGATGGCACGCGGATAAAAAAAGTGCATGGACGCCTGCTTGGGGCGGCGATTGAAGCGCAGCGGCCTGTGCAGATTTGCCTGATTTGCTATGTGAATCAGCAGGGGCAGCTGGATATGATTGCGCCCTATGTCGATGAAGTTTCTTTTGCCAAGCATGTGCAGAGCGTGCTGGAAATGCCGAAAGTCACAGCGCATTTGATGGCGCTGCCGGCGATTGATACGGCCGGGCACACCGTGGAGAGCCTGACTCAGGAAGTTCAGCTGAAAATGACTGAAGGTTTGGTGAAATTGCATGCGCTGGTGCTGAATCAGCCTGCAGGATAGGCAGCGTTTGCTATTGTTTTAATGCCCGATAAAAGGCTTACATAAAGCCTTCTGCCGGCAGCCAGGAGATGATTTTCATGCCGGCGCGCTGCCACCATTTCATTTTGGGTTCTTTATAGTAAGTACGGGTTTGACCGTTTTCCAGCTTAATTTTCCAGTTGATGTGCTGATTGGCGTCCAAAACCAGCTTATAGGCATATTTGCTGAGGTTCTGATCCATCGTGGTATGAACTGCGCGCGCCAAAGACGGGCTGTTCAGCAGTACCCCGATTTCGGTATTTAAGTAGGCTGAGCGCGGGTCAAAGTTAAAAGAACCGATAAACACCTGTTTTTCATCCAGCGCCATCAGTTTGGCATGCAGGCTGGAACGGCTCAGGCCTTTGATGCTGACTTTGGCTTTGCTGGCCAGTTCATCGGTATTGATATTCAGGTTTTCCGCGTTGGGATTGGACAGAAACTCATACAGCTGCACATCATTTTCCAATAAATTCTGACGGTATTTTTGATAAAAAGCGTGCACCAGCGGGACATCATTGGCTTTGTATGAGTTGGTCAGGACACGAACCTGCACGCCGTTCTGACTTAAGTCATTCAGTTTTTTTGCGCCGTGCTTTTCCGGCACAAAGTAGGCCGACACAATATCCACACTCTGTTCTGGATTGCTTAAGTGGTTCAGCAGCTGAAAGTTGAGATGCTCTTCTTTTTTTGCTTTGGCTTTAATTTTGCTTGGCGAGTCTTTGACCACTTCGGCTTTGACCCAGTCGAACTGAATTTGATTATTCAGCCATTTGTCAAAGGCATGCGACCGGTTGGCCAAGTCGAGGTAGTTTTGTATGGTAATTTCCTGATTGAAATCATTCAGCTGCTGCTTCAGCCCGTCAAAACGCAGGGTATAATGGCGCGGATTGACCAGCTGCTTGACTGGAAATGCATAGTCATCATTCCAGTATTCATCAAAAGAATGAATGATTTCGTCTGAAGCCGCGCCGACCAGCATGACATCGACATCTGAAAACTGATAATTGTCGCTGAAATTGTAATATTGATTGCTCATATTGCGCCCGCCAATCAAGGCGATCTGATTGTCGGCAATAAAGCTTTTATTGTGCATGCGGCGGTTGATGCGCTTTAAGTTTAAGAGCATATCCATCGCGCGGTAATGCCTGAAGCGGTAAGGATTATAGAGTTTGACTTCGATATTGGCATGCTGATCCAGCGCCAGATAAATGCCTTCCATTTTTTTTGCATTGTTGTCATCAATCAGCAGGCGGACTTTGACCCCGCGGTCTGCGGCTTGAATAATGGAATGCAGGGCCATCGAGCCGATTTTGTCATTGTCCCAAATATAATATTGCAGATCCAACGATTTTTCGGCTTTATTGATCAGCTCCATACGGGCCGCCAGCGCTTCCAGCGGGTCGTAAAGCACATGATAGCCTGTTAGGCCCGGATTGGCATCGCGCAGCGGCAGGACAATTTTTGCCAAGGCGGTCGCTTCAGTGGGGGTGCTGAAGGCATACTCCATAGGCTGCACGGTTTGCTTGGGCAACGTCGAGCATGCAGGAAGCCCTAAAATCAAGCTGAAACCGAGTGCAGCCGCTGCTGATTTAGAATAATTCAGCGGCTTTACAGCGCCCGTAATGCCATGTGCGGTATTGATCATGCGTGCAGAAAATCAAAAAATTAGAATTGAGTATAATTGCGAGCTATGAAAAGATAAATATAAGGTCGGTGAATTCCAGCTGGTCAATTTGTTGAGTATTCGTATGTGGGATCAAAATTCCGTTGTGATTTATTTTTATATTGGTATGGGGCTGCTGGCGCTCTGGGGGATTTCTCAGGCGTGGCTGAGCCAATTGCGCACGGAAACCATTCATCCTTTTAAAGCTTTTGTGCATTTGCTGGCTTTTTATTTGTCATATTTGCTTATTCCTTTGTTTTTTTTCAGCATATATGCAGGTTGGAGCGGTTATTACTTTCCGCATGAAGCGGTTTTTGTGTTTTTGGTCAGCGGCGTGCTGTGCTATGCGCGCTTTATAGAACCGCATCTTATTCAGCTGAAAACAACACGCTATCAGCTGCATGACGATAAAGCGATGCTGAAGCCTGTGAAAATCGCTTTGGTTGCCGATCTGCATATCGGCTTATTTTCAGGCCATGAGCGCCAGTTAAAGCTGATTGTGAAAAAGCTGAATAAAGCCCAGCCGGATTTGGTGGTGGTAGCCGGGGATTGGACCTATGAACCTGAAAATAAACTGGCGGAAGAGCTGGCGGTGCTCAAAGAGATTCAAGCGCCCGTATACTCTGTGAATGGCAATCATGATGAGCAGTATCCTGGACCGCCTATTCAGCAATTATTGCAAGGCGCGCTGCAGCAGAACAATGTCATGGATATTGAAGGGCAGGTGGTCGAATTCAATGAATTCAGACTGATTGGCATTGGCGACCTGTGGGCTGGCAAGGCGGATATGCGCTTTATGCCGGAATTGCCGCAGGACAAGCCATGGATTATTTTGTCGCATAACCCGGATACCGTAGATATGGTGCCTGCGCTTCCGACCCGGCCGTTAATGCTGTCAGGGCATACGCATGGCGGGCAAGTTGAGCTGCCGTGGCTAACCGACTTTGTGATGAAAAAGGTCTCTATTTTGGGCCATAAAAAAGGGCTGTATCAGCATGAGCATGCGGATGTCTTTGTGACCGTGGGCACCGGCATGGTTGGCGTGCCTTTCCGATTCAGGGTGCGGCCAACAATTGATATTATTGAATTAATCTGATTTTTTAGCTTGTTATGTAGACGTATTTCACATTATATTAAAATAGTTAAACGCAAAGTTTAAATGAAGCGGCAGCATGGCATTGCCTGAAAGGCGTGCATATCTGCTGATTCTGAAGCTCCGGCTTTAACACAAAGCATAGTGAATAATAAGAGTAGAACAATATGTCAGAATTTCATAAGGAAGTTGGAACGTTATTTGGACTCTCTGAGCTGCAGTCAGCACAGCTGGAGCAGGGGTTAAATCAGCTGGTACAGGACTTTTCCACAGCTGCTCAAGTCGAAAATCAATCTTTTTCTGCCGATTTTTATCAAAAATTTCAGCAGCTGGCTGCGCAAAATGGCTTGTCTGAAGCAGACATTGAACCCTTGGTGAATGTCTTGTATTTCACTGAGGATCATCAGCAGGCGGTGACCTATATTGTGCCGAGTTTCTATAATTCAGGGGGCGACCGGGAAGTATTTTCAGATACTTATCAGCTGATGATGGAGGATCTGCAGCAGTCACTATAAGCTGTTCAATAGGCCAGCCCAGCAATAAAAAAAGCCGATGCATTTTGCATCGGCTTTTTTTATTGCATGCTGAAACCAGCTTTAGATTTGATTGTTTACATCATCATTTTTGGTTTCACGGATTGCCAGGAAGGCAAGAAGTGAAAGCAGTGATGCCGCGGTGAGATAGTAGCCAACAGCATATAGGCCATATTCTGTGGCAAGCTTGGTTGCAATTAAAGGTGCAAATGAAGCGCCGAAAATGCCTGCTAAGTTAAAAGTCAAAGCCGAACCTGTGTAGCGTACTGATGTTGGGAAAATTTCAGACAGTACAGTGCCGATCGGGCCATAGGTTAAGCCCATGATGGATAAACCAATACACAGAAATAGGAACACCACAACGGTACTGCCAGATTCAAGCATCGAAGAGAACACTAAGCCGAATAGTGCAGAAACAATACAAACCGCGATAGAGGTGGTTTTACGGCCAAATTTCTCCGCCAGTATTGCAGAAAGCGGAATAAAGGCAGCAAAGCAAAGCGTTGCAAGCAATTGAAGTTCTAAGAACTCAGCGCGTGAATAGCCAAGTTTGGTTGTTCCCCAGTTTAAGGCAAAAACGGTGGTTAAATAGAACACCACGAATGTACAAATCGCGGCGATTGTACCCAGAATCAGCATGCCCCAGTGTTTGGTCATGACTTCTTTAAACGGGATGTTGACTTCTTTTTGCTTGTTTAACACGTTTTGGAACGCAGGGGTTTCATGCAACTTTAAACGGATCCATAAACCCACAATTACTAATAGTGAACTGGCAATGAATGGAATACGCCAGCCCCATTGCATAAAGTCTTCTTCAGACATGAATGCGCCAAGGGTCAGGAATGAGCCTGTCGCTAAAATGAAACCAATCGGCGCACCCAATTGCGGGAACATCCCATACCAGGCGCGTTTGCCTTCAGGCGCATTTTCAGTTGCAAGCAGGACAGCGCCAGACCATTCGCCGCCTAATCCAAGCCCTTGGCCTAAGCGGCAAAGTGCAAGCAATAACGGCGCAGCAATGCCAATTTGCGCGTAGGTTGGAAGCAAGCCAATGCTGACGGTCGATATGCCCATGGTCAGCAGAGCGGCAACCAAAGTGGCTTTACGTCCAATACGGTCGCCTAAATGGCCGAAGAATGCCGCGCCAATCGGGCGGGCAATAAAGGCAATCGCGAATGTCGCTAAAGACTGAATGGTGGCAGTTGTAGGATCTGTGCTTGCAGGGAAGAACAAATGCGGGAAGATCAGCACAGCGGCTGTTGCATAAATATAAAAATCGAAGAATTCGATTGTTGTACCTACAAGGCTGGCTGTAAGTACGCGGAATTTTGAATTGGCTGCCGGCTCTTGAGCTGCAGCTGTATTTGTTGACGCCATGATAGACCTTACACTTACTAAAAATAAAAAAGCTTAGTTTTAAAAGCGCAATCTTTTTAAAAAAGGCGTAATTTCTTAAAAAAACAACAGCAATCGCCTCTATTCCGCTCGCTCAGGGTCGCTGAAATGAAGAATGAGATGATTAAATCACGTATAGATAGATAGACAGGAAGTGTGATCCTGCACCTATCAGTACAAAAATGTGCCAGATAGCGTGGGTATATCTTACTCTTTTTAATGCATAAAACAATGCGCCGACGGTGTAAGAAAGCCCGCCAATGATGAGGTAGGTCAAAGCTTGAGCGCTTAGGAAGCGCTGCATATCATCAATGACCAGTATCGCCAGCCAGCCCATGAGCAAATAAGCGATCAGTGAAATTTTATGGAAAGAGTTAATGAATATTAACTTGAATAGTGTGCCAATTAGGGCAATGACCCATAAGGCAATCAGCAAATAGTGGGCTTTTGCCGTTGGAATGGCAATCGCCAGAAAAGGCGTGTAGGTGCCTGCAATTAAATAATAGATGGCGGTATGGTCTAGTTTTTTATAAAAGTAGCGGCGGTCAGCAGTGGTTGCCATATGGTAGAGCGTTGATGCAGAGAACAGCAGAATCATGCTCAACGCATAGACCCACAGCCCAAACCATTGCCCAGCAGGCAGGTATGATCCCTTTATAATCAATAAAATACCCGCAATGATGGATAATACTGCGCCAAGGCCGTGGCTGAGAAAGTTCAAGCGTTCTTCAAACTGGTCATAGTCTTGAACAAGCGGAGCGTTATTCGTCATTTAATGTCGCTCATATTTAAATATACATATGTATAGTAATTCAATTTTGCTTTTCGTGTAAGAAGATTTAAACTTTAACAGCAATTCTTTTTAGGTTTTATATATGTCTGCTTCGGCTTCGATCTTCCCACAGGAACAGCAATTCCTCGATGCGTTTCAGCAAGCCGTTGATGCACAGCGTTTTGAACGCTTAATCCTGAGTCAGTATAAGGGTGAACTCGCACAACTGGAAAAAATAACCTTGCGGGTTATTTCTTTGCAAAATGAGCCGGCATTGAGCTGCCTGTATCGCTATAAAACCCAGGATGTCACTAAAAACTACCCTTTAAGGGAGGCTTCGGCACAGGTGGCCGCTTTACTTCAGCATTGCAAACAGGCGAATTTATTGACTTTAGATGAAGAACTGCAGCTGAAAAAAAATAAGAAAAAAGCCATGCTGACCCTCAGTAAAAATAAATCGGCATCTAAAGATGGTACGGAACAGCAGGGGCATGACCGAATTAAACAGCGTTATGTCGATCAAGACAGCCAATTTTTACAGCCGCTGGGCATTACCGATGCCAAAGCGCAGATTATTCCAAGCATGGCACGCAAGTGGAAGCAGATTAATAAGTTTGTTGAAATTTGCGCGGGGGCTTTAGAACAAATTCAGCCGGCTGAAAAACCCTTACACATAGTGGATTTCGGTTCAGGCAAAGGCTATTTAACCTTTGCCTTATATGATTATCTGGCCAAACACGGCCAGACGCCATTTGTCACAGGGGTGGAGCTCAATCCTAAAATGGTGGCGTTTTGCCAGCACGTTGCGGCTGAAGCAGGCTTCACGCAGTTAGATTTCTTTCAGGGCGATGTACGGACCTATAATCCAGAACAGCTGGACGTCATGATTGCCCTGCACGCCTGTGATGTGGCTACTGACTTTGCCATTCATACCGGTATCCGCTTAAATGCGCAAATGATCATGTGCGCGCCGTGCTGTCATAAAGAATTGCGCCCACAATTGAAAAGTCCTGAAGTGCTGAAGCCGATGCTGCAATTCGGCATTCATGCTGGACAGCAGGCGGAAATGCTGACCGATACCATCCGTGCTTTATTGCTCAAAGCTTATGGCTATGACACCAAAGTCTTTGAATTTGTGGCACTGGAACATACCAGTAAAAATAAAATGATTCTGGCCACCAAGCGTCAAGATTATCAAGCGCCGGATCAGCAGGTTTTGGCGCAAATTCAGGCCTTGAAACAGATGTACGGCATTCAGAAGCATTCTTTAGAGCTGCTGCTGCAGGATCAATGGGATCAGCAGGATATTGGCTGCAAGTGCTGAGGAATGAAAATGAGCCAATTTAAGATTGTTTCGGGATCATGGGATGCCTTGCAGCAGGCGATTAAGCCGATTCGGGACGCAGTGTTTATTCA
This sequence comes from Acinetobacter bouvetii DSM 14964 = CIP 107468, assembly GCF_000368865.1. GTDB lineage: Bacteria > Pseudomonadota > Gammaproteobacteria > Pseudomonadales > Moraxellaceae > Acinetobacter > Acinetobacter bouvetii. Next base: position 25,401 of record NZ_KB849726.1, read on the forward strand.
GGAGCAGCAGATTACCCCAGAAGATGAATGGGATGCAGAAGACGCCGTATCCCTGCAATTTGCGGTTTATGATCAGCATCAGCCCATTGCGACTGCACGATTATTGCAAAACAACAGCATTGGCCGGGTAGCGGTGTTGAAGTCACACCGCGGTTTGGGCATTGGCAAATTGCTGATGCACGCCATTATCCAGCAGGCGAAATCTGAACAGCGTGAATTTTTAAAGCTGTCATCGCAAGTGCATGCCATTCAGTTTTATGCAGGTCTGGGTTTTCAGGTGCAGGGCGATGAATATCTGGACTGCGGCATTGCGCATATTGAGATGTATTTGAAACTTTCATCATCCGCGCATCACAGTGGCTAAGCATCAATCCGATGCTGTTGTACTGTGGGCGATCAGATCAAGTTTGATGTGGGTGTGTAAGAGCAAAAATGCGACTGTTTTCAGTTCAAGAGGCGGTATTCATCAATGTTTGGCAGCCGATGCCGTTAACTCTATTTGACTGCTTTTTTGGGGCTGGTCGGTATTGATGATGTCGAGTTTATTGATGCAGAAGGCACCGATCTGCAGCCGCAGGATAAAGCCAAAGCAATGCAGTCTGCGATGCAGCAAATGAAGGCATCTTTGTTAAAGTAAAAAATGAGCCTCCAGCTGCTGATCAAGGGTCGAAAATAAAAAAGCACTGAATGAACAGTGCTTTTTTATTGAATTTTATTTACAGTTTAGTGACCATGGCTAGGTGCAGTTTCGTGCTGCATATCATCCATATGCGCATGTTCACCTTCAGTCATGTTCATGTCCGCTGCTGACTGTTTTTGAGCGGCTTCACGGGCTTCTTTCTGCTGCTGCGCTTCAGCCATTTGTTCCTGAGACATTGCAGGCGCATTCTTGAATGCATGCTGCTGAGTATTGTCTTTCTTCTGCTGACTTGGCATATAGTCTGGCTCATTGCTGACCGCCAGCCAAAAGAAACCCATGAATACTGCACCTAAAATACAGGCAATAATGAGCGCTTTCCAGCCCCAAGGTGATTTTTCAGGAGATGATTGATCTGTCATAACAGCCTACTCAGTCAAAATAAAAAGAATAAATATTTGTTACTTTATAACATGGATTGGCGCGTGATGGGGAATTATCAGATAACCATGATTTTTTTATGGTTTTCACTTAGCCCTTGAATACGGTGCACATTTTACTTAGTACATCAAGCGGGAACCTTCTAAAAAAATGCCGCTGCAGGCAAACCCAGCCATGATGAGCGCTGTTCCTCTGAGCAAAGTTCGCAGCGCGCTTGGACTGCGCAGCAAATCCTTCATTCTAGCCGCACTGAAGATGTACAGGCTGCCGGCAGCCAATAAGGTCACAACGGTCAGCAGCACCACTGCGCTCAGCACCGCAGGCTGCAGTGCAGCCGTGCCTAAAATGGATGGAACCAGCGCTAAATAAAAGGAGATGGTTTTGGGGTTGGCCAGCGTAATCTGCAAGCCTTCTTTATAGCTGGATGACCTATTGGAAGATTCCCCCTGCATATCAAAAAACAGCGCTGTATTCCAAAAACGGTAAGCCAAATACAGCAGATAGGCGCATGCGCAAAGGATCAGCGCAGATGCAAATATGCTGTTTAATGCATGTCCCAGCCAGCTGAGTCCGGATAAAACCAGCATCAGATAGAGAAGGTCCCCAGTGACCAGCCCAGCCAGCATTTTGAGGCCATGGCTTGAGCCGTGGCTCAGGGTTTTAAACAGCAGCCCAGTCATGCCGGGCCCGGGAATGAGCGCCGCCAGCGCTAAAGTAAACGTATAGCTGCCGAGCAGCATCAGTAAATTCATGGGCTTTATTCCAGTGTGCAAACAGCCCTATTGTTCGGCAAACAGACAGGTGGAATTGATCTATTTATTTTAAAATTTAATGCTTTTAGGGTATAAATTATTTATAAATTAAATAAAAAAGGCAGGTTGTTCCCTAAATGAAAATAGACCGCACCGATGAAAAAATACTGCGCCTTTTACAGCAGGATTCCCGCACCAGCAATCAGCAGCTGTCTGAGCAGATTAGTATGTCTGCTTCACCGTGCTGGCGCAGAGTCAAGCGCTTGGAAGACGAGCAGGTGATCCGCGGTTATGGCGTCTTGCTTGACCGCAAAAAATTAGGCCTAGGCGTCATGGTGTTTATCCGCGTCAGCATCGACAGCCATAGTGAAGCTGAAGCGCGGAAATTTGAGGAAAAAGTCGCTGAGCTGGAGAATGTAGTGGCATGTTACAGCGTGGGCGGAGATGCTGACTTTTTGCTGCAGGTGGTGTCGCCTGATTTAGACACTTATGCCGAGTTTTCGATGTCGGTGATTCGGCGCTTGCCAGGCATTAAGGAAATGCAAAGCATGTTTATTTTAAAAGAGCTGAAACCGTTTGCGGGTTTCCCCGTCAAGCAAAATAAGTTTTAAGTCACTCAAATGCTTTCGCGTTTTAAGTATAGTCCCGTGGTCTTTTTGCGCTGATTTGCGGGGGACGGCGCAGGCATCTTTTCTTAGAATAAAATACGAAAAAAAGGAGCCGCAGCTCCTTTTTGAATCTGATTTTGAATGCAGAGATGCGTGGATTAAATCAGCTCAGCTTTACCGATTTTATCTTTCAGCAATTGCGGCGCTTTAAAGCGTTCGCCGTATTTCGCTTCAAGCGTATTGGCGCGGACCAAAGCTTTTTCTAAACCGTATTGGTTCAAGAACTGCAAAGCGCCGCCTGTCCAAGGCGCGAAGCCAATGCCGAAGATTGAACCGACATTGCCATCGACAGTTGACTCTAAAACACCTTCTTCAAGACAGCGCAAAGTATCCAGTGACTGTACAAACAGGAAGCGGTCAATCATTTCCTGTTCTGAAATGTCATTGTCTTTCTGCCATTTGCTTAAGCCATCCCAAAGATGCTTTTTGCCGCCTTCCGGATAGTCATAAAAACCCGCGCCGGCAGCTTTGCCTTTGCGGCCAAATTCATGAATCATAGTTTGAATGACATCATCAGCACCTGAGCGCAGCAGGTCTTTGCCTTCGGCTTGCAGGGCCTTACGGGTCTCGTTTGCCACATGCTCCGAAAGCGTCAGTGAAACTTCATCCTGAATCGCCAATGGGCCAACGGGCATGCCGGCTTTCAGCGCTGCCATTTCAATGCGCGCAGGATGCACGCCTTCTGCCAGCAGGCGCAAGCCTTCCTGTACAAAGGTGCCGAACACGCGGCTGGTAAAGAAACCGCGGCTGTCATTGACCACAATTGGGGTTTTGCCAATTTGCTGCACATAGTCATAGGCTTTGGCCAGTGTTTCTGCTGAGGTGTTTTTACCTTTGATGATTTCGACCAACTGCATTTTGTCGACAGGGCTGAAAAAATGCAGGCCAATAAATTTGGCTTGGTCGTTTGAAGCATTGGCCAAGCCAGAAATCGGCAAGGTTGATGTATTCGAGGCAAAAATGCCTTCAGCGGTCAGATGCGGTTCAGCTTCTTGAGTGACTTTGGCTTTCAGTTCCTGATTTTCAAATACCGCTTCAATGATTAAGTCACAGCCTTGCAAATCGGCAGCGTCAGCTGTGGCATGGATGAGCGATAAAATTTGATCACGCTTTTCTGCGCTTAAACGGCCTTGTGAAACTTTTTTATCCAGCAGCTTTTGGCTGTAGGCTTTGCCTTTTTCAGCGGCTTCAACAGATACATCTTTGAGCACCACAGCAATGCCTTTCGATGCTGTGGCATAAGCAATGCCTGCACCCATCATGCCTGCACCCAAAATCCCGACTTTAGTGGCTTGCCATTTCGCCACATCTTTCGGACGGCTGGCGCCTGATTTAATGGCATTCAGGCCATGCCAGAAGGTGCCGATCATATTTTTAGAAATTTGGCCGGTCGCCAGATAAGTGAAGTAGCGCGATTCAATCGTAAGCGCGGTATCGACATCGACCTGAGCGCCTTCAACCGCGGCAGCCATAATGGCTTCAGGCGCAGGGTAGCAGCCTTTTGTTTTATCACGCAGCATCGCAGGGGCAATCGCCAGCATTTGCGCGACCGCAGGAGTGGAGGGTGTGCCGCCCGGAATTTTATAGCCTTTCACATCAAAGGGCTGCTGCGACTTAGGATTAGCTTTGACCCAAGCAATGGCTTTGTCCAGCAGCTCTTGTTCAGATTCGGCTGTGTCGTGAATCAGCCCGAGCGACTCGGCTTTATCGACAGCAAACTGTTTGCCTTCCATTAAAAATGGAAAAGCATTCTGCAAGCCGAGCAAACGCACCATGCGCACAATACCGCCGCCGCCCGGCAGCAGGCCTAAAGTCACTTCAGGCAGGCCAAATTTAGCCTTGGCATCATTGAGTGCGACACGGTAATGACAGCCAATCGCCAGCTCCCAGCCGCCGCCCAACGCCGTGCCATTCAGTGCCGCTGCTACAGGAATGCCGCGGGTTTCGATATAGCGCAGTTTGGCTTTCATATCTTCAATCATGTTGAAGAATTCAGTTGCATGTTCAGGTGTGGCTTGAATCAGTTCATCTAGGTCACCGCCGGCAAAGAAGGTTTTTTTGTTCGAGCGGAAAATAATCCCTGCGATATTTTCGTCTGCTTGCAGTTTTTCTACCGTTTCTGCCAGTGCAGTGCGGAAGTCGGCATTCATGGTGTTGGCCGACTGGTTTGGAGAATCCAGCGTCAAAATAACGATATTGTCGGCATTTTTTTCAAATTGAATTGCGCTCATTTTTCTTCTCCTTATACCAATTCAATAATTGTAGCGATGCCCATCCCGCCGCCGACACATAAAGTGGCTAAGCCGCGTTTTTTGCCTTGACGTTCCAGTTCATCCAGCAGAGTGCCCAAGATCATCGCGCCCGTTGCACCGAGTGGATGGCCTAGAGCAATGGCGCCGCCATTCACATTGACCTTGGCAGGATCAACCTTGAGTTCGGTAATAAAGCGCATCACTACAGCGGCAAAGGCTTCATTGACTTCAAACAGGTCAATGTCATCAATCGTCAGGCCTGCTTTGGCTAAAGCTTTGCGGGCAGCAGGTGCAGGGCCGGTCAGCATGATGGTTGGGTCTGTGCCGACTAAAGCTGTTGCCAGCACTTTGGCACGCGGTTTGAGGCCTTGTTCTTTGACCGCTTTTTCAGAAGCCAGCAGCAGCACCGCAGCGCCGTCGACAATTCCTGATGAGTTGCCTGCGTGATGCACATGATTGACTGCACCCACTTCAGGGTATTTTTGCAGGGCAATGGCGTCGAAGCCCATTTGCCCCATCATGGCAAAACTTGGATTCAGTTTGCCCAAGCCCTCAGCTGTCGTGCTCGGTTTAATAAATTCGTCTTTGGCTAAAATGGTCACGCCCGCTTTGTCCTGTACAGGCACAACGGAACGCTTAAAGTAGCCATTGGCTTGGGCTGCAGCGGCTTTCTTTTGCGAGCCTGCAGCAAAGGCATCCACATCGGCACGCGTATAGCCGTCAATGGTGGCAATCAGGTCGGCGCCAATCCCTTGCGGAATAAAGTCACAGGCCATATTGGTTTCAGGATCCAGCGCCCAAGGGCCGCCGTCTGAACCCATCGGCACGCGGGACATCGACTCGACGCCGCCGGCAACCACGAGATCTTCCCAGCCAGAACGGACTTTTTGCGCCGCTAAATTCACAGCTTCTAAGCCTGATGCGCAGAAACGGTTAATCTGAACACCAGCAACATCATTGTCCCAGCCGGCAGCAATAGCCGCGGTTTTGGCAATATCGGCCCCCTGATCGCCAATCGGCGTGACGCAGCCCAAAACAATGTCATCGACGGCGGCGGTATCAAATTGATGGCGGTCTTTGAGTTCATTGAGCAACCCCGTTAATAAACTGATGGGTTTTACTTCATGCAATGAACCGTCTTTTTTCCCTTTGCCGCGCGGTGTGCGGATGGCATCAATGATGTAAGCCTCACTCATAATTTATCCTTAATTGCTGCATTAAAATTTTTATGTGCTTTTGAGTGTAATGATTAATTAATGAAGTGCAATGACGAGAACGGCTCAGATCACTTGAGGTTTTTTGCCACTTTCATCCTGAGCATATGGCTTAAATAAAATAAAGCGCAGGGATCTCAAAATGATGTTTTAAGCCTCTCTTTGATGCGCGTGCTAAGCTATGCCGAATGGAGAAGGGGAGAAACATGAAAAATATACGGGGTAAAGCGGTGTGTTTATTTCGACACCATGGACGCGTACTTTTAACTCAAGGTTTTGATTCTGCAAAGAATGAGCATTATTTAATGCCGATTGGCGGCGGTATAGAGTTTGGAGAGCGTGCGGTTGATGCAATTCGGCGTGAAGTGCGGGAAGAAATTCAGCAAGAGATTCAGCACGTGCAGCAGCTTCAGGTGCTGGAGAATATTTTCAGTTTTGATGGGCAGCAGGGGCATGAGATTGTATTTGTGTATGCTGCCGAATTTTCTGACCGTCACATTTATGCAATGCGGGAGATTATGGGCCAAGAGTCAGATGGTTCCGTATACCGCGCTGCATGGTACAGTGCGCAAGGGCTGGAGGCATTGAAACTGCCAATTTATCCGCAAGGCATAGAGTCTTTGTTGTTTCAGCCTTTGCTATGCGGCATAGCGCTAAACAGCTGAAAAGGCATAAAAAACCCAAGCATGTTGCTTGGGCGAGGACAGTTGTTCTGTAAAAAAACTGTCTTCAGTGGATAAGTCAAAAATTATCCACAGTTTGGCTTAATGATAACCATGCAGCTGGCGGTATAGGCCTGGGGTTACCCCAGTCCATTTTTTAAATGCGCGGTGGAAGGTGCTGGTTTCACTGAAACCGACTTGCTGCGCCACATCTTCCAGAGTCAATGCTGGATTGAGTAATAAATGAATGGCGGCGTCGCGGCGCAAGGCGTCTTTCACGCCTTGATAGCTTTTGCCTTCAGCAGCCAAGCGGCGGCGCAGTGTTTGCGGTGAAAGATACAGCATCGATGCAACATCATTCAGCGTCGGCATTTCTTCACCAATTTGGCTCTTTAGCACTTCGCGGATGCGAGACGTTAAAGAATTGGTGTTTTTAAATTTCACCAGCAATTGCGCAGGCGCCGCCTTTAAGAATTCTTCCAGAGATTCTTCATTTTGGCGAATCGGCAGATCTAAATAATCCGCTGCAAAAGTAATTTCGGTACGCGGCGCATCAAACTGCATCACGGGTGCAAAAAACAGCGCATCGTATTCGTCAGCATGCTCTGGACGGCTGTAGCCGAAATGCACACGCTCCAGCGGCAAGCGGCGTTCAATCAGCCAAGACGCTAAGCCATGCCAAATCATCAGCATGCTTTCTGTAATGAAATGATCCGGGTCCATGGATTTTGGAATTAAGGGCACTAAGCGCGCTTCGTGCTTATCGCGCTCCAGTGAAACAGACCATTCATCGCCAAATAATTTATAAAACTGCGAGGACAGCTCCAGTGCATCACCTAATGTTTTTGCATGAATAATCAACTGGCACATAATGGCAAAAGTGCCCAAACGGCGCGGCTGAATATCAAAACCGACGTGTTCATCCTGCGTCACCATCCACAGCATCTTAATGAAGCGGGTGTACTGTTCAGGTGAAATACGCGCTTTAGGCTGACGCAGAAGCTCTGCCTCGATGCCAACGTGAGACAATAAAGTTTCGACATCCATGCCAAGGCGCTTTACACCAGACAGGGCGGCGTTGACGAAATGGATACTGATCGTATCGCGACTCATGTTAATTCCTTCAGTCTCTTTAATGTTCACTATTGCTTGACCTAAATGACGCTAAAAAATGTATGTATGGCAATTTACAACAGTAAATTTACCATTTTCACATGTTAAATTGCCGAAACTATCAAGGTAAATGGCTGAACATGACATTGTGTTGAATCTTTTATATTTCTAATATGCCTGAAAATGCAACATAAATAGAGTAAAAACCCAATGAATTATCCGCTAAACGGTTTGAAAGTCCTTGATTTTTCCACTCTGCTGCCAGGCCCATTCGCCACCATGTATTTGGCGGATATGGGCGCTGAAGTTGTGCATATTGAATCACCGACACGCCCCGATCTTGTACGCCTGATGCCGCCGTATTCCAATGGGCAGGCCGCATCGCACAATTACTTAAACCGCAATAAGCGGTCCGTGGCTTTGGATTTAAAAGACCCTGACAGTATTGCATTGCTGAAATCCAGAATTTCTGAATACGACATTGTTGTTGAGCAATTCAGGCCAGGGGTCATGCAGCGCTTAGGCCTAGATTATCAAACACTTGCCGAAATTCATCCGCAATTAATTTACTGCTCGGTGACCGGCTATGGTCAAACGGGCAGCTATAAAGACCGCGCCGGGCATGACATTAATTATCTGGCGCTATCGGGCATTGCTGGGCACAGCGGCCGTCAGGACAGCGGGCCGCCTCCGCTGGGCATTCAGGTTGCAGATGTTGCCGGCGGTTCGCTGCATGCCGTGATTGCTATTTTGAGCGCAGTCATTGAGCGCAGCCGAAGCGGTCAAGGCCAGTATATTGATATCTCCATGACGGATTGCGCCGTGGCCTTAAACAATATGGCGGCGGCTGCGGAAATCGCAGGCAATGAGCGGCAGCAGCCAGAGCATTCACATTTAAATGGCGGCACATTTTATGATTATTACCAAACCCGCGATGGGCGCTATTTATCCATCGGCAGTTTAGAACCGCAATTTATGCTGGGTTTGGCGCAGATTTTAGAGTTGCCGATCGTGGCTGAAAAAGGCGCATCCTTTGCTCCAGAAGACCGGGCAGCTGTTAAGCGGGAGATTCAGAAAAAGATGCTGACTAAAGATTTTTCTGAATGGAATGAAATGTTTAGAACTCAGGATGTATGCGTTGAGCCTGTACTCAGTTTGCATGAGGCTTTGCATTCCGCGCTTTCGGATGAGCGGGGCTGGCTGGTTTCTGTACCGCTGCAAGAGGGGAGTACAAAAAACGAACAACAATTAGCTTGTCCGATTAAGTTTTCACGATCAAAAATAAGGTACGAATTTATAGGAAAATCATTAGGCTATGATTTATTGTAAAATCTCTTATTATGATAATTGGTGTGGCTTAGTGGCTTTGAAATAACAAAAACATGCGATTTTATACGAATTAAGCGTATTGTTCACATGAGTAAAAAGATAGAAAAGGTCACCAATTATGAATAGATTAAGAAACAGTTGGTGTTTTTGTCTCAGCCTTTGCGCCTTCAGTCTAGGAATGCAAAGTGTTTCTGCTGCCGAAGCTTTCAGCGCTGAAAGCCCTTGGATGTTTGGCGATTGGAATGGCCAGCGCAGTGATTTGCAGCAAAAAGGCTATGATTTCAGCTTCGGATATACCGGAGAAATGGCCACATTGCTGGATGCAAAACATTCATCCAGCCATGGCACTGAATATGCCGATCAATTCGCAATTGGCGCTCATCTGGATTTAGAAAAAATTCTCGGCTGGCAAGACACTGAAGCGCAAATCACCGTGACGGAGCGTAACGGCCATTCATTATCGCAAACTTCTGATGCGCTGAACGGGCATTTAAGCTCAGTTCAAGAAGTGTGGGGCCGCGGTCAAACTTGGCGCTTAACTGATTTTTGGATCAAGAAAAAATTCCTCGATCAAAAACTGGATGTAAAGGCCGGCCGGTTTGGTGAAGGCGAGGATTTCAACAGCTTTGACTGTGATTTTCAAAATTTGGCGCTCTGCGGTTCGCAAGTCGGCAACTGGGTCGGTGATCAATGGTACAACTGGCCGGTCAGCCAATGGGCGGCTCGGATAAAATACAGCATCCGTCCAGATTTATTTGCGCAAGTGGGAGTGTATGAATACAACCCTGAAAATCTGGAGCGCGGTAAAGGCTGGAACTTAAGCACCGATGGCTCACATGGCGCAATCATTCCGGCAGAAGTAGTTTGGTCGCCTAAAGCCGGCGCTGCAGCGCTTCCGGGTGAATACCGCGCCGGCTATTACTACAGCACGGCGGATGCAGATGTCATTCACAGCGCTGTCAATGCAAAAGATCATCATCAAGGCGGCTGGATTGTCGCGAAGCAGCAGCTGACGGCGCATAAAGATGATGCGTCACGCGGTTTAAGCGGTTTTGCTAACCTGACTGTGCATGATGCTGATACCAACCGCGTCAGGGATATGCAGAATATCGGCCTGGTTTACAAAGGCGCTTTCGATGCCCGCCCGCAGGATGAAATAGCCATTGGACTCGGGCGCATCAGTATTAATGATGATGTGAATGACGCCAATATTGCCAATAGCACAGTCGATGCGCGCGGCCTGCAAAGTGAAGAATACGACGCTGAAATTTATTATGGCATTCATGCAGCCCATTGGCTGACAGTGCGCCCCAATATTCAATATATCCGCCATGTTGGCGCATATAAAAATGGTGAAAATGCATGGGTCGGCGGAATTAAATTCCAGACCGCATTTTAGTTTCTAGATCCGTAAGTATTTGCCAGGCATCAGCGGCAAATACTGGATTCATTTGACTTGAAAACAATAAAGCTGTTCATGCTCAGCATTTTGACCTGTGGGCTGAAATGGCTTGGCAGATACTTAAAATCTAAAAACTATTCAGGCGCTCAGCTCTGTTTTCACAAAGGATGAGCTTAAAAAGAATCTAAGAAAAAGGTGGCTTATATGGGTACTCCGTCTTCGGGTTCAGGATTTAAAACTTTCACCGCGGCCATAGCCGCGCTGTTTGGTTTGATTCTGCTGATAGGAGGGATATACCTTGCAGTGCTGGGCGGGTCTTGGTACTACATCATTGCAGGTTTACTCTTCATTGCGACTGCAGTCTTGCTGCAGAAATTAAAAAGTTCAGCATTGATCGTCTATGCGGCACTGGTTTTAGGAACCGTTGTCTGGGGCTTATGGGAAGTCGGTTCAGACTTTTTCGCTCTGGCGCCGCGCCTCGATATTTTAGGCGTATTTGGTTTGTGGCTGCTGATTCCTGCAGTCACCCGCGGTTTTGACCATAGCAAAGGCGCAAAAATAGCGCTGACAGGCGCATTGGCGATTACCATTGCTGTGATGATCTATTCTGTATTTAACGATCCTCAGGAAATCCGCGGCGAGTTAAGCACCAAACAGCCTGCCGTATCACAGCCGATTCCGGGTGTTGCGGATGAAGACTGGCCGGCGTATGGCCGTACGCAGTCAGGCTTGCGTTATTCTCCGTTAAAGCAAATTAACTCGGATAACGTCAAAAACCTTGAAGTGGCTTGGGAGTATCATACGGGAGAATTTAAAACGGAGAATGATTCTGGCGAGACCACCAATCAGGTGACGCCAATTAAAGTGGGCGACAACATGTACATCTGTACAACCCACCAAAAATTGACTGCGCTTGATCCCGTTACCGGTAAGGCGAAATGGACCTTTGATCCGAAGCTGAAAGCCGATAATACCTATCAGCATTTAACTTGCCGCGGCGTTTCATATTACGATGCCAATAATACTGCAGGCTTTGAAGCCAGTTTGGCGGCTAAAAGAACGGCTTCTGCTGAATGCCCTCAAAAAGTCATTCTTCCGGTCAATGACGGCCGTTTAGTTGCGGTGAATCCACATACCGGCAAGCCATGTTCAGACTTCGGACATAGCGGTGAAGTGGATCTGCAAAAAGATATGCCATTTCCTTATCCAGGCGGCTATATCCCGACTTCTCCGCCCGTGGTGACAGGAACCACCATTATTATTGGCGGCTCAACCACCGATAACTATTCTACCGAAGAGCCATCCGGTGTGATTCGCGGCTATGATGTCAATACCGGCGAACTGCTTTGGGTCTTTGATACTGGTGCAGAAGATCCGAATGCGATTCCCGCGCCGGGTCAGAAATTTGTGCATAATTCACCTAATGCATGGGCGCCTTTGGCTTATGATGCCAAACTGGATATTGTGTATGTGCCAACAGGTGTCGGCACACCGGACATCTGGGGCGGCAACCGCACTGAATTGGATGAGCGCTATGCCAACTCAATGCTGGCACTGAATGCGACCACAGGGAAGCTGATCTGGAATTTCCAAACCACCCATCATGATCTATGGGATATGGATGTGCCGTCACAGCCGACTTTAGCGGACATTAAAGATAAATCAGGCAATATGGTTCCTGCGATCTATGTGTTGACTAAAACAGGCAATGCCTTTGTTTTAGACCGCCGTACAGGTAAAGCGGTTGTGCCGATTACCGAGCGTCCAGTACCGCAAACGGTAAAACGCGGTCCGCAGACCAAAGGCGAGCGCTATTCTTCAACACAGCCATTCTCTGATTTTGATATGGCGCCGAAAGATAAATTGACAGATAAGCAAATGTGGGGCGCAACCATGTTTGACCAAATGATCTGCCGTGTGTCATTCAAAAAACTGAACTATGACGGCATTTATACACCGCCTTCAGAAAATGGTACTTTAGTTTTCCCAGGGAATTTAGGCGTGTTTGAGTGGGGCGGCATGTCTGTAAATCCGGACCGTCAAATCGCAGTGATGAATCCAATTGGTCTGCCATTTGTGTCTAGGCTGATTCCTGAAGATCCAAACCGGCCTAAAACCGCTAAAGGCGCAGGCACCGAAGCTGGCGTGCAGCCGATGTACGGCGTGCCTTATGGCGTTGAAATCAGCGCGTTCTTGTCTCCGTTTGGCTTGCCGTGCAAACAGCCTGCTTGGGGCTATGTTGCCGGTGTCGATTTGAATACCCATGAAACAGCTTGGAAACGACGCATCGGCACGATCCGTGACAGTATGCCGGGCATTCCATTGCCGCCATTTAAAATGGGTGTGCCAATGCTCGGCGGCTCAATCTCAACTGCGGGCAACGTCATGTTCATTGGCGCCACTCAGGATAATTATATCCGCGCGATCAATGTGACCAATGGTGATGAATTGTGGAAAGGCCGTTTGCCGGCTGGCGGTCAAGCGACGCCAATGACTTATGAAGCCAACGGCAAGCAGTATGTCGTGATCATGGCGGGCGGTCACGGTTCATTCGGCACCAAGATGGGCGACTCAATTGTGGCCTATGCATTGCCGGATAAAAAATAAGCATTGAACTCATGTTGAAAAAAGCCTGATTCGTCAGGCTTTTTTGTTATGAGAAAAAATGCTAAAGAATGAATAAAATAATCAATATTGATAAAAATAGAATGAAAAGCGCCGAAAGGCTTTATATCAGTGAAATCCCTATATCCTTATCAATAAAACCGCTATGAAATATGTAAAAAACGCATTTTCTTGATAGATCAAATCTCGTTATGCTGTGCATCGTTATAATAGAAATTACTAGCTGTACGCCATGTATTTATATACTGATTTTGACCAGCAACTGGTTAATGAACGTGTTGCACAGTTCCGCGATCAAACGGAACGTTATTTAGCAGGAAAATTGACGGAAGATGAATACCGTCCACTGCGCCTTCAAAATGGTTTATACGTTCAGCGCTATGCGCCGATGCTGCGTATTGCAGTGCCTTACGGTCTAATGAATTCGAAACAGTTGCGCAAAGTTGCATCGCTGGCAAAAGACTATGACCGCGGTTATGCGCACGTATCTACGCGTCAAAATATTCAGTTTAACTGGCCTGCACTGGAAAATGTGCCGGACATGCTGCAAGAGCTTGCATCGGTTCAAATGCATGCCATTCAAACGTCGGGCAACTGTATCCGCAACACTACAACAGACCAATATGCAGGTGTCGTTGCTGGTGAGATTGCAGACCCGCGTCCGACATGTGAATTGATCCGTCAATGGTCGACATTCCACCCAGAATTTGCTTTCCTGCCGCGTAAGTTCAAAATTGCAGTGTCTGCATTAGAAGAAATTGACCGTGCAGCAACCTCATTCCACGATATTGGAGTCTATATCGTGCGCAATGAAGCTGGCGAAATGGGCTATAAAATTAAAGTCGGCGGCGGCTTAGGCCGTACGCCAGTGATCGGCAGCTTTATCCGTGACTTCTTGCCGCGTGAAGATTTAATCGCTTATTTAGAAGCGGTGCTTCGCGTGTATAACTTGCATGGCCGCCGCGACAACAAATACAAAGCGCGCATCAAAATTTTAGTGAAAGCGTTAACGCCTGCGGTATTTGCAGAAAAAGTCGAAGCTGAATTTGCCCATACCATCAAAACCTTAAAAATTGATGCCGATACCTTAAAGAAAATGGATGAAAACTTCACGCCATTTGATTATCAAGGTTATGCAGATGAAGACTTTGCTGCGCAGTTTGCGGCTGAGCCGAAATTCAAGCAATGGTTCAACATCAACACCAATGCGCATAAAGTTTCAGGCTACCGCATCGTTACGATTTCATTGAAACGCGCAGGCGTTGCGCCGGGCGACATGACGGTTGAAGAAATGAACCTGATTGCTGACCTTGCAGACAAATATACCTTTGGTGAATTGCGCACAACGCATGAACAAAACATTTCTTTGGTGGATGTGCCGCAAAAAGACTTGTTTGAGTTGTGGCAGATTCTTGAAAAGAACAACCTTGCCCGCGCGCATATCGGTTTCATTACCGACATTATCTGCTGCCCAGGCGGTGACTTCTGTTCATTGGCCAATGCGAAATCTATTCCAATTTCTGAAGCGATTTCACGCCGTTTTGATGATTTGGATACGGTGTACAACCTTGGCCACATTGACCTGAATATCTCAGGCTGCATGAATGCCTGCGGCCATCACCATGTCGGCAACATCGGTATTTTAGGCGTCGATAAAAAAGGCGCTGAGTTCTACCAAATCACTTTGGGCGGCAATGCAGACCATGATGCATCGATTGGTGACATCCTTGGGCCATCATTTGCGGCTGAAGTGGTTCCAGACATCATCGAAGAAATCCTGAATACGTATTTAGATTTGCGTACAGAAGGCGAAGAGTTCATTGAAACTTACCGCCGTGTCGGCATTCAGCCATTTAAGGAGCGCGCATATGCTTAATACAGCACTTCAAGTCCTCTCTAAAGACGGCTCTGTTGCAGACAATACTTATCAAGTGATTGGTGAAGATGGCGCGCTGCCGCAAGGCGATGTGGTTTTGACGGTAGCGCAATTGGATCAGCTGCAGAATATAACGGGTAAAAAAGGCTTATTCATTACTGTGGATGCATCTCCAGAAGTGAATACATTCCCGCTTGATCAATTAGATACCATCTTTATTGATTTTGCTGGTTTTAATGATGGCCGAGGCTATTCATTTGCTGCACTTTTACGCCGTCAAGGCTATCAAGGTGAGTTGCGCGCAACTGGCGATGTATTCAAAGATGTATTGAACTATATGAAACGTTCAGGCTTTGATTCTTTTGTTGTAAAAGAAGGCAAAGACATTCAGGAAGCTGCTGCAGGTTTAGGTGATTTTACCAATCCTTACCAAGCGTCGACTGCTGTGCCGCAAGCGCATTATCAAACAGGGGCTTAATCATTTAAGCAACTGAAAAAGCTGGACTTAGGTCCAGCTTTTTTTATATGCTAATTCTGTAATAATGGAGATGTATATGATTCGTAGTATAAAAGAATTAACTTTAGAAAACTTGTGTTTAGATAATCTCTCAAATGAATTAAGCCATCTTACTGAAATCGAGCTGTTATCCTTAATTTCTGATTATAAAAGTGATAAAACAGTAAAAGAAATTCTCCAGCTTTATTCAATAAATACTATCCCATCCAAATTCAAAAAGCTTTTACCGTTAATTTATGCTGACTTTTGTAGTCATTGTGGTGGAAAAGTTGTTTTTGAACTTCAAAGTAAAACTTATAGTTATGGTTTATTAGAGGAACAAACAGCTCAATGTGTTCAATGTAGTCACAAGCCTAATGGTTATTCTTGCCAATGTGATGCTTGTGTAAGAGCTGAAAATGAAAAAAGAATTCTAGCAGAGGCTCAAAAGAAAAGAGTTTTGTTATCTAAAAGAGAGGCTATTACAAAAGAGTATAATCCCGACAGATATAAAAAAATCGAAGAAAGTGAATTAGGAGCAACAGAAAAAATCTTTCTTAGCGTTATTGTTCGGAATTGTTTATCTGAAGATGGAAAATATATTGCGCCAATTAAAAACAGTTTGCTGCCTTTAACTCCAAGTAATGAATTAACAACAAAACTGATTAGGCATTTAACTTCAAGAAGTATTCTTATTCCATCAATTGATTCAGAAGTGGATACTTTTGTATTTGATGAGGATCAGATTCCAAACAGTTATTATACTTATGAGGTGAAATATCGCTTAAATATCGATCATGATGATAAATATAGTTTTCTTATTGAAAGATTATTGCATCCAGAAATCGAAATTTGTGAATCTATAGAAGAGCTATTAAAAATTTGGCAAGATTTAGCTTTATATGAGGTACTAAGCTATTTTACTTATCAGATGAATGATGTTGGATATAGTCCAGTAATAGGGGAGATTACTACGGCAACTTTTAATAAATTACTGGAAGTTTTTTCCGTTGGGCAAATTTATAATATTATTTTTAGAGCGGTGGCAAATAGTACACGAGCTTACCAATCGGGTGATTATACGAAAAAACATGCCATGAATATGGTAGTTGCCTCATGTCGAAATCAAGGTGAGAAAGCTGTTGCGGAAGAATGGGATCTGAAACCTTACAATCGAATAAAACAGTTACCTGAAAGTGAGTTGTCTCGTTTGATATTTACAGGAATCTTAAAGAAATCTAATCAAGGTTTTTATAGTGCTCCTACTTTAAGTAATTTAGAAAGTATGTTGGAAGTCGAATAGTGTAATTATTAATAGTTCAGCGTTCTATTTTTGAAATGTTGTATTGATCTAAATTGGCTATCGATACATGAATGAACTTTGCATAATAAAACCATCGATCATATAGGTGAATATTATGCACATGCCAACAGGTCATTTATCCCTTCTCAAAAACTGGAATGCAACACTTCCACATACTGCACCCATGCCTGTGCTGTTTTTAGGGCATGGTTCACCCATGAATGCGATTCAAGACAATGAATTTACCCGTGAATGGAATAGAATCGGAGCAAATTTAGAGACAGCTCCAACGGCAATCTTATGTATTTCGGCACATTGGCTGACACAAGGCGGTACTGCGGTTACTGCAATGCAAATGCCTCGGACCATTCATGATTTTGGTGGCTTTCCACAAGCGTTGTTTGATATGCAATATCCAGCCGCGGGCAATCAAGCTTTGGTGGATGAAACGGTAGATGCAATTAAAAGCATTGATATTCATCACGACCATGAGTGGGGCTTAGATCATGGGACTTGGGCGGTGCTGTGTCATGTTTTTCCAGAAGCGAATATTCCTGTCGTGCAGTTGAGCATCGATTATAGTCAAGGTGCGCAATATCATTATGATCTCGCGAAACAGCTTGCAGGCTTGCGCCGAAAAGGTGTGCTGATTGTGGCCAGTGGAAATTTGGTTCATAACTTGGGCCGTGTGTGGCA
The DNA here is from genome assembly GCF_000368865.1 of Acinetobacter bouvetii DSM 14964 = CIP 107468. GTDB lineage: Bacteria > Pseudomonadota > Gammaproteobacteria > Pseudomonadales > Moraxellaceae > Acinetobacter > Acinetobacter bouvetii. The sequence continues at coordinate 42,867 of NZ_KB849726.1, forward strand.
TTTGATAAAATAAACCGTGAATATGGTTTTGATTGGGCACTAGACGCTGACCAAAAAATGCAGAACTTTTTGTTAGATCGTAATCATCAAGCACTGATTGATTGGGACAAGCAAGGCTCGGCTTTCCAATTGTCGATCCCGACACCTGATCATTACTATCCAATGCTGTATGCACTGGCATTGCAAGAAGAACAGGATGAACTCAGTATTTTTAATGCGAAAGCTGTAGGTGGATCACTGACCATGACTTCATTTCGGTTAGATCAAACAGCTTAAATCACATTTTCAAGGCATTAAAAAAGAAAAGACATTAAAAAAAGTGACCTAAAATCAGGTCGCTTTTTTTATTTTGAAAACAAGATTGATTGTATATGAGCGACTAGTTTTCGAGTTGGCAATTCACCATCCATTTAATGCCGAATTGATCGGTAAATGCGCCGTACAGTGCGCCCCAAAAGGTTTTATCTAGCGGAATTTCTATCGAACCGCCTTTTGACAGTGCATCAAACAGCTGCTTCGCTTTATCCTGTTCACTGCTGTCTAAATTGATCGAAATATAGTGATTGGTGCCCACAGTAAAGGGCTGGTTGGTTTGAGCGCAGAATTGATCATTGACGTCTGATGCCATCAGCACGGTACATTCATTAATCGGCAGCGAGACATGCATAATCTTCTGCTGATCATCATCAGAGAGGGATACGCCTTCTTGGGCGGGCATGTCGCCATAATGCATCAGCGCGGAAAACTCTCCTCCAAACACGGATTTATAAAAGTTAAAGGCGGCTTCAGTATCGCCTTTAAAGTTCAGATAGTGATTCAGCTGCATAGTGAACATCCATTTTTGTTATTGTTTCCCTTCAATTCTAGGACGATTTTCTGAACTTTAAATGATGAATCTATTAAAAAATGTAAGCATAAAAAATCCCTCTTACAGAGGGATTTTCAGTCCCCCTCCTTTATTTTTATTAAAGGAGGGGTTAGGGGAGGATTAAAGAATAATCCCTCTAAATCGCCCTTTACTCAGGAAGGCTAAAAAGCATTAAAGCACTTCAATCGCAACTGCAGTCGCTTCACCGCCGCCGATGCATAGCGCAGCAATGCCTTTTTTGCCGCCAGTGCGCTTAAGCGCATGAATCAGCGTCAAGATAATGCGTGAACCTGTCGAACCTACTGGGTGGCCCAATGCGCAAGCGCCGCCATTGATGTTGACTTTTTCGGCATCCAGTTTGAACTCATCCATTGGGCACATGGTAACCATGGCAAAGGCTTCGTTAATTTCCCAAAGATCGACATCTTGTGCATTCCAGCCAGTTTGATTTAACACTTTTTGAATCGCGCCAACCGGTGCAATGGTAAATTCAGAAGGGTGCTGCGAGTTAGATGCATAAGCCACGATTTTAGCCAACGGCGCTAAACCTTTGGCGGCTGCATGCTCAGCAGAGGTTAACACCAAAGCCGAAGCGCCGTCTGAAATTGAGCTGGCGTTGGCTGCCGTAATGGTGCCGTCTTTGGCAAAAGCAGGGCGCAGAGTCGGAATTTTGTCGATGTTGGCATTGAACGGCTGTTCATCTTTATCGACAACGACATCGCCTTTGCGCGAAGAAACGGTTACAGGCACGATTTCATCGGCGAAATAGCCTTCTGTAATCGCGGTTTGCGCGCGTTTTAAAGAGCGGATGGCAAAATCATCCATTTGTTCGCGGGTGTAGCCCTTGGTATTTGCCATATCTTGCGCAAAAGAACCCATTAAACGGCCTGTTTCAGCATCTTCAAGACCATCTAGGAACATATGATCTTTGATTTCGCCATGGCCCATGCGGTAGCCTGAGCGCGCTTTAGTCAGTACATAAGGCGCATTGGTCATAGATTCCATGCCGCCGGCAACAGCAATAGAGGCGGAACCTGCTTTGATCATATCGGCTGCCTGCATGACGGCTTTCATGCCTGAACCGCACAGCTTATTAATAGTGACTGCGCCTGTAGAATCTGGTAGGCCAGCCAGACGCATTGCCTGACGCGCTGGGCCCTGTTTTAAGCCGGCAGGAAGGACACAGCCCATAATGACTTCTTCAACATCGTTCGGCTGCAAGCCTGCACGAGAAACAGCTTCTTTAATTGCCGCAGCGCCTAATTGAGGCGCTGTTAAACCAGAAAGGCTGCCTTGAAAACCGCCCATAGCCGTACGTGCGCCATTTACAATTACGATGTCCGTCATTGTTATTTCTCCTAAATTTTTTAATTAAAAAATATCCTAACCCGAGCAGTATATTGAAAAATCTCACAGAATAAAGCGCAATTGGTGTGCAGAATGAAACCCATGAGTTCTAGCAAGCACTGATATTTTCAATTCGTGTATGTCCCATTTTACTGAGATTTAATTTTTGATGAGGCAGCCCCATCAATGAGCAGTAATAAAAGCCGCCATTTGAACCAATCGGCAAACCGGATAGGGCTTGAAAGGTAAGGCTGGGGATGCTGAGTGTTCCTTTCCAGTCCAGAGAGCCATATTTCAGATCGAGCACTTCGGTTTGTAAAACCTTTTCCGCGCTGTCTACGAGCCGGTTCTTATTGATATCGATAAATACAATGAAGCCGCTGTTCCAGTTTGTAGGTTCGCATTGCGTCAATGTTTTGCTTGGACAAATCACAATATTGGCGCGATGCACAAGCGCTAAATTTTTTGCAGACCTGTTTGCTAAGGCTAGTTTGGAAAGAGTTGACTTAACTTCTTGTTCGGCCATGAGCTGTTGAAAATGCGGTAAAGCGATTGCGGTGATGATGGCTAAAACAGCAATTGAAATTATGAGCTCAAATAATGTAAAGCCATTTTTTATTAGAGAAAACATGAAATTAGACCTGTTGTTATATATTGTTTTTATAAAAATCGTGGTATTAGTAAAGGGTTTTGATGCTTGCTTATACAGAGCAGTTAATTTTATTACTCAAGAATTGATAAAACTGCTAAAATAAAGGCAAGTGACAATAGGCGATTCACAAGAATAAATTGAGTAAAAAATTACCGAATTACAACGGAAATTGTAAGTAATTTTGTCAATAATTTACTTGATTAGATTAATCAAGCACTTGGAAAAAGAATAAAGTGTTTGTATGATTCAACGTGAATAGCTTAAAAATAAAACTGGGGTATTAGAAAGCCTATCTCAGGATAGCCAAATTTATTTAGGCTTAAGCTTGAACAACAATTTTTATCTCTGGAGGATAAATCCATGAAAATGAGTCGTATTGCATTAGCAATGCTCGTAGCTGCTCCTTTAGCAGCTGCAAACGCAGGCGTAACTGTTACTCCATTAATGCTTGGTTACACTTTCCAAGATTCTGAGCACAACAACAGCCGTGGCAACTTGACTAATGGCGGCCAAGAGCTTCAAGACGACTTGTTCGTTGGCGCTGCGCTTGGTGTTGAACTAACTCCATGGTTAGGCTTTGAAGCTGAATACAACCAAGTAAAAGGTGATTCAGATAAAAACCAAGGCGAATACAAACAAACTCAAATCAATGGTAACTTCTATGCTACTTCTGATTTGATCACTAAAAACTACGACAGCAAAATCAAGCCATACGTATTATTAGGTGCTGGTCACTACAAATACGAACTTGATTCAGCTGCTGGCCGTGATACTCGCGGTTTAGAGGAAGAAGGTACTTTGGGTAATGCTGGCCTAGGTGCTTTCTGGCGCTTAAACGATGCTTTGTCTCTACGTACTGAAGCTCGCGCGACTTACAACATCGACGAAGATTTCTGGAACTACACTGCTTTGGCAGGTCTTAACGTAGTTCTTGGCGGTCACTTGAAACCAGCTGCTCCAGTGGTAGAAGTTGCTCCTGTAGCTCCAGCTCCTGTAGCTCCAGCTCCACAAGAGTTGACTGAAGATCTGAACATGGAACTTCGTGTGTTCTTTGATACAAACAAATCAAACATCAAAGATCAATACAAGCCAGAAATCGCTAAAGTTGCTGAGAAGTTAGTTGAATATCCAAACGCTACTGCTCGCATCGAAGGCCACACAGATAACACTGGTCCACGCGCATTGAACGAACGTTTGTCATTGGCTCGTGCTAACTCTGTTAAATCTGCACTTGTAAATGACTACAACGTTGATGCATCTCGTTTGACTACTCAAGGTTTCGCTTGGGATCAACCGATTGCTGACAACAACACTAAAGAAGGCCGTGCTATGAACCGTCGTGTATTCGCGACTATCTCTGGCAGCCGTACAGTTGTTGTAGAAGGTCAACAAGCTCAATAATTTATTATTGAACTGATCTAAAAAGCAGCCGTAAGGCTGCTTTTTTATTGCTTATTATTTTTAGAATGATTTTAGCCGTTGTCATTGAACAGGCAGGTTGAGTGTAAGCTTAGCGCTGGCTAAATCCTTATAGAACTTGGCCGCCAACGATAAGCTTTTTGCCGTGCAGATGATTTTTCAGCATGGCTTCATCAATATGGCGTTTAAACAGCGAAAAAAAGCGGCAACCAGATGCAGATGACGGCCTTCAGCATTGGCTTCTCGGCAAATACAGCATGCAGAAGAAGGCGTTGTGATTATGCTTCATGGCATTTTTTGACTCAGCTGGCAATCATGCATGGATTAACGCAATAGATGAACGCGCGATTTGTGATTTGATCGTTTTTGATGCTGTGCCAGCGGCGGTATTAAAACTGTAGTGAAGTGTCAAAAAGCAATCTATTGGCTGGCCATTGTTATCGATGATCAAGGTTTTTGTTGGTACTGTAGCTGAATAAATCAGTCAGCAGGTTATGCTCTTACAGAGTGCAGATCGATTATGCTGTACATAAAAAAACAGTCCGAAGACTGTTTTTTTATAAGCGCTGAGCGTAATCCGGGAATGGAATTACTCGCGGTCAATGTTCATTGGGCGAACATCCATCGCTTGGTAAGACACCAGTTTGGCCTTGTATTTCCACTTGTAGCCTAGCCAAATCACTAAGAATAAGAAGATGCCGATGTATGTTGAAATGACACCTAATAAATCGCCATTCAGAACGGCTTGATAGTTTTGGCCCAATACCACAATGGCGCAAAGAATAAAGGCAAACCAAGGCGCGAAAGGGAAGAATTTCGCACGGTATGCAAGATCTTCCAGTTTATGGCCTTGCGCTAAATATCCTTTGCGGAAGCGGTAATGCGATACGGCAATCCCCAGCCACACGATGAAGCCGCACATGCCGGACATGTTCAGAAGCCAGTTAAATACCGCTTGTTCGCCAATGAAGGTGGTTAAGAAGCAAAGCGCCGCAATTACCGTGGTTGCATATAATGCATTCATTGGAACGCCGCGGGCATTTAATTTGGAGAAAATTTTGGGCGCGCTGCCGTTTTTCGCCATATCAAACAGCATGCGGGTAGAGGAATACATGCCTGAGTTACCGGCAGATAAAATTGCAGTTAAAATCACGGCATTCATCAGTCCGGCGGCAAAGGCAAAACCGGCTTTTTCATACAGCAGCGTGAAAGGCGACAGCGCAATATTTTCACTGGACGCGGCTTGCAATAAGCGCGGATCATCATATGCAATCAGTGTGCCGATAATGAAAATACACACCACATAGAACAAGAGGATGCGCCAGAAAATCTGTTTGATCGCAATAGGAATGGTTTTTTGCGGGTCTTTAGATTCACCAGCCGCCACACCGACCATTTCGGTGCCCTGAAAAGAGAAACCGGCAATCATGGCGACACCAATGAGGGCGGATAAGCCTCCAACAAAAGGCGCTTCGCCTTTGGTCCAGTTTGCAAAAACGCTGACATTAGGCGTCATCATGATTTTAAAAATCATAAAAATGCCAATGACAATAAAAATGATAATCGCCAGGACTTTAACTAAGGAGAAAAGGAACTCGCTCTCGCCAAAACCTCTTACCGACAACGCGTTAATGCCAAACACGACAGCAAGGAAGATGGCGCTCCAATAGAAACCTGGAATATCGGGGAACCAGAATTTCATAATGAACTGTACCGCAACCAGTTCAAAAGCCACGGTAATAGCCCAGTTGTACCAGTAGTTCCAGCCCAGCGCAAAACCGAAGCCGCTTTCAACATACTTTGTGCCGTAAGTGAAGAAAGCGCCAGAAGTCGGGTTGTGTGTCGCCAATTCGCCCAAACTGGTCATGAGGAAGTAAATCATCACGCCAATGAGGCAGTAGGCCAATAAAGCGCCGCCTGGGCCGGCATTCGCAATGGTTGCACCTGAAGCAAGGAATAAACCTGTACCGATAGAACCGCCGATTGCGATCATATTCAGATGGCGGGCGCCAAGCTTACGCTGGAGATGCGCCGGTTGAGAGGTTTCGCTCATCGTTGTTCCTTAAGATTTTTTTGAGTGCTGGCGAAGAGCACTTTGAAGCCTTGCTGATCCGTTTTTGTAATGCACTGACCAAAATTTTGCTCAATTAATACAGGATAATTTAAAAAACGGTTTGCAACGATCCACAGCTCACCGCCTGATTTCAGGTGGCGGCGCGAGGTCTTGCATAAATTTTCACTGGCATTGTAATCGGTATGTATGCCTTGATGGAATGGGGGATTGCTGACGATGGCATGCAAAAAAAGCGGCGCATCTTCAATGCCGCTGACTGCTTTAATCTCAAGCTGTTCTGGCAAAAGATTATTTTTCTCAAAAGTCAGCTGTGTAGAGGCTAAAGCAAATGCATCCACATCGAGTGCGAAAATACGGTTTTTCGGATTCAGCTTGGCTAAATAGGCGCTGATGACCCCTGCACCGCAGCCAAAATCAGCAATTTTCCCTGACGTTACTTTTGAAAGGTAAGGCAAAAGAACAGCTGTGCCGACATCCAGCTTGCTTTGACTGAAGACACCCGGCAGTGCGCAAATGCTCAAATCGCCATTTGGGGTAGGGACTGTATATTCCTGCACCCAGCTTGCAAGCGGCTTCAGTTCTGTACGGATGCTGCTGGTCAATTGCCACATTTGGCAATGGCGCGCGCTGTCCAGTTTAATGGCGCTGCCATAAGGCAGCAGCTGTTTAGCTGCACGTTCAACACCGCCTTTTTTCTCACCGACTAAAAAAACAGATGAGCCAATTTTCAAACGGCTGAGCACATTATGCAGCACATAATTCAGCAGTTCTTTTGATTTGGGAACAAAGATGACCGCCTGTTCAAAATCGGCTTCAGGCAGTTCGATGCCAAAATGAATAGGGGCCTGCTGCTTCTGAAAGTACAGGGATTCGTTGTAATTCCATGTCCAAAACTGGGCATCGACCTGTGAAGGCAAATGCGCTTGCAATTCATCGCATGGCGCATTGACAAAAAGTACAGAACCCGTCAGATAATCCTGCTGCCGAAGAACCACTTCACTTCTTGGATCCATTGATTGTTACTCCTAAGTAAAAACGATGCCCAGACAATGCTGGGCGCCGTGCATACTGAAATGAAATTATTTCTTCGTTTCAGGAAGGATAATATTTAATAGCAAGGCTGCGATGCCGCCAGTAGCGACGCCGGAGCTGAAGATATTGCGGAACAGTTCAGGCAAGTGTTCTAGAATTTGCGGCACTTGCGCAACACCCAAGCCTAATGCTAATGAAATCGCAATGATCAGCAGCGCGCGTCGGTCTAAATGGATGCCTGAAAGAATATTAATGCCTGAAGCCGCCACTGCGCCAAACATTACCATGACGGCGCCGCCCAGCACCGCTTGCGGCACAGCCTGAATCACGCCTGCAACGGCTGGCAATAAGCCGAGAATGACCAGCAGCGCTGCAATCCAAATGCCGACGTAGCGGCTGGCAACCCCAGTGAGCTGAATCACGCCATTGTTTTGCGCAAATACAGAACTCGGGAACGTATTGAATAAGCCGGCAAGCAAAGAGTTCGCGCCATTCACCAAGACGCCGCCTTTAATGCGCTGCATCCATTCAGGGCCATCTACAGGCTGGTTTGACAGTTTAGAGGTCGCTGTAATGTCGCCAATGGCTTCCAAAGAGGTGACCAGGTAGATGAATGCCATGGGAATGAATAAGCTCCAAGAGAAGCTTAATCCAAAGTGCATTGGTGTTGGAATTTGCACCAGCGGCGCATCTTCTAAGCCTGAGAAATTTAGATGCCCCATAAAGCCCGCAAGAACATAACCGACAATTAAAGCGATTAAGATGGCGGAGCTTTTTACCCAAGTGATGCGCACACGGTTTAGGATGATAATTAATGCCAAAACCGTACAGGACATAATTAAATTGTCTGTATTGGCGAAGGTTTTATCGCTCATGGCCTGATAGCCGCCGCCCATGCTGATGAGGCCTTCCTTAATCAGGGTCAAGCCGATTAACAGCACAACAATGCCTGTAACCAGCGGTGTAATGAGTTTCTTCACCCAGGGAAGAATGCGCGAAACACCCATTTCAATAAATGAGCCCGCAATCACAACGCCAAAAATAGAGGCCATGACAGCTTCAACAGGCGTGCCTGCCGCAACCATCGCCGAACCGATGCCAATAATTGGGCCGATAAAGTTAAAGCTGGTGCCTTGAACGATCAGCAGGCCTGCGCCAAAGGGGCCCACTTTTTTGCATTGCAAAAAAGTGGCAATGCCTGAGATCACCAATGACATGGAAAGAATCATATTGGTGTCTTCTTTGGACACGCCTAAAGCTAAACAGATCAGCAGGCCTGGCGTGACGATCGGTACAATGATCGCCAATAAGTGCTGAAATGCAGCAAGAAATGCAACAAGAGGTTTCGGACGGTCATTCAGTCCATAGACTAAATCAAGTTGATCTTTGGGGCTGGGAGATTGATTTAAATCAGACATGTGCAGGGCAAATTAAGGCAAGGTGGCGCTATTCTAATCTGATTACACAGCTTTACAAACCCAAAAAACATGCTACTGGTCAAAAAAATGAGCCTGTCAATAAACTGTCACTACTAAAATTTATATTTTTTCTGTATAATTTGCCCTCAAACTTTAGGCGTATCGAATTTACATGTCAGATATCAAAACTCTCCGTAACATTGCCATTATTGCGCACGTCGATCATGGTAAGACGACTCTTGTAGACAAACTTTTACAGCAATCAGGTGCTCTTGGTGATCGCGCAGGCGAGATCGAACGTGTAATGGATTCGGGCGCTATTGAAAGTGAACGCGGTATTACCATTCTTGCAAAAAACACTGCGATCAAATGGTTAGATAAGCGTACTGATACTGAATACCGCATCAACATCGTGGACACCCCGGGACATGCTGACTTCGGCGGTGAAGTAGAACGTGTAATGTCGATGGTTGACTGCGTATTGCTTCTTGTCGATTCTCAAGAAGGCCCAATGCCGCAAACTCGTTTCGTAACGCAAAAAGCGTTCGCGCGCGGTTTGAAGCCAATCGTGATTATCAACAAAGTCGACAAGCCAAGCGCGCGTCCAGACTGGGTAATCGATCAAGTATTCGATTTGTTTGATAACTTAGGCGGTACTGACGAACAGTTAGACTTCCCGGTTGTTTATGCATCAGGCCTTCGCGGTGTTGCTGGTCCTTCTCCAGAAGAACTTGCAGACGACATGACGCCATTGTTCCAAACAATCGTAGACATTGTTGAACCGCCAGCAGTTGATGTTGACGGTCCATTCCAAATGCAGATTTCTTCACTGGACTATAACAGCTTCGTAGGTGTTATCGGTGTTGGCCGCATTCAGCGCGGTTCAATCAGCTTAAACACACCTGTAACTGTGATTGATAAAGAAGGTAAGACGCGTAACGGCCGTATCCTGAAAATCATGGGTTACCACGGTTTAGAACGTATCGATGTAGATTCTGCTCAAGCAGGCGACATCGTATGTGTAACAGGTATTGATGAACTTCATATCTCTGACACCATTTGTGATCAGAAAAACGTTGAAGCTTTGCCGCCACTTTCTGTAGATGAACCTACAGTGACTATGACTTTCCAAGTAAACAACTCACCGTTTGCGGGTAAAGAAGGTAAATTTGTAACTTCACGCAACATCCGTGAACGTTTAGACCGTGAATTGATTCATAACGTTGCATTACGTGTAGAAGATACTGACAGTCCAGACCGTTTCAAAGTGTCTGGCCGCGGTGAACTTCACCTTTCAGTTCTGATTGAAAACATGCGCCGTGAAGGTTTCGAGATGGGTGTTTCTCGTCCGCAAGTAATCTTGAAAGAAGTTGATGGCGAAAAGCAAGAACCATACGAAAACGTAACATTTGACGTTGAAGAACAGCACCAAGGTTCTGTAATGGAGCAAATGGGCCACCGTAAAGGCGAAATGACCAATATGGAAGTTGACGGCAAAGGCCGTATCCGTATTGAAGCAACTGTTCCTTCACGCGGCTTGATCGGTTTCCGTTCTGAATTCCTGACCATGACTTCTGGTACTGGTATCATGACGTCAAGCTTCTCGCACTACGGTCCAATGAAACAAGGTACTGTTGCGAAACGTCAAAACGGTGTGCTGATTTCTATGGTTCAAGGTACTTGCCTGGGCTATGCGTTGTTCACACTTCAAGACCGCGGCCGTCTATTCGCTAAACCGCAGTTAGAAGTTTATGAAGGCATGATCGTGGGTATTAACTCACGTTCAGACGACATGACTGTGAACCCAACGAAAGCAAAACAGTTAACAAACGTACGTGCGTCTGGTACAGATGAAGCGTTAACTCTTGTTCCTGCTGTTGAATATACACTTGAACAAGCACTTGAATTCATTGAAGATGATGAATTAGTTGAAGTAACACCGAAGTCAATCCGTATCCGTAAGCGTTATTTGACTGAAAACGAACGTAAGCGTAACCGTTCTGGTAAATAAGATTTAAAAGTGAAACTGCGCTTAAGAGCGCAGCATCATTAAAAAAAAAGCCATCAAGTGATTGATGGCTTTTTTTGTTTAGAATTCGCAAAGCTGTATATTAAAGCGGATATTTTCCGAGTAAATTACAAGGAATTAAATATGCTTATACATTACAATTGGTGATGTAAATCACTTAAAAAATTTAATAAAGAATAGCATCGAATGTTGGCTGGAGATAAAGATGAGTATTGTTCAAGAATTTAAAGAATTTGCCGTAAAAGGCAATGTGATGGATTTAGCTGTCGGTGTGATCATTGGCGGCGCATTCGGCAAGATTATTGATTCCATGGTGAAAGATATCATCATGCCTGTGATCTCTTGGATCCTTGGCGGTGATGTGGATTATTCAAACTGGTTCTTGGTATTGGGCGATAATCCCAATAACCTGAATACATTAAAAGCAGCGCAAGACGCAGGCTTGAATGTTTTAGCCTACGGTAATTTCTTGACCATCTTAATCAACTTCCTGCTTTTGGCTTGGGTGGTGTTTCTGCTGGTGAAAATTATGAACAAAATGCGCCGTCAGCAGCCTGCAGAGCCTGAAGCGCCAGCAGCTACGCCAGAAGATATCGAATTGCTACGTGAAATTCGTGATGAGTTGAAACGTAAAGGTTAATTCATTAAAAAACGAAACGGCGCTTAAAGCGCCGTTTTTTATTGTGAATTTTGTTGAGGCGTCATTTTCATAAACTTAGGTTCTGATGTCGAAAAAACAATGCCATTTCGAATGCCTGTAAATACTTCATTTGCTTCTTCAGGTGATTCGGGTGCGCAGGCTTGTTGACCTAATATAAATAAGACCAAGGGGTGATTTTTGGATAATTTGCTAATTTGCTGTATCGCATCATACCATTTTGATTCATCGTTACGATTCCCATCTAAATCTAGTGCCAACTGGACTTCACCATGAGGGTTCATATCTTGATCATCATATAATGCTTGGATAAGTGCATGCTTTCGTTCACCTCGAATGATCGTAAAATCTGTTGTATCGACAGTGCCAAGACGAAAATAGTTGTAATAGCCCAATGGAATGTCCTTTATTTATTATTAAGTAGAATTGATTTAGTGCAATGTTATCTGGTTGCTATGATTTATATTATATGATTGAAAACCGCCAGCCAATGTTCTGAACGATTGAAAAAAATACTGGGATTATGTGCTTTAAGATGAAAAGCACATATTCACGATATACTCGTTATAGCATGTTCAATGTGGGTGCTATGTTACATCCGAAATTTAATTTCCAGCAAATGCCAGCCAAATTGGCTTTTGATTGGGCCATGCAGCTCACGTTCCGCTAGGGTAAATACCGCTTTATCAATTGGGCCGACCAGCTGGCCTTTTTTAATGTCGCCGAGCTCACCGCCTTTTTTGCCTGACGGGCAAGTCGAATGCTGTTTGGCGATTTTGGCAAAGTCAGCGCCTGCTTTAATTTTCTTTTTCAGCTGTTCACACAGGTCTTTGTCTTTGACCAAGATGTGACGGACAATCGCAGACTTCATGCTTTGCTTCCTTTAAGGGTTTTCTTGCTGGCTATTTTAACCTTTTTTAAAGGCTGGCATTCAGGACAAAATACCGATGCGCGCTGTCCAAGCTTTAAATTTTCTAAAGTCGTTTCACAGTTGATGCACATTTCACCGGCGCGGCCATAAGCCAGCAAGGTTTGCTGAAAATAGCCGTTTTCACCCATTGCGTTACTGTAATCGCGTAAGGTTGAACCGCCTAAGTCAATCGCCTGTTTTAAGATGCGCTTGATTTCTATCACCATTTTTTCAACTTGCTGAAATGTCAGGCTAGATGCTGGCTGCGCCGGATGAATGCCTAAATTGAATAGGCTTTCTGTGGCGTAAATATTGCCGACGCCGACCACAATGTGATTGTCCATCATAGCGACTTTAACGGCGGTATTTTTAGTTTTGAATTTGCTGAATAAATATTCGGCATTAAAGTCATCGCTTAAGGGCTCTGGCCCTAAGGTGTCAATGAGTTTGACCTGTGAGTCTGCATTCAGCCAAAGAATGCAGCCAAAACGCCGAGGGTCATGATAGCGCAGCTGCAAACCTTCAAACTGGATAATCAAATGGTCATGCTTGCGCAGTTCTTCATGACCGTCGCAAATTCTAAAGCTGCCGGACATGCCCAAATGCCACAGCATGCTGTCCTGCTCAAATTCAGCCAAAATGTATTTAGAGCGCCGCGTCAGCTTCAGCAGCTTTTGCCCAGCCAGCTTTTGAATATCTTCTGGAATGGGCCAGCGCAGGCTGGGCTGGCGAACCTCCACCTTTAAAACTTTTTGATCAAGCAAAGGCAGCAGGCTGGTTTTGGTGGTTTCAACTTCGGGTAATTCAGGCATTGGGCGGACAGAGCTGTGGCGGATACGCTTAATATCGGGCTGAATGGCAGGGATTGCAAGCTTCGAAATGGATGTAAAAGCCAGCGCTTTTTTGTTTTTCCTAAAAAAGTAGTCTGCATAGTCAATTTTAAAAAGATATGATTGCGGCGGCTCTGAGCGACTAAAAAAAATAGGAGGATAATAAGTTTCTGATAAATATTGAAATTAATAGATAGTACTTAATATTTAGTTATTAAAATTAAGAAAGTAATAACTAAAAGTTTAGCAAATGATAAAAATTTTGCAGATTAAAAATTTAACAATTATGTAATTATTCATTTAATTTCAATTTATTGAATTGAAAACATTAAGTTATTGCATTCAGGTTTTTCCAATGAAAAAGTTCAGTCTAGCTCTATTGCCGGCATTTTTAATGGCAGCCATGACCCAAACTCAAGCGGCGCAGCAGCCTTTCGACACCAAAGGCCAGTACATGCTGGGCGATTGGGACGGCAAACGCAGCGAATTAGCGCAGCAAGGCGTGAAATTTGAAGCCAATATCGCAGCGGATGCGGCGTATTTGGCGGATGGCGGCCGCAACGCAGGGCATTCTGCAACAGTGGCCAGCCAGCTGTGGTTAGGCACTCAATTCGATATGGAAAAACTGGCGGGCTGGAATGGCATGACTGTGCGCGCCGTGATGACGGCGCGCCAAGGCCAAAGCACCACATTGGATGATTTGCAGGATCCTTCGGCGCCGCAGTGGGCCAATGTTCAAGCCAATTTTGGCCGCGGCAATCAAAAAAGCCGCCTGTCTGAACTGTCCATTGAAAAGAACTTTAAGGAACAAGGCATCAGCATTAAAGCCGGCCGCCTAGGTTTGGGCATGGACTTTAATGTCATGGCCTGTGATTTCCAAAGCAATGCATTTTGCGCGGCGCAAATGGGCAAATGGCAAGGCAATATCTGGATGAATACGCCGGTTTCTCAATGGGGCGGACGCGTGAAATATCAAGCGGCCCCTGAAGTGGCTGCGCAAGTGGGGGTTTATGAATACAACCCGGAAAATGCCTTGGAACGCCACGGCTGGAATTTAGATACCAAAAATGCAGACGGTGTAACGATTCCTGTGGAATTGATTTGGACACCGAAGTCTTTTGTGAATGGCCTGCCGGGCAGCTACCGTGTTGGCGGCATGTACAATACTGCCGATGAAGTTAAAAACCAAAAAGACATTCAAACCGGCGAGCAGCAAGACCGTACGTTTGCCGGCTGGCTGGCAGTGGAACAGCAGCTGACTTCAACGGGCGCAGGCAAACAGGGGCTGCATAGCTTTGCAAACTTTACTTGGCATGACCGCATCACCAATAAGGTGGACAATTCACAGCAAATTGGCTTGAAATATGTGGGCCTGTCTGCAGCATTGCCAAATGACTATATTGGCTTGGGCCTAAACCGTGTGCATGTGAATGACCGTTTCTCTGAAGGCAAAGCGCAATATGACGCGCATGCTGAATACAATATTGAACTGAATTACAGCTACAACCTAGCTAAATGGCTCATGCTGCGTCCAAATTTACAGTATGTGGTTAACCCAGGTTCTACAAACAAAGTTGATGATGCCTTCTTAATTGGTTTAAGCTCTAAAGTTACATTTTAATGAGCTGAAAAGCAGGTGACCTGATGACAAGTAAAGCGTTGAATCTTCCTATGCAAATGACTTTACTTGGACTGACGGCAAGCATCTGCCAAAGCCTATATGCAGAAACAGGTTCTACGGAACCTGTTTTGCTTCCCGTCATTAAAATAGAAGCTGCCCGGACAGACACCGCTTGGCTGAATACGCCGGCTTCTGTTTACCGCATAGAGCAAAAAAATCATCAAAACAATATCGGTGTAAATTTAACCGAAACCCTGAAAGGTGTTCCGGGACTGCAATTAAACAACCGTGAAAATTATGCGCAGGACCTGCAGCTGTCTATGCGCGGCTATGGCGCGCGCTCTACCTTCGGCGTACGCGGCATCCGCTTATATGTTGATGGCATTCCAGCGACTATGCCGGATGGTCAGGGACAGACTTCAAATATTGACCTCAGCAGCCTGGATCATATAGAGGTGCTGGGCGGGCCGTTTTCATCGTTGTATGGCAATTCTTCCGGCGGGGCGATTTTGACCAGTACGAAGCAGGGTGAAGGTAAAGACTCGATTGAGCTGGGCTATTCAGGCGGCAGCCACAATAAAAGCCGTGTGGATGTGGTCGCTCAAGGCGGCGCAGACACAGCGAATGAGCCGAGCTATATGGTCAGTTCATCGTATTTTGATACTGACGGCTACCGTGAGCACAGTGCAGCTCAAAAAGTCTTGAGCAATGCCAAACTGACAT
This sequence comes from Acinetobacter bouvetii DSM 14964 = CIP 107468, assembly GCF_000368865.1. Lineage (GTDB taxonomy): Bacteria > Pseudomonadota > Gammaproteobacteria > Pseudomonadales > Moraxellaceae > Acinetobacter > Acinetobacter bouvetii. The sequence continues at coordinate 58,448 of NZ_KB849726.1, forward strand.
GGGATTTAGATGACGGCTCTAAGGTCAACTGGATTGTCAACCATGTGGACATTCATGCAGATGATCCGCAGGGCTTGACCCGCGCGCAGTGGCAGGAAAATCCGAAACAGCAAGTGCCATTTTTAAAGCAGTTTGATGTGCGCAAGGACATTACTCAGACGCAGACAGGCTTGACCTGGAGCAAGCCGCTGAATGATCAAAATGAACTGTATGCCATGGCCTATGCCGGGCAGCGGGATGTGGTGCAGTATCAGTCAATTCCCAGCAGCACACAGGCCAATCTGCGCCATGCGGGCGGTGTGATTGATTTTAGCCGTGATTATTACGGAACAGATCTGCGCTGGACAGGCAAAGAACTCCTGCCGAATACCCGCTTTACTGCGGGTTTGGCTTTTGACTCTATGGATGAAGACCGCAAAGGCTATGAAAACTTTGATGCCGGCGGAAATTATGGTGTAAAGGGCAATTTGCGCCGCGATGAAAATAATACCCTATGGAATCTAGATCCATACCTGCAAGCCTCGTGGAACTTCCTGCCGGCTTGGACTTTAGATGCCGGCCTGCGCTACAGCAATGTGCATTATGAATCAAAGGATCATTATATTAAGGCTGGCAACGGTGATGACAGCGGCAAAACCGACTATGACAAAGTCTTGCCGTCGGCAGCCTTAAGCTGGGCCATCACAGCCAATGTCAGCAGCTATATCAGCTATGCCAAAGGCTTTGAAACGCCTACCTTTACGGAGATGGCTTATTCAGCCAACGATGGCATGAATTTCAACTTGCTGCCTGCCAGCAGTGACAATTATGAATGGGGTGTGAAAGCGCAAAATGCATGGGGCAATTTCACGGCGGCGGTTTTCCAAAGCAAAACACAGAATGATATTGTTTCCGCAGGCACGATTGATGGCCGCGCCACATTTAAAAATGCCGACAGGACTTTGCGTGAAGGGGCAGAGCTGTCTTGGAATAAAACCCTTTGGCGTGATTTGAGTACGCAGGCCAGCTACAGCTACATTAATGCTGAATTTGACGGCAATACTGCCGGTATTCAATCCGGCGCTAAAATTCCCGGCATTGCCAAAAATCAGGCTTTTGCCAGTTTAGGCTGGCAGCCGGAAACAGGATTTAACGCAGGCGTAGATGTGCGCTATATGGATAAAGTCTATGTCGATGATGCCAACAGTGACGCTGCGCCAAGCTATACCGTGGTTTCCGCCAATGCCGGCTATGTGTGGAAGCAAGCGGATTGGAAAGTCCGGACGTATGTAAGGGCTGATAATTTATTTGATGAAAACTATGTCGGCTCAGTCATTGTGAATGACGGCAATGGGCGCTTTTTTGAACCTGCGGATGGATTAAACTGGAGCGCAGGATTGAGTATCACCAAAGCATTTTAATTAAAAACAGCACTAAGCTAAACATTAGATCAAGCAGGGCAGTAAGGAGATTTGCGTGGCGTTATTATTTCAGCCTATTCAATTTGGCCAGTTGCAATTGAGCAATAAAATTGTGATTGCGCCGATGTGTCAATACTCTGCCAATGAACAGGGTGAGCTGACGTATTGGCATGAGCAGCAATGGGCGAATTATGCGCTGTCCGGTGCCGGGCTGTGCATTGTAGAGGCGACTGCAGTGCAGCCGGAAGGGCGCATCAGTTATGCAGATTTGGGCCTGTGGAATGATTTGCAGCGTGCGCAGATGAAAGCGCTGCTGGTGAAAGTAAAATCACTTTCACCGATGCCGTTCGGCATTCAGTTGGCGCATGCAGGGCGCAAAGCCTCGACCGATAAGCCTTGGGATGGCCGCGGCCAGCTGGCGCCTGAACACGCGCAGGGCTGGCAAACAGTTTCCGCCAGCAATCTGCCGTTTAATCCGGCGGATCATGCGCCGCATGCGCTGACGGCAGGTGAAATTAAGACAGTCATTGCTGATTTTGCAGAGTCCGCCAAGCGGGCTGTAGATGCCGGTTTTGATTTGATTGAATTGCATGCAGCGCATGGCTATTTGCTGCATCAATTTATGTCGCCGCTGTCAAATCAGCGCAGCGATGAGTATGGCGGCAGCTTTGAAAACCGCATCCGTTTGACGCTGGAGGTATTTCAGGCCATGCAAGACGCGGTGCCTGCCGGCTATCCCATTGGCGTGCGTTTATCTGCGACAGACTGGATGGATGATGCGGCCAGCTGGGATGTCGAGTCTACCGTGGGCTTATCGAAAGCTTTGGAACAATTAGGCGCAGCGTATATTCATGTATCCAGCGGCGGGCTGCATATTGAGCAGAAAATTGATCTGCATGCAGGCTATCAAGTGCCATTTGCCGCCGCGGTTAAACAAGAGCTCAGCATTCCAGTCATTGCAGTAGGCTTGATTACGGACGCTTTGCAGGCGGAAGGCATTCTGCATTATGAGCAGGCTGATGCCATCGGCCTTGCCCGTGCAATCCTGTATGATCCGCGCTGGCCTTGGCATGCCGCTGCCGAACTGGGAGAAACAGTTGCAGTGGCGCCGCAGTATTTACGCTGTCAGCCGCATGGACTGCGCGATTTATTTAAGCCTTTTAAGCGCTAAGATATTTTGAACAATCAATTTCTTTTTATGCCGCTTTTGAGTGTCCGCTATTAAGGGAAAAACTGGCTGTTCCAAATGATTAAAGCCGCTGAGCGGTGATCAATAACACTGTATAAGGAAGATGCTGTGCTGGCGAATGTGCTGTTGCCAATTTGCTTGATTGCGCTGCTGGGGTACTGGGCGGTCAGAAGCGGATTTATTGCCTCAGGGTATATTCAGCCGCTGAGCCAGTTTGTAATGAAAGTGTCTTTGCCTGCCTTTTTGGTGCAGGCGCTGGCCAGCAAAAACTTAGCGGAAATTTGGCATCCGGCCTATTTCATTGGCTATGGCGGCGGTTCTTTGCTGCTGTTTGTGCTGACATACTTGCTGTACCGGAAGTTTTTCATCCAGTCGATGACCCATGCCAGTGTCTTGGCCATGGGCGCCTCCATGTCCAATACCGGTTTTATCGGTACCGCGATTTTGACCCTGCTGCTGGGCAGCCATTCCGCTGTTTATCTCTCCTTAACTTTAATTATTGAAAACCTGCTGATTTTGACCTTGATGCTGCTTTTGGCAGAAAGAGGGCAGCATTTGAGTTTGCCTCAGCAAGGTGCTGTATTTAAAATTCTGCTGAAACGGCTGCTGCAGAATCCTGTGATCCTTGCGATTTTAATCGGCCTTGGCTGTGTATTGCTGCAGCTGAAATTGCCCAGCGCTGTTGTCCAAGCGCTGGAAATGCTGGGAAAAACCGCTTCGCCTTTGGCGCTGTTTGTCATTGGCGGCAGTTTAGCCGGCATGAAGCTGAATGCGATAAATCTGCAAAGCATGGCTTTGGCAGCTTTGAAAGTCGTGCTGATGCCATTGATGATTTTCAGCTTGCTGCGGCTGCTGAATGCCAGCTCAGAAATGCTCTTTGTCGGCACATTGCTGGCGGCGCTTCCCATGCCAGTCGCTTTCGGCATCTTCGCGCAGCATTACGGTTTAGGAGAAAAGGCTTTAGCGCCGCTGGTGCTCAGCACGATTATGGGGTTTATTGCCGTCGCCGTGCTGCTGTCGCAGTCTGCACGGTTTATTCCGCTGTGAGGATACAGGCAGATTTAACCTCCGCAGCCTGTCCCTTGCATAAAAAAGCCAAACGTTGAATGTTTGGCTTTTGTACTGCTTAGGATTGAAAAAGAAGGCTGATCAGCTCTTTTTCGCTGCTGGCTTAGGGGCCTTGGCTTGCTCTGCAATCATTTTGTTGACGGTTGCTAAAGACTCTTTGGCTTGCGGCACATTCTCTTTGGCTAAAGCGGTAAAGATTTTTTGCGCTTCCGTTAAGTTCTGCGGAATGATATTGCCGTTGGCAAACATATTGCCGACTGCCATCAGCGCAGGGATGTAGCCTTTTTTAGCCAAATCCTGAATGCTATTCAGGCCTTGCTGAATGGGCTTTTCATCTTTGTTTTTAAAGCCGGTGCTGATGTCATACAGCGCTTTGGCATGCATCGCTTGAAAATTGCCTTTTTTCACTAAAGGATCGAGTTTTGCCAAGCCGGCTTTGTCGGATTCAGGCTTATTTTCAGAGAACAGCAGCACGGCTAAATCGATGCTGGCATCATCAAAGCCTTGTGAAGAAGCCTTTTCAAGATATTGTTTGGCTTTGACAGGATCAGCCTTTAAGCCCATTGAACCTGCAATATAGTTTTTGCCTAAAACATAGTTTGCTACCGGGTAGCCTTTGTTTGCAGCTTGCTCATACAGCTCAATCGCTTTCTTCTCGCTTTTGGCTGTGCCTTGGCCCGTTTGCGTCAAGTAACCTAGATTATAAATCGCTTGCGCATTGCCTTGCTTTGCCAATTTTTCTAAAGCTTGGTAAGCGCCGGTCAGATTCTTTGCTTTCACCATCGCTTCAATTTTGGCGAATTCAGGATCAGTGCTGTTGGCTGGCGCTTCAGCTAAAGCAAATTGAGAAGAGAGTGCAATTAAGCCTGCGAATAGAATTTTTTTCATTTTAAACCTTTTTAATACAGCAGCATAAATCCATTTATGTGTCTGAGCATATTCATGTGTAGTAACCGTATATCTCATCATAATTAGAATTATGTGAAAGTAAATATGCCTTTTGTGAAATATTCCAAGCGGTCAGCCATTGTGCAAGCATGCTGATCAAAAAAATGCATGATCAATGCAAAATCTTCAGGCATTGGCATGCAGGCTGTGCAAATGGCTTGAAATACCGTCCGATGGAATGTGAACCTTGGCATTTTCAATTTAAAGCCCGAGGATGAGCTGATTATGAATTTTTACGTTTTATTTTAAACGGATTTGCTTTTCATTGTGTTTTGAGGTAAATCTGCGCTGCATTAAATGAAAGAGCAGATGAATGTTTATTAAAGGCATTAAACGCAATTATGACAAAATCAATCAAGATGACAGCATTGCGCATGAAGATAAGATTGATGCTTTGCTGATGAAGCTTGGCGGCGAGTATTTGGTGAGCAAGGAAGACCGCGTGTATATCTTTGAAAAAGAGGGCGTGACGGCAAAATTTGACGCCAAGCATGCGCGGGATTATTCATTTAAAGATTATTTATGCAAAGACATGAATAAGCTGTTTCATGGGTTTTAATTAAACCTGACTTGAAAGATGGCGACTGAATATTTCGCTTCAACATCATTTTATAGATTTAATCGAGATAATGCTGCATGGATTGTTTGAGTATTTCGATTAAGTCTTCATCCATATATTGATAGTCATCAGGAATATCTAAAACAATAATTTTCTTATATGACAGCTCTTTATGAAATTTTTCTTTGATCCATGTTTTATGTTTTTGTTCCATGACACAAATACAATCTGCCCAGGCAATATCTTTAACGGTTAAGCTATGTTTTGCATGACGGCTTGTCCCCGCAGAACGCGTATGAATACCGTAACCTGCTGCAAAAATACGCTCTGCTGTTGGACTGCGCCATTGGTTGCCGCTGCAAATAAAAAGATAGTTAATACTGATTTCTCACAATTTATTGTTTGTTGATGATTATTTTTAAATATATTTCAGCCCAAAAGATTTAATTTATATAACATAAATAGAAGCTATTTTCATAAGATGAATCGAGACGGATCTAAAATGATAAAAATACTGTCAGCTTTATTTTTAAGTTTAGCCTGCTCAATGGCAGGCTTAGCAGGGCAGCCAAAACTTGTTCCTCATCCAATACACTTGAAAAATGGAAAGCAATTTTCTTTCAATCTTCCGTCCAATTACGACATCATTCCTGCGGCTGAAGGCCTAAAACGGGTACGTTTTTTTGCTCAAGCGCCGGATGGCAGAATGTTTGTCACGGATATGCGTGATTTGTCCGACAACGAAAAAGGCAGTATTTATATTCTGGATGAATGGAATGCAGAAACCGGAAAATTCGGCAAAATCATTCCTTATATGACGGGGTTGAAGAACCCAAATTCAGTGCAGTTTTATACAGATACCCAAGGGCAAGATTGGCTATATTTAGCTGAGACTCATCAGCTTACCCGGCGGAAATTTAGCCAAGGTGAAACTAAACCCGCGGCCAAAGCTGAAGTTTTAGCCACTTTTCCTGATTATGGCCTCAGTTATAAATATGGCGGCTGGCATCTTACACGGACCATTGCAGTAGGCGGAAACGGCAAGATTTATGTGTCCGTGGGTTCAAGCTGCAATGCGTGTGCCGAGAAAGAAAAAGTCCGTGCAGCTGTTTTAGAAATGAATCCTGATGGTTCGGAACAAAAGATCTACGCCACAGGCTTGCGTAATGCCGTCGGTTTGAAATGGATTGGAAAGTTTTTATTTGCGACCAATCAGGGGGCAGATCATTTAGGTAAAAGCAAACCTGATGAAACGTTTTATGCGCTGAAACGCGATGCCGATTATGGCTGGCCGTCCTGCTATTCATCCAATGGAAAAGTTTTGGCTGATCCTAAATTCAAACGTGCCTCAGGCTGTAAAAATGTGCCAGCTCCCTATGCCTATTTCCCATCCCATTCGTCAGCGCTCGGTTTTGATTATTTTGACCATCCAGACACAGATGACAGCATCAAAAATTCTTTTTTAGTGGCTTTGCATGGTTCTACAGATGAAGCGATTGGGCATGGCTATAAAATTGCGATTATGCGCAAAGGGCAAAAACTTGAAACTTTTATGGATGGTTTTCTAGCGGGTAAAAAAGTCAATGGACGTCCTGCAGATATTTACCGGATTGATGCAAACTCCTTTTATTTTTCGGATGATCGGGGTGGTGTAGTTTATTATGTGAGGAAGAAAGTGCCTTTCTAATTTTTTGAGTTTTTCTAAAAATTCAGGAGAAAGAGCATGACTGCAGATGCGAATAGTCAGGTGAAATTGAGTGGTATGAGATGCTGATCCATGGTTCTATTGAGCAGTTGTATTGTTATGTTTATTCCACTATTTATGTCTGGCATAAATAAAATTAAGAATTTATGTTCTCAAATTTTATAGGGCATTTCCCTTCAAAAACACCCTGTAAATTATGTATTAATTTAATTGTACTTTTTTTGGGGTAATAAATTCTTCAAATTCTTCTTCAGTCTCAAGACCCGCCATTCGCTGCCCGAGTGAATTAAAAACAGTGGGGGTAATTGAGATATTCAGTTTTTTAGTCAAATCCATATTTTGATCAATTGGATTGCTGCAATCAGTAGATTGCTGTTTTGGTTTTTTCTCCTCAATTAAATATTCTTTCCATACTTTTAAAGGTTCTTTAGAGCACCAGATTTTTTTTGCCGTTGTTAATGCGGTTGGGTGCAGGTGAGTTAATGCAAATGGAAAAGTGTAAATAGTCATATTATCCATTTCTTCGAAAGCGCTTTGGAATGCCTGGCAAGCAGGGCAGTCCGGATCTGCAAAAACATAAATGACATGTTTCCCATTTCCCTTTACTTCTTTAAAAGCTTGATTCAGCGGGAGTTGCTTGGGGTTTATTGCATAGTGTTTTTGATAAATGGCATTTGTAATGTTCGATTGATTATTGATGTCTAAAATTTTTCCTTTAATCAAATATTTGCTTTTAGCGTCCATCATAAATGTGCCCCGGGCATTCGATAAGGCATACAGTCCTTCAATTGGCGTCTTATCGATAAACTCAGGCTTTAATTCTCTAGGAAATTGTTGAGCAGCTTGATTTATTTTGTCGAGATCATCTGCAAAGCTGACTGAACTGCCTAAAACAAGCCAAGTCAGGATTGGTGCTAAAATAGTTAATTTTTTCATAATGTTTAATTGTTGATATTTTTATAAATATTTACAGAGTTGATGACAAAGTACAAGCTACATTGAAAGGATCTAGTCATTAAAAAAGCCCCTAAACCTAGAGGCTAATCTATCACAACAGTCTAAAAATTATAGACTTAAGCAGGTCGAGCCACATCACCGCTCAAATATTCAGGCATTGCTAAAACAGTCACGCCTAGTTCTTCTAAAGCGTCAGGACGGGCAACCGCAAGTGCAATAAAACCGCCCTCAAAAGCCGCGCTATTCACCACTTGAACGCCTTTATTCAACTGCTCACCCAAAGCAGGCACATCGCCTGAACCTTGAATGGCATGCAGCCATGCTTTCGGTTTGGCTTTAAACCATAAACGCGCAATCACTTCCTGACCCAAATAGCAGCCTTTGTCATAGTGAACGCCTTCACGCTGATGCAGGCGCAGTTCTTGCGGCTGGAACATGCCTTCAGTTTTTTGGCTGATGAATGCTTGACCGTTTTGAATGGCAGACACTTCCCAAGCGGTAATATCAGTGATTTCTGCTGAAAAAGCAGTCGTATCGTCAAGCAGTGCCGGGAAAACTGAACCCGCGGGTTCAAGCTTCATTTTAGAGAACGCGCCGTACTTTTTAATGTGCTTGGAAAACTCATCGGCCTGATCGGCAGTAGTGACAATTTCAAAATGTTCTGGATTGACCTTTTTTAACCACAAACCGAAGTGAATGCGGCCTTTCAGGTCACAAATTGCGGTATAGCGCGTGGTATTTTCAGCCAATGCTTCGGTATTTAAAGTGACTTGTCCCTGCAGGAATTTTTGCGCATCTGCACCGATTAAAGTGAATGAGGAGAAGGCTAAATCGCTCATGAATTGCTCGCTTATCTATCATCTAATACTAAAGAATTAGGCCTATTTTCCGCTATTTTTCAAAAAAAATCATATTTAGAGCAAATATCCCAAAGTTAATGTAACCAAATATTTCAAAACCCCCTATTTTTATATCTAAGCTTATGAAATTTAAACGATTTGGGAAATGGCTTTTCGGCAGTGTAGTATTCAGAGCATTAGACATGCAGAACAAAATGATGCAAGAGGCACAGCGCAATGAATAACAACTACCGTAAACCCCTGTCAGGCACCCAGCTCGAATACTTCGATGTGCGTCAAGCCGTAGAAGACATCCAGCCAGGCGCATACGCAAAACTTCCTTACACCTCAAAAGTATTGGCTGAACAATTGGTGCGCCGCTGTGATCCAGCCATCCTCGAACAGTCTTTAAAAGAATTGATTAACCGCAAGCAAGACCACGATTTCCCTTGGTATCCTGCACGTGTAGTGTGCCATGACATCTTGGGGCAAACAGCGCTCGTTGACCTTGCCGGTTTGCGTGATGCGATTGCCGACCAAGGCGGTGATCCATCGAAAGTCAATCCAGTGGTGCCAACGCAGCTGATTGTCGACCATTCTCTTGCTGTCGAGTTTGGCGGTTATGACCCAGATGCCTTCGAGAAAAACCGCGCCATTGAAGACCGCCGCAATGAAGACCGTTTCCACTTCATCGAATGGACCAAAACAGCCTTTGAAAATGTCGATGTGATCCCTGCAGGCAACGGCATCATGCATCAAATCAATTTGGAGAAAATGTCTCCAGTGATTCAAAACCGTGGCGGCATTGCATTCCCGGATACCTGTGTAGGCACAGACTCACATACACCGCATACTGATGCTTTAGGCGTGATTTCGATTGGTGTCGGCGGTTTAGAGGCTGAAAACGTGATGCTGGGCCGTGCATCTTGGATGCGTCTTCCAGACATCATCGGTGTGGAGTTTGTGGGACAGCGCCAAGCGGGCATTACCGCAACAGATATCGTTTTGGCATTGACTGAATTCTTGCGTAAAGAGCGCGTAGTGGGTGCATACCTCGAATTCTTCGGTGAAGGCGCAGACAGCATGTCGGTAGGGGATCGCGCGACGATTTCCAACATGACGCCTGAATACGGCGCAACGGCGGCCATGTTCTACATTGACCAAAACACCATTGATTATTTAACCCTGACCGGCCGTGAAGCGGATCAGGTGAAACTGGTTGAACGCTATGCCAAAGAGATCGGTCTTTGGGCATCTGACATGACTCAAGCGGAATATCCGCGTGTATTGCGCTTCGATTTATCAACAGTGACGCGCAACATTGCAGGGCCATCCAACCCGCATGCGCGTGTATCAACGGCTGATCTAAAAGCCAAAGGCATTGCTGGCAACTTAGACGCGGCACTTGCGCAAGAAGCGGAAGGCCTAATGCCAGATGGCGCCATCATCATTGCAGCCATTACTTCTTGCACCAATACCTCTAACCCGCGCAATACTGTGGCAGCAGGCTTGCTGGCGCGTAAGGCGAATGAGCTTGGCCTAGTGCGCAAGCCATGGGTGAAAACGTCATTTGCACCGGGTTCTAAAGCGGCAGCGCTGTATTTGGAAGAGGCAGGGGTACTGCATGATTTAGAAAAACTCGGCTTTGGCATCGTGGCGTATGCATGTACCACTTGTAACGGGATGTCAGGCGCGCTAGATCCAAAAATTCAGCAAGAAATCATTGACCGTGACCTGTATGCAACTGCTGTGCTTTCAGGCAACCGCAATTTTGATGGCCGTATCCATCCTTATGCAAAACAAGCGTTCTTGGCCTCGCCTCCGCTGGTTGTGGCCTATGCGATTGCAGGAACCATTCGTTTTGACATTGAAACAGATGCATTGGGCAATGACAAAGACGGTAACCCTATTTACCTGAAAGACATTTGGCCGTCTGATGAAGAAATTGATGCTTTGGTGAAAGTTGCGGTTAAGCCAGAACAGTTCAAAAAAATCTACATTCCAATGTTTGATTTGGGCGTGAATGAAAAAGCTGCGAGTCCGCTGTACGACTGGCGCCCGAAAAGTACCTATATCCGCCGTCCGCCGTACTGGGAAGGGGCTTTGGCAGCACCGCGCACTTTAGCAAACATGCGTCCGCTGGCGATCTTGGGCGACAACATCACCACAGATCATTTGTCACCTTCGAATGCGATTGTGTTAGACAGCGCTTCAGGTGAATATCTGAAAAAAATGGGCGTGCCTGAAGAAGACTTCAACTCTTACGCAACACACCGCGGTGACCACTTGACCACACAGCGTGCGACATTTGCCAACCCGAAACTGTTCAATGAAATGGTGGTTCGCGCGGATGGTACGGTCAAGCAGGGGTCTAAGGCGCGTGTTGAGCCTGAGGGCGAAGTGATGCGCATGTGGGAAGCGATTGAAACTTATATGAACCGCAAGCAGCCGCTGATCATCATTGCCGGTAAAGACTATGGTCAGGGTTCAAGCCGTGACTGGGCTGCTAAAGGTGTGCGCCTTGCAGGTGTGGAAGCGATTGTGGCGGAAGGTTTTGAACGTATTCACCGTACCAACTTAGTGGGTATGGGCGTGCTGCCGCTTGAGTTTAAAGCAGGCACTGACCGTAAAACTTTAGGTTTAGATGGTACTGAGCTGTATAGCGTGATTGGCAATATTGCGCCGCGTTCGACTTTAACTTTAGTGATTGAGCGTGCGACGGAAGACGGTAAAAGTGAAATCGTTGAAGTGCCTGTAACCTGCCGCCTAGATACGGAAGAAGAAGTGTCTGTGTATGAAGCGGGTGGTGTGTTGCAGCGTTTTGCGCAGGATTTCTTGGAAGGGAATGTGGCTTAAGACTTTAAGCTGAAAGTGATTGATTTTATTTGATAAAAACCCTACTGTTAAGTGGGGTTTTTTAAATATATATAAGGTTAAATGAATAAAAGTGTCTGAATTAAAAAAATTAAGTCTTCCAAATATTGATGCGCAAATTGTAGAGATTGAGTCAACTCAGAGTATTTTATTTATTGGAGCAAATGGATCAGGAAAGACTAGATTAGGTAGTTGGGTTGAATTAGATTCTCCTCAAAATCAGATTGTGCACAGAATCTCAGCACAAAAATCCTTAACTTTTCCTGATTCAACAACGTCACAATCAATAGATCTAGCTGAGAAAGACTTACTTTGGGGACATCCACAATGGGGTGTTAGTAATAAGCGAAATAAATGGAGTAACAAGCCGGCTACGACATTTCAAAATGACTTTCAAAAATTGATGGTTTATTTATTTTCTGATGAAACGGAAGAAAATGCTAAATTTAAAAGAGCATGTCGAGATTCTAAAGAAAGACTTGATCCACCATTAACTAAGATTGATCAATTAAAAAATCTCTGGGAAAGGATTTTACCACATAGGGAACTTATTATTGGTGGTTTAAAAATACAAACGTGCCCTAAAGGACAATTTAACAAAGCTTATAATTCTTCAGAAATGAGTGATGGCGAACGAGTTATATTTTATTTAATTGGACAGTGTTTAGCAGCACCAAAAAATGGAATTCTTGTTATTGATGAACCTGAAATTCATTTGCATAAATCTGTGCAAATTCCATTATGGAATGAGATAGAAAAATTACGAAGCGATTGCTTGTTCGTCTATTTAACTCATGACGTAGACTTTGCATCTGCAAAAGAAAATGCAAAAAAAGTGTGGCTTAAGAAGTTTGATGGTCAAAATTGGGATTGGGAAGAAATATCTGAAGATCAAAGCCTACCAAATGAGATGCTATTGGAGATTCTAGGAAGTAGAAAACCAATAGTTTTTGTAGAAGGGGAAAATGGCAGTTTTGATGTTAGTTTGTATAGGGAAATCCTTTCAGATTTTTTAGTAATACCACGTGGTAGCTGCACTCAAGTGATCCAATCTGTTAAGGCTCTAAAAGCTAATTCTCAATTACATCATTTAGATATTTATGGAATTATTGATCGAGACAGAAGACCTCAGCATGAAATTAATAAGTTGGAGCAAGATTCTATTTATGTGTTGAATGTTGCTGAAGTAGAAAATCTGTTTTGCACACAAGAAGTATTGGAAATAGTCAGTAACCGTCTAGGTCGAGAGGCTCATCAGGATTTCCAAAATATATCTGATACCATTTTTTCTAGATTGAGTGGAGAAATTGAAACTCAAGTTGCTTTACGAGTGAATGATGAAATCAAATTTTTACTTCAAATGTTCGATACAAGCAAAAGAAAAGAAGCTGAAATTCAGAGTAGCTTAAATGATGTTGTAAGTAAAATTGATGTTAATAAGCTTTATTCAGAAAACAAACAGCTATTGCAAGATATCCTTCAACAAAGGAATTATTCTGATTTATTAGCAGTTTATAATCGTAAATCTTTAGCTTCTCAGATTAGTCCTGCTTTAGGGCTGCTAAATGGAAGCTTACCGGAAACTGTGGTGAGGTTATCCAAATTGGATTGTGGAGAGGTAATAAAAAATGCGTTAAAACCATATTTTGGTAATTTCCAACAATATATCAATTAATGACCATATATACTTCGCCCAACTGCCACTATCAATTGTTGAAATGATCAATAGACAATCATCATAAGAGGGTTATACTGGTTCTACCATTTCTAAAACACATGGAGAACAAAAATGGTTACTGCAGGCTCTATCCCTGGAACAGGCTTCTATTTTTGTGTTCAGTGCGGCAAACGCACATACTTAGAAATTGGTACAGACCGTTTACCCCCGTGTACCAAATGCCATGGCACTGAATTTAAAAAATAAATTTGTCAAAGCAATATATTTAAAACAGATAACCCTGTTTTAAACATAAGCCCCGTCACAAGATGGGGCTTTTTATTGCCTTCTGCGCATGCTGTAATAAAAATAAGCAGTAAAGTCATAAGATAACAAAAGCATCAAAAGGCAGGGGGGATACATCATGGAAACAATCTTAGGGCTCTGTATTGGCATTGGCTTAAGCGCTGCCTGCAGCTTTCGTGTCTTTGTCCCACTCTTGGTCATGAGCATGGCATCACTTATGGGCTGGTTTGAACCGATGAAAGGCTTTGAATGGCTGGCCATGCCATCGGTCTGCATTGCATTAGGCTTTGCGACATTGTGTGAAATTACCGCTTACTATATTCCTTGGGTAGACCATGCCCTAGACACCATTGCGACGCCAGCCGCGATGGTCGCAGGAACACTCACCACGATGGCCGTCAGCAGCGGGGAAATGTCGCAGTTTGCCAGCTGGGCGGCAGCCATCATTGTCGGCGGCGGTACGGCAACGGCAGTGCAAATGAGTACCGTTGCCGTGCGTGGATTATCTACCGCAACCACAGGAGGAATTGCAAATCCAGTGGTTTCTACAGGGGAATGGATCAGCGCATTTTTACTGTCTATTTTATCGCTGATTGTCCCGGTGCTGGTGGTAATTGTGGTTTTAATCATGGTGGTGTGGGCCGTGCGCTGGCTTAGACGCAAGAAGCAAGAAAGCATCAGCCGTTCTACAGTCTAAAGCGCCATTTCAGGCTTAAGTATTTATTTCAACAGGGATGACGATGTTAATAAAAACCATGAAACTTAAATTGATGACAGCAATGATTGGCCTTTCTGCTGCCTTGTTGGGTTCGCAAGTTATCTTGGCTGCAGCAGAACAACCCGCGGCAGAAGACATTCAACTGCAAAAAGATACGGTCAAATACAAAGCGTATATCCCTGCAAAATACGTGCTGTTTGAAGCCATTCACGGTGACCTCAATAAAGACGGCATTCTGGATTTAGTCTTAATCGTCAAAGCGACAGACCCAGCGCAGTGGGTCAATCATGAATATCGAGGAAAGCTTGACCGCAACCGCCGCGGCATTATTGTGTTGCTTCATGAAAAAGGCGGATATAAAAAATTGACGCAAAACCTCTCGGCATTTTCTTCGGAAAATGAAGAAGGGGGCGTGTATTATGCGCCTGAATTATGGATAGAAATAAACAAAGGCTTGCTGAATGTTCACTATGGCCATGGGCGTTATGGCTATTGGAATTACAGCTTCAGACTGCACAATCAGGATTTGCGCCTAATTGGCTATGACAGCTCCAGCAATCATGGGCCATATATCAACAGTCAAACCAGCATCAACTTTTTGACCGCGAAAAAAGTCTATCGAGAGAACCAAAATGAAGATGTGGAAGCCGATCCGCGCTTTAAGGAAACATGGTCAAAGATAAAAACTCCGCCTATTTATCTTTCAAAAATTCAAGATTTTGATGAGCTGAGTTTCGAATAGTGCCCATTTGTTCAGATAGCTTGGAGTGTGCAGAAAGGCCGGTGAAATAAAACAGCAGCAGTGATTGATTTTTGTTCAATAAAGGCATAATTTTATTATGGAATTAAAACCATAATTTTTATATGGGTTTATTCGTTGCCGAACTTAAAAAAATTAATATGGGGACTGCTGCATGATTAAATTTATTGTCGATGAAAACGCTTTGCCGAATGGCGCACACAAAATTCATAATGCATCACAGGGCTGTGAAGACCTGCCAAAATTTGATGACCAGATTTTAATTGGCTATTTTGCCGACTTTAAGCTGGCGTATAAGCGGGCCAGAATGAATTGGCCGGCCGAGAAAGTGGAAGGCTGCAGCAAGTGCTGCGAAGAATAGCAATTTATTGAACATAGGCAATTTAAATTGGCCTGTGCGGATTAAAAACAATTCAGGAACGCACAGGCCAAGCGGTGCAAGCGCCGCTGTTCGCGCAGGGTTTGTCAGGCTTCAATAATCTAAAGCAAAATCATGCTGAAGACGCATTTCCAGAAAATCATCAGCAGGCCAGCGCCAAATGCAACGTCTATACATCAGACGCTGGTTTTGCCGAAAATATGCAAAGCGCTCAAGAATGCATGATGTGGCGTGCAGCTGCAGTTAGCGCACAGCCGGCAGGCCCGTGCGCTGCTGGAAGGCTGTAAGAAAAAACAGCAGTCACGGCATAAAAAGATTAAAATAACAGCAAGGATCTTCAGCGGAGAACTGCCATGAATATCACACAGCTCTGTGACTTTCTGCTGTACTGCATGCTGTTCAATTACATTATCTTAATGATTTGGTTTATCGCCTTTATTTTTGCCAAAGACTGGATGAAACAGGTGCATGGGCAATGGTTTGAACTCAGCGATAGGCAGTTTGACGCAATTCATTACGGCGGCATGGCGGTGTATAAAATCGGCATTTTATTGCTGAATCTTGCGCCGTATATCGCATTAAAGTGGATGCAGTAAGGTGACATTTATCCTCATCGGGTTTGAGCAGGGAATGGAATGAACGGGAAAACAGAATACCGGACGTGCTTGGTGTGCAAAAAGAATGATCTGTCAAAAAAACTGATTCCGATGGGAACGGTGCGCAAAGTCATTACCGAGGAAATTGCCAAAGATTTTCCGGCTTGGAGCGTGCAGGACTATATTTGCCAGGCCGATTTGACCAAGTACCGCATGCAGTATGTGCAGTCTATTTTGACCTCGGAAGAGGGGGAGGTCTCCAATTTAGAATATGAAGTCATTCACAGCATGCAGCAGCATGACCTGATCAGTAAAAATGTTGAAAATAAGCTGGATCAGCGCTGGAGCTTTGGCGAGCGGCTGGCAGATAAAATAGCCACTTTTGGCGGCAGCTGGGCATTTTTAATGTGCTTCGGCGCCTTTTTGGTGCTGTGGATTTTGGTGAATACGGTCGCCATGGTCAATCATCCCGCAGATCCCTATCCTTTTATTTTGCTGAATTTAATACTGTCTTGCCTGGCGGCGATACAGGCGCCCATCATTATGATGAGTCAAAACCGTCAGGAAGCCAAAGACAGGATGCGTTCCGAAAATGATTATCAGGTCAATTTAAAGGCTGAGCTGGAAATCCGCAATCTGCATGAAAAAATTGACCATCTGCTGATGCACCAATGGGACAGGCTGGCCAAAATCCAGGAAATTCAGCTGGATTTGCTGTCAGAAATGAGCAAAAAGAAAGAGTAGCGGCAAGAAAGATGCAAACTGAGGCTGATTATTTGAAAAAAATTCCTGATAAATAGCCTTGGTGCGCAATAAAAGTCTGATAAAAATAGCCAAAAGGGAAAAAATACTTTGAATTGTACCGGATGCGGAAAAAAATCCTAAAATTGAAGGAAATTGCCGAATCTTCGGAAATTAATCCCTGACCGCATTGGCTACTATAGATCTCAAGGGTGTGACAGAGATCGAAAAGAGCAGCATGCTGTGCGGGCGCAAAACGCGAGAGCAGTACTTACCCAAAAGGTCTCGATTCGGCTTAGGACGCTATAGATCACAAGTTTATAGGCTATAAGATCATGACTTACCGAGTCAGGATAGTTGAAGTAAACGATTCCGTTTTCTCTTACACCGCCCTCAAAAATCCGCAAGACTGCAGAAAAAATAAATCTGCTTTTTCATTTTCAATGATCAATTCTTCTTTTCATGTGTGCCGATACGGCCATTCTTCCTGATGAGAAGCGCGCAGCGCTGCTTGTAAGCCAGTTCAACTGTAAACCTTTTGGTCTATCAATCTTTTTGAATTTAATGATATTTGTGTCACGCATTGTGCTTTTTTATTTTTATGGGTTTTGATTAATCATTTAAGAACAAAATGAGAGTGCCGTTAAAACTATTGGTAAAATTTAGACAGAACATCATACAGGCAGAATAATAATGACCGCATATGATTTGGAAATCAGGCACCCGCACCATCATTCGGATGATGAAGCAGAGTTTTTTGAAGAAATGTCTGCACAAGAAATTATGGAAAAATTTAATGCGATGAACTGGAAGCAGCTGCAGATTTTAATGCTGCAGATGCGGGGCGGGAAAGCCGAATTTACAGTCACAGACAATATGCAGAATTTGGCTGTTCAAATCAGCTTGATTGAAATGCCGGAAACAGAGGCGCTGACTTTTAATTTTGAAAGCGATATTGAGGTCAGCGTAGAACAGTCTAATTTATTTGGCTTTTTAAAATACAGTAAAGCGGTTGATGTTGCATTTCAGGGTTTGAATTTAGCCGCCGCGCGTCATTTGCTGGATGCCTTTACGCATCAGGAACTGGATGTCATCCGCAAGCTTTATTTACAGCCTGACAAGACGTCCGCCGCTGAATAGGCTGCAATTAAGATATGGCTAGCCTGTTCGCCAAAGCGCTGAAAACCGCCATGGAACGTCAATCATTGCAGCTGATTTTCTAGAAACCTGCATTGAATAAAATTCCTTTAATAGCTTTTTATTTGCATGAAAAAAATGCTTTAGAGCCTAAAGTAGGAAATATTTTTCAATCCTTGGTGAAATTTGGGAAAAATTCTCATAATGCGCAGAAATTCTGCTGTTTCAGGGAAACAATCCCGCAGCCTGTTCATTACTATAGATTTCAAGGGTGTGACAGAGATCGAAAAGAGCAGCATGCTGTGCGGGCGCAAAACGCGAGAGCAGTACTTACCCAAAAGGTCTCGATTCGGCTTA
This sequence comes from Acinetobacter bouvetii DSM 14964 = CIP 107468, assembly GCF_000368865.1. Lineage (GTDB taxonomy): Bacteria > Pseudomonadota > Gammaproteobacteria > Pseudomonadales > Moraxellaceae > Acinetobacter > Acinetobacter bouvetii. The sequence goes on from NZ_KB849726.1 coordinate 76,638, forward strand.
GGACGCTATAGATCACAAGTTTATAGGCTATAAGATCATGACTTACCGAGTCAGGATAGTTGAAGTAAACGATTCCGTTTTCTCTTACACCGCCCTCAAAATTCCGTTCTAATAAAATGATAAAAACAATAAAGATTGCCGCTTTTTATTTCAAACCGCTCATCGTTTTATTTTCAGCCCAACTTAAAATCGCGGATCCAGCATTGCTGAGTGCATAATCTGTTCCAGACATTGACACATGAAAATGCAGTTGCTATGTTGCGCCAAAATTCTCCCAGTATTGCAGCGCTATGCCCTTAGACGACAATTTTATCTATATGCCTCCGCAACAGCCGCTGATGATTGTCTATGAAGATGATGATCTGGTGGTGATTGATAAGCCTGCAGGGCTGCTGTCTGTACCGGGGCGGCTGCCTGAGCATCAGGACAGCGCTTATCTGCGCGTGGTAGAGAAATTTCCGAATGCTAAAATTACCCACCGCTTGGACATGGCAACCTCAGGCATACTGATGTTTGCCAAGCACCGTGATGCGGAAGTGGCGGTCAGCAAAATGTTTCAGGCGCGGACGGTGAAGAAGAATTATATTGCTTTAGTGCAGGGGCGGCTGGAAGGCGCAGGCAGCGTCAATGAGCCGTTAATTACGGATTGGGAAAACCGGCCGCGGCAAATGGTGCATTATGAATTGGGCAAGCCTGCGCAAACGCTGTATCAAGGGTTGAGCTATGATGATGCGCAAGCGGTCAGCCGTGTGCTGCTGACGCCGATTACAGGCAGATCGCATCAGCTGCGGGTGCATATGATGCATATTGGCCATCCTATTACAGGCGATAAAATTTATCATCCGAATGCTGCGCAGAGCCCTTTAAAGCGCATGGCGCTGCACGCCAGCTCTTTGGCTTTTATTCAGCCTTTGAGCGGGAAAGCCGTCGAAATTAATGGCAATGTACCGTTTTAAGAACAGTGGAAATTATTCAGGCTTCAGCTGCGCAGTTTGCCTTGGCGAATGCGCCGAGAACGGCAGACGGCAGGCGCTTGGAATGATTGTGTTGCTGGCGCGGCCCAGCAGGCAGTTGGATGCCTGATCCTGCTGCCGCGCAGAAAATAACACTAAAAATGAAAGACAATTAAAATGAAAACTTGGCTAATATCAAATATTTATAAAATCAGTTTTTGTTTTTCAAAATATTTCCACTTAAACAAAGCAGCTTCAGCAATAATAAAAAAGACAATAAAAAAGATACGCTTATTTAAGAATCATGGCGCTTGTCCGCTAATCGTATTTTACCGCTCAGCTGTTGAAAGCTTATTCAGGATCGCCTATTCATTATAAAGAAAAGATCATCTGCATAAATGAACGCAAGAGGGTGAAATTCCTCATGCTGAGGAGCAGCGATGCCGTATCCGTATATTATGTTCATTGCACTGCTGGCTGTGCTGACAGCATTATTGCTGTTCACTTGGCAGCAGCTGAAAAAAAGCCGTCAATTATCAAATGCCTTGCAGGACAATTTAGCGCATGCCCGCAATGAGCTGAACCTGCATGAGCAGCAGGCCAATGAGATGAAATATGATATGACGCAGCTGCGGATTCAGCTCAGCGGCTTAAAGGTTTCAGTCAATCAGCTCAGCCAGTATCAGCATGTATTAGATATCGAAAAATATGTGATCACCCGCCGCCTGCAGGCCGACAGCTTTATTGAGCTGACGAAAATGAACGCTGAAATCATGCTGAATGAGATCAAAGAGCAAATCGCGCAGGTCAAGGATTTTTTAACAGCGCATCAGCACACAACCCAAGCCTATATCGAGCAAAAAGCGCAGGAAAAACTCAAAGCCTATTGGGGGCAAGCGCAGGCGCTACAGGAGCGCGATGACATTATGCAGGCGCTGGAACGGAAAATTAACGGCTATCAGCAGCATTATTTTGCCCCCATTCAGCATTTGCAGAAACAGCTGATTGACGGCTACAGCGGCTCAGATGCCGCGCAGCATTTACTGCTGCTGCGCGCCCAAATTCAGGAAGCGAATCATGCCGGGCGGGTTGCCGAATGCCATTATCTGGATGAGAACCGCTGTCAGGCTGCGATCGCATTGGTTGCATTGGTGTTTAATGCAAAAGCGGATTTGTATTTGTCATTGCTGAATGGCGAAAATGTGGGCCAGCTGCTGCAGGAACTGCGGGATGATTATCAGCTGATCAACTTTCATGGCAATCATTTCAGCCATGTGCAGCTGCACGAGTCATATTTAAATTTAAGGCTGGAAGAGCTGAAGTTTATGGCCTTGATGCAGGAAGCGCCTGACCGCCAGACACTTGAGCAGGATGAAGCATGCTGATCGAAAAATGCTGCGCAATAAATCTCCAAACAGCAGCAAATTTCGGCTAATCTAAAAGCGGCACAACAAAAGCAGAATAAGGACAATATATGACACGCGATTACCAGCAATTCCCAGACGATGATAATGGCAATGTATTATGGCAAATGCTTGAAGATGGCGATGATCTGAGCGTAGCGCATGAAATTGAATATTCCATTGCCTTTCAGCATGAAGAGAAAGCTGACCAATGCGCCATTTACCTGCTGAAAGAAGAACAGAAAATCAGCCTGTTTGAAGATGAGGAATCGGGTGAATGGATCATTACCATTTATGTGTATATGGAACCCGAATATGCCGATATTGTCGATTTAGAAGAATGGTTTACTAAAATTGCAGGGCAGTTTTCGGGTGAATATGACGGCTGGGGCTGCATGGCTTATGTATATGACGATGATCTGGAAGAGGATGACGAAGACGCCGCATTCGATGCTGAAAATGCAGACGGAAAGCTGAATTAACCGTTGGCGCTGCAGTTAAATGAAAGCCTCGCGCTGAATCGCCAGGCTTTTTTTAATCTATCCTGCATCGGTAAAAGCGCAGCAGGCTCCTGTCTCCAGTCAGATGTAAAAAATGATTGCGGTTCAATTATCCTACAGAAAAGCGCTGGATCATTTTTAGGCAGGCGGATAAATTGATAGCAATAGCGCAAGCGCATGACATCATGAATATGATGACCGTGGAGAAAAACAATGAAAAATACCGTACAGCTGCATCGCGTTTTCAGTGCCCCGCCAGAGCGGGTGTTCCGTGCATTTACAGACCCAGACGCTTTAGTGAAATGGATGCCGCCGCATGGTTTCAGCGCGCATGTTGAGTATGCTGAAATATCGACAGGCGGCAGTTACCGGATGCATTTCACTAATTTTTCTACGGGAACCAAGCATTCCTTTCATGGCAAATACCATCAGGTGATACCAAATCAGCTTTTACGCTATACCGATCACTTTGACGCGCCCGAATTGGCGGGTGAAATTGAAGTGACTATTGAATTAAAAGAAGTCAGTGTGGGAACTGAAGTTAGAATTACCCAAACGGGGCTGCCTGACGTGATCCCGGCCGATGCCTGCTATTTAGGCTGGCAGGAGTCGCTGCAGCTGCTGTCTTTTTTAGTCAACCCTGCTATTCCGGATGAGTAAAGCGGTCTATGGATATACAGATTAAACGGATTTATGACCCTGCTGATGCCGCAGACGGCAAGCGGATCTTAATTGACCGCCTTTGGCCCAGAGGCATAAAAAAAGAACAGGCGCTGCTGGACGGCTGGCCTAAAACATTGACGCCCTCCAGCGAATTGCGCAAGTGGTATCACCAGGATATTGAACAGCGCTGGACCGAGTTTCAGCAGCGGTATGCGGCGGAACTGGCCGGACAGCACGAAGCCATGCAGCAGTTGCGTGATTTGGCGCGTCAGCATAAAGTGACGTTGCTGACAGCCGCTAAAAATGCTGGAAAAAGCCATGCCGATGTGCTGAAGAAAATATTAGAACAATAGGCAATCCTTTCGGCTCTATTGAGACAGCGTAGCACAGAGGAAAACCTCCCGTAAGCGGAATAAAACCTTAAAATATTTACGTGATTTAAGTGGCTGAAAATTAAAAGTGTTATAGTACGTGCTTTGAGCGCTGCGGCGGCTCTTTTTCTTTTTCCGTTTTTTCTTTTTTTGAGGTTGCCATGTCTTTACCCCTATGCCCAAAATGCCAGTCAGAATATGTCTACGAAGATGGTGATTTACTGATTTGCCCTGAATGTTCATATGAATGGAAAGAGGGCGAGGCCGCAGATGGCGATGCGCAAAGCGTGATCAGCGATGCCAATGGCAATGTGCTGGCTGACGGCGATACTGTGACTGTGATTAAAGATTTGAAAATTAAAGGCTCATCTTCTGTGGTTAAGGTGGGCACTAAAGTGAAAAATATCCGCCTGCTGACCGATGCTGCCGATGGCCATGACATTGACTGTAAAATTGACGGCATTGGCGCAATGAAATTGAAATCTGAGTATGTAAAAAAAGCGTAAGTGAAGTTTCAGCTGCATTGCTTTATAAATGCGCTGTTTGAAGCAAATCATTCAGCGCACGCTGCTTTGGCAAGGCATAATAGCCTGAAACATTTAAGAGGACTGTGACCATGCCGCATATCCATTTGGAATATTCTGAGAACCTTCAGCCCTTTGACGCCAAGCCTGTTCTGACGGCTTTAAACCGCGCTTTTTTTGAATCTGGCCATGTCAGCGATTTATCCGACATTAAAAGCCGCGCAGTGTGCCAGCAAGCCTACGTGATTGGTTTGGGAGAAGACGTCGGTGAAGCGTATCTGCATGCGAAAGTTTCTTTATTGACTGGCCGGAGCATCGTGGTGCAGCAGGAAATTTCAGCGCTGTTGTTGCGGGTGCTGCAGCAGCAGGTGCCGGCCCGGGACAATTTGCGCATTCAGGCCTGTGTAGAAATGCTTGAAATAAATAAAGAAACGTACAGCAAGCATATTTTAAAATAAAAACAACAAAACAAATGCAGCATCTGCTGCATTTGTTTTGACTTATTTTTTTATTTAATTTTTTGAAAAATAACAATATTTGTGGGTTGTTCCTGACCGGTGTGAAATGCCTTGAGCTGAAATAAAAAGTATTGTTTTCTTTGATAAATTTCAATTATATTCATAAGAATAGAATAATTTTTAGACAATATAATTCTATCGAATATAAACTTTATAACGAAAAGAGGTGTGAGATGGCGGGGTGGTATGAACTTAGTCAGGCAAGTGACGGGCAGTTCCGTTTTGTGCTTAAAGCAGGCAACGGTGAAGTCATTTTGACCAGTGAATTGTATAAAGCCAAAGCTTCAGCGCACAATGGGATTGAATCTGTTCAGAAGAACAGTTCAGACGATAGCCGTTATGAACGTTTAGAGGCGAAAAACGGCAAGCCGTATTTTAATTTGAAAGCGGCCAATCATCAGATTATTGGCACCAGTCAATTCTACGGCAGTGAGCAGTCGCGGGATAAAGGCATTGAATCCGTTAAAAATAATGGCGGCAGTGAAACCATTAAGGATTTAATTGGTTAATCAATCGCTGTTGTGCAGGCAGGATGCAATCACATATCCTGTCTGTATGAACGTGAAAAAGCATGTTTCGGCATGCTTTTTTTTTGCATTATTGAGGGCAATGCTGGAGCCAATACAGAACATGAAAGCTTTAAAAATTGCACTTGCCGGCATGGTCATGGCCGCGCTCATCCTGTTTTTTGCTTCGCCTTATTGGGTGCTGTATCAAATGAATCGGGCGTATCAGCAGAATGATGCTGCCGGAATTGCCAAATACATTGATTTTGACCAAGTCAAAAAAGGTTTGAAACCGCAAATTGAGCAAAAACTGAATGCAGCAGCCGGACTGGAGCATTTGCCTGGCGCTTTGCAAAAGTGGGGCCTTCAATTGAGCAGTGCAATCAGTGCTCAAGCCGTCGATGCAGCGGTAAATGAGCGCACCATATTTTTATTAATGCAGGGCAAGGGGCTAAAAGAATCCTTGCAGCAAAGCCTGACGGAGAATTCTGCGGCAATGCCTGAATCAATCCGCAATCTGCTTGCGCAGCAGGCATCAGCAGCCAGCCAATTAGAAGAAATTGAGCAAGACCTTGCCCAGTCTGAAATTGATGCGCAAGGAGCAGCGGAACAGACCATCCCTGATGCTCAGGGAACACGGCCTAAACCCAAGATGAGAGCGCATTACACAGGCCTGAACCGTTTTGAAATCGCTGTGCCGAATGATGCGGGCGAAATAACGTATGTTGAAATGCGGCGTTCTAATCTCAGCTGGAAAATAGTGAATATCCGTTTGCCAAATTAATTTATAATATATTCGCAAGTTTAATATGCTTTTAAACTAAAAGTAATAATAGATCTACAATACAGCCAGATTTGGCAACTATTGCCAAAAAACAGGAACTCTTTAAATATATGGGAGGGACAGAGTGAAAATAACGGGTGATCAACCTGCGGGACTTGAAATTCTAGCTGTCTTAAACAGTTGGGATAAAGCCATTTGCAGCTTAGATATGAATCAAATTGCGGAGCACTGCGCTGCAGAGGTCAATTTATTTGATGTGACGATGGAACTGCAAGGGCTTAGCTCTTATCAAAAGGTTTGGAGCTCATACGAGGACTATTTTAGAACTGGCCTGCGGGTCTTCCGTGATCAGCTGAATATACATGCTGAGCCAGACATGGCATTTGTGCATGGTTTTTGCAAAATTGATGTTGAAAGCGGTAAGCCGACTCCTGGCGTTGTCTGGTGCAGAACGACCATTTGCCTCAGGAAAAAAAGTGGAAAATGGAAAATTATTCATCAGCATGTTTCGTTGCCACATCCTGTTGAATCGATAGTGTCGATGGAGTGGGATATCTAGACCGCGCAGCATATTTTATCAATTTAAAATTTCGGGCTTATCGGCCATGCGTTTGAGTCCGAATTGCGCATATCTCCTGTACATGTATTGCTGTTGGCGCACAGGGGATATGCGCGCCTCATTGATTGAGGACAGCCCAATCAATCATCAAAAACAAGCGGCATGAACATCCAGCAAAAAAATAAAGCCGCAGCCGAAAATACGGACTTCAACTTTCAGTTCCTTTCCTCACTGGCCGTGAATCGCCGCCAGCAAAATCTAAAAGTGCGTATGCAGACTCCTGCCCAGCATATTCCGCTTCCAGAATAACAGCCGCATCGGCTTTGATGCAGGCCAGCTGCCGCACAGCACAGCGGTTTAGCTTTGGAGAGTTTTGACGCGATCAATAAAATATCCATGTCATGAGCGAAAATGATTCAGCGCAGTTTAAGGCCTTGCTGCAGGGTTTGATGCTGATCGGGCTGGATGCCGCAAGGCTGAAACTGGAGCAGATGAAATAAATGCATGAATAGCGGACAATGGCAGGCTGGATATTGGTTGAGCTGCAGAGGCGATTATGGGGGTTCATGATTTTTATCGAATGAGTGCGCATGCAGTCATTGTCAATGCGCAGCATCAGGTGCTTCTGCTCAAGGCGAATTATGCGGATCATGCGTGGGGCCTGCCTGGCGGCGGTTTGGATATGGGCGAGACCATTCATCAGGCGCTGCTGCGGGAGTGTCAGGAAGAATTAGGCTGTGCAGTCGATGTTGCTTATTTGTCCGGCGTTTATTTTCATGCTACGGTTTGTTCACATGCCTTTATTTTCCGCTGCGTTTTGCCGGAAAATGCGCGGATTCAGCTAAGTGACGAACATTCAGCCTGCCGCTGGTTTGCCTTGGATGAGTTAAGCGCAGTACAGCGCATCCGGGTGGACGATTGCCTGCAGTTTGACGGCGCGGTGCGCAGCAGGAGTTTTTAGCCCAAGTGTAAAAATATGAATGCGTTGTATGGCAGGCGTCTGAAATTTTGTATTGAACTTTGATTGCAAGGCATTGTTCAGTATTCTGAGAGAATGTCCAAAAATTGAGGGTGCAGCCATGATGATACGCCATAAGCTTTTGCCGCTGCATTTTGCCCTGAGTTTTGCATTTTTCAGTCTGTACAGCGTCAGCCAACTCAGCGCTGCGGAAAGCATTTCAGGCATGCACTTTCTGCATAAGGACTGGGAGCTGGCCTGTGACAATACCGGCACCTGCCGCGCTGCCGGCTATCAGGCCGATGATCATTTAGAACGGCCAGTTTCTGTATTGCTGCAGCGGGCTGCCGGAGCAAATGCGCCAGTCACGGCTCGGGTAAAAATAGATTCAGCGCAATTGCCGGCACGCGGAACACGCTTGGCTGTGCGTATGCTGGGGCGCAGCTATGGCACAGTGGCAATTCATGAGCAGACCGGAGAAGGCAAGCTGTCTGCGGTGCAGACAGCCGCATTGCTTCAGGCTGTGCAAAGCGCAGCGCCGATCATTTGGACAGCTGAGCAGACGGAATGGGCTTTATCACCGAGCGGCGCCAGTGCGGCGCTGCTTAAAATGGATGATTATCAAAGGCGGATAGGCACTGCTTCTGCGCTGGTCCGCAAAGGTCAAAAGTCCAATGCCGCGGTTTTAAAAATGCAGCTTTTGCCGCTGGTGCAAATTAAACGCTATAGTCCCAGCATCGCGAAACACTTGAGCGTAAATTCAGCGCAAGCCAAGCAGCTGGCAGTACAGCTAAAAAAATCGGTAAATAAAGACAGTTGCTGGACGCTATATGAGCAGAATTATCTGCCGGAAGATCAAATCACGATATATCCGCTGAACCGTCAAAATGTTGTGGTCGAAGCGCCGTGCTGGCGCGGCGCTTATAATTATGGATATGGCTATTGGGTAATGGACAGCGCATTGCAGCAAACCCGCCAGCTGGTGACAGCATCAGGCTCCAGTTTTAGCGAAGGGCAAATTTTTGCGGCGCAAAAAGGGCGCGGCCTGGCCGATTGCGGTTCGCAAGAAGAATGGGCGTGGAACGGCAGCCGTTTTGTGCAAACCTACAAAGCCATTCAGGCGCAATGCAAAGGCTTTGCGGGCGGCGCTTGGCAAATGCCTGTGTTTATTTCAAAAGTACAGGCTGCGCAATAACAAGCGCCCCAACGGGCGCTTTTTTTGATTTGAGATGCAGCCAGCTATGCTTGGAGCTAAAAGCGCTTAGGAATTTTCTGCCCGTTTGGCACAGGTGTTTCAGCATGCTGCAATACGCCAAAAAGCCAGATTTCGGCATGATGCACGGCAGTTTTTACATCATCCCCTAAGGCCAGCCGTCCTGCAATATAGCTGGCCAGCGAGCAGCCGGAGCCATGGTATTCACCGTCCAAACGCGGGCATTGGGTTTCCGACACCAACTCACCCTGAACATATAACGCATTGCGGATGAAATCGGGCGTAGCTTCATGACCGCCTTTGACCAATACGGCCTGAGCGCCCATGGCAAACAGTTTTTGGATTGCCCGCTGCAGATCCTGTTCACCGGTTAAAGCCCGCAGTTCGATGGTATTGGGCGTAATCAGCGTGGCCAGCGGAATCAGTGCCGCAAAGGCTTTCACCAAAGTATCCTGATCGCCTAATGAGCCGCCGCTATTGGCCACTAAAACCGGGTCTAAGACATATAAATATTGCGGCTGTTCCTGCAGAAACTCTGCCAGCGCAGCAATATTGTCCGTGGTGCCCAGCATACCGGATTTCACGCATTTGATTGGCAAATCTTTCACGACGGCATGCGCCTGCGCCAGCAGCAGTTCTTTAGAGGTCGCGCTGAAGCCGAAAACCTGCTGTGAGTTTTGAATGGTCAATGCTGTACAGGCAATGGCGGCATGCGCGCCGCTTTGGCCGATGGCTTCAATATCCGCCTGCAGCCCAGCGCCGCCAGAGGGGTCTAAACCGGAAAAGCACAATACGGTTGGCCGCATAATGGAATCCTTCTGATGCAAAATTTGGGTTAGTATAGGCAAGTTTCAGGCAACACTCGAGTGCATTTTGCAGAGTGGCGAATAAGGTGCAGGGCGTGATTAAAAATATATTGATTGATTTGGATGGAACGTTGACAGACCCCAAAGTCGGCATTACTGCATCGGCGCGTTATGGGCTGGAAAAAGTGGGGCATCCGATTAATGAGCATATCAATATCGACTGGATTATTGGCCCGCCGCTGAAAGCATCACTGGCGAAAATTCTTAATGTGGCGCTCGATGATAACTTGGCTGAGCAGGCTTTGCTGGGGTATAGAGAGCGCTTTTCGGTCACCGGCCTGTTTGAAAATCAGGTCTATCCGCATGTGCCGGAAACACTGGAGGCCTTAAAGCAGCAAGGCTTTAAACTGTATGTCGCGACAGCGAAACCAACCGTCTATGCCAAGCGGATCTTAGAGCATTTTCAATTAGCGCCGTATTTCAGCCGGATTTACGGCAGCGAGCTGTCGGGTGAGCGCACCAATAAGGCAGAGCTGATTGCCTATATTCTAGAGCAGGAACAGCTGGCCGCCGCAGAATGCCTGATGGTCGGAGACCGTGAATATGATGTGTTAGGCGCGCGCCATAATGGCATCGACAGTATAGCTGTGACTTATGGTTACGGCAGCGCCGCGGAACTGGCGCATGCGCAGCCGAAAAAGCAGATTGAGTCCTTTGCCGATTTGGCCGCGGTGATTCCATCGCTTTGCAGCCAGCCGGTTTAAAGCGAGGGGCTGGTTTTTTCAAGTGACAGCACGGCGGCCAGTGCAATCAGATACAGCACAATCAGGCCGATCATCATCATGCGGAACGTGCGTGAAGCTTTTACGGGCAGTTTTTCATGCGCTAAAGCTTCACCATTTTTAAAAAATATTTGCACCATGCGGGCATTGGCGCTTAATGCAATTTCACGGATGGCTTGAATTTCAATGCCATCCAGCTGTGCTTCGGTCCGGTCCATCAGCTGAATAAAGACAGTCGGCTGTCCAAATTCATTCCATTTTAAATTGGCCTGCTGCAGGAGCTGTGCAAAATGATGTTCCGCAACGGGGTAATTCACGGCAAAACTGTCCAGGCTGTCAAAAGAAATGGGGCATATTTCTTGCGCAAGCAGGGTTTGGCTGCGCGACAGCAGCGACATCTGCTGCTGTGCAATCTGTACCCAAAGGGCCTGCGGATACAGTTCTAAATAATCTTGAATCATTTATTATGGAATTGGTTTTTATTTTAGAGCAGTATGTCACTGATTTTTTGATAAAAGAAGTTATTTTAAGTAAAGCTGCCTTAATTGGATTGCCTCTGCAGCCATCAGTGTGATGAGCAGGCAGCAATTGGAACAGAAAAACTATTTATTTTGTAAGCCTGCTTGTTTCTTCGAATTTAATTTGAAAAAATTTGCCTGAATCCATGAATCGTCAGAATAGCAAATGCCAAATTTTTTTTCATTCGCTCATGCATGGCTCAAGCCGATTGCGCCGCGTGACCCGCATGAGAAGCACCGAGTCGCAACTTCTTTAGAGCTGCTGTTTGATTTAATTTTTGTTGTGGCGATTGCGACTGCAGGGCAGCAGCTGCATCATGCCATCATTGAAAATCATTTGGCGCATGGCCTGACTTTGTATGGCATGGTGTTTTTTGCACTGTGGTGGGCGTGGATGAATTTCAGCTGGTTTGCTTCGGCTTATGACAATGATGATGCGCTGTACCGAATTTTAACCTTTATACAGATTATAGGCTCGCTTGTGATTGCTGCAGGCATTCCCAGCGCATTTCAGCAGCAGGACTTTGATGTCATTATCATCGGCTATGCCATTATGCGGCTGAGCTTAGTCACGCAATGGCTCCGTGTTGCAAAACATGATGCTGAACGGCGTCAAACGGCGCTGCGTTATGCTTTCGGCATTATTCTGGTGCAGTGCGGCTGGCTGCTGTTTCACTTTTCGCCGATACAGTTCACGGTCTATTTATTTGCGCTGCTGGCGGCCGCCGAGCTGTGTGTGCCTGTTTTTGCAGAAGCGGTCAGCCGCACGCCGTGGCATGCGCATCATATTGCTGAACGCTATGCGCTGCTGACGATTATCGTGCTGGGGGAGTCGATTGTCGGCTGTTCAATCGCCATTACCGATGCCTTGAATAATCAGCGTTTCAGTACCGAACTGATTTTTCTGATGATTGGCGGTCTGGTCATGATGTTCACCATGTGGTGGGCCTATTTTGACAGTGAAATTGCAGAAAGGCTGAACAGCCGAAAAATGGCCTTTGCATGGGGCTATGGGCATTTTTTTGTGTTCATCAGCATTGCAGCCATTGGCGCAGGGCTGGCTGCCGCCGTCGATGTCGTGTCGCATGAGGCCCTGATCAGTTCTATGCATGAAAGCTATTTCGTGGCGATCAGCCTGATGGTGTATACCTCTAGCCTGTACATTCTGCATGAAGCGCATCATCAAAGCGGTTTGAAGAAATGGCTTTATCCGCTGACAGTGGTGATTGTGCTGTGTATTCCGCAGTTTATTGAGCCTGCGGGATATACCATTTTTGCCATGGCGGCGGTATATGCGCTAAGGCTGATTTTATCTAAATGCTATTTGAAACGCTAAACAGATAGACGTATTTGCTTTATTTTTACCTCTATTAGTATGCATGTTTTTCTTTCAATTGATTTATTTTTAAATAGTTTATTTTTATCAGAATTATTTGTAAATGAGACTTTTTCCATAAGTCATTTTTCAATCAATATTTGTTAGTGATGGAATTCTCCTTATCCTCTTGCGGAGTATGCTCCATATCCTAAAGGGAAAAGGAATTTTCAAATTTAATTTATTGCTTCTTGATAATTACCTTTTTATTTATAAAAAAGCGCTATTAAATAAACTGATATACTTCTTAATTTTTTGTATTTAGAATGCTTTTTTATTTTACGTGACTGTCAAGAGATACAGCCTATGTCATTATGGTAAAAGTATGTCACATTTAGTGTCATTTTTATGTAGGAAAAATTATAGAAAGCAAAATAGGAAAAATTCATTATTAAATTTGACATATTGTTCAATTTTTATTAACAAAATACTAAGATGTAATTGAGGCAAAAGATGAGTAAGTTAGATTTTTGCTTTTATACGACATATTTTGTCGTTGTATTAGTAATTGATACTTATAAAAATTTAAGTTAAATATTATATTAATCAAGCTAATGCAACAAAGATGAAAATTATATTATTTGTTTGATTTTTATTTTAAATCAACTATTAAGATAATTTTTAATTAAAAATACATAATTTTTAACAAATACTTAAGGAAAAATTAAGATGAATACCGCTGATAAAATTTTAGATGGGTATGATAAATACAATAATGCTAAAGATATTGTTGATAAAGCTCAAACAGCAAATGATCTCAGGAAAGAACTGTCAAATGGTAAGCCATTAACCCCTGAATCTGGAGGAGCGTTAATAGGTTTAATCGGACCTATGATTCCTGGTGCTGGTGGAATTGATGGTGATGATTTTGCTAAATGGGGTGAAAATGCTGCAAGGAATATAAGCCCTAGAGATAGAGTTGATGCAGTTGTAGATGCTGCTGTAAATGGATCTTCATCTCAAGGAAAATTTCATTATGTCGATCCTTTAATTCTAGACTTAAATGGTAATGGAATAGAAACAACTGGTTTAGAAAATGGAGTTCAATTTGAATTAAATAGTTCTGGGCTTAAGGTTAAAACAGGTTGGGTCTCAGCTAATGATGGTTTATTAGTTTGGGATCGAAATAATGATGGAAAGATTAATGATGCATCGGAGTTATTTGGTAATCATGTTTTGATGAACGATGGTTCTATAAGTGAGCATGGTTTTGCTGCATTAAAAGATTTAGACTTTAATAATGATGATACTGTAGATATTAATGATGAAGCATTTAAAGGTTTAAGAGTATGGAAAGATATTAATCAGGATGGAGTTAGCCAAGAAAATGAACTTTTTACTTTAAATGAATTAGAAATCAATTCATTGAGTGTTAGTTATATAGATTCTGAAATAAAATTTGAAAATGGAAATATTATTTCTCAGATAGGTAGTTTTAATAAAACTGATGGATCTTCTTATGTAATGGGGGATGTAAATTTTGCAATTGATATAACACAAACAAGTAGAGAGAGTATTAATTTTGAGCAAATTGATTTTTCAAATCTATTTCTTTTAGGTTTAGGGCGAGTTAGTGATTTACAAACCGCAATTTCAATTTCAAATGAACTTAAAGTTGTTGTTGAAGAATATAAGTGTCAAACGAGTATTTCTTATAGGGAAAATTTGCTTGAAAAAATAATTTTTGAGTGGGCAAAAACAGATCCTTATTACTCGGAAAATATAAATTTAGTTGGTCAATCGATTTTAACAGCAAGTGAAGGTGTAGCAATAAGAAGAACAAGTGGTAATATAGTATTACAGGATGTAGTTAGTCTTGAGGAATTACCTGTAGAAACGCAACAAAAATTTCAAGAAATAAAGCCTTTTATAGCCGCATTGAGCTCTTTTACAGGGAGTAATATTTCTACACTATATTTTAATGGTAGAGATCGTTCAGGTGGAAGTGCTGAAGCTGTAATTGATAAATTTTATGAAGCATTTAATATATTAAAAGCTGTACTATTCCAAGAATTATATCCTCAAACATTTTTCCTGGAACAGTTTGGTGACGATATTTATTTTTTGGAAAATAATAAAATATTTTTAGATATACCAAATATTTTTAATACTATTAATGATTTATTCTTGGTTGATCAGTCTGATGGATTTAAAAGTTTATTATTGTTGTTGAATCATATAGATAGATATGGTGTTGATTTTGAAATTATAAATTTAAATTATCTTGAAATGTTATTTGAACATTATGTGACAAGTACTGATGGAGGGAAAATTAATCAATGGTTTGAAGAGTTAAGTCAATATGGATATATAGATTTCACACTTTTGACTGGAACAGATTCAAATGACAATCTTCAAAATACCAATATTGTTAATGCAAAAAATTATATTTTTAGTGGTGATGGTGATGATCAATTAACAGGCAATAATCATACGGATAAAATTTTTGGGGGCGAGGGAAATGATACTATTTATGGTCGCAATGGTGATGACTATCTAGATGGCGGTTCAGGGAATGACAAGCTCTATGGTGGAAATGGTGAAGATACCTTAATTGGCGGTACAGGCAGCGACTATCTTGAAGGCGGATCTCAAGG
>NZ_KB849726.1:93407-213705 GCF_000368865.1 Acinetobacter bouvetii DSM 14964 = CIP 107468
GTGAAGGAGATTCAATCACAATTAAAGACTTCTTTAAAACTAATTCAGCCATTGAGAAATTTGCATTCTCGGATCAACTTATAACTTCTAAAGATTTTTTAAAAGTTGGATTAGAGATAGTTGGTGGAAATGGAGTCGATTTACTACAAGGTAATGAAGGAAATGATATTTTAATAGGTAATGGTGGTAATGATACTTTAAATGGTGGAGCTAGTTCTGATACTGTAATCTTTAAAATTCTTCAAGGTTTTGAAAGTGATATAACTGCTGGAAATGGAGTAGATACTTGGATAGATTTTAATTTAAACCAAGGTGATAAAATTGATGTATCAAATCTATTAATCGGTGAAGTTGATAAATTAAAATTAAACCAATTTATTTCATATGAAAAAAATGGAACTTCTATTACCTTAAGTCTAGATCGAGATGGAAATGGAACTGATTACCAAAGTAGTAAACTATTAGTCCTAAATAATCAATCCTCTATCAATAGCCTAGATGATTTGATTAAAGCCGATGCTTTTGTTATTTGATAATATATTTTAAATCGAAAAATGAGGCTGTATAGCCTCATTTTTTATTTAGAAAAACATTTTATTCAGTTAATTCCTTTTGAGGTAGTTTGAGTGGTGGAGTCACTTATGTCGTTGAATGATTTTTATATGTTAAAAAGAATTTCTAGTGGTTAGGTTAAAAGAATTATGTCTAGAAAGCTATTAGTTATCATGGCCCGTAAGTGTTAATATTATAGCTTATTTTATTGTTATTTATAAAAATAGAAACTTGTATTAGAGGATCATAGCTAATATGGATGAGGATTTTGATGAAAAGTTTCAATCAGCAATAGAAGCTGGCGAAAGTAATCTTCATGCTAAAGCACTGTTGAATAATTGGTGTGCACATGCTGAGGTTTCACGTTTTGGTGGTATAGGAATGATTGAAGCCTCTACAGGCCTACCAATTGGACATAGTGGAGTTCAATGTAAATTCTCTAAAGCGAATTCATCTTATAGTTGGTTATTAGAAGACTCGATTTATGATTTTTATCAGAATAACTGTAAGAGTTGTGAAAAAAGAATTCCAGTAAATTTTCCAAATTGAATAGCCCCCGATTTTGTAGACACCTTTTAGTTAGATAAAATGGCTAATTAACGAGGTGCTTATGAGCAGTAAAAGATACCCTGAAGAATTCAAAATTGAAGCAGTAAAACAGGTCACAGAGAAAGGTCATAGTGTTGCTGATGTTGCTACACGCCTAGGAACTACCACACATAGTCTATATGCCTGGATAAAACGTTATGATCCACAGCAACCTAGGACAATAGAGTTTAATGACCCAAGTGCAGAGTTAGCAAAGTTAAAAAAAGAGCTGCAAAGGGTTACAGAAGAAAGAGACATCTTAAAAAAGGCCGCGGTGTACTTCGCAAGCCAGTCCAAATGAGGTACGCCTTTATTCGGGACCATCAGCAGATATGGCCGATTCGTCGTTTATGTTCAACTTTGGATGTTCATCACAGTGGTTATTATTCCTGGCTAAAACAACCAGTCAGTAAAACTGCTAAGAAACGGCAACAGCTTGCAGGATTAATTAAACAGTTTTGGCTTGAATCTGGTGGAGTTTACGGTTATCGCAAGATTCACTGTGGCTTGAAAGATGTTGGTGAATCCTGTGGTATCAATCGGGTACATCGTCTCATGAAACAGATGGTCTTAAATCACAGCGCGGTTATCGCAAACCCAGAACTCATGCTGGTACTCCTGCTGTCGTTGCTGTAAATATTTTGGACAGGCAATTTAATCCAACACAGCCTAACCAACTGTGGGTTACAGATATTACCTATATACGTACCCATGAAGGCTGGCTATATCTCGCAGTCGTGATTGACCTGTTTTCTCGTCTGGTTGTTGGGTGGTCTATGAAGTCCAGAATCACAACGGATTTAGTTTTGGATGCTTTATTAATGGCTTTGTGGCGGAGGAATCCAAAGAACAAAGTCCTGATTCATTCTGACCAGGGCAGCCAATACACTAGTCATGAATGGCAGACATTTCTCAAGCATCATAATCTTGAAAGTAGTATGAGCAGACGAGGCAACTGTCATGATAATGCTGTTGCTGAAAGCTTCTTTCAGCTGTTAAAGCGAGAACGTATCAAGAAAAAGATTTATGCGAACAGATCCGAGGCTAGAACCGATATCTTTGAATATATTAAGATGTTTTATAATTCAAAACGCAGACATGGTTCCAATGGTCAGCGTTCCCCATTAGATTATGAAAAAGCCCATCAAAAGATGGTCTTGTGTGTCTAAAATTTTGGTGGCTATTCATTTAACAATGCTATTGATTTGAGTTACAGAAAATTTTTGCTTCACATTGAGTTCCTAAACTATCGTTCAATCATTATCCAAAATAAAAAATCAATAAACATATGGAGTTAAATAAGAATATCCTATTTTGGAATATTTATAATTGTAACTGATATTGAGCCATGCGCTCAATACACGATCCTAGGTATCAAGGCCTTATTAAGAAACTTATAGAACTCCGAGAGTCTAAACAAGTGACTCAGGTTGAACTTGCACGTCTTTTGAATAAGCCTCAATCTTATGTCTCTAAAGTTGAAATTTTGGAAAGACGACTTGATGTAATTGAATTAATGGATTGGTTGGGTGCTTTAAGTGCAGAATTTGATGAGTTAAATCTTAAAGGAATTTTGGCTATTTCACCGAATGTATAAAATAGCCAAATTAAATTAATTAGGATTTTGTTGTAAAAGTTATCGTAGATTTGGATTTTGTACCAAGTAATGATTTTTTTTCATGGACTCTAACTCGATTAATATAGCCAATTTTTCTAAGTGCTTCTGTTAGATTTTCATTCATTTCACTATGACTTAACGTGTGATTTCCTGCTATAGAAATCAAGCTATAAGGTTCATCTAACATATTTAATAATATAGAAATATTGGAATGATCAAGATTGGAAACTTCTGGAATAAGAAATTTAACTCTGGTTTGTGTCGACAATGTTTTTGCAAAATAGTTGTTGATATATTCTATTGGAATATATTTTCCATTGGCTTTAAATATGTGATTAATTGTGCTTTGAACGTTTGATTCTTGATAAAAATTAATTCCAAGTTTTTCAACTATTATTAGTTTTTGTGCATCAGTAAATTCTGATGATTGAAGAAGTAATTCATATTCGGGTTTTTCTAAAACTAGATCTTCAGTAAGCTCTGAACATTCTAAACTTAAATATTGGATTAGTAAGTCGCTCACATAATTAATAGATTTATGCCTTAATTTTTCAATATTTTCAGGAGTTAGTAAAAGCACTTTCACATTGATCAATATGGGAATTTTTGAGTTAGATAAACTTGATAGGTTGAGCGAAGGATAATCGAACATTCTTGCGATACTTATCGCTTCGTAAGCAATTTCTGAAAATGAGTCAGATTCAAGAAGTGCTACTTCAAATTCTTTAGTAATATCTGGCATACTTTTGTTACTTTCAGTGTCTGAGATTTCTTGTTCTTTTAGCAATACATTATTTTCATTAATATAGTTAAAAATTACTTCATCCAAAGTGCAGTCATTATATTGAAAATATGAAATCAAAGAATCCCAGCTAGGTTTTACTTTGTTCTTAGCTAAAATTGGTTTCCAGAATTGAGCTTTGCGAATATATGAAATTAAGTCAATTTGAACTTCATTGTTTTCAATTAACCATTCTTTATGAGAATTATCTAAATCTTCATTATTAATTAATTTGATGAAATTATCTGAGTTTTCACTTAGATTTTCAGACGATGAAATATACACCTCTTCGAAGAAATGACTGATTGATTGGTCAACCTGAGTTTTCAAGTAGTCTGGCGCAAAGTCTTGTAAAACACCATAAGGTTTTGAAGCAAAAATATTTTTGATTTCATCAATTTTTTGAACTTCATTATTTATACATATAATTTGTAATATCATTTTTTCATTAAATTCAAAATATTCATTTCTACATATTTCATTAAATATACTTACATCATTTTGGTTATTACAATCCAAATACTTGAATACTGGTTTAATCAGCTGTAGAAAGTTAAGAATTTCTTGCTCAGTACTATAGGCATCTTTGATATATTCGATAAAATTACTTTTAGAAGACAGATAGTTTTTTAGAATGTTATCTTTGTTAAGTAAAGGAATATTTTCTTTTTCTAAATTTTTCAATATCAGCAGAAGATAGCTTTCAATTTTTTCATCTGACATTGACGTATGAATATGTTCAAAGAAAGCTTGCCAGCTTTTAACTATTTGATTAATGAATAGGGATGAGTTTTTTTCTCTATCTATATATTCGAAAATAAACCGAATTGAACGTTTATCCTGATTTGATAATAACTCAAATAAATTATTGTAATGATCTTTAAATTGAGTACTATTATTAAGTATAAAATCTACCAAGTTAAAATTAAGAATGCTTGTATGTGAGAATTGTCTAGGTTTTAAGTATTTATCTAACAGTTTGCCTATATTGGTTAAGGTTAAATCAAATTCTGAATTGATATGCTCTATTACACGATGTGCATAATCTCTTTCAGTAATATTAATTACACTATCAATAAAGAATGAAATATAGTCAGGATATTGCTCATCTATGTAGCCTTCTCTAACTAAAAACTGTAGTAAAGGAGGATGCTTTTTTGAGTCAAATGGATTTTCAATATCTGCGACTGTAAGTATTTCACTTAGTGTACTTTGACTAAGCTGATTCCTAGTGCTAATTAACTTTTGCTTATGTTTTAATATTTTTTTTCGATTTATTTCTAACTTATCGTTTACTCTATTTTCTCTTTCTAAATATGTGAAATTACTGTGAGTGATTGTCTCAATAGCTTTAAATGAAAATTTAATTTCTTCAGCATTGCTTATACTTATGCTGGCGTAATCGATATAATTAGTTGACTCTTCAAGTTTAACTTTCCATTCAATATTATTGGATTCAACTAATTTATAAAAATTTTCATCTATGGTGAGTTGGTTGTAATCAATATGTTGACTATCTACATAAAGTTGTATTGATGTTGAAGCAGTCTGCATAAAGTGACGATTATGTACGTTTGTAATAATTGGAAATCTTTTGAAAATTTCATAAATATATAGTTTTCTTAATTCTTCTACTGTTTGGAGCTTTTCTACTTCAGATAAATTAATTTTATTCTCAATTTCATTTAACTCTTGATTAATTGATACTAATAATTCAGAAATTATATTCTTTTTGTAAGTCTTAAAAATTTCATATATTTCTCCTTTATTTGAATGTAAATTTGCAAATTCAGCAGGGTAGTAGTTTTTATAAATTATTAAAGCTAATAATTTGTTTTTATTGAGATTTGGATTGTTAAGTTTTTTCACATAAAGTTGAAACTCATTGAAAATATTTGTTACGAGTCTCATATCATCAAAATAAAGTGAGACTTGATGTAAGAAAATATCTTCTATTTCATCATGTAGTTGACTATTATTTTCTTTGTTTATGTAATTTTTTCGAATCAAGTCATAAGCATTTGTTGGGTTTATGACAGGAATAATCGGGATAATGAAATCGAAAAACTTAGAGCGATCTTTATCTTTGAACATGTTGTCTCTAATAGCATATAAAAATACTATAGGACGGTTTACTTGTTTTGAATTGTTGATGAGAGTATTAAGTTCTCTTAGTCGAATGAAAATTTCTGAATTTTCAAAACGATCTAAATCTTCAATTATGATAATATTGAAATCTGTTCTTTCAAAAAAATATAAAATCTCATCTAAATGTTTATTTAATACGGATTCTGTTTTATCATTATTTAATGTTATTTCGGTATCTTGGAATTTTAACTTTAGTTCCTTAAGCTTCTCAATATATTTTACACCTGTAAATAACCCAACTATGCAATATGATAATAGTAATAATGATAATGTTATCTGTATTAACAATTTTTCACTAATAAATATGCCAAGTTTATTAATAAAAATACTTTTTGGAAAAAATACAAAAATTGTTAGAAAAGCCCAAAGCATAATAAAAAGTGTATTGGCTAGTAGCTCTCTAGGTTTAACAGTCACAATTCGCTTTAGTCGTGAGCGTGGTAATGTTTTTTGATCTACAGAATAAAATAGTTGTTGTAATATACTTTTTTCTATGGCTTCGATTTCAATTTCTTTATTATTAGTACCTTCAATTTCTAAATGATCTTTAAATGTTGCTAATGATATGTTTAAGTACTTCCAATTTGGATTTTGTGTTTGAAAGGTAAGTAATACGCTACTTTTTCCTGATCCATATGGTCCAGTTATGGCAATGTTGCTAATTTTATCTTGTAATAATGCAAATTTTAGCATGTCAGAATAAGCATTATCTTCGTCAGCATTAGCAATAGGGGTTAAAGATAAATATTGCTGTGTAGAAATTGTTTGAGGAGTGGATATTATTTCTTTAATTTTAGTGTGAGTTACCTTAATTTCATTCCAAATTTTATGGAGTTTATCTTTTGACATTGAAATATTTTCTCAAATAATAGTATATTTTAAAGTTGTATGTATTTTATCCATTTATTTTCTTTGTATCTAGCTGTAATTTATTGTTTTTATAAGTGTTTTATATTTGGTTTCTATTTTTAAATAGAAACGGGCTATTAAGATTAGTTTGTTTTTAAAAACTCGTCTATTTGGTTGTATCACGTAAATATTTAGAAACTGAAATTTAGGTTATACAAGAAAAAATAGAGCCTTTAGGCTCTATTTTTTATCAATGACAATTTATGTGTCGCTCAATGACATTTTATGTGTCGCGTGACGCTGAAGTGATTTCCTACCAGCTCAACGCGCCGCCAGTCTGATAATCTGTTACGCGAGTTTCGAAGAAGTTCTTCTCTTTGCGCAAGTCCATCATTTCTGACATCCACTGGAATGGGTTGTTCACGCCAGCAAATTGTTCCGGCAGGCCCAGCTGAGCCAAGCGGCGGTTACAGATGAATTTCAAGTATTCTTCCATCATGGCTGCGTTCATGCCCAATACGCCGCGCGGCATAGTATCGCGTGCGTATTCAATTTCCAGCATGGTCCCTTCAAGAATCATTTGAATGATTTCTTGCTGGAATTCAGCCGTCCATAAACCTGGGTTTTCGATTTTGATCTGGTTGATCATGTCGATACCGAAGTTCAAGTGCATCGACTCATCACGTAAAATGTACTGGAACTGCTCAGCAACACCATTCATTTTGTTGCGGCGGCCCATCGACAAAATTTGGCTGAAACCGCAGTAGAAGAAGATGCCTTCAAGCACGCAGTAGAACGCGATCAAGTTGCGAAGCAGGATTTGGTCGTTTTCAGGTGTGCCGGTTTGGAAAGTAGGATCGCTTAAAGACTGCGTATACTTCAAGCCCCACGCCGCTTTGCGCGCAACACTTGGTACTTCACGGTACATGTTGAAGACTTCGCCTTCATCCATACCCAAAGATTCGATGCAGTACTGGTAAGCATGCGTATGAATTGCTTCTTCAAATGCTTGACGCAAGATGTACTGGCGGCATTCTGGGTTGGTGATGTGGCGGTAAATGGCCAAGACCAAGTTGTTTGCAACCAAAGAATCCGCAGTCGAGAAGAAACCCAGTGAACGCATAACAATAGTACGCTCATCTTCAGTTAAGCCGTTTTCAGACTTCCAAAGCGCGATGTCATGGTTCATGTTGACTTCTTGCGGCATCCAGTGGTTTGCGCATCCGTCAAGATATTTCTGCCAAGCCCATTCGTATTTGAACGGCACCAGCTGATTTAAGTCAGCGCGGCAGTTGATCATTGCTTTGTCGTCAACCTGTACACGCTGTGCGCCCATTTCCAGCTCTTCCAAGCCCGGTGCGGCATCCAGCTGTTCTAAGGCAGCAGATGCTCTTTCCATTGAATTGGTTGGATTTGATCCGCGACTTCCAGCGGTTCGAGCGGGTTGTGCAGCTGCCAGATTCGGCGATGATTGCTGTGCATCAGATACCACTTGCGAATCAACCGTTTTTTTCGGCTCGACGGGCGCAGGCTGGTGAGCTTGTGCAGCTTGTTTCGGTTCATCATCTTCGAAATCGTCCCAACTTAGGATAGACATAACAGTTCTCTCTTCGTTGCTTTATATCTTTTATGAGACATCCAGCTGTTGAAGCTAAGACATCCTACTATACGCTCATTCTGTGTAAGCAAAATTAAGTTTTGCCGATGGATGCTCTAATTTTATGCGGAAGAGCAAATATCCTCACGACTTATTTTGATTACGCTGCTGTTCCCGTATTTTGACCCATGCATAAGTCAACGGTACGTAAAAACAAACAATAAAGGAAACCACCAAGGCAACAAGTCCTAACAAGTAGTTATGGGTCATATGCGGCATGGTGGGGTCCTTTATTTATTTTTAATTTTTAAATCTCCCCAAACCCCTCTTTAAAAAAGAGGGGCTTCCTTGAATCCAAAAGGGTTTTAGGAAGTCTCCCTTTAAAAAGGGGGATTTAGGGGGATTAAAAACCTGTCAGTTTATTGACAAGCTTCACAATCCGGATTGTCAATTGAACATGCCATTGGCACTGGTGCCGCATTTGCGAAACCATCGTCTTCAACCGCTTCAGGTTTTTTCGCTTCAACAACAGGAGCCGCTGCGGCAACAGGCGCTGCAGCTGCAGTCGCTTTAACTGCATTCAATGCGCCGGTGTTAATGGTCGATTTCTCTGCAGAAGTCGCGCCCAATGCACGCAGGTAATACGTGGTTTTTAGGCCGCGCAGCCATGCCATTTTGTATGTCATGTCCAGTTTCTTACCGTTTGCACCAGAGATGTAAAGGTTTAGAGACTGAGCTTGGTCGATCCATTTTTGACGGCGTGATGCAGCATCAACAATCCAGCGCGGCTCAACTTCAAACGCAGTCGCGAAGATCGCTTTCAGCTCTTCAGGAATACGTGAGATTTTTTGAACAGAACCTTCGAAGTGTTTCAGGTCGTTGACCATCACAGAATCCCAAAGACCGCGCTCTTTCAACGCACGTACCAAGTACGGGTTGATCACTGTGAATTCGCCAGAAAGGTTAGATTTCACATACAGGTTTTGGAATGTCGGTTCGATTGATTGCGAAACGCCGCAAATGTTCGAAATGGTTGCAGTCGGTGCAATTGCCATCACGTTCGAGTTGCGCATGCCGTCTTTTTGAACTTTGGCACGCAGAGTGTCCCAGTCCAAACGCTGTGTGCGGTCAACTTCAAACATGCGTTCAGGGCGTGATTTTGCAACCAGATCTAAAGAGTCAATTGGCAAAATACCTTGATCCCACAATGAACCTTTAAATGTTTCATAGGTGCCGCGTTCAAGCGCGAGATCGCTCGATGTTTGAATCGCGTAGTAAGAAATCACTTCCATTGATTCATCGGCAAAATCAACAGCAGCTTCTGAACCGTAAGCCAATTGCATTTCATACAGCGCATCTTGGAAGCCCATGATGCCCATGCCGACTGGACGGTGTTTCAAGTTCGAATTGCGCGCTTGAGGAACCGCATAGTAGTTGATGTCGATCACGTTATCGAGCATGCGGACTGCAGTTTTTACGGTACGCGCCAGTTTTTCACGGTCAAGAACGCCGCCTTGAACGTGCTGCACAAGGTTGATTGAACCTAAGTTGCAGACTGCAATTTCATCGGCATTGGTGTTCAGCGTAATTTCTGTACACAAGTTCGATGAATGCACGACGCCAACGTGCTGCTGCGGAGAACGCAGGTTGCAGACGTCTTTGAATGTGATCCAAGGGTGGCCTGTTTCAAACAGCATAGACAGCATTTTGCGCCACAAATCTTTTGCGCGGATTTTCTTGTGCAATAAATTTTGTTCTTTGGCAATGCCTTCGTAGTACGCATAGCGTTCAGCGAATTCTGCGCCAGTCAAATCATGCAGGTCTGGTGTTTCAGACGGTGTGAACAGTGTCCATTCCGCATCTTCAAATACACGCTGCATGAACAAGTCTGGAACCCAGTTTGCTGTGTTCATGTCATGGGTGCGGCGGCGGTCATCGCCTGTGTTTTTACGCAGCTCAAGGAATTCTTCGATGTCCAAGTGCCAAGTTTCAAGGTATGCACAAACTGCGCCTTTTCGCTTGCCGCCTTGGTTCACTGCTACAGCGGTATCGTTTGCCACTTTCAGGAAGGGAACAACACCTTGAGACTTGCCGTTTGTGCCTTTGATATAAGAGTTCAAAGCGCGAACTGGAGTCCAGTCATTGCCTAAGCCGCCAGCCCATTTAGACAGCATCGCGTTGTCACGCATTGCGCCATAAATGTTGTACAGGTCATCGCCAATGGTGGTTAAGTAGCAGCTCGACAATTGCGGACGCAATGTGCCTGAGTTGAACAGGGTAGGCGTAGACGCCATGTAATCGAAGCTGGACAATAAGTTGTAGAATTCGATTGCGCGGTCTTCGCGGTTTTCTTCATTGAGCGATAGGCCCATTGAAACACGCATGAAGAACAATTGCGGCAATTCGAAGCGCACGCCATCTGAATGGATGAAGTAACGGTCAAATAAGGTTTGCAGGCCTAAGTAGGTAAATTGGTTCGAGCGTTCAGGCTGAATCGCAGCGGCCAACTTAGCCAAGTCAAAGTTAAGCAGCTCTGGTGAAAGCAGGTCAAGTTCAATCCCTTTTTTCAGGAATGTCTCTAAAGCATCGCCTTCATTGGTTTCTGCAGCCAGACCCAGGAACTCCAAACCGGTCGCAACCAGGTTGTCGCGAAGCAAACGCGCAGTTACGTAAGTATAGTTGGGTTCTTGCTCAATGCGGGTACGGGTCGCCATCATCATTGTGGTTGCAATGTCTGACTCTTTTACGCCGTTGTATAAGTTTTTAACGGTTTCATCGATAATGGCTTGAACGTCGATACCTTCCAGTCCTTCAGCTGCTTTCGCAATATGCGCTTCAAGCGCGCCGAGATCCAGCGGGCGAAGCTGGCCGTCTGCAGTGGTAACCTGCAGGGTCGGGTGGTGATTGGCGCCAGTCAGCTTGCGCGCTTCAGCGCGCTGTTCACGGTAAATCACATAAGAACGCGCAACTTTCTGTTCGCCTGTGCGCATCAGCGCAAGTTCAACTTGATCTTGAATTTCTTCAATGTGGATTGTGCCGCCAGACGGTAAACGGCGCTGGAACGTATTTAATACCATCTCGGTAAGTTGAGAAATACGATCGTGGATACGGCTAGAGTCAGCGCTTTGCTGGCCTTCAACAGCCAAGAACGCTTTGCCGATCGCTACAGAAATTTTTTCCGCATCAAAAACAGCAACATCACCGGTGCGCTTGATCACCTGCAATTGGCCTGGGGTAGACGTGATTACGCTCATGTCAGCATAGCTCCATTGTCATCTATTGTTATGTTTGTAGACCGTTTGAACCGGGCAAAAACTATGCCACAGTGTTTGAGGTTTAAACACAAGACTTAGTGGTTTAAAAATGAATTGGACACAAGATACGGGAAAATTTAGGTCAGATCAATATTGACATTTTATTAAATATTTTAATCTGTTTCGACGGAAATCCTTCTCGAAAAAATCCCTATTTTTTATCTTTCTTGTTTAAGCCTTATTGGACAAGGGCATAGCATAGCAAAGCTGAGTTTAAGTGCTTATAGATAACCTTGTGGATAAGTTGAAAAGCTAAAAACTTATTTGCGCCATGGTTCATCTGATTGCTGTAAATATAGGCATTGGTTATTTTTTATGCTTTTTGTAACTGAATATTTTAAGAAATGTCTGAAAAAGCGCGTATCGGAAAATACGGCGAATTCGATGCTTGAAAATTCTTAACAAATTGCGGTCTTGATGTATCAGTTTCGTGAACAGCATCTTGTTTACAATGTAAACGTGTGTATATTGCAAAATATATTGAATTGTATCTTTTGGATTTTTAAGGGATACGTCCAGTCAAATAAAGGGGCACTCTAATGAGCCAAGAAGAAAAGTTACCTAAAATTTTAATCGTTGAAGACGATGAGCGTCTTGCCCGCTTAACTCAAGAATACCTTATCCGCAATGGACTTGAGGTTGGAGTAGAGCCGGACGGCAACCGCGCAATCCGCCGCATTATTGCAGAACAGCCGGATATGGTGGTTTTGGATGTGATGCTGCCGGGTGCAGATGGCTTAACGATTTGCCGTGAAGTGCGTCCGCATTACCATCAGCCGATTTTAATGCTGACTGCGCGCACAGAAGACATGGATCAGGTGCTTGGCCTTGAAATGGGTGCAGATGACTATGTGGCAAAACCTGTGCAGCCGCGCGTACTGCTGGCGCGTATCCGCGCATTGCTGCGCCGTACAGACAAAGCGCCAGAAGATGAAGTGGCGCAGCGCATTGAGTTTGATGATCTGGTGATCGACAACGGCGGCCGTTCAGTGACGCTCAATGGCGAGTTGGTTGATTTTACCAGCGCCGAATATGACCTGCTGTGGCTGCTGGCGTCAAACGCTGGCCGTATTTTGTCGCGTGAAGATATTTTTGAGCGCCTGCGCGGTATTGAATATGACGGTCAAGACCGTTCGATTGATGTGCGCATTTCACGTATCCGTCCAAAAATCGGTGATGATCCGGAAAATCCAAAACGTATTAAAACTGTACGAAGCAAAGGCTATCTGTTTGTAAAAGAAACTAACGGCATCTAATTGATGCCGTCCCTTTGAGGCTGAAGCAGGACAGGTCTAAGTGTTAAAGCACAGTATTTTTTTGCGCATTTATGCAGGACTGGTCATCTTGGTGGTATTGGTGGCTTTGTTCGGCTATTTGCTGGTGCAAATCATCAATTATCAGCGCGCGCAGGAATACCGCGAGTCCCTGACGGACGGCATGGCTTATATCATCAGTGAAGGCATTGCCCGTCAGCCGAATAAGCAGCAGCGCATGGATTGGATCTCCGATGCGTCCAATCTGCTGGAATTGCCCATCTATTATGTTAAAGCCGACAAGGTGGACTTAACCCGCGCCGAAGCGAAGCGTATTGAAGAGCGCAAAGCGGTGGTGCGCTGGGATGCGCAAACCAATGTGGCCTATATCATTATTGGCCTGAAAGATGATGCCAGTCACCTGCTGTATATCAAGGCTGAAAATATCACTGAACGGCAAATGAAGGCCCTGCCTGTGTTTGTGCTGGATTATTTGGTGTATTACCCGGGGCAGGAGAAAGAATATCTGCAGCGCATTCAGCATTATTTTGCTTATCCGCTGCAAATTGAAGATGTTAAAAACCTGCCTTTGGATTCAGAACAGATCGGCCGCTTAAGGCTGGATCACAGCATTATCCTGTACCGCGACAGCGCAACAGTGCGCGGCACGACCATTTCTATTGTTTCGCCAATTCCAAGCTCAACCACTGAAGTGCTGGTGATGGGGCCTGTGCCGTTATTCAATTGGATGCCTTTTCAGCTGGCTGCCGGCATTACCTTGCTGAGCCTGTTTGTGTTAAGCCTTGGGGTGTATGGCCTGCTGGTGCCGATGCAGCGCAAGCTGCGCGCGGTGAATTATGCATTGAATAAAATGAAGACCGGTGACATGTCTGTGCGCCTGCCTGTGGAAAGCAGCGATGAAATGGGTTCACTGGCGTCCAGCTACAACTCAATGTCAGATCATATTCAGCGTTTAATTGAGGCGCAGCGTGAGCTGATGCGCGCTGTGTCGCATGAATTGCGTACGCCAGTCGCCCGAATCCGTTTCGGCGTGGAAATGATGGCGGATGAAGAAGACTATGAATACCGTCAGCATCAGGTCGAACAGATTGATAAGGATATTGAGGCGCTAAATACCTTGATTGATGAAATCATGACCTATGCCAAGTTGGAGCAGGGCACGCCATCATTGGATTTTGAGCAGATCATTCTGTTTGAAGTGCTGGATCAGGTGGTGATCGAGACTGAAGCGCTGAAGACTGGAAAAACTCTGGAACTGCAGGCGCCGCCGCTGACCGTTGTGGTGGATGCTGAACGCCGCTATCTGCACCGCGTTATTCAGAATCTGGTGGGCAATGCGGTGCGCTATTGCGACAATAAAGTGGTGATTAGCGGCGGGCTGGACGGCAAAGGCAATGCGTACATCTGTGTGGAAGATGACGGGCCAGGGATTCCTGAAGACGAGCGCAGCCGCATCTTTGAAGCGTTTGCCCGCTTGGATAACAGCCGTACCCGGGCATCAGGCGGTTATGGGCTGGGCTTGTCGATTGTCAGCCGGATTGCATACTGGTTTGGCGGTTCGGTGCATATTGATGAAAGCCCGAGATTGGGCGGCGCGCGTTTCATTATGCAGTGGCCTGCCAAGCGTTTTAAAGACAGTAAGCGTAAAGCTGGCGATGCTGCGAAGGATTCGGACAGCGAAAGCTTGAACGTTAAATAAGGCGTTAAAGCCCGAAAAAAAGCCATTCAATTGAATGGCTTTTTTTATCGCTTGAGTTTTTATTCGTGAACGGATGCGTCTGGCGCAATAATGTCTTTGCCATTTTTTAATGCGGCCAGCGCATTGGTATTGAAATCAATCAGCAGTGAATTGTTTTTTGCATCAATAGCATAGCGGCTAATCAATTTTTCATCGCCATTCAGTGTTTCAACTTTGTATTCATCGGCAATATTCATGATGCCGTCTAGGTTGGTTGTTGCTGAGGCTTTGTCTTGACGGAACAATTCGTAGATATCACGCAAATCAAAAATGGCATTATCTGCGTCTGGGTGTTTTGCTACATAGTTTTCAATGTGACGGATAATGAGCTGGGCAAACAAAAAGTAGTCTGGCTTATGCGTAAACTCTAGATTCATGTATTGCTCCTTTTTCGAGTGATTTGATTGTTTTATATAGGAATAGCACAAAAAGAATTAAATGCAGATAGGCGACTTAAATTTGCTGCAAAAAAATACAAAGCCGAATGAAATAAGTGCGGTTAATAGCGCGTGCCGACGCAGCAGGGGAGATTATTTTGCAATGCGGCAGCGCCGCTGCACGAGGTAGGTAAAAAGTTGGCTGGCGGTTAAAAGTGCCAGAATGATAGATTTTTTTATTGTTAAAATTATCGTAATGTGAAAATTCAGTGAAAAAATAAATAAAAGCTGGGTTGCTGGTGAATTTCTCAATCATGCGGTGATATTTTGCGCTTCGGGGTTTGGGGGTGTGCTTTTGAAATGTGCTGAAAATAGAAAATTTGTAAAAATAATAATAGCTTAAAAATTTATTTGATAAGGCGGTAAATAGGAGTGAAATACGGCTTTAGTCGAGAGTTT
The DNA here is from genome assembly GCF_000368865.1 of Acinetobacter bouvetii DSM 14964 = CIP 107468. Taxonomy (GTDB): domain Bacteria; phylum Pseudomonadota; class Gammaproteobacteria; order Pseudomonadales; family Moraxellaceae; genus Acinetobacter; species Acinetobacter bouvetii. The sequence goes on from NZ_KB849726.1 coordinate 108,703, forward strand.
TAAGAAAAATGCTTAAAAAATCATCCCAAAGACTAAGGCTTATAAGCTAGCAAGATACATCATCAATCAGGTACAATTGGCGGGATTAATTTTGTGTTTGGTGTATTTGAAGGCCAATACATGCATTCTTTGTTAATAAATTAGGCCTGCCAGGAGTTATCCCCGCATGAGTGCCATTACTCCATACGATTGGGCAATTATTGCCTTCGTGATCGGCGTTACATTTCTATGCGTCTTTATGCTCACAGTCCCGTTACTCCTAGGGGGTAAATCGTGGGGCCGTGCTAAGCAAGAGCAGTTTGAGTCAGGTGTTGTCGGTGCAGGCGGTGCGCGTATCCGCTTGTCTGCAAAGTTCTATTTAGTTGCAATTTTCTTCGTCGTTTTTGATATCGAAGCGCTCTACCTCTATGCATGGTCTACATCTGTGCGTGAAGCAGGCTGGTTCGGTTTTACGACAGTAGTCATCTTTGTGGTCGATTTATTGATTGCATTGGTTTATGCCGTGAAGGTTGGCGCGTTGAATTGGGCGCCAACAGATAAGCGTAAAGCTGCTGGCCGAGAGCTGAAAATTGGTTCACCAAACATGAACATTGCAGAAATTACCCGCTTTAACTCAATTGAAGAATTGGTACTTGACCCTACTGGTCAAATTCCAGCTCAATCATCTGGCCGTGTGAAAAAATCTGCGGCTGCATCATCTGATAAGGAGTAACCCGGGAATGAAATATACATTAACCCGTGCGAATCCGGATGCTGATCAATATCCGCTTCAAGAGCGTCAAATCGTGACAGATCCGCTTGAAGAAGAAGTGAATAAAAATGTATTCATGACCCGTTTAGAGGACTTGATGCATACAGCAGTAAACTGGGGCCGTAAAAACTCAGTTTGGCCGTTCAACTTTGGTACCTCTTGCTGCTACGTAGAGTATGCAACAACGTTAACTGGCGTGCATGACTTGTCGCGTTTCGGCGCCGAGGTTATCCGCGCTTCACCGCGTCAGGCGGATGTGATGATTGTGGCAGGAACCTGCTTCATGAAAATGGCGCCAGTCATTCAGCGTTTGTACGAGCAAATGCTTGAGCCGAAATGGGTAATTTCCATGGGTGCTTGTGCAAACTCAGGCGGCATGTACGACATTTATTCTGTTGTGCAAGGCGTGGATAAAATCATTCCTGTGGATGTGTACATCCCAGGCTGTCCGCCGCGTCCTGAAGCATTAATTCAAGCATTAATGTTATTGCAAGACCAAATTCAATTAGAGCGCCGCCCATTGTCAGCGGTTATCGGTGATGATCTTCAGCCAGTGTATAAGCCAAAGATGCAGCCGGAACGCGACCGCAAGCAAGCACAGCGCATTGCTGTGAAAAACCTGCGCTCTATGGATGAAATTAAATAATTTAAGCGATGAATGTTTGATACACCCGGTCCGGGTGTAATTGTCGTTTAGGTTGACTGAATTTGTATTAAATAGGAAGCCAAGCCAATGGCTGAAACTGAAATTGCTATGCCAGAATCAACTCCCGTTGATTCACGCCCAGCATTTGCAATTGTAGAAGAGCTCAAAGCCAAATTTGGCGAGAACTTCTACGTGCAAACGACTTTTGAAGACTTTCCTACAGTCTGGGTTGAGCGCGCACGTGTGCAAGACGTTTTAATGTTCTTGCGTACAGTGTCACGCCCATACGTGATGCTGTTTGACTTGTCTGCAGTAGACGAGCGCCTGCGCACGCACCGTGACGGTTTGCCTGCATCAGACTTTACAGTGTTCTATCACTTGCTGTCTCTTGAGCGCAACAGCGACATCCGTATTAAAGTTGCGTTGAGCGAGAATGATGTAAATCTTCCGACTGCAACCAATATTTGGCCAAATGCCAACTGGTATGAGCGTGAAGCTTACGATATGTTCGGGATCAATTTCGAGGGGCATCCAATGCTCCGCCGTATTTTGCTGCCGACTTACTGGGAAGGCCACCCGCTGCGTAAAGAATATTCTGCGCGCGCTACTGAATATACACCGTATATGCAGAACCAGGCGAAACAGGATTTCGAACAGGAACACCTGCGCTTTGTGCCTGAAGATTGGGGCCTGAAACGCGGCAACGCCGATGAAGACTTCATGTTCCTGAACTTGGGTCCTAACCATCCGTCTGCGCACGGTGCATTCCGTGTGATCTTGCAGCTGGACGGCGAAGAAGTGAAAGACTGCGTACCGGACATTGGCTATCACCACCGCGGTGTGGAAAAGATGGCTGAACGTCAAACTTGGCATTCATTCATTCCGTATACCGACCGTGTGGACTACTTGGGCGGCTGTGCGCAAAACATGCCTTACGTCATGGGCGTAGAGCAAATGGCGGGCATTACTGTGCCTGACCGCGCGCAATGCATCCGTGTCATGATGTCTGAATTGTTCCGTATCAATAACCACTTGCTGTTTATTGGTACAGCGATTCAGGATGCCGGCGGTATGACGCCAGTATTCTATATGTTCGCCGACCGTCAGAAAATCTATGACGCCATCGAAGCGATCACGGGTTACCGCATGCACCCAGCATGGTTCCGTATCGGCGGTACAGCGCATGACCTGCCGAATGGCTGGGAAAAGCTGATCCGTGAAATTTTGGACTGGATGCCGGGCCGCTTGAAAGAGTACTACACTGCAGCATTGAAAAACTCAGTATTCATTGGCCGTACCCGCAACGTCGCTCAGTACGATGCAAAATCTGCATTAGCTTGGGGTGTAACAGGTACTGGCTTGCGTGCGACAGGTATCGATTTTGACGTGCGTAAATACCGTCCTTACAGCGGTTATGAAAACTACGACTTCGATGTGCCTTTAGAGTACGAAGGCGATGCATATGCGCGTGTGATTGTGCATTTCCGTGAAATTGAAGAATCGCTGAAAATCATTAAGCAATGTTTAGACAATATGCCTTCTGGCGCATACAAGGCGGATCATCCGCTGGCTGTTCCACCGCCGAAAGACAAAACATTGCAAGATATTGAAACTTTGATTACGCACTTCCTGAGCGTGTCATGGGGTCCTGTCATGCCTGCTGGTGAAGCATCTGTAATGGCGGAAGTGGTGAAAGGCGCGTCGAACTACTACTTGACTTCAGACAAGTCAACGATGAGTTACCGTACCCGTATCCGTACACCGACCTTCACGCATTTACAGCAAATGCCTTCTGTGATTAACGGCAGCTTAATGTCTGACTTAATCATTTATTTAGCGACCATTGACGTCGTAATGGCTGACGTGGATCGCTAAGGGGTAAACGCATTATGATGATTTTGACTGATAAAAAGCCGCGTGTGAATGTTGAAGGGATTTTGACTGCAGAAGAAATCCACGATATTCAGCATCACATTGAGCACTATCCGTACCCACGCGCTGCGTGTTTGGATGCGCTGAAATGTGTACAGCGCCGCAACGGCTGGGTAGATGACGCGCAGATGAATGCGATTGCTCAAATGCTGAGCATGAGCCTTGCAGACCTTGAAGGCGTGGCGACATTCTATAACCGCATTTACCGTCAGCCTGTTGGCCGCCATGTAATTTTATTATGTGACTCAATCGCTTGCTTCTTGATGGGCGCGGAAACTTTAGCTGAAGCATTTCAGCGTGAATTGAGCATTCAGTTTGGTCAAACGACTGCTGACGGCCGGTTCACATTGCTTCCGATCTGCTGCCTGGGCAACTGCGATAAAGGTCCAACTTTGATGATTGATGAAGATACTCACGGACTGGTTGAAGTGACATCAATTAAACAGTTATTGGAGAAGTATGTATGAATACTGAACCAAAACCAATTTACGGCGACGGCAACCCGGAAACTCATCCGCTGACATGGCGTTTGAGCAAACAGGCCAATGTTCGCAGCGCAGATGATTACGAAGCGCTTGAAGGCTACGCAGGCTTTAAAAAAGCATTGACCATGCCGCCGAAAGATGTGCTGGACGTGATCAAAGCTGCAACGGTCAAAGGCCGCGGCGGTGCAGGTTTCCCGGCAGGGATTAAATGGTCGCTGATGGCGCCGAATGATGGCGGTCCCCGTTACCTGATCTGTAATGCCGATGAAATGGAACCGGGCACCTTTAAAGACCGTTTGCTGATGGAAGATCTTCCTCACCAATTGATCGAAGGGATGCTGATTGCCGGTTATACCCTTGAAGCAACGCAAGGTTATATCTTCATCCGCGGTGAATACATCGAAGCGGCTGGCTACTTAAATGAAGCATTAGAGCAAATTCGCGCTAAAGGCTATTTGGGTGAAAACATCCTAGGCTCTGGCTGGAACTTTGAGCTGCACGTGCATACAGGCGCGGGCCGTTATATCTGCGGTGAAGAAACTGCATTGATTAACTCGCTTGAAGGCCGCCGCGCGAACCCGCGTACGAAACCGCCATTCCCGCAAGTTGCTGGGGCATGGGGTCGTCCTACGATTGTCAACAACGTTGAAACTTATAACAACCTGCCGGCAATCATGCTTCGCGGCCCAGAATGGTATATCGGTTTGTCTGCGGGCAAATCGAAAGATCCAGGCACTAAAATTTACGGCGCTTCAGGCAAAGTAAAATATCCAGGCCTTTGGGAGCTTCCTTTCGGTACAACGGCGCGTGAAGTGATTGAAGACCACGCGGGCGGCATGCGCGATGGCTTAACGCTGAAAGCATGGCTTCCGGGCGGCGCATCTACAGACTTCTTGGCTGCAGAGCATATCGACCTTCCGATGGATGCTGAAAGCATCATGAAAGCAGGTTCGCGTTTAGGTACGTGTCTACTCATGGTGGTTGATGAAACGCAATGCATGGTTTCAGCAACACGTAACTTAGAAGAATTCTTTGCGCGTGAATCATGCGGTTTCTGTACGCCTTGCCGTGACGGTTTGCCATGGGCGGTTAAAGCGCTGAAAGCACTCGAAGACGGCACAGGCAAGAAAGAAGATATCGACCACTTGCAAGAACTGACTCGCAAGCTTTGGATTGGTAAAACTTTCTGTGCGCATGCTCCAGGTGCGATGGAACCATTAATGGGCGCACTTAAATATTTCCGTAGCGAGTTTGAAGCAAAAGTAGTTGATGCTGCTGCTAAAACTGGCAACGTAGAACAAGCTTAAGGAATTCGACTATGGCTACAATTCATGTCGATGGAAAATCGTATGAAGTCAACGGCTCAGAAAACTTGCTGCAAGCATGTTTAAGCCTTGGCATCGACATCCCATACTTTTGTTGGCATCCATCCTTAGGTTCTGTCGGTTCTTGCCGTCAATGTGCTGTAACTCAATACGCGAATCCAGAAGATACCCGCGGCCGTTTAGTTATGTCATGTATGACGCCTGCGTCTGACAATACCTATATCTCAGTTGAAGACAAAGAAGCAAAAGACTTCCGCGCTTCGATTGTTGAATTCTTGATGACCAACCACCCGCACGACTGTCCAGTCTGTGAAGAGGGCGGTCACTGTCATTTGCAAGATATGACAGTGATGACGCAGCATGACCGCCGCCGCTACCGCTTTACCAAGCGTACCCATTACAACCAGGAATTGGGTTCGTTCATTTCGCATGAAATGAACCGCTGTATCGCGTGCTACCGCTGCGTGCGTTACTACAAAGACTATGCCGGCGGCACAGACTTCGGCGTATATGCAAACGCATCGCGCGTTTACTTTGGCCGTCCAGAATCAGGCACTTTAGAGTCTGAATTCTCAGGCAACTTGACTGAAGTGTGCCCTACAGGCGTATTCACCGACAAGACTCACTCAGAACGCTACAACCGTAAGTGGGACATGCAGTATGCGCCTAGCGTATGCCAAGGCTGTTCTTCGGGCTGCAACATCTCTCCGGGTGAGCGTTATGGCGAGCTTCGCCGCGTAGAAAACCGCTTTAACGGTGATGTCAACCAATACTTCCTTTGCGACAAAGGCCGTTTCGGCACAGGTTATGTCAACCGTGAAGACCGTCCGCGTCAGCCGCAATTCCGTAATGGCGCAACTGTAGAAACAGTTTCTGTAGATACAGCGCTGGATACCGTGATTGCAAACATCCAAGGCAAAAAAGTTTTGGGTATTGGCTCACCGCGCGCTTCACTTGAATCTAACTTCGCGCTTCGCGAGCTGGTAGGTCAAGAGAACTATTCAACAGGCATGTCTCAAAAAGAGCAGAACCTGGCTGAGCTGGCTGCATCAATCATGCAAACCGAGGGCGTATACAACCCGACGATGCGTGAAATTGAAAGCTATGACGCTGTATTGATCTTAGGTGAAGACCTGACTCAAACTGCGCCTCGCATGGCTTTATCTGTTCGCCAAGCGGCGAAAAACAAAGCCAAAGAGATGGCTGCGGAACGCCGTACTCAAGACTGGCTGGCTGAACCTGTGCAGCGTATTGCGCAAGATGCGAAATCGCCGATTTACATCTTGGCTGCAACGCAAACCCGTTTGGCTGATATTGCAGAAGGTGAAGTGGTTGCTTCTCCTAACGACATTGCGCGTTTAGGTTTTGCCGTTGCTGCTGCTGTTAAAGGTGAAACGGTTACTGGTCTTGCTGACGATGCGAAAGCATTTGCGCAAACCATTGCTGACACTTTAAAAGCTGCGAAAAAGCCATTGATCATCTCTGGTACAAGCTTGCAAGACGCATCAATCATGGAAGCTGCTGCGCAAGTTGCACAGAATCTGGGTTCAAATGCGGGCTTAACCTTGATGGTTCCTGAAGTGAACTCAATGGGCTTGGCAATCTTAGGCGGTCAAAGCTTAGAGCAAGCTTTTGCGCAAGACTATGACACGGTTGTGATCGTTGAAAATGATCTATTCCGCCGCTTGCCTGCGGGCCAAGTCGAAGCAGCGCTGGCGAAAGCGAAAGACGTGATTGTTTTGGATCACTCTGAAACTGAAACTGTGAAGAAAGCGGATATCGTGCTTTCTGCAGCTTCGTTTGCTGAAGGCGACGGTACGGTTGTTTCTCAAGAAGGCCGTGCACAGCGTTTCTACCAAGTGTATGACCCGAGCTACTACAAGCCGGAACTGGCGATAAAAGAATCTTGGCGCTGGCTGCATGCCATTGAAACTGGCGTGAAAGGCAAAGCGATTTCTTGGACTTTGCTGGATGACGTGATCGAATCCGTTGCGAAAAACGTACCTGCGCTGGAAGCGATTCAAGATGTTGCGCCAGATGCGGGCTTCCGTGTCCATGGCCTTAAAGTTGCGCGTGAACCGCGCCGCTATTCTGGCCGTACGGCAATGCGCGCGCCGCTGTCTATTCACGAGCCTAAACAGCCTGTGGATACAGACTCTGCATTAACATTCTCTATGGAAGGTTATGTCGGCAGCGAAACACCATCTCCGCTGGTTCCATTTGCATGGTCCGCTGGCTGGAACTCACCGCAGGCTTGGAACAAATTCCAAGACAACGTGGGCGGCCATTTAAAAGGCGGCGATTCAGGCATCCGTTTGTTCGACCGTTTGCCAAAACGTCCAGCGCGTACATTTGTTGCGCCTGAGACTGCTGCGGTCAACCCAGACAGCTTCCGCCTAGTGCCGATGCATCACATTTTCGCTTCTGGCGAGTTCACGGTGAAAACGCCTGCAATGGAAACCCGTATTCCTGATGCAGTGTTTGCAGTGGGTGAGCAGGATGCAGCGCGCTTGAATGTTCAAGACGGTCAAAAAATTACGATAAAAGCTGGCGAGACTTCAATTGTGCTTCCAGTTCAAGTGATTGAATATTTACCTACAGGTTATATTGGCTACCCAGTTGGCATCGCGCCGACGGTATCTCTTGCTGAGCCTGTTTCAGTCGCGGTAGGAGTGTAATTCATGCAACAAGAATTAATACGTCAAACGCCGCTGTGGGCTGAGAACTGGCCAATTGCCTATTCTGTGCTGCAAGCGATTGTCATCTTGCTGGTTGTTGTTTTAATTGCTGCGCTGATGTCGTTCATTGAACGCCGCCTGCTGGCATTATGGCAAGACCGTTACGGTCCGAACCGTGTTGGTCCGGGCGGTATGTTCCAGATTGTTGCCGACATGCTGAAAATCATGTTCAAAGAAGACTGGACGCCAAAATTTGCCGACAAACTGACTTTCCGCCTAGCGCCAGCAGTGGCGATGGGTACAGCGGTACTGTCATTCATGGTTATTCCGGTATCGCCTTATTTAGGCGTTTCGGACATGAGCATCGGCTTGCTGTTCTTTATGGCAATGGCGGGTATTGCCGTGTATGCCGTGCTGTTCGGCGGCTGGTCATCAAATAACAAATATGCATTATTAGGCGGCCTGCGTTCTGCGGCTCAAACCATTTCATATGAAGTGTTCTTGGGCATCTCGCTGATGGGTGTGGTGGCAATTGCCGGCTCATTCAACATGCGTGAAATTGTGGAAGCGCAGCGCGATGTATGGTTTGTCGTTCCTCAATTCTTAGGTTTCCTGATTTTCGTGGTTGCAGGCGTTGCAGTAACGCACCGTCATCCATTTGACCAGCCGGAAGCGGAACAGGAATTGGCGGAAGGCTACCATGTAGAATACGGCGGCATGAAGTGGGGGATGTTCTTCGTTGCGGAATACGTCAACGTAGTGCTGATCTCTGCTCTGATCGTAACTTTATTCTTTGGTGGCTGGCTTGCGCCGTTCAACCTTGAAATTCCGTTTATTCCAGATGCGTTCTGGTTCATTATCAAAACAGCATTCTTTGTCATGATGTTTGTCTTGGCGCGCGGTTCATTAATGCGTCCGCGTTACGACCAAGTGATGAACTTTGGCTGGAAAATTTGCTTGCCTTTGGCGTTGGTTAACCTTTTGGTGACTGGTGCTGTGATTCTGATGAATCAGGCCTAAGACAGCAGGGAGAACAAAATGTTTAAGTTTCTAGCTGGATTTGGGTCAATTGTACGTTCACTGTGGATGGTTTTTTCACATGTGACACGTAAACGTGACACCATTTTATATCCGGAAGTGCCAGCCGAAGATATCGTACCGCCGCGTTTCCGTGGCCGTATCGTGCTGACGCGCGACCCAGATGGGGAAGAGCGCTGTGTGGCATGCAACTTGTGTGCGGTTGCATGTCCAGTGGGCTGTATTTCACTGCAAAAAGCAGAACACGAAGATGGGCGCTGGTATCCGGAATTTTTCCGTATCAACTTCTCTCGCTGCATTTTCTGCGGTATGTGTGAAGAAGCATGTCCGACGACTGCAATTCAGTTAACACCTGATTTCGAGCTGTCAGAATACGTTCGTCAAGACCTTGTGTATGAGAAAGAACACTTGCTTATCTCAGGTCCTGGTAAATATCCTGATTACAACTTCTACCGCGTAACCGGTATGGCTGTGACAGGTAAAGACAAAGGCCAAGCGCAACGTGAAAGCGCGCCTGTTGATGTACGGAGTCTATTACCATGATGTGGCCGTTTTATTTGATGGCGCTTGTGGCCATCGTCTCTACGATTCGTGTTGTGACCAACACCAATCCAGTACACGCTTTACTCAGCTTGATCGTTTCATTGCTTGCCGTTGCAGGCATGTTCATGATCGTTGGCGCGCCGTTTGCCGGCGCGCTTGAGATCATCGTTTACGCCGGCGCGATCATGGTGCTTTTCGTATTCGTGGTGATGATGCTGAACCTGGGCCAGCAAACTGTGGAACAGGAAAGCAAGTGGCTGACTTCATCTGCGTGGGCTTATCCTGCGCTGATGAGCTTCCTGATGGGCTTAGTGCTTGTATGGATGCTGGGCTCAGACTACACCAAAGCATCTTTGGTGATGGGCGCAGAAGTGGTTGGCCCGAAAGCTGTGGGTACAGCACTCTTTACTCAGTACTTATTATTGGTCGAAGTTGCCGCGATGCTATTGCTTGGTGCGCTTGTCGCAGCATTCCATCTGGGTAAACGCGAACCAAGTGCAGAAGAGGAAAAAGAATAATGGGCAACATTCCTTTAGAACATGGTTTGATCGTTGCAACCATTCTTTTTGCACTGGGTTTTTACGGTGTAATGGTGCGACGCAACTTACTCTTTATTTTGATGAGCCTTGAAATCATGATGAACGCCGCTGCTTTAGCGTTCGTTTTGGCGGGCAGCGCATGGGCGCAGCCTGATGGCCAGATCATGTTCATCCTGATTTTAACGCTTGCTGCGGCAGAGGCCTGTATCGGCCTTGCGATCGTCCTTCAGTTCTATCATCGCTTCCATCATTTGGATGTGGATGCTGCTAGTGAGATGCGCGGATGAGCTATTTATATTTAACAGTATTATTTCCGCTCATTGGTTTTATCCTTTTGGCGGCGGGACGCAACAATCTTCCTGAAAAAGTTGCAGCCATTATCGGGGCGGGTTCAGTTGGCCTTTCTGCATTATTTGCATTGATTGCCGGCTTAGATTTCGTAAATAACGGTTCTGTTGCGACAACCCAGCATCTTTGGACTTGGTTCAATGTAGGCGGTTTAGCGCCAGGCTTTTCGCTTCACCTTGACGGCTTATCATTATTGATGATGGGCATGGTGACAGGTGTCGGTTTCTTAATTCACATCTTCGCGACATGGTACATGCGCGGTGAAGAAGACTTTGCGCGTTTCTTCTCATATTTCAACCTGTTTGTAACAAGCATGCTGCTGCTGGTTCTAGGCGATAACTTAGCGTTATTGTTCTTAGGCTGGGAAGGTGTTGGTCTTTGTTCATACCTGTTGATCGGTTATTACTACCAAAACCCTGCAAACGGTTTTGCTGCCATCAAAGCATTTACAGTAACCCGTGTGGGTGACGTATTCTTGCTGATTGCATTGTTCTTAATCTACCAGCAGTTTGGTACTTTAAACATTGCAGAAGTGGTTGCAGCAGCGCCAACGGTTCTGGCTGAAAGTTCTTCAATTGCAATTTGGACTGCATTAATGCTGTTCTTGGGCGCTGCAGGTAAATCTGCACAGATCCCATTGCAAACATGGCTGGCGGATGCGATGGCAGGCCCTACGCCTGTATCTGCATTGATCCACGCGGCGACCATGGTAACTGCAGGCGTTTACCTGTGCTGCCGTATGTTCTCTGTGTTTGAGCAAGCGCCTGAAGTGATGGCGTTCATCTCGATTACAGGCGCGGTAACGCTTCTGGTTGCAGGTTTCGCGGCATTGGTGCAAACCGACATCAAACGTATCTTGGCTTACTCAACAATGAGTCAGTTAGGCTATATGTTTATGGCTGTGGGTGCTGAAGCATACCAAGCGGGCCTGTTCCATATGCTGACTCACGCATTCTTCAAGGCATTATTATTCTTGTCTTCTGGTGCGGTGATTCTGGCTTACCATCATGAACAAAACATTTTCAAAATGGGCGGCTTGTTCCATAAGAACAAATTCCTGTTTGCCTGTTTTGCGATTGGCGGCGGTGCATTGGCTGCAATCCCATTCATCACGATCGGCTTTTTCTCGAAAGATGCGATTTTGGGTGCTGTATGGGTGAAAGGCCAAGCAGTTGCTGTTTATGACTGCTTGTACTGGACTGGTGTTGCAGGCGCATTCTTAACGTCAATTTATACATTCCGCTTAATCTGGGTTGTATTCTTTGGCAAAGAAAATACGCCTTACCATGAAATTAAAGGCGTGACGTACTGGGGTCCTTTGGCGATTCTTGCAGTATTGTCGACTGGTTTAGCTTATGTATTAAAAGCGCCAGTAACCAATATTTTAAACGCTGCTAAAATTCCGGCATTCAATGTTCCTGAAGCATTGGAACACGGCATGCACAGCGCTGAATACACCGCTGTGGGCATTGCGCTTGCAGGCCTTGTGATTGGCGTGATTCTGTTTGCTTTCGCTTACAGTGCAGTAAAAGCATTTGCGAAAACTTCACTGGGCGCTGGCCTTGTGAATATCTGCCGCAATGCGCTTGGTTTCGATGCGCTGTATGACATCGTATTCGTTAAGCCATATTTGCTGATTGCGAAAATCTTAGGCCGTGATCCAATTGACGGCTTATGGCTGGTACTGCCTGCACTTGTAAAAGGCGGCAACAGCTTTACAAGTTCACGTCAAACAGGTTCATTGCGTGAATACGCATCAAGTATGGCATTCGGCACAGTTGTCTTGCTGATGATCTTGGTCGTGATTCAGGTCGTGGGGAAATAAAATGGAAACTAATAATTTAATTTTACCCGCTCTGGTTCTTATTCCGTTCATTGCAGGTTTTGCATGCTGGCTGGTCGATAAACTCGATCAGCACCTGCCGCGCTATATCGCACTGATCGGTATGCTGGTGACTTTGGTGTTGACCATTGTTCTTTGGCAAACGGGTACATATAACTACGAACTTGGCAATGCCGCGCCAACATGGGCTGCTGAGTTTAAATTGCCTTGGATTCAGACCCTTGGCATTAACATTCACCTTGCGGTGGATGGCTTATCACTTCTTATGGTGGGGTTAACTGCACTCCTTGGTGTGCTGGCAGTGGGCTGTTCATGGGGTGAAATTCAGAAGAATGTCGGTTTCTTCCACTTAAACCTTCTATGGTCTTTAGGTGGCGTTATCGGTGTATTCCTTGCAATTGATTTGTTCCTGTTCTTCTTCTTCTGGGAGATGATGCTGGTTCCAATCTACTTTTTGATTGCACTTTGGGGCCATCGCGGCGCAGAAGGCAAGTCCCGCGTTTATGCTGCGACTAAGTTCTTCATCTATACGCAAGTTGCCGGCTTAATCATGCTGATCGGTATCCTTGGCCTTGTGGCTGTCGGATATTCGATGAATGGTGAAATCCGTTTTGACTACAACTATTTAATGGCTGTAGCGAATACGATTGATGCACAAGCTCCTGCTTTAGCTTATGCCTTCATGATCTGCATGTTCATCGGCTTTGCGGTAAAACTTCCAGTTTTCCCATTGCATGGCTGGCTTCCAGACGCGCATGCGCAAGCGCCGACAGCAGGTTCTGTTGACCTTGCAGGTATCCTGATTAAGACTGCGGCTTACGGTTTATTGCGTTTTGTGATTCCGTTCTTCCCGGCAGCATCTGCACAGTTTGCTGACATTGCGATCATCTTTGGTTTAATCGGTATTTTCTACGGCGCTTGGTGTGCTTTCCAGCAAACTGATATGAAGCGCCTGTTAGCGTATACGTCGATTTCACACATGGGCTTCATTTTGCTTGCAATCTATGCAGGCAACATTTTGACCTTCCAAGGCTTAATGATCATGATGCTGGCGCACGGCATCTCTTCGGCTGCCCTGTTTATTATGTGCGGTCAAGTTTATGAACGCCTGCATACACGTGATTTACGCCTGATGGGCGGTATCCGCGGCCAGTTCAAGTATCTTGCGTTCTTCCTGATGTTCTTTGTTGCTGCGCTTGTGGGTATTCCAGGTCTAGGCAACTTCATCGGTGAATTCCTGATCTTGATGGGCTCTTATGCTCGCTTCCCAGTGTTTACAATTCTTGCTGCGGTAAGTTTGGTATTTGCTGGCCTTTACGGCTTAATCCTGATCCATAAAGCATTATTTGGCACACCAAATGAAGAACAGCAAAAGCACTATTCAAATCCATTAAAAGACTTGAATGTACGTGAAATTGTGATTCTTTTAGTTTGTGCGCTGAGTCTGGTTTGGCTGGGTCTGTACCCGCAAACGTTCCTTGACGTTTCTAATTCAAGCATGGCGTGGTTAGCGAATAGCTACATTCCTGTTCAAGAAACAGTTGATACACTGCAGCAAGCTGTCGTTTCAGCTGAAAATGTGGAGATCCAATAAGTCATGAACTTCACAATGTCATTTGCAGAGCTGATGCCTATCGCGCCAGTCATGATCGTCGCTTTAACAGCGGTGGTGGTGATGCTGCTGGTAGCCATCAAGCGCAATCATAATTTAGCTGCAACAGCATCGGTTATCGGTTTAAACCTTGCTGCGCTTTACATCATTTTTGTTGTGTTGGCAGGGCAGTTTGCGCCGGCCAACGTAATGAATTTGTTCATCGTAGATCCGTTTACGATGCTGTACCAGTTTGTGATTATCGTCGCGGCGCTTGCGTGCTGCACGCTGTCGCATGCCTATATTGAAACTTATAAAGACAACCGTGAAGAGCTTTATATCCTGATGCTGGCGTCTGTGACAGGCGCATTGCTGATGGTGGCAAGCACGCACTATGCATCGTTCTTTATCAGCCTTGAGTTGATGTCAATTCCAGTTTATGGCTTATTGGCTTATACGCATCAGCGTTCTCAATCGCTTGAAGCTGGTGTGAAATACCTAGTTCTTTCAGCAACCGCGTCTGCAATGCTGCTGATGGGTATGGCTTATATCTATGCTTACACAGGCACGCTGAACTTTGTCGCTGAACCGGGCAAATTGTTCACGACATTCAGCCAGCCAGCTGTGGTACTGGGCCTAGCATTAATCATCTTTGCAGTTGCATTCAAACTGTCTCTTGCGCCATTCCATAAATGGACGCCAGACGTGTATGCAGGTGCGCCGGCGCCAATCGCGACATTCCTTGCAACTGTTGCCAAAGTGGCAATGATCGGCCTGTTTGTCCGCTATGTACTGTCTTCAGGCTTAATCCTGTCAGACAGCTTTGTGATCATTCTGACGATTCTTGCTGTGCTTTCTATCCTTGCAGGTAACTTGCTGGCAGTTCGCCAAGTGAATTTGAAACGTATTCTTGCGTATTCATCGATTGCTCACTTCGGTTATTTGCTGGTGGCGATTGTCAGCGCGCGCAATACAGACTTCCTTCAAGTTCAAGGTTTCGCGACGTTTGAATCTGTAAACGTGTATGTGATTACTTATGTGTTAACCACCATCGGCGCGTTCGGTGTTGTGACCTTAATGTCCAGCCCATACAACAATACAGATGAAGCAGGCAGCTTGGCAGAGTACCGCGGCTTATTCTGGCGCCGTCCAGTGTTAACTGCGACTTTGACCGTGATGATGCTTTCCCTTGCAGGCATTCCATTAACAGCAGGCTTTATCGGTAAGTTCCTCGTGATTAAAACTGCAGTTGCGGGCCAGTCATGGTTCTTGGCAGCAATGGTAATCATTGGTTCGGGTATCGGCCTGTATTACTATCTGCGTGTCATGGTGGTGATGTACATGACTCCGCCTGAAAACCCGCGTATTGACGCTGTTGACCATTGGGGTCAAAAAGTCGGCGGTATTATGGTGTTAGGCGCCGCAGCTCTTGTGCTGTTGATCGGTGTTTATCCAGATCCAATTATTGCGGTTTCTAAGGTGGCTTTCTTTGCGATTTCACCTGAATTGCAGCAATTCATTCTGGCATTGGTGCAAAGCGGGTTTAACTGATTAATGCTAAATTAATCCAGTTATTACAAAAAAGCCCTCGACTTAGAGGGCTTTTTTATTTTTATCATTTGTTAAATGCCTTTATAATACTAAGAATTTGATCTTAACCTTTTAGGTGTTCTCCCTTGGCTATCCATGAAATCCGTCATCCGCTCATCCGCCATAAACTTGGTTTATTGCGCCGTTCGGATATCAGTACTAAAAACTTCCGCGAACTTGCTCAAGAAGTCACCATGCTTCTGACCTATGAAGCGACTAAAGACTTGCCAATGTGCGATCATGAAATTGACGGCTGGGCTGGCAAAGTGACTGTAGACCGTATTGCGGGTAAAAAAATTACTGTAGTGCCTATTTTGCGTGCAGGCATTGGCATGCTGGAAGGTTTCTTAAATTTGATTCCAAGCGCAAAAGTTTCGGTATTGGGTTTAGAGCGCGATGAAGAAACGCTGGAAGCGCGCACATATTACAAAAAATTAGTGCCTGATGTGCAAAACCGTATTGCGATGATTATTGATCCGATGCTGGCAACAGGCTCTTCACTGGTGGCTGCGATTGATGTATTAAAAGCAAGCGGCTGTAAAGATATCCGTGTGATGGTCTTAGTTGCGGCGCCAGAAGGCATTAAGCGTGTTGAAACAGCGCATCCTGATGTGACAATTTTCACTGCATCAGTTGATCAGGGCATTAATGAACATGGCTATATCGTGCCTGGCTTGGGCGATGCTGGCGACAAGATTTTCGGTTCAGTGCAAAAAGACTGATTTTAAGATTGAATAAGAAAGGGGCTTTTAAAGCCTCTTTTTTATATAATGCGAATAAGGCATTTTAAAAAATAGGGCGGCATCATGAAAGACGAAGTATATCAGGGTAAAATCAAGCAGTATGACCCTGCAAAAGGTTATGGTTTTATTGGTTCAGCTGAAGGAGATGTGTTCTTTCATATTTCTGATTTTCCTGCAGCGGAAGGTGAGCCAAAACGCAATGAGCGTGTGAAATTTAACGTGGTAGACAATGGCGGTAAATTTAAAGCGGTTAAAATTGAGCGTGCAGAAGACAATTCAGCGAAAGCCAAGAAGTCAAAAGTAGTTGCGAATAACACATCAATTACTTCTGCATTATTGTCAAATTTACGCAAATAAGAAAACTTAAAGAATTGATATTTCATGAAAATTGAATGAAATATGATGCAAAAAAGCGTCTCACGGCGCTTTTTTTTATTACAATGATTAAAAATATAAAGATTGAGTGAATGATGTTTCAAGAGGGTAAAGTTAAAAATTATCAAGCAGAACGTGGCTTTGGTTTTATACAAGTGGACGGGGAATCTAGGGATCTATTTTTTCATATTAAAGATATGCCCAATCGGAATATTCAGCCGCAGATTGGTGAAAAGCTGAAGTTTCGGATTGTAGAAGAAAAGGGCAAATTTAAAGCAGATAATATTGTTCGTTTGGACTTAAAAGCGGAACCGCTGCATCAAGGCGCCGGAAGCCCAGTCCGGGAGTCAAATCGCGCTGCGCCGCGTGATCAGGCGGGGAGCGGCAAGGCAAAATATATCACGCTGATTGGCTTGGTGATAATTGCCGTGCTGACCGCGGTAACGTATGGAAAATATCGGGACTATCAGGCGCAAAAACAGCAGAAGGCGCAGCAGTTGATGCTGGAACAGCAGCGCATTATAGAAGAGCAGCGCCAAGCGCAGGGGAAACTGCCGGATCAGGTGCTGACGGAGCAGGGGCGCAAAAACTTAGCAAGCCGTCCGGAGCAGATTCAGGCCGGTAGGTTGCCGTCAAGAGCGCCGGCTGAACAGGGAAATGCGCGTCCAGCGGCTGATTCTAATCAGGCACCGGTCTTTAAATGCGATGGCCGGACGCATTGCAGCCAGATGCGTTCCTATGAAGAGGCTGTATTCTTCATTCGGAATTGCCCTGGCACAAAAATGGATGGCAATCATGACGGAGTGCCATGTGAGCGTCAATTTAATCGTTAAAAAAAGCGCCATCAGGCGCTTTTTTTATAGGCAGAAACCTATTATTTTTCACAGAATTTCATAAAAGCTTTTAAGCCCGGGCCTTGATATTTCTGACGGTGCACCAGCATGAACAGCGGGCGGGTCAATTGCCAGAAAGGGGTGTCTAAAATCACCAATTGGCCTTTTTCACGCAGCGGCTCAATGGCAAGTTTAGAAATGCATGACATGCCTAAACCGCCGGCAACAATTTTCAGAATTGCTTCATTATGGCCCAGAGTCAAGCGGATATTGGCATCCGGCAAATCCTGCAAAATTGCATTGTCAAAGACTTCGCGCGTGCCTGAACCTTCTTCACGCAATATCCATTCCACATTTTTAAAGTCATCTATGGTTAAAGGGCGGCCCAGACGTGCCAGCGGATGATCGGGTGAACAGCATACCGCCAGTTCATCGTCGCGCCAGTGTATGCATTGCAGCTGCGGCAAATGGCAAGAGCCTTCGATTAAGGCTAAATCCAGCTGAAACTGATTGACCGCTTCAATCATCTGGCGGGTATTGCCGACTTGCAGCTGTAAATGGGCCTGCGGCTGGATTTGCAGAAAATCCGCCATCAGGTCAGGCATTAAATAATCGCTGATGGTTAAGGTGGCGCCTAAGCGTAAATCAATGCTTTGCAGTTCACCTTTGGCGGCTTGTTCGAATGATTCACAGCGGCCAAGGATTTCTAAGGCTTGAGGCAGTAAAAAACGGCCCAAGTCATTAAGCTGCAATCGTTTGCCTAGACGGTCAAACAGCGGCGCGCCCAAGCCATCTTCCAAGTCTGCTAAAGCCATACTCGCAGCGCTTTGCGTGAGTTTTACGGCATCACTGGCTTTGGTTACTGTGCCTTCTTGAGCGACCGCTACAAAAACAGCCAACTGGCGTAAAGTCATGCGCATGAATAGAGCCTTAACATTTAAAAAATATTAATAAATTATGCCGTCATGCTAACATGAGCGCAGTCTTTCATGCCACGTTGAAATCATGTCAATTGAGAAATTTAGCTTAGAAAAAGTTCTATCTGTACATCGTTGGACCAATACTTTATTCAGCTTTACCATGACGCGGCCTGCTCATTTTAAATTCACTGCAGGCCAATTCGCACGCATTGGCTTAAAAGTGGGGGATGATTTGGTGGTGCGGGCTTATTCTGTCGTATCTTCGCCATTTGATGAAACTTTGGAATTTTTCTCGATTGTCGTGCCAGATGGCGCATTTACGTCTAATTTGCAGCATTTGCAGGTGGGGGATGAGCTGTATTTGGAAAAAATTCCGTACGGTTTTTTAACGCTGGCGCGCTATCAGCTGCCGCTGCCTCAGGATTTATGGTTATTGGGGACCGGCACAGGCTTGGCGCCATTTTTATCAATGCTGCAAGACTTTGAAACATGGCAGAAATATTCAAAAATTAATTTGGTTTACAGTGTGCGCACAGAAGCAGAATTGGCCTATGTGGAACGGATTAATGAAATTGCCGCAATGTTTGGCGAAGGGCATACGGGCTTTCAGTTTATTCCAATTATTACCCGTGACCCGAACGCGCCTTTGCATGACCGTTTACCGGTCTTGATCGCCAATGGCGAGCTGGAAAAAGCAGCAGGCATGGCGCTTAACCCTGCAACCAGCCATGTCATGCTCTGCGGCAACCCGCAGATGGTGGATGACACCAAAGATGCGCTGAAAGCGCGCGGCCTGACCATGAACCGCCGCGGCGAAGGCAATATTGCTGTTGAAAATTATTGGTAAGTACCCTCAGTACTCCTCCCTTTAAAAAGGGAGGTTGGGAGGGATTAAAATTATAAAATTCTTCTCAAATCTTTGAATCCTCCCCAAACCCCTCCTTTAATAAAGGAGGGGCTTTTTACAGATATAAAAAACCTCCTAAATGGAGGTTTTTTTATTTGAGCTGTATCAATGCAAACAGGCTTAATGGACAAACATATCCATGTATTCACGGATTTCCTGAATGGCTGTGTCGACATCTGCGGTCAGCCATGTCGGCTCAAAAAAGCCGGCATAATGATCCATGCGCTCTTGAGGCACAACTAAGCGTACCGGACAGTCTTCTTCCAGCAAGCGCCAAGGAATAATCGGCACTTCATTATCCAAATATGCTGTGACATTGCGGATATCAATCACCATGGCATTAATGCAGTCTGGAAACGGCATGACTGAGAATTCTTCCGTCCGGCGGCGGAAAAATTCTAAATCTCCCCATTTCAGGACATAGCTGGGCTTATTGAATTCAATAATGCCAATCAGATGCTGATCGCGGGTGTAATGTAAAGCACATTGATAAGTGACGTCAGTGTCAAGATCAAGCGTTACACTTTGCTGACGGTACGCCATATAGAATGAGTGCATGAAAAATGAGGTGCATAATTATAGCTCATTTATTGCCGCAAAGGCAGACTTTCATTTTTTCATCCACAGAGCCTGCGATCATATTTAAAACAACAAGATAGCGTTTTGACTCGGTTTGAATGTGACTTAAAGATCTAATTTGGTATGGCTTATGCATAGCACTGAATGAGCAAAACTAAAAATTAGAGGTGTATATGTCAAATTCAGAAAGCGCTGCAGGGCTGCCAGCGGCGGGTACCGCTGCAGACGATTATTTTGCGCAAAGGCAATTAAAAAGCGGAGCCGTGGGCTGGCTGCTGCTGGTCGGGCTTGGCGTGGCTTATGTCATTTCAGGGGACTTTGCCGGCTGGAATTTTGGCTTAGCGCAGGGCGGATGGGGCGGCATGTTTATTGCCACCGTTGTGGTGGCCTTTATGTATTTATGCATGTGCCTTTGCATGTCTGAAATGTCGACGATGCTGCCGACTGCAGGCGGGGGCTACAGTTTTGCCCGTACAGCATTTGGCCCAGTGGGCGGCTATTTGACGGGTACCGCTATTTTAATTGAATACGCCATCGCGCCCGCGGCGATTGCCTGCTTTATTGGCGCTTATTGTGAATCCTTATTCGGCATGGGCGGCTGGATCATTTATTTGGTGTGCTATCTGGTCTTTATGGGGATTCATTTGAAAGGCGCGGGCGAAGCGTTAAAGATCATGTTTGGTATTACTGCTGTGGCGGCTATGGCATTGATGGTGTTTATTTTTGCTATGCTGCCTGCATTTGACAGCGCCAATTTATTTGATATTGCGGTAAATGCAGATGCGGCAGGCGCCAGCAGTTTCTTGCCAATGGGCTATCTTGGAATTTGGGCTGCTGTGCCTTATGCCATTTGGTTTTTCTTGGCGGTTGAGGGTGTGCCTCTGGCGGCGGAAGAGGCCCAAGAACCGCATAAATCTCTGCCGCGCGGCTTGATTGGCTCCATGCTGATTTTAGCTTTTTTTGCCTTGAGCATTTTATTTTTAGGGCCGGGCGCAGCAGGTGCAGAGGCATTGAAAGCATCAGGCGCGCCTTTGGTTGATGCTTTAAAAGCAGTATATGGCGCCAATACGTGGCTGGCGGGTTTTGTGAACTTTGTCGGCTTGGCAGGTTTAATCGCCAGCTTCTTCTCGATTATTTATGCCTATTCGCGGCAGATTTTTGCCTTGTCCCGCGCAGGCTATTTACCCAAATCCATGTCTTTAACCAATAAAAACCATGCGCCGCATTTGGCCATTATTATCCCCGGCATTATTGGCTTTTTGATGTCTTTGACTGGCGAAGGCGACCTGCTGATCTTAATGGCGGTGTTTGGCGCGACAATTTCTTACGTACTGATGATGCTGTCTTATATTAAGCTGAAAACATCGAAAGCCAATTTGCCGCGCCCATACCAAGCGCCGGGCGGTATAGTGACGGCCTATATTGCGCTGATACTGGCTGCGATTGCGGTGGTTGCAGGCTTCGTGGTGGATCCGAAAGTCTGGTTAGCAGCTGCCGCCATTTATGCCGCCTTTATTCTGTATTTCCTGCTGTATAGCCGCCACCACTTGGTGGCAGGCACGCCGGAGGAGGAATTTGCAAATATCCAGCATGCAGAGCAAGAGTTGAAATAAGTGCAATAACAGAACAAGGATAAAAAGATGCTGTATCAAATCAATGTGGCGAATCATCATTATATTTTTCAGGATTTAAAAACCTTGATGGCCAAAGCCACGCCTGCGCGGACAGGGGATCAGCTGGCAGGCATCGCGGCGCGGGACGCCACAGAGCGTGTAGCTGCGCAAATGTGTCTGGCCGATGTGCCTTTAAAACAATTCCTGAATGAAGCGCTGATTGATTACGAGCGTGATGAAGTGACCCGCCTGATTATCGATGAGCATGATGCGGCCGCCTTTTATCCTATTGCGCATTTTACTGTAGGGGATTTTCGCAACTGGCTGCTGAGTGACGATGCCAGCACCGAAAAATTGCAGGCGCTGCAGGCCGGGCTGACGCCTGAAATGGCCGCTGCAGTCAGTAAAATCATGCGCAATCAGGATTTGATTTTGGTGGCAAAGAAATGCCGCGTAGTCACGCAATTCCGTAATACGATAGGCCTGGAAGGGCACTTGTCGACGCGCCTGCAGCCCAATCATCCGACCGATGATGTGCTGGGCATTTCCGCCAGTATTTTAGATGGCCTGATGTACGGCAATGGCGATGCGGTGATTGGCATTAATCCAGCAACGGATAACCTGCAGAATTTAACGGAGCTGCTGAAACTGCTGGATTACATTATCCATGAATATGAGATTCCAACGCAGTCCTGCGTGCTGACGCATATCAGTTCCGGCATTCAGCTGGCGGAAAAAAATGTGCCGATTGATTTAATGTTTCAGTCTATTGCGGGTTCGCAGGATGCCAACAGCGCTTTCGGCATCAGCCTCGCTATGCTGCAGGAAGGCTATGATGCCGCCTTAAGCTTAAAGCGCGGAACAGTGGGGCAGAATGTGATGTATTTTGAAACGGGGCAAGGCAGCGCGCTATCGAGCAATGCGCATCATGGAGTAGACCAGCAAACGATGGAAGCGCGCGCTTATGCTGTAGCGCGAAAATTTAATCCATTTTTGGTCAATACCGTGGTGGGCTTTATTGGGCCAGAGTACCTGTACAACGGCAAGCAAATTATCCGCGCGGGGCTGGAAGACCACTTCTGCGGCAAGCTGGTGGGCGTGCCGATGGGCTGTGATATTTGCTATACCAACCATGCTGACGCTGATCAGGACGATATGGATGTGCTGCTGACGCTGCTGGCCAATGCAGGACTGAATTTTATGATGGGCATTCCCGGTTCAGATGATGTGATGCTGAATTATCAGACCACTTCATTTCACGACGCGCTGTATATCCGTCAGCTCTTGGGTTTGCAGCCTGCCCCTGAATTTGGCGCATGGCTGGAACAGCAGGGCATTTTAAAGCAGCATTCTCATCAGCTGCAGTGGCCTGCGCAAGTGCCGGACAGATTTTCCCGACTGCTGATGTCTTAGCGGAGATTTAATCAATGAAATTACATCAGGATGTGCAGTTTAAAACCCAAGCGAAAAATAATGAATGGGAGCAGCTGAAGCAGTTTACCGATGCGCGCATTGCCTTGGGGCGGGTAGGCGGCAGTTTGCCGACACGGCCTGCTTTAGCATTTCAGCTGGCGCATGCCCAAGCCAAAGATGCGGTGCTGAAAGTGCTGGATTTAGATGGCATTCAAGCGCAGCTGGCGGTACTGCAGCATGAGGTACTGCGGATTGAAAGCTGTGCAGTGGATAAGGCCCAGTATTTGCAACGTCCTGATTGGGGGCGGGAGCTGTCAGAAGCCTCCCGGCAGCAGCTTAAGGATTATGTCCGGCAGCATAAGGAAGCCTATGATGTAGTGATTATTGCAGGAGATGGCTTGTCTGCCCGAGCAATTGAAGACAATGCGCCGTATTTTATCCAGCAGTTATATAAGGCGTGTATTGCTCAGGGCTGGCGGGTCGCGCCGCTGATTTTGGCAACTGGCAGCCGTGTGGCGCTGGGAGATGAAGCTGCGCAGATTTTGCAGGCCAAAATGCTGGTCATGCTGATTGGGGAGCGCCCAGGCTTAAGCTCACCCGACAGTATGGGGATTTACTACACGTGGCAGGCGCACGTAGGCTGCAGTGATGCTATGCGCAACTGCATTTCCAACGTGCGGCCAGCAGGGCTTTCGATTCAGGTTGCGCTGCAGCGCTTAACCGCCTTAATGAAAAAGTCTGCAGAGCTTGGGCTGTCTGGCGTTCAGCTGAAAGATGAGCATGAAATGGCGGCGGTCACTGATCAGCTTCAGCGGCCGAAGCAGCTGTTTTAAATGAGCGGCTGTTTTTGGCTTGTATGATTATTTTTACAACTTTACACCAACTTGCAATGCTTCTTCACACTTCATGACATAAGGGTTTGATAGTATAAAAAAACAGCAATAGATAATAAAAGTGAGGGGAATTATGACACATGATTTTAATAAACCGCCCCATACTCCGAGTTCGGAAGAAACCACTCAGAAGAAACGCATACCTGTGTATATTTTGGTCTTAGTCGGCATTTTCTTTGTTGCGCTGATTATCTACATGTCAGCAGATATCAAGCCGAATGCAAGTGATGCGCCTCCAGGGCATCCGAACCCAGAAATGCAGTCAGCGGCGCCGAATAATACCGCTTCAGGCACCGCAGGGGATAAAGCGGCCGCAACGAACAGCAATACTGCCACCGCTTCTGATCACTGATTCAAATTTTCAAACAATGATCTATCAACCGCAAGCTCTGGCTTAGACGCTAGAGCTTTTTTGCAAGTGATTGTGCTCTTTTGTTGTAGTTCTGCAGTTCAAGGTTGAATAAAAAACACTCAAATCCTAAGGTGGATTGGAAAGTTCTAAGTATTTGAGCAGGCATTGCTATGCGCTGTGTCACATTAATACTTGTGTAAAGAAAAATAGATCAAGCAATAACAATGAGGGCGTATAAATGAATGATTATCCTGGAGGTTCAGGCCGCTTTGATGCCATGTATTACTGGGATCAATTTCATCCTATCTTAAGTGCCGTTGCAATTCTTTTTATCGGCTGGATTGTGGCTTTGCTGGTTGCCGGCGGCATTAAAAAAATGCTGGAAAAGCTGGGCACCAACCAAAAGCTTTCCAGCGCCACGGGTCACCGTTCCAATATTGAAAACATTGTTTCGCGCATTGTCTTTTGGATCATATTGATTATTGCGGTCATTGGCGCCTTGAATGTACTGAATTTAACCAGTGTCAGCGGGCCGTTCAGCAGTATGATCCAGCAATTCCTGCTGTTTATTCCGCAGCTGCTGGCTGCTGCAGCTGTAGGCTTTATCGGCTGGATCATTGCCAATTTAGTCAGAGTCGGCTCGCAAAAATTGCTGAGCAAAACCCAGCTGGATGAAAAACTTAGTTCTGAAGCGGGTGTCAGCCCCATCAGTGAAAATATCAGTGAAATTGCCTATTGGCTGATTCTGCTGCTGTTCCTGCCGATCGTACTGTCCATCTTAGGGCTGAACGGGCTGCTGTATCCTGTGCAGAATATGGTTAATGAAGCGGTGCTGTACTTGCCGAATATCTTCATTGCAGGCGTGATTGTTTTTGTCGGCTATATTTTGGCGAAAATTGTCCGGGGGATTATTGAAGGCCTGGTCAGCAGCCTCAATCTGCAGTCACAGGCGGAAAAATTAGGCCTGTTTAAAAACTCGAATTTACCGCATTTGCTGGGCTCATTTGTTTTCGCTGTGGTGATGATTACCGCGCTGATTGTGGCTTTTGAAGCCTTAGGCATCGAGGCTATTTCACAGCCGGCCACCGCCATGCTGCATGAAATCATGTTTGCCATTCCAAATATTATCGCTGCCGGCTTAATTTTAATTTTGGCATATGTGGTTTCGCGCTTTGTCGCCAAGCTGGTCACGGAGGTGGTGGCTGGAACGGGCGTAGACCGCATTCCTGAAAAAGTGGATGTACAGCGCTTTTTAGGCACAACCAAACTGTCTGATGTGGTTGGCTATTTGATTGTCTTTTTTACCATGCTGTTTGCGGTCTCCGAAGCTGCCAACCGTTTGGGCTTTGAGCAAATCAGCACGCTGATTGCCATGTTCATCCAGTTTGGCGCCAATATTTTGCTGGGCGCAGTGATTTTGGTGATCGGGTTCTGGCTGGCCAATATTGTGGCCAATGTGGTGCAGCGCGGCGAATACAACAGTTCTCGCTGGCTGGGCAATTTAGTGCGTGTCCTGATTATGGGCTTAGTGGTTGCCATGGGCCTGCGCGCCATGGGCATTGCAGATTCCATAGTGAACTTGGCTTTTGGCTTAACGCTGGGCGCAGTCGCGGTCGCTTTTGCCTTGGCCTTTGGTCTAGGCGGACGTGCGCCAGCGGAACGTGTGCTGACCGATTTGATTGATAAAGCCAAAAAAGAAGGCTGTCAGCCGAATCCTGTAAAAGAACAGGCGCGCGCTTGCGGATTCGGAACTTCAGCTTCATCCGCAGCGGCTCAGCCTGATCCGCTTGATGACGGCTATACCGTGCAGCATCAGGAAGCGCCGGGTGTGGTGGAAAAAGAAACGGCAACGCCGGATCAATTAGATGTCGATCCCGAGCAGCAGCCTGTCAACAATCCATTTGGCTCCAAAGGTGAAAAAGAAGAGGGGGTTGATACACATGCGCCTTCAAAAAATGACCCCGAATAACCTGTTCAATGCATAATGAATCGGCCACTCTATCCGTGGCCGATTCATTCTTTTAGAGAGGTGTAAAATGCAAAAAAAGGCGCCGAATAAAGTGCTTGCCCCAATTGTGATTGCGGGAATTACGATTGGCTTTTTAGCCAGCGCGTATAAATATATTTTTGCTGCCAAAAAGCGCACTGAAATAGAGCGCAATAAACAGCAGCTGAAAAATGACGCGCCAGATCAGAAAAAAAGTGTTTGAAATTTAAACTTTATTTGGTATTTTTTGATATATGCAAAACTAAGTTTATTTCATAAAAATATAAATGAAATAGAGCAATTTAGTTTTAATAATATGGAAATAAAGCTGTGCTGTAATCAGCTCAGGCTTAGTCAATGAATGGCTTATAAGGGGAATCAAAATGCTGAATAAATTTATTGCAACTTTAAATCATCAATTATCTGTCCGCACAGGACATCAGGCAGCAGCGCTGGCAAAAATGGAACAGGCGATGGGCCGTTTAGCGGCATCGAAAGGCATCTCATTGTTTAAGACCGATTATTTGGAATAATCACCTGATATCGCAATATAAGGTGTTGATGCGCAGAATTTTAAGCGCTTCAATCTCAATGAAACAGGCATAAAAAAGCGGCTGATATTGAATCAACCGCTTTTTTTATTCAGCTTTACCGTACTTTTTAACGCTTGCCGCTTTGAATATTCTCTTGCTGTGGCAATACAAAACAAACTTAGACGTATTCAGATGCTGCATGGGCAGACGCCCAAGCCCATTGAAAATTGAATCCGCCCAAATGGCCGGTAACATCCAGTATTTCACCAATGAAGAATAGGCCTTTCTGCTTTTTGCTTTCCATGGTTTTTGATGAAACTTCGGCGGTATCGACACCGCCTAGGGTGACTTCAGCTGTACGGTAGCCTTCAGTTCCAGAAGGCTTTACTTCAAAGCCCGCTAGGCGCTGGGCAATTTTTTCCAGTTTTTCATCGCTGATATTGCCAATTGCGGTATCTGCGCTGTCAGGCCAAATCAGGTTTTGCAGTTCAGTCACGACGCTTTTTGGCATGTGCTCAGTCAGCAAGGTGCGCAGCAAGACTTTGGGCTGGCTTTGCTTTTTGCTTTTAAAGAACGCTTCTAAATCTACACTCGGCAGAAAATCAATTTTAAAGCTTTGACCGACATCCCAATAGTTGGACAGCTGCAGCGAGCTTGGCCCGCTGAGTCCGCGGTGCGTAAACAGCAAAGCTTCGGTAAAGCTGTTCAAATTGTTGGATAAGGTCGCTTCTACCGCATTGCCGCTGAGGCGGGTGGTGATGTCTTTAAAGCTGTCGGAGAAGGTAAAGGGAACCAGACCGGCACGGGTTGGGTAAATATGGTGTCCAAATTGTTTGGCAATGTCATAGCCGATAGCAGAACCGCCCAGGGTTGGAATAGACAAACCGCCCGATGCAATCACCACAGACTCAGCTTCAAAATAGCCCAGTGATGTGGCGACTTGAAAACCTTGGCCTTCAACGGTATTTACAGCCTTGACTTCACAGCTGGTTTTAATATCGACCAAACCTGTTTTGTCACATTCTGCCAACAGCATCGACAGAATCTCTTTTGCACCATTTAGGGTAAACAGCTGTCCATGCTTGCGCTCTTCGTAGGCAATGCCATAGTCACAGACCATGCCAATGAAGTCCCAGTTGGTATAGCGCGAGAGGGCAGAAATGACAAAATGCGGATTATGGGAAATAAAATTTTCAGGCTCGACATACAGGTTGGTAAAGTTGCATTTGCCGCCGCCGGACATCAGAATTTTCTTGCCGACTTTGTTGGCTTTTTCAACTACCAGCACTTTGCGTCCGCGCTGCGCCGCTTTATACGCCAGCATCAAGCCTGATGCGCCTGCACCTATCACCACAACATCGTACAGATTTTTGGACATGAGCCAGCCTGCGGGAGAATGAAAAGAGGCGGATTATACTCTGTTTTGAACGAATTTTCAGGGAAAGCTTTGGGCTTCCGGCTGTAAGAATCAGCGCTGTATTTTCCCTTGCAGACCGCCGGTATGCAGGACCAGAATCCGCTGTTCGGGTGTAATTTCACCGCGCAGGATCATCTGCTGAATGCCGAACAGCATTTTGCCGGTATAAATCTGCTCCAGCGGGATGCTGTATGCAGCTTCAAACTCTTGAATAAACTGCATGAGTTCTGGCGTGGTTTTGGCATAGCCGCCCTGACAGAATTCATCGGTGATGCGCCAGTTGCGCCGCGCGGTCCATTGCTCCACCTCTGGCGTCAAAAAATCACCTTTCAGCGCCGAAAATCCGAGCACATGCTGATGCGCAGCGCTGGCTTCAATTAAGCCTGCAATGGTGCCGCCAGTGCCTGCGGCGCAGCAAATCAGGTCAAAATTTTCTAAATCGGCAGGGCTTAAAATTTCTGTGCAGCCTTGAATGGCAAGGGGATTGGTGCCGCCTTCAGGAATAATATAGCCGTTTGGAAATTCGGCTTGCAGCTGCTGGATAAAATCTGCTGACTGTTTTTGCCGATACTTTTCACGGCTGACAAACTGCAGCTGCATGCCAAAGTCCTGCGCGGTTTGCAGGGTCGGATTCAGCGCTTTATGCGCCAGCTCTTCGCCGCGGATAATGCCAATGCTTTGCATGCCGAAAAGATGGGCTGCATAAGCCGTAGCGGCGATATGATTGGAATAAGCGCCGCCAAAGGTCAGCACCTTTTTGAGGCCTTGCTGCTGGGCCGCTGCAAAGTTGTATTTCAGCTTAAAGAATTTATTGCCTGAAATTTTCGGATGCACTGAATCCAGCCGCTTGATGGCCAGCGTCACGCCGTGCAGATGTACGGTGTTATAAGGAATGGCTTGGGCAAGGGCGTCAAACATAAACATGCGCATTCAGGTAAACAGAATCCGCTGTAGTGTAGCGGATTCCTGTTGATGAGCGCTATCCGCAGCTTAATCAGCTGAGCCGGTGTCGACTGACGCTACCACTGACATGCCGGGACGCAGACGCTCCATGCCTTGTTGATTCGGGTCAATGGCAATGCGCACAGCAATGCGCTGCACCACTTTAGTAAAGTTGCCAGTGGTATTGTCGGCTTTCAGTACGCTGAATTCCGAACCGGCGGCGGGAGAAATCTGCTCGACTTTGCCGCTGAATTTTTGATGACTCATGGCATCCACCGTAAACCATGCATTTTGGCCAATTTGCATATTGGCAATCTGAGTTTCCTTAAAATTGGCAGTGACCCAGCGCTGCTGCGGAATCAGATACATCAGCTGTGTGCCTGCAGACACATACTGCCCAACGCGCGGACTCACTTCACCCAGCTGACCGTCCATCGGTGCGGTAATCACGCTGTAGTCCTTGGTGGTCACGGCCTGATCACGCTGCGCTTGGGCATTCGTCACCTGCGCTTTTAAGCCGGTTTGCGCCACTTCCGCAGTTTTTAAGGCTTCGATCGCCACTTGAATATTCGCTTCAGCCTGATGCACGAGGGCCAAGTTGTTTTTCATATCAGCGCGCGCCTGGTCCTGTTCCGTTTTAGAGGCTGCGCCGCTGTCACCCAATTGCGCATAGCGCTGCAGCTGGGTCACAGACAGGCCATAGGCTGCCCGTGCCTGATCGGCTTTGGCTTCAGCCGCTGCAATATCGGCTTTGCGCTGCTGAATAGTTTGGCTCTGATTCGCCAAGCTGTTTTGCGCCTGCTCGACGCCAGATTCAGCCTGTATGACTTTCTGATCGTAGGTGGTGGTGTCGATATGCATCAAGGGCTGGCCTTTTTTTACCCATTCAAAATCAGTGACCAGCACATCTTTCACATAGCCATTAATCTGTGAAGACAAAATCGTGGTTTTGCCTTTGACATAGCTGTTTTCAGTGGATTCCACGGCCGAATGAAAAGGGCCGATTTTCCAAGCCCATAAAATTAAACTGATGCCCGCCAGCAGGACAAAGAACATCATCACCAAAACCCGCTTATCGGTGGGAATCAGCTTGCTGGACGGCTGCGGAGCAGGGTTAGGCGCTGGCGCTGCATTTTCTGCTGGCTTTTCGTGTTCTGACATGGGCTTCTCTAAATTTAATTTGGGTTTAACGCTATCTATTCATTGGGAGATCTGTTCCTGAATCTTGGGTATTTCAGGCTGGATCTTCAGCTGGAATCTGGCCGCAGGCTTTGCTTATAGCTGCGGTAACGGTTAATGCTGATGATAAACAGGCCCCAAAACAGCAGCAGCACGGCAAAGAGCTGATTGAGGAAAATCACATCGTTATAGGCGCGGACTTGCGCTTCTTTGGTGACGGCTTGATTTAAAGTGCGCAGCGCCTGATTTTGCTCCAGAGCTGGGTCTAGCGTGTAGCGTTGATTGCTTTGCGCATAGCTTTGCAGGCGCTGAGCCGCTTGCGGGCTGGTGCTGGGCAGATCTGCGCTAATTTCCGCTTGATAATGCTGCGTGCGCATTTGCTGATACGTCGAAAAAAAAGAGGACCCCATTAATCCGCCAAAAGTTTGACTGGCGGAAAACAGCACAATGAAGGTGACCATATGGTTGGGGCCGCGCTGCAGTGCATTGATAATGCCAGTCAGCAGCAGCGGGCCAATAAACATGCCGCTGGCAAAGCCGACAATAAACTGGCTGCGGAAAAAATTCTCCGGACGCACGTCGCTGGTCAGGTGATGATCCAGCGCGCAGGCAATAAAAATCAAGGCCACTGCGCCCAGCAAATGCCAAACCGCTTTGTCCTTAGAAAAGGTCAGGGCGCTGAAAATAGTGCCGCTGAGAATGCCGAAAAAGATCACCAGATAAAAGTTTACAAACTGGTCTGGCCCCATGCCCATGGTTTTTAAAAAGCTCACGGCGGCATAGCTTTGTTCGGACATCACAAAACGGATGGCAAAAGCGCCCAAAATAAAACGCACAGTCGATGATGCGCCCAGCCATCGGGTAATGATCAGCGGGTTGACCCGGTAGTGTTCATAGGTCAGCCCCACGGTAATTAAAATCAGCGCGCCCATCAGCAGATAAGCTAGCCAGTCAGCATTCAGCCACCATTGAATAGGGCCTTGAGTCAATACGATGCATAAAAATGCAAAGCCGGTTGCCAGCAGAATGAAGGTGAAAATATCTTGAAATTCGAAGACTTCTATCCGTAAGCTCCGCGGCAGCTTTAAGGAAACCACCATGGCCAGACAGCACAGCGCGAGCCCCAGTTCAAAGGTATACAGCAGCGCCCAGTCATTCACATCAACCAGATAAGGTGACATGATCCACGCCAGCGGAATGCCCAATTGCTGGAAACCCAGAGCCAAATATAAACCGCGCCCAAAATTGGCGCGGCTGAAGGCCTGCATAATGTAATACATGCCCAAAGAACTGAGCGGCGCAGCCACCAGGCCGCTGACCATGCGCACAAATACCGCCATTTCAAAGGTATGCACATACAGGTGCAGCACCATCACTGCAATAAAAACCACAAGGCCGATTTCGGAAAACAGCCTCAGTCCATATTGCTGCCGCGCCTTAAATAGAATCAAGTTTGAACTGACATTCGCCATGACATAGGCCGCTGGAATCCATGCGGCTTCTGACGGGGTTAAGCCATATTCACCTTGAATCAAGGGCAAATTCGCGGTGATGAAGCCATTGCTGAGGCTGCCTGAAATGGCAACAACTAAGCCAATCACAAAATATAAAATACGCTTATAAGCCGGGTGCGCAATGGCCGCAGGCGAACCTGGCAAAGTCGGCTTTTCTTCTGCTGTCCAGTCCGGAGCCGGTTCCAGCAGGCGGGGAGGTTGAGCCATGCTGCTGCCTTGCTATGGGCGGATGCCGTTAAGCAGCAGATCTACGGCGCGGGCCGCTAAGATCTCCTGATCAGAATCTGTATAGCCCTGTAAAGCAGCCCTCAAAATTGAGGTGACCATGGAATAGTCGCGCGGACTAAAATCTGAGCGGCAAACGCCATTGGCAATCGCCGTATCAATCAGCGGCTGTAAGATTTGATCCCGGCGCTGGTAAATCAGCACCATGGCTGGATCATTGCGCCCGATCACCCGCCAATATTCCATTAATGCCGTGAGGTAGGGAATATTATGAATATGGTCTTGAATCAAGCGGATAAAGCCGTCTTCATATTGAGCGTGATTGCGAGCCCGATTTTCTAAACGGTCCAGCGCCTGCTCCATCAGTGCCAGCACCAGTTCACGCCGGTCTGAAAAGTTGCGGTAAAACGTTGCCCGCCCTACTTGCGCCTCATCAATAATCAGCTGCAGCGGTGCATTAATGCCGTGAGTACGGAAAATATTGATGGCTGCGGAAAGCAATTCTTCGCGGTTTTGCACAGCGCGTTCTTGGCGTAGAGACATGCGGTTTTCTTATCGATAATCAGTTTTGGCAATAATTTAACGGACAAAAGTGTCCGATGTAAATATTGCAGATTGTGATATTTTGTAAACGTGATTGGTATTGCGTTTTAATATATTGAAATCGCAGTTTTTATTTAGAAAATTTATTCAGTTTGAGAGTGTATAAATGTGGTGTAATTTTATCCAGTAATGCTATGCTGAAGGTTATAACAATAAGCATGGAGGAGATAAGATGAAAATTTTATCTGCAGCCATAATGACCTGTCTGCTGCTGGGTATGGCAGGCTGTGATGCAAAGGATGATCTGAATAAGCCCCGTACCGAAGTGCGGACGATGATTATTGGCGGCGTGCCTGCGCATGATCAGGACTACCGCATCCCGAAAGACTCTGCTGTATTGGCTCAACAGCATCAGCAGTAAACCTGGCGCTGTGCTGTATAGGGTGGGCATATTGTCAGCGCATGGTAGTGCATGGTGCAATGTAAGAAGTAAAAGATGCGTGGTGCTGCGTCAGAGAAGTGAAAAATTTGAAGCAGACGCTTTACTTCTTGCAAGCGCTTGTTGAATTAAAGCCTTACAAACGCGGAAAAGGCCTTGCACTCGCCCAATATGCCCGAACTGTGATGGATGGCTATCCAAATTTTAAATTAAATCGACTTGCCAGTTTGATGCTTGAATCTCTAAATTATTTTGACGCAGCTGCTTGCTGATGTCATCTGCCTGTTTTTGAATATCAGCGACAGAAATGGTTTTAATCCAGCGGATTTCACTGGAGCTGTAGCGTCCATTTTCACGCCGTGAATTGTCAATAGCCTGCTGTAAAATTCGGTGCTGGCTGGTTAGCGCATCACGCTCAATAATTAATTCTAATAGTTTTTTACCGTTGCTGGCTGCGGCTTGCGCATTGGTGGCGTGTATGCGCTGAATTAAATCATGCAGTTCACGGTTCACGGCTGATGCTTCTTGAATCAGCTGATTTGGATCTTCGCTGGGCGTATCGCCTTCCTGCACTAAAATATTGCTGTTAATACGCTGCTGCAGTGAGGCCAGTTTGGTTTGCATGTCGCTGCGCAGCAGCAGCGCTTCCGCTAATTTCATAATTGTTAGATCTTTTATTGCTTAAGCCTGATCATGCAATAGATTTATGGGCCAATCAATAAAATAACAGTGAATTATTCGGCGATTTTGTCAAAGTCCTGTGAAAAATAGGGAGATATTCAGCGGTGATGCTTGTAAAATTGCCACGGAATTTACTTTATAGGTGTTGCCGTGGAATCATTTTGGATTTTGGGTTCGATTGCATTTGCTTTGATGTTAGGTGCAATGAGCCCTGGGCCTACTTCTATTTATGTGGCTAAAAATTCAATTGCAATTTCACGCAAGCATGGCTTATTTACAGCTTTAGGCACAGGTACTGGCGCAGCCATCTTTGGTTTGCTGGCGGTATTAGGCTTGCAGGCCTTTTTATTGGCTGTGCCATCGGCGTATTTGGCATTAAAAATCTGCGGCGGGCTATATCTGCTTTGGATGGCCTACAAAATTATTAAGCATGCCAAAGAACCGATTGATGCAGAGGGGGATGTAGCTGCACAAATGACCTTGCGCCGCGCCTTTATGACCGGCTTAATTACGCAGCTGTCAAATCCGAAAATTGCGATTATTTTAGCCAGTATTTTCACGGCCTTGCTGCCGAAAGAAATTCCAACCTATTACTATTTTGTATTGCCTGTTTTATGTTTCTTTATTGATGCAGGCTGGTGCTCGCTGGTGGCTGTTGCGCTGTCTGCTGAAAAGCCGCGCCGCGTGTATTTGAAGTTTAAAGCGGTTTTTGACCGGACTGCAGGGGCGGTAATGACGGCGCTGGGGCTGAAGCTGATTTTTGGGATGAAGTGATTTTCAGTTGCCTAACCGAATCAGCGCATAGAGAGAAATTTTACTTAGGTTTGACATGACCAAAGTAATAAAAATAGACGGCTCGCTTTTGGCATTTTTAGAGATTCCTGAATCATTTTGACTATCTGTATTAGAAAAATAGTGCAAATCTGTATATTGACTTTATTGTGATGAAAAATATGAGTTTGTGTTTAAAATATTTTATAAATTAATGACTTGGAAATGTTTCACTTTTTGTTTAATACACGCTAACATGATTGAAATTGGCATATTTAGGTGGCGGTATGAGTTTCTGGAAAAAGAAAAATAAAGCGAGCTTTGTTTATTTTATTATCACGTCATATTCGTTGCTTGGCTTTGGAATTGGCTATGTGATTTGGGAGTTTGTGCTGTCCTAAGTTGTGCATATGGCAAAAGCCTCTAGTGATAGGGGCTTTTTTGTGGCTGTGCTTTTGACTTGGTTTATTTGCTTAGCTGTCTTTTAGAGGGAAATTCTGCCCTACTTTACCTCTTGCGGAACAGTATTCCCTCCTTCTAAAAGGAGGAAGTCTGTTATCAATTAATCCTTAAAATGCACAGGAATCCATTGATAGCTTTTCCCATCTGCCGAATAGATATGTCCAATAGCAGGGAATGGCAAGTGTGGTGCTGCAATGGTTTGCCCGCCTTTTGCATATTCCGCAAATTGTTTTAAGCGTGTTTGCACTGCTTTTTTCGGGTCGATGTCATAATCAATAGCGGTTTCTGGCTTGTCGAATTGCACAGTATGTGAATGCACAATGTCACCAATAAAGACCACCGTTTCATCCTTGGTTTTCAGCTCATAGCTAAAATGTCCCGGCGTATGCCCCGCGGTATTAATAACTTTAAAGCCCTGAACTTGATCGCCCAATTGATACGTTTTGAAGCGTTGTTTGGCTTGATAGGGCGCAATGGCTTGTTTAATTTTTTCAACAGTTCCTAGGTAGCCGGCTTGTTTTTCTTTCGGGAGCTTTTCGACCTGTTTCGGGTTTAGCCAATAGTTCGCTTCATCGCTCGAAACATAAACCGTTGCATTTGGAAAGTTTGCCACGCCATTTTGGCTAATACCACACACATGGTCTGGGTGTAGGTGCGTCAGCAAGATGGTATCGACTTGCTTTGGTTGATAGCCAGATGCTTTTAAATTGCTTAACACTGAACCCAAATGTGCGCCAAAACAGTTCGCAGCACCGCTATCCACCAAAATCAGTGAATGACCTGTATTCACGAGGAAGGCATTGACAGAGGTCTGTACGCCCTTGGCTTGGTCAGCAGCGTATTTCTTTAATATTTCATGGACTTCTTTTTCTGGAATGTTTTGAAAGAGTTTAGGCGACATGAAATTAGTGCCATCGAGCAGGGCAGTGATTTGGGTATTACCTATTTGGTGATGGTAATAGCCAGCCACTTGTTTAGGTGCTGTGATGGTGGTTGGTTCAGCGGCTTGAGTGGTGATGGCTGTTGTACTTAGCGCTAGTGCTACGAATAGATTTTGTAAAGTTTTCATGGGATTCTTATAAGTTTTAAAGGGATAATTATTTTTATCATATTTAATTATTATTTTTTTATATTTTAAATCATTTTGTGTACAATAATTATACTTACTCTAAACTTAATATGTGTAGGCATTTATACCAATGAAATACTCAAAAGATCTTTGTAATATCCCTAGTTGCCCGCCTGCGAATTGTTTGAATATTAATATTGAGGCATATAGATTTGTATTTAATCCTATATGTAATGCTAGTTTTATTCCTCAAGGTAAAACCAAGCCTCAAAGAATTGTAAATGCTACAAGCGATACTCTCCGTTGTTCGTTATTAGGCTTGTCTATGTTTACTGATGAAACCAAAGCTATAGACAAATATAAGCAACTTAAGAAAAGCTTTAAGAACTTAGGTAAAACCATTGGAACACACCTTGCGAAAGGAAAAATTGAACCATTAGACGGCTTAGGTACACCTCCAGATAAACAGAGCCATTTTGATTTTTTTGAAAAATCGGGTATCGATCTAAGTAGAAAGTTCGAAATCACACAAGATTTAGGTGGAGTGTAAAATGTTAAACTTAAATGGTTCACCTTTAAAAAGTCTCCCTATTACAGGATTAACATGGGAAAGAGATTTACTGTATTTTGATGGTCCATTATTATCAGAATTTAGAGCTAGTAATAAAGAAAAATATCTAAAATATTGGTGTGATTGCAATGAGTCTTATAATAGATGGATGTACTTTAGAATTAAAGAAGAAGATAGATTGAGATTGGTATTGGGTGAGTTGAGTCTCTTAGAGTGTATTAAAAATAAATCAACTAGTTTTGTTTTTTTTGTTGATGAAAATGAAATAAAATCTGAGTATCAACTTGTTAATCTATCTGAAATACCTAATGATTATTTACCAGAAACAGATGCATACCTAAATATAGATGAATATATTGAAGACAGCAATGTAGCATCTTTAGTATTTGAAGATAATTGGAAATTCGATGATTTAAAAGAAGTTTATAAGAAATTAACACAAATTTATGACTTTATTTTTGTTGCTAAGAAACAATTAGGGACATCTGGAGGTATGCCTTGGCAGGATGGTTTTAGTGTAATGCATTTCTATAATAAGTTAAAAGATATGATCCCTAGACCATCAAAGTCTTATTTGGAAGCTATTCATTATGCATCACCTGGATATATGAAAATTAATGTAGATAGTGAAATAGCAAATGTGACTTTCGAAGCAATAAATAAATACAAAAATGAGAAAAAGATAATCGATCAAATTTATAGTGATCTATATACTCGAATTAAGACTTTAGATCTTAATAATATAAGTTTGACAAATGCTATAACTGAATTTTCTAAAGATACAGATTGTCAGCAGTATTATAAATTACTAGTTCAGAAGCTATATTGTGTTGAGAGTGCTTGGTTAGACAAATTCGCAAATACTGATTTTGAAAGATCTAAAATACTAATGGCACATACACGAAGATTGAAATCTTTTTTGAATTTTATTGAAGATGGGAGGATACGAGTTGTTACATCAGAAATTGAGAATAATTAATATTAATAGAAAAGCCCCTACAATGTAGAGGCTTTTCTTTTAAGGATTAAGCCTTAAGAAACCTTATCACCAGCTTTAGCACCAGATTCAGGTGAAATTACCCAAACACCTTCGCCGTTGCCCGCTGCAAGCACCATACCGTTAGAAATACCAAAACGCATCTTACGCGGTGCAAGGTTAGCCACCATCACCACCAATTTACCTTTAAGGTCTTCTGGTTGGTAGAACTCACGAATACCACTAAATACATTACGCGGTTCAGCTTCGCCGACATTTAAAGTTAGTTGTAGAAGTTTGTCAGAGCCTTCTACCGTTGCAGCTTCTAAAACTTCAGCGAC
This sequence comes from Acinetobacter bouvetii DSM 14964 = CIP 107468, assembly GCF_000368865.1. Classification (GTDB taxonomy): domain Bacteria; phylum Pseudomonadota; class Gammaproteobacteria; order Pseudomonadales; family Moraxellaceae; genus Acinetobacter; species Acinetobacter bouvetii. Next base: position 146,290 of record NZ_KB849726.1, read on the forward strand.
ACGTAGGTCAACTTTCATAAAGTCTTCAATGCCAATGATTTCAGCCTCGCCGACTTTAGGCTCAACTTTGGCAGGTGCAGCTTTCTTTTCTTTTTTCTTTTCCACTTTTACAGGTTCAGCCGCAGCAGCTAAAGAGTCTTTAGATGCATCGACCATTGCCGCAACTGCTTTCGGGTCTACACGTTGCATTAAAGGCTGGAACAATGCAATTTCATGATCGACCAATGCCGTTTGAGCAGAAGCAAAGTCAAAGCGGTCTAGTTTTAAGAAATCTTGAACTTGAGCCGCTAAGGTTGGAAGTACAGGTGCCAAGTACACAGCCAATTGACGGAACAGGTTAATCCCGACCGAACATACATCATGTACTTGCTGTTCTTCGCCCTCAACTTTCGCTAAAGCCCAAGGTTTTTTCTCATCGATATATTGGTTGGCTTTATCTGCAAGCGCCATGATTTCACGAATCGCAGCAGAGAACTCACGTGCTTCATAGGCTTTCGCAATTGAATCACCCGCATCAATAAAGCTTTGTACCAATTCAGGCTCTGCACAAGTTGCCGATAATTTATTATCAAACTTGGTGTTGATGAATTTTGCACAACGGCTGGCAATGTTGACCACTTTACCAACCAAGTCTGAGTTTACTTTCTGAACGAAATCATCCAAGTTCAAATCAGAATCTTCAACTTTATCTGACAGTTTAGACGCGAAGTAATAACGTAAGTACTCAGGGTTTAAGTGCTCTAAATATGTTTCAGCTTTAATGAATGTCCCGCGGGACTTCGACATCTTCTGACCATTTACAGTCAAGAAACCATTGACGAATAAACCTGATGGCGTACGGTAGTTCGCGCCTTCAAGCATTGCAGGCCAGAACAGGGCATGGAAGTAAACGATGTCTTTACCAATGAAGTGATAGACTTCTTTGTCAGAGTCTTTCTTCCAAAAGTCGTCAAAACTTAAATCAGGACGTTTAGCTTTAATGTAGTTTTCAAAACTCGACATATAACCAATCGGCGCATCGACCCAAACATAGAAATATTTGTTCGGTGCATCTGGAATTTCAAAACCGAAATACGGCGCATCACGTGAAATATCCCAGTCCGATAAGCCCGCTTCAAACCATTCATCCAGTTTATTGGCAATCGAAACCGGCAGGCGGCCTTGGTCACGGGTCCATTTTTGCAAATATTCTGAAAAATTCGGCAGTTTAAAGAAGTAGTGATCTGACGATTTCTCAACAGGCGTTGCGCCGCTCAACGTCGATTTCGGGTTTAACAGCTCAGTCGCGTTATAAGTGGTACCGCAGACTTCGCACGCGTCGCCATATTGATCTTCCGACTTACATTTCGGGCACGTGCCTTTAATGAAACGGTCTGATAAGAACATGCCTTTTTCAGGGTCAAACAGCTGGTTGACAGGACGGATGGCAATATTGCCGGCTTCACGGTTTTTAATATAGATTTCTTCTGAACGCGCTTTGTTTTCGTCACTATTGGTTGAATCATAATGATCGAAATGCACGCCGAAACCGTCAAAGTCGCGGATGTGTTCTTTTTGCACATTGGCAATTTGCTGTTCTGGAGAAATGCCATTGGCTTCGGCACGCAGCATGATGGCTGTGCCGTGAGCATCATCCGCACATACATAAGTCACATCGTGTCCCATTGCACGCATGGCACGAACCCAAATATCTGCTTGGATATAACCGAGTAAGTGTCCCATATGGATGGGGCCATTGGCGTATGGCAGGGCGTTAGTGACTAAAATATTACGCACGGATATGACTCTCTCATTCGTATTTTATATAAGGTCAACGATTTTACCTTAGATAGGGCGCGGATGCACAAGGGAATAAGTGAATTCTTTTCAAAAGAGTTAAAAACAGCAGGCTGTTTTTAATGGCGGCGTTCAGGTCAATTTGTCATAGCATCCGTTTGCCGATAGGCGAGATAGCCTTTGCTTATTTTAATCCATGTTCAGCTGTAGAGTTTGCACGCTTGCCTTCAATGAAGGCGCTGCTCAGGTTATGCGCAGCGTACGTCATCTGTATACAAAAGATTAAAATCTTTGCAAAAACTGCGCATAGTTACACTTGATGCCTCTGAAAAAAAATCCATACACTGAACTCATCATTCTTTAAATCATCCAAAACCACTGGGACTGTAAGAATGCGCAGGAAAGGGGATGGCTATTTGCAGGATGCATTGCAAATATTGCGCTATGGCCTGACAGGTCTTATTGCGCTGGCGGGCATGCTGTGTCTGTGCGTGGTGTTTTTTATTGTGGCTGTATTGATCTTTGGCTCATTCACGCAGCGGAAAGAATTTAAGCAGCAGCTGGACTATGCCTATCATCTAGATCAGCAGCAATTTGCTCAGCTGCATCGTCCAGCATTCGTTTTTTACCGCAGGCATTCACCGATGAAAGGCAATGTGGTGCTGGTTTATGCCATTGATAATGGCCTTAGAGCGGTCATTCTGCAAAAAGCTGCGCGCAGTTCGAGCCAGCGCGATGACGCGGTAGAGTGTGTGAAGCCGACAATAAAGAAACGCTGGCGCGGCTGGCATAAGACGCTGCATTTTGTGCAGCCGAGTCCGGAATATTTAAGCCATCATGACTATGTCAATCACGATTCTTACTATGTGCTGGGCTCGACTGAATATTTAAAGCAGGCTGTCAGCGCCTGCTATATGCCTTTTGTGCGTATTCCCGCCGCTGCCGCGTCTGAAAAATACCCTCATTTTAAGCACAGCTATTGGGCCTTAAGCGAAACCGAAAACCTTCTTTTTAGCGTATATGATACCTGGCATTAATGTTTCTGCATCAGCATGCCCAAGATGCGGGAAGAAAATATGCGGGCAGAGTGTGATTTATCTGTATCGTCTGCACAAGAACGGTGATAATGCACAGATTCAGCCATTTTTAAGAGTACAAGCCCATGATCGATGATGATTTTGATTTCGACCAGCCCGTGACGCGCATTCCGCAAAATTCAGGCAGTCAACAGAAACTCGGCAATCAAATCTTAAAAATAGCGGCGCAATATTTGCAAACGATGGGTTCTGCATCTCACGCTCAACTGGTCGCTGAATTAAGGCAGCTTGCTGCGCAGGATGCCTATTTTGATGTATTGGCCGATCAGATTGAATTTGAAAGCGATGCGCCCATCGCCAATGACGCGTTAAATCTGCTGTATTTTTGGAAATTAGCGTCTGAAAAAGAAAGCGGAATGGCTAATTTTGCTTTGCCGGCGCTTATAGAACAAGACTATTTTCAGCATGAAATGCTGTCTGCTGTTGATGCGCTGCAGATTGGCGGCAACCTGCCGCTGCACCGTCAAGTCATTGAGCAGTGCTTCAAGATGTATGCACAAGAATGTTACGCAGGCTGCGTGACGGTGCTGTATGGGCAGATTGAAGGCATTTTGACGGAAGCATTGGCAGAGCGCGGCTATTTGCAGCTGAATCAAAGCAAATATATTGATGTCTATAAAATTGTGCCGGGGCTGAAAGGCCATGAAGTGAAAAGTTTATGGCATAAGGTGAAAATCGCCAGCGATATTACCCCTTACTTTTTAGAACTGCAGGCTTTGAAAATGGACAATAGTTCAACGGTGACTGCGACCCGCCATAATATTGTGCATGGTTCAGACGTAGAGCACTTCACCCGCGCACGCAGTTTTATTCTGTTTATTTGGCTGTTTGCGGTGATCAGTTTTATCAGTACGGTGAAGAAGTAAACTCCTGTTTTATGGCTTGGGTTCGGCTGTGGTGAGGTTTATTTCAGTTTGTTATAAAGTGTATCGAAATGATGCTGCGACTTTATTTAATCCGATGAGATGTTATATCTATTGTTAGACAATTCATATAATTAAGAGGGTATAAAGATGAGCAAGTCACAGCTGGATGAACTGAAAAATAAAGCCGCTGAGCTGGACGAAAAAGTAAAGCATTCGGCGCAGGAAGCCAAGCTGCAGGGTGAAAAAGCGCTGGATGATTTAAAGCATACGGCTAAAGAAGCTAAACTGCATGCAGAAGCCAAGCTTGACGATTTAAAGCATGAAGCAAAGGCGCAGCATGCCGAAGATAAAGCCGCTTTACAGGAAAAGGCCGATGATTTGAAGGCTAAAGCTGAAGCTGCGAAAGCATCCGCCCAGGAAAAATTTGATCATCTGAAAGAAGAAGCGGGCCAAAAGCTGGATGAGGCTAAGCAGAAAGCTGCAGAATTAAAGCAGGAAGCCTCTGTCAAGCTGGATGAGTTAAAAGTTCACGCCACAGAAAAATTTGATGAGCTGAAAAAGAAAACCACAGAGACTTTAGGCAAGTTTAAAAAAGGCGATTAGGCATAATTTTATAATGCTGCAAGTGCAGGCTTGAAGAAGGCTGTGCTTGAATCAAAAAAACCCATTGCCTCGAGCAATGGGTTTTTTTGATAAAGGATTCAGGTGCCATGCCAATGCGGCCTTTGCATGGCCATATCGTTTTAGACTTATTTATTCAGGTTTTCAGTTTGAATCTGGCTGATTTTCCCATTCACCACAGTAATGACATAGCGCATGTTTTCAATTTCATAGGTGTAATCAATCGCCAAGTCTTCTTTTTGATCTTTCTGCGGCAGTACGTATGAATTTACCGTGATGGGAGATGCTTTCATCCGCATCTGCATGTCTTCAACAGAATCCCCCAGCGTAATTGACTGGCGCTCTGCCGTGAGAAAGGTCTCTACATTCATGCCGGCATGGCTTAAGCCTGCGGCAGCAAACCAAAGCATAAAGACTAATTTTTTCATTTTAATTCCCCCAATAATACATAAAATGCATTTCCACACATCAATTCGGCCTACAGCAGGCAGATTCAGTCCATATTTTCCGGACGTTGCTGGACTATCACAGTCTTTTATACGTTTAATGCTGTGCGCAAGCGTTAATCTATTGACAGTAAGGCCAGGCTTGCGGCAAATAAAAGCGTCTAGCGGCCAATGCTGAAATTTATATCAAAAAAACATTCGAACTGTATTGTTGAAATGTATCTGAAAGAGAAATAAAACCAAGCATTTTGATTGGATTTTTAGCTTTATCCTGCATCTTCTTAAATCCGGTGCTTAACCTAGACTCTATTTGCCGTTAAACTATCAGTAATCTGCTGTATTTTCGCTTTTTTGGAGTAACTTTATGTCTTGGCTTTCTTCGCTTAAATCGGTCTTTTCACCCTCGCAGGAAGTCAAGGAAGATGAAATTCAGCACGTGCTGCAAAGCTATCTGCTGCCCAATTCAGCGCATGCGCTAAAAGACCGCATTACCCAAATCAATGTGCAGGGGCAGGTCTTGCAAATCACGATTAATACCTTTCCCTCTGAAGCGGATGACCTGCAAAAAATTCATGATGATTTAGCCGATGCTTTGGAAAAATGCGGGATTACTGAATTAAACATGCATGTGATTCAGCAAAAAACGGGGCATAGCTCAGGCGGCTGCGGGCATAACCATGCAGAAGGCGAAAGCTGTTCCAGCCAGCCAAAAGCAGAAAATACAGCGCCCAAAAACAATCTGCCGCCAGTCGTCGATGCTTCGGCTTCAGCGCCTGAACAGCCTGCAGAAGCTGATCCAAACAATCCGCCCATTCAAAAAGCGGCGCCGCAGCAGCGCGATGTGCCAAAGCATCCGCGCATTCAAAATGTGATTTTAGTGTCATCAGGCAAAGGCGGTGTCGGCAAATCGACAACGACCGTCAATCTGGCTTTGGCGCTGCAAAAACTGGGTTTAAAAGTGGGGGTGTTAGATGCCGATATCTATGGCCCAAGCATTCCGACCATGCTGGGAAATGCCGGCAGAACGCCAATGATTGAAGCAGAGCATTTTGTGCCGCTGGATGCTTATGGACTTGCTGTGCTGTCCATCGGCCATTTAACGGGCGATCACAATACCCCAGTGGCATGGCGCGGCCCGAAAGCGACTGGCGCGCTGATGCAGCTGTTCAATCAAACTCTATGGCCTGATTTAGACGTGCTGATGATTGATATGCCGCCGGGTACAGGCGATATTCAGCTGACGCTGGCGCAGCGCATTCCAGTAACGGGCGCGGTGATTGTGACAACACCGCAAAATGTGGCGCTGATGGATGCCACCAAAGGCATTGAGCTGTTTAACCGCGTACAGATTCCTGTCATGGGCGTGGTGGAAAATATGTCGACCCATATCTGCTCAAATTGCGGATTTGAAGAACAGATTTTTGGTACAGGCGGCGGCGATAAATTAGCTGAACAGTACCATATTCCGTTACTGGGTCGATTGCCGCTGAATGTGCAGATCCGTGAAAATGCCGATGCAGGTAAGCCTTCAGTCCTGGCGGAAGACAGTGCTGCCGAGGGCTACATGGCCATTGCTGAGCGTATTGCTGAAAAACTGCCAAAAGCAGAGAAAGATCAAAGCCGTATTTTCTAATTATGGCTTGATTCCTAAACCAGCTCAGGCTGGTTTTTTGAATCTGTGAGCGCAAATTAAAATGTAATATTCTTTTTGTTATTAAGGGTTTTGTGCGCATTAAATAACGTTAAATGCTTATTTTGTGTGAAATTTAATCATATGTGACTCTTTGGTTACAGCAATATGCTTTTTTTAAGTTATTGAATAATATTGTTTTAGTTTAAGTTGCTTGAAAATTATATATTGGCTTACAAATCTTGTTTTGCCAGCGCACTTGAAGTGATTTAATCTGCGCTCACTCAAAGGTGAGTTTTTCGTATGATTACATGGTTTTTCATTGGCTTAGTCGTCACAATTTTACTGACTCCAGGCCCGACCAATACCTTGCTGGCATCATCAGGCATACAGGTAGGTGTACGTAAATCTTTCCGCCTCATTCCCGCAGAAGCATTCGGTTATCTTATCTCTATAAGCTTATGGGGATGCCTGATTGGAAAAGTGACAGCGCAAATGCCGTTGCTGCCAATGATTCTAAAATTATTCAGCGCAGCCTATATTCTTTATCTGGCTATACGCGCATGGAAAATGTCCAACGTCACTGAAGACTACAATCAAGTGTCGATTGGCCCAGTACATTTGTTTGCGGCAACCTTGCTCAACCCGAAAGCGCTGTTATTTGCATCTGCGATTTTCCCTGCGATTGCTTGGGTGGATCCCCGCTATTATGTAGCGCATATGCTGGCATTTTTGTTGATGCTGATTCCAATTGCATTTGTTTGGACCGTTATTGGCTCAGTATTAAATTCAAATAAAATCAGCTGGCTTAACCAAAGCACATTGCAAAAAACTGCATCGCTGGTGTTGATGTGCTTCTCGGTATTAATGAGCTATACCGCATTAACCGCATAACCTTAAATTTTCATATAGACCGTCTGTTTTAATCATTAAGGCAGACGGTTTTTTTGCTAATATATCTGCAGTAGGATTGGTTTGTTTTCATTACAGCCAATTTCAGTTAAAGTACCACGCAATAATTGAATTAACGCTTTTTGGATAGAGATACATGGCTATTAAGTCTGATCGTTGGATTCGCGAAATGAGCGAAAAGCACGGCATGATTGAACCGTATGCAGAGAACCAAGTCCGTTATGATGAAAATGGTGAAAAACTGATTTCATACGGCGTATCCAGCTACGGCTATGATGTGCGCTGCGCGCGTGAATTTAAAGTTTTCACCAATGTGCATTCTGCAATTGTGGATCCAAAAAACTTTGATGATAAAAGCTTTATTGATATCGAGTCCGATGTCTGCATTATTCCGCCAAATTCATTCGCTTTGGCGCGTACAGTGGAGTATTTCCGCATTCCGCGTAATGTGCTGACCGTCTGCCTAGGCAAGTCGACCTATGCGCGCTGCGGCATTATTGTGAATGTCACACCGCTTGAACCTGAATGGGAAGGCCACGTCACATTAGAATTCTCAAACACGACCAATTTGCCGGCGCGCATCTACGCGGGCGAAGGTGTGGCGCAAATGCTGTTCTTTGAATCTGATGAAGTGTGTGAAACCTCTTATAAAGACCGCGGCGGCAAGTATCAAGGCCAAACGGGTGTGACTTTGCCGAAAGCATAAGATGCGCAGGCAAAGCATATAAAAAAGGCAGGTCATTTGATCTGCCTTTTTTATATATGCTTTACGTCCTGTCCTGAAATAAATTTTTCAGAGGCAGCAATTTTATGCAATCTGCTCAGGCGGCAGAGGCGGAAGGATTGCAAAGAAATGGATCAGGCGGTCAGCTGAGATATGTTCTGAGCATTTAGTGGATGCATTTCAAATGGCACTGCGCTATGTGAAAAATTGCACTGAGATGCCGATTCAGCATGTGGCCAGCGGATCAAAGCATGGCTTTATTCTGTAACTATCAGCCCCAGCCGATTTTACCGGCGGATGAAGATGGCTGTGCTCAGCAGGGCTTGCAGAATCAAACAGCCAAGAGAATATAAGCCGGCTTCTTAAACAGCAAGATGCAATGCAATGGCGAAGCTGGAACAGCCAAATGCTGGGTTTTGATGATTTTATCTCATTGTTGTTAAAATTTTTTTTATTAAAAGAGAAGAAATTGAAAACCAAAATGTGAAACCGCGGCATTCAGCCAGCAGCAGCATGGGGATTGATAAAGAATACCGTCAATTTCTTTCAGGCCGGGGCATCATTCATCGGAAATGTTGCGGTTGAGATAGTTTGTTTTTGCATTTGATGAATTATTCAGCATAATAAAAAAGCATAACTTGGGTAAATGCTGTTTTAAGATTTCACAAAAATATAAATGCCAAGTATAGGATGAAGCAAAAATAAAGATGCGGAGCATCTGATAAAAAGGAAGGTCGAGATGACTTATATTATAAAGAAGACAAGGTTTGCTCGATCTTGTCTTGCCAGTATGATTGCGCTGTGCAGCGCGGCATCAGTTCATGCACTTGAAACTTTGTCAGATCAATCTCTTTCCGATACAACGGGAGAGGGGATCGCACTTTTACCTGAAAATTTTAAAATGGTGTTTCAGGGCGCTAAAGATATTTCATCCTCTTCGACCTATGGCGCAGCGACAGATGCTGCATCTTTATTGGCAGCCTCTAAAAATGATACCGGCTTTATCCGGATTATTCCGACAGGGGAAAATTATAGCGGTTTAGCATCTACAGTCACTGCTGCGGATGCCGCAGCAAAGCAGACCAAGGCGGATGTCTTTATTTATGGCTTAGCCTTGTCAAAAAGCGACGATCAGTTAAACCTGCGTTACAGCAACCAAGGGTTTACCTGGGGAACGTCAGCGAACCCGTGGTTATTCAGAGCGGGAACAGAAAGTCAGGTTCAGCAATTTCAAGCATCCAATGCGGCGGCAAATGTCGGGTATTTGGCATTGGAAGCGCCGCTGGCGACCGTAGCGGCGGATGAAAGTGACAATAATATTAAATTAGGCTACTGGGCGGATGCGTTCTCCCGAAAATGGGGCTCAAGCAATGCAGTAAATGTTATTACTGGCGCGCCTGTGGCAGTGCCAATGACATCAGATGCAACGAATGATCAGAACTTAGATAAAAATCAACGTTTACGTTTTCAATTTGTTGCCAATGGCTTGAGCTTGAACGGTTCTCAAGTCAGGCTGTTTCAGACGCAAAGTTCAAGTGTGACACAGCAGAATCAGACACTGGGTATGGCCAGTATCCTGCGGCTGAACACAAATGATAATCCCCAGAGCATAAAATCGACAGACACTGATTTAAATGCAAAAGCGATACGGATCAGTACGGCTGCTATAGATGACGGCAGTTATTCTACGCCGGCATTAAATGGTTCTTCTGCGCCAACCTTCAATAGTACGGAAGGCCTGTATATATATAGCCCCAATATCAACTTGGTCTTAGGGAATATGTACCAGCCATTTATTGTCGGGTCGGAAGGGAAAAATATTATTTTAGAAGTGACCGCAATTCCGAATGTTGCGAGTATTTATAATAAAATTTATACGCATTATAAAGATGCAGAAGCAACGTATGCTGTAAATGCTTCTGGCGGATATTATAAATCTAAATCCGGCGCTTATTACAGCGTTCAGAATTTCAGCAGTGTATCCACTTTTTATAAAAAGATAGTCGATACAGCCAACAACGTCACTAGCTATGTTGCAGACAGTGCGGGCACCTATGTAAAAGACAATGTGAGCGGCGGTTTTGTTGAATTGGGATATACCAGCAGCATCAGTGCGCCCACTAAATATGCAATCAGCAACCAGTCAGCTTTAGATGCGCTGGCAAATCAATATAAAGGCAGCACCTGTAATGTCGCTGTTTGCGGAACAAATGGCGCACAAGTGAATGGCACAAGCTATCAAGGTACCAATGCAACACATAGCAGTATTTCAATGGGTACGGTAGCGCGTGATGCCTCTGCAAATACTTTAATTGCAAACCGGGACAGTACGGCTACAGGCATTATGTTTAAAAGTGCTGCGGCAGGGGCAGCAGCGGTTAATTTAGGATCTGCGGCGATAGATGGCGTATTAATTCAGCATCTTAAAATTAAAACTACAGGCTTATAGGAGCTAAAGCATGCTAAAAAAAATAATGGCTTCTATTTTGCTGATATCTTCAGGCGCCGCTCAGGCGGGATTAGTCAATTTAAATAATGAAGATATGCAATCCATTGCCGGTCAAGGCGGCGCAGACTTGAGCTGGACTTTGTCTTTGAATCATAAATATGCCAATGATATGAGCTTAAAAACCATTTCCACTGTAGATGCCACTGGCAAAACGACAGCCGCCAATTATGGGTATTCGTGCGTAAATAATATTATGTGCCGTCTGGCGATTGCGCCGAATAATCATGTGGACAGTTCTGGAAACAAGAAATGGCTGGTATTTAAGCAAATTCAAGGCACTCTTCAAATTGATAAGTTTTCATTGGATGGATCAACCATTCTAAATAAGGACAATAAAGCTCAAACTGCCATGCAGCTGAGCTTTTATGATGACAAGCCGCTCAAAATAAGGAACTTTGGTTTCGCGAATTTGTCTGTAGAGACTGGCGCAACGGCATATCAGAACTCAGCGACGTACACAACATTTAACTCAAATCAAAGTGTGCCGGATTTTGATAAAGGCGCTGAGACAGGATTCATGGGGCTGAATATGCATGGCAATTTGCATCTATCAGGAGACTTGAAAATTTTTAGTTATAACTGTGCTGGAACTTCTACAAGCCGCTGTTAATTAAAAATAAAAACAAGGATGTTGAGATGAGAAAAATAACCAAATTAAAACTTCTTACAGTCTGTATTTTAGCGGCGCAGCATGCGAATGCTTTTGAACAGCTGTCGGATGAGAACCTAAGCTCCGTTCGAGGGCAAGATGGTATTTCAATTTCCCAAGAAGTTTCCAAGGTCACTATTAATCAAGCGAACTGGGTAGATCAAACGGCCAATGGAAACATGAAGCTGGGTCTGCATAATGTGACCATTCAGGGAGAGAATAATCAAAATATCATCAGCAAGCTGAATTTGGATGTCGGTACAACGCCAAACGGTGCAGGTGTGCATTTAAATGCGAGCATTTCGCCTTTTCAGGCAACAATTGCAAATTTAATGCTGATTTGCAGCAATGCCGCATGTAAAACTGCCCAGCAAAGTTTAGGCTCGCTCAATATTTCGACCTCGTCTCCTTTGGTTTTTAATTTAATCACCTCGAATGGATTATTTAACCGCAATGCTTTAGCGCATATGGATTTAGAGATCAAGAATGCCGATATTAGTTATGGATTAAATAGTAAATATCTGACTTTAAATGATTTTAACTTCAATATTTCCGCAGACGGGTATCTGTATATTGACCGTGATGAGGGTATTGTTCTGACCACTAAAGCAGCGGATGGGACAGATCATATTGTGAATCTTGGGCGGGTTGCGGACAATTCTTATGCTTCAGGGCGCGCGAATGCCACCAACCCAGGGGTGAATATTGATTTGCGTTATGGTTCGGACCTGCAGAATCAAAAGAATGTGATCCGCTTAGGCGCTTCCGGCGCCTTAACAAAGGGGCGGATTCAAATTAATGCGAATCAGGCTGGCTTGGCGACATTCAATACCGTCAATCATAGCGCCGGCAGCAGCATGATTGAGCAGGCTACGACGGCACAGGGGTATGAAACAGATAAAGGCGGTTTGCATTTAGGGATGTCGGCGGAATTTACGCGGGCGAAAAATTCATTATTATCCAGTACGCAAGCGCCGACGACGTTTGAGTTGGGCCATACTGGGCGCGGCAGTTATGCAATTGAGTTCTCAAATCTGTCTCCGCTTGTCGTGCCGTCTGCCAGTGATGAAGCAGGCAATACGCATAACGCATATATTGATTTTGGCGATATTTATATTAATGCTTTACAGGCAAAAACGCTCAATTTCATTATCAATGACAATATTCAAAAAACGCTGGGCGCAAGTTCGCCGATATTCAATTATTACTTAGATCCGCAAACGAACAGCAGCCTGTCTCAGGAAAGGGATGTGGCATTTATTGCTGTCCGCGGCATGGATTTTCAGGCGATTGCGCGTACAGCAAAGTTTATTTCAGATAATTCTCAAGCTGAATTGGGTCAAAGCAGTGCAACGTGGGGGCTTGGCATCCCTATTTTTAATTTGAATGCAAACCTCGCTTTATTTTCAAAAACCTATAGCTATGGCGATGCGACAGTAAAGCAGGGTTTGGGGTATAACCTGATCTTTAGTACAGAAGGCTATGGAATTGATAAGAAGACGAATGCGCCAAGCACAACCTCAATTATTATTGTCGATGGCGCAAAAGGTGTACATGGTGTAGAGCGGAACTATTATGCAGGTTTGCGCAATATCGATGCATTTATGAAAGCCGATGGCGTGATTGGTTTTGAAGATGACGGCATCTATGTAAAAGCGGATAATTTATTATTCGCGGCCAAAGCAGAGGTTGCCATTGGACAGCTTCCTGGTTCTGTTTATAACTGTGCTGGCGTGAGCGCCGTGACGAATTGCGGGACTTTAGTTCCAGCGGACAACTTTTCTAAAAAGGATGATGTGCTTTCATCTATCGCATTTAAAATAGACGGCAAAGGCGAGTTGTTTATTATTCCGGGAATGGATGCCGCAAATAGCACACCCGATACCAACTTTTTATCGTTTAAAGCCAATTTTGCTTTTAATGATTTAGATTCGGCCACAGCCGCAAATCAAACCGCACTGGGCAGCTATATCAGTGTTATGAATGAAGATGTTAAAAGTGACGGCAGTGTTGTCGCGTCCAGCGTTAACTTGAATAAATTGCAGGGTAATTTAGGCCTGGACGCTAGGCTTTATGTGAAGTCGGATCAAGTTGTCTTAGATAATCAAATCCAATTTAACTATCCCTCTCAAAAACTGACCTCTGCACAAATTCAGGCGGGTCAGTATGGCAGCGCTTTCCGTGCCGAAATCGCTTTAGCGCCTTCAGGAACCATTCAAAAAATTGCAGATATAGTCATTCCTGGCGGAAATATGCGCAGTACTTTAGGAATAACTCCCCGATAAATTAAATAATCATTATAGACAGGGAAAGATAATGAAAAAAACGATTTTAGGAAGCATCATTGCATCAACATTCAGTCTGTCGACGATGACCTATGCAATGACCAGTTTAGATGATGCAGCGCTCTCAAATGTGACAGGTCAGGCCTTATTTTCATTGTCTAAAGTTTCTGATTCCAGCCAAGGGCTTGATTTCTTTAAATTAGGATTTGATGCAGAACTGTCGCTGAATACGAATATCAAATCATTGCAATTAGGCTGCGGCGGTGATAATGGCAATGGAGGCTGTGATATTGATATTTCACAGCTTTCTTTCGGCTGTGTTACAAATGCTTCTGGAACCTGCATCACTTTGACTGGCGCCGCTGGCCAGCCAACGGGAACCGATAATAATAATGCGGTATCGAATCAAGCCGCTTTAAAAGATTTTGTATTAACCAATCCGTTTTATCAGTTTGCAATTAAAGGCGGAAGCCAGGCATCTACACGGCAAATCGTCGGGGTCCGTGTCGGTGCTGAAAAAGCTGAAGGTCCAATGAGCATTGGCTCAATGAATAGTTTCAGCGGTTATTTAACGGGTAAAACCAATCTGAATATTTTGGCCCAGACGAATATTGCGGTGACCTGTAAGGCGGGGACTGCTGGCTGCAGTACGGATAATCAGTCTAAGTACTCTACAGATTTTGTTGGAAACTATGGATTATGGCCTTTTAATGATTATAAGCAGCAATATGCCGCTGATGGTTATTTAGGTGTAAATGATGAAGAAATTGTTAATTTAGGCCTTATTGCAGTGCGATATAGAGATTTAACGGTAAATACGGCAGCCGCTTCAAAATCAGCGAATGTGACTGCGAATGGTACCCGTTTGACCCAAGTAAAGATTCTAAACTTAGGTTTGGGAGACATTGTCAACGAAGTCGTTGAAGGATTGGCAATCAATCAGTTATGTGCTGGGGACCCAGGAGGCAGATGTAATGTATTGGGAACTGCTCAAGTCGCTGGAACACTAATGCCGCTGTTAAAAACAGGCATTAAAAATTATATGAAGCAGCAAACGCTGATAGGCTTAGGGCAGGCTGTTCCAACAAAGGGTGCACTTGAAACTGCTGATAACTATGGTACAAAATTAACGACATTGCTGAATAATTATCAGCTTCCTTATAATCTAAATAATGTACATCAACTGGATGTAAATTCAGATAAATTTGGCATTGCTTTAACATCGCTGGCAAGCATTCAGTATCCGGGGTATGACTCTGCTGTTGGCAAAGGCTGGTCGATGTATTTGCAAGATGCGTTTACGTTAAATATTACGGATTCATTGACGAATTTGATGTCAAATATGGTTCAAAACGGCAATGCCGCTGCCGGTAATATTACAACGCTTGCGCCTGCATACCGCAATTGTTTTGGCTCTTCACGTTTCTGCTGATGACGCTGTTTGGCCAGTCATAAAAAATCCCGCATCAAGCGGGATTTTTAATATCAGCTAAAATTTATTTTGCAATTTTAGCCCATAATTCTTCTTTAGACAGATTCACAGACTCCGCATCGCGGCGCCCTTTATATTCAAACGTTCCTGCATCTAAACCTTTTTCACCAATGACGATACGGTGCGGAATGCCGGTTAATTCAAGGTCAGAGAATTTAACCCCTGGGCGCTCATTGCGGTCATCCAGCAAGACGTCATAGCCGGCAGCAGACAGTTCTGCATACAGCGCTTCCGCTGCTTCCAGCGTTTTTGGTGACTTATGCGCATTCATCGGCACAATGGCAACTTCAAACGGCGCAATGTTTGCAGGCCAGATAATGCCTTTCTCATCAAAGTTCTGTTCGATGGCAGACGCAACAACGCGTGTTACGCCAATGCCGTAACAGCCCATAGTCACGACCATTGGCTTGCCGTCTTCACCGAGTACTTTGCAGCCTAAAGCTTCAGAGTATTTTTTGCCCAGCTGGAAAATATGGCCAACTTCAATGCCGCGTTTAATCTGCAAGGTGCCTTTGCCATCTGGAGATGGATCGCCTTCAACAACATTGCGCAAGTCAAAGACTTCTGTGAATTTGGCATCGCGTTCCCAGTTTACGCCGACAGCATGCTTATCAACTTCATTCGCGCCAGCGACAAAGTCAGAAAGCACAGATGCTGCGCGGTCAGCAATCACCGTAATGCCTTTTTCAGCAAGGCCCTGCGGACCGCAGAAGCCTGCTGTTAAGCCAAGTTCAGCCAATTGCGCTTCAGTTGCAAAAGCAAGCGGCGCTGCAATCAACGGGTGTTTTTCAGCTTTAATTTCATTCAGCTGATGGTCGCCGCGCAGGAACAGCGCAACGATAGGCGCTGTTTTGCCTTCTTCAGCCACGCCTTGCACAAGCAGCGCTTTAACGGATTGGGCAGGATCTGTTTTTAAGAAAGCGGAGACATCTTCAATTGTTTTTTGATTTGGCGTGTCTACAATTTCTAAGGCTTGGGCAGGAGCCGCGCGTTCACCGGTTAAAACAGCTTCAGCCATTTCTACGTTGGCTGCATAATCTGATTCGGTAGAGAAGGCAATGTCATCTTCACCGCTGGAAGCCAATACGTGGAATTCGTGAGAGCCTGAACCGCCAATCGAACCTGTGTCGGCTTGCACTGGGCGGAAGTTGAGGCCAAGGCGCGTGAAGATTTTGCAATATGCTTCGTACATATGGTCATAGGTTTCTTGCAGTGATGCTTGATCAGCATGGAAAGAATAGGCATCTTTCATGATGAATTCGCGTGAACGCATTACCCCAAAGCGCGGACGGATTTCGTCACGGAATTTCGTCTGCACCTGGTAGAAATTGGCTGGCAATTGCTTATAGCTTTTTAGTTCGTTGCGCGCAAGGTCAGTGATGACTTCTTCATGCGTCGGGCCAAGTACAAAATCGTTGGCATGGCGGTCTTTAAAACGCAAAAGTTCAGGGCCGTACTGGACATAGCGGCCGGATTCTTCCCATAGAGATGCTGGCTGCGTTACAGGCATCAGCACTTGCAGTGAGCCGGCACGGTCCATTTCTTCACGGACAATCGCTTCAACTTTATTTAATACGCGAACGCCCATCGGCAGCCAAGTGTATAAACCTGAAGCCAATTTACGAATCATCCCTGCACGAAGCATCAGCTGATGTGAAATAACTTCAGCATCGTTCGGGGTTTCTCTCAACGTTGCAAATAAAAAGCGACTCGCGCGCATGGAAACTGTCCTAAAAAATTAAGCGTTAAAGCAGAGATTATACAATAAAAAATGAGATGAGCATTTCTCAATGTCATCTCATTGGCATTTAATCGCAGGAATTCATCTAAGCGGAAATCAAGACGTGAATTTTTTGACCTGACGCATCATAAAATTCTTTAAATCATCCAAATAAGTGAAAATCACGGGAACCACCACCAGTGTCAGCAGGGTAGAGGTAATCACCCCGCCAATCACGGCATGCGCCATCGGCGCACTTTGCTCACCGCCTTCACCCAAGCCCAGCGCTAAAGGCACCATGCCCATCACCATGGCGCTTGTGGTCATGAGGATAGGCCGCAAACGGGTCTTGCCTGCGGCAATGATTGAATCATACCTTGAATTGCCTTTATCCATGGATTTTTTGATGAAATCGATCAGCAGAATCGCATTTTTCGTCACCAAGCCCATCAGCATAATAATGCCGATAATGGAAAATAAATTCAGGGTGGAGTTGAACAGGAACAGTGCAAGAAATACGCCAATTAAGGACAGCGGCAGTGAGGCCATAATGGCTGCCGGATGAATAAAGCTGTTGAATTGCGAGCCGAGTACAATATAAATAAACACAATGGACAGGGTGATGGCGGTCATGGCGTAGCCTGCTGATTCGGCCATGTCTTTATTGGCGCCTTGGGTCGCAAAATAATAACCCGGCGGCAGGTCAAAGCTGTCTTCAATCTTTTTAATGTCTGCACCGATATCGCCGGCAGGACGGCCTGCAGTGTTGGCTTCGACCAATACTTCACGGGCAAGGTCACGGCGGTTAATCTGTGATGCCCCCAATGTTTCTTCAAAACTGGCGACAGATGCAAGCGGCACCAGAATTGGCAAGCCGGCTGCATCGGTTTTTTGCGAGGTGATGTACATGCTTTGCACATCGCTTGGCAGCCTGCGGCGGTCTTCATTCAGGCGCAGATTGACATCATAAGTTTCGCCCTTTTCATCTTTCCATGTGGTGATGTTGTCGCCTGCAATCAGTGGGCGCACCACATTGGCGATCTGATTGACCGAAAGGCCCAAATCACTGGCTAAGACACGGCTGATATGAACGCCTAAGGTCGGTTTTGGCTCTTTCAGTGAGCTTTCTAAATCGACAATGCCTTTGACCTGCGATACTTGAGCCATAAAGCGGTCGGAAATCTTCTGCAGCTCATTCAGGTCAGGCCCTTTAATGGAAATCATGACCGGTTTTTGACCGCCGGATACCGTTTCATCCGCCGAGGCGACAGACGTGACCGTAATGCCGGCAACGGACTGCAGGCGGCTGCGGAATTCGTTATTTAAATCGGTTAAGCTTTGCTGGCGCTCCGTGCGCGGGGTGACAGCCACGCGGATGCTGATGTGGTTTTTACCACGGTCAGATACGCTGTTGATGGCGCCGTAAGTGGCACGGACTTCAGGATGCTGGCGGATAATTGAATCAACCTGCTTAAGCTTTGCTTGCGAGTACGCCAGCGTTGCATCAACAGGCGTTTCAAACTTGATACGGATTTCGCTTTTGTCCGGTACGGGGACAAACTCTGTCCCAATCAGCTTAGAAAGGCCCAGCGCGCCAAACAGCGAGGCGATGGCGATTAAAATCGTGATCAGGCGGAAGCGCAAAGCCAGTTTCAGCAATTTTTCATAATGATGGCTCAAATTGTCTAATTTGTTGGAGATCCAATTCAGGAAGCGTTTGACAGCGCCTGGTTTTTTATCTGGATGCTTTTTTTCAGCCCAATGCGCGGACAGCATTGGGTCAAGCGTAAAGCTGACAAACATTGAAATCAGCACTGCGGTACTGACGGTGACGCCAAACTGATAGAAAAAACGCCCAATAATGCCGCCCATGAAAGCGACGGGAAGAAATACTGCAACAATGGTCAGTGTCGTGGCCAATACGGCGAGGCCAATTTCTTTGGTGCCGTCCAGCGCGGCGGTGACATGGTCTTTGCCCATGTCTGCATGCCGGACAATATTTTCACGCACCACAATCGCATCATCAATCAACAGGCCGATACTGAGGGAGAGCGCCAGCAGAGTCATCATGTTAATCGTAAAGCCGAAGGCCCAAATGAAGGTGAGGGTGCCCAGCAAAGCAATCGGCAAAGTCATGCCGGTAATGGCGGTGGAGCGGAAAGAGCCCAAGAACAAAAGCACAATCAGAATGGCTAAAACAGCGCCTTCGATAATAGTGCGGGCAACGTCTTTAATGCTGCCGCGGATGCCTTTGGAGGAATCCACGACAATTTCAGCCGTTGTGCCTTTTGGCAGCTGGGCTTTAATTTCTTCCAGCGTTTTGCGGGTGTTGTCCGTGACTTCAATGACATTGGAGTCTGAGCTGCGCAAAATATCAATGGCTACCGCAGTTTTGCCGTTGAGGAATGCGCTGGATTCCATCTCCGCCTGACTGTCTTCAATACGGGCCACTTGCCGGAGGAAAATAGGGGCGCCATTTTTATTCGCCACCACTAAATCGCCAAAAGCCTGCGGGTGAATGACGCGGGACTTGATTTCAACCACCAATTCAGACGTTGGCTGCTTGAGCGTGCCGCCCGGAACTTCAATGTTTTCCGCCTTGAGGGTGTTTAAGACTTGATCAATGCCCAGTCCAAAGCTTTGCAGCTTTTGCGGATCGACTTGAATGCGGATTTGGCGCTGCGCATCGCCTAGCAGGTTGACTGTGCCGACACCGGAAACGGTTCTTAGCTGGGGCACAATGCGCTGTTCCAAATAAGAGCTTAAATCACGCAAGTCCATATTTTTTGATTCAAATACAATGGACATCACCGCGCTGGCTGTTGGGTCGTAGCGCTCAACAATCGGATCATCAATTTCATCGCGGAACTGCGCGCTGACAGGCGAAATTTTATCGCGGATATCCTGCGCAGCGACAGATGAAGGCACATCTAGGTTGAATTCAGCGATAATGGTCGACAGGCCTTCACTGGACTGTGAAATCACCTGCTTAAGGCCGGAAATGGTATTGATCTGATCTTCCATTTTTTTGGTAATTTCAGATTCAACGGATTCAGGCGATGCGCCAGGATAATTGGTGTAAATCACCACGAACGGGAAATCGACATCTGGAAATTCTTCAACGCCCATGCGCTGCCAAGAGGCCAAGCCAAGCACCATCAGGCAGAACATCATCATAATGGTGAAAACGGGGTACTTGACGCTAATTCGGGTAAACCACATAACAGCTATCCTGCTTTTTTTATTTATTCTTTATTGACGCTGACTTCTTTGTGAATATCATCTTCTGAAAATTTAACGCGGCTGATTAAATCGCTGCTTTCAAGGCCGCTGACCACAGCGGTATTAGTGCTGTAGCGCTGCTCTAACACCGTGACATTCAATCGGGCGATTTTATGCTGGCGCACTGCCCAAACATAGGGTTTGGCTTGGATGTCATGCACCGTATCCAGCGGAATCAGCTGTCCTGAAACCTGATTTGAGCCTAAAATAGAACCTTCAACAAAAGCGCCGATGCTGCGCGAATTGATGCGTTCAGATGGCTCTGCAAAAAATTCAATTTGGCGGCTGGCTTGATCTGCAATCGGCGAAATGCGGGATAATGTTGCGGTCAGCTTATTCGGGTTGCCTTGAATGCTGTATTCAATGGCCTGTCCAATTTTTAATGCAGACTGCATATCGCTCGGCAGCTGCGCTTGTATTTCCAAATGGCTGGGATCGACAATTTCAAACAGGGTTGCGCCTGCAGCAACCGTTTGCCCCGGTTCAACCTGACGCTTAGTGATGACTCCGCTGATAGGGCTGTAAATAGTGCCATCCTGATCCGCTTTGCGGGCTATATCCACATTTGACTGCTGAGCATTGACATTTTCCAGCTGCGCCTGATAGTCGACTTTGCTTTGTTCAAAATCCACTTTAGAAATAAATCCCTGATTCAATAAGCGCTGTTTGCGCTGCATCATCAGTTTGGCCTGATTGGCCTGCGCTTGAGCCGAAGCGAGATTGGCTTTGGCTTGCGCCAAGCGGGCCGCATTGTCCTGATTGTTTAAACGGATAAGCACCTGACCCTTGACGACAGACTGTCCGATTTGCGCATTGACAGCGGCTGCGGTTGCGGTGACTTGCGCTTGAATGCTGCTTTGGTTGACTGCGCGGACGGTGCCGGTAAAATCAGTTCTGCTGACGGATGCGCCATGCTGTACCGCAACCAGATCCTGCTGAATGAGTTCAATGGTTTTTACACTTTCAACGGGCTGCGCTGTTTCATTTTTTTGGCATGCGCTGAGCGCTATGCTCAGGCAAAGAACGCCGGATTTTAAAAAATGGGCAGTGCGGTTCCCATTAAAAAAAGTAAAGTGCTGTGCTGATCGCATGATCGTCCTTTTTATTCAGCTGTGAACCGCTGCAATCGAATAAATAAAACTATTCCATTGCTTTTAAACGTGAAATAATTCTGTCGTATTCCGCTGCTGTATTTCGATAGCTTGTTTGTAAAGATTGAATGTATTCTTTTTTTATTACGATATTTTTTTGATTATTTGTAAGCATCGTTTTTAACTGCGCAGGCACAGTTTCGCCTTTGCGGAAATGTTCACGCTCTTGACGGACGAATACAATACGGTCATTTTGCAGCTGTTTCAATTGTTCCTGCTGAAAAACCAGCTGCTTGTTGATTTGGGTCAGCGCGTCTTTTTTCTTCAGCAGCGCTGTGCTGCTGTTTCCATAGGCCCGTTTGAGCTTGCTGTCATTCGCTATTTGCTGGGCCTGGGCTGCGCGCTGAGGCGCTTGCTTAATGTCTGCTTCTGCATTATAAGGCTTATTGCGCTTAATCACCTGCATATTCTGATCAAGCGCTTCGTAGCCATAGCGGATATGGTTGGGAGTCACGCTGGTGCTGATATTGGCCACACCTTTGCTGTCATAGTAGCGGTACCAGGCGCTTTTAGGCTGCTGGGAAGCTGGAGCCGCGGCAAAGGCCATCTTTGACAATAGACAAGCAATAAAAATAATTTTTTTAGACATGCTTTGATCTTCAATGAAAGTAAGTTTTTTTCTAAACTGACTCAGCATTGGACTCCCCAGTTTAAAGTTGACTAAATTACTTATTTTAAAGTAATAAAAATGTTATATTAGTCCTAAAAGATAGAATTAAAAACCTTTCCCAGACAAAAAAAAATCGTTGGTCATTAGGAAGTGTGAAGCGGTTGTTGTTATTATTGTTTAATGTGCGGTCGAGCAGAAAATGCTCATTGAAAAAGCAAGTAAATATATGTTAAAAATGTTAATAACTTGTAAAAATATAGCTGCTCACAAAATTTGTTTGTACATCTAAAAATGGTAGGGTCATTAAATGGACGATAAATTCCAAAATCTAAAAGTCATGGTGATTGATGATTCAAAAACCATCCGCCGTACAGCAGAAACACTGCTTCAGCGTGAAGGATGTGAAGTGGTCACAGCAGTAGATGGTTTCGAAGCGCTGTCTAAAATTGCTGAAGCAAATCCAGATATTGTTTTTGTTGATATCATGATGCCGCGCCTGGACGGTTATCAAACTTGCGCGCTCATCAAAAATTCACAAAATTATCAAAATATTCCAGTTGTCATGCTTTCAAGTAAAGACGGCTTGTTTGACCAGGCGAAGGGGCGTGTCGTAGGTTCGGACGAATATTTAACCAAGCCATTCAGCAAAGATGAATTGCTGAATGCTATCCGTAATCACGTAACTGTTTAATAAAGATTTATTTTTGGGGTAATGGAATGGCGCGTATTTTAATCGTGGACGATTCACCGACAGAAACTTTCCGTTTCAAAGAGATTTTAGGGAAGCATGGTTTTGAAGTGATTGAGGCTTCAAACGGTGCGGACGGTGTGACCATGGCGCAAGCTGAATTGCCGGATTTGGTTTTGATGGATGTGGTAATGCCAGGTGTGAACGGCTTTCAGGCGACTCGTCAGATTGCACGCGGCGCAACCACTAAGCACATTCCTATTGTCATTGTCAGCACCAAGGATCAGGCCACTGACCGCGTTTGGGGCAAGCGTCAAGGCGCAGCTGACTATTTGACTAAGCCTGTTGATGAAAAACAATTAATTGATGTGATTAAGCAACACCTCAATGCAGGATAAAGCTCTATGGCAGCAAATGGATTTATCGAATTACTTCGAATAGCAAAGCGTGGCAATAAAAACTACGTTTCTACCGAAAATGAAGTAAACCGATGGTCAGGCATTGCTTTTGAGATGATGGGGCAATATTTTGTTGCTCCTTTGGGTGAAGTATCTGAAGTAATCTATCCGCCAAAATGCACCCCAGTGCCGAATACGCAGTCTTGGGTGCAGGGGTTGGCGAATATTCGGGGCCGTTTACTGTCAGTGTCTGATTTAGCGCACTACCTTTCGGGCCATCGAAGCAGTTACTCGCCGACTCAAAAAGTACTGTGCATCACTCATAATGACCATTATGTCGGTTTAATCGTGGATCAGGTTTTGGGGATTCAGCATTTCAATAAGAAAAGTTACTTTTCTGCGGGCACTGAGTTAGACAGCAATTTAACAGAATATTGCAAAGGATATTTTCACCAGCATAACCAGCAGTGGCATGTCTTCTTATTCAGCAGCTTGATGCAAAATCCTAAATATATGAACGCATCAATAAAATTTATAAATTAATTGTCGCACCTAAACATCTAGGTCGAAAACGGGGAGAGGCTGCATGGGCTTTAAACTTAAGAAGAAAAATACGGGCGAAAGCACTGGCCGTAAAAGCGGTAATGCTTTATTAGCCAAGTTTCAATCACAAACAGAGCAGTTATCGCGCGTATTTGGTGATAGTGAAAAGTCTAAGCCTTTAATCTTGGGCGCAGCCTTCTGTTTATTTGTGGCAATTTTCTTGCTGCTGTATCTTTTCTACAGTGTTCCTCGTAATAATGAGTTGACGCGAAGCTTGGGTGAATTGCGCCTATTGTCGCAAACCATTTCGCGTCAAGCGACGGAAGCGACGGCATCAGGCACGCCGGAATCAATCAAAAAGCTGACCGAATCTCAAGCTGCTTTCGAAGCCAACTTAGAGACGGTGAAAGATACACATCCAGCAACGCAAGCGTTGAAAACGGTTGAAGCGCAGTGGCAGAAAGTTTCTGACAGCATTACGCTGATTTCTTCGCAGCAGAAAATCATTAACAAATTGTATGACACGAACATTGCCATTGGTGAAACCATCCCTGGTATTCAGGCTGAATACAACCTGATGGTTGACCAAATGGCGCGTCAAAATATGCCGTCCAACCAGGTGGTGATTGCGAAGAACCAGGTATTTATTGCAGAACGTATTCTGCGTTCGATCAGTTCGGTATTAACGGGCAGTGAAAGTTCGCGTGAATCTGCGGATGACTTCAGTGCCGATACAGAAACATTCGGGTCATACTTGAATGCGCAGCTGAACGGCAGCGCGGAACTGGGTGTAGAACGTATTTCTGATGAGTCTTTACGTGAGTCTTTAGCGGGCATTAAAGCAGAGTATGATGATGTACTGAAATCCGCTGCGGCAACCATTCTTAAAAACTCAACACAAATTGTAAAAGTGCGTCAGGCTTCTGCTTCTATTTTTGCTCAGTCTGATGAACTGCTGACAAACTTAAATAAACTGTCAAGCGGCTCTAACTTGGAAATTGCGATTCCTGCACTGTTCCTGCTGCTGTGCTTAGTCGGCTTCTTAATTTGTGTATTCCGCCTGCTGGCTTTGCGTGGTCAATCAGATAAACAGCGTGTAAGCCGCTTACAGGAAGAATACGACCGTAACCAGAATGCGATTTTGCGTTTACTGGATGAGATCGCGGACTTGGCGGACGGTGACTTGCGTTCATATGCAACGGTATCTGAAGACTTCACGGGCGCTATCGCCGACTCGATTAACTTCGCAATTGACCAGTTGCGTGACCTTGTATCACGTATTACAGAAACTTCTCAAGAAGTTGCGCAGTATACGGCGAATACGCAGGGCATTACCAACCAGCTGGCTGAAGCATCAGAGCATCAGGCGCAAGAGATTGCGGGTGCATCTGCGGCGATTAACGAAATGGCAATGTCTATTGACCAAGTATCTGCCAACGCCGATGAGTCTGCTGTGGTAGCAGAACGTTCAGTACAAATTGCTGCCAATGGCGCGCAAGTTGTAAACCGCTCAATTGAGGGGATGGACACGATTCGTGAACAGATCCAGGAAACTTCAAAACGTATTAAGCGTTTGGGTGAGTCTTCGCAAGAGATTGGTAACATTGTTGCCCTGATTAACGATATTGCCGACCAAACGAACATCTTGGCATTGAACGCTGCGATTCAGGCGTCCATGGCGGGTGAAGCAGGCCGCGGTTTCGCCGTGGTAGCGGATGAAGTACAGCGTCTGGCTGAGCGTTCAGCATCTGCAACCAAACAGATTGAAGGCTTGGTAAAAACCATTCAGACCGATACCAACGAAGCGGTTATTTCCATGGAACAGACCACTTCTGAGGTTGTCCGCGGTGCAAACTTATCTAAGGATGCCGGTGTTGCACTGGATGAAATTCAGAACGTATCTGGCAACTTGGCAAAACTGATTGCGAACATTTCCGATGCTGCAAAACTTCAGTCTGCTTCTGCGGGCCATATTGCGACAACGATGAATGTTGTACAGGAAATTACATCTCAAACCACAACTGCAACCTTTGATACTGCACGTTCGGTATCTGAATTGGCGAACATGGCCGAATCATTACGTGAATCTGTATCTGACTTTAAACTTCCAGACTAAGTCAGAAGGCTTTGGGGAAATGCGCCTTGCTTAAGGGTGAGGCGCATCACGAAACACAGATAAAGCATCGTCAAGATGAATTCAACGACAACAAGTTGAGTCACGCGTGATGGTTACAATTAAGTTTGAGCACCCTGCTTGGTGGCAAAAACGTAAGAAGCCTTAGCTATGAAAGAAATATTAAAAAATTTAGTAGAAACGACTACGCTTCCGGAAGACAGCTATCTAGATCAAGATGCAGAAATTTTAGAAATTTTTGTTGAAGAAATAGAAGAAATCTTTGCTGAATTAAATTCTTTATTTACGGGTTGGCTAGAAGAACCGAACAATCCAGAAACGCTGACTACGATTCGCCGCCATTTCCATACTTTAAAAGGTTCTGGACGCATGGTGGGCGCCAAATCTGCCGGTGAAACTGCATGGATCGTGGAAGATACGCTTAACCGTGTGCTTTCAGGCACAGTTGTGCTGACGCCCGTCATCCAGAAATTTGCTCAAACAGTTTTAAATGTTTATCAGTATAAGTTGTATCCGCGGTTTAAAACGGTAGAAGAGCTGGATATTGACTTGCGCCCTTTGGTTTTATTGGGCCAGCAGCTGCAGCAGGGACTCAGCCCTGAGCCGGCACTGCAAGAATTATTAAGCCTGGCCGATGCTTTAAATGCGCCAAGCGTGTTGACCGGCCTCGAACTGGCTGATGCAGCTGAAAATGCGGAAGCAGGAACAGTCTCTGCTGCTGAAAGTGAAGACCACTATATTGAAGAAACAGTTTCGATCTTTATTGAAGAAGCTGAAGAGCATTTGCATACCATTGATCAGTTCCTGAAAACAGAAAATGATCAAGCTCAGGATTATAATGGCCTGATCCGCGCCTTGCATACCCTGCGCGGCAGCTCATCAATGGCGCAAATTGATCAGATTTTTGAAGCCAGCACAAAAGTTGAAAACCTGTTTAAAACCTTGCTGCAGGAAGACATTGTCTCTACCTCAAAAGAAAGCGCATTGCTGATTCAGTACGCTGAATTTGTCCGTGACTATCTGCTGACTATGCGTCAAGGCTCCAGCAGCCAGCTGGATGCGATCTATGAAACATTCAGCACAGCATGGAATGATTACGGTTTTGCCGCTGAAGACGTCAGCGCAGATATTAACCCGCAAGGCTTAGTGTCTAAGCTGATCGAATTGAATATTGATCAGCTGCTGGATGCAGAGTTTGAATTTGACAGCCGCGCTAAGGCTGAGTTTCCAGAATATCTGACTGTGTTGAGTTCACAGGCGAAATTGCTGCTGGATCACACGGATAACCGCGCTTCCGCAGGAATCCATGCATTCACTGCAGAATTGAAGCAGGGCTATGATGTGCTGGTCGAGAAGCCAGAACTGATGAACCTCAACTATGCGTATGAACTGTTTGCGCAAGCGCATCAAGAGTTTATCCATTTGTTCGATACCTTGGCTGCAGGTCAGCGTGTGGTTTTGAATGCTGAAGCGCAAAAATTGCTCAGTGAACTGTCTGCTTTTGTTCAGCAGGATGTAGAGCAGGCTGCTGTTCATGCACAGCCAAAAGAAGCGCAGACTCCGCTAGAAGCAGCT
This sequence comes from Acinetobacter bouvetii DSM 14964 = CIP 107468, assembly GCF_000368865.1. GTDB lineage: Bacteria > Pseudomonadota > Gammaproteobacteria > Pseudomonadales > Moraxellaceae > Acinetobacter > Acinetobacter bouvetii. The sequence continues at coordinate 173,398 of NZ_KB849726.1, forward strand.
GTTCCGGCTGGTGTGGACTATGCGCAGTTAAGTCAGCGGATTGCCGCGGAGCGCGCTCAGCTTCAATCTGCTGAGGCAAATAAAGACTTTGATGAAGACTTGCTGGCTATCTTCCTGGAAGAAGCGGATGAACTGCTGTCGGGTATTGATGATGATTTAAGCACTTGGGCAAAAGATCAAAGCAATATTGGCGCCCTGAACAATTTAATGCGTTATTTGCACACCTTGAAAGGCGGTGCAAATATGATTTCAGCAACACATATCGGCTTAATTGCACATGAGCTGGAATTTGTTTATGAACGCATTATCCGCCAGCAAATTGCCATCAATCCAGCGCTGATTCAAATCATCCGCTTAGTTCAGGATGATGTTTCTGACCGTATCCAGACGATCCGTGATCAAAATATCGATTATCCTGCGCATGCCGTGATTGATATTGTTCAAAACATTCAGTCTCTATCTGCAGGGCAAACTGCCGCTGTTAAAGTAGATGCCGCTGAGGAAGGGCTGGCGGCGGATCAAGCATATGCGGTGGAAGCTGTTGCGGAAGAGCCAGAACAGGTATTTCCAGCTGCAGTTGAAACTGAAGGCAGTACCGCGCCTGCAGAAGAAACAGCACCGGTCGAAATGCCTCAGCCTGTGCTTGAGCAAAGCGCAGATGCAGCGGATGAGCGGGTTAGCTCGGATGAAGATCAGGCGCTGCGGACTGTTGTTGAGGAAACCTTCTTGGAAGAAGCTGAAGAAGTATTGGAAAATACAGAACAGCTGCTGGCAAAATGGTTTGAACAGCGCAGTGACCGCAGCATTTTGCTTCAACTGCAGCGTGCAGCCCACAGTATTAAAGGCGGCGCGCGTATGGTGGAGAATGAGCCTGTTGCGGCGATTTCTTACCAGCTTGAAACAACCTTTGAGCAATTTGCTGTACATCATTTCAGCTCTAATGTTTATGATGATTTGCTGCAAACGACTGTCAGCTGGTTAAAGCAGGCGATCTTCGAGAAAGACTACAGCAATTTTGACAGCATTAAATTCAGTCTGGATTCAATTGAATTTGTCAATGTAACAGCACAGCTGCCGAACAGCTTCACGCGGTCTGAGCAAAGCCCTGCGTCGCGCGGTTTTGAATTCATCCAAGGCGATGGCGCAGAGCCGCCATCGATGCAAGGTGAATGGTCAGATACGCTTAAGTCAGACAACAGCAACGAGATGATCCGAATTTCGGCTGATCTGGTTGAGAAAATGATTGACTTGGCGGGCGAAAACTCAATCAACCGTTCGCGTATTGAGATGGATTTGGGACAGCTGGGCAATACCCTGAACGAGATGGAATTGGCCATCAAGCGTTTGGCTGACCAGCTGCGCCGAATGGAAGGCGAGTTGGAGTCGCAGATTATTGCGAAGCATGGCTCTGAAAATTCGCGCTATGCCGATTTTGACCCATTGGAAATGGACCAGTATTCATCGCTGAACCAGCTGTCTAAATCTTTGGCTGAATCAGCATCGGATTTGGTTGACTTTAAGAGTACGCTGTCTGAAAAAATCCGCGATACCGAAGGCTTGCTGCTTCAGCAATCACGCATTCAGGCCGAAATTCAAGAAAGCCTGATGCGCACCCGTCTGGTGCCGTTCTCGCGCATGCTGCCGCGTTTGCAGCGTATTGTGCGTCAAACTTCATCTACCTTGAACCGTCCCGCAGAATTGATTGTGCAGAATACCGAAGGTGAGCTGGACCGTACAATTTTAGAGCGCCTGGTGACGCCATTTGAGCACATGCTCCGTAATGCGATCGACCATGGCTTGGAAGATACGGCTGACCGCATAGCGCTGAACAAGCCGGAAGTGGGCAACATTGTTTTAAACATCAGCCGTCAAGGCACCGATGTTTTGGTCACGTTCAGTGATGACGGCAAAGGCATTGATGAAGGGAAGATTAAGGCCAAAGCCTTAAGTCAAGGTTTGATCAAAGAAGATCAGCTCTTGGATAAGCAGGAAATTCTGCAGCTGATTTTCCATCCGGGCTTCAGTACCGCGCAGGCTGTTACGCAAATTTCCGGACGCGGGGTAGGTCTGGATGTTGTGCAAAGTGAAATTAAAGCGCTGGGCGGGCATGTAACGGTCGAGTCTGAATTGGGCAAAGGCACGTCCTTTACCATCCGTGTGCCGACCACCGTGGCGGTCAGTGATGCCTTGATGGTGAAAGCCGGTGATCAGCAGTTTGCGATTTCTCTGGCGCAAATTGACCGTATTGTGCGTATTGCGCCGTCAGCGCTGGAAGACTATTTCAGCAGCAAGGCAGATACCTTTAAAATTGACAATACGCATTACAAATTGCGCTATTTATCCGAGTTCGTTTCTAATTTGCCTACACCGCGTTTAGGCCAAATCGCGCACTCCTTGCCGGTGCTGCTGATTAAAGGCAACAGCGGCCAAACCATTGCGCTGCTGGTTGATCAGCTGATTGGCTCGCGTGCGCAAATTGTAGTTAAGCCAATTGGCCAGCAGTTCTCTAATGTTGGCGTGATCGCAGGCGCGACGATTCTGGGTGATGGCCAAGTTTGCTTAATTTTGGACGGCCAGAGCATTGCGCGTCAGATTCAGGCGACACAGCGCGTTAAGCGCAGTAAAGATCAGCGTGATCTGTCACGCCACGGCAATGCGCGCCGCTTAGTCATGATTGTGGATGACTCGGTAACGGTGCGTAAGGTGACATCTCGCTTGCTGGAACGTCAAGGCTATGACATTGTGACGGCGAAAGATGGTGTGGACGCCATAGAACAGCTGGAAAATGTAAGACCAGACTTGATGCTGCTGGATATTGAAATGCCGCGCATGGATGGTTTTGAAGTGACGAACTTGGTTCGCCATCATGACATTCACCAAGACTTGCCGATTATCATGATTACCTCGCGTACTGGTGAAAAACACCGTGAGCGCGCGTTCAGCTTGGGTGTAACGCACTATATGGGCAAGCCGTTCCAGGAAGCGGAACTGCTGGCCAATATTGAAAGTTTAATTGCAGAGAAACAGGAGTAATCAATGAGTCAGACTACTGTATCCAATGAGATTAGCCAGCAGGAGCTGCAGCATTTAATTACGGTTTCTACCGGATTTATTGATGCATATATCATTGATTGCCATGGCAAAGAGCCGATGCTGCTGCCGCAAAATATTGTCTTGTCAGCACTGGACAGTGAAACTCAGGTGCAAAGCGTGCAATGGCATGAATTGAATTTGCCGGTTTATGCGGTGAATGAACCTGAACGTCTAAATGGCGTGGCGCTGGTCATTGAAGGTGAAGATGTCAGTCAGCGCTTTGCGCTGATGTGCAATGAAATGCCGAAATCAGTCCGTTTGCGTATTTCAGAAATTGTGGATGAAGATCATGTTATGTCTGACCCGGCCATTTTCCAGTATGTGCGCATGGGTGATCAGATCTATCACATACCGAATTTGACTCACATTCAGTCAGCTATTGGCTTGTAAACTCACAGAATGTTAAGCATAAAAAAAGGAACTCAGTGGAGTTCCTTTTTTTATGCATGATTTAAATTAAGCCAATAAGCCTTCTAAAATTTGCTCATAAATTTCAGCCAAAGGCTCTAAATCATTCACATTCACATGTTCATTGACCTGATGAATGGTGGCATTCAGCACACCCAGCTCCAGCACTTGAGCGCCAGTCGGTGCAATAAAGCGCCCATCCGAGGTGCCGCCGCTGGTGGAAAGCTCAGTTTCAACACCTGTCACATTCAGGATCGCTGTTTTTGCCGCATTTACCAGCTCACCGACTGGGGTCAAAAACGGCAAGCCAGACAGCGTCCATTCAATATCATAATCAACATTTTGGCGGTCTAAAATTTCAAGCGTGCGGGATTTGAGTTCTTCTGCGGTGACTTCAGTCGAGTAGCGGAAGTTAAACAGCGCTGTCATTGTGCCCGGAACCACGTTGGTCGCGCCAGTGCCTGAATTGATATTTGAAATTTGGAAAGAGGTTGCCGGGAAGTACTCATTGCCGTTGTCCCAAACAGTTTCACACAATTCTGCAAGGGCTTTAGACGCCGTATGAATCGGATTGACCGCAAGATGCGGATACGCTACATGGCCCTGCTTGCCTTTTACCGTGAGTTTGGCATTTAAAGACCCGCGGCGGCCATTTTTAACAATATCGCCCAGCGTATTGGTGCTTGATGGTTCGCCGACTAAGCACCAGTCCATTTTTTCATTGCGGGCTTCCAGCGTTTCGACCACTTTCACAGTGCCGTTAATGGATGGGCCTTCTTCATCTGAAGTAATTAAAAAAGCGATTGAGCCTTTATGATTTGGATGTTTTGCAGTGAAGCGTTCAGAAGCAACCACCATTGCTGCCAGCGCAGTTTTCATATCTGCGCTGCCGCGGCCATAAAGCTTGCCGTCGCGGATTTCAGGGAAAAAGGGGTTTGAATTCCAGTCTTCCAGACTGCCCGTCGGAACCACATCGGTATGTCCGGCAAAACAGAAAACAGGAGACTCCGCACCGCGGCGCGCCCACAAGTTATCAACGTCATCAAAACGCATATGTTCAATAGTGAAGCCTGCTTTTTCCAAGCGGTCCGCCATAATGGTTTGGCAAGTATGATCGACAGGAGTTACTGAAGGCTGACGCAGAAGCTCTAGGCTGAGATCGAGGGTCGCTGATGATGAAGTCATGCTGAATCTTAAAGTCTAAAATGTCGCAATATAATAGGCGAATCAGCAAAATAAGGGAAAAATTAAACGTAAAAAAACCTTATCAGCCGATAAGGTTTTTGATGGACAGGATAAATTACATTTTATTTTCGGTTTTTTCCGCGGTATTGGTGACTGCATCGCCCGCTTTCGATACATCTTTACCAAAACCTTTGAATGTGTTGCAGCCCGTTAAAGCAAAAGCCACGATCAGTGAAGCAGCAAGAATTTTTTTCATCATCATCTCCATAATTATGAATAATTAAATTATTCTGATGTGAGAGTTAGATTAAAAAATACACAGGTTAAACTGTATACAGTTTTTATAGTGCTTCAGTAAGCAAATGTAATACCTCGATCTGACAGCAGCATCAGACATGATTCGCCAGTAAGCTGGGCTGACGGTACATATAGTAGTGCTCATGCCGTGCCGACTTATATAGGCCATCCGTCCACCATTTTGGGCTTAGACTGCTGGCGGACGGATTGGCGCAAATCCATTCGTGGCGCTGCAGGCGGTAAAAGCCTTGAGATTTTTCCGGGATTTGGTGTCCCCATAAGCCGATTCTGCGCGCAGGATTAATCCAGGCGGGCAGGGCTGCCTCGGCGCTGGCTGCCGGCAGGTATAACTGGCCTTTTAAAATGCAGTAGCGGCGCTGAATAGGCTGTTCCAAAGCATCGGAAAATTGGAACTGCTTTGCTGTAAAATGCTGCAGTTTCCGGCTGAGCGTATCAGTGCGGTTCAGGCCGTACCAAAAGGGCAGTGAAAAATCGCGCTCCGCCAAATAATACTTCAGCGCTACTTCCCAGTGTTCAACTTCATGCGTGGTACTGTTGAATAATACAAAATCCAGTTCACCCAGCGTGCGCGCGCCGGCAATTTTTTGAATGCTGTGGCCCAGCAGTTGATAGGGGTGATACTGATGGTCAAGCAGCCAGAACCAAATAAACATTTCGAAACGCAAACCCAGCCGGGTGCTTTTTAATTGCTGCAGAAAGCGGATCAGCTCATCAGGATGCTGATCTAAATACTGCAGGCGCAGCCAATAGTTGTCCAAATGCTTTACCCAGACGGCATTTTCATGAAATTGAAATGAATGCGTTATGGGCAGTTCAGCAGGCAGGCAGCCAAGAATATTGGCGCTGCCGATGCAAAATGCCAGTTGGCGGACCAGCGGCTGTGACAATTGCAGCCAGCGTTCATCCAGATCAGTATTTAAAAAAATAAGGTGCATGTATCGCCTGAGGAAAGTGCAGAATAACAACGGATAAATTGCAAAAACACTTTATACTACCTTAATTCTGAAAGTTGGGCTGTGGTATGAAGACGTTGTTTTGGCGAAGCCTTGTGGTGATTTTTGTCATACTGGGTTTTATCGGCGCAATATTGCCGGGAATGCCAACAACAGTGTTTTTGATTTTGGCCGCTTGGGCGGCGTCCAAAGGCTGGCCGCAAATGGATGAATGGCTTCTGAACCATCCTAAATATGGCCCAACCCTGCGCGCATGGCGCGAAAATGGCACAGTGCCGCGCAAAGCCAAGTGGATTGCCAGCATCATGATGCTGATCAGCGGCATGATTATGCTGTTTACCAGCGCACCCTTTGCGGTGAAGGTTTTTACGGATGTGACGATGCTGCTGGTAGCCGTCTGGCTGTGGCTGCGCCCAGAGCCTCCGCAGTTAAGCATCAATATGAATTGTGAAAAGACTGAGAAAGACAAATGACGCAATACGCGCTGGATCAAGCTGACATTATCATTGATTTAAAGCATCAGACTTTAAGCTTAAATAAGCTGAATAAGTTTTATGTGATTTCTACAGGTAAAAATGGCATTGGGGAAGCAGAAAACAGCGGCAAAACACCGCGCGGCTGGCATGCCATTGCTGAGAAGTTTGGAGCCGAACAGCCTTTAAACACAGTATTTATTGCCCGCAAGCCGACAGGGGAGATTTACAGCCAGGAATTAGCGGCACAGCATCCTGAACGTGACTGGATATTATCACGCATACTCTGGCTAAGCGGCTTGGAAGATGGGTTTAACTGCGGAGACGGCTGCGACACCTATCAGCGCTATATTTATATTCACGGTACGCCGGACTCTGAACCGATGGGCATTCCAATGTCACACGGCTGCATCCGCATGCGCAACAGCGATATTGCAGAATTGTTTGAGCTGATTCCAGAGCAGGCTTTGGTTTATATTGCAGAATAAAGAAAGGGGAATGCTGCATTAAAGCAGCGTGTGCAGAATATGCATAGCGCTGCAACTGCTGAGGCCTTTCAGTTCTTTTTTGCATCAGAAGAGCGCTAAAGAAGACAAGGCTGAGAGATGAGGCTTATCATATTTGGCATATGATGATTTAAATTGAAGCTAAACCAATCAAGCTGTCAATTGATGGGAAATTTAAGCGGTAAGAAGTAGTATTTTTATTGAGGAACAGCTGTTAAAAAGTAGCTGAATTTAGATATGCATTTAAAAATTATACAAAAAATGCAGGTTTTTACAGCATATCACCTATTTTTTAATCACTCAGGCTTAAAAAGTGGAAAACTCGCAGAAAAGCGTTTGACACTCGGTCAAGATTCTCTATAATGCACCTCATCAAACGATGAAGACGTTTTGAAAGGGCGCTTAGCTCAGTTGGTAGAGCGTCTGCCTTACAAGCAGAATGTCGGCGGTTCGATCCCGTCAGCGCCCACCAAGCTTTTTCAGCGTTAAGATATTAAAGTGCAGCGGTAGTTCAGTTGGTTAGAATACCGGCCTGTCACGCCGGGGGTCGCGGGTTCGAGTCCCGTCCGCTGCGCCACTTTAAGTCTTAATATTCGTTTGAACCACAATAGCGACATTGTGTAAATGCAGCGGTAGTTCAGTTGGTTAGAATACCGGCCTGTCACGCCGGGGGTCGCGGGTTCGAGTCCCGTCCGCTGCGCCATTTACATGATTGATCTTTTGAGGGCGCTTAGCTCAGTTGGTAGAGCGTCTGCCTTACAAGCAGAATGTCGGCGGTTCGATCCCGTCAGCGCCCACCAAGCTTTTTCAGCGTTAAGATATTAAAGTGCAGCGGTAGTTCAGTTGGTTAGAATACCGGCCTGTCACGCCGGGGGTCGCGGGTTCGAGTCCCGTCCGCTGCGCCATTTTAAGAATAAATGCACCAAACCCTTAAAGGGCGCTTAGCTCAGTTGGTAGAGCGTCTGCCTTACAAGCAGAATGTCGGCGGTTCGATCCCGTCAGCGCCCACCATATTCTTTGTGATGCAGCGGTAGTTCAGTTGGTTAGAATACCGGCCTGTCACGCCGGGGGTCGCGGGTTCGAGTCCCGTCCGCTGCGCCATTTTAAGAATAAATGCACCAAACCCTTAAAGGGCGCTTAGCTCAGTTGGTAGAGCGTCTGCCTTACAAGCAGAATGTCGGCGGTTCGATCCCGTCAGCGCCCACCATATCTTTTAAGATATAAAGTGTACTTCCTAGAAGTAACGTGATGCAGCGGTAGTTCAGTTGGTTAGAATACCGGCCTGTCACGCCGGGGGTCGCGGGTTCGAGTCCCGTCCGCTGCGCCATTTATCTTAAAATGTCTTAAATTCCTGAGATTTAAGATATTTCAAATACCAAGACTACGCACTCCGTTTGTCTTGCGTCATAAAAACAACGCTGTTGTTTTTATTCCTCAGGGCGCTTAGCTCAGTTGGTAGAGCGTCTGCCTTACAAGCAGAATGTCGGCGGTTCGATCCCGTCAGCGCCCACCATATATTTCCTCTAAAGCTTGCCTAATAGTTTATTTTTTCATAGAATTTACAGTCTATAATAATTTTAATACATCTATGTGATCTATGAGAAATCCATATCAGCGCAAGGCAGCGGCTAAAACTCAAACAGCATCTTACAATCCTCAAGACATTTATAAACAATTTATTGAAACTATGGTTGCGCAAGCTGGATTGATTGCATTGTATCAGGACGGCTGGGCATTATGCGCAACACCCACAGGGCAAAAAGCCTTTGCTGTCTGGAAAAATAAAAGCCTCGCAAAATTATTAATTAAAGACAATTGGGCCAATTACGAAACGCAGGAAATCAGCCTGAAAGATTTCATTGAAAAAGTGATTCCATTCTTGCGTGAACAAAACACAGCCGTGTCTATGGATCTAACCCCGGAAGGGCAGAATATTTTGGTCGCGCCTGAAAAACTGCTGTTGGATTTAAAGAATTATTTATATCAGGTCTATGTGCAAAAGCCGGATTTTTTTAAAGATCTGAATATTCCATTGCCGCGCAATATCCGAATCAATTAAAAGTTTTCATTAGCCCGTGTACTAATATTCATTCAGCAGCCAGCCGCTTAGAAACGCGAAATATTCACGCAGCCAAGAGTTATAGCGGATATACAGCGGTGTTGGCGCACTGATTGTGTAAATATGGCTGTAGCCTTCATGCTTGGCAATAGCCGCCGCACGCGGCAGATGAAAGTCACTGCTGACGATAGCAACCGGCTGATCGGCACGAATATGCAGCTGAGCTAAAACCGCTTTGCTGTTGGCCAGATTTAATGCGGTACTGGTGCTTTGATCTTCTAAATAAATCCGCTGCGCCGGCAAATGATGTGCCTGCAGCATATATTGCCGCATGACTGCGGCTTCAGACACTTTTTCATGCCTGCCGTAACCGCCTGTCATAATGATGGCTGCCTGAGGATTTTGCTGTGCCGCTGGAACGGCCGCATCCAAGCGGGCTTTGAGTGTCGGTGAAGGCTGTCCATTTTCAATGCCGCTGCCCAATACAATAATGGCGCGGACTTTGGGAATGCTGGCGGATTGCTGTGAACTGTAGTGCAGATAGGCAAAGAATCCAGCCAAACTTATTAACCAGAGCCAAAAAACTGCCCAGCTGACCCGCCAAAAAGAATGAACTTTTGGATGCTGAGCTAAAAAGCGCTGAATAGCGCCATAAAATATGGCCGTCATCATAAAGATCAGGCCAATGAAAATGGGCAGGACAATGCCTAAGTGAATTTTGTCCAAAGACAGCAGCCACAGGCCATCCACGATTAAGAGAAACCCAAAGGCAAACAGCAGGACTCTTTTCATACAGCTCAAGTATTTTGCTGGAGTAGATTGAGCAGTTTAAACAATTTGATGGCAATAAAAAACCGAGCGCTGAGGCTCGGTTTTTTATTGGCTTAAAGCGCAATGATTCGGCTTAGTAGACATCGCGGCGGTAGCGGCCATCCTGTTTCAGCTGATCCACCTCAGTTTCGCCTAAAATCTCCCGCAAGGCCGAATCTACATCGCTGGCCATGCCGTTGATGCTGCCGCAAACATAAATCACTGCACCATTTTCGATCCATTTTTGCAGTTCAGCAGCCTGTTTCCGCAGTTTATGGTGCACATAGATTTTTTCAGCCTGATCGCGTGAGAAAGCCAAGTCTAGATGCTGCAGCATGCCTGTACTTTGCCAAGCTTCGATTGTGCTTTGGAAGAAGAAATCATGCTCACGCTGGCGTTCACCGAAAATCAGCCAGTTGTCTGTATAGCCTGAACGGATGCGTGAACTGAGCAGGCTCATTAAGCCGGCAATGCCTGTGCCGTTGCCGATGAGGATAATCGGGCGGTTATCATGAATCAGATGGAAGGATTCATTGGTGCGGATGCGCATGGCAATTTCACTGTTGACGGCAGCATGCTGGGTCAGCCAGCCAGAACCTAGGCCAAGCTGCCCTTGAGCATCGGATTGCTGACGCACCACTAAACGCAAGACTTGCTGTTCAGGAATACTGGCAATGGAATACTCGCGGGAAGGCAGAACAGGAAGCTGTTCCAGCAAATGATCCAGAGTGGCAAAAGGTTCGGCTTTTACAGTCAAATCACGGTTCCAGAGCATTTCTGCAATGCTTTTGGCGGTGGATTCAACCGCTGCATTTGCACTGATGCTGTATTTAGCCAAGAAAGCCTCAATGCGCGCTGCACTGTTGCCTGGCTGGATTTCAGCAATATCGCCGGCCTGCCAATGCACATCATGTTTTGGAGTGAATTCCAAATTGAAGGCAGGGGAGCCCAGGCTGTCTGGGTTCAACAGCGTGCGCTGTTTAAGTGTCCAGACATCAAAAGTCTTATTGATCGTCATGGCCTGCAGATCCAGCTTAGTCACTGCTGCTAAAGCAGTATTCCATTGCTGTACGGCCGCTGCATCGCCATTATTCACTTCAATGACATCAAAGAGTGCATTGGCGCCATTTTGAGACAGCCAAGTGAATGCTCTATGGCCAAAAGCGCAATAGCTGTCAGGGTATTCTTTAGATCCGAGGGCCAGCACGGCAAACTTCAGATGGCTGAAGTCCTGCTGCTGCGGCATGAGTTTTTTCTCAAAAGCAGAAGCTGAATCCGGCGCTTCGCCTGTGCCGTAGGTGCTGGCAATCATCAGGAGTTGCGTGGCTTGCTTAAGGTCATCCATAGTCAGCTGCTGAACTGCTTTAACCGCGGCGGGCTGGCGCGCTTCCTGCAGGCTAACGGCTGTGCGCCAAGCCAGTTGTTCGGCTAAGCCTGTTTGCGAGGCATAGACGATCAGCCAAGGCTGGGCATTTGGGTCTGCGGATATAGGCGCTAAGCTGCTGCGCGCCTGCACGGCCAAGCGCTTTTGCTTGCGGCGCTTCAGATACAGCATCCAGCCAGTCACAAAGAACAGCGGCATGATCAAAGAAGCCAGCATCGCTGCGAACTGATAGACCGGGCCAAAGAAGCTGCCGCGGTGCACAGGCAGCATGCTGCTCATGATTTTTTCGTTGAGCTTTTTGTCTTCGTACAGCTCTAATTTTTGAATCTTGGCTGCTGAATAATCATAGGTGGCTTTATTGCGTGCGCGCTCATGCTGCGGCACTGCATCTGTAAACTGGATTTCCAGTTCGCCATTGGCTTTTTTCGGAATATTGAAGGTGATGCTTGAATATTCACGGCCAACTTGAGTATTGAAGCCTGTCCACGTTTGGGCAAGTGCAAGACTGATCTGCTCAGGCTTTAAGCCTTTTTTCTCTCCGCGGCCTTCTTGTTTGCCTTCAGCCTGTTCTGCGGAGCCTGCAGATTTTTGTCCGGCGCGCGGCTGCTCTTGGCCTTCACGCGGCCCATCACCGCCTTTGCCGGCCCCATTTTTAGCCTGCATTTCGGCCTGCGGACGCTCCACTCCCATCACTTTAAACATGCCGTCCCGCCACCAGCCATACGACCAGTACAGTCCTGTAAACGCCAGCAACAGATAGAAAATGACGACCCATGTGCCAATCACGGCATGCAAGTCCCACAGGAAATTGCGGCCTTTTAATTGCGGCTTGACCATCAGCCATTGTTTGAATGAATGCTTTTTAGGCCAGCGTAAATAAATCCCGCTCAAAATAAAATAAATTAAGATCAGGGTTGATGCGCCTGTCAGCTGCTTGCCAAACTCACCTACGGTTAAATTGCGGTGCAGCTGCTGAATGAATTGGAAAAATTCACGGCCTTTGACTTCGGGCAATATTTCAGCTGAGTAAGGGTTAATCATCATGTTATAGCCCTTGCGCGCGCCTTCTTTTACGATATTGACGGAAGAAGAGGCTGCAGGGTCATGATCTATGGTGATGCTGTTGATTTTTATAGAAGGATCGGTCTGCTGAAAATGCTGATAAATTTGCGCAGGCGTCAGTTTTTCTTTTTGTTCGGCTTTTACCGTATAGCTTTCCTGATTCAGCCATTTTTGAATCGGCTGTTCATAAGAATAGATTGCGCCCGTCACCCCCATAATAGAAAGGATTAAACCGGCGCTGATTCCGAGGAACCAGTGAATTTGGAAGAGGGTCTTTTTAAACATGGCAATCAATGTTTAGGCAAGTGGCAAGTTGCCGCGAATTATAACCTTAGATTGAGAAGAGAATGTGTATTTAAAGATAATATTTATTCTCATTCTCATTATTGATTCGCTTGGCCGCTGCGCATTAAAAAAGCCTCCAATGCAGGAGGCTTTTCAGATCAGCGGAAAGCTGTTCAGCCGCTTAAACTGATTTCGGCTCGCCAACCGTTTCAGTTAAGTGCTTGCGGATCGTCGCAAAAGGAAAATTCTTGCTGTCTAAGCGCTTAGGCAGAATATACGCGCCTTGCTGATCTTTAATTTTAAAGTTGATCAGAATGAACTCTGGCGTATTGTACCATTCGTAAATATCTTTCCAGCCCACAGTCATATTGCCCATTTGCATGCCCACCTGCTGCTGCATGGAAATGCCGTGCGGCTGTACGCCTAAGCGGATGCCTTTAATTTCTTGAACTGGTGTTTCATTCAGCTTGCGCTTTACATACCATTCGATGCCGAATTTGCGGACAAGAAAATAAATAACGACACAGGCAATGGCAACCCAGCAGAAGACTGTTGAATAGTTTTTAATTAACAGAATTCCGAGCAGTGAAAGGGCAATGATTGCGCCCATGATCAGCCAGGCTTTTGTGCCGATTTTATAGTTGCTGCGGGACAGCACCAGCTGCGCATTGCGCTGCTCAGCTTCAGAAACTTCATAAGGCACAGGCTGCAGGGTATAAGCGTAAACGTTTTTAGCGGTCATGATTAAACTAACAAATTTCAAACTGTAAAAAGTTTAGCATTATTTGTACCAATCCAGTGAGTATATTGTTCCAAATTCAGCCAAATTATAAAGAAGCCAATTCGGTTGCATGCGGGTCATGGTCATGGCTTAAATTCTGCTTCAAATGGCTGATTTGATCCAAAATACTGAACATTAATGACAGCTGCTGCAAAATGATCAATGATTTCTGATCATCATCATTGTTTTGCGATAAGCGCTGGCGGATAGCCTGCAGCATATTGGTTGCGGTTAAGTCCGGCACTTCATCACGCAAAAGCGCACCTTGAATATCATCCAAAGCTTTGTCCAGCAGATTTAAAACTTCCTGATCCTGAATTTTTTCACGGTGCGCGCCCAAGGCGGCAATATAGCTGATAAAGGTGTGATTCAAACAGAGGAATTCAAAAGCTTGAGCTTTTTGCGCAGGATCAAAATCCGGCTCGGTCGCCAGTGTGGAAATTAAAGAGGCGACGTCGGCATCGGTATTGTGCGCTGCGCGGCGCACTACGCGGTAATTCAAGCCATTGTTGCGGCCATGCTTGTATTGCTCAACCACTTCTGACAAGTAATCGCATTGCGCCTGTAAAGAGCGCTTGATGGTGCGCGGCAGGCGGCGGAATTTCCAGTCCGGGAAAATAAAGCTGACGCCAAACCAGGCTAAAGCGCAGCCAATCAGCGTATCAATCATGCGCGGCATGGCCGCAGCAAAACCCAGGCCGTCTAAATTGAAGTTGATCATCGCCAAGATTGTGATGAAGGCTGTGGCTTGCGCATACTGTTTGCTTCGCAATTCAAAAAACAGCACGCCGCTGAGGATCAGCAGCAGCAGCTGGCCTTCAATCGAAGGGATAAAATACAAAATCGCATAGCCTAAAATAATGCCGATTAAGGTTCCGATAATCCGCAAATATAGGCGGCGCTTGGTGGCGTTAAAGTTCGGCTGGCTGACAAATAAGGCGGTCAGCAGAATCCAGTAGCCGTATTGAATGTCGGTCAGCTGCACAAAAATATAGCCAATAAACAGCACCAAAGAGACCCGAACGGCATGGCGGAACAAGACCGATTCGGGCGTCAGATGCTGTTTGATGCGAATGACCATATCGTCCCAGCCCTTTAAGTCGTCATCTTTAAGCTGATTTTCGATGTGTTTGGCTCTGTCAAAATTCATATGGCGTTCGGTTTCCACATTGCGCAGCTGTGAATCGATGGCTTTTAAATTTTGATAAAGTGAAAACAGCGAATTCACCCAAACCTGATCATACTGCTGTTCGGCGCGGAGCTTTTCTAAGGATAATTTCAGATTTTGAAAAGCATGCTTAAAGCGTTTGCTGTGATTATAGGGGGTGCGCTGCAGAATGCTGCTGCTTAAGTCTTTGCAGGCTTTGGCCTGAAGAGACAAAATGCGCTGAAAGCGGAATAGGATATCGCTGTGTTCGAAAATCTTAGACAGCTTCTGATAGTCAATATGCGCAGAATCGGCGCGTTCATGAATATCCTGCGCCACAAAATAATACTGCAGGCTGCGCCGTGTATCGCGCTGGCCGCGGTCACCTTTTAAACGGGTCAGCAAGGCGGTTTTCATATCGTTGAAAATGGTGATTAATTTTCCATTTTCTAAAGACAGCTCAATCATGCTTTGCTGATAGCTGGCCGGTGTCATGTCTACATCAAATAGATTCGATTTGGCAAATAAGAAGTCGGCTAAAGACGAATAGCACTGCGCCAGTTTGTCCTGCACTTGGCGTACAGGAAACAGCAGGAAGCTGATGGTGGAAATTAAGCCGTACCAAGCCGCGCCTATGACCAGCAAGCTTGCCTGCGTATACCAGTTGTCAAAAAGGCTGACGCCAAGCATGGAATATACAGAGATGACTAAACAGCCGTAGGAGATCGTGGCATAGCGCCGCCCCAGTGACCCCAGTAAAATCCAGCCAATGCAGGACACAATTAAGCCAATGGCAAATAGAATTGGATAGGGGAACAGCAGATAGACCGAGACTGCAGTCACAAAGAACCCGATATAGGTATAGATCAGATTCATGATCCGCACAGAAAAGCGGTCATCGATATCGCTTAAGCCTGCAGCCACAACCCCTAAGGTGAGGGGGATTGTATACAGCTGCTGCCCGATGAAATACGGAACAAAAGCCGTACCCGCAAACGCGATAATCATGCGAATGTTGTACATGAAAGTGGTGTTGTACGTCGCTTGTTTTAGACGTGCGAGCCAAGAGTTCAATTTCTATCCTTTGCTGTCTGGAGCGGAGCGGTCAGCTGATATTGGAATTGTGTGATTTTTCACTTTGAATATGCCGAAATAATACTATGACACGTGTAAACTTGTCTGCATTCTCATCATTTAGAAACGAAAATATCTCTATGCAGACAGAACAAAGCAAAACGCAGTATTCCAGCGCATGGATTATGCTGCTAGCGCTGCTGACTTCGCTGGGCCCGCTGTCGATTGATATGTATCTGCCGGCTTTGCCGCAAATGGCGCATGATTTTGGCGTCAGCACGCAGAGGATTGCCAATACCCTGCCTGCATACTTTTTAGGCTTGGCCGTGGGGCAGCTGATTTATGGCCCGCTCAGTGACCGTATTGGCCGTAAAATTCCGCTGTATTTTGGACTGTGCCTGTACATTGCGGCAAGTTTGCTGTGCCTGATGGTGCAAAATGAATGGAGCCTGATTGCTGCCCGCATCCTGCAGGCTTTAGGCGGATGCGTAGGGGTCGTGATTGCGCGGGCAGCCATCCGGGACCGTTTGGATATGCAGGCGTCTGCGCAGGCGTTTTCAAGCATGATGATTGTGATGGGGATCGCGCCGATTATTGCGCCAACACTGGGTTCGTGGATTTTAAAATTTTTCAGCTGGCACGCCGTGTTTGCAGCATTAAGCTTGATGGGTGTTGTCTGCCTATGCTGCGTGCACTTTTTCTTTCATGAGTCTTTGCCTGCACCCAGGCGTCTAAAGTTAAGCTTTAAACAAGTACTGCTGCTGTACGCGACAATTTTTAAAGATGCCAGCTTCCGCCTGCCGATGATTATTGGCTGCTTCTCGGGCGGTTTGCTGTTCTGCTATATCAGTTCATCTGCGCCGGTTTTAATGGATGGCTATGGGCTGACGCAGCAGCAATTTGCTTACGCTTTTGGTGCGAACGCCTTTGGCATTATGCTGTTTTCGACATTCAATAAGCATCTGGCGGCAAAAACCAGTGTTATGCAGCGTTTAAAAATGGGCGCCTATATTCAGCTTTCAGGTGTGATGATTTTGTTCGCTGGCGGACTGCTGCCGCACGCGCCCATGCTTTCAGTCATGCTGGGCATGTTTTTGACGGTTTCCGGCATCGGCTTTACCGGGCCAAATGCAATGGCTTTGGCAATGTCTGAGCAGGGTGCGCGGGCAGGAACGGCCAGTGCAGTCATGGGCAGCATGCAGTTTGCCTGCGGCCTGTTAGGCGGACTGATTTTGAATTTCTTGTTTTGGAGCCCATTATTGAATATGGCGGCGGTGATGCTGCTGTTCATAGTGCTGGCGCTGTATGCAATTCGCAGCATTCAGAATGCACGAGCCGTTTAAAATGGCCTGAAGCGGAACAGGAGGATTGCTGAATGCCTGCCATGAACGGCTGAAAGATCCGAGATAAAAAAGGGGCTTGGCCCCTTTTGCTGCGATGCGGTCAGCCAGCCTTTATTCAATAAATACAGCAAAATCTTCCACAGGGACACGCGGCGTAATAAAGGTATTTACGATATGATCAGGATCGGCATAGCCTAAAGCCATGCCGCATACCAGTTCTTCGTCGCTGGAGGCATGAACTTCACTGAGCACAATGCTGTGGAAGTGATTCCAGGCGGCTTGCGGGCAAGTATCTAAACCGCGGGCTTTGGCTGCCAGCATGACATTCTGAATCATCATGGCGATATCCATTTTTGCGCCAATGCCCAAAGATTTATGTACGGTAAAGAACAGCCCAACGGGCGCATCAAACAATTTGAAATTGCGCAGCTGCTGCTGCGCCATTTTTTCTTTTTCACCTTTCTGAATTTTCAGTAAGCCATATAAGCCCCAGCCATTTTCACGGCGGCGCTCAATATAGGGTGAAAGCCATTGTTCAGGGTAGTAGGGAAAGGTTTCTGTATATTTTTTTGCCAATTCAGGGTTCAAAAATAAGGCAGATTGCGCGGTGCAGACTTTTTCAGTCAAGGCATCCCGTTTCCGGCCCTGCACAACATAAACCCGCCATGGCTGGGTGTTGGTTCCAGACGGAGCGCGGCTGGCCACCTGAAGGATCTCTTTGAGTGTTTTGCGGTCAATTGGCGTGTTCAAAAACGCACGTACAGAATGACGCGAGGTGATGACTTGATCTACGGCTTGCTGCAGCTGCTGGTCCATATGCTTACCTGTGATTGCTTTAATTTTTAAATTTTCATTCAAATGTTTAACATTAATATGCGTTTTAGAACAAGCTTCGCTGCTGAATTGTGAAAAAGGCGATAAAGTTTTAATACCCTAAAGGTATAAATATTTACCCTTAAGGTATAGTATTGGCGTATTTGGCGAGTGGCGGCATGGATGTCTTGTGCAATTCTATGACCGTGTTCAAGAACTTATATCTTCCATGAAGATTAACAGCTCGGTAAATCCGGCTTTTGTGCAATAACGTATTGCTGAGCGTCAATTGCATGCTACTAAAGCACAGATAGTCATTCGCGGCGTTGTCCGTTCAAATAATCAGCATGAGGTGTCAGGAAGATCAGCTCAATTTTAAAAATACTGAAGATGAAATGGATTTATAAAAAGGAGCGGTTCAACAGGACCAATTATTGCAAGACAATGCAGCCATTGCAAAATGGTGAACATGGTGCTGTTTAGGCGTTTTGAAATTTATTGCTGTGAAAAACTAAGCAAAATTGCTTATTCATTATATAAATTACAAATGCGTAAAATCAGCAAACTAGTGGTTAATTTTTCCTGTATAAATGTGCAATTAGGAAAAACTTAAAAATTGTCACAAAAAATACATTTTCATCTGGATTGAAAATGATTGCGTGAAACTAGAATTCATCTGGAGAATATATGAATTTCGCTCAACTTAAAAAACCTGCAGCTCAATACAGCTTAGCCATTGCCGTTTCAGCACTGATGCTGAACTCTGCGCAAGCAGCCACAGCTGAACAAAAAGAAGTTGCGCAGTTGCGGGCTGAAGTTGCAGAACTGAAGGCATTGATCAAACAGCAGCAGCAGGTTCAAGTACAGCAGCAGGCTGATATTCAGCAGGTCAAAACACGTCCTGCTCCAGTAGCTGTTGTGGCAGCGCCTGTTTCGCCACTTGCTGGGCTGAAATCTAAGGCTGGTGCAGATGTAAATGTTTATGGTTTTGTCCGCGGTGATGCCAACTACATCATTGAAGGTGCAGATAACGATTTCGGCAGTGTACATACTTCAACTGGCGCAACCAAAGACAAATTGCGCGCGACAGCAAAAACTACACGTATTGGCTTAGACTTCAGCGCTCCTGTAGGCGCTGACAATAAAGTCGGCGGTAAAATTGAAGCGGATTTTGCTGATTCAGATAGCGTGAAAAGCGAAGGTTTCCGTATCCGTCATGCATACTTGACTTACAACAACTGGCTATTCGGTCAAACAACGTCGAACTTCCTGTCTAGCCATGCGCCAGAAATGATTGACTTCAGCACCAACATTGGCGGCGGCACTCAGCGTTTACCGCAAGTGCGCTATAATTTTAAACTTGCGCCGCAAACTCAATTGTTTGTTTCTGCTGAAGAAGGTGACAGTAAAGGCACAGTTGCGGCAGATACGTCTTACCGCGTTCCGAACTTGACCGCTAAACTGACTCAAGGTTTTGCTGAGGGCAAGGGTTCAGCATCTGCGCGCGCACTGGTTGAAAATTACAAGTCAGACGCTGCCAATGAAACTGAAACAGCTTGGGGCGTTGCAGCTGGCGCATCATATGCGGTGACGGATCAATTGAAGCTGAATGGCGATGTTTCATACGCGGAAGGCAACAGCAACTATTTATACGGTTCAAATTCTGCATACTCTGTAGTGAATGGCAGTGTTGAACAAAATAAATTTACAGCTGTACAAGTCGGCGCTACCTATAAGTTCAACGAAAAATTGCGTTCAACTTTAGCGTATGGCGCGTTATTTGCTGATGACGGCAGCGCTTATGCGAAAGATGTGTCAAACAGCAATGCAAACGAAGAAGTTCAACAGGCTTGGCTGAATATTATTTACGCACCAGTAAAACCAGTTGAACTGGGTGTGGAATACATCAATGGTAAGCGTAAAGCATTTGGCGGCAACTCATACCACGATGACCGTGTTGGCTTAATGGCTAAATACAGTTTCTAATCTGGATTTTTAAATTGCTTAAAAAACAGGAGCTTTATGCTCCTGTTTTTCATTTGAGAAGGCTGAATTTAACGCTTATAAATCAAACCCCATTTTTTTAGAAAATAAATATAAAAAAGCTATCACTGCTACTGATATGAATTATTGTAAAAAAATAAAGTTTTTACACAAAAACTATGCATAATGTCGCACTTTTATTCATATTGATGGTTGATCAAAAGATTTGACAAGGATATCCGTTAAAAGTCTAAATCATTAGGAGTGGGCGGAATATTTGGGCAATACATATGCCATTAGGGGAGTATGGTATTGCAAGTCATTTACATGAGAAGCATCAAATGAGCCACAGCATAAATATTTGGAATAAAATTTCGGCATTGGGTTAAGCCTTGCCAGATTTTATTCATTTTAGTAAGTTTTTAATTGCTCTGGTTCATTACCTGCATGGACTATTATTATGGAATTTACTTTTAACGCATTTTATACCTTAATTGCTGCCGTGATCGTGCTATTGCTTGGGCGGTTTCTCGTTAATAAAATCGGTTTTTTAAAACGCTATAATATTCCTGAACCCGTTGCGGGCGGCTTAGTCGCCGCTGTTCTATCGCTGGCTGTGCATCAGCTCTGGGGATACAGCATTACCACCAGCAGTCAGCTGCAAACCAGCTTTATGCTGATCTTCTTTGCTTCTATTGGCTTAAGCGCCAACTTTTCTAAATTGAGAGAAGGCGGCTTGGGCTTAGTAATCTTCCTTGTGGCTGTCGCATCGTTTATTGTGGTGCAGGATTTTGTCGGCATTAGCCTGGCGACAATCATGGGTATTGATCCATTAATCGGCTTGATTGCGGGCTCTATCACGCTGACTGGGGGACATGGCACAGCAGGCGCCTGGGGTGAAATTTTAGAAACCCAGCACGGCATCCAAGGCGCATTGGCGCTTGGCATGGCGAGTGCGACCTTCGGTTTGATTATTGGCGGCATTATTGGCGGCCCTTTAGCAAAATTGCTGATTAACCGTTATAAGTTGGCTACACCGCGCACCAATGAACAGATCGAAAAAAGTGACAGCACCCCTTTGGCCGATATAAATTCTGCAGAATATGTTCCATTTGAACATCCGCACCGTGTCCGCTTAATTACGGCGGATAATGCCATTACGACATTGGGCTTATTTGCAGGCTGTTTGGCATTTGCTGAATTTATGACCGGCTACAGCAAAGGAACAATGTTTGAATTGCCGACATTTGTTTGGGCTTTGGCCGGCGGCGTTATTCTGCGCAATGTGCTGGAAGGCATTTTTAAAATTCAAATTTTTGACCGCGCGATTGATGTTTTTGGAAATACGTCGCTTTCACTGTATTTAGCGATGGCTTTGCTTTCTTTAAAACTGTGGCAATTGTCTGACTTGGCTGGCCCGCTGGTTGTCATTTTGGGCGCGCAAACCTTAACTATGGGACTGTATGCCGCCTTTGTCACTTTCCGCGTTATGGGTAAAAACTATGATGCGGCGGTATTGGCAGCAGGGCATTGCGGTTTTGGCATGGGCGCTACGCCGACAGCCGTTGCCAATATGCAGGCCATTACTAATATGTATGGGCCTTCACACAAAGCATTCTTGATTGTACCGCTCTGCGGCGCATTTTTTGTTGACTTGATTAATGCGACAGTCATTCAATTTATTTTAAAATTCTTTGCCTAACTGAAGACTGTTTGAAATTTAATGAGCTTTCAAAAAATACCCAAGGAAACTTGGGTATTTTTTTATGCAGCAGTGAATATCCATGCAATTTAAATGGCAGGCTGACCGCTTATACCGCTTATACCGCTTATACCGCTTATACCGCTTATACCGCTTATACCGCTTATACCCTTATACCGCTTAATACCGCGGTATAAGGGATATAAGCAATAATAAAGCCGCCCATAATGCTGAGCCAAAGCCATGATCTGCGAATATTCATCATCTGTCAGCCATTTTTCTTTAGATAAGCTACTGATGCAAAAAGATCAAATAGACAGCTCCCAAATATGTACAGCAGTGATTTGGAGTGCATTGGTAAACACTGTGAAGCAAAGCGGATTGGATTATAATTTCAGACTATGGCGAATTCAGAAAATGTGAAAGTGCCGGCGCCGCTTAACGAATCATAACAATGGTGATGATCTGATCTCTTTAGACTGTTGGAGTTTAAAGAAAACGAATAATGAATGTTGGAATCTATGTAGTGAAAATGAAATCTGCTTTTGCTGCGTTGACTTGCGTCGTGCTTGCAGCTTCTCAAACCGTTGCGGCGAAACCCGCTGAACAAGTTCCGGCGGCAGCGCAGCAAAGCGCCGCGCCTGCCCTGAATATGGTTGAAGCCTATGCGGGCAAGGACCGTATTGACTTTAAAAAACTGAAACAGCAAGAAAAAAGGCCAATTGTTGCGTTGGTTTTAGGCAGCGGCGGCGCGCGGGGCTACGCACATATTGGCGCGATTCAGGTCCTGGAAGCCAATGGCATAAAGCCGGATTTTATTGTGGGCACCAGTGCGGGCAGTATTGTCGGTACGTTGTACGCCTCGGGACTAAATGCAGAAGAAATGCGTGAAATTGCGCTGAATATGAAGCCCAATGATGTGCGGGAAATCCGCCTGGCTAAAAAAGGCGTACTGGACGGCAAAAAAGTTGAGGAATATGTCAACAAGCAGGTGAATAACACCCCGCTGGAATTGCTGAAAACCCCAATGTATGTGGTGGCCACCGAACTGCAGCAAGGCCGTAAAATGGTGTTTAATGCTGGCAATACGGGACAGGCAGTGCGCGCTTCGGTATCTATTCCTAGCATGTTTATTCCTGCAGTGATAAATCATCAGGAATATGTGGATGGCGGTTTAGTCAGCCCCGTTCCGGTAGATGTCGCGCGGGATTTGGGGGCAGACATTATTATTGCCGTGGATATTTTAGCGCAGCCGATTCATACCGAAACCAGCAATGTCTGGGGGCTGTTTAACCAGAACATCAATATCATGCAGTACTACTTGGCCAAAGAAGAATTAAAACGGGCTGATATCGTAATTCAGCCGGATATCCGTGAAAAAGCGCATATCTTTGACGTCACTGGCCGTGAAGCGACCATGCAGGCGGGGGTTACCGCTGCTGAGCTTAAGCTGAATGACATTATTAAAACTTTTGCAGACCACAAGCATCCGCTGGAACGCGGCGCTGTACAGTACAGCGCGCAGCAATAATTGAACGCGCTGCTATTTTTGTTTTGAGGCATAGATATTAAAAACCGTTGAAGCGGTCAGTTTTTTTAGGCTGCACTTCAACGCATATTTAAACATTTTCCATATGATCGGCTGGTGAATGCCGCCTTTTATGAATCTGTTAGCCTTTATAGTTATAGATTTTAGAACTGGCGCAGGGCATTCAGGGCGGTGTTTTTTGAATTGATGTTAAGTTTTTGAAATTTATTAATATTAAAATTAATTCATAAAACATTAAGTATAATATAAATTTTCTATTTAGCTTTTTACTGCAGAGATTTCCGTTTACCTGTGTGTGTAAACCCGCTACACTTTTTGCGAGCTTTTTATAGCTGAAATCAATTAATAAAAGCATGAGTAAAACCAAATGCATACATTGAAAATTGGTCAGAAAGTCACTCTGGCGGCCATGGAACAGCAGGTTTTTATTGTCACTGCCATTCAGGTTGATGGCTCTTTTTGTATTGAAACTGAGTTGGCCAATCAGCAGAAATTAAGCTATAACAACGTCGCTTTCGAAATGCTGAAAATTCTCCCGCCTAAAATTTAGCATGCGCGTCATTTAATGCAGTGGTCAATGAGGAACATCGAGGCCGATATGATGGATGCCGCTTTATTTTTTTGTCATGCCTTTAAAATGAGGTGATTTCGCGAAACGCGCAGATATTCATAAATATGCTTAATACTCAACCATTTAATTAAATACTATATATTTTTTTGAATGATGTCTAAATCACTATAAATAATAGTGATGAATTTTTTGCCGAATAGAACATTTTATTGAGTGTAAAACCGATATAATAATCACACTTATCAATGTCCTTTCATAAAGTCTAGAGAAACGCGATGTCCCCATTAGATCAAATTGCTCCGATATTAGAAGACCAATCTGAATTAAACATGTCCGTCCTGATGACCCCAGATATGGCGAATTTTTCAGGCAATGTGCATGGCGGAACAATTTTAAAACTGCTGGATCAAGTAGCGTATGCATGCGCCAGCCGTTACTCAGGCAGTTATGTCGTAACATTATCTGTAGATAAGGTTAATTTTAAAGAGCCGATTCATGTGGGCGAGCTGGTGACATTTCTGGCCAGTGTAAATCATGTGGGCCGCACGTCGATGGAAATCGGCATCCGCGTTGAAGCGCAGAATATTCAAAAGCGCACCGTGCGCCATACCAACAGCTGCTACTTCACGATGGTGGCTGTGGATGAAAACGGCAAACCGAAACCGATTCCAGAGCTGAATCTGAATAATGACTGGAAGCGCTGCCGTTTTGAGGCGGCTGAACAGCGTAAAATTGCGCGCCTGCAGGAAAACCATCATCCGTCATGCAGCATCTATAAAAAATCATCGCACAGCTGATTTTCTGCTGATGCAATTAAAGCCGCCATTGGGCGGCCTTTTTTATGGCTGGCGGTTGATCAAATACTCTCCGTCTACCGTCATGCTCCAGATCCCGCTGCTGCTGAGATGGGGGGCAGCAGATACCTTGAATTCAGAACTGAAAGGCCAAAAGCCAATTTGGATGATATTGTGGTGAAAGGATTGAATTTTGCCTGTGATGGATTTTTTGCTGCGCATTTCAAGCTTGATGTAATGCAATTGCCCTGACGGGCTGATCTCGAAGATGGTGCTGCTGTCATCGTTTTGCCAAGTGCCTGCATAGTGGCGCTTGTCTTGCGGAAGCGGTTCGCTGCATGCGGTTAAAAGTAAAATGCATAAGCCTGCAGGCAAAGCCGATTTGGACATGGAAATTTCCTGAAATTTATTGTTTTTTTCACGATTATTTTTATTCGGTATTTGTGATTTTTCTGGGCGGAGGCCTGAAGATCAGCGCCTGCAATTTTAACAGCCTCAATTCCGGGTATTCAACTAAAGTTTGATTCAGGACGGCAAGAAATGGATAGAGAACCGCATCAATTCAGCGTAATATGAAACGATACGTTTCGTTTTATATTTATCTATGGATTGCACATGAATGCAGTGAATAATGCACTGGAACTGTCTGGAGAAAATGAAACTGAAAAAAGCTCAAGGCGCAGGCAATGCATTTTGCGCGCCGTGAATGACGCCTTAGCGGAGTGTGACTATAGCAAATTGACAGTCGAAGATATTGCCGCGCGGGCAGGCGTCGGCAAGTCGACGATTTACCGCTGGTGGAAGCATAAATCGGATTTGGTGTTTGAAGCTTTTAAAGAAAATACCGTGTCTGTTTTTGATTTGGATTTTAACCAGTCTCTGGAATTCAATTTAAATCAGCAGCTGCTTAAGCTGTCCAGCGCATTGAACCAGCATGTTGGGCGGGCGCTGCTGGTGGTAATGGCGGAACACCGTGAGGCTGCAGGGGAATTTTTTAAACAATACCTGCTGCCGCGCCGTGAACAGACCCGCAAGCTGATTGCACTGGCCATCGCGCGCGGAGAAATTAAGGCGGATTATCCTTTTGAATTGATGCTGGATATGCTTTACGGCCCGATCCATTATCAAA
The DNA here is from genome assembly GCF_000368865.1 of Acinetobacter bouvetii DSM 14964 = CIP 107468. GTDB lineage: Bacteria > Pseudomonadota > Gammaproteobacteria > Pseudomonadales > Moraxellaceae > Acinetobacter > Acinetobacter bouvetii. The sequence continues at coordinate 198,820 of NZ_KB849726.1, forward strand.
TTATCTTTTTTAACTGGATGCCCGATGAGCGCTATATTCAGCAGCTGGTGCATCTGGCGCTGCAGCCAATTCTTATTACGCCTTCACTGGCAGGCGGCAGCGCATGAGCCGGATGCCTGAATTTCCAACGCCTGCTGAACAGCTGTGGAACCGTGCATTCATACTGTGCCTGTGCAATAACCTGTTTCTGTTTATTTATTATTTTGCCATGCTCACGGTACTGCCGATTTACATCATGCAGGACTTAGGCGGTACTGTAAAAGAAGCCGGCTTAGCATTGACGCTGTTTTTAGTGTCTTCTATTGCCATTCGCCCCTTTTCAGGACTGATTGTAGAACGGCTGGGGAAAAAAAATGCGCTGCGCGGCGCTGGGCTGCTGTTTGTATTGTTTGCTTTCAGCTATTTGCTGATAGACAGTTTAGGGTCTTTGCTGCTTGCGCGTTTTTTGCATGGCTTCTGGTTCAGTATTTTGACTACAGTCAATGTGCCCGTAGTGAATGATTTTATTCCAGAACATCGTAAAGGCGAGGGCATGGGCTATTTTGTCATGTCGACCAATTTGGGCGTGGTCTTTGGGCCGCTCATTGCATTAACCGTCATTCAGTTTGCCAGCTTCACCGCGCTGTTTGCGCTGCTGAGCATTGTGACCTGCATTGGATATATATTCTGTTTAACCTTAAAGGTGCAGGAATTACCGAAAGCAGTTCAAGACGCGGATGCGCCAAAACCGACACTAAGCTGGCATGATATTGTCGAAGTGAAGGTTCTGCCAATCAGCCTGATTGCGCTGTTGGTGGCTTTTGCTTATTCCAGCATCACCAGCTTTATTACGGCATTTGCTGACAGCCGGCATTTATTAAGCGCCGCCAGCTTATTTTTTATTGTGTTTGCTGTATCCATGATTGCTGTGCGCCCATGGGTGGGCAAATGGTATGATCAAAAAGGGCCAAGTTCGGTTATTTATCCATCCTTTATTTCATTTGCCCTTGGCTTGGTCATTGTCAGTTTTATGGATAATCAATGGGTACTGTGGCTGTCCGCGGTGTTTATCGGCATGGGCTACGGCTCATTATTTCCCTGCATGCAAACACTGGCGATACAGTCCGTGTCTAAGCAGCGCATGGGGCATGCCATTTCGACGTTTTTTGCTTTGTTTGATATTGGCCTGGCCATCGGTTCCGTCATTATGGGCTTGCTCATTGCCTACTTTGACTATCAATTTACCTATTTAAGCTGCGCGGTCATCGTGATCGTAACGCTGTTTATTTACAAGGCGTCTGCGGCATTGAAGAAGCCTGTTCAGACATCCATTTGATAGAGGTGCAGTGTGGAATTACGACATTTGCGTTACTTTGTAGCTGTTGCTGAAGAGCTGAATTTTACCAAAGCCGCGCAGCGCATGTGCACCGTGCAGCCATCTTTAAGCCAGCAGATTAAAGATTTAGAGCAGGAAGTGGGTGTACAGCTGCTGTTGCGTTCAAACCGTAAAGTTGAACTGACGGAAGAGGGCAAAGCCTTTTTGAAAGAGGCGCGCCTGAGTCTGGAGCATGCGGAAAAAGCCATACTGGATGCGCGTCAAGTTGCGCATCTGACCAAAGAGCAGCTGAACATCGGCTTTGTGCCTGTGGCGGAAATGAAAGTCTTTCCTTACATTATGCCGAATATCCGTGCGCAGTTTCCTGAATTGAAAATCCATTTTCATAGTCTGACGGATGCGGATCAGCTCAAATCACTGCATAAAGGGGAAATTGACATAGCGTTTACCCGCTATGCGGAAGATGCTCCAGATATTGAGTCTGTGCAGGTATTTACTGAACCGCTGGCTTTAATTATGCCGAGAGACTGTCCTGAGGCTGCGCTGCGCCATATCAGCATTAAAAGCTTCAATCAGCAGGAGTTTATTGTCAGTGATGAGCATTCATCGCCAGAATTGTTCCGCATTATTCAGGAGTTTTTCAAGCAGTCTAAATTAAATGTCAATGTGGTGCAGTATTCGACCAATATTTTGCTGAATGTGAATTTGGTGGGCATGGGCGTGGGCTGGAGTTTGGTGCCGTCTTATGTGATTCCGCTGCTGGGCGATAAAATTGTGGTGAAAAGCACTATTGAGCCGCTGCCGATGATTGGGCTGTACGCCAGCTACCGTAAAGACAAGAAAAATGAAGCAATTGAGCTGATTTTGAAAGTGCTGAAAGAGCAGTTTTATATGGGATTTTTTTAACAAGCAATTGATGAACTGAGGCCAGTCGAAAGACTGGCTTTTTTATTTGAAGATGCTGTACTGGACAAAATAATAAATTCATACAGATTAAATTTTCTGCATTTTATACTCTAAAAAGAAACGGCAGAGGAACAATATTTCAATGAAATACTACAGCAATAAACAATCTCGCGGAAACACGCTGCTGCCTTTATTTAAAGAGCTGGGCATAGAAAATGACATTGAAATGGTTGAAGTGGATTATGCCAAAATTCATGATGCCGAATATTTAAAAATTAACCCAATGGGCAAAGTGCCGTGTCTGGTGGATGGGCCGGCCGTCATCAGCGAAACCGCGGCGATCTATGCCTATTTGGCGGATAAATATCATGAAAAAGGCCTAGCGCCAGCGTTGAATGATCCGATGCGCGGCGAATATTTGAAGTGGCTGTTTTTTTGTCACGGGCCAATGACTGAATATATGGATATCAAATATCTGCAGGTGCCGGAAGCGCAAATCGAAAAATGCCGATCTGCGCTGAGTATGGGCAATGAAGATGCTGTTTTCGCATTTTTAAAGCAGGGCATGAAGCAGGCCAATCCTTATTTGACGGGTGAAAAATTTACGGCTGCGGATTTGTATTTGGCCTATTGGATTGCCTATGCGGTGCAATTTAAAATTCTGCCGTATTTGGACGAGTTTGATCCTTTCATTCAGCGGGTGAAAAAGCGCGATTCAGTACAGGATGTTGACTGGCTGCAAAAGCTGTAATGATGAATTTAGTGCTTGCCAAATCAGAAAGCGAAGTGAGATTTATTTATCAATATTGCGGTTTTCATCATGAGTCATTGGTCTTTATGGGATGGAAAACAGACCCTATAAAAAAGACCACGCATAGTGCGTGGTCAGGCCTCTGAATATTCAGAAATTTTAATTTTTATAGGTGTAACGTTCTTACTTGACGTGAAGTTTAGTAAACAGTTTTTGGCTGACAGTGTCTAAAGTCTGCGGAATGGCGAGCGCTGCCACAAAACGGTCAGGGCGCAGAACGACAACAGATTCAGAGGTTTTTCCGAACCATGTACGGATGTCCGTGCCAATGTCGCCAATGGTGATCACGCCTTCAGGCTGCTTGCGGTTGGCATTGTTGAACTGCACCGCTGGAATCACTTGAATGAATTTAACACCCAGCTTTTTCCATTGTTTGATGGCTGCATCTGACAAGCCCCACTGCGGGTCTACACCCCAAGCAATCAATGCAAAGTCATTGCCAATCACTTCATCCAAAAGCACAGTTTCGCCCGTAGCTAATTTTACTTCCGGCTGAATAAACATTTTGCCGACTGGCGAATCTTTAGCGCTATTGGTGACTAAAGCGCCATCATGGTATTTCGGCATTGGCTTGAAGCGCATTTCCAGCAGGTACTGCTTGATAGGCTTGATATAGTTCAAGGCATAGGCAATACCGTCACGCACAAAACCTTGCCATTTTTTAGGCGGCGCGAGCACGTGGCCAGCCATCACAGACAGGTCAATCATGGCTTTGGCATGGTCTTTACGTTCGACTTGGTAAGAATCCAGCAATTCAGTACCCGCTTTGCCTTGCACCACCAAAGCCACTTTCCATGCCAAGTTGAAAGCGTCACGCATGCCGCTGTTGTAGCCTTGGCCTTGCCATACTGGCATGATGTGGGCCGCATCACCGGCAAGCAGAATACGGTCGACACGGAATTTGTCCGCAATACGCGCATTGTGGGTATAGACACGCTGACGGATCACATCAATGCCGTCAGTCGTTGGCATCACTTTAGACAGTAATTTTGCAATGTTTTCCGGCTTGCTGAGTTCTTCTTGAGTTTCACCCGGCATCACCATGAATTCAAAGCGGCGGATGCCGTGAGGCAAAGCAGCAGAAACATATGGACGCACAGGGTCACAGCATAAGTAAATATGCGGTGTGGCCAATGGGTCATTGTCGATGTCAATGACGATCCATTGGTTCGGCGCTGTTTCGCCGTCAAAGGCAATGTTTAGGGTACGGCGGACAATAGAATTGCCGCCATCACAGGCAATTAAGTACTGCGCTTTGACTGTTTCTGCTTCACCCGCTTTATCGGTAATGCTTAGGGTGACACCCGACGCATCCTGATGAAACTCAGTCAGATTGCGTGAAAACAGCACTTCAGTTTTGTCGTATTGCTTCAAGCCATCAAGCAGCACATTGTCGACTTGCGGCTGAATAAACGCGTTGCGGCGTGAGAAGCCGAATTCGCGGGTTAAAGGCTGAATGTCTGCAAAGCAGCGGCCTTTAGGGGTTAAAAAGCGCATGGCGTGGTTGGGTGTGGTATGCGGTAAAACCTGATCCACCAAGCCTAAAGACTGAATGGTGCGCAATGATTCATCATCAATACCAATTGCACGCGGGTAATCAATTAAACTGTCCAGCTGTTCAATGATGGTCACTTGAACGCCTTGCTTACTTAAATAGTTCGCAATCGTTAGGCCGACTGGGCCAGCGCCCAAAATAGCGACTTCAGCCGTGTAATTCGCTTTATTGCTCATGTGCAAACATCCAATTCTTACGCATTGAGCTTATTAACGGTGAATTAGGGGGATGAGACAAGCTATGCCTAAGTAGATGGGATAGAAGAATATTATACCGAAGGGCGGTATTTGTTTTATTAAGATATTGATTATTAATTATTAAGTTTAATTCTTTTAATAAGCTTTGATGATTCATCGATCATTAATAACTATCATTGCCTTAATCTGCAGTATAAAAAACCGAAGCGCTTAGAAAAGGGCTCCGGTGCTGTTTTTAGGCTAAAACATTGAAAAACAATGTTGAGCTGCGGTCAGCTCAAATATAGCCGCTGATTGATAAGGCCTTGCGATTTTATTGCGCAGGCTGTGCCGGCGCAGCGCCCACATTTGCTTCAGAAGCAGGTTGAGCTGCACTCGAGCTTGCTGCAGCGTCTTCAGCGGCAACGGGCTGTTCTTGTGTACTGACCACAACTTTTTGTTCTTCTTGAACAGGTGACGATTGAGCATTTGAAGCAGCAAAAGAAGTTGCAGTGACTGCAGCGAAAGTTGTAGCAAGTAAAATTTGCGTTAATTTCATGATGGCATCCTTAATTGTATATTTTAGTCATCCGCTCATATTGAGCATCACGCTCGATTTGAACGAGTGCCCATGCTAAGAGCCGAAACCGCAGCAGGCAATGATTGCAGCAAAAGACGGCAATATGCGTTACAAAAACGCTGTAATACTCAAAAAATTGTTGATTTATGTAAAATAAAAATTGAAATAAGCGCTTAAAATGTATGTAATTATTTCAATAATATGCATCAGAGGCTTTTAGCGTTACAGCGCAGTTACACAGAAGGAGATTTGCAGAAAATAGCGCGCTGAAAAAGCGCAAAATAAATGTAACACTTCATTGCAGATTAAGCCCAACCGCAAAGCAATATGTCATTTCAGTCAATTAATGACAGGTTTTGGTGTTTCATTCCGATCTCCATTCGGATTTTTATCCCATAGGCCTTGATGCCGCTCTTCAGGCTAAAAAACAGCAAGCAATCACGGCTCAGGCGCTCAAGAGATGCGACAAAGATCAATCTAGCAAATGGACTTGCAAGGGCGGCGGCATCCGGCTATACAATGTGCCCACTTACATATTCTTTTGCAGGTGATCTTTTGAAGCTCGTTACAGCATCACAGGCTATCCCCGTTCATATTATTTCCGGCTTTTTAGGCGCAGGTAAAACCACGCTGCTGAAGCATTTGCTGAGCCAAAAACCGGAACATGAGGTATGGGCGGTGCTGATGAATGAGTTTGGCCAAATTGGCGTTGATCAGCAGCTGCTGCCTCAGGATCAGGGCTATGCTGTCAAGGAGCTGCTGGGCGGATGCCTGTGCTGCAGCAGCCAGATGCCGATGCAGATTGCGCTGTCGCGCTTACTGTCGGAAGCGAAGCCAGACCGTTTATTCATTGAGCCGACAGGGCTGGGGCATCCGGCGCAGCTGCTGGAACAGCTGACTGAACCGCATTGGCTGCAGCACTTGAAGATGCGCGCGCTGGTTACTGTCGTGGATGGTTCCCGGCTACATGATGTGGCCTGGAGCAAGCAAAACCTGTATGCAGATCAGCTGAAAGCCGCGAAAGTTGTCGCGGTGTCTCATGCAGACGGCATGACTGAAGCCGATGAACAGGCTTTAGCCGCATTGCAGGCCGAATATCAGCCCTATCAGCAGATTTGGCTGAAAACCGCAATGGGTGAGCTGGCGCTGTCCGATATTGATTTGCCCTATGCTGGCGCTGCACGGAAAATACAGCCTTTGCTGCAAGTGCAAAAGCAGATGCGCGATGATGAGGCGCGGCCGGAAATTAAGCAGCTGCCGTATCATTATGTCGAAAGCGCGCAGGGCTACAGTGTAGCGGGCTGGAAAATGCCGAAGCGCTGGACCTTTGATTTTTACGATTTGCTGGATTTGCTGTGTGAACAGCAGGATTGGCTGCGTATCAAAGGCATTTTCCAGACCAGCCAAGGCTGGAAAAGCTTCAATTTTAATCCTGAACAGTTTAACTATCAGAGTGCTGAAGAAAGCATTGATAACCGTTTGGAAATTATTTATCAGCAGGAGCGTTCTTGGCTGGAGTTTGAAACTTTGCTGATGAACTGCCGTGTGGATCAAGAGACAAAATAACCTTCAGTTAAGGGTTATTTATGATGCAGCTATAGCGTTATCATTCATTTGCACAATTTTTTACGTTAGAGTTTTAATGAGACTACATAAAGTAGTTGAGCATTGTATAAATAATAAGCGTGAAACGTGAATAATCACAAAAAAGCCGTTCCAGTGCGCTGTTTACTGGAACGGCTTTGACTAAAATATTGATGCTTATAGGAAAATTTCAAGCATTTCGTATAACGACCATTATGTTAAATACATCTAAATTTCCATGCTTATAAAGTATTATTAATAATCTAACGAATTAAATATTATTTCGATTCAAAGGCAGAAAATGAAATTTTTCAAACTTATCGCTATTACTTTTGGGTTGGTCTTTTCCATGGAAATCTTAGCAAATCCAACGTTCTCAGATGATTTATTAAGAGAAGCTGAAAATGGTGATGTGTTGGCACAATATAACCTTGGATGGATGTATGACAATGGCGAAGGTGTTATACAGAATTATGAAAAAGCATTTGAATGGTATAGCAAGGCAGCTAATCAAGGGTTTGCAATGGCGCAGTATAATCTTGGGCTGCTGTATCAGAATGGTCAAGGTGTAAAAAAAGATGATCAAAAAGCATTTGGACTATACAGTTTAGTAGCGAATCAAGGATTTGCGATGGCACAAAATACCCTTGGGTTTATGTACTATCGCGGCCAGGGTGTAGCGCAAGATAATAAAAAGGCATTTGAGTGGTATGAAAAATCAGCTATACAGGGAGATGATCTAGCACAGACTAACCTTGCCTTGATGTATGACAATGGCCAAGGTGTTGTACAAAATTATGAAAAAGCATTTGAATGGTATAGCAAGGCGGCTAATCAAGGTAATGTTCAGGCACAGTATAATCTTGGATCACTGTATCAGAATGGTCAAGGTATAGAAAAAGATGATAAAAAGGCATTTGAGTGGTATAGAAAAGCCGCTAGTAATGGGCACTCACAAGCGAAATTAGTGCTCGCAGAACTTTAAGTTATTCTAAAATTAACATAATACGCGTTATACGAAAGGCCCGATTCATGGGGCTTTTGATCACTGATTTAACATAAAATCTCTTATACAAAATTCCTATGTAAGTCTCAAATAGAAGTGTCCAAATGGGATAGGAATCTCTGTTCATTTATTTGTGGGATTAGCTACCCAGTAAAATAAGAATACGCATTGATGCCCAGAGGCGCTTATATTTTTGATGCAGGCTGTTGTCCACATATTGTTATCCCGAGTAATTATTTAACTTTTCCACTGATTCAAAACTTCGCCAAAATGCCTCAAGGCGTTTTAAATGGGGTATGCTAAGCGCCAAATTCGAGGACTTGATCATGGCGCTGAAAGCGACAATTTATAAAGCAGATTTGAACATTGCCAATATGGACGTGCATCAGTACGGTGATTACCAGCTGACTATGGCGCAGCATCCATCTGAAACCATTGAACGCCTGATGGTGCGCATTTTAGCGTACGCGCGCTACGCGGATGAAGCGCTGGAATTTACCAAGGACTTATTTGAAACCGATGAACCGGCATTGTGGGAAAAAGACCTGACGGGTCAGCTGGTGAAGTGGATTGAAGTCGGCAGCCCAGATGAAGACAAAGTGAAAAAAGCCTGCGCGCGCTGTAGCCAAGTGGCGATTGTGACTTATGGCACTGCTGTCGATGAATGGTATAAGCGCAACAGCAAGCTGAAAACGTTAAAGAATCTTGAAATTTGGAAACTGTCTCTGGCGACGACAGAAGCGATTCAGGCGTTATGCGAACGCACCATGCAGCTGCAGCTGAATGTCATGGACGGTGAGTGGACGCTGATTGGCGATAATGCTCAGGCCGTCATTGAGTGGGAGCAGCTGCAGTAATTTTGCTGCTGCCACTGTGCATGAGAACAAAATGAGATCCCCAAAAAGATGCAGGCAAGGCTTGCATCTTTGCCCTAAAGCTGGGTATATCTGGATCAGAACATCATTATAAGGGTGCAGCGGCATGTACGCGGATTATCTGGATCTCATCCATCTGCTGATTGCGTTAGGGATAGGCGCGGTAATAGGCGCAGAGCGGGAATACCGCAGCAAATCAGCGGGCCTTCGCACTATGATTATGGTCAGCCTCAGCTCATGCTTATTTACGATATTGTCGCTGAAAATCGGCGTTGAAAACCCTGACCGCTTAGCCGCCAATATTTTAACGGGCCTCGGCTTTCTAGGGGCTGGGGTTATTTTTAAAGACGAAAACCGCATTTCAGGCATTACCACCGCGACCACGATTTGGATGACAGCGGCCCTTGGCATGGCGGTAGGCGCCGGCTATATTGTGCTGAGCCTGTTTGCCGCATTTATTGTGATGATTGTGCTGGTGATGCTGATTTACGTGCAGGAGCGCATAGAGCAGCTGCATCAGGCGCGGACATACCGCATAGTCTGTCCATACCGTCAGGAAACACTGGATAAATACGAAGAATTATTCAAAACCTTTGATATGCACGTGATCCGCAATACGCAGCATAAAACAGAACATAAAATCACAGGGCGCTGGGTGCTGATCGGCACCGCAGAAAATCACCGCAAGCTGACCGAGTACTTGCTGGATGATGCCAGCATTATGGAACTCAGCTTTTAACGAGGTGGGGCTTTTAGCCAAACGGCGCAGAAAACCGCAGACTTTCGCCGGCAGCGGTTTATAATGCAGCACGGTAAAGCTTTATTTGAGGTGTATGAAGATGTCAAACGAATTGGAAATTATTGATTTAAAAATCGGTGAAGGCAAAGAAGCCGTTAAGGGCGCGTTAATTACAACGCATTACACCGGCTGGCTGGAAGACGGCACCAAATTCGATTCATCGATTGACCGCGGCAATTATTTTGAAACGGTCATTGGCACTGGCCGTGTCATTAAGGGCTGGGATCAGGGGATTATGGGCATGAAAGTCGGCGGCAAGCGCAAACTGATTGTGCCTGCGCATTTGGGCTATGGCTCACGCAAAATGGGCAATATTATTCCAGCAAACTCAAATTTGATTTTTGAAATTGAATTATTTGATGTGAAAACGCGTGATTAATCTTTAATCTGCATCAAAAATTGACCGGCAAGGATGCTGTTGATCAAAAAATAAAAAAAAAATTTGGAAATCATCGAGTTTCATTTTACATTGAATTTTATGTCGATAAAGGGAACAAAACGCCTTGCGTTATTTGCATGATGCAATCCGTATTTTTCAGGGATTACTGCTGCTGAGCTGTGTCATTGTTTTTGGGCAAACTGCTGTGTTTGCTCAATATGAGCCTGTACCAGCATCTTTTTATGAAAAATACCGAGACAGCATTAATGATGTGCAATTCACAGAAAACAGCAGTACCCAGCTGCCCGGGCAATGGCTGTTTTATCCGCGGCATTTCTTAACTGAATCCAGCGCCATATTGGCTGCACAGCCTGTCTTTTTGCCAGCGTCATTTAAAGAATTGACCGGCAGCAATGAAAATTACGGCACATTTGTCGGCTACTTCAAAATCCCGAAAGAATTCACCGGGCGCCGCATTGCCATCAAAATTCCAAATCAATACGGGGCATACCGGGTTTATCTGAATGGTGACTTTCTCATGCGCTTGGGCGAAGTTGGAACTTCGCCCGATACCCAAGTTTCCGAAAATGCCCCTAGAATTGCCTATTTTGTTGCTGAAAAAGAATATTTCACCTTAGCGATTCAAGCCTCAAACTTTTCCAGCCTGCATGGCGGCTTAGAAAACCCGATGCGGATAGGCTTATCGAAAACCATCAACCGCCAGTTCCAGCAGCTGATGATGAGCGTTTCCGTCATCTGCGGGGTTGTACTGGGGGTAGGCCTGTTTACCATCCTATTTTCAGTGTTCCGCGGTTCGACACAGCGCAACAGTAAAAGCATTTTTGTCTTTGGTATTTTTATTGTGTTTTTGGCGCTGCACAACTTTTTCTCTGCGCCCTATGCCTATACGGCAGTGACGGAAATCAATTGGCTGTGGGGCACGCGCTTAGAATACTTGTTTACGTATTTTACGGTGGTGTTTTTCATCAGCTATATTCACCTGCTGAATGCGCGCTATCTGCACCGTTTGATTTATCAAATCGCCATGCTGCTGCTGGGGCTGAATATTGGGGTGACGCTGGTTGCGCAGCCTGAAGTTTTTGAGCGCCTGGCGCTGTACTGTTCAGTGTTCAGCCTATTTGTGCTGGCCAATTTTATTTATGGTTTTTATCAGACCCTCAAGTTAAAGGAATCCTATTCTGTCCTGAATCTATGCGCGGTCATTTTTCTATGCGTGACCTTCTTAAATGATTTCATGCTGCTGATGAATTGGGTTGATTCGGTGAATTTATCCTTTGTCTCGACCAGCCTGTATGCCTTGCTGATTATGTTTCAGCAGTCACGCAACTATGCCTATCAGACCTATCATACAGAGCAGCTGAATAACAATTTGATGGAATTGAATGCGCTGCTGGATCAGAAGGTGAAATCGCGGACGGAGCAGCTGCATGAGCTGAATGCAAAACTTGAACATCAGGTGAAAGTGGATGCGCTGACTGGCGCCTATAACCGCCGTGCGCTGAATGATGAAATTCAGGAGCGCTTTTCTGAAGCCAAACGCCTGCCGCACGGCACCTTAATGTTCGCGATGCTGGATGTGGATTATTTTAAAAACTACAATGATTATTATGGGCATTTGAAAGGCGATGAAATTCTCAAGCAGCTGGTGCAGGTCATTGCGAAAACTTTGCCGGCTTCGGCTTTTTTGGCCCGCTATGGCGGCGAAGAGTTCGCTATTGTGATGCAAAATGTGCCGCTGCAGGTTTCAGTCGATCTGATGGATAAAGTCATGAATGCGATCCGTTTGGCGCAATTTGAGCATTGCAAGCGCGGTGACCATAAAAACTTCGTGACTGTCAGCATGGGTATGGCGTGCATGGACCGGGAGCAGCATTATAAGGATATTCATGCCTTAATGAAGGCAGCAGATGAAAAATTATATGAAGCGAAGCAGGCGGGGCGTGATCAGCTGAAAGCCGCCTAAATCAATCTCAGAGCGTGCTGCAGATTCAATTCAGTTAAGCCAAATATTTAACCAAATGGGTAAGCGCCGCGCCAGCTTCATCTTGCCGCGGCTGATGGTGCTGAAAGCCGCATTTTTTGTAAAAGGGCAGTGCCGTATGCGTGCTGTTCAGAGTGATTTGAGCAATGTTCTTTTCGCGCAGGCAGTCAATCATATTCATCAGCAATGCTGTGCCAATGCCTTGCTGCTGCAGTTCAGGACGAATGTAATTCAGCAGAATTTTTCCATGATCATTCACAAGAATAAAGCCGGCAATCTGCTCCTGCTCAAGATATACCCAGCTGTCATTGTAAAGCATTCCAAGCAGCAGGCTGGACTGATTGGTTTTTTCCAGCCATATTTGAATCTCACTTTCATTGCGCTGATGGTCTTGAATGCAGGAGCGGACGCTTTCGTGGATGACCCGTATGATTTCGGGAATATCTTCAATCCTTGATTTGCGTATCATAATTGTTCTTATCGAATTGAAAAAGTCGGTACATTTCAAAAGATAAATCCACTTTTAGAAAGTTGAATTATGTTGCTTTATGATGCGTTTCTGAAGCATCTGCTGTGCAATGATGGAGTTTTATCTCAGTTTTGTTTCAGTGTTTTAATGGCTTAAATCATAAAGTGATTCAAATCACATTGCTGCGTTTGAATCCATTGGGCGGTTTTAAGTTAAGCCTGTCCCTGAAAGCACGCTTAGGTATCAAAACGGTTTCAGTCATGTATTGAAATTGTTTAAAAAACATTCAAGTTTGCCATGTTATAATTTATAAAAATATAAAATTAAACTGTTGCGGGGATTCAGTTATGGTCAAACTGTTATTGATGCTATGCGTCGTGATTGTGATTACTGTGGCTTGGGTAATCGGCTTTAAAATTTATAAAACACACAAAATGAGTCAAAAGTGGCGTAAATATCAGGCGCCTGAAAAACGCGCCAGCGTGACCGATACCGCTGCTGCTGAACGTAGCGGAGATGCCGTGGCCGTCGTCGATGCCTATGAGCAGCAGCTGTTTGATGATATTGCTGCACTGTTCATGGAGGGAGGAGAATGGCATGATATCGCCGATGCAGCGCAGGTGCAGGCTGAGGTTTTCCGCAAAATGCCTGTCAGTTCAAAAACCCAAATCCGTAAAATGGATTTGGGTGAATGGTCCATTTATTGGACGTTTTACGACCAGTCTTTGGAATATTATGTTGGGAAATACGGTGTGTTTTATGCGCATGTTGACCGCTTCGGCGAAGAGCATAAGCATGATATCCGGACGCAGGGCCGCTTTAGCTGAGTACGCGATTGCAGCTGTTCAGCTGGCTGAGAATCCGCTGCTGCAGCAAGCCTAAATAGCCTGCTTCAGGCCGAATGCGGGACATTAAAATAGCGCCTTCATAATCGGCAACAGACAGCTTTGCCCAAATCTGCGCTTGCGTTTCGTGCATGCATTGGCAGAAGAAGGTAAAAAAGGCCTGCTCCCAGTCCTGAAAAACGTCGATCAGCTTTTTTTGAATCATCTCCGGCAAATTAGGCTGTTCTGCACTGAGAATGCCCGCCAAACAGCCCATGCCGCCAAAACTGAAAAAATACTCTGCATTGGCGTGTATTTGCCTATAGGCGGCTGTCAGATTGCTGTGCGTCTGGCGCAGCTGCAGAAAGATTCCGCTGCGCAGCTGCTGATGCGTGGTATCTAAAATTTCATACAGCAGCGCGTCTTTGCTGCTGAAATCATAGTAAAACGCTGCTTTGCTTAATCCGCAGGCCTGCGCCAGCATGCTGACACTGGCGCCTGTATAGCCATGCTGTTTAAAGCACAATGCCGACTGCAGCAGGAGCTGTTCGCGGCTGAGCTTACGCGGACGCATGCTTTGCGCTTTCCAAAGTGTGCATGGTTTTGAATTGATGCAGCGCCTGATCCCAGATTTTCTCTGCGCCTTTGCGGAAATAGCCCATATGGCCAATGGCTTGCATGCCGTAATCTTGTGCCTGCATATCAATAAACTGCATAGGTGCATTGCGGTAATACTGCATAAAAGCATGGCGTGAAGCAGGCAGCGCCCAATCATCGTCTAAAGCCGCCACAGCAAAAATAGGGCTTTTCACTTGCGCATACTGAGTTTTCAGGGCACGCTGTTCGGGGTCTGCAAAAAAATAGGTCGGATTTTTGCACCATTTGCGCCATTGGCGGTAGACATCTATAGGCAAGTCTGCGCCCATATTCAGCTTGCTCCACGGCAGGTAACCGGTTAGGGCGACCAGCGGCGGAAAGACAATATTCCAAATCACCTGAACTTTAATTTTCTCTTTCAGCGGCATATAGCCATGCCAGCCAGCGCCTGTGCCATAGCATTGCATGGCCTTGACCAAATGATGATTGCGGGTGAGGCCCAGCGCCTGGCCGCCGTAGGAATGCCCAATCATATAAATCGGCAAGCCGTCTTTCGCTAAAACATCAATGGCGCTGCTGAGGTCATGGCGTCCCCAGTCTAAATACGACATGCGGAAGCCTTTCAGGCTTTGCGGCGATGAAGCGCCAATGCCGCGGTAATCGAAAGTCAGCACTTGAAAGCCGTGCTGCGCGGCATATTCTGCAAAACGGCGGTAGAAGCCTTGCGGCACGCCTGTAGCGCTGGAGACCACAATGCTCGCATGCGGTTCTGGCGGCGCATACAGCAGGCCGGATAGCGGATAGCCGTCTGCAGCGGTAAATGCAATTGTGCTGGATTGAATTTCAGCCTGTGCTTTTGACGGCGTCATGTGGGTGCTTTCGCTCATTTTTTACTTCTTTGTTTTTAAATATTTTCGCATTTTTCGGTAAGGCCTGTATGGGCCCGCTATTCTTCAGCCATTCAGCCATTCAGCCATTCAGCCATTCAGCCATTCAGCCATTCAGCCA
>NZ_KB849726.1:213715-391623 GCF_000368865.1 Acinetobacter bouvetii DSM 14964 = CIP 107468
TTCAGCCATTCAGCCATTCAGCCATTCAGCCATTCAGCCATTCAGCCATTCAGCCAATGACAGAAATTCAACTAATGAAAGAAATTCAGCCGCATGAATGGTTTTGAGCAGCTAGCCTTAAATTACTGCCCTTTAAATTGAGGCGCTCTGCGCTGCAGCATCGCCATCACGCCTTCCTGTGCATCTTGACTGTGCAGCAGCGGGTTCAAATGCTGCTGCAATTGCGCAAAAGCAGTTTCGGGGCCATGCAGCGCGGCTTCCTGCGCCGAAGCCAGTGTCGCTTGAACCGCTAAAGGCGCTGCGCGGCAAATGTGTTCCGCCAATTCAATCGCGCGGGCCAGCGGCGATGCCTCGGTAATCTCGGTAATCAGGTTTAAGTCTAAGGCGGTGTGCGCATTAAAACTGTCGCCGGTCAGCAGATAGCGCATGGCTTTGGCCCAGCCGGCAGCCTGTACAAAGCGCACGGTGGCGCCGCCGAAAGGTAAAATGCCGCGCTGCACTTCCATTTGCGCAAATTGGCAGTTGTCTTGCGCAATCACCAAATCTGCATTCAGCATCAGTTCAATGCCTGCGGTATAGCAGTAGCCTTGCACAGCGGCAATCACAGGTTTGCTGCGCTTGCGGGAAGTGGTGCCCCAAGGGTTAATTTGAGTGTCCGGAAAATCGAAAACACCTGATGTGAGCTTAGGCTGAAGTTCCACTAAATCCAGTCCCGCGGTAAAGTGTTCACCATGCGCAAAAATCACCGCACAGAGTAAATCGGGATGATCTTCATATTCGGTCAGCGCCAGCGATAAGTCATGAATCATATGGCTGTCAAAGGCATTGCGCTTTTCAGCACGGTCCAGTCCAATCAGCATCAGCTGTCCGCGGATCTCCCGGCTGACTTTGCCTTGGCTGCTGTGTTCTTGCAGTTCCATCATGCAGTTCCTTTTTTTTTGATCATTCTTTAGGCTGAATTTATTTTTAAACGATCGTTAGAATACTGTCAATGCAATAAAAGTGACTGCGCCATTCAAATAGGGCCGCGCGCCGGATTCACCGTTTTAAGTTCAGTCATGCAAACGCCGCGGTGTGTGTTATAAGCGCTATACTAGGGGAAAATTGAAAAATTTTGTTGAGGATGAAAGATGCTCATCGACTTTCAGCACGAACAGCAGAAAAAATTTGATGCGCTGGCGTTTGATATTTTGCAGCAGCCCGGCGCTTATTTAAGTTTTGACTGCATCAGTGATTTTTATCAGGCGGATTGGCTGCAGCAGTTCCCTAAGGGCACCGTGTGGTCGGCAACCGGCTTGGATGACGGCGCAGAGGAATACTGCATCCGTATTGAGTATAAAACGCAGTTTTTATGGATTGATTATGCCGAAAATAGGCTGTCGGTACTGTATGAGAAAGCGGGTGAAAAGCATCTGTATCAATCTTAGCGGAGCGGCTGCGCTGTGCGGGTTAGGATGCGCATGCTATTTTTTTTGACAACAGATCTTTTTGAGTCCGGCTGCAGAAGAATATCAGGCCGCATATTGGGGGTGGCATTGCTGCGAAAATTGACTGCATTTGAGTCAATGACAGCCCAAAAATAACAGGATTTAATACGCCGCAAGCTGTATTGTGCATCAGCAATAAAAACAAATAAAGTAACTAAGAATAGGAAAGTAAAATGGCGCATCAATTTACGGTGAATGCTGCAATTCAGGGCGTTTCATTGGATGATTTTAAACGCTTGGCCGAAAATATTTCATTGCACGAGGCTGTGTGCAGACGAATTCCCGGTGAAAATTTAGAAATTTTAGAATCGCAAAAAGCCGGCGATATTTATACGCTAAAGCGCGCGTATAATTTAGAAGTGAATCTTCCAGATGTCGCAAAAAAGTTCTTAAAGGATGCATTCCGCTTAAAGCGTACCGATGTCAGCAATTTAGCTCAAATGACTTCGGTGGTGACTTTAGATCCGAATTTGCCTTTAGAGGCCAACTGTCAGCGCAGCGTCACTGGCGATGATTCGCAAATTAACTTTCAGCTGGAATGGACCGTGAAAGTGAAGGTGCCTTTGATTGGCGGGATGCTGGAAAAGCATGCAGAAGGCGAAATCCGCCGTTTCAGCCAGCTGGAAATTGAGATTGTGGAAGATGAGCTGCGCAAGAATTTAAAGGCTTAAACTCTGAATATTTGAGTGCTGAAAGCTGCGGTGCATGTATGTTTAGCCATACAGGCCTAAGCTGAAAAAAGAGCGGATCGGCCGCTCTTTTTTATTTTTAAATTTCAGTGATTGTGTTTAGCTGAACTCTGTTTCTGCGGCATTGCTTTGGCTGGCCGCCTGCTTTTCAAAACGCGCCCGGTACAGCAGAGCAGTTAAAAATGCTGCCAAGCACACCGCCCAAATGTAGTACAAGGCGCCAATTTTGCTGTAGGCGCTGAGCCATTGAACCAAAGGCAAGGTCATGCCGCCAGCAATCGCATAGGCCAGGTTATAGGAAAAAGAGATGCCTGAGAAACGGATCTGCGCAGGGAACATTTTCACCATGCTGTAAGACACCATGCCAACAGTACCTGAACTGAAGCCCAGCAGCATATACAGCATAAATACGGTCGATGGCGCGACATGGCCTAGGCTGTTATAAAACACGCCAGCTATTGCCGCCACAGACAATGAGCCGAACAGCATGACTCTGCCTGCACCCAAACGGTCCGCCAATAAGCCTGCAGCTATACAGCCTGCCATCTGCATGACAATGGCTGCGCTTTGCATTTTAAACGCATCCGCGCGTTCAAAGCCGAAAGCGCCAGTCAGCAGGTTCGGCATGGCTAAAATCAGCACCACCACGCAGCCTGTTAAGAACCAGGTAAACAGCATGCCTATGGCCACGGCGGTTTTGTGCTCTGCCAAAACCTGTTTTACCGGCAGCTCTTTCGCTAGGGCTTTTTTCGCTTGCATGGCTTTAAACACAGGGGTTTCTTTTAGGTAGCTGCGCAGATACAGCGCCACAAAGCCAAAAATGCCGCCAACGATAAATGGAATGCGCCAGGCCCAGCCATGAATTTCGGTTTCACTGAATTTAAGCGAAATAAACAGCGACATCAGTGCGCCCAGCAGGATGCCTAAAGACAGCCCAGCAGTCAGCAAGCCATTGGCAATGCCGATTTTCTTTTCCGGCACATGCTCTGAAACAAAAGTCCATGCTGCTGGAATTTCACCGCCAATGGCAATGCCCTGCACCACGCGCATCAGCAATAAAAGAACAGGAGCCGCATAGCCAATGCTTTCAAAGGTCGGCATCACCCCAATCATTAAGGTCGGCATTGCCATAAGCAAAATAGACAGGCTGAATAAGCGCTTGCGGCCAATCAAGTCGCCAAAATGCGCCATGACCACACCGCCTAGCGGGCGGAAAAAATACCCCGCTGCAAAAATGCCGTAGGTATTCAGCATGGCCCAAAATGGGCTGAGTGTGCTGGGAAAAAATAATTCAGAAATGATTTTGGCGTAAAAAACATAAATCACAAAATCATAGAATTCCAAGGCGCCGCCTAAGGAGGAAAGCCCCAGTGTGCGTTTGTCTTCATTGGTCAAGCGTGGCTGAATGTCCATGCAGATTTACCATGTGCGGTTGGCTGTTAATAAACTGAAATTTTAAAGAACTGAGAAATTGTTGAATAATCAATCTTTATTGCATCGTAAATAACTTTTTTTTATCAAACTGTAAAATTTATATTATTTAAATGGAAATTTTTTTGTATGGGGCGGCCTTTAAAGCCGGATAAACCTTGGGGCGAGAATCAGCAAAAGGCCGATAGCCGTCATGACTGCCGCGCTGTCAATAAAATAAGGGTAGATCATCAGCGCCAAACCGCAGACGAGGGGAAGCGTCTGCTGCTGTTTTTTGCCGTAAATAAAATAGCCAAAGCCGATTGAACTAAAAACGACACTGAGCAATAGCGCTGCTGTATTCATTGCAATTCCCCCTAAATAATTTGAGGTATACCAAAGCGTGATGAAGCCAGCCTTAAACAAGAGCGCTTGTTTATTGCTCTGTACGCTTATTCAGAATGATCCTGCAATTTAACGACTCTGCCGTAGATGATGCGGGCGATAATAATGCAGCTGATGACGGCGGCGATAATGATGATTTTCTTTTGATGCGGCAGGAGCATATGCCAAAACACATGCAGCCAATGGCTGACCTGCATGCCAACACTGATCACGACAAAGGCCCAGATAAAGCTGGCCAGTAGATTGACGGCCAAATAGCGCATTGCGGGATAGCGCAGAATGCCGAAACTCATGGGAATAATCGTTCTGAGGCCCCATAAAAAGCGCATCAGTAAAATAGACAGGGTTGGAAAGCGGACAATCATTTGGCTGGCGCGTTTAAACTTTTTATTCAGCTTTGGGCGGCTGCGGATGAAATTGTAGCCATATCTATAGCCGATAAAATAATAAAACTGATCCCCGAGAAAGCCGCCAAACATCGCAATGCCAACCAGCGGCCAAAAAGACAAAATGTGCTGATGCACGGCATACGCGCCAAGCATGAGCACGGTTTCGCCTTCAAAAAAAGAACCGATTAAAACAGCAAGATAGCCGTAATGCTGCACCAGCGAGGACCAGTCAAACATAGGGAGTTTACTTATCAGTGAATGAGGAATCTTGCAGAAGCGGTCTGTTTTATCCTACTAAGCTTAAGCTATGATTAAAGCATGCAAAATATTCATAGACTTTTTTCTGTACAGTCTAGTTTACGCCTTTCATTCGCAAGAGATCATGTATGAGCACAGTATTGCCGGTCGCCCAGCGCGGCGAAGATATTTTAAGACTCAAAGCCGCCCGCGTCGCAGATGCAGAATTTAATAGCGACTGGCTCATGCAGCTGGCTTCTGCCATGCTTGTGACCATGCTGGAGCGCAGCGGTGTGGGCATTGCTGCACCGCAAGTCTATATTTCAAAGCGGGTCATTATTGTGGCTTCACGGCCAAATTTACGCTATCCCGATGCGCCTGAAATGGACGCCGTGGTGATGGTCAATCCTGAAATTTTAGAGTTTTCGCAAGCAACGACCTTAGGTGAAGAAGGCTGTTTAAGTGTGCCGAATGAACGCGGTCAGGTACAGCGTGCACAAAGCATTAAGGTGTTGTATCACACTTTGACTGGTGAGGTGATGGAAAGCACTTTTGAAGGTTTTCCTGCGCGCATTGTGCAACATGAAATTGATCATCTCAATGGTATTTTATTTGTCGATCGCCTGAGTGCGTAGGCACGAGTATCGTTCTATTCATCTTTATATTTAAACTGTTGCGGGGTTTGTCCCAAATGACGTTTAAACATGGTGCTAAACGCACTCGGATTACTGTAGCCGAGTGATCTTGCAATCTGCGCAACAGATTCACCACTGGCAATTTTACTTAAGGCATGGGCAATATGCATTTGCTGAACCCATGCGCGATAAGACAACCCCGTTTCCTTTTGAAACATGCGCATCAAGGTTCTGGAACTGGTGCCAATTTCATCTGCCCATGTGCTTAAATCTTTTAACTGATCGGGCGTACTTAATAGTGCTTGGCAAATATTCATTAAGCGTTTGTCTTGTGGCCACGGAATTTGAATGGGCAACAGATTGGCTTTATGAATTTCATCAAAAATTAAAATCTGTAAAGATCGAGACAGTTCATCAGAGCTAATCAGTTCGGAGGGTGGAATGTGTTCAATCGCATTGAGTCGAATCAAGAGTTCATGCAATAACTTACTGACCCGAATAATAAAACAATGTTGCCCAAGCAGTGCAGCCGCATCGGCTTGAACCAATGCGGTATTGAGCTTAACTCGACTTAATGAAATCACACTATGCTCAACATGGGTCGGAATCCATAGCGCGCACATCGGCGGCACGATCCAGACATGATTTGGGGTGAACACCTGAATCATTCCTGTCGAAGCATACAGAAACTGCGCCCGCGAATGTGTATGCGCAGGGGTAATTTCCCGATAGGTATGCTCAGAAGAGAGTCCAATCACCAATTCGGACATTTCGGTTTGAATCAGAGAATTTGGCATGTGTGTCTTTAAATTGTCAGTTATACAATGATTATTGGAAGATAGTCTTATGAATGACATTTTACAATCAATGCCTGATGAAAAATACATGGAGTTTGCGAGGTATGTCGTCTTCAATTCAAATGAAAGAGGGTATGGGCGAAGCTACGATCAATGAGCAGCCGCAAGGCATGATCATAAAAGTAGTGGGGGCTGTGGCGGTTGCGCATCTGCTCAATGACTTGATTCAAGCCGTTCTACCAGCCATTTATCCGATGCTGAAAACCAATTTCTCCTTAAGCTTTGCGCAAGTCGGATTGATTTCATTGGTTTATCAAATTACGGCATCGCTACTGCAACCTTGGATTGGACTCTATACCGACAAACATCCGAAACCATATTTACTGCCACTCGGCATGGTAGTGACTTTTAGCGGTATTTTGTTGTTGGCGTTTTCACCGAATTTTATCGTACTACTTATGGCCTCGGCATTGATTGGTGTGGGTTCCTCGACCTTTCATCCTGAAGCCTCACGTGTCGCGCGTATGGCTTCGGGCGGGCGCTTTGGTACAGCACAATCGACCTTTCAGGTTGGTGGCAATACGGGTACAGCCATTGGGCCTTTATTGGCAGCGCTGATCATTGTGCCCTTTGGACAGCATGCAGTGGCATGGTTGATTGTATTTGCCTTACTGGCGATTTGGGTGCTGTTCGGTGTCAGCCGTTGGAGCATCAGCCACAGTAAAAAACAATTGGCTGCCAAAGCGCATCAAGTGCAAAGCAAACTACATGGGCGTCAACTCGTCATCGCGCTGTCGACCATTTGTGTGTTGATGTTTGCCAAATTTACTTACATCGCCAGCATCAGTAACTATTTCACTTTTTATTTAATGCACAAGTTTCAGCTCAGTTTACAAAACGCCCAGTTACATCTCTTTGCCTTTTTGGCAGCGGTGGCACTTGGTACATTTGCCGGTGGGCCGATTGGAGACCGAATTGGGCGTAAAGCCGTGATTTGGGTGTCTTTTGTTGGCATGGCACCGTTTGCGTTGATGATGCCGCATGCCAATCTATTTTGGACGACCATACTTTCGATTATTACTGGTTTAGTAATGTCTTCTGCCTTTGCCGCAATGGTGGTCTATGCTCAAGAAGCCGTTCCGGGACGAGTTGGCATGATTGCAGGTTTAATGTTTGGTTTAATGTTCGGTGTGAGTGGCATCGCAGCAGCAGGCTTAGGATATTTGGCCGATGTCAAAGGCATTGAATGGGTGTTTGGCATGTGTTCGTTATTGCCTTTACTCGGTTTGGCGACCTTCTTTTTACCGAAGACTCAAGCAAACTAACTGAATACTGCTGACCTTCAGTTTTAATCGCGCTATCTTATCAAACGAAGATGGCGCGATTGCATTTCGGCAGGATGATTATCGTTATGTAAATGCATTGGGTATGTGTGTTTTGACTTTGGAGTTTTGAAGCGATGACTGATCTGAATGGTGTACTCAAATTTTCATTAGGCGTAGATCAACTTTCATTTGAAATGGATGGACAGCATATACAGCTAGATCAAGGTTTAAGCTATATACAGTCAAACAGTATGCGCCATGGGTTTCTGGATGAGCTTGCGATTGAGGCGATGATTTATGTGATTGAGGAGCTGTTAGAATCCGTTCAGATGAAGTAAGCCCAACCCAAGACTGCCATGACTTCAGATGGCTTATTCCAAAGAGTTTTAGCATTATTCTTTCCAGATCAGCAGCAAATTGACCGTGTGCAGCTTGAAAGTGCTTTTAATACCTTTGTTGAGCGCAGGGAATACTATGTGTCTCAAGTGGCCGATAATGGTCTTTCTAGTTTGATTTACTTTATCGTGCTGCGGGAAATGATGCATCACTGGAATGTGGTGGAGGTTAAATTAGAACAGTTTTGGTTTTGAGTGCTATTTATTATGCCAAGATTTTTAAAAGAAGATATAAACACCAATTGAGTTGTAATGCAACCTTATAATAAAAATTTGAAACAACCGTCTCGTGATCTACGAAATAACATGACGGATGCTGAAAAGCTGTTGTGATTTATTATTAATCAAAGTAAGATGATTTAGTTTTTTAACTGCTTAATTTATTTGTATTTATATTTAAAATTATAGGTGGCAGAATGAAGGTATATAAAAAGGAGAGACTTGCACCAAACATAGAATTACATGTTATGCACATTGGTGAATTCGATAGTGAATATATAAAAAAAATTGACGAAGACATAGTAAAAATTTGTGAAGGGTATTCTCGCAGTAGTATTGAAGAAGTAAAAAAGAGATTATTGAATTATTTAAAAACGAAAGATTTGCGGGGGCGTCAAGGGGCTATATCTGAATTTTTTATACACTTATTTTTAAATAACAATAAATATAAGCAAGATTGTTTGTTTTTTAATCTTGAAGACAGTGGTCCCAAAAAAGGATTTGATGGAGTATATAGTAAAAATAATGAAATATTTCTAGTAGAAAGTAAATCAGGTGGGTGCTCAACCAAAAATATTTCGCATTTAAATAAAATTAGAGAATCACATAGTGGGTTAGAGCAATACCTAACAGGGACAAGTATCCGAAGGGATGGGAATCCTTGGATTAATGCTTATAATCATGCAAATCAGAAAGATGTAAAATCTAAAGAAAAAATAATAGATAAAATTTGGCAGTTAAGAGCAGATTTTCAAAATGGGATTTTTTCACAAGTTCCAGACTTTAATTTAGTTCCATGTTCAACAATTTATTTAAATGGAGAATGGAGTAACTTATGGTCAGATAATTTATTACTTGAAAAGACAAAGTTGATGAGTCTAAAAGGAAAAACCATAAAAATTTTATCAGTAACGAATAAAGATATGAATAATTTCATGAAGTATTTAGAGGCTGTATAGAAAAAATGGATGGAATAAATCAAATAAAAAAATTGAAGGATGTAGATATTTTTCAAACAATAATTAGGAAATTAACTATAGGCGTACAGCTTGAGTATGATGAATTAAGCTTTATACTTTCAGTTTCAATTATATTTTTACAAGAATATCAGAAGGATAAGAGGCGAATAGCTTATTTTAATTTTGCTTATTTTGTGATTCTGAAAGTAGCATTGATAAATAAATTATATCAACCTTTATTTGATCTTAGCCTTAATGTTGGATTTTATCCGATAAATAGATTTATTTTTGAAAAAAAACTAATAGAATCATTGAGTTTAGAGAGCATAAAAAATGATGTTGAAGTTGATGCTTATAGATATGATAAACACATTGAAATGTATCAACAACGTTTGAATAGAACTGAAATTTTATCAAGTAAAAGTTTAGATAACGTATATATTGCACCTACTTCATTTGGTAAAAGTTCATTGATTTTCGATATAATAAGAAAAAATTTTAATAAGAAAATCTCAATAATAGTTCCAAGTAAGTCTTTGCTTTCACAAAGTATAATTGATTTAAAGAAAATTTTCCCTGATAAGAAAATAATATTTAATGAAGATATGTATGACAATGAGGAGAGTTTTATAAGTGTTTTTACACAAGAAAGAGCATTGAGATTCTTCTCAAAAAACAAAGAAATATACTTTGATGTGATGATAGTTGATGAAGCACATAATTTACTGCCTAATGATTATAGAGCTGTAATATTAGCCAGAGCTATTAGAAGAAATAGATTTAGATCGAGTAATTCAAAGCATTATTATTTGTCTCCATTGATTAATGAATCTAAAAGCTTACAACTTGAGGCTGATCAGGTTTTTTTTGAACGTAAAATAAATTTAAATATCAAAGATCCAGACTATTTTGAATTTAAAGAGACGGGAGATTTTTTTAAATACAATCGATTTTTAGATGAAAGTTACAGGTTAGGTTGGTGTGAAAATTTATATGAATACATTAAATACAATCAAAAGAATAAAAATTTCATTTATTTAAGATCTCCAAAAAAAGTAGAGGAGTTTTCAAAAAGGCTTTGTCATCGATTAGGCTTCAATGGAAAATTAGCTTCTTTATCTAAAATTTTATCTGAGAATTTACATGAAGATTTTTATTGTGTTGATTACATCAAAAAAGGATTGATTTATTTGCATGGTGGTATTCCTGATTTAATAAAAGATTTTTTGGAATATAAGTTTAAAACTGAATCTGATATTAAGTATCTTGTTGCAAACTCTGTGGTTTTGGAAGGTATTAATTTTCCAATTGAGGTGTTATTTATTTTAAATACAACAGATCTAAAGGTTAAGAACTTGATTAATTTAATTGGAAGAGTTAATAGATTGAATGAGGTTTTAGTAATGCCAATGAGGATCTATCAAAATTAAATCCAAGTGTTCATTTTGTCAATGATACTTACTTTAATGGTAAGAATCGGGATATGTATCATAAAATGAAATTATTGAAAAGTAGTTTATTTGAGGATAGTGTAGAAAATCCTGCCTTGCTAAATACAATAAATGACCAACTAAAAAATAAAAATACTGGTATTAATGTTGTTCAGGATAACTCTATTGAAAATATAAGCACTGTAAGAGAATTAGAAGACTTTCTAATTTATGATGATCAAAAAGATAATTCGTTATTGAAGACCATAATTGAACAAGATGTACATAGTATTTATAATGAATTTAATCAAGTGCATGAAATTCTATTTGAAAGAATGCAAAGGTGTTTAATTTCACCATTTTGGGTGAAATTAAACATAATAGACAAAATTTACTATTTCTTTATTAAGGATTTTGATTATGATCTAAAAATAAAGTCGAAAAAATTTTTGAGATTCAATTACAAAGATACTCGAAAATATTATAATAATTTTGTTTATAGAATACATAATTTATCTTTAAAATCGCATATTAATCACATTCTAAAGTACTATGATTGGTTGGGGCGTAACAATATCCCTAAATATAAAAAATTTTACATAGGTACTGGGTTTGGGGAGATTCCTTATTGGAGTGGTAATAAAAATAAGACATGTATCGATTTATCATCAAAGAGTAGAAAACAACGTGCCAATCTAGCATTGGTTCACCTGAAAAATGAAACAGATTTTGTAAACTTTGATCTTTCTAAATTTGTTCATATATTATATGAAATAAAGCTTATTACTGAAGGTGAATATAATATTTTTATATATGGAAGTGAGCATAGAGAAAATATTGCTTTTTTTAAAGCAGGATTAAGTACTCAACTTATTAATTTTTTAAAAGAAAAAAAACAATTGAAAAATATAGCTGTAACTAATGGAAAGTTACAGGGCAACAAAGAATTTCTCATATTTATGGATACATTGGATGAAATGAAGAAGTTTGAAATTTCTAGATTACTTTAAATAATAATGTATAGAAAAGACTCGAACTATATTAATAATTCGAGTCTTGGTGTTTATTAAGAAACCGAATCATCCAAATTCGGCGCTAACCAGCGCTTCGCTTCATCCAGCGTCCAACCCTTACGCTTCGCATAATCCTCAAGCTGATCTTGAGCGATTTTACCCACGTTAAAGTATTGGCTTTCAGGGTTTGCATAATAAAAACCGCTGACAGATGAAGGTGGCCACATTGCAAAACTAGAAGTTAACTCAGTACCAATTTTAGCTGTTGAATCTAACCAATTAAATAAAGTCGCTTTCTCAGAATGCTCTGGGCAAGCAGGGTAGCCTGGCGCAGGACGGATACCGACATATTTCTCTTTAATCAAATCTTCATTGCTTAAAGACTCAGACGCTTGGTTGCCCCAAAACTCTTTACGGATGCGCTCATGCAAATGCTCGGCAAATGCTTCGGCAAAACGGTCACCTAACGATTGCGCCAAAATGGCAGAATAATCATCGCCTTTGGCTTTAAATTCATGCGCCATTTCTTCCGCGCCAAAGATCGACACGGTGAACCCGCCCAGCCAGTCTTGAGCTTGATCTTTAGTCGCAACAAAGTCAGCCAAAGACAAGTTTGGCTTGCCTGTGACTTTGTCCGACTGCTGACGGATATGATGGAAGGTATGCGTCACCGTAGCGCCATTTTCATCGTATACCTCTACAGAATCTGCCGCAGAACGGCTGGCCGGGTAGATGCCAAACACTGCACGCGCATCGAAGCGTTTATTCTCAATGATGTCTTTCAGCATCTCTTGCGCTTGATTGTACAAGTCAGTTGCTGCTTCACCCACCACTTCATCAGTTAGAATTGCTGGGAATTTACCTGCCAAACTCCACGAAATAAAGAATGGTGTCCAGTCAAAATATTCCACCAACGTTTCCAGCGGATAATTGGTAATGGTCTGCGTGCCGATAAAGTTTGGCTTGGCAGGCTTATTGGCTGCAAAGTCAATTTTCAGGCCATTTTCAACAGATTCCGCATAAGTCAGTTTGGCCGCTTTCGGCTGTTTGTTGGCAATACGCTCACGCACTTTTTCATATTCAGCACGCGTTTCTTCAACAAACTTCGGCTTCATTTCTTTAGAAAGGAGTGTAGTTGCAACACCCACCGCACGGGAAGCATCCGCAACGTAAATCACCGCATCATTTGAATATTGCGGGTCAATCTTCACCGCAGTATGCGCTTTCGATGTGGTGGCGCCGCCAATCATCAGCGGCACATGGAAGCCTTTACGCTGCATTTCTTTGGCGACAAACACCATTTCATCCAGCGATGGTGTGATCAGGCCAGATAGACCAATAATGTCAACTTTCTCATCAATCGCTGTTTGCAGAATTTTCTCCGCAGGCACCATCACGCCAAGGTCAATGATGTCATAACCATTACAGCCAAGAACTACGCCCACGATATTTTTACCAATATCATGCACGTCGCCTTTCACCGTCGCCATCAGGATTTTCCCCTTAGATTGCGCACCGGTTTTTTCAGCTTCAATGAACGGGTTCAACCAAGCCACAGCTTGCTTCATCACACGCGCAGATTTCACCACTTGCGGCAGGAACATTTTGCCTGAACCGAACAAGTCGCCGACCACGTTCATGCCGTCCATCAAGGGACCTTCGATCACATCCAAAGGACGTGCCGATTTTAAACGCGCTTCTTCGGTATCTTCATCAATATAGGTGGTGATGCCTTTGACTAGGGCATGCTCAAGGCGTTTTTCGACAGGAAGCTCACGCCACTCCAAGTTTTCAACTTGTTTTTGTGCGGCGCCTTGACCGCGGTATTTTTCAGCTACTTCAAGCAATTTTTCAGTTGCATCGTGCTGGCTTTCACCTTGATTCTGATTCAGAATCACATCTTCAACCGCAGCTTTTAACTCAGGGTCAATGTCATCGTAAATCGCCATTTGACCTGCGTTGACAATCCCCATGGTCATGCCTTGCTTAATCGCATGGTACAAGAACACAGAGTGGATCGCTTCACGGACAGGCTCATTGCCGCGGAACGAGAACGATACGTTCGACACGCCGCCTGAAATCATGGCATGCGGCAAGTTCTGCTTGATCCAGCCTGTGGCTTCAATGAAATCAACCGCATAGTTGTTGTGTTCTTCAATCCCTGTTGCCACAGCAAACACGTTCGGGTCAAAAATGATGTCTTCCGCAGGGAAGCCCACTTCATTGACCAAGACATCATACGAACGCTTACAGATTTCTTTTTTGCGCGCAGCTGTATCCGCCTGGCCATTTTCATCAAAGGCCATAACGATAATCGCAGCGCCGTACTGGCGGCACAAACGTGCTTTTGCCACAAACTCGTCATAACCTTCTTTTAAGGAAATTGAGTTTACGACCGGCTTGCCTTGCACGCATTTCAAGCCTGCTTCAATGATCTCCCATTTCGATGAGTCAATCATGATTGGTACTTTTGAAATCTCAGGTTCAGAGGCAACCAGATTGAGGAAATGAACCATCGCGCCTTGCGAATCCAGCATCCCTTCATCCATGTTGATATCGATGATCTGCGCGCCTGCAACCACTTGCTGCAAGGCAACATCCAGCGCTTCGGCAAAGTTTTCTTCACGGATTAAACGCAGGAATTTTTTCGAACCCGTCACGTTAGTGCGTTCACCAACGTTCACAAACAGAGAATCATCAGTAATATTAAACGGCTCTAAACCGCTTAAACGGCAAGCAGGCTTCGTTTCAGGCACTTGGCGGGGCTTGATGTCTTTCACGGCATTGTAAATGGCGCGGATATGATCAGGCGTCGTACCGCAGCAGCCGCCGGTAATGTTAATCAGGCCGCTTTCTGCAAATTCTTTGATAAATGCCGCGGTTTCTTCAGGGGTTTCATCGTAGCCGCCAAAGGCATTCGGCAAGCCAGCATTGGGATGCGCTGAAACAAAAGTATCCGCCACATCGGAAATGGTTTTGACATGCGGACGCATTGCGTCTGCACCCAAGGCGCAGTTAAAGCCAATCGACAATAAATCGCCGTGGCGCACAGAATTCCAGAATGCTTCTGCCGTTTGGCCGGTCAGTGTGCGGCCAGAAGCATCGGTAATGGTGCCTGAAATCATCAATGGCAATTCGCGGCCGATTTGATGGAACACTTCTTTGACCGCAAAAATGGCCGCTTTACAGTTGAGCGTATCAAATACGGTTTCAATG
Source organism: Acinetobacter bouvetii DSM 14964 = CIP 107468 (assembly GCF_000368865.1). Lineage (GTDB taxonomy): Bacteria > Pseudomonadota > Gammaproteobacteria > Pseudomonadales > Moraxellaceae > Acinetobacter > Acinetobacter bouvetii. Next base: position 228,322 of record NZ_KB849726.1, read on the forward strand.
AGCAGAATATCGGCACCGCCTTCAATCAAGGCATGCGCCGCTTCAATATAGTTTTCTTTCAGTTCATCAAAGGTAATGTTGCGGAAAGCAGGGTCGTTTACATTTGGAGAAATTGAACAGGTGCGTGAAGTTGGCCCAAGCACACCTGCTACAAAACGCGGTTTGTCAGGGGTCGAGTATTTTTCACAGGCCGCTTTGGCAATGCGGGCCGCTTCAAAGTTAATCTCATGGACAAGCTCTTCCATGTGATAGTCAGACATGGAAACTTTTGTGCCATTGAACGAGTTGGTTTCAATAATGTCTGCGCCGGCATCCAAATACGCTTCATGAATGCCTTGAATAATCTGCGGCTGAGTCAGCACCAAAAGGTCATTATTGCCTTTGAGGTCTGATGCCCAGTCGGCAAAACGCTCACCACGGTAGTCGGCTTCTTCGAGTTTATGGCGTTGGATCATGGTTCCCATCGCGCCGTCAATAATCAGGATGCGTTGGGCGAGAAGCTCTTTTAAGGTGGCAAGTGTCGACATTCAAAACTCTCAGACGGTTTTTAAAAACGTGCAATATATTAACAGATTGTCAATATGATTACTGATCTTCATGGTTTATGCGGCTGTCAAAAAAAAGATATTGGCGGTTTTTTCGGCAGATGAAGGGCGGCGGAAGCATGCAGCTGTTCTGATTGTCCAGTTCATGATTTTGCAGCATTGATCCCGCATCATAGTGTCTTGTTAGGCGGTAATGGCAATTGTGACAGGAATATTTCAAAATAATTTCAGGGCTGAAATATTTCAAACTGTAAAGTTGCTGATGTTTATATACGATATTAAATATTTGAAAAATAATAATTAACATGAATTTTTTGGTGGTATTTGGGTGCGGAATCAGATGCAATAAAGTATGAGAAACTGCTTTATATGACAGCGCTTTGTCATATAATTGTCACAATTAAACTGAACAATATGGGGATTCTTAAATCCTCCATTCCTGCTTGCATGAATTCTAATCAAACTCCCGTAGATTCAGCACAACCCTCGACAGCCGTTAAGTCGACGAATGTTCATGTGCCTACACCGAAATTTTTTATGCCGGTTTTTTTGACGGTAATAATTTCGACGCTGATTTATATCGGCTTTCAATTAACTTCTGATTTGGCACACGTTCCCGCATTAAGTCTTTATTCAATGATCTTATTGGGAACAGCGTTATTTATTGCACTCGGTTTTGAGTTTGTGAATGGTTTTCACGATACAGCCAATGCTGTAGCAACAGTCATTTATACCAATGCATTGTCTGCGCCTGTCGCAGTGATGTGGGCGGGTTTTTGTAATTTTCTGGGTGTCATGGTGGCCAGCGGGGCGGTCGCCTACGGCATTATCGCTTTGCTTCCTGTTGAACTGATCATGAATGTCGGTTCAGGCGCCGGTTTTGCCATGGTTTTTGCCATGCTGATTGCAGCGATTCTCTGGAACTTAGGCACTTGGTTCTTAGGCATTCCAGCATCAAGTTCGCACACTCTGATCGGTTCGATCCTGGGTGTCGGCATTATGAATTACTTGCTGCATGCTGGCGCGGGCGCCAGCGGCGTCGATATGGAGCAAGTGCTTAAAGTCGGTAAGGCGCTGCTGTTTTCTCCATTGATTGGCTTTGCATTTGCAGCGCTGCTGTTTCTTTTGGTGAAAAAAGTCTTCCGCAAACAGCTGGAGCTTTTCCATCCGCCTGAAGGCAATAAGCCGCCGCCGCCATTAATCCGTGCGATTTTGATTTTTACCTGCACAGGTGTGAGCTTTGCGCATGGTTCAAATGACGGTCAAAAAGGCATGGGCTTAATCATGCTGATTCTGATTGGCTGCGTGCCGCTGGCGTATTCTTTAAACAAGAATTTAGACAGCAAGCATATTCAGTCATTTGAGCAGCTTTCTGCTCAAACTGCGGCGGTTATTTATCCGCAGCATGCTGATATTCCTGATGAAAAAGCGCGTGCAGTGATTACCAAATATATCCAAACCAAAGAAGTGAATGCGCAAGTTGTTCCGGCTTTGGCAAGTTTGACGGATCATTTGGGCGAACGTGTTGCAAAATATGGCGATGTGCATGAAATTCCTGAGGCGGAAATTTCTGTCATCCGCAATGATATGTACTTGAGCACAACGGCGTTCAAGCGTTTAGACAAAGCGGATCAGCTTCCGGCGATGGATGCGCATCAGAAAAAAACGGTTAAAGAATACCGCAGCAATTTGGATTCATTCCTGCAGTACATCCCGACTTGGGTGAAAGTAGCGGTGGCGCTGGCCTTAGGCCTGGGCACCATGGTGGGCTGGAAGCGCATTGTCGTCACCGTGGGTGAGCGTATTGGTAAGAACCATATGACTTACGGTCAAGGCATGTCTGCTGAATTGGTGGCAATGTCGACGATTGCAGCGGCTGACGGTTTAGGCATGCCGGTATCAACCACACACGTATTGAACAGTGCGGTTGCCGGCACCATGGTGGCGAATCGGTCTGGCCTAAATATGCAAATGGTCCGTACGATTTTATCAGCGTGGATCTTTACATTGCCGGCCACGATTTGTTTATCCGGCGCTTTGTACTGGATATTGCTGAAAGTATTCTAAAGCCTGCTTTTAGGTCTTCAGTACTGATAAAAAAACGCTGCATCGGCAGCGTTTTTTTATGGGAAATAGTGAGAGGCGGCGCTTAATCTCAGCCGCATTGGATGGGCATTTTACTGCAGTTTGATCTTCAATTTTGGCCTATTCAAAGGCTGCGCCCTGATCCCTGCAGATGATTTAAACCGTACATGGAAGAGGGCAGCTGAGCCTTACTTTTTCAGTTTTGCCAAGACTTTATTTAAAGGCAATTTATCCGCAGCAAAGCCGTATACTGCGGCAAAAGGCAGGGCAGTGCGCGCTAAGTATGCCACACGCCACAAGCCGCCATGATTGGCGCCTTTCATCATCAGCTCCAGCGGATGCTGCAATTCCACTTCCGGGTTGGCTGCGGACTGTGGATTGCGCAGGTCATGAATCCACAAAGCCGCCATAATGGCATTGGTGGTTTCGGGCTTGAAGGCTTCCACATCAAACAGGCTGGCGCCATTAAAAGCCGCTTTCAGCAGCGGATTTTTAGTGACTGAATAAGTGGTGGTCGATGGCGCAATATTGATGCTGACGCGCTGGCCATTTTGACGCGCCAATGTCGCGCGCCATTGCTGAATGCGTTTTGCCAAGGCATAGTTTGGCCCCTGCTCAACCACAAGACAGTCAGCAATGCCATATTTTTGCCCATTTTCAGACTGAATCACACTGTGCAGGTTCTGCTTGAAAAAGTGCTGGCGCGAGAGGGCGGAAATGCCCGTGCTGATCAGCTGCTGCGCTTTGGAACGCTGCGTGAATTTATCAGCAGACGCATGGATCACTTCTTCAGGCACGGCATATACATCAGTCGGGGTGCACATATACATCAGGCTGGTGTCGGCTTTCTGCGCGCTGACATACTGCATGATGGCATCCATCGCCATGGATACGCGCACATGCTTTTCACCGTCTAAATAGGCAATGGCGGCCAAATCCAGCTGATGCTCGTTTTGCACCAGCCACTGTGCAATTTCAGGGATCTGCGTCAATAAATTTGCGCCGAGTTTTTCTTTTAAAATGGCTGTCTCGGTATTTTGCGGAATGGCCTCGGCCGAAGGCGCATACAGAGTGGCATTGCCTTGCTGTACGGTATCTAAAATTTTGCTCCAGACACGGCTATTGGGCAAATCCAGCGCAACAATATTGGCTTTCCACTTTGACAGCCAGGTTAAAGGGCCTGCTTCAGACGCAGCGCCAAATAAGACCATGGTGCGGTCAGATAAATCAAACCATTCAGGATGTGACGCCGCTTCACGTAAAGCATCCGCATGGCTCGGTTCAATAATGCCGTTATCCTGCCATTTCTGGATCTGCGCCAGCAGCGCTTCGCCTTGCAGTTTTTGACCATGGTAGGGCACATACCAATCGGGCGCTGCTTCACTTTCACCTTTGAGTTTAACGGTATATAAAGGCTGGGCTTCCAGCTGCATAACATCTTTCAGCAAATGCTTCTGGCCATTGCGGAAAAATTCAAAAGTGTGATGCGCTTTATTTAAACCGGCTTCAGCAATTTCAAGCGGCTTTTGGCTGTTTTGAATGCCGTGTTCCACCAGCGCTTTAAAATATTGCGGATACTGCTTGCGCCAGTTTTTTTCAGCGGCAGCTTTTTGCGAAGCGCTGTGATCTACACTGGCTAAGGCTTCGGCAATAATTTCCCGCCCTGCTTTAGAGGTGCTGGGTTTTTGCTTTTGAGATGGATTTGGAAATTGAAGACCGTCTAAAGAATTGGACATGCAAAATATCTCACCTGATCTAATCATTACTATACAGATGTATACATTATCTATGCCAAATTAAATTCCTAGGTGGCATAAGGTTCCAAAATTTGATGATTTATCGTGAAAGATGCAGAACTTTAGTGGTATGCAATACTTTAAAAGCCTTCAGCTTGAAGGCTTTTTTTGCAGTTGAGCTGTATTCAGCAGTGTCCTTTTTTAGCTTGGCCGGGCGGACAGAAATCGCTATGGCCATGCGGGTGAGAGCCGCGGTCTGGATCGACAATAATACTGCCTTCCCGCGTATGAACTGCGCAGGCTGATAATAGGCTGCACAGAATCATGCTGAACATTAAAGCTTTTTTTTTCATATGAAATTTCCTTTTTTATTCTGGTCACTTTTTATGATAAGCAGATTTCGGTGAAGATCCAGATGAAATTTGCAGCGGAATGTCTGAATGGCCAGCAATTTGTTTAAAACTACACCTGCTTACAATTATCTGACATATTTAATAGAAAGTAATTGAAATGTGACTTGAGTCACATTTATGATTTAAGCAGAAAAACAAGAAGAGCAGGGTGGCTTTATGAATAAATCTAATCAAGTCTATGTCTTTAATGGGCAAAAATCAGGTTTGGCATCGGCTGTGTTTTCCAGTTACCGTCAGGCTGAATTTTGGATAAAAAGAAATTATTTGAGCGGTATTTTAATTGAGTATCCATTGAATGAAAGCTGCTATGACTGGGCAAAAGCTCAAGGCCATTTTAAAGAACGCTCCGCCATAGACCGTGCGCCCATTTTCATCGCTAAGTTTGTGTCCGCCTATCAGCGGAACTGGCATTTTGCGAATGGCCAGCTTGTTGAAAATATTGATGGATAATCAGATGTATTGAAACTGATCAGAACCGTGATTTTCAAAATAAAAAAGAATTCCGCATACCGCGGAATTCCTTTTTTATGGCTGATATTGAGTATTTGAATGCTGTCTAAAAAGGGATCTGCATTAATTTATTCAGGAAATGCGTCAGCAGGCGAGGCTCAATAATAATGGTCATAATCACGCCATAAGCCGCGCCCCATAAATGCGCGCTGTGGTTGATATTGGAATTGCCGCGCTTGCCGGACCAAACGCTGTAAGCCACATACAGCACTGCAAAAATAATTGCGGGTACAGGGATGAAAAATACGAAAATCAGTTTCCACGGTTCAAAGAGAATATAGGCAAATAATACTGCAGAAACTGCGCCAGACGCGCCCAAGCTTGCCCAGCGCGCATCATTTTTATGCTGCAGATAGCTTGGAATAATCGCGGCGATCAGCCCGCCCAGATAAAACAGCACAAAGCCTAAATCAAAAAAATACTGGCGGTAAAAGGATTCGATAATGCTGCCGAAAAAGAACAGCGTAATCATATTGAACAGCAGATGCGCGCCGTCCGCATGCACAAAGCCGTGCGTGATAAAGCGGTCGTATTGCCCGCGTTGCATGGCTGGCGGCCAAAAAATCAGCCGGTTCATGAGGTTCTGATTTTGGAATGCCATAAAAGAAACAATGACCGTAATAATAATTATAGTGACGGTATGGTTTAAATGTAAATCCAGCATAAATTGGCGGTCTATTGATCAATATTTGCTGATCATAATGCCACTAAATGCCCGATAAGCGTTAGCTTTCAATATAATTCCGACAATTTTGGTTGATTTTTTCGTAATAAACCGCATCTTAAGCTAAAATAGCCGCTTCAGCTTGAGGAAATATTGTCATGTCGACTGAGAACAACAGCACAGCAGTTGCTGAAGAAATTCCAAACCTATTGATCACGCCAACTGCTCAAGAGTATTTGAAGGATCTTTTGGATAAACAAAACACGCCGGGTATTGGTGTGCGTGTATTTGTGGAAAATCCGGGTACGCCTCGTGCTGAATGTTGCATGGCTTACAGTGCGCCTGAAGAAGTTGTGCCGACAGATTATAAACAGGATTATCCTGATTTCCCTGCCTTTGTCGATGCGCCATCCATTCCTTATTTACTGGATGCCGTGATTGATTACAACAAAGACCGTTTTGGCGGGCAATTAACTTTCCGTGCGCCAAACTCTAAAGTGCCGCGTGTCGGCCCTGATGCATCAGTAGAAGAGCGCATTACTTATGTGCTTCAGTCTGAAATTAACCCGGGCCTTGCAGGGCATGGCGGCAACTGCGCATTGGTTGAAGTGGTTGAAGATGCCGAGCACGGATTAACCGCTGTGCTTAAATTCGGCGGCGGCTGCCAAGGCTGTTCATCCATTGACCTGACTTTAAAGCAAGGTGTAGAGACTACGCTGAAGCAGCATGTACCTGAACTTGCGCGTGTTGTGGATCAAACGGATCACAGCAATACGGAAGGCGCTTATTTTAAATAAGCCATTTGAATAAATAAAAATAGCCTCAAGTTTGAGGCTATTTTTTTACACAAAATTAATATTAGAAATGATAATAATTATCAATATTAATTGCATTATGTTTCTATTTTGTTAATATTGCCCGCAAATTTACTTTATTTCTCCATTATTTTTTGTGGGTATACGTATATGAATAAGCCGTTTTTACAATCCGCTTTGGCTTTTGCCGTGATGTCAGCAATGAGTGCAGCCGTTCATGCAGAAGAGCAAATGGTGCAGGACGATGTGACAAAATTAGAAACCATTGTAGTGACAACTGCGGGCGGCTTTGAACAGAATATTGCAGATGCGCCTGCTTCAATTTCGGTTATTACTGGTGAAGAATTACAAAAAAAATCATATACCGATGTAATTGATGCAGTGAAAAACATGCCGGGCGTATCAGTGCAAGGCGGCGGGAATAATAAAGAAATCACGATTCGCGGCATGGGGGCAAGTTATACCAAGTATCTGGTCAATGGGCGTCCTGTCAGTGCGGGCAGAACAGTGAATGGCAATGGCACAGACGGCGGTAAAATTGGTGCCTATTTACCGCCAATTGACATGATTGAGCGCATAGAAGTGGTCCGTGGCCCAATGTCATCCCTGTATGGTTCGGATGCCATGGGCGGTGTGATTAACATCATTACGAAGAAAGCCTCATCCAGCAATTGGCATGGCAGCATTTCTCCTGAATATACAAAATCGAATAATGACTATGCCAATGACAGTTATGGTGTTGGTTTTTATGCTGCAGGCCCGCTGATTAAAGACAAATTATCTTTAAGCTTAGACGGTAATTTTCAGGGCAATGACGAAAGTGACTATGTTGGCGGGGAGGGGCAAAAATCGGGTTCAAGCGAATCTGAAAAGAAAATCAGAAAGTTAGGCACGGAATTGGTGTGGAATGTGAATGAGCACCATGATATTGGTTTGCGTTATGACTTTACAAACCAGCAGTACACAACAACCTTAGGCAAAAGCGTGGGTATTGCAAGCCAAGCGTCAACCAATGAAAATGAAAAAGAGCTGTATACCTTAACGCATAAAGCAAATTACGATCATTTTACGGTTGATTCATACTATCAGGATGAAACAACCAAGAAAGTGTATAGCGGCGCGGTCAGTGATCAAAAGCAGGAAGAGTTGAAAGTATTCAATACGCAAGGGACATTCTTCTTGGGCGATCATACTTTAACGTTGGGCGGTCAATATCAAACAGAAAAAATTACCGATACGACGAATGGTTTGGCCAGCGTAACGGGCCTGACCACACTGGACCGCTGGCTATTTGCTTTATATGCAGAAAATGAATGGAACATCACGGATGATTTTGCTTTAACGCTGGGCGCCCGATTCAATAAAGATGAGTACTTTGGCGGAGAAGTTACTCCGCGAATTTACGGTGTGTATCACTTAACCGACGTTTTAACTTTAAAAGGCGGTGTGAGTACAGGCTATAAGCAGCCGGCCATTAGCCAAATTTCTGAAGGTTTTGGCAGCCGCACAGGCAAAGGCAGCGGGGTGATTATCGGCAATCCTGATTTGTCTCCAGAAAAAAGCACCAGCTATGAGTTAGGCTTTAATTTTTCAGATCCTGAACTGGGCTTAACCAGCAGTCTGATGGTCTTTAAATCAGATTTTAAAGACAAAATTGTAGAAAACCGCTTGTGTGAAACCCCTGGGACAACCAATAGTTCTCCTGTTCAGGACTGGAAATGTTCAGCAAATGGCAACCCATACCGATTTGTCAGCCAAATGATGAACGTTTCTGATGCCGAAATGAAAGGTGTTGAATTCGCATTAGACTATGACTTGCTTTATAACTTACGCGCGAGCACCAGCTATACCTATACAAAATCTGAGCAGAAAAGCGGTGAGTTTAAGGGGCAAGCTTTAAATAAAATGCCAAAGCATATGCTGAACATGGGGCTGGATTATGATGTTTCAGATACATGGAATACGTGGATGGACTATAATTATCGCGGTAAAACCAGCGATTATTTAAGCCGTACTTCGATGGGCAGCGGCACGCCGGCCTATGGCACTTTTGATGCAGGCGCTGTTTTTAAAGCCAGTGAAAAACTCAGTCTGACGGCGGGTGTTTATAATATTGCCAATAAAGAAATCACCAATAGCGAATACGATATTGTGCTTGATGGCCGAAGATATACTGTAGGCATGAACATCAAATTCTAATCCGCACATAAAAAAAAGCCGCGTTAAGCGGCTTTTTTAACATTGAATTTAAGGCTTTAAAATCGCTTGCGCTTCTTCAGAATAATAAAACTGAGCTAAATAGACGCGGGCGCGCTCACGCAAATATTCTGAACGGATCATCTGCTGAATGACAGGGTTGAGTAAGCCTTGCAGCTCTGTCTCCATCAGCGCCTCATCAATGTTTAAATCCCGCAGCAATAAATCAAAAGGACGCTCTGCATTTCGGATATACCATGCATAGACGCCGTCATGCACTTGCTGCTTTAGATATCCGCTTTGACGGATAAAGTCCAAAATCTCTGCACCCATGCCAACCGTTTGCGGTAAATCTGGCACTTCAATATAGTTTTTCAGCACAGACACCGGCATGGCTTTAATTTTATGCCACAAATTGGCCTGAAAATGGTACAGCTTATGATCGTCAAAGTGCTGATTGAGGACAGTTTCACTCATTTGGCTGAGTTTAAGAATATTCTTCTGCAGGTATTTGCCGACAGCATCATCTAAATTGGTATCGGTGACATTTTCTAAAACAGACTTGCCCATTTTCATAAAACGCGACACGCCCGGGACGTTTTTTGCGATAACCGAATTGTCCAAATAGTCCTGAATGGAGTGCTGAATCAGCTGGCTGATCATGGCGGAAAAAGCTGGGCTGTTGACCACGGTCTTAATCAGGCGCTGGCGGTGGCCGCTTTTGCTGGCCACATATTGCGCAATTTTATCAATGGTCAGTACCGGAATAACATCCGCAATCTGCGTGGTTTCATTGATCGGGTGAATCAGCGCGAATTTAATGTGTTCTGCAATTTGTTCTATCAGAAAACCGCTGGCAGGCGTGTCTAAAATTTGCTTTTCAATCAGGCTGTGGATTTGTTCAAAAGACCACAGCTGCTGCAAGGGCTGCTTTCTGAACCAGTGATAAAAATTTAAAAACTCAGATTGGACAGTGCCAGATTCAGCAAAGGTCTGGTCTAAAAAATTAAGATGAGCTTCGATCAAGCGCTCAATCATTGGATGCTTCTGCATGCTGTCCCTGAATCCCCAGTCTATTTAAAACCGGGTGAATTAGTTTAAAGGAATAAGTTTATCCATCAGTGGATTTTTAAACTTCTGGCTTTTTGCAAGGAATGGCAAGTAATGGTCTGCAACGGCCTGCTCCGCTTCAATAATGGGTACATGGCCCACATTGTTAAGGATGACAGGTGCTTCAGCGCGTTTCAATAATGTTTTTAATTCATTTGCCGCTTCAACATTAATAATTTTATCCTGCCTGCCCCATAGAATCAGCGTTGGCGCTTCAACTGACTTGGTTAAGCGGGCAAAGCTGTCAGGGGTATAAATCCGGTTTAAAGTGACCACCTGATCAATCATTTTCTGAGTCTGCTCCGCTTGGGCAATCAGTTGCTGTTCTTGCGCTTGCTTGAGCTTAAAAGGCACAGCAGGCGGGTTTTGCATCAGCTGATGCATCACGCCGTCAAAATCGCCCGGCTTGGATACAATCAGCTGCTTTAAGGAGGATGGATTCTGCGTATAAGGCGTCAGCGCATGCTTATAAATGCCGGCGCTGTTCAGCAGAAATAAGCTTTGCGTATCAAATGGATACTGCGCAGCATAAACCGTCGCAATCGAACCGCCCAGTGAATGGCCGGCAACATTCAGCCGATCTTCTATATCAATTTTTTCAACAAACTGGCGCAGCTGCTCAGTGACGTTTGGAATGGAGATGTCAAAATTTTCAGGAACTTTCGTGTCGCCATTGGTGGGCAAATCGGGAATGATCACATGATAATAGGGCGTCAGATAGTGCGCGACGCGACTCCAGTTGTCTCGGTTTCCAGCCAGCCCATGAATCAGCAAAATGGACGGATTGGCGCGGGAGCCGCCTTCATTGTAGCTCCATGTAATATTGCCGATTTGCACTGTTTTAGAGCTGAGGCCGGCGGCTTTGCGTTCCTGCACTAAATAGTTTTGCAAAATTGCGGGCTGAGCGGCTGCCGCTGGGTGATTGCCGGCGGCAAAGCTGGGCTGAGAAAATATGAACAGGCCGCAAAGGCTTGCACATTTCAATACCCGGCCGAAAGTCGAATGTAGTCCCTTCATTGACTGATGTTACCCCTAAAAAACAGCAGGAATTTGTTCTTTCATTTATTTAAAAATTAACTGAATGAGCACATTCGCTTAATTGAATTATTTATGAAGATGATTGTAGTTTAAATGTTGTGATTGTCACGCGCAGCTTTTTGACGGAGTTAATTGAGCTTGAATAAAATGTGAACTGTGTCTTGAAAATGACCGAAAAAAATTAGATCAAAATATTTCGGATTGGCATTTTCTTCCTATTTATTCCAAAAATATTCTGCGACGGGCAGCTGAATGCAGAAAAAGCATAGCGCGGCTGCAAAATTGATCCTGTGAAAACATGCATGAAGAAAAGCCGATTCTCAGCTGTTTTTGCAAGTGACATTCACCAGACAGGGGATTAAAATAATCCAACTTAAAATCAGGGTGGAAGACCATGCTAACAGCAGAAGAAGCTTTAGATCGTTTAAAAAAAGGGAATGAACGTTTTGTAAATGGTCAAACGCAGCATCTTAAGCTTTTGACGCATCAGCAGCGCGCAGAAATGGCGGAAAGCCAAGAACCGTTTGCCATTGTATTGGGCTGTTCAGACTCGCGTGTTCCTGCCGAAATGGTATTTGACCAAGGTTTGGGCGATTTATTTGTGATTCGCGTGGCTGGCAATATTGTTGCGCCCTCGCAAGTCGGCAGTGTGGAATTTGCAGCGGAAAGTTTCAGCTGTCCTGTGGTGATTGTTTTAGGCCATACGCATTGCGGCGCAATTCACTCAACGATTGAAGCATTGATGAACCCTAAAGCACCGCCATCAGCAAACCTGATGTCTATTGTGAACCGTGTGCGCCCATCGGTTGAAATTCTGCTGCAAACTGAATTGAAAGATGATTTAGGTAAATTATCGATGCATGCGGTGCGTTCGAATGTATTTGCATCCGTCAATCAGCTGCGTCACGGTTCTGCCGTGCTGGAAAACTTAATTGCCCAAGGCAAACTGAAAGTGGTTGGCGCTGAGTATTCATTGGAAACCGGCGAAGTAACTTTCTACGATTTCTAAGTCAAAGTCAAAATTATGCAATGCATCAAAGGCGCTGATCAACAGCGCTTTTTTTGTGTGTTTTTAGAGCGCGCCGACGATATAGGGATAGGCATGCTTCAGCAGCATTGGCTGCGCTTTGGCATTGGGGTGAATCTGATCATTTTGAATCAAGTCCTTTTTGCCTGCGACACCTGCTAAAAAGAAGGGCAGCAGCTTCACTTTGTATTGCTGGCTGACGGTTTTGTAGCTGTTTTCAAAAGCTTTGCTGTAGGCTGTTCCGTAATTAGGCGGAATTTTCATGCCCAATAAAATCACTTCAGCTTTGGCCTGCTGGCTTTTTTGAATCAGCTGCGCCAAGTTTTTCTGAATCATCTGCGGCGGCTGCCCGCGCAGGCCGTCATTGCCGCCCAGCTCAATCACCACCACGTGCGGCGCATGCATTTGCAGCAGTTTGGGCAGGCGCGCCAAAGCGCCGCTGGTGGTTTCTCCGCTCACACTTGCATTGACCACTTTATGCGCTTTCGGATACTGTTGGTCTAAGCGTTTTTGCAGCAGGTACACCCAGCCTTGCTGCGGCTGCATGCCATACCCGGCGCTTAAGCTGTCGCCGACAATTAGAATGGTTTTGGCACAGGCCAGCATGGGAAATAGGCTGAAGCCGAGGATAGCCAAATACGGCAGCACCTGATTTTTAAGATAGCGATTTTGCATAAGACTCTGCATAAGATCCTGCATATAACCCTGAAGATAGGAAAGATATGAGCCAAATTCCGACTGACCCATCCATCTTGCCACAAGCGATAATTTCTGCACAGCAATTGACACAAAAGATACAGCTGGGTTCTCAAGAACTGTGCATTTTTGAGCAGATCAATTTAGAAATTTTTGCCGGGGAACAGGTGGCGATTACCGGCCGTTCGGGTTCAGGCAAGTCAACGCTGCTGGGCATTTTGGCCACGCTGGATCAGGCCAGTGCAGGACATCTTAAGGTCTGCGGAGAATCCATCGAGCAGTTAAATGAAGAACAGCGCGCCGTCGTGCGCTTGAAGCATATTGGCTTCGTTTTTCAGTCTTTTCAATTGCTGCCGCATTTGACGGCGCTGGAAAATGTCATGCTGCCGCTGCGTCTGCATCCACACTTTCACTATGCGGCCGCTGAGAAAAAGGCGCATGCATTGCTCACTAAAGTAGGGCTGGCGCGCCAAGCCATGCAAACCCCGAAAGTATTGTCTGGCGGCGAACAGCAGCGGGTCGCTATTGCCCGCGCGCTGGTCAGCGAACCGGCAATTATTTTTGCCGATGAACCCACAGGCAATCTTGATGGTGCGACCGCTACAGAAATTGAACGGCTCCTGTTCCAGCTGAACCGTGAATTGGGGACGACTTTAATTTTAGTGACGCACGATCCGCAACTGGCAGCCCAGTGTCAGCGGCATTATGAATTGGCGGATGGACAGCTGATTGAGCACAGGCAGGGAGGATGAAATGAATGCTTTATTTCGTCCTTTATTGACGCAAAGTTTTAGAAGCACAGGAGGCTATCTGCTGCTGATCGCGCTGACTTTAGCAATCAGCGCCACGACAGCCTTGAAGTTCAGCAATGAGCAGGTGCAGCAGGCAGTGGCGCTGCAGGCGGCAGAAATGCTAGCTGGAGATTTAGTGCTTTCAGACAATGAGCCGATCGACCAGTCTTGGAAAGACTTAGCATCCCGGCAGCAGCTGCGGCAGTCCGAAGTCACCATGTTTGGCACCATGGCGCATACAGCAGATCAGTTTGTCATGGTCAATGTAAAAGCCATTGATCCCGGTTTTCCTTTAAGGGGCGAGCTGCGTGTCAGGCCTGCGGCGAAAGCCATTCAGCCGGGGGAAATCTGGCTGAGCCAGCGGGCAATGGATTTGCTTCATCTCAAAATAGGCGATGCGGTGCAGATTGCAGACGGCACATTTAAGGTGGCCGCCAAAATTGCTCATGATTCCAATCAGGAGCTGGGCTTCAGCGGGTTTTCACCGACTGTAATTATTTCACGGCAAGATGTGGCAAAAACCAATGCCGTGCAGACGGGCAGCCGGATTGAATACCGCCTGCTTCTGGCAGGCGATGCAAAGCAGACGCAGCAATTTGAACAGCGGTTCAAGCAGATCCGCCCCGTCAAAAAAGAAGGGGAAGGCGATCAGCAGAACGCTGCAAATGCTGAAAATCAATCTGCAGATGAACACAGCAGCCTGCACCTGAGAAATGCCAGTGAAGGCAATACTCGTTTGATGAAGCCGATTGCCAATTTGGATACTTTTTTGCAGCTGGCGAATATCTTAACCATTTTGCTGTGCGGGATTGCCATTGCTTTAACCAGTCAGCGCTATGTACAGCAGAATCAAGACTGCATTGCGCTTATGCGCTGCATGGGCGCATCCAAACAGCAGATTCTTTGGGCCTATTTGTCATTGCTGGCAGTGGTGTTTGGGCTGGCGGTCATTTTGGGCAGCGCTGCCGGCATTGCCCTGGGCTACGGCTTGCTGCAGCTGATGCTGCAGTTGATTCCGCAATTGAATATTGCATTCTCCGCGCTGGATCTGCTGCTGGGGCCTTTGCCGATTGCGATGCTGACCAGCGCTGCGGTGCTGCTGGGCTTTGTCATGCCTAGCCTGTGGCAATTGCTGCACACACCGCCGATACGGGTAATCCGCCAGCAGGAAAAGTCGGTGCAGTCGATGCTGTGGATGCTGCTGGCAGGCACTGCCAGTTTGGTGCTGTTCAGCGCTGTGCTGACTGAGAATCTGATACTAACGGCATGGGTGATTGGCGCCATTATGGTTTTATGCACAGTCCTGTATGCTTTCATTTGGGCTGTGCTGAAATTCATCCGAAACTTAAAGATCGGCATTTCTGCCTATGTACGCACACCGTATCAAACAGCATTTCAAATTACAGCTCTGGCGCTGGGTTTGAGCTTAATTACGGTATTGGCTGTATTGCGCACGGACTTGCTGGAGCGCTGGCAGCAGCAATTGCCCGCAGGCACGCCCAACCAGTTTGTCTACGGCTTGCCGCCCATGGACATGCCGGCCTTTCAGCAGCAGCTGCAAGCGCATGGCTGGAAAGGCACGCCGCTGTATCCGAACATCCGTGGACGTTTGGTTGCCAAAAATGATCAGCCTTTTGCCGATGAGCTGGTGAAAAACAATAACTCCCTGCGCCGTGAATTGAATTTAACGCAAGCTTCTGAATTTCCTGCCGACAATAAAACGGTCAGCGGCGCCGCCAAATTCGGCCATGCCAATGAAGTTTCAGTTGAAGCCAAAACCGCGGAAGAACTGGGCATTAAAATTGGTGACCGCCTGACCTTCAGTTTGCCTGAGGGCCTGCTGCAGGCCAAAGTCGTGAATTTGCGCAGTGTGGAATGGGAAAGCTTCAGTCCCAATTTCTTCTTTATTTTTTCTCCGAAGAGCATGGATGAAAATGCTGGCAGTTATCTGGGCAGCTTCTATGTGCCTGAAGCCGAAAAACCGCAGCTGATTCAGCTGATTCAGCAGTTTTCCAGCACCGTATTTATTGATGTGACCTTAATTTTGGATGAGGTGAAGCGTGTGGTCAGCCTGCTGGTGCAGATTATTACGATATTAGCCATTTTGGTTGCGCTGTCCGGTATTTTAGTACTGGTTGCCTGCCTGAATTTACTGATGGATGAACGCAAGCGCGAAGTGGCGCTGCTGCGTTCATTCGGCAGTTCCAAGCACAGGCTGAAACGCATGCTGAGTCTGGAAATTGGCTTTATGGGTTTGATTGCAGGAGTTGTTTCCTGCCTGTTTGCAGAAGTAATCAGCGCTATTGCCAGTTACCATATGGAACTGGCAATACAGCCGCATTGGGAAATCTGGCTGATTTTACCTGTGCTGATGACGCTGCTTTGCGCGCTGATTGGGCGCTACCGCCTGAGTTACCTGACGGAGATTCCGCCTTTGCAGAGCCTGCGCGAGATGAATCAGTAATTCATCTCAGCTGTTTTGCAGTACCGGCGCTTGGCCTAGCGGATAGCGCTGTTCATCATCAGCACCAGCTCTTGCCAAAGCGGTTTAATATAGACCACCAGAGACAGGCAATACTGATACGTGATCCAGCACAGCGCTGCGCCGATCAAGAGGCTGCAGCAATTTACCGCAGCGCTGCGCTGAATTTTCTGACCCAAATACCATGCGCCTGCCAGAAATGCCCCCATCAGCATGCCGCCGATATGGGCGGCATTGTTGATGCCGCTGATCATAAAGCCCATGGCTAAGTTGATGGCCATGACGCTGACTAAGGTCTTTTTATCCAGCAGGAAATGCTGCTGCGGCAAGACCGGAAACAGGGACAGTACCGTGAGTGCGGCGCCAATCCCCATCACTGCGCCAGAAGCGCCGGCGCCGACACTTGGCAGTAATTCGCGGTTGGCTACGCCTAGGCGGATCAGTTCATAGCTGTCTTGAATAGAGACGTAGCCGCTCAGCAGAGAGCCGCTGATGCCGGCTAAAAAGTACAGCCCGATAAAATACACGCGCCCCAGCATCTGTTCAGCAATGCTGCCGAAAATATACAGCGCCCACATATTCAGCATCAGGTGAATCAGGCCAAAGTGAAAAAACATGCTGCTGATGAGGCGGATGGGTTCCGCTAAAAAACTTAAAGGCGCATAATCAGCACCCCAGCGGATAGCATCAGCAGTGCTTGGGCTGCTGATATCCATGCCATGCAGCACTTGCCACGCAAATAGGCCGACATTGACAGCGATCATCAGTGCAGTGAACCACCACAGGTGAATTTCCAGTTTACGGTTTACTTGAGGAGGAGAAAGTTCTGGCATGCTATTCTTTTGGATGATTATTCGTTTAATAACAAGCTTAACATGAAAAAAGCAATTTTCTGGAGCATCAGACTGACATGAAAGCCTTTCTTGCCCGCACTTTACTCATTCTCGTTAGTTTAGTGCTTTTGGTTCAGTTATGGATTTTTGCCAGTTTAGCGTGGTGGCGTACCCATTCCGTTGAAACCACAATGATGATGCGCCTGGACTATTGGTCAGACCCGTCAGAACCGATTAAGCACCAATGGCGTGACTACGATCAAATCAGCGATTATGTGAAACATGCAGTTGTCGCGGCAGAAGACGGCAAGTTTCTGCAGCACAATGGTTTTGACTGGGCCGGCATGCAGTTTGCGCTTGAACGCAATAAGGACAAAGGGCGGGTGGTTGCTGGCGGCTCAACCATTTCACAGCAGTTGGCAAAAAATCTTTTTCTCTATAATAAGCGGTCATTTGTACGTAAAGGCCAGGAAGCTGTCGCGACATGGATGATGGAGCGCATGTGGTCTAAAGAGCGTATTTTGGAAGTGTATTTAAATTCGGTGGAGTTTGGCGAAAATATTTATGGCGTGGAAGCTGCGTCACAGCACTATTTTGGCAAAAGCTCGCGCAGTTTAAGCCGTGAGCAGGCTGCATTCTTGGCCGCCATTTTGCCGAATCCAAAATATTATCAAGACCACCGCAACGATCCTAAGCTTAAATACCGTAAGCGCATGATTCAAAAATACATGCGCTACAGCCATATTCCATAATGCAGCGGCCGAAGTAAAAAGTTTTAATAAAAAGCCTGGATTTCTAGGCTTTTTTTATGAAATTGTCATAAATTTGAAGCATACTTAGCGTTATGCACCGCACTTTCAAAAATCATAGGTTAGACATGAATACGGCAGCTGACACATCTTTGGCATCTACTGAATATACTTATAATGATCGCTACATCAATCGTGAGCTTTCGATTTTAGATTTCCATCTGCGTGTTTTGGAACAGGCGGTTGACCCTTTGCATCCGCTGCTTGAGCGCATGAATTTCCTGCTGATTTTTTCGCGGAATTTAGATGAATTTTTTGAAATCCGTGTTGCAGGCATGATGGAGCAGCTGGATTTAGGCAATGAAAGCCATACGCCGGATGGTTTGACGCCAAAGCAGGTTTTAGATCAAATTTCAGCAACGGCGCATGCGGCGATTGAGCGCCAGTACCGGATTTTGAATGAAGAAATTCTGCCTAAATTGCGTGAAGAAGATATTTGTTTCCTGCGCCGCGGCGAACTCACGCCAGCTCAATCGGCATGGGTGAAAAAGTATTTTCAGGAACAGGTTGCGCCCGTACTGACACCGATCAGCCTCGATCCTGCGCATCCTTTTCCGCGCTTGGTGAATAAGAGCCTGAATTTTATCATCACCTTAGAAGGCAAAGATGCTTTTGGCCGGCAAATTGACTTGGCTGTTGTGCCTGCGCCGCGCTCTTTGCCGCGTGTTGTGCGCTTGCCGGATGAGCTGACAGGCGGCAAAGAGCATCACGTGATGCTGTCGGCGATTATTCATGAGCATGTGTCCGATTTGTTCCCAGGCATGACGGCAACAGGCTGTTATCAGTTCCGTGTGACACGCAATGCCGATTTAGCCTTGAATGAAGATGTCGAGGACTTGGCGAAAGCATTAAAAGGCGAATTGAATTCACGCCGTTTTGGCCGTGCAGTACGCTTGGAAGTTACGCATAACTGCCCTAAGCATATTTATGATTATCTGCTGGATGAGTTTGATCTTGAACAAGAGCAGCTTTATAAAGTCGATGGCCCTGTGAACTTGGCGCGCTTATTGTCCAACTTTAAGCGCCCGCATTTGCGTTATGACTCGCATACGCCGGTCATTCCCAAAGTGCTGAAAAAAGCTGAGAATATTTTCAGCGCAATGCAGAAGCAGGATATCCTGCTGCATCATCCCTTTGAATCTTTCGCGCCCGTGATTAATTTGCTGCGTGAAGCTGCGCGGGATCCGCAAGTTTTAGCGATTAAGCAAACCTTGTACCGCAGCGGCCCAGACTCTGAAATCGTACAGGTGCTGGCGGAAGCTGCGCGCAACGGCAAAGAAGTAACCGCTGTAATTGAATTGCGCGCCCGTTTTGATGAAGAATCGAATATTGAGGTTGCCAATGTATTGCAGGAAGCTGGCGCCGTGGTGGTCTATGGCATTGTGGGCTACAAGACGCATGCCAAAATGATTTTAGTGGTGCGCCGTGAAAATAATAAGCTGGTGCGCTATGTGCATTTAGGCACAGGCAATTACCATGCCGGCAATGCCCGCATTTATACAGACTATGGCTTGCTGACTACAGATAAAGAGCTGTGTGAAGATGTGCACCGCATTTTCCAAGAGCTGACCGGCATGGGCAAAATGGCGAAACTGAAAAAGCTGCTGCATGCGCCATTTACTCTGCATGCGCAGCTGATCAACTTTATTGACGATGAAATTGCCAATGCCAAAGCAGGAAAGCCTGCACAAATTATTGTGAAGGTGAATGCCCTGACGGAAGTTCAGCTGATCAACAAGCTTTATGAAGCGTCGCAGGCAGGCGTTCAAATCGACTTGATTATCCGTTCCATTTGCTGCCTGCGCCCAGGTTTGCCTGGCCTGTCAGAAAATATCCGTGTCCGTTCGATTGTCGGCCGTTTTCTGGAACATACCCGTGTCTATTATTTCAGCAATAATGGCGATGCCCGTATTTATTGCTCTAGCGCTGACTGGATGGACCGAAATTTGTTTAACCGTGTAGAAGCCTGTTTTCCTATTGAAGATGCAGCGCTGAAGAAGCGAATTTATCAGCAAGGTTTAGTAAATTACTTAAAAGATAATCAGCAGGCATGGCAGCTTCAGGCGGATGGAATATGGGTGCGGGTGCAGGCGGCTGATGATGAAGAGCCGCATAATGCGCAACGTATTTTACTGGATTTAATCAAGTAATTGCATAAACAAAAAAGGGGCTTAGCCCTTTTTTTGTTTATGCTGCAGGGCGATTTTCCGGAATATATTCTTAATAAAGCTGTATATTTGATATTCAGAGGCTTTTAAAGAGGACGCTGTTTCTTCTGGCGATTCTGAGTGGCTGATGTGTCCTAAAATTGCCGTTTCTGCAGGGCTGAATACATGATGCGCTGGCAGATTGCTGGCTGAGCTGAACTGCTTTTGCAGCAGTTGAGCCAGCTGCGGATGCAAAATGGCGCCGCCGCTTAAGATGCACTTAAGATGCTGAAATTGCTGTTCTGCCGGCGCATTACTCAGCAAATAGGCATCCGCGCCAAGTTGAATGGCTTCAAGAATTTCAGCTGACTTGAATATGCTTTCATGAATTGTAATGAGATAGCTGAACGGATAAAGCTGTTTGATGTTTTGAATGGCGCGCAAATTGCTGTGATCTTGAATATTTAAAAAAATTAAATTGGGTAGATGTTCAGCGGTGACTTGATTTGCTTGTTCTTCGGAGTTTGCAGATAACACCAGTTCTTCAGGGTAACCTAAGTCTTTCAAAATGATGTGCAAAACGATGCTGTGCGGCTGCAAGGCCGGCGTGATTCTGCCCTGATGAATAATCAGTACGGGCACGGGCAGAATTAATTCGTTATGCATGAATTGGGTCACTCTAACATCAGAAAATTATGAATATGGTTATGCTTAGTTTTTGAAACTTTGCATTAAATTGATTTAAATATCTATCCCTAGAAATAGGGATTTAAATTAATTTATTATATTTAAGTATTTGTTGAATAATATTTATTTTAATAATTGAATGTTTTTATTTATTTTCGGCATTGATGATGCAATGTGTAAACTTTGCTGAAGAGGAATGTATTGGATCACCATGCCAAGGGCAATATGCATGCAGAGTATAAAAACTATTGCTCACCATTCTCTTTTTATATGCGCTGATGCAAGGCGGGCTGTATAGGAAATGAGGGGGAGGAGCGGCGCATTCATTTTTACATAGTTATTCTTAAGTGTGATGTATATCACAAAATAAATTAAAATCGATGATTTAACAGGAATTATATTTGCTTTTAATCAAAGAATTGTTAAAAAATACCCAAAAATAGGGATAGGACAAAAGCTGATGGCGCTCTAGTATAGCCGCATCTTCTGACTTATCTGGCTAGGAAGAAGATTTATCAAGGATACAAATGATTTGATCTTCGAGTTTGAAATCATTTGTATTATTTCCTTAAAAGGGCAACCGAATTGGCTTGCCCTTTTTCTTTTTTTTAATTGAAAAAAAGGAGCCATGCAGGCTCCTTTTAATATAAGAATTACAGTTGCATTAATGCAGATTGTGCATGATTTTTTGCATGATTTGCAGTAACACGTCGAACTCGCTTTGCAGCGGCGTGCTCTTGCGGGTAATCAATGCCAACGTCCGGCTAGGGCCTGCTTCGATGGGTTTAACAGCTATGTTTGCATCGGCTTTAAGCATATTGGCATGCAGAGCAATTTCCGGCAGCAGGGTAAAGCCTAGGTCTGCAGAAACCATTTCAACTAAGGTCGGCAGTGAGCTGGCTTTTAAGCGGTGGTCATTTTTACGCTCGCCAACCGGGCAGGCGCTTAATGCGTGGTCACGCAGGCAGTGGCCTTCTTCCAGCAGCATCAAGCGTGATAAATCTAAATCATCTAGAGAAACGGCATTGGCAGCGTTCTGGTCCGCCCGGTTATAAACTAAATATAAGCTTTCTTTTGCAATTTCAGCAACTTTCAGGCTGCGTGTATCAAATGGCAATGCCAAAACAACCATATCTAAGTTGCCGTGCTCCAATTTTTCAACAATTTTTTCACTCTGCGCTTCATGCAGATGCAGCTGAATTTTCGGCAGCTGCTTGTGCACTTCATCCAGCAGCTGTGAAAGAATAAATGGCGCAATGGTGGGAATAATGCCGAGGTGCAAATCGCCTGTGAGCGGCTCACTCATTTCACGGCTCAGGCGCATTAAGTCCTGCGCATCGGCCAAGAGAACACGTGCTCGGGCAACAACCTGCTCACCAAGCGGTGTTAAACGGACATTTTGGCGGTCGCGTTCAACAAGTACGCCGCCTAACAAACGCTCAAGCTCCATAATGCCGCCAGACAATGTGGACTGGGTGACAAATGAACGGCGCGCAGCTTCAGTAAAATGCAGCGTTTCTGACAGCGTTACGAGATATGACAGCTGTCTTAGAGATGGTAATGCAGCCATAGTGACCTAATGTTTATGAATTAAAGTGATCAGCAAATAAACCGCTAATATATGGAATAAAATGCGGAGGGATATCATGCCCCATTCCATCAATTAATTCAAATTTAGCGCCGGAAATTGCTTTCGCAACAGCTTTGCCATGGCTGGGCGGGAGCAGGCGATCGCATGACCCGTGAACAACCAAGGTTTCTTTCTGTATTTGTTTGTCCAGATTCAGCAGTGAACCTGTACATAATATTGCTAAAAACTGCTGAAGTACACCCGCTGGATAATAACTTCGCTGATATAGCTTGCGGGCGGTTTGGATGGCTTCCAGCTGATTGATATAGCCAGGCGATCCAATAATATTGAAAACCTTCAGGCTATGATTGACGATTCCTTCTTCGTCATGTGATTCAGGCTTGCCAATCAGGCTGAATAATTGCTTTGGAAACGGCGGCGGCAAGAGCGGCTGATTGTTGCTGGTGAACATTAAGCCCAGCTTATTGATTTTTTCAGGATATTTTGCCGAGAGTATTTGCGCAATCATTCCGCCCATTGAGGCGCCAATGATATTCACTTTGTCTAAACCCATGCGGTCAATCAGCAGCGAAACATCTTCCGCCATATCATGCAAATTATATGGCGCGCCTTGATTTTCCAGCCCCAGCATAAATCGGCCCATCAGTTTGAGGGTATTCAGGCGCGGGCCTTTATTTCTGATTTTTGAAGACAGTCCAATATCGCGGTTATCAAAGCGGATAACCCGGTAGCCTTGATCGATCAGGGATTTGCAAAAGAAATCGGGCCAATACAGCATTTGAGCGCCTAAGCCCATGACCAGCATGATTGGCGGATGTTCTGGGTTTCCCCCAGCTTCTACGTGCAGCTCAATGCCATTGCCTAAATCGACTTTGGTTTCATGCATAAATGCTGTGTACGGAGAATTGTTAAATTGTAATGCGCTGTTCATTATTATTCTCCCCATTCAAGGACGTTTTATGTGAAAAACGTCCTTATATTAAACGCTTAAATGGATGCAGGAATCAAGTCCGGAACCTGCTTAGTTAACGCAAGGCGCTGTTTGCCAGCGGCAGCGCCCAGCAGCACGAAGCCGCGCAATGTGCCTGCGCTGTCAGTCGCTTTTGCCAGCATGCCGTCTTCTGTTTCTTCTGTTTCCCATGTGACGTCGACATCGACAGGCGCAGGCAATACCGTCAGCGGCGCAGCAGGTGTTTTCACCGCGACGGGCATAGCCGGGTAATGCACCGCGGTCTGCTCGCCGTTGAGCGTCTTCGCCAGCGCGCGCGCCTGCTGCATGATCGGCATGACATAAGGCAGCAGGGTGCCATTGACTTCGGCGCAGTCGCCCATGGCATAGATATCAGGCAGGTTGGTTTCTAGGCCGGCATTGGTCAAGATGCCTCGGCTGGTATGGATGCCAGCCGCTTTCGCCAAGTCAATATTCGGCTGCAGGCCAATTGCAGAAAGAACGGTATCCGCTTTCAGGCTCTGTCCATTGGCTAAAGTGACTAAATAGTGACCATGGCTGGCTTTGGAAATTTTTTCGACGGTAGTTCCCAGTACAAAGTGAATGCCCGTCTCTTCTAAATTCTCTTTAAATGCGTCTGCAACATGCGCTGGCAATAAGCGGCCCAGCGGCTGTGGCGCAAGGTCAATGACAGTTACGCTGTGGCCTGTATTTTGCAAATCATTGGCAAATTCACAGCCAATTAGGCCTGCACCTAAAATCACCACACGCTTATCGGTACTTTGATCGATTTGGCTGCGGAAGGCTTTATAGTCATTCAGGCTGTTTACGACATGGATATCATCGCTGCCGTCACCTGCAATCGCCAGGCGGATTGGATTTGCGCCGACCGCTAAAATTAATTTGGAATAGGCTCGAACTGCTGCTGAACCCTCAGTGTTCTCAAGATGCAGCTGATGCGCGGCGGCATCAACCGATTTCACCCAAGTGTGGTTGATGATTTGCATATTTAACTGCGCAGCCATTTTTGCCGCATCGCCTAATGCAATTTGCTCTGGCGCTTTTTTGCCTGTATAGGCATTGGATAAAGTGGGTTTTGCGTAGTTCGCTGCGTCATCGCCACAAATCATGATAAGTTCTTGTTCGGCGTTCAGCTTGCGGAATTCACGTGCAGCTGCATAGCCCGCCATACCTGAACCAATAATCACAATAGGGTGCATACTCTACTCCAAGCGCATTAATCTATTTTTAAAGACGTAAAAAAAGACCATAACGGCATGGTCTTTTATTTTTATGAATTAAATTTCAACCATTTCAAAGTCGGCTTTTGAAACGCCGCAATCCGGACAAGTCCAGTCATCTGGAATATCGTCCCATTTTGTGCCGGCGACAATACCGTCTTGCGGCCAGCCTTCTGCTTCGTCGTAAATCCATCCGCAAACGATGCATTGATACTTTTTCATTTGATTCTCCAAAAACTGATCTAAACCGGGGATCAGCTAAAATTCCAGATACTGCAAGACTCTAATAATATGACTTTAACAGCAAACTCTTGGCGTAAATTTTTACGCAGTTCTGATCATAAAGTAAAGTGAATAAGAGTTTAATCAGCGAAATAAAAAGCAGAATGTCCAGCAGGGACAAAAAATGTCAGAAAAATCACGATTTACATAATTTTTGTCTGACAATTTAAAGGCTGAATACTGCAATCAGAGTCAGCATGCGGCGGATGCCAGTCTTAATGAAGACTATCTAGACTAAAGTCGTGAAGCCTTTTGATTGGCTATTTGTTAAATTATGATCAGGCTATTGCATAGCTAATATTTATTTAAAAAATGATGATAATAAAATCAGTGACTTATGTAATTTACAATCGCTTGTAAATTAAAATTGGCTGTTCATTGTTCGAATTTAGCGTTAAAATTCACACATTCCTTTCTTATTTTATATTTCTCCTATGAGCACTTTGTCTACTGTATTGTGGTCGAACATTCGTACTGTCCAAGATTTTCCAAAACCAGGCATCTGTTTCTATGACCTTACGCCGTTATTCATGAATAACATTGGACAGTTGACAGATGCTTTAATCGAAAGCATTCCTGCTGAGCAGTTAGCGGAAGTGGAGAGCTTTGTTGCTGTTGAAGCGCGCGGTTTTGTGCTGGCGAGCCTGCTGGCGCAGCGCACTGGAAAAGGCCTGATTTTGGTTCGCAAAGCGGGTAAACTGCCGCCGCCAGTGGTCGGTGTAGGCTACAGTTTGGAATACGGCTTAGACCGTTTGGAAATGTCTGCAGATATCAAAGGCCAAAAAGTTATTGTGGTTGATGATGTGCTTGCGACAGGCGGGACTTTGCGCGCAGTGAAGCAGCTGGTTGAGAAATGCCATCATCAAGTGCTTGGCGCGAGTATTTTCCTGGATTTACCCGATTTGCATCAAGATTTAGGCATGAAGATCTGGTCTGTTTTAGATGAAAAATCTAAACCGGAATCAAACGCAGCCTAAAACTGCTGCCTGAATAAAAAGCCCTGCCTGAAGCAGGGCTTTTTATTTGCTCAAGAATGACTGTTCAATTTGCTGAATCAGCATGTTGATATTCTCAGGATTTTCCAAACGGTGGTGTCCGCCTTCAATTGCCTGAATTTGCATGTAGTCTTCCAGCTGTTCCTGAACATTATGCATATCCAGCATTTCATCCCCAAGTTCTAAATAGGCCAGCTGCGGAATGTCATTGTCTAAATCATCATTGCAAATGGCGGGATAGTCTTCTCTGAAGTTGGGAGTCAGGCTGGGGTTGGCAATGACGCAGGGAATGCGGTGCGCTGCAGACATTTTAAGCGCCCAATAGCCGCCTAAGCTATGGCCTACAATAATTTCCGGCTTAATTTTCTCAATGATTTCATGATAAAAGTCGGCAACTGTCTGAAAATTCAGGTTGCGGTAATCGACATCAATGCAAAATTTCTGCTTTGCATCAATTGCATGGAATTTTGTAGATTCACGCGATGAATCTAAGCCATGCAGAAAGAGTATTTTTGATACACATGCATTCATTTTTTTTGTTCACACTGGCTTTATCTATGAATAATGAAGGTTGAAAATAAGTTACTTTTCAACAAAACTTGCTTAATATTGTAGTGCGGGAGAGCAAATAAATAATTTAGATTTTGGTCTAATCTACTAAGGGCTTAGAGCTGGCTTAAGGCGCATTTGGCGGCGGCGGCAATTCAAGAATAAAGTTTTATTTTTTATATTATAAATTCAATCAAGCGCTCTTGAATTTTGAACAGCACGCAAAATGGATGCTGGCTTTGCAGGCAATAAAAATCGATCTGCTGCAAGGCAATGCTAAAGAATTTGGGGATGAATGAATTTGCAGAAATCTGGCTGCAATCCAAGCGCAGAATTGCAATTGAAATGATTGGATTGCCTTCGAATTTTGATGTATTTCTGCTATGCTATGCGACTTCCAATTTTATTTAATCTATTCGAGGCAGAGATGACGCAAAATAACGCTCAATCGACTTCTGAACAACACATTTCCGAAAACGATTTAATTGCACAGCGTCATGCCAAATTAAAGCAAATTCAGGACCGCGCAAAGGAAACTGGCGTTAGCCCTTGGCCGAATACATTCAAGCGTGAGCATTATGCTCAGGACTTGCAGGATCAATTCGCTGAAAAATCAAAAGAAGAAATTGAAGCCGGCGAGCCAGTTCATGTTTCAGTAGCCGGCCGTGTGATGCTGAACCGCGGTTCATTCATTGTGATCCAAGACATGACCGGCCGCATTCAGCTGTATGTGCCGCGCAAAGAACTTGCGCCTGACGTTTTAGAAACTGTAAAAAGTTTAGACCTTGGCGATATTATCGCGGTTCAAGGCTATATCGGCCGTTCAGGTAAAGGCGATCTGTATGTTCATATTGAGCATTTTGAATTGCTGACTAAATCACTTCGCCCGCTTCCAGACAAATTCCACGGTTTGACGGATACCGAAGTAAAATACCGTAAGCGTTATTTAGACTTAATTGTGAACGAAGAAACACGTAAAACTTTTGAAATCCGCGCAAAAGTTGTGTCTGGTATCCGCAACTATTTAACTAATGAACGTTTCATGGAAGTTGAAACGCCAATGATGCATGTGATTCCGGGCGGCGCATCTGCGCGTCCATTTGAAACACATCACAATGCTTTGGATATGCCATTATTCTTGCGTATTGCACCTGAACTGTATTTAAAGCGTTTGGTTGTGGGCGGTTTTGAGCGTGTCTTCGAAATTAACCGTAACTTCCGTAATGAAGGTGTTTCGACCCGTCATAACCCGGAATTCACCATGATTGAATTCTACCAAGCGTATGCAGACTACAAAGACTTGATGGCTTTGACTGAAAGCATGCTTGAGAAGCTGGCAATCGACATCCTAGGTTCTACAGATGTGCCGTATGGCGAAGAAGTGTATAGCTTTAAAGGACCATACAAGAAAATTTCTATGTTTGATGCGATTCTTGAACATAACCCAACATTTACGCCAGAAAATGTGGCTGACCGCGAATTCCTTGCAAAATTCATCAAAGAAGAATTGAAAGAGCAAGTAAAGCCAGGTTTTGGTTTGGGTAAATTGCAAACAATCGTATTTGAAGAAACGGTTGAAACCCAGCTTCGTCAGCCGACATTTATTACGGAGTATCCTGCGGAAACTTCGCCATTGGCGCGCCGTAATGATGACAATCCGCACATTACGGACCGTTTTGAATTCTTTATTGGCGGCCGTGAGCTGGCCAATGGCTTCTCGGAATTAAATGATCCAATCGATCAAGCAGAGCGTTTCCAAGCGCAAGTTGCAGAGAAAGATGCAGGCGATGATGAAGCGATGCATTATGATGCTGACTTTATTGAAGCGCTGGAATACGGTTTGCCGCCTACAGCAGGCGAAGGCATTGGTATTGACCGTTTGGTGATGCTGTTTGTGAATGCGCCGAGTATCCGTGATGTGATTTTGTTCCCGCACATGCGCCATAAAAATGTATAAATATTAAGTCCTAAAAAACCCGCCAAGTGCGGGTTTTTTTGTTTTTAGTGGTGGGATTTTAGGTTTAATTTAACCATTTGTTAAAAAATAAAGAAATAAATTATTTTTAAGTTATTGTATTTTTGGTGTTATTTTGTATTTATTGTGTAATTAAATAAATTAAAATGCAATGTTTAGGTTAAAAATCATGAAAATAGTACACAATTATATTGAATGATCGTGATCTTATATAACGCATGAAGAGAAAAGTCTTATCCGCATTGGCTCTTGCTATGGCTGTTCAGTCTACTTGGGCGCAAGGCATTGTTCTGAATGATGAAGCGCTCCGTTCAGATTTAAACTGGCTGAATCAGCAGGGTGTGATTCAAATCAGCACCTCAACATGGCCAATGAGCGGTGATGAAATTGCGCGTGCTTTATCTCAAGCGCAAGTGGATACTGCGGCACAGCAGAAAGTGATGCAGGCCGTGCAAAATAAGCTGAATGCTGACAATGCAATGATCAAGGCTGAGCTGTTCGCCGAGTCTGATCAAAAAAACATTCCGCAGAATTTTGGCGATCATCAAAAGGCTCAATATCAAGGCGCATTAGAGTTTAATGCAGGTGCTGAAAACTGGGATGTTAAATTGCGCGCCAATGCAGAAAAAGATCCGCAAATAGACAATGATCAGGATGTAAATTTAGAAGGCTCTTATTTAGCTGGAAAATTATGGAACCAATGGCTGATTGCTGGACAAATACCAAGCTATTGGGGACCGGGTCATGACGGCAGCTTAATCCGCGGAGATGCCAGCCGACCAGTGTATGGTGTGACTTTACAGCGTGCAGACCAGAATGCATTTGAAACGAAGTGGCTATCTTGGGTTGGGCCTTGGCAGTACCAAGCATTTGCTGGGCGCTTAGATGATTATAAAGCTGTGCCTGATGCGAACTTGATTGGTTTGCGTATTACGGCTCAACCATTGCCATATTTGGAATTAGGCGCTTCGCGTACTTTCCAAATAGATGGCGAGGGGCAGCCAGGCAGCGCTAAAGCCTATTGGAATGCATTTATTGGCAAAGATAATGAATGTAGCGATCAAGGCTGCCGCGGAGAGAAAAATGCTTCAAACCAAATTGCGGGCTTTGATGGCCGTTTGAATTTACAGCCCTTGCTGCAAGTGCCGGCAAGCGTATATGGCCAATATGCAGGTGAAGATGAGGCGGGCGGTTTGCCGTCCAAAAAAATGTATTTAGCGGGTGTGGATTATTCATCAGCTGTGAAGGCAATGCCATATCAGCTGTACGCCGAGTGGGCGGACACCCGCACCAATGGCGAAGCGCGCGGTATTTCTTATAATCATCATATTTATACTGATGGATATTATCAGCACGGCTATCCGCTCGGCCATGCCATGGGCGGTGACGGTCAAATGGTGTCTGTCGGCGGTAATATCCGTATCGATCCAATGAACCGTGTCAATGGCCGTGTGCTGTTTGCCAAAATGTCAGGCGTCGACAGCCGGCCGGATGTGCGGAAAATTAATGCGGCTTTTCCGGCAGCAGATGAAATCAAAGCCTTGGATTTAACCTGGACGCATTATCTGCGTCCGGATTTGCCATTGAAGCTGAATGGCTGGGTAAGTGATTCGGATCGGCAAGGCAATGATGCCGGCGCTTCAATTGGGATCGAACTGCCTTTAGATAAGAGGCTGTTCAGCTACTAATTTACATGCGGCGATGATGCAAAACAATAATCCCAGCTTAAGCTGGGATTATTATTGGGGTGATTTTCATCTATTTATAGACAATCAGGTATTGGATATCGCAACAGTAAGCGGGAGCGCTGAATTTAAGGCAAAAAAATACGCAATGATTGGGGTTTTCATTGCGTATAACAACGAATCTGCTTTCACAGATCCGGCAAAGGAGAAATGTATGACTTCAAGTTTTCTTAAAACTTGGGATCATTTTAAGATGAACGATGAGTCATTTCATTAGCATTCAGGTTAATATGTGTTAATCAATGTGAGTAAATGGTAATTTTTGTGACTTATATCTCTGTGTTTCGTAATCATTGCTTAAGCATATCTAAATAAAAAAGCCTTTCATAAAGAAAGGCTTTTTTATTTACAAACCGTGAATGCGGGTGAGCAGCGATTTAGAAGTGGAACACACCTAAACCGGATTTCACTTCATCTAAAGTTTGCTGTGTGATGTCGCGGCATTTGTCTGTACCTGCTTTTAGGATATCCATGATGTAATCCGGATCTTTGGCAAGTTCCATGCGGCGTTCACGAATCGGCGTAATCAATTCTTTCAGCACGCCTTCAAGGCGTTTTTTCACCGTTCCGTCACCCAATCCGCCGCGGCGGTAGTGCGCTTTCAGTTCTTCAACTTCTTCTTTATTGGTGTCAAAGGCATCTAAATAGGTAAAGACCACATTGCCTTCAACTTGGCCTGGATCTTCAATGCGCAAGTGATTTGGATCGGTATACATCGCATTTACCGCTTTTTTGATGTCCTTGTCAGATGCATCCAGCACAATGGTGTTGCCTAATGACTTAGACATTTTTGCTTTGCCGTCAAAGCCGGGCAGGCGGCCTACGTTGGATAAAAGCGCTTTGCATTCAGGCAGAATATCACGGCCAATTTGGCGGTTCAGGCGGCGCACGATTTCGTTGGTCTGTTCAATCATTGGAATCTGATCTTCACCGACAGGCACGACAGTCGCTTTAAATGCAGTAATATCGGCTGCTTGCGCCACCGGATAGCATAAAAAACCTGCTGGAATGTCGCGCTCAAAGCCGCGCATTTGAATTTCAGATTTAATCGTTGGGTTGCGTTCCAGGCGTGACACGGTCACAAAGTTCAAATACAGCATGGTCAATTCGTTTAACGCCGGCAAACAAGATTGAACGCAAATTGTTGTTTTTTCAGGATCAATGCCAACGGCCAAATAGTCCGTTGCGACTTCAATAATATTGCGGCGGACTTTTTCAAAGTTATCCGCATTATCTGTCAGCGCTTGAGCATCAGCCAGCAGAAGGTGCTGATGGTGAGAATCCTGTAAACCTACGCGTGAACGTAAAGAACCGACAAAGTGACCAAGGTGAAGTTGTCCAGTTGGACGGTCGCCAGTCAAAATCACTGGACGATTATCTAGATTGCTCATTATTTATTCCATAATAGCAGCCAGCGCTGCTTAGGTTTCTCAAAGAATGGCAACATTGTACGGCATTATTTTTTAATATGTCAGTCACAATAAATCGCAGATGAAAAATATCCATGATTTAATCAAGTAAATACAATATAAAAGTTTAAAACACATTAGAATTGCAGAAAAATGACCAGGAAAAATAACAATGGCCAGCAGCCTTTTATTGCTTTTAGATGATATTGCGACAGTGCTGGATGATGTTGCTGTAATGAGTAAAATGGCCGCCAAAAAAACGGCGGGCGTTTTAGGGGATGATTTGGCTTTGAATGCGCAGCAGGTCAGCGGCGTGCGTTCTGAGCGAGAGCTGCCTGTTGTTTGGGCGGTAGCAAAAGGCTCATTTGTCAATAAATTGATTTTAGTGCCAGCCGCATTGCTGATCAGCGTGGTCGCGCCGTGGCTGATTACTCCATTATTGATGATTGGCGGCTTATTTCTGTGCTATGAAGGTGTAGAAAAAGTGCTGCACAGCCTGCAGCATAAAAAAGCCCAGACCGAAGATGTCGCCAGTCAGGAAATGCAGCAAATTGAAACCGATCTGGTGAAATTTGAAAAAGAAAAAGTCAAAGGCGCTATACGGACGGATTTTATTTTATCTGCTGAAATTGTGGTGATTTCATTGGGGACTGTGGCGACGGCGGCATTTACCAGCAAAGTGATGGTCTTGTCGGTGATTGCAATTGTGATGACGGTAGGTGTCTATGGCTTTGTGGCCATGATTGTGAAAATTGATGATTTGGGGCTATATTTAACACAGCAAGCCTCTGAATCTAAAAAGGCCATTGGCCGCGGTTTGCTTGCATTTGCACCTAAGTTGATGAAGCTGCTGACCATTGTCGGCACCATTGCTATGTTTTTAGTGGGCGGCGGCATCATTACGCATGGTGTTCCGCAGCTGCATCATTTGATTGAAGGTTCTGTAGATTATGCAGAGCATATCCCTACGGTTGGAAGCATTGTCGGCGCTTTAACGCCGACCTTGATTAACTTGGTCACTGGCTTTGCAGCCGGTTTGATTGTCCTGCTGATTGTTGCCTTAATTCAGAAAATTTGGCCAAAATCCAATAAAGCCTCATCTGATGAAACACATTGACAGCAGCGGAATTTAAAAATAAGGAAGATCACTATGCGCTGGAAAGGCCGAAGGGTAAGCAGCAATGTTGAAGACCGCCGCGGCGGCGGCGGAGCCAAAGCCGGCGGCATCAGTATTTTGGGCTTAGTGGTTGCATTTGTCGCGTGGAAATTTTTTGGCGCAGACCCGCAGCAGGCATATCAAGCGACGAAACAGGCCACCCAGCAGGCATCTTCAGCGGAAGTGAAAGGACTGGATAATCCGACGCCGGAACAGCAGGAAGCCATGGATTTTGTCGGAACGGTTTTGGCGGACACGGAAGATACCTGGTCTGAAATTTTTAAAACGCAGCTGAATGCGCAATACGCAGCGCCTAAACTGGTGATGTTCAATGGCGCAGTCAACTCGGGCTGCGGCACAGCGCAGTCGGCAATGGGCCCGTTTTATTGCCCAACGGATCAGAAAGTCTATATTGATACCGCATTCTTTAAGGATATGCGAACACAGATGGGCATTGGCGGCGAAAAGAATCAGACTGAACTGCAGCGTCAGGATCAGGCCGGCGATTTTGCTCAGGCCTATGTGGTGGCTCATGAAGTTGGGCATCATGTGCAGAATTTGCTGGGCATTTCATCTCAGGTGCAGAAAGCGCAGGCGCAAGTGTCTAAGGTTCAGGCCAATCAGCTGTCTGTGCGCTTAGAACTGCAAGCAGACTGTTTTGCCGGCATCTGGGCCAATAAAAATCAGGAGCGCACGCAGTTCCTAGAGCCGGGTGATGTCGAAGAAGCGATTGATGCTGCGCATAAAATTGGCGATGACTATTTGCAGAAAAGCGCAACGGGGCAAGTTGTGCCAGACAGTTTTACCCACGGCAGCAGCCAGCAGCGCATGCAATGGTTTGAGACGGGCCTTAAATCTGGAAAAATTGACAGCTGCGATACTTTTCAGGCTTCAAGCTGATTTTTGAAAATGAACGGATCAAAAGAGGATAAAAATATCCTCTTTTTTTTGCAGCCTTGGCAAAGGACTGCGTTAAATTATTTATGAATGAATTTATTTAAATTGCGCAATATGCGGATGCTGACATACAGGGCGGCCAAGGCAAATAATCCTATGCCAAAAACCACATATTTCAGATTGGAAATATCAGCAGCATAAAACTGCCGAATCTGCGAGTCCGGGTAGTGGAGCGACTGTCGCTTCTGGGTTCGGCTGTCAGTGTAATTTACCTTTTGAATATAATAAAAATTTCCCGCATGAATCAAATCGGCATCATGAATTTGACGGGTTTGCTGCTGGTTATAGTCATCAATGCAGATTTCAGGATAGTGCGCGCAGCTGGTTTTGGCGATATAGCCATTTTGCGCAATCGCAATATATACAGCCTGATCCGGTTTTTGATTATTGGACAGCAGCACCAGCTGTTCTTTGGCTGTGGATTGCACATGTATTTTTTTCGCTTGCGCAAAATTTTGTTCTGCCCGAAAAATTTCATTGCTTTTCGCCAGGCAGGTTAAAATTAAGGCTGCTGTCACCATAAAAATAACGGCGGCAAAGCAAATGCGGAAAATAAGCTTAATGGTATGATGCATAAGAAAAGCACAGACAGTATAAAGTTAGAGCGGATGCATAAAAATTCTGCATGAAGCGCTATGTTATCGCAATGCATGCATTTGTGAAATAAACTTAATTGATACATGCCGAGGCTTATACTTTCAGTATAATATTTCAAATATAAATGACATTTGCGAAATCATTTATTTTTTGAATAATTGCGTGAATTCCCCGCTATAGCGCGCAGCACAGAATTGGATACAGAATGGGAAACTTTTTTTTCTTACAGGTCTTCACAGTCATTTTTGCACTCTCCATTGCAACGACGATTTTTAATAAGCGGATTTTAGACTTTCCGCAAGCCATCGGCGTGCCGCTGGTCTCTGCGATTTTCGTGTTTATTTTACAGTGGGGCGCCAGCCTGCTGAATGGCAATCAATTTATTACCATCAATATCCACAATATTGAAGAAGCTGTCCGACATATTGATTTTTATGACTTTTTGATTAATGGTGTCATTTGTTTCATTCTGACTTCGTCTGCGCTGAAGTTTAAAGTTTCTGATTTACGCAGCTATTGGAAACCTATCAGTATTTTAGCCAGTATTGCTTTAGTGCTTTGCGCAACGTTTTTTGGCTTGGCGTTGTACGGCTATCAGTTCTTGGTGGGCCAGCCTGTAGAGTTGCTGGTGCTGCTGCTGCTGGGTGCGGCTTTAGGCGCAACTGACCCGATTGGCATTAAAGGCGTGCTGAGTTCGGTACGCGCGCCGCATCATTTGATCGTGAAACTGGAAGGCGAATCCCTGTTTAATGACGCCATGTGTATTGCCTTGTTCATGACGCTGATGAATGTGCTGCAAGGCGCGCATGTCACCGTTTTCGGCGTGCTGAAAACGCTGCTGTATGAAATTGTCGTGGCTGTCATCATTGGCTGGGGATTTGGGCAAGCGATTCTGCGCCTGCTGCGCGGCAAGCATGAAATGGAATCACTGATTTTAACCACCGCTTTATTGGCCTGCGGTTCGTATTTAGTGGCGCTGTTTGCACATGCGTCTGCGCCGATTGCCTGCGTCATTGGCGGCCTGATTGTTGGCAACCGCTGGAAGGAAATTTTAGAAGCGCGTGAAATCCGCGAAATAAATCATTTTTGGCACACGGTAGAAGGTATTATCAATTCGTTCTTATTTACCTTGATTGGCTTAGAACTGTTCATTCTCGATCTCAGCGTCAGCCTGATTTTAGGCGGCATTGTGGCGTTCTTTATCCTGCATGCTTCACGTTTTGCGGCCAACTACCTGTCATTCGCATTTTTCCCCAGTTTCCGCCATAAAAGCTATAACGGTAGTTTAGCCATTTTGTCCTGGGGCGGGGTGCGCGGCGGTATTTCGCTGGCGCTGATTTTAGCGGTGGCCAACGTGCCTGAATTGAGTGCATACAGCAGTATTTTAATTGGCTATACTTTTATTTCGGTGTTGCTGTCAGGCATTGTCTGCGGCTTAGGCCTGCCAGCGGTGATGAATGCGTTTTATCACAACCCGAATGAAGAAACACAAGGCTTTAAAGGCTGGTATCAGCGCATGTGCCATAAAATGAACCGCAAAGGCTTTCAGTATATTGTCGGGGAAGATGCGTTTGGCAATGAAAATATTACTGTATATAAGCCGGAAAGTTTAATTGATGAAAAAGCGGATGATGGTGTAGCGGCCGTGCATAATCCTGAACGGGTGCAGGAAGTGAAAAGGCTGGAACACCCTGATAACTTCTAAAAAGGCAAATGGCGGATTCGCAAGCATCCTGCATGGTGCACAGGCAGAATTCCTGAAGAGGGATTCCGCTTTTTTATCTTCAATTGGTGCTGCAGATAGGGCAGGCTCATGCAGCAGGTGCGGAAGGAGTCAAAAAACCCGTATGTTTACAAAAAATAGCGTGAAGTGAATCGCAAAAACAAGTGTTTGTTATTTATTGTGAATTTGAAAAATAAAATATGAAGATGCAAGTAAAAAAATGACCGCTTTCAAGCAATGCTAGCAATACAAAAAAAGTGTGATATAAAACACACAATTAAAAAATGTTGCTAATGATTTGTATTTAAATAAATTATTAAATAAAACAAATTGTTAAAAAAAATAGAACTTCATAAGACCTTATTAAAAGAAATAGAGAGTTTAGCTATGACGCAAATTTCTGTGATCGCGAAGGAAAGCCACACGCTGCTGAATCAGGTTGATTCCAATACTGTGAGCCTATCTGAAAATTCAGTTGTTGTTGTTAAAATCCCCAAAGAAGATGTTGCCTCGATTACCCGCAGCGGCGACAGCATAATGATTAATTTAAAAAATGGTCAAGTCATTGTTGTTGAAAATTATTTCAACATGGCAAATCCAGACAACAGCTTGGTTTTTGAGGGTGAAGACGGAAGTTTGTATTGGGCAAAATTTACCGATGGAACAGGCGCAATTGGGGATGTCATTCAATATCAGCCATTAAGTGAAATTGAGCCGCTGCTGTATAAAGATTCCTTAACGGGCGTGATTTTGCCTTGGGCGCTGGGCGCAGGCGGTGCCGGCCTGATTGGCGCGGCAGCCAGCGGCGGCGGCGGTTCATCCGATGACTCGGGCAATGCTCAGCCAGCGGCGGCGCCTAAAAAACTCGCCGCTTTTGAAGTTGCGGATAATGCTGCGCCAAAGATCGGCAAGCTCGCATCAGGTGATGTATCCAATGACAAAACCCCTGTGGTATCCGGCAGCGGTGCAGAGCCAGGTGCAGCAATTAAGGTCTATGATGCTGGACAAGTGATTGCTTCGGCGACAGCGAAAGCAGACGGCACATGGAGTGTTGAAGTTCCAAAAGAACTGCTGGACGGCGCGCATTCAATTACGGTCACGCAAACAGTGAACGGCGCAGAAGGGCCAAAATCGGATGTTTTGGATTTCACTGTAGATACGAAAGTTCCAGCGGTCAGTATTGATGATCTGGGTGAAATCAATAACAGTAAACCGGTGATTTCAGGGCAAACCAGTGAACCGGAGTCTGAAATCGACGTTGTCATCAAAGATCAAAGCGGCAATGTGATTGACAGCGGCAAAGGTGCTGTAGACGCTAACGGCAGCTGGACGTATACGCCAAAGAATCCGTTGCCTGAAGGCGAATATGACGTAGAAGTAAAAGCGAAAGATCCTGCCGGCAATGAATCGGCAGCATCGGGCAGCGGCTTAACGGTAGATACCACGAAACCGGCTGTTTCAATTGATCCGCTTGAACTCACCAATGATGATACTCCTGTCATTCAAGGCGCTGCTGAAAAAGGCGCAGCAGTCACAGTGGAAATCAAAGATGCTGGCGGCAATACCGTGGAATCCGGCAATGCAGCAGTGGATGGAAATGGCAATTGGACGTATACGCCCAAAGCGCCGCTTGCAGATGGTGCTTATACCGTGGCGGCCACTGCTGCTGACCCGGCGGGAAATACAGATACAGCATTAGGCAGCGGCTTAACGGTAGATACTGTGAAACCTGCCGTTTCGATTGAGCCGCTTAAACCAACCAATGATAATACTCCTGCCATTCAAGGCGCTGCTGAAAAAGGCGCGGCGGTCAAAGTGGAAATCAAAGATGCTGGCGGCAATACCGTGGAATCCGGCAATGCAGCAGTGGATGGAAACGGCAACTGGACATATACGCCCAAAGCATCGCTTGCAGATGGCGCTTATACTGTGGCGGCCACTGCCACTGATGCGGCGGGAAATAGCGCTTTTGCAGCAGATCCAAACCTAAAAGTTGATACTGTGCCTCCAACGGTAGATATCAATGATTTATTTGCTGCAGCGGCATCCCGCATGCTGATGAGCGCTGCAAGCGCAACTGCATCAACTGTGCCGCAGACCAATCAAATCAAGCCGACTTTCTCTGGTTCATCAACCAAGAGTATTGAAGTCATGATCTATTTGCAGGATGGAACTGGCAAAACGGTGGATTCAGGCTTGGCAAAATTAAATACAGCAACTGGCAAGTGGACGTATACGCCATCGCATGATTTGGCAGAAGGCTATTACATGCTTCAAGCCATTTCAAAAGATGTGGCAGGCAACCAAAGTGAGCCGGCAGCCAAAGCATTTATTGTGGATATTCAATCGCCAATTATTGAAATTCAAGATGTTGGCTTAAGCAATGATGCGACCCCAGATGTGAAAGGCAAGGTCAATGAGCCGGCGTCTGCAGTGACAGTGAAAGTGGTGAATGCGGCTGGAACTGTCATTGAAACAGGAAAAGCGGCAGTTGCATCAGACGGCACATGGAAATATACCCTCAGCGCAAATCTGGCCGATGGCGCTTATCAGATCACAGCCAATGCAAAAGATAAGGCAGGCAATGTTACAGCAGATGTCAGTGCATCAGCGCAAATTGATACTGCAGTGCCCACGTCAGTATTGACGGTTAGCCCAAATGGCGACGTGATAATTTCATTCAGTGAAACTGTTAAAGGCTTCAATCAATCAGGTATCACGGTACAAGGCGGCACATTAACTCATTTGGTTCAGCAGGCAGACGGCAGCTGGACAGGCCGCGTGACGGCGGACGGCAAGACCGGCGCATCAGGCAGTGTAACTGTAAAAATTGCAGATGGCAGCTATACTGACCTTGCCGGCAATGCAGGCAAAGGTGCTGTTTCTGCAAGTGTGGATGTGCCAAGTCTTGACACAACAGCGCCATCTGCATCTATTTCAGTAGCTACAGATGGCGCGGTGACGGTAGTTTTCAGTGAACCGGTCAAAGGTTTTGAACCTTCAGATCTTAAAGTTGCGGGCGGGAACCTGCTGGATTTAACCGAGCAGCCAGACGGCAGCTGGATAGGCCATGTTGCCGCAAATGGTGCTACAGGCGCTTCAGCTCAAGTCGGAATATCTATTTCAGCTGGGGCATATGCAGATTTGGCCGGCAATTTAGGGCAAGCTGCATCAGTTTCTGCAGTTGTGCCTAGCCTGGATACGACAGCCCCTGCGCCAACTTTAGCTTTAGATGCAAATGGTCATTTAACCATCACCTTCAATGAGCCGGTGAAAGGCTTTGATGCCACTGCTGTCAAAGTGGATGGCGGTACCGTCAGTGGCCTGAGCCAGCAGCTGGACGGCAGCTGGACAGGTAAAGTGGCAGCCTATGGAAATACAGGCCTGCCTGGCAGTGTTGTCGTTTCTATTGCGGACGGCAGCTATGCGGATCTCGCAGGCAATGCCGGCAAAGGCGGATTTATTTATGCAACGGTTCCAAGTGTAGATGCCACCGCGCCAGCAGCAAGCATCAGCATTGCGACTAATGGTGAAGTGATAATTAGCTTCAGCGAGGAGGTGAAAGGCTTTGACGCATCGGATGTCAAAGTTGCGGGCGGCACACTGGCTGATTTGGTGCAGCAGGCAGACGGCTCTTGGAAAGGCCATGCGGTGGCAAACGGCTCGACTGGCGCATTAGGCAAAGTCGAACTCAGCATTGATGCAAGTTCATATCAAGACTTGGCAGGCAATCCAGGCCAAGCCGCGTCTCAATTTCAGAATATTCCTAGTGCAGACAGCACCGCGCCGGCGGCAAGCATCAGCATTGCGCCAAATGGCGAAATCACCATCAGCTTCAGCGAGCCGGTAACAGGCTTTGACGCATCGGATGTGCAAGTGGCAGGCGGCACATTAAGCGGCCTGACGCAGCAGGCGGACGGCATATGGAAAGGCCAAGTCATTGCAGACGGCAGCACAGGCGCTGCAGCGCAAGTAAATGTCAGTATTCCTGCAGGCTCATATGCGGATAATGCAGGCAACTTAGGTCAATCAGCATCTCAGTCACAAACAGTACCAAGCGCAGATACGGCAGCGCCATCCGCATCAATTGCAGTCGATGCCAGTGGCAATGTGACAGTAACATTCAGTGAGCCCGTCAAAGATTTTGAGCCATCCAATTTGAAAATCGCAGGCGGCACATTGCTTGATTTAGTACAGCAGCTAGACGGCTCTTGGAAAGGCCATGCTGTGTCAAATGATCCAACAGGCACACCTGGAAAAGTTGAACTCAATATTGCTGCAGGTGCATATACAGATCATGCGGGCAATCCAGGTCAAGCCGCTGCACAGTCACAAACTGTGCCAAGCATTGATGTCACAGCGCCGTCATCATCTATTCAATTAAGCGCGGATGGCGATATTGTCATTTCATTCAATGAACCGGTGAAAGGCTTTGATGCATCGGATGTGAAAGTGGCGGGCGGCACATTGATCAGCTTAACAGAACAGGCTGATGGAACTTGGACAGGCAAAGTCGCTGCCAATGGCACTACTGGCGCAGCGGGAAGCATTGCCGTTGAAGTTGCAGCCAACAGCTATACTGACCTTGCAGGCAATGCTGGCAAAGGCTCAACAGCAGTTCAAGTGGTTCCGAGCATTGACAGCACAGCGCCCGTTTCGGCCATGACGCTGGATGCAGACGGCAGCCTCCGCATCAGCTTCAGCGAGGCGGTAAAAGGCTTTGACGCATCAGATGTGCAAGTTTCGGGCGGCACCGTTAGCGGCTTAAGCCAGCGGGCGGACGGCAGCTGGACAGGCCATGTAACGGCAAACGGCAGCACGGGCGCTTCGGCTCCAGTGACGGTCACGGTTGCCGACGGCAGCTACAGCGACCTTGCCGGCAATGCAGGCAAAGGCAGCAGCGCGAATAATGTCAGCGTGCCGAGCATTGATAGCACTGCGCCGGCAGCAAGCATCATCATTGCGCCAAATGGCGACGTGATGATTAGCTTCAGTGAGCCGGTAACAGGCTTTAATGCATCGGATGTGAAAGTTGCAGGCGGCACATTAAGCGGCCTGACGCAGCAGCCGGACGGCACGTGGACAGGCCAGGTGATTGCAGACGGCAGCACAGGCGCCGCCGCGCAAGTGGATGTCACGATTCCGGCAGGATCATATACTGACCATGCGGGCAATGCAGGCCAGGCGGCGTCCCAATCGCAAACTGTGCCAAGTGTTGACAGCACTGCGCCTGTTTCGGCCATGACGCTGGATGCGGACGGCAGCTTCCGCATCAGCTTCAGCGAAGCGGTAACAGGCTTTGACGCATCAGATGTGCAAGTGTCAGGCGGCACCGTCAGCGGCTTAAGCCAGCAGGCGGACGGCAGCTGGACAGGCCAGGTGATTGCAGACGGCAGCACGGGTGCTTCGGCGCCAGTAACCGTCACAGTTGCCGACGGCAGCTACAGCGACCTCGCCGGCAATGCGGGCAAAGGCAGCAGTGCGAATAATATCAGCGTGCCAAGCATCGACAGCACCGCGCCGGCAGTAACGATTGGTTTAGATGAGAATGGCTTGGTTAAATTCACTTTCAGTGAAAAAGTATTCAACTTTGATGCAGCAGACGTTAACGTTACAGGCGGCACTTTAACTGATTTTGTGAAAGTATCAGATACGCTGTGGACCGCAAAAGTTCAGCCCGCGGTTTCAGGTGTGACCAACTTTGTAAAACTTGCCATTGATGCCGGTTCCTATCAGGATCAAGCTGGCAATCAAGGTCTGAAAGGAGATGCCAGCGGCGATATTATTCCGCCGACAGTTGGGATTGATGACTTTGATTTCTTTGCAGCATCATTTGCCGCGCCAGTTGCAATGTTCGCTGCACGCACAATGCTGGCTGCTGCGCCATTGCCGCCAGCAACGAATAATCCATCACAAACGTTCTCTGGCACATCCACGAAAAGTGTTGAAGTCAGAATCCATATTTATGATTCTTCAAATCAGCTGATTGATTCGGGTTTAGCGAAACTGGATACAGCAACCGGGCGCTGGACATTTACGCCATCTAAACCTTTGGCAGATGGCTTGTTTACGCTTGAAGCGATTTCTACCGATGCGAGCGGCCTCGTCAGCGCTCCGTCGTATAAAGATTTCATTATTGATACGGTGAAGCCGGAGATTGAAATTGATCAAGCTGGCACAGCTGCAGATGCGGCTCCAAGCTTCAGCGGAAAAACAGAAGCGGGTTCAACGGTCACTGTGACAGTGAAAGACAAGGCTGGCAATGTTGTTGAAACAGGCGCAGGCATTGTAGATGCTCAAGGCAGCTGGATATACAGCGCGAAGGCGCTTGCAGATGGTGACTATACTGTAGAAGCGGCAGCCAAAGACCGCGCAGGCAATGTGAGTGATAAAGCCTCGACACCGCTGACAGTGGATACTCAAGCTCAGCTTGACGGTTTGACAGTCACAGTAAATGCAGACGGTACGGCAACGCTGAGCGGCAAGGCAGAACCGGGCGCGACAGTGACCGTGAAAGACCCGAACGGCAAAGACATTCCAGT
The DNA here is from genome assembly GCF_000368865.1 of Acinetobacter bouvetii DSM 14964 = CIP 107468. Lineage (GTDB taxonomy): Bacteria > Pseudomonadota > Gammaproteobacteria > Pseudomonadales > Moraxellaceae > Acinetobacter > Acinetobacter bouvetii. Next base: position 270,617 of record NZ_KB849726.1, read on the forward strand.
CACGGTCAATCCAGACGGCACATTCACGGCATCAGTTCCTGCGCCGGCAGCTGAAGGCATCTACACGGCCACAGCAACAGATCAGACAGGCAACCGCGGTACAGCAGTGGAAGAGCTGAAAGATGCAGTTGCGCCGAAAATTGACGGATTCAATGTTGAGTCACATCCAGACGGCACGGCAACGCTGAGCGGCAAGACAGAACCGGGTGCGGCAGTGACCGTGAAAGATCCGAACGGCAAAGACATTCCAGTCACGGTCAATCCGGACGGCACATTCACGGCATCAGTTCCAGCGCTGGCGGCTGAAGGCGCCTACACAGCCACAGCAACAGATCAGGCAGGCAATAAAGGCCATGCAAGTGATGATTTAACCGATACCACTGTGCCGGGATTGCTGACAGCAGAAGTGAATCAGAATGATGGCGCAACAGTATTTGGTCAGGCGCAGCCGGGAGCATTGATTACTGTTTACAGTACTGATGGAAAAACGGTATTGGGCAAAGGCACGGTTGATGCTTCTGGCCGGTACACAGTCAGCCTGAATCCTGCACAAGTGGATGGTGAAAGCGTTAAAGTGACTGCAAAAGATCCTGGAGGCGAGTCATTGCCGAAAATGGCATCTGCGCCTGATCTCTATGCGCCAGATGCGCCTGCAGCTCAAGTGACGGCGGATGGCAAAGCCGTAACAGGATCTACAGAGCCCAATGCGGAAATTACGGTTTATGGCGGCAGCAAAGGCACGACTGTGCTGGCTGTTGGTAAGGCCGATGCCAATGGCAGTTATACCGTTGCATTGAATCCTGCTTTGGTGGATGGCGAAGCTGTTAAAGTCACGGCAAAAGACCCAGGCGGCGAATCTCTGGCTGCTCCTGCTATTGCCCCTGATTTGTATGCGCCAGCAGCGCCTGAAGCCGCCTTGGATGCTCAAGGGCAAAATGTTACAGGCCATTCAGAGGCTTTTGCTGAAATCACCGTCTATGCTGCAGACGGCAAAACGATTTTGGCGCAGGATAAAGCGGATTCAGCAGGACACTTCAGTATTCAGCTTCCTTCAGCGCTAACAGATGCGCAGCAGATTTTGGTGACTGCGCGGGATAAGGGCGGCGAATCTGATCCGAAAGCGTTGACTGCACAAAGCATTGCAATGGATGCTGCAGATAATTTAGTTACTGCAAATGTGAACTTTATCTACCCCGTTGAAGAAACCCGCACATCGAAGCTTTTCAATGTATTTGATGCGGTCAATATCGGCACGAAAACACATGCCGGCTATTTCAATGTAGGCGATCAGGAAATTGGAGAAGCAACGATCAGTGTAAAAACAGGCTCATTGGTGAATCTGTTTGATAAAGCGGAAATGCGTTTGTTCCAAATGGATGCAGATGGCAGCTGGAAGCTGATTGCATCGAATAAAGATTCTGGATTGCTGGATATTTTTGGACTATTTGGAGAAGGCGCTGCAGTGCGCGCCAATAATCTTCAGCCGGGCAATTATAAGTTTGAATTTGTTGGCGGATCGGCGATTGGCCTATTCACCTCAGTCAGCGCAAATCTGTCGCTGAAAGTATTTGATACTTCGGTCAATCCGGCGGTGAGCGGGACTGCTGAGGCAACTGGAAACGTCATCAGCGATACTGATTCGGTATATGGAAAAGACAGCGTTCCTGCGGGTTCGGTCATCAGCAGTGTAAACGGCAAAGCGGTAAATGGCGCCACGGTGATTGACGGCGCTTACGGCAGCTTAACCATCCAGAAGGACGGGTCTTACAGCTATGCGCCAAAAGCAGATGTGGCGGTAATCGGTAAAGCGGACGTGTTCAGCTATACCGTCAGAGATCCTGCCAGCGGAAAAGAAAGTACGGCAGAGCTGATCATTCATATTGGCACACAGAGTGATCTGGCGCTGAACTGGAATGACAGCCATCCAAAAGAGGATGCTTCTACGGTCGCAGCGACAGACAACAAGGACTTCATTGGCGTTGATGCATCAAATACAGTCACGGCCGGAAAAGCCGGCTCTATCAGCTATAGCTGGGCCATAGGCGCGGGCGGAACGAAGTCCGGCTCAACCAAACTGACGGTTGCTGACGGCACCATTGAAGATGTGAAAATCAGCTTTGGTTCGGTTCAGCTCGCATCCTTCTTGGGCGGAACAGTGGTCAATATCTATGACAAAGCGCATAAATTGATTGCAACAACTGGCGCCTCAACGCTGATCGATATTATTACCTTGCTGCCAAATGGAAACAGTTTGAATTTGAACGGATTAAAAGCCGGTGAATATATTGTTGAGGCCATTACAAACAAGGGCTTCAGCATCTTTGGCAGTGTTAACGCGACCATCAGCCGCAGCGTGATTGATCTGGATGACTTTACGGTGAAATCTGCCGCGGTGCAAAGCAAGGGCAATATCTTCAGTGACAATGACGGCCACGGCACAGATACGCTGGCCTCTAAATACACAGATCTGTATATCTCGAAAGATGGCGGTTTGACCTACACCGCGGTGAAGAGCACGGGAACTGAGATTGAAGGGCAATACGGCAAACTGAACCTGAAAGCGGATGGCAGCTATACGTATACGGCCACCGATGCAAAAGCGCTTTCGGGCCATTCAGAAGAATTTACCTACAAGCTGGCTGCGCCAAATGGTGATGCGTCTACTGCTACATTGAGCATCCAAGCCAGTGTGAATTTTACTGCAAGTACAGGCAATGATGTGATCACCAGTACAGCTGGCAATGATGTATTTAATGCCAAAACGGGCGCAGATACCATCATTTTCAAAGTGCTGAACAGCTCAGATGCTGCTGGCGGCAATGGCCATGATACATGGGCGGACTTCAGCAAAGCGCAAGGCGATAAGATTGACGTCAGTCAGCTGCTGCAAGGGCAGGGTGCCGATAAGAGCAATATTGGCCAGTTTATTTCTGTTGCTGGCGATGGGAAAGGCAATACCGTCATCAGCATTGACCGTGACGGCCTGTCTGCTAAAGCGCATGATAAGGTGGAACTGCTGACACTGAAAAACACCGACATTGGCCTGCAGGAGTTGCTGGATAACAATCATCTGGTGTTCTAATTTTACCGCGATGGTGCAACAATAAGAGAGCCTTAAGGCTCTCTTATTCATTTCTAGGCGCAAAAGCATTATATGGCAAAGCACAGTGACGAACTTGCGCAGCAGATCCTGACTGTGGTTGACTTGATTCCGCGGGGGCAGGTGGCATCGTATGGTCAAGTGGCGCGTTTGGCGGGGTTGCCTCAGCATGCGCGCTTGGTCGGCTACGTGCTGAAACAGCTTGATGCAGGCGCAGATTTGCCATGGCATCGGGTGATCAACAGCCAAGGGAAAATCGGCCTAGGCAAGTTGGATGATGATGGGGCTAATGTGCAGCAGCAGAAATTATTGGCGGAAGGTGTAGCCGTCATCGCCGGAAAAATTGATTTGAAAAAATATCAATGGAAAGGGTGAGTCTTGCAAGACAGTGCCTGCAAGACCGTATTTGGACATAGCAATGATTTATTTGCGGACAACCATGACAGGAATGTCAGATGAACCCAAGACGCTTTGCGCAACACTGCCGAGGAAGAATTTCTTCAGCCCTGTACGGCCATGAGAGCCAATAATAATCAGATCTGCTTGAGCATCTTGAGCTGCTTTGACAATTTCAGTATGCACTGTTTGCCCTTCAAGCAGTTTCGTTTCAACATCAATGCCCTGCGCCGCTAATTTAGACTTGACGGCACTTAAATTATCCACAATCGATGTGCGCGCACGTTCAATCAGGTCATTGGTTTGCGTTGCAGAAATATATTCAGCCGCGATATACGGATCGAGCACCATGACTTGAACGACGGTAATTTTACTGTTAAATGTTTTAGCAAAATCAGTCGCTTTTGCCACGGCGGCAAGAGAAGTTTCGGAACCGTCTACAGGGACTACAATATTTTGAAATGACATAATAATTCTCCTTATTTTTCAGCATTTTTAGAGCAGGCACATGCTGCTCACTGTATATAAAACAACAGCCTCAGCTTGATCATAGCGCGAAACAAAATGAAAGAAAACCTAGCAAATTCATACGGATATTTTAAAGATTATCAAATAATTCAAAGAATATTAATGACTTATCTGTGTACAGTTTGTTGCTGAAATGTATTGCTGATATTTTATTTAACTAAAGTTTAAGTATGTTTTTTTATTGAGCTGGCTCTAGGAAAATAAAAAGCAGTCCAAAGACTTGCTTTGGCCTGCTTAGAACGGGCCTATTCACATTGAATTGATTTTTCATCTAATTTTATCATTGGCGCATTTTCTTGATAAAACGCTAATATTTGCTGCTTTTCATCGCCAAAGAGCTGCTGCTGCAGCTGGGAAATTTTCTTTTCACTGAGGTACAAATGGGCGCAATGCAGTGCAATTTGGTTTTGCTTGGCAATTGCAAGGCGTGTCGGGCCATCCTGATCGCTGTAATGACGCAGCTGCTGCTGTGCTTTGCTCAGCTGTGCAAGGCTGCGTTTCTGCTGCATGCTGAGCAGTGATTGGCTATTAATCCATTTTGCAGCATCCATGCGTACGCCATTGTAATCGACAAAAATAGGGGAAACGAGCTGGCAGCCGCCAAGGCTCAGCACTAAGCTTAATAAAATGGTCTTTTTCAATGTTTTTCACCTTTGGAATAACTGTGTAATTTTTAAATAAAAATGTGAAAATCGCCATAAAAAATCACTTTGCTGCTTATTTTTTAGCAGCTTGATGCGGGCTTGATTAAAGTCTGTGCATTTCTGCAGAAAAAAGCTTGACGATGCCTGCTGAACTTTAGATAATGCGCACACAGTTTAAGGCTATGTAGCTCAGTTGGTTAGAGCACCGCACTCATAATGCGGGGGTCACAAGTTCAAGTCTCGTCATAGCCACCATTTTAAAAGACCAAGCTCTCAGCTTGGTCTCTTTTTTTGTCTGAAGAAAAGTACCGCAGAGTATTCTTCAAATCATGTTTTAATGTTTCGCTGTATGCGAATTCATGTCCTTATAGTGAATGAATAATACAGCAAAAAAGGCGGCTTAAATATCTCTGCTGCTGGCAGGCTTGCCAGAGGCAAAGATGAAAAGCATCCGCCATAAAAAAGCCCAAATTTCAGTTTGGGCTTTTTAATAAATGCGGCTTAAATACCGGGTTTCCAGCCATTGACGATTGGGTAGCGGCGTTCACGGCTAAAGGCGCGTGAACTGATGCGCGGGCCAATTGCGCCTTGACGGCGTTTGTATTCATTGAAATCGACTAAGCGGATGACTTTGGCAACCACTTCTGCATCGAAGCCTTTGGCAATAATGTCATCTTGGCTCATGTCTTCTTCAATGTAGGCATATAAAATGGCGTCCAATACATCATAAGCAGGCAAAGAGTCTTGATCAGTTTGATCTGGGCGAAGTTCCGCAGAAGGCGGGCGGGTAATCACACGCTCAGGAATCACCGGTGTTTCTGAAATGCTGTTGCGGTATTTTGCCAGCTCAAACACGATGGTTTTATATACATCTTTCAGCACCGCATAGCCGCCAACCATGTCGCCGTACAGGGTGCAGTAGCCGACCGACAATTCAGATTTATTGCCGGTAGACAGCACCAAATTTCCGAATTTATTTGACAGCGCCATCAGCAAAGTGCCGCGTGAACGCGCCTGCAGGTTTTCTTCGGTTGCATCAGCGGGCGCATTACCAAAGAACGGATAAAGTGTCTGCATGAAGCCGGACACAATCGGGTTGATTTCGGCAATGCCGAAAGTCACGCCCATGTTCTTCGCCTGTTCAGCCGCATCTTCAACACTGATTTGCGCGGTGTAGGTATAGGGCATCATCACCGCCTGCACTTTATCAGCGCCAATTGCGTCGGCGGCAATCGCCAAGGTCAAAGCTGAATCAATGCCGCCGGATAAGCCTAAAATCACGCCTGAAAAGCCTGAACGCTGTACATAATCACGGGTTGCCAGTACCAGGCTTTGGTAAATTTCAGCCATGGTGCCCATGACAGGGGTAATGGCGCCTTTGATAAATGCTTTTTGCCCCGCATCATATTCAGCGATATACAAATCTTCTTTGAAGCTCGGCGCTTGCAGTGCAATTTCACCGTCTTTGCTTATCACGAAGCTGGTGCCGTCAAAAATTAAATCATCTTGACCGCCGACTTGGTTGCAGTAAACCAAGTTCAAATTCATTTGTTTGGCCAAAGCTGACATGGTTTCAATGCGGTGCTGCGGTTTGCCGACTTCATAAGGCGATGCATTCAGCACCAATGCCGTTTCAACATTCAGCTGCGCCAATTGCTGCACCGTTGGCAGCGCCCAGACATCTTCACAAATCAGCACGCCAAATTTGTGGCCGAGGTATTCAAAGACCAAATGCTGATGGCCTTCAGTGAAATAGCGCTTTTCATCAAATACGCTGTAATTCGGCAAATTCTGCTTGTTGTAGATGCCCAGAACCTGACCGTCTTTCATGACGGCAGCGGCGTTATAGCGCTGGCCGTCTGCTGTTTGATTGACAAAACCGAAGACTAAAACGATGTCTTTAATTTCTGCCAGTTTGTCAAAAGCCTGCTGAGTGCGTTTGCTGAGGCTTGGGCGCAGCAAAAGATCTTCTGCTGGGTAACCTAAAGTAGAAAGTTCAGGAAAAACAATAATATCGGCATTTTGTTTTTTCGCTTGATTTGCCTGCTCCAGCATTTTTTCGGCATTTGATATCAAGTTGCCAGTATGTGGAGAGAATTGGGCAAGCGCAATTTTAAAACTATTCATTCCAACTAAATCCTATTCCTATAGGGGGGTGAATGCACTAAAAAACTGATTTTTATTATGAGTATTATTCAGCAGAGTGCATTTTGATACTAAAAATACAGCCATAAAGGCTTAAAAAACATCATTTAAGCGATGATATAAAAATCTTCTTGCGCTTTGTAAAGCATTTCAGACCTGAGGCTATTTTAGCTGAAATTGACTTAGATGCTAGAGCCAATTCAAAGGTTTTAAATCGAATATGAGCAGGAACTATGCCAATCGCGGTGCTGCTGCAGCTACTGGGTTAAATTTATTAAAAAAATAGCGCTCAAGGATGAAAATTTCAGGTGGATAAAGGCTGAAAGATCGGAGTGGATAGAAGAAAAAATGCTATGGATGCGGCCGCCTGTCCTCGGGGGACAAGATCATGTTGCGAATGCGCTTAAAAAAGATATCACGGGCGATATCTCCCTGCTGTTCAATATTGTAGTCAAAGTACTTTTTACCGGGCTGAAGCCGATATGCATAGGGATTGTATTTGCCGAAACTTAAAAAGAAAGCGCTTTGCAGCAATGCGCCGCGCAGCAGGACATTGATGTTTTGCTGATACTGGTAAATATGCGCCATTTCGTGAATAAAAAGCCCTTGATAGGAAAGGCTTTCCAATGAATAGTCATTGCTGAAGCAGGGCGAACGGGCGTGAATATTGCCGCTGGGCGCCATCACAATATGCCTGGGCTGCCACGGCAAATACGGATGGTTCATCACTTTGACTTTGGAGTAGTCAATCAGGCCGCCAAAAACGCTTTGGCACAGCGCAATCTCGCCAGGCGTCAGCCCGCGGCATTTAAAGCGTTCCAGCTTTAAAAGTCGAATCAAGAGCGGCAGAAAATTGAACATGGGGCAATGGCGGTGGCTGAGTACTGCCGATAAAGATAGCAAATTTTTAGGGCTGATTTTTAAAATCGTTAAATTTCGCAAACCGCTATTGCGCCGTTACAATAGGATTCTCTTTTTTCAGTGATGTTTTTTATGAAAGCGCGAATGCATGCACTCATTTCCCAAGTCAGTGAACAGATGTATGAGCGCGAGCAGATTATGGCGCTGAGTCTGCTGGCAGGCATTGCCGGCATGAATACCTTTTTGTACGGTTCACCGGGTACCGCCAAAAGCCTGATCTCCCGCCGTATAGCTTCTGCTTTTGAAGTAGGCGAATATTTTGAATACCTGATGAACCGCTTCAGCACGCCGGAAGAAATTTTTGGCCCAGTATCGATAAAAGCTTTAAAGGATGATCAGTATCTGCGTAAAACAGAACATTATCTGCCTAAGGCTGATTTTGCTTTTTTAGATGAAATTTGGAAGGCCAGCCCAGCCATTTTAAATACGCTGCTGACACTGATTAATGAAAAGACTTTTAAAAATGGCGACATGATTCAGCATGTGCCGTTAAAAGTATTGATGAGCGCGTCCAATGAAATTCCTGAACCCAATCAAGGTTTAGATGCGCTGTATGACCGCTTTATCCTGCGTTTAGTTGTGCCGCCTATTCAGCAGGCGCAAAATTTCCACGCTTTGCTGCAAGCCAAGCCCAGCGCAGCCAAAATAGAAGCGGCGGATGACCTGCGCATTAAAAAGCAGGAACTGCAGCAGTGGCGCGAACAAATCCATCAGGTGCAGCTGCCGGCGGAAGTTTTGAAAATCTTTGATGCGGTCAAGCAATCTTTAACTGACAGCTTTGAAGAGCATGCCGTTTATGTCTCTGACCGGCGCTGGCAGCGCGCAGCGTATTTGCTGAAAGCTTCCGCCTTTATTAATGACCGCACTGAAGTGAATCTTTTGGATCTGTTTATTTTAAAGCACTGCTTATGGAGCCAGATAGATGACATTGATTTTGTTGCGCAGACCATAGAGCAGGCTATCTTAGAAATTGGCTTGGATTCAGATCTGGATTTGGCCGGCAGCATTGCGCAAAAAGAAGATGCCGAACAGCGGATTCTGAATCATTTTTATTATACCGATGAGGTTTATGCGAGCTATTTGATCTGCGGCCGTGAGTATTTAAAAGCTGTGACCAATTTGGATCATCATTATCAGGATAAAGTACTGTATTTAGAGCTGGATAAAATGGACAGCAAAAAAGATTTCTTTGCCGTGGATGAAAGCGGTGAGGAAATCCGCGGCATTGTTTGCAATTTCAATGGCGGGCGGCAGTGCACGTTAAAAGGCGGCTATTACGGTTTAGAAGAAGCGGTGACGCCTTATATTAAATATCCGAAGGGCAGTGCGCGTACCCAGCTGTCAGCGCAGGTTCAATATGACCTGCTGCATGAGGTGCAGGCGCTGCAAAGCAAGCTGAGCCACGATTATGCCGTGCTGCGGCAGAGGGTTGATGCGGCATCCGCGCATTTTGATTCAGACTTTGCCGCGCAGGACGATGCGGCCAAGCTGAAAGCGCAGCTGGCCCTGACGCTGCAGCGTTATGATCTGCAGCGTCAGGACTGCCAGCGTTTGGAACGCTTATGCCGAAATTAAAGCTGCAGTCTGCCCAGCAGACAGCCAATGCGCTGACGGCAGTCACCGATCAGCTGTATGAGGAACTTCGCCAGTCCACATTAAAGCATTGGCTGGACGATGAAAAAGCGGCCAAGAAAATAGATGAAAAAGTGCATGCATGGGCTTATCAGGCTAAATCCAGCTTGGATCAGCAGCACCCTTATCAGGCGGTACAGCAGCAGCTGGAGGCATGGCTGGAAAAAAAGGCGGTTTCAGGCATTGAATTAGAGCTGATGCAGCAGCAGTTTCAGGATTTTCAGCAAGGGCTGGGCATTCCTGTTTTGGGGGGGGTATGGCAATTTCAGCAAAATGCAGTGCAGTCCAAAACCGCACTGCATCTGCAGTTTCAGCTGCTGCAGGAAAAATGGCAGCGCAAACTCACTGAAGCTGTTGCACAATGGGAATTTGAACAGCTGGCGCTGCAGCGTGATGCCTTTTTAGATGAAATTAAGGACTTTTTAGCCGCTTTGCAGAAAATGGCGAAACATAAGGATGCCTTTGGCGCAGATACCGGCATCTTTATTGATTACTCTAAAGGGCAGCTGACGGAACAGGATGTACAGCAGTTTGAAATGTGGAGCAATTATTTAGCGCAGGACAAAGCGCTGCAGAAGCTGTGCCAAATAATGGGCAGCGCCGAGCCTTCCAAATATAAACGCAAACCTTTAGCGGTGAATCCTGTGCAGGCGCAGCAAGCCCTGCCGGATCAGCGCGCCTTTGAAGAAATTACCGGCATCCATTTGTCTCAGCATTTGAATTTGGCGTTGCCCAGTGAGCTGGCGCTGCTGTCAGATCCGGATTTGCAGATTTTATTTGATCTGAAATATTTAGAATCGAACCTTTTGGGATTTCATTTGCAAGGCGAACAAAGCGGGCGCGTGATTGATGATCCGCGCCGGACCCGTAAAATGCGGGGTGAAAAAGGCCCGATGATTCTGTGTCTGGATACCAGCGGATCTATGCATGGACAGCCTGAATTGATTGCCAAAGCCATCAGCTTGTATTTGGCCATGCAGGCCATGAAATCTAAACGGCCCATGCATATCATCAACTTTTCGACCAATCTAACGGCCTTGGAGTTGCAGCAGGGCGATGCGCTGGATGACGTGATTCATTTTTTAAGCCAGTCCTTTCATGGCGGCACGGATATTGTTCCCGCCATGCAGCATGCGGCAGACATGCTGCGCCAGCCGAATTTCAGCCATGCCGATGTGTTGGTGATCTCGGACTTTATCATGGGCGGTTTGCCGCCTGAATTAATGGAAGGCATTGAGCAGCTGCAGCAGCAGGGGGTCGGCTTTTATGCGGCGGCTATTGGCAACTTCCGTATTGACCATCTGAATGACGCCTTGTTTGACCATCAATGGGTGTATCAGGCGAATACCGGAAAAGTAGAACAGCTGAATTAACTGGATCAGCAGGAGTGCAAAAAAGGCCCTGACCCTAATTGATATAAAGATGGCATTGAATGAAAATTTCAAGGCCTTATTGTCTGACAATATTTTCAATCGGCAATATTTGCCAATTCAAAGATCATTTCTGCAAATGGCTTCATGGCGCGCATGTCTTAATTTTTGATCATATCCCTCAGTATTGATTGCTGAGACTTGATGCTTTCGTAATTGAATGCGAATACAAAAAAAGAGTAAGCGCTATGCAAATAATCAGCCCAATCAAAAAAGCATTCAGCAGCGTATTGGCTGGCCCGGTTTTTAATGCCGCCAAGCAATCCGCCATTATTCCGATCCGGCACATGAAGTTCGAATTTGAGCCCGAGAAAATTGATCCTAAATTTTATATGAATGCAGAACTGGCCAGCGCCTATTTTGCATCGCTGTCGATTTTTCTGACTTTTGGCGAAGATTTGGTGATTGATACGGCGCGCTATCACCGCGATTTTGTGAAAGATCCTTTGCTGAAGCAGCGGGTAACCTCATTGATCGGCCAGGAAGCGCTGCATTCTAAGCTGCATGAAGAAATGAATGATGCCTATATGGCGATTGATCTGCCGGTGAAGCTTTTCCGAACCTTGGCGGGCTATGTCTTTGATTATGGCTTCAACCGCCTGCCGCAGCCGATGAAACTGTCGCTGATGGCGGGTATTGAGCATTTTACCGCCGTGCTGGCGGAATACATGATGAACCATGAGCAGATCTTCTTCGATTCTCAGGATGAAAAGCAGCGCGCTATTTGGCTGTGGCACATGCTGGAAGAGTCAGAGCATAAGGATATCGCCTACGATGTCTTTCAAAACCTGTCCAATAACTATGCGCTGCGGGCGGCGGGATTCTTTGCAGCCCTGACCACCATTTTAGTGCTGATTTCCGCGGCTTCACTTGTGGTGCCGTTTTACCGCAAGCCTTCCAATCTGATCAGCGGCGCATATTGGAAAGATGTGCCGCGCAGTTTTCAGCTGATTTTTGGCTTAAAAGACGGCGTTTACGGCAGCAGCTGGAAGCATATTTTTGACTATCTGCGTCCGGGTTTTCACCCGAATGATTACGATACTTCGGCATTTTTGGAGTATTACAAAGAGCGCCTGCTGCACCCGGAAACTGGCGTGCTGACGCCGTATTTTATCAAAGAATTCACACCCGCTTTAAAAGCGTGAATTGCGCAGAAGACAAAAAGAAAAAGGAAAAAATCATGGGATTCTTCAGTAAAAAGGCCATGCCCAGCTGCAATGCTTATGCGGTGATTACCGGCGCAGGCAGCGGCATTGGCCGCAGTTTTGCATTGGAAGTGGCGCGGCGCGGCGGACATATTGTCTGCGCGGATATTAATTTGGAGGCGGCGCAGGAAACGGCCGATTTGATTCAGTCCCTGACCGCATCCAATGCTTATGCCGTGCAGTGTGATGTGGGTGTGAAAGAGCAGGTGCAGGCGTTGTCTGAGCAGTCTGAACAGCTGCTGGGCCACCCTGTCACTTTGGTGATTAATAATGCAGGCGTGGGGCTGGGCGGCAAGTTTGATGAAGTCACTTTGGACGACTGGCAGTGGTGCATGCATGTCAATTTGTGGGGCGTGATACATGGCTGCCACTATTTTGTGCCGAAACTGAAGCAAAATGGCGGCGGAGCCATTATTAATGTCGCTTCAGCTGCGGGTTTTACGGCAGCCCCTGAAATGACGGCTTATAACGTGACCAAGTCCAGTGTGCTGGCTTTATCAGAAACCCTGTCTGCAGAGCTTCGCAGCGCCAACATCCGCGTCAATGTGCTGTGTCCGACTTTGGTGCCGACCAATATCATGAAAAATGGCCGTTTGCCGGAAAGTTATTCGGGGCTGGCGGACAAGCTGCTGATGAATCATGCTTTTACCACCAGCGATGCTGTGGCGCAGAAAACCTTGAATCAGCTGGATGCCAATAAGCTGTATACCATTCCACAGCCGGACGCCAAGCTGTTTTGGTGGATGAAGCGCCTGTCACCGCAGCTGTATGCCAAACTTTTAGGGGTCGGCTATCCCTTATTCAACCGATATATGAAAAAAGCGGGAGCTGCGTCATGAATATGCCAACCGCATTGGATGCGGAAAACCGAATAGAAGAATCCGAAGGCGGCACTGCGCAGAAAAAAGCGCCAAGAAAGACCGTAGCCAAGAGCAATCTAAAAACCAAAACCTCAGCGCAGGCGGAAAATAGCAAAATTCAGCAGCCGTCTGCCCATATTCATCTATATGACACCATCGTTGTCGGCGCTGGCATTTCCGGCATTGCCACTGCGCATAAGCTGACGCAAGTCGGTTATGAGGATTTTATCGTACTGGAAAAAGCCGGCCGTATCGGCGGAACGTGGCGTGAAAATACCTATCCGGGCTGCGGCTGTGATGTGCCATCCGCGCTGTATTCCTTTTCTTTTGCGCCTAGCCATCAATGGAGCAATCTGTTTGCCAAGCAGCCTGAAATTTTAAGTTACTTGGAACATGTGGTAGAACAGTTTGATTTGCAGGATAAAATTCTGCTGAATCATGAACTGCAGGATGCGGTTTGGCAGGAAGATCAAAAGCGCTGGACACTGCAGACCTCACAGGGCGAGTTTTGGGCAAAGACGGTAATTTTTGGCACAGGCCCAATTACCGAACCGTCATTGCCAGCACTCAAAGGGATTGAAAGCTTTCAAGGTGAAATGTTTCATTCCGCGCGCTGGAATCATGATTATGATTTAACTGGCAAGCGGGTGGCGGTGATTGGCACAGGCGCTTCGGCGATCCAGTTTATACCGCAAATCCAGCCATTGGCCAAACAGCTGCACGTCTTTCAGCGTACAGCGCCTTGGGTGCTGCCCAAAGCGGATATGCAGCTGGGGGATGGCATGAAAAAATGGATCGCTCGGTTTCCGGCTGTTCAGCAGGCATGGCGCAAGAGTGTCGCGCAGATTCTGAATGGCATCAACTTCGGATTGCGCCATCCTAAAGCGCTGGAGCCGGTTAACTTTATCAGCCGGCAACTGCTGAAACTGCAAGTGCAAGATCCGCAGCTGTGCCAAAATGTCACCCCAAATTTTTCTATTGGCTGCAAGCGGCTGCTGTTTGCCAATAATTACTATCCTGCTTTGCAGCAGCAGAACGTCAGCCTGATTCCATGCGGTTTGGTGGAAATAGACGGCAATACCGTTGTGGCCGCCAATGGTGAACGGCATGAGGTTGATGTGATTATTTGGGGCACAGGCTTCGAGGTGTCGCATCCGCCGATTGGCAAGCGGGTGCGCAATGAACAGGGGGAATATTTATCTGAACTTTGGAAAAACAGTTCACCGGAAGCCTTTCTGGGCGCCAGCCTTGAGCAAGTGCCGAATGCCTTTTTAATTTTAGGCCCGAATATTTTGGTGTATGACTCCTTTATCGGCATTGCTGAAGCGCAGGTCGAATATATCGTCAGCGGCTTGCTGCAGATGAAAGAGTATCAGTTCACTAAATTCAGCATCAATCCAAAGGTTATCGAGCAGCACAATCATCAGGTGCAACAGCATTTGAAGACCACTGTTTTTAATGCAGGCGGCTGCAGGAGCTACTATTTGGATCAAAACGGTAAAAATTTTGCGGCGTGGCCATGGTCGCTGGCGCAATTAAAACAGCGCTTAAATTCACTGAATTTGAAAGATTATGACTTAGAATTTTAAGCGCTGGCGTTTTTAAAATCACAGCCGTAAAAACCCAAGAATTTGTCTTGGGTTTTTTAATTTTAGACCTTTTAAATCCGCATAAAAAAACCGCCACAAAGGGCGGTTTTTTAAATCCACGGTTAATTCTAAAGAATTAACGGCCTTGGATATCGCGCTGAGTTTCGCCAGTGTAAAGCTGACGAGGACGGCCGATTTTGTAAGGACCGCTGTGCATTTCTAACCAGTGGCTGATCCAGCCAACAGTACGTGCAAGCGCGAAGATTACAGTAAACATTTCTGTTGGGATACCAATCGCTTTAAGGATGATACCTGAGTAGAAGTCTACGTTCGGGTAAAGGTTGCGTTTGATGAAGTATTCGTCAGAAAGCGCGATACGTTCAAGTTCCATCGCAAGCGCAAGCTGTGGATCATTGATGCCAAGCGCAGCAAGAACTTCGTCGCAAGTTTCTTTCATAACTTTAGCGCGCGGGTCGAAGTTTTTGTAAACACGGTGACCGAAGCCCATCAGTTTAACTTCTTTAGTCTTCACTTTTTCCATGAAGCCAGCAACGTTTTCTACAGTGCCGATTTCATCAAGCATCTTAAGAACAGCTTCGTTCGCGCCGCCGTGAGCAGGGCCCCAAAGTGCAGAGATGCCAGCAGCAATACATGCATATGGGTTAGCGCCAGTAGAGCCAGCTAAACGTACTGTAGAAGTAGACGCGTTTTGCTCGTGGTCAGCATGAAGTGTGAAGATGCGGTCCATTGCTTTAGCAAGGATAGGATCAACTTTGTAATCGCGGTCTGCAGGAGTCGCGAACATCATGTGAAGGAAGTTTTCAGCGTAGTTCAAGTCGTTACGTGGGTAAACAAACGGTTGACCGATTGTGTACTTGTAGCTCCATGCAGCCAAAGTAGGAACTTTAGCAATTAAGCGGATCGCTGTAATTTCACGGTGGTCAACGTTTTCGATGTCCAAGTTGTTGTGATAGAACGCAGAAAGCGCGCCAACAACACCAACCATGATCGCCATAGGGTGAGCATCACGGCGGAAACCGTTGAAGAAACGGCTAACTTGGTCGTGAACCATAGTGTGGTTACGAACTTTAGCGTCGAACTCTTCTTTTTGTTCAGCGTTTGGAAGTTCGCCGTTCAATAGGAGGTAACAAGTTTCTAAGTAGTCTGCTTTAGTCGCAAGCTGGTCGATTGGGTAACCGCGGTGTAAAAGAACACCCTTGCCGCCATCGATGAAAGTGATTTTAGACTCGCACGCAGCAGTAGCCATAAAACCAGGATCAAAAGTGAAGTGACCTGCGGCCAATACATCTTTAACGTCGATTACATCTGGGCCCAATGTGCCGCTGTAAATTGGTAATTCAATTTCTTTGCCATCAAGCTGTAAAACGGCTTTCTTGCCAGTTGCTTCAGACATTCAATAGATCTCCTGTCCTGGTGAATGTTTATCTGACTCGCAGTGCTAATCTTTTAATGCACGAATCAGACGGATCAAAAATTTGCTCTAAGATTAGAGAGAACTGAAATTTTGTCAATTATACTTATGGATAAAAGTGACGTTCATACAGATGATTAGTCAAAAATTATTCCGATAGAACATGAATAAAATCACAGCATCGGGACGGTATAATAAGTCATATTGGAGGGAAGGTGCAGAGGAAAATACCGATGCTGCTTTAATTGTAAGCAATTTTTAATTCCTAAAAACTCTGAGAATTTTCAAAAATTCAAGCAACTTTGATGCTTAAAATATTATAAATCTCGTAACTTACAGCGTTTTAAATTTTAGGATTGCTGTTTTCTTATTCATATTAAAAAGCGCTAACTGTAAATGTTTTGCTGGTTTGTTTGGTTAAAAAATGACTGATTAATTGTGGTGAAGTGCGTGTTAAATCGTCAAATGTGCGCCTGTTTAGGCTGAAATTGGTGTTTATCTATGCAAAGATTGCGAGTTAAGGAAGAGTTATGCACAGACTAAGTGTTTCTTTCAGTTCATGATATTTTAACTTTATTATCTTAAATAAATAATAATTATTTATTTAATAAATGATTTATTGGTTATAGCTATTATAAAAAGAAGAAATAAATGCAGGGCAAAGGCTTATCTGTGTTCATCTTTAGTCTAAATTTTGAAAAAACATTCTAAAGCCAAAAACGATTAATATTTTTAAGATTTAACTTTTTAAAACCAATAACATAGTTGTTTTCTTTAAGCGCTTTTACTTCTTATATTGGGTAAAGTAGTTGTTAATGATTCTTATTTAAAGGTTTTTTTGTTCATTCAGCAAATGTCATTGTTTGTATTTTAATAGTTCACGTTTTATAATTCAGTGTCGTTAAATGTTTGGGTCATGACTTTACTATATGTTTTGGCTCAACAATGCCAGCTTTCCTTCGAATTAATTCCAACAAACTCCGGATGGAGTTTTTACTTACAGGATGCCCGCTGTGAAAAGCAACAGACCTGTCAATTTGTCCATGGGTCAAGTTTTAGAAGTAAACTTAAAATCCCCTGTGGCTATTGCATCAATTCTACACCGTCTTTCTGGTGTCATCGTATTTTTACTCGTACCGGTACTTTTGTGGCTTTTAGACAAATCTTTGTCTTCACCAGAAGGTTTTGCTCAAGTTCAAGCAATCTTCGGCGGCTTCATTGTGCGTTTTGTCGTATGGGTATTTGTAGCTGGCTTAATTTTCCACTTTATTGCAGGTGTTAAGCATTTACTTGCTGACCAAGGCATTGCTGAAGAGCTGCAAAGTGGCCGAGTAGCATCTACTATCGCATTAATTTTGTCTGCAATCGGTATTGTTGCAGCATTTGTATGGATCGTACTCTAATGAAAAGTGCTACTGGTTTTTCGGGTTCAGGTTCTCGCGATTGGTTTATCCAGCGTTTGAGTGCTGTTGTGCTGGCTGTTTATACCGTTGTGGTATTTGGCTGGATCCTGTGTAACGGCGGATTCAACTTTGAACAGTGGTACGGCTTTATGATGACATTACCAATGAAGATTTTATCTTTATTGGCAGTCTTATCTCTTGTTGCACACGCATGGATTGGCATGTGGCAGGTGTTCACAGATTATGTGACGACTCGCCAAATGGGTCCTTCAGCTTCAGGTTTACGCCTTGTGCTGACATCGGCAGTGATTATTGCTGTATTTGCATATGCAATCTGGGCAATCCAGATTTTTTGGGCGAATTGATAGGAAACAATCATGGGCGCTATTACCCCTAAAGAAGATTACACAAATATTCCACACCAAACTTTCGATGCAGTCATCGTCGGCGGTGGCGGTTCAGGTATGCGTGCTTCATATCAGCTTGCTCAAGCAGGCTTGAAAGTTGCGGTACTGACTAAAGTATTCCCAACACGTTCTCATACGGTTGCGGCGCAGGGCGGCATCGGTGCATCTCTTGGCAACATGCAAGAAGATAACTGGCACTACCATTTCTACGATACCGTTAAAGGTTCTGACTGGTTAGGCGACCAAGACGCAATCGAGTATATGACTCGTGAAGCGCCTCAAGTGGTTTATGAATTAGAACATTTGGGTATGCCATTTGACCGTAACGCAGACGGCACCATTTACCAGCGCCCATTCGGCGGCCACGCAGCGAACTATGGTGAGAAGCCAGTTCCGCGTGCCTGTGCTGCTGCTGACCGTACAGGTCATGCGCTGCTGCATACGCTTTATCAAAGCAACGTGAAAATGGGTACACAATTCTTCGTAGAATGGATCGCGCTTGATTTAATTCGCAACGAAGCAGGCGACGTGCTGGGTGTTACAGCTATTGACCAGGAAACAGGCAATGTTGCTGTATTCCAAGGTAAAGCTACCTTGTTTGCTACAGGCGGTGCTGGCCGTGTTTACCGTGCGTCTACCAATGCTTATATCAATACCGGTGACGGTCTTGGCATGGCTGCGCGTGCGGGCATTCCATTGCAGGATATGGAATTCTGGCAGTTCCACCCAACAGGTGTGGCGGGCGCAGGCGTATTGCTGACTGAAGGCTGCCGCGGTGAGGGTGCAATCCTTCGCAACGATTCGGGCGAGCCGTTCATGGAACGCTATGCACCAACTTTAAAAGACTTGGCGCCGCGTGATTTCGTATCGCGTTCAATGGATCAAGAGATTAAAGAAGGCCGCGGCTGCGGTCCGAAGAAAGACTACATCTTGCTTGATATGACGCACTTGGGTGCTGAAACCATCATGAAGCGTCTGCCGTCTGTATTTGAGATTGGCAAGAAATTCGCGAACGTGGATATCACTAAAGAGCCAATTCCTGTTGTCCCGACAATCCATTACCAAATGGGCGGTATTCCGACGAATATTCATGGTCAGGTTGTTCTGCCTGAAAGCCGTGAAACTGTAGCGCTTGAAGCGAATTACAACAAAGAAACGGGTGTTTATTCTCACAATGCCGGTGAGCGCAACTTCACAAAACCTGTGAAAGGCTTCTATGCAATCGGTGAATGTTCTTGCGTGTCTGTACATGGCGCAAACCGTCTAGGTACAAACTCGCTGCTTGACTTGGTTGTATTTGGTAAAGCTGCTGGCGAACACATCATCGACTATGTGACTAAGCATCACGGTGATGAATATGCGCCGCTTCCAACGACTGTGTTTGAAGATACCTTTAAGCGTATGGCTCTTTTAGATGAGTCAACTTCAGGTGAAAATGCGCAAGACGTTGCTGATGCAATCCGTGACATCGTTCAAGACCATGCTGGTGTATTCCGTACATCTGCATTGCTTGAAGAAGGCGTAAAACAGATTCTTGCCATTGAACCGCGTGTTCGCAACATTCATTTGAAAGACAAATCTAAAGTATTCAACACTGCGCGTATTGAAGCTTTAGAAGTCGCTAACTTGTATGAAGTTGCTAAAGCAACGTTAATTTCTGCAGCTGCTCGTAAAGAGTGCCGCGGTGCGCATACAGTGGTGGATTTTGAATTGTCGCCTGATCATGCAGACTATCCGTATGGCCGCCGTGATGACGAGTGGATGAAGCACACATTATGGTTCTCTGCGGATAACCATCTTGAGTACAAGCCAGTGCGCTACAAGCCGCTGTCTGTCGATGCAATTCCACCTAAACCGCGTACATTCTAATTAGGAGAAGTAAGATGAGTAGAGGTACTCGTACATTTAATATCTACCGCTACGATCCTGATAAGGATAAAGCACCGTACATGCAGACTTTTAAACTTGAGTTGACTGACAAGCACCGCATGCTGCTTGACGCTCTTCTTGCGTTGAAAGTGCAGGACGAATCTTTAACTTTCCGCCGTTCTTGCCGTGAAGGCATTTGCGGTTCGGATGGCGTAAACATCAATGGCAAAAACGGTTTGGCGTGCCTTTGGAACCTGAACGATTTGCCAAACGAAATTACAATCCGTCCTTTGCCTGGCCTGCCAGTGGTAAAAGATTTGGTTGTGGATATGAATCAGTTCTACGATCAGTATGACAAAATTCATCCATTCCTGATCAACAACCAGCCTGCGCCTGCAAAAGAGCGTTTACAGTCTCCAGAAGAGCGTGAACACTTGGATGGCTTGTATGAATGTATTCTTTGCGCATGCTGTTCAACTTCATGCCCATCATTCTGGTGGAACCCGGACAAATTCTTGGGCCCGTCTGCATTGCTGAATGCATACCGCTTTATTATCGATTCTCGTGATACAGCAACTCAAGAGCGTTTGGCTCGTCTTGACGACCCGTTCTCTTTGTTCCGCTGCAAAGGCATCATGAACTGTGTATCTGTTTGTCCTAAAGGCTTGAACCCGACTAAGGCAATCGGTCACATCCGTAATATGATGTTTGATCACGCTGGCTAATCCGGCTGATTCAATAAAGCGCATCTTCGGGTGCGCTTTTTTTTTGCATGCTGTGGCGGGGCATTCAGCAGTTTAAGCGGCAGTGTATGGGCTGCTTGTGGAATTGATTGTTTTAAGCTATGGCTGGAGCAGGTTTTTTTAAAAACAGCGCCGGAACGGTATGGTTTTAGTGAATTGCCGTGGTTCGGGTGAAATAGGCTGGTTAAAATATGATGGAATAACTGTTTTGCGCTGTTAAAGGGTGATGAAAATGTTATCATATAACGTGTAAGGGGCGTAAATGGCTGTAGAAAGCATATTCACGCTCTTTTTTATTAAGCGGTTTGCGTTAAAAAATTGCAAAATAGACTTTTGTCTAAATTGAAAGATCAATTTATATAACGCACCATATCTTAGTAGAAAATAGCGCTATTGTATTTCGCCAATTTATAGGAGGTATGTGTCAAAAAAATCAATTGAAATAGCATAACGTGTTAGCATTTATCGCACTGTTATATGTGAAAATTGGGCAGAAAAACGTACATTTTTTCAACATTTAGCGGCCGCGAGACGGTATATAAAGGTAAGGAAGTCGATTTAGAAAAAGTAAAGCGCAGAGATTATTTTTTCTAAGACGATTTGCAAAAAATTGCCCGGTTTTGGCCGGGTATAACAATGAGTAATGATGCCGCTGAGGGGCGTTATTGTTCATTAATCACATTGGGAACTCCTGATGTAGTGATAACGCGCCTCATGGCTTAAGCCGAATGGGGACTAATGTCATGTTACCAATTTGACATTAATGATCATGGGTTCGCTTAAAAAGCATCCTGAAATGTTTTTGCAATAGGAAATGGGTCCACAAATGCAAGAAGTTGCTGACGCACTGCGTCTTGACACTGAACTTTCCGCTGACAGTGCAGCGTATATTGAAGAACTTTACGAGCAGTATTTAACCGCTCCAGACTCAGTAGAAGCTGACTGGCGCGCATACTTCGATAAATTCCCTAAAGGCGATCAGCCGCACAGCAATGTACGTGAGCAATTCCTATTATTAGGACGTAATTCAAGCCGTGTTCAGCCTGTGGTTCAAAGCGCAGTAAGTTCTGAGCATGAGCGCCGTCAAATTGGCGTATTACAACTCATTGCTGCTTACCGCAACCGCGGTCACCAAAAAGCAAAACTTGATCCGCTTGGTTTAGCTAAACGTGAAATCGTGCCGGATTTAGACCTTGCAGCGCATGGCTTGACTCAGTCTGATTTAGATACGCCTTTCAATACAGGCAACTTGGCGATTGGCAAAACTGAAGCCACGCTGGGTGAAATGGTTCAAGCCATGGAAGCGACTTATTGCGCTTCTATTGGTGCAGAATACATGCACATCGTAGATACTAAAGAAAAACGCTGGATTCAACAGCGCCTTGAGGGCGCCCGCGGTCAGTTCGGCTATAACGCAGAACAGAAAAAGCATGTTTTAGAACGCTTGACAGCTGCTGAAGGCCTGGAAAAATACCTCGGCAATAAATTCGTTGGCGCAAAACGCTTTGGCGTGGAAGGCGGCGAATCGTTCATTCCTATGGTGAATGAGCTGATTCAGCGTGCAGGTTCTGTAGGCTGTAAAGAAGTTGTGATCGGCATGCCTCACCGCGGCCGCTTGAACCTTCTTGTCAATATTATGGGTAAAAACCCGGCGGATCTTTTCGGTGAATTTGAAGGCAAATCACTGCATAAAAAAGGTTCAGGCGACGTTAAGTACCATCAAGGCTTCTCTTCAAACGTAATGACTCCAGGCGGCGAAGTTCACTTGGCATTGGCGTTTAACCCATCACACTTGGAAATCGTAGGGCCGGTTGTTGAAGGTTCTGTACGCGCACGCCAAGTACGCCGCAAAGACATTGGCGGCGATGACGTATTGCCGGTGATTGTACATGGCGATGCAGCATTTGCGGGCCAGGGCGTAAACCAAGAAACTTTCCAAATGTCGCAAACTCGCGGTTATACAGTTGGCGGTACAGTTCACATCGTTGTCAACAACCAAGTGGGCTTCACGACTTCTGATCCGCGTGACGCGCGTTCTACAGAATACTGTACTGACATTGCTAAAATGATTCAGGCGCCAATCTTCCATGTCAATGGCGATGATCCAGAATCTGTATTGTTTGTATCGCAATTGGCGCATGACTTCCGTCACACCTTCCGTAAAGATGTTGTGATTGACATGTTCTGCTACCGCCGCCGCGGTCATAACGAAGCGGACGAGCCGGCTGCAACTCAGCCAATGATGTATCAAGTGATCAACAAAAAAGCGACTACACGTACGCTTTATGCAGATCAATTGGTTCAACAAGGTGTATTAGACCGTGCTTCTGCTGATGCGATGGTTGAACAGTACCGTTCTGACCTTGAAGCAGGCAAACACGTTGCAAATGCATTGGTGCTAGAGCCAAACACAAAAATGTTTGTGGACTGGACGCCTTACTTGGGTCACGAATACACAGACAACTGGGATACAACGTTCCCAATCGAGCGCTTAAAAGAGCTTGGCACTAAAATGCGCGAGCTTCCAGAAGGCTTCGTGATGCAGCGTCAAGTCTCTAAAGTAATTGATGACCGTCTGAAAATGCAGACTGGTGAAATGCCATTGAACTGGGGCGCTGCTGAAACTTTAGCATACGCGACTATTTTGGATGAAGGCTTCCTTGTTCGCTTAACTGGTGAAGACGTTGGCCGCGGTACATTCTCACACCGCCATGCAAAACTGCATAACCAAGTAGACGGTTCAACTTACATTCCATTATGTAATTTGAAAGAAAACCAGCCGCGCACTGCAATTTATGACTCTTTATTGTCAGAAATGGCGGTTCTTGCATTCGAATACGGCTATGCAACAACGCTTCCGAAGAGCCTTGTCATTTGGGAAGCGCAATTCGGTGACTTCGCAAACTGTGCACAGGTTGTGATCGATCAGTTCATCGCGTCTGGCGAGACCAAGTGGGAACGCGTATGCGGTCTGACGATGCTTCTTCCTCACGGTTTTGAAGGTCAAGGTCCAGAGCATTCATCTGCACGTTTAGAACGTTTCTTACAGCTTTGCGCTGAAGACAACATGCAAGTGATGACTCCGACGACTCCGGCACAGATTTTCCATGCGATGCGCCGTCAAGCGCTGCGTCCAATCCGCAAGCCAATGATCATCACATCGCCGAAGTCTCTTCTTCGTCACAAACTTGCAACATCTACTTTAGATGAGCTTGCAACTGGCACATTCCAGACGGTGATTGACGAAATCGACAGCATCAGCAAATCAGACGTAACCCGTCTTGTGCTGTGCGGCGGTAAAGTTTATTACGATCTGCTTGAAAAACGCCGTGAAAAAGAACTGAACAACACAGCAATCGTTCGTATTGAACAATTGTATCCATACCCAGAAAAGCGTATTGCTGAAGTGCTTGCTTCTTATCCAAACGTTACTGAAGTGGTTTGGGCTCAAGAAGAGCCGAAAAACCAAGGTGCTTGGCTGTTCATTGCGCCGCGTCTGTATGACGACGTGATGAAAGCGGGTAAACAAGTACGCATCAGTTATGCAGGCCGTGAAGCTTCAGCTGCGCCGGCTTGCGGTTCACCATATTTGCATGCAAAACAACAAGCTCAGCTCGTAAATGACGCTTTAGCGATCGTAGCTGAATAACAGGAGATTCTTAGTAATGGCAACCGAAATTAAAGCACCGGTATTCCCAGAGTCAGTTGCTGACGGCACAATCGCAACTTGGCACAAACAGCCTGGTGAAGCGGTATCACGTGATGAAGTGATCTGCGATATTGAAACAGATAAAGTTGTTTTAGAAGTTGTTGCTCCTGCTGACGGTACAATTGCATCTATCATTAAAAATGAAGGCGACACAGTGCTTTCTGCTGAAGTGATTGCACAGTTTGAAGAAGGCGCTGTTTCCGGCGCTGCTCAAACTCAAGCAGTTCAATCTGAAGCAAAAGTAGAACAAGCTGCTGCGCAGACTCAAGCAGGCAACGCGCCTGTTGTTGAGCGTGCTCAGCCTGTTTCTGACCAAGCGCCTGCAGTGCGTAAAGCATTGACAGAAACTGGCATTGCTGCTTCTGACGTATCTGGTACTGGCCGCGGCGGCCGCATCACGAAAGAAGATGTTGCGAATCATCAAGCTAAACCTGCTGCTCCAGCAGCTGCGCCTCTAAGCGTTGCAGTTGGTGAACGTGTTGAAAAACGCGTTCCAATGACTCGCCTTCGTAAGCGTGTTGCTGAACGTCTTCTTGCTGCAACTCAAGAAACAGCAATGTTGACTACGTTCAACGAAGTGAACATGAAACCAATCATGGAAATGCGCAACCAATACAAAGATGCTTTTGAAAAGCGTCATGGCGCGCGCCTTGGCTTCATGTCATTCTTTGTTAAAGCTGCAACTGAAGCGCTTAAACGCTACCCAGCTGTAAACGCTTCTATTGATGGCGAAGACATCGTTTACCACGGTTTCTATGACATCGGTGTTGCTGTATCTTCTGACCGCGGTCTAGTGGTGCCTGTTCTGCGTGATACAGACCGCATGAACTATGCAGAAGTAGAAAACGGCATCCGTGCATACGCTGGCAAAGCGCGTGACGGCAAGTTGGGCATTGAAGACATGACTGGCGGTACCTTCACCATTACCAATGGCGGTACTTTCGGTTCATTGCTTTCTACACCTATCTTGAATACGCCGCAAACTGCGATTCTTGGCATGCACAAAATCCAAGAGCGCCCTATGGCGGTGAATGGTCAAGTAGAGATCTTGCCGATGATGTATCTAGCGCTTTCTTATGACCACCGTTTAATCGATGGTAAAGAAGCTGTAGGCTTCCTTGTAACAATTAAAGAATTGTTAGAAGAGCCAGCTCGACTCATCCTTGATCTTTAATACTTCAGAATAAATCCATGGGCTTAGGGCGATCCTCTAAGCCCATTTTTGGAGATACACATGTCTCAACAGTTTGATCTTGTAGTAATTGGCGGCGGCCCAGGCGGTTATGAAGCTGCTATCCGCGCCGCTCAGCTAGGCTTTAAAGTTGCCTGCATTGAAAAACGCGTTCATAAAGGCAAGCCATCTTTAGGCGGCACTTGCTTAAACGTCGGCTGCATTCCATCTAAAGCATTGCTTGATTCATCGCATCACTATGAAGACACGCTTCATGGCTTGGATGTTCACGGTATTTCAGTTGAAAATGTTCAGCTTGATCTTCAAAAGCTTTTGGCTCGAAAAGATAAAGTTGTCGACAACCTGACTGGCGGTGTTGCACAGCTGCTGAAAGGCAATGGCATTGAATGGCTGCAAGGCACAGGTAAATTGCTTGCGGGCAAGAAAGTTGAATTCACACCTTTAGAAGGCAGTGAAGTTCAAGTTTTAGAACCTAAATTCGTCATTCTTGCGACAGGCTCTGTACCTGTAAACATTCCAGTAGCTAAAGTAGATGAAGACTTAATTGTTGATTCAACTGGCGCATTGGAATTCCAAGAAGTGCCTAAGCGTTTAGGTGTGATTGGTGCAGGCGTAATCGGTCTTGAACTGGGTTCAGTATGGCGCCGCCTAGGTTCTGAAGTTGTTGTATTTGAAGCAATGGATGCATTCTTGCCAATGGCTGATAAAGCTTTGGCGAAAGACTACCAAAAACTTTTGACTAAACAAGGTCTAGACATTCGCGTTGGCGCTAAAGTTGCTGGCACA
This sequence comes from Acinetobacter bouvetii DSM 14964 = CIP 107468, assembly GCF_000368865.1. GTDB lineage: Bacteria > Pseudomonadota > Gammaproteobacteria > Pseudomonadales > Moraxellaceae > Acinetobacter > Acinetobacter bouvetii. The sequence goes on from NZ_KB849726.1 coordinate 296,608, forward strand.
GAAGTGAATGGCCGTGAAGTGACTGTTCAATATAACCAAGCTGGCGATGATAAAACTCAAGTTTTTGACAAGCTGATTGTTTGTGTAGGCCGTAAAGCTTATGCAGAAGGTTTATTGGCAGAAGATTCTGGCATTAAATTGACTGAGCGCGGTTTGGTTGAAGTCAATGATTGGTGTGCAACTTCTGTTGAAGGCGTATACGCAATTGGCGACTTGGTGCGCGGTCCAATGCTTGCACATAAAGCAATGGAAGAAGGCGTGATGGCTGTTGAACGTATGCATGGTCATGCAGCGCAAGTCAACTACGACACCATCATTTCAGTCATTTACACACACCCGGAAGCGGCGTGGGTAGGTCTGACTGAAGAGCAGGCAAAAGAGAAAGGCCATGAAGTTAAAACTGGCCAGTTCCCATTTGCAGTAAACGGCCGCGCTTTGGCTGCGAACGAATCTGCTGGTTTCGTGAAGTTTGTTGCGGATGCGAAAACTGACCGTTTATTGGGTATGCACATCATTGGCCCTGGCGCTTCGGATATTGTACACCAAGGCATGATTGCGCTTGAATTTGTATCATCTGTTGAAGATTTGCAATTGATGACTTTCGGTCACCCGACCTATTCAGAAGTGGTTCATGAAGCTGCGCTTGCAGTGGATGGACGAGCGATTCACGCGATTCAGCGTAAGCGCAAATAAGATGAAGAAAAGAGCGGCTTAGGCCGCTCTTTTTGCATTTGGTGGTTGTTTTTATTTGAACAATCATCTAAAAATAAGATAAGAAAGTTTAAAAAAATCCAATATGTTTGCTGAGACAGAGAACATCCTTGGCGCAACAAAAAAGTAAATAAGCAGCAATAAAAAGGTTAATCGATGAATCTACATGAGTATCAAGCGAAAGCGCTATTAAAAAAATATGGAATGCCGGTACAGGAAGGCATTTTGGCCACCAATGCAGAAGAAGCCGTAAAAGCATTTGAACAGCTGGGTGGAAAATTTGCAGTATTAAAAGCGCAGGTGCATGCAGGTGGCCGCGGTAAAGCAGGCGGTGTAAAAGTCGTTAAAACGGCTCAGGAAGCGGCAGATTACGCCAACAGCATTATTGGTACGCGTTTGGTGACCTATCAAACAGATTCAAATGGCCAGCCTGTGAACAGCATTTTAGTGGCTGAAGATGTGTACCCTGTAGAGCGGGAGCTTTACTTGGGCGCAGTGGTCGACCGTTCCAGCCGCCGCGTGACCTTTATGGCGTCAACTGAAGGCGGTGTGGAAATTGAAAAAGTTGCAGAAGAAACCCCTGAAAAAATCATTAAAGTTGAAGTTGATCCACTCGTTGGACTATTGCCATTCCAAGCGCGCGAAGTCGGCTTTGCTTTAAATCTGAAAAATGAACAGATCAATCAATTTGTTAAAATCATGACGGCCGCATATCAGGCGTTCATTGAAAATGATTTTGCGCTGTTTGAAATTAATCCGCTGTCTGTGCGTGAAAATGGCGAAATTCTTTGCGTAGACGCCAAAGTAGGCATTGATTCGAATGCGCTGTACCGTCTGCCTGAAATTGCCGCCATGCGTGATAAATCGCAAGAAAACGAGCGTGAATTGAAAGCGTCTGAGTTTGATCTGAACTATGTGGCATTAGAAGGCAACATTGGCTGCATGGTGAATGGCGCAGGCCTTGCCATGGCAACCATGGATATCATTAAGCTGTATGGCGGGCAGCCTGCCAACTTCCTTGATGTGGGCGGCGGCGCGACCAAAGAACGTGTGATTGAAGCGTTTAAAATTATTTTATCGGATAGCTCTGTAAAAGGGGTTTTGATTAATATTTTTGGCGGTATTGTACGCTGTGACATGATTGCTGAAGCAATTATTGCTGCGGTTCAGGAAGTGAATGTAACTGTGCCTGTCGTGGTTCGATTGGAGGGGAATAACTCCGAACTGGGTGCAAAATTGCTCGATGAATCAGGTTTGACTTTAATTTCTGCGAATGGCCTTGCTGATGCTGCAGAAAAAATTGTTGCTGCAGTAAAAGCTTAAGGAGTAGCCATTATGAGCGTATTAGTAAATAAAGACACAAAAGTATTGGTACAGGGCTTCACCGGTAAAAACGGCACATTCCACTCGGAACAGTCGATTGCCTACGGCACAAAAGTGGTTGGCGGCGTCACGCCGGGCAAGGGCGGTCAAACCCACCTGAATTTGCCTGTGTTTAACACCATGAAAGAAGCTGTGAAAGAAACCGGTGCAAATGCTACCTCAATTTATGTGCCTGCGCCATTTGTCTTGGACTCCATTATTGAATCCATTGATTCAGGCATTGAATTGATTGTCGTGATTACTGAAGGCGTGCCGACACTGGATATGCTGAAAGCCAAGCGCTATTTAGAAACCTATGGCAATAATGCGTGTTTAATTGGGCCAAACTGTCCGGGCATCATTACGCCAGGGCAGTGTAAAATTGGCATTATGCCGGGCCATATTCACCAGCCGGGTAAAATCGGCATTATTTCACGTTCAGGCACATTGACCTATGAAGCGGTGGCGCAAACCACGAAGCTCGGTTTAGGCCAATCAACCTGTATCGGCATTGGCGGCGACCCGATTCCGGGGATGAATCAAATTGACTGCTTAAAGCTATTCCAGGAAGATCCGCAAACTGAAGCCATTATCATGATTGGCGAAATTGGCGGTACGGCAGAAGAAGAGGCTGCGGAATATATTCAGGCGCATGTGACGAAACCCGTTGTGGGCTATATTGCAGGCGTGACTGCGCCGAAAGGCAAACGCATGGGGCATGCGGGCGCCATTATTTCTGGCGGAAAAGGGACGGCTGAAGAAAAATTTGCGGCTTTTGAAAAAGCGGGAATGGCATATACGCGCAGCCCTGCAGAATTGGGTTCTACCATGCTGCAAGTGCTGAAAGATAAAAATATCGCTTAAGCAAGAGACTTCGGCTGTGTTCATCAGCTGCAAGAAAAAGCCCCTTTAAAGGGGCTTTTTTGTACCTGTAATAAAAATAAGAAACTTCAAATACATAGCGATGCTCTTTTTTGTTGATCACTTTTTAAACACTTTCTTACATAAAAATGATGATTCAGGCGAAAATTTAGCCAAATTTATTCTATATACTGTGAAACAGGTCACATTATGTGGCTGCTAATAAATATAACTTTCTTAATGTGAATAATCATGATCAATAAGACATATTTAGGCCAATTTTGCTTTTTATCGATTTTGACGAGTCTTCCAGTATTAGGGCAGGCTGATGATCTTGTTGATCAGCAGCGGGAAATAAGTGTTGCTGAAATCCGTGCCGGTAATACCGATCAAGGCTTTAATCAGTTAAAAGCATTATTGAAGCAGTATCCAGACAATCAGAAGCTAATCGCAGACTATATGGCGCTGCGCTACGCAAATGCAAAATTTTCAGCCAATGATGCCGCATATCTGACGCAGATTGTGCCGGCTGAATTCCCAGACTACGGCAAAGTCAGTGTGATTAAAGGGCTGCGTGATCTGAAGCAGTATGATCAGGCGCTGCAGTGGACAGAAAAGTTTTATCAGACGGATTTATCTGAGCAATGGCCCATTTGGCAAGGCGTATTGCTGGCTGAGTCAGGGCAAAAGCAACGGGCGCGAGAGAAGTTTGCCCAGATGGATTTGCAGTTTTTTGAAGCCGATTATTTATCGCAGTTGGCCTATGCTTACCGTTTATTGGACATGCCCGCCGATTCATTGCATGCCGCTCAGCTGGCGCTGGATAAAAAAACGGATACCGATACTCAAGAACAGTATGTGCTGGCATTAATGCAAAACAGTGATTTTGTGAAAGCCGAACAATATATCCAGTCCAACGGCATGATTGCTTCACGTCCAGCATTGCAGCATCTTTTGAAGATGAATGAATTTTCACAGCGCATTCAGCAAGGCATTCAAGCATCCAAAAATGCATTTGATATGAAGCGAGGGGTAGAGGCTTACGCATCTTTGGACAGTGTGATTGCGGATATGCAGGCTTATGAGCCCTCTTTGCCCGCGGATGAAGCCAGTAAGCGCAAATTTTATTATGAATACATTTTTGCCTTAAATGCCAGAAATGCCTCAAAGCAAGCGATTGCGCAAGTACGCAAAACTGGGCTGGATGCGATGGAAATGCCCGCTTATGTCCGTCATGCGCTGGCAGACAGCTATTTAAAAATCCGTCAGCCAAAACGGGCGGAGCAGTTGTACAAGAGTTTGTTTGCAGAAAAAAATTATGCGGACTATAACGTGTATTCAGGGCTGTATTACAGTTTGATTGAGCAGGAAAAATTTAAAGAAGCCAATCAGCTGATTGATGAAATGGATAAACAGCTGCCAACCTTTGTGTACAGTAATGCTAAAGGGGTGGATAAAGCGCCGCATGATGACCGGACAGAATTTATTGCCCTGAAAGGCCTGAACTATGCCTACAGAAATGAACTTGGCAAGGCTGAGCGGTATTTTAATGAATTGACCGCTAAAGCGGCGGGCAATATCGGCTATCAAAACAACTTGGCGCAGATTCAGCGCTGGCGCCAAAAGCCTGAGCAGTCGCAGCGCACTTTAGATCAGTTGAACAGTCTTGAACCAGTCAGTCAGGCCACGCAAATTAACCGCATGCAGAACTTTCAGGCGCTGAATCAGGTTCAGGCATGGCGGGCGATGAATCAATATCTGTTCAAGAATTTAAGCGAAGATACCGGTGTTCAGCAAAGCAAGAAGGAATTGGATGACCGCAATCGGGCGACGATCCAGCATCAAAGCGCTTTTTCAAAAAGTGATTCAGACAATGACGCGCTGCTGGGGCGCTTAAAAGGTTCTCGCGAACAGGAGAACTGGACGCGCATCAATAGTCCTTGGTTCTATGAAAATTTCCGCCTTTTTGCAGATCACAGCAACCGCTGGGCAAAGTATGAAACGGGAAAACTGAAAGATCAGCGCATTGGTGCGGGGCTGGAATGGTCTTCAGACCGTAAAGCCGCATCTGCTTTGCTGTCACAGAGTACGGATGGCGACCGTTTTGGCGTGCAGCTGAACTGGGCGCAGCGGCTGAGTGATCATTGGGATTATGCGCTGGGCTATGACAGCCAGGCGGATATTCCGCTGCAGTCTTTGGCGCAAGGCCATGAAGGCCAGTCGTATCTGTTCGGGATGAATTGGCAGCAGAACGAATCGCGCAAAGCCGGCGCGGCTTACCAATTGACAGATATCGATGATGGCAATACCCGTCAGGAGCTTTCAGCCTACTTTAAGCAGCAGCTGCAGCAGTCGCCGCATCATATTACAGCGGCAACCGTCCGCGGCTTTTACGGCCAAAATGATCAGGTTGATGTGCCGTATTTCAACCCTGAGCACAGTTACAGCGCAGAAATTACTTTAGAACACGACTGGATGACTTGGCGCAATTATGAACGCCATTTTAATCAGCATTTCGCAGCAACAGTAGGCACATTTGGGCAAAACGGCTACTCCGGCAAAGCGCTTTACAATATTTATTATCAGCATGACTGGCAGCTGTCCCGGACCTGGAAACTGAATTATGGCATAGGCTGGGGTTCACATCCGTATGATGGCGATGATGAAAATCGAACCTATGCCACGCTTGGATTTGAGGGGCGCTTCTAATGAAAAGACAGTTTAGACAGCTATTTTTGAAGCAAGGCTTGGTCTTGGGGTTGCTGCTGCCATTCAGCGCAACTGCGCTGCAGGCAGCGAAGACCGCCGCGGTACGGATCAATGCGCCTTTATCTTTAAGTGAGGAACAGCAGCGCCAAAATCAATTTGTCACGCTGACTTTTCATGATGTGCGTGACGATGTGGCTAAAAGCGGCGACCGTGATGTGTATGCCATCAGCACGCAGAACTTAGGACAGTTTTTTGCTTGGATCAAGCGTGAGGGCTGGCAGCCAATCCGCCTGCAGGACGTAATGCAGGCGCGGCTGAAGCAGCAAAAACTGCCTGAAAAAGCCATTATGCTGACCTTTGATGATGGCGCGCTCAGCAGCTACAGCAAAGTCTTTCCTTTGCTGAAAGCCTATAACTATCCAGCCGTATTCGCCATTCCAACCAGCTGGATTAACGGCAATACCAAAGATGCTTATGAGGCGTATGGTGAAGGCAGTTTAATGAACTGGGGCCAAATGCGCGAAATGCAGCAGTCCGGCTTGGCAGAGTTTGTCTCGCATTCAGATAATTTGCATCGCGGCATCTTGGCAAATCCTCAGAAAAATATGGAGCCGGCGGCAATCACCCGGGAATACCTGCCTGCTGCAAACCGCTATGAAAATACGGCAGAGTTTGAAAAGCGCATTGTGAATGATTTGCAAAAATCAAAACAAGAGCTTGATCTTCAATTAGGGATTAACAGTTTGGCAATTTTTTGGCCTTATGGCGCTGTTACTCCTGAAATTGAAGGATTGGCGCGTCAAGCAGGCTTGCCGATGTCTTTCAGCTTAGGCAATGTGGTCAGTTTGGCGGATTCCATTCAGACTTATCAGCGCATACTGATTATGGACAACCCGAGTCCTGAACAAATTCATCAGAACATGGATGATTTTATCAATGAAGCCCGCGCGCCGTATAAGCAGCGCAAAAGCTTTTTAAGCTTTAATTTGGCGGAACTGCAGTCCAAAACTCCTGAGGAATTTGACCAAAAGCTTGGTCAGCTGCTGGATCAAGTCAATGCATTGAAAAGCAATACACTGCTGCTGCAGGCTGCAATTGATCAAGACGGCGACGGGAAAATTGATGCGCTGTTTTTTCCAAATTCGAAGCTGCCGATGCAGCAGGACTTGCTGAACCGTACCGTATGGCAAGCGAGAACCCGCATTTCAAACCGGGTCTATGCTGAACTGCCGGTCAGTCTGGAATTGCAGCAGGGCATTAATTTAGCTGATCTGACGGCAGACTTAATGAAAAACAACAGTTCATTGGAAGGACTGATTTTAGATCCAGGCAATGCGCTGGACTGCGCCATTAGCCAAGCGCAGTGGACCGAAGCTTGTACACAGCAAGTGAAACAGGTCATTGCCATCAAAGAGCAAAGCAAAGCGAGCGCGCATTACTATTCCAATATCAGCAATGATAATCAGACTGCCCTAAAGCTGAGTTTAAAAGGCAACCGCTTTGCAGGCTTAGAGCCTTTAGTTATGCAGGCCTTAACAGCATCGGATTTTTTGTATATCAGCTTGAATCCGGTGCAGCAGCCGGAAACGTTTAAAGCCTTTGTCAAAGCGCTGAATAGCTTAGGCGCAGAGCAAAAACAGCGTTTGATTGTCAGTTTAGACATTAACCCGAAAATGAGCAGCAAAGACTGGGAGCGCTATCAGCAGAATTATCAGATGCTGCGTGCCGCCTCCATTCAAAAGATCGGCGTCAATAATTACCTGCTTCAGGATGGAGCTAGAGTACAGCAAAATCTGTATAAAAATTTAAGCATGAATGGCAGTCCGCTGACCTACCGCGATCCTTATCAGCAAGGAGGAACCAGGTAATGGAACAATGGATAACAGATTTGAGTTTTAATGACTTGTTCTTTGGCTTTGCCTTTTTATACCCGCTGTTTATGGCATGGGTTTGGATTGCCGGCGGCATCTGGTTTTATTTAAAGCGTGAATGGAAACAGCCGGAATTGCCCGTGCCAAGTAATGCCGGCTGCAGCATTATTGTGCCGTGCTTTAATGAAGAAGCACAGGTGCATGAAACCATCCGTTTTGCCATGCAGACACAGTATCCGAACTTTGAAGTGATTGCGGTAAACGACGGCAGCCGAGACCGGACGGGTGAAATTTTAGACCGGCTGGCGGAACAGTATCCTAAACTGCGCGTGGTGCATCTGGCGGAAAATCAGGGCAAAGCTTATGCGCTGCGGGCTGGCGCAATGGTCAGCCAATTTGAGTATTTGGTTTGCATCGATGGTGATGCGCTGCTGCATCCGCATTCTGTGCTGTGGATGATGCACCATTTAACCAGATTCCCGCGGGTGGGCGCGATCACTGGAAATCCGCGCATTGTGAACCGTTCCAGCGTTTTAGGCAAAATTCAAGTCGGAGAATTTTCTTCAATCATTGGCTTAATAAAGCGCGCGCAGCGGACGTATGGCCGTATTTTTACGGTATCAGGCGCTATAGCGGGTTTCCGCAAAACAGCCTTGGACCGGATCGGCTACTGGCGTGATGACATGATTACAGAAGATATCGATGTGTCGTGGCGCTTGCAGTTTGATCATTGGGACTTGCACTATGTGCCGCAAGCGCTGTGCTATATCTACATGCCTGAAACGTTTAACGGCTTGTGGAAGCAGCGCCTGCGCTGGGCGCAAGGCGGTATTGAAGTGCTGTTTGCGTATTTGCCGAAAATCTGTAAATGGCATTTAAGGCGCATGTGGCCAATTGCTTTTGAATCCATCATCAGTGTGCTGTGGGCGTACACCATGTTTGGGATTTTTCTGCTGTATTTCTATGGGCTGTTTTTCTCGCTGCCAGGCGAATGGGCAATTCAATCGCTGATTCCGCAATGGTATGGCGTGATCTTGGGTTTGACCTGTTTAATCCAATTTTTGGTGAGCCTTTGGATTGACCGGCCCTATGATAGGCACCGCATGCTGCGCAATTATTTTTGGGTGATTTGGTATCCGCTGTTCTTCTGGATCTTGGCCATGCTGACAACGGTATTTGCCTTGCCGAAAACCATTTTTAAAACGCAGAAACGCGCCCGCTGGGTCAGCCCAGACCGCGGTTTTAGAGGGGAGGAAAACAATGAGCCAAGTTAATGATCTAGCGCAGAAGCCAGCCAATGCTGCTAAATTCCGCATTATCGAAAATGAGTCATTGCTGGAACTGCCGGAATATATCGATGTTCATGGTCCAGTACAGAAGCCAGCCAATACAGCTGAATTCCACATCATCAAAGATGAGGCTTTGCTGGAACTGCCGGAATATATCGACCAGCCTGAATATGTACGCCGCAAAACTGCAGGCTATAGCTTAATGGCTGTTGGCTGGATGTTTTGGATGGGGCTGTTTATGCCTATATTAACCCTCATGTTCTGGTGGTTTGAAGGCGCGGTGGCGTATACGCAGGTCATTGAGCAGATACAGCCTTTGACTGGCATTTCTATCTTGAAGCTGATGGCCTGCATTGGCATTTTGATCGGCTGCCTATTTGTCTGGGCCGGTTATAACTGGGTGCGTTTTCATGGCAAAGACCGGCGCAAGGCGCCAGACAATGTGAATGATGATGCTCTGGCGCAAAGCTTTAATGTCCAAGCGAGCGATATTGCGAAAATGCGCCAGTCCAAGAACATGACCCTGCATTACTCAGAAGAAGGGCGGCTGGAAAATTATCGAATCAATCGCTAGAGAATTGATGATCCGGCAGCGCTGTTGGAAGCATGCCGCATTCGTCAGGCTGCTGTGTTATTCAGCTTTTGCAAATGCATCTTTCAGCTGCTTGGCATCCGGATGCCCTTGCACAAAATCATCAGGATAATAGCCTATATGCTGAACGCCATTCTGCTCCAGCAATTGTATGGTGTCGATTAACTCTTCATCAGCTATTTGATTTTGATGATTCCAGTCAGTGGCCTGCAATTCAAAAATGGTACGGCTCAAATTTGGGTCGTATTTTTTTGCCCGCTGAATCAAGTCTAAATAAAATTGACGGTGATCGTCAGCTTTTTCCATATAGGGCATCGCCATAATGGCATTATAGTCATAGTGTTGATAGGTGCCGGCATTGGATTGGCTGAACCATTTTTCACTGTCTGGATTCAGTACGGCTTCTGCATACATGTTGCGGGCAAAGCGTAGATTCGGCTCGCGCTGTTTCAATATTTCGCTGATGCCTGCGGCGAATTGATCTAAATAGGCGGTTTTATAGCGGGAAAATTTTAACTGATGCGGATGTTCCGGCTGCTCAATCAAGGATGCGCTGTTAAAGCCCCATTTTTGATAGGCGGCATGGGCCGGCGCGCTGTCATCTTCAAAATCGCTGAGGGTAATATCATCATGATACAGAATGCCGTCAACAGGGTTCTGCTGAATGAAGTCTAAAAATATTTCAGCGGTATACTGCAGATTTTTTGCATCAAAAGGCGAAACGCGGATGTAGCCTTTCTTTCCGCCGCTATTCTGCACGTACTGCAATTGATACTTTTTAGGGAATTCCCACGCGATTAATGGCAGCCAGCCATATACCGCCTGGACTTGCGTATGCTGGCGGATCTCCAGCAGCACGCGGTGAAATAAATCTTCGCGCAGCGGGATGTGCCTGTTTTGAAAATAAACGGCATTGGCTGAACCATTGGCATCAGGATCGGCAAAGGCCTGCAAAAAAACAGTATTGGGCTGAATGGTTTGAATGCGGCGGATAAGTTCCCGAAGATTGCGCTTTTGCTGTATTGGGTCGGCATCATAAACGTAGTCTAAATCAATATGCATGATGCGCATGTTCTGCTGCTGAGCAGTCCGCAGTTCAGCTGTTTTTTGCCGCGCAGGCGCAGACGCTGCATAGCGCTTCACTAAGTCTTGAATGGGATGCTGCGCAATTTGCACAGTTTCGGCATTGCAGGTTCCTGCAATTGCTAAACCCATGCAGGCCAATATGCTCAGCAGCTTCGACTGCATAAGCAGAACGGGCTTAAATCTTAGTTTTTTTTGCGCCAGTCTATGCGGCCTTAACTCACGCATTGGCGATTTTTTTGAACGCTTGAATTGCATTTCTTGATCTTTTTTTGATGTATTTGATGTTGTTAATATAGAGGAATGCAATGAAAGAATGAAAGTGTGATTTGGTTGACGCTTTGTTGCTGATGCGGTCATGCCGGTTTTACAAGAGCCGGTGCTGTTTTCGGGTTTGTGAATAGGGGCGCATCACAACCCGCTATAAAAAACCGCGGCCATTCAGCCGCAGTTTTAAAAGGGAACATTGCGCTGGCCTGAATCAGCCCGTTTTTTGCTTTAAGCTCTGGGTGAGCCCATTAATGTCGCCGCCCTGAATGCCCAGTTCGCTCATTAAGCTGTCAATCAGCGGTGCTTGAGAACGGTAGCGCAGGGCGCTGTTGACGACTTGATCGGACAAAGCCACATTGCTTCCGTCATGCTGCGCATCGCCTTGGCAAGAAGAGCCGTGGCTGCCATGCAGGCCATTTACCTGCAGAATCTTAATGTCATCAATATTTTCCATCGGCTTGACGCTTTCACGGATAATTTCCGGCAAGTATTTCAGCATCGCTAAACGGATCTGCATTTCAATTTGCTCAGATGACAGCACATTATTTGCTTCATTCACAGCGCGTGTACCTTCTGCATCAACTTGGTACTGTTTTTCCATGGCTTGCGCTAAAAGCATTTTAGCATCGGCTTCGCCTTTGGCTTTCAAGCGGGCCTGTTCCGCAGACGCTTCCGCGGCAATCCGGATGGCCTCAGCATCATCAGCTGCTGCTTGCTTGCCTGCTTCAGCCGCTACTGTAATGGCAATGGCGTCCTTTTCTGCCGCCTGTTTTGCTGCGACTAATTCAACGGCTTTTTGACGTTCCGCGCGCTGTGTTTCACGGACCGTGATGACTTCCTCTTCAGCTTTTACCGCTTCTGCGCGGGCGCGGTCAGCCTGCGCTTTGGCTTCCGACTCTTCGCGGGATTTTTCAGCAATGGCAATGGCTCTAATCTGTTCGGCCAGCTCAATGGTTTTTTTCTGCTCGACCTGCGCCTGTTCAATAATTTGCGATTTTTGAATGTTTTGATTTTCTACATCACGCGCTGCGGTAATGCGCTTTAAATCCACTTCACGCTCTGCCGCAATGCGGGCTTCTTCAGCTTCACGCTTTTTACCGGCTTCCTGTGTTGCAATCTCTGCCAGCTGTTCTGCCCGGCGCACTGCAATTTCACGCTCCTGCTGCAATTTGGCATATTCTTCTTCACGTAAGATTTGCAGGCGCGCCTGTTCAGCTTCTAAGTTTTTCGTTTTGATAGCAAGGTCTGCATCCTGCTCAATCGCATTGCGCTTGCGGCGTCGGTCTTCAATGGTTTCAGTCAGCTTGGTCAAGCCTTCTGCATCGAAGGCATTTTGCGGATTAAAGTACTTAAATCCTGTCTGATCCAGCCCCGTCAAAGACACAGTTTCCAGTTCCAAACCGTTTTTATGCAGGTCTTCAGAGACCACCTGCTGCACTTTTTGCACAAAGTCGACCCGTTTCTCATGCAGTTCTTCCATCGCCATTTCGGCAGCCACCGCACGCAGCGAATCCACAAATTTGCCTTCCACTAAATTTTTCAATTCATTGGGCGACATGGTCTTTTGACCCAGAGTTTGCGCTGCTGTTGCAATAGATTCGGCTAATGGCTTTACACGCACATAGAATTCAGCCATCACATCTACACGCATGCGGTCGCGGGTAATTAATGCTTGATCATCCGCGCGGCGCACTTCCAGACGCAAGGTATTCATGTTGACAGGAATAATTTCGTGAAGGACAGGCAAGACAATAGCGCCGCCGCCTAAAATCACCTTTTCTCCGCCAAAACCCGTGCGCACAAAGGAAATTTCCTTGCTGGAACGGCGGTAAAGCCGGGCAAGAATAAAACCGATAAAGATGAAGGCGGCAAAGATTATGCCTGCTGTAAGCAGTATGCCGCTTGGAATAAAATCGAGCATGTTGTTGTTTCTCTATAGTTGTCTTTAAAGTAAAAATTGTATTTAAATCATGTTTTAATTCATTGGGCCGCCGCGATGGCATGTGCTATCAAAAATTTAGGCCGTTGGGTTTGCCTGAAAACCAATTTGAGTTTTTTGCGTTAACACAACAGACTGGCCCTGTTTGAACGTTTCATCCTGTTCCGGTTCAACCATGACATAGTGCAATTGGCCGAACTGATCATAAACTTTGGCTTGAGCGGGGGAATTCAATTTCGCATGGCCTAATACAATCACAGCAGTGCGGCCAATAAGTTCATCACTGTAAATGGCGGTGGTTTCATCTTGCGGCAATATTCTGGCAATCAGCTGCGTGCTGATACGCACCAGCGGCATGCATAAAAATAAGCAGGCCGGGGCAATCAGCCAGGCGCTAAAAGTCATGGAGATGTAATGCAGCATGAGGCCCTGAATAATGAATCCCGTCAGACTGTAAACGGTCAGGAAAATAATCAGCCAAACAAATAGCGGAACACGACCCCAATACATCCAGTCCAGAACTTTCATAAATACAGACTGATCAGCATCAATCGCTAAATCGGTTTGATGGCCAGTGTCGCCAGGAAGAAATTGATCCAGCACGCTATGCGAGCTGCCGCCGATCAGCACCAGCACCATTTCAAACAGGCCAAAGAAAAACATTAGGCAGAGGCTAATGCTGAAGACAATATTAGACGGGTGTGTAATCAATTCCCACATTCTATTTATCTCTATATTTTGCTTATAAATTATATGAAAATTCTGGTAACTGGCTAAGTGTTTTCATTTGCTAAACATATCATTTAATTTTACTAAAGTATAATAAAAAGAATAAGAAGAGCCACATTTCAGTCCTAAAATATACCGAACTGTCTATTTACACAATCACGTATTTATTTATGGGTTTTAAGCAGTGTTAAAGCCTATTGCCTTCGGTTATTAATTTATTATTCTGTATCCAAGCCGGATGCGGTGAAACACTGGCTTAATGGCAGTCTGAATCATAAAAATCACGGCTCTATTTTTAGATGAGCATATTCAGTAAAAACGCTGTTTGCCGTATTTTTTAGACTCAAGCTTCTGCGGCAAAGAAGCTTTATAAAATGGCTTTCTATGAGCACTGCTGCAGCGAAGCACTCATATTCTGGGGCTGACGGATGTTGCCATTGAAGGCCAATTTTTTTCATACGCATCTTAAAGCAGCGCGGTTTGAATGCGGACCTTCATATTCAGCGCTTCCTGAATGAGATAAGATTTCATCCACTGCACTTGCTGGCCCATCGGATTGGTTTTTACGGCGCTGTTTAGAAAGCTGAGCGCAGGCAGGCTGAGCAGCTGCTGTTCAATGGCGTCTTCCAGCTGCTGCGCGTTGGCGGCTAAAGGCATGCTGACAGTATAAAAGCCTTTAGGGTAATTATAAAAGGCATACAGCAGATTGAAGGCCCGCTGATCGCCTTTTAAATTGCCAGCGCCAATTTCATAGCTGCGGTCTTGGTTGCTGTGGGTCAGCCCGATCATAAACTGCCATTGACCATCCGAAAGTCTAAGTCCAAATTGCAGGCCGATCTGATCGGCAGTCAATTCATGCTGTGCAAAATTATTCAATGCAGCGCCGTGTTCATTCAATGCGTCCTGCAGAGTCAGCATATTGCGGTTATGCAGATAGATAAAGCCTGCAAGCCTGGCTTGTTCTAAACGCGCTTTTAAAGTATCAATGTCAAAATGGCTATCAGGCATCGTGGGTCATTTGCTGGGGGAACTGCCTGTACTCTAGGCGGGAAAAGGCGGAATGAAAAGATTTGGCTTAGAGGATTTATCTATGACATTATTGCTCATGCTTTTGAACTTTTTCCTGTAAATCAGGGCATAATAGCTGGCGCTGATTTTTAAGCTGCTGTTGATTAATCAAATTCAATAAGCTTTATCAGAAAACTTCTATATGATGAATTTGCATATCAATATAATAAAACAAGCAATAGTTGAGATAACTAAATCACTATAATGAATATAAATTTTCAAAAGTGTCATAAGGACACGTTTTTTCTAAGCTGGTGTTGTCCATGTCGTTAAATGAGGAAAGACTTACTCATCTTAAACAGCTAGAAGCTGAGAGTATTCATATTATCCGTGAAGTTGCTGCTGAGTTTGAAAACCCAGTCATGCTTTATTCTATTGGTAAAGATTCTGCAGTGATGCTTCATCTTGCATTGAAAGCGTTTTATCCTGCCAAACTTCCATTCCCGCTGCTGCATGTCGATACAGGCTGGAAGTTTAAAGACATGATCACTTTCCGTGACAACATGGCTAAAGAACATGGCTTTGATTTGATTGTGCATCAAAACAAAGAAGGGAAAGACGCTGGCGTCAATCCATTTGATTACGGCAGTTCAAAATATACTGACATCATGAAAACTCAAGGCTTAAAACAAGCGCTTGATAAATATCAGTTTGATGCTGCTTTTGGCGGCGCGCGCCGTGACGAAGAGAAATCACGCGCCAAAGAGCGTGTGTATTCTTTCCGTGACTCTAAACACCGCTGGGACCCGAAAAACCAGCGCCCTGAGCTTTGGAATCTGTACAACGGCAAAGTGAACAAAGGCGAAAGCATCCGTGTTTTCCCATTGTCGAACTGGACTGAGCTGGATATCTGGCAATACATCTACCTTGAAAATATTAAATTGGTTCCTTTGTACTTGGCTGCAGAACGTCCAGTGGTTGAGCGTAACGGTACACTCATCATGGTGGATGATGAACGCATGCGTTTGAACGAAGGTGAAGTGCCGCAAATGAAATCGGTGCGTTTCCGTACTTTGGGCTGTTATCCATTGACGGGTGCAGTTGAATCAACTGCAACAACGCTGCCGGAAATTATCCAAGAGATGCTTTTAGCAACCACATCTGAACGCCAAGGCCGCATGATCGACCATGACGAAGCAGGTTCGATGGAAAAGAAAAAGCAGGAAGGTTACTTCTAGAAATCTCTCCCGGCCTCTTTTTATAAAAGAGAGGAGAATTTCCCCCTTTGTAAAAGGGGGATACAGGGGGATTTAAGAAACCGGTTTCTAAAGAATATGTGGAGCTTTGAGCAATGTCTCATCAATCAGAACTTATTAGCCAAGACATTTTGGCTTATTTAAAACAGCACGAAAATAAAGACTTATTGCGTTTCCTCACTTGCGGTAACGTGGATGACGGCAAATCGACTTTAATCGGCCGCTTGCTTTACGATTCAAAATTGATTTATGAAGATCAATTGCAAGCGGTAACCCGCGACTCTAAAAAAGTCGGCACGACGGGCGATGCGCCTGATTTGGCTTTACTGGTGGATGGCCTGCAAGCTGAACGTGAGCAGGGGATTACCATTGATGTAGCTTACCGTTATTTCTCAACGGAAAAGCGCAAGTTCATCATTGCCGACACCCCGGGGCATGAGCAATACACCCGCAACATGGCGACAGGCGCATCGACTGCGGATCTTGCCATTATCCTGATTGATGCGCGTTACGGTGTGCAGACGCAAACCCGCCGCCACTCATTTATTGCCAGCCTGCTGGGCATCCGCAACATTGTGGTTGCGATTAATAAAATGGACTTGGTGGAATTTTCTGAAGCGCGCTTCAATGAAATTCAGGCCGAGTACAACGAGTTCGTCAACCAATTGGGCGACCGTAAGCCTGCCAACATTATCTTCACGCCAATTTCTGCGCTGAACGGTGATAACGTGGTGAACAAGTCGCCAAATACACCGTGGTACCAAGGTCAAACTTTAATGGAGACTTTGGAAACTGTTGAAATTTCGCATGATACCAGCAAGCATGGTTTTCGTTTCCCAGTTCAGTATGTCAATCGTCCTAACCTCGACTTCCGCGGCTTCTGCGGTACGGTTGCGCTGGGTGAAGTGAAAGTCGGCGATACCATTACTGCATTGCCATCGGGCAAGTCTTCAACAGTGAAAGAAATTGTCACTTTTGACGGCAACTTAGACCATGCTGTTGCAGGGCAAGCGGTGACTTTGACGCTGAATGATGAAATTGATATTTCACGCGGCAACGTATTGGTAAAAGCAGGCGAACAGCCGTTAATTTCACGTTCTGCTCGCGCATCTGTGGTATGGATGACCGATCAGCCATTGGTGGTGGGCAAACTGTACAATGTGAAGTTTGGCACGCAAACGATTCCAGCCAAAGTGGCTAAAATCAACTACCGCACCAATGTCAATACATTGGAAAAAATGCAAGTTGAAGAACTTGAGCTTAATGCGATTGCTGACGTCACCATCGAATTTGATGCGCCAGTGGTATTCGACCGTTATCAAGACAGCCGTTACACAGGTTCATTTATTTTTATTGACCGTTTGAACAACGTGACTGTTGGTGCGGGTATGGTTGAGTCTGCAGTAGAATGGACTGCACACAATGAGCCTGTGACTGCTGAAGCGCGTGCTGCGCGTTTAGGTCAAAAACCTGCTGCGGTAACAGTTTCTGCAAAAGCGATTGAAAATGCGCAAGCGATTGAAAGCCTGCTGATTCAGCAAGGTGTGGTTGCCATTGCGAAAGCTGGTCTTTCTGCAGAGCAAGTTGCGCTGGTTCGTGAAACGGGTGTGGTTGTGATTACGGATGCTGCTGAAGGCACAGATGTAACTTACACAGTAGACACTGCTGAAGAAGTCGCTGAGAAAATTGTTGAGTTAGTTCGTCTGTAATAGATTGAGCTTATTTGAAGGAACCCACCGTAAGGTGGGTTTTTCTTTTGAGTAATAAGTTGTAATACAAATATATATGATTCATTATCAATGATAAGCAGACTTAAAATTGGAAATTTAACGATGTACATTAAGCGGGTGGCACTAAAAAACTGGCGAAACTTTCGCAGTGCAGAAAGTGAACTTTCACAAGTTTCATATATTTTAGGTGCAAATGCTGCAGGGAAATCGAACTTTCTAGATATTTTTAGATTTTTAAGGGATATAGCAAAATCTGAGGGAGGTGGTTTACAAAAAGCTGTAAATGACAGAGGTGGGGTTTCAAAATTACGTTGTTTGCATGCGAGGAATGATACCGAAATTAGGTTGGAAGTTAGTTTTGTTGATAAATTAGAAGATGAAGAAGTTATATGGAAATATATTTTAGGGTTTAAACCTGAGGGAAAGGGGAAACATCGGAATATTATTTCATGCGAAGAAGTTTGGTACAAAGGAGTAAATAAATTATCTAGACCAGATAAAAAGGATAAAGCGGATTTATTACTGTTGACTGAAACAGCGTTGGAGCAAACGAGAGCTAATAAAGACTTTCGTGAGATTTCTGATTTTTTTCAAAATATTACTTACCTACATTTGGTTCCCCAGCTTTTAAAATATGGTGAAAAAATAGGAGGAAATCGAATAGAGGATGATCCCTTCGGGCAGGGGTTTTTAGAAAGATTGGCTAAAACTCCTGAAAGAACTAGAAACTCTAGATTAACTAAAATTGGTAAAGCTTTATCGCAAGCAGTTCCTCAATTTAAAGAGTTAAGATTTATTAAAGATGAAATGGGACATCCTCATCTGGAAGCTAAATATGAGCATCATAGGCCGAATGCAGGTTGGCAAAGAGAAGATAGTTTTTCTGATGGTACTTTAAGATTATTAGGTATTCTCTGGTCTTTGCAAGACAGTAATGGCTTATTGTTATTGGAAGAACCTGAATTATCACTAAATCAAGCAGTTGTTGAGCAAATTCCATTATTAATAGATAGAGTTTTAAAAGGTAATAGAAAAAATAAAAGACAAATTTTTATAACAACTCATAGTAAAGATTTATTAAGTAATAGGGGGATTGATTCTAATAGTATTTTAATTCTCAAATCTGAGAAAGAAGGAACATCTATAAACTCAGTAAGTGATAATGATAAAATTGCTTTAGAAGCTGGATTGTCAGTTGCTGATGTTATTTTACCTCAGACTAGACCTGTACTTATTGAACAATTAGGTTTGTGGTGAGGGGTTTTAATGTTACATTTTTTTTTGGCTTGTGAAGACCCTTTATCAGAAGCATTTTGTATTCAATTTATGAAATATTATTTCCCGACATCTACGTATAATCCAGTGATAGTTACTGGTGGAGTGGGGGAGCTGAAAAAGAAAGTTGAAGCATTTAAAAATATAGCTCAGATACCAGATAAAGCAACTTTAATCGTTACTGATTTAGATGAAAATAAGAGTGTTGAATCTCTTAGGCAAGAATGGAGTGGAAAAATAAACTCTCCTCAAAACTTTTTGCTTTTAGTTGCTGTTAAAGAAATTGAAAGTTGGGTTTTAGCTGATATTGAAGCCTTTTCTAAGTGGTCAGGAATTCCTGCAAATAAATTTCCTGTAAATCCTGATCATGAGAAGGATGCTAAACAGATATTATTAAACTTAGTTAGAAAATATGCTAATAATGAAACTAAGAGAAATTTACTACCCGATAAGGGAGTGCGGAGTAGTAGGGTTGGAATTGCTTACAACATTAGTCTAAGAAATTTTGTAAATGATTATTGGTGCTTAAATAGAGCTTTGGTTATTTCCGAAAGTTTAAGAGAGGTTGATAATCTATTATCAATGTTTTCTAAGAAAATATAATCTTGGATATTTTTAACTTAAAATATTTTTATGGATAAATCACCTATTGCACATTAAGATATATTTTAATTAATATTAAGATATATCCTTATTATGTCTGGTTTTGAGATTTTTGCAGATATTAAAGGCGCTACAAAACTCCACTCAAACAGAATCTTTTCCAAAGCGCTTTTTCAGCTTATTTACATAACGCTTAAACGGCCAAGTAAACTGCTTCACAAAACTATTGGGAATTTTATAGCCGACTGTGCCGTAAATACTCGCCAAATGATTCGGCATATATACGGACTTAAACACCACATCGTAAAGCGGTATAAAGGCAGCATAATTTTTATCAATCGCAGGCTTTTCTGAAGAATGATGCCAATGGTGAAATTCAGGTGTCGCAATAAGCCAGCGCAAATACGGAAAGCGAAAGCGCACATTCGAATGAATAAAAATGGCGTGAAAGGAAATAAACACCAAATAAGCAAACACCGCAGAGGTATGAAAGCCTAAAAGGAAAATAGGCAGAGTGGCTATAAAGCGCGTCATAATCACTTCTACAATATGCAAACGCGAAGATGCCAGCCAGTCCATATGTTCACTAGAATGGTGAATGGCATGAAAACGCCACAGAAAATTCACCTCATGCATGGCGCGGTGCAGCCAATAAGTGGTGAAATCCACCACAATCAGCAGTTCTATAAACTGCAGCCAAATCGGCTGGGCCTGCACATAAGGCACAATCGGATTATGCGGTAAATGTGTGATCCAGTATTGAATAGGCATCACGGTTAAAAACGAAAACAGCTGAATTCCCACATGGCTGAACATAAAATATTTCATGTCGGTCACCCAGCCCACACGCAACAGCTTTTGATCTTTATTCTTAGCGAAAAAGCCTTCTAGCGGTATAAACACCGTACCCAGAATAATGAGCGTAATTACAAAATAGTCAAAGCCTGCATAAAAGGGCAATGCAGGCAGAGCTGGCGCTTGAATTAAGCCGCAGCCTAAAACCACGGCAATTAAAGAAAAACACAGCCCATAAAAACCATATCTGTTTTGCTTAATAATGGCGCTGTAGGCGCCAAAACCCGCACCAATGAAAATACCGGCCAACAGGCAGTAATAAAATACCTCATAGTGCCTGCTGTATAAAGGCCGAAGTTCTGGGGTAGTTAAAACACTGGGAAATAAAAAGCAGAGCGCTGCACAGATGCTGAGGAGTCCTAGGGACATCGACATAAACGCGCTGACTTTCCCATGACCTGCGTTGAGCTCAAGATTTTCAAATTTGCTTCTAAGATGGTCGGTCATTGTTTTTATTCTTTCTATTGAGTTATTGGCTTTGTTATCAATACACTTTAAATGCATGCCTGAATTATATACAAAACTGACAGTTTTCGCAGCTTTGAAGCGATTTTTTCTTATGCCCATCCATCTGCGCCTGATCATAAAGGATGCCAGTTTGCCGCTACGCATGCTTATTGCTGAGCGGTTTTCAGCATTCAATATTTTTAAAAGGAGGATGATTTTGTAATCAGTATTGCATCTTTAATCAGATAAAGATATTATTAAGATATATCTTAGTTGCAGTATGTTGTATCTTAACTATGTCTAAAGCCATTGATTCAGAACTTCTTGCTGGTTTAGAGCAAGCTTCAGCTCCGCGCAAACGCCTGTTTGAAGCCGGGCATATGAAACTGCTGGTGCTGCATCTGATCTCACAAGCGCCTAAGTTCAGTTACGACATTATCAAAGATGTCGGCGCAGTGGTCGGCGGCGGTTACAGCCCCAGTACTGGCACGATTTACCCAACCTTAAACTATTTAGAAGAACAGCAGTATATACACGCAGAACTCAACACAGATGAGCGCAAACAGTACAGCATTACTCAAATTGGCATGCAGCACCTCGAAGCAGAACATGCAACGGTAAAGAAAATTCTGTGCCGTTTTGATACCCGCAAGCAAATTCATAACAACGAACAATACGTCGACATCAAACGCGCGATGGAAAACCTGAAAGCCGCATTGCGCATCAAAATTCAGCACTGCGAACTGACACCAGAACAAGTGTTTGCCATTGCAGAAAAAATAGATCAGGCGGCAGTCGAAATCAGCCGTATGGAGGTGACTCAATGAAACAGCATCAATATGAAGTGACGGTAAAACACATGGCTGATGCGCAAGGCAATCCATCTGCTTATACAGAAGCCTTGCAGTTCAATGCTTATAACCATGATGACATTTTTAAAGTCTTAGAGCATCTCAGCAAGGCCAACATATTGGATGAAGAAAAGACCAAAGCTTTTGCTGTTGGACTGAAACTGTTTGGTGAAACTTTGCTGGAAAATAAAGACATTCCTTTGTTTAAAGAATTCATGCCGCATTTTTCGCAGTTTATGAAGGCATTGAAACAAACCGTTAAAACACAAAATGCTCAACAGGCAGCATTAGAACAGGGTGAAAATCATGCATAATCTCCCAAAATTTCATCCCAAGCATATGACTTGGCTGATGCCCCTGATTCTGTCAGGCATCATGAGCGGCTCAATCTCATGCTTCAACATGCTCTTGAATAAGGGGTTGATTGATGGCTTTTTAGGTCTTTGGCTGCATGCGTGGAGCATGTCGTGGATGATGGCCTTTCCATTGATTCTGATTGTCTTGCCATTGGTGCGTAAATTGCTGATGCAGTTTGTGCAAATGCCGCCAGAGTCCTCTGCAAAATAGTTTGAACTAGCGAACAGCGTGTTCTTGGATCACATGCTCAACCATGGCCTGAAGTTCAGTCAGTGTTTTCACGCCAGCAATACGTTTTATAACTTGCCCGCGGTAAAAAATTAATGTTGAAGGCAATCCGTAGACGTTATAGCGCAAAGTCAAAATGGGTGATTGATCGACATTTACTTTGCCAAATTTAACATTGTTACGCTGTGCTGATATTTGCGTCGCGCATTGCTCGAATACAGGAAAATTCTGTATGCAAGGCGCGCACCAGTCCGCATAGAAACGAATGACGGCAACACCATCAAACCATTCAAATTCACTGTAATTGTCTTCGCTGTATGCGATAACTGCAGACATTGCTATCTCCTTATGCCGTAAAGTTGAGACGGCATAAATCGCTATTCTGCATCCAGAAGAACGATTATAAGCTAAGTTTAATTTTTTGGCGTAGAGTGTTTTGACCATGCCATACGGTATTCGAGATGTCCCGTATGTTCATCCGTGCTTTCACCGGTTATGCAAAACCCATGAGATTGATAGAAGTGCACAGCAGATTGATTTTCCGAATAAACGTCTAAGTAAAGGGCATCGCATTGCTGCTGCAGCGCGTGCAGCAACCGAGTGCCTAAGCCGCGGCCTTGCGCATGCGGCGCAATGAACAACGCGGCGAGGTAAGAGACATCCCGCAGCAAAGAGGCAAAACCGAGAACTGCAGCATGGTCTTCAATAATAAAATTTTCAGCCAAGGGCAGGTAGGTCTGCTGCATGGAAACGAGCTGACTTTGCCAATAGTCTGCTGGAATAAAATCATGCGCCAGCAGGGAGGAATCCAGCCAAATTTGCAGCATAGCGGGGATATCTTGAGCTTGCGCAGGTCGTATGACTGTCATTTTTAGCGCTGTATCATCTGAATGAATAGTATGGGGATTATACATAAGTTCAGAGTGATTCATTCTGCTCGGTTTATATGTTCAAATAGGCCCTGGATAGATGAATAGTCAAGAATTGAAAAGGAAATAAGATGTCACAGGAAACCATGCAGCAAGTCATTATTACAGAGCCGGGCGGTGTCGATAAACTCGCTTATGAAACGGTAGCCGTACCTGCCGCAAAAGCAGATGAAGTCTTGGTCAAAGTGCATGCCTTTGGCATTAACCGTCCAGACATTTTGCAGCGTCAGGGTTTGTATCCAATGCCTAAAGGGGTAACGCCGGTGCCGGGCTTGGAAGTGGCGGGTGAAGTGGTTGCTGTCGGTGAAGATGTTACTTTATTTAAAGCCGGCGATAAAGTCTGCGGTTTAACCAATGGCGGCGGTTATGCAGAATATTGTGTGGTGCCTGAAAGCCAAACCATCAGCATTCCTGAAAATGTCAGTTTTGCACAAGCAGCCGCTATTCCGGAAACCTTCTTTACGGTCTGGGCGAATGTGTTCCAAATGGCGCATGCCAAAGCAGGTGAGACTGTATTGGTGCACGGCGGCGCCAGCGGCATTGGCACGACAGCGCTGATGCTGTGCAAATCATTGGGTCTTAAAACTTTTGCAACGGTCGGTTCGGATGAAAAAGCCGCAGCGATTTCAGACCTAACCACAGCTATTAATTATAAGACACAAGATTTTGAACACGTGATTAATGAGGCGACCAGTGATGGCGGTGTAGACGTGGTGCTGGATATGGTGGGCGCGCCGTATTTAGAAAAGAATCTGAATTTACTGCGCCGTGATGGCCGCTTGGTGTATATCGCGTTCTTAGGCGGCGCAAAAGCCAAAGAGGTGAAGCTCGGTCAAATTATGATGAAGCGCCTCACGATCACAGGTTCAACCATGCGCGCGCGCAGTACTGCAGAAAAAGCCGAAATTGCGCAAGGCTTGCAATCGCATGTTGTACCGTTATGGGCAAAAGGTGAATGTTTGCCAATGATCTATAAAACCTTCAACTTTGACCAAATTCAAGATGCGCATGCAAGCCTGGATACAGGAGAGCATGTGGGGAAAGTTGTGGTAACAATCTTGTAATATTTCTATTATATAGAAAGCAGAGCCGACATCATGTCGGCTTTTCTTTTGTCTAAATTTGTCCAAAAAATAAAAATAATGTACTGAAAAAATGAAAATAATTTAACAAAGATTAAAAAAGTGACAACTGTTCGACACAACCTGTCAAAAACGAGGTGTACATTTGGAGCTGAATTTAAACCTGACAAATTTACGTGGTTTTAAATGAAAAATAAAACAGAAAAGAGGGTTGTCATGAAAATTTTATCGACATCATATACACCTGCGCATGGTTTCCGTGCGCTCAAACGCTTGCATAAGGCAGTTATTTATAATTACATTTTGCGTGATGATTTACATAAAATGTATAAAGCTTTAATTCATTTGGAGCGCTATATTGAACGTTTAGCGCATCAGAAAACTGCCCTAAAGAAGAAATCAAAAAAACAGTGACTGCTTTTTTAATAAAACATGACATCGCTTGAAAGCTGAACAGTTATTTTTTTACTTAATATTTTTCAGTTGCTTATATTGAATGTAATGCTTAGGTATTCAACTATAAATAAAAGGCACAGCATTGATTGTGCAGCGAGGGCAATATGAAGCGTAAAGCTTCAACACATGAACGCCTTGCGGAGCGTTTAGCGAATATTTTGACTAAATTAAATACTGGATATCAATTGGGAGTGGCAGAACTGGCACATGAATTTCAGGTCAGCACGCGGACGGTAGAGCGGGACTTTGATCGCCTCAATACCTATTTGCCGCTGCTTCAAGATGAAAGCAGCAAAAAGTACTTTTTGGATCCCGTGTATCTGGGGCGTTTTAAGCTGCAGGATATTCAAAACTTTGCCCAGCTCTCTGGAATCAGTGAGCTTTATCCATCTTTGGATATGTCCTTTTTGCGTGGACTGCTGGACGAGCGCGCCAGCCAGGTTTTTTCTGCCAAAGGCTATTATTTTGAAAATGCAGGGCAATTTGCTGCCCATTTTCAGGTGCTTGCAGAGGCCATCCATCAACGTAAGCATATCAGTTTTATTTACAATTCCATCTTAAGGCTTGTGCAGCCATACCGCTTAATTCACTATCAGGGAAATTGGTATTTGGCTGCCTCATGTGATGGGGAGCTCCGCGCTTATCGTTTAAGTAAAATTGATCAGGTTACACAGCATTAGGCCATGCAGTTTGCACATGATCCTGAAATTTTAATGCAGCTTGAGGAAGATGAAGGGATCTGGTTTGGAAAGCATAAACAAGAAGTGCTGGTGTCTGTCCGGCCTGAAGTAGCCTTGTATTTTAAGCAGCGGCATTTATTTCCAGAACAGAGTATTGAACAAGAAGATGCCGCAGGCACTTTACTGATTCGTTGCCAAATCCGGCATGAGATGCAGCTTTTACCGCTGGTTCGGTTTTGGATTCCTTATATTAAAATCATTCAGCCGGCGCATTTTCAACAAAAAATGGAACAGGATTTACAGCAGTATTTGTTGCCAGTGGTTTGATTTAAATCAATTTTATTTTTATAAAGAGGGCCATGCGCTCTCTTTTTATTTTAGGTTTAATTGTAGAGCATGGAATTCTAGGCATAAAAAAACCAGCCTAAGCTGGAAATTTTATTGCACCATTTTAAGAAGTATTAAAATGGTGCCCGAGGCCAGACTCGAACTGGCACGCTTTGTGGGCGGGGGATTTTAAATCCCCTGTGTCTACCGATTTCACCACTCGGGCATTTTTAACAAGATTGGAGGCGGAGGTCGGAATCGAACCGGCGTACACGGAGTTGCAGTCCGCTGCATGACCACTCTGCCACCCCGCCACGTCTTGTTGATGCGTATATTATCAAGCTCTGAAAAAAAAACAATAGTGGATTCATTCGTATGCGCATAAAAACAGCATATAGCGGAAAATATTTAAAATAATCATGTATTATGTGCAAAATTGATTCATATCAACACTTGGAGATGTGCCGTGGCATTAGTTTTAGATGGTCGTGCATTGGCAAAACAAATTGAAGCTGATTTGTTGACTCGCGTAGAAGCGTTAAAAGCAAAATCAGGACGTACCCCAATTCTTGCGACTATTTTGGTCGGAGATGATGGTGCATCTGCAACTTATGTTCGTATGAAAGGCAACGCTTGCCGCCGTGTTGGTATGGATTCTTTAAAAGTTGAATTGGGTAAAGACACCACCACTGAACAATTGCTGGCTGAAATTGAAAAATTGAATGCCAATCCAGACGTGCACGGTATTTTGCTGCAGCATCCGGTCCCTGCTCAAATTGATGAGCGCGCTTGTTTTGATGCGATTTCTTTAGCAAAAGACGTAGACGGCGTTACTTGCCTTGGCTTTGGCCGTATGGCGATGGGTGAAGCTGCCTATGGTTCTGCGACACCTGCAGGCATCATGACCATTCTGAAAGAAAACAATATCGAAATTGCAGGCAAGCATGCGGTAGTTGTTGGCCGTTCAGCTATTTTGGGCAAGCCAATGGCGGCTATGCTGCTTGAAGCAAATGCGACCGTGACCATTTGCCACTCGCGTACGCAAGATTTAGCAAGCTTTGTGAAGCAAGCAGACATTATTGTGGGTGCGGTCGGTAAAGCGGAATTGATTCAAAAAGATTGGATCAAGCAAGGCGCAGTAGTGGTTGATGCCGGTTTCCATCCGCGTGATGGCGGCGGTGTGGGCGATATTCAATTGGCAGGCATTGAAGAAGTTGCTTCAGCCTATACGCCAGTTCCAGGCGGCGTAGGTCCAATGACCATTACCACGCTGATTCGTCAAACGGTTGAAGCTGCTGAGAAAGCTTTGGGTTAATTTCATTGGGATGTTCCTTCTCCCTCAGGGAGAAGGCTAGGATGAGGGTGCTTTTTTATAAATAATCCTCTCCCTAACCCTCTCCTTTAAAAAGGAGAGGGAACTTCCAATCTTAATTTAGGCTTTTATGACACTAAAATTCTGCATATTCGAAAAATAAAATTCCAATGAGCTGTACTTTTCAATTCCCTAAAGCGCCTGAACATCTTCTCAAAGCCTTGCATGATGTGATTCCACACTGTGAATTGCATGCACAGCAATTGCCTGAAACCCCGATTTCTTTGTGGCTAATTCCGCCGGTATTCCCAACCGATAAACTGGATGATGAGGTCATTCGCCGCATCTGGAATGATACGCCGTATTGGATCTTCTGCTGGGCGTCAGGCCTTGCGATGGCGCAGTGGCTGCTGGCAGAGCCGCATCATGTCAAAGATAAAGTCGTGCTGGATTTTGGCGCTGGTTCAGGCGTGGTGGCTATTGCGGCGAAAATGGCAGGGGCAAAACGGGTGATCTGCTGCGACATTGATCAAGTCAGTTTGGATGCCTGCCGCGCCAATGCGGATCTGAATGATGTAAAGCTGGAATATCTGGATGATCTGTATAAAGCTGAGCAAGTCGATATTTTACTGGCGGCAGATGTGCTGTATGACCAATGCAACCGATTTTTCTTGGATGAGTTTTTAAAGTTTGCGCCAGAAGTTTGGGTGGCAGACAGCCGGGTGAAAAATTTCAGCCATCCCAAGTATGAAAAGCTGGATGAGCGCAGCGCAACAACCTGGCCCGATTTAGATGAGTCGCCAGAATTCCGTAATGTGAGTTTTTATAAAACATTATAAAAATTGAATAAAATAAGACGCTTCGAGCGTCTTATTTTTTGCATAAAAATTTGCCTATTTAGAACATTGCTCTATGTTAAGCATGTTGATGCGCAGCAGGCTGATTAAGAGCAGGTGTAGCGAACCACACGCAACGTCGCAGGGCGGGCATCCAAAGCTTGCTGAGCGCCTAAATTATCGGAGTTGCGCAGGTCGGGCGTGTTGGATAAGCCAAAACTGGCGCGGCTATTGCCAATTTGACGGCCAAATTGTTCTGTTTGGGCGGCGGCTGGGTTCGCAATTTCATTAATGCTCAAGATGTTAAGCTTAAAGGTTTTATTGATTCCCAGTACTTTTTGGCAGGCGCGCTGTAATTTGTTGGCATCCAGCTGCTGGTTTTGACGGCCAGCCAAAGTGTAGGCCAAAGTGGCGGAATCTGCAGTTTGGCTTTCAATTTGATAGCCTGACTGCCCGTTATACGCGCGTGGAGCGCTCTGGCATGCAGTTAAAGTGATTGCCGTCAAACCTAAAGCTAAAGTCTTATATATGATTTTCATGTGCATCTGCCTATGTTGTTATCTTTTTAGTATGCCATAAGCCCGCTGTTTTCTCGATGTGGAATTTGCTGGATTTTTCAACCGCTGGGCAGTTGCTGACAGCATAAAAAAAAGACCCTCGCATCATCAGAATTCGAGGGTCTTTTTTTTATGGATCAACTTAATTATCCGTAATCATGCTGTGCTTTTTGGTGTCTTTCATAAAGATATAAGTGATTAATGACAAGCCAATCATGAAGGTAATGTAGTAGAAGAAGTAATTTTCATGACCTGCATTTTTGAAGCTCAATGCAACAAGTTCCGCGGTGCCGCCAAAAACGGTATTGGCGATTGCATAAGGCAGGGCAACACCCAAAGCGCGGATATGCGGAGGGAACAGTTCGGCTTTCACTACGGCATTAATCGCTGTATAGCCAGTCACAATCACCATTGCGCTCATGCACAGGAAGAATGCAGTCATTGCATCGGTTGTGCCGCCCAATGCATTAAAGATTGGCACAGTGAACAGCACGCCCAGTACGCCAAAGGCAATCATAATCGGTTTGCGGCCAACTTTATCGGACAGTGCGCCAACAGCAGGCTGGATTAACATGAAGATGAAAATGGCTGCCGTCGTAATTTCTGTTGCAGTGGTTTTTTCAAAGCCAGACGTATTCACTAAGTATTTTTGCAGATAGGTTGTGAATGTGTTGAAGGCTAAAGTACCGCCGGCAGTCAGCATAATCACTGTAAATGCCTGTTTAGGATATTTAGTGAATAAAGCCAAAGCGCTAGATTTTGGACCGCCGTTTTTGGCCTGTTCCTGCGCTTCTTTTGATGACTGCGTTTCGACTAAGCCGCGGCGGATCCAGAACACGACAATGGCCAGCAAGGCGCCAATGAAGAAAGGAATACGCCAGCCCCAGTCGCCAAGCGCCTGCTCAGATAAGGTGCGCTGCAGAATAATCAAGACGCAAAGCGCGAGCAATTGGCCTGAAATTAAAGTGACATACTGGAAGCTGGAGAAGAAGCCGCGATGATTTTTTCCTGCCATCTCAGTAAGATAGGTTGCACTGGAGCCATATTCTCCGCCGACGCTCAAGCCTTGAATCAGGCGGGCGAACAGCAGGATTGCGGGAGCAAGCATGCCCACTGAATCGTAGGTGGGCGCGCAGGCAATCATCAGAGATCCGATGCACATTAATGACACTGAAACGGTTAAGCCTGCTTTACGGCCTTTCCGGTCTGCGTAAATTCCCATAATCCATGCGCCAATTGGACGCATCAGAAAGCCGAGCGCAAATACAGCAGCGGCTTGTAGCAATTTTACAGTGCTGTCGCCTTCTGGAAAAAATTTCGGTGCAAAGTATAAGGTAAATGCCGCATAGACATACCAGTCATACCATTCGACTAGATTGCCGGCAGAGCCGCCAAGGATAGATTTGACACGAGTTTTTCGGTCAAACTGCTCTGGTACAGTTTGAGTGGGCGTGTTTGACACAACATTCTCCATAGAATGAAGGCAAAACATATCCATTTAAGTTCTGTGTAAAACTTAAATACATATATTTTATGAAAATGGGAGATGGAATTATATTTTGCAATTTATACGCTTTTTCACGTATAAAATCATGAGACTTTAGTCTAATAATAGGGTTGTAACTGAACAGTTGTACTGTTTTTATTGTGTGAACTGTTAAGCAAAACTGAAAAACCTCTCAACTGAGAGGTTTTTGGATTGGGTTGAAATTAATGCTCTTTAATTTGCGAATGATGCTTGGTGTCTTTCATGAAGATGTATACCAGCAGTGAAATGAAAATCATAATGGTGACGTAAATAAAGAACCATGATTCATGTCCGGCTTCTTTAAAGCTCAGCGCGAAGAATTCTGCAGTCCCGCCAAATAGGGTATTCGCCAGTGCGTAGGGCAATGCAACGCCAAGTGCGCGGATATGCGCAGGAAACATTTCCGCTTTTACTACGGCATTAATCGATGTATAGCCAGTGACTATGATTAAGCCGGCTAAGCATAGCCAGAAGGCTGTCCAGTAGTCTTGCGTATTGGCCAGGGCATCAAATAAGACATAGGTAAAGAGGACGCCTAAGACGCCAAAAGCGATCATGATCGGCTTGCGGCCAATTTTGTCGGACAGTGCGCCGGCGGCAGGCTGCAGGCACATAAAGATAAATAAGGCCAGTGTGGTAATTTGCGTGGCGGCGGGTTTGCTGAACCCGGATGTATTTACCAGATATTTTTGCAGATAGGTGGTGTAGGTGTAGAAAGCCAATGTACCGCCGGCGGTTAAAAACAGAACGGTAAAGGCTTCTTTCGGATAGTGCTTAAACAAGGTGAAGAGGCCGGATTCGGGCAGGTTCTTTTCATTTTGGGCATTTTTAAAGGATTGCGTTTCCATGAGTCCGCGCCGGATGCGGAAGACCACAATGGCTAAGCAGGCGCCAATAAAGAAGGGGATGCGCCAGCCCCAGTCGTGCAGCTGTTCCTCGGTCAGCAGCCATTGCAGAATCAGCAGGACACACAGTGCGGTAAGCTGGCCTGCAATTAAGGTGACATACTGGAAGCTGGAAAAAAATCCGCGCCGGTTCCGGTCAGCCATTTCACTTAAATAGGTGGCGCTGGCGCCGTATTCGCCGCCGACGCTGAGGCCTTGAATGAGCCGTGCAACCACAAGGATAATCGGGGCAAAGACCCCGATTTGGTCATGCGTGGGCGATACCGCAATTAAAAGTGAGCCTATGCACATGAGGGTAACAGACAATGTTAAGCCTGATTTTCGTCCTTTTTTGTCTGAATAAATCCCCATAATCCATGCGCCAATCGGCCGCATGAGGAAGCCGACAGCAAAAATGGCTGCGGCTTGCAGCAATTGTGCAGTTTGACTGCCTTTGGGGAAAAAAGCGTGGGCAAAATACAGGGTGAATGCTGCGTAGATATACCAGTCATACCATTCCACCAAGTTGCCTGCAGAACCGCCAAGAATGGATTTAACCCGTGTTTTGGTGTCTAAATTAGGCTGTACTGCCATTTCTTCAGTCATGATGAAATCCATTTTTTATTCTGTTTCTTTATCTTATGCTTCAAAATTGAATGAAATGTAAACAAAATAAACAATTTGTATATAAAGTGTACTTTGCGTTTTGGCTACGGCAGTTATGATTTGAAATAATTTTCACCTAAATAAACAGGCTGGCAGGCAAAGATTTCGTACCGTTTACGGTGAGTTTTTGTTATGTTGGGAGCTTGATCACAAGAATGGCCGCGTGAGCGCCAAAGAATAAAAAATACTGCTGCTGAAGGAGGCGCATATGAATGATAATCACATCCTCTATGATATTGCAGTAATTGGCGGAGGCATCAATGGCGCGGGAATTGCCGCGGATGCCGCTGGACGGGGGCTGTCAGTGTTTTTATGCGAAAAAGATGATTGGGCCTCACACACATCTTCAGCCAGTTCCAAACTGATTCACGGCGGTTTGCGCTATTTAGAGCATAAAGAATTTCGGCTGGTGCGTGAAGCGCTGGCGGAGCGGGAGGTGTTGCTGAAGAAAGCGCCGCATATTATTCATCCCATGCGTTTTATCATGCCGCATCAGCCGCATTTACGGCCTGCTTGGCTTATTCGAACAGGATTGTTTTTCTACGACCACTTGGGGAAGCGGGAAACTTTGGCCGGGTCGAATTTAGTTGATTTTCAGGCTGTCAACAGCCCTTTGAACGCTGAAATAACCCGCGGTTTTGAGTATTCGGATTGTGCTGTGGATGATGCGCGGCTGGTGGTGCTGAATGTGATGCAGGCGCGGGAACTGGGCGCAAAGGCTGTCACCCGCACGCGGTGCCTTGGGGCGAAAAGAGTGCAGTTGAATGCGGTGCAGAATGTTTGGCAAATTGAATTGGAAAAAGAACAGGGCGCTTATCAAATACAGGCCAAAGTGCTGGTAAATGCTGCTGGGCCGTGGGTGGCTGAGTTTATTCAGCAGGATTTGCATCTGAACGCGCCTTATGGCATCCGCCTGATACAAGGCAGCCATTTAATTGTCCCGAAGCTGTATGACGGGCAAAAAGCGTATATCCTGCAAAATGATGATCAGCGCATTGTGTTTGCGATTCCGTATTTAAATAAATACACATTAATCGGCACCACAGACAAAGAATATCTGGGCGATCCAGACAGTGTTGAAATTACCGATGAAGAAATAGCGTATTTGCTGGACGCATCCAACGATCACTTTAAGACGCAGCTGAGCCGTAAAGATATCATTAGCACGTTTTCTGGCGTTCGCCCATTGTGTGATGATGAATCAGATAATCCCTCGGCAGTGACGCGCGACTATACACTTGCTTTGAGTCCAAAAAGTGACGGAGCGCCGCTGCTTTCTGTGTTTGGCGGTAAATTGACAACCTACCGAAAGCTTGCGGAATCAGCCATGGGGCATGTGCAGGCATTTTTTCCTGAAATGAAAAAAATGTGGACAGCATCGTCGGCTTTGCCCGGTGCGGAAAATTTCAGTTCAGCTGAAGATTTGGCTGCCCAAATTCAAGATAAAGTCAGCGGCGTGTCGGCTGAGCTTGCTATGCGCTGGGTGCATGCATATGGGACGCGGATCTGGAAATTTATTCAGCAGGCGGCATCTGTGCATGAACTGGGGCAGGATTTTGGTCATGGGCTGTATGCACAGGAAGTGGATTATTTGGTTGAATGTGAGTGGGCTGTCAGCGCGGAAGATATTTTAAAACGCCGAACCAAACTGTATTTGGAATTCTCTGCGGATGAGTTTCTGCAGCTTGATCAATATTTGCAGGCATTGCATCAGCGCCGTGCGCAGGAAGACGCCGCTTAACCCCAGCAATTACACATAACCATGCTTTGATTTTGATAAGCTGGAATCAATTTCCTTTCAAAAAAGCCGCAATCAAATGTGCGGCTTTTATTTGGCATGGCGGAGATTAAATCTCTACACCGCCCAGTGCTTTGCAGTCGACAGGCGTTTTCCATTTTACAGCTGTTCCCCAAACCACTGGGCGGACAAAGCGCCAAGGCCAAAAACCAAAACGTTGGCTGGCATTGTAGTTGATGACCACATTGCCGCCGACTTGATGTGCGCGTTCTGCAAAACGCGGATAAAGTTCAACCACGCTGCCGTAAGTGCCTTTAGCGACTTTGATGCGCTTTTTGATTTCAAATTGAGTTGAATCGGGTGTGCCTTTGATTGCGCAAACGTGAAGTGCTGGCTGAGTTGCTGCGGCTTCTGTTTGAGCCATGGCAAGGCTTGATAAGCCCAGTAGACCAATTGTGAGTGTGAGTTTTTTTAGCATGAATTACCCCTTGATAAATTTTTGTTGAGTTATAAAGTTTTAAAATTATAAGTAGATTAAAAAAAGACCGCTTGCGCGGTCTTTTTTTAACTTAATCTAAAAAGAATTAAGCAGATTTTTTAACAGCTTCTAAAAGCTCATCTTGACGGGCTTTAAGCGCTTTTGGCAAACGGTCGCCAAGTTTGTTGAACAGCTCAGTGTGGCTTTCAAGCTCTTTGATCCACTGGTCTTTGTCTTGTGCAGTGACAAGATCAAATTGTTCTTTTGTGAAGTCAGAACCAGTCCAGTTCAATTGTTCATACGTTGGAACGCGGCCAATTGGAGTATCAATTGCAGTCGCACGGCCTTCACAGCGGTCAATGATCCATTCAAGAACACGCATGTTTTGACCGAAACCAGGCCATACGAAGTTGCCTTCAGCATCACGGCGGAACCAGTTCACGTTGTAGATGCCTGGAAGTTTGTTGCCTGCAGCTTCTGCTTTAGCAGCAACCTCTTCACCAAGCTCTAGCCAGTGAGAGAAGTAATCCGCCATGTTGTAGCCCGCAAATGGAAGCATTGCGAATGGGTCACGGCGAACGATACCTTGTTGGCCAACAGCTGCTGCAGTAGTTTCAGAGCCCATAGTTGCAGCTTTGTAAACACCGTCTACCCAGTCAAATGCTTCTGAAATTAGAGGCACTGTGTCTGCACGGCGGCCGCCGAAGATGAATGCTGAAATTGGCACGCCTGCTGGATTTTCCCAGTCAGCATCGATAGAAGGGCATTGGCCGGCAGCAACTGTGAAGCGGGCATTTGGATGCGCGGCTTTTTCACCAGCAACATGCGGCTGGCCTTTCCAGTTGGTCAGGTTGGCAGGCGCTTCTTTAGTCAGGCCTTCCCACCAAACTTCACCGTTGTCTGTTACAGCAACGTTGGTATAGATGACATCTTTCGTCAATGTAGCCATACAGTTCGGGTTAGTTTTAGTGTTTGTACCAGGTGCAACACCAAAGAAACCAGCTTCTGGGTTAATCGCATATAGACGGCCGTCTTCACCTGGTTTGATCCAAGCAATGTCATCACCAACAGTTTCGATTTTCCAGCCTTCATAGCCTGCTGGCGGAATCAGCATGGCGAAGTTGGTTTTACCGCAAGCAGAAGGGAAGGCCGCTGCGATGTAGTGTTTTTCGCCTTGAGGGTTTGTCACGCCAAGGATCAGCATATGTTCCGCTAACCAGCCTTGTTGACGGCCCATAGAAGAGGCAATACGTAAAGCAAGGCATTTTTTACCCAATAATGCGTTGCCGCCGTAACCAGAACCGTAAGACCAGATTTCGCGGGTTTCTGGGTAGTGCACGATGTATTTTTCAGGGTTGCAAGGCCATGCCACGTCTTTTTGACCTTCTTCCAGCGGTGCGCCCACTGTGTGCACGCAAGGAATGAAGTCGCCGTCGGTGCCTAATACATCATAAACTGCTTTGCCCATGCGCGCCATTTTGCGCATGCTGACAGCAACGTAAGGAGAGTCAGTGAGTTCGATGCCGATGTGCGCAATATGAGAGCCTAAAGGACCCATAGAAAAAGGAACAACGTACAAAGTGCGGCCTTTCATTGCGCCGTCAAATAAGCCGTTCAGGCGGGTGCGCATTTCAGCTGGAGCTTCCCAGTTGTTTGTTGCGCCTGCATCTTCCTGCTTTTCTGAACAAATGTATGTACGGCCTTCCACACGAGCAACGTCAGAAGGATCAGAATTAGCAAGATAAGAACCAGGATGTTTTTCTTGGTTAAGCGCTTGCATAGTGCCGTTAGCGATCATCAAGTCGATATAACGTTGATTTTCTTCTTCGCTGCCGTCACACCATTCAATTTTCGCTGGTTTCGTTAATTTTGCAATTTCTTCCACCCAAGCAATAAGCTTAGGGTGACGAACGAATTCTGGTGCGTTCACTTGGGTCATGGTGAGGCCTATCTCAAATATGTACAAACTGTACAAAGTCTAATCTGGGCAACGGGGTACATTGCGCAGATGAAATATGAAAAAAAGTGGCGCTATTAAAGCATAATTTCATAAAAAAAATAAGACTAAAGATGGGGTGGATTTATTTTGGAATATTATGGTATTTAGATTTAATTTCTTTTATAAACAATAATTTGCTTATTTTTTGGTGTGATTTTTAATACATTTATATAATTTATGAGGATTATTCATTATATTAAT
Organism: Acinetobacter bouvetii DSM 14964 = CIP 107468; assembly: GCF_000368865.1. Taxonomy (GTDB): domain Bacteria; phylum Pseudomonadota; class Gammaproteobacteria; order Pseudomonadales; family Moraxellaceae; genus Acinetobacter; species Acinetobacter bouvetii. Next base: position 332,307 of record NZ_KB849726.1, read on the forward strand.
TTTGTTAAAAAACAATGATTTGATATTTGGTTTTATTTGAGAATTATTATTGATTAAATAAATGGCGGTAATTCGAATTTTACATAAAGGAACAGTTAACCGCTGATAAATTCGACAAAATTAGAATAACAGCTTTAAAAATGCATAAAAAATGTCAAATCAAACGCAGCCGCTGTCGATTATTTATAATCGGAACTCCGGTTTTCATGCAGTCAATAAAGATGAAATTTATGAAGAGCTTATTCGGCTACTGACCGCTTATGGCTATGAAATTCAATCCTTTGAAATGAGCCGGTTTTCCAGTTTTGCAGCTTTGATGCAGCAAGTGCTGCAGCGGCATCAGGAGCGCGGACGTTTAGGAATTGTGGTGGCGGCTGGCGGTGATGGAACGCTGAATTCGGTCGCGGGTTACTTAATGAAAACAGCAGTGCCTATGGGAATCTTGCCTTTAGGCACTTTTAATTATGTAGCGCGGGTTTTAGGCATTCCTCTGGACCTTTTAGAAGCGGCAAGAGTGATTGGGGAGGGCGAAGAGCGCTTGGTGCATACGGCATTAATGAATGATCAAATTTATCTGAATAATGCCAGTCTTGGCTTGTATCCGCTCTTTATTCAAAAACGTGAATTGTATAACCGCTATCTTGGCCGTTTTCCTCTTAATGCATATACATCCGGCTTGGATGTGCTGATTCGTGACCGTGAAGAGTTAAAGCTGCAAATTGAGGTGGATGGCGTGAAATATCCAGTCAAAACACCGCTGATCTTTTTTGGCAATAATCAGCTGCAGCTGGCGGATTTAAATCTCAAAATCGCAGAAAGCGCGGCGCAAGGGCGGGTAGCGGGTGTGGTTGTCGCGAAAAGTGATAAATGGACGCTGTTTAAAATGCTCTGGCAGTTAATGAAAGGCAGTTTAGAGCAAGCACCTGATGTCTACAGTTTTGATGCCGATCATGTGGTGATTCATGCTGCGCGAAAAAAACTGACGGTTGCCTTGGATGGTGAAATTGTCGAAATGAAGCCGCCGCTTCACATCAGTGTCAAAAAAAATGCATTAAAGATCAGGGTGCCGCATGCTGCTGCATCTGTCTGATTTACATTTCGGCACAGAACGGCAAGGCTGTATTGATGCCCTTCAGCAGTTTTGCCGCGAGCACAAGCCGGAAGCCGTGGTCATCAGCGGTGACTTAACTCAGCGTGCGCGCTATCGGCAGTTTTTCGCCTGTAAGCAATTTTTGGACAGCTTGAATTTGCCTTATCTGGCGGTGCCGGGCAATCATGATATTCCGCTGTATCATGTATGGAACCGCATATTCAGTCCTTTTGCCCGTTATCAGCTGTTTTTTGGCAATCTGGAAGAGACTTTGGAAACGGAACATTTTTATATTGTGGGGGTAAACAGTATCCGGCGCCGCTACCATACCCGCGGGCATATCTCGTTAGAACAAATTCAATTGATTGACGCTAAGCTGCGTCAGGCGCCTGAACATAAACTGAAAATTATCGTAGCCCATCAGCCATTTTATACTGCGCCAGATGATCTGCATGGCATTCATGATTGTCCGCTGCTGGGGCGCATGGCTTTGGAAACATGGAGTAAAAGCGGTTTATATGGTTTGCTGCACGGCCATCTGCATCAGTTTGCAGTCTATGATTTAAATCAAATTTATCATTTAGGCGCGCAGCACCCAGTATTGGATATTCATGCAGGAACAGCAACGTCTTACCGGCTGCATGGTGGTTTGCCGAATAGCTTTAATGCGATTGACCTGCAGGGTGATGTCGCGCCCTACTATTTTGATCAGACATCTCAGCTGTTTTTAACCAGCCAGATCAGGCGTTGATTGGCCTGAGAAGCTTGAAGCGGATGGAATCTGAATAAAAAGAAAGCGAATTTAAAAATATTTTTTAATTTTGCCCTTGAAGCGTTTTTTTCCATCCCCACAAAAGTGTCATATCAAAATTTTGTCGATGACCCAGGAATAAGAAGTCATCTTCACATTGTAATCAATGACATTAATGCAAATGTCTATGGAGTTAGAAATGAGCAAGATTCGTCCTTTACATGACAACGTTGTTATCCGCCGTGTTGAAAAAGAAACTAAAACCGCGGGTGGTTTAATCTTGAGTACTTCTGCGGCTGAACAGCCAGCTCAAGGTGAAATCATTGCAGTTGGCAACGGCAAAGTAACAGACAATGGCGTTCGCGCTTTAGACGTGAAAGTAGGCGACAATGTACTGTTTGGTGCATATGCAGGCACTAAAGTGAAAGTTGAAGGTGAAGAACTTCTTGTAATGAAAGAATCTGATATTTTAGCGGTTCTTGAAGGTTAATTCAGAACATTCTTTTGCTGTTTAAGCAATACAATTGATTAAAATTTAAGAATATTTGGAGTTTAGCATGTCAGCTAAAGACGTAAAATTCGGTGATTCAGCTCGTTCTAAAATGATTGCAGGCGTAAACGTGCTTGCAGATGCTGTAAAAGTAACTTTAGGCCCGAAAGGCCGCAACGTGGTGATCGACCGTTCTTTCGGCGCGCCGCACATCACTAAAGATGGCGTAACGGTTGCGAAAGAAATTTCTCTAAAAGACAAATTTGAGAACATGGGCGCTCAATTGGTTCGTGAAGTATCTTCTAAAACTAATGACATCGCGGGTGACGGTACAACAACTGCAACTGTATTGGCTCAAGCAATTCTAAACGAAGGCATCAAGTCAGTGACTGCGGGCATGAACCCAATGGACTTGAAGCGCGGTATTGACCTTGCAGTTAAAGCATTGGTTGCTGAAATTAAAGCAACAGCAAAACCTGCTTCTGACACCAAAGCGATTGAACAAGTCGGTTCAATTTCTGCAAACTCTGATGAAACTGTAGGTAAACTCATTGCTCAGGCAATGGAGCGCGTAGGTAAAGAAGGCGTGATTACCGTTGAAGAAGGTTCAGGCTTTGAAGATGCTTTGGACGTTGTTGAAGGTATGCAGTTTGACCGTGGCTACATCTCTCCATATTTCGCAAACAAGCAAGATACTTTAACTGCAGAACTTGAAAATCCATTTGTTCTTCTAGTTGATAAAAAAATCAGCAACATCCGTGAATTGATTACTGTGCTTGAAGCTGTAGCTAAAACAGGCAAGCCGCTTTTAATCATCGCAGAAGATGTGGAAGGCGAAGCATTGGCTACGCTTGTAGTGAACAACATGCGCGGCATTATCAAAGTATGTGCAGTGAAAGCGCCTGGTTTTGGTGACCGCCGTAAAGCAATGCTGCAAGATATCGCAATCTTGACTGGCGCGACTGTAATTTCTGAAGAAGTCGGCATGACTTTAGAGCAAGCTTCTCTTCAAGACTTAGGTACTGCGCACAAAATCACTGTGTCTAAAGAAAATACTGTGATTGTTGACGGTGCTGGCGATGCGGCTCAAATTGCTGAACGTGTCACTCAGATCCGTGCGCAAATTGAAGAATCATCTTCTGAATACGACAAAGAAAAACTTCAAGAACGTGTTGCTAAATTGGCCGGCGGTGTAGCTGTGATCAAAATTGGCGCAGCGACTGAAGTTGAAATGAAAGAGAAGAAAGACCGCGTAGACGATGCGCTGCATGCAACACGTGCTGCGGTTGAAGAAGGTGTGGTTGCTGGTGGCGGTGTTGCACTGGTACGCGCTGCAGCTGCGCTTGACGGCGTAAATGGTGCGAATGACGATCAAAACGTAGGTATCAATATCCTTCGCCGCGCGATTGAAGCGCCGCTTCGTCAAATCGTTGCCAATGCGGGTGATGAGCCTTCAGTTGTGATCAACGCGGTAAAAAATGGCGAAGGCAACTTCGGTTATAACGCGGCAACTTCTGAGTACGGCGACATGCTGGAAATGGGTATTCTTGACCCTGCTAAAGTAACGCGTTCTGCACTTGAGCATGCTGCATCTGTAGCAGGTTTAATGTTGACAACTGAATGTATGATTACTGATATTCCAGAAGACAAGCCTGCAATGCCTGATATGGGCGGCATGGGCGGTATGGGCGGCATGATGTAATTCATACTGATCATCCGATCTGAAAAAATCCCCGCAATTTGCGGGGATTTTTTTATCTTTATTATTTGATAAAGACTGCAATTTTGACTTTGGTTCAGATCACTATATTATTTAGAAAGGCTTAAGTATTTTAAGGGATATTTAATGAATTCAGACGTTGAAAATGCAATCATTGGATCAGTCTATGATGCAGGATTGGATGCCTCGCTTTGGCCTGGAGTCATCGGTCAAATTGTTGAATATACCCACAGCAAGACAGCTATATTGACAGCGCTTGACCAGCTGAATCCCAATTCTAATTTTGTGCATACTTGGAACATTCCCCATGCGGGAATAGATGATTATCAAAATGAGCACGGAAAGCTGATTGATATGCGGCAGTACATGCCGCTTTGGAAACAGATGGGTATTGGAGACGTCATCCATCAGAATTTCCCCCGTTATGCTGAACTGCCGGATCAGGATGAAGGCAGTTTTTATGAAAAGTGCCTGAAAGCCACCGGCATCTGCTACATCGCAGGAGTGCTTTTGGATCAAGGGGAATACCGCAGTGCTGTTCTTGGCGTACACCGTTCAGCGAATGAGCCGGTTTTTCAGCAAGAGGAATTGGATTTTTTAAAGCGTATCGGCGTACATATCCGCAGAGCGCTTCAGATTCACAAGCAGCTCAGTTTTGCCAGAATTGAAAACCGCAATTTATACAAGATGCTGGATACGATTAAAGTCGGCATTATTTTAATTGATGAATACAGCCGGTTTTATTATTCAAATAACCGCGCACAGCAGCTGATGGAACAGAATAAGATTTTTGAGTTTGATCAGCACAATAAAATTTGCGTGGCTAAGCCTTATCAAAAGAAGTTTGAGCAGCTGGTTCAGGCGGCTCAGGCTGATCATAAATACAAAAACAGGGACATTGGCGGCGTGCTTGCACTGGAAAATGCTGAAGGGCAGCAGTTTATGGTCACTGCAACACCGTTCAGCAGCATGAACAGTTTGGCAAATTTAGCCGATCAGGAGTTGAATTATGTCGTGCTGTCTATTTCTGATATGGAACAGCGCTATGCCTTGGCAGTGCCTTTTTTAAAGGAGGTTTATGCGCTCTCTGCAAGGGAATGCGAAATATGCGAGCTGTTTGTAAATGGCTTAAATTTAGAAAAAATTGCAGAGAACTGCAGTTTAACCATGAATTCAGTCAGAACCTATGTCAAGAATATTTATGCCAAAATGCATTGCTGTTCTCAGACTGAATTGCTGCATAAATTAATGGGCATGACCATTCATTTTGAGCATGTTTACTAAAAAAGGCCTTGGCAAGCCAAGGCTCAAATGCAAGCTGGAATCAAACAAAAAATAGATTAAGCTTAAAACCGTGTGAAAATCTGCGGATCTTCATTTTCATACTGAATTGCGGCAGTCGATCCATTAATCACATAGCTGAATGTATCTAAGCTTGGCGGATTATAGGAAGAATCGACCAGTCCAGCACAGCCATTCGTGTCATATGCAAAACCTGCAGCCTTCAGACTGCCATTGGCTGCTGTATAAGTGCCAGATTCAATGCCGGGTGAGCTGCAGTCGTTTCCTGCAGTTTCTATATGAATATAAGAGCCGTCGCTAAAGAATGTGGCAAGCTGACTGTCAGACTGCCAAGAACCGGCTAGGCTGCCTGATGTATTGTTCACTCGTTTAAAACTAAAGCTTTGATCGCCTTCTTTAAAGACTAAAGTATCTGCTGTTGGACCGTACTGTAAGCTGGCGGCTGCTGAAGGATTGGAGAATCCCCATTCGCCATTGGTATCAACTTCAAAGTCCTGTGTTCGGCTTAAATTGCCGTTAACGGCGTTCCAGCTTAATTGGCCTTTTTCAATGCCTGATTGGCCGGAGTCGTCAGCAGCGCCAATTTGCCCGAATGTGAAATTAAAGACGTTCAAATCGCTGGAATTCGGCACTTTGCCTTCGATATACAGCACCACTTTAATATTATTGGCTTTATCTTCATACAGCCATGCGCCAGTGCTGTCTTGAATAAAGCTGTTAAAAAAATTGCTTTTAGCGGTGTCTTCAGAAACTAAGGTTAAGCCCGAATTCTGCAGCACTTGCAGCAGGGTTGCATCCTGTACAAACGATGCTGTCGGCAAGCTTAAGTTAATGGTTTTGTCTTTCAGCGCAGCAATCACAGCATCGCTGATCGTGATGCCGTTGCTGTGGTCATGATCTGAATCTAAAGACTGTAGCAGGATTAGCAGATTGGTGCGAACGCCTTCATCTGCGGACAGTTCAATGGGTGTGATATGCGCTTGCGCAGCAACGCTGCCGAGTTTTATATCCCCCAGATAAAATGTGACAGAATCTCCAGAGTTGTATTGAAATTCACCTTTCGCATTGGTGCTGCCTTTAACACCGCTGCTGGTTTCATAGCGGACATTGCTGACAGGGCCATCGGTCAATACACCTGTTTTTAGGCTGGAAGAAGGCGGATTGCTGCTGTCATCTGAAGAATCGCTGCCGCAGGCTGCTAATAAACAGGACAAGCTGATTGCCAATAGAGTCTTTTTCATGATGTTCCCCAAGTTGTTTTGAGCTATAAAGCGATTTTATGTTTTATTGTGCAAGCTAATCTTATGGGGCGTTTTGCGGCTTTGAATATCCACAAATGAGGAGAAAAAGATATTTATTTTTTAGCTGGGGTGCAGGGCCAGATATTTGCGTCTGCCTTGGTTTTTTTATGCAGACGGCGATGAATGAACCCGCCGTGCAGCATGTCTTTAATGGCCTGATATTGAGCGCTTAGTTTGCCTCTTTGGTGAGTTTATAGTTGAGCTGGCTGTCAATTGCTTCGCCTGTTTCCATATCTCTGGCTTCTGCAAAGTTTTCACCAATGAAGAATTTACGGTTTTCAGCGGCCTTGTCTAAAGTGATGATGGATGGATTTTTTGTATCAAAACTGAAAGTCCCTTTGCTTTTGAACTCTTTTCCAGCCCCTTTGCCCAGGTATTCCTCTGTTAATTCATAGGTTTTATCTGACTTTAATTCCAGCTCCATTTTGATGCCTTCACAGTCCGCGCAAGGGAAGACTCCTTTGTATTCTCCCGCCCAATCAAGGGAGGTCTCTGCCGTGTCGCCAGCCGCCAGCGGTTGGGATGCGGCAGTGCTTTCAGCTGTTTGAGCCGATTCTTGCGGCGCTGTTTGAGCAGATTCCTGAACCGGCTTATTTTCGGGTTTAGAGCATGCGGTCAATGCGAAACTGCTTAAGGCGAAGATAAAGACGAGTTTTTTCACAAGTTTTCCTTTCTTTTGTTATGCATGGGCCTAAATTTAAACAATAGGCCGAATAAAAAAATGAGCTTATTGTAAACCGCTACTTAAATTAAACTTAAAATTACTTAAATAGTATTGTTCTTTGTGCATCTGGCGGAAAGCAGGAAGTTTAATTATTTATACATTTATATATTAATTGGGTGATAATTGATCAATGTGGGCTGGTTTAATTATTTATTGCCGTTAGAATTTGCGCCTGATCAAAGTGTATACGGTACAGCGCGTGTTTGAAAAATTTGCAGAAAAAAGCCTGAATATGATGGGTTGGGAAATTGATAACCATTGGCCGCTGGATTTGGCGCAATGTGTCATGATTGCTGCGCCGCATACCAGCAATTGGGATGCGCTTTATGCACGCTTGGCATTGAAAGCGCTTGGGGTGAATGTCCGCATCACGATTAAAGACAGTTATATGAAATTCCCTCTTGGGCCATTTGTCCGCGCAATGGGCGGCATCGGCATTGACCGCAGTCCCAAAGCCGCGGGTGAGCAGCGCTTGAGCATGGTCGATGTGATGACTAATCTGTTTAAGGATCATGCTGAGCTGGTCATGCTGGTGACCCCTGAAGGCACCCGTTCAAAGCAGGAAAAGTGGAAAACAGGTTTTTATCATGTGGCTTGCAATGCGGGCGTACCTATTGCTTTGGCATATATGGACTATGAAAAGAAAAAGACCGGTGTGGGTAAAATTGTTTATCCGACAGGGGATTATGAAAAAGACATGGCTGAAATTATGCAGTTTTATGCGCAAATCAGCCCTAAGTTCCCTGAGGACTTCAGCGTAGACGGCCGCTATTATTCAGCTGCTGAGCAATAGAGATGTGATCCAATTGCTGCTGACCTAAAACAGCAGTAAAAAAGCCGGCAAAGTTGCCGGCTTTTTGATGGATTGAAAGTTTCCATTCAGTCCATAGGCATCGGATTTACCTTGGCATTATGGCGTGTTTTCCTGTTCGGGCTCTTGCGAGATGCCGCCGAGATTTTGGCATGCATCTTTGTAAATAGCATACTGCTGTTCAACAACGGCGCTTAAGGGAATATCAAAAAGCGTTTCGCCATTCTTATAGCTTTCAATATAATTTTCCGCTTTTTGCTTTGCGCTGTGCAGCAACTGTTCATGGTAGCTGGTGATCGGGGAGTGAGCCATTTGGCTACTTTCAATATTGCTGCAATGAAAGCTGTTCAGCAGCTTTTCTGCTTTTTTTATGTCGCGCGAAGCGCTAATCGAGCAGCCTGCCAAGACAACAGCTGTGGCAAATATGGCGAGCGATTTCATAATTTAAAATATAGTGATGCATTGAGGGCCAGTATTGTATGAATTTTTAGGCGGCTTGTTAGCATCGAAGTGTTTTAAATGCATAAATTATATTCAGTCAGGGCGCGTGACGGCTGCGCCAAAAGATGCATATTAGTGCAATGCATCTTGCAGGAAGAAAGGGGGCTGTATTTATTCTGGACAAAATACTTTGCTGCAAGATAGACATGCCTTTGGCTTTTTTATATAAGTGATTTAATTGACTTGGTTTTTTAAGAATGATTTTGCATGCTTGATTTGTGCAGTATGAATTATTGGGGCATCTTGCGTATCCTGCTGATGGGTTTTGCACTCAGCCTTTGCGCAAGCGCATCCTTCAGCCAGATGCTTGACGGCATGATTGTGATGGATGAAAGCTTAGAAAATTTGACTGAACAGGAACAGCGGAAAATAGCGTTAAATACGGCGAATGAGCAGCAGCAATATGGCTTGCTTCATCATGCTTTTTTTGAAAATGATGTATTTGAAATTTATAATTATACGGCTTATGACACGGGCGCCGCGCAAAACAAGTTGCTATTAGGGGATGCTGAACATATAGGCTGGCAGGATTTTGGAATTTCTTTTGGCTATGGCGTTAAGCTGAACTTGAATTCTCAGCACAGCATTGGCTATGAATATCTCTCGAACTTTCCTTATGACCGAGGGCAAATTATCCGTTTCTTTTGGACTGCGGTGTTTTAAGGAAGAGCCGCTGAATTTTGGGCGGAACCGTTTTTTGGATTCATAAAATGGCGGCACCGCGGTCTGAGCAAAATGGCAGCGCCTCGGTCTGAGCAAAATGGCAGCGCTTTCAGACATTCTTCGAAGTTCAAGCGAATGCTCCATAAACTGTGTGAAGGTTTACGTGAAAGAGGTCAGCTTGTGCGATGACAGCGGTTTCATCAGCCGTTTGCCGAGATTTTCAGTATTTTAGCCCGCTGCGCTTATGTTTCTGCTGTAAGGGCAATCGTTTATGAAATGATATTGGTCAGCAGTAAAAAGCAGCCGGATGCAAACAGCAGGCTGAGCACAGTATGCTTAAATTGCCGTTCTGAAATCTTGTAAAACAGCTTTGCGCCAAGAATAGCCGGAATGCTGACCGTCAGCAGCAAGACCCCCATATAGGGCAAATGTATGCGGTGAATTGTGCCTTGCGCAGCATAGCTCAGTAAGGTAAATACCTGAATGGCAAAATTAAAATGACGCAAAATATAGCGCTGTTCCGCTTTAGGCAGGTTTTTCAGCATCACCCAGGCGGATGGCAAAGCGCCGCAAAAGCCGCCTAAACCGCCCAATATTCCGCCAATAAAGCCAATGCTGCTGTCCGATGCTTTTCCAGCGCGCTGAATGCTTTTGATTTGCGGATTAAACAGCATAACCGGGCACCACAATACCAAAAACAGGCCTAAGACCAATTTAAAGGCTTCAGGCTGAATGCTTTTAAGCAAGTATGCGCCGAGCGGCACGCCAATGAGGCCTGCAATAATGTAGGGCAGCACCAGCTGTTTAGATAAGTGAAGCTGCTGTTCATTCAACAGTGAAATAATGTGGCTCCAGACAGAAGCAAAAACCACCAAGGGTGCAGCCAATTGCGGCGGTAAAACCCACACCCAAAAAGACATGGCGATCAAGGCAAAGGCAAAGCCTGTCAGCCCTTGAACAAAGCCTGCCACCACTGCGCCAAAAATAAATAAAAGCCAAGTCATAATGTAGTTCATTGAAAATGCAGGGCTAGTGTAAAGGCATATATGCGGTGCAGTGAAATCATTCTTTTGACTATATAAAGCAGCAATACGGTATTTCATGCAGGTTACACAGGTATAGAACCAATGGGCTGGCTTGCTGCAAATGATGAATTTTTCGATACAAGAAACTTACATTAAATGCGATTCATCTTCATGGCTGTGCGCAATACTGAAGATCAGTAAGCAATTCCAGAAAATGCGGACTGTCTATCTCAAAATCGATTTAAGGCAGACATTCCAAAATGAAATTGAATGGGATCGTGAGGTGATGAAATGATGAAAAAAATGATTTTGCTTTCTGTCCTTGCCGTTGCATTGACCGGCTGTATCGTTGCGCCATATGACAATGATTATCCGCGAGATGGAAGGCCGCACTCAGGGCCGCATGGTGACCGTGATCATCGCAGTGATCGGGATGGCTATCCAGACTGGCGCCATCAGAACCGGCAGGGTGATGACCGTCAACGTGACGGGCGCTTTCCATACTGAAAGCATGAAAATCGGCACTGGCGGAAAGTTTATGCAGATTCCTTCGGGAATGGTCTAGGCCTATTGCGGTAAATATGCTGCAAGACCTTAAATTGTGCCTGCATTTGACACTAAAAAGGACGCGTTTTTCGCGTCCTTTTTTTGATCATTTAATGATAAAAGGTCAGTTTTAAAGCGCAGCTGATTTTTGGAATAAGCCTGCACGGACAGTACCAGCTTTGGTTTCTTTGATTTTATTCCAGCTGCTGGGAAGCTTCAGCTGTGAAAGATCCCGGTCTGCTTCTACATAAATCAAGCCTTGATCTTTAATCAGCGGGTCAGCGAGGGCAGCCAATTGTTCCCATAAATCCAAGCTATAAGGCGGATCTAAAAAGACCAGATCAAACTGATCCTTAAGGCTTGGCAGCGCCTGCTGCGCAGTAGCAATTTTTAATTTGGCGTGCTGTGACGTAATTTTCAGCAGCTGCAAATTATCGGTTAAAAACTTCGCCTGGGTGCGGTCAGGTTCAATCATTACCACTTGTGACGCGCCTCTGGACAGCGCCTCGAAGCTCAGCGCGCCAGAACCTGCGCAAACATCTAAAACGTTTGTATTCTGAATGTCCCACATCAGCCAATTGAACAGGGTTTCTCTGACCCGGTCTGGCGTAGGGCGCAGGCCTTCAATGCCGGCAAAGGGAAGCTGACGGCGTTTCCATTCTCCGCCAATAATACGCAATTGATTTTTCATGGTTGATTTTACTCGTCATCATCAGCGGGCTGGCTGGCTGGTGTCACAGAATGGGCATTGCGGTTTTGCGCAACAGCAGGCGTATTGCTATGTGCTGCACTGCTGGCAGCATTTTGACCGCTGGCATTGCTTTGAATCGGATTTTCACCGCTTGGCAATTCACTTGGCTTAATGCCGGCTGTCATTAAGCCGCCGCTGACTTGAGCCGCAGATGGGCGGATTGGGGATTTATTGTGTTTCAGCAGCCAATAATCAAAAATTGGACGGGCCAGCTGAGCAGCAGAGCCGCCGTGCTTCCCGTTTTCCCAAATGACTGCGATAGCAATTTCAGGTTTATCCGCTGGCGCAAAACCAACGAATAAGCCATGATCCAGCTGGCGTTCGGTCAGCAGCGCTTCGTTATAGCGTTTGCCTTGCGCAATACTTTTGACCTGAGCTGTACCAGTTTTACCGGCAATTTTATACATGGGCGTTCGGATGCGTCGGCCGGTACCTGTTTCAATCACATCCACCATCGCATCACGCATTTTGACCCAGTCTTCAGGCTTGCCGTTAAATATAATTTTGCCGTCTGGCGCATTATGCACGGTATAAGGTTTAGTCCCTTTGCTTTCGCGCAAGACATGCGGAACGACATGCTGGCCTTCATTTGAGGTGATGGCTGTTGCCATTGCCAATTGCAGCGGGGTCGCGGTAAATGCGCCTTGACCAATACTGACGGAGATGGTTTCGCCTTTCAGCCATTTGGTTTTACGGGTCCGCAGCTTCCATTCTTGGCTTGGATATAAACCTGTGCTTTCACTTGGCAAGTCGACGCCGGTTTTTTCACCGAACCCGAATTGGCGCATCCACGTATTCATGCGGTCGATGCCCATTCGGTAGGCCAAAATATAATAATAGGTATCGCAAGAGACCACTTGCGCCTTATGCAGGTTGACAGAGCCATGCCCGGATTTCCGCCAGTCACGGAAACGGTGTGAGTCGCCCGGCAACGAAAAATAGCCGGGATCGGAAATGGCCGTGTTCCAGTCCACCAGATTATAATGCAGGCCGCCTAAGCCAAACATCGGCTTAATGGTTGAGCCGGGCGGGTAAGTTCCTTGCACAGCGCGGTTATATAATGGCTGATCCAAATTATCCCGCAAAGCGGAATAGTCTTTACTGCTGATGCCCGTCACAAACAGGTTGGGGTTAAAGCTCGGGCTGGAAACCAAAGCCAGAATTTCGCCTGTACGCGGGTCCATCGCGACAATCGCGCCGCGGCGGTCAGCCAGCTGCTCAGACGCCACCACTTGCAGGCCATAGTCTAAAGATAAATACAGATCATTGCCGCGGATCGGGTCTTTGCGGCCTAAGTGGCGCAGCACATTGCCGTGCGCGTCCGCCTCGACAGATTCATTGCCCGGCAGGCCATGCAGCAAATCTTCATAATATTTTTCGACCCCGATTTTTCCAATCAGGTTGGTGCCGGCATATAAGTCTTTATTAATACTTTTTAATTCTTTGTCATTAATGCGCCCCACATAGCCAATGACATGGGCAAACAATTCACCATGCGGGTAATAGCGGGTCATTTGGGTTTCTATGTTGACCCCGGGAAACTGGAATTTCACTTCACTGAAACGCGCAATTTCAGTTTCATTCAAATTGAGCTTGAGTGCGACCCGTTCAGTTTTCTTGGAAGTCTGAATGCGGCTTTTGAAGCGGTCAATATCTTCTTGCGTCAGATTGATAATTGGAGTCAGGCGCTGAACAGTATCATCAATGTCTTCCACATCGGCACGGCTCATTGTGGCGGAGAAAACTGGATAATTGTCGGCTAACAGCACACCGTTGCGGTCGTAAATATAGCCCCGCGCCGGCGGCAGCGGCTGCAGGCGGACACGGTTTTTATCTGAATCGGTGGCAAACTTATCGTAATTGAAAATTTGCAGATAAGAATAACGTGAAACCAGCAGTAATAAAAAAAAGATGACAATGCCCAGTGAGAAATAAATTCGATTGCGGAAAATGCGCTTTTCTTGCTGTACATTTTTTAAAGGAAAGTGCTGCTTCATACGCGATCGACTTGAGATACACAAAGGGGAAATTAAGGCTGACCATTCTACCGCAAGTTCTAAAAATTTGATAAGCCAATTCGGAACTGCTGTGTAAGTTTTGCTTAAACTTTGACTTTGCAGACACTAAAAAAATGCAGTGCTGTATATAAGAGTCAATATTATTCTGCTAAAGTCGGAAAGCATAAAAATAGGACTTATTACAACTAAAAAGCCTGAAAATTAAGGATAATGGTGAAATAATGAACAAAGCATATTCTTTGTTGGTATTGGCATTTATAGCGAATGCAGCGTCAGCGCAGGACGGCGGCTTTCTGCCGGAAGCAAATTTAGCAGGCGCTGATGCGGCAAAGCTGAATGTCGGGGCCGGATTTACGCAGAAATTGATTCATCTGAATACAGAATGGGTGAATCCATACGGCATCGCTTATGCTAAAGCGGGTGTATTTCTGAATGGGGATAAGACCTTTGGCGGGCAAATTGGTTTCCGCCATCCTGTGCATTTCACTGGGAAAGATAAGAACGGCTACTATTTGGGCGTCTATGCAGGCCATATTGAAAGTAAAGATGTGGGCGATGAATTTAAAAGCCGTTTAGGCGGCGGTGTAGATTTGGCATATGTTATGCTGAGCAAAGAACGCATCAGCACCTTCAGTGTAGGAATTGGCGCGGGTGAAAAACTTACCGATAATAACGGTTATACGGTTGCGGAAACTGAACCGAAGCTACAATTTTCCTATACTCTAAGTATTGGATTATAGAGAAAATATCCGACTTTGTTTACATTTGTGTTCCTCTGAATAAAATTAAATATGGAAGTTATGCATGCTTGAGTACGTCAATGAGTTATGGCTAGCCTTTTTGAAACGGCCGGATTTTTGGGCTGTACTCAGCATTATTCCTGTAACGGCTTTTGTGACTTGGGCGCATGTATGGATGGCGCTGAAAATGGTGTTCTATCCAATTAATTTTTGGGGATTTCATCTTGGCCCGCTGCCTGTCGGCTGGCAGGGCATTGTGCCGCGCAAGGCAGGCCGCATTTCCGGCATCATTACAGACAATACTTTATCTAAGCTGGGTTCACTGCGCGAATTTCTCGATGCCATGGATCCTGAGGATATGGCGCGCATTATTGGCGAACAGGTTGGCTTTGAACTGGAACACCTGATTGATGAAGTGATGATTGACCGCAATGCGGTGCTCTGGGAAAACTTGCCTTATTCCATTAAGCGCCGCATTTATGCGCAGGCAAATAAGCAAATGCCGGGTATCTTAAAAGAACTTGTGACTGAACTGACCATGAACGTTGAGTCACTTGTGGATATGCGTGAAATGGTGGTGAGCCAAATGGAGGGCGACCGCCGCTTAATGGTGCGCATGTTCCTTAAAGTTGGGCAAAAAGAAATCAACTTTATTTGGCATATCAGCGCGCTGATCGGGATGTTCTTCGGGGTGTTCCAAATGATCGTTTGGTTTGTGGTGCCTTGGCATTGGACTGTTCCGTTCTGGGCATCGGTGTGGGGCTTTTTGACCAACTGGATTGCTATTTGGATGGTGTTTAATCCACTTGAACCGCATATCATAAAGTATCCGCAATTCTTTGAATTAACAAAGAATCGTAAATTCCCATGGATTAAACCCGTTATTCCGCGGATTGGCGCTTATAATATTCAGGGCGCATTCATGAAGCGTCAGGAAGAAGTATCGGATGTATTTGCCAGTGTAGTGACGGAAGACCTGATTACTTTAAAATCCATCATGACTGAAATGATGTACGGCAGCAAAAAAGACAAGACTCGCCGTATCGTGAAGCGCCATATCAATGAAATTATGGAAACTCCATTGGTCAGAACGTCTTTGCAGCTGTCTTTAGGGCCAAGAGAGTATGCAAAACTCAAGACAGACTTGATTGATCGCTCAATTGAAATTACGATGGTGCCTGTATGCGACCCTGCGTTTAATGCGAGCCGTGCACAGAAAATCTTTCAAATGTTCAGAGACCGTATCCGCGAGCTGACACCGAGGGAATTTCAAAATCTGTTACGTCCTGCATTTCAGGAAGACGAATGGATTTTAATTGTTTTGGGTGGGGTTACTGGCTTTATTGCGGGTACCATACATTTGTTTGTGGCTTTCTTATAATTAGATGCTGAACCTATGTCGAATTTTTTGACATGATCACGGCGTCAAATACATTGTTTAAATGAGGATGTTTTTTTATGCGCATTATATTACTCGGACCACCTGGAGCAGGTAAAGGTACACAGGCTCAGTTGATCTGTAAGCGCTACAATGTCCCACAAATTTCAACCGGTGATATGCTCCGTGCTGCAATTCGTGAAGGAACTGAACTTGGTCTGCAGGCTAAAAGCGTGATGGACAATGGCGGTCTTGTATCTGATGAGCTGATCATTGGTTTAGTGAAAGAACGTATTGCACAGCCTGACTGTGTGAACGGCTGCATTTTTGATGGCTTCCCGCGTACTATTCCTCAAGCGGAAGCGCTTGAAAACGAAGGTATCAGCATTGATCACGTGATTGAAATTGATGTGCCGGATGAAGAAATCGTAAAACGCCTGTCTGGCCGCCGTCAGCATCCAGCGTCTGGCCGTGTATATCACGTTGTCTACAATCCGCCAAAAGTGGAAGGTAAAGATGATGAAACGGGTGAAGACCTTGTTCAGCGTCCAGATGATTTAGAAGCGACGATTCGTAAGCGTTTAGGTTCATACCATACTGAAACTGAACAGCTGGTCGGCTTTTATCAAGGCCGCGCGGCTTCAGGCGAGAATGCGCCAACTTACGATAAACTGAACGGTTTGCGTCCAATTGATGAAGTTCAAACGGATCTTTTTGCTATTTTAGACCAGTCAAAATAATCCGTTTTTACGGGTTTTGACTTTCAAAGAGTCCTAAGTCATATTAGGGCTCTTTTTTATTGCGCTGTTTTTTGGAGATTGGGCTGTGGAGCATATTGCGGTTATTTTGGTATTGGCGGCAGCTGCAGTAGTGGTTTTGGGCATGCTGTATTACAGCTTTAAGCTGCTCAAAAAGACACAGGAACAGGAAAAACTGGAGCGCCGCAATCCGTCTGTTGAATATCAATTGCACCCAAAATTGAAAAAAGAACAAGAGCAGCAAAAGAAAAAATAACAGGCGCACAGAACAGCAGCAGGCAGAGTCTATTTAGTAAAAGCATAGTGCTTGTAGTGGGCGAATTGCCATTAAGCGGCTGTTCATTTCATTGCCTTAGCCCAGCGGACACCCAATTGAGGCATTTTGAGTTAAATCTAGCCATGCCGATTTTAAAAAATCATGCCTCAATATTTTTGACGGAGATTGTTCGGGCTGCGCCAAACTCGAAACGGTCTGGCCAGTTGCAGACATCAGAGACAATGCATTCGCCGCATTTAGGTTTACGCGCAGTGCAGCAGTAGCGGCCGTGCAAAATCAGCCAGTGATGTGAATCGACAATAAATTCTTTGGGAATGACTTTCACCAAGCGGTGTTCAACTTCCAGCACATTTTTCCCTACAGCTAAGCCTGTCCGATTCCCTAAGCGGAAAATATGCGTATCTACCGCCATAGTTGGCTGTCCAAAGGCAGTATTCAATACCACATTGGCTGTTTTGCGCCCAACGCCGGGCAGCGCTTCCAAATCCGCACGGTTGTCCGGAACAGCACTGTTGTGCTTTTCAATCAGCATTTTACAGGCTTTGATGACGTTTTCCGCTTTGGAATTATATAAACCAATGGTTTTGATATATTCCTTTAAGCCTTCAACACCCAGCGCGTAGATGGCTTCTGGCGTGTTGGCGACCGGAAAGAGTTTATCGGTGGCCTTATTCACGCTGACATCTGTCGCTTGCGCAGACAAAGTGACGGCAACCAGCAGTTCAAAAGGGCTTGAATAATTGAGTTCTGTTTTAGGATTGGGGCGCTGTGCGCGAAGCCGTTCAAAAAAAGTTTGAATCTGCTTCTTGGTCATGTTTTTGACGGCCATATTATTCCCCTTGCAGTGCATTCAGCTGCTGGTTTAAATCCTCCAGAAGCGCCCGTTTGTTGGCATCTTCACGGACACTGAGCTGTTTTTCCAGTTTCTTAATCTGGGTGCGGATTTTAGCCAATTCAATGGTGGCTTTAGCATCCTGCACTAAGTTTTTTCTATCTGTTTTTTCTGTCAGTTCGATGTTGGGAACGCTATCGGACTGCGTTGAAAAACGGGCAAAGAGCGTCGTATTAATTTCAGCGCGAACGACAGGGCCTTTGCGGTTGATGCGGCGTTTTTCTTCACGCTGAATATGCGCATAGTAGCGCTGGCGCAAATCCTGCTGTTCCTGCGCGCGCAGGCTTTCTGTCGGCAGCGGCTGCACATCTTCAATCAAATCAATGCAGTCGACTGGGCAAGGCGGAATGCACAGTTCGCATCCGGTGCAGAGGTCAGTCAGTATGGTATGCATCAATTTGCCTGAGCCGATAATGGCATCCACTGGGCAGGCGCTGATGCATTTGGTGCAGCCAATGCATTCATCTTCACGGATGACTGCTTTCATGCGCTGTGGACGGCCATCCTGCTGTACAGGCCAAATGCTTGCTTCTGCCGGCAAAACCGCCCGGTTCAGCAACGCGGCAAGCGCATCAGCGACAGGCTGGCCGCCAGGGACGCATTTGTTGGCTTCCTCACCTTCAGCAATGGATTTTGCATAAGGCAAACAGCCATCTCGATGCCCGCAAAGTCCGCATTGTGTTTGCGGGAGCAGGGCATCAATTTTTTGGATGAGGGAGATTTGTGTATTCATGGATAACCGGAAATGCTGTGCAGTCAGCGTGAAACAAAATGCTGGAGTGCAATATTAGCATGTTTTAACAATGATTTTTGAGGCTGTTTTTTTGAGCGCAAATAGAAAAGCCGCAGTTTGTCTTTGCGTTATGATAGTTGCCGTTTGCATGCTTTATGAAATGCTTTCATAAAAGCAATGCCCTAAAGGTATTAAGCCTTGGGGCATTTCACGATAAAAAAGAGTGCTTTGTATGCTGAATGCGTCCGTGCTGAAGGCTGATTAAGCGGAGGGATGTCCTTTAGGGAAGAGGGTAGCAACACAGCTAAACACAGTCGTTACAGCACAAGGCGTTGCACGAAAATGGTTCTTTTTATGCATTATTATCGAGCAAAATATTACATTAATTTATTCTAAAAAGTTATTGTATTTATAATAAAAAAGACTATTAGATTAAATTAAATCTATGTTCTATAAAGAAAATTAAGTTTTTTTGAGAAAACTATTGCTGAAATGATGCAAAAGATATTTAATATTTTGCGCCAAAATATATCACTGATTAAAATTTTGATCGATTTTGATCCATTTCTGCTGAGGATTAAGCGTTGAAATACAACAGCCTTAACGACTTTCTTGACTACGTAAAAACACGTGATTCACATCAACCCGAATTTCTTCAAGCTGTTGAAGAAGTTATGACTAGCCTTTGGCCGTTCATTGAAAAGAATCCGCAATATGCTGACTATGGTTTATTAGAACGCCTTGTTGAACCTGAACGAGCTATTCAATTCCGTGTGTCTTGGGTAGATGACAAAGGTCAGACTCAAGTGAACCGCGCTTTCCGTGTTCAATACAATTCAGCAATTGGCCCATTTAAGGGCGGCATGCGTTTCCACCCGTCTGTGAACCTTTCAATTCTTAAATTTTTGGGCTTTGAACAAACTTTTAAAAATGCCTTGACTACACTGCCTATGGGCGGCGGTAAAGGCGGTTCAGACTTTGATCCTAAAGGTAAGTCTGAAGGCGAAATCATGCGTTTCTGTCAAGCGCTGATGATTGAGTTATACCGCCACTTAGGCCCTAACACTGACATCCCCGCGGGCGATATTGGTGTGGGCGGCCGTGAAGTTGGCTATATGGCCGGCATGATGAAGAAATTAAGCAATGACACGGCATGTGTATTCACTGGCAAAGGCTTAACTTTCGGCGGTTCGCTGGCGCGTCCTGAAGCGACTGGCTACGGTACTGTGTATTTCGCTGAGGAAATGCTCAAGACCCGTGGCGACAGCTTTAAAGATAAAGTGGTCACGATTTCAGGTTCTGGCAACGTTGCGCAATATGCGGCTGAAAAAGCAATGTTCTTAGGCGCGAAAGTGGTATCGCTGTCTGATTCTGCCGGTACGGTATACGTTAAAGACGGTTTTACAGATGCGCTTCTGGTTGAAGTGATGGAGCTGAAAAACGTCAAGCGCGGCCGTATTTCTGAGTTTGCGTCTAAACACGGTT
This sequence comes from Acinetobacter bouvetii DSM 14964 = CIP 107468, assembly GCF_000368865.1. GTDB lineage: Bacteria > Pseudomonadota > Gammaproteobacteria > Pseudomonadales > Moraxellaceae > Acinetobacter > Acinetobacter bouvetii. Next base: position 352,263 of record NZ_KB849726.1, read on the forward strand.
TTGAATACCTTGAAGGCAAACGCCCGTGGTCTATCAAGTGTGATATTGCACTGCCATGCGCAACTCAAAATGAATTGGATGCCGACGATGCTGCCGCGCTGCTTGCTAATGGCGCGATCTGTGTAGCGGAAGGCGCGAATATGCCGTCTACATTGGATGCAGTAGAAAAATTCGTTGAAGCGAAGATTCTTTATGCGCCGGGCAAAGCCTCTAATGCGGGCGGTGTTGCGACTTCTGGGCTTGAAATGTCTCAAAACGCCATCCGTTTAGGCTGGACTTTTGAAGAAGTGGACGAGCGCCTGCATGCCATCATGAAAGAAATTCACCGCAACTGCGTGAAATACGGTACAGAAGCTGACGGCACTGTGAACTACGTCAATGGCGCCAACATTGCAGGCTTTGTAAAAGTTGCTGATGCCATGCTGGCTCAAGGCGTATATTAATCTGATTCACAGCGCTGTGTTGATGTCATTCAGGATCAACACAGTCAGCTGAATAAAAAACCGAGGCCATGGCCTCGGTTTTTTTATGCTTTCAGTCACAGATTAAGATCTGACAAATTTACAAAGAACCTTTGACTGCTTCACGTTCAATGATCATGTCTTGAACATAAGCATATTTAGATTGATCCGCTGCCGGGTTTTTAATTTCATAACGCTTGATGCGGACAACTTGGCGTTCTGCTGGGTTATGCGTGTAGCCTTCAATGCCGCTGTAGAATAAAGTCCAGTCTTTATCAACCTGTGTTTTTACGCCATTTTCGGCATATTTGATTTCACGCACTTGCAGGCAGGTTTGCGGCGCGACGCCAACGCATTTTTTAGTCTCTGGGCTGATTTCTAAGAAAATAGTTTCACCTTGAGTCTGATATTTCGTTTCAGGCGTCATCTTTCCGGTAAACACATACTGTTTGCCATCTGCAGCCGTTACAGTCAGTGTCGGCTGATCGGCATCATTCAGGTTCAAGACAAACGGCACTTTGCTGCTTTGGAAAATCGAGGCTGCCAAGCGTTCCTGCTTCATGGCTGCATCAGGGCAAGCCATCTGCGTAGACATCATGGAACCCGTCACAATTTGATTGCCTGCCACTTTCCAAGAGCCGCCCATTGTATTGCAGCTGGTAGAAATGCTGAGGCGGCCTTCAGAACCGAAATTAAGCACAAGCGGTTTCGGCGCGCCTGTATCGGTGCTCCATTGATAAGACGCTAAAGTTTGATCTGCATTTTGCTGCTGAAGAACAGACACTGCTAAATCTCCTACTTTTTGGATATCGCTGGATTGACACGCAGCTAAAGCAAGGGGGAAAAGTGCGATGGCTAAATATTTCAATTTCATTGTCTGCTCAACGTATTATCTGAATTAAGTAATTGATTTGAAAACAAGATCAAGCATATCGCATTCAAGTTTAAAAAAAATGGATACATTCAGCCCTTTTAGGTATCAAAATGTATCAATTAATATTTATTTGTTAACTTATAAATAGTTTTTATGTATTAATCGAAGCGGTAAATGTCCATGCCGAGTGACCCCATGCTGAAGCTGCTATGCACGATGCTGAAACGGTGGCCTGTGCCCATGGCAAAGAACAGCGGCGCAAAGTGTTCCAGCGTCGGATGGTTGCGTTCAGCATAGGGAATCGTCTGCCAGTCCAATACAGCATCATAATCACTGTGGGCCAGCTTGCTGACCACATAATTGCGGAATGCTGACGCCCACACAGGGACTGGAGCCGGCTGGCGGTTCCATGAGAGTTCACGCAGGTTATGGGTAATGCTGCCGGATCCAATAATCAAGATTTGTTTGCTGCGCAAAGGCGCAAGCGTCTGGCCAATTTTGTAAATATCTTGCGCTGACATGCTGATTGGCAGGGCAATTTCGACCACAGGAATATCTGCCTGCGGATACATATGCAGCAGCGGCATCCATACGCCATGATCATGCGGGCGCGTGCTGTTGGCGTGGGCGGAGAATCCCGCTTCTGACAGCATATGCAGAATATTTTCTGCCAATTCAGGATGGCCGGGTGCAGGATAGCGGATATCGTATAATTCAGGCGGGAAACCGCGGAAATCATGCCATGTTTCCGGGCGCACGCCAGTGTTGACTTCCAGCGCGCTGCTTTCCCAATGCGCTGACATCACAATGATGGCTTCAGGTTTAGGCAGATTTAAGCTCAGGCGTTCCAAAGCGGGGCCGACTTGCTCAGGATTAATTGCCAGCATGGGTGAGCCATGGGAAATAAATAAGCCGGGCAGGGTTTGCAGATTCATTTGCTGTACGCCTAATTAACTGTTCTGTAAGTATTTTGACAAATTTTTAAGATGCGATAAATACCGGATTAATCAACAAAACGTTGCATAAATGCAACGTTTAAAGGAAGGCATTAGCCTGCGCGGTGGTAGGGGTGGTTGTGGTTAATGCTCATGGCGCGGTACAGCTGTTCAATCAGCATCACGCGGACCATCGGATGCGGCAGTGTCAGTTTGGATAGCGACCAATGCCAAGCGGCCGCTTTGCGAACCGCTTCTGAGTGCCCATCGGGCCCGCCAATGGCTAATACAATATCATTGCCTTCCAGCATCCAGCCTTTCATGGTTTCAGCCAGTTTTTCTGTGCTGAATTCACGGCCGCCTACTTCCAGCGCTATCAGAATTTCATTGTGCTTCATGGCATTTAAAATACTGTCGCCTTCAATCTGGCGGTATTTCAAAATATCTGCTTCTGAATCATTTTTACCGCGTTTTGCCATCGGGAGTTCAATAATTTGAGTTTGAACAAAAGGCTGAATGCGTTTGAAATAATCTTCAAAGCCAGTCAATACCCATGCAGGCATCTTTTGGCCAATGGTGATAATGCGGATTTTCATAGCAGGCTGTAATGAATGTAAAGCGCCATTATAACGAGAAATAACGCTTTGCTGAGATCGGAAACAATTTGCAATTGAATTGGCTTAGCCATTATTGCTTTAATACCTGTAAAGCGTGAACTTGTTCACACAACTTGAGAAATAATAATAAGGAAGTTTGCGATGAAGAAATATAAAATCATACAGCTTGCTGGGCAGAGTTTCTTCAGTTTCATGGCGGTTATGGCCGCTTCATCTGCGCATGCCGCTGCAATTAAAAATGCAGAACCGCAGAATTTAACGGTTTATATGGAACAACTGCTGGGTGACGGCGATTATCGGAATTTTAAAGATGTGAGGGAGCTGAACCGGGTGTCTTCATGGATCCGCGAGCAGATGCGGCTCTTTGGCATTCCATGCCAATATCAGACCTATAAGGTGAACGATGAGGCTTACCGCAATGTGGTGTGTTCACTCAAGGGCAATAGCGCTGAAAAAATCATTGTGGGCGCGCACTATGATGTTTTTGAAGATAAGCCCGGTGCGGACGATAATGCATCTGGCGTGGCTGGAGTGATTGAAACGGCGCGCATTCTGTCAGCGGAAAAAAGCAGTCTAAAAAATACCGTCGATTTTGTGTTTTATACCTTAAATGAAGCGCCGTTTTCAGGTACGGAAGACATGGGCAGCTATGTGCATGCGAAATCGATAGAAAAGCAAAATCAAATGGTTAAAAGCATTTATATCTTGGAAAATATTGGCTATTTTGATCAAAATCTGGTGCAGGAATATCCGATTGGCCTGAAATGGATTTATCCGGATCATGGCAATTATATAGCGGCCGTTGGCAATTTGCAGTCCCGTGAGATTACAGCCGGTTTTTGCGGCGCAATGAAGAATTTAAATCAGCTGCAATGTGAAAGGCTGATTGCCCCATCCTTTGTTCAGGCAATGGACTTCTCTGATCACAATAATTACTGGGCTTTTGATTTGCCGGCAATTGTCATTACGGATACGGGCGTATACCGCAATAAAAATTATCATACCGATAAAGACACGATAGACAATGTGGATGTCGGAAAAATGGGGCAGGTGGTAAACGGCTTAGTGCAAACTATTTTAAAGTGATATCCGATGCCCGCATTTTTAAGCAAATTCAAGAATGAATCTATTTGCATATTTGCTGGCTTTAGAATGCCTTTGCATAAAAAACGCAGTCCTGAAAGCCTTTGGACTGCGATAAAAGATCACCTGCCTGGAGATGCAGATGACCATTTTAGGACTCATAAATTTTTAAGCTTAGAGCCTACATGGAACATACAGCGCAGTATGTCTCTACTATTAATATGGAGGTAAATCACCGTTTTTCAAGAGCAGCTCTCCAATTGTGAAGGGTTTAAAAGAACTGGATATTTCAAAGCTTTAAATTTATATATTGTGGTTTGAAACGCTGCATGCTATGGCTTAAAGTAAGTTTTGGGCTGTATAGCCATCACACCAAGACTAGAAAAAACAATAAATTTAAAAACGGCTCTGAAAGATTTACTGTACGCCTAAATTGCCCTTTTGGGAATATCTGTATAAATTTTAATCAATAAAAGGGTTCGCATTAGGCAGTCTGCACAGCATTTTTCCAGCGGGTAAAACTCATGATAGGCCGCGTTTCATAGGCCGGGCGATGACGAATAAAAAATAGAGCGATACCGTCCATCATCCTGCATCAGCTGGCTCTATTTCATTGAGTGAATACCAAACAGGTTTCCCTCTGTATCGAGCCCTAAGACAATATGGCCATATTCGCCAATCGACATTTTCTCTTGATGAATTTTTCCGCCGGCGGATTCAATTCGAGCCTGTTCTATGGCGCAGTCTTCACTGCTGAAGTAGACCACGGTGCTGCTGCCTCCCGCGGGTACACCGTCCATTTTCACCAATGTGCCGGTTGTGCCGTATTGGCTCATATCGGAAGGGAAGGCCCACATGAGCATATTGGAATTGTTCGGATCTCCCAGCAGGCTTAATTCAACCGAGAGTAAGGTTTCATAAAATTTTTTGGCTCTATTCATATCATTGACATAAATTTCAAACCAGCAAACAGGATTTGACATATTGATTGGCCTTTAAAATTTGAATGCAAATATGATCATTAATTAATCTGTTTTATTATGCGTGAAATGCTTCAGAGTGGAATTTTAATTTTGTAATAGATGGTGTCGCTTCTAAAGCTGCTGCGCTGAAAAGCAAAAAGAGCGCCGAAGCGCTCTTTTTGCATGTGATCATTGATCAGTGCTTAATGGCGGGCTGCTTTAACTTCACCAGAAGCCTTCACAATCGGCGCCTTAGGCAAGGGTTTCGGCATGTCCACTAAAGCCAATGGCAGAATCTCATCGATGCTTTTCACCGGCTTAATTTCCAAGCCCTCTTTGACATTGTCTGGAATCTCAGCCAAGTCACGGACGTTTTCCTGAGGAATGAACACCAGTTTGATGCCGCCGCGGTGCGCTGCTAAAAGCTTCTCTTTCAAACCGCCAATGCGCATTGCACGGCCGCCTAAGCTGGTTTCACCTGTCATGGCAATATCGGGACGAATTGCGATGCCTGTGAAGGCAGAAACCAATGCAGTCGTCAGCGCCAAACCTGCAGATGGGCCATCTTTCGGTGTTGCGCCTTCCGGCAAATGCACGTGAACATCAGTTTCTTCAAAGCGTGAAGCTTCAATTCCTAATTCATCCGCACGGGTGCGAACCACAGTCATGGCAGCGGTAATTGATTCTTTCATCACGTCACCGAGTGAACCGGTGGTGATGAATTTACCTTTGCCTTTCACGGCTGCCACTTCAATGGTCAGCAATTCACCGCCGACAGACGTCCAAGCAAGGCCATTAACGCGGCCGACTTGCGCTTCATCTTCCGCCATGCCGAAGTCAAACTTATGCGGACCTAAGTAGTCTGGAAGATTGGCCGAAGTCACATCAACCTGCAGGTTTTTTGCCTTTTTGCTGACCGCTTCTTTCACCACTTTACGGGCAATTTTAGAGACTTCGCGCTCTAAGCTGCGCACACCGGCTTCACGTGTATAACGCTGTACGATGTCACGGATTGCTTCTTCATGAACAGTCAGTTCTTTGGCGCGCAGGCCATTGTTCTTGATTGCTTTCGGAACAAGGTAACGCTCTGCGATGTTGATTTTTTCATCTTCGGTATAACCCGGCAGACGAATCACTTCCATACGGTCAAGCAGCGCTTCCGGAATATTCATGCTGTTGGCGGTACAGATGAACATCACTTCAGACAAGTCCAGATCAAGATCTAAATAGTGATCGTTAAACTTGCTGTTCTGTGATGGATCAAGGACTTCCAGCAGGGCAGAAGCAGGGTCGCCGCGGTAGTCTTGCGCCATCTTGTCGATTTCGTCGAGCAGGAACAATGGGTTTTTGACGCCGACTTTTGTCAAGGACTGCACAATTTTACCCGGCATCGCGCCAATATAGGTGCGGCGGTGACCGCGGATTTCCGCTTCGTCACGCACGCCGCCGAGCGCCATACGCACAAACTCACGGCCTGTCGCTTTTGCAACCGATTCACCCAGTGAGGTTTTACCGACACCTGGAGGACCAACCAAACACAGGATCGGACCTTTGAGTTTTTTCACCCGTGACTGCACTGCAAGATATTCCACAATACGGTCTTTTACGTCATCTAAGCCGTAATGGTCTGCATCTAAAATTTCTTGCGCCTTGGCTAAGTTAATGCTGACTTTGCTGGCTTTATTCCAAGGCGTATCTAAGATGGCCTCGATATAATTGCGCACCACAGCCGCTTCACTTGATGCCGGCTGCATGGCTTTGAGTTTGCGGAATTCAGCTTCCGCTTTTTTGCGCACGTGCTCAGGCAGATCAGCTTCTGCAAGGCGTCTTTCAATTTCTGCAACGTCGTCTTCAGCGCCGCCATTCATGTCGGAAAGCTCGCGCTGAATGACCTTCATCTTTTCATTGAGGAAGTATTCGCGCTGGTTTTTTTCCATTTGGCGTTTAACTGAATCATGCAGAGTCTGTTCAATCTGCTGTTCTTCAGACTGCTGCAGCAGGTAAGTCATCAATTCCTGCAAATGCGCTTCGAACTCATCGTGTTCTAAGAATTTTTGCTTTACATCAATATTCAAAGGTACACGGGTTGCAACGAAAAACAGCAATTGCAATAAATCATCAATTTTGTTGGCCGCTGCAATCAGCTCACGCGCATTGCGCAGTTTCGCTTCCGCATATTGCGCGAACATGGTGCGCAATTCTTCAATGCGTGATTCATGCTTCTCGCTATCGGCTGCAACAGTCATTGGGCTTAAGCTATGTTCTGCAGACAGGTACTCATCATTGTCGATGATTTTGACCAGCTTTGAACGGTGCAAGCCCTCAATGAGTACTTTGATGCAGTTTTCATCATTTTCGTGATTCACAACTTGCACAATCTTCGCGACAGTACCGTATTGATATAAATTGTCGTGATCAATTTCTTCTGTAAGCGAATCTTTCTGTGCAACTACAAATACGAGATTGTCACTGTTACGAGCCACGTCCACTGCATTGATCGATTTTTCACGACCCACAAATAACGCAATCTGCATGTGAGGATAAACCACCACATCGCGCAGCGCCAAAAGCGGCAATACACTTGGAACCTGAGGCTCTAAGGTTTCTTCATTCATAATAATTTCAGACATGGGCACTCCTAATGAGTGACAACGGTGTTGCCATGTTTTTTATAGTGATGGGTATTTTAAAAATTACAAGGGCGTGGCGGAATAAATTGTATGGAAAATGAGTAAACATTTGATTTTAAATCAGTCTAACCTGTCAAAATGATCAATTTAACGCGGAAATCGCAATAAGGCTTGCGGGGTCAGCAAGGCGTCCAAAGGCTGATCCCAAGACTCGCGGGGCAAAGTTTCACTGATCAGCTGAAAATGATGCGCAAGGCTCAGCCTGAAAGGATGCTGCGGCGCTGAAGCTAAGGTTTTATCGTAATAGCCGCCGCCCATGCCAATGCGTGTGCCGTGTGCGTCGCAGGCCAATAAAGGCATGATCAGCAGATCCAGTTTGGACACATGCAGGCCGCGTGAGGACATGGGTTCTTTCATGCCTAAGGGGTGGTGTGAAAAGCGCTGGCTGAAATACTGATGCTGAGAGATGTGCACCCATGACAGGCGCTGATTCATATTGCAAATCATGGGCAAATATACGGCTTTACCTTGAGCAAAGCAGTACTGCATAATTTTACGGGTATGAATTTCACCAAAGGCATGGAGATAAATGCCGATCTTTTTGGCCTGCTGAAATTCGGGCAGCCGTATGATGCGATTTAATACCGCCTGTTCCGATTGCCTTTGCTGAAATTTGCTTACAGCACGGCGCTGTTGGCGCAGGTCTTTTCTAAGCGTGTTTAAATCGTAGGACATGCGGCTTTATATTTCAGAATTTTTTACAGTTTAATCCTTCAATGTTAAACAGCAAGTGCAGAGCGGCATCTATTTGAAATATTCATATTGATGCCGGCATGCTTCCGTTTATCGAAATTGCAGGTTTTGGTGAATATTTCATCGGATTTTATTGTGCATTCATATTTATACATTTGTATATTTATTCATGCGCCAGGCATTGAAGCAAAGAGCAGTGCTTGCTGCAGACGGCGGTATCAAAACATTTTGAACAGCCAACAATTAAAGAAAAATCAAAAAAAATCAGCAGATTGCTGGAGAATAAAAATGAAATGGAAAGCAAAAATGAAGCATCAAGTAGCACAGCTGCTGATTTTGACGGCAGCCGGTTCTGGCGCGGCCATAGCTGCTGCGCCAAGCAACAGCCAGCAGGTCTTTTTTGTCGGCAATAACTGGGACGGGACGGTGACCGTGATCCGTTCTTCCGGCGATTTTGGAAAGATTGGCGTCATCAACATGATTCCAGACCGTAAAGAGCGGCTGCTGGAAATCCACTTAAATCCAGTGAAATTGATTGCCTACACTTATATTCAATCGACTGCAGGTGAAGGGCACGATCAGCTGGTGGATGACATGTATTCCACGCCAGACGGCAAATCGGTCGTGGCTTCCCGTCCAAGTTTTGCAGATGTGGTTTCGATTAATATTGCAACTGGAAAGATTAACTGGCGCACGCCGGTAGAAGGCTTCCGCGCTGACCATATGGCGGTCTCTCCGAATGGGCAGCAAGTGGCGGTTTCGGCCTCTTCAGGCAATGTTGTGCAGGTATTGGACATCAATAGCGGCAAGGAATTGGGCCGTTTTGCCACAGGGGACAAACCGCATGAAAACATTTATTTCGATGGCGGCAGCAAGATTTTGAACTCTGCAATTGGCAATGTGGAAACCTCAATGGATGCTTCATGGCAGGACTTTACCAAGGGCAAGCGCTATCTCACCATTGCCGATGCAGGCAATTTTAACGTGCTGAAAAAAATTGATTTCCGCCCGGCATTGGATGCTGTTGGGCGCAAAGACTTATCCAATGCGGTGCGGCCAATTGTATTCAGCAAAGATGAAAGCAAAATTTATGCGCAGGTTTCATTTTTCAATGGCTTGGTGGAATATGATTTAAATCAAGACAAAGTGACCCGCATTGGGCAGCTGCCAGGCAGTTCAACAATTCCTTCTGACCGCAGCAAATGGGTCAATGATTCACGGCATCACGGCTTATCCATCAGCAGTGACGGCGAGAAATTATGTGTCGCGGGAACCATGGATGACTACGCCACAATAGTAGACCGGAAAACTTTAAAAGCGGGCAAACTGATTGCTGCCGGCAAGCCCTACTGGGCAACCCGCAGCCCGGACGGCAAAAGCTGCATCATCTCTGAAAGCGCCAATGACGCCGTGACGGTGATTGATTTTGACACAGGCGATAAGGTGCTGAGCGTCCCTGTAGGCAATCATCCGCAGCGCGTGCGCATTGGCTATGCGCCTGCGGGCTGGCCTGCGCAATAAAAAGAGCGGATGAGCTGAGAACAGGCTGGAGCCAGCCTGTTTTCTAAGATGCGCAGATCCGCTGACCGCATCGAATACGGCAAATGAATGAATAAAAAAAATAAAGGTGAACTATGCTTTCTCGAGCGCAACTGGCTGTGGCTGCTTCCGTCGGTTTTTTGGTGATGGCAGCTTGGCTTGTGTTTTTAAAGCCGGATTCAGCGGCATTGCTGGGAAATTCACAGCGCACTCAGCCTGCTGCGATTGAAAAAAAAGTATCAGCAGCAGAAGCGCCGGATTCTCTGCAGCCAATGCAAGTAAAAAAGCAGGAATCCTATCTGCCGGATCAATCGGCATTGCAGCAGCGCGACAGGTTATATAAAGAATTTGAAGGCATCAGCATCAGCCTCAGTCATGGCCAGCAGCCAGATGCGCGCAAAGTGGATGAGCTGCTGCAGCAGCAAATACAGCTGGTGAAATCTGGAGTGCTTTCAGCGCAAGACGCCGTCAATTATTGTCAGTTTCTAAGCAAAGCCATGCCGGAAATGGATCAGCAAATAAACCGCTATATTCGGCAGCTGGAAAAATTGTAAAAATAGAGTCTTCGGCTGTTTGCTAGATCAATTTAAGGAGGGGCCGCTTGAACGCATTTTGGCGGCCTTTCATTTGGATCAAGCTGTTTTGCGCAGGCTGAAGAAAGCGTAGCTCAGCTCAGTGACTGGCTAAGTCATGTTTATAGGATGAAAAAGTCCGTATTTCATTAGAAGATGGCTTGCAGTCACGGTCAAAAAATTAAATCGTTTTAAATTGCTGAATCGGTTATTTTAAAATGACCAGAACGAAATAAATAAACCGCACGGCACAGAAGGAAAAGAAATATGATTTCTCAGATATTGATTGTGATTATTGCTCTTTTGCACATCTATTTTCTAGTTCTGGAGATGTTTTTGTGGCAGAAGCCAGCGGGCTTAAAAGCTTTCGGAAATACGCCAGAAAAGGCGGCATTAACGAAAGTATTGGCGCAGAATCAGGGGCTTTATAATGGTTTCTTAGCTGCAGGGCTGATTTGGTCACTGCTGGTATCGATGCCATTTTCATTCATGCTGGCAAACTTCTTTCTGATCTGCGTCTTAATTGCGGGAATTTATGGCAGTGTCACGGCGAGCCGAAAGATTCTTTATATTCAAGCGCTGCCTGCTTTAGCCGCGTTGATTTTATTGAATTTAGGTATATAAAAATAGCGGTGAGTGTTTTGCCTGCTAATACATCATGATTTTACATTCCGTTTACAGGGGCTCGCAGCTGAGTGCAGGTTTGGCAGGAGTTTGCATTGCGCAGAGAAATCACTAATTGGGGGGTGACTCTGTAAGTCGGCAATAGGCCTGAATATTGCACATCTGATTTATGAAATTTTACCGATCAACGGGGTTTTATGCAGCAAAGCGTTAAAGTGGCGAGATACGCAGCTTATAGCGATAGAACAGAGTGCCGGTTCGGATATATCATTCAAACTATAGGCGCACATTCAGATGAATAGACAGGACGGGAAAGCGTTATATGTGTTGAGCGATGGATGGCGAGGCAATTAAAAGAGGAAAATTTGCTGGAAGGCGTTCGATAAATTTGAATATTTTGAAATTAAAATAGCTCCGGAGGTGCCGCTGCATGTGTCGTTACCCTGAACCCGATGAGTTCAAGGTGGACGCGACGTATACTTGCTGGGTTTCCCATACGGAGATGGGCATACGCTCTAAATATACAGAACACGATCCATAAGTGTTAGTATCGGCAGGGGAATAGACCCGCTGGCGAACACCCCAGAGTTAGAGCAAGTATAACCAATAAAGCGCTAGAGGCAAATCATCTTCAGCATAAGATGCGTAAACTTCTTTTGTATTTGGCTGCGCTTTATGCAAAAGATCCCGTTTATTCAGCGAGATCTTCAGCTTCTTCCAAAATAGTCTGCAGCAGCCGTTCACAGTGTTCATATTCCTGCAGGCTTTTATTCATGCTCAGCACTTCCTGCATCAGCTCCAGCGCCACCATAATAATCAGCTTGCTGGGTTCCATGCGCGGCGCTTTGCGGCGGAATTCATCATATTTATCGTTGAGCAGCTGGGCTGCACGTTCTAAATCAGCCTGCTGACTGGCTGTGGTCGCTAAGCGGAAGTTATGGCCAAGGACTTTTAAATCGACAGCAATTTGTTCAGTCATGCTTAAGCTTCCTCGTTTGCGTCAGTTGGGTGGGCCAATTGCTGGATTTCCTGCGCATGCTGATCTTGGGCCGTGCCTAAAACCGCTAAGCGCTGAATGATGGCTTCCACTTTGGCTTTGGCATGTTCATTTTTCTGCAGCAGGCGCTGACGTTCCTGCTGCAGGGATTGAATTTCCTGCATGGCATGGCGCTGTTCGTTTTGCATTTTTTCTTTGACTACACGCAATTCATTGCGTTCTGCCAAAATTTCCTGAAACCGGTTTTTTAAATCGGTGCAGCTTTTTTCCAAACGGCTGTAACGGTCAGCCAGAGAGGCTGCATCATTATTCAGGTGCTGAAATTGAGAGCGGGATTCGGTTAACTGCTCTGTCAGCGTATCAATTTCTTCTTGTTTGTGCGTAATGATGCCATTTTTATGCACAATTTGCGCATGATGTTGTTCATTTGCAGAATCTTTATCTTCTGCAAGCGAGGCGTTTTCACTTTCATAATGCGCAAGTTTCGTTTTTAAAACGTTCAGATGCGCTTGCAGACGCTGTAATTCTTCTAACATATCGTGGTCGCACAGTATTGCAAACAAAGGTAATATATAAGAAGTATAGAGATTGGATAAACGAATGCAAGACGATATTTCAGGTTGGTCAGAATGGAACCGCAATTTTAGCGAAATCGAAGAGATTTCCAGCCCCAGCGAATTGCACGGCTTGCTGACAGGCATTGTCTGTGTGACGCAGGTGCCGACGCGCGAAGAGTGGCAGCAGATTTTAGCGACGCTTGAAGTGACTGAAATCAGCGATGAAGCAATTGCGGCTTTAACCGACGAAACCGAAGACATTGCGCATGCGCTGTCTGAAGATGAGCTGGACTATTTGCCGCTGCTGCCGGATGATGAACACAGTTTGTCTGAGCGGGTTCAAGCCCTTGCTGACTGGTGCGCAGGCGTGGTGTTAGGCTTTGGCTTGGCTTCAGGGCATTTGCGCGCAGAAGAGCAGGAATTGATTGAGCATCTGCAGGATGTCGCTTCAGTTGAATTTGATGAATCGGATGATGATGACGAAGGCGAAGAAAGCTATCAGGAACTGTACGAGTTTGTACGCCTGATTCCAGTCAGCCTGTCGATGGGCCGCAAGAAAATTGAAGTGGCTGAAAGTCCGCTTTTGCAGCTGTTTTCTGCCAAAAAATCGGCTGATGCAAATAATGTTGTAGAAATGTTTACACCGCACCGTCCAAGCTGATTTTGGGCGTTTCATCCCGCTTTCAGCATTAACTTTGACTATTTATTTAAGAGCGATAAGAAGTATTCAGATGAAGAAATTGACTCAAGCTGACTTTCAGGAACGCCGCGATATTCTTGCAGGTGAAATGGGGCTGCGCAGCATCGCGATTATTGCCACGAGCAAAGAAGCAATGCGCAACCGCGATGCCGACTACAAATTCCGAGCGGACAGCAGTTTCTTTTATCTGACTGGCTTTGCAGAGCCTGAAGCGGTTGCAGTGATTGAAACCTTTGACAGCGAAGAAGACGGCTATACCTACAGCCTATTCTGCCGCGAACGCGACCATGAAATGGAAATTTGGCATGGCTACCGTGCAGGTGTGGACGGCGCCGTCGATGACTACGAAGCCGATGAAGCGTATGCCATTGATTTGCTGGATGAAGAAATCCTTGAAAAATTGCAGAACAAGGACAAATTGTTTTACCGCATTGGCCAGCAGGCTGATTTTGACGCGCGTGTTGCCAAATGGATTGCCGCTGCGGGCGGTGAATCCCGTAAGGGGGCATCTGCACCCGCTCAGGTGATTCAGCTGGACCGCATTGTCGATGAGCTGCGTTTGCATAAATCGGATGATGAGTTGGCGCTGATGCAGCTGGCATCTGATATTTCTGCAGAAGCGCATACCCGCGCCATGCAAGCGGTTAAGCCCGGCATGATGGAATACGCGCTGGAAGCTGAACTGAATTATGTGTTTGGCAAAAATGGCTGCGTGCCTTCATATAACAGCATTGTCGGCGGCGGTGAAAACGGCTGCATTCTGCATTATGTGGAAAACGACAAAGAGCTGAAAGATGGGGACCTGGTGCTGATTGATGCAGCCTGTGAGTACCAGCTGTATGCCTCTGACATTACCCGCACTTTTCCGGTGAATGGTCAATTCAGCCCAGAGCAGAAAGCGCTGTATAACGTCGTTTTAGATGCCCAGCTTGCCGCCATTGATGCCGTGCGTATCGGCAACTCTTATAAAGAGCCGCATCATGTCGCGGTGCGCATATTGGTGCAAGGTTTGCTCGACCTTGGCATTATGCAGGGCAATATTGACGAAATTATTGCCGCTGAATCGTTCCGCCAGTTCTATATGCATGGCACAGGCCACTGGCTGGGCATGGATGTGCATGATGTCGGTGCATATAAGCAGGATGGTGAATGGCGTGCTTATGAAGAAGGCATGGTGGTCACTGTTGAGCCGGGCCTGTATATTGCGCCGGACGATGAAACTGTCGATGAAAAATGGCGCGGTATCGGCATCCGTATTGAAGATGATGTGGCTGTGACCAAAGCTGGGCCGCGGGTTTTAACTGCGGCTGTAGTGAAATCTGTAGAAGAGATTGAAGCCTTGATGGCGAAGTAAGATTTCATAAATAAAAAAAGCCGGTCTGATGACCGGCTTTTTTTATTTCGTATTAGAGATTTTATGTTAAACAGCTTGCGAATTTGGCTCTATAATTTTAAGCCAAGGCCAGCGAGCTTGATAACTTTTAGCTTTTTGGTGGAATAGATCTAACTTGTAATTTTTAGGATTAATGCGAAGAATTCCTTGTTCTGTATCAGAGAAGCCATTTGGAGCATAAATTTTGTGCGATTCAATATCTAAACCAAGGCATGTTCCTGAAATTAGATAACGGTCTATACCATCTTGAGTTGATTCTAGTTTTGGGTATTGTCCACCGAATCGGCTGCTATACCAAAGATGAACACGGGCTTGATTCTTTAATTCAATATTAATATCTAAATCTTGGAAAAGTTTTTGAGCAGAATTAATAATTTTGTTTTCAGCTTCAAAAGATAAATCTTCATCAAAATAGAAAACATCGTAATCTTTTATTCCCCCAAGTTAATGGTAATTGTGATTGATGATTCCATATCGTTTGAAATAGGCATCCAGCTGTGAGCATACATTGATCTAAACCAAGCTGGGGAAGCCTAAAAGCAATTTCAGCATTGATGGTGTTTTTCATCGCAATATTGAGGAAATTTTCTGTTGTCAGTGCCATTTTTTTCTGAGTAAAAATCTACGATTAATAGGAATATGGTTTTAATTTTTTGCCGGAAAACCATGAAACATCCATTGTATGCCCCACAAAATAATGAGGAATAAGATTATTGAAAAAATGATTTCTAATTTCTTCATTTTTAAGTTTCCTTAAAATTAACATGATACACCTGATGCGAAATACTTATTTAAGCCCTGACATCCTGTCAGGGGATTTCGTATTAGTCTCTTAGACTGCTTCCTGCAGATTTGATCGTGATAGGCGTTTTAGATTTTCTTTTGATTCAGTTAATAATGGCAGCTTAGCTATGGCTGTGATAATCCACTAAAGTGACTTTAATCCGTGAGCGACTCCATAACATTCTCGATAAAAGGCGCCTTGCGGATGAGATATTCAGCAATGCCGCCCGTATTGCTTTTCTCTAATTCGAGTTTTAAGTCCTGATAACTTTGTCGAATTTTTTGATGATTGATTAGCATATCTCGAAATCGAAGCATTCTATCAATTTCACGATGACCTGAAATACAGACATGCACTTTGTGTGTCCGCACTCCATTTATATCTCGGCGGTAGAAATGGTGGCCTGATGACAGATCACTGCCACGTACATATCCGAGGCCACGCATGACATTATTTCGAGCAGTTTCATTGATATGTGCAGAAACCTCAATCAGTATGTCGATTTCTGGCTTGGCAGCGAGACCTAAAACGGCAGTACTTCCGACATGGTGAATATCAATCAGTTCAGTTCCAAAAGCCTTTGCAATTTGTGCTTTGGCTGCATGAAAAAGTATGGACCATCTAATATCGTATGGAGAAATTTTGCTCGTGAGCTTCATGGCGCTTACTCTTTATACCAATAAACTTAAAAGTTGGGACGTCATAGCTTTGTCGCTTGGGCCGTACTGAGTTTGTCAGAGAACTCTCTGCGTGGGAATAAAAAAGTAATTTTTATCTTATATTAATCATAATATTAACTCATATTTTAAGCCCAATGGTGAATGCAGGGGCGTTTTAAATGATTTATCATATTTTATGGCTATTATTTAATTAATTGTCTGCATGTTTGATTCGTTTGCTTAAATAAGTTCCTAAATGTTCAGCAGAAAATACCATAGTAAAAAGATGGACCCTTGGCTTGGTCATTCACAAAGGATGAAGCGGTTGGGTACTCAACCCTGCAACAAATTTCTAATTCATTATAAAAATGCATGTCCTTGATGTAATATAAAATCCATTACAGATTATACGTATTTCGAATGAATCTCCTGAATTCGAGTACCTCATAAAAAAGGATGAAAGCATGCAGCAAGAAGTCATTATTGTTGGCGGCGGTATGGTCGGACTGAGTCTGGCGCTTATGTTGGCAAAAGCGGATATTGGCGTGAAGCTGCTCGAAGCCATTCAATATCCAAATTATGATGATGCCAATCTTGCTCCTTATCATTCCAGTTTTGATGCGCGAAACAGCGCACTGTCGCGCCGCACTGTGCAAATCTATCAAGAGCTGGGCCTGTGGGAGGCCTTGCAGGAACATGCAACGCCAATTTATGAAGTGCACATTACAGAGCAGGGCAGTTTCGGCAAAGCCCGCTTAAAAGCAGAACAGGAAAAAGTCGAAAGTTTTGGACAGGTCATTGAAAATGCATGGCTGGGCCGTGTGCTGCTGCAGCAGGTTAAGCAAGAAGCTTTGGTTGAACTGATTGATGGCGTGCAAGTCACTTCTTTAACCCAAGATGCAGATTGGGCATATATTGAAGCCATCCGCGGAGCAGAAAAGATTGCACTGCAGTCAAAATTAGTAATTGCGGCTGATGGCCGCGATTCCTTCTGCCGCAAAGCTTTAGGCATTGGAGCATCTGAACATGATTATGATCAAGTGGCGATTGTTACCACTGTGCAAACCTCAAAACCGCATAATCATGTCGGCTTTGAGCGCTTTAGTCCGCTAGGGCCTTTAGCGCTGCTGCCGCTGCCGGGTGAATACCGACGCTCAGTGGTTTGGCCAGTGCCTGCGGGTACAGAAGGTGAGTGGATGGGCGATGAAAATGATCAGCACTTTTTAGATGCTTTGCAGCAGACTTATGGCGACCGCGCGGGCAAGTTCCAAAAAACCGGCAAGCGTTTCAGTTTTCCGCTGTCACAAGTATTGGCAGAAAAGCAGGCAGTCGGCCGTGTGGTGCTGATGGGCAACGCCGCGCATACCATTCACCCAGTTGCAGGACAGGGCTTTAACCTGTGCATGCGGGATGCCTATGTGCTGCGCCGCTATTTAATCGAGCAAAATACCCAAGCTTCCGACTTGGGTGACGCCGCCATGCTGCTGGATTATGAAAAGTCCCGCCTGACCGATCAGCAGCGAGTGATTAAATTCTGTGATTCTGTAGTGCGCGGTTTCAGCAACCAAAATCCAATTTTAAAACTGATCCGCAATACAGGCTTGGTGGCATTTGACACGATTCCCGGCATTAAACCGCTGGTCGCAAATTATGCAATGGGGCTGAAAGCATGAATATGAGTCATGATCCGGTATTGGATGCAGTTATTATTGGCGGCGGTTTGGTGGGCGGTCTAGCAGCGCTGCTGTTAGCGCAAGGCGGTGTACAGGCGACTGTCTTGGATGCCGCGCCCATTTTGGATGCAGAAAAGAATTTAGCCGTTGCCAATCCGCGCGTATTGGCGCTGAGCCAAGCCACTATTCATTTGCTGAAAACAGTAGGTGTTTGGGATAAATTAGCCCGTCAGATGCCCTATAGCGGCATGCAGGTGTGGAATAAAAATGGCTATGGCGAAATTAATTTTGGACATGCTTCTGAGCGCAGCCCGAGTGCAGAGCAGGCGCTGGGTTCAATGGTCGAACCCAGCATTTTGAATTTGGCGATACAGCAGCAAATGCTGGAACAGCTCAAAGACTATCGAACTCAAGTTAAAGTCATTCGAGTCGAAGAAGGTGTCGGCATTTGGCATATTCATTTGGCGGACGGCACTCAGCTGAAAACCAAATTGGTAATCGGGGCGGATGGCGCCAATTCTTTTGTCCGTGAACAAGCGTTTATTGATATTGATGTGCTGGATTATCAGCAGGCAGGCATCAGCTGCGCGATCCGCACTGCGCAGCCGCATTTGCATATGGCGCGTCAGATTTTCTTGGAAACCGGGCCGCTGGCATTTTTGCCGATGGCGAGCTTAAGCACAGAGCAAAACGGTTATTGGCAATCTATTGTTTGGACGTTGCCAGACGATTATGCAGACGAATATGCAGCTTTATCAGATGAGGATTTTAAGGCGCTCTTAACCCGTGAAAGCCATCACATGCTGGGAGAAGTGCTGGATGCGACACCGCGGGCCAAGTTCCCGCTGAAAGCGCGTGCGGCGCAGCAGTATGTCAAAGCCGGTTTAGCGCTGATAGGCGATGCTGCCCATGTGATTCATCCGCTGGCAGGTCAAGGCGTGAATATTGGCTGTTTAGATGCCGCGGTGCTGTGCGATGCGCTGCTGCATGACAAGGCGCGCGGCGTGTGGGCGCATGAGCAGACCTTAAAACGCTATGAGCACCGCCGCAAAGGGCAAAATGATGCCATGATGCACAGCATGTCTGCTATTGGCTGGCTGGAAACTGCAGCATTGTTTCCCGTGGTTTGGGCGCGCAATTTTGGCTTGAAGCAAGTCGAAAATCAGCACATTTTAAAAGACGCGTTTATGGCTCAGGCCAGCGGCTTATCTTCTTTGAAAGCGACCCGTTATTGCGCATAAGCAGAAATAGCGAGTTTTTTAAGCATCTGTAAATGCATGATTACGATTTTGATCAAAAAAGATACGATTTTATGGTGATTAGCTCTATGCGAAAGCCAAAGAGATTGATAAATTTCTTCTAAATCAAAATCAGGTTTTTGCCTGACAAGTACAAGCAGTCATTCGTGGGGAGAGCAAGATGACAGAAATGAATGATTATGATGAATCAGAAGATTCTGCAGTAGATGATGACGAAGCGAAAGCAGCCGAAAAAGGCGCTTCAGATGCATCAGAAGGCGCATCTGACGGTGATGTTGCAGAAGCGGAAACATTGACTGTCACCGCTAAGCTGAAACAGCGTCAGACACTGGAAGATGAAGTGGCTGCATTCTTGGCGCGAGGCGGCAGGATTACTGAAGTGCCGCCGGATGAAAACGCGCACGACTGATAAAAAACACTGCTTTTAGGCAGTGTTTTTCTTTTCTGTGTATTTTTTGCTGATGGCGTAGAGCGGATAAAATACAAAATGCGCCAGCAGCATAAACATGCAGTTGAGGATCAGAGCTCCCCAGTAAGGCGGAGCATGCATTGTCCCAATAAAGGCAATGAATGCTTGAAACACTAAAATAGCGCTGAGAAAAATATAAGGCCAATAGCGCGGCGTCTGCCAAAGAGGCGTAAGGCGCAAAATATTGCCGGCAATAAAGTAAATCGAAAAAATACCGCAAGTGATGAATACGGCCTGAGCATCCGGTGTCATCATTTGATCAAAAATATAATGCGGATAAGGCTTTGAGCCATAGTATGCAATATGCAGCAGTCCAGTCAGCCAAAAGAGATTGAATAGATAGACCGGTTTAAACGTGAGTTTTGCCATCATGCGGTTATTGTTATTGAGGTGTTGATCATTATTCTAAAAGTATGGCATCACGTCCTCAAGGATTCAAATGCGGACTCAATAATTCCGCTGCTTCTGTATGTTTAAGTGCTAAGAAAAGCATATCCATGACCAATATTGAACATGCCTTTCTTATCCGCAGAGCCGTTTATGCGCTGCTGTGCGGATTAGGATTCATCAACGTTTTGAGTGAGTTCCAAAGCGCGCTGATAGGCGACTTTCTTTTTAATGCCGGTTAAGTCGGCGGCTAACTGAGAGGCCGCTTTCACCGATAAATCCTGCAGCAGCCGGGTCAGCAATTGATCCAGCTTTTCCTGTTCCAAATCTTTTTCTGCAGTTGCGCCGCCAATCACCAAGACAATTTCGCCTTTTTGCTGATTATGGTCAGATTCCACAAAAGTCACCAATTCGCCCAGCGTCATTTTTTTAATGGTTTCAAAGGTCTTGGTAATTTCACGGGCAAAGCCGACAGGCCGCTCTGCGCCAAACACCTCAGCCATATCTTTTAAACACGCGACAATACGGTGCGGCGCTTCATAAATAATCATGGTCTGGGTTTCATCTTTCAGCTTATGCAGCGCTAAAAGGCGCTGTGACTGTTTTGACGGTAAAAAACCTTCAAAGCTGAAACGGTCGCTGGGCAGCCCCACGGCACTGAGCGCAGCAATGGCGGCGCAGGCGCCTGGTACAGGAATGACTTGAATATGGTGTTCTTGCGCGGCACGCACCAGCTTAAAGCCCGGATCGCTGATCAGCGGTGTGCCGGCGTCACTGATTAACGCCATATCTTCGCCATTTTTCAGGCGCTGAATCAGCTGATCAATCTTATTGCTTTCGTTGTGATCATGGCAGGCGGTTAGCGGTGTTTGAATATTAAAGTGTTTGAGTAATTGCGCAGAAGTTCGTGTATCCTCTGCGGCAATAATATTAACCGACTTCAGAACATTAATTGCACGATAACTAATATCATCTAAGTGCCCGATTGGAGTCGCAACAACAAATAACTGAGCACCCATAGGTTTCTCCATGTTTAAGAATAAGCGGAATAATAAGAAAAATTTACTTGTATTGGCGTTGATGGGAGGAATGACTTACGCCCAAGCAGAGGTTTTGGTTATTTTACCCGAATCTGGCCCTATGGCGCGAGCGGCATCGAGCATCAAGCTGGGTTTTCAAAGCGCATATGCGGCGTCTGGCCATCCAGAACCCCTTAAATTTGTGAATTCTGATCAAAAACAAATAGCCAAAGTGCTGAAGAAGAATATTACAGCAAAGACCAAGCTGATCGTGGGGCCTTTGGCGCGCGCAGAGGTGGATGCGCTGATGAAAGCCAGACCTAAAATACGGGTTTTAACGCTGAATGAAGGCGCCGTGCAGGCGGGCAATATCACGCAATTCAGCCTCGCGAAAAAAGATGATGCGCAAGCCTTGCAAAAAATACTGGCGGAAGACCGGATGCAGGAGCTGCTGGTGCTGCGTCAGCCGGGCGCGGAAACAGAGCATGAGCTGTTTTTAATGTCTTTGGTCACGCAGGCGGGCTTGCAAATGCAAGTGGTACATGCGCCGCCGAAAAAACTAAAAAGGCATCAGGCATTGCTGCTGCTGGGAAATAATGAGTGGATGAATGGGCAGCAGAAATTGCCGAAAAAACAGATTTATACCGTATCCAATGCCATTGAGGAAGATCAGCCGATTCCGAAAGGCATGAAATTCTGCGATACGCCTGCGCTATACCGCGGTCAATGGGCGGAACTGTACAGCGCTTATCAGCAGCATCCGGTCGCAATGCCTTATCAGCGCATGCTGGCCTTTGGCGGCGATGCATGGAGCATTGCGCAGCTGTATCTGCAGAACCCAAAACTGAAAGAAGCGGTTTTTGAGGGGAGAACTGGGCTGATCCAAATTAACGGCAACCACATTCAGCGTACACCGCATTGCTATCACAATACAGGAAAAGGCATAACGGCCATTTAAATGCATTGAATTTATTCATTTTAAAGGGAAGCAGAATTGATGCAGATGGGGCAATGGGCTGAACAGCAGGCGCTTAAATTGGCCGAGCGGCAGGGTTTTTCCTTGGTGCAGGCCAATTATCACAGCCGTTTTGGTGAAATCGATCTGATTGTGCAGCGCGGGCAGGAACTGCTGTTTATTGAAGTCAAAGCGCGGTCTAAAACGGCATATGCACAGGCTTCTGAAACCGTTTCTATACATAAGCAGCGTAAAATGCTAAAAACTGCCCTGTATTTTCTGAATGAACAGCCAGGTTTTCAACAGTATTTTTGCCGCTTTGATGTGATTTGTTTTGATTTTTATCAACGGTTTGCAAAATCACTACAGCATGATTTTTCCAATTTCACTTATGATTTGCAATGGATAGAAAATGCTTTTACTTTTGATCAAGAGTTTATTAATCTTTGAACAAATATACTGTGTAAATGCATAGATAGAAATCGACTGAAAAAAAATATTGAGGAGTCATGCTGAGTGGTTAAGCGTATTGCAATGACAATGTTATGTGTCGCAAGTTTATCAGGATGCGCCAGTTTTATTTCCGGCGGTACAGGCACAGCGCCTGTAGGCACAGAAAGCGGTGCGCGTTCTTTAGGTCAGGTTTTTATTGATTCTTCAATTGTTAGAACAGCAAAAATTAATTTATATAAATTGGATTCGCGCTTTAAGCAGGCTCGTGTCAACATCGACAGTTTTCATGGCAATGTGCTGCTGACGGGGCAGGTTCCCGATGAGCACCTCAAGCAGTTGGCCGAAGACAATGTTAAAGCCATGAGTGATGTGAAAAGCATTCACAACTTTATTACTGTCGGCAATCAGATCAACTATAACACCATTATGCAAGATACGGCTGTAACAGCGAATACTCGCGGGCTGATTATGAAAGCGCCCGTAGTTTCGGACAGCAAAGTCAATATTCATACCGAAGATGGCGTCCTGTATGTCATGGGGCGTTTGAATACGGCTGAAATTAATGATTTGAATCAGGTGCTGCAGCAAGTGGGCAATGTGACCAAAATCGTGACTTTGGTGGATAATATTGATCAGGGCCTTCCGCCAGCCTCAACTGCGTCAAGCTTTTCAGCACCGATGGTCAATGGCGCTGTAGAAGCGCAAACGCCCGTTGCTATAGACCCGGATACAGCTGAACCGAATAATGCACCTTAATGTGAAAAGCTGGAAAAAGCAGCTCCATCAGAAAATTGAACTTGCGAAATTCATGTATCGGAATTTCCGCATTTATGACTTTGGCAGTTATGCATTAAACCGGTTAACGCCAAAGCAGGGCTATACCGTACAGCATAATGTGCCGTATGGCCTGAAAGCGCGCCACCGGCTTGATTTATACCGAAGCAGCGCGCCGCGCCAGCAGCGCCCGCTGATTGTTTTTGTGCATGGCGGGGCATGGATGCATGGGGATAAAAAGGATTACAGCTTTATCGGTGAAGCTTTTGCCAAAGAAGGCTTTGATGTGGCGGTGATTAACTACCATCTTGCGCCTAAGCATATCTTTCCAAGTTACATTGATGATTTGAGCCTGGCGCTGAATTTTCTCAGCCAGTCACAGCAAAAACTGCAGATAGCCGCCGAAAACATTGTGCTGATGGGGCATTCTGCAGGCGCATTCAATGTGATGTCGGCTCTGTATAATCCGCACCCGTATCCGCTGCAAAGCAAGGATAAGATTCGGGCGATTATCGGTTTAGCTGGACCCTATCATTTTGATTATAAGGGCGACCCGCTTTGCGCCGATGCCTTTGATCAGAACCTGCCGTATCAGCAGGTAATGCCGTACTATTTTGTGGAGCAAAATTCCATTAAGCATTATTTGTTTACAGCAGCCAATGACAACATTGTCGGGCACAGCAACAGCATGGATTTTGATGCCAAGCTGCGGGAGCGGGGCAATTACAGTCAGCTGATTTCTGTGCCGCGGGTTGGGCATATTACGATGATTGGTTCTGTTTCCAGTTTGTTTAGCCGTTTTTTTAGCACTAAAACAGCTATTATGCGCGCCTTGGACGATGCATTAAAATAATCGGCTGAAACGCGTTTGGCTGTAGCTTAAAGCCAAGCCTGCGTATCATCCGCAACAGCCGTGCCATGAATCGCATGCATGATCATGGCATGCGCAATACTGCCTTTAAATGGAATTTCCGGCAGCTGATCAAATTTAAAGAAGGCGGCATCACTGATTTCTTCGGGCTGCAGTTTAATTTCACCCGCAGCGTATTCTGCTTCAAACGCGATCATTAAATTGCTTGGAAAAGGCCAGGGCTGACTGGCCAGATATTGAATATTTTGCAGCGTCAAGCCGACTTCCTCCAGCGTCTCCCGCCGTACAGCATCTTCCAGCGTTTCTCCAACTTCAATAAAGCCAGCAATTAAGCCGTACATTTCGCTGTTTTTATTGCGGGCATTTTTGGCCAGCAAAATTTCATCTTGGCCGCGGGTAATCACCGTAATGACGCAGGGATTGACACGTGGATATTGATGATAGCCGCAGGAAGGGCAAACCATGGCATATTCACTGGCGTGAACATCGGTTTTATGTCCGCAGTGGCTGCAGAATTTATGGTTGCGGCGCCATTCTAAAAGCTGAATAGCGCGGCTGGCCTGTTCAAACTCTTTGATATTCCAAAGCTGGAGCAATTGGCGGATCGGTACGAGCTGCAAGCCGTCAGGGATAGGCTCATGATCCAGAAGGTCACGGGCAATCACTTGATCACCCGAGCTGATCAGCAAATCGCTTGCCAGGCTTTCAACTTGAGGAAGCTGATAATGTTCATCGACTAACAGCTGCTGCTGTTTGAAAATATAGGCAAGCGAGAGTGTGGTCATTAGGCTGCAGATTTCAGTTTATCACTGCTTTCCAATGCTACCTTAAACATCGTGTGCAATACAGGCAATTTGTTCTTTAAATTGTCGATCAGCATGTCTGCGCTCGCCAGCGTATCTAAAACATGGTTAATGTTTTGCGTGTCTATCGCATCGGTTGCATCCATGCGGCTTTGCAGGAAAGACGCGGCAGCATTCAGCGCATCTCGGCCTGTCTCAGCATTCAAGAACAGCAAGGCGCCGCCAATTTCGCGCAATTGTGAAGGAATTGTCTGCAATAGGGCAGGATCTTGATCTTTTACAAACTGAACTAAAGTCTGGCTGGCTGCATCAATCAAAAGCTTAGTTTCATTCAGCAGCGCTTCATGCGCTTCGTCTAAGCGGTCTAATGAAATGTTCATGTTGTTGACACGCAGCTGCAGACGGCTTGAAGTGTGGTGACGTTCCAGTACGCCAATCGAATTCATGGCAGATAAAATGCAGTTCATCAGCTGCTGCGCAAAATTTTCATCTTTCAAAATTTCTGTTTGGTTTAAGGATGCGGCTTGGCGAGTCAGATCATTATGCGCTTCGTTCAAGTTCAGCACTTTGAAAATATTGCCCAGCTGAAGCAGTTTAGCTTGCAGTTCCTGAGTTTTTTCAGGTGTCATATTCTGATAGTTGAACTCAATATCATTGCGGATTTGCGTCATTTCAGCAGTGACTAAATCACTGATGGTATGCATGGTGTCAAAATCAGGGCCATACAAATGACGGCTGAAGACTTGAAGCTGGATATCAGTCAGCAGGTCGTCCCCAATATTCAATTTGCCGCGGATATGCTGCGACACTTCATCTTCTTGGCTGATGCAGAGGCTGAGCACATTCGCAATATCCGCAAGCGATGCTTTATAGCGTTCAGGCGCGCTGAAATATTGCGCCATATTGCGTTCAATGCTGATGAAGGTGCGCAGGCGGGGTTCGCTAAGCAGCAAATGGTCAAGTTGATTAAACGCGTTAAAAACCAGGTTCCAGTACTGCTTGCTTGGGTGCTTTTCAGACAGGCCTGCTAAATATGCGCCCGCCAGCTTAATGGCTTGCAGGTCAGATTCAGTTTCTTCCTGCTTCAGCAGCTTGTTTAAAGCCAGTTTATACAGTCGGTGCACATATTTTGATTTTTCCAAAGCCGGCGCTTGAGGCAAATCAAAATCTGGGGTGATTGAGTCGAGCAGGGTCTCGATATGCTGGCCCTCAGAAGTCAGCGGCTTACCTAATGACAATTCTAGACGGTTGAGCGTATCTAATAAGAATTGCGGAATTTTGACTTCACGCAAGCAGATGAATTCGATATAGCGTTTCAGCATGGTGGTGCCTTCGCTGAGCGCAATGACATCTGTTGAGTTAATGATGGCAGGATTCCCCATGATCTTGCGCATTAATTCTGCAGAATATTGTGCAATTTTAGCAAGGCTGGACATATCAATCAGCGCCAGAACCTGTGAGCATTGCTCGAATTGATTGAGCGCATCGTCAATGCCGAAAGGCAAAGTTTGGTCTTCCACTAAGGTGCTGACTGCTGATTCGACTAACTTGATCGAGTTATCAACCTCATTTTTTATTATCAGCAATGCCGTTGGATCAAAATGAATAGAGGTTTGGTAGGACATGGATCTGCACCTTTCCTAGGGTTTTATCTTGTTTGTGAACCGCCTTGTTCAGGCGGGCCATCTTTTGTTTTACTATAGCGTAAGTTTTAATGGTTTAAATACAAAAAGTAACACGGAATTCAGATTTTATTTTGCGAAAAGGCAAGGTGTTCCATGTTTTTCTTCAAATTGTTTGACCCAATTCTCATGCTCAGCTAATTCCTCTTCGCTTGGCATAATGGCAGGCAGCTCAATTTGCACAGCCTGTCTGGACGCATTGCCTTGAGCGCTTTCAGAATGAGTCAGGGCGTCGATGTCAAATGAAACCTGCCCGCCAGTCATGGCTAAATAAACATCGGACAGGATTTCCGCATCCAGCAAGGCGCCGTGGAAAGTACGGTCACGCTGCGGAATTTCATAGCGGCGAACCAGCGCATCCAGCGAGTTTTTTTGCCCAGGGTGCTTGGCTTTTGCCATGCTTAACGTATCGGTCACTTCGCAGACATTCGACAGCGCGCCAAAGCCGGCGCGGGTGAACTCCATATTTAAGAAGTTCATATCGAAGGTTGCGTTATGCGCAATAATTTCTGCACCTTTTAAGTACTCGTATAAAGCCTCGGCAATTTCTGCATACAGCGGCTTGTCTTTTAAAAAGTCATCGCTGATGCCGTGAATATTTTCAGATTCGCCCACAGGCTTTTGCGGGTTGATATAAATATGAATGGAACTGCCGGTCAGCTTGCGGTTAATCATTTCGATTGCGCCGACTTCAATAATGCGGTCGCTGTCCTGGAAATAAAAACCGGTGGTTTCGGTATCCAGAATCAGCTGGCGCGGGCCTTGCAGGTCCAATGTGGCGGGTGTAATGACGACTGCAGGATGAATCGGCGCGTTTGATGCCTGCTTTGCAGGAATTCTGCTTGCGTCTGCAGGAACAGCCTCGTCCAGCGCATCTTCAGCCCATGTGTTGATCGGCGCATCACCCGCTGCGTCCGTTGATTCCGCATCGTGCATTTCATCTTCGGAATATTCTTCTTCGTCATCCGAGGCATCCAATCCAAAAGGATCATTCAAGAGCCAGTCAGATTCCGCTTTTTTTTTAGTTTCGACGGCATTGCCGTTTTTTAACTGGGCTGCGGTTTCTTCTGCGCCTTGGTTGGCCAACTGATCCGCCATTTCATTGCCGGCGTGGCCTGCATGGCCTTTAATCCAGTTCCACTCAATCTCACGGCCTTGGCATACAGCATCCAGTTTTTTCCAAAGGTCAGGATTTTTGACATCTTTCCAGTTTTTCTTTTTCCAGCCGTGAATCCATTCTGTAATGCCTTGCTTGACATAGTTGGAATCTGTCCAAATGATCAGTTTGGCATCCATTGGGCAAAACAGCACACCTTCAATCGCTGCAGTCAGCTCCATGCGGTTATTGGTGGTTTCCGCTTCGCCGCCGCAAATTTTATGCTCTGCAGATTCTGTAATAATGTATGCACCCCATCCGCCTAAACCGGGATTGCCCTTGCAGGCGCCATCGACATAAAGCGTGATTGTTTGTGACATAAATATGAATCCGGAAAGTTAAGGCTGAGTTCAAGGGAGTATTGTATAACGCAATTGCAAATGAGGAAGCGATATCACGACGTTTTTTTAATTTCTTGTAACATTTATACTCGAAACACGTTAAATTAACGCCTTGTGTCTGAGTGGCGCTTCACTACAATGGCATATCTAAAAAATAAATTTTATACGAGTTGTTTGGATTTTTTATGTATAAACCAACCACGATCTGGTGTCAGCCTACTTTCCCGTCATTATTCAAAATTACAGTACTGGGTTCAGCGTTAGCTGCTTTAGGCTTAACGGGCTGTTCATCTACTTCCAGCACAACACATGGGTCGAAGTCGAAAATGGTTGGTTCATCGGGCTATTTGGATGCCAATAGCTTAGATGGTTTGGAAGATTTGCTTTCTGCAACAGATATGCGGGCAGTGGAAGGCGACCGCCTGCAAGTTTTAAAGCATGGCGATGTGTGGAAGCGCATGACTGTTGGCTTTAAAATGGATTTAAACCATTGGGATACCCGCATTGAAGCGCAGCGCGGCTGGTTTGCCTCCCGTCAGCCCTATATTGACCGGTTGAGCGCGCGCGCATCGCGTTATCTGTATCACACTGTAAAAGAAGCGGAGCGCCGCGGCATGCCGACCGAGTTGGCATTGCTTCCTGTGATCGAAAGTTCTTATGATCCTGCAGCAACTTCAAGCGCCGCCGCCGCTGGCCTTTGGCAGTTTATTCCAAGCACTGGGCGTATTTATGGCTTAAAGCAGACCAGTATGTACGATGGGCGCCGTGATGTGGTGGAATCTACACGGGCCGCTTATGAATTTTTAGGCAGTTTGTATAATCAGTTTGGTTCTTGGGAATTGGCGCTGGCATCTTATAATGCAGGCCCAGGCCGCATTCAGCAGGCAATTAACCGCAATAAAGCTGCCGGTTTGCCGACCGATTACTGGTCTTTAAAATTGCCGCAGGAAACCATGAACTATGTGCCGCGGTTTTTGGCGGTCGCGCAGATTATTAAAAATCCGGACGCTTATGGCGTAAGTTTGCCGCCCATTGCCAACCGCCCTCATTTCCGTGAAGTGATGGTTGGGCCTGCCAGCCTAGATGAGGTTTCTTCTGTTACAGGCTTAAGCCGTTCAGAACTATATGCATTAAATCCTGGGCACCGCGGTGAAGTGATTGACACGGGCAGCCCGATGAAAATTTTAATTCCCGCTGACATCAGCCCATCGGTAGATGCAAAGCTGAAAAAGATGAAATCGTCTGCGGGCGGCTACTGGGCGGGCGGTTTTAGCCAGGACTTGCCTAAAAATAATGTCACTATTGCACCTTCGCGTGAAACACCGCCGGCCTTAAATACTAAAACGGTTGTCCCTTCAATATCTGTACCGCCAGTGTTGGCATCTGCTAAGACGCCGGCAGTGGCTGTGAAGCCGGCTGTGGCGGTATCCAGCAATAGCGCTTTGGGGCGCCCGCAAGCGCAGACGCCAAGAGGTTCTGATGCTTTAGCTGCCTTCGCATCCAGTACGAATATCCCCAGCGCGCCGCGTATTCCTGTTGCCGTGACACCGGCAGCGCCAGTTAAAGCCGTGTCTGCAGAACCGCCATTGTCAGCAAAAGAGCGCGAACAAATCATGGCGGCGATTAAGGCTGAGGGCGAAACCAAAACAGTTGATGAAGTGCTGAAACCTGTTGCGACGAAAGCGGAACAGGATGAAGTGGTTCAAGAGCTGACCGCTTTAGCGCCTAAAGGCACTGAAATTGTTGATCCCTATGACGGTAAAATTAAGCTGACCGCAATTCAAACCAGCCAATCTATTGCCGACCAGCAGGGTAAAGAGCTGACCAAAGGCTTTGCTTATCCGAAAAGCGTCGCTGAAAATACCCGTCCGGACTCTGATGAGGCGAAGCGGAATTTAGGCAAAAACTACATCAAAACAGATTCAGAAGTGGTCGTGGTTGCGCCAAAAGGGAAACGCAGCACCTATACCGTTCAGTCTGGCGATACGCTGGCGGTGATCGCCATGAAAAACGGCGTGAACTGGCGTGATATTGCCAAGTGGAACCAAATGGAT
This sequence comes from Acinetobacter bouvetii DSM 14964 = CIP 107468, assembly GCF_000368865.1. Classification (GTDB taxonomy): domain Bacteria; phylum Pseudomonadota; class Gammaproteobacteria; order Pseudomonadales; family Moraxellaceae; genus Acinetobacter; species Acinetobacter bouvetii. Next base: position 382,299 of record NZ_KB849726.1, read on the forward strand.
GCGGATTCTAAGCTGTTTGTTGGAACCGTGATCTATTTATACGATGCGAAACCGGCCGCGCAGCAGGAAGAATCAAAGTCAAAAGTTCAGCCAGAAAATTATGTCGTGAAAGCCAATGACAGTTTAACAGGTGTTGCCAGCCAATTTGGCTTATCGGTGAAGCAGCTGGCGGATTTCAATAATATCAGCACGACCAGCGGCTTAATTGTGGGGCAGAAGCTTTCGCTGAAAGAAACAGCCGCATCGAAGGCGAAACTTGAAGCCGACAGCAAAAAAGCCGAGGCTGAGAAAAAAGCCCTTAAAGTGCCTACCAAGAATTATACCGTAAAACGCGGCGAGTATTTGAAACTGATTGCCGACCGCTATGCACTGTCTAATCAGGAATTGGCGGATTTGACTTCGGGCTTAACTGCATTCAGCAACCTGATGGCGGGTCAAAAAATTAATGTGCCGCTGAATGATGTGGAATCTGTTTCCAGCAGCAATGCAAAGCCGGCGGCAAAAGCGGAACCTAAGGCCGAAGCGAAATTTGAACCAAGCTATAAAACAGAAAGCTACAGCGTACAGCGCGGCGATACGCTGTATAGCGTTGCCGCTCAATCTAAAATCAGCGTGTCTGAATTGGCGGAAATCAACAATATTGCAGCCAATACCGGCCTTCGCGCTGGCCAGTCCCTGAAAGTGCCCGCCATCAAGAAAACGCCTGAACAGTATGTGGTGCAACCGGGCGATACGCTTTCTGCACTTGCTGGCCGTTATGATTTAACCATTGATTATATTGCGAATGTCAACGGCATTAACCGCAATAACGGCCTGCGTGTTGGGCAAAAGCTTCAGCTGACCGGTGATGCGCCTGAAGAAAAGGCGGAAGTTAAACCTGCCATGAAAGCTGAAGCCAAATCATCATCCAAAAATGACAAAGCCAGTTCTGGCCTTGTTCAGGAAACGCATACAGTGAAATCGGGAGAAACCCTGACTTCTATTGCGCAAAAATACCATTTGCAGCTGAATTATCTGGCGGATCTGAATAATTTGAGCCGCACCAGTTCTGTCCGCATTGGCCAAAAATTAAAAATAGCCGGCGACTTGCCGGAAGCGGAGAAAAGCGCAGCGCCTGCAGCGGCAAAACCGGCGCCAGCACCTTCGCGCAGCACAGAAAGCTATACCGTAAAAGCAGGCGAGTCTTTGAATTCGATTGCCGGCCGTACGGGGCTAGGTGTTTCTGAACTGGCGGATATGAACAGTTTAAGTGCGCGCGCCGGTTTGCGCGTCGGGCAAAAAATTCAGATTCCAAAAACCATTACGGAATACCGCATTAAACGCGGCGATACGCTGATTGGCTTGGCAAGCCGTTATGGCATGGAGAGCGGCGCTTTGGCTGAATTAAACAATCTGCAGCCTTCTGCATCATTGCGTATCGGTGACGTCATTAAAGTACCGAACTAAAGCCAAACACACAGCAGGGAGCAATGTGAACAGTTTATTCGTCAAGGTTTATCCTTATGTGCTGGCTTTAGGAACTGCAGTGCTGCCGCAAGGGGTCTGGGCTGCGCTGCAGACCACACCTTTCATTGCGGTGCACAGTGCGCCGAAATATGCCTCTTTGGCAATCATGCCCTATGCCAATATAAAGGCGCCAAAAGGCGGTTATTTGAGTACGGCCAGCAATGGCACCTTTGATAATTTGAACAGCATGAACGGCAAAGGCAGTTCAGTCGATGGGGTCAATTATCTGTTCGATTCATTGATGAGCAGTTCCCTGGATGAACCGGGAGTAATGTATCCGCTGCTGGCGACAAGTGTCACCTTTGACCCGCATAAAACGGCTTATGTCATTTTTCATTTAAATCCAAAAGCCAAATTCAGTGACGGTTCGGCCGTGACTGCAGATGATGTGAAATACAGTTTTGATGCCTATCAAACCAAGTCAAACCCTGGCCTGCAAATGTATCTGGCCGATTTAACCAAGACCGAAGTGCTGTCTAAACATCAGGTCAAAATGAGTTTTAAATCGGACAATAATGCGGAAATGCCGCTGATTTTGTCGCAAATGCCCATTTACTCAAAAAAGGACTGGGCGAAAAAAGATTTTACCCGTGTGACGTTGCAGCCGATCTTGGGTTCAGGGCCGTATTTAATTGACCGGATTGATGCGGGGCGCAGCATCAGCTATAAACGCAATCCCAATTATTGGGGCAAAGATTTGCCGGTCAATAAAGGCCGCTATAATTTTGACCGCTTGAAATACGTCTATTACCGCAGTTTAGATATTGCTTTTGAAGGCTTTAAGTCTGGGCAGTACACGCTGCATGAGGAATATACGGCAAGAAAATGGGTGACGGAATATAATTTTCCTGCAGTGAAAGCCGGCATGGTGGTGAAATACCGCTTTAAGCACAGCAACCCGATTGCCACGCAAAGTTTTGTATTCAACACCCGCCGCAATCCCTTTCAAGATATCCGCCTGCGTCAGGCGCTAACCTATGCCTATGATTTTGAGTGGCAGAATAAAGCGCTGTTTTATGGCCAATACACGCGTTTGCAAAGCTATTTTGCCAATAGTGAACTGGAAGCGAAAGGCATGCCGTCTGCCGGCGAGCGGGCTATACTGAATCCGCTGCTGGCCAAATTAGATCCTGTTCAGCGTGCAGGTGTGCTGAAAAACTGGCAGTATCCAGTGTCAGATGGCAGCGGCTTTAACCGCAATAATTTATTACAGGCCAGACAGCTGCTGATTCAAGCCGGCTATAAATATAAGAATGGCCAATTAATGGATCATAAAGGGCAGCCAATACAAATTGAATTTCTCATTCATCAGGACGGCTTGCAGCGGACATTGATGCCTTTTGTGCGCAATATGAAACGTTTAGGCATTCAGGTGAATGTGCGTCAAGTGGATGTGCCGCAGTATATTGAGCGCATGCGGAGCAAAGATTTTGATATGACCACCAGTGTCATGCCGCAGTCTTTAAGTCCCGGCAATGAGCAGGCGCAGTTTTGGGGGAGCGCTTCCGCCGATCAGGATGGCAACTATAACTATGCAGGCATTAAAAATCCTGCTATTGATGCCATGATAGAGCAGGTGATTCGGGCCCCTGACCGCCAAGCGTTGGTGACCAGCACTCGTGCTTTGGACCGATTGCTCCGCGCTGGGTACTATCAGATTCCAACTTACGGCAAAGGCGAAAACTGGCTGGCGTATTGGAACATGTACAAACAGCCTGCGGTCAAGCCCAAACTGTCCACTGGCATTGATTACTGGTGGAGCGATGCCGCACAGGCCAATAAAGTTGCCAATTATCTGCGCAAGCAATAAGCCCAAAATAAAAGGAAAACAGGATGGGCACATATATTTTAAAACGCTTGTTATTGATTATCCCAACACTGTTAATTATTTTGCTGATTAACTTCGTGGTGATTCAAATCGCTCCGGGCGGGCCTGTCGAGCAAGCCATCCAGCAGGCCGAAGCTTTTCAAGGCATGGGAACGGCGGGCGGCGGGGAAACGGCTCAGAGCGGAAGCAAGTATCAAGGCGCGAAAGGCCTCAGTGAAGACATGGTGCAGAAGATCGAAGCCCAATATGGTTTCGATAAACCCGCGCATGAACGCTTTTGGCAAATGCTGAAAGGCTACGCCACTTTGGATTTTGGCACCAGTTTCTTTAAAGATAAGCCGGTGACCCAATTGCTGTGGGAAAAAATGCCTGTATCGCTGTCTTTGGGCCTGTGGAGTACCTTGCTGATTTATCTGGTGTCGATTCCGCTGGGAATTAAAAAAGCCCGTCAGCACGGCCTGCTATTTGATAAAGCCACCTCTTTGCTGCTGGCGGTTGGCTACGCTATTCCGGCTTTTGCATTTGCGATTTTACTGATTGTATTTTTTGCTGGCGGATCGTATTTCCAATGGTTTCCATTGCAGGGCATGGTGTCAGAAAATTTTGCTGAACTGAGCGCCTTTGGAAAAGCTGCTGATTATTTCTGGCATATGACGCTGCCATTATTGGCCATGGTGATCGGCGGCTTTGCAGGGCTGACCTATTTGACCAAATACTCTTTTATGGAAGAGCTGAACAAGCAATATGTTCTGGCTGCGCGCTCCAAAGGCTTAACGGAATCACGCGTGCTGTATGGGCATGTATTCCGCAATGCGATGCTGATTGTGATTGCGGGTTTGCCCGAAGCGCTGATAGGCATTTTCTTTGTGGGCAATTTATTCATTGAAATTATTTTTAATTTAGACGGTTTAGGGCTGCTGGGGTTTGAAGCCATTGTGCAGCGGGATTATCCCGTGATTTTCGGAACCTTGTTCATTTTTACCTTGCTGGGCTTAATTTTACGGTTAATCAGTGACGTGCTGTATCAGGTCATTGATCCGCGCATCAACTTTGAATCACGGGGAGCGAAATAATGTCCCCGATTATGCAGGCGCGTTTAAAGCGCTTTAAAGAAAATAAACTAGGCTTTGGCTGCTTTATTTTGTTCAGCATTATTTTTCTGCTGTCTTTAGGCGCGGAACTGATTGCCAATGACAAGCCGCTGCTGGTGAAATACGGCAGCAGCCTTTATCTGCCCGCATTTAAAAATTATCCTGAAACGGCCTTTGGCGGGGTATTTGAAACCGAAGCGGATTATAAAGACCCGGCTGTGCAGCAGCTGATTAATGAAAAAGGCTGGGCGCTGTGGCCAATCAACCATTTTTCTTATCAAACACCAAATCTTGATTTAGCAGTGCCTGTGCCTTCAGCGCCGACAGCACAGAACTGGCTGGGCACCGATGATCAGGGGCGGGATGTGCTGGCGCGTATTCTCTATGGCCTTCGCGTGTCATTGCTGTTTGGTTTTGCTTTGACTTTGGCCTCAGCTGTTTTGGGAATCGCTGTCGGTGCGGTTCAAGGCTATTACGGCGGCTGGATTGACTTGATTGGCCAGCGTATTCTGGAAGTGTGGGGCGGCTTGCCCATGCTGTTCATGGTGATGATTTTGGTCAGCATGTTTACGCCAAGCGTGTACTGGCTGTTTGCCATTATGCTGCTGTTTGGCTGGCCCGCCTTAGTTGGACTGGTTCGGGCTGAATTTTTGCGCGCGCGCAATTTTGACTATGTGCGGGCCGCGCGCAGCCTGGGCGCTACAGACCGGGCCATTATTTTCCGCCATATTTTACCGAATGCCATGAGTTCAAGCCTATCTCAGCTGCCTTTCATGCTGACGGCAAATATTACCGCGCTGACGGCGCTGGACTTTTTAGGTTACGGCCTGCCGCCGGATGCCGCTTCACTGGGTGAGCTGCTGCTGCAGGGCAAAAATAATTTAAATGCGCCGTGGCTTGCGCTGTCTGGCTTTTTTACTTTAGCGATTGTACTGTCATTGCTGATCTATATTGGGGAGGCAGCGCGCGATGCATTCGATCCAAGACGTCAATAATACATCGTCAGATACCGCTGCAGATTCTGCTGCGAATGCGGTGCTCCGCGTGCATCAGCTGCGGATAGATCATGATGATGATGCGCAGCCGCTGGTGCAAGGCCTCAGTTTTGAGCTGCATGCAGGTGAAACGCTGGCGATAGTCGGTGAAAGCGGTTCAGGCAAATCCATCAGCAGTTTGGCCTTGCTGGGCCTGCTGCCGAAAACGCTGCGGGTGTCTGGGCAGGCGCTCATCAGCGGTCAAAACCTTCTGGCGATGACTCAGGCGCAGCTCCGCTGCATTCGCGGTGAAAAGATCGCCATGATCTTTCAGGAGCCGATGACCGCGCTGAATCCGCTGCACCGTGTCGAAAAAATCATTGGCGAAAGCCTGCTGCTTCGCGGCTGGTCTAAAGCCAAAACCCGTGAGCGGGTGATTCAATTGCTGAATGATGTCGGCATTCCAGAGCCTGAGGAAAAAATAAAGCGTTATCCGCATGAACTGTCCGGCGGGCAGCGCCAGCGGGTGATGATTGCGATGGCTTTGGCTTTGGATCCTGACATTTTAATTGCCGATGAACCGACCACAGCTTTGGATGTCACGCTGCAGGCGCAAATTTTAAACTTGCTGCAATCGCTGCAGCAAAGCCGGAAAATGGCCATGATCCTGATCAGCCATGACCTGAATCTGGTGCGCAAATATGCCGATCAGGTGATTGTGATGCATCAGGGCCAAGCGGTTGAGCAGGGCAATGCAGCGCAAATTTTCAATGCGCCTGCGCAGGCATATACCCAAGATCTGCTCAATCATGATTTTGGCGAAGCGTTAACGCTGAATCCGCAGCCGGCTGTCCTCGAACTGGTCAATGTGGGTGTGAAGTTTCCGATCAAGCAAGGCCTGCTGAATCGGGTCAAAGATTATGTTGTGGCGGTTGAGCCTTTGAGCATGGTGCTGCAGCAGGGGCAGTCAATCGGCATTGTGGGCGAAAGCGGTTCCGGCAAGAGTTCGCTGGCTTTGGCGGTTTCGCGCTTAATAGACAGTGATGGGCAAATTTTGCTGCTGGGACAGGATTTAAATCAGCTGAATGAAAAACAGCTGCGCCCTTTGCGCAGTCATTTTCAAATTGTGTTTCAAGATCCGTTCAGCAGCTTAAACCCGCGTTTAAATGTGGAACAGACCCTCAGTGAGGGTTTGGCGCTCAAGAATATTTCTAAAAACGACATTCAGCAGCGCATTGATGAGGCTTTGCAGAAAGTTGAACTGCCGGTGTCTTTTAAACAGCGCTATCCGCATGAACTGTCTGGCGGCCAGCGGCAGCGCATTGCCTTGGCGCGGGCTTTGGTGCTGCAGCCGAAAGTGCTGATTCTGGATGAACCGACTTCTGCGCTTGACCGTACCACGCAGCGCGCAATTGTGCGCCTGCTTCGGCGTCTGCAGCAAGAATATGGGATGAGTTATCTGTTTATCAGTCATGACTTGAAAGTGGTGAAAGCGCTCTGCCAAAAAGTGCTGGTGCTCCGCCGCGCCAAAATGGTGGAATTTCAGGATACAGAGGCTTTGTTTACACAGCCGCAAACGGAATATACGCAAAAGCTGATTGAAGCCAGCCAATACTGATCCTTACAGGAATGATTTGACAATATTAATTGTCTATATGCTATTGACGCCATGCAGAATATGTTTAGAGTAAAAGCACTATTTAAAAAATAACGGAAACGACATGAGCCATCTTGCAGAACCGATTCAAATCCGCGGGGCACAATTTAAAAACCGGATTATTAAAGGCGCAATGAGTGAAGCGCTGGCGAATGTTCAGGGCCAGCCGAATCATCTGCATTATGGCCTGTATGAAGCATGGGCGAAAGGCGGCTTAGGCTGCGCGATTACTGGCAATGTCATGGTGGATATCCGCGCTAAAAATGAACCGGGCGTCGTGGCGATTGAATCTGAACGCGATTTGGCTTTGCTTAAGCAATGGGCTGATATCGGCAAAAAGCATGGCATGGTGCAATTGGTGCAGCTGTCGCATCCGGGCCGCCAGTGTCCAAAAGGCCTGAATAAAGAAACCGTAGCGCCGTCTGCTGTGCCGTTCAGCCCAATGCTGGCAACAACCTTCGGCACGCCGCGCGCGCTGCGTGAAGATGAAATTAAAGACATTATTCAGCGTTTTGCCGCGGCAGCCGCAGTATGTGAAAAAGCGGGCTTTGAAGGTGTGCAGCTGCATGGCGCGCATGGTTATCTTATCAGCCAGTTTTTATCGCCCCTGACCAATCTGCGTACCGATCAATGGGGCGGTTCAATAGAAAACCGCATGCGCTTTTTATTGGAAATTTATCACGCGGTGCGCGCTGCCACATCAGACCGCTTCATTATTGCGGTAAAACTGAATTCCGCCGATTTCCAGCGCGGGGGCATTACCGAAGAAGATGTGATTACTGTATTTAAGGCTATTGATGCAGCTGGCATTGACTTGATTGAAGTGTCGGGAGGAACGTATGAAGCGCCAGCCATGGCGGGTGCTAAAGAAGAGAAGCGTCAAGCATCGACGATTGCCCGCGAAGCCTACTTTTTGGATTTTGCCGATAAAATTCGCAAGGAAGTGAAATGCCATTTGATGGTGACGGGCGGCTTCCGTACGGTGCAAGGCATGAACGCAGCGCTGGACAGCGGTGCATGCGAGTTTGTCGGCATTGCGCGTCCATTTGCGGTAGAAACGGCATTGGCAGATCGTCTGCTGGCCGGGCAGGATGTGCGGTATGGCGTAGATAAAATTAAAACCGGCATTCCAATGGTCGATAAAATGGCGATTATGGAAATTATTTGGTATGCGGCGCAGTTCAAGGCTATTGGCGAAGGTAAGCAGCCAAATCCTAAACTGTCGCCATTAAAAGTGTTTTTTAAATACTTAAAAGGCAATTTGACGGCGGTGATTAAAGGCCGTGTGAATTCGCGCAAATCGGCTTAATGGGAAATGCGTCAGCGTTATTGCGTGATTTGCCAATAGCGCTGAAACTCTTCAGCCGACCAGCGGCCTTTTTGCAGTGCAGATTGAAAGGCCGGCCTGCTTTTAATTTGTTTTAAGTACTGTTCTAAAGCAGGGTAATCCGAAAATTGCGGATAGGCATATGTGCAAGCCTGCAGCGGAAACCATAGCAGAATATCGGCCATGCTGAACTGGTTTCCTGCCAGCCAAGTGCTTTGCTGTAAATGGCTGACCAGCATCCGCAATTGTTTTTGAAGCTCAGGGTTTAAATAGCCTTGATTGAATGCTGCTTTAAATGCAAGGCTGACAAAGCGCACCGGCCAAGGGGTTTGCTGTGTAATCTGTGTAAAAACCTGTTTTAAGGCCAAGTTAGGCATAAAGCCGGCATCTGCAAAATTTTTATAAAAACAGAAATTCCAATAACTGCTGTCCGCAGGCTGTACCATGATTTTTTGTTCAAGCTGGCATAAATATTCTGCAACTGCGCTGCTTTCAGTCAGTGTCTGAGATTGGCTGTTCTGTTCAATGTGCAGGGTCGGGAACTTCATCTGTCTGTTCGGCTTATCTGCTGTGTTCTTACTGTAAATAATCAAATCATAATTGAGATTTAATTCTTCCAGCAGCCAAAGGATGCGCTGTGAGCGCGAATTAGGCAGGTGATGCAAAGTGATGTTCATGCGGTTTTATAATGATTGTGTTTAGGCTGTTTTTGAATATATAGGAATTTGAAAACATTATGCAGCGCCTCTGATCAGGTTGGCTGAAAATAGAGGCAATAAAAAAGCCCAAGGCTTAAATGCTTGAGCTTTTTTATGAGATGAAATTTTGATAAATCTCAATCTCGAATATGGCGTCCCTACGGGGATTCGAACCCCGGTTACCGCCGTGAAAGGGCGATGTCCTAGGCCTCTAGACGATAGGGACAGTACAGAAGTTAAATTT
>NZ_KB849726.1:391633-582113 GCF_000368865.1 Acinetobacter bouvetii DSM 14964 = CIP 107468
TAAAATGTACTTCTGAAATTGGCGTCCCTACGGGGATTCGAACCCCGGTTACCGCCGTGAAAGGGCGATGTCCTAGGCCTCTAGACGATAGGGACGTTTCAGAGGTGGGCGTATATTAGGGTGAAAACCGGGGGGTGTCAAACGCTTTTCCACAAATAATTTCAGATTTCTGTACCGAGTGCATAAATTTAAAACAATATCTGAAAAAAAGCTTGAAAAATACATCGTTTAAGGCGTTTTTTTGAGCATTTCCAGCAATGCCGCGACCGCAAGCGGATGCTGCAGATAACCGCCAATGTCATGCGGATGTTCAAGCTGTGTCCGAATTTCGTGGTTGATAATTGCCGGCTTAAATTTAAAGGGCGATTCCGAGAGGGGAAAGGCGGTGAGGAAATCATCCGCAGAGTAAAAGTTGATCCAGTCGCCTGCGAGAGAAGGCGGCCTTTGGATGGGCTGCGGAAGATGAGACTGTATGACGCGGAATGCGAGCGGCGAGCCAAGCGTGATAAATCTCTGAATGTTCAGTTCAGGGTGCTGGATCATAAAATTGTAGGCAATGACGGTGCCCAATGAATGCGCAATGATCATTTGCGGTTTTGCTGTGTGCAGCTGTTCATGAATCCGTGCATGAACAGCGTGGATGAAGTGCGGATTGGATAAGTAGAGATAGGTTTCGACTAGAAATTTATGCAGCAGGCTGGCATGCAGGTCAGGAAAATGATTAATGATCAGGGCAAAGTCGCGCAGGGCCAAATCCCGGCTTAATGCGGCCATCCATTTTATTTTAGGATTGGAATTCAGCGCATCTTCGACATTTAACTGCGGATTGTTGCAAATTTCGGGCGAGTGTTCATGCGCTGCCTGAGGGCTGGGCTGCAGTGGAACAGTATGAACAAATGGAAAATGCGGCCAATGCTGCGGCATCAATGTGCCGGCGTTTAATGTATTTTGCAGATGGTGCCTTGAAAGCAGGTCTCCATAGAAGGGCATGCGGATGTGCTGCTTTAAATAAGGATAATAGGCATCTTGCTGGCAATGATGCAGCCCGCTTTTGAAAATTCCTAACCAGCGCTGACGCAGTGATTCAGCTGTTTGATTTTGCTGGTTCATTCCATGAATTAAAATAATATTCATAGACGCACCTAGAAAGATGTCCTTTGTCAAAACAGTATAAATAAAAAAAGAGCAGCTGGAGCTGCTCTTTTTTTATTTATACTGAAAAGCCTGATGTTTAGGATTTATTATGGTAGAACGCATAATAGCTGGCGTAGCAGACCGCAATAAATGCTAAACAGCCAAAGAAGCTGATGCGCAGTGATGGATCAAATACCATGCTGATGCAGGTAATGAAACAGAAGATAAAGCCCAGAATCGGCACAATCGGGAACAGCGGGGCAGCAAAGCCCAATTCTGCTTTGGTATGTCCGTCTTTATACCATTGACGGCGGAAGTTGAATTGGCATAAACAGATACTCATCCATACAACCACCATGGTAAATGCCGCAATCCCCAGTAAATTCGTGAAAATTGTTTCGGGTGCAAACTGCTCAGACAATAAGCCCGGCATGCCGCCAATCATGGTGACGATGACAGCCACATAAGGAACACCACGCGCATTGACTTTAGAGAACACCGCTGGCAGCTGCTTTTGATAAGACAGCGACCACATCATGCGGGATGCGGCAAACAGGCCTGAATTCGCAGCAGACAATAACGCAGTGATAATCACAAAACGGATAATGTCTTCAGCATAAGGAATGCCAATATGCTGGAATACCGTAACAAATGGACTGCTGCTGACGCCTTCAGCCGCTAAACCTGCTTCCTGATGCGGAAGGAGTGAAGTCACAACTAAGATGGTGCCCACAAAGAAAATCAGTAAGCGGAAAATCGCGGTATTGATCGCTTTCGGCACATTCTTCGCTGGATCTTTGGTTTCACCCGCAGCTACACCAATCAGCTCTGTACCTGAAAATGCAAAGTTAACGATCAGCATGGTGGTAAAGATAGGGAATAAACCTTCCGGGAACCAGCCTTGGGCCGTTAAGTTGCTAAATAAAGGCGCAGCTTCATAGCCTCTGTAGCCAATCACGCCAAAGATGGCGAGTAAACCCAACACAATAAAAGCAACGACCGTAATCACTTTGACTAAAGCCAGCCAAAACTCAGATTCAGCGAACCATCTGGTTGAAATCATATTCAGGCTGAATACAAAAACGCCAAAAAACAGGGTCCACATCCACATAGAACTGTCAGGGAACCATTCCTGCATCAGTAATGCGGCTGCCGTAAACTCTGTGCCTAATGTCACTGACCAGGTCAGCCAGTACAGCCAGGTAATGGTATAGCCTGTACCTGGCCCGATATAGCGTTTGGCATAGGCGCCAAATGAGCCGGACTCAGGAATATGAACGGCAAGTTCGCCTAAGCACAGCATAACCATATAGGCGATAATGCCGCCCAAAAAATATGAAATGATGGCACCGACAGGCCCCGTTTGTGCAATGACTTCACCCGACCCTAAAAACAGGCCTGTGCCGATTGCGCCGCCAAGCGAAATCATGACCAGATGCCGAGTACTCATAGCGCGTTTTAACGGCGCAGAATTGCCCTGATGCAGAGCATCATTCGGAGATGAGTGCATAAAATGTCATTAAGAAAATAGTAGGAAGCGGGCTATTGTAGAGAAAAATAGTGAGAGTGCAATCAGCTTTTAATTATTTGATAAAAGATAGTCTATAAAAAGATAGATGGCGTCCCTACGGGGATTCGAACCCCGGTTACCGCCGTGAAAGGGCGATGTCCTAGGCCTCTAGACGATAGGGACGTTGCGAGGTGATGGCTATATTAGGGATTTTTAAAAAAGCTGTCAAACCTGAGAAGGCATTATTTTTAAAATATTGAATTGTTTGATTAAAAAATGAGAGATTTGTTTTGAGGTGAGCAATTGAAAGGCGCGGCGTTTTTAAAGGGCCGTCAATCTTGCCATCCATCATGGCGGGCTGAATAACAAAGCGCAGCGGTGCCGCTGCGCTTTGTTCAAAGTCAAATTCATCAAAAATTTTTGATTAAAAAATAGGACTGTTATTGATTTTTATTGTGATACAGCCAGTAATAGCTGGCATAGCATGCCGCCATAAACAGCAGACAGCCGATAAAGCCAGACAGCATTTCAGGGTCGGCGGCCATGCTTAAGCCTGTGGCCGTACAGCAGATAAAGCCCAATATCGGCACCAGCGGGAACCAAGGTGTTCTAAATTTCAACTCACTGACAGTATGGCCTTGCTTCAGCCATTGGCGGCGGAAGTTGAATTGGCTCCAGCAAATGCTCATCCAGACAATCACCATGGTAAACGCAGCCACGCCCATCAGGTTTTTAAAGATTACATCTGCGCCAAACTGTTCAGACAGCAAGCCGGGCAAACCGCCAATCATGGTGACCCAAATGGCAACCACAGGAACGCCTGATTTATTCACTTTGGCAAATACGCGCGGCAGATGATTTTGTGCAGACAGTGCCCACATCATGCGGGATGCGGCATATAAGCCTGAGTTTGCGGTAGACAATAAGGCGGTAATGATCACAAAACGGATCATGTCTTCTGCATAGGGAATGCCCATCAAGTTGAAAACTGAAACGAATGGGCTGCTGCTGAGTCCGCCGTGACCGCCGACATTTAAGCCCGCATCGGTATAGGTCAGCAAAGAACTGATGACGATAATGGTGCCGACAAAGAAAATCATCAAGCGCCATACGGCCGCATGAATGGCTTTGGGCACATTTTTTTCTGGGTTTTCGGTTTCGCCCGCCGCAATCCCAATCATTTCTGTCCCGTTAAAAGCAAAGTTTACGATCAGCAAGGTTGCAAAAAGCGGGAACAAGCCATTTGGCAGCCAGCCATGTTCTGTCAAATTGCTGAACAGCGGGGCAGAGGTATAGCCTTCAAAAGGAATCAGGCCAAAAATGCAGGCAAAGCCAAGCCCGATAAATATCAGCACCGTCGCCACTTTAATAAAAGACAGCCAGAATTCAGACTCGGCAAAGGTGCGTGTGGAGCTGAGGTTGGACAGCAGCACGCCCGCAGCGAAAATCAGGGTCCATAGCCAGATAGAAGTTTGCGGAAACCACTCCTGCACCAGTATGGCGGCTGCGGTAAATTCTGTGCCTAAAGTGGCAGACCAGCCGAGCCAGTACATCCAAGAGACCATATAGCCCGTTCCTGGGCCAATGTAGTTGGTCGCAAATGCCCCGAATGATCCGGATACCGGTAAATGTACGGCAAGCTCACCGAGGCAAAGCATGACCATATAGGCAATGATGCCTCCAATAATATAAGCAAGAACTGCCCCTAATGGGCCTGCTTGGGAAATAACCTCACCAGAACCCATGAACAGGCCAGTGCCAATGGCGCCGCCTAAGGAAAGCATAATGAGATGACGCGTGGTCATTGCGCGTTTTAAAGACGGCGTAGTCCCTTCCGCAGAGGATTGCTGCGAAGGCTGAGAGGGAGATTGCATAGATTGAAAACAAAAGTTTTTAAAAACATATTTTATAGGTTCGTTATATGAAAAATCACATAAATCGGTTTTTTCTTATAATTTATATTTGACTATCAATAAAATAGATATAAATATTCGGATTAAGATTTTGGCTGAATAGCTGAATGCTGTTCGGAGGATGACTGTTTTTGTTCTGCCGGTTTGGTGCCGTCATCCCGGCTGATCATATAAATATATAGCGCGGCAGGAAATAAAATAAGTAAAACCAGCAGGATATTTTTCAGCATAAATATGGGGGGGAGATTGAAAAAAGCCCGCTCAGTATAGCGAAAATGCCGAAGAATAAACACACGGTGATGTTTTTGCTTCATTTTATTTTGTTGCAGGCAGACTAATTTTTAAAGGCCTTGAATATAAGTCAGTAAAGGGGGGGAGCTGCATGTATCCGAGAGGAAAACAGACAGTACGATGATCAGGATAGGCTTTGCAATAGTGCGCTGTCTGTTTGAGAAAACTTAAAAGCGCTGGAGCGCTTTTGAGTTTTGTTTGAGGCCACTAGAACTTAAAAGTAACATCGGCAACAATTTGGCGTCCGATTTCAGATTTTAAATAATAGTCATTGTCTAGGTATTTATTATGCCGATTGGTGACATTATTCATGGTGAGCCCGAACATGCCGCTGTAATCTTTAGAAAATTTATGAGTATAGCTTGCGCGCATATCCCAACGCACCACACTTGGAACGTCCGTATCATCATAACTATAGATAATAGGTAAATCATTATACTGAATTTGATCTTTAGTTGGGATGCTGCTTTTGATCAAGCCATTATGGCGCGGCTTATAAACTAAAAAGTTACTGATATTCAGACCTTCAAGCCTATTTGGTGTGAAATCCCAGCTCAATCGGGCAGTGATTGGGACATTGTAGTCGCTTGCAGGAATATCATTAGTCGCGGTAATTTTTCCGTTATATAAAACATGTGAATATTCTTTTAACTCAACTTCATCAGCATCATTATAGTCTCGCTGAGTATCTGTATAGTTGAATGCAAAATTAACACGATGCTTGGCATTGAGTGCCTCTATAGGCGCGATATTGCCTAAGGTAAAAGTAATATCCTCAGAATTATATTCTTTGTTATTGGTATAAATGCGCGTCCATAAATCAGTGGCGTCTGGACGGGCTAAATAATACTGATCTTTATATTGGCGGTTGACATATTTCATTTGCATGCGCAAGTTATTGAGCTCAGCACTTAAACCGATAAGCCACTCATCTGCATATGGCAAATTGAGGTCACTGCGTTTGACATTAATGGATGAGGTATTTGCGCTTGAGATCCAATCGCTATTAATATTTGTACGGGTATAGTTCTGCTTTAGCGAGTTGATGCCATCCTGTAGGTCAAAATTAAATAAGTAGCGGTCATAATAGCGGCTCCATCCTGTGCTCAGTTTTAAACGCTGATCTGCGAACGGCATATAGTGAAATGCAGTTCGTGGCGCCAAATTATGATTCTTGCTTAAGCTGTCGTAGTCATAGCGTAAGCCGATTACTGCTTCCAGCGTATTCTTCCAATTGACTCGGTCTTCAGCATAGGCAAACCAAGAATCCTGCTGTACATCTAACTGTCCGCTGGTATGCACCGTCTTTTTAATGCTGTATTGTCCAGAGGTTCCTTTGCTTGGGATATAGCTCGGATCACATGCATCTGCAACTGTTCCGTCATTTTTAATACAGTCCGTGCCAAATTTTGATGGTACAAAATAAGCAGTAAAATCATTTGGTCTCTGCCACTGCGCTTCGTTATGGCTGAATCCTGCGCCGATATTGAATTGATGTGCTGTATTTAGAAATTGCAGCGGATTAAACTCGGCATGAGTATTGTATTCTAAGGTCTTTTGTTTGCTTAAAATGGTTCCAGATACACCTTCAGTCGCTGTGGTTGATGTCCCCCAATTTTTATCTTCTGACGTTAACCATGAATACTGATCATTTGAGCTGCTGACTCTGTCATTTTGTTTTTCTTGATAACTGAGATTTTGCTTTAAGGTCACACCATTAAATTTTTTGTCTATGTTTAAATTAATTGCATTGCTGTCAGAGGATTGATGAATTCCATCAGACAGCGCATTTGATACAAATCGGAGCTTCTGATCATTGGCATGCTGAAGTCCTAATTTAAACGAAAGATCTTCGCTTGGATCATAAAACATGTCTAATGAAGCATTATCAACTTCACGTTCTTCATTATAAGGGCGGCCATCTTTAAGCTGTGATGCCGCTTTAATGTCTGCAGTTCTTTGGCTAAGCCCAAAGTTTAAACCGAAGTCTTCCGTAAGGCGGCCATACGTGTATAGACTGAAACCTTGCTTGGTATAATTTTTTTGGGCATTGGCTTTAGTTGGATCATTAAATTCGGCTTCTTCATCTGTATCGATATAATTGAAGCGGTTCCAGTTTGAATTGGTGTAATCATAATTCACTGAACCGTGAATTTCGCCCACTACTGTTTTAGGGGCGCATGTTGTTGCGCTAATGACGCCTCCTGTAAATTTACCGTATTTCGCGCTGACATTGCTGTCTAAGACTTCCAAATTGCATAATAAATCTGTGTTGATCGTAACAGCTTGAGATGTTCCATCTAAATCAGATATGTTGTTGAGTGAACTTGTTCCTGAATATGGATTGATATCATTGTTGAAGCTCATGCCATTTAATAGAAAGCTATTGTTATAAGGCAGGGCGCCATGGATAGACATATCCGCTGCGTTGATTTCAGCTTGGCTCGCTGCATTGTTGTTTTTATTCGAAAATTGAATATTCGGATTAACTTTTAAAAATTCGGAAATAGTTTTCTGTGTATTCGGCGTTTTTTCTAAATCTTCTTTACTGTAAGTGGTTTGCCCGACTTCATTTGCCTTTTCTGCTTCTACGATAATGGTATTTAATTTCACTTCGGGCTGTACGGCTGCATTTTCGGCATCATTTGCATATGCGATAGGGCAAAGCACAGAAAAAATAGCCAGAGCAAGCGGAGAGTGGGCAAATCGCATAGAGGGTAAAGTGGATATAAATAGTAATGCGATCGATTATCATTAACAATGTTATATTAATCAATACAAATGAGACTTATTTTTAATACAAAAAAACGATTTTATTGAGAAGAAAAAACGATTAATCGAGGTTTTTATAAGGTCAAAAAAGCCCCGCTGGCTTAAAATTTGAACATATTAGGCATGTTGCCAGATTGAAATTTTAAGCCAGCGGGGGGAGAGCTGCAATTATTTTTCAGCGCTTAGGATATCTAACAAACTTGGGCCAAGCTTGTTCAATATAAAGCAGAATAATTCAGCTGTTTTCTGTGTGTCATACAATGCAGAATGCGCTTCTTTGCCGTCAAATTCAATGCCAGCCTGAATGCAGGATTTAGCTAAAACCGTTTGGCCAAAAACTACAGCGCTTAAGGTGACAGTGTCAAAAACAGAAAAACTGTGGAACGGGTTCTGATTTTTGGTTCCTGTACGGGCAATGGCTGCCTGTACAAAGCCTAAATCAAAATGCGCATTGTGGCCCACTAAAATGGCATGTGTGCAGCCTTGCTGGCGGCGGACTTCATTGACTGATTTAAAAATGCGTTTCAATGCAGACTTTTCATCTTCAGCCATGGCCATACGCATTGGATTAAACGGGTCTACGCCAATAAAGTCCAAAGATCTGCGGTCTAAGTTTGCGCCTTCAAATGGGTTAATATGCGCATGGTGCGCTTCGCCCGGCACAAATTTTCCTTCTGCATCATACACAATCGGTATGGCTGCAATTTCCAATAATGCATCGGTCTGTGAATTAAAGCCTGCGGTTTCAACATCAACAACGACAGGCAGGAATCCACGGAAACGCTGACCAATTACTGGTAGAGTTTCATCTGTCACACTTTTCTCCATTGAATGGTTTTACCCGCATGCAGCGGAATAATCTGTTCACCATCCAAATAGTCTAAACTTTCAGGAATCACTTGATCTTCTTTTACCAAAGTAATGGTATTGGTATTGCGCGGCAGGCCATAGAAGTCTGCGCCAAAATGGCTGGCAAAACCTTCCAGGCGTTCAATTTTTCCGACTTGATCAAATGCTTGAGCATACAGCTCAATTGCGTTAGGCGCACTATAGCACCCTGCGCAGCCGCATGCATTTTCTTTAGCATTTTTTGAGTGCGGCGCGCTGTCAGTCCCTAAGAAAAATTTAGGGCTGCCGCTGGTAGCGACTTCAAGCAGGGTTTGCTGATGCGTTTGGCGCTTTAAAATCGGCAGGCAGTAAAAATGCGGTTTAACGCCGCCCACCAGCATGTCATTGCGGTTAAACAATAAGTGCTGCGGTGTAATGGTGGCAGCCACATTGCGGTCATGCTCCAAAACAAAATGCGCAGCTTCGCTGGTGGTAATGTGCTCCAGCACCAATTTCAGTTTAGGAAACTGCTTTAAAAGCGGAGACAGCACTTCATCCAAAAAGCGCTTTTCACGGTCAAAAATATCGACATGGTTATGTGTAACTTCACCGTGCAGCAAAAGCGGCACTTGGTGCTCTTCCATTTGCTCAATGACGCCATAAACTTTACTGATGTCACTGACGCCGCTGTCAGAGTTCGTGGTTGCGCCGGCAGGATAAAGCTTGATTGCGTTGACGTGTTCAGACTGCTTGATTTTCAGCACTTCACTTGGCGCAGTATTATTGGTGAAATACAGCACCATGCGCGGATCAAAATTTACGCCTTCAGGCACATGCGCCATAATGCGTTCACGATAAGCATTTGCTTCTTCAACAGTTTTTACAGGCGGGACTAAGTTTGGCATGCAAATCGCGCGCGCAAACTGTTTGGCTAAATCTGGAACCGTGCGTTTTAAGGCTAAGCCGTCACGAAGGTGGGCATGCCAGTCATCTGGCTGAAGAATAGTAATCGAGTTCAAGGCGATTTCAAACTTGGAAATAAAATAGATAATAATGCAAAAAGTGTGAAAATGGTAACGCGTTTTAAAGACAAATGGCGTGTGTGATCTAAATAATTTGAAAAAATTGTGTTATTTTAAGGGCACTAAAATAATTAAATAAATCGTGGCAATGGAATACAAGTACAATCTTGCAAAATTGCAATATGATAAAGAAAAATTAGAAGAATTGATTGCACGCCAAAGCCGCCGTGTCGGACAGGTTTTTCCTAAAAAACTGGAAACTCAATTTTGGATTACAAATTTAGACCGCGCCCGCGACAATATTAATCAATACGTCTGGATCGGGGTATTAACCTATTTTATTTTGACTTTGCTGATGATTCCTGGGGATTACTGGATCATTGAAAAAGCGTATTTCAGCCATGATTTTGTTCGCTGTTTGGCGGGATTGGTGAATGGCGCTTTGTGTCTGGGGCTGCTCTATGTATTTGCCCATTATAAAAAATTGAATCATTATTTCCCGCATGCCTCCATGGTTTTAGTCTTTTGGGCCGTGATTTCTATGTCGTGGCTGACCATGACCGTTTATACGCCGGCTTTAAAGCATCAAGCCATGATGATCATCTGCATGATTTACATCTTGGGCTATATTTTGACGGGCGTGAAGCCTGCGCATATGCTGATGACAGGCCTGATGGCGGCAATGGTTACGATGATGATGCTGTTTTCCCTGTATGTGAAGTTTGATGCCATGGTGATGGGGCGGGTGCTGATCGGCAGCTGCGTGCTGGGCTTTGTCATCAGCAAAATGCTTTGCGCGCGGGAACGGATGATTTTCCTCAGCATGCTGCGGGCGGATATCAGTGAGAAAATTCACCGCATACACACCACCGAGCTGCTGCACTTAAGCCAGCATGATGAACTGACTAAAATCTCCAACCGCCGGACCTTTGATGAAATGCTGGATACCTGTTATGAACAGGCCAAGCGGGATGAAAGCGCCTTATCTATTCTATTTATCGATGTTGACCACTTTAAAAACTACAATGATTTTTATGGGCATCAAAAGGGCGATGATGTGATTTCATCCATCGCCAAGACCGTTAAAAATGCGATCCGGCATATGGATTTTGTTGCGCGTTATGGCGGTGAGGAATTTGTGGTGCTCTTGCCTGAAACTGACGCGCATGGCGCTTATGCCGTTGCGTCTAATATTTATAAAGCCATTGACCGTTTGGAAATTCCGCATGCAAAATCCACCGTGTCCAGCCATGTTACGATCAGCCTAGGCATTACGGTGTTCCGCGGAGAAGAGCTGTCGAAAGAGGATTTGCTGTCTATCGCCGATCAAGCGCTGTACCGCGCTAAGCAGCTTGGCCGTAACCAAATCTATTATCAATCTATCCGCTCTGCGCAAGTGGCTTAATTAGGCTTTCAGCTTTTCATTCTCAGCATTGATGCTGCCGATAATGTTTGCAGCGGTTTAGGCAGAGGTTCAAATCGGGCGGATAGCAGCAGATATTGCTGAAATTCTGCTGCCAATAAAAAAACCGCTCATGTGAGCGGTTTTTTATTGGCAAACAAATAATTATTTGTTTTTATCTTTCAATTGCGGAACTGCTGAACCCGTACCAACAGCAAGCAAGCCAGCGCCAGTGTAGATGCCTAGTTTTGCGCGGGTATCAGTGATGTCTAAGTTGCGCATCGTCAATTGACCGATACGGTCAGCTGGACTAAACATAGAATCACCTTTCTCCATTGTCAAACGCTCAGCTTCATAAGTGAGGTTAGGAGATTCAGTGTTCATGATGGTGTAGTCATTGCCGCGGCGAAGTTCTAAAGTCACCGTACCTGTGACCGCTTTCGCAACCCAGCGCTGCGCAGTTTCACGCAGCATCAGCGCTTGAGAGTCGAACCAGCGGCCTTGGTAAAGAAGACGGCCTAAACGCAAACCGTTGATGCGGTACTGTTCAATGGTATCTTCGTTGTGAATGCCAGTCACAAGACGCTCGTAAGCGATGTGAAGGAGCGCCATGCCCGGTGCTTCGTAGATGCCGCGGGATTTTGCTTCAATAATGCGGTTTTCGATTTGATCCGACATGCCCAGACCGTGACGGCCGCCGATACGGTTGGCTTCAAGAATGAATTCAACAGGATCTTCGATGCGTTTGCCGTTCAAGGCAACAGGGAAGCCTTCTTCAAAAGTCACAGAGACTTCTTCAGCTTTAACTTCTACGTCATCTTTCCAGAATGCAACGCCCATGATTGGGTCAACAATTTTGATGCCTGCATTGAGGTACTCAAGATCTTTTGCTTCGTGGGTCGCGCCCAGCATGTTCGAGTCAGTCGAATATGCTTTTTCTTTTGACATTTTGTAGTCAAAGCCATTGTCGATCAGGAACTGTGACATTTCTGCACGGCCGCCTAATTCGTCAATAAACGTTTGGTCTAGCCA
The DNA here is from genome assembly GCF_000368865.1 of Acinetobacter bouvetii DSM 14964 = CIP 107468. Lineage (GTDB taxonomy): Bacteria > Pseudomonadota > Gammaproteobacteria > Pseudomonadales > Moraxellaceae > Acinetobacter > Acinetobacter bouvetii. The sequence continues at coordinate 403,538 of NZ_KB849726.1, forward strand.
AGGCTTATAAATTTTAAGCGCAGGGTTGGTTAATAGGCCGTAGCGGTAGAAACGCTCAATGTCGTTGCCTTTGTAAGTAGAGCCGTCACCCCAAATGTTAACGTCATCTTCTTTCATTGCGGTAACAAGCATTGTGCCTGTAACTGCACGGCCTAATGGCGTTGTGTTGAAATACGGCACGCCGCCAGTAGAAATGTGGAACGCGCCGCATTGAATCGCCGCAATACCTTCAAGAGCAAGCGGCAAACGACAATCAACTAAGCGTGCTTTTACTGCGCCATACGCTTCCGCTTTACGTGGAATCGCATCGTAGTCGTCTTCATCAGGCTGCCCCAAGTTTGCTGTATAAGCATAAGGTTCTGCGCCTTTTTGTTTCATCCACAAAAGAGCAGCTGAAGTATCTAGACCACCAGAGAAGGCAATACCAACTTTTTTGCCAACAGGGACATTCTGCAAGATAGTTGCATTATCAGTCATTGTTAATCCTAACGATATTAAAATAGGCACCTGAAAAGGGTGGCCCGAGAGAATATATATTTCTTCAATGATATCACTTTTTGGCGCATTTTTTTTCTGAAAAAATTCGGAATAGGCAAAAAAACAATGTGAAGAATAGATTTTATCGAAGAAATAGAACGAAACAGATGCAGTGCAGTAAAATTAGCTTATATACGCAGCATTAAATGCGGTATTTATAAAAAATTAGACCGCATTTATTGGGCTGGGCCTAATGCAGGGGATGCAGGTGCGGCGGGCAGCTCAATGCAGGATATAAAGCCGGCGAATTCGGCTGTATACGCGCTCAGAGGAAAAATAAAAAAAGAGGCAATAACAATAGGAATCGTCCAAAATCAGCTTGGCCAATCATCCAATCGCAAAAACTCAATGTCGGCCTGTTATCAATGCATTATGCAGCGGCCTGCTTATTCATTGCTGATATGATTGATATTGGATTTTTCAGCATCATTTGATGACAGTCAACCATGTGCCGCTTTGGAATATTTTATCGTACGAATAATTCAAACGGCGCTTCAAGCATATGCCGCACAGCAAGTACAGATGGAACTCAAATCAGCACGATATATATTTATTTGCTTTTTGATCGCTATGATTGCTCGCGGCATTTCCAACAGGAACACTGTTTATTCGAAAGAAACAAATACAGCAATCCGCCCTCACAGCTGATCATTCAATCCCACAAACTGCTTCTCAATGGGCGTAAATACATGATCATTCCGTGCGATCAAATATAAACCGATATTGCGGTATTGTTCAGGCACTTCCATATAATATTGAATGTTAAATTTCTCGATCAGTGATTTGGCAATCATAGAAATGCCCATGCCAAGCTGAGTAAATTGAATCAGCGCTTCATGGTCAAAAATATGTGTCGTTTCGCCTTTTTTAATCTGATAATCAACACAAATTTGATCCAAGGTTGTGGAATAGCAGCATTGTTCCGAAGCTAAAAGAACATTTTGCTGATGAATGCAGTCGGCAACGTTGTCATGGTTAATGACATTTTTCCCAATCAGCACCAGATGGTCATCCGCTTTATGAATGTACTGCAGATTTTTCTGCTTTGGATGCCCCAGTACATACGCAATATCCAAATTTCCCTGCACTATTTCATCTTCAATAAAGCCTGTCGCTCCTGTTTTCATGGTGATTGAGAGATCAGGATAAGTTTCATAAAGCTGGCTAAAAGAGGGGTAAAAACGCATGCCGCCTAAGCTGGTATTGGTGCCAAAGCGTAAGTATTTTTCTTGCTGATAAATTTTATTTTCAGTCTCTTCCCAAGTGAACATCATTTTTTTGTATTGCTGATAAAGATTGATGCCTGACTCAGTCAGTTCTACACCTTTAGGCTTGCGAATAAAAAGCTGACGGTCATAGTGATTTTCAATTTTTTTGATTTTAGCCGTCATATTGGATTGCAAATAATTAAGCTTGTGCGCGGCAGCAGTAATGCTTTTAAGCTCTGCTACAGTAACAAATGATTTGATATCACTCATATCGATATTCATTTTGCATCCTCAAGTATCGGTCCAGGCAGGGATCACCAATGACTCACCCAAGACATCAAAAAAAATGATGTATAGATTAAAACATAACATTATTCATGATGTCATTTATTATTTACACTGCTGGAACTTTCCATCTGTTGAGTGCAGCAAATGAATATTAAAGTTGTGAGTGCCATTGCCTTGCTCTGTCTGGTCTGGGGATCTTTATGGGGATTGGTCAAGCACAGCCTGCAAATTTTTCCGCCGTTTCTGTTTATTTCAATGCGTTTGATTTTGGCTGCATTGACGCTGATTGCTGTACAGCTGCTGCTGAAAAAGTCTGTGCTGCCTGCACAAGGGGAATGGAAACAGCTGATTGTTTCTAGTTTGATGATCTGCATCGGTTTCTATGCGACACAGATATTTGCCATGCAATTTGTAGATTCCGGTTTATCCGCAGTTCTGGTATTTACCATGCCGATTTTTATTGGCGTCTTGGCGCACTATATTTTGAAAGAGCGCTTAAATACGCAAAAAATCATTGGACTGCTGTGCGGGACATTGGGCTTAGCTGCCATTCTATGGCCGCAGCTGCACCACATGCATTTGAATTTAGCCTTAATTGGCCAAGGCTTTTTGATTCTGTCAGGATTTTTTTGGGCCATGACGACGGTTTACGTCAAAAAGAATTTTGCAGCCTATGACAAAATGAAGTTGACGATTTGGCAAATGCTGATTGGCGGTTTCATTATTTTAATGGGCGCTTTGGCATTTGAACCCGTCGATTTTAAGGTGTGGCTCAATCCGCTGAATGACTCGATTCTGTTTTATATTGCGGTGATTGGGACCGGTTTTGCTTTTGCGCTCTGGAATTGGATTGTGAGCCAGGTCGATACTTTTGTCGCTTCAATTTCAGTGATGTGCATTCCAATACTGAGTTTGTTTTTTGGGCATGTGCTGTGGCATGAACCGATCACAATCAACATTCTCATTGGAGCCGCTTTTATTTGTTCCGGCATTATTTTCAGTTCATTGAATTTTGCATCAAAACAGAATATTCGGCACGCTGTGATGGAAAATCGGCATTAAATAGCAATGCGTTCATATTAAAGCGATAAGTTGCTGATATATTTGTATTGGCAACTTCCGCAGATTCAAAAAATGAATAAAATTTTTGAAGTATTGTTCTGGAAAAAAACATTTTTGATTATTTCGATTCATTGGGATGGAAAATAATCGAATGCTGAAAAAATGTTCAGTGAAAAACACATCTCATAGGGGGATACCTGTTATGGCAATGAATAATTTACCGCCCTTATATCCGCATCCAAAAAGCAAGAACGAAACCTTAAGCTTGGTGCATGGCATCTATGCAGGGCTGCTTTTTTGCGCATTGGCTATAGTCTGGTATTTGGAATATCAGCAAAGCACGATGCCTATGATTGAATTGGCGGTATTAACTGTGCTGATGCTGCTGATGTTTGGCTTTAATGTTTTGGCCTGCATTCAAGTTAAAAAGGGGAATAATGAAGGGCTGATTTTGTCACGGGTGATGGCTGTTCTTATGCTGCTGAGCTTTCCCGTTGGAACAGTGCTGGGACTGTTTTCACTGTGGAAAGCAACAGCAAAGCAATGGGAAAAGTAACAGTAAAAAACCTGCTTTTTATCTGAATGGATGTGCTCATTCAGTCAGAGGCTAAAGCGTTTAAAAATAAGCTATCAATAGAATATTCATATTTTCAATATGCGGGGGAGCTAGATGGCTTCAAGCCTGATGTATAAATGGCGATCTATTGAGGCGGCGGGTTTACAAGAACAGCCTCCCAAATCTTTGTTTTAGACTAAAGTATAATGTGAGCAGGGCCGAAATTTTCTGGTTCAATGAAAAATATTAAAAATTAAAGATTTAAATAATTTGATCTGAGTACCCTCCGCCTTAAAACCAAAGATAGAATTCCGTTTTTAAGAACAATATTGGTATGACCAATTTTAAATCATTAAATTAATAATTGATCTTTAATTCAACAAAAAGTACGATATTCTTGCTTGTGGTGATATATTTTTTATTTAATTGAATATTGGTCTTACCAATTATTGAGAAATAAGTGTTTGATCAGATCTCTTTTAATTTTCCTGAAAGCATTTCAAGGAGATGACAATGCTTCAACAGTGGCAACAGATTTATGATCCGATGGGGAATATCTGGGTTTCCAGTGCCATCGCGCTCATTCCAATTATCTTTTTCTTTTTAGCGCTTGCTGTGTTCCGCATGAAGGGAAGCGTTGCCGGCACGATAACTGTCGTGCTTGCATTATTGGTGGCTTTATTTGGCTATCAAATGCCTGCGCCGATGGCATTCGCTTCAATGATTTACGGATTCTTTTATGGTCTCTGGCCGATTGCCTGGATCATTATCGGTGCAGTATTTCTGTATAAAGTGTCTGTGAAAACAGGGCAGTTCGATATTATTCGTTCTTCAATCCTGTCCATCACTGAAGATCAGCGTCTGCAAATGCTATTCGTTGGTTTTGCATTTGGTACTTTCCTTGAAGGCGCGGCGGGCTTTGGCGCGCCTGTGGCGATTACAGCTGCGCTTTTAGTCGGTTTAGGCTTTAAACCGCTTTATGCTGCGGGTCTATGTTTGATTGTGAATACTGCGCCTGTTGCCTTTGGCGCGATGGGTATTCCTATTATCGTGGCGGGTCAGGTTTCAGGTGTTGAAACCATGGAAATCAGTCAGATGGTCGGCCGCCAATTGCCGTTTATGGTCATCATCGTGCTGTTCTGGATCATGGCGATCATGGACGGCTGGCGCGGCGTGAAAGAGACTTGGCCTGCGGTGATTGTGGGCGGCGGTTCTTTCGCATTGGCGCAATACTTAACGTCTAACTTTGTCGGTCCCGAACTTCCGGATATTACTGCGGCAATTGCATCCTTGATTTCATTGACCATTCTTTTGAAATTCTGGCAGCCAAAACATATCTTCCGTTTTGCTGACGAAGATGCATCGATTGATGAAAATCTTGCAGCGCAAAAAGCGAAAAAATACAGCATTGGTCAAATTGCCAAAGCATGGTCGCCATTTGCCATCTTAACGGCAATGGTGACGATCTGGAGCGTAAAACCGTTTAAGGATTTATTCACCAAAGATGGCGCTTTGCATGACATGGTGATTTCGATCAAAGTGCCATTCTTGCATCAAATGATTCAAAAAATGCCGCCTGTGGTGCCTGAGATCAAGGACTACGATGCGATCTATAAGTTTGACTGGTTCTCGGCAACGGGTACTGCGATTATGTTCGCGGCCATCATTACCATCATTTATTTAAAAATGAAGCCGAAAGACGCGATGGTGACTTTTGGTGAAACGGTCAATGAATTGAAAATTCCAATTTATTCAATTGGCATGGTGTTGGCTTTTGCATTTATCGCGAACTATTCAGGGATGTCTGCAACGCTTGCATTGGCGCTTGCGCATACCGGTCAGGCATTTACATTCTTCTCTCCATTCTTGGGATGGCTAGGGGTGTTCTTGACGGGTTCAGATACTTCTGCAAATGCGTTGTTTGGTGCATTGCAGGCAACCACGGCACAGCAAATTGGCGTACCTGAAGTGTTGCTTGTAGCTGCCAATACCAGTGGCGGTGTCACAGGAAAAATGATTTCTCCTCAGTCAATTGCAATTGCCTGCGCAGCAGTAGGTTTAGTGGGTAAAGAGTCTGATTTATTCCGTTTTACGGTAAAACACAGTATTTCATTTACCGTGATGATTGGTATCATCATCACATTACAAGCCTATGTGTTCCCATGGATGATTCCTTGATTTTTCAAATCATGAATCCTCATGCGGTTGCACAGACCTGATGCAAAACTGAGGAAAGCAGATGAAAGTCTCCGACAAAGTGGTACAAAACCTGCGCATGCTGATTGAAAAAAACAGTATGCAAGTCGGAGACCGTCTGCCTGCCGAACGTAAGCTGTGTGAGCAGCTCGGTGTATCCCGTTCCTCTTTGAGAGAGGCCATTTCGCAACTGACCAGTACGGGCATGCTGGTCAGCAAAGTTGGGGCGGGGACTTATTTGCAGCAATTGCCTGCAAACTGGTCGCAAAATCAAATTGTCGAACCTTTAAGTAATCTGATCGATGAAGATCCTGCCTATCGTTTTGATGTGCAGGAAGCGCGGATGATTCTGGAAGGTGGAACAGCGTGGTATGCGGCACAGCGGGCAACGCCTCAAGACCTTGAAAAAATCCGCTATTGTTATGATCAGATTAGCCATTTTCAAGTTTTGGGCGATGATGATCAAGCCTCGATGGCTGATGCAGAGTTTCATCTGGCCATCGCAGAAGCGTCTCATAATCTGGTGTTGATTCAGATGATGCGCAGCTTGTTTGATTTGCTGCAATTTAATGTCGTTTTAGGGCGTCGTAAAGTCTATACCGAAGCCCGCCGTTATGATCAGTTGCGTGATCAGCACCTACAGGTGATGGATGCAATTGAACGTCGTGATCCCGAGGCTGCACGCGCTGCAGTCTGTGGACATATCGAATTTGTAGTACAGCAGGTACGGATGATTGATGAGGAAGAAGCCCGTCGTCAGCGTGCAAGCCGATTGAACAGGATATAAAACATGATTATTTCTTCTGCAAATGACTACCGTGAAGCCGCGCGACGTCGTTTACCGCCATTTTTATTCCATTACATCGATGGTGGAGCGTATTCGGAATACACCTTAAAACGCAATGTAGAAGATTTATCAAAAATTGCGTTAAGACAGCGTGTTTTAAATGATATGTCTCAGCTCAGTTTAGAAACCAAACTGTTTGATGAAACCTTGTCGATGCCTGTGGCATTGTCACCTGTGGGTTTAACAGGCATGTATGCGCGCCGCGGTGAAGTGCAAGCCGCCGTTGCAGCAGATAAGAAGGGCATTCCTTTTACGTTATCGACTGTTTCGGTCTGTCCAATTGAAGAAGTTGCGCCTGCAATCAACCGTCCGATGTGGTTCCAGCTGTATGTGTTGCGTGACCGCGGCTTTATGAAAAATGCTTTGGAACGCGCCAAAGCTGCAGGCTGTTCAACCTTAGTCTTCACCGTGGATATGCCTGTACCGGGCGCGCGTTACCGTGATGCTCACTCAGGCATGAGTGGTCCAAATGCGGCCATGCGCCGTTATATGCAGTCGTGCTTCCATCCGCATTGGGCATGGAATGTCGGCATGATGGGGCGTCCGCATGACTTGGGTAATATTTCTAAATACTTGGGCAAGCCAACGGGTCTTGAAGACTATATCGGCTGGCTGGGCAATAACTTTGACCCATCGATTTCATGGAAAGACCTTGAGTGGATCCGTGAGTTCTGGGATGGCCCAATGGTGATTAAAGGGATTCTTGATCCTGAAGATGCCAAAGATGCAGTACGTTTCGGTGCAGATGGCATTGTGGTTTCGAACCATGGCGGCCGTCAGCTGGATGGCGTATTGTCTTCTGCACGCGCTTTGCCGCCAATTGCAGATGCTGTGAAAGGCGATATTAAAATTCTTGCGGACTCTGGTATTCGCAATGGTTTGGATGTCGTGCGCATGCTGGCATTGGGTGCGGATACCTGTATGCTCGGTCGCGCATTTGTCTATGCTTTGGGTGCTGCAGGCGGTGAAGGCGTTTCGAATCTGCTGGATTTGATTGATAAAGAAATGCGTGTGGCGATGACATTGACGGGTGCGAAAACCATTGCGGATATTACGTCTGATTGTTTGGTGAAGTTAGAGAAAGAGTTGGCTGAATAATTACTTTTGATAGTGAATCCCTCCCTTTTGTAAAAGTGGGAAATGTTATTTGATTTAAATAGTAATACTCCTTCTCCCTTTGGGAGAAGGCTGGGATGAGGGGAGGAGTTTATTCCTTCATTTAATTGAAAAGCACCTCTCCCTAACCCTCACTTGCGCTGAGTTTTAAAGCAGTGCTTTAAAACACGCTCAGGAGAGGGAACTATCCAATTCAGGTATTGAAAAAAATAGAAGACATACGACCATGACCACCCAACAATCTCCACATCAAACCATTCAAAACCTCATCAACATCGTCGGCAAACAGCACGTTTTGACGGATGACAATGACACACGCCTGTATCGTCAAGGTCGCCGTTACGGTTCAGGTCATGTCTTGGCCGTGGTTGTGCCGGGAACTTTGCTTGAACAATGGCAAGTGCTGAAAACCGCGGTGGATGCAGATTGCATCGTGATTATGCAGGCAGCCAATACGGGCCTAACAGGGGGTTCAACACCATTTGGCGATGATTATGACCGTCCTGTGATTTTGATGAGCACCCGTCGATTGGCTGGCATACAAGTGATTAATGAAGGCAAGCAAGTGATTTGCTTGCCGGGTGCGACATTAGACAAGCTTGAAAAAGATTTGGCGCAATTCAATCGTGAACCGCATTCGGTGATTGGTTCATCCTGTATTGGCGCATCGGTTTTGGGCGGCGTGTGCAATAACTCAGGCGGGGCATTGGTGCGCCGCGGTCCTGCCTATACCGAGCTTGCACTGTATGCGCAAGTCAATTCATCAGGCGAATTGGAGCTGGTCAATCATTTAGGGGTCAATCTGGGCAATACGCCTGAAGAAATCCTCACAGCGCTGGAAAATAAAAACTATCAAATTAATGACATTGTGAATAATTCAAGCTGCTGTGCCTCTGATCAGCGCTATTCACATGACGTAAAGCAAGTTGATGAAAATACGCCTGCACGTTTCAATGCTGATCCAAGCCGCTTATTTGAAGCGTCGGGATCTGCAGGCAAAGTCTGTGTCTTTGCAGTGCGTTTGGATACCTTTGAAAAGATTCCAAGTCAGGTGTTTTATGTGGGAACCAATTTACATGATGATTTGACGGAAATCCGCCGCTTTTTGCTGAAAGATTTGCCGCGCTTGCCGATTGCAGGCGAGTATATTCATCGTATCGCTTATGACATTGGTGCAGAATACGGCAAAGATACCTTTATGTTTATTGAGAAATTCGGTACGGCAAAAGTGCCTGCTGCATTTGCCATGAAAGATAAAGTCGATGGCTATTTGGAAAAACTTCATTTACGCGGTTTGTCGGATAAAGTCTTGCAGCTGGTGACTAAATTTTTGCCGAATCATTTGCCGAAACGCATGAATGAATTCCGTAATTTGTATGAGCATCATTTGGTGATTCGTATTGAAAATCAGGATGTGGATCAGGTTGAACGTTATTTAAAAGATTATTTCAGCAATCGAAATTCAGGAAATTTTTTCAAATGCAGCGATGAGGAAGGGCGTAAAGCATTTCTGCACCGTTTTGCGGTGGCAGGCGCTGCAATCCGTTATCGTGATACACACCGTTCGGAAGTGGAAGACATTGTGGCACTGGATATTGCGCTGCGCCGTAATGACCGTGAATGGGTGGAAACTTTACCGAAAGCCATGGATGAGCAAATTATCCATAAATTGTATTACGGGCATTTCCTGTGCCATGTGTTCCATCAGGATTATATTGTCAAAAAAGGCGTAGACCCTTTGGCGATGGAACATGAAATGTGGCATTTACTCGATGACCGTGGCGCTGAATATCCTGCGGAGCATAATGTCGGGCATTTGTATGTGGCGAAACCTGCGCTGAAAAATCATTATCAAAAGCTGGATCCGACCAATAGCTTTAATGTCGGGATTGGACAAACCAGCAAGCTGAAACATTGGAAATAACAGCCTGCAGCGTAGCTGCGCCTCTTGAAGCTTGTTTGATAAAAAGCCCATCATTTTAATGATGGGCTTTTTGTTTAAATGTTCCATGTCATCGATTTGACATTCTATTGCGTATAGCATTGACCGAAGACGCGCAGAATATTTTTTAAATTGTCATCCCAAAATTTATAAAACCCGCTAAAGTAGTATGCAACAAGTTGCAAAGCCAAATACAAGGATTCATGATGACAACTAGCTATGCAAATATTTTAAAGCCGCTGCATTTAGGCTTTACGACCATTAAAAACCGTGTAGTCATGGGTTCTATGCACACTGGCTTAGAAGACCGTTTTTATAATTATCCAAAATTGGCAGCTTATTTTGGCGAACGCGCAAAAGGCGGCGTAGGCCTCATTATTACGGGCGGCATTTCGCCAAACCGCCAAGGCTGGCTGCTGCCTGCGGGCGGTACGATGAATACTTTGGGTGATATTGCGCCGCACCGCTTGGTGACTCATGCCGTACATAAGCATGGCGCGAAAATTTTAATGCAGATTCTGCATGCAGGCCGTTATGGCTATCAGCCTTTTGTGGTGTCTTCCAGCCCAATTAAATCGCCTATTTCGCCATTTAAGCCGCGGCAATTGAGTGATAAACAGATTTTAGACACGATAGACGACTATGTACGCTGCGCAAGCTTAGCTCAAAAAGCGGGCTATGACGGTGTGGAAATCATGGGCTCAGAAGGCTATTTGCTGAATCAGTTTTTGAGCCGCCATGTAAACCAGCGTACAGACCGCTGGGGCGGGCCGATTGAAAACCGGATGCGTTTTGCAGTGGAAATAGTCAAAGCCATCCGCGCTAAAGCAGGTGAGAAATTTATTATCTGTTTCCGCCTGTCGATGCTGGATTTGGTGCATGACGGCAACACCATGGATGAAGTGATTACGGTTGCCAAAGCTTTAGAGCAGGCGGGTATAACTTTATTGAATACAGGCATTGGCTGGCATGAAGCGCGTATCCCCACCATTGTGACGTCTGTGCCGCGAGCAGCATTTGCGGATTATACGGCAGAAGTGAAAAAGCATGTGGCTATTCCGGTGATTGCCTCTAACCGCATTAATATGCCGGAAACTGCCGAAGAAATTTTGGCTGCGGGCAAGGCGGATATGGTGCAAATGGCGCGTCCGCTCTTGGCCGATCCATTTTGGGTGAATAAAACAGCAACCAATCGTGTTGATGAAATCAATACCTGTATCGCCTGCAACCAAGCTTGTTTGGATCATACTTTTAAAAACCAGCGCGCCACCTGCTTAGTCAATCCGCAGGCGGCATTTGAAACGGAATTGGTTTATCTGAAAACATCGAAGCCTAAACGTATTGCGGTCATAGGCGGTGGAGTTGCAGGCCTTTCCGCAGCTACGGTAGCGGCCAGCCGCGGTCATCAAGTTACTTTATTTGAAGCCGCTCATGAAGTTGGCGGCCAGTTCAATTTGGCAAAAGTTGTGCCGGGCAAAGAAGAGTTTCATGAAACCATCCGCTATTTCAAAGTGCAGCTTGAAAAAACTGGGGTAGAGCTTCGTTTAAATACGAAAGCCAACCGCGAACAGCTGGAGCGAGAAGGTTTTGAAGAGGTGATTGTCGCGACGGGTGTGGTTCCGCGTGCACTGCGTATTGACGGCAGTGACTTACCGCAAGTCTTGTCTTATGCAGAAGTATTGCGCGGTGCGCCCGTTGGACAAAAGGTGGCTGTGATTGGTGCAGGGGGCATTGGCTTTGATGTGTCTGAGTATTTATTGAAACCTGAGCATCAACCTCAGCCGCAGCCGCTTGCAGATTGGCAGCGTGAATGGGGGGTCGATCCAAACCCGAACTATGTCTCGGAAGGCGGCACGACAGCAGCCGAAGTTCATCCGCCTATTCGTGAGATATATTTATTGCAGCGTAAAACTTCAGCCCTTGGGGCGGGGCTGGGCAAAACTTCAGGCTGGGTACACCGTGCGCAGTTGAAAAAGCATCAAGTGCGTATGCTTCGCGGCGTACAATATAAAGCTGTGACGGATGAAGGTTTATGGATTGAACTGGGCGGGCATGATCAATTGCTGCGTGTGGATACCGTAGTGGTATGTGCAGGCCAAGAATCAGTTAAAGAGTTAATGCCTGCAGCGCCGGAAAAGACCTTAGCAAATTACCATATCATTGGCGGTGCAAAATTGGCTGCAGAATTGGATGCTAAGCGCGCTATTCGCGACGGCGCTGAATTAGCAGCCCAATTATAATTTTTTTGGTTAAACAATATGCATTTGAATGGCTTAGTTTCATTTATTACTTGTCATCATCGGAAAAGAGCCGTATTATGACGCCCATGGAAGCGTGGCAGAGCGGTTTAATGCACCGGTCTTGAAAACCGACGAGGGTTTACCCCCTCCGTGAGTTCGAATCTCACCGCTTCCGCCAAATTCAAAAGCCCTTGTATTTACAAGGGCTTTTTTCTTATCTATGCTTTTGTCCCACATAAAATTTTGGATCGAAATAGACTTCTTTGGATAAAGATTGTGGGAAATTTAATGAGCTTCTAATAAGAATAGCTGAAAATAAACTGACAGACATAATAAAAAATAGACAACTGTGAGCTCAGATTTTTTGTAAATTGCATTCGAAATAAGTTCTTAACTTATTTCTGATTGGCTTGGTTGCACAAACCCGCTACTAAAGGCCTATTCAACCATATAATTTAACCATGAATGAGCCTGCACCTAAAATTTATCGTACAACCAATTGGTCTTCGTATAATTGAGCTTTAATTAATCGGGGGAGATATCTCAATTTAGTATGCTCCCAAAACTCAATGGTGTGCTCGGGCACAAGGTAAGCAGGGTCGAAATCAAAGGTATTTCGATACATTGATTCAATGCTGTCTCGTGATCAAATCTCTATTTCGACTCACTTTAGGCATGGTCACATACTTTGTTCAAAGCCTAATTCAGCTGTGTAGATTAGATTGGACAGCTCCGAATATCAGTGATATTCGTACTCCACCCTCGGCAGAAGGCAAAAGCATATCGATATTGAGATTGTTTATCCGAAAAGCAATGATGGCCTACATCTGCTTGTAGACTCTGCTGGTCTTAAGTTTTTAGGTGAAAGCGAATGGAAGTATAAGAAACATCAGCCTGAATACCGTCGCCAATGGCGTAAACTTCATATCGGCATAGATGTTAAAACCATGCAAATACGGGCCGTTCAGCTTACTGAAAATAATGTCAGTAATTCGCAAGTACTAGGGCTTTACTTGATCAAACTCCACCAGTCTATGCAGATGGCGCTTATGATGCAAAAGACTGTAGACAGCTGATTTCAGATCGACAAGCACATGCGGTGATACTGCCAAGAAAAAATGCCAAGCCTTGGCAAGATAAAAAAGCTGAGATGTATAGAGCGAAATGAATTACTGCAAACAATCAAACGGCGAAGAAGAACGATTTGGAAAAAATGGTCCGGGTATCATCGACGCAGCTTAGTAGAAACCCAGATGCATTGCATCAAATTATTAGGCGATAAATTAACGGCTAGAAACTTTCAAAGCCAAGTCAATGAGATGCATGCGAGAATAGCCATCTTAAACAAATTTACAGAATGAGGTTGAGCTCATACCCAAATAGGCACTTAAATTTGAAGAATTTGGGGGGAGATCAGTTTTTGAATGTTTGTGCAGCAAAGCCACTTCAAGGAGCTTTCTTCATCCAGTGAACGAGATTCATGCACGTGCAGCATTGGGCAGGCTTATTCATTGGCAAATGTTGTGCAATGAATAAGCCTTTAATATTACCAAAATTTAAAGATTACCAATTATACTTTACACCTACTTGAAAGTTAGCTGGTGCTCCATAGTAACTATTTAAAGTCGATAAATGATATTTCTCATTCAATAGATTATTTACATTTAAATTTGCTGTGAGATTTTCATTGATTTTATAGCGCGCCATTAAATCAACTATGCCATAGCTCCCTTGTTCTGATTTAAATGAATTAGTACGCGTGACATATGTGTAAATATCACTTTGCCAACGGATTCCTGCACCTATGGTGAGCGCTTCATCTAACTGAGGCAATGTATATGTCGTAAATAATTTAGCTGTATTGTTAGGCACATCACTATTTAGGCTGTCACCTTTGCTGTCTTGGGAAAGATTGCGTGTAAAGCTTGCTGAAAGCTGCCATAAATCAGTAATTTTCCCTGTAGCTTCTAACTCAATCCCACGGCTTTTTGTACCTGATTCAGCACGATATGGAGATACTTTTTGTCCATTAGGCAGCGTAATTTGCGGTGCGCCAGTAATTAAAATAGCTTTATTATCTTCTTTGGTTTGATAGATGGCTGCACCGATGTTTAACTGATTATCAAAAAATTCACCTTTAATACCAATTTCAGTACTATTGCCAATCAATGGATCGATAAAATTCCCGCTAAGATCATATTTATCTTGTGGAGAGAAAATAGTTGTATAGCTGGTGTAGGCTGTCCAATTTGGAGTGAAATCGTATGTTAATCCAATATAAGGAATGATTTCTTTTTCTTCTTGTTTTTTATTTGTCGCAGTGCCGCCGGTTTCCGGATTGGTTTTTGAAATTCGTTCCCAATCATCAAACCGGGCACCGATAATCATGGCGAGCGGGTCACTCAGTTTTAAGCGGGCAGCAGTAAATGCGGAGAGGCTTTTTTCATCGGTACTATACCAGCCATTGGTTTTTAAATCCGGTTTAGCTGGCGTATAGCCATCCCAAGCAAAAATATTATCTATTGGAATGGTATCCCAACCAGTTGAGTTAGGGCGCTTATTTTTGCTTTTGGCATACGTTGTTCCAACCACAACGTCATGCGTTTGATTAAATAAATCAAATGAGCCATTCAGTGTTAAATTAAATAAATCTTGGGTGGGTTTATAGTCCCAGCGTGTTCCATAAAGCACGCTGCCAGCGCCAGTTGCTTTATTTATTCCTGAACCGGAAAATACATAGCCGACAATTTCATCAGAAGAGGTAATGGTGCGGGATGCAACGCCCTTTATTTTCCAGCGGTCATTAAGCTGATGTTCAATATCAGCAAAATAGCCAGTTGTAGATCGGTCGGATGTTGACCAATTTGCCGCGGCTGAATCAGACCGTGACCAATCGATAGGTGTTCCATCTGTGTAATACGTTGGTAAACCGCTGCGGGCAATGCCATCTATATCAATTTGTTGATAGCTAACACCAAGGCTGGCTTTGGTATTATCATTTAAATCGGCTTCAACAACCCCGTAAGCGACTTTGCGTTCCTCGCTGTAACGGTCTATATATGAATCGCCTGTCTGATATGCAAAGACTGTACGTCCACGGATTGTGCCTTCTTTATTGAGTGGGGTGGATATATCAAGATCGGTGCGGTAAGTATCCCATGAACCAGCACTTGCACTGACAGAAGCTTTAAAATCTTCTAATGGCTTCTTTCGTACCATATTGATACTGGCACTGGCTGTGCCTGCGCCGGTCATTAATCCATTTGCTCCACGAACAATTTCAACGCGATCAAAAAGAGCTGTGTCTTGGCTTTGAAAAATACTTGAATATGAGTTGAGTAGTTTTATGCCATCTAGTAAGTAACTGTCTACAGTTTGACCGCGTGCATAAATTGGAGAATTGTCTGAGCCGATATTGCCCCCTTGTTTAATGGTTAATCCTGCGGCTTGATTGGCGACATCCATAAGCTGAGTAAGATTTTGATCTTCCATTTGCTGTCGTGTGACCACACTGACTAATTGTGGCGTTTCTTTTAATGACAGGGCTAAACCTGTAGAGGCTGCTGTTGCCTTAGTTGTATATGAATTGGTTCCTTCCGTCGTTAAGGGGCTTTCCTCATTTGCAGTGACTATAATTGCGGGTAATTGCGTTATTTCATGGGCGGAAGCATTCGTATCTTGAGATGTTGCGCTTGCTTGAGTTGTGCTGAGTTGGGGATGCTGAGTTTCACTGGCTGCTGTATGAAGAGGTTTAATGCTGAAGCCGCCGTTTTCAAGTTTAATGGCTTCTAAATTCGCTGGCTGTAATAAAATTCTTAAAGCTTGTTCAGGAGAATATTGCCCCTGTAAGCCCTGACTGTTTATTTTTGAAAATGCTTGAGCATCATAGCTAATCGTTATTCCTGTTTGAATAGCAAGCTGTTTTAACGCTTGATCGAGTGTGCTTTTTTTTACGGTGATACTCTGTGCGGCAGCGGCATAGCCATTGGTTGAGAGTAGTCCAACTGTAAGTGCCGGAGCTCCTAATAAAACTGCTCGAATCGCAATAGCTAATGTGGTTTTGACCTGAAATTTTGACATAAAATTTGCATCTGAAAGTATGTTTACCTATAAGTCGAATAAAAAAGAAAAAGAGCTCATATTTTTAGTGCAAGTTATTTTGGCCCGCTCGAATATCTGCAGAATATTATTATTGCAGAGGCTTATCACCATTCGCTGAAGAGCAATTAAAAACTCGAATTATGACTTTTTAATATGAAGTATATATGGGCTATAAAACTCTAAATTAAGACTGTTTGCATGAGCGATAGCCTCAAGGCTTTGATCAATGTGCACCAAAGAAAACACGCCCGAAATTTGAATATTTTCAATACTGGGGTCTATAAAATAGGTGCCTTGCTGGTAACGGTATAATTCGTGTAAAACCTTTTTGAGAGGCCAGTTTTCAACGACTAATAAATGTTGAGTCCAATATGGCTGATCATTTTTTAAAGGGATCGCGTTAGATATCTGTTGAGCATTAAAAACAGCGCGAAATCCTTGTTTGATTATTTTTTCTTTTGCAGGCCCAGCGGAATGAATGGCTACAGCATGTTCATAAACATTTAATTTAGTTTTTTTCTTTTCTTGCCGTACAGTAAATTGGGTGCCTAAGGCTTCCAAGTCACCATTTGAAGTACTCACAAAGAAAGGGCGTTTATAAGGGTCTTTAGCAGTTTTTATATAAATTTCACCGGCAATCAGTTTAATTTTCCGTGATTGCTTTGTGTATTCGACATTGATATAGCTATTGCTGGCAAGGACAAGTTGAGAGCCGTCTTCCAAAGGAATATTCCTAATTTCACCAATATCGGTGTGATAGTCAGCTTGCCATTTTGACCAAGGCAACTGATATAAAAAAAAGGTGAGTGTGAACAGGCCAATTAAGCTCAATAAAGTATTGTTTTTTAATGTCTGATGAAATTCATTCTTTGAACGGGCAAAAGATTGATGGCTTAAATTTGCCGGCAGTTCATTGAGTCCGGAGATGATTTTTTGGACCTGCTCAATGGCCAGTGTATTTTCCGATTTTTGATTTTTCCATTGTTCAAATTGCTGATACTGTTCATCACTAACTTCTCCAGAGTGCAAAATCACCAGCCAATCAGTTGCTTCATCTAAAACGTGTTTGGACAGTTTTTCTGGAGTTGTCATATGTGAATGATAAATTACTGTTGTTGAAGGCTGATACAGGCAAGAAAAGCGAGTTTCATGTCCCGTTTTACGGTGGCTTCAGAAATATTCAGCTGCGCACAAATGCCTTTATAGGTTAAGCCATCGAGTTGAGATAATAAAAAAACTTGTGCTGCACGCGCGGGTAATTTTTCCAAGACTTTATGGACTTGAAATAATGTTTCACGAATGCAGATTTCATGTTCAACAGATGGATAAAACTCAGCAGGTAATTGGGCCAGTGCCTCTAAATATAAGCGTTCCACTTGTTGATGACGCCAATGGTCAATAATGACATGTTTGGCAATGCCAAGTAGCCATGCTTTGGGTTCCTTAATATTTTCATGTTGATAATGGCTTTTCAGGGCGCGATAAAAGACTTCCTGGCTTAAGTCTTCAGATTGATGATGATGCTGAAGTTTGTGCTTAAACCAGGAGAGCAACGTTGTTTGGTGTGTTTGATAAACATGGCTGAACCATAACTGCTTATGTACATTTAAATTCATCAAATAGCCTTAAAACAGAATCAATCAAATCCAAATTCTAGAAAGAAATAGATTTCAATAAAAATATTCGTTGAATCTTAATGATAATCATTATTAAATGCAATATTATTATTTACACAAAGTAACATCTTTTTTGAGCTGTTTATTCATCTCATCCGTCTAAGTAGATAACGATGCGTAATCGCTGTATTACGCTTGCAATGTTAGTGGTCTAGTCATGAAATCCCTTTCTTTTCAGTTCAACACTCAAAATCACCATCGATTTATTGTTTTTATACGTATTCTGCTTGCTTCATTAGGCGGTTTTGCTGCAGCAAATTTAACGGTTGCTATGGTTGGGTTGCTCTTTCCAAATCAGCTTGCAATCGCTACATATACCGGTTTTTTGATTAGCTTCATTGTTTGGTTAGTGTTCATCTTGACTGTATTCAGTATAAAAAGCACTTTAAAAACGGTTTGCTTATCCATCGGTCTGTTATTTAGCCTTGGGTGTATCGTCAGCGCACTAAAAATTTGGGGAAGCATATGAAAGAGGGCTTCCGCCAAAGCATGGCTTGGCTGCATACATGGACAGGTTTGGTCGTTGGCTGGATCTTATTTTTTGTCTTTTTAACAGGTACAGCAGGCTATGTGCAAATTGAACTGACACGATGGATGCAGCCTGAAAAAGCATTGCAGTCCAATGTTATTGTTCCTGAAAATGAGCAGCTGGATAAAGCTTATCATTATTTAAAAAATAATCCTGACGCGCAAAAAGCCGAACGCTGGGGAGTGAATCTGCTAACCAATCAGCGTGGTGCAGATGACTTCGCTGTCAATTGGACTTTGCCACCCAAAGAAGAAGGGAAACGGGGTAAATATAATAAAGAAGTGCTTGATGTTTCATCAGGGCAACCTGTTTCTGAGCAAATTCAGCCTCGTGAAACGGGTGGCGGTTTTACGCTTTATCGTATGCATTATGCGCTGCATTATATTCCTTATGATTGGGGCATTCGGATCGTGGGCATTTGCACCATGTTCATGTTTGTTGCCATCATTTCGGGCATCATCACCCATAAAAAAATATTTAAAGATTTCTTTACGTTTAGACCCGCCAAAGGCCAGCGGTCCTGGTTAGATGCACACAATGTGATTAGTGTGATTGCTTTGCCGTTTTATATCATGATCACGTATAGCGGTTTAATTTTCTTTGCCAATGCTTATATGCCTTTGGGTGTTCCAATGGTTTATGGTTCGGGAGAGAAAAATACAGAACGCTATTATGCTGAACTTTACCCAACGAACTCTCGTTTTAATAAGGATGATTCTGCTGTTCCGCCAGCCATGGGTGAAATCCAGCAGAAATTCGTTCCTATTCAGCCTTTACTTGTAAAAGTTCAAAGTGAATGGGGCGGATCACAAAAAATCAGTCAGGTAAATTTTTATCCTGATCAAGGTAAAACTCCTGCAAAAATTGAATTTTACCAAACTGGCAGCGATACGATTGCAAGAAAACGCACATCTTTAAGTTTTGATTTATATACAGGTCAAAAGATTGTTCAGGAAAAGTCCAATGAAGATAAGGCGCCGATGGTCTTTGGTACAACTGTATTAGGGCTGCATGAAGGCTTATTTGCATCGTCATTTGCACGTATCTTATATGTGCTGACAGGGCTTTTAGGCACAGCCATGATTGCAACTGGCTTGGTGCTGTGGACCGTTAAACGCCGGCCAAAACAATTAAAGTCAAAGCGAATGAGTTTTGGTCATGCCTTGGTTGAGCGCCTAAATATTGCCATGATTGCAGGTTTACCATTGGCAATAGCTGTGTATTTCTGGGCAAATCGACTGATTCCTGCCGATTTCGCTAACCGTGCCAATTGGGAAGTGCATTGTTTATATATCACCTTATTATTCAGCTTCCTCTATGCATTAAGCAGGCCGATTGTCCGTGCTTGGATTGAGATATTGGCTTTTGCTGCTTTGGCTTATTTATTGTTGCCTATCCTCAACTTTGTTACGACAGATCGCCACTTAGGCGTATCACTTTCACACCAAGACTTTGCATTAGCCAGTATTGATCTGGGATTTATTTTCCTTGGAATCATGTTTGCATGGGCAAGTTACCGTGTGTGGTGCAAGCGGGATTCTATTTTAAAACCTGTTGTTAAAAAAAACAAAAAACCACGTGTTTCTCCGGCAGATGATGTGATTGAAGTTCCGCGGTCAGAGGAATTGTCATGAGCATAGTGTCGATCAATATTTTAACCGCAATATTTTTGAGCTATATCGGTTTATTTGCTTTAAATCTTTCCATGGAACGCAATGCAAAACTGGTTTTGAAAGCGCCGTTATCTTTAAAAAAAATCCAAATACTTAAAGTCTTTGGATGGATGTTTTTAGCACTTTCATTATTTCACAGCATTTTAGCGTGGGGTGTTTCGATCGGGATAACCGCATGGTTTGGCGTCATCACACTGATTGCTGGCGCAATCGTGTTTATTCAATCTTATCAAGCAAAGTTGAATTTGAATTTATCAAGCATGGCTTTTTTTATTGTGATTGGATTGCAATTTTTTCGACTGTAAATGAGTGAGTTTTATGAGTAATCAAAATATAGATGTAGCGAAAAAACGCAATTCATTGGGTCGAAAACTGAAATATGTGATTGGATTTTCTATCTTCATTTTGCTGATTATTGGGGGAATATATTGGAAAAAGACTTCAAATCAACCGAAAGAAGAGTATAGCCAGTGGAGTAAGCCTGTTCCAGTACGTGCAGTGCCTGTACAGCGCAGCAATTTAGATGTTGAAATTAAAGCCATTGGTACGGTTGTTCCAGTGCATACGGTAAATGTGCAAAGTCAGGTTTCTGGCGTGCTGCAACAGGTTTATTTCAAAGAAGGGCAATGGGTCAAAAAAGGGCAGCTATTGGCTCAGATAGACCCTGCTCCATTTGCAGTGGCTTTGGCGCAAGCTGAAGGAACTAGACATCAAAATCTTGCGCAATTAAACAATGCGGAAACTGAACTTGCACGTTATCAATTGCTGTTTAAGCAAGACTCTATTGCTAAACAGCAAGTTGAACAGCAGCAGGCTTTGGTGAATCAGCTGAAAGGGCAAACGCAATCTAATCGTGCGCAGGTCGATGCTGCAAAATTGCAATTGTCCTATACCAAAATTTATTCACCTATTGATGGCCGTGCCGGCTTTAAGCAAAAAGATGCAGGCAACTTGATTCAGGCCAATGAAAGCACAGCTTTAGTGACCATCACGCAAGTTCATCCTGTTTATGTGCAGTTTGCCGTTGCAGAAAGCCATCTAGCAGGATTACGTGAAACTTTAAAATCTGGTCATCAAGTACAAGTCAGTGCATGGGATAAAGCAGAGCAAAAACAGCTTGCAGTGGGGCATGTGCAGGCTTTGGACAATCAAATTGATATCAGTACAGGCACTTTAAAGTTAAAAGCGGTGTTTGATAATCGTGATGACAGCTTATTTCCAAATCAATTTGTCAATGTGCGCTTAAGTGCGCAGACCATTCAAAATGCCGTCAGTATTCCAAGTGACGCTGTTCAGCATGGGGCAAAAGGCACCTATGTTTACGTCATCAATAAAGACCATAAAGCTGAGATCAGAAGCCTAAAATTAGGTTTAAGCAGCAATGGTCAGATTGAAGTTTTAGCAGGCTTAAACGGCACTGAAAAAGTGGTGCTTGAGGGGATTGATCGTCTTTCAGAAGGCAAAGAAGTTCAAATTATTGCTGATGATCAACCGCATCTCCCTGTAACGGAATCTGCTGCTGGATAAATCATGAATATTTCACGGTTCTTTATTGTACGTCCAGTCGCAACAACGCTGCTGATGCTCGCGTTGCTGTTTAGCGGTCTGCTGGCTTGGCGAATGCTTCCAGTCTCTGCTTTGCCGCAAGTCGATTATCCGATTATTCAGGTGTATACCTTTCAGCCGGGGGCAAATCCAGATACGGTACAGCGAACCATTACAGCACCACTTGAACATGAAATGGGGAAAATTGCCGGCTTAAAGCAAATGTCATCCAACAGTTCGGTGGGGGCATCGGTCATTACCTTGCAGTTTGATCTCAGTGCTGAACTGGGCGTGGTGGAGCAAGAAGTTCAGTCTTCATTAAGCACTGCCAGCAGTAAATTACCCAATGATTTACCCACACCGCCGATTTACCGCAAAGTCAACCCTGCTGATGTACCTGTTATCACCCTAGCGATTAGCTCAGAAACATTACCTTTAACCACTGTGTATGACATGGTGGATACTCGCGTTGCGCAAAAGTTGTCGCAGCTGACGGGTGTTGGCATGGTGAGTCTCGCAGGCGGTCAGCGGCCAGCAATCCGTGTGCAAATGAATCCGGCTGCACTGGCAAGTTATAAAATGAGTGCGGAAGATGTGCGATCTGCCATTAATTCTGCCAATGCCAATCAGCCGAAAGGCAGTTTTGACGGGCCATTTCGGACCACCATGCTGGATGCCAATGATCAAATTCGTTCAATTGCAGATTATGAAGCTTTAATTCTCCGCTGGAATAATGGCGCGCCCATTCGCCTCAAAGATGTTGCCACCGTTATTGAGGGCAGTGAAGACCGCTATATGGCAGCATGGGCAGACAGCCAATCCGCGATTTTGGTCAATGTACAGCGCCGACCGAATGCCAATGTCATTCAGGTTGCCGATCAAATTAAACAGGCCTTACCTGAGCTGCAGCAGAATCTTCCTGAGAATGTCAAAATTCGTATTTTAACGGATCGAACTGAAAGTATCCGCAGTTCGATTCATGATGTGCAAAAAGAACTGGTTTTTGCCGTGTGTCTGGTGGTCATGGTGACGTTTTTATTTTTAAGAAATCTCTCTGCCACGATTATTCCAAGCATTGCTGTACCGCTGTCGATTATCGGCACATTTGTTTTGATGCACTTTTTAGGTTTTTCGGTTAATAACTTGACGCTGATGGCGCTGACCATTGCCACAGGCTTTGTGGTCGATGATGCCATTGTGATGCTGGAGAACATTGCCCGACATCGAGAATCCGGTGAAAGCTTATTGCAAGCAGCCTTAAAAGGTTCACGGGAAATTGGCTTTACCCTGATTTCACTCACTGTATCGTTAATTGCCGTGCTCATTCCTTTGCTGTTTATGGGCGATGTTGTCGGGCGGTTATTCCATGAATTTGCGGTGACTTTAGCAGCAGCCATAGCATTATCCCTCGTTGTTTCACTCACCCTGACGCCGATGATGTGTGCGTATTTGCTTAAAAATACGCAGCATGCGCCATCACGTCGCCGATGGAGCTTGGATTGGGTCATTCAGCAATATGGCAAAGGCTTAGAATGGGTATTTAAACATCAAACTTTTACTTTGGCGGTGATGTTGAGTACGGTCATTTTGGCTGGTGTCATGTATTGGATGATTCCTAAAGGCTTTTTTCCAGTACAAGACAGTGGTGTGATTCAAGTGGTGACAGAAGCGCCTGATGATATTTCGTTCCAAGCCATGAGTGAGCGTCAGCAAGCCTTGGCGCAGCAAATTTTAAAAGACCCCGCGGTTGAAAGCTTGTCTTCATTCATTGGCATTGATGCCAATAATCCAAAACTCAGCAATGGCCGAATTCTTATTAACCTTAAACCGTATGCTGAACGTGATAGTGCATCGCAAGTGATGACTCGTTTACGAGAGGAGTTTGATCAGGTCAAAGGCATTCAAGGCTGGATGCAGCCTGTGCAAGAGTTGAGTATTGAAGACAAAATCAGCCGAACACAATATCAACTGAGCCTTACTGCAACGCGCAGTGCAGATTTAGAGCAATGGACACCTGTTTTGGTAGATGCTTTACGCAAAAAAGCTGAATTTGCCGATGTCACCAGTGATGGCGGCGGATTGGGCTTGCAGGCATTTATTGATGTCAATCGCGATGCAGCGGCACGTTTAGATTTAAGTATTGAAGATATCAGTTTGGCTTTGCAAAATTTATTTGCTCAGCGGCAAATTGCCACTTTATACACGCAGTCGAATCAATACCGCATCGTGTTAGAACTTGCACCTGAGTCAACACAAGACTTTGATGCTCTGGCCCAAACTTATATTCATAACAGTAACGGCGAACCGATTCTACTCAGTTCCGTGGCAACCATTGTACAAAAGCGTGTCCCGATCCTCTTGCAGCAACAGTCACAATTCCCCGCCAATGGCGTGTCATTTAATTTGGCACAGGGCGTAGCATTGGGTGATGCAATTAAGGTGATCCATCAAGTGGAACAGCAACTCAATTTACCGATTGATGTCAAAGTGAAGTTGCAAGGTGCTGCAGCAGCATATGAAAATTCGAAACAACATACATTCTGGTTAGTGATTGCAGCCATTGTCACCATGTACATCGTGTTGGGAATCTTGTACGAAAGCTTTATTCACCCAATTACCATTCTTTCTACATTACCTTCTGCGGCCATTGGCGCTTTGCTTGCCTTGTTTATGGTCAATCGGCCATTAGACATGATTGCTTTGATTGGCATTATCTTGCTGATTGGTTTGGTGAAGAAAAACGGCATCATGATGGTGGACTTTGCATTGGCTGCTCAGCGCAATGAAGGTCTATCGCCGCAACAAGCCATTTATCAAGCGGCGTTAATGCGTTTCCGTCCTATTTTAATGACCACTTTAGCGGCATTGGTGGGAGCAATTCCCTTGATGTTGGCATCGGGTGCAGGGGCAGAACTGAGACAACCGCTCGGGATTGTAATGGTCGGTGGATTATTGCTAAGTCAGATTTTGACCCTCTTTACTACACCAGTGGTTTATCTGTTTTTTGACCGCTTGCAGCAATCATTTAGCCAATCAGATACAAACCGATTGGGTGTAGATACAGCCGTTGCAAATGATGCGGGGAGAGAGTCTTGAAATTACTCTCAGCTTTTATTCATCGGCCAGTAGCAAGTGTTTTAATTGCCATTGCCATTGTTTTATTGGGGATTTTGGCTTATTTACGTTTACCCGTTGCAGCCTTGCCTCAAGCGGATATTCCCACCATTGTGGTACGGGCAAATTTACCGGGTGCAAGCCCTGAGAGTATGTCTGCCACAGTAGCAACGCCATTGGAACGTGCCATGATGGGCGTTTCTGGGGTGAAAGCCATTAACTCGTCAAGCAGCCAAAGTTCAGCGCAAGTGGTTTTGAATTTTGATTTGGCAACGGACATTAATGAGGCGGCCAGAGAAGTACAGGCAGCCATCAACGCTGCCATGTCGCAGTTGCCTTCAGGCATGCCAAGCCCTCCTGAATATTTTAAAGTCAATCCAAGCCAAAGCCCTATTTTTTACTTGGCATTGAGTTCACAGCATTTATCTGCAGGTAAATTGTATGAAATTGCCAGTGATTTGCTGCAGCCCAATTTGGCTCAGGTCAGTGGTGTCGGCGAGGTTTCGATTGATGGTGCTTCCATGCCTGCGGTGCGGATTATTTTAAATCCCAATGCACTGATTTCGCAGGGTGTGACGTTAGAGCAAGTGCGTGAAGCGATTGTAAAAAGCAACCGCACTCAAGCACTCGGTGTGGTTGAAAATGATCAATTACGCTGGCAAGTAGCGCTTTCGAGCAATTTAAAAACAGCTGAGGATTTTGCCAATCTCCCTGTTTATAAAAATGCGCAAACGATTGTACGTTTAAAAGATGCTGCAGAGGTTCAAGATTCAGTAGAAAACCGCTATGTCAGTGGCTTTCATAATGGTCAACCTGCGGTCATTATTAAAATCAGCCGGCAACCGAATGCCAATACGGTTGCAACCATTGAGAAAATTAAAGAAAAACTGCCTGAATTACAGCTGATGATTCCTGAGGATGCTCAGCTTACAACCGTGATGGATGGTTCGAAAATTATTCGGGCAGGTTTGGACGAAGCACGAGATACCTTATTGCTTTCAATCCTCTTGGTGGTGATTGTTGTGGCGTTGATGCTGGGGCGAGTACAAAGCGCCTTGGTGCCTGCTGTTGCCTTAGTTGTGGTATTAATCGGTGCAAGCAGTCTGGTGTATTTGGCAGGATTCTCACTGAATAATTTGTCCATTATGGCAGTAATTGTTGCCATCGGACTTGTTGTTGATGATGCCATTGTTGTACTTGAAAATATCGAACGTCATATTGAACAAGGTGAGCAACCTGTTCAGGCGGCATTAAAAGGCAATCAGGAAGTTGGCACAACCTTAATTGCCATGAATTTGGCTTTGGTGGTGATCTTCATTTCTATCCTATTTATGGGCGGGGTGATAGAACGCCTATTTAGAGAGTTCTCATTAACCTTGGTGTTTATTGTTGTTTTATCCGTGGTGATCTCACTGATATTAACACCCAGTTTATCTGCACGTTGCCTAAAGCCATTAGCCAGTTATCAGCATCAGGCATTGTATCAATATAGCCATCGCTGGATGCAGAAGCTGAACCAGGCTTATTTAGCATCATTAAAATGGATGCTTAAACACAGTTATCTGGCAATTTTGTTATGGATTGGGGCAATTGCGGGTTCTGCTTATATTTATCAGACTTTGCCTAAACGGGTATTGCCTGAGCAAGATACGGGGCAAGTTGATGCGTTTATTCGCGGTGATGATGGATTCTCATTTCAGATTATGCAGCCAAAAATTGCCGCCTTTAGCGAGAGTCTTCTCAAAGATCCTGCTGTGCAAAGTGTGGTGGGAACGTCTGGTGGCTCAGGCGGGACAACCAATTCATTTTTGATGGTGAGCTTAAAACCGAAAGCCGAACGCGATGGTCAAAGTGCTCATGAAGTTGTAGAGCGTTTGAAGCAAAATGCGCCGTGGCAGGCAGGGGCAATTTTTTCAGCGCGAGTCAAGCAGGAGCTTGAGCTTGATGACCCGTTTGGTGGCAGTGGGCAAGACTATATGTTGCTGCTGCAATCTGACAATGTAGCGCTGTTGCGTGAATGGGTGCCTAAAGTTGCATCGGCAATGCAAAAGCTCCCTCAGCTTGCAGAAGTTGAGTCGATGGGCGATGAAGGCGCACAGCATGTGACTTTGGATATTGACCGTGAGGCGGCTCGACGCTTGGGTGTAAATATAGAAAGCATTGCCAGTGTGCTAAATAACTCTTTTTCACAGCGTCAAATTTCAACTATTTATGATCAAACACAGCAGTTTCATGTGGTGATGGAAGTCGACAAACGCTTTACCGAACAGCCTGAAGCTTTGGCGGATATTCGTGTACCGAACCAGCAAGGTGAGTCGGTTCCATTGAGTAATTTCGCCACATGGTCTTATGGAATTACCAATGATCGGGTTTATCGCCGTAATCAATACGCTGCGATGGGCATTGGCTATGTGGTCAAACCAGAATATACCAATGAACAAGCCGATGCTGCGATTCGCTCAATTTTATCTGAAGTGATGGTGCCTAACGAAATCTTTATGACCAGCGATAAAGAAGCTGAAGCGCAAAGTTTGCAAAGCGGTTTAAGTACGCCTGTACTGGCTTTAGTGGTGATCTTGCTGATTTATATCGTACTGGGTGTGACTTATGAAAGCGTGGTACATCCATTTACGATTCTGTCCACCATACCTGCAGTCGCCTTAGGGGCTTTACTGACGCTTTGGACATTTGGTTTTCATTTTACCTTGATTGCCTTATTGGGAATGTTCCTTCTTATTGGCGTGGTGGTGAAAAATGCCATTCTGCTTATTGATTTCACTTTGATGGAAAGGCGAGCAGGAAAATCAGCCTATCAAGCAGTCGTGTCTGCTGCTGAACTTCGTTTTAGACCCATCTTAATGACCAATACCGCAGCATTATTAGGCGCTGTTCCATTGGCACTCAGTTGGGGAGAAGGGGCTGAATTGCGTCAGCCTTTAGGTGTAGTCATTGTCGGCGGTTTGGCGCTTGGGCAATTACTCACCTTATATACCACGCCGGTGTTGTATTTGGTTTTAGAAAAATGCGCTGAATTTTTCAGAAGATCGAAAAATGTGCATGCAATTGATTTAGGTAAATAGGAAATAAGATGCAGAGTTTAATATGTAAAAATGTGATGAGCCTAAGCTGCATGCTCATTTTAACTGCGTGCAGTTCGCATGTAGTACTGCAGCCACCTGAATATAAGATTCCGATTGTGCAAGCAGATGATCAGTACAAATATGCAGATTTAAACTGGACACCAACCTCGGCAATAAAAATTTCAGCTGAACAATGGTGGAATATTTATCAAGATCCTGTTTTAAGCCAATTGATGCAGCAATTGAATCAAGAAAATTTAACCTTAAAGCAAGCCGAAGCACGTTATCAGCAAGCGCAGGCTTTGCTTGAAGTACAGCGTGCCAATCGCGTACCCAATATCACAGCAAATGGTGCTGCAAATCGTAATGGCGCAAAAAATACCTCAGCAAGTAGCCAATTTGGATTGGGTGTACAAGCCAGTTGGGTACCTGATATCTGGGGACGGGTAGCAAAGGCCATTGAAGGGCAGCAAGCCAATCTAGTAGCCAATCAGGCCGATTTAGATGCAGTTAAATTAAATCAGCAATTGTTGGCCACAGACGCTTATTGGAATATTCGTGTACTGGATGCACAGTCTGATGTACTGCAGCAAACCCAAAAAAGTTATCTGCGTTCGGTTCAAATCTTAAAGAATCAATACAATGCAGGCATGATTGCTCGCGCAGATGTCATACAGGCAGAAACGCAATTAAAGCAGGTGCAAATTCAACGGATTGAAACCACCCGAGATCGCAATTTACAAGAAAATATTTTGGCGGTGCTGCAAGGTAAAAGTGTTGCTCAGTTTCAATTGACTAAACAGAAGCAGGCATTGACCGTTCCACAGATCCCTGCTCAGCTTCCAAGCCGATTATTAATCCAGCGTCCTGATGTTATTCGCGCAGAGCGGGAATTGGCCATGACGCATGCTGAACTGGGTTTAGCGCAAACTGCATGGCTGCCTGATATTACGATAGGTTTAAATGGCAGTTTAAACAGTCAAATTTTGGGGCATTTGTTCTTATCGCCGCAATACTTATGGTCTACAGGTTTACAAGCGGCTGCCATTGTTTTTGATGGCGGTAAACGAGAAGCGGAAATTGCTCAGGTTCAAGCCAATTACGATGAAAAATTAGCAGCCTATAAGCAGTCGATATTAACAGGCTGGAAAGATGTCGAAGATGCGTTGCTGCAGGCATCCAGTTTTAAACAGCAGCAAACTGAACAAGCAAAACTCTTTGCGCTGGCAACCGAGAATGAACAAGCAGCAACTCGGCGTTATAGCGCAGGCTTAGTGAGTTATTTAGAAGTGGTTACTGCTCAAAATTTAAGATTGCAGGCTGAGCAAACGACTTTGCAATTGCAACTTTCTCAAATGAACAATACAGCACAATTGATTGCCGCATTGGGTGGAAATATTCGAATGTAATCTGAAGCATCATTTTTGGAAATGTATAGGTTTTATTTGTTTGAAAAGGCACTCAATATTTTACTGGAATTGGGATATTTCATTTTGTTAAATAATGAAAAGCAACAGCAATCAATACAGCAGCTTATCGTTGATATTTTGGATGAAAATTTAGAAGGATTGGCTGTAGATCAATTATATATCCAGCTCAATTTGATTAAATCTTGCAGTCTTGCGAGCGTTTACAGAATCTTGTCAGAGATGCGGAGATTAGGAGTCGTTCGAAAAACTGAATTTGCTCGCCAAAAGGCTGTCTATACAATGTCAAAGCAAAAGTTAAAGTGCAGTGTGAGTGATGCATATAGCAATGAGGTATTGCCTTGCAGTAATCAAGAATTGATTATGGATTTTGAACAATTATTTGATAAATATAAGAATGAGTTTTCTGGCATCGATATTGTTTTATATAAAAAATAATGTTCTGTTGTTGATTGCATAAAAGGCGAATGTATAGATCTCACTGGCTTTGCTGCACAAAGATTTAAAAGTTAAAGCTTCACCTATGTCTCAAATTTAAGTTACCGCTTGAGTGAGAAAATGGCCTGATTCTTTAAATATTGAATACTGTCAGATGTGTACAAATTTTATTGACGCGGCTTGGAAAGTTTCAAGCACTGAGCTGATCTTTAAATAATTCGATGCAGCGCATTTTTATTTCAACTAAACTTTGGCGATGTTAGCCTGACCAATTTTTTCATTTGCTTCAAGGCGCATAGTAGGCAATATCGCCCGCTTTGGCAGGGTGTTCCTTTGGTGCCTGCTGTGAGCTCAGTTACTGCCGCTCATAAACACTTGGTTAATTGATCATTATATCTAACTAAAATGTTTCTAAAAAAAATCGGTGGCTATTCAAGTATGCAGGTCAGTAAATCCGTGTACTAAATTCTATAAAGCGTAATAATTTTCCTCGTTTAGGAGTGTTATTTCGATAAGGTTGTCATCTTGATATATTTGAATATATTTTATTTGGCAAGTTTTTATTTATTTTATTGGTTAAAGTCAATACGTTTTTTGATTATTTATTGAAGGTATATTGTGCTTCTGTTGAGATTATAAAAATAATTTTTTTAATTGGCCGTTGATTAATGGGTAATATTTTTAAATAACTAACTTTCTATTTAATTCAGTTTTTTTAAAGTTTCTATTAGGTTTTTTTGGGTATCTGGAAAATTTTGTTTAAGACGGATTGTTTTTTTGATTAATTTTATTAATTCAGATTAAAATAGTTGGATTTTTTTTTATTTAATTGCATTTAAGTTTATGAAAAATAATATTTAATTATTGTTTTTTGATTTGCTTTGACGTTAAACTTTTTTAAAAGTATATTATAAAAATAAATATTTTTAATAACAGTGTTTTTATATATTTTTTTAAATAGAGGTGGAAATGAATCAGAAAAGTATCTGTTTTTATGAGTTTGGTGATAGGCGGGAAAATAGCTTGAAAGGAGAAGAAAATCAGGATGTAGAAATTGAGTTAGATAATAAAATGGTTGATCAGGCAATTATTTTATTATCTGATGGTAGTATTGGTTCTGTTACATTAGAAGCTGTTTGTGTAAATTCTGGTTGTAGCTTGGGTTTGGTTTTGCGGCATTATGGAACTGAAGCTGGATTGTTAATTCGTGTATTAAATTCGTTGGAAATATGGTTGGGTGAGAAGTGTAGAGTAGCGACCGAAGGTAAATATGGTCTTGAAGCTATAAATAGCCTTTTTTTAGATGCTGCAAATGATATTAATAAGAATAAAGATAAATATAGGGCATATTTTGGGTTGAAATTCTATGGTTTGGAATCTAATCAGGAATTGAGTCAGTGTTTAATTGAGTCGCAAAAAATAAGAGAAAAAGAGCTGATTAAGCAGCTAAGAGAGGCTTTAGTTTTAGAACAACTGTCAAGAAATGTAGATATAGAAATGCTAGCAGACTTTATTATGGCTTCAATGATTGGGTTAGTGCATAAGTGGATGGCCGATCCGGATTTTGATATTGAATTACGGTTGAATCAATTCGTTAAAATTCATTTAAAAGCCATGTTTACACATGCACATTTATATTACTCAGTTAAATATTGGGGGGAGTGACTGAAATGTCTGCAAAATATTCGCGTCTATTATTTATTGTGCTTTCTTCAGGCATGTTGACAGCATGTCAACATATTGAAACTTACCAAAAACCGCAAGTGGCATTGGCTGAAGTGTATCCCATGCAAAAAGGGACTAAATATCAGGCTTTAATATGGTCTGATTATGTGAATGATCCAGTTTTGATTCAAGTGGTGAATCTGGCTTTAACCCATAATCGCGATTTAAAAATTGCAGCGCTGAGGGTTCAGGAAGCGAAAGCCGCATACGGTATTCAGCGTTCCGAAGCCTGGCCGGGCATTTCAGGCAGTGCTGGCTATGACCGCAGTCGAGTGCCGGCTGATTTATCTTATGCCGGTCGTGCAGTGACTTCCGATCAGTATTCTGTCGGTATTGGCATGAACCAATGGGAACTGGATCTTTGGGGGCGTATCCGCAGTTTAAATGAAGCAGCCTTGCAACAGTTTTTTGCGACTGAATATAATCAGCTGGCTGTACGTAACAGCATTATCCAGCAGGCGATACAAAGCTATGTGACACTGTCGGAATTAGAAAAAAGGATTTATTTTGCGCAGCGTTCGGTGCAAAGCTATGAAAAATCTGTGCGTATATTCAAGCGCCGTTATGAAGTGGGTGCCGGGTCGAAAGTTGAATATATGCAGGCGCAAACTTTGTTAACCAATGGTCAGACCTTATTGGCGCAGTTGCAAAAAAGTCAGGATATGACAGCCAATTATTTGGTGCAGCTAATTGGCCAGCCGATTGCAATTCCAAAACCCGATTTAGACCAAGTGACTTTTAAAACTGGGGTGCTGCAAACAGGGCTGCCTTCGGAATTAATGCTGAACCGTCCAGATATTCGCTCTGCCGAGGCAATGCTCAATTCTAAACATGCCAATATTCATGCAGCCCGCGCGGCATTTTTTCCGAGGATTGCATTAACTGGCAGTTTTGGTACCGCCAGTACTGAGCTTGATGGTTTGTTTAATTCAGGCAGTGAACTGTGGACTTTTTCGCCAAGTATCAGCATTCCAATTTTTACTGCTGGACGTTTGAAAAATAACGTGACTTTAGCTGAAGTACGTCAAGACATCGCTGTCTCTGAATATGAAAAAACCGTACAAAATGCCTTTCGTGAAGTGGCTGATGCCTTGGCAGGACAGCGGCATTTAACCAAACAATTGCAAGTGCAGCAGCAAGGCTTGAACGCATTTCGAGAAACTGCTCGGCTGGCGCAATTGCGCTATGACAATGGTGCAGTCGGTTATCTTGATGTACTGGATGCACAACGCAGCCTAATGTCTGCAGAGCAGCAATGGGTTGAAACGCAAAGCGCCTTAATGCAGTCCTACGTCTCTCTATACTTTGCTTTGGGGGGAGACAGCAACATCATAACGCCGTCTTAACAATACAGCTTTAAAAGAATCTGAACAAAATGATGAAGAAGGAATTTTACGCTTGAACAAGCTTCCTTTTAAATTTTATTGAATATATTTGGTGGTTAAGCATATGAATATTAAAAAGTTATCTATTGTTGGGGCAGTGGTGGTTGCAATTTTGGTCGCTTATCTGGTTTGGCAAAAGATTAGCAAGCCCGATACCGAAGCACTGGTCAGCGGCAATGGCCGAATTGAAGCAACGGAAATCAATGTGTCCAGTAAATTGTCAGGTCAGCTTGAAGAGATTTTAGTTAAGGAAGGTGACTTTGTTGAGCCTGGACAAGTCTTGGCGCGTATCAATGTATCAACTTTGGAAGCACAAGTCCGTGAGGCCGAAGCTCAGCAACGCCAGGCTGAAAATGCCATTGCAACAGCCGAAGCGCAGCTGGCCATGCGTATCAGTGAAAAAGCAGCTGCTGAGGCGATGGTAGTACAGCGTGAAACAGAATTAACCGCAGCTAAAAACCGTTTAGCCCGTACTGAAATTTTAGCCAAAGAAGGTGCATCGTCAAAACAGCAACTGGATGATGAACGCGCCGATGCTAAACGTGTTGCCGCTGTGTTAAGCGCAGCCAAAGCGCAAGTGAATAGTGCACAAGGCGCCATTGTCGCTGCGCGTAGTCAGGTTTCAAGCGCCCATTCACAAGTAGATGCGGTGAAAGCAACTATTGAACGTCTGAAATTTGATATTGATGATGCGCAGTTGAAATCACCATTAAAAGCGCGGGTTCAGTTCCGGGTCGCGCAACCCGGTGAAATGATCGCTGCGGGCGGTCGTGTATTGAATTTGATTGATTTGTCTGATGTATATATGACTTTCTTCTTGCCTGAAACAGTCGCTGGCCGTATTGCAATGGGTACAGAAGTGCGTATTGTGCTGGATGCTGCTAAAAATATAGTTATTCCAGCCAAAGTGTCTTTTGTTGCAGATACAGCGCAGTTCACACCTAAATCGGTTGAAACGGAAAGCGAACGGCAAAAACTGATGTTCCGCGTTAAAGCGAAAATTGATCCGGAACTGCTGCAAAACAATATTAAACAAGTGAAGACCGGCCTTCCGGGCGTTGCCTACATTAAAATTGATGATAAAGCGGCTTGGCCGCCATTCTTAGAAAAAAAGGTTAAATCATGACACAACAATCAGTTCAAGGGCTGATTGTTGCAGCGATTCAAAATGTCAGCCTGAAATATGAAAAAACTGAAGCGTTAAAGAATATTACTTTATCGCTTCCGGCAGGCTGCATGATTGGCTTGATCGGTCCAGACGGGGTAGGTAAATCCAGTCTGCTGGCATTGCTGTCTGGTGCTAAAATTGTACAGGAAGGTAAGCTCACTGTTTTAGGCGGTGATATTGCCAGTAAAAAACACCGTAAAAAAGTCTGTCCGCATATTGCCTATATGCCGCAAGGCCTAGGTAAAAACCTGTATAAGACATTGTCGGTTGAAGAAAATTTACAATTTGTAGCGCGGCTATTTGGCCATAGTGCCGAAGAGCGCCGCCGCCGTATTGATGAGTTGACCAAAAGTACAGGTTTAAATGGTTTCTTGGATCGGCCTGCAGGCAAGCTTTCTGGCGGCATGAAGCAAAAATTGAGCCTGTGCTGCTCACTTATTCATGATCCAGATTTTCTGATTTTGGATGAACCGACGACAGGGGTAGATCCCTTAGCACGAGCCCAGTTTTGGGAACTGATTAACCGAATTCGCAAAGGCCGCCCAGGAATGAGCGTGATTGTGGCCACTGCGTATATGGATGAAGCCCAAGGTTTTGATTGGCTGGCGATGATGGATGACGGCAATATTTTAAAAACCGGGACTCCGCAGGAATTACTCTCAAAAACTGAAAGTCAGAATTTGGAAGAAGCCTATATTAAGCTGCTGCCTGAGGAAAAAACCAAGGGCTATGAGTCTGTGGTGATTCCACCATTGACTGAGTATGATTCGCAGCACTATGCACTTGAAGCACAGGATTTGACAGTTAAATTTGGTGATTTTACTGCGGTGGATCATGTTAATTTCAAAATCAAGCGCGGTGAAATTTTCGGCTTTTTAGGCTCGAACGGCTGCGGTAAATCGACAACAATGAAAGTACTGACGGGCTTGCTAGAAGCATCGGAAGGTAAGGCATGGCTATTTGGTCAGCCGGTTGATGGGAGCGATCTCGCAACACGGCAGCGTGTCGGCTATATGTCGCAGTCATTTTCCTTGTATACCGAACTGACCATTCTGCAAAACTTAATTTTACATGCAAAATTATTTCATGTGCCTGCTGACAAAATAGATGAGCGCGTACAGTTGATGCTGCAGCGTTTTGATTTGACTAAGGTACAGGAGCAATTGCCTGATGACTTGCCGCTAGGTTTGAGGCAACGGTTATCTTTGGCGGTAGCGCTGGTGCACAATCCTGAAATTTTGATTCTGGATGAACCGACTTCCGGTGTTGACCCGATTGCGCGGGATAACTTCTGGCGCCATTTGATCAGTCTCTCGCGGAATGATGGGGTCACGATCTTTATTTCCACGCATTTCATGAATGAAGCCATGCGCTGTGACCGCATGTCTATGATGCATGCTGGCCGGGTTTTAGATAGCGCAGCACCAGCTCAGCTGATTGAAAATCGCCATGCCGAAACACTAGAAGAAGCATTTATTGGTTATTTGCTGGATGCCGGTGCAGGAACCAAAACCGATCCGGAAGATGCTTCATCATCTGAACTCAATTTAAATAAGCCAGCTGAAAAAATAGATGAAAAGCCCAAAAGTTTCAGCTTGCAGCGTATGTTCAGTTATGCGTGGCGTGAGTCTTTGGAGCTTGCGCGAGATCCGATCCGCGCTACTACAGCATTGCTGGGTTCGCTGATTCTGCTTTTTGTAATCGGTTTTGGTATTACGATGGATGTAGAAGACCTGACTTTTGCGGTACTTGATCGGGATCAGTCTGGACTCAGTGCAAACTACACCATGAGTATTGCTGGCTCACGTTATTTTATTGAGAAGGCGCCGCTGCATAGCTATGACGAAGTTGATCAGCGCATGCGCAGCGGTGACATTTCGCTTGCCATTGAAATTCCGGCAAATTTTGCACGGGATGTTGCCCGGGGAGAAAATGTCAAAATTGCGGCTTGGATTGATGGTTCTATGCCATCACGTGCTGAAACTGTGCAAGGTTATGTACAGGGTATTCATAACCACTGGCTCATGCAAAAGACTTTGGAAAAAAGCGGTTATGACCGTTCAAGTCTGGTGACCGTCGAAACTCGTTACCGCTATAACCCCGATATTAAAAGTTTGCCGGCCATGGCGCCTGCAGTCTTTCCGCTGCTGCTGCTGCTGATTCCGGCAATCTTGACAGCACTATCTGTCGTACGGGAAAAAGAACTGGGCTCGATTGTCAATTTATATGTAACGCCCGTTACGCGGACGGAATTCCTGATTGGCAAGCAAATTCCTTATATCGTACTGGCAATGATGAATTATCTGTTGATGTGCTTGATGATTGTCACGCTGTTTGATGTTCCGATCAAAGGCAGTTTCTTCACGCTGACACTGGCGTCATTGTTGTTTGTGATTTTTTCAACTGGAATGGGGCTGCTGGCATCTACCATGACCAAAAGCCAGATTGCTTCTTTGTTTTTGGTAGTGATTGCTACCTTAATTCCTGTGATGCAGTTTGCCGGAATTATTACCCCTGTGTCATCACTGGAAGGGTTTGGCCGATGGTTTGGTGAAATTTACCCAGCTACTCATATGATCAACATCAGCCGCGGGATATTCAACAAAGGCTTGGGCTTTGATGATTTGAATAAATCCCTATGGATTATGGCGCTGTCTGTGCCTGTCATCATGTTAGCCGCCATCGCCTTGCTGAAAAAACAGGAGCGATAAAATGATCAGACATAAATTGCAGAATATTTATCAGCTGGGCTGCAAGGAACTATGGAGCCTGTGGCGTGATCCGATCATGCTGGTATTGATTATCTATACTTTTACGGTGTCAGTTTATACCGCGGCTACAGCGATGACTGATACTTTAAATATGGCGCCGATAGCGATTGTAGACGAAGATAAATCGACATTATCCGAGCGCATTTCGTCGGCCTTTTATCCGCCGTACTTCATCAGCCAAACCGCTGAGTTGAATACCATGGATTCTGGCATGGATGCAGGGGAGTTTACGTTTGCATTGAACATCCCAGTCAATTTCCAGGAACATGTCTTGAAAGGCGACACGGCTGAAATTCAGCTCAATGTCGATGCAACGCGTATGACTCAGGCCATGTCTGGGGCTGGTTATGTTCAGCAGATTATTCAGTCAGAAGTCAATGAATATGTGTTGCGAAACCGTCATATTACTGCTTTGCCTGTAGAGCTGGAACTGCGTGCGCGCTTCAACCCAACGCTTGATTCGCAATGGTTTGGCAGTGTCATGCAGATCATCAATAACGTTGCGATGCTGTCGATTATTTTGACGGGTGCAGCCTTAATTCGTGAGCGCGAACATGGCACGATTGAACACTTAATGGTTATGCCCGTGACGGTGTTTGAAATTATGATGTCTAAAGTCTGGTCAATGAGCCTGGTAGTACTGATTGCAGCATTTCTCGGCCTTAAAGTTGTGGTGCAAGGGGTCTTAGATGTACCGATTGACGGCAGTTTGTCTTTATTCTTTTTGGGTGCTTTGCTGACTTTATTTGCGACCACATCTATGGGCATTTATATGGCGACCGTATCCAAGTCCATGCCGCAGTTTGGCTTGCTGATGATGCTGGTACTGATTCCCATGCAAATGCTTTCTGGCGGCTTAACACCGCGGGAAAGCATGCCGGAAATTGTTCAAAATATTATGCTGATTGCGCCAACAACCCACTTTGTTTCTTTGGCTCAAGCTATTTTGTACCGTAATGCAGGCTTTGATGTCGTTTGGCCGTCCATGTTGTGGCTGATCGGTATTGCATCGGTCTTCTTTTATGTGTCATGGAAACGCTTTAAGGACACCATTCATACCATGGCTTAACGATGTCCATTTTACAGGCGGTATCTATCCCTTAAAAGCGGCCTGCTTTTTTTGATGTGTGCTGTTAATTCAGCACACATCATTAAGGTAAATGGATAAAATTGGAAAAAGATTTGAGTGATACAGTATGGCCATTCAATTTTAAAAAAAGACAGCTGCCATATAGATTTCAGGTACAGGCTTGCTCATCTGAAAATTATATTGCTGAATCAGCCTTTAACGGTAAGTTTGTGCAGCAAAGCCATTTGAAGCTGCATTATCTTTATAGGTTTAAAAAGGAATTGAATTCTTCATAAAAATTTTGCTTAGAGGCAATGCTAACATTGAGGCGAGTCCATTGATTATATTTCTCTCCATCCAAACTAAAAATATAGCCAGGTGCGAGAACAAGCTTATGTTCAACTGACTTTTTCATCATGTCATGAGACAAATCTAGATTTTCAAAAGTAGTCCAATAATATAAAGAATCTTGAGCTTCGTAAAAAACCTTGCCTCCTAATTTTTTAATATTATTCAGTGCAAGCTGGCTGTTTGATTTTAGGCTTTCTTTAAAAAAATGAAGATGCTGTTCATAAGCTTTACTCTGTAAAATCGTACAAATAAATTGTTCTGCATATTCTGAACTATTTACATGTAAAATGGCTTTGAAATCAGCGATTTTATCAATTAAATGGTATTCACCAACAATAAACCCAACACGAATAGATGGGCTGATAATCTTAGAGAATCCGCCAATATAAAGATGATGTGAAAAATCACTATACGAGCTTAATCTGTGCTTAATATCTGTATATTCAGAAAATATATCATTTTCAATAATTAAACAGTTATGTTCTTTACACAAGCTGTTAATGATCTTGATTTTATCTAGACTGATGTGTGTACCGGTCGGGTTGTGTGAAATGCTTTGGGTAAAGAAAAGTTTAGGTTTGAGTGTCTTTAAATATTCTGCAAGAATTTGACAGTCTGGCCCATCGACCAAACGCGGAACCTCCATTATTTTACATTTTGTGAGCTGCAGTTTTTTTAGCAGCGGATAATAAATAGGCGAGTCGACTAAGACAATAGTATCGGATTCAACGAAATATCGAATAATCAGATCGATTGCATCATTTACACCATTGGTCAGTAAAATATTATCAGGAACAGTTTTAATGTTGATTTGGCTTAAGCGTAAGGATAATGTTTCTCTCAGCGCTTCATAACCATATTTAGACCCGTAACGTAATAGCTTAGTATTATTTTCTTGAAGTGATTTTTGCAGAAGTTTATTTAAGGGCAATAAGTCAAACCACGACGAATCGGGGAAGCCATCTCCCACATTAATGACGCCATTGAATGTTTCTAATTGCCGGCGCATTAGCCATAGCTCATCTATGTCATGCATTTCAATATTGGCTTGCTTAAATCTGGGCAGATTTTTTTGTTCCATGACAAAAAAACCGGATGCGGGCTTTGAATAGATTAGACCTTCGTCTATTAGTCGCTCTAAAGCATAAATGACGGTATTTTTAGAGACATTATACTGAATGCATAATTTTCGAATAGATGGAATTTTTTCATTTTTTTTATACAGTTGAGATTTTATTTGATGTTTTAAAATCTGAAAAATTTGATCAACAAGGTGTACTGAGCTGGCGTCCATAATATTATTTTAACTGTCCTAAAAAAACTGTCCGTAAAAACTGTACCTTGAGAGAAATCAGGCAAACACTTAAATTGTTTCTATGAACATAATGAGCATAGGATAGCCAGCATGAATTCTAAATTACCTGATTTTCGTAAATTAACAGTTTCAGAACGCCTCAAGGAAGTTTCAAAAATAGCAGGTTTAAATGCCCAACAACAGCAATTATTGGAAAATGACGGCGCGTTAGTTTGTGATTTAGCAAACGGCATGATTGAAAATGTTATTGGAAAATTTGAACTGCCATTTGGCGTTGCTGCAAATTTTCAAATTAATGGTAAAGATCATTTAATTCCAATGGTGGTTGAAGAGCCATCTGTCGTTGCTGCCGCATCATATATGGCAAAAATTGTGCGTGAAAATGGCGGTTTTAGAACTTCAAGCACAGAGCCGTTAATGCGTGCACAAGTCCAAATTTTGGGTATTGAATCTGCAGAAAAAGCGAAAGAAATTTTATTGGCCAATAAACAGGAAATTATTCAGCTTGCAAATAGCAAAGATAAATTTCTGATCAGTTTGGGCGGCGGCTGTAAAGACATCGAGGTTCATTTATTTGAGTCCACCAAAGTCGGCCCTATGGCTGTTATGCATCTGATTGTAAACGTCTGTGATGCGATGGGCGCAAATACAGTGAACACTATGGCAGAGACAGTAACGCCATTGGTTGAAAAACTGACAGGGGGGCAAGTTCGTTTACGGATTTTATCCAATCTCGCAGATTTGCGCCTAGTCCGGGCGGAATTAACTGTACGCCCCGATCAACTGAAACAAGAGTCATTGTCTGGTGAAGAAGTGATTGAACGTATGCTGGAAGCATATGAGTTTGCTGTCATTGATCCATATCGTGCGGCAACGCATAACAAAGGCATTATGAATGGGATTGATCCTGTAGTTGTTGCTACAGGGAATGACTGGCGTGCAATTGAAGCAGGCGCACATGTTTATGCAGCCAAAAACGGACAGTACACATCGCTTACGGCTTGGGAGAAAGATGCTCAGGGCAATTTGGTTGGCCGCATCGAATTGCCTATGGCGGTAGGCTTAGTCGGCGGGGCAACGAAAACCCATCCTTTAGCGCAATTGTCTATTCAGATGCTGAATATTGAATCTGCAAGTGAGCTCGGAGAAGTGATTGCAGCGGTTGGCTTAGCACAAAATATGGCGGCGATGCGTGCATTGGCAACAGAAGGGATTCAGCGTGGCCATATGGCATTGCATGCACGCAATATTGCTGTTGTGGCGGGCGCTAATCTGGAGGAAGTTGACTTAATTGTGGCAAAAATGGTCGCAGAACATGATGTCAGAAATGATAGGGCATTGGAGCTGTTGGCAGAATTGCGCAGTTGATGCGTTTGCTTTTAAAACTGGAAGGACTAGGAGTTAGCCGCAATGGATAATGCGATGCAGCAAGATAAAAAAAATGCAGCTCATCACCGTCAATGTTCTCAAAAAGATGTATCAAGTGAGAATAATGATGAGCTTGTAGAAGTATGGGGAGATACGGTCAGCTTCCCGGCTTTGGTTAAATCGATTTTTATTGGCGCAGCCTTAAGCGTGTCATTTTTTTATTCCTCGCAATGGGTATTAGGGCAATTTGTTGAAAACCAGACTCTTAATCATGCATATAGCATGTTGTGTGGATTAGCAGGATGCTTAATTGCGGGTTTTATTTGTTCAGTTTTATACAAACCCAAACGAGAAATTCTAGAGTCTGAAAATCAATCCATGGAATGGTTTGAAATATTGATTGATCAATGGGAAAAAGAAGGCAAATCAATTGGTGAAATTCATGATTTACCTGAAAAACTTGTTCAAGAATTAAAGGAACTAAATTTGTACGATGCTTTTGTTGCATATGCCCAACAGCGTCAGCAAAGTGAGGGTAAATAAAATGGAATTATTATTTGATCAAGTTTTGATGGCTTTTGGATTCGGTTTATTTGGCGCGGTTTTATTTGCCGCCATTGGCCTAATTTCTGGAACGGACGAAACTACCACAATTGCTCCTCTAACTTTATTAATTATTTTACTTGGCGCACCGCCAGTAGGGATATTCACTTTCTGGATGGCTGCGGTTGTTGCAAAGCATATGACCCATGCTATTCCTACCGCATTATTGGGTATCCCCGGTGATACTTTAGCCACACCGCTAATGGCGGAATGTGAGGCGATGCGGAAGCTTGGTGCGCCACATATTGCTTTGCGCAAGATGATTTCTGGCGCCATTGTTTCTGCATTTATTGCGGTGCCGTGTGCTGTGTTATTTGCCTCCTTATTAGCCCCGTTTGGCGATGCGATTAAAGCATTCGCACCTTGGATTTTTGCTTTAGCGGCAATCATCATTACCTATTTTTCGCCGGGTAAATTAGCATCTACTTTGCTGCTGATTCCTTTTGTGGTGCTGATTATTGGATTGCAAAGTTTTACGGCAACTTTTGATACTAAATTATCTATTAGCTATTTTCTGGGTATTGCTATTGGGCCATTAATTGCAGATTTGCTAATGGTGAGTTCACCATTAGGACGTAAAAAAATGCAGCGTCAATCGGTTAATCAGCTTTCTATTGCACCTGAAGTAAAGAGTTGGTCAGGATACTTTCCTAATCCGCTGAAAGTGCTGGATAAAGAACAAGTAAAATGGACGGTTGCGACGTCTGTGGTTTCAAGTGCTACGTTTGTTTTCAGTCCAGTTGCAATGACCGTCGCCTTGGGGGAGTTTGTCTCTTCACAATTTAAACAGGTGTATCAGCGCTTAACGACGACGCTGACCGCGAAGAATGGTATTACAGAGTCTACTTATATTGCAGAAGCTTTAATTCCGCTGATTGCTTTCGGTCTGCCTTTAAGTCCAGTCGCCGCTGGCCCAGCTGCACCATTATTCAATGCGCCGCCGGTATTTACCGTGGGTGGAAATGGAGTGCAAGGGCATAACTTGCATCATCTTTTAAGCCAATGGGAGTTCTTGGGCTATGGCCTGCTTGCAGTTTTTATTGCTTCCATCGTGTCTTATCCATTTGCCATGAATTATGCCCGCCGAGCAGCCTTATTCGTAACCAAATACATTAGCCATGAGGCCATTATTGCAACATTTGTGGGCCTTATTTTAGTGATCAGTTTATGGGAAGGTGCGCTCCTTGGCGTATTGGTAATTATCACAGTTGGTCTCGTCGGCGGCTTATTATCTAAGCATTTTGGTTTTAATACTGGCTGTCAGTTTATGGGATATTACATGGCGATTCTGTCTGTTCCTGCTTTGATTGGTTTGGTGGGCTAAGCATGAATGACTTTGTAAAAATTGTAGAAGTTGGCGCCCGTGATGGGTTGCAGAATGAAAAATCTGTCATTGAGTTTAACCAGCGGCTAGAGTTTTTGAATCTGCTGGTACGCAGCGGATTTAAATCAATTGAAGTGGGATCCTGTGTTTCACCGCGCTGGGTTCCGCAAATGGACAACAGTACAGCGTTATATGCTGCGCTTGAAAAACCTGAACAGGTAAGCTTCAGCTTATTGGTTCCGAATATGAAAGGATTAGAGGCTGCGATTGAGGCCGGATGCAAAGAGGTCGCCATTTTTACAGCAGCATCTGAATCATTTGCACAAAAAAATATTAACTGTTCTATTCAGGAAAGCTTTGAACGTTTTAAACCCATGTTTGACGTTGCCAAACAGCATGGAATTCAAGTGCGCGGCTATGTATCTTGTGTTGTTGACTGCCCTTATGAAGGGGCAATTGCTCCTGAAAAAGCAGCGCGTGTTGCAAAGCAGCTTTTTGATTTGGGCTGTTATGAAATTTCATTAGGCGAAACGATTGGCACAGCCAGCCCAGTCCGTGTTCGTAAAATGCTGCAGCATTGTCTGAACGTTCTGCCTGTTGACAGGGTAGCGGGTCATTTTCATGACACATATGGTATGGCGATTGCCAATATTTCTGAATCATTAGAGCAGGGCCTGAGGATTTTTGATTCTTCGATTGCAGGATTAGGTGGCTGCCCTTATGCCAAAGGAGCTTCAGGAAATGTAGCCACAGAAGATCTGGTGTATTTATTAGAACAATCGGGCTTTCAAACAGGCATTGACCTTTCTGCAATGTTAAAAGCGGGCCACTACATTGCTTCTGTGCTTCAGCGAGAGAATCAATCGCATTTTGTAAAAGCCCATACAGCAAAACTGCTGGATTAAAAAATGCGGCATAGCGGTCAATAATAGAGTATTGCGGGTTTCATTGAAGAAATGCGATTGATGAAGGGATTTTAGATACAGAATTAGCCGAAGGAACAGGCTTGAAAAGTGACAGTAAAAGGAAAGTGTAAAATTATAGGCAGCAGTGCAATTTTACTCAAACGAAACGTCTAAATTTAATTAAGAACGAAGGCAGCGTCCACATGATTCATATCATTCAAATGATATGAATAGGGTTTTTGCATGCCGAAAAAGCGAAAAGGATCAAGGAATGAAATTAACAGCGAAAATGTTATTCAGCAGCGCAGGACTTATTTTTACCCTCGTGCAGAGCCATGCTGCAGCTGTTTTAGACTCCAAAGGTGATTATTTGTTGGGAGATTGGAACGAAACCCGAAGTCAGCTATCGGAGCAAGGGATTAAGTTTGATGCCAATATTACTGTCGATACCGCCTATTTAGCAGATGGAGGATATCACGATCGGCAAGATCCAACCTATACCAGCCAATTATGGTTAGGGAGTCATTGGGACTTGGAAAAATTACTCGGTTGGGATGGTGTTTCAGTTCGGACAATTGTGACTGCACGGCAAGGTCAAAGTGTTTCAGTTGGACAGCTTTCTGATCCGCTTGCACCGCAGATGGGCAATGTTCAGGCAAGTTATGGGCGAGGAAATAGCGGCAGCCGTTTAAGCGAATTTTCCATAGAGAAACAATTTAAAGATAATGGAATAAGTGTCCGCTTAGGTCGGTTTGGCATGGGAACTTATTTTAATGTGATGTCTTGTGATTTCCAAAATACATCTTTCTGTACAGCGCAGATGGGCAAATGGCAGGGAAGTTCCTGGTACAACATTCCTGTTAGCCAATGGGCAGGCATGTTGAAATATCAAATTTATCCTGAACTCTATGCTCAAGCTGCTGTGTTTGAATTTAACCCAACCAATATTAAAGAAAATGAGGGATGGAACTTAAGTACATCAAATTCAGATGGGGGAACGGCGCCAGTTGAACTTGTTTGGCAGCCGAAACATGCTGTGAATGGCTTAGCGGGGAGTTACCGCCTGGGTATGATGTACAACACCGCAGATAATATTGAAAATCAAAAAGATATTGTGACAGGAGAAGCTAAAGACCATACTTCTGGAGCATGGTTTGTTGCAGAACAGCAGTTAACAAGTCATGGAGCAGGAAAACAAGGTTTACACGGGTTTATGAATTTAAGCTTTCAT
Organism: Acinetobacter bouvetii DSM 14964 = CIP 107468; assembly: GCF_000368865.1. GTDB lineage: Bacteria > Pseudomonadota > Gammaproteobacteria > Pseudomonadales > Moraxellaceae > Acinetobacter > Acinetobacter bouvetii. The sequence continues at coordinate 448,328 of NZ_KB849726.1, forward strand.
GATGACCGTACCAATAAAATTGATAATATGCAGCAGATTGGGCTGAAATATATCGGGTTACTGGAAAATCATGAGAATGATATTTTAGGGTTTGGTCTGAATCGTATTCATGTGAGCGACCGTTATCGCGAACATAGCAGCCGCATCAATAAAGAAGAAGAATATAATCTTGAACTAAATTATTCCTATTATCCAACAAAATGGGCCATGCTCCGCCCGAATATTCAATATGTGATTCATCCCGGCGCAACAAGCCATGTCGACAATGCTTTGGTTTTAGGATTAACCAGCAGGCTGACGTTTTAGTTCTTAGTTTATTGATCTTGAGTTGATTCAAATCTGATTAATGCATATCGCGCGGGTGGGGCCATCCTGACTAAGATGGAGGGTTCTGGTGGTTTTGCTACACTTGCCACCTGTAAACAGCAGTTAATTTATGAGTTGCGTAATTCACAGCATTCAGTTTATCACCTAAGCAGGACTGTTTCGCAAGATTGAATGCAATGCATCTTGGCTTCGACGAAACTTTGAGGATGGTAACCTGATCATTCTTTCTATATCGCCCTACCTACATGCTTAACTGTTCGGAGGAGTTCATTTCACTCTTGCGAGCTGGTCCTCGTATCATTCCAGGGCTTGGCATTTTTTCTTGGCGGAATATCGCTCGCGGCTACTCATACATGCCTCGTTCATTGGCCATTTTATTTAGCTGGAAAGTGTCTATAACATCGGCGGCTGTTCAAAACTGATTTGGCTTCACTTGAAATAGATTTATTTTTAGGATTGTCATTTCAAGGCAAAAATCTGTCAATGCATCATTGAGTGCCAATAAAGAAACAAGTATGCTTAATGGATAAGTCTAGATCAGCTGAATCCCTTCAAGGGTATAACTGCGCCGGCTAATATATTCCGCCCATGAATTTAGTGAATATCTTTACTTAAGATTGCAAAAAGTTTAAGGTGACTTAAATTCTGTGAACAGATCCTAGATGGATTTGGACAGCTTCCTTAAATACAGATTTGTGTATGACGAGAAAAACATTTCTAATTCAGATTTTAGTACTCTTGTTTACATTCCAGAATATTTGGAGTGTGGCAGAGGCTGCATGTCTGCATGAAATGCCAAACCTGCCCAATTCAATACTATCTAATCCAATCGCTTTAGATGAAAAGACGGATCATTCTAGCCAAGCGCCTTATTCTCTAGAAAACTATAATGAAATCTATGACTATTGTCAGAAGGTTTGCTTTAATGAAAAGTGCAGTCATTTCTCAAATACAATTGTGATTCAGATTGATCCACCTGATGATTTGAAGTTCAAGACTCATTTTGAAACAGATATTATCCCATCTTATTTGGGAAGAACTTTTTATAAATCCCCTTATTTAAATCAATTAACACCTCCTCCCGATTTGCCCCTGCTATCGGTGGGGTAGTTTTATAAAAGCCCACCACTCCTAATTTCATTATGTGTGGGGCATTTCATGTCAAAAAACAAATTATATCAGGATACCTCTATCCTGAACTTATGCTGGCCTGCATTCCGTACAGGGATCGTGCTATCCGCAATGATCAGTTTAAGTACCTTTGCAGTCGCCAGTACTCAAGACTTAACGCTGAAGCAGGCCATTGATCAGGTCAATCAATACCAAGCGTCCCAAAACTTTTGGGAAACGCAGAAGAGCATTAATGCTGCGAATATCCAGCAGAGTAAGCTGTTCAAAAATCCTGAGTTTTCAATTGAACAAACAGGCTTTGGTTCAAATAATGACAAAGAACTGGCGATTGGCATATCACAGCCCCTGGATATTTTTGGTGAGCGCAAAGCGAACCAAAAATTAGCCAGTATTTCTGCAGATAAAACTGCGCTGAAGCAGAAGATATATCAAGCGCAAGTTGAGCTTGCAGTGAAATATGTCTGGTCGCAACTGGCCATCGCTGAACTTGAAAAAAACATTGTTCATGAACAGCTTCGCGTAAGCGAAGAGAACATGAACGCCATTGAAAAGCGCTTTAATGCGGGCAGTATCGCGCAAGTCGATGTGAATCGCGCACGGTTAAGCTATGCGGAAAATATTCGTCTTTTTAGACAGGCTGACTTGCAGGTGCAAGTGGCAACCCAGCAATTATCAAATTTATGGGGGACGTCAGATAAATCATTGCAGATTAATTTATCTCCGCAAAAGCTTTGGCCAAAATCGGCGCATCAGCAGGTTCAAGAATATTTGGCAGACAACTATGTTGAGAAATATCGGGTTTTACAGGTCTTAGAGTCTCAAGTTACGGTAGATCAACTGAAAGCCAAGGCGCGTCCGAATCCTACTTTAAACCTGGGTGTCAACCGCACTCAGTCCATGGAAAACTCAACACAAAATCAATGGGTCGTTGGCGTGAGTGTGCCGCTCAATATTTTCGACCGCCAGCAAAATGGCATAAAAATCGCGCAAGAGAAAATGAATTTATTAGAGCGTCAGAAAGATTTTTATCTCAAGCAAAATGCGCTGCAAATCGGCACGGTTTTAACGGAACTGCAGGGCTTAGAGGTTCAATTCAAAGTTGTAAATGACACTCAAATTCCTTTGGCGGCTGAAGTGCAAAGTAAAACCTTACAAGGCTTTCTGGCTGGCAAGTTTGCTTTAAGCGATGTTCAGCAGGCCACGCTTCAATTACAGGATATCCGTTTGCGTAAAATTCAGCTGTTGCGGGACGGCTGGCAAAAGGCCATTGAAGCGGAAAGTTTGAGTCTAGGCATTAGCCCAAGTGAAGTGATGTCAAAAGATGCGATTGCACAATTGAATCAAAATTTATGGCAAGACATACAGGCCATGCCTGTCATTGGCGGGGGAAATTAACATGTTTGATCTTAAAAATAGCTTAAAGAAACAGAGCGGCAAAATTTCCCAGACGCTGCTGATCAGTGTGGTCATCAGCATAACTGTACTTCTCAGTATTCTTTTAATTATATCGGGTAAGAATAAATCAGTAACTTCAGATGAACATGCAGAAGAAGGCGAAGAGAAGCATGAAAGTGAAACTGAAGAGCATGCAGATGGTGTGAGCTTATCGGCGAAGCAATTGGTTGAACAAGGCATACAGCTCTCTGTGGTCGATCAAGGTCCAGTGGTTAAACTCAGTTCTTATCCGGCAAAACTGAATGTAAATACGGATCAGCAAGCGCATGTTTCCCCGAGTTTTAGCGGCCATGTCGAAAATGTCTATGTAGAGCTCGGCCAAAAGGTTCAAAAAGGGCAGCCTTTGGCCGCATTGCTTGTGCCTGATTTAGTCGATCAGCAGGCCAATCTTAAAATTGAACAGACCAATCTTGAACTGGCGAAACAAGATTTTGAGCGTGAGCGTCAGCTTTGGTCACAGGGCATTTCAGCAAAGCAGGACTATCAACGGGCTTATAGCAGCTATCAGCGGGCGCAAATTCAAGTTCAAGCCGCTCAATCCCGTTTAAGTGCATTTGGCGCCGTGAATTCCAGTAACGGGCGTTATATTTTGAAAGCCCCGATTTCCGGCGTGATCAGTAAAAAAGATTTGGTTCTTGGGGAAAATGTTCAGTTGGCCGATCAGCTCTTTACAATAGACCAGTTAGATCAGCTTTGGCTTGAGTTTATTGTGCCGAATGCTGAAATGATGGATTTGTCCCCAAATCAAAAGATCGAATTTAAATCGCTGCAAACGGAAAAGGTCTATCAAGCGGTTATTCAGACTTTAAATACTGAAGCGGACACTCAAACTGGCCGTCTGCAGGTACGCGCAAAAGTTGAATCGAAGGCAGCCGAATTGCGTCCAAACTTGATGGTGAATGTCCTGCTGCAGCAGAGTGAAAACAGTGCATTGCGGGTGCTCAAGTCTGCAGTTCAGAATGTCGATGGAAAAGATGTGGTTTTTGTCGCCACTCAGCACGGACAGAAAATTGAATTCAGTCCGCAAGCCGTAAAACTCGGCCAATCGTCTGGAAACAGTCCATGGATTGAAGTGGTCAATGGACTGAATCCAGGACAAAAATATGCTGGTCAAGGCAGTTTCTTGCTGAAATCTGAGCTGGAAAAAGGAGAGGCTTCGCATGAGCACTGAAACCCCTCAAATATCTGATACCGAATCGGCAAAGCCTGAAGGGCTGTTTGATCGGCTGATTCAGTTTTCAATTCAGAATGCCATTTGGGTTATGCTTTTTATTGCGGCTTGGATAGGTGTGGGCTTTTACAGCTATCAAAAGCTGCCCATTGATGCCGTACCCGATATTACCAATACGCAGGTGCAGATTAACACTCAAGCCAATGGCTTTACTGCTTTGGAGATGGAGCAGCGGATTACTTATCCCATTGAGAATGCCATGTCGGGCATGCCGAAAATGGAACAAACCCGCTCTATTTCCCGCTATGGCTTATCGCAGGTGACTGTCATTTTTGAAGATGGCACTGATATTTACTGGGCCAGACAGCTCATTAACCAGCGCTTGCAAGAAGCGATGGGAGAAATGCCAGAAAATATACAGCCGGCAATGTCGCCTATTTCGACAGGTTTAGGCGAAATCTATCAATGGGTGATTAAAGCCGAACCTCATGCTAAGAAGCCGGATGGAACAGCTTATTCCGCGATGGATTTGCGTGAAATTCAGGATTGGATTGTCAGACCGCAATTACAGCGCGTAAAAGGCGTTGCGGAAATCAACAGTATTGGCGGCTTTAATAAAACCTATGTGGTTGCCCCGGATCTGAACAGATTGCAGCAATTGCAAATCCCTTTAGTTGATTTACAAACGGCCTTGACAGAAAACAATGAAAACCGCGGTGCAGGCTATATCGAGAAAAATGGACAGCAATTAACTGTTCGGGTTCCCGGGACTTTAAACACGATTGAAGATATTCAAAACATCAGCATTGCCAATAAAAACGGCTATCCGATTCGGGTCTCAGATGTTGCCAAAGTATCGATCGGCCATGATTTAAGAACCGGCGCGGCAACCTATAATGGTGAAGAAACTGTATTGGGCATTGCCATGATGATGATGGGCGAAAATAGCCGTACCGTTGCTCAAGCGATTGATGAAAAAGTGGAATCCATTCAGCAATCCTTGCCTAAAGGCGTAGTGATTGAGACGGTATACGACCGCACGCATTTGGTGGACCGGGCGATTAAAACCGTTCAGAAGAATTTGATTGAAGGTGCAATCCTCGTCATTGTGATTTTATTTCTGTTTTTAGGCAATTTCCGCGCTGCGCTGATCACGGCTTGCGTTATTCCGCTTTCAATGCTGTTTACCTTAGCTGGTATGGCAGAACAGAAAATTAGTGCGAATTTGATGAGTTTAGGCGCATTGGACTTCGGCATTATTATTGATGGCGCAGTGGTTATTGTCGAAAACTGTATTCGCCGGCTCGCCGAAGCTCAGAAAATGAAAGGCAGTTTGCTGAGCCGATCTGAACGATTTAAAGAAGTTTTTCTAGCAGCCAAACAGGCGCGCCGCCCGCTCATTTTTGGACAGTTGATTATTCTGGTGGTTTATCTGCCCATCTTTACCTTAACCGGTGTAGAAGCCAAACTGTTTCATCCTATGGCAATGACCGTAGTGCTGGCCTTAATTGGCGCCATGATTTTGTCCGTCACTTTTGTGCCAGCCGCAGTTGCACTATTTGTTACTGGAGAAGTCAAGGAAACTGAAAGCCGCTGGATGCATTGGCTTAAAACTAAATATGAAATGCTGTTAGATAAGGCCTATGAACTTCGTGTATTGGTGATTGTCGTAGTGGCCAGTATTTTAGTTCTTACGGGAGTATTAGCCACTCAAACAGGGAGTGAATTTGCGCCTCAACTGGGTGAGGGGGATTTTGCGGTTCAGCAAATGCGTTCTCCGAGTACGGGCTTAGAACAGTCACTGCGGATGCAGGAAAATACTGAAAAGTTGCTGCTGAAAGAATTTCCTGAAATTAAAGCGATCTTTGCCCGTACTGGCACAGCAGAAGTCGCGACAGATGTCATGCCGCCTAATATTTCAGATGGCGTTGTACTGTTAAAGCCCCATGATGAATGGCCTGATCCCAAACAAACCATTGATGAGCTTCGCCAAAGAATGATTAGGTTCTTAGCAGCATTGCCAGGAAATAACAGTGAGTTTTCACAGCCCATTGAACTGCGCTTTAACGAGTTGATTTCTGGGGTGCGAAGTGATGTGGGCGTCAAATTATTTGGCGATGATATGGAAGTGTTAAATCGCGAAGCGAATAAGATTTCTCAAAAAATTAAATCCATTTCAGGTGCGACAGCCGTTAATGTAGAACAAACCAGCGGCTTGCCCTTATTAAATGTAGAAGTGGATAAGTCTAGAGCCGCACAATATGGCTTGTCGGTCAGAGCCATTCAGGATCTGGTAGCGACCAGTGTCGGTGGTCAAAATGTTGGAACAATCTTACAGGGCGACAAGCGTTTTGATTTTGTGATTCGCCTAGATGACTCTCAGCGGAGTCCTGAGCAATTAGCGCTGCTTCCGGTGCAATTGCCGAATGGGGGATTAATCCAGCTGCAAGATGTGGCGCGTGTTGAAAATATCTTGGGGATTAATCAGGTCAGCCGTGAAAATGGCAAACGCCGTGTTGTCATTACCGCAAATGTAGAGGGGCGAGATTTAGGCTCATTTGTAACAGAGCTTCAAAGCACGCTATCCGCACAGGAATTACCAAGCGGATACTGGATAGATTATGGGGGGCAATTTCAAAATCTGATGTCTGCCAAAGCGCGCATGCAATTGGTGGTTCCACTGGCATTGCTCACTATTTTTATTCTGCTGATGGCTGTATTTCACAGCATTAAAGAAAGCCTGCTGGTCTTTAGCGGTGTGCCATTTGCCTTATGTGGCGGCTTAGTCGCATTGTGGCTGCGCGACATACCGCTATCTATGTCTGCAGGCGTTGGCTTCATTGCACTCTCTGGTGTAGCCGTGCTGAATGGTTTAGTCATGCTCACTTTCATCAAAGAGCTGCGGCAGCAATATGACCTTTATTATGCAACGTGGCAGGGGGCAATTTTGCGTCTTCGACCTGTGCTGATGACTGCCTGTGTGGCATCGCTTGGCTTTGTCCCAATGGCATTGGCAACCGGAACTGGGGCGGAAGTACAGCGGCCTTTAGCAACTGTTGTGATTGGAGGAATTATATCCTCGACCCTGCTGACATTGGTTTTATTTCCGGTTCTGTATCGATGGATAAATGAAAAGAAAGTTTCTTAATACAATAGGTTAATCAATTTGAAGCAGAGATATTGGGTTTATATCCAGTATCTCTGCTAATTGTAAATATCGGAAGGAGAATATTTCATGGCAGAACATTATGATCATAGCCATATGGCTGCTCCTGAAAAGAAACAGACTGATTAACTCTGCTTATGGTTCGTTTGTCATACATACATCTATAATTTCTGAAAATGTTAAAAATAAAACTTTTATGCTTACAGAGCTTTGTTGCACAAACATTTAAAAGTTAAAGTTGCCCCTAAAATACTCAAATTTAGAAAACAACTCGGGTCAATGATCTGTCTAATCCCGCAAATTTATTCAGCACCGATATACGTGCATGGATTGCAATCACCTGCCTTGAAAAATGTTTGGAACTGACCAGTTAGAGATGAATCGTACGAACAATTGCTGTTCTTAAGCCAAGTTTTGGTGAATCAAGAAAACCTTTTGATCTGGTTTGATCCTAATACCAGTGTGAATAGCGACCATTCCCCTAAGCAAATATTACCTATTCTTGGACTGCCAATACTTCCGCAAAATACTAAAAAGTCTTTTAAGAAATCAGGAGCTTTTTTATGAGTGATTTTGTCTCACATAGCGATTCTGCGTATAAAAGCGCTATCATAGCGGCAGTAAAATTTTGGATGCGCTTATGAAAATCATTGCGGATGAAAATCTGGCATTTACCGATTATTTCTTTGCCGAATTTGGAACGATTGAACATAAAGCTGGCCGCAGTTTAACGCACGGTGATGTGAAAGATGCCGAAGCACTGCTGGTTCGCTCAGTCACAAACGTAAATGCTGCATTGATTCAGAATACGGCTTTAAAATTTGTCGGCAGCGCAACCATTGGTACAGATCACTTGGATATTCCTGCGATTGAACAGCAGGGAATAGCATGGTCAAATGCAGCGGGCTGCAATGCGCAAGCCGTCGCGGAATATGTGATTACAGCATTGCTGAAGCTCAAGCCAGAGCTGATGGAAGCCAATGAGCAGTTTACATTAGGCATTGTTGGCCTAGGCAATGTCGGTTCCCGTTTGGCAGTTATGGCCAAGCTTCTAGGATGGAGCGTGATTGGCTATGATCCATTTGTCCAGCGCGATCATGTGAAGCAGGTAGAATTTAAAGAATTATTACAGCAGGCAGATGCAATCTCTATCCATGTGCCGCTGACCAAGACAGGGCAGCACCCAACTTATCATCTTATCAACGCAGAAGTACTGTCGCAGATGAAACCGCAAGCTGTATTAATTAACTCTGCCCGCGGGCCAGTGGTTGCAGAAGCTGATCTGATTGCCGATATTAATCATACGCAGCGTCAGGTTGTACTGGATGTGTTTGAACATGAACCTGAAATTTCAGAAGAATTATTGAACTTAATCACTTTAGTGACCCCGCATATTGCAGGCTACAGCTTGGAAGGCAAGGCGCGCGGTACGCAAATGATTTATGATGCTTTTTGTAAAACTTTTGCTGCAGCGGCAGATAAAAAGTTTGAAACACAGCTTCCAGTCTGTGAGCAATTTTTCCAAAATCAGCCGCTGAAAACGGTGTTGAAACAGCATTTAGCAGAAATTTACGATATTGCCCGTGATGATGCTGCTTTGCGCGCCTGCGTCAAAGCTGGCAAAGTTGTGCAAACGGCTTTCGATCATTTGCGTAAAACCTATCCGCTTCGGCGTGAATGGGCGGCGCACGGAGGCCCTAAAGCATGAGTCAGCCGATGAACCATCCCACGCAAAAATCAGTTCAGTATCAGCCCACCTGTGATCTAAAAGCAATGCGCGCCCGTGCGCAAATGTATGCGCAGATTCGTCAGTTTTTTGCTGAGCGTGACGTGCTTGAAGTGGAAACGCCTATTCTTTCACAGGCAGGCGTAACGGATGTGCATTTGGCTTCGATACAAGCGCAGCGCCATGTCATGGGGAAATTGCAAACACATTATTTGCAGACTTCGCCGGAATTTGCCATGAAGCGCCTGCTGGCCAGCGGCAGCGGCCCTATCTATCAAATTTGCAAAGTCTTCCGTGATGATGAGCATGGCCGTAAACACAACAGCGAATTCACCATGCTGGAATGGTATCGTCCGGGCTTCAGTTTGAAAGATTTAATGTTTGAAGTGACGGATCTGTTGAATGCCGTCCTGAAGCAGCGTTTTGGAGCAGTTCGTCCAACCATCCTAAGCTATAAGCATGCCTTTATTGACCGGTTAGAATTAAACCCGCTGCAAGCGTCATTGCAAGAGCTTAAAGATTGCTGCCGCCGCGTCGGAATCAGCCTGGATTTAGGCGATGACCGTTTAGGCTATATCGATTTGCTGTTTTCACATTTTGTAGAACCGAGTTTAGGCTTTGATACGCCCGTTTTTCTGACAGATTTTCCGCCTGAATTAGCCTCTTTAGCGAAAACACGCATTGATGAAGACGGCGAGTTAGTTGCAGCCCGTTTTGAATTGTATATTGAGGGCTTGGAATTGGCGAATGCCTATGATGAGCTGATTGATGCTGACGTGCTGCGCAGCCGTTTTGAAGCAGACAATGCAGAGCGGGAAAAGCTGGGATTGCATGTCATGCCGATAGATGAATTTCTACTGGCTGCATTGCCCAATATGACGGAATGTTCGGGCATTGCTTTAGGGATAGACCGCTTGCTGATGATTGCTACTGAGCAAATGCGTTTAGACCAGGTGATTACATTTCCTGCGGATATTTCGTAAGTTGGGAGTGAAATGGCTTTCGGATACACGGGTTTAATCAGAAAAGCGCTATCGCAAAAATATCAGCTGATGCTGTGAAAGATGGCTGATTGTTATGTTCAACCGCATTTTTAATGTTGAAGAGGTCATTTAAGACATCAATTAGAAATACTGATTAGCCATGCTGAAATGGTGAATAAAAAAGCTCCGTGAGGAGCTTTTTTTATTAGATTGTCAGGGCTGCGTGCTGTGCCTTCAATTCAGCCAGTGCCGCAATGCGCCGCTCTATCAGCATCTCGCCAATATCAGAGCCTTGGACGTCTGGCGGAAGGTCTTGCGCTTTAATGCTGCGCACCACTTGCATGGCGTCCAGTACATATTGCGCTTGAGGATAGTCTCTGTCTTCTAGTCCTAAACGGCCGCGGGAGTCACATTCGCAGGCCTGCACAAAAGCTTCAACGCGTTCAGGGCGGCGTAAGACATCTAAACGCTGCAATAGGCGCCACAGTGTTCCCGGTTTTAGCGTCAGCGCCTGATGGCATTTCAGATGCTCTTTGCAGACAGCGATTGCCAGCTGTTTGGTATTGGTTGGAACACGCAGCCGTTCACAAACCTCAGTTACGGGCTGAATGCCGCGCTCTTCATGCATAATATGGCGCGGCAGCTCTTCTTGCGGCGTTAAGGCTTTCCCTAGATCATGCACCAGTACAGCAAAGCGCACATCCAAAGAGTAATTGGCGCGGCAGGCTTGCTGCAGTGACATCATGGTGTGAATGCCGCAGTCAATCTCAGGGTGGTATTCAGGGCGCTGCGGAATGCCATAGAGCTGATCAAGCTCCGGAAATAAAACTTTCAATGCGCCGCATGCGCGCAGCACTTCAAAATATTCATCGGCATGATCTTCCATGAGGGCGCGGGCGGTCTCTTTCCAAACGCGTTCAGGCGTTAAAGCTTCCAGTTCGCCAGACTCTGCCAATTGCGTCATCAGCCTAAAAGTGTCATCAGCAACTTTAAAGCCTAATTTTTTATAGCGGGCCGCAAAGCGCGCAATGCGCAAGACGCGTAGCGGATCCTCAGCAAAAGCCTCAGATACATGGCGTAGCACGCGCTGTTCTAAATCTTTTTGGCCATTGTAAGGATCATATAAATTGCCATTATCGTCTTGCGCAATGGCGTTAATGGTCAGGTCGCGCCGCATTAAATCCTGTTCCAGCGTAACCGCTGGATCTGTATAAAATTCAAAGCCATGATAACCATGTCCTGCCTTGCGTTCAGTCCGCGCGAGTGCATATTCATCTTTGGTTTCTGGATGCAGGAAAACAGGGAAATCTTTGCCCACAGGCTGGTAGCCTTGAGCAAGCATTTGTTCCGGCGTTGCGCCGACAACAACATAATCTTTTTCGTGATAGGGGTGTCCGAGCAGCTGATCCCGAACTGCACCGCCTACTAAATAAACTTGCATGAAAAAACCTCTATTCTTGAAGCCATCATGCTACAGAATAGAGGTTTTCTCAAGTCTCTAAGTGTGATCTAGCCAGCTAAATTACAGCGCGGACTTCTCATTTTCTTGAATCTCAGCAACCGTTAAAGCAGTCATGTTCACTAAGCGGCGGGTCGTCGCTGTCGGTGTTAAAATATGAACTGGTTTGGCTGCGCCCAGCAGGATTGGGCCAATTGTGACATTGTTGCCTGATGTTGCTTTTAGCAAGTTGAATGAAATGTTGGCTGCGTCCAGGTTAGGCATGATAAGCAGGTTGGCTGAACCCTTAAAGCGCGAGTTCGGGTATGCAAAATGACGGATGTTCTCATCAAGCGCCGCATCACCGTGCATTTCACCTTCCACTTCAAGCTCTGGGGCAATTTCAGACAAGATGTCATACACCTGACGCATTTTTTGCGCGCTGGCATCGCTTTGATCTGAACCAAAACTTGAGTGTGAAAGCAGCGCAACACGCGGCGTAATGCCAAAGCGGCGGACTTCTTCCGCTGCCAAAATAGTCATTTCAGCCAGCTGTTCTGCCGTCGGGTTACGGTTAATGTAAGTATCAGCAATAAACAAGTTGCGGTCTTCAAGCATCAATGCATTCAGCGTGAAGAAGTTATTGCGGCCTTCTTTTAGTCCAATCACATTGCTGACGAAGTCTAAGTGAATGTCATAGCTTGAATACGTACCGCACAGCATGCCGTCTGCAACGCCATGGCGAACCAGCATGGCTGCAATCAGTGTAGAGCGGCGGCGCGCTTCACGCTGCGCATATTCAGGCGTCACACCTTTTCGCTGCATGATGCTGTAGTAGTCATCAGCAAATTTGTCGTAATCAGGATTTTTTTCTTGATCGACAATGGTAATGTTCACGCCGTCTTCAAGGCGCAGGCCTAACTTTTTGATGTTCGCTTCAATTACAGCAGGGCGGCCAACAAGAATCGGTTTGGCCAAATCTTCATCGACTGCAATTTGCACTGCACGCAGAACGCGCAGATCTTCACCTTCCGCGTAGGCAATGCGTTTTGGATCTGTTTTAGCTTGCGCAAAAATCGGCTTCATCATAAACGCAGAGTTATAGACGAATTCAGACAGGCGCTGACGGTATGCAGAGAAGTCTTGGATTGGACGGGTTGCTACACCAGAGTCCATCGCAGCTTGCGCAATCGCAGGCGCAATTTCTAGAATCAAGCGCTGGTCTAATGGGCGCGGGATCAGGTAATCACGGCCAAAAGATGCAGATTTTTCACCATAAGATGCAGCATCCGCCTCAACATGCGCCATGCGCGCAATGGCATGTACACACGCAATCTTCATTTCTTCATTAATGGTGGTTGCGCCTACGTCCAGCGCGCCGCGGAAGATATAAGGGAAGCACAGCGCGTTGTTGACTTGGTTTGGATAGTCAGAGCGGCCTGTCGCCATAATCACATCAGAACGCGCTTCATGCGCATGTTCCGGCAGGATTTCTGGATCTGGGTTTGCAAGGGCGAAGATGATTGGATCTTTCGCCATCACTTTAACCATTTCTTTGGTTAAAATGCCTGCAGCTGAAAGGCCGAGGAACATGTCCGCGCCTTCCATCACATCGGCAAGCTGGGTGCCTTCGATGTCTTGTACATAGGCTTTTTTAGATTCATCTAAGCCTTCACGCTTTGCGGTGAGCAGGCCGCGTGAATCGGCAACGATGATGTTCTCTTTCTTTGCGCCTAAAGCGCAAAGTAAGTTCAGGCAAGAAAGGGCAGCGGCGCCGGCACCTGAAGCAATAATTTTGATTTCATCAATTTTTTTGCCGTTCAATTGCAATGCATTTAATAATGCTGAACCGACAATAATGGAGGTGCCGTGCTGATCGTCATGGAACACAGGAATGTTCATGCGTTCGCGAAGTTTTTGCTCGATGTAGAAGCACTCTGGGGCCTTGATGTCTTCAAGGTTGATACCGCCAAAAGTCGGTTCTAAAGCTGCAACGATATCTACGATTTTGTCTGGATCGTTTTCAGCAATTTCAATGTCAAAGACATCGACACCGGCGAATTTTTTGAACAGTACGCCTTTACCTTCCATTACTGGTTTAGAGGCTAAAGGACCGATGTTGCCCAAGCCAAGTACGGCTGTACCGTTACTGACAACTGCAACTAAGTTGCCGCGTGCTGTGTAAAGCGCTGCGGTTGACGGGTCACGTTCAATTTCTAAACAAGGCGCAGCAACGCCTGGCGAGTAGGCTAGCGCTAAGTCATGCTGGTTGACCAATTGTTTGCTTGGCGTGACGCTGATTTTTCCCGGAGTTGGGAATTCGTGATAGTACAAAGCCTGCTGTTTTAAAGATTGATCGTCCATCTGTATCTCGTTTGTTCTGAGTTGCCCAAAAATGCGGGTAGTGTTTCTTAAATAAGCACGAATATATCACTTGTTCGGCACTTCGGACAGTCGCTAAAGTACCTTTTTCCAACAAACTTATAGACCGGAAAGATGTACTTAGATTAAGTATGTATAAGTGGCAGGGCGGATATTTTGTTTTAAATACACCGTTGCTTCCGCTTCAGGGAGCGGTTTGGAGAACAGATAGCCCTGCGCGATGTCACAGTCTAAATTTCGCAAATATTGCAGCTGCTGTTCGGTTTCAATGCCTTCTGCCACCACAGTTAAGCCCATAGCCTTGCCCATGGCAACCATAGCGCAGACGATGGCTTCGTGCTTGTTTTGACCGATTTTGGAAATAAAACTGCGATCTATTTTTAAAACATCAATAGGAAAATCAGCAAGATAGGATAGTGATGAGTAGCCTGTGCCAAAATCATCCAAAGAAATATTGATATGGCGGCTTTTTATTTCCTGCAGCAGTTTTTTGACTGTTTCTGAGTTTTCGATTAATGATGATTCTGTAATTTCCAATTCTAAGCTGTCGCCGGAAATTTCATTGGCTTTGATGGCTTCGTCCAAGTCGATCAGCAGCTGGCCGCGGCGCAATTGCTGGGCAACGACGTTCACTGAGACACAAATGTTATTAAACCCCATTTGGTTCCATTTCTTGATCTGTTTGGCGGTTTGCTGGATGACGATGCGCCCAATGTCTGAAATCAGGCTGGTCTGCTCGGCAAGCGGGATAAACAGCCCTGGCGGGATAATGCCTTTTTCAGGGTGATTCCAGCGCACCAGAGCTTCAAAGCCATAGATATTTTTATCTCTGAAATTGATTTTTGGCTGGTAATAGACCACCAGTTCATTGCTTTGAATCGCTTTGCGGAGCTCCCTTTCCAAAAAGATGCCTTGTTCCAGCAGCGCTGTGTTCTCATTAGAATATAAACGTATGGTATTGCCGCCAAGGTGTTTGGCTTCAGAAAGCGCTTGTTCCGCGCAGTTGTTTAAATAATCCAGCTGACGGCCATGCTCTGGATAGAGTGCAATGCCCATGGACAGTGTGATGACATGATCTTGCCCCAATATATTGAAGGGCAGTGTGAAAGCTTTGGCAATGCGTTCGCAATGTTCCATCACCGATGGTCGGATATGCGAAATTTCATACACAATGGCAAAATCATCGCCATTGAGATGGGCTAAAAATAAGGCCTCCGCATTGGTTAGACGCAGGCGCTGAGCAACTTGCCGAAGCAGCTCATCACCGCCGTTGTTGCTGAGGTATTCGTTCAGCGGGCGGAATCTGTCGATGTTCAGGCGTATGACGGCCAGCTGCTTTAAAGAGTCCTGCTGCGAAATCAAGTACTGATGCAGCTGATAGTTGTAATAAAACCGGTTGGGCAAATCGGTCAGGATGTCATAATTTTCTAAATAGGATAAACGCTGTTCCTGCAGCTTGCGTTCAGTCAAGTCTGAGACAATGCCGATATAATGGGCGACACGGTTTTGATCATCCAGCACTGCATTGATGTGCAGCCAAAGTGTTAATTCTTTTCCTGACAGGAATTTTTCCTGCAGTTCACCGTCATACTGCTGATGCTGCAGCACCTGCTTTAAAATCTCAGCATGCGCGCTGCGCTGCTGCGATTTATAATTTGCTGCGATATCAAATAAATGCTTGCCAATCATTTGTTCATGGCGAAAGCCGGTCAGCTGTTCATAACATGGATTGACGTCCAGATAGCGAAGCTCTTCATCTAGAATAAAAATGCCTTCAGCAGCTTGCTTAAGAACGCTGGCTGCCAATTTTAAACGCTCTTGCGATGTGCGCTCCTGCTGAATATCACGGCGGATGCCCACCATGCGCAGCGGTTTATTGCTGTCAGGGTCCCAGGCAATAATCCGGCCAATGTCATGCACCCAGCTCCATTTCCCAGTCAGGCTGTTTTGTACCCGGTAGGTCGATTCATAACGGTCATTCTGACCGCGTAAATGCTGTTTCATCGCATTTTTGAACTGTTCTGCATCATCTGGATGGACTGTATGCAGCAGTTGGTAATGATGCTCTTTTGAATCGCGCTGAGAGGTGCCTTTATGATTATTGGACAGGGAAATTGTTCGGTCTTTAATGTTCCAATCCCAGGGTTTTAAACCGGCAATTTCATGCGCAAGCTGAAGATTCTGCTGCTGATCTTCTAGATTTTTGTTCATTTGCTCGATATCGAAAGTCCGTTCTTTCACTTTCTGCTCCAGCAGCTGATTGTTCAGCTGAAGCTGCAGTTCGATATCTTTAGAGTGGTTGATTTCATTTTTGAGCTGCTTGCACAGGTCATCAGTCCACGCCACTTGCTGTTCGGCCTCTTTCACTAAAAGGCTGTTTTTAGCATAAAGGGTAGAAATGCGGCGGTGAATGCGGTATGACGTGGTTGCGCATAACAGTATGACAATTAAAGCAAAATTGATGGCTAAGCTGAACAGGTGGCTGCTTTTATCGAGAAATAAAAATTGTGAAACCAAGTAGGGCACAATGGAGGGTAAAAAGGCCAAGCAAAAGTAATTCAGCTTCTGTGTTAAATAGGTTAAACCAAAGGTTTGCGTTACAATCAGCAATAATGCAGATAAGGTCAGCGCTTGAATATCGGCAAAATTAGGATTTATAGACGGCAAATAATAATAAATGATGAAAATGCCGGCAGAGATCAGCGCGCCGATACTGAAGCATTGAAACTGAAGCCAGCGGTGAGCAATTTTTAAGTCAAATTGATGAGGCTTGAAATAGGCCGTGCTGATGAGCCAGCAAAAACTGGCAAATAATTCGGTAAAGATAAACCAAAAATTGAAATAAAAATTAACAGTGTTAAAGTAAATTTGGTAAATACAAAAGATATATAAACAGATGATTAAAATACTGAGAAGAAAATAACGGCTCAAGCGAAGCGTATTCTCGATTTGAGCAGCATGATTGTACTGCTTGATGTAGTCATATTGATCATCTGTCATCAATATAAGTGCCTTATTTAAATATAGTAATTAAAAGTCGCTTGTTGTTTTATTAATCCAAACACACTGGTTTTTCATCGCTTAATTTTTATTGCTTACAATTAGATTAATTACGTTAAACATAAAAATCAATCAAATTGTATACAAAAATATAATATTCGGATGAGCTAAGCTTTTAGGCGGTAATTCAAAATTGACAGGGCAACAATTGGAGCAGTTTCAGTGCGCAAGACTCGCGAGCCTATGCACCAGTTTTTAAAGCCGGCGGAATTGGATTGCTGAATTTCAGCTTCACTCAGCCCGCCTTCTGGGCCAATCAGCAGTGCAATTTTTAAAGATGCATCCGCCAGTACATCTGTTTCATCTTTATTTGGCGCTAAAACCAGTTTAGTCTCCGGCAGATCGTATGCCAGCCATGCCTCTAAACTGATCGGGGCATGAATTTTTGGCACAACATTCATGCCGCATTGTTCACAGGCCGCAATGGCAATGCCTTGCCAGTGGTCTATTTTCTTTTGGTCACGGTCATACTTCAAGCGCATTTCACAGCGTTCAGAGGTCAGCAGCTGAATTTCCGCCACGCCCAGTTCAACGGCTTTTTGAATCGCATAATCCATACGGTCGCCTTTACTCATGACTTGGCCGAGTAAAGCCTTAAAAGCAGGGGTGCGGTTGTCTGGATTAAATGAAATGATTTTGACTGAAGCAGACTTCTTGGAAGCTTCAGTCAATTCAACTTCGAATTCGCCGCCTTGCCCATTGAACAAGGTGGCTTTTTCGCCCACTTGCGCACGCAATACTTTAACCCAGTGATGAAAAACTGTTTCAGTTAATTCGATGACCGTATCAACAGTTAAATCAGCTTCAATAAAAAAACGGGGCATTTCAGTATTACTCGAGCAATGGGGGTTAAGCTAAGCCAAGGTCAGTGACAAGCTGACGCGTTGGATCAGTGGTGTTCATGGTGTAGAAGTGCAAGCTTGGCGCGCCGCCGGCAATCAGGCGTTCGCAAAGCTTCACAATCACTTCATGACCAAAGGCTTTGATTGAATCTGTGTCATCACCATAGGTTGCAAGCTGCTTGCGGATCCAGCGCGGAATCTCAGCGCCTGTACCGTCTGCAAAGCGGATTAAATTGCTGGCATTGGTGATTGGCATGATGCCTGGTGCTACAGGAATGTTCACGCCTTCTTTCTGAATGCGCTCTACAAAGTAGAAGTATGCATCTGGATTAAAGAAGAACTGTGTCAATGCTGCGTTTGCGCCGGCATTGGCTTTGTCGCAGAAACGCTTGATGTCTAAATCAAAGCTGTCTGCTTGCGGATGCATTTCTGGGTAGGCCGCAACTTCAATTTTGAAGTGATCACCTGTATGTTCACGAATAAAACGTACTAAGTCCGTTGCATAAGGCAATTCGCCTAAGCCCACTTGACCAGACGGCAAATCGCCGCGCAGCGCAACAATGCGGTCAATGCCTTGTGATTTATATAAATCCAGCAATTCAGCAATACGCTCTTTGCTGTCACCAATACAAGACAGATGGGGAGCAACAGGTGTGCCTTTGCCGTTAAAATCATTCAATGTAGACAAGGTGCGTTCACGGGTAGAACCGCCTGCACCATATGTTACAGAGAAAAATTCAGGATTGAGCAACTGAAGTTCTTGATGTACAACTTTAAGTTTTTCCGCGCCAGCGTCAGTTTTGGTCGGGAAGAACTCAAAGGAAATAGGAATCTGTTTTGACATGTTCAAATCCTTTTTTATAAATACTGTTTGTTTATTATTTCCCTCATCCCAGCCTTCTCCCTAAGGGAGAAGGGGAATCCATTACATTATTTAAAACGGTAATGAAAAATCCCTCTCCTGAGCGTGCTTTAAGCACTGCTTAAAAGTTCAGCGCAAGAGAGGTTAGGAGAGGTGAAAAACTTAGTATTTATAAGCCTCAGCTTTGAACGGGCCTTCAACTTGAACACCTAGGTAGTCAGCTTGTTCTTGAGTCAAAGTCGTCAATACGCCGCCGAAACCAGCAACCATTGCAGCAGCAACTTCTTCATCTAATTTTTTAGGAATCAGTTCTACGCGGATCGCTGCTTGTTTTTGATCTTCAGGAAGATCAGCAAATTTTTCAGCGAATAGGTGCATTTGGCCCAATACTTGGTTGGCAAACGAACCATCCATAATACGTGAAGGGTGACCAGTTGCATTACCAAGGTTAACCAAACGGCCTTCAGAAAGAAGAATTAAATAGTTATTTTCGTCTTCTGAACGGTAAACTTGGTGTACTTGCGGCTTCACTTCAACCCACTTGTAACCGCGTAGGTAGTTGGTATCGATTTCAGTATCAAAGTGACCGATGTTGCACACAACAGCGCCCGCTTTTAATGAATCAAGCATTGCAGCGTCACATACGTGGTAGTTACCAGTTGTTGTAACAATTAGGTCAGTGTTTTGAAGAAGGTCAAGGTTGATGTCTTCTTTCTTGCCAGTTTGTACGCCGTTTTTGTACGGAGCAACAACTTCATAGCCGTCCATGCATGCTTGCATCGCGCAGATTGGATCAACTTCAGTAACACGTACAATCATGCCTTCTTGACGAAGTGATTGAGCAGAACCTTTACCTACGTCGCCATAACCAATAACAAGCGCACGGCGGCCAGATAAAAGCATATCTGTACCGCGTTTGATTGCGTCATTTAGAGAGTGGCGACAGCCGTATTTGTTGTCGTTTTTAGACTTAGTTACAGAGTCGTTTACGTTGATCGCTGGAACTTTTAAAGTGCCGTCGCGGTGCATTTCGTAAAGACGCTGCACGCCAGTAGTGGTTTCTTCAGTAATACCGTGGATTTTAGCAATCACTTCTGGGTATTTTTCGTGAACAAGCGCAGTTAAGTCACCGCCATCGTCCAGAATCATGTTGGCATCCCAAGGTGTGCCGTTTACGTTAATTTGCTGTTCTAAGCACCAAACGTATTCTTCTTCAGTTTCGCCTTTCCAAGCAAATACTGGAACGCCAGCAGCAGCAATTGCAGCAGCAGCGTGGTCTTGAGTAGAGAAGATGTTGCAAGATGTCCAGCGTACTTCTGCACCTAATTCAACCAGCGTTTCAATTAAAACAGCAGTTTGAATGGTCATGTGGATACAGCCGAGGATTTTCGCGCCAGCAAGCGGTTTAGCGGCTGCATAGCGTTTGCGAAGACCCATTAGGGCTGGCATTTCTGCTTCTGCTAGTTTAATTTCTTTACGGCCGTAATCAGCAAGTGAAATGTCGGCAACTTTGTAATCTGTAAATGAAGCAGTGACCGCGTTCATCAGGATCTCCTAGAAAAAAATAGATTGGATCGTTATGTTCGCGGATGCCGTTTTTGATCAGCACTGTTATTTCACAGGCGCATGACCGAATCGTCGAGCCTAGCGATTTCACATTGCTATTTTTGAAAATCAGCCTGTGAAAAAGTCGCAGCATCCCTCGACTAGCGGGGTATTGTACTTGGAATTAGGATGAGTTCCAATCTGAAATTGATTAATATCTAACGGATAAGCATTTGATCTGTAAATTTTATGGAATAATGCGTTCTGACTTTATATAGGTCTGTTTGGAATAAAAGAATAATGATGAAAAAATTACTCGGAGCCTTGCCTCTAATTTCCGCGTCAATCATGGCCAACGACTCGACCGGCTATGTCGCCACGGGTGGTGTGCAGTATTTGAAAAATAAAGACATCCAAATGTTCAGTGAAGATCTATTTATTAGCAAAAAGATCATTAAAGTCGATTATCAATTCAAAAATTTGAGCGCTAAAGATGTGACGGAAACGGTGCTGTTTCCGCTGCCTAAAATTGAAAATTTCTTTGAGTCCGATTTTGCGGATACGGAACGCTTGCTTAAAAGCTTTAAGGTGCAGATCGATGGAAAATCTATACAGCCTGAGATGCATGTCCGGACTTTTATTTTAAAAGATGACAAGTCAGCGCCGGTAGATTTGACGGATGTTTTTAAGCAATGCGGTTTTAGCGAAAAAGAAATGCTGAATCCTTGGAATCGGCAAAATTATGAATATGAGGCTTTTGAAACCAAGCTAAGAGGCTGCAACAATGTAGCATTGCAAAAAGCGCTGCCGAAAGATAAAGAAGAAGTGATCACCTGGTCTTCGCAAGTGATTTACAGCTGGAAACAGACTTTTAAAGCCAATGCCTTAACACATGTGCAGCATCAATACGCGCCGCTGGTGGGCGGTTCTGTGGCGTTATATCCGGAAGAGGATACTAAAGCGTACTGCATGGATCGGAACTTTAAAGCTGGCTTAAAGAAAGCCAAATCGCAGCAGGCGCCTTATCAGGCATTAGGCTATATCTTAAAAACTGGGGCGAATTGGGCTAAGCCGATTCAGGACTTTAAATTGACCATTGAACGGGATGCTGGAGAGCTCGTGTCATTCTGCTGGGCTGGAAAAGTCAAAAAAATCAGCCCGACACGATTCCAAATGTCAGAAAAGAACTTTGTGCCTCAGCAGGATTTAGACATTATCTTTGTGCACGCTAAAGCCCATGAATGATTAAAACTTTCAGGCAAATTTTGAATGATTTGTTTATTATCGCTTCAGACAAATTTTTGAGTTTTGATTATGGCTTTGGAAATGCCTGAAGAATTATCCAGCCTGGAGGCCAATGGCGGAATTTACGCTGTTTGGATGCTGCTGCAGCATTTAGGAATAGATGCAGATATTCAGCAGCTGATGGAGGTCTGCGGCTATGAAGCTGGATATGGTACGACGACGATTGGTTTAGCTGTTGGACTGAAAAAATTTGGCTTTAACGTGCAGTTTTATACAGAACATGATCCGGATCTGCAGGAGGGTGAAAAACTCAGTTATGCTGAAGCAGCGCAATTGCAATTGCCTGTACTGCCTGCAATAGGTTATGCGGAAATTTTGCAGGCCTTTGAGCAAAACAAGTTTGTAATTGCCTATTACGATACCTTTGAAGGTATTGGCAATCACTCCTTGGTGTATGATATCGATGAAGCCGAAATCAGCTTCTTTGACAGCTTTGACGCCATGTCAGCCGAAGATTTTGAGCGGCAGCGTCAGGCCGAGGGGATCTGCCGTCAAGTCATTATCGTGAATGTTAATGACTATATCGCGAGTTGAACGAAATAGCTGTCATATAAAAAAGCCCATCTGTTGATGGGCTTTAATCGTTTCAATGAGCTTTGCGGTTACTGCTCAGCAGCATTGGCTTTTTCAGTCCAGAAATCCGCTTTTTCTTCATTTGCGTCAATGCCTAGGCCATTGGCATAAATGAACGCTAAATCACGCATGGCCTGCGCTTCACCGAGTTTGGCAGACTGTTCGACCAGCTCAATAGATTTGGCAACGTCTTTTTCAACGACATCGCCGCGGCGGTAAAAATTCGCTAATTCCAAAATAGCAGCAGGGTGATTATGCTTTGCCGCCTGTTCCAGCCAGCGGTGCGCATGTTCAAAATAAGCTTTCGATTCTTCAGCATCTTCTTCCTGCATGTCTTTGGCATAAACCGCATAGCCTTCGCCTAGCCAATACATCGCCTCAACATGCCCCAGCTGCGCCGCTTTCAGCGCCCACTCTTCAGCCAGTTCAACATGCTCATCATTGTCACTTTGCATGTAAATTTCAGCCAGTTCAAATTGAGCATCGCGGTTGCCTGCTGTCGCGCGGTTAAACAATGCAGGTGAAATAGGGAGGTCAGACATAGCGGATCCAAAAGTGCAGAATAGGCATAGCCTAATAGGTTGGCCTCAAAAAAGCCAATCTGAAGATCAGCTTTTAAGACCACAGGGTTTAAATGAAGTAAAACAGCACTGCTGCTGCGCCTATACTGGCTGTAAGGGCAGCAAAGGTTTTCCGCTTTGCGTATACAGCCTAGAGCAGGTGAGTGCTGAGCACCGTACACACGTATTTAAGCGAATCTATGTACAAACACATTTCACATCGCAAAGTGAACTGATAAAGCTTTTGGTGAACGCGGTAATCGACTGAATGATCAGGAATTCAGAAAAAAGAGCAGGCAAAAAAATAGCAGCCGAAGCTGCTACTTTTAAAACCATTTTGGATTAGCTTTCTTGCTGAATGCCAGCCACTTTCCAGTCTTCGCTAGAACCAGCAGGCTTTACAAAATGCCAAATTTCAGCAAATGGCTGTGGAAGGCTGTTTAAATCTTCGCTGACGGTGCCAGTAAAGCGAACGCTTACAACATATTGGCCATTTTCAGTTGTCGAATCAGCTACCATTGCATTTAAGTTAGAAAACTCAGCAACGTCCTGATCTTGATTGGCCATAATGTCGTTATACATGGACTGATAAAGATCTGGCGTTAAGTAGCGCTGAATTTCTGCAATGTTGCTTGCAGTATTCATTGACTGAATATGGTTAAAACGCTGACGCGCAACACGTAAAAAAGCCGCAGGCTCTGTACCATCCGGCAATTGGCTGCCGGAATTGGTATATACGCCGCCTGCAAAAGGCGCGTTGTTTACAGGTGCTTGAGACGCAGTAGAACCGCCAACGGACTGACCAAAAATATTAGTGCTGCCGCCAGCAGCTGAACCTGGCGCTGCATTTTGCTGACCAAACGGCCCATTATTGGCGTAAGCCATGTTTGATGAACCGTTATTTGGCGCATACGGATTATTGGCTAGTTTTTTTTTTGCGCCCATCTTACGGAAAATAAAGAAGGCAGCGGCTGCAGCAAGCAAAATCCAAATCCAGCTAGGAATGCCGCCTTTTTCTTCTTCTTGCGCGGCTTGCGCTTCAGAAGCCGCCTGAGTGTTTTTATCATCCGCCATAGCATTAGCGGCAACTGCACCAATTGCAGCGCCCGCTACACCGGCAGCCACCATGCCGCCTACATTTGAACCAGATTTAGCTGGCGCGCCTGCAGTTGCTGGCTGTTGAACTGGAGCAGCTTGACGAGGCTGTTGGTAAGACTGAGATGGGGCCGCTTGACGGCTCATACCGTGGCTTTTACCGCCACCTGCACGTTTTGCTTCTGCAGCTAAAGGTGCAACCAATAAAGCAGCGGTCAAAACGCCCGCAATCAAACCACGCTGTCGAACTTCCATTAAATTTACCTATATAAAAATAAAAAATCGCCCTGTATTTATGCAGGCATTTTATTTGAATTTCAATAGGAAAATCGTTTTTTTTATTAAAAAAACGATTCAAGACATGAAATAGCGATTAAGTCAGTTCTTCACTCAGATTCATTGCTTCAGTCAGCGCTTCATGCAGGCGTGCGACTGAGATGATATTTACGCCAGGAATCGGGCTTTGCGGCGCATTGCCGCGCGGTAAAATAATATGCTTAAAGCCGTGCTTGATGGCTTCTTTTAGCCGCTCCTGACCATTCGGCACAGGGCGTATTTCACCTGAAAGGCCGACTTCGCCAAACACAGCCAGCTGCTGCGGCAGCGCCTTACCCCGAATACTCGACGCGCAGGCCAGCAGTACCGCCAAGTCTGAACCCGTCTCGGTGATTTTTAAGCCGCCGACAATGTTGACATAAACATCCTGTCCTGAGGTTTGCACGCCGCCGTGGCGGTGCATGACGGCCAGCAGCATGTTCAGGCGGTTTTGGTCCAGGCCTAAAGCGACACGTCTAGGCTGACCCTGAGAATCATCCACCAGCGCTTGCACTTCAACCAGCAGCGGGCGGGTGCCTTCACGGCTGATCACCACAATTGAGCCGGGAATGGCTTCATCATAACGGCTGAGAAAAATCGCTGAAGGATTGGAGACTTCGCGCAGGCCTTTATCGGTCATGCCAAACACGCCCAACTCATTGACAGCGCCAAAGCGGTTTTTCACTGCGCGGATCATGCGGAAACGTGAATCAGACTGGCCTTCAAAATACAGCACACAGTCCACCATATGTTCTAAAACGCGCGGTCCGGCAAGGGAACCTTCTTTGGTGACATGGCCAACAATAAATAAAGATGTGCCGCTGTTCTTGGCAAAACGGGTCAGCAAGGCTGCTGATTCACGGATTTGCGATACGCCGCCCGGCGCAGACTGCAAGGTTTCGGTATACAGGGTCTGAATAGAGTCCAAAATGGCCACGGCTGGGCGTTCGTGCGCCAAAATATCGCATATGCGCTCTACACAAGTTTCCGCCATGACTTTGAGCTGATCGGTCGGCAAGTCTAAACGCTGTGCGCGCAGGGCGACTTGAGATAGGGATTCTTCACCGGTTACATATAAGGCCGAACTGTTGGCTGCCGCCATATGTGTGGCAGTCTGCAATAAAATGGTGGATTTGCCGATGCCGGGGTCGCCGCCAATCAGAACCACTGAGCCTGTGACCAAGCCGCCGCCAAGGACACGGTCAAACTCTCCAATGCCTGTAGCTAAGCGTGATTCACGTGAAACGGTCACTTTATTTAAGGTGGTGATAGAGGCTGCTTGGCCTGCATAGCCGCCGCTGCCCATTTTGGGCTGCGCGCGGTGGCTAACGGCCGGGGCAATGCTGACTTCTGTGAGGCAATTCCATTCACCGCAGTCTGTGCATTGGCCTGCCCATTTAGGATGATCAGTCCCGCATTGTTCGCAGCGGTAAACAGTTTTGACTTTACTCATGTAGCTTGTTATCTGTATAAGAAATTAGAGATGCTGAGAATGTAGCAATAGCGGCTTATAAAAACAATTTTTTGAGCAGATTCTCCGCATAATTTAAATTGGCACGCAAACTGCTAATTTATCAAGGACAGAGCCAAATAGAAAAGGATACAGGTGACATTGTTTAAAAAAACATCTAAAACGTAATTGGACGTTAAAAATATCAGCTAATCGCTCAAAAACCTTTTTTTATTTTTATTTTTTTGGGCTACTTTTACACACTGAATTCTGAGAGACAAAATAACAATGTCAAATGAAAACCTCAGTTCGACTACCGAAGATAGTGAACTAAAGCGAAGTTTATCTAACCGCCATCTGCAATTGATTGCTATTGGCGGCGCAATTGGTACTGGTTTATTCATGGGGTCAGGTAAAACGATCAGCTTGGCTGGTCCATCCATTTTACTGATTTACATGATTATTGGTTTTATGGTGTTTTTCGTCATGCGTGCGCTGGGCGAATTGTTATTGTCTAACCTCCATTACAAATCATTCATCGATTTTTCGACTGATTTGATTGGCCCTTGGGCAGGATATTTTGTCGGCTGGACCTATTGGCTGTGCTGGATCACCATCGGCATTGCAGATTTGTCCGCAATTATTTATTACCTGCAGTTCTTTAATGGAGGCATACCTTTTACACCAGGGGAAGGGGTGATGATCAGTATCGCCGCCATTGTGTTTATTATGGGGCTGAACCTTGTTACCGTAAAACTGTTTGGTGAGTTGGAATTTTGGTTTGCGCTGATTAAAATTATTGCCATTGTGGTCTTAATTGGCGTTGGCCTGTGGATGATCTTTACGGGCTTTACTTCAACGACAGGTGAAGTTGCTGCGTTTTCTCATCTTTGGTCGCATGGCGGTTTATTCCCTACAGGCGTCACGGGCTTCCTGGCGGGCTTCCAGATTGCCATCTTTGCCTTTGTGGGCGTGGAGCTGGTGGGTACTACCGCTGCGGAAACCAAAGATCCTGAGAAAAACTTGCCGAAAGCAGTGAATTCAATTCCAGTCCGCATCATTATCTTCTATGTGCTGGCCTTGGTGATTGTCATGTCAGTCACGCCTTGGAATCGAATTGACCCGACGGTTTCCCCGTTCGTGAATTTATTCAGTCAGGCGGGCATTGCGGCGGCGGCCATTATTATGAATTTGGTGGTGCTGTCATCAGTCATGTCTTCTATGAACAGCGGCGTGTTCTCAACATCCCGCATGCTGTTTGGCTTATCGCGTGAAGAGCAAGGCCCGAAAGCCTTTGGCCATTTGAATAGCCGCGCTGTTCCAGCCAATGCATTGTACTTCTCTGCAGTATGTTTGCTGTTGGGTGCAGCGCTGCAGTATTTTGTGCCCAATACAGTTGAAGCATTTACCTTAGCAACGACATTATCAACGATTTTGTTTATTTGCGTATGGCTAATGATTATCTGGAGCTACATTATTTATTACAAAACACGCCCAGAGCTGCATGCGAAATCAACCTTTAAGCTTCCTGGCGGCTTGTTTACCTGCTGGGTGGTCATCATCTTCTTTATCGGCATGATTTATGTGCTGTCTTTAGAAGCAGATACGATGAAAGCGCTGATGGTCAGCCCAATCTGGTTTATTCTTTTGATTATCGGTTACTTTGGTTTCTATAAACCGAAACACAAATAATTCAAGTAAAATAAAAAAACGCCAGCCTTAGACTGGCGTTTTTTTATGAGTGACGATAATCTCTAGCGTTTAGCGCTTCGGTCAGCCAAGCGATTGCGCTATACTTCTTTGAAAATATGGATAGGTGAACAGATGCGCCAAGTCATTTGCTGCATGAGTTTATGCGCCGTGGGTTTTGCTTTCACGGGCTGCGGTCAGTCGGGCGCTTTGCAGCTGCCGAACGATCAGAACCACGATAAACGTGCAAAATATTTGCTTTATTCAGATGCAGAAGCGCCACAAAAATCTGCGGAGCAGCCTGAACAGGCTCCAGTTCAGCCGCCAGCTGCGCCTGAAGATTCGACTTCCACCACTACACCTTAACTCTTAAAAGCAAGGATACATTCATGAGTTTTACCCGCATTAATGGGGTTTTGCACGCAGAGCAATGTTCTCTACAGCAGCTCGCAGAGCAATTTGGCACGCCGCTTTATGTTTATTCAAAAGCAACTTTTGAAAAACATTATTTAGATATGGACCGTGCATTCAGCTTTATCGATCATCAAATTTGCTTTGCGGTCAAGTCAAACTCTAATCTTGCGGTATTGAATGTATTGGCCAAGCTGGGCGCTGGTTTTGATATTGTGACGGGCGGCGAGCTGGCGCGGGTTTTAAAAGCGGGCGGCGATGCATCGAAAATTGTATTTTCGGGCCTAGGTAAAACAGAAGCCGATATTCAGAAAGCGCTGGAAGTAGGGATTGCCTGCTTTAATGTCGAATCTTATGCAGAGCTGGACCGCATTCAGAAAGTAGCGGCGAAACTAGGCAAAAAAGCGCCTATTTCGCTGCGCGTCAATCCAGATGTGGATGCCAAAACCCATCCGTATATTTCGACGGGCTTAAAAGAAAATAAATTCGGCATTCCATCTGACAGCGTGTATGAAACATATCAATATGCAGCGTCATTGCCCAATTTAGATGTCGTCGGCATTGACTGCCACATCGGTTCACAGCTGACAGAAACCCAGCCTTTTGTGGATGCTTTAGACCGCGTGATGGTGATGATTGAGAAACTCAAAGAATTGGGCATCAATCTTAAGCATATCGATATTGGCGGCGGCTTAGGTGTCACCTACAAGGATGAGACTCCTCCGTCCGTCGAAGAATATGCCAATGCCATGAAGCCGGCTTTAGAAAAATTAGGCATGAAAGTCTATATGGAGCCGGGCCGCAGCATCTCGGCCAATGCAGGCGTGCTGCTGACTAAAGTTGATTTGCTGAAACCGACCAATCACCGCAACTTTGCCATTATTGATGCCGCCATGAATGACTTGATCCGTCCAGCTTTGTACGAAGCATGGATGGATATTCAGGAAGTGACGCCGCGTAGCGATACTGAAGCGAAAGAGTGGGATGTGGTCGGCGCAATCTGCGAAACGGGCGATTTCTTAGGGAAAGAGCGCGAGCTTGCAATTCAGGAAAATGACATTCTTGCAGTGCTGGGCGCCGGTGCATATGGCTTTGTGATGAGTTCTAATTACAACAGCCGCGGCCGCGCTGCTGAAGTGATGGTCGATGGTGATCAGCCGCATTTGATTCGTGAGCGCGAAAGCATCGAATCATTGTGGGAACGCGAACGCCTGTTGCCTTAAGGAGTAATTCGAGATGCTATTAGAATTTACTAAAATGCATGGCCTAGGCAATGACTTTTTGGTGCTGGACTTAATCAGTCAGCGCGCATTTTTAGACACGATGACTATTCAGCGTTTGGCAGACCGTCATTTTGGCATTGGTTTTGATCAGCTTTTGATTGTTGAGCCGCCCGATATGCCGAATGTCGATTTTAAATACCGGATTTTCAATGCAGACGGTTCTGAAGTTGAACAATGCGGCAATGGCGTGCGCTGCTTTGCGCGTTTTGTGCATGAGCGTAAGCTGACCAGTAAAACCAAAATGAAAGTGCAGACCAAGGCTGGCATTGTAGAGCCGGAACTGGGGCAAAATGGCTGGGTCCGCGTGAATATGGGTTACCCTAAATTCCTGCCGCAAGAAATTCCATTTCTTGCAGAAGAACCTGAAAATTTATATGACATTCGCTTGCCTGACGGCGAACAGCTCACGATTGATGTTGTCAATATGGGCAATCCGCATGCCGTGACAATTGTCCCTGATGTGATTCAGGCGGATGTCGCGCGTTTAGGCCCGCAGCTGGAGTCGCATGAGCGGTTTCCAGCGCGGGTGAATGCGGGCTTTATGCAGATCATTGATGAAAAGCATGCGCGTCTGCGTGTTTTTGAGCGCGGTGTCGGCGAGACTTTGGCTTGCGGTACAGGCGCTTGCGCGGCAGCTGTTTCAGGCATGCGCCGTGGATTATTGGCAAATTCAGTGGAAATTGAATTGGCTGGCGGCAAACTGCAAATTGAATGGCGCGAAGGCGATGTGGTTTGGATGACCGGTCCGACTGCAAATGTCTACGAAGGCCGTTTGGATTTGAGCTACTTCCAAGGTTAAAGCCAAATTAAGCAATAAAAAAGCACGGTCGTAAGATGGTGCTTTTTTATGCCTGTAAATCAGTTATGCTGTACAAAAGAATGCATTTGCCTTGAACTTGAATGACACCATTGATATTTCTTCCTGGCGCATCCGGCAGCCTTGAATTTTGGCAGCCATTAATGGCCTTATTGCCAGAGCGCTATTCCAAGCATGTTATTGGCTATCCCGGCTTTGGTTCAGTGCCCATGCAGGAAAGTGTCTATGATTTTGATAGCCTGAGCCGTCATGTGCTGGCACAGGTGGATCAGCCGTGCGTAATTATCGCGCAATCAATGGGAGGCATATTGGCGCTGCAGGCTGCACTGCAGAAGCCTGAGCTGGTGAAAGGGCTGGTGCTCATTGCGACTTCAGGCGGTATTGATTTAAGCCCTTTCCAGGTTGAAGATTGGCGGAGCGCATACAAGAATCAATTTTTAAATTATCCAGACTGGTTTGCTGCTGTTCATTTGGATTACGCCAGCCAATTATCTAAGATTAAGCAGGAAGTGCTGCTGTTGTGGGGCGATGCAGATTTGATCAGCCCAGTTGCAGTCGGACGGTACTTAAATCAGAAATTTCAACATTCAACACTGCATATTATTCAACAAGGCGATCATTTATTTGCAGCGCAGCATGCATCGGAAGTTGCTGAATTCGTCACCGAATATTTGCATGCGTTAGAAAGCAGCGCATGAGTCGGCAGTATGTCCTCTAAAATAGATGCATTTGCATTGCTGGCCATGTGGCTCAAAGAACGGGAAATTCAAAATCAGTCTGCGCATACCCTGCGGGCTTATGAGCGCGATGTTTCGGACTTTATTCTATTTTGCGGCAAACGGAATCTTCCGTTATCAGATCTGGAAACTTCGGATCTACGTGAATATTTGGCATACAAGGTCGAGCGCCATCAACTCAGTTCCAGCAGTTTGCAGCGCATGCTGTCCGCGATCCGTCAATTTATGAAATGGGCGGAGCACAGTGAATATATGCGCTTCAACCCTGCCGATAATTTCCAGCTAAAGCGCCAGTCCCGCCCTTTGCCGGGTTTGGTGGATATCGAAACGGTCAATCAAATTTTGGATCAGCCATCGCCAGAAACAGAGGCGCAGCAACAAATGTGGCTGCGGGATAAAGCGATTTTAGAACTGCTGTATTCCAGCGGGCTGCGCTTGGCGGAAGTGCAGTCGCTGCGGATCAAAGATGTTGATTTTAACCGGCAGCTGCTGCGCATTACCGGTAAGGGGAATAAAACCCGTATTGTGCCGTTTGGCGCAAAAGCCAAAGAAGCTGTCATGAATTGGCTGCAGGTGTACCCGTTATGGCACGGTGATTTTGTGCCCGAGGCCAATGTGTTTATTACCCAAAAAGGCAATCCTTTAGGCGCGCGGCAAATTGAAAACCGGGTGAAATTTCAAGCGCAGCGGGCAGGGGTCAATGTGGATTTGCATCCGCATTTGCTGCGTCATTGCTTTGCCAGCCATATGCTGTCCAATAGCGGGGACTTGCGCGCGGTACAGGAAATGCTGGGACACAGCAATTTAACCACGACTCAAATTTATACCCATGTCGATTTTGATCATTTGGCGAAAGTTTATGATCAGGCGCACCCGCGGGCAGCTAAAAAATAAACGAGAAGCATGAAACTCCTCATTTATTTTTTAGCAAAGCATTATAGCGCCGGGGTATGAACAGGGACTTGGCGTGCAGGATTTGCTTTCTCAAAAGCTGTCGCAATATTCAACAATGTTGGTTCATCAAATTCACGTGCGATGAATTCAATATTGACGTTCATTGGATAGCTGCTGCGTGATGATGTCACTGTTTTAGCCGGCATGGAAAGCGCCGGGAAGCCGCTAAATGGACTGAGGCGGTTATTCGTTCCAGCAGATGGGCTGTTGCCTAGATCGGCAGCTAAAGCAGTCATGGTTGGATAGGCCAAGGCATCGTAGCTTGTTCCCTTAAATACACCGTTTAAGTCTGTATGGTCTAGGGCTGCATTGAGATTTCCGCGAACATGCGGCGCGCGTATCACGGTATTGAGATGATAGCCTTCAATAAAGGATGCTGCTGTTGGGTCGCGGTCATAATTATTGAAAGTTGCAATCATCAGGCCGCTTTTTTGCAGGTCTGCATAAGATTGAAAAATGCTTTGCGTGGTTTTTAAATAAGCACTCAGTGATGTCTTAAACTCATAGGCAGAAAGGCTGGAGTATTTGGTTAAAATATTGGCTAAATCTTCAATGTCTACTTCTTCGACAATCGCGCCGGCAGCTTTCATTTTTTCTACTGCTTGATCCATGGCTTCATTAACCAGCTGGCCATCTTCACTCATCACGCCGCGGCTGTTGGGCTGTGCGTAGAGTGCCCGAACCAGGCCAATGCGTTTGCCTTGTAATGATGCTGTTTCTGCTGGAACATAAGAATTTGGCACAGAAAACAAAGTGCGGTATTCCGTTTCGGAAGCGACTAAAGGCGCAAGGCGGTCAAAATCATTGCGCTGATTAGACGATGGGGATGGATCGTAGCCAGTTAAGCTATCCATTAAAATAGCGCAGTCGATTGCTTTGCGGCACATTGGGCCTGCAGTATCTTGAGTAGGCGCCAAAGGAATAATACCGTCTTGGCTGACTAGGCGAAGTGAAGGGCGTAGGCCAACCAAGCCTTGCACGGCGGAAGGAATACGAATAGAACCGCCAGTATCTGTGCCAATGCCAATTAACGCTAAGCTGGCATTAATCGCGGCGCCAGTGCCTGCAGATGAACCGCCAGGCCCTTTCGTCAGATCATAAGCATTTTTAGTTTGCCCGCCGTTTTCATGGCTGGATTTACCGCCAAAACCAAAAGCAAATTCATCTAAATTAGCTTTGCCCAAAATAATGCCGCCATTTTCTTTAATTTTATGAATGATATAGGCATCATCTTTTGGGAAATTGTCTTTCAGGGCGGGTGATCCAGCGGTATTTGCCATGTTCATTGCATCAATATTATCTTTGGGCAACACCGTTACACAATGAAGCGGACCCTTGAGTTGGCTTGTCCGTGCATAATAATCGTCAAGGGCTTGAGCATCTGTGAGCGCGGACGGATTAACAGAAATAATGCTGTTTAATGTGGGGCCTTTTTTATCATAAGCTTCAATTCGGTCTAAATAGCTTTGCACAATTTGAACACAGCTGGCGCCTTTGCTTTGAATCGATTGATGCACACTTGCAATACTGGCTTCAACTGGGGTGAATGCAATTGGTTTTATAGTTTCATTATCTGTATTGGATGCAGATTCATCTGAATCGTTACAGGCGCTTAAAAATGCGGAAAGCGATATAAGTAGAATAGTTTTTTTAAAGTTCAGCACAGGTATTTTCCTCAGTGATCGTATTTGATCAGAGAAGCAATGCAAGTGTTGTGCCACTGAAGATATTGATGTTATGAGCTATTTTTTGAATGAAAAAATGATTGCTGCAGTGTTTTGTGCGTATTTGAATCATTTGCTGCACAGTAAACATGCATTAAATTTCAATTAATTTTGAAATGATTAAAAAGCGGTAACAATATTTAAGAAATCTAGACAAAAGCGTGCAAAGAACATAAATTATTCGAAAGTAAACGCTTAGATGCGATTAATAGTGATGCTTGCACTAATGTAGAATAAAAAAAAGGCAATTTTTCACGTATAAAAGAATCCATCAATGCGTAGGATCCGCTTAAGCGAACCGAGGAATCGCTGCTGTTCCGAAAAATGCGTATAAAAGAATTTAATTGAAAACTAGGCAAAAGAAATGATTTTGGATATTCAAGAAAAGTATGATCAGCTCAGCTCCAAACAAAAAGAGATTTTTGCTGGTTATGGCCTTCGGCAAGTGAAGCATTTTGTGGAAATCAGTTTGCCCAATATTGAGCCGTCTCTTCCTGTAAATGCAGTTGTGCAGGGGGTGAATGCCAATGGTAAAGTGCAAGCTATTCATGCAGATACACAAAAAGCTTATCTTTGGATTTCTGACCTGCAATGGCAAGAAACGCAATCTCCGACGGCTTCTTTTGACTCTAAGCAGGACTTTATTGAGGTTTGGCAAATCTTTGAGCTGGCTCAATATGAATTGATTGATTTAAGCCATATTCACCGTGATTTTTTAGAAAATCAGCCTGTTTAATGCAATACAGCGTGTGACGCAGTAAAGGGCTATTTGAATTCAGTTTCGGGTGATTGAAATAGCCCTGATGCTGCATGCCTAAACGCAGCATCACATTTTCAGACGCTTTATTTTGCACGGCCGTGAATGCTTTCACTGTTTTGAGCTGCAAAACCTCAAAGGCGAATCTTAGGCATTCGTCCGCTGCTTCAGTGGCATAGCCTTGATGCCAAAATTCGGCAGCTAAGCGCCAGCCAATTTCAGTACATGGAGAAAATTCAAATAAATCCGGCTGAAAATGCAGTCCAGTAAATCCAATAAACTGTCCTGTTTGCTTTAATTCCAGCGCCCAGAATCCCCAGCCATTTAAATCTATCTGCCAGCGCATCGCTTTCTTGTGTGTTCAGCGTCTGTGGAAAATGCTGCATGACTTGAGTACTGACATTCATGTGCGCAAATGGCGCCAAATCTTCAGTTTCCCACGGCCTGAGAATCAGCCGTGCAGTTTCTAAAAGGACTAGCGGCTTAGTGTTTGGGCAGTTTTGCATCATAAATCTTCCAAAGGCAGCTGATAGCTTTGCTTAACGATCTGGCTCGGAACATCTGTTTTTACACTGGTAATGCCGTTGCGTTTGGTTAAATGCGTGGATTGAAATTTACGGTAGCTTTCTAAATCCGGCACAACCACTTTCAGCATGGCATCGCATTCCCCTAAAATAATGTAGCACTCCATCACTTGCGGCAGTTCTTTCATTGCTTCAATGAAGGTATCAATCGTTTCGGCATCTTGACCGACCAGCCAAATCCGGGAAAACAGCAGCAGCTGAAAGCCGATTTTTTGCGGATCGACCACTGTGGTGTAGCTTTGAATGACGCCGGCCTCTTCCAGTAATTTCACGCGCCGCAGGCAGGACGAAGGCGATAGGCCAATTTCGCGCGCAAGATCGTTGTTTTGCATTCGGCCATTGTTCTGCAGGCCATGAATGATATTTTTATCGATTCGATCTAGTTTGACTAGAACAGATTTGGAAGAAATCTTCATAAATTAGAATATAATTCTAAAATTAATAATAAAATTAGAATAAATGAAATCCTATTTTAGATCAATTCGCAGATACTATTTTTCTCCTTGAAATACAGTAAAAGGAAAGGAAAATGTCTGTATTGCTACTCTTTGCACTAACGGTTACACCGCTAATTTTTACCCCAGGGCCAGATATGCTGTTCATTCTGTCTCAAGTCATGGGCAAAGATGCAAAAGCAGGCATAATGGCGACTGTAGGTATTTGTTTTGGCTATTTGGTGCATTCTGTTTTAGTGGCGCTGGGTATCGCGGCGATTATTGTGTCTTTTCCAATTTTGTTTGAGGCCATCCGCTGGCTCGGCATCGCATATTTGCTTTATTTAGCAGCGCATTTAATCAAATCGGTGTTCAGCAATAAAAAATTGTCTATTGAAAATCACAGCAGTTCAAACCCCATCAAAAAAGGTTTTTTTACTGCGCTGCTTAATCCGAAAGGCATGCTCATCTATTTTGCGATCTTGCCACAATTTATTGACCAGTCGGGCAATACAGTCACGCAAGGTCTTATCCTGTCTTTCGTGTTTATTGGCCTGATTTTTGTGGTGTACTGCGCTTTGAGCCTGATTTTCAGCAAAATCAGCCAGAAAACCCATATTGATGAACGTAAGCAGAAGTGGATAGATGGCGCATCGGGAGGCTTATTGGGACTGGCCGCAGCGTGGCTGATGGCGAATTAATATGCCTGTCCGAATGCTGAACTTTTTGTATGAGCGGCTAAAAAGCCTGCTGAATTCAGCAGGCTTTTGGGTTGTTCAATTCTGCAATGCACTAAGCTTGAACCGGTAAAACTTCAATGCACATAAATGCTGCTGTAATTTTGCATTTTACAGAAAGATGAATGTTTGAAGAAAATGCTGCAAATATAGAGCATCTATCCTAAATGACATAAAGGCAGATGATATGCCGGCAGGACATTTCTGCATAAACAAGATGAATGGCTGATTTGAAAGAACGATTAAATCAAAACTTTTGATGAAGCTCATCAAGTAAAAAGATAATAAAAATCAATGGTTAAAAATTGACTGAATCTTTTGTTAAAACAATGAAATAAAATAGTCCGGAAAAAGTGTGAACGTTAAGTTCAAGGAAAATTACGCATTTTTACAGGTCTTTCGATAATTGTGACTTGACCCAAATGCCATGTGCATTGCAAGATAGGGCACCTAAAAAATTTAAAGTGAAGAGTTAATATAACTTTTCTCAACATTTATATTTGCTAAAACAGCCGAGGATTACATGAAGGCTCTTGTTGCTGTAAAACGTGTGGTTGATGCCAACGTTAAAGTCCGTGTTAAACCGGACAACAGTGGTGTTGACTTAACGAACGTTAAAATGTCAATCAACCCATTTTGTGAAATCGCAGTGGAAGAAGCGGTTCGCTTAAAAGAAAAAGGAACTGTTTCAGAAATCGTTGTTGTTTCTATTGGTCCTAAAGAAGCGCAAGAACAAATCCGTTCTTCTATGGCGCTTGGCGCTGACCGCGGCATCCTGGTTGAAGCGGATGACAGCCAGCTGGGCGCGCTTGAAGTGGCTAAAATTCTTAAAGGCGTTGTAGACGCTGAACAGCCTCAATTGATTCTTCTTGGCAAGCAAGCGATTGATGACGACTCTAACCAAGTTGGCCAAATGCTTGGCGCTCTTCTTGGCGCAGGCCAAGGCACTTTCGCTTCAGAAGTTAAAGTTGACGGCGACAAAGTGCAAGTGACTCGTGAAATTGACGGCGGTTTGCAAACTGTAGAGCTTGCGCTTCCTGCAATCATCACTACTGACTTGCGTTTGAATGAGCCTCGCTATGCAGCGCTTCCAAACATCATGAAAGCGCGTAAAAAACCGCTGGATACCAAGTCACCGGCTGATTTTGGCGTTACACCTGCAACGAAGCTTAAAACTGTTAAAGTTGAAGCGCCTGCAGAACGCAAAGCTGGCGTACAAGTGAAGTCTGTGGACGAGCTTGTAGAAAAATTGAAAAATGAAGCGAAAGTGATCTAATACAGAAGGATAAAATCATGAGTATTTTAGTTATCGCTGAGCACGACAACAAAGCACTGAACGGTGCAACTCTTAACGTTGTTGCTGCAGCGCAAAAAATCGGTGGTGATATCACTGTATTGGTTGCTGGTTCAGGCGCGCAAGCGGTTGCAGACCAAGCGGCTAAAGTTGCGGGCGTAAGCAAAGTATTACTTGCTGACGACGCTGCTTATGCAAACCAATTGGCTGAAAACGTAGCTAAATTAGTTGCTTCTATCGGTTCCGGCTATTCGCACATTCTTGCTGCGTCTACAACAACTGGTAAAAACATTCTGCCTCGCGCAGCTGCGCTTCTTGATGCAAGCATGATCACTGACATTATTGCAGTAGATTCAGCAAATACATTCAAGCGTCCTATCTATGCAGGCAACGCGATTGCTACAGTTCAATCTGACGAATCAATCGTTGTTGCAACTGTACGTGGTACTGCATTTGATCCAGTTGCTGCTGAAGGCGGTTCTGCTGCCGTTGAAGCTGTTGCATCAACTGGCGATGCTGGCATTTCTAAGTTCGTTTCAGAAGAAATCGTGAAATCTGAACGTCCAGAATTAACAGCTGCTCGCATTGTTGTATCTGGCGGCCGCGGTGTAGGTTCGGGTGAAAACTATCACACTGTGCTTGATCCATTAGCTGACAAGCTAGGTGCTGCTCAAGGCGCGTCACGCGCTGCAGTAGATGCTGGCTTCGTACCAAACGACATGCAAGTTGGTCAAACGGGTAAAATCGTTGCGCCAGAACTGTATATCGCTGTAGGCATCTCAGGTGCGATTCAGCACTTGGCGGGCATGAAAGAGTCTAAAGTGATCGTAGCGATCAACAAAGACGAAGAAGCGCCTATCAATGCAGTAGCGGACTACTGGTTAGTCGGTGACTTGAACACTGTAGTTCCAGAATTGGTTTCTAAAATCTAATTTCTGAAATTACTGTTTCAAAAAACCCTTAGATTATTCTGAGGGTTTTTTTTGAGCTGCGTTTTTGAGTCAGTTTGGGTTTTTATGAGCCCTAAGGCTGCTGGGCTTAAATTCAGTTGAAAGAGATTATTGGGTCTGAGAAATCAGATTTAACCGCATGTTTGATGGGCCTTCAGCAGATAAAAAAATCATAACATCTTACTATTGGCCAGAGTCTAAATTTTTGTCTAAAAAATATTCAAATTTTTAAAAAATATAACAAGATAGCAGATTGTCAAAACACACATTTAAAAGCAGATTTATGCTATAATTTACGGCTGTATTTTACATTTTGACTCATGCTTTTGAGTGAAATTTTAGCTGGATTTACGACATATAAATGCGGGTCATTTTTACCTGTATAATAAGGAGTATGCATGAGCGTATCGGAAATTAGACCGATTGCCATTGAGGATGAACTCAAAAGTTCATATCTCGATTATGCGATGAGCGTAATTGTATCGCGTGCATTGCCGGATGTGCGGGATGGTCTAAAACCTGTTCACCGCCGTGTGCTTTTCGCAATGCACGAGCTGGGCAATGACTACAACAAAGCGTACAAAAAATCTGCCCGTGTAGTCGGTGACGTGATCGGTAAATATCACCCGCATGGTGACTCCGCCGTTTATGAAACCATCGTCCGTATGGCGCAGGATTTCAGCTTGCGCTATCAATTGGTTGATGGTCAGGGCAACTTCGGTTCGGTCGACGGCGATAGCGCTGCGGCGATGCGTTATACCGAAGTCCGTATGCGCAAGTTAACCCATGAACTATTGGCTGATCTTGAAAAAGATACAGTTGAATGGGAAGACAACTACGACGGTTCTGAGCGTATTCCGCAAGTCATGCCAACCCGTGTGCCGAACTTGCTGATTAACGGTGTAACCGGCATTGCTGTCGGTATGGCGACCAATATGGCGCCGCACAACATGACTGA
The DNA here is from genome assembly GCF_000368865.1 of Acinetobacter bouvetii DSM 14964 = CIP 107468. Taxonomy (GTDB): domain Bacteria; phylum Pseudomonadota; class Gammaproteobacteria; order Pseudomonadales; family Moraxellaceae; genus Acinetobacter; species Acinetobacter bouvetii. The sequence goes on from NZ_KB849726.1 coordinate 487,043, forward strand.
AGTTGTGAACGCTTGCTTGGCCTATGCCAATAATCCGCAAATCAGCATTGAAGGATTGATGGAGCACATCTCTGGTCCAGACTTTCCTACAGGCGGCATTATTTACGGCAAATCAGGCATTGTAGACGCTTACCGGACAGGTAAGGGGCGTTTGCATATCCGCGGTAAATATCATATCGAAGAAGACCAGAAAACTGGCCGCGGTACAATCGTATTTACAGAAATTCCTTATCAAGTTAACAAAGCAAAAACCATTGAGCGTATTGCGGAGTTAGTGAAAGAGAAAAAACTGGAAGGTATTTCTGAGCTTCGTGACGAATCAGATAAAGACGGCATGCGTATCGCCATTGATTTGAAGCGCGGTGAAAACGCTGAAGTGATTGTCAATAATCTATTTTTAAATACTCAGCTGGAAAATTCTTTCAGCATCAATATGGTCTGCTTGGACAACGGCCAGCCAAAATTGATGAACCTGAAAGATATTATCGCGGCCTTTGTCCGTCACCGCCAAGAAGTGGTTACGCGCCGCACCATGTTCGAATTGCGCAAAGCGCGCGAACGCGGCCATATCTTAGAAGGTTTGACGGTTGCTTTAGCCAATATTGATGCCATTATTGAAACCATCAAAACGTCTGCGAACCCTGGTGAGGCGCGTGAGCGTTTACAGGCAGGCGAGTGGGCTGCGGGCGGTGTTGTTGCATTGCTGGAAAAAGCAGGTTCAATTTCAATCCGTCCAGATGAAATTGAAGGGGAAGATCTAAGCCGTCCATTCGGATTGGCAGGCAATGTATACCGTTTGTCTCCAGCGCAAGTTGGCGCAATTTTAGAATTGCGCTTACACCGTTTAACGGGCCTTGAACAAGATAAACTGCATGCTGAATATACTGAAATTTTAGGTCAAATTGCTGAATATACAGCAATTTTAAATGACTTTAATTTATTGATGAATGTCATTAAAGAAGAACTTGCATTGATTCTGCAGCAGTATGGCGATGCGCGCCGTACCGAAATTGTAGAGTCGCGCATTGACTTCTCGCGTGAAGATTTGATTCCAGAAGAGCAGGTTGTACTCACTGTTTCTCAAACAGGATATGCAAAAACACAGCCGCTTTCTGACTATGCGGCGCAGCGCCGCGGCGGCCGCGGCAAGTCTGCGACCTCAATGAAAGCAGATGACTACATTCAGCATTTGATTGTGACATCAAACCATGCAACGGTATTGTGCTTCACCAATGTCGGTAAAGTTTACCGCCTGAAAGTATTTGAAGTGCCGCAAGCTTCACGCGGTTCAAAAGGCCGTCCGATGGTGAACTTGCTGCCGCTGGATGCTGATGAAACCATCACAGCAATCTTGCCGGTGATTGATGCGCCGAAGAAATTCAAAGAGCGTCTTGCTGACTTCCGCAGTTTCGTGAAAGCGAATGCTGAAAGACTGAAAGCAAATGAAATCGTCAATTCGCATTATGATGCGCTGGAAGTGGCGTTTGCAGAACTGGCTGATGGCGATGACCTTTCTGATGCATTGCGCAAACAGCTCAAAGAGCTGGGTATCGAGCTTTCTGCAACTGATTTGGACGATGAAATTGTCGCTGAATTTGCAGAACTTGCAGAAAACTTGCGTAAAAACTTCTATGTCTTTATGGCAACAGAAGCGGGTACGATCAAGCGTGTTGAACTTGAACAGTTCTCGAATGTCCGTTCCAACGGCTTGCGCGCAATTGAGCTGAATGATGAAGACACCTTGATTGGTGTAGCCATCACTGACGGCGAACAGCAAATCATGCTGTTCTCAAACGAAGGCAAGGCGATCCGTTTTGCTGAAACAGATGTTCGCGCAATGGGCCGTTCTGCGAAAGGCGTGCGCGGCATGCGTGTCACTATCGGCGCAGCGCAAGCGGAAGATGCGGAAGATGCAGATACGGATTCGGATGATGACGCGGCAGATTCTGCATTTGTCAGCCGCATCGTTTCTTTGGTGGTAGTGCCTGAAACAGGCGAAGTGCTTTGCGCATCTGCTAACGGTTACGGTAAGCGTACGCCAGTCGATGATTTCCCAACCAAGAAACGCGGCGGTAAAGGCGTCATTGCAATTAAGACTTCTGAGCGTAATGGCGAGCTGGTCGGCGCAGTTGCCATTGATGCGTCTAAAGAGTTGATGCTGATTTCTGACGGCGGTACTTTGGTTCGTACCCGTGCGTCAGAAGTTGCGCAAACTGGCCGTAATGCTCAAGGTGTGCGTTTAATCCGTCTAGGTGAAAATGAAACACTGGTTGGCGTAGAGGCGATTGAAGCTGTGGAAGAAGATGATGAACTGCTGGATGATGCATCTTTAGCTGCATCCGCTGAATCGGCGGCAGATGATGAAATCATTGCTGAAAATACAGAAAATGAATCTGATTTGAATGAGCCTGAAGAAGACTGATTTTAAATCAATAAAAAGGGCGCTTCGGCGTCCTTTTTTCTATGTCGGCCCTAGATAGATGGATGAGAATGATGATGAAGCTTCAATATGCTGTATTGGCGTCTGCGCTGGCTTTAGGCGGCTGTGAGAAATTGGGTCAGCAAGCGATGAATGCGATTCCTGACCCGAGCGCAGCACAGGCTGAGGTGGCCCAAGCTGCCTATGATGACTTGCGCGCACAGAATTTTAGCCAGCTGATGACGCGTTTAGAGCCGGAACTGCAGGCGCGGTTCAGCGGCAATGAAAAAGAAATGCATAAATTTGCGCGCGGCTTGCCAAAGGAAAACTATAAAACCAAGAAAATAGTCGCGAAAAACATAGTCAAGGCAACCAATCAGCCCAGCAAGTATACGGTGACGTATGAATATGCGTATGACAAAAATTTAGTGCAGTATGATGTCAGTTTTGACAAGGCCGGCGGCAGCGCGAAAATTCGTGATTTAAGCGTATCTGTCTTTGGCGAGAAGATTTAAGGCGCGAATTTCCGCAAAATAAAAAGGACGCCGAGGCATCCTTTTTATTTTAAATATTGCGTTTAAAGTGGTCGTCATTTAGACAATACTCGATAGAATCTTTCAAAATGCCGACCGCTCTATAAATGTATTCTGGTTTATCTAAGAAAATGAGCCCATTCGCCTGCACTTCAAGGCCCGCTCGGGTGAGTTCTAAATGGCGTATCTCATTTATTGGGACAATAAACTGAATGGTCGGGCGCTTGCGGTTTACATCATATCTAAACAGCCAGCGGTTATTTTTATTTTGGTATAAGACAGAAAAATAGCTTTCGGTATCTTTCGCTGTTAATTCATGTTCAGGCAATAGCTCTTGAACAACCTGATACAGCATCTGCTCATGTACTGTCGTGACAATTTTGCTGTTATCCGCATGAATGATATCTGCAGCGGCGGGCTGTGCAGGGGGGGATCATCATTATGGCTGGCTGTTATTTCAACGGGCTGCGCGGTGATAATCGTTGGCGCTGAAAGGCCTTTTACTACAGTATCGCTGATCGCTTGTTCTACAGCCTGTTTAACAAAAGGCTGAATGCTTTCTAAAAATTTAGTATTCAATTGCCGAGGGATGTTTGCTTGTTGCGCTACATAGCGGACAAAATCTAAATCGGCTTCATTGATGCTGCGTTTAATTACGGTTTTAAATTGCTGGATATATTGATTCTCTTCAGCGAAAAAGCGTAATTTTTCAGCATGGAAATTATCATGCTTGAACTCTGCCAATTGCGTCAGTTCTTCTGCATTGTGTTTGGTAAAATCAATGGTCAGAAGTGGTTTTTCATCCATAACATTTGTGATTGCGCCAATAGTGACGCCGAGGCTGCTATTAAAATATCTTGAAAGCTGAGGCGCATGATTGGTTAAGTTGGCGGCAAATGGTTTGGCCTCAATAAACATAACAGGCTGGCCGTTGCAGTACAAAGCGTAATCCACTCTTTCTGCTGACTTGGCTCCAGGGAAATCTGCAGAAAATTCAGCAAGCACTTTGGTTGGATCGTAAGGATTAAATCCTAGAATATCCAGCAAAGGTAAAATAAGCGCTTGTTTCGTTGTTTCCTCAGTAGTGCAGTGTGCTCCAACGCGTTTTACATGCTCTATATGGTCTTTTAATTTGTTGATAAAGTATTCCATAAAACGCCCCCTGCTTTTATAAGTATTTGTATGATTTTTAATCAATATAGCTGTTTTTTCTTAGATGTTAAATACGCTTTCATGGGCGTTTCTCATTATTTTTTCTGTATAAAATATAAAAAAGGACGCCGAGGCGTCCTTTTATATGCAGTCAATTTTAGAGTGTGTTGTGCAGCTTAGGATCGTAGTTCTTTTGCTTTTCGTAATCGAACTCACCTTCCCATTTACTGATCACAAGAACAGCCAATGCATTGCCGATCACGTTCAGAACAGTACGCGCCATATCTAAGATCCGGTCAATACCGGCAATGAATGCAAGGCCTTCGAGCGGAATGCCTACACTGCCCAGCGTTGCTAACAGCACGACGAAAGACACGCCAGGAACGCCAGCGATGCCTTTAGAGGTAATCATGAGTGTCAGGACAAGAATGACTTGCTGGCCCAGGCTTAAATCAATGCCGTACAGCTGCGCAATGAAGATTGCAGCGATACTTTGATACAGTGTTGATCCATCCAAATTGAATGAATAGCCGATTGGAATCACGAAGCTGGTAATCGGTTTTGGCGCACCGTAAGCTTCCATTTTTTCCATAATGCGCGGCAGCACTGTTTCTGAACTGGCAGTTGAATAAGCTAAGATCAATTCATCTTTCAAGATTTTAATAATCGCCCAAATGCTGAAACCGCAAATTTTGGCAACAAATCCTAAAACGACAAAAATAAAGAAGAAAATAGCGCCATATACCAATAATGCAAGCTTGACTAAAGGCAGCAATGAACTGAAGCCAAAGTTCGCGACAGTCGCAGCGATTAAGCCGAATACGCCTAAAGGCGCAAACATCATAATCATGTGAGTGACTTTGAACATGGTTTCAGAAACGGCATGCAAAACACTGATCAGCGGCTGTTTGGTTTCTTTTGATAAAGAGCCTAAGCCAATGCCAAACAGCACCGAAAAGAAAATAATCGGCAGCATTTGCCCGCTGGTTAAAGCAGCAAAGAAGTTTGGCGGAATCAAAGATAATACAGTTTGCACCAATCCATGTGAATGCGAACTGACTTCATGGGATGTTTCCTGATATTTGGAAATATCCACTTGGGTCAGAGTCGACATGTCAATACCAGCGCCGGGCTGGAAGACATTGGCTGCAACTAAACCGACAATAATTGCAATAGTGGTAATGATTTCAAAATACAAAATGGTTTTGAAACCCAGTTTACCCACATTGGAACCATGACTTGCATTGGCAATGCCTAAAATCAGCATTGAAACTACAAGCGGGATTACAATCATTTTAATAAGGTTAATAAAAATTGAACCCAGCGGGGTCAATAAATTATTTACTAAGGCATCACGGTATTCAGGAGAATAGTGGAGAATAGAGCCTAAAAGTATACCTAAAATGAGTGCAATTACGATTTGCCATGCAAGGCTCATCTTAATTTTTTTCATACTCAGCTCTGAAAAAACTAAATTAGGGACAAAAAAAATCTGCATGAACTCTTGCGCTGCATCCAAAAAATGGCGCTGCAAGGGCAAGAGAAATTTTGGCAGATTGGGTTAAGTCTATTTTGAAGTTTTTATGAAAAATGAGCTAACTATTTTTATGATGTTGCTGTTGATTGGTGTTTTTTCTTTCAGTTTTATTTAATAATCCGATCTGGATAATAAAATTAAGTTATGTAATGAATAAAAATGATTAATAATTGACTAGTTTGGCTTAAGTTTTAATCTATAGTAAGACCAGCAGAGGCAAACGCCGGCAAAGGCGCTTAAATAGATTAATTTAGGCACAACAATGCTGGTCGGCACACCCATTTGGTTCAGCTGGATAAACATTTGAATGCCTTGGGTAGAAGGCAAAAAATTGCCCAGCCACTGCATCCATAAAGGCATTGCTGCGTGCGGCCAAGCCGTGCCAGAGAGCAAAAATAGCGGAATTGAGGTGAATACAATCAGATGCCCAGCCCGTTCAGGCATGTCTAAAAAAGAGGACAGCAGCATAGCAAGGCCAATGATGCAGCCAATGAATATCGGTACCGCGATCAGCATGCCCATAAAATTTCCGCCGCGCGGATAATCGTAGAGCCAGAAAGTAAAGCCGAATAGATAGAAGCAGCCCAAACAGCCAATCGTAAGTATGGCCGCGAAAATTGCCCAAAATTCAGCTGCAGTCGGTTTCCATTGATACTGTTCACGGTAGCCCGCCAATAGCATGCACAGTCCCAGTACAATGGTTTGATGAATAATCAGCGGCGCAACTGCAGGGAAAATATAACTGCCATAGCCAGACAGGGTATTGAACAGCGGTATTTGATGAATGGACAGCGCAGGAGAGAAGTGCGAAATATTGCCAAACTTTTCTGCTTGTTCCGCCAGCGCATTTTCAATAGATGTAGCGAGGCCAAGGCCAATTTGTTTGGTTTTTAGAAAATTCGCAGCGCTGAGATATAAGCCGACACCGCCAACTTCTCCATGGCGGATGCTGTTGGATAAATTGTCAGGCAAAAGCAAAATGCCATCCGCCTGCTGGCGCTGAACCATTTGTTCAGCTTCTAAAAAGTTAGCCGTGACTGCCTTAATCTTTACATTTGGACTGTTAGAGACTCGTCCAATAATTGCGGATGTCATTGCACTTTGCTCTTCATCGACAATCACAATCGGCAAAGCCTGCGCTTGCTGCGCCTGATAAGCTGTAGGATAAAAAAAGCTGTACATAAAGACCGACAGAATCAGCGTGGTCAAGATAGATGAATTGGCAGCAATGTTTTTAAAGGTTTGAATGTAGTAGTGGAAAAACTGTTTCATGACAGGATCTCCTTGGCGCATTTTTTCAAGAAGATATAAGCCAGTGCAAAATACAGCACGCTATATACAACGAGCAGGGCAAAAGGCTGCAAGGATGATGACAGCGGGCTGCCAATCACCCATTGTTCGGTTTGCAGTTTGGCATACGGTGTGTAGGGGATAATATGCGCCCAAAACTGGGTGAACATCGGGGCATTATTGAGGGGCAGGGTTACGCCTGCAAAGCTGAGCGATGAACCGCCGTAGACGGCAATCACGCCAAAGGTTTTCGACAGGTTTTTTGTGGCCAGCACAATTGTGCTGCTGATAAAGGCATAGGCGCTGTAAAGTAAAATCTGAGCGAGCAGAATCAGCCACAAATGGCCTGCGACAAACCAGCCGCGGATGCCAATCAGCCAAATCATCCACAGCCATGTCCAAATGCTAAAAATTAAAATATAGACCAAATTTTTGGACAGCAATGCACTGAACAGTGTTTGCCCATGCAGCCATTGCTGTGCGGTTTTAAATTTCAGTTCCTGCCCCACAGAAAAGGCCACGCAGCAGCAGAGCAGCAAATGCAAAATGGCTGGAATCATGTAGGGTTCTAAATAGAACTCATAATTCAGCCCGGGGTTATATAGCGGAGAAATTTTGACGTTAGGTGTTGGCACATCTAAATAAGGGAGGGTATTTTCTAAGTAATTCTGGCCCATAAAATCAGCCATGGCCTGCAGCGTCCCCAGCAGCATGGCAGATGAAATGGTATTGCCTACACTAAAATAGCTTTGATTGTAGGCAATGCTGATTTCAGCATCTTTGGCTTGCACCAAGCGCTGTTCTGCACCCGCTGGAATGTGCACATAGCCCCAAATTTTATTTTGATTCAGCTGCTGTTCGACTTCAGTTTGACTGTCACTGATGAGCGCAATTTTCACAGCGCTGCTCAGGGCTAAATGATGTTCGATGCTGCGGCTTAAATTGCTGCGGTCTTGATCAATAATGGCAATCGGCAAATGTTCAGGCTTGCCTTGAGCAAACATGCTGCTGAACAGCACGACAATAAATAAAGGCGCAAGGGTGACTAAGCACAAGTCCCATTTGTGCTTAAGTAAATACTGCAATTCACGCCAAACGCCTGCCCGCATATTTATTGCGCCTCTTTAACTTTAAATAATACGCTCATGCCGACTTTTAAATCTGGCATGGCCTGTACAGGCGCAAGATGCACTTTAAAGCTGCGGATGTCATAACCGCCGGTTTGGCGGGTGGTTTTAATGGTGGCGAAATCACCTTCAGCATCAATATATTTAATTTTAAATTCAGCCGTTTGGCCCAAGGCAGGAATATAGCCGCGCATGGTTTTGGCTTTATATACAGACTGATATTGATCTTCACGGACATTCAGGCTGACGTGCAGATCATCATCCTGAATAATACTGACTACGGGAACAGCCATCGCAACCAGCTCTGAGGGTTTGCCGTAGGTTTTAGATACCGTTCCATTGATCGGCGACAATAATTTAGTTTCAGCCTCTAAAGCATTTGCTTCAGCCACAGCGGCTTTGGCAATGCTGACCTGCGCATCTGCAGAAGATTTTTGCTCTGGCGTGCTGCCGCGTTTGGCGCGGGCATACTGCTGATACGCAGCTTCTGTTAATTCAGCCGCGGAAATAGAAGCAGCGTGCATTTCATCTCTGCGCTGACGTGAAATAACGCCTTCTTGAAACAGTTTTGCGCCGCGCTGATAGGTGGTTTGCGCTAAGTTTTGCTGCGCTTTTACGCTCTGCCAGTTGGCATACAGCGTGGCAATATTTTCTTCCTGTGAGCCGCGGTCTGCCGTTGATTGCAGCGCAAGAGCAGACTGCAGTACTGCAAGCGCCTGCTGTTTCTTCGCATCAACTTCTGGGCTGAACAGGCGCACCAGTTCTTGGCCCTTAGTCACTTTTTGACCATCATGCACATACATTTCTTCAATACGGCTCGGCACTTTGGTCGAGACATGAATGGTTTCGGCTTCCACCCGGCCTTGCAATTCGACTTCTTTGGGCTGATAGCTTTTCCATAAGCCAAAGGCAATTAATCCAAGCAGCAGAATCAATACCATGCAGACGGCGATTTTAATGGCTGCAGATTTTTTAGGATTTTGCGGCGCAACGGCGGATTGCTCCGTCTGCTGGTGCTCAGAATCATCTTTGGGAGCTGTTAAGTTTTTTTCATTGTTGGCATTTGTGCTTTCAGATACAGAGGAATTTGTCTGAACGGCATGATTGGACTGTTCAGGTGAAATAGGCTTCTCTTCAGATTCAGGTGAGTTTTTATCTTGATTCATAGGATTCCCCATCTGAAATTAGCGGACATAGCGTGTATTGGGCTGATTGATATAGCCCTGAAACTGTTCAATCGAACCGTGGCTTTGCAGTAAAGCTGCCAGTGACATGACATATTTATAAGCATTCAGCGCTGTTTCTGTTTTTAAAACACTTAATGCATTTTGTGCATCAATCACTTGTGTTGCCGTGCCCATATCTTCTCTAAAAGACAATTCCTGAATGCGTAAATTTTCTTGGGCGGCTTTTACGTTTTGCTGCAGCAATTGGTCACTTTGCTGTGCAGTAACCACTTCGCTATAAGATTTATAAATGATGTTTTCAATTTCTTGTTTGGCGTGCTCAGTGATCAGCTCTGAAGCATAACGCTGCAATTCGGCTGCCTGCACATTTTTGTTTTTATCAATGCCGGAGAATAAGTTGTAGCGGGCTGCCACACCGACAATCCAGTTTTGCTTATCGTCCAGGCTATATTCGCCAAAAGCAAAGACACTGGGCTTTTTCGCGGCGTTTTGCACTTTGACATTGGCTTTGGCCAGCCGCGTATCCATCTGCATTTTCTGAATGAGTGAAGACTGTTCAGGAAAACTTTTCAATAAGCTGTTTAAAGCCAAATTTTGTGTCGAATTGACAAAGAGCGGAGTGCTCAGCTCAGTAATTTGGCTGCTTTGCAGTAAGTTATTCAGCTGAAATAAACTGGCTTTATAGCTGGCTTGCGTATTTTGATGGGCGCGTTCGGCATTATTACGCGCGACTTCAAACTGCATGCGCTGGCCTTTGCTGATAAAGCCTTGCTGTTCCAGCTTGAGCGCATTGCTGTAATGTTTTTGCATGGACTGCAAATTAAATTGACTGCTGGCCTGCAGCTGTTTTTGCAATTGCACATTAAAATAAGCCTGTATGAGTTCAAAGCGCTGCACATCCTGCTGCTGTTTGGTGTTGAGCAGACTGCGCTGGGCTTTAATATTAGCGACTTCTTTAGCGCTGGAAGTCAGCCCGCCTGTATATAAAGGCATCATAATGGATACGGTTGGGCGGATCACCTGATCATTTAATGCCACTTGATATTCATCTGGAATTAAGCCGACACCATCATGGATGGTTTGGTTTAAACCTTCTTTCAGCGGGTCGGCTAAACCGCCGAGATTCGGGTTAGAATTTTGCCATTCATCAATTTTGCTGTTGACGCCATTTGACAGCGACTGTTCTAAATTGTTTTTGACGGCGCCTAAAGGGATATCCAATTCATTATGAAAAGCATAAGCGCGCACGTTTAAATCGACCCGCGGCAGGCCAAGGCCTTTAACGGCTTCTGCTTCCAGCTGTGATGCCCGCTGCAATGCCTGATTGGCTTTGGTGCTGTAAGAGTCTTGCAGTACGTTTTGCTCAGCCTGTTGAAAGCTGATGCTTTGGGCAAGGCAAAGCGAACTGAACAGTAATGAAACCGTAAAAATTGAACTTTTCACTGTAGCGCTGGTTATATTGTTCGCTTGATTTTGTTGTTGTTCAGATCTGCATAAACTTGATGAATGCTGTAACATCAAATAGATTCTCCGTATCGTCAAACCCAGTATAAAGCAACCGTTCAGTGATATGCTTCTTATACAGCTGTTCATTTTTTTGAAATTGTTATCAGGATGTAATAAATCAGAATAATCGGCTATATTGTATTCACATCATCATGTTTAATAAATATAAGATGGATTTACAAGTCAAAGCGCCAAATAATTTTTCAGATTCATATACCTTAAATGAAGCCATTGCGCTGTTTTATCAAAAAAATGGCTTTGGCCCAATTGTGGGTGACCGTGAGCCTTTGACGGTAGGTGTATATACAGGCTGCTTAATTGTGCCAATGCCCAATATTGGTGTGCGCCATAAATATTTAAAATATCACGATATGCACCATATTTTGACAGGTTATACCGTTGGGCGGATTGGCGAAGGCGAGGTCAGCGCTTGGGAGTTGGGCACAGGCTCAATGTTCCGCCATCCAATTTTAGGCGTGATGAATTTGATTGCGCTGTCTACAGGTTTTTTCTTAAAGCCGAAAAGGATTGTGCACGCTTATGGCCGCGGGCTGATGAGCTCGAATACTTATGATTTAAAAACACGGCAATGGATTGATGCAAATGGTGATGCGCCTTTATCTCAGTTAAAGCAGCAAAAGCTGGAAAGCAAAAAATCCGTTTTTATGCCTTGGCTGCGCTGGGTTGAGTTTACTTTTTATTTAAGCGCAGCCATGCTGATTCACGCCATTGTGGTGATTCCCGCGTTAATTTTAAGAATCGTCAGCTATTTGCTGGCAGGTGAGCCCTTTATTGAAATTATCAAACCTGCAAAAAGATCAGATCTTTATTGAAGATTTAGCTTTAAATGTCCGACAGCATTGAAATATTTTCAGGATAAATTACTGCAAGCACCGTCTATCTGTGGTTAAATGCCATCATTTTATTGTGTTTCACTCTGAAAGGAAAAATCATGCGCGCGTACAACTTCTGTGCTGGTCCTGCTGCATTACCTACTGCCGTTTTAGAAAAAGCCCAAGCTGAAATGCTGGATTGGCATGGCAAAGGTCTTTCCATTATGGAAATGAGCCACCGCAGCAAAGATTATGTTGCAGTTGCAGAAAAGGCAGAGGCGGATTTACGCAAACTCATGAACATTCCTGAGAATTATAAAGTGCTGTTTCTGCAAGGCGGCGCATCTTTGCAATTCTCTGCAATTCCGCTCAATTTGCTGGGCAAAAACAGCAAAGCGGATTATATCCATACCGGTATTTGGTCTGAAAAAGCGACTAAAGAAGCGCAGCGCTATGGCGACATTAATGTCATTGAAGCGGGCACAACCGTAGATGGCAAAATGGCGATTTCTGATCAAAGCACGTGGAACTTATCTGACGATGCCGCTTATGTGCATTATGCAGATAATGAAACCATTGGCGGTATTCAGTTTGCAAATATCCCGGAAACAGATAAGCCTTTGGTTGCAGATTTCTCATCAAGCATTTTATCTGCGCCTTTAGATGTGTCTAAATTCGGCTTGATCTATGCGGGCGCGCAAAAAAATATCGGCCCTGCAGGTTTAACAATTGTGATCGTTCGTGACGATCTATTGGATCAGGCAAAACCTGAAATTCCAAGCATCTTAAAATACGCTGCGCAAGCCAAAAATGATTCGATGGTCAACACACCGTCTACATATGCATGGTACCTGTCTGGTTTGGTCTTTGAATGGCTGCTTGAACAGGGCGGTGTAGACGCCATTTACAAAGCGAATTTGGCAAAAGCCGAATTGCTATATGGCTATATCGATTCAAGCGATTTTTATGCAAATCCGATTGCAAAAGCTAACCGTTCTATTATGAATGTGCCATTTACGTTAGCTAATCCTGAGCTTGAGAAGCAATTCTTGAAAGAAGCGGAAGAAAATCATTTGCTGAACCTGGCGGGACACCGTTCTGTTGGCGGCATGCGTGCAAGTATTTACAATGCAGTGCCTTTAGAAGGTGTGCAGGCGCTGGTGAATTTCATGGATGGCTTTGCGAAACGCAATGCATAATCCTTGAAGAAAAAAAGCCCATCGAAAGATGGGCTTTTTTGTATCTGCTGAATTAAAGAATAAAAGTGTGGAGTAAATATGCACAGATCATCATGCCTAAAACAAAAAATAGGCAGGCCATAGGCTCGACATGATATCGAGAAATCAGGCTGTGTCCGGCTTGCTGTATGTTTTCTTCTTGCACGATTTTCATAGATATTTATTGTCCGATCTATTTATCGTTAAATCCTATTTGTAATTTTTATTTTTACCATAAAATTTTGATTAAATAAAGTACTATGTTGATTAAAATTGCCAAACTGCTTGATTTATTTTAAAAGATGAGTAAGAAGCATAAAAACTTACATATTTTCAGTCAGATAAAATTTAATTAAGAGATTTAAAATCCTCATAATTGAATATTAAATAATCACGAAAAGGAATTAATTTTGAATTTATAAATGTGGATAAGTGCATTTAAGTTTGAATTTAAAATGCTGACTTTTGATTATTAATTGTGGATAAAATTTCAGCGGATTATCAATTATGTAATGAAATTGGCTATCAGCTAAAATAAAAAAAGCCCAAGTCTGATTTGTACAGAAAGAGGCTTTTTTTTTAAATTTAAATTAAGCAGATTTTGTGTAAATATTCGCCTGAATCCAAATGTTGCCGCGAATGAACTGGCCAACCTCATAATCTTTATAAGCTGGGTCTTTTGTGGCAATGCGGATCAGCACGGCGGGCTGATTTTCTTCATGAATTAAAGTGACATCGTAAAGCGTATAGTCCTGATTCATAAACTGCATGGATGATTTACCGACTACATTGCCTTGAAACCAGGCTTCATCTTCCTGGCCCATGTTTTCGCCGTACAGGTAGGCCACCATTTTCGAAAAATCGACAGTGACAGGGGCTTTATCATCTTCAGACTGCGGTTCCCAAGCTTCAATCTGTTCCTGCAGGTTCGCAGGCGCCACGCCATTATTGGCGGCTAAAATATCGTTTAAAGCGCGGTGGTGTTTGATTGAGGCCGGGTCATCGACAACTAACTGCTCATGTTCGGCAACGGCTTCTAACTCATAGGCCCAGCCATTCAGCTGCACCAAATAGTCCTGACCCTTTTCGTATTGGCTGTGGTTAACGCTGTACAGGCTGTCAAAGGCATATACGGAAGTGTCGGCGCCTAAATTTAAGCAGAGTACGGCTTGAATATTGGACTTGCAGGTAATAATCCGGTCAATGCTGGCCTTGAATTTATACGGGCTCTCGAAGCACGGAAATGCGGTTTTTACCGCTTTGGGTTTGTTGTTTTCAACTTCAATCACTTGAGTCAGCTGCACTGACGCTTTACTGGGGCCCTGAATCAGCCAGGTGCCGGTGTCCATATCGCATTCTGCAGCGCATAAGCCCATCGGCATCACAGGAGCATCCAGAGCTTGACCGAGCCATTGAGGAACATCGGTACACGGTTGTTCTGTTAATAAATTCCAGTGTTCAATGTGGCTACCGAAGTTCTGATCTTCAATAGTGATCATTTCTGGTCTGTTCTGATTTTTCATAAGCACGATTGATGTTGGGTTGTATTTATGTATTAAATCGAGGGTTATTTGAAATTTTCAAGTCTTGAGCGCTAAATATTCCGTATTCAGCCGTTATTTTCAGTCTAGACCATGTCAAAATGGCTGCATAGAAGTGAATGCTCAAGATGCTGATGTGCAAAATCAATAACGGCTTAGACATCTATTTTTATTTCATCTGGACATTTTTCTGCTTTAGCGTTCAATGAGATTGCATCAAGTCGTGGAACATGAAAAATCATCAAAAAAGCCAAGATTGGCAGGTCTGGGCTTTTTGGAACACGATAAGTCATTGAAAAATATTTAATAAATTTAAGAATTTCGCATAAGCTGTATTATGTTAATTTTAGAGTATCTAATCGTTTAAAATTCCATTAATTTAGATCAATTTTTATTTTAAGAGGATGCTAGTTTGAAATTTAAATTAGTCATAGCTCTATTAAGTTTAATTCTATTAGTTTGTTTATTGATAGATAAAACTATAAACACTACAGAAAACAAAAAATACATAGATAGAACAATTACTTATGATAATGATATACGTCAAAAATATGGAGTTGTAAAAAAGTATTCTATAAAAAAGTAGGTAGAAGCTCTGTAGGTGCAAGTGCTGATTCTTATGACCATTACGATTACTACGATATCTATATCAAGACTGATAAACGTAATGATCTGATTAGGATTAATTTATATAAGAACAAGCAAGGAAAAATTATCAGATATTACATAAAGTAATCTACGCTCACTATTTAACATAATGGCGATTATACGAATTTGCTTTGATAGAACCTAATTAAAGTGTCCAGGTGAGATAGGAATTTTTGTTCATTTATGTGTGGGACTAAGTGTCCATTAAAATAAGAATAAGCAGCTGATGCATTGAGCTTTCTCAATTTTTGAGAAACCTGTACACAAAATAGCGCAATTTCACGTATTTCTGTCATGTAGATTTGTTAAAATGAAGTTCATACTTTTGCACTGGAAATGATTGTGCTGCCATTTAAACTTTGGGTCGATGCGGATGCGCTGCCTAAAATTTTGCGTGAAGTGATTATTCGTGCTTCGGACCGCTATCAGCTTGAAGTGACCTTTGTCGCGAACCAAAATGTCGGCATTACGCCATCTGTGCGTATTAACTCAATTCAGGTCATGAGCGGTGCAGATGCGGCGGATAAAGAAATTATCGACCGGATGAAAGAACATGACATCGTCATGACGCAAGATATTCCGCTGGCGGCGCAAGTGATTGAAAAGGGCGGTATTGCAATTCATCCGCGCGGTGAGGTGTATACCACTGCCAATGTTAAAGCGCGCCTGCATTTACGCGATTTTATGGACAGCCTGCGCGGTGCCGGAGTTCAAACGGGCGGGCCGCCGCCTATTTCAGAGCGGGATAAGCGTGAATTTTCAAGCAGTCTCGATCAAACCATTCAGAAGCAAAAGCGTAAAACAGCTCAGCATTAAGGAACAAACAAGGCCATCATGCCCTCAAAACTCAACTTAATGTCGACCTATGCCTTGCTGGTCTTTATCTGGTCAACGACGCCACTCGCTATTGTTTGGAGTGTGGCAGATCTGCACAGCTTATGGGCCCTCGCATTGCGCTTTTTTATTGCTCTGCCTTTAGCCGCAATGCTGATGCTGATCCTGCGCACGAAACTGCCTTTGAATGCGCTGTCAATTCACAGCTATGTGGCGGGCGCATGCAGTTTCATCGGTTCACAAATTTTCACCTATTTGGCGACGGCCTATCTCAGTTCAGGCATTATTGCTTTAATGTTCGGCCTTGCGCCGATTATTACCGGATTAATCGGTTTTTTTGTGTTCAAAATCCGCCTCCGGCGCATGCAATGGCTGGGTATGCTGATTGCTGTTGGCGGGCTAGGGATTATTTGCATTGGCGGCAGTGAGCATCATGTACAGCCCATCGGAATTGCGTTGATGCTGCTGAGCGTATTCATTTATTGCGCTTCAATTTTTTGGGTGAAAAAGGTGAATGCGCCGCTTGAGCCGATGGCGCAGGCGACTGGTTCAATACTGGTGTCGGCGCTATTTGCACTATGCCTGCTGCCGTTTATCTGGTCTTATGCGCCAACAGAAATGCCGGGCGCCAGATCGCTGTTTGGATTGGCGTATGCGGTAGTCATGGCGTCGCTGGTGGCGATGTTCTGCTATTTTAAATTGGTGAAAAATGTTCAGGCGACCACACTGTCTTTAACCACAGTCCTGACGCCGATGATTGCGATGCTGGTTGGCGCGCTGCTGAATGATGAAAAAATCACCATTATGGTGTTTGTGGGAGCCGCTGTGCTGCTGACGGGCCTGTTTGTATATTTTTATCAGGATTTTAAGGCGAGCAGAGCACTCGCCCAAAAAATTAAGGCTGAATAAAGCTTCAGTCCTTATGCTGGGTTAAAGAGACGCATTCTGAGAGTTTTACACGGTCTTGCGGATGCAGGGTAATAAAATAAGCCCCTGTGCGGTATTTGCCATTTTCTTCATGGCGGCTGTAAACCACTTGCGCAGTCGCGGCGATATGAAAGAAATTTTCGGGATGGCTGAGCGTGAGATGCAGGTAAGTGCCTTCTTGTATGGGATGCTCACTGAAAAAGCTTAAGCCGGTCTCTGAAAAATTCACATGTTCTGGAATAGGTAACATGCTTTGTACAATTGCATCATACAAAGATCCCGTAATCAGGTTTAACTTTTGATTAAATAAGGATAATATTCGAGCAATTTGTTGATCTTTCTCAGCTAATTGTTCTAATTCGTAGTTAAGCGCGTGATCAAATTGATCTAATTCTGCAAGTAGTAGAAAATAGCGCGGCAAGACAAAATTAGGATCGTAAGGATCATTCAGCGCTACATCATCAGAAATGATCTGATAATTGATCCTCAAGGCAGCATCGATGCGTGACATAACGCGGCGTTCCGTGTTTCCGCTTTGATGCTGTAAATTTTCCATAATTATTACCTCGGACTAGATGGTTATGTTTAAACCAATCTCGCTGTATATAGGGTTGAGATACACTCGCGCACGGCGCAGTAACCACTTTATTTCTTTTATTGCTCTGGTTTCGATGATCGGCCTTACCCTAGGTGTAGCTGTACTCATTACCGTGTTATCCGTGATGAATGGTTTTGACCGAGAACTGAAAAACCGCGTCTTGGGAATGATACCTCAAGCCACTGTTTCTTCAACACAAATTTTAACAAATTGGCCGGAACTTGCAAAGAAAATTGAGCATCATGAGCATGTGCAAGGCGTAGCGCCGTTTACGCAGCTTCAGGGCATGCTGACAGCGCAAGGCCAGGTCTCTGGGGTAATGGTCACGGGGATAGAACCGGAGTACGAAAAAAAGGTTTCGATTATTCAAGACCATATGGTTGAAGGCAGCATTGATAATCTGAAAAAAGGCGAATTCGGCATTGTGCTGGGCAAGCAATTGACAGATGCATTAGGCCTGGGCTTGAATGACAGCATCACTTTGGTTTTACCGGAAGCGACACCGTCACCTGCGGGTGTTGTGCCGCGCTTTAAGCGCTTTAAAATTGTCGGCATTTTCAGTATTGGCGCCGAAGTGGATTCAATGATGGGCTATATTGCCCTGAATGATGCTTCGACCTTGCTTCGCCTGCCGGATGGCGCGCAAGGCATCCGCATGAAGCTGGATGATATTTTTGCAGCGCCGCAGGTGTCTCAGGAAATTGTCCGCGACTTGCCCGCCAATTTTTATGCATCTGACTGGACCTATACGCACGGCAATCTGTTCAGCGCGATTCAGATGGAAAAAGCGATGGTCAGCCTATTGCTGTTCCTGATTGTTTTAGTGGCGGCATTTAATATTGTGTCTTCGCTGGTGATGGTGGTGACTGATAAAAAATCGGATATTGCAATTTTACGGACATTGGGCGCATCGCCTGCAACCATTACCCGAATCTTTATGGTGCAGGGAACGGTGATTGGCGTGATTGGCACGGTCTCTGGCGCTATCTTAGGCATTATCGCCGCATCCAGCATCAGCAGCGTGGTGGGCTGGCTCAACACGAGCCTAGGCTTGAATATGTTTGATGCATATTTTATTAACTATTTGCCCTCTTATTTGCGCTGGCAGGATGTGCTGATTATTGTGACCTTGTCATTCGGCTTAAGTTTTATTGCAACGATTTATCCTGCTTTCCGCGCAGCGAAAATTCAGCCAGCGGAGGCATTGCGTTATGAGTAATGTAATTTTAGATGCGCAAAATATTACTAAATCCTTTACCGACGGCAAATCTTCTGTTGATGTGATCCGCGGTTTATCACTGCAGGTCAAGGCAGGAGAGTTTGTTTCGATCGTCGGTTCCAGCGGCTCAGGCAAAAGCACCTTGCTGCATGTTCTCGGCGGTTTAGACCGTCCCACGTCTGGTCAGGTGATGATTAACGGCCAGCGCTTTGACACCTTAGGTGAGGCAGAGCGAGGCTATATCCGCAATGAGCATTTGGGCTTTGTCTACCAGTTCCATCATTTGCTCCCTGAATTCAGCGCGCTGGAAAATGTAGCCATGCCGCTGATGCTGCGCAAAGGCGCTTCGTATAAAGACGTGAAAAAGCAGGCTGAATATTTGCTTGAACGCGTAGGCTTATCTCACCGCTTAACGCATAAGCCAGGGGAGCTTTCCGGCGGCGAGCGCCAGCGCGTGGCTCTAGCCCGCGCATTGGTGACAAAGCCGAAGTTAATGATGGCGGATGAACCGACAGGCAATTTAGACCGCAAAACAGCGGTGAAAATTTTTGAGCTGCTGACCGAGCTGCGTAAAGAATTCAACATGGCGATGCTGATTGTTACCCATGATGAATACTTAGCGCAGTCGGCAGATGCTGTTCTGCATATGCAGGATGGCCTCTGGGTTGAAAAAGCCTAATTCATTTGAACTTTACGCTATAGATTGAAGCCCGCCTTGGCGGGCTTTATTATTGCGCGCAATAAAGCAAAAAATAGAATAGAAAATGCTGCAATGGTTTTGCCTTGGCTGGATTTTGGGCGTTTCCTGTATGGGCGCAATGTGGCTCAATCCTCAAGTGAGTTTTTGGACTGCGGTCAGTGCTGCGGCTATTTGGCTGATCGTGCAGCGCATGATGCATTCGTTCATTCAGCTTCAAAGCCTATTACTCAAAATTTTGAATATCAGCCTGAGTATGCTGCTGGCTGCATATTTAGGATTTGGCTATACCAATAGCCAATTAGATCAGCGCCTTATGCAAGTGGAGCATAAGCCGGAATCCAGAGAGTTGCTTGTTTATATAGAACGTTTAAACGAGCTGAGTGATCGAAGCGTCCAGCAAAAAGTTTCTGTGCTGCACTCGAATGGCTCAGTAAACGCTAAGCCGCCGCTGCAATATTTGGCCTATATTCCATTGGCGAATCTGCATTCAGCGCAGCAGGAGCTGCAATTAGGGCATTATTACCGATTGCGCGGTGAACTGAGGCCAGCGCAAAGTTATGCCAGCGCGGGGGCATTTGATCAGGAAAAATGGTATCTGCAGCAAAATATTGCTTCAGGATTCCGCGTTAAGCATATTGAGCCGCTGACCGAGCAGCAGATGTATGCCTTGGGTTATGCAGGCCATATCAGACAGCATCAGCACTGGGTTCATCAATTTCCGTTTTGGATAGAGAAACAGCGCTTAAATTTCAGGGTGTTTATTCAGCATCAGCCTTTGGGGCATAAAGGCTTGATGCTGGCTTTACTTACCGGCGATGAAAGCCTGCTCAGCAAAGAAACAAAAATGCAGTTTCAGCGTTTTGGCATGAGTCACTTGCTGGCGATTTCAGGCCCGCATGTGGTAATTTTTGCCATGATGGTCAGCTGGCTGCTGCAGCGCCTAATTGCGCGCTATAGGCCGCAGCTGTATTTAATGATGCCCAGACAGTATCTGCTGATTTTACCATTTTTAAGCTGCGTCTTTATGTATTGTCTGTTTGCCGGGTTTGAAATTCCAGCAGTGCGGACACTCATGATGTGCTGTTTAGGCAGCATGCTTTTGCTGCTGAAGCAAAAAATACAGCCGCTGAAATTAATGCTGCTGAGTGGTTCTTTGCTATTGCTGATGGATCCATTCAGCATTTTATCTGCAGCGTTTTGGCTGTCCTATGGCGCATGTTTTATCTTATTGCGCATTTATCAGACGCTGCAGCAACAGCAGTCCCAGCTTCAGCGGCAAACTGGCTGGAGGGCGAGGGCAATTTTATCATTGCGGTTATTGGCCGAATCGCAATGGAAAATCTTTCTAGCATTATTCCCGCTGATGGTTCTATTTTTTAAGCAGGTTTCATGGATTACTCCGCTCAGCAACATCGCGGCGATTCCTTGGCTTGGATTGATCGTTGTGCCTTTAGATATCGCGGCGGCGCTGAGCTATTATATTTCCGAGCGCATGGCTTCGCTGCTGTTTTTGCTGAACGATCAATGCCTGGCCGTGCTGCTGGCTTTTTTAGATGGGCTGGACACTTTATTCAGTCAGCACTGATGCCAGTGGCTATGACCGGAAATATGGTCTGGCTTTTGGCGCTGAGCCTGCTGATTCTGTTTCTGCCCAGAGGGGTCTTGCCAAAGAGCTGGGCAGTTTTAGGCCTGTTGGCGTTGGCATTGAAAAGTCTGATGCCGCATCCTTTCGAGCTGAATATTTTAGATGTTGGGCAAGGGCAGGCGATTTTTATCCGAGATCAGCATCATACGATGATGGTCGATATGGGAGGCAATCCCGACGAGGAAAAATTCAGTATCGGCAAGCAAATTATTTTGCCATTTCTTTCAGTGAATGCAGTCAGTGAATTGGATCAGCTGGTATTGACCCATCTGGATCAGGATCATAGCGGCGGCTATTTTTCAATTCAGCATGATTTGCCGATCCATCAGCTGACGTCCAGTGAGCGCCCAGAGATGCCGGCTCAAACCTCATTTGATTACTGCTATCAAGGACAGCGCTGGCAGTGGAATGATCAGCTCAGCATAGAGGTGCTTTCGCCAGCAAAGCCTCAGCTGGGCATGGCAGGGCGGAGCAAAAATGAAAACTCTTGTGTGCTGTATGTGCAGCTGAAGAATGCTGCGCCGTACCGGAGCTTTTTATTGATGGGGGATGCCGGCTGGGAAACGGAATTTCAGCTGATGCAGCAGTATCCAGATTTAAAAGCAGATGTGTTGATCTTAGGCCATCATGGCAGCCGCAACAGTTCAGCTTACGGATTTTTAAAAGCGCTGCAGCCGAAATTAGCGATTGCATCGGCAGGAAAATTTAACCGTTATGGGCATCCAAGCGCATTAACGCAAGCGCGGCTGTCGCAGCTGAATATTCCGCTGCTGACGACGAGTCAGCTGGGAAACATTCAATTTCTGCAGCAGGATGGAAAAATTCATCTTCATTTTGCAAGGGATCAATGGAAGTGGCTGCGCAGGGATTAGTTGGCAGCAGGAGCAGAAGCGTTTCCTGTTAAATCTGCAGCCGCCATGTTTTTTTCTGCCGCTGTTTCATTTCGGATTTTTTGCGCCAGGGCTACAGCCTCATGCATGGGCAGATGGTAAATGGAATCCGTGGCAGGACTGGCTTTAAAGCGTTTATAGCTCCAGTGATAATGTTCTGGATACTTTCGGATTAAGTCCTCTAAAGCTGTAAAAATAACCCTTGAGCCATCGTTCGCTGTGCCTTGATAGACTGCTTCATCGATGGGTTCGATATACATGTCAAAGCCATCGTTTGCATTGCGCAGGGCATATAGAAAAAGCGCTTTGGCTTTGGTTTTCTGAATCAGTTTGGCGCTTAAGTTGCTGGTGGCTAAGGGCAAGCCAAAATAAGGAATCATTTCACCGCCTGCATTTGGCGTATGGTCTGGCAAAATAACCGTAGTGCCGCCTTGCTTGAGCGCCTTAAAAATCTGCCGAACACCTGATTCATCCGTTGGCACTAAATGGGCCTGCTCGCGGCTGCGCGCATCGCGGACAAAGGCATCAGCGGTTGGGTTTTTCACAGGCTTATACATGATGGTCATCTGAGTGTACTGGGCAAACCATGCATTCATGATTTCCCAAGTGCCAAAGTGAGGCACAATCAAGACCAGGCCTTTATTTTCAGCCAAAGCGTCATGAAAATACTGTTCACCGTAAACATGGTGAATACGTGAAAGATTTTTTTGATTGCTGGATCCCCAAATGCTGAAAAATTCAAAATAGGAAAGTAATTCATTGCGGATGGCCTGAGCCGTAATTTGTTCGCGCTGCTGCTCACTGAGTTCTGGCAATGCCAGCTGCAGATTCAATCGAATGGTTTCTGATGTTTTTGAAATGTTTAAAGCATTGACTAAACCTGCAAGCGCTTTTGCAATAAAACGAGAAAATTGAATAGGTTGACGGCTGATAAATTTCAATAGTCGATACGTTGTATTCTGCGGATTCTGTTCGGTCATTGCGTGTAATCAATAATGCAAAAAGAAAATAGTGAATTTATTATAGGATAAAATACTATGTTTAGACAGTTTAGGTACTTTCAGTGTATATAATGAGGTACTTCTTAACTGTTTTATTGGATTTTTTATGTCCGATTGGCCACCAAAACCTGAAAACGAAACACAAAATACGCAACAGAATAGTCAACTGCCATTAGGCAAACAGCAGCCAACCGGCAATGAGTGGAAACTGCTTGAAAAAGTGGTTTTAGCTTCGGTTGTAGAGCAGCGCCGCGCCCGCCGCTGGGGAATTTTCTTTAAGTTTTTAACTTTTGCCTACATTTTATTTATCTTGGTTGCTTTAGGGAAAAGCTGCAGTACAGCATCGACAGATGATGTGGGATCAATTGGTTCGCACATTGCTGTGGTCGATATAGTAGGGACAATTGCTGCAGATAAGCAAAGCGTCAACAGCACAAATACCATCCGTTCTTTGAAAAAAGCATTTGAAAATAAGCAAAGCAAAGCAGTGGTGCTGAATATTAATTCACCAGGCGGTTCGCCTGTTCAGTCAGATGAAATTTGGCAAGAAATTCAGTATCTGAAAAAACAGCATACGGATAAAAAAATCTATGCAGTGATTGGTGATACAGGCGCTTCGGGTGCATATTACATTGCATCTGCAGCAGATGAAATCATTGTCAATCCATCAAGCTTAGTGGGTTCAATTGGCGTGATCATGCCGAATTACGGTGTGAATGGCTTAATGCAAAAATTAGGCGTTGAAGACCGCACCATGACGTCGGGGGAAAACAAAGCGATTTTATCCATGACGCAGCCAGTAGATCCTGCGCAAAAAGCGCATGTTCAGGGCGTACTGGATAATGTGCATGATCATTTTATCAATGCTGTAAAACAAGGCCGCGGCAAAAAGCTGAAATCCAATGATCCGGCGATTTTCTCCGGTTTGTTCTGGACTGGCGAGCAAGCGGTTAAACTGGGTATTGCAGACCGTGTCGGCAGTTTAAATACCTTAAAGCGTGAACTGAAAACTGATAAAGCAGTGAACTACACAATTGAATACAGCCCATTTGATTCGGTTCTTGGCCGTATGGGGTCTTCAATCGGTCAAGGTTTTGCTTCATCACTTTCACAGCAAGTTCAGTCTGAAAATCAAACAAAATTGCAATGAAACCATTAATTCACTTTGCGCACGCCAATGGCGTACCATCAAAAGTTTATCAAAAGCTGTTTGATCTGCTGAGCGATGAATACGACGTTATTTATGTGCCTTTGCTCGGGCCAGACAAGCGCTATCCGATTGATAATCACTGGGAGAGCTTGACGCAGCATGCAATAGACAGCATTGTGCGGCAAGCCAATGGCAGAAAAGTCATCGGCCTTGGGCATTCGCTAGGCGCAGTGCTGAGTTTTCAGGCGGCTTTAGCGCGTCCTGAATTGTTTGAGCAGGTGATTATGCTGGACCCGCCATTGATCATGGGGAAAGAGTCTTTGGCATTGCATATTGCGAAGACGCTTAAACTGAAAGCAGTGGATCAGATGTCTCCAGCATCTTTGTCATTGCGGCGCCGTGACCATTGGGAAAGCCGTGAACAGGCGGCAGAATTGCTGCGTGCAAAAGGTTTTTATCAGTATTTTGATGCGGACTGTTTTCAAGCCTATATTGATCATGCATTAATGGATGATCGGGTGCGCGGCGGGGTTGAGCTGACCATTTCTAAAATGGATGAAGTCAAGATCTTTAGAACCAACCCCTCTTTGTGGTGGCTGCCGCAGCCTAAACCTGCGGTGCCTGCGCATTATGTGGCGGCGGAAAATGGTCCATTTATTGGGCATGGCTTTCCGCAAATGGTGAAAAAGAAATTTGGCATTCCGTACACTGTTGCTCAGGGTAGTCATATGTTCCCATTGGAACAGCCAGCAGAAACTGTGAAGTTGATCAAAGACTTAATTAAACTTAATAATGTTCGATCTTAAGTTTTTAAAAATCGTTATGTTAAAAAAGCACTCCATTGAGTGCTTTTTTATAAAGTAGGTCGTTAAATTTAACAATTACTTCGTATTTTCAAATTTCAAAATAACATTGTTATTGGTGTCTAAAAATTTCAGCTCATCTTTAGAAGCATCATAATGAGTGACTTGGTTCAATGCTTGATTAAAGCTTTGAGGAATGTTTGTTGCGGTCAAACAGGCTTTTTGTGTTGATGCAAGGTTGGAAAATTGGATTTTAGTGTTTTGTACAGCATATCCACCCATGAATCGATTACAGCCATCCGATCCGCTGACACGGGTATTGTCGAAAGAAATACTCGGTACATTTGAATTAGCAGGATCAGCTTCAAGCTTCACGCCTTGAATTTCACTTGCAACCCAGTTTTTGTTTTGTAGCTTATCTAAATTACGGTCAGTGGCTGGATTTTGTGTCGTAGCACAACCAACCATCGCTAATGTTATACATGCACAAGTGGTGATTTTGATGGTTTTTAACATGTGATTTTCTCCGCATTTAAAGGGATGTCATAATTTCTAAAGTTTTATCAGCTTATATTTTTAATGATGTGGAAACGATTCAATTAACGAAAAAAAACATATTCATCATAAATTTTTAATATTTTAAACAACGTATTTTTTTCATTTATTTTTTAAGCATATGCTGAGTCGATTCAGGTGCAAAAACAAAAAACGCATCCGAAGATGCGTTCATTATTAAATTTTATAATTGCTTAGAGCTTGCAGAATTGTACAGGTTCTTTCATAGCCTGACCACGGTACAGTACACCGTGTTCAGTATGCTGGATCGTGCCGTTGCATATCCATTCAGCGACTTGCGGATAAATCACATGCTCAAGCACATGAACACGATTTGCCAAGGTATGTGCATTATCATGTCCATTCACTTTCAGCACGCCTTGCGCAAGCGCTTGGCCTGCATCCAGCTCTGCAGTAACATAATGCACCGTACAGCCATGCAGTGTGTCGCCGGTATTCAGGACGCGTTGATGCGTATGCATGCCTTTATAATTTGGCAATAGGGAAGGGTGGATGTTAATCATTTTACCTTCCCATGCTTTGACAAACTGCGCACTTAAAATGCGCATGAAGCCAGCTAAAATCACCAAATCAGCATCCCATTCCAGCAATTGCTGATGCATGACATCATCAAAGGCTTCGCGGTTTGGATATTGCTTGTGTTCAATCACTGCAGTTGGAATGTCTGCATTTTGAGCGCGCTTTAAAGCATAAGCTTCAGGCTTATTGGAAATTACTCCGACAATTTTCCCTGAAAGATTGGCATCAATCAGGGCTTGCAGGTTGCTTCCGCTGCCTGAAACAAGAACAGCAATTTTAGTCATGAAAAGTGCTTATGCAAAAATCACACGGATTTTTTCGTCAGCGCCTTCTACTGATGCTGCATTGTCTTGGATTTTACCCATTTTCCAAGCTTTTTCGCCTTGAGCAGTCAAAACTTCAATCGTTTTATCCGCATCAGCTGCATCAACAACAAGCACCATGCCTACGCCGCAGTTAAATGTGCGGTACATTTCGAATTGTTCAACACCGCCTTCTTTTTGAAGCAGTTTGAACAGTTCTGGCCATTCCCAAGAAGACTCATTGACAACAGCTTGAGCGCCATTCGGCAGAACGCGCGGAAGGTTGCCTGGCAAGCCGCCGCCAGTGATGTGCGCCATGGCGTGAACATCGACTTGCTTAAGCAGCTCAAGAATTGGCTTGACATAAATGCGTGTCGGTTCCATTGCTGTATCAGCAAGTGGGCGGCCATCAACAATTTGAGTCAGGTCAACGTTTTTAACGTCTAAAATTTTACGAAGAAGAGAGTAGCCATTAGAGTGCGCGCCGCTTGATGCAACACCAATTAAAACGTCATCCGCTTTAACCTTAGTGCCGTCAATAATTTTGCTTTGCTCCACAACACCTACGCAGAAACCTGCAAGGTCATAGTCGTCACCTTCATACATGCCTGGCATTTCAGCAGTTTCACCGCCAACCAATGCACAGCCTGAAAGCTCACAGCCTTTGCCAATGCCAGTGACAACATTTGCAGCAACATCTACGTTTAAGTGGCCAGTCGCATAATAGTCAAGGAAGAATAATGGCTCTGCACCGCAGACAAGAAGATCGTTTACACACATTGCAACCAAATCTTGACCAATCGTGTCATGACGGTTTAAGTTCAATGCTAAACGTAATTTTGTACCAACACCGTCTGTGCCAGATACGAGAACAGGTTCTTCATAACCTTTAGGAATTTTACAAAGAGCGCCGAAGCCGCCTAATCCGCCCATTACTTCAGGGCGTGCAGTACGTTTCGCGACAGATTTGATGCGATCGACTAACGCGTCGCCCGCTTCAATATCGACACCTGCATCTTTATAGCTTAAACCAGTGTTTGGGGTAGAAGTTGAGTTGCTCATAATGAAGTCTCCGCATTCGCGGGGCGATTATACCTGAATATACGAAACACATATGTTATTTATGCGCTAAAATGCTATCTTTACTGAAATATTTTTTATCTCTATAACGATTAAACTGAAAAAAGGGCGAATTTTTATGGTTGATAAAACCTTACGTCGCATTTTTATTATTGCAGGCATAGTGCTGATCCTTTGGGTACTGTACCTTTTGAAGCCGGTTGTGCTTCCTTTTATTGTTGCCTTTTTAGTTGCCTATTTATTCAGTCCGCTTGTGAATAAGCTGCATGGCATCGGTTTGCCGCGCTGGCTGTCTATCAGCATTGTATTTGTCGGCATCGGGCTGGTGCTGACATGGGCGATGTGGTACTTGGTGCCGCTTGTCTGGCAGCAGCTGATGTATGCCAAGACCAGCATTCCGGCAGGTATTCACTGGGTGAATTACACCTTTTTGCCTTGGCTGTCCCACACCTTTAATCTAATGCCGATGGAAATAGACACTGAACAAATGTCTAAAGCCATTATGGATTACATTCAAACCAATTACAGCGCCGACAGCATACAGGCGGTGCTGCTGAAGGTTGCGCAATCAGGCCTGAACTTTATCCAGATTGGCGGTACGGTTGTTCTTATTCCCATCATCGCTTTCTATTTTCTGCTGGATTGGGAGCGCATGCTTGAAAGTTTCCGCAGATTAATCCCTCGCCCTTATGAAAAAAGCACCTTGAAAATTGTGAGTGAATGCCACAGTGTTCTGGGCGCTTTTGTCAAAGGCCAGTTTCTGGTGATGTTTTTACTGGGCGTGGTTTATGCCGTCGGCTTGCAGATCATCGGCATCGAAGTCGGGCTGATTATTGGCATGATTGCAGGCCTTGCCAGCATTATTCCTTATCTTGGCTTTGCCGTCGGCATTATTGCTGCCGTCATCGCGACACTGTTCCAGTTTGGGCTGGATTGGATGCAGCTGTTTTTAGTGCTGGTTGTCTTTATGATTGGCCAGGCTGTGGAAGGCTATATTTTGCAGCCCTTCCTGCTGGGCGATAAAATTGGACTTTCACCTGTGGCTGTGGTTTTTGCCGTTTTGGCAGGCGCGCAGCTGGCCGGATTTTTAGGCATGCTGATCGCATTGCCGGTTGCCGCCATCATTGTCGTGCTGCTTCGCCATGTGCGTGAATACTATGAGCGCAGCCAGCTGTATGGCTCAGATGCGGTTGTGGCGCATGCCGGAAATGCAGGTTCAATTTCGATTGAAACCGAGCAGGCTAATGTTGATATTGAGTTCAAAGAAACTGCAGCAAAAACTCTGCAAGATCCTGAAAAATCGAGTAAGATCGATGCATCAGAAAATAAAGATTTATAAGGCCCGTATAGATATATGCGTCAATTGCAGTTAGATATTGAACCTCAGCTGGATGCCCGGATCAGTGATTTTTCTGGGCCAGGCTGGGGACATGTCATTGATGGCGTGCGTCAGCTGCATGCGGGCTTAATGAACCGTTTTTATATCTATGGCGGTGCGGGAACCGGTAAAAGCCATTTGCTTTCCGCAATTTGTGACTCGTATTTAGAAATTGGCAAATCAGCAATTAAAGTTTCTTTATTAGAGCTTTTGGATGCGCCAACAGAAGCCATTACCTCGCTCGATCAATACGATTTAGTCGCTTTAGATGATATTGAAGCAATCAGTGGCGTGCCGCATTGGCAAAAAGCAGTTTTTCATTTAATCAATTACAATAATGAAGGCGGCGGGCAACTGGTCTTTTCATCCCGTTTTGCGCCAATTGAACTGAAATTGGAACTTCCGGATTTGCAGTCCCGCTTGACTCAGGCGGTCAGCGTTAAAGTGCCGAATGGCAGCTTATATGCGGACAGGCAGGCTTTGGTTTTATCTGTGCTTTCGCGCAGAGGCATCCATATCGATCAGCAAATTGTTGACTATTTATTATTGCACGGCCCGCATCAAGCCTCGATTTTACTGCAGACTTTAGAGCAGCTGATTCAGCTGCTGAAAGGGGAGAAAACCAAGCTCAGCAATGCCGCTTTACGGCAGATTTATGCGCTGATTGATGAATATCGATAAACTGTAAAAAATCTTGAGTAATTACTCAAGCTATGACAAAGTACACAAAATAATTCGATGCTGCAGGGAATTTGCGGCTAAAGAATAAAAAAGAAATAAAAAGATACAAGGAGAAGGTTATGCTCAAACGGAGCATAGGCATAGGTATGCTGTGTGTTGCAGGGCATGCTTACAGTGCTGATATTAATATTACGACGACAGAAGATGTTGTAAAGGATGACACCGAGTGTTCACTTCGCGAAGCCATTGAGTATTTAAATATTCCTGCAGACGACCGGCCAGAAGCAGGCTATATGGGGTGCGGCGGCACAGGCGCGTCGACAAATATTTTACTGGAAGCAAAGAAAGAATATAAAGTTAAGTCCCCGCTTTATATCAAAACTGCATTGCTCATCCGTACGGATTACTCAACCAATGTCACAGATGAAGTGGCGGAAGGGATGAATAATGCGACGCTGAAAATGACTGGCGCATCAAACCTCTTTGTCATTGATGATGCGAACAATCAATCCAGCGCATTAATTACCTTTAAAGAACTGACTTTGGCGGGATGCGGCGTTCAAAAATGCGCTGATAAAGGCGGCTTAATCTATAATAACGAACGCCTGCAGTTAAATACCGTTAAATTATCAGGCGGCTGGGCGGATCAGGGCGGTGCAATTTATAATCTAGGCGTCAATAGTGATTACCCTGCTTATGCCAGTACAGTAGAAATATTAAATAGCCTTTTTGAAAAAAATAAGGCCGCAGAAGGCGGAATTATTTACACGCAAGCGCCCGCTTTGTTTATTACACGATCAGTTTTCCGCGATAACGAAACCGCCGCTGCGGCTTCAGCCAATATCTATGCGGCTCAGGGGCTGAGCGATGAAAAATTGGTGTCATTTCCTTTAAGCATGTACAAAATTTCGAACAGTACTTTTTTCAGCAACAAAGGTGCTGTTGCAAATGTCACTGATGGAATGGGCTTGAACAATTTAACCATGGTCGCCAATGGTTCAGGCTTGATTTTGAATGCGCCAAAAGCCAAAGCATATATCAGCAATAGTATTTTGATTGGCAACCCTTATCCTGTAATTACAGGCGGGAGTGACTGCCGCTTTGAATCGGGCGATCAAAGTGTTCTGTGGAACAATTTAGTTTCTCCGGTTTGCGGTACTGGAAATGTATCTTATCCAAATGGTATTTGGAAGGGAACACAGCTATTTGCTGGATCAAATGTGGAAGGTGAATGCGCATCTTTAAAAGATGATACAACGGCATTGCTTTGCCCTTACCGCACAGTCGAAAAAGCTTTTACAGGCTATTTCCGCCCGCGTATTTTATTGTCTTATAACAGTATTGCAGACTCATTGATCGTCAATAAAGGGCTTAAATCAAATGGAAAGGATGCCTTTGTTACGTGTGAAGCATCTGATCAGCGGAGCGTAAACCGTGATGCCGATCCGGCTACTTGCGACCGTGGCGCCATAGAAATTGTCGTGCCTACGGCTACAAGTTTAGCAGGTCAGGATATTTTAGTTGGGGACGTCGCTAAAATTTCGATTGCTGATTATCTTGGAGACAGTGATTTAATGCCTAAGGAAGAATGCGAACGCTTATTAGGTAAAAATCCAACTGGAGTAGCATGGAAAGACGGGTGTATTCAAGTTGTGCAGCGTGAAACGCCATCTAAGGGCTCATTGACCATCGACCTGCAGGGCAACTTGGTTTATACGCCCAATGGTGCATGGCGCGGCGCGGATATGTTTACGATCCGGGTAGTCACCTCTTCTACAAGCTTTAACTCAAGCAATAAACCGTATATGGAAATTAATATTAACGTGGTTCAAGAAACTGAAAATACAATGGAAAGTAAGACAGTTGAAACATCTGGCGGTTCATTTGGATTCTTGAGTGTATTTGCACTTTTAGGTTTAGCAGGATTGCGACGCTATAAAAAATCATAGGGATAGGTATCCATGAAAAATTATAAAAAAGCTCTGTTAGCGCTTATGGTGATAGCGGCAATGCCGTTAATGGCTTCGCAGAGCGACATTATTTATGTCAATACTTTTGATGATGAAAATGGTGTAAATCCAGCTAAGTGTTCTTTAAGGGAAGCCATCCAAACAGCAGCCGAAAATAAAGGCATAGGCGGTTGTACGGCAGGCAATACCTTAGTTGGACAAAAAGACTATATTCAGCTGGAAGCAGGAACATATAAGCTGAATCAAGAGCTTAAGCCGGCTTCGCAAGTGTTTATTTTGGGTAAAACGGCTGCCGATTGGGAAAAGAAAAGCCCATTGACCAATGATTATCCATTAATAGGAGCGCTCAAAACAAAAATTGATGGCCAAAACAAGACGCGTCTCTTTAATACCGTTGAAAGCGAAGCTACATTAGTTTTGAGTAATGTTGAATTAACCAATGGCTATTCAGCAAATGACGGCGGCGCGCTTTTTATTGGCGGCGCCTTAACGCTAGACGCAAGTGCAATTACCTCGTCTGTGTCAGATAAAAGCGGCGGCGCAATATATCTGGTTCCTGATAAAGGCGAAAAGACGGTTACGGTTAATCAGACGCTATTGCAAGGGAATGATGCTAAACAGGGCAGTGTTTTTGCCATGGACTGTGAAGCGAATTTGCTGAATACTAAAGCTGTTATTACTGTGTCTGGCAGCAGTATTGTGAAAAATGGCTTAGTGAAAGATAGTTCCAGTACGGTTGATGTGTGTGGAAATTCAAGTGTTGCCTTAAATACAAATACAATTGCCAAAAACCGTGCAAATACTGCCATCATCCATACAGCATCTTTTGTGAAACATCCATTAAGTGATAGCTCTATTATAAGCTTTGTTAGTAATACCATTGTAGAAAATCAGGCGCCAACGGCTTGGCTGTATGATGAAAATGGATCTAAATCATTGAACTATAATGTTTTAGCATTTAATAGCGGCAATGCGTGCAACTACAGAAGCAGTAACAATGTACTTATAGAAAAGGCATCGGTATGGGCTCAAAATAATGCCTTGGCGCTGACCGGCGCAAATGCGTGTATTTTACCGCCAGAGTCAGCGACTACAGATTTAAAAGTTGAAAACAATATTGATGTTGTGAGTATGAGTTTATCCAGCGTGCTTTCAAGTTATCAGGAAGCATCACAATATAATCTGTTCTTACCGCTGTATTATCCAAAACAAAATAATTCAGCAAACGATCTGATTGACCTTGAAAGAACAGGCTGTTCAAGTACAGACCAGCGCGGCTTAGCGAGAGTAGAAGACGGGACACTGACACTTGACCCGGCCAAGCGTAACTCTTGTGATATCGGTTCTGTTGAACGCATACGTTTAACGGCTGCCGATATTGTTAACTTAAGCAATATTTCTGCAGTGACATTAGTCGATGGCTTAAAAGCAGAAAAAGACCGCCTCAAAGCGTTGCTGGATAATTCCAGCACCAATAAAGACTATTTGGTAATGTATCAAGATGACTACAATACTGCATCTGATCTATTGAAATACACTCAGCAATATTTAGGTTATAGAACAGTATTTGTTGACCCGCTGAGTATGACGTTGCGTGAGGAAGAAGCTGTTCCGAACAGCAGCGCTCAATTAATCAAGCCGCTCAATGAAGAAAACTATGAGATTACGGTTGAATCGCTTGGCGTAGGTGTTCAAACAGGTGAAAATGCAACTATTGATTTGACTAAAATTGTGAAAGATTCAAATTTAATATGTGAGTGGAAGTCGGATCTTAAGCGCGCCATTATGTACCGTACCGATGGCAAGATAACGAATTCATCTGAAGCGGAATACTGCTCTTACGCCATTAAGGACAGAAACAGCGGTGTTGTCACCAAAGGCATAATGCAAGCCCGTTTTGTTAATATCGCGCCGATTGCTAAAGATGATACTTATGCAATTAGTTCTGATACCAATTTAGAAGTGACAGTAAACCCCTTAGAAAATGACTCAGATGACGGAGATGGTCCAAATTCAGTTTTGCCTGCAGGTAAATCTATTTGGCATCAGAATGCAGACGGTAAAAATACCCCGATTTATTTTAAAAGTATTCCTGCTGGTTTGAATTTTACAGCTGAATACAGCGGCCCTTGCCCTGGCGGTGATGTGCGCAATGTCTGCTATGGCGGCAATATTAAGTTTTCGGTTAAGAATGCGTTCAGTCAATTCAGTTATCCAATTACCTATAAGGTTTATGATGTGGAAGGCGCCGAGTCGAATGAGGCCATCATCTATTTGCAAAACCAAGCGAAAAATACAAATGAAAGTTCCAGCGGCGGCGGTTCATCAAATGTCTTTGGTTTAATTGTTCTGGCTGGCCTTGTGGTATTCAGAATGCGTAAATTTACAAGACGCTAATTTTAAAAAACAAAAAGGCCTCTATTGATAGAGGCCTTTCTGTTGCTGAATTTTGATTATTGGGCGTTTAAGCGGTGGTTAGAAGGTTAGGTTGAGTACATAGCAGAACATTTTTCGCCCTATTTTGTCTAAACATAATGCTCAAAATCAGTGATGTGTTACTTCCGGTGTCAGATATTTATTAATATACTCTTCGCGGATGGCGGAACGTTCATCGGGTGATGCTTTTTGCAAGCGAGACGCTAATTCCCGGCGTTCCTGGCTGCTCATTTTTTGCCATGTTTCGCGCATTTTCTGCTTTTCAGTTTCTGGAAGCTGATTAAACCAATCCATCCGCTGCTGTAAGCTGACACTCTGTTCAGCGGGGATTTCTTTAAGAGACTGATAACGCTTGATCAGTGCAGCTTGTTCAGTATCAGACAATGAATCCCAAGTTTCATTCACTTGAGTATCTGCATCTTTGGAAAAAATCCAAAAACGTTCAAAGCCTGCAAAGCTGGTTTGCAGGAACCCGAATGCGCAAAAAGCGATTGCTAACTTTCTAGCTGCCATGGGGAGCCTTGTCCTCGCCTAAAACCATTAACATTTCTAAGTCTTCAACCATTTGAGGTGAAAGTTTAGGTGCTGAAACAACTTGATTCTGCGGTTTTTCATTCAGTGTTGTCACTGAATTCGGCAGCACAATAAAGCCTGCAATCGCAGCTGCTAAAGCAAAGCCTGACATTTTCCACAAGCCATAGTGCGATGTTTCACGTTCTTGAATTTCATCAAGAACATTATTCATTACAGCAGGTTTGTGCGCATGTTGCTGTGCGAGTCCATCAAGTTTGGAAGTTACTTGCTTTAAGAAATCATCTTGTTTCATTCGGATGACCCTCCCAGATGTGGATTCAAGTGTGCTAATGAAGCGCGTAAGCCTTGTATAGCACGGTGATAATGGGTTTTTACACTGCCGTCAGTGCAATTCATAATCTGTGCTGTTGTATGTGTATCAAAGCCTTCCCATGCACGCAGCATAAATGCCTGCTGCTGCCGGACTGGTAGCTGTGCGATGGCTTCCTGAATCTCTTCGGCCGTTACAGCACGGTCAATAAATTCAAGCGGATTAGGCGTTGATTCATCTACAACATCATTCAGCTCGATTTCATCATCGTCTAAGCTGACTTTTCGGAAAAAAGAAAAGGGCTGAGCGCGGCGGGCTTCTTTACGTCGCCAATCTTGCAGTTTGTTATTCAGGATGGTGTAGAACAGGGGATACCATTCTTCAGTGGATTTCTCTGCATATGACTTATGCAGCGAGATGAAGGCTTCCTGAACCAAATCCATGGCAATGCCATGCTGGTTTTGGGTTGCACTTTCCATCATAACCAGAGCGCGGCCAGTGACTTCATTCATGAAGTTTTTCAGGCGAGATTCTACCGTGCTCTTAAGAACACTCGAATCTGCTGTATCTGACTGTTTAGGCGCTAAATCCATAGAGATGGAAAATCCTGTCATTGGATACCCACCATCGCTTTTAAGTTCATGTACATATAACGTTAAAAGCGATAGCTTGGTTGACAAATAAATTGTTATTTTTCTAGTTTAATCTATTTTTAAACTGGGTGGAGCCCATTCAAATAGAATAACGTATTACAGGCGCTGGCGGACCATTTCAAAGAAGCAGATTGAACCAGCAATGGCAACATTCAACGACTCTTGACCGCCTGGCTGCGGAATAACTACAGCTTCAGCATTTTCCAGAGCGTATTCACTGACGCCTTGGCCCTCATTGCCCAGTATCCATGCACATGCTTTGCTTAAATCTTTCGAATATAAGCTGGCCGAGCGGTGTGAACTGGTGACATATACAGGAATTTCAAAACGGGGCAAGATGTCTTCGAGCGCGATATTTTCAAAAGTATGCAATGAAAAATGCGCACCCATGCCTGCACGGAGCACACGCGGTGACCAAAGTGATGCTGAACCTTTGGTGCAAACCACTTGCTTAATGCCAGCCGCCGCTGCAGAGCGCAGCAATGTCCCGACGTTGCCTGGATCTTGGACATTTTCTAGAATTAAAGTGTCGGCATCAAATTTCAGCGCTTGGCTGGAGCTTGGCAAGTCAATCACAGCTAAGCAGGCCAGTGTAGTGCCTAAGGTGCTTAAGTCTTTGTACAGCGACTCGCCAATGATAAAGATATGGCCTGTATAGGTTTTTAAAATTTCTTCAAAGTCTGGATGCGCCAGGGCATGTTCTGTGGTGAAAATAGAATTGATTCTTCTGTTTTCCTGCAGCCATGCAAGGCATAAATGCGTTCCTTCCAGAACGGTTTGACCTTGTTTTTTGCGGTATGAGTTCTGTTCAATCAGCCCGCGCAAATGCTTGATTTTCGGGTTGTCTTTAGACTCAAGAAAAATTGTAGACATGGGAGATAAGTCCACGGTGATCAGGCAGGCTGATCACCGCTGTTAAATTAGTTATGGTAGCCGGTAACCAGATCGACTTCGTTTTTAGAGCCGATGATGACTGGCACGCGCTGATGCAGTTCAGTCGGCTGGATGTCTAGAATGCGGACACGGCCCGTAGTAGATGAGCCGCCAGCTTGTTCCATCAGCATGCTCATCGGGTTTGCTTCGTACATTAAACGCAGACGTCCCGCTTTTTTCGGATCTTTAAAATCGTACGGATACATGAAGATGCCGCTGCGGCATAGAATACGGTGAATATCGCCAACCATGCATGCTACCCAGCGCATGTTAAAGTCTTTTTCGCGAGGGCCGGTTTTGCCTGCAAGGAGTTCATCTACATAGCGCTTCACGGGCTCTTCCCAGTGGCGCTGATTGGACGCATTGATGGCATATTCCTTAGTATCCGCAGCGACAGTAATCGCATCTTTGGTCAGCAAGAACTCTTGGCTGTCTGGGTCAAATGTAAAGAATACTACGCCAGCGCCAACAGTCAGCGCCATCATGGTTGAAGGGCCATACAGCACATAGCCTGCGGCAGCTTGGTGAACGCCTGCCTGCATGAAATCTTCTGCTTGAGTTACGGCATTTTTAGCTGGAAGAATAGAGAAAATTGTGCCCACGCACATATTGATGTCAATGTTGCTTGAGCCGTCTAACGGGTCAAACAGGACAAGATAATCGCCATTTTCTTGCGCTGGGGTAAAGTCATCAAGCTCTTCTGATGCTAAACCGCCAACATGCGGATGAACTTTTAATGCATCAATTAAATAATCATTTGAAATCACATCAAGTTTCTTTTGCTCTTCACCTTGCACATTTTCATGCTGCGCGCTGCCCAATACGCCCGCTAAAGCGCCTTTTTGAAGCAAAAGGTCGATGTCTTTGCATGTATCTCCAATTGTTTCAATAACTTGTGCAAGGGCAGGTGTTAAATTTCCGCTTTGTTGTTGTAGAAATTGGGATAAGCTTAAACGTGACATAACCGGAATGCTCCAAAAGAAAAGCGGTCAAAAATGATCGGAATAGAATAACCCTTCATTTTAGATGAGAATGAGGGAAAAGAAAAATTAAACTGTGTTATTTGACGCGATTTTGCCCTTGCAAGTCTCTCAGAACATGCTATGTTGAAAGCAGGAAACAGAGGGAATGACAAGGAGCACAACAATGACCACTCAAAAATTTGATGCGACTCCAACTCCGAGTGAAGGTTTAAATTTGGATGACATTTCCAAAGACAACGTGAAAGAAGCTTGGAGCGGTTATGAGTCTAAGCCTGAATACAAAAAGTTCAATAAGCATGACTTGATTGAATCTATGCAAAGCGCCCATGAAGAAGCTGCGGAGCAAAAGCCTGAGCAGGCTTAATTCTCGCAAATAAAAAAGCACTCAATTTGAGTGCTTTTTTATACCGATTTTTCGTATAGGCATCCGTTTTGAAGGACGCTCTATAAAGTTAAATCAGCACCGTTAAATTATTTTAACAGTGGAGGCACGGCTTCATAGTTGATTTCTACACGGCGGTTTTCTTTCCAGGCATTTTCATCATGGCCCGCATTGATTGGCATTTCTTTGCCGTAGCTGACTGCTTCAAGCTGATTTGCGCTGACACCGCTGGTCACCAAAAAGCTTTCTACCGCTTTTGCACGGCGCTCGCCCAAAGCCATATTGTATTCACGCGTACCGCGCTCATCGGTATGGCCGGTTAAAGCAACGCGGGAGTTTGCGTTAGCAACAAGGAACTGCGCATGCGCTTGAAGGGTTTGCAGGTCTTCATTGCTTAATTCAGTGCTGTCATAGTCAAAGTGCACAACACGCTTAGCTAAAAAAGCTTTATTGGCAGCAGTTACGCCTTTTGACGATGCGCCAGCAAGATTTTGCGCATTCAGCGCAGCATCTTCGCTTAAGCCGTCTGTATTGACAGTGGATGCGGTTGATGGGTTTTGAGTGGCATCAACATTGGCAGCCGGTTTTCGGTTTGCGCAGCCTGTCATCATCATGGCAGTTGCTAAAACAGGCAATACAAATAATTTTACAGCGTTCATGATTCTCTCCATGATCTTTCATTATGATTTAAACGTTATTTTGGTGCCCAGGCCGGTTCACGCACTTCGCCTTGCTCGCTTGGCAAGTTCATGCGGAAACGGCCATCCAGCGACATAATCGCAAGCAAGCCGCGGCTGCCTTCGCGTGTCGCGTATACCACCATTTGTCCATTTGGCGAGAAGCTTGGCGATTCGTCCAAACTGGTTGGCGTTAAGATGTTGGTCACGCCAGAATCAATATTCTGTACGGCAACTTTGTAATTGCTGCCGCTAGGCCGGTGAACCAGCGCGAGCTTTTTACCGTCTGCGCTCAATGTCCCGCGTGCGTTGAATGCGCCGCGGAAGGTTAAGCGTTTGCTGGTGCCATCGGCAAAACTGTATTTGTAAATTTGCGGAGAACCGCCTCGGTCAGAGGTATAGATAAATGATTTTCCGTCTGGCGCATAGCGTGCTTCTGTATCAATCGCACTGTCATTGGTCAGGCGCTGCAGCTGGCGGCTGTCCAAATCCATTTGATAGATTTCTGGATTGCCGTGCATGGAAGCAGTAAACAGCATGCTTTTACCGTCCGGCGAGAAGCCTGGCGCGCCATTTAAGCCGCGGAAGCTGGCCAGTTTTTCACGGCCGCCTGTTGCCAAGTCTTGCACATAAATTGCAGGACGTTTGGTTTCAAAAGATACATAAGCAATCTTTTTGGCATCCGGTGTCCATGCCGGAGATAAGATCGGATCCCGAGACGTTAAAATAGTGCGGGGCTGTTCGCCGTCAGTGTCGGCAATTTGCAGTGTGTAGCGCTGTTCAGGCGTTGCCGGGTTGCGCAGCACATAAGCAATGCGTCCGCTGAAATCGCCTTGAATGCCTGTCAGCGCTTCATAAATCGCATCACTGATCATATGTGCAGCTTGACGGGTGCGGGAAGCCGGTATGGTCAGCAACTCATTGAGCAGATAAGTTTTCTTCTGCACATCATAGAGCTGATAGTGCACTTCGAATGATCCGTCAGCTGCAGGCTTCATCGAGCCGGTTACGACATAAGGCACGCCGGCGGCTTGCCATGCTTCAGCATTCGGCGTGTTCATCGCCGCTGTTGCAGGCAGATTTTTAGACGAACTGGTGAATTTTCCAGAACGGTTTAAATCGTTTTCAATAATTGGGTACAGGTTTTGATCATTGCTGAACGGCACAATGGCAATTTTGGGCGCTTCTTCAGGCGCCTTGGTGATTTCCAAATGCAGCTGCGCATGTGATTGTGTAATTAAAACCGGACTAAGTGCTGTTAAAACGGCTAAGCAGAGCAGATGTTTTCGCGTCATTTCCATCATTCGCTGAATACTCTAAATCTAGAATTTCTTGTTACTGTGAATGTGTCACATAATGGCATGTTTTTGAAATATTGAAAGAACAACATTATGATTAAACTGTTATTCGTCTGTGAATTCGTGTCTAAATAGTTGCAGTTTATGATGACGCTTTCTTTAAAAATACAATGTTCCGCTTAACGGATGTTCTTATTTAGATTGAAAGGACATATAAATGAACCGAGACTCACGTTGGGCATCCGGATTTTCAGGCAATTCAAAAGGCGCAGCACTGTGAATGGCTTTTTCAATACTGTCTTTAAAAGCCTGATTTGGTGTGTCGCTAATGACGATAGACTGAATTGAACCTGATGGCGTTAAAATAATTCTTGCATGGGCTTTTTGCTCACTTGAATCCGCTGGTACTTCCCAATGGCTAAAGATTAAATGCTTAATTTCGGCTTTGGCCTCAGATGCAAGCCTTTTGACTTCTGATTTACGAGAAGCCTCAGCGGTTGTTGCACGTTTAGCTGTAGCTGTTTTTTGTTCAAGTTCACGTTTATATTGTTCAGAATATGCCTTTGCTGCAGCCATGGGTGCATTCGCGGAACTCACCGCTATTTTTTCGGGCTGAATCTGAGTGGCTGTTGAATTGTCAGCAGGGCTGGCAAATGTTAGCGCTGAACCTGCCATTACAGGAAATAGAAGCAAGAATTTAAAGATATGCATTATTGAGGGCTTCGTCCTATAAAAAATCCCCCTGACGAATCAGGGGGGATTTATATCAATTTGAAGATCTAAAGGTGGATGTCAGATTCTGCGCTTCGCGGCGCGCATCTGGATCTGAAGGCATTGGATACGGCGCTGCCGCTCGTACAGCTGCTTCAATACTGGCCTTCATGTCTGGATCGCTGGATGAGACAATCACTGAACGCACCGCACCGCTTTCAGTTAACGTAATGCGGGCGGTGGCCGTTTTGCCAGCGGAGTCGGTTGGAGTATCCCAAACGCGTTTGATTTTGTTTTCAAAATCTCTCTTGGCCGTTGATGCAATCTTTTTCGCTTCAGCTTTTTTCTGCGCCGCTTCTTCAGCTGCTTTTTTAGCAGATGAGGCTTTGGCTTCTTCGGCTGCCCGTTCACGTGCTTCTGCATCGGATCTGGCTTTGGCATCTG
Organism: Acinetobacter bouvetii DSM 14964 = CIP 107468; assembly: GCF_000368865.1. Classification (GTDB taxonomy): domain Bacteria; phylum Pseudomonadota; class Gammaproteobacteria; order Pseudomonadales; family Moraxellaceae; genus Acinetobacter; species Acinetobacter bouvetii. The sequence continues at coordinate 527,667 of NZ_KB849726.1, forward strand.
CTTTGGCTTTCGCATCGGCTGCGGCTTTATTTTTTGCGTCTGCATCCGCTTTGCGTTTAGCGGCGTCTGCATTGGCTCTGGCCTGAGCGTCGGCTTTTGCTTTTGCATCAGCTGCGGCTTTATTTTTTGCGTCTGCATCCGCTTTGCGTTTAGCGGCGTCTGCATTGGCTTTGGCCTGAGCGTCAGCTTTGGCTTTTGCATCGGCTGCGGCTTTATTTTTTGCGTCAGCATCTGCTTTGCGTTTAGCGGCGTCTACATTGGCTTTGGCCTGAGCGGCAGCCTTCGCTTTTGCATCGGCATGCGCTTTCGCAGCTGCCGCTGCTTTAGCTTCAGCGTCTGCTTTGCGTTTTTCTGTATCTAAAGCGGCTTTGGCTTTTGCATCTTGCTGCGCTTTTAATTTGGCATTCTCGGCTAGACGTTTCGCTTCTAAATCTGCTTTGCGTTTTGTCTCAGCTGCACTGGCTTTGGCCTGAGCTGCTTTTGCTTCAGCTGCGGCTTTGCGTTGGGCTGCTTCGGCATTCGCTTTAGCATCTGCATCTATCTTGCGCTGCGCAGCCTCAGCTTTAGCATCCGCCTGAGCTTTAGCTTCTGTTAGGGCTTTCAGCTTGGCGGCTTCATCAGCTTGGCGTTTTTGTTCAGCGCGCAATGCTTCGGCTGCGGCTAGGCGTTCAGCTTTTTCAGCAGCTTGAGCTTGAAGCGCTGCTTTTGCCGTGTCAGGTTTTGGCAATGCTGCCGGCGCAGGCGGCGGTGCAGCAGGAATGACGGGTGCCGGCTCTACACTGGGCTCTGCGGTTTGAGTGACCTCGACGGCGACATTTTCATGCGTGGTTTCAGTAAACTCTGTTTCTTCTCGGGTCACTGGCCTTAAATCTTCTGGCTTCACCAGCACCGTTTTAATTTGCTTGGGCGGCTCAGGCGGTTTGCTCATGCCCAGATAAAGCAAGCCCACAACTGCAATCACATGGATACCGATGGTGAATCCAGCTGCAGTCGCTTTTTGTTTAAAAGGTGGCTTTTTAAAATCTTTCATAAATTACTTTAGCGGCTCTGTCAGCAATCCAACCTGTGCTAATCCTGCATCCTGCAGTGCAGACATCAGTTTGATGACTTCACCATAAGGGCGGGATTCACTGCCATTAATCAGGACGCTGAGCTGTTTATTATTGGCCTGAGCCTGTGTCTGCGCATTTGTCAGCGCCGTTTTCAGTTCTTCTAAAGTCAGCACTTCATTCTTATGGGCGCTGTCTTCCAGCCTAATGGCGCCATCCGCTTCTAAGGTCACAATAGCAGGGCGGTCTTCAGACTGAATCGGGCTGCTGTTGGCTTGCGGCAAGTCCACTTTAACGCCAGTCGTAATCATGGGCGCAGTGACCATGAAGATGACTAAAAGCACCAGCATGACGTCAATGTAAGGCACGACATTCATATCGCTTTTCAGCGGTTTTTTGATGCGCTCGAAGCGTCCTGAACGTTGAATAGCCATCAGTGCTGTTCCTGATCAGAACCCAATGACTGGCGCTGCAGCAAGGCCACCATTTCTTCAGCAAAAAGCGCACGGTCTGAATAGACGGCTTCACCTTTGGCTGTGTAATGGTTAAATGCCAACACGGCAGGAATAGCGGCAAATAGGCCAATTGCAGTGGCAATCAATGCTTCGGCAATACCCGGGGCAACGGTTGCCAAAGTGACTTGCTCAACTTGGGCTAAACCAATGAATGCATTCATGATGCCCCAAACTGTGCCAAATAAGCCGACGTAAGGCGCTACAGAACCAATGCTGGCCAAAGAGCCCAAGCCTTGCTCTAAGCCACCTTGGTCACGGCTCAGGCCGACGCGCAAAATACGCTCTGTGCCTTCAATGCTTTGCGCTGTAGGCGCATTGCGTTTTTTCAGCTTTAAAAATTCACCGAGGCCTTGATAGAAAATATCTTCCAGGCCAACCCGCTTTGAGTTGAGCTGCGCATTGTTGTAAAGGGTATTCAGTTCGGCGCCAGACCAGAAGATTTTTTGAAAATGATCATCATCGGCCTGCGCCTTTTTGTAGCTCATATGCAACTTGGCAATCAGATACCAGCTGTACAGCGAGGCTAATAAGAGCAGAAGCATTACCAGCTGTACAACAGGACTTGCTTGTAAAATTAAATCTGATACGTGAAGGGTAGATTCTAGTTGAGTTGCCATAGTTACATTGAGCCAATTAATTTTTTTAATCTTGTTCCAATTCTTTCAGAATCAGTTTGCGGATTTCCTCCGGAAGCCGTGTTGGACGCATGCCGTCTACGCTGATGCAGGCCAATTCGACTTCGCCGGAAGCAAGCATGATTTCACCACGATAAATATTTTGTTGCAATACAAATGACGTTGATTTACATGAAACTACACTTGCTGTAACAGTAATCAGGTCATCCATGAGTATAGGGCGTGAATATTTCACATTTATTTTATGCACAACAAAGTTGTAGTCTTTTTGATGCCAATAGTGGCTAATGCCTGATGCGCGAAGCCATTCAGTACGTGCGCGCTCCATGAAGCGGATGTGGTTGGCGTGGTAAACAATGCCGCCTGCATCTGTATCTTCAATATAGACACGAATATTGAACTCGAATTTATTCGCCATGAGAGTGTTCCGTCTGTTTCTAAATCTGATGAGTTTTTAGCTGCACTGAGAATATGAAATCGGCATGTTTTAAACATGACTTCAAATCAATAAATCGTCAAGTGCGTCAATGACGGGCAGTTTAGCACTCTGAAAATTCACTCCAATGGCACAAGATTTCAAATCCTAGGCGCTTGTGTGCTTTATGTTTCGCATAATACTGCTGTAAATTGATATTTATTTATGCGGTTTTGCGGAAGATTGCAGATGAAATGGCGGTCACAGCCATTAAAAAGGTGAACAGGAACAATTCACCTTTTTTTCTTTATATTTTATTTTGCAGGGCTTTGCTGCCGCTGCCATGCATTTTGCACTTGTGCAGCTGCTTTGGGATATTCCATCACAAAGCGCATATGGCTTTCTATGCCTGTTTTCAAGGTGGCATCATCGACCGAAAACAGCGGGCTATGATTGGGCGCAGCCTTTGACATATCTTGATCTGATTGAGTTGCGCCGATAAAGATAAACAAGGAAGGCATGAGTTGCCCATAATAGGCAAAGTCCTCACTGGCGCTGGCATTGCTGTCGAGCACATGCAATTTCCCTTCGCCATTGACTTGCGCCAAAGCAGGCTGCATTAGTTTGGTCAGTGTTTTATCGTTGCTGGTGACAGGCGCATAAGGCGCAATTTCAACTTTCGCGGTCACATCGTTGGCCTGTGCATTATGTTCGATCAGCGTGGGTAAATCTTTTAAAATGCCTTGACGGATATCTTCATTGTTGGAACGGATGGTGCCGACCATATTCACCAGTTCTGGAATGACATTGCCTGTAGTGCCGCCTTGAATGCTGCCTATGCTGACCACGCCCATGCCTTTGGTTAAATCTGTTCTGCGGCTGACTAAGCTTTGCATATTGCTGATCATCTGCGATGAGGCATAAATCGGGTCGCGGCCCAGCCATGGCATAGAGCCATGCACTTGCTTGCCATTTACCTGAATACGCAAATGGTCGGCGCTGTTTAAAATGGCGCCGTCTTTGTAGAAGATATTGCCGCTGGGCATGCCTGCCATAACGTGCATGCCAAAAATGACTTCTGGTTTTGGATTGTTCAATGCGCCATCGGCAATCATTTTGCGGGAGCCGATTTGGCTGCCTTGGGTGAAGTTGTCGATATCGGCTCCGCCTTCTTCTGCCGGCTGAAACACAAAAACAATGGTTCCGGCGATTTTATCTTTATTGGCCGCCAGCGCTTTGGCGGCGCCTAAGAGCATTGCAGTATGCGCATCATGGCCGCATCCATGCATCACGTGCGTTTCTTTGCCTTGATAAATGGCTTTGGTTTTACTGGCAAATGGCAGACCGGTTTTTTCTTCGATGGGCAGGGCGTCCATATCAGCGCGAAGCGCCATGACGGGGCCAGGTTTTCCGCCTTTTAAAACGCCAATTACGCCAGTTTTAGCATAGCCTTTGCGGACGTCAATGCCATAAGATTTTAATTCCTTTTGTACCAGTTCAGACGTTTTGAACTCCATATTGCCCAATTCTGGATGCTGGTGAATATGCTGCCGTAATTTAATGGCATGGCTTTCGGTATTTTTGGCGGCGTCATCAATCCAGTCTGCAAGGGTAAATTGGCTGCAAAAAATCAGCGGCAGGCAAAGAGAAATCTGCTTGTACATGTTCATATCTTGGGACAATCCTGAAGAGTTTGAAATGATTAAAGTGATTCTCTAGCATCGCATACTGAATGAAATCTAGATAAAACCCTTTAAGTATTAAATAGATACTTTCAAGGTATATTCTGTTTTAGTGATTGAAATACCAAAATTTTATTTTGTACTCGGTATTGTAGATTTATGTGTTTTATATGAAATTAAGTTTTATGCATTTAGGTTCACACTTTTTTCGCTTTGAGATACAGCGATTTAATTCAATTGATAATGGAGCCATTACAGCTCTGTGCAGTATTAGAGTACTAAATGAATCTTTTTTTTAAATTTGTCATCATGATTGCCATGGCTTTTATGCTTTGGTCATATTGGCTGAAACCTGATCAAGGGATTTCAGATGCAGCTGATTATCAATCGGCTGAAGGTGTTCATCAGTTTGATGGCTATAGCATGACGAATTTGGAGCCTTATGCGGGGGAGTTCCGGGTTTTATCACGCGAAGATTATCGTTTTGGACGAGAGGCTGAAATTAGTCCGGTTGATTTTGCTTTGGGATGGGGAAGTATGACCAATCCTGCTGTTTATAAGCAGTTATCTATCAGTCAGAGCAATCGCTGGTATTACTGGCGTTATGAAAACTCACCGCCTATACCTATCAATGAAATTTCAACACACAGCGCGAATACGCATTTAATTCCTGCAACTAAAGCGATTGCCAAACAACTGGCTCAAATTGATCAAGATGACCTGATTTATTTAAAAGGGCAGTTGGTTGAAGTAAAAGCTCAAGACGGATGGACATGGCGCAGCTCCCTTAGCCGTGAAGATACAGGAAATGAGGCCTGTGAGCTGATGTTGGTGGAAGAGGTGCGGAAGCTATAAGATCAACAGCAGATACGGCATAAGACTCCTTCAAGCATCCTGCACAATTGAGATAGATCATAAACAAAATATTTGGTGTGGTGAATTATGTGAATCAGACCTTTTTATTGTTTGCTGAAGTGGAAAAGTGAGACCACAGTCTTTACGATCTAAAATAAAAAAATAAGAGTGAGTTGTTTTATGGTAAGGAAAATTTTAGGAATAGGCCTCAGCGTACTTTTATTAACAGCTTGTGATTTAAATAAAGAACCAGAAACTCAAGAGTTTATAACACCACGTGACCAATATGGTGCACGTTATAGTGTTGGAGATTTGGGAGGAAAACCCGTTAATCTTGGTAGAGAAGCCCCATGGGTAGAATATGAAGATAATACAGGCTTTGTAACAGGTAAGAAATATAAACGTCAAACGCGAACCCACCAATCTAAAATTCAAGCCTTTGGGTTTGATATGCGTTATACCGATGGATTAGTTTTAGTCGTTTATTATAAAGCATCACCGTATTCAGAAAAACAATATAACGCAGAAATTAACTTGCCTGATAATCATTGGGTAAGTGTAAGTGTATATGCAGATAGACATTATAACGGTGATTTATCAACGAGACTAATAAACTCAACATTAGAGACAAAAATATCATCAAAAAAAATATTAGAAGAATTCTATTTTATGCATATATATTTGCCCACTGATGAGTATGAATATGGTCTACAAAAATATGTGCCCCATCCTGAGTGGGTAAAACAAAATAAGAAATTGATGGCTAAAAATACGGGGTCTAATGCTTTATACAATATAGATGATTTATATGTTGAAAAAAATGAAACAGGAAAGGTACTTACCTTAATTACATGTGGAGATTCAGAATACCCTATAGCACGTAAATGTAAACAAGAATTTATTTTAGAACCTGAAATGAAAGCTCGTGTTACTACTATATTTCAAAAGGTTCATTTGCAGGATTGGAAAATCATTCAACTAAAAGCAAAAAAAATGATGCTGGGTTTTATTGTCGAACCTAAAAATTTTAAAGGTGTATAACATGACAGCTATAAACATACCTATGATGATCTGATTATCAATTCAATTTTTAATATTTTATATGTATTTGTAACATCAAACATTCTTGTTTAAGCGGGTATCTAAAAAAAGGGAGACTCGCTCCCTTTTTAAATCATTTTTCTTTTGGCTCAGGCGGCGTCATGCCAAACTGCAAATAGGCCATATTGGTGGCAATACGGCCGCGTGCTGTGCGCATGGCGTAACCTTGCTGAATCAAATACGGTTCAATCACATCTTCAAGCGTACCTGAGTCTTCCGCCATGGCTGCTGCCAAAGCCTCGACACCGGCAGGCCCGCCGTCAAAGCGCTCCAGCAGCATGTTTAAATAGCGACGGTCGAGTGTGTCTAAACCATCTTTATCGACATTGAGCATATCTAAAGCACGTTGCGCCATGTCTTGCGTTACTTCGCCCGTGCCTTTGACTTGTGCATAGTCACGTACGCGGCGCAGCAGGCGGTTGGCAATACGCGGCGTTCCGCGCGCGCGGCGTGCAACTTCTTGAGCGCCGTCTTTGGAAATAGGCACATCCATCAAATTGGCTGAACGCGTCACAATATGAGTCAGGTCTGCAACGCTGTAAAATTCTAAGCGCTGCACAATGCCAAAACGGTCGCGCAGCGGAGAGGTCAGAAGGCCGGCACGGGTCGTGGCTGCCACTAAGGTAAATGGCGGCAAATCCAGTTTGATCGAACGGGCAGCAGGGCCTTCACCAATCATAATATCCAGCTGGTAGTCTTCCATAGCAGGATAAAGAATTTCTTCAATCACGGGGGAAAGGCGGTGAATTTCGTCAATAAACAGCACATCGCCTTCTTCAAGATTGGTCAGCATTGCCGCTAAATCACCAGCGCGTTCTAAAACAGGGCCGGAAGTTGATTTGAGGTTGCCGCCCATCTCACGGGCAATGATGTTGGCCAGTGTGGTTTTGCCTAAACCTGGCGGGCCAAAAATCAGGGTGTGATCCATCGCTTCTTCACGGCCGCGCGCGGCGCCGATAAAGATTTCCATTTGTTCACGGACCACAGGCTGCCCGATGTAGTCATCGAGTGAGGTCGGGCGGATGGCGCGGTCGAAGTGGTCTTCGGGTTTTTCGGAACCACCGATGAGACGGTCTTGCATATTAAGTCAGTTCTATTTTCGTGAATTCGATTGTCGCATTATGGTCATAAATACCACATTTAATTGCACGGCCGCGAATAATGAGAGATATTCACTGCTTCCGCATAGGCGATGCTTTACTTTTGACAGGGCAAAAGTAACAAAACCCTTTGCAGAAATAATGGCATGTCCATATGCCATATTTCTGCGGCAGCATCCATGCTGCCTTTCACTACATCTACTTTTATTTATAACTTCAAATTATGAAGTTATTTATTCATCGATTTTAAAGCTGCACGGATAATGTCGCTGGCTTCGGTAAAATCCCCTTTGGCTGCATTCACCAATTTCTGTGCTTCTGCAGGCTTATAACCTAAAGACTGTAAGGCCGCTTCGGCTTCTGCAACGGCAGAGTTGCCCGTAAACTGGATTTGCTCAGCGGTTGAGTTGCTTGGCGCTGAGCTGGATGACATTGTTTTGAAGCGGTCACGCAGTTCAATCATCAAGCGTTCTGCTGTTTTTGCACCTACGCCTGGAACTTTAACCAGAGTTTTGACATCACCCTGTTCTACAGTATGAATCAGCATGTCTACGCTTAACGTCGACAGAATCGCCAGCGCCATTTTGGGTCCGACGCCGTTGACTTTGAGCAGGGTGCGGAAAATAGTTTTTTCCTGCGCATTGGCAAAGCCGAACAGCAGCTGCGCATCTTCACGGACCACTAAATGCGTCCATAAGGTAACTTTCTGACCTTTTTGCAACTGGCAGAATGTAGACAGCGGCGTATCTACTTCATAACCCACGCCATTCACATTCAAAAGCACTGTGGAAATTTCCAGTGCAAGCACTTCGCCAATTAAACATCCGATCATGGAATTTGTTCACTTCTAGGTTGATGAAAAGAATAGTAATCGGCATTGCGGTGAAATACAAAATGCCGAGAACTAAAAAAGCGCAATTTAGACTATTTACTGCTTAATCCATATTGCACAGCTTCATTTTAACGTTTTGGGTTAAATTAAGCCGGCCTTATTGCCTTGCAGCTCTTGAGACAAGTTATAGGCTTGGTGGTCTGAAAACTTAGAAATAATATCTAAGACCTGCATGATATTTTCATAATGGTTACTGCCAAAATGCGCACCCGAACGGCATAAAATAGCCATTAAGCGCTGCTCTTTAAAACTTAACGTTTTATGCGGCGTGGTCAGCGGAATAAAGGCATCTAAAATGTTCTGCAAACTTTGATGGGCAATAATTTCCAAACCGGCTTTTTGCGGATGCTCAAATATTTTATCGCGCGCTAAATCTTTCGCACGGTTAATGCCTAGCTCAATATCAGCAGCGCAGTATTGCAGTAAGCTACCAGCCAGTTGCCCGCTTAAAATTTCAAAATGATGCTTGGCAAAAGCCGATGTGACTTCTTCAACCAGACGTTTCATCACCCGTCCGCGCAACGCTGCAATTTTTTGCTGCCAGGTGGTATCTGGCATCGTCAGTTCAGTTGGCGCACTATATTCACCCAGCAAGCTTAAAAAAATCGGTTCAACTTCCTCATAAGACAGCATGTTTAAAATAATGCCATCTTCCAGATCAATCAGGGCATAGCAAATGTCATCTGCAGCTTCAAGTAAATAAGTCAGCGGATGGCGGCAATAGTGATAATTACCCAGTTGAATCAGTCCGAGCTGTTCTGCGATTTGCTGCAGGATTTCTTTTTCCGCCTGATAGCAGCCAAATTTGGCACGTTGACTGGCGGGCGTGTTGCCTTGCGACTCGATGGTTTTAGACAGCCATGGATATTTTAAATAAGCCCCCAGCGTTGCATAGGTTAGACGCATGCCGCCATCATTCGGATGGTAGTCAATTTTCGTCAGCAGGCGTAAGCCTTGGGCATTGCCCTCAAACTGGCGGACATCGGCTTGTTCTTCTGCGGAAAGCTTTTCTAAAAAGTTGCCATGGGAGGCATCGTCAAACCATTCACGAATGGCGTATTCACCTGCATGGCCAAACGGCGGGTTGCCAATATCATGCGCTAAACAGGCCGCCTGAATAATGGCTCCGACATCGGCAGGGGAAATCCAAATCGGCAGTTCATCTTTGATTTTTTCCGCTGCGAGCATGCCGAGAGAGCGTCCAATGCACGACACTTCAAGTGAATGGGTTAAACGGGTATGAATGCCGTCGTGCTGAGTCAGCGGATGGACTTGGGTTTTTCGGTTCAGCTGGCGAAAGCTTTGCGAAAAAATAATTCGGTCATAATCTTTGTGAAATGGGCTGCGCGCCAATTCGGTATTTTGTTTTTTACTTCCAATACGGATTGTTGAGAGCAGTTCTAGCCAACGCATTTGCATCATTTATCGTTATTCAGTTATTTACTCAAAACATCATGCCAAATTTGCAGAAAAAGAACTAGGGTAAGGCGTCATATACTGTCACTTTAATAGGGTGAAACTGTAATTAACTTTGCAAAAATTGAGCTAGAGAATGTCAAGTTTTTGACAGGCTGAACGTGCCGATTTCAGGCAGATTAAGCACATGTTCTTATATAAATGATGAAAATAGCATGTCAGCAAAACAGCCGAATATTTTACTTATTGTTGCCGATGACCTTGGCTTTTCTGACCTTGGTGCATTTGGCGGCGAAATTCATACTCCAAATTTAGACGCCATTGCCTTGGAAGGGCTAAGGCTCACCAATTTCCATACAGCGTCTACGTGTTCACCCACGCGGTCTATGCTGCTGTCTGGCACAGATCATCATCTAGCGGGTTTAGGCGCAATGGCTGAAGCCATTCATCCTGAGCAAAAAGGCCAGACAGGTTATGAAGGTTATTTAAATGATCAAGTGGCAGCATTGCCTGAGCTGTTAAAGGATGCAGGCTATTACACCATTATGTCCGGGAAATGGCATTTGGGTTTAACGCCCGAACGCTTTCCTGCACGCCGCGGCTTTGAAAAATCATTTACTTTACTGCCAGGCGCAGCCAATCATTATGCGTTTGAAGCCGATATTCCTGAAAAGGAAATTCCAGGCCTATTAAAAGTGACCCGTGGCCTATATGCAGAAAATGATGAATATGTTACGTCATTGCCAGAAGATTTTTATTCTTCTGACTATTTTACAGACCGTTTATTAGATTATTTACAAGATGACGTCAGCCGCCAAACACGCCCATTTTTTGCCTATTTGCCTTTTTCTGCACCGCATTGGCCCTTGCAGGCGCATCCGGAAGATATTCAAAAATATCAGGGTGTTTATGATGCAGGGCCAGAGGTATTGCGTCAAAAGCGTTTAGCGCAAGTGAAAAAATTAGGCCTGGTCAGCTCAAATGCCACTATTCATCCTGTATTGGCGCAAACTAAATTTTGGGAAAATTTAACGGAAGCTGAAAAACAGTTTTCTGCACGGACAATGGAAGTCTACGCAGCCATGGTCGATCGCCTGGATCAGAATGTCGGCCGCGTCATTAAATATTTAAAACAGACCCAGCAATATGACAATACCATTATCATCTTTTTATCTGATAATGGCGCTGAAGGCGCGCAGCTGGAGGCATTGCCGGTATTTGGCCCTGACATTTCTGCCGTGATTGATAAATATTATGACAATGCTTTAGAGAATATCGGTCATGGCAATTCATATGTTTGGTATGGCGAACATTGGGCGCAAGCAGCCACTGCGCCATCGCGGCTTTATAAAGCGCATACCAGTGAGGGCGGAATCCGTACGCCAGCTTTTATTAAGCATCAAGCCTTTGCGCGGCAGCAGGATATTAGCCATGAGTTTTTAACGGTGATGGATGTCTTGCCCACTGTATTGGAAACCCTGCAGATTCAGCATCCGGGGGGGCGTTACAAAGGCCGCCAATTGGTACCCTTGCGTGGACAAAGCATTTTGCCGTATTTGAATAAGCAGCAAGATCATATTCATGAGAAAGATCACATCACCGGTTGGGAGCTGTTTGGGCAAAAAGCGTTGCGCAAAGGCGATTGGAAGGCCTTATTCATTCCAGCGCCGAATGGCCCAAACCAGTGGCAACTATACAATTTGGCTGAAGATGCGGGGGAAACAGAGGATCTAGCCGAGCGTTATCCTGAAAAATTACAAGAATTATTGGCGGATTGGAAAGTGTATGTCAAAGACAATGGTGTCATTGAATTTGGCCAGCAGGCACAGGTGAAAATCGCATAATTGAATCCGTTTATAAAGATAATCGTTACAAACTTTTTTAGCTTCTCTTTGACGCCGCTGAAGCAAAGAATATCAAGGTTAAAAGAAAAAGGATCAACTTTAAATGGCAGCGGCACTGCGCGGCTTTTTGCAAAGGCGCCGTAACATTTTGGTATTGGCGTTCCATCTGATTTTGCTGAATCAGCAAATGAACGGTGATGTATCAGCGTTTGCGCTGTGTTATCACCAAGATTGTCATAGCCTTGATCAGATTGGCCTAAATCTTGAGCGGGCGATTAAACAAAATGGAATGCCGCCGCACCCTTAATCACTTTTAAACGGTCAGGCCGCTCAAAGGCGGCTTCACTTTTTGATACAGATTAAAAATTAATTTTTTTGCTGAGTTTTCAAGTTGATAATTTTTTTAGATTGATAAATAAGGGTTTGAACTAATTTTTGTGGTGATAAAGCCCAATATTGGTGATTTTCTATCTAGCTGATTCTGCCAATACACAGTAGAATATGCGCTCTCTTCAAGTCACATTGCGGCATGGTTCAAAAGACCTGCCCGTGGAGCCAAAAACAGCATGTTTATCGTTGCCGGTGCACCTGCACACTCTTCTTTTAAGCAAACACAACTATTAACACGCCTTGCGTCAATCAGTTCTGTTCAATCAATAGAAAGCCAATGGGTTTACCTTTTCGACCAAGCGCTCGACGAGCAACAACAGCAATCTGCTTTGCAGCTTTTGAATGATGGCGCAACCTTCCAAGTTCGCCAAGCGGCAAGTGATGAAGTTCAAGTCCTTGTGACACCGCGTGTAGGCACAATCTCGCCGTGGTCATCAAAGGCAACGGATATTTTTGCCAACTGCAATACCCCGATACACCGCTTAGAACGCGGTGTTTTGTTTACTTTAAAAGGTATTTCTGAAGTATCGGATGCAGTGAAACAAGTTTTGCATGACCGCATGACTGAAAGTGTATTCAACCAAATTGAAGACGCTGCGGCATTGTTCTCTGAAACTGAACCAAAGCCTTTAAACACAATTGACATATTAGGTCAGGGTAAAGATGCTTTAGTAAAAGCCAACTCTGAGTTTGGTTTTGCGCTCTCTGATGAAGAAATTGATTATTTAGTCGCTGCTTTTAACAAGCTCGGCCGTAATCCGCACGATATTGAACTGATGATGTTTGCTCAAGCTAACTCTGAGCACTGCCGTCATAAAATATTTGGTTCGGAATGGACAATTGATGGTGAAAAACAGCCATTGTCATTGTTCCAAATGATTAAAAACACTTATAAAGAATCACCGACAGATGTATTGTCAGCATATAAAGACAATGCTTCGGTGATCGTTGGTTTTGATACTCAGCGTTTCTATCCGAAGAAAGATGAGGCGACGGGTCACCACGTTTATAAATACAAGAGCCAAGCCGCTCACATCCTGATGAAAGTGGAAACGCATAACCACCCAACAGCGATTGCGCCTTTTGCGGGCGCTGCGACCGGTTCGGGCGGTGAAATCCGTGATGAAGGCGCAACAGGCCGTGGCGGTAAGCCAAAAGCAGGTTTAACAGGCTTTACCGTGTCTAACTTGAACATTCCAGGCTTTGAACAGCCTTGGGAAGAAAACTACGGCAAACCATCGCGTATGGCATCTCCACTTCAAATCATGATTGAAGGGCCTTTGGGCGGCGCTGCGTTCAACAATGAGTTTGGCCGTCCTGCGTTAAACGGTTACTTCCGTACTTTTGAACAAAATGTGAATGGCGATGTGAAAGGCTTCCATAAGCCAATCATGATTGCCGGTGGTTACGGCAACATCCGTCCAGACCACGTGGAAAAAGATGCGATTCAACCAGGCGATTTATTGATCGTCCTTGGTGGCCCTGCAATGCTGATCGGCCTTGGCGGCGGTGCGGCATCTTCTGTGGACAGCGGTAAACTCGGTGAAAACCTGGATTTCGCTTCTGTACAGCGTGAAAACCCTGAAATGGAACGCCGCTGCCAAGAAGTGATTGATGCATGCTGGCGCATGGAAGACTTCAACCCAATCGTGTCCGTGCATGATGTGGGTGCAGGCGGTATTTCCAATGCAATGCCTGAGTTGGTGAATGACCACGAACTGGGTGCGATTCTTGATTTGCGTAAGATTCCATCACTTGAGCCGGGCATGTCTCCAATGGAGATCTGGTCAAACGAAGCGCAAGAGCGTTATGTATTGGCGATTCGTCCAAGCTCATTAGAACTATTTGAATCACTATGTGCACGTGAACGTTGTCCGTTTGCCGTTTTAGGTGAAGCAACAGAAGCGCGTCAATTGACAGTGAACGATCCATTGTTTGATAACAAAGCCGTGGATATGCCAATGCAAGTCATGCTGGGCGGCACACCGCGCATGAGCCGTTCGTATGAAACCATTGAACGTCAAGGCGACGACTTTGATGCATCTAAAGTCACAGATTTGAAAGATGCAATTTACCGTGTGCTTAAAAATCCAACGGTTGCATCCAAATCATTCCTGATCACCATTGGTGACCGTTCAATTACAGGTATGGTTGCGCGTGATCAGTTTGTAGGTCGTTGGCAGGTTCCTGTTGCAGATGCAGCAGTCACTACAACAAGCTTACAAGGTTATACAGGTGAGGCAATGGCGATGGGCGAACGTCCGCCTGTTGCCTTGTTAAATCCTGCGGCATCTGCACGTTTATCGGTTGCAGAGTCGATCTCGAATATTATGTCTGCAAAAATCGACCAGATCAGTGACATTAAATTGTCTGCAAATTGGATGGCGGCAGCAGGACAGAAAGGTGAAGACCAAGCTTTATTCGAAGGTGTAAAAGCCATCGGTATGGAAATGTGTCCTGCACTGGGTATTGCAATTCCAGTGGGTAAAGACTCATTGTCTATGCGTACGACTTGGAATGATGAAGGCGAAGACAAATCGGTGACTTCACCGATGTCAGGTGTAATCACAGCCTTTGCTCCAGTGACTGATGTACGTAAAACCTTAACGCCTGAATTGAAAAATGAAGAATCAGTACTTGTCCGTATTGATCTTTCTAAAGGTCAGTTCCGTCTAGGCGGTTCGATCCTTGCTCAGGTCTATAAAGCCATTGGTTCAGTGACACCTGATGTGGATAGTTTTGATGACTTCAAAGCATTCTTTGCATTGGTTCAAGACTGGAACAACCGCGGTTTAATTAAGGCTTACCACGACATCGGTGATGGTGGTTTACTTGCAACTGTTGCGGAAATGATGTTTGCAGCACGTCTCGGTGTGGCTTTAGAAGATCAATCAACTGCAAGTTTATTTGCAGAAGAAATTGGTGCAGTGCTTCAAATCAGTGCGTCTGATTGGGCAACACTTGCAGAAGAAGTTGCGGCATCTACTTTAAAAGATGCAATTGCAGTTGTCGGTACTGTAAATGATACAGATACGTTAACTGTTAATGGTTTGAGCTTAGACCGTGCTGATTTACAACAAGCATGGACTGAAGTATCACATCAAATCCAACGTTTACGCGACAACGTTGAAACTGCAGATCAAGAATATGCGTTAATTGCAGACAAATCTCATGCAGGTTTAATTGCAAAACCAACATTTGATTTGAACGAGCCAATCGAAGCACCATACATCAACGAACGCCGTCCAAACATGGTGATTCTGCGTGAACAAGGCGTAAACGGTCATGTTGAAATGGCTGCGGCATTCGACAAAGTGGGTTTCAACACTGTAGACGTGCACATGAGCGACTTGCTTGCAGGCCGTATCAGCCTAGATGACTTTGAAGGCCTTGTGGCATGCGGCGGCTTCTCTTACGGTGACGTCATGGGCGCTGGCGGCGGCTGGGCGAAATCAGTTTTGTTCAACCCGAAACTTCGTGACCAATTTGAAAAATTCTTCAACCGTGACGAAACGTTCTCTCTTGGTATTTGTAATGGCTGTCAAATGTTGTCGCAATTGGCTCCGCTGATTCCGGGTGCTGAAGCTTGGCCGCGTTTCCACCGCAATACTTCTGAGATGTTTGAAGCACGTGCAGTTAACGTTCGTGTTGAAAAATCCAACTCAATCTTGTTAGAGGGTATGGAAGGTTCGATTTTACCAATCGCGGTTGCGCATGGTGAAGGCCGAGTGGTTGCGACTGCGGATAAGATTGCCGCGTTAAATGCAGGCAACCAGGTAAGCTTGCGTTATGTTGATAGCCAAGGGAATCCAACGCAGCACTATCCAATGAACCCGAATGGTTCACCAGAAGCGATTACTGCTGTGACTTCTAAAGATGGCCGAGCAACGATTATGATGCCGCATCCGGAACGTACTTTCCGCGCCATCCAGCATTCTTGGAAACCGGAAGAATGGACTGAAGATGGTGCATGGTTACGCATGTTCCGCAATGCGCGTAAGTTCATTGGTTAATTTTGTATAAATTCATCTGAATAAAGAGCCACCTGCGGGTGGCTTTTTTAAGACTGAAATTTATCAAAAGATATAATAAATGTTGTGAATATTTGATTTTACTCATATAATTTCCAGCGTTTTTAAACCACCTTCGGGTGGTTTTTTGTTTATGCAGTTTTTTGTTTTTTTAATTTTATTTCTCCCGCTGAAGTTGGTTTAGATTTTGCTTTTATACTGATGTGAACGTGCTATTGTGTAATAAATGCACAAATATCATGCAGTATAGAAGAAAGATGGATCACTAAACAATTTCAGTATCAACACTCATGTATGAGGTGATGACATGATTAAAACAGTGACATATGAAGCAGTCGATAAGTCTGCGTTGCGTAAAAAAGGATGGAAGTTGTTTGCTGTGATTTTGAGCTTGCAATTGATCTTTTTAATTTTGGGTTATGCGTTGCAGATGTGATTTTGAGAATTAAAAAACCGCCGAGAGGCGGTTTTTTCTTTATAAGAATTTTATTTTTACTTTTGATTGGGCAAAAGTAACAAAACCCTTTTGTTAGACTGATGGGACGTCCTGTCCCACAGTCTAACGTGCGACATCCATGTCGCTACTCATGTGATCTAATATTAGTAATTATTTTTTTTCTTTTGTTATCATGTATTAAATGTAAAATTTATGAGTTAAACGTTGAAAACAAAAAAGAACAGATTAAAAGGTAATACAGTTTTTGGAGTTGTTGTAGGTTTGCTCGGAATAGCTTGCGGCTTATGGCTTTTAATTTCTCTAGAGAAAATATCGGGTGCTGAATTTGTTGCTTTTAGCTTTGGATTTGCTGTAATTGGACTGATTATCGCTTTCGCTGCAGAGGTGCAGGAGTTTTCGATTGCAGGAAATGGAGTTAAATTAAAAGAATTAAGGTCTGAAGCCGAAAAAACAATAGAAGAGTTAAAAGAGGCTAGAACGGACTTGTTCAGAGTATTAGTCCAAAAAAGTATTTATGGATCAGGTGGTTTTGGCAATGGTTCTATAGTAGATGAATGTACTGATTCATTTTGTGATTTGGTTGAACAAATTGAAAAATTTAATTGTTTAGCTGGTTTAAGATTAGATGTGGAGAAATCATTAAAATTAATTTTGAGTCTTCAATACAATAATTTGTACACAATCCATGAACCAAATAAGAAGCATACAGATCCACTCGAAAGTTATGATTTACCGAGAGAATTAAGAGAAAAAATTAGCGATGCAGTAATACAAAATTACCTTTCTCGAAAAAATCCCAAATTTACAATTGAACAAGGTCGATCTGAATTAAATGATGGGGTTGAAGCATATTCAAAGTTATATGCTATAAAAGTTAAACTCGATAAATTAGACAATATCAATGCTTAAACTCATCTACTATGTTCCAGAATCTCATCTTGAAACGACCAAACTTGCGATTTTTGAAGCAGGGGCTGGTGGCATAGGAAACTATGAACACTGTGCTTGGCAGGTCTTGGGTATAGGCCAGTTTAAACCTGTAAAAGGAGCAAATCCGTTTATAGGTGAGTTGGATGCTTTGGAGAAAATTCCAGAGTGGCGGGTGGAAACCATCGTTCCAGAGGAAAAAGCTTCTGCTGTGGCAAAGGCTTTAACATTAAGCCATCCCTATGAGGAGCCCGCTTTTGAGTTTATTCAAATGGTCGATGTTCTTTAATGATGAATCTAAAAATATATTTGATACACGTTAACATCATCCGCAACTGTTTGAGGCAGGACTTAATTTATCAGATAAAGTTTCTGCGACTAAATTGATAAAATGCGGAATAGAACGAGTTTTGCGAATGATAATGGTTTTGCCTACTTTTCCCGAAAGAAAAGTAGGTCGAACCGAAGGTTAATCCTGAAATTAAAACTTCAATGAAAAGATTCCACTGAGAAAGTCAATATTAAACCTTCTGAATAAATAACTCACGGTCAAAACGGTACTGCGGAAAAAATACACCGTCTTCCGCACGCTCACCGGCACCAATCACCATCACAGGGTATTGCTGATCATTCAGATTTAACAGTTTACGCACCAAAGGCTCATCAAAACCTTCCATCATACAGCTGTCAAAACCATAAGCCCGTAAAGCTAGCACTAGGTTCTCACAAGCTAAAGCTGTGGTTTTACTGGCCCAAAGTTTGGCATCGGCTTGATTAAATGCAGTTACAGGCAGTTGCTTATCTAAGCTTCGTGCAATTTTGAAAGCCACTTTCTTAAAGTTACCAAGTGCGTTTAAGTAACCAGTCTTATAGTTATAAGGAATGAACTTATAATATTTCTGTACAGCCGCAGGTGCTTCAGGAAAAGGGAACTCGGTAATGTTGCGTTTTGCCATTTCATCATTGCGGTCTGTACGCGCGACACACACGATCAGTTCTGACGCAGTTTTTGCAGCAAGCTGTCCTAAGCAGGCTTTGACCAGCTGTTTTTTCTTAGCCGGGTTTTGCACCACATAAAAAGTCCAAGGCTGCAAGTTAGATGAGTTTGGCGCAAGCAGTGCCAAGTCTAAACAGTCATCCAGCACTTCAGCTGGAATTTCTTTCTTGGTAAATTTGCGCACTGAACGGCGGCTTTGAATAACTTTCTTAAAATTTTCGACATCGATGTCTTGTGGCGCAGGCTCAAAGTATCGCTTTTTATCATTAGTGTCTGTCATAAGAAGTTTTCCGAATGAGTTTTTAAAATATGTTGGGATTGAAAATAAAAAAACCACTGTGTTAATTATTACACAGTGGTTTTTTTAGTCATTCAACAATTAAAGGTCAGTTGAACTGAGAAAAGTCTGGTTTGCGTTTTTGCATAAACGCAGCCACGGCTTCCATCATTTCTGGAGAGCCGACACGATCCATGAAAATTTCAGCTTCATGATCAATCCAAGCCACAATGTCATTCACATTGTGCTTCATCAACGCTTTAGACTGCACCAAAGAGGCTAAAGGCAAAGCAGACAGTTGCGCTGCTTTTTTGGCAGCCGCTGCATATACATCATCTTCAATACTGTTGACAAGGTTTGCAGAAACCGCCGTTGCACTGTCAAACTTCTGAGCAGTCAGCAGTAATTCAGCGGCTTTGTGGTAGCCTGCCTGTTCAACTAACAATTTGCTTGAAGCGCCTTCTGGAGATAAGCCAAGGCTGACAAATGGAATTTGGAACAGGGCTGTACTGTCGCTATAAACCAAGTCGCAATGCAGCAGGATTGTTACCCCAATACCAATCGCCACACCGCGTACAGCGGCAATCAGCGGCTTAGAGAATTTTGCGGCAGATTTGAGCAAAATAAACGGAGCGCCTTGAGATGCCGGAGCTTGGCCTTTTTGCGCTGCAGATTTCATGAAATCCTGCATGTCATTGCCTGCAGTAAAGTCTGCATTTTCACCACGCAATATGACAGCACGAACGCTCTTGTCCAAATCCGCTTCATCTAAAGCCTGTGCAATTTTTAAATACAGCTCTGTATACAAAGCATTCTTTGCTTCAGGGCGGTTAATGGCTAATGTCAGCACACCATTTTCTAAATTCGCATTCAAATGTTCATGAGGTTGTTGAATACAGCTCAGTGTCATCGTACTATCCTTGCTTTCAATTAATTCAAGTTTTATGGGCTCATTATGTCGCATTTTCAGCTTGCCGGCGCAACTCATGAGTTCATAAAAAACGATGATCTTGCTATGAACTATAAATTTGATTACTTGGTATTCATTGGCCGTTTTCAGCCTTTTCATTTAGCGCATATGCAAACGATACATATTGCGCTGCAGCAGAGCCATTACGTTATTTTAGCGCTGGGCTCTGCGCAGAATGAGCGCAATATCAAAAATCCGTTCACAGCAGAAGAGCGGATGCAAATGATCTTATCCAACTTTTCTGAAGCGGATCAGCAGCGAATTAAATTTGTGCCTGTGATTGATGTTTATAACGATGAAAAGTGGCAGAAACTGGTCAAATCTTTGGTTGCTGAAATTACCCAGCCAGAAGACCGCATTGGCTTAATTGGGCATTTTAAAGATCATACTTCATATTATTTAAAGTTCTTTCCAGAATGGGAAATGGTTGAGCTGGACAGCCTGCAAGGGTCAATGTCCGCAACGCCCGTGCGTGAAGCCTATTACAGGGGTGAAATTATGGAATCGGCCTTTCCTTTAGGCACCAGCGAGTTTTTACACAAATTTAAAGAAACAGAGATTTATCTACAATTGCAACACAAATTTTTGACTGACGATAAAAGCAATTTAAGCTGATGTTCGGTATTTTAGATTGGAGTAGATGAGTGAAGCATTACAGGGCTAACAGGCTGAATACTGTTAGACGGAGCATGAAATGGAAGTCATAAAACTGATGCGGCGGCTAATGGCAGGGATAACTGCGGCCAGCCTGCTAACGCAGCTGCATGCACAAAATTGGATATTGACGGATTCGAGCAGTATCAGCTTTGCTATTAAAGCAATGGGGCTTTCGGCAGTAAAAGGTGTTTCCAATCAGTCACAAAATCGGCTGTATTTTGATATTCATGCACCGCAAAATGCCTCTGTTATTGTGATTTTGCCCGCCAATAGTTTAAGGTTCAACCATCCTGCGTTAAAACCCATGATCATGGGAGAAGATTTTTTCAATTCCGCTCAATATAAAACTGTAACGTTTAAGAGCACGGAATTTGTACCGCAGGATCCAGACCGCTTTAACGTGCAAGGGGAATTGACTTTACGCGGCATCACCAAGCCTGTGACTTTCGATGCAGTGCTTAAACCCAATGCTTCTAATTCTAAATTGCTGGATGTTTATGCGGTTGGCTACATCAACCGCAGTGATTTCGGCATGAAAAGATCCTATGGCGGCGTCGGGGAAAAGGTCGATATTAAGCTGACTGGCCAATGGCAGTTAAAGTAGCATTGGCTGTTCAATGCCGCTGGCAATTCATCTCAGCTGTCCGCAATTTAATACAGCGGATTATTCATGATCAGGCCCGCCTCAGCCAGAAGCAAGCCGCTTAATTGTTCCAGCACTTCAGACTGCTGCTTCCAGTGATGCCAAAAAAGCGGAAGCTCTATACGCAGTTCAGGTGCAACCTCGACTAATTTGTGCTCTTTTAAATACGGCTCAGCTTGATAATCCGGCAGCCATCCGTAGCCTAGGCCCATTGTGACCGCATCGAAAAATGCGCTTGAAGATGGAATAAAATAATGCGGATATTGCGATGGATTGAGTCCAAACCGCTGCTGAATGGTGGCGGTATGCATCTGATCTTTCTCATTGAAAATCAGCGCCGGCGCATGGCGAAGCGCATCGCGGCTCACTCCTTTAGTAAACCATTGCTGCGCAAATTCAGGCGCAGCAACAAAGCGGTAGCTCATGCTGCCTAGGTACTCAGCAATGCAGCCTTTCATTGCCTGAGATTCTTGTGTGACACAGGCATTGACTAGGCCTGCTTCCAGCAAATGATGGGTTTTAGATTGATCATCTACGTGAAAATGCACGGTAATTTTGTGTTCGATCAAAGCAGGCTTGAGCAAGGGCAAGAGCCAGGTCGCCAGAGAATCTGCATTGGCAGCGATATTGACCTGATGAAATGAAGCAGTTTGTCCAGTGAGTGTTTGAATGAAATTTTGTTCAAGCAAACGGCTGTGCTGTAAATAGTGAAGCAGTGACTGGCCGGCCTGCGTTGTTCTGCAGGGGCGTTCACGCAGAATCAGAACTTGGCCCAGCGTTTTTTCGAGACTTTGTATCCGCAGCGTAACCGCAGAGGCCGTAATGCAGAGGCTTTCTGCGGCGAGGTCAAAACTTCCTGCTTCTGCAACCGCAAGAAATGCGTCGCACTGTTTATGATTGAGCATGATGGATCTCGCAGTGAACTTAATAAAATTTAGCTAAGTTGATATTTATTAAATAATACTTAATTTTGTTCATAAGAATAGATAATGCATCAATTTTTTTGATGCGGTAACGCAATGCTGAATACATATTTGCAAGGGCTGGCTGTGGGCTTCAGCTTAATTATTGCCATTGGCGCGCAGAACGCTTTTATTTTGAAGCAAGGGCTGAAGCGGCAGCACGTATTTTGGGTGTGCTTTGCATGTGCACTTTCAGACTCTCTGCTTATTCTTTTGGGCGTGGCAGGCTTTTCAGCGGTATTGCTGCACTATCCGCAAATTATTCAATTCGCTCAATGGGGCGGGGCGCTTTTTTTGTTTTGGTATGGTTTTCAGCATGCTGTACAAGCGCTTAAATCTGCATCTGTCATGCAGCTGAGTGCAAACAGTGCCAGCAGTTTGACTCAAACTTTGCTGATGTGCCTGGCGTTGACGTGGCTGAATCCGCATGTGTATTTGGATACAGTGATTCTATTGGGTTCAATTTCGACGCAGTTTGCTGATCAAGCCTATTTTGCGCTGGGTGCAATCTCTGCATCGTGGCTGTTTTTCTTCGCATTGGGCTATGGGGCGAGGGTTTTGATTCCTGTATTTGAAAACCCGAAAGCATGGCAGTTTCTGGATGGCATGATTGCCTTGGTGATGTGGGGAATTGCGGTTTCATTGCTGTTCAATGCATAAAAAGCCCGAAGACCGGGCTTTAATGTGTGAAGATATTAGGCTTGCAGCGCTTTAATATCTTCTAAAACTTGCTCTGCATGGCCAGCAGCTTTGACTTTGCGGTATTCCTTCACCAGTTTGCCGTTGTGGAAAATGAACGTTGAGCGTTCAATGCCCATGACTTTTTTGCCATACATATTTTTTTCTTTAATCACATCAAAATGATTGCACAGCACTTCTTCTTTATCACTGATCAAATTAATGGTCAGGTTCTGCTTTTCTGTAAAGTTTTGATGTGCTTTGACAGAGTCGCGTGAAATGCCAATAATCGTGGCATTCAACGCATCAAATTGATCTTTTAAATATGAAAAGCCTACAGCCTGTGTGGTGCAGCCCGGGGTTGAGTCTTTGGGATAAAAATACACAATCAGCCATTCAGCTGGGAGTTCAGCAAGGTTGATTTCGCCTGCTGTAGCAAGAAATGCCTGATTTGGTAAAGTAATGTCCGACATACAGATTCCTTCAAAATATTGACTGATGTTCTAATTCAAGCGTTAAGAATGCATAATTATCATGATACAGAATTTTCCCTTGGCGTACAGCGATCGGGTTTTTAAATAGAGGGCCATCCAGTACGGTGGTATGAAATTCACCGCCTTCGCCGCAAGGATCAATGCCTCTGCGCTGCAAAGCTTGGATATAGTCTAAGTTTAGCGTTTGCCCGAGATCATCTGCGGTCATTCCAAGGGTTAAATTGACTGTTGTCACGATGGTGCGGAATCCATGCTGGATAAATTCCTGAACAACCTCTAAATGCGGCCGCTGCCAAAGCGGCATGTGCAGTTCCAGCCCAGCCTGCATGGCGACTTTTTCATGCCAGCACCCATGTTCAGGCAGGTCTAAATCGCCAGTCACTAAGGTTTGGGCGCCCATATCTTGCGCTTTACCCAGCAGTTTTAAAAATTCAGCTTCATAATCTTGCCAGTTGGCGTTTGCAGTGAAAATTGGCAGTCCAATAGATTGCGCCTGCGCATAGATAATATCTAAGGGCATTGCATGTGAGCGGGAGCGCAAGCCTTGCTCTTCAAGCATAATGATCAGCCCGAGCGCTTCACCAGTTTGCAGTGCGGCATACAGCGCTAATGTGCTGTCTTTGCCGCCGCTGTATGAAGCAATGAACTTTTGGCCTTTCAGGGGTGTTCGCCACGATTTTGACATAGCATTCCTTAAATTGAATCCATAAAAAAGCCTGCTCAAAGCAGGCTTTTTTACAGCAGCAGTAAATTATTTGCCGGCTTGTGCAGATTTCATTGCTTCTTCAGTTAAGGTTTTTAATTTGCCAGTTAACTGAGGGCCAAAACATGCTTGCAAATCTTTATTTTGCTTTTGTACAAAAGCTAAAGTTGCAGGGCTTTTCTTTTGGTTAATGGTACTTTGGATTTCCCATTTTTGAGCATTGGTTAAACGGCCGTCAGCTTCTACTGCGCAAGAGCAGTATTTGCTGACTTCAGCGGCAGACAATTTTTTACCTTTGCCTGTTTCTTCTTTACAAACATTAATTAACGCAGATTTTACGTTAGTGCTCTTATAGGCCTGCTGAAGCTTTTCATTGTCAGCATGAGCTGCTGAAGCAAACAGCGCTGCGGCAGAAACTGCAGCAGAAAGAATAATGTTTGATTTTAAAATTTTCATAAACCCTACCTTGTTATTTCGGTATGTAACGTGTCGGATCTTCAACGCCTGCATCTGCAAAACCTTGTTTACGCAGACGGCAGCTGTCGCATGTACCGCAAGCACGACCTTGGTCATCTGCTTGATAGCAAGACACCGTTTGACTGTAGTCTACGCCATGTTCTATACCTAAGCGAATGATATTTGCTTTGGATAAATGTAACAAAGGTGTTTCAAACTTAAGGGGTTTTCCTTCTACGCCTACTTTTGTGGCAAGGCGCGCCATGTTGGCAAAAGCTTCAATAAATTCAGGGCGGCAGTCAGGATAGCCCGAATAATCAACAGCATTGATGCCAATGACAATGGCTTCTGCGCCAAACACTTCGGCTGCAGCCAGAGCATAAGACAGGAAAATTGTGTTACGCGCTGGAACATAAGTTACAGGAATGCCTTCCTGTTCATGATCAGGCACATCAATTGTATGATCTGTTAATGCAGAACCGCCAAGGTTGCCTAAATCAATATTGATCACACGGTGCTCTACACCCGCTTTTGCAGTTAATGCACGGGCTGCATCCAGCTCCGTGGTAGAGCGCTGGCCATACATAAAGCTCAGAGCAATGCATTCATACTGTGATTGAGCCCAAGCGAGGCAAGTGGTTGAGTCTAAGCCGCCAGATAACAGTACAATCGCGCGAGGACGCATGTTTTTCTCCAAAAAATCTATAAAACTTAACGACCAGTTTCATCGTTCCACAGCAATTTATGCAGCTGCAGCTGGAAACGAACAGGGAGATGGTCTTCTAAAATCCATTGCGCAAGATCACGCGCAAGCTGAGGCAAGCGTACAGCACCTTTTTCGACTGCAAATGCAGGAGAGAACCAAATGGTGCCGGCTTTTTCATTCAATTTAAGCTGTTCGACTTGCTGTTTAGACCATTCGTAGTCTTCACGGTTGCAAATCACAAACTTAATTTGATCGTGCTCAGTTAAATAATCAATATTTGAAAGCAAATTTCGTGCAGATTCGCCAGAGGCCGGTGTTTTTAAATCTAAAACTTTAGAGACGCGCGGGTCTACTTTAGACACATCTAAGGCGCCGCTGGTTTCTAAAGAGACTTCACAGCCTAAATCCGCCAAGCGCTGCATCAGCGGCAGGGCATTCGGCTGCGCCAGCGGCTCACCGCCAGTCACGCAAATAAAAGGCGTTTTAAAATCGAGCGCAGTTTGAATGATGTCGTCTAATGACTGGCGTTCACCGCCTTCAAAAGAGTAGGTCGTGTCGCAATACGTACAGCGTAAAGGGCAACCCGTTAAGCGGATAAAAACAGTCGGCAAGCCTGCGGTATTGGCCTCACCTTGCAATGAATAGAAAATCTCCGTGATGCGCAGCCCCGCAGACGGATCAGAAACAGGAATAGCGGAAGATCGAAGAGTGCTCATAACAAAAAATAACCAGAGGCAGAAAAATAAAATCTCTACGGTCATTGCTGGCCGTAGAGATGAGGAGTGTTCACTCCGAAATCAATTGGACGGAAATCAGTCGTCGCGCAATAAGTCGTTTAAGCTTGTTTTTGAACGTGTTTGCGCGTCCACTTTTTTCACGATAATTGCAGCGTATAGGCTGTAAGTGCCGCATTTAGAAGGCAAGCTGCCCGCTACAACGACAGAACCGGCAGGAACTCGGCCGTAGTGAATTTCGCCAGTTGCGCGGTCAAAAATCTTAGTGGATTGGCCAATGAATACGCCCATTGAAATCACAGAACCTTCTTCTACGATTACGCCTTCAACAATTTCAGAACGCGCGCCAATGAAGCAGTTGTCTTCAATGATTGTCGGGTTTGCTTGAAGCGGCTCAAGTACGCCGCCAATGCCTACACCGCCAGACAAGTGTACATTTTTACCGATTTGAGCGCATGAACCTACAGTCGCCCATGTATCCACCATTGTGCCTTCATCAACATAAGCGCCAATGTTTACATAAGAAGGCATTAAAATTACGCCTTTCGCCTGGAAAGAACCTTTGCGCGCAACAGCTGGCGGCACAACGCGTACACCGGCAGCTTTAAACTGTTCTTCAGTCCAGCCGTTGAATTTAGTGTCTACTTTGTCGTAGAAGCGAAGGTCACATGACTCGATAGGCTTGTTGTCGTTAATTTTAAAAGATAACAATACTGCTTTTTTCAACCATTGATGAACAACCCAGTCGCCATCAATTTTTTCAGCAACGCGCAATGTGCCGTTATCTAAGCCAGCAATTGCTTCCTCAACTGCTTGACGCACTTCAGCAGGGCAGTCTGCTGAAGTGAAATTTGCACGATCTTCAAAAGCTTGTTCAATGATAGTTGAAAGCTGAGACATGATCTTCCTTCCAGAAAAAAATTTTCCAAGATTTTACACTAAATTGAGTTAAAAATAGATGGAAATTAAACGATAGATCGGAATTTATTATTAAAATAGGAGAAAAACAGCGTTATTTATTTATGCAGCTGAAAAATAGAACGGATTATTTTTAATAATCAACAAGTCAGCTAGAATTGTATCAAAAAATAACAAAAAATAAGCAATTTTTGAATAAACCATGAGCGATAACTGCTTTATATTCCCCTAAGACGAAGCGAACCATGCAAATGATCAATAATTTCTAAAAGTTTGTATTTGAGGAGAAACACAATGAAAGTTCTACGTACAATTTTAGCAGCGTCACTTATGGCGGCAGCTGGCGCAGCAGCAGCAGACTCATCAGTTGTTCATGATGGCTATGCATTTGATCAAAACCAATTAATTCCGACAGGGGCGCGTCTGGAAGCTGGTACAACAGGTTATGGCGGTGCTTTGCTTTGGACTGCAAACCCATACGTAGGTTTAGCGCTGGGCTACAATGGCGGCGATGTTTCTTGGACAGATGATGTATCTGTTAATGGAACAAAATACGACTTGGATATGGAAAACAACAACGTTTATTTAAACGCTGAAATCCGTCCTTGGGGAGCGAGCGCTAACCGTTGGGCGCAGGGTGTTTATGTAGCAGCGGGCGTTGCTTATTTAGATAATGATTATGATCTGGAAAAACGTATTAATCCGGGCGAAACACTATCAATTGATGGTAAAAATTATCAAGTCGCTAGCGTAGCAGACGGACAAGGCGGTGTACGCGGTCAAATGTCATATAAAAATGATATTGCACCGTATTTAGGTTTTGGCTGGGCGCCTAAAATTAATAAAAACTGGGGAGTATTTGGTGAAGTTGGCGCATACTACACTGGTAATCCATCTGTGAAATTAACTCAATATAACTTGGATCCTGTTACAGGAAACCCAACAAGCGCTCAAGATGCTGTTGATAACGAAGCGCGTGAAATTGCCAATGATGATAAATACCAATGGATGCCTGTGGGTAAACTGGGCGTAAGTTACCACTGGTAATTTTTAGATTTTCACTTTAAATAAAAAAACGGGCTTCGGCCCGTTTTTTTATTTAAGCATGGGTTAGAAATAATGTCCGATTTTTATGCCGTATGCCCATGCTTCTTTGTGGTCTAAGGTCGAAATTGAGTTGAGCGTGATCGTGTTGTTATCCGCTTTAGAGGGTCTAAATCTTAAATAATAGATGCCGCCAGAAAAAAAATTGTTAGGCGTGAACTGATATCGAAAACCGGTGCCTAGCCCATGGTAGCCATTGGCCGGATTAATGGTTGAAGCCGGGTTGTCACTTCCGCTGTCCCAGACTGTTTCTAAACTGGCGAAGGTGCGTTCATTGAGTTTTTGCGCGATTCCAATTTTGGCAGACCATTGATCCGATTGATAATCAATTAAGTTAAAGTCAGCCAATGCCGGCAGATATGCAAGATAAGGCTGAATGATCTGATTAAAGCCATTTGGCTTAATTTTAAAGTCTGACCAGTCGACCCATCTGACCGAACCGTAAATTAAGTTATGCATGCTGACTGCGCTCATAAAATCAAGATTAACGGATTGCGGTGTGGTGATTTTGGTTGTATCGGAAACAATACTGCCGGAGAGCGGCAATGATTCCTCGGCCTGGTTTTTATGATTGATTTCAGAACGGTATATAAGATTAGCGCGAAATGCGATTTCTGGAATTTGATAGCTGATGCCCGTCAGCCAGCCAACAGAATCATCGCTTTTCAGTTCCACGCTGTACCCATTGAAGACATAAAAACTTTGTCCAAAAAGGTTTAAATGTCCGGCAAAACTTTGATAAGCCAGACCGCTATAAATGTTCCAGCGTTCAGTGGGCTGATAGCCCATCAGTGCGGTGATATTCCGTGATTTAAGCTGAATGTTGATTGCTTCTAACTGTTCATGCCCAAGAATAGATTCAGGGGAATAGTCATAGTTGAGTTTAATGCCATAGGGCTGGTCAAAAAGCAGTCCTGCGGATATTTGCGGATTCAGCTGCCATTTGACAGCGCCTTGCACAAAGAAAAAATCTTCAATTAAGTTGCCGGTTGAAAAGTCAGTCACCTTCAGCGCCTGAGATAATTGTTCTTTATTGGAATTTTCGCCGCTAAGATTGCCTTCAACTGCGCCATAGCTGAATTCTGTGTAATTGCCAGGCTCAAGAAAGGGCAAAATGCTTTGCCCTGAACGTTCTAAAGCCGCTGCATGCGTATGCAGGGCCAGACATAGAGGCGTAAATGCAAAATATGCTGCGGGTTTCATTGAAATGACTGGCCTGTTTATTTCTTGTTTTATGTGGCTATTATGCAGGCGTTTACAAATAATTACGATAAAAAAAGAGACCTAAGCCTCTTCTTTTTAAAATATTTCCTGTCAATCGTCTGGATAAGCCACTTTTTTCAGTGCTTTAATATCAGCGTCTGGGGAACACAGTGAAATAAACTCATAGCCGTAGCCGCGAAGCAGATGACCTTTGCGCACTGCAATCCAAGTTGTGTTTACGCCAAAAATATCCGTAGGGATTTGCTTTAAACGGTAGTCGCGCTCCGCGTCATAAGCGACATTGTTGACAATGCCCACGCCCATGTTCAGCTCGACATAGGTTTTAATGACATCGGCATCCAGAGCGGACATCACGATATCGACATCAAAGCCGGCTTCTTCAAAGGCTTCATCAATTTTTGAACGGCCCGTGAAACCGCCATGATAAGTAATGATCGGATAATGAGATAAATCTTCAATGGTAATGTTGCTGTTGGCGGTCAGCGGGTGGTTTTGCGGGGTGATAATGCTGTGCTGCCAAGTATAAAAAGGAACACTGGCCAAGTTATCTTCAGCCGTTAATGATTCGGTGGCAATGCCAATATCCGCCTCACCCTGAAGCAGCATTTCAGTAATTTCAACTGGGCTGGCCTGCTGCAAAATCAGATGCACTTTCGGAAATTCTTTTTTAAATTTATTGACGATCGGCGGCAAGACATAGCGCGCTTGGGTATGCGTTGTGGCAATGGTCAATGTGCCTTCATCCACTTTATTAAAATCATCGGCGAGGCGTTTAATATTTTCTGCATCCACCAGCATGCGTTCTACAATGCCGAGCAAAGATTGCCCCGGTTCAGTTAAGCCCAATAGGCGCTTGCCTTTGCGGATAAACAGCTGAACCCCTAATTCATCTTCCAAATCTTTAATATGCTTGCTGACACCGGATTGAGAGGTGTACAGCGCAGCGGAAGCTTCAGTTAAATTAAAGTTCTGTCTAACGGTTTCTCTAATAATTCTTAATTGTTGGAAATTCATGTTTCTGCATACCTCAAAATTGATGGGGCGCCATGCCCCATCATAACGCCTTAAGCGACTTGGTTTTCAAATAAATGCAAAGCAGATGCACTGAGCCATACCGTTTGATTAGGGCGATATTGGTGCAGTTTTGCTTCATCGGGTGTCAGTGAAATTTCAATGAGATTGCCTTGACGGTCATTCAGTTCAGCCAAAACTTTGCCTGCAATCCAAATCTCACGAAGAAAAGTTGCTTGAATAGCATTTTCTTGCGGCTGCGCATGAATGCGCAATTCGTCAGGACGGGCAAAAGCAATGACTGGGCCTTGCGGCGCATTTGGCGCTTGCGGCAATTGAATGCGGTCTTCACCGATGTGGATGATGCCATTGCTGTTTTGACCTTCAAAACGGTTGGCTTGACCTAAAAAGTCAAAGACAAACGGTGTTGCTGGCTTTTCATAGACTTCACGCGGTGAACCGATTTGTTCAACATTACCTTTGTTCATCACAATAATTTGATCCGCGACTTCAAGCGCTTCTTCCTGATCGTGTGTCACAAAAATAGAGGTAATGTGCAGCTCATCATGCAAAGTACGCAGCCAGCGGCGCAGCTCTTTACGCACTTTGGCATCGAGCGCGCCAAACGGTTCATCCAGCAGCAATACGCGAGGCTCTACAGCCAAAGCGCGTGCAAGGGCAATACGCTGGCGCTGACCGCCAGAAAGCTGTGCAGGGTAGCGGTCTGCCAAGAAGCCAAGCTGTACCAAGTCTAGCAAACGCGTCACACGCTTTTTAATTTCAGCTTCATTCGGGCGGGTCGCGCGCGGACGTACACGCAGGCCAAATGCAATGTTGTCAAACACAGTCATGTGGCGGAACAGAGCATAATGCTGGAAGACAAAGCCCACTTCACGTTCACGCACGTGAACATTGGTTGCATCTTCGCCTTCTAAAATGACTTGACCGCCATCAGCAGATTCTAAGCCGGCAATAATGCGTAGCAGTGTCGTTTTACCGCAGCCTGATGGCCCCAGCAGAGCCACCAATTGACCGTCTGGGAAATCGAGGGAGATATTTTTCAGCGCATGGAATGCACCAAAGTGTTTTTCAATATTTTTTACTTGAATACTCATGAGGTCATTCCTTAAGAAGCTGTTGAATCTTCATTGCGTTTGTCTTGTTTCTCTTGGCGAATTTCGACCCATGTTTTCAAAATGAGGGTAACAATCGCCAGCAATGCCAAAAGGGATGAAACAGCAAAAGCAGCACTGAAGGTATATTCGTTATAAAGGATTTCGACGTGCAGCGGCAGGGTATTGGTTTCACCGCGGATGTGGCCGGAAACCACTGATACCGCACCAAATTCACCCATTGCGCGCGCATTGCACAGGATTACGCCGTAAATTAAGCCCCATTTGATATTTGGCAGGGTGACTTTCCAAAAGGTTTGCCAGCCATTGGCGCCCAGCACAATTGCAGCTTCTTCTTCTTCAGTGCCTTGCGCTTCCATTAAAGGAATCAGTTCACGCGCAACAAAAGGCACAGTAATGAAGATGGTCGCTAAAACAATGGCAGGCACCGCATACAGGATCTTAATATCATGATCCATCAGCCAGCCGCCGAACCAGCCTTGCGTGCCAAAAATCAGCACCAGCATTAAACCGGCAATAACTGGCGATACTGAAAATGGCATATCAATAATGGTGGTCAGAATAGACTTGCCACGGAAATTAAACTTGGCAACGGTCCATGCTGCAGCCACACCAAATACAACGTTCAGTGGAACAGCAATAACTGCTGTCAATAGCGTGAGTTTTACCGCAGATAATGTGTCTGGATGCACCAAAGCTTGGAAATAAACCCCTACACCTTGTTTAAATGCTTCTACAAAGACCAAGACTAAGGGCAGCATTAAGCAGCTAATGAAGAAGATCAAGGCAATGGTAATGAGCAGGCGGCGAATCCAGGTCGGTTCACGGGTTGCATCGCGCGATTGCAATTTTTCAGCTAAAGCATTGCTGTTGGTATTCATCGTGCAGTTCTCCCTGTGCGTCGGCTGGCCCAAGCTTGAATTAGGTTAATGAGAAACAGAATGGCAAATGAAATCACCAGCATGACGACAGCAATGGTGGTTGCGCCTGCGTAATCATATTCTTCCAGACGGGAAATAATCATCAAAGGCGCAATTTCAGTTTCAAAGGGCTGGTTGCCAGCAATAAAGATGACTGAACCATATTCACCTACACCCCGGGCAAATGCCAGTGCAAAGCCTGTCAGTAATGCTGGGAATAAAATAGGTAAAATAATTTTAGTCACAATTTGAAAACGGTTTGCGCCCAACGCTGATGCGGCTTCCTCAAGCTCAGTTTCTAAATCACTGAGTACAGGCTGCACGGTACGCACAACAAACGGAATGCCGATAAAAATCAAGGCAAGGGTAATGCCAATAGGGGTATAGGCCACTTTAATGCCAATCGGTTCTAAATATTGACCAATCCATCCCGTAGGCGCATATAAAGATGTTAAGGCAATACCGGCAACGGCTGTCGGCAAAGCAAAAGGCAAATCTACTAAGGCATCGACAATGCGCTTGCCTGGAAAGTTATAGCGTACAAGGCACCATGCCAGCAGAAGGCCAAAAACGACATTGACTAAAGCTGCAATAATTGCCGCGCTAAAGCTCAATTGAAGGGATTTTAAAATTCGCTCAGAACTTAAAATTTCCCATAAACCGTCCCATCCTATACCCAGCGATTTAATAAAAACTGCAGATAAAGGAATCAGCACGATTAATGACAAATACGCAAGGGTAAAGCCTAAAGACAGACCAAATCCTGGCAGCACTCGGGATCGCTGCGACATGATTACTCCTCAAAGAGAGAAAACTGACTGAATATCAGTCAGTAAAAGACAAAAACTAAATTTCGGTTCAAGCATAGATTGCAACAATTAAATTGCAAATTTAAATAAATACTTGCGCTCATCAGGAATGCTGATATGCGGCATTGCTTTTTCTGAAATTAAATAATTGAAAATTTCAGGAAACGGGCCATAACCCGACGCCACATTAATATGTCCAGCCAAGCCCGCATTGACGGGTTTAAGCTTCCATGACTTCGCCAGAAGCTGCGCATCATCAAACGCCAGCCAAGGATCATTTTCACTGATGATCATTGTGGCGGGCACTTGAATTTTAAGCTGATGGAAATAGGCCGCATAGTCATTATGACTGTCGCGGGCAAAGCCTGCAGCGCCAAAACGGGCTGGATTGGCAGGTGCAACCAAAATCAATTTTTTGATTTTGCTATTGAGTTCTGGATGCTCTGCCAGCGCAGCAACTGCGGTAAGGCAGCCAAAGCTGTGCGCCACAATTTGGATATCGTCCTGAATCGGCGCCACAGTTTTGACAAACTGCGCAATCCAGTTGTTCAGTACGGGGTGGTTCCAGTCTTCTTGCTGAACGCGGGAGCATGACATGAGTTGGCGCTGCAGCCAAGACTGCCAGTGATGCTGCTCACTGCCGCCTACACCTGGAACGATTACGGTATGCGTCATGTCAATACTCCTAATTCAGAAAGAGCGGAAATTACTTCGCGCTGTTCGCCTTTACGATTTGGTCAAAGATGCCGCCATTTTCAAAGTGCGTTTTTTGCACTTTGTTCCAGCCGCCAAATTCTTGATCAATGGTCACCAGCTTTAAGGGCTTGAAAATTTTTCCATATTGCGCCAAGGTTTTGGCATCACGCGGGCGGTAGAAGTTTTGCGCTGCAATTTGCTGGCCGCGCGGTGAATACAGGAAGTTTAAGTAGCCTTTGGCTAAATAAAGACTGCCTTTTTTCTCCGCATTTTTTTCCACAATCGCCACAGGCGGTTCAGCCAAAATAGACAACGACGGGGTCACAATTTCAAACTTGCCCGGCTGCTCACGAATAGCGAGATACGCTTCATTTTCCCAAGCCAGCAAGACGTCACCTATGCCGCGTTCAGCAAAAGTGGTTGTTGAGCCGCGCGCGCCAGAGTCCAGCACTTTGGTGTTTTTATAGATTTTGCGCACAAACTCTTGCGCTTTGACATCGTTGCCGCCGGCTTGATGTTTGGCCCAAGCCCATGCGGCTAAGTAATTCCAGCGCGCGCCACCCGAAGTTTTAGGATTTGGCGTAATGATGCCGACACCCGGCTTCACTAAGTCGCCCCAGTCTTTAATGCCTTTCGGATTGCCTTTGCGCACTAAAAAAACAATCGTCGAGGTATAGGGCGTAGAGTTATTCGGCAGTTTCTTTTGCCAGTCTGCAGGGAGCAGTTTCGCTTTTTCTGCAATCACATCAATATCCGCAGCTAAAGCCAGCGTGACCACATCGGCATCCAAACCGTCAATCACTGAACGCGCTTGCTTGCCGGAGCCGCCATGAGACTGTTTGAAATTAATTTTTTGTCCTGTACGGCTTTCCCAGTATTTGCTGAAATTCTTGTTGACGTCTTCATATAATTCGCGAGTTGGATCATAAGATACGTTCAGGAAGTCTTTCGCTGCAGCCCCTAAAGAGATTGTGGAGACAACTGCGGCTAACACCCCAAGTTTCAATTTTGCTGAAATGCTCATAAGGACCTCAAAATTCTTAATGTTTTATAACATGCGTGCAGAATAGCGCCATTCTTTATGCATAAAAAATAATAAAAAATGAATTTTATATGAATAAATAAGATAAGTTGATTCCGATATGCACTGCATATATCGGCTATAGCGTAATAGCCGATATATCAATTCAGTTTTATGCTATAGACAGGCTTATTTCACACTGTTGGCTTTGACGATTTGGTCGAATACGCCATTATTGTCAAAGTGCTTGCTTTGTACTTTTGTCCAGCCGCCGAACTCTTTATCAATGGTGATCAATTTCAGCGGCTTGAATACGGATTTGTACTTGGCGGCGACGGCGGCATTGCGCGGACGGTAGAAGTTGTTGGCCGCTACAGTTTGGCCTGCTGGAGAATATAAATAATTCAAATAGGCTTTGGCGATGTTCTCATTGCCGTTCTTTTTGGCATTTTTTTCGACAACTGCGACTGGCGGCTCGGCCAAAATAGACAATGACGGGGTGATGATTTCAAACTTGCCCGGCTGTTCGCGCACGGCCAAGAAGGCTTCATTTTCCCAAGCCAGCAAGACGTCGCCTATGCCGCGTTCAGCAAAAGTGGTTGTTGCGCCGCGCGCGCCGGAGTCCAGCACTTTGGTTTGTTTGTAAATTTGACGGACAAAATCTTGCGCTTTGGCATCGTTGCCGCCGGCTTGATGCTTGGCCCAAGCCCATGCAGCTAAGTAGTTCCAGCGTGCGCCGCCCGACGTTTTCGGGTTCGGAGTGATAATTTCTACTCCTGGTTTGACTAAGTCCCCCCAGTCTTTAATGCCTTTTAGATTGCCTTTGCGCACCAAGAACACAATGGTCGATGTGTACGGTGTAGAGTTTTGCGGGAATTTCTTTTGCCAGTCTTTAGGCAGCAGGCCTCTTTCCGCAATTTCATCAATATCTGCCGCCAAGGCTAAAGTCACCACATCGGCATCAAGGCCGTCAATGACAGAGCGGGCTTGCTTGCCGGAGCCGCCGTGTGACTGTTTAAAATTGATGTCTTGTCCTGTACTTTTTTTCCAGTATGCGCTGAATTCTTTATTGAAGTTGTCATACAATTCGCGTGTTGGATCGTATGAAACGTTTAAGAAGTCTTTTGCCAGTGCGCTGAATGATGTCGCTGAAATTAGCGCGGCCAGTACCCCGATTTTTAATGAACGCATTTTTGATATCCTTTACTTTAATTTATGCATGATGTCTGCTCACTAAGCGAAGAATAGCGGGAAGTGTTTTGTATAAAAAATAATAAGAAACGAATTTGATATGAATAAAAAAGCTATTCATTTTTGTGCGGTATTCTTAAACTAAACCATCATTTTCGGGATGCTTGTTATGCCATATTTTAAAAATGCGCAGGAAATCAATGAAGTCTCACTATCGGACCGCGCATTTCATTACGGCGACGGGTGTTTCACCACAGCGCGCCTGCGCAATGGCTTAATCGAGCTGCATGAACTGCATATGGCGCGTTTGCAAAATGCCAATGAACGGCTGTATTTGCAGGCAGATTTGACGTTGATTGAGCAAACGCTGAATATCATGCGCCAGTTTGATCCAGCTGCATCAGGCACTTTAAAAATTATTTTAAGCCGCGGAGAGGGTCAGCGCGGCTACAGCTTGCCGGACCATCCTGCCGATGTTTGGGTTTTCTATTACCCTCAAGATGTTGCAGATTTTCAATATCAGACCATTTCGAGCGGCATATTGGATCAGGCCATTGGCCTGACGATGCCGAATTTGACCGGCTTGAAATCCTTAAACCGTCTAGAGCAGGTGATGCTGAAGCATGAGGCCGATCAGAAGGGGTGGGCGGAAGCGCTGGTAATGGATGTGCAAGGCCTAATTGTTGAAGGTGTGAGCAGTAATTGCTTTATTCGAATAAACGATACATGGATTACGCCTGAACTTCGCTATAATGGTGTGCATGGCGTTATGCGCGCTGAAATTTTATCGCGCATGCAGGAGCATGGTATTCCCTGTGTACAGCGCAAGATTGATCTGGATGAACTGCCAGATTTCCAAAATGTATTTTTTTGCAATGCATTGAATCCTATGAAAATAGCATTCAGCTTAAATGGTGCGGCGCTGAATATTCAGGCCTGCATAGAACTGTTCCATACCCTAAAACTTAATCAAATCCGCTAAAATTATGTCCTCAGTTAAGCCCAAATCCAAAAAGAAAAAACTGCAGCCGCGGAGGCCGCCAAAAGCTATGTGGCTGACGGTGCTGTCCTTTGCCATCATTCTCTGCTTTGTTTTATGGTCCAGCTTATTTAAAGAGTATCCCATTGAAGGCAAAAAGCAGATGCTGGCGATTGGTGCAGGCGATACCTATTCGGGCTTTATTGAGCGTTTAGCCAAAGAAGATAAAGTCAGTTTTCCTATTGTGCTGAAGCTGTATCAGAAATTTATGATTCACGATACCTTAAAAGCGGGCGTGTATGAAGTGCGTGAAGGCATGAGCATACGTGAAGTCCTGGTGATGATTTCCAATGTTGAAAATGCGCAGATGAACCGGATTCTAGTCATTGAAGGCACGACATTTAAACAGCTGGTGAATGCGCTGCAGAAAGACCCGCTGGTGACGCATGACATCAGCAACCTGCCCTATGATCAGATTTTAAAGGCTTTGGACATTCCATATTCACATCCTGAAGGGTTATTTGCGCCGGATACTTATTTTGTTGCAAAGGGCGAGTCGGATAAGAAAATTTTAAAAGATTTATATACGCGTCAAATGAAAACCCTGGATCAGGCTTGGGAAAACCGCGCAGCTGGCTTGCCGTATAAAGACAAGTATGAAGCACTGATTATGGCGTCGATTGTCGAAAAAGAGACCAGTTTAGACAGTGAACTGGAGCAGGTGTCAGGTGTCTTTGTCCGCCGTTTGCAGCAAGGCATGCGCTTGCAGACCGACCCCACGGTGATTTACGGCATGGGCGATAGCTATACAGGCAATATTACCCGTCAGGATTTACGCACGCCAACGCCGTATAATACCTATACCATCAATGCCCTGCCGCCAACACCAATTGCCTTGCCAGGCAAGAAAGCGATTGAAGCGGCGATGCATCCGGACAGTTCAGATAATCTTTACTTTGTTGCAACAGGCAATGGCGGCCATAAATTCACTGCAACGCTGCAGGATCACAACCGCGCTGTGCAAGAGTATCTTGCCGTTATACGTTCAAAAAATTAAGGAGTGAGCATGTTTATCAGTTTTGAAGGCACCGAAGGGGTTGGCAAAACCACGCTCATCCGTAAAATTTATGATCATTTTCTCAGTCAAGGCAAAGAAGTGGTGCTGACCCGTGAACCGGGCGGCACGCCGATGGCGGAACAAATCCGTTCCCTGCTGCTGTCTGTGAATCATGAAGAGCAGATGAGTCATGATACTGAGCTGCTGCTGATGTATGCCGCCCGCGCGCAGCATTTGCAACAAGTGATTCTGCCTGCGCTGCAGGCGGACAAAATTGTACTCTGTGACCGTTTTACGGATGCCAGCTTTGCTTATCAATGCGCAGGGCGCGGCCTGAGCGAGGCGAAGCTGCAAGTGCTGAATGACAGCTTTGTCAGCCGGATGCCTGATTGCACGTTTTGGCTGGATGCGCCAATTGAGCTGGGCATGGACCGTGCCCGCGCACGCGGCGCACTAGACCGTTTTGAGCAAGAGAAAGTGGCCTTCTTTGAAAAAGTAAGAGCGGGATATGAGACTTTATCCCAACGTCAGCCGGAACGGATCAAGCGCCTTGATGCATCGCAGCTGCCGGATCAGGTTTTT
This sequence comes from Acinetobacter bouvetii DSM 14964 = CIP 107468, assembly GCF_000368865.1. Lineage (GTDB taxonomy): Bacteria > Pseudomonadota > Gammaproteobacteria > Pseudomonadales > Moraxellaceae > Acinetobacter > Acinetobacter bouvetii. The sequence goes on from NZ_KB849726.1 coordinate 565,898, forward strand.
GCTCAAGCGCTGTCCTATCTTTAGTTTTTATTGACGATGCTTTTAATTGCATAAAAGTCAAAAAAAGTCATAGCTTTAAACTTCAAGTTGATTTAAAAATCATGCATAGCGAAAGTTATGGATGATTTTTTTATGGATGATTTTGATGCGAAGTACAAAACAAGAAATTATTGATTTTTTAAAGCGCGAATTTGCAGCCAGTTTAGTAAATTGTGACATAGAAGAGGTCGGGGAAAAAAGCGCTTCACTGGTCTGGCGTGTAGGTGAAAAAGACTTGCGGCCCGGCAACACAATTTCAGGTCCAACCATGATGACCTTGGCCGACTTTGCCATGTATGTCGCCATCTTAGGGGAAATAGGGATTGTCGGTTTAGCAGTGACCACCAATATGAATATTAACTTCTTGCGCAAGCCGTCTGCAGGTCAAAATTTACGGGGCATCTGCAAACTGATGAAAGTAGGAAAGGCGCTGATTGTGGCCGAAGTTTGGGTTTATTCGATTGATCAAATGAATGACCCGGTAGCGCATGTGACAGGGACTTATTCTGTTCCGCCAATGAAGATCATAAATCAAGAAGTTTTATTGAACAGTACGGCGAATGTGGAATGAGCTGATCCTTGAACGGTGCTGCATTTCATCTGATTTAAATGTGTACTGTTTCTGGGTTTGAGGAAAGGATTGATAGGCGATTTGCACGAAAACGGTTCTTGTCGCAAATTGCTGATTCAGCTGAGTAAGTAAAAAAATATAATAAAGCTAAGATGCAGAGGGGGGATACTACATGGATGCAATTGATCACGAAGTTATCCGTTTATTTAAAGCGCATGTACATCCGTTGTCGAATAAGCTCTGTGAGATGCTGAATGAGCATTATTCACATCAAAGCGAACGCCGCGGCTGCGGCTATACACAGGCTACCCGCGTACTTGCGGAGTATGTCAATACGCCGCGCCGAGCGGCGGATTTTTCTGATCTTAAGCTGTTTGACACATCAGGCGCTAAAAAAATTAGAAAAATTATAGATATAGGCAGTATTTATGGGCTAGAGCTGAATGATTGGCATAATTTGGATCAGCAGGCGGGAGTGCAGCAGTTTTTCGCCTCTTGTACAGAATCAGATTATAAGCAAACCCTTGCATCTGAATGCGCGCGCTTAACGTCACTGCGTCACTTAGGCAGTGAAGCCGTATTAGAAGAAAGCAAACTGATTTGTCATTTGCTGGAAGATGTTTTGCTGCCAAAGACCGCACAGCAAACAGGCTTTGTCGAACTGCGCAATTTGACAGAAAAGCCGAAAGTCGGTTCTTGCCCCATGGCGGAAGATTTCTTTTTGAAAATCGCGCACCGTTATCTGCTGCGTCAAGGCGAAATCAATATATTTGTCGATGATGATCATCAGCCGCTGCTGATGGAAAAAATGAATATGGGAGATAACCATTCCTGTATAAGCCTGCAGCCCCTCATTATGAATGGCATTCGCTTGCCTGCAGGATCCTTATTTTCTGCAGAGTATGACATTGGCCGCATCGAGCAGAAACGCCCGAACAAAGAGTTTAAAGGGCAGATCATGCATCATTCCGCCATTAACGGTTTTTGGTTTCTGCGTTTAACAACACTGGCTGTTTCACCTGAAAACCGCAAGCGCGCATTCAGCACGCACTTTGAACAGCAAGTCAGCAACGGCCTGTACAGTCCTGGAACAACAGAATTGCAGCAGTTAGTGAATGTAGCGCTTTCCCAGTTAGGTTAATCAGAATGCTCGATGTCTGTTATTCACCGCATTATTTTGCGCATACGCATACCAACAGTATGGAAAAATTGAAGCTTGTTGCCGACGCTTTGCATATTTGGGGCAATATTCAATTTCATGAGCCTGAAATTTTGGATATTGAGATTTTGAAGCAGCTGCATGAGCCTTCATATGTTGATGCTTTTTATACAGGATTGCCTGAAAAAAAAGCGACTTTTTCAGGCTTTAAACAGTGGAATCAGCAGTTGCGTGATGCAGTGCTGAGAATTAATGCAGGCCAGCTTCTGGCGGCCAAGCTGGCATGGCAAAAGGGTATTGCAGCCAACATTGCACAAGGCTTTCATCATGCGCAATATGAATATGGCGGCGGCTATTGCACTTTTAATGGTTTGGCGCTGATCGCGCAGCAGTTTCCCGAGAAGAAAATTTTTGTACTGGATTGCGATCAGCATGGCGGTGACGGCACGGCAGAATTCAGCCTGCGTTTAGAAAATCTATTCAATTTCAGCATTTATGGTTTAGCCCATGGCTGTCCAGTCTATCCGCGCTCATTTACACGGCACATTCATAAAGATCATGGCTGCTTTTCGCAATATACCTTGGCTGTTCATGAAGGCTTTCAGCAGGCGCAGGCTTGGGGGGCAGATTTAATTATTTATCAGGCGGGGATGGATTGCCATCAGGCTGATCAGTTCGGTTCGTCCTGGTTTACCGCAGAGCTGATTCAAAAGCGCGAAGAAACCGTGTTTAAATTGGCGAAAAGAAGCGGAATTCCAATCATGTTTGTACTTGCTGGCGGTTATCAAAAACTAGAAAATTTAGTTCCGCTGCATCTATATACGTTTAAGGCAGCCATTGATGCTTATGCAGCACGGAAATCCTCCGCTTAAAAGCGAAACAGCCGAATGAAGGGCATTCGGCTGCTGAATATAAAAAGCAATGATGCTGCTGGATTATGCGGACAGATCTTCTGAATTCACCAGCGGGCGCTGCACTTGAAAATCTGGAGGGGTCAGCACGGTTTTACGCAGCTCTGGCCCCAGTTCAGGATAGTCCAAAGTGTAATGCAGGCCGCGTGATTCTTTACGCTCCATTGCACAGCGCACAATCATTTCAGAGACCAGCACCAAGTTGCGCAGTTCAATTAAGTTTTTGCTGACTTGATAATCTTGATAGTACTCAGTAATTTCGCGTTTCAGCATCTCAATGCGGTGCAGGGCGCGCTGCAGGCGTTTCGTAGTGCGCACAATGCCGACATAGTTCCACATCGTTTGGCGCAGTTCATCCCAGTTTTGCAGAATGACGACATCTTCATCAGGATTCATTACCTGCGAATCATCCCAAGCCGGCACTTGCGGTGAGGAGTACTTGTTTTGCAAGCCTGCTTTAATGTGATCAGCCGCTGCCATGCCATAAACAAAACATTCTAAAAGTGAGTTGCTGGCCATGCGGTTGGCGCCGTGCAGCCCTGTATAAGAGGTTTCGCCTATGGCATATAAACCGGCAATATCCGTTTGGCTGTATTCATCCACCACCACGCCGCCGCAGGTGTAATGCGCAGCCGGCACAACAGGAATCATTTCTTTAGTAATGTCGATGCCCAGTTCCAGCAGGCGTTCATACAGTGTTGGGAAGTGCTCTCTGACAAAGCTTTCAGGCTTGTGCGTAATGTCCAGCCAGACATGGCGGATACCTAAGCGCTTGATTTCATAGTCGATTGCGCGCGCAACAATATCGCGCGGCGCAAGTTCAGCGCGCTCATCAAAACGCAGCATAAAGCGTTCGCCGTCTGGCAGGCGCAAATAAGCGCCTTCACCGCGCATGGCTTCGGTAATTAAAAACGAGCGCGCTTGCGGATGATACAGGCAGGTTGGGTGGAATTGGTTGAATTCCATATTCGCCACACGGCAGCCGGCGCGGTAAGCCATGGCAATGCCGTCACCTGTGGCAATGTCCGGATTAGAGGTATAAAGGTAGGCTTTCATTGCGCCGCCGCAGGCCAATGCAGTAAATGGCGCGAGGAAGGTATGCACTTTTTCGTTTTTTTCATCCAGCGCATAGAGGCCTAAGGCGCGGTTTTCACCGCCAAGATTGAGCTTTTGCGAAGTAATCAGATCAATGGCAATATAATTTTCAAAAATGCTGATGTTGGATTTTTCTTGGGCGCGCTGTACCAGCGTTGTGGAAATTGCGCGTCCAGTCGCATCGGCAGCATGAATAATGCGGCGCTGAGAATGTCCGCCTTCACGCGTGAGATGAAGCTGTTCCTGTTCATCCAGAGTGAATTGCACGCCATGTTCCAGCAGGAAGTCGACAGAAGGTTTGCCGCCTTCAACCGTTTGCTTAACGGCATCCAGTTCACACAGGTGTGCGCCGGCAATCATGGTGTCATCAATATGCTGCTGAAGCGAATCAGTTTTATCTAAAACCGCAGCTACACCGCCTTGCGCAAAATATGTGCTTGCATCCGTGAGCGTTGATTTGGCTAAAACAGCAATGTTGAAATGATCGGGCAGTGATAAGGCTAAACTGAGTCCCGCACCGCCGCTTCCCACAATGATCACATCAAAATGACGTGTTGTTTCTAAATTAGGCATATCCATCAGCTAATTTGAAAAAAAAGTTCGGTAATGACAACGCTTTTTTGAGCAAAAGGCAAGAGCAAAAATGCTCCAGCTTGATGAATAAAATTAATAATGCTGTAAATTTTAAGGAATGATTAAGCTGCTGTTTATAAGAATGTATTCAAACATATTGTAACGATTAAGCTTCATGCTTTATGTTAAAACCAATCATATTTCAAAACATCAATAATTTGAGTGAATGCTTAAGATGAGAAATCAAACGATGCAAAAAGGATTATATGCTGCAGTATTTACTGCCGCTGCTGTTCAGGCGCATGCTGCAGCGCCGGTGGATTTTTCCAATCTTGTCGAGCAGGTCAGTCCTGCGGTCGTAAGCGTTAATGTGGTGAAAAAGCTGAGCCAGGAAGAGCTTTTGCAGCAGCAAGTGCCAGAGATTTTAAAACGCTTTTTTGGCAATCAAGTGATTATTCCGCAGCAGCAGGTGCCGCAGGAAAAAACAGCTTATGGCAGCGCCTTTTTTATCAGTAAAGACGGTTATTTGCTGACAAATCACCATGTGGTCGAAGATGCGACCAAAGTGACGATTGTATTGAATGACCGCCGTGAAATTGACGCCAAGGTCGTCGGCAGTGATGAACGCACCGATGTCGCTTTATTAAAAGTTACAGGTTCAGGTTTTCCCGAATTGCGCACAGGGAATGTTGGCCAGCTGAAAGTGGGGGAGCCTGTATTGGCGATCGGCTCGCCTTTTGGTTTTGATTATTCAGCATCTGCCGGCATTGTCAGCGCAAAAATGCGCAATATGATGGGTGAAACTTCAGTGCCGTTTATCCAGACCGATGTGGCACTGAACCCTGGAAACTCGGGCGGGCCATTATTTAATCAGCGCGGTGAAGTGGTTGGCGTCAATTCACGGATCTTCAGCGGGACTGGCGGCTATATGGGCTTGTCATTCTCCATTCCGATTGATGTTGCGATGGATGTTGCGGATCAGCTGAAAAAGCATGGCAAAGTGACACGTGCTTATTTGGGGGTGAGTTTGCAGGATATTGACCGCAACTTGGCGGAGTCTTATAAATTGGCAAAGCCGGAAGGTTCTTTGATTACGCAAGTTGCGCCAAGTTCTCCAGCGGCTAAAGCCGGGTTTAAATCCGGCGATGTTATTTTGAAATTCAATGGCACGCCAATCTCGCGGACCTCAGAGTTGCTGAACTATTTAAACCGCGCCGTGCCCAATCAGAGTATTCAATTGGAAGTGCTGCGTGATGACAGCCGCCGCAATATTTCTGCAACTTTAGACACCGCGCCGGATGATACTCCAGCAAAAGCGGATGCTGAACAGCAGCAAAGCAAGGGGCCAATTTTAGGGGTCAGCATACGTGACTTGAATGCCGCTGAACTTAAACAGCTGGATACTAAAGGCGGCGTGCTGATTCAGGATGTGCGCCGTGGCGGCATTGCTTCTCAAGCGCGCATTCTGCCAGGGGATGTCGTTACTCAAATCAATAATAAGGCAATCGGCAATACCAAAGATTTTATAGCTGCAGTCTCGGATTTGAAAAAAAATACCGTTGCGCGAGTGACAATTATCCGTGAAGGGCAGCGCGCAATAGTGGGTATGCGTATCGAATAATCCTGTGTATTCAAGGAAAATATAAAACCGTTCTGCATGAGCGGTTTTTTTATTTTTTGCAATTTACTGCAGGCCGATTTGCCGTAGACTGTGGGGCCAAAGATGAGCCAGCAAAGCAGGGAAAAATGAGCACAATTTTTGATATGAAAATTACAGTGCAGCCAGAACATATCGATGTGCTGGGGCATGTGAATAATGTTGTATATATGAGCTGGATGCAGGATGTCGCGACAGCGCATATTGAAGCGCTGGGGTTGGGCCTAAAACAATACCTGGAACTGAAACATGCCATGGTGGCGGTGGAGCATCATGTGCAGTACCGCAAAGCAGCCATGGAAAGCGATGAAATTATTTTGCGCACATGGCTGAACGATATAAATGCCTTGTATTCATACCGTCAGTATGTGTTCTATCGGCCAAAAGATAAAGCAATCCTGTTTGCCGGCAATACGCAGTGGGCTTGCGTGGAAATAGCCACGGGCCGTCCTAAGCGCATGTCACCTACTTTTACGCAAGCGTATCAGCCTCTTTCTAATACAGAAAATCCGATGGATTTCAGCGTTTATGATGCGTAAATGAAGTTTGGTTTTTTCGCTTTGAAGTTGTAATGCTTTGAACGCAGGCGCTTAAAGCGCAAAAGGAGTTCATTATTATGGATACATTGAAAAAACCATCTGCTATAATCTTTCGCAATTTCTTTTCAGCTTTTGCTGTGCATTTTAAATTGTGTGCATAGCGCGTTTTTTTTCAAGGTAACTCATGGCGCAAGCTAAAAAATCTGTTGATATTAAAAACATTCGTAACTTTTCGATTATTGCGCATATCGATCATGGCAAATCGACTCTTGCTGACCGCTTTATTCAAATGTGCGGCGGTTTACAGGACCGTGAAATGCAGGCGCAAGTTCTGGACTCTATGGAGTTAGAGCGTGAGCGCGGCATTACCATTAAAGCCGCATCAGTTACCTTGTATTATACGCATCCCAATGGTCAGGAATATCAGCTAAACTTTATTGATACTCCGGGGCATGTGGACTTCTCTTATGAAGTATCGCGTTCTTTGGCTGCCTGTGAAGGCGCTTTATTGGTTGTTGATGCTGCGCAAGGTGTAGAAGCGCAATCGGTTGCCAACTGCTATACCGCTATTGAACAGAACTTGGAAGTTCTGCCGGTGCTGAATAAAATTGATTTGCCGCAAGCGGAACCAGAGCGCGTCATTCACGAAATTGAAGAAATTATCGGGATTGAAGCAACGCATGCGCCAACATGTTCAGCTAAAACTGGATTAGGTGTTGAAGGTGTATTGGAAACACTGGTTGATGTCATTCCCGCACCGCAAGGCGACCGTGAAGCGCCGCTGCAAGCATTAATTATTGATTCATGGTTTGATAACTATCTTGGCGTTGTGTCTTTGGTTCGTATCAAAGAAGGCCGTGTGCGTAAAGGCGACAAGATGCTGGTTAAGTCAACCGGTCAAACGCACATCATTACGTCAGTCGGTGTGTTTAATCCTAAGCATACTGAAACAGGCCTGCTTGAAGCAGGCGAAGTAGGCTTTGTCATTGCAGGCATCAAAGATATTTTTGGTGCGCCAGTCGGTGATACCATCACGCTTGCAACGACACCGGATGTTCCGACTTTACCTGGTTTCAAAAAGGTTAAACCGCAGGTATACGCAGGCCTGTTCCCAATTGATGCCAGCGATTTTGAACCGTTCCGTGAAGCATTACATAAATTGCAAATTAATGACTCGGCTTTGTTCTTTGAACCGGAAAGCTCAGATGCTCTAGGTTTTGGTTTCCGCTGCGGCTTCTTGGGCATGCTGCACATGGAAATTGTGCAAGAGCGTTTAGAGCGCGAGTATGATTTAGATCTGATCAGTTCTGCGCCGACGGTTATTTATGAAGCGCTGATGAAAAATGGTGAAACCAAATACATCGACAGCCCATCAAAAATGCCGGATGGTTCAACAGTTGAAGACCTGCGTGAACCGATTGCAGAATGCCATATTCTTGTGCCGCAAGAGTACTTGGGCAACGTGATGACTTTATGTATTGAGCGTCGCGGTGTGCAAAAAGACATGAAATTCCTGGGCAACCAAGTATCGATTACGTTTGAAATTCCAATGGCGGAAGTGGTCATGGACTTCTTTGATAAGCTGAAATCCTGTTCACGCGGTTTTGCATCATTGGATTATAACTTTGTGCGTTTTGAATCTTCATCTTTGGTTAAGGTAGATGTGTTAATTAATGGCGATAAAGTGGATGCTTTAGCCATGATTTGTCACCGTAATGATGCCCGCCACCGCGGTATTGCCTTGGTTGAAAAAATGAAGGATCTGATTCCCCGTCAGATGTTTGATGTGGCGATTCAGGCAGCCATTGGCGCGCAGATTATTGCCCGTTCAACGGTTAAGGCAATGCGTAAAAACGTATTGGCTAAATGTTATGGCGGCGACGTTTCACGTAAGAAGAAACTTTTGTCTAAGCAAAAAGAAGGCAAGAAACGCATGAAGCAAGTGGGCAGTGTTGAAATCCCGCAAGAAGCGTTCCTTGCTGTATTGAAAGTAGAAAGATAATAACTCGAGGTCATTACGCTCATGGATTTTGATTTTAATTTAATCCTTGTACCTGTCACACTGGTTTTCTTTATTGTGTGGCTGCTGGATAAGCTGGTTTGGAAACAGCGGCAGACTAAAGGCAAGGGTAATGAAAATGTCATTATTACTTGGGCGTATGACTTCTGGCCAGTGCTTGCGGTTGTTCTCATTCTGCGTTCTTTTTTATATGAGCCTTTTAATATTCCATCAGATTCTATGGTGCCTACTTTAGAAACGGGTGATTTTATTTTGGTGAATAAATTTGAATACGGTATCCGCTTGCCCATCGTCAACAAAAAAATTATAGATGTCAGTGAGCCGGAGCGCGGCGATGTCATTGTATTCCGTTATCCGCCGCAGCCAAGCATCAGCTATATCAAACGTGTGGTTGGCTTACCAGGCGATCATATTGTTTATGATCATGGCCAATTGATCATTAATGGCCAGAAAGTTGCCAAAGTGCCGGTAGAGTTTAGCCGGGCAAAAGATGTGCAGGATACGCCAACCTCGATTTATCATAAAGAAACTTTGGGTAAGCATACTTTTACCATGCGTGAGCTTGAGGGGGTAAATATTGCCCGTCAGGCGCCATTTATCAATTATGTCGATAATGGTAAATATTCGAATGAAAATGGTTTATATTGGGAAGTGAAAGTTCCAGAAGGTCATTACTTCGCGATGGGGGATAACCGCGATCAAAGTGCTGACAGCCGTTTCTGGGGTTTTGTACCTGAAGAAAATCTAACAGGCCGTGCATTCTATAAGTGGATGCATAAAGAGCCTGGATTTAAATTGCCGTCATTTAGCCGTAACGGTAAAATTGATTAATGCATCATTAGGAAAATAAAAATGCGATATCAGAAAGGGGCTTCGTATATTGCTATATTAATTGCAATTATTGGTTTTGCTTTTATGGTCAAAATTGCAATCGCGGTCTGGGGGCCGTATTTGGATGATCATCTGATTGACCAGCAGATTGAAGCGCAATTAAAAGATGGTCCGAAAAATTTAAGCCCAGCTAGGTTTGCAGAAGAAGTGGATAAACGTTTACTGATGAATAATATCCGTGATTTAGGATTTCAGGATGTTGCTCAGATGACTAATGTCGACGGTATCCAAGTGAAAAAAGATTATGAAATAAGAAAACCATTCTTATTGAATATAGATATTGTGTTGAAGTTCGAGAAAAGTTTTGATCAAAGCTCAGTCCAAGCTAAATGATGCACGTTTAGCCAGTCGTATCGGTTATCAGTTTAAACAGCCAGAGTTGCTGCAGCTGGCCTTGACCCACCGATCGGTGAGCCATAAAACCAATTATGAACGCCTGGAGTTTTTAGGCGATTCATTATTAGGGATGATTATTGCCAATTATCTCTATCATGCTTATCCGCATGAAAATGAGGGCCGTTTGACGCGTATGCGTGCTACGCTGGTGCGTCAAGAGGCCTTAGGAAAAATTGCCAATGACTTAAAGTTAAGCCAAAACTTAATTTTAAGTACAGGTGAGCTGAAATCTGGCGGTCATCATCGTGAGTCTATACTCGCTGATACCGTGGAGTCGATCATTGGCGCCATTTATGTGGATTGCCAGGATTTGAAAATTCTGGAAGCCATTGTTTTAAAATGGTATGTGCCATATTTAGACATCATTGAACCGTCAGATCAGCTTAAAGATCCGAAATCCCGTTTACAGGAATATCTGCAGGCGCGCAAAAAACCGTTGCCGGTTTATGAGGTTGTTGATATTCAAGGTGATGCGCCGAATCAACATTTCAAAGTGGAATGTATTGTAGATGGCTTGCCTGTTAAATATGGTGAAGGATCAAGCCGCCGTTTTGCTGAACAGGCTGTAGCGGCAGATATTTTAGAAATTTTGGAGAAAAAGTCTTAATGACTACTCATTCCGATCACATCGATGCTGATCACGAGCCGCAAGACAGCGGCAATGATTTAATTAATCAATTCTTCAGTTCACAAGGTACGACCATTCCTTCTGACTATAAGAGCGGTTTTGTTGCCATTGTGGGCCGTCCAAACGTTGGCAAATCAACGTTAATGAACCATATTTTGGGGCAGAAACTTTCTATTACCTCACGTAAGCCACAAACGACACGTCATAAAATTGTCGGTATTGACTCGCGTGAAAAGTCTCAAGCGGTATTTGTTGATACGCCGGGGATGCATAAGAAAGAAGTACGCGCCATCAACAAAATGATGAACCGCGCAGCGCATTCGGCTTTGCGTGATGTGAATCTGATTTTATTTGTACTTGATGCAGATAAGTGGACGCAAAACGATGAATTGGTTTTGGAAAAACTGAAGAATGCGGAAATGCCGGTAATTCTGGTGATCAATAAAATTGATACGCTTGAAAATAAAAACCATGCCTTGCCGTTGATTCAAGAGCGCGCAAAACTCATGAATTTTGCTGAAATTGTTCCAGTGTCAGCGCTTCGCGGCGCGAACTTGGATCATTTGCGCAATACCATTGAAAACTATTTGCCATTCCAGCCGCCGCTGTATTCACTGGAGCAATTGACAGACCGTTCAGAGCGGTTCTTAGCCTCTGAAGTGATCCGTGAAAAAATCATGCGCCAATTGGGTGAAGAGCTGCCTTATGATTTAACAGTTCAAATTGAATCGTTTAAAACAGAAGAAGCGACAATTAATGAAAAAACGGGCCGTCCAAAAGCAGCCTGTACTTACATTGATGCCACAATTTTCGTTGACCGTCCGGGTCAAAAGGCCATCGTGATTGGCGAAAAGGGCGCGAAACTGAAAAAAATCGGTATGGATGCCCGTGTCGACATGGAAAAAATGTTTGAACAGAAAATCATGCTGACGCTTTGGGTGAAAGTCAAAGGCGGCTGGTCTGATGATGAACGCGCTTTAAAAAGCTTGGGCTATAGCGATATCTAATTGCTAGACAATGAAACTTTGAGGGAAGAGTAATGATAAAAGTGTTAGCGGTTGCAGTATGTGTTGTTTTTCTGCAAGGATGCATTACTAAAATCGTTACTGTTCCTGTCAAAGTTGCTTATAAAACCACCAAAGGTGTCGTGAAAGGTACTGCCGCAGTGGTTGGCGCAGTCATTCCTGATGGGGATGATGAAGATCAAGATGAAACTAAAAAGAACAATAAGGATTAATACTTTCAATCATGCGCAATGAAGTTTTGCATGGTTATCTGATCCATCACCGCAAATACCGTGAAAGAAGCCATATTGTGCATTTATTTACACAGGAGCATGGCCGGGTTGACGGAATTTTAAGACAAACCCCGCCGCCGCAATATCAGCCGATTTGCCTGCAAGCATCGGGGAAGTCTGAACTTAAAAATTTTACCAAGCTGGAAATAGTCAATCAGCCGGTTTTCTTTTTTGGCGATGCTTTTTTTTCAGGCTTTTATCTGAATGAAATTTTATTGCGCCTCTGCCCTTTAGAGGTGGAAATGCCGCAGGCTTATGCGCAATATGCTGAAACTTTAGCGCAGCTGCAGCACTTGGCTGCTCAAGATTTTCCGAATGAATTTTTAAAGCAAATTTTACGCAAATTTGAGCATGAATTGCTGGAGGAGCTGGGCTATTCGCTCGATTTTTCAACTGATGCTAATCAGCAGGACATAACTGAGGATCAGCAATATTTATTTCAGCTGAATGATGGCTTTATACCGACGGCACAGGCATCCCGCACTGCATTGAGCGGTCAGCAGATCCTGTCCATGTGCAGCTATGAAAAAGGTAGGGATTTTAATCCAGAACAGTTACAATTATTGTCCAAGCTGTACCGGCAGATGATCAGTTCGCTGCTGGGCGACAGGCCCTTAAAAAGCCGCCAGTTGTGGATACAGAATTCTCAAACACAATCGTAATTTAGGAAAATATGATGGCTGCATTATTAGGTGTAAATATTGACCATGTGGCGACATTGCGGCAAGCTCGTGGCACCGCTTACCCTGATCCTGTAAAGGCGGCTCAGATTTGCGAACAGGCGGGTGCTGAAGGCATTACCTTGCATTTGCGTGAAGACCGCCGCCATATTCAAGATGATGATGTGCGCCGCATGCGCCCTGTCTTAAAAACGCATATGAATTTAGAGATGGCGGTTACCGACGAAATGGTGGCATTTGCCAAAGAAATTCAGCCGCATCACGTATGCTTTGTGCCTGAAAAACGCCAGGAAGTCACCACTGAAGGTGGTTTAGATGTGCTTGGGCATTTTGAGGATGTCAAAAAAGCGACTCAAGAATTAGCGGCGATCGGCTGTGAAGTATCTTTGTTTATTGATGCGGATTTTGCGCAAATTGATGCTGCGGTTGCTTGCGGTGCGCCAACGATTGAATTGCATACAGGCGCTTATGCGGACGCTGAAACAGCAGAGGCGCAGCAGCATGAATTGCAGCGCATTATTCAAGGCGCTGAATATGCAGCATCTAAAGGTTTAATTGTGAATGCAGGGCATGGTTTGAATCTTGAAAACGTCACGCCAATCGCCAAAATTCCGCAAATTCATGAGTTGAATATTGGTCATTCGATCATTGCGGATGCGGTATTTGTTGGGCTTGAACAAGCGGTACAGCAAATGAAAGCTGCCATTCAAGCAGCGCGTTAATTTTATTAGTTTAGAAATATGTCAAAAATCGATTACGAAGAGCTGATGAAACCAGTCATTGGTTTCTTAGGCTGTGAAACACCTCAGGCTTGGCTGGATGAAGCTGTAGAGAATTTAGATATTCTGATGCAGGATCATGCCAACTGTGAGAAAAAAGCAGCCAGCACGGCGATGAACCTGATGTTCCGCTACAGTTTTTTTTCTGACTTGCAGATCAAGCTTGCACAGCTGGTGCGGGAAGAAATGCTGCATTATGAGCAAGTGCTTGAGTTTATGGCGAAGCGCGGACAGGAGTGGACTGCAATCAGTGCAGGCCGCTATGCGGGCGGGCTGCGTAAAGAAGTGCGGACTTATGAGCCGGAAGCCTTGATTGATATTCTTGTGATTGGCGCGTTTGTTGAGGCGCGTTCGTGTGAGCGTTTCTATGCGCTTGCGCCGCGGGTGGATGATGAGCTGGGAAGATATTACCGCTATCTGCTGAAGTCTGAATCACGCCATTATGAGGACTATTTGGCCTTGGCAATGGATGTGGCAACAACCTCTAAACTGAAGAATCCTAAAGAGGATATTCAGATGCGTATTGCGCATATCCGTGAAATAGAAAAAGCATTGATTAGCAGTCCAGATGAGTTATTCCGTTTTCACAGCGGCGTTCCTGCAAAAGCTGTTTAATTTGCAATTCTGAAAAATCCTCCATTTATGGGGGATTTTTTACGGATAGCATTATTGCAAATAAGAATTATTTACAATTTATCTCTGGGATTTTAAACTATGGCAATTTTGAAAATCTCGGACAGATATGAATTTTTTAAAATCCGCCGGTTTAATATGTAGCACTTTCATTTGTAAAAATTGAATTAAAAGATACAGACTGGGCAAATACTCAAACACTGAGCAGTTATAGCTTGGAAAATAAGGCAGATGGCACCTATCGCATTCGCGGTGAAAAGACAGGCAGCATGAGCAGCTTTGCACAGGTGAATAGAGATTGGAAAACTTTAATTGCCGGACAGCCGGCTGCTGATCAAGCAATTAGTCCGAATATAGTTTACCGGTCACAATTGGCAAAAAAACAAAAAATTAAAACAGTGCAAATACAAGAAATTATTGAAACTTTTGTATCACGCCGATCTATTTCAAAAATAGCAGCAGGGCCTCTGCACAACGGTTTTGATGTACAGTTTATTACGCATCCAAATGCAATTCAGGTTAATCAGCCTATTCAGTTTAAAGTATTGAATAATCAAAAGGGTATTAAAGGTTTTAATGCTGAAATTTTAGTGCAGACTACGGACTACAGCCGTGATACTAAGGTTCTAAAAACAGTGACCTCTGATGAGCAAGGTGTTTTGAACTTTTCTTTGGCTGAAAAAGGCAATATTTGCTGAAAATAGATTATCAGCAGCCATTTGAGCATAAAGGCGATGCGCTAAAGCGATATAAATATACTTTAAGTTTTAATGTCACAGCAAAGTGACCGAAGGATATCAAATGGCAAGCATTAAGCGCTTGCCATTCTATCATTTGGAATTATTTGGAGAAGAATAAAGCCAGTCCAATTAAAAGCGGCATACCAGTTTTAATCAGAAATTCCTTATTCATGCCGCCATAGAATTGCAAGGCAAAGCCAGCCAGCATTAAGAAGCCGACAAGATAAATCAGGCGGAAATAACTGTCGGAATAAATATAAACCACGCTTGCAATCGACATGAGCAGGCAGCTGATCACCAAATAATGCAAGTCCCAAATATACGTACTTAAGGTAAAAAAGATTAAGCTGAGTATACCCAGTGCAAGCACTTGCGTGCTTTCAAAGCCGCGGTAATGCAGAAACATAATGCCCGCAATGATCGGCAAAAGAAGCAGTAAAAATTTATAATATTTTGAATGATGGCTTTGAAAAAAATAGGACGTTTGGGTATGCAGGATGGGGTGAGTTGCAGTGCTTAAACGAATCCATTTGGATTGGTATTCTTGGGGTATGGAGGCAACGGCAATAAAGCTGACATCCTGAACAGGCGTGCTGATCAGGTACTCTGCAGTGTAGCCCTTAGCATAGTAATACCATGATTTTCCTGAAGAGCCGCCTATGGTTTGATATTCGGTCTGATCTTTGGTGGATGCGTTTAAATAGACATGCTCTTGCGGGTAAGCGCTATTTAAAGGGCAAATCGTTTGATGGCTGCCCAAATGACATACAGCTAAAACATAAATTTCTGCATCCTTACGTGTATTTTGAATCCCTGCAAAATCCAAATGCATAAAGAGCTGACCAAAATCATTCTGTACCCGCATAATCGGAGATTCCCAATGCGGCAATGCTTTGAATTGAGCCAAAATATCACCTTGATCATCTATTTGCAGTGCGTCGCCTGAGAAAACACTGGCTGGAATCATTAACTGCTGTGAATCTGGAATTTCTTCATTGTTGGATTGATCAAATAGTTCGGGTGCATGCGCAATTTGCTTTTCAAGTTTGGACTTGGGTGCGCAGGTGTACAGGAATAGGCAGCAGGGCAGCACAACAATTAGCAGTGCATAAGCAATGGCTTTAAGGCGCAGAAAGTCTTTGGATTTTGCTTTAAGCGGTAGAATATACATTTCTAATTTTCTAGAATTATTATTAAGTTAGCACATTATAATTATTTTTATGCATAAAAAAAGCCCAAGTCATGATGCTTGGGCTTTTAGAATTTGGCTCTCCAACCTGGGCTCGAACCAGGGACCTGCGGATTAACAGTCCGTCGCTCTACCGACTGAGCTATTGGAGAATCTGGAAGGGATTTTATGCACAGCAGGCAGTTCGGTCAAGCCTAAAACTGATAAAACCGCTCCAAAATGAACTGAATGCACTAAATCTAAGCAGTTTGAGGCATCAGTTTGTCTGCGCATAAAAAAAGCCCAAGTCATGATGCTTGGGCTTTTTAGAATCTTGGCTCTTCCACCTGGGCTCGAACCAGGGACCTGCGGATTAACAGTCCGTCGCTCTACCGACTGAGCTATGGAAGAATAGATGGCTCTCCAACCTGGGCTCGAAC
>NZ_KB849726.1:582123-601279 GCF_000368865.1 Acinetobacter bouvetii DSM 14964 = CIP 107468
TGGCTCTCCAACCTGGGCTCGAACCAGGGACCTGCGGATTAACAGTCCGTCGCTCTACCGACTGAGCTATTGGAGAATCTGATGCGCATTTTAGGGATGAAACTCTAATGGGTCAAGTAAAAATGAAAGATTAAGCGCTTAAATGTTTTTTTATTATCCAAAGATAGGTATGTTGCTTATTTATTGATTCTTTTAAGCTTTTACAGTATTAAAAGTCGTCAGAATACTTTTGGCGTTTATAGTTAGAAGAGTGATTGATAGAATTAAGGGTAAAGTTGCGTTAGATTGCTGTTTTGGTTCCGAATATGTGGAGAACACTGCTTGCCGTAGTTTCGTATAAGCGCCATTATGATAAATAGATTTCCAGTAATTCAATGCTCTTTAAATAATTTTTTTGAGTCAATTGATATATGGCCACTGTCATAAATTTCTTTAAATATTCTTGTAGCAAGTTCCAAATCTTGGTGAACATATTGGAAATCGTATTTATCATCGTAAGGATGAAATGTATAAATTTTCTGAGTACCAGCGTTATTTTTATTAAGTAGAGTAAATAGACCTTCTTCTGTGTTGAAACCTAATATATAACCATGTTTTTCATCACATATCATATAATAGTGATCTAAATCTTGATAACTAAAAGTTGAATACTCATCCAAATATTCAGTTCGTGTTTTACATATCCTGATTGATCCCCCTGAATGAAATATATCTTTAATTATTGTAGATAAAGCTAACCAACCTATTTCTTTGATATTAATTCTAGTTCCATGCTGCTTGGGATCTCTAATTGTATAGTCACAAAGATACATTATCATTAAATACTTCTTAATTATTTGTCTGCAATATCTAAAAAAAGATTCATTAGCAGTTGATAAAAAGCAAATTTCTAAAGCTAATTCATCATTAGGATCTTTTTCTAAAACTGCTATAGCCCATTTTTGTACATCTTCATAAGAGTGTATATTTAACTCTAGATCGACTTTCTTCAATTTATTAATTTTTCCTAAAATTAACATAATACATGTTATATGAAATTTATTAATGAATTTTAATATCTTATTTTTATCATAAAACCCCGAACCTGCGGATCTGAAGTTTTTGGTAGTTTTACCACAGTCCATGATCAATACATAGACCATGTTTCACAACTTTATTTAGTTTCACTTAAGCGGAAGAAAGAATGAAAAGTACTTATGTATTGTTTATCAGTTCTAAAATTGTATAACGCATAAAAAATCACCCTTTTTAGGGTGATTTTTTATGCTGAAATAAAATCAAAAGATCTTATTTTTCAACGCCAGCAGCTTGACCTGCATATTTAGCGTTTGCGTAATCCCAGTTCACTAGGCTTTCAAGGAAAGTAGAGATGTACTTAGGACGAGCATTGCGGAAATCGATGTAGTAAGCGTGTTCCCAAACGTCAATAGTCAACACAGCAACTTTACCGTGCGCAAGCGGAGTGTCAGCATTTGAAGTTTTAAGGATAGACAGGTTGCCATTTACTTCGTCAGCAACTAACCAAGCCCAGCCTGAACCGAATTGAGTTGTTGCAGCAGCAGCAAATTCTTCAGCGAATTTTTCGTAAGAACCGAAAGCTTCGTCGATTTTAGCAGCAAGCGCGCCAGTTGCTTTACCGCCGCCGTTTTTAGCCATACAGTTCCAGTAGAACGTGTGGTTCCAAACTTGCGCTGCATTGTTGAATACACCTGCTTTAGACGCATCGCCAGCAACCGCTTTGATGATTTCTTCTAAAGTTTTACCTTCAAGGTCAGTGCCTTTGATTAGGTTGTTCAGGTTAACCACATAAGTATTGTGGTGTTTGTCGTGGTGGTATTCTAAAGTTTCTTTGCTGATGTGCGGAGCAAGATCTTCGTAACCATAAGGTAGCGCTGGTAAAGTAATCGTTGTCATGTTTTCAATTCCTTGCATTTTGCTGGGTTTTGACATTAAGTGCCCTTATTGTAATAGATTCTTAGACAGAATTGCGCATTGCTTATAAATAAGAATACAGAATAAAGCCCGAATTTATACGTATAAAGAAAAATGCCAAAAGCAGGCTTCAACTAAATTAAATCGGATTGTTTAATTCGAAATAACTATACTCAATATTGAACTGTTCTGAAATAGCTTTTGCCAGGCGCTGTACGCCATAGCGTTCTGTCGCATGGTGGCCGCAAGCGTAATAATGCACATTCAATTCTTTGGCTTCGTAGAAAGTGCGCTCACTGACTTCCCCAGAAATATAGGCATCGCAATTCTGCTCAGCCGCTTTGCCAATAAAGTCCTGTGCGCCGCCAGTGCAATACCCGATTTTCTGCACGGATGCTTTATCTGCCGGCAAATGAATAGCATCAAAATGCAATTGCTCTGATACAAAATCTTTGAATGCCCGCGGTGTCATTGGCTGCTTTAAAAAACCGATATTGCCAATGGGATTACGCTCACCTGGGTCTAAGGCTTCTATGCGCTCAAGCGCCAGTAGATCAGCAATAGCGGCATTGTTGCCTAGGGTGGGGTGGCTGTCTAAAGGCAAATGGTATCCAACCAGTGAAAGATCATTTTTAATGATGCTTTTAATACGTTTGCCGCGCATTCCAGTAATTGGATATGCTTCGCCTTTCCAAAAATAGCCATGATGCACCAGCAGCAGGTCAGCGCCTTGTGCAATGGCCGCGTCAATTGCCCCCTGTGATGCCGTGACGGCGCAGAGGATTTTATTGACTTCAGACTTTCCTTCGATCTGCAGGCCGTTTGGGGCATAGTCTTTAAATTCGTGGGACTTTAATGTCTGATTGCACCACTGAATAATGTCGTTTAATTGAGCCATCAGCCTTCTGCCATTTCAAAATCAATTTCTATTATTTAAACATGCATTTAATTGTAACTAAAGCAGCACAAAACTCCGTGTTTTTTTTAAAGCCTATATGAAAAATTACATTACACTATGACTTAAATAACTGAACCATCAACAATTAAAAATTTTTAGAGGATATAAACGTGCGCCGGAGCTTTACATGGTTACCTTGGGTGCTGCTGATTATCGTAATTTTGGGCTTTTTGGGCTGGCAGCAGCTGCAGAAGCCTAAAGCGCCTGTAACGCCTGATGGGGTGAAATTACCTGCAGAAAAAATTGAACCTTTAGTCAATACATCCCGTACAGGCGGTGTCGTCTCTTACAATGCAGCAGTTAAAGTCGCAGCGCCTGCTGTGGTCAATATTTTCACAACACAAAAAGTTAAACAATTAGATCATCCTTTATTAAATGATCCAGCATTCCGTGAATTTTTTGGCAATCAAATTCCGGATCAGCTTAAACAAGAACCGAATGAAAACAGCTTGGGTTCTGGGGTGATTGTTCGATCTGATGGCTATATTCTAACCAACAACCACGTAGTTGCTCAGGCTGACCAAATTATTGTGGCTTTAAATGATGGACGCCGTGCCGAAGCAAGAGTTGTAGGAACAGACCCTGATACGGATATTGCGGTGATTAAAATTGAAATGGATCAGCTACCCGTGCTGCCTTTCAAACTGAGCGGCAATGAAGTTGGAGATGTAGTCCTGGCCATTGGAAACCCGTTTGGCGTCGGGCAAACTGTAACGCAGGGCATTATTTCTGCTACAGGCCGTTCAGATTTAGGCATCAATACCTATGAAGACTTTATTCAGACCGATGCGGCGATTAATCCGGGCAATTCAGGCGGCGCATTAATTGATGTCGCAGGAAATCTGATTGGTGTGAATACGGCAATCTTCTCGCAATCTGGCGGTTCGCTGGGGATTGGTTTTGCAATTCCTGCAAAAATTTGCCAGCAGGTACTTAATGCCATTTTGAAAGATGGCCGTGTAGTTCGGGGTTATTTGGGCATTAGCCTCCTTCCGATTGAACAGGAAGATGTTTTTGCGCCTAAAGAGCAAGGGGTTATTGTTGCGCATGTGCAGCCTAACGGGCCTTCGGCTAAAGCAGGTTTAAAACGCGGCGATAAAATTCTTAAAGTGAATAATGAAGTCATTACTTCAGCATCTCATTTGATCAACTACGTAGCGCTGCAGCCGCCTAACAGCGTCGTGCAGATTTCAATTGAACGCGATAAAAAGCCTATGAATATTAATGTCACGATTGCAGAGCGAAAAGTGCAAGAGAAAAATTCGGAATCGCAATATATTCCGCTGCCTCGCTAAATTCGGTTAAAAAAATCCCTCTTCATGAGGGATTTTTTTATTGTTCTATTCGAATGTTCGGCTGCAAAATAGCTATAGAATTTTGCGAAAACTGTTTTATTTTAATTGGGTATTTAAAAATAATGAGTATAACAATGACAAGTTTTATTACTGCAGCTGTTGCTAAAGCGCTGTCTGAAAATGCCAATTTAAATATCGAACTGTATAAAATCCGTTTAGCGCAAATGATTGAAAGCAATGCCCAGCAGGGCAATACCGCGGTGTTCACTGTGCTGCCGAAACATTTGCCTTTGGAAGAGATCCGCAGCCTTTCTGCAGAGCTCACTGAACTGGGCTATCAAGTGCGTTTTGAGGTTAATGAATTTTTTTACAGCGTCAATGTTTATTGGATTTAAAACATTCCAGCAGACTTCATGGTCGGCAAGCCTTTGAGCTGGAACGGCACATTTTTTGCTAAATGGTAAAATAACTATCTAGCAGCGAAGACCATTACATGCACTATCAAATTCATCCTTGTACTGACAATGCACAAGCGGAACATATTCTTCTTTCATCAGGCCTTGGCGGCCATGGCGCATTTTGGAAACCGCAATTAGAGGCATTGCAGCAGCATTTTCATGTCTTGACCTATGATCATGAGGGATGTCATGCAGACGCGGAAGCATTGCCTGCCGATTACAGCATGCAGCATATGGCGCAGCAGGCGCTAAGTATCATCAGAGATGCGGACATTCAGCAGTTTCATTTTATTGGCCATGCTTTGGGCGGGCATATTGGCATGGAGCTGGCAAGGCTTATTGCCGAGAGCAGGGAGAATCTCCAGATGAAAAGCCTAAGTTGTATCAATGCGTGGGATCAATTAGATCTGCATACGCAAAAATGTTTTCAAGCGCGCATCAGCTTGCTGAAAAACAGCGGCGCAGAGGCCTATGTGCGCGCGCAGGCGCTTTTTCTTTATCCGCCGCAATGGATTTCAGAACATCAAGAAAGTCTGGAACAAGCCGAAAATGCACAGCTCACGAGCTTCCCGCCTGCGCATAATGTGCTGATGCGTCTGCAGGCGCTACAGCAATTCAGTGTGAATGAACAGCATGCTGAGGCTTTAAAAAATACTCAGATACAATTGATTGCCAATCAGGATGATTTTCTGGTGCCTGTCAAAAAATCTGCAGATTTACAGCAAACATTAGGGCTGGGTGAACTTGAGATATTTGCGACTGGTGCACATGCATCGACGCATACCCAAACTGAGAAAATCAACCAAGCATTGCTAAAATTCCTGTTGAGTTAAGTCAAAGTATTTAAGTTCAATAAAGGCTAAAAGCTCGATATTTATATCGGGCTTTTTTTACATTGGGTATAGAGCGCTTGCTGATGTTTCGATGAAATTTTTAAATGCGCTGAGCAATGTCTTGGTTCATAAAGTGCACCTTTTTAAAACATTGCACACTAAAAATGCGCATGTGTGATCAGGGTTAATTTTACTGAAAAGTAAAAAATAATAATATTAAATATTTGAAAAATAATAATAAATAATAATTGGCACAGCAATTGCTAAATATTCATCATGGTAAATGTCTTTTTAAATTTAAGTGCGTTTTTTACTAATTGGTAAAATAAAGGTGATGAATATGAAAATCGGTGTCTTCTGTCCAATTGGCAATAATGGCTGGCTGCTTTCTGAAAATGCGCCGCAATATAAACCTAGTTTTGAGATGAATAAGCAGATTGTACAGCGCGCTGAACACTACGGATTTGACTTTGCTTTATCGATGATTAAGCTCCGCGGTTTTGGCGGCAAAACTGAATTCTGGGAACACAATCTAGAGACATTTACCCTGATGGCCGGTCTGGCTGCTGTGACCAGCAAGATTCAAATTTATGCGACTGCTGCGACTTTGGTGATGCCGCCTGCAATTGTCGCCCGCATGGCATCAACCATTGATTCAATTTCAAATGGCCGCTTTGGCTTAAACGTTGTGACTGGCTGGCAAGCGCCTGAATATACGCAAATGGGGATGTGGCCGGGTGATGAATACTTTGGCAAACGCTATGAATACCTGTCTGAATATGTGCAAGTACTTCGCGATTTATGGGCAACAGGAAAATCAGACTTTAATGGCGAACATTTCCAAATGGAAGATTGCCGAGTGAGCCCAATTCCGCAAGCGGATATGAAAATTATTTGTGCCGGCCAATCCGATTCAGGCTTAGCATTCTCTGCGCAATATGCAGATTATAACTTTGTATTTGGTAAAGGTTTGAATACACCTACAGCTTTTGCTGACATCAATGACCGCTTAAAAGCGCATACCGACAAAACCGGCCGCAACGTTGAAACCTTTGTGCTGTTTATGGTGATTGCAGCAGAAACAGATGAAGAAGCATTTGCGAAATGGCAAAGCTATAACGATGGCGCAGATATGGAAGCGATTAATTGGCTGAAAAATCAAGGCGGCAAAGATACAACTTCGGGCAAGGATACCAATATCCGTCAAATGGCCTCCAGTGTTTCGCCAGTCAACATCAACATGGGCACATTGGTGGGCTCATTTGAAAATGTGGCAAGCATGCTGGATGAATTGGACAGCATTGAAGGTACAGGCGGCATCTTGCTGACCTTTGATGACTTTATTCAAGGTGTGGAAGATTTTGGTCAAAAAATTCAGCCACTAATGAAAAGCCGTCAAGGCATCGTGATTGAAGAAGGTGAAGCAGCCTTAACTGTTTTGGAGAAATCAGCATGAGCCAATTCACTACCGAAACAGTCGTCTGCAGCGGATTCACTGAAAAAGCAGGTACAGGAAAAATATTGCCTGCATTACCTGAAGCCTTAAAACTGGCGCCAGAGCAGACAGCCTTAATTGTTATTGATATGCAAAATGCCTATACCTCAATGGGCGGCTACTTAGACTTGGCGGGTTTTGATGTTTCGAAAACAAAACCTGTGGTTGAAAACATTAAAAAAGCCGTGGCGGCAGCGCATGAAGCGGGCATTCAAGTTATCTATTTCAAAAATGGCTGGGATGACCAATACCGTGAAGCCGGCGGGGTAGATTCTCCAAACTTCCATAAATCCAATGCATTGAAAACCATGCGCAAGAAGCCAGAACTACAAGGCACTTTATTGGCAAAAGGGCATTGGGATTTTGAACTGATTGATGAGCTGCAGCTTTTAGAACAGGACCTTGTGATTGAAAAGCCACGCTATAGCGGGTTCTTCAATACGGCTTTGGACAGCATGCTGCGCTGCCGCGGCATCCGCAATTTAGTCTTTGTCGGCATTGCCACCAATGTCTGTGTGGAATCAACTTTACGTGACGGCTTCTTCCTCGAATATTTTGGCGTAGCGCTGGATGATGCCTGCTATCAGGCAGGGCCTGTAGAGGCGCATGAGGCGAGCTTGTTCAACATTAAAACTTTCTTTGGCTGGGTATCTGACACCAAAAACTTTGTTGAGACATTTAAGCCGCAACTACAGCTTGAAAAATCAGCTTAAACTTTTTTGAACCTAGACTTTTTGACCCTATAGCTTGATTAAAAATTTGGAGAATGCCATGCCTAAAGAAATTATTGTCCCAGCTGGAACAGGCATACCGCTTGCGCCATTTGTACCAGCCACGAAAGCAGACAACATTGTGTATGTGTCAGGCACTTTAGCTTTTGATGAAAATAACAATGTGGTGCATGTGGGCGACTGCGCAGCGCAAGCCCGCCACATTTTGGAAACCATCAAAAAGGTTTTGGAAACCGCCGGCGGCAACATGGCTGATGTCACCTTTAACCATATTTTCCTGACAGATTGGGCAAATTACGCGGCCTTCAATGAGGTCTATGCAGAGTATTTTCCTGGAGATAAGCCTGCGCGCTATTGTGTACAAACGGGTTTGGTGAAACCGGATGCGCTTGTCGAAATTGCTTCGGTTGCGCATGTATAACTATAACTTTTAAAGCAGGCTGAACTGCTGCGGGGCAGATTTCAGTTTGGGAGAATTGTCATGAACAGCAAATTAATGGCTGCGGAAATGATGAACAGCGCAGCACAGATGCACAAGCCTATGATGAATGCCTGCGGTGAAGTCGATCAGCAGCTGTTCCGTCAAGGCATGTCAAATTTAGGCGCGGCGGTCAATGTCATTACGACTCAGGGCGCAGCCGGACAAGCTGGATTCACTGCTTCTGCTGTATGCAGTGTAACGGATACGCCGCCAACGTTATTGGTCTGTTTAAACCGTTCGGCGTCTGTATTTGAAACATTCAAGGCCAATAAAGTACTGTGTGTAAATACCTTAAATGCGCAGCAAAGCCATCTGTCCAATTTATTTGGCGGCAAAACCCCAATGCAGGAACGTTTTTCGCATGGTGTTTGGAATTCTCTAGTCACGCAAGCGCCTGTGCTAGAGGGTGCTTTAGTGTCTTTTGACTGCGAAGTTGTGCAAAGCATGTCTGTCGGCAGCCATGATGTATTGATTTGTGAAGTGAAAGCGGTGCAAAGCCAAGACGGTCAAAATGCCTTAATGTATTTCAACCGCAGCTACTGTGAACCAAAACCAATGAACTGAGATCTGAACCCATCTGAAGGAGGGGGAACCCTAATGAATGAAAAAGAAACGTGGTTTCCGAAATTTAAGCCTTATCAAGGCAACTTAGATACAACGCCAGTCCAAACTGACGAGTACCTTCCCCCAGCAAAAAGCATAGTCTTGGGGCTGCAGCATGCATTTGCCATGTTTGGCGCGACAGTGCTGGCACCTTTATTGATGGGATTTGATCCGAACCTGACCATTTTTATTACTGGGATCGGCACGATTCTATTCTTCCTCATGACCGGCGGGCGCATGCCGAGCTATCTGGGCTCGAGTTTTGCATTTATTGGCGCAGTGGCAGCAGCGACGGGTTACAGCGGCGCAGGCTCCAATCCGAATATCGCTTTGGCATTAGGCGGAACCATTGCCTGCGGCCTGATTTACGCGGGTATCGGTTTGGTGGTGATGAAAACAGGAACAGCCTGGATTGAAAAACTCATGCCGCCGATTGTGACGGGCGCTATTGTCATGATCATTGGCCTGAATTTGGCGCCTGTGACCATTAAAAGCGTTTCTGCCAGTTCTTTTGATACATGGATGGCAGTGGTGACTATTTTGTGTATCAGCGCGGTTGCGGTATTTACCCGCGGCATGGTGCGGCGTTTATTGCTGCTGATTGGCCTGATGACAGCTTATTTTGCGTATTTTTTACTGACCAATGTTTTGGGTTTTGGCAAGCCGATTGATTTCAGTGTCATTGACAACGCGGCTTGGTTTGGCCTGCCAACTTTCCATGCGCCCGTGTTTGATGCTAATGCCATGCTGCTGATTGCACCTGTTGCTTTGATTTTAGTTGCAGAAAACCTAGGCCATTTTAAAGCCGTATCGGCCATGACTGGAAAAAATCTGGATCCGTATATGGGACGCGCCTTTTTAGCCGATGGCCTCTGCACAACCATGTCTGCATCCGTAGGCGGAACAGGCATGACGACCTATGCTGAAAATATTGGCGTCATGGCAGTAACCAAAGTCTATTCAACGACAATTTTTGTGATTGCCGGTGTATTCGCTGTTCTTCTGGGGTTATCGCCTAAATTCGGCGCTGTCATCAGCACCATTCCAGTTGCGCTGCTGGGCGGCGCTTCGATTGTCGTGTTTGGCTTAATTACGATAGCGGGTGCAAAAATCTGGATTGACCATAAAGTCGATTTTACCAAGAACAGCACTTTATTAATTGCGGCTGTCAGCCTGATTATGGGCGCGGGAAACCTGAGCTTGCATATTGGCAGTTTTGATTTAGGCGGAATTGGCACAGCGACATTGGCCGCGATCTTCTTAAATCTCTTTTTAAACCGTGGTGAAGAAAAAGCGCAAGCTGTAAATGATGAATCCTCTGCAGCATCCTCTGCAGTTCAACACTAGGAGATTATTTTGAGTCAACGTGCAGCATTTATTGGACTCGGGGCAATGGGTTGGCATATGGCTTCCCATTTGCCAAAAACTGGCTTAGAAGTTTTAGTTTGGAACCGCAATTTTGACAAGGCTGTGCTGCATGCAGAGACTTTTGGCACGCAGGCTGCTGCGATTGAAGATACCGTGCAGGCCGATTTTATTTTCTCCTGCTTGCCCACCAGCGCAGATGTTGAGCAGTTAATCGCAGCTCATCCGCCTAAAGCGGGAAGTATCTGGATTGACTGCACCAGCGGCGTGCCAGAGTCAGCGCAGCGTTTAAGCCAGCAATTGAAAGCATTCGGTTCTATTTACTTGGATGCGCCCGTTTCAGGGCAAACCATCGGCGCAGAGCGCGGCACTTTAACGGTAATGATTGGCGGAGATGCAGCTGCTTTTGAACAAGCCAAACCCGTGATTGATGCCTTTGCCGGCTTGATCGAGCATGTAGGGGAAAGCGGTGCAGGCTTTGCAGTGAAAGCTGTGAATAACACATTGATGGCGGCGCATTTATGGGCGCTGGCGGAAGGTCTGACGCTGTTAAAGTCTAAACAGGTTGATTTAGCTTCGGCGCTGAACTGCATTAACCATTCCAGCGGCAAAAGCAGCATGTCGGAAAATATTATGGCGCAGCGCGTGCTAAACCGCCGTTTTGATAAAACCTTTGCTTTAGATTTGCTGCAAAAGGATATCGGCATTGCTGTGAGCCTGATTGCGGAAGAAAATTTACAGCTGCCCGCCATGCATCTGGTGCAGCAGCAGTTCGGGCTGATTGAAAAGCCGCATGCACAGCAATTGGACTTTTCAGCGGCTGTGCAAAGTTTAGAGCAGATCAATCAAATTGAATTGTCTTAAACGTAATGGAATGAAAAAACCGCAGCATTCTGCGGTTTTTTGATACTTTTGACGGTATTTATTCAGACTTTTGATAGTCATTGATGACTTCTAAGGCGGCTCGGAACGCTTCCTGTGTTGCCGGCGCGCCGCAGTACGGCAAACTGTGCAGCAAGACTTCCTGAATTTCTTCAACTGTTGCGCCGTTGTTTAAAGCGCCGCGGACATGGCCCTTAAGCTCGGTAGGGCTTTTTTGCGCCGTTAAAAATGCAATGGTAATCAGTGAGCGGTATTTACGCGGCAGTACGCCTTCACGCTGCCAAGTCGAGCCCCAGGCATGTTCATTAATCCAGTCCTGCAATGGCTGCGTAAAGGGTACAGTATTATCCTGTGCGCGTTTGACAAAGCTTTCCCCCATCACTTCAGTGCGGACTTTCAAGCCATTTTCATAATCTTGCTGAGACATGCAGCATACCTTCTGTAAAGTGGTTTTGCGTTATAGACTATACGTCTGAGCAAGCGATGCCATTGGCTGATAGTCGTACACAGATGCCACCAACGGCCTCAACGCAGCGGATAGCCTATTTGAATATGCTCAATGATTTTGAGCTAATAACGCAGAAAAGCTTCGGGTGAATCATCCGTGTGCTGCTGTTTGATCTTTTGCTGATCTGCAGGCAGATGCGGATTGGATAATTCGAGTTCGTGCAGCAGCTGCATATCAAAAATATCCGTCAGCATGCTGTCATAGCGCTGTATATTGTATGCAGTTAATTGTTCAGCTTCTGATTGAGTCAGGGCATTTTGCGCAATCGCATCCGCAATATGTTCTTCAAAGCTCAGGCCTTTAAATTGGCCTTTGGCTTCCGCTTTTTTGAACCTGTCCCATAACGGTTCAATGTTCAGCAGCTGTAAAAAGGCATTTTCCATGCGGCCAGAAACGTCATGCGGCGCCGAGCTGTAATGCACGTGTTCTGTCAATTCTTGGCGGAAGGCATTGTTCTGCATCATGTGTTCAGCGGCTGCACGTTTCAATCGATCTGAGGGCGGGGCTGCAGCGCGCCCGAAAGGGAAGCATATCCGTTTAATAAGGCCCGCGGCAAAACGGATCGGGAAATTATCGAAAAGGCCATCAAAGGCTTCCTGTATCTTGTACAGCGCCTTTTCTAAAGCCAGCTGTGCATGGCTCTGTTCTGCTTCAGTCTTTTTGCCATGTTCGTAGTATTTAAGAATAGCTGTGGCAATAAACAAGTGCGCATGAATATCCGCAAGCCGTCCGGAAAGCATTTCCTTGCGTTTAATGTCACCCGCCAGCAAGCCAAGGCACATGTCTGCAGTGAGGGCAAAGTCGGCACTGAAACGGTTGATTTTTTTATAATAGGGCAGGCTGAATTGGTCTGCTGCTTCTGGCGCGTTCGATGAACCGCCAGTAAAAGCGTAGGCCAGCGCGCGCGCTGCGCGGTTAAAGGTATAACCCAAATGCTGAAACAGCATATCGTTGAATCTGTTGAGTGCCTTATCTTGATCTTCCGCCTGCAGCAGCTGCAGTTCTTCAAATAAATAAGGATGGCAGCGCATGGAGCCCTGGCCAAAAATCATCAAAGACCGGCTCAGAATATTAGCGCCTTCAACCGTGATGGAAACAGGAATCGCCTGATAATTCAGTGCAAGGAAATTGCGCGGGCCCAGCTGCACGGCGCGGCCGCCAACAATGTCCATACTGTGATTGACCACTTTGCGCATGGTTTCAGTGGCGTAATATTTGGCCATCGCGGTCATCACAGCAGGTTTTCCGCCTTGATTCAGGCCGCAAGTCACCAAGTAGCGGAATGCTTCGAGCATGTAGGCATCGCTGGCTATGTCGCTGGATGCTTCTTGGACGCCTTCAAATTCGCCAACGGAAATTTTAAATTGCTGACGGACTTTCGCAAATGCGCCGACATTTAAATAGGCCATTTCGCCGGCTGCGGTAGAGAGCGCCGGCAAGGAAATGCCGCGGCCGACCGCTAGGCATTCCATCAGCATGCGCCAGCCTTTTCCGGCATTTTTGATGCCGCCGATAATCCAATCCAGCGGAATAAACACGTCTTTGCCTTCGATTGTGCCATTCATAAAGGGTGAGCCTGGATTATGGCGGGGCCCTGTAATAACACCGTCATGACTGGCTGGAAGCAATGCGCAGGTAATGCCGTATTCGGTTTTATTTTTATCTCCCAGCAAACCTTCGGGGTCATAAAGCTTAAAAGCAAGGCCAATGACTGTGGCAATTGGGGCAAGCGTAATCCAGCGCTTGGAAAAATTCATGTTCAGGCCTAAAGTTTCCTCGCCTTCAAAACTGCCCCAGCAGACCACACCTGTATCTGGAATCGCACCCGCATCTGAGCCGGCTTCTGGATTGGTTAGGCCAAAACAGGGAATTTCAAGACCTTTGGCCAGGCCAGGTAGGTAGCGGTCTTTTTGCGTATCGGTCCCATAGTGCAAAAGCAGCTCACTGGGTCCCAAAGAGTTGGGTACCATGCAGCTGACAGCTGCCGTTAAAGAGCGGGAGGCGATTTTGCTCATGACGCGGCTTTGCGCAAATGAACTGAATTCACGGCCGCCATATGCTTTAGGAATGACGAGGCCAAGGAAGCCGTTGTCTTTAATGAACTGCCACGCCGCTGGCGGCAGATCTTTATGCTTGTGATGAATATCCCATTCATTCAGCATGCCGCAGAGCTGCTCAACTTCATGGTCTAAAAAGGATTGTTCTTCAGTGCTGAGCTGCGGATAAGGGTAGGCGTCAAGCTTTTTCCAGTCTGGCGCGCCCATAAATAATTCCTTTTCCCACCAGCTGGTGCCAGCATCCAGCGCTTCGCGTTCGGTGCTGCTCATGCTGGGCATGGCATTGGCTAAAGTTTTATATGCTGGCTTGGTTATGATATTCATGCGCAGCGGTCCAATCAGCACAATGAGGCTCAGCAAAATAAGCGGTATGCCAAAAATTAGGGACCATGGGCTGATCAAAGGCATTGCGATGGATGCTGCGATCAATACAAGGGCGCCAGCACTTCGTGACAGTCCGAAGAAAAATACAGCCCATAGCGTAAAAATGAAGAGTACAGCACTGAGTAGAAATAGCATTATTATTGGCTCCAGTGACAAGGGCTCAGCTCAATCAGCATTTCATTGCAGACGGCATCAGCAGGGTGATTTGATCTTCTGGGTTTGAGGTCTTCATGCCGTTTGACGGTATATGGTTTTGCTTTCGCCTGCGCATGTTAGTGTGAAGTTGCCCTAAAATCATGAAAGGGCAAAGAATATGTCTAACTATAGGGTGGTTAAAAAGTAGGCGCAAAACAACCGGATTCACGCAAAGAAATGTCACATCACGTAATTTATAAACAGAATTCTGGCAGCGCGCTTAGATTCTAAATATGCTGAAAACAAAAAAGCCCTCAATGTCTTAAGGGCTTTTTTCTTCGATGTTCACATCAAGTGAAAATTAAGCTTCAATCGTTTGCACGGCAATTTTTTTTGCAGGATCAGTTTTGCGGCGCACCGCTGGAACTGGCTCACCGTAGTATTGGCGGTCTGCAAAATAGCTTGAACGCACCATAGGCGCTGCCCAGATATTTTTGAAACCTAATTTCTGGCCATGCGCTGTATAGCGTTCAAATTCTTCAGGAGTAACAAAACGGTCAATCGGCGCATGCTCTTTAGACGGCTGCAGATATTGGCCAATCGTAATATAGTCAACATCATGCGCTTTCAAATCGTCCAGCAGCGCAATGACTTCTTCTTCAGTTTCACCAATACCGACCATTAAGCCGCATTTTGTCGGCACATCTGGGCAGTATTCTTTAAACATTTTCAGCAAGTTCAGCGAGTGCTGATAGTCAGAACCCGGACGCATCGCTTTATACAAGCGCGGCACAGTTTCGATGTTGTGGTTAAACACATCTGGCGGACACTCGGTCATAATGCGCAGCGCGATGTCCATGCGGCCGCGGAAATCCGGCACCAAAATTTCAAGCAGGGTTTTCGGGCTTAAATCACGCGCTTCTTTAATGCAGTCTACAAAATGCTGCGCGCCGCCATCCAAAAGGTCATCGCGGTCTACAGAGGTAATCACTGCGTATTTTAAGCCAAGATTGGCAATGGTTTCTGCCATATGGCGAGGTTCATCTGGGTCAAGCGCATTTGGACGGCCGTGGGCAACGTCGCAGAATGGGCAGCGGCGGGTACAGATGTCACCCATGATCATGAAGGTCGCAGTGCCTCCGCCGAAGCATTCAGGCAAGTTTGGACAAGCTGCTTCTTCACATACCGTATGCAGCTTTTGCGCGCGTAAAGTCGTTTTGATGCGCTGCACCTCATCTGGCGCCGCCATTTTTACCCGAATCCAGTCCGGTTTGCGTGGCGCTTCAACCGTAGGAACAACTTTTACAGGAATGCGGGCAACTTTTTCAGCGCCGCGAAGTTTGACACCCTGTTCTGGTTTAC
Organism: Acinetobacter bouvetii DSM 14964 = CIP 107468; assembly: GCF_000368865.1. Taxonomy (GTDB): domain Bacteria; phylum Pseudomonadota; class Gammaproteobacteria; order Pseudomonadales; family Moraxellaceae; genus Acinetobacter; species Acinetobacter bouvetii. Next base: position 597,603 of record NZ_KB849726.1, read on the forward strand.
GGTTTTCAGACATATTCAACTTTTCCACTGTTTTGACGGGGGAGAGATTCTAGAAATATAGTGCCTTCATTATAGCGGAAATGCGAAATGATGGGGCGAAAATACTATTCATTTACTAAATGTAGTCATCATTCAATATATGTGAGCTAAATACAGCAAAGCGGCGCTATTTACGTCATAATATGCGCAAGATAAGCAATAAGTAATTTTTGAAGGAGCGTTGAATGCCACGTAAGAAAGAGATCGTTAGTGGGACTTTCATTAAGTACGATGCGGTAGTTCTCGGTTCAGGCCCTGCGGGTGAAGGCGCCGCAATGAAGCTTGCGAAATCCGGCAAACGTGTTGCCATTGTGGATATGCGTGAGCAGCTGGGCGGCAACTGTACACATGTGGGTACAATTCCAAGCAAGGCATTGCGTCAAACTGTTTCAAGCATTATCCGCTATCAGCGTGATCCAATGTTCCAAAAAGTAGGTGAATGGAAACAGTTCACCATGAAGCAAGTACTCCGCAATGCGCATAAAGTGATTCAGCTGCAAGTGGATACGCATTCACGCTTTTATGACCGCAATAAAATTGATATCTATCATGGCCGGGCATATATTCAAGATCAGAACACCGTTTTAATTTTCAGTGCAGACGGCATTACAGAAACTTTAAGTTTCCAGCAGTTGGTGATCGCAACAGGTTCACGCCCATACCGCCCGTCAGCGCTTGATTTTAATCATCCGCGTGTATTTGATTCAGACAAAATTCTAGATTTGGATTTTTCAATCAAGAAAATCATTATTTATGGCGCTGGCGTGATTGGCTGTGAATATGCCTCTATTTTTATTGGTTTAGACCACAAGGTGGATTTGATCAATACCCAGCATAAACTGCTGAGCTATTTGGATGATGAAATTTCAGATGCCTTGTCTTATCACTTGCGTGAGCAAGGGGTATTGATTCGCCATAATGAACAAATTGATTTCCTTGAGACCTTTGATGATCATGTTGTCTTGCATACGCAAAGCGGCAAGAAAATTAAAGCGGACGCCATTTTGTGGTGTAACGGCCGTTCAGGCAATACCGATGGTTTAGGCTTAGAGAATATTGGCCTGAAGCCAAACAGCCGAGGCCAATTAACGGTGAATGAGAAATATCAGACTGAAGTCGAAAATATCTACGCAGCAGGTGACGTGATTGGCTGGCCATCACTGGCTTCAGCCGCCTATGACCAAGGCCGCTGTGCGGGCGCGAACATGAGCGGTGAAAAAGATGTGGCGCCAGTAACCGATATTCCGACAGGTATTTATACCATTCCGGAAATTTCATCAATTGGTAAGAATGAACAGCAATTGACTGAAGAAAAAATTCCGTATGAAGTTGGTCAGGCGTCCTTCCGTTACTTAGCGCGTGCGCAAATCACCGGCGATACCGTCGGTGAATTGAAAATTCTGTTCCACCGTGACACTTTGGAAGTGCTGGGTGTGCATTGCTTTGGCAATAACGCAGCCGAAATTATCCACATTGGTCAGGCGGTGATGAACAGTCCAAACAATACCATTAAGTATTTTGTGGAAACCACGTTCAACTACCCAACCATGGCGGAAGCGTACCGTGTAGCTACATTAAATGGTATGAACCGTTTATTTTAAGATTTTTAAATTTTAAATACAGAACCCGTGAGTGATTGCTTGCGGGTTTTTTTATGGATGGAAGAAAGTGGAGTTTTGACGGCAACAGAGAGCATATTATTAAGTAAATTTTATCAAAACTATGGAACATTGATTAACCCTTGCTTGTGAAAAATAATAATTTATCTAAAAAGCTTTCCTGAGTAGAAAAAAACATTATTTATGTTATTAAATTATTGATTTTTAATATTATTAAATGAATTTATATATCGTGTATTTTATTGGTTTTAGGAAAACTGAATCTAACTTTACCTATGAAATTATCTCTAATTATAAGATTTTATTACGCTTAAAATAAAAAATAGAATGAAGCTTAACTCTCAGAGTGACGACATAGATATTTGAGATTTCACTCGATGTCGCCAAAGATTAGTTAGTTTTTCTTCAAAAAAAATGAAAAAAACATAGCTTAAGTATAGATAAATTATAAAAAATGAATATAATGCCGATCTTCTGCATATATTGTCTCTTTATTATTTGATAATGAGAACTGTGTCACTTTTATAGGGTTAACGTGAATAAAATTTATAAAGTCATTTGGAATGCTTCAGTGGGTGCATGGGTTGCTGTTTCTGAACTAGCAACAGCGAAAGGCCATTCTTCATCTCGCAGCAAAGCGGTTGCAAGCTCTAGTACTGAATTAACAATAGTGAAAACAAAAAAAACGATTAATTTAAGTCTATTAGCTTCAGCTTTACTTGCGCTTTCACCACAACTTTATGCGGTGAAAATAGGCAGTGGCAATGATGGCGCATCGAATTCTGGATCTATTGCTATTTCAGACCCAAATTGCGGCACAGCCAGTACCAGTTTGCCAAAATCTATTGCAATAGGCTGTTCTGCCAGTGTTTCAGGCGGAACAGGAACTGTGGGTGGGATTGCCTTAGGGGAAAATTCACGTGTCATCAATGATGGTATTGCAATTGGCCGTAATGCAAATGCAAATAGTGGCGATGACAAAGGCGGTGTTGCCATTGGTAATGACACTTGGGCGTGGGCGCACAGTGTTGCTATTGGCACAGGGGCAATTGCAGATCAAGCGCAAACAGATGTGGATAATGCATCAGTTGCAATTGGTGCAAAAGCCAATTCAGGCAATTCTGACGGTGGTGTTGCAATCGGTATTGCTTCTAAAATTGGTGATAATACTGGAGATACTGTCGCGATTGGCCGTAAGGCATCTGTTGAAGGCGGCGCTGAAAAAAGTTTAGCCTTGGGCTCAAACTCTTCGATTGCTGCCAATGCAAAAGAATCAACAGCTTTAGGTTTTGGTTCAAGAGTAGAAAAAAGCAATGGTATTGCTATTGGTAATGCCTCTAAAGTAACAAAAACGAATGCTGTCGCAATTGGTTCAAAATCAAATACCGATACCGATGCAACAAAAGAAACAGAAGCAACGATTGATGGCATAAAATTTGGTTCATTTGCTGGCGCTGCAAGTCAAGCGGGCGATCAAGTTTCTTTAGGATCTGCCGGAGCTGAGCGTCAGCTTAAAAATGTTGCAGCTGGTCAAATCAGTGCTGCAAGCACCGATGGTATTAATGGCAGCCAACTTTACAGAACCAATGTGGTCTTGGGTAATGTTGCAAATAGCGCTGCAGATATTATTGGCGGCGGCGTTACTGTCGGTGATAATGGCAAGTTAACTGGGCCATTTAATGTCGCTGGTAATGACTATGCGTCTATCGCAGAAGCAATTGAAAAAAATGCTGGAGCTGGTACGAAAACTAGCGTTGTGGAAGGCGACAACATCACGGTTGCCGATGTCACCAATGCAGACGGCAGCAAAGAATATAAAGTTGCCACGAAGAAAGACGTCAGCTTTGATTCTGTGAAGCTGGGCGATACGCTGATTAACAATGCCGGCCTCAACATTAAAGACGGTCCAAGCATTACGGTTCAGGGCATTGATGCGGGCAAAAAGAAAATCACCAATGTGGCGGATGGCGATATCAGCGCGTCTTCGAAAGACGCCATCAATGGCAGCCAATTAAACAG
>NZ_KB849726.1:601984-602565 GCF_000368865.1 Acinetobacter bouvetii DSM 14964 = CIP 107468
GACTCAGTTGCACTGGGCGATACGCTGATTAACAATGCCGGCCTCAGCATCAAAGACGGTCCAAGCATTACGGCTCAGGGCATTGATGCGGGCAAGAAGAAAATCACCAATGTGGCGGATGGCGATATCAATGCGTCTTCGAAAGACGCCATCAATGGCAGCCAATTGAACAGCACCAATCAAAATGTGACTAATTTGACCCAAACTGTGACTAAACAGGGTGAGCAAATTACGGCCAATACGGGTGATATTGCCAACCTGCAAAACCAGACTTGGAAAATCCAGGCGAATGGTGATGCTGCGAGTGCAGTAAAAGCCTCAGATACTGTTCAATTCTTGGATGGTGAAAACATTGAGATCAAGCGTGAAGCGAATAACCTGACCGTTGCGACGAAGAAAGATGTTAAGTTCGACTCAGTTGCACTGGGCGATACGCTGATTAACAATGCCGGCCTCAGCATCAAAGACGGTCCAAGCATTACGGCTCAAGGCATTGATGCAGGCAAGAAGAAAATCACCAATGTTGCGGATGGCGATGTTAATGCTGCTTCGAAAGACGCCATCAATGGCAGCCAGCTGCA
>NZ_KB849726.1:603165-877003 GCF_000368865.1 Acinetobacter bouvetii DSM 14964 = CIP 107468
AAAGACGGTCCAAGCATTACGGCTCAGGGCATTGATGCGGGCAAAAAGAAAATCACCAATGTGGCGAATGGCGATATCAGCGCGTCTTCGAAAGATGCCATCAATGGCAGCCAGCTGCATGCTGTTGCTAATAGCATTTATAACAGTATCGGCGGTGGAACGGTTATCAATAAAGATAGCAGCCTGACGACATCGAATATCGGCAATACGGGTAAAAACACCATTCACGATGCAATTGATTCAATCAATAATGTGGCGAATAACGCCAACAAAGGTTGGAACTTAACTGCAAATGGTCAAGACCAAAGTACTGTGAAACCTGGTGACACGGTTGATTTTGCAAATACGGATGGCAACATTCAGGTGAGCAAAAATGGCAATCAAATTAAGGTCGATTTAGCGAAAGATCTTAATCTAGGTAAAGATGGCAGCATTAAAACCGGTGATACCACCGTTGATGATAATGGCTTGACCATCGCAGGCGGCCCGAGTGTGACCAAAAATGGTATCGATGCTGGCGGCAAGAAAGTAACCGGTGTTGAAGATGGTGAAATTGCCAAAGGCTCAAAAGATGCAGTCAACGGCGGTCAGTTGCATGAAGCGATTAACAACGTAAATAGCAATGTGACTAAAGCCAAAACCACTGTTTCAGAAGGCGAAAACATCGTAGTGAGTCAGACCACCAATAAAGATGGCAGTACCAACTATAATGTTGCGACCAAAAAAGATGTCAATTTTGACACTGTGAATTCGAATAAGGTCACGGTTGGTGATGTGGTGATCGACAAGGATTCAGGCATCAATGCGGGTAATCACAAGGTCAGCGGTGTTGCTGATGGGGCTATTAGCAAAGACTCCAAAGATGCCATCAATGGATCTCAACTTCATACAAGCAATACTAATATTTATAATCATTTAGGTGGTGGCGCAAACTATGAAACCAATACCGGTCCGACTTATAACGTCGGTGGAGGGTCTCATAATAATGTGGGCGATGCTTTAAGTGCATTGGATAACCGCGATAATCAGCTTGATCAAAAAATTACCAATCTTGGCGATCAGCTAGAGCAAGCATTTTATAGTGCCAATGAGCGCATTGATGGTGTAGAAAGACGTGCTAATGCGGGTATTGCAGCTGCAATGGCATTAGAAACAGCACCTTATGTTGCTGGCAAATGGACCTATGCAGCGGCTGCAGCACATCATGCTGGTGAAAATGCAGTCGGTGTGACTTTAAGAAAAACTGCGGATAATGGACGTTGGTCATTAACCGGCGGTATTGCTGCTGCTTCTGAAGGCGATCCAAGTTTCCGTATCGGTATCAGCGGTGTAATTGATTAATACGCAATCGATGAAAACTAAGGAAGGCTGGTTTCAGTCTTCCTTACATATTTAACTTTAGAGATTCAATGACTTATGAAAAAAATTGTTAAAAGCATCATCGGTGGTGTATTGCTTGTAACCACAATGTCAATTTATGCTGAGATTGAACCCGTACAAACCCAGCAAGAAGTGGTCTTTCCAAAAATTGAAAATAGTTATTTGGAACAAGTTCAGCGTTATGAGTATGCTGATGTAGCACGTTTAAGCACTGGTTTGACCAAGGAACAATTCCGCCATATTTTAGGAAATCCGCATTTTAGTGAAGGTGTTTTCTTTGTTAAAAAATGGAATTATGTTTTGGATATCCGCAAGCCGAACACACAAGAGTATAAGCGCTGCCAATTGCGTATCGATTTTGACAAAAAAAGCTTATCTGAACGTTTAAGCTGGAAAGGTGAAGCGTGTGAAGAGCTTATGCTGCGTTCGGAAAATATAACGCCTGTTCCTGAGGCTCCAGTTATTGATGAGGCAGTTTCACAGCGAAATGCTAATGTCCTTTTTAACTTTGACCGTTTTGATGAGCAAGCCATTATCGGAGGTTCTCAAATTCTGGATGGGATAGCTGCAAATATTAAAGCTGCAGCATCTCAAGATCCTGTGGTCATTACGGGTTTTACTGACCGTTTAGGTAATGTGGGCTATAACCAGAAACTGTCACAAAAACGCGCCTCAACGGTTGCTGATTATTTGGTTAAATCCGGTATACCCTCTGAACGTATTCGTATTGAAGCAAAGGGCGTAACTGAAGAATATCAAAGCTGTGCAGTAACTGTACGGGCGGATATGGTACCGTGCTTAACACCAAATCGGCGTGTGAATATTAGCTGGTAAAGCTTATATAGTTTCAGATTTTAATTAAAGAGTAAGTGTTTCAGTTAATTCTCTAAATTAAAATAAAGGATAACCCCATCCCGTGATGGGGTTATCCTTTTGCAGGTTTAATGAACTTGCTTTATTTAGTTCATTAACCATTGGAGATGATGATTGTTGAAGTTATCTACACCAAAAATAATCCGCATACGGTACAAATAATCTTAAGCCTCGCTATATAAATTCAGACAAGAAAGCTGAAACTGAATGAGTAACCCTTATAATCTCGTTTAGAATTTAAAAACAGTTTGCCATCATTAAAAAATGGGGCGAAATTTTAATAAAGCTTAGTCACTTGCTCGGTTCTTATTGACTTAATCGTGATTGTTAAGAAATTAATTGGATAAAAATGAGTTTTTATTTGTCTTAAAGTTAACAATAATATAATTTATGTAAAAAATTTTATATTTAGAAGAAATATTTTTTTGTTTTCGATATTTGAAGTTTAAACTGCAGTAATATGAGCTGAATATCTTTTAAATTTTAGTGTGTTGATCTCATGAAAATAGTTTCCCTTGCTTTAATTGTCCCTCTTTTTATTTTTAGTACAGTAAGTTTTGCGAAAACAACACAGGTATTAAAAAATCCGGCTGCTGGTGTGCTGTGCGACAAATATATTTGTGCCGATAAGACAGGCGTTTCAAAAAAACTAACTGAAAAATATCTTGGAAAACGTCAGGCTAAGAAGGTTTTTTCTCAAGGTGAATTTGATACTTCTGCGTTTACGTTTGCCAATGGTGTGTTCTGTGACAGCAAAACGAAACTTTGTCATGTTGATCGCTATTTTGACGGCAAAAACAAGCGCAGCGCAGTAGAGCCTAAAGCAACGAAACAATTATTTGGGAAGTAAGATTTTTAAGCGGCAGTTGTATTTAATCAATGTTTCACTACTTTAATCACCTTGATTAAATAATAATGATGGATCATTAGGTTTAGATAAATATATCATTATGTAAATTACATAACTTATTTAACTTCCGTTCATACAGGTTAATCTAAATCCTGTGATGCAAAGCGGCGTTCAAGATGATTGAGCGCTTTGCTTTTTTCATTTTAGTATATATTGGTAAATCATTAATTTCTGGATTTATTTACTCAGATAGCGAAGGGTAAATTGACGATATTCTTGTTGGCAGAATTCTAAGCTTTTTATACGTTTGGCAGAGCCGTGAATAAAATCCTCAATTTTTTGATCTGCTGATTTAGATTCTTGAGCTGATTTAGTTAAACCTTTGAGGGCGGCTAAAAATCACCTGAAAACTCTAATGCAAGTTGCTTAATTTCAATAATTGCTTTTTTATCTGTATCAAATTTAAATACCGGAAATCCAATTGCATTTGCATCATCATATACATTGTGGTTCGGTAATCCCCCCTATAAATAATATAAAAATCTATTCACCAATTTTTCCTATTTAACACAATGGCGGTTATACGGCATCAACATGCAAGTCTCAAGTAAAAATGTCCGCTATTAGAAGATGCGTGTTTGCGGTCTTCTTAGCGGACGGTTTGCTGTATTAGTGTCTAGGCTGGATAAAGAACTTAAACAATTTTAGTATGGGCGCCCGCCTGCAAGACTGATGCGCTTAAGCAAACGGCGCTGATCGGCAGGGAAAGGGCGGCGCGAGTGTAAAGTGGCTTGGTTGTCCCAAAACACAATATCGCCTTGTTCCCAATGATGTTCATAATGAAATTCAGGTTTTAAAATATGGTCGCGCAGTTTGGCAATCAATTCACTTCCAGCCTGATCGTCATAATTGACCAATTCGACTTCATTATGTGTATTCAGCCACAGTGCTTTGCGGCCGCTTTCAGGATGTGTGCGCACCAGCGGGTGAGGATAAGCATGGCCAATAACAGGCTGGTCTTTAAAACGGTATTTAGGAAATGTGCCGTAACCGCCATCTTTGGGCGCGCCTTTATTGCTTTGGAAGCGTACAAAAGGATTGTAGGTAATCAGCTGCAGCGTGTCCAAATGCTGTTTCGTTTCATCATCTAAGGCATCATAGGCTTTAATTGTATTGTACCAAGAGGTCTGACCGCCGTCTTTAGGCAGTTCAATCGCGTAGAGCAGAGAACCAAAAGAAGGCAGGGGGGTCCATTGATGGTCGGCATGCGGTGCGAGTTCACCATAGCCTGTATAATCGCCTTGGCCCACTGCGTTGGATACAGGCACCACGTCTGGCGGTGTGCCAGTATCGCTTTGGGTGGCTAATACCGGGGTGTCAGAACTGGGGCGGAAAATAGAGCCAAAATAGCTGGCAAAGGCTAAATACTGAAAATCATCTATGCTTTGCTGCTTGAAAATTAAAATTAAATGTTCAGCCAGCGCCTGTTTCAGGCGCAGAATGGTTTCTCCAGATTGCGCTTTTTTTGCATCCAGTCCAAAAACAGCTGCGCCTAAGGCTTCTCCAGCTAAAGGGACAATTTTGATTTCTTGCGGGTTTTGAAACTGATCTTCCTGATGCCAGCGGGGCGCATCATGTATCGCTTGTGAAAGTTGGGTTAAAGCCGTCATTGTTATTTCTCTAAAGTATTTTGCATGCACTGAATTTAAGAAAGATGCATGCGCAAGAGAAATCATAAGAATTGCTAAACTTATGAATAAATAAAGAAAATAGATTAAATTGCTGATTTATTGGCTTTTAGTTATTTTGGAAAATCTCAGCAGGAAAACTGCTGGAAAATGTCAATTTTTTGACACTGTTCACGCTGTCTTTGTGCGGATAAAAGCCAGTAACGCCAATTGATGCGTTTTAGACTGGCATTGTTAATGCGCGCAAAAAGCATGATTGAAATATTCAAACAGTTGAGGCGTTTTCATCCAGAGCGCAATAGCCAGCGCCAAAAAAGCCACGGCTATTGCAAGAATGGTGAGTTTTAATCCAAGCATTGAATCAGTCATGTATGACATGCTCCTCTGTGACAAAGAAATGCATCAGCACCCCTAAGATGCTCAATACCAGTGAAAGCGCCCAAACCATATTATAGTTGCCTGTCATATCATGGTTCAAGCCGCCGAGCCAGCCGCCAAAGAATGAACCGACCTGGTGAGTAAAAAATACAATGCCGCTGAGCATGGACAGGTATTTCACGCCAAACATGTTTGCCACAATGCCATTGGTTAAGGGCACGGTAGAGAGCCATAAGAGTCCCATAATGGCGCCAAAGGCATAGATTGTCCATGCACTTAGCGGCAGCATCAAAAAGGCGATGATGGCGATGCCGCGCAATCCATACAGCCACATCAGCAAATGCGGCTTAGAAAATTTTCCGCCCAGCCAGCCCGCACCGTATGTGCCAAAAATATTAAAAAGTCCTACTAATGCAAGGAAAATGGTTCCCGTTGCTGCGCTGAAGCCATGATCTATCAGATAACCAGGCAAATGGATGCCAATGAAGACCACTTGAAAGCCGCAGACTAAGAAACCTAAGGCCAAGAACCAGAAAGGTTTGTGATTTTTGGCAATGATTAAAATATCTTTAAAGCCTAAACTGGGCTTATTTTCTAAGGACTGTGCAGAGGGCGCGCTATACATCGGCGCTTTCAGCATCCATGCCAAGGGAATGATCAGCGCAGCCAAAATAGCGCTGACCATTAAAGCGGCTGACCAGCCAATATTTTGCAGCAGCAGCAGGGTAGATGGCAGCATAATGAATTGCCCAAACGATCCTGCAGCGCTGGCAATCCCCATCGCTAAACTACGTTTTTCCGGATGCGCGGCACGGCCAACTGCGGACAGTAAAACTGGAAATGAGGTTGCGGAAAGCGCAAGGCCTAATATTAAGCCGGCGCTTAAATTCAGCATCAGCCCTGTAGAGCTGAACGCCATCATCAGCAGGCCTAAGGCGTACAGCAGCCCGCCGACAGCAACAACTATTTTACTACCGTATTTGTCTGCAAATGCGCCTGTAATGGGCTGTACGGCACCCCAGATGAGGTTCTGCATTGCAATCGCTAAACTGAATACATTATGTCCCCAGCCAAACTCATCACTCATGGGTACCAGATACAGGCCAAAGCCATGCCGTATACCCAGTGATAGCGCCAAAATAATGGCGCTGCCGATCAGCATATAAATGAGAGGCTTTGAAAATTGCGTGTCAGTCATTTGGCTTTCTGTATGCGGTGCAGTATGCCTATATTATTCGATTCATTACATGAATACGATCAATTAATTTTCACCAAGTAATAAACTTTAGTTATGTAAAAGGGCAACAAAAAAGACGGCGAAAACCGTCTTTTAGATGAATGTTCGTGTATTTTTAGAAGCGCATGCCAACGCCTGCATAGGCAAGAATCGGATTGATTTCGATATCTGCTTTGGAGCGGATCAGCTCACCATGCGTATCGTCCGAAACAGTAATGGTGGTATCGCCGGATAAATGTGCATAGGACACAGACCCGACAGCAAACCATTTATCATTAAAGTCGTAGGTAAAGCCAAGGGTTGCGATCGGTGCAAAAGCATCTGAAGCGTCTACATCGACTTTTGTATTGGCGTTGCTTGGCTTGCCGTCTAAGGCCGCTCCAGCTTTACCGTCTTTAATATTGGCAATCATATGGCCAGCTGCAATTAAATCCTGCTCAGTGCGCGGGTTGATTTCCACTTCATTGAAATAGGCATACATCATGCCCAATCCGACATAAGGGCGGAATTTATTGATGCCGGTTTTGCCAAAATGGTATTGGAACTCTGCTGCGGGAGTCCATGCGCGGGCAGAGGCGGCAGGGCCATAGGCTTCTAAGTCAGTAATCAGTAGACTGTTTTTCATTGCAATTTGCGGTAAATCTATAATTCCCAGTTCCGGTGTAGCAATGGCTGCAAACGGGGCATAAATTTTGCCTTTGCCCATCAAGTCCACTTTAGGCGGTATGCCGGCTTTCATCTCAAAGGATACATGGTCTGTGAAAAAGTAGTTGGTCATGATGCCAAGAGTTGTAACATCGTCTGCTTCTAAGCCCGTTCCTTGATTGTCCCAGCTTTCAAGTCCATTAATTTCTGCTGTGCCGCTTAACGCTGCAGGCAGCGTGTCAGAGCCTAACTTATCTAAAACGCCAACAAACCAAGTTGAAATATTGGGACTCATCTCAGGATCTAGATTGGCTTTTACCGCATCAATAGAAATATCTCCAACGGCCGCTTTTTCACCATTTTTTACGGATGTATTGACCTTAAACGGCTGCGCTTTGCCTTGCGGCATGACATGCAAAGCGCCGACAGAGACGGAGAAGCGCTTGAAGCCATCGCCATCATGCAGGCTGAAATAGGGTGAGTCAGCATGGCTGATCATTGGTACGGCAAGCATGGACGTTGCCATGCACAGTAAAGTTTTTTTCATTCAAAGGACTCCATGTCCAAAACAGCTATTGGAATTTTTTTTAGCAGGCCAATTATGCGAATGAAAAACGGGAATGAATGTTATTGAAATCGGATATACCGGTAGGTTTCATGTTAAAAGTAATGCGATTTGTTTAAGAATGATGACTTTATTTTAGTAATTATGTAAAAAAACATTATAAAAAGTTATGAAAAGCAGGCCTTAAGTGCCTGCTTTTAGTCAACTTATTTAAAATTAAAATCGGATTCCGACACCTGCGTAGATCATCAATGGGTTTATTTCAATGTCTGCTTTGGAGCGGATCAGCTCTCCCAATTTTGCATCAGTGACCGTGATGGTGGTTTCATTTTTAAGCTGTGCATAGCTGATGGATGCCGCTACAAACCATTTATCATTGAAGTCGTAGGTAAAGCCAGCGGTCACGATGGGCGCAAATGCATCGGTCGCTTCTAAATCGACTTGCGGATTGGCGCTGCTGGTTTTTCTTTCAAGTGATGCGCCAGCTTGCCCTTGTTTGATATTGGCAATCATATGGCCGGCTGCAATTAAATCCTGCTCAGTGCGCGGATTGATTTCAAGCTCATTAAAATAGGCATACATCATGCCTGCGCCGACATAAGGACGGAATTTATTGATGCCGGTTTTGCCAAAGTGATACTGGAACTCAAAAGCAGGTGTCCAAGCGCGGGCGGACGCTGCTGGCCCATAAGCGCCCAGGTCTGTGATGAAGATATTGTTTTGAAGATCAATATTCATGAACTTTAATGGCAGGCCCAGAAGTTCTGGCGTTGCAATGGCTGCAAATGGCGCATAAATTTTCCCTTGGCCTTGCAAGTCCACTTTAGGCGGAATGCCGGCTTTCATTTCAATAGACACATTATCGGTAAAAAAGTAGCTGGTCATCAGGCCAAGGGTCGTGACATCATCCGCTTCAAGTCCCGTGCCTGGATTGTCCCAGCTTTGCAGTCCACTAATTTTTGAGCTGCCGCTTAAGTTTGCAGGCAAGGTGCCTCCGGTTAAATAGCCTAAACTTTTCAGGGCCGCGGCTAAACCAGCCTGATCAACATTTTTATTCAGGTTGTTGAGTACCGTATCAACTTTAATTGCGCCGTTTTTGGCTACAGTGCCGTCCGGGACAGCCGTTTGCACAGTAAATGGCTGCGCTTTGCCTTGCGGCATGACATGCAAAGCGCCAGCTGAAACGGAAAAGCGCTTAAAGCCTTTGGCTTCCATGCTGAAATATTTTGAAAAATCTGCGGCTTGAGCCGTGGCAGAAATAGACGCGAAACTTGCGGCAATACATAAGAATGCTGATTGATGCATTTAGGGAACTCCATTTTTTGTTTTATTAAAGTGTTATAAGTGGCTGTATTTGAAATAATGTATGCCTTAATTTTTATTCAGAAATTTTATACGGCCGTATTTAAAAGCGGAATATCATTTGAGGATTAAGCGATCAAATCAATGAACTGATCAATCCATTTACAGCTGAGCCATGAATAAAACTGAAATTTTTCAATCTGAGCAGTGCCAATGCTTCTTACAGTCTTTGCGCATTTTTGGAAGCCTCTAAGCAATGGATTTCCCCAAAGCCTGAGTTTTTTGTACAATATGGGCAGAATGAATTGAGTAAATCACATGAGCACCCCAAATTCTCCCAAGAAAAAAGCTACTGTGAAACTTCCGTTTCCGGTTGTTTCAGCTGAGCAGGCGCAGCAAGATTCCGTGCATAATCAAGTCCGACCAAAGCCGGAAAACTATGCGGACCGGACTTGGATGCCGCCTCGCGGTACGCGCCGATCTATGGGCAAGCGTTAATAAAAAACCTGCAGAAATGCAGGTTTTTTTTATGCTTTATTCGAAGAATAGCGCGCTAGCAGGCATAGTATTTTTTCTTTTGTTCATACATCAGCGCATCGGCACGTTTCAGTAAATCCTCAATGCGTTCATTCGGCAGTGTGCTGGCAGAACCAATAGACAGGCTCATGGGGTGTAATGAATGATACTGATTGTCGACATGCATGAGTTCCTGAAGGCTGTTTAGACTGGTTTGCAGTGAAGCCTCATCAGCATTGGGAAGCAGGACGACAAATTCATCACCGCCAATGCGTGACGCAGAATATTGCGTATGCTGAATCAGCTGATTCAGCAGATTGCCAATTCGCCGCAGCTGTTCATCGCCGGCATCATGGCCGTAGTTGTCATTAATGTCCTTTAATCCATTTAAGTCAATGAAAATACAGGAGACAGGGCGCTGAATGCTGCGCTCCAGACGGTTAATTTCTTCGGTATAAAAGGTGCGGTTATACAATTTGGTTAAGACATCGTGCTTGCCTAAATATTCTAAATAGTTTTCCGCTTTTTTACGTGCAGTAATGTCAATCAATGCAACTTGAACGGTGCTCCAAGTTTCTTCATAGCCTGGAAAAACGGTAAATTGCAGAATGACATGGCGGATGCTGCCGTCCAGCGCATAATTGACCGCTTCATGCTGATGATGAATTTTCCCTTCCCATAAATCCTGCAGCTGTTTACGGAAAGTATGATTCATTTCCTGACTGAAGACTTTATGAATATTTTTCAGCAGTGTATTTTTGTCTGGGGCGCCAAACAGGGTTAATGTTGCCTGATTCACATCCACAATGATGATTTCTTTAATGCACTGCTGCACAAAATCTGGGTGGACATCTAAAAAAGTAGAGAAGTCTTCGATGCCGATGGAGCGCAAATAATCCAGTTTGGCCTTTACTAGGCTGAAATCTTCGACCCATAGTGAGGTTGGGGAATAATTGAAGCGCGCCTCGGCAATTTGGCGGTTTTTTTCTTCCTGCCGGCGGGCATTTTGATAAGGCGTAATATTTTCTGTGCTGATTAGGACTTTTGACCAGTCATGCTCATATCCCGGCAAAATGGTACAGCGCAGCTGGATATCTAAACGGCTGCCTGAAATCGTATAATTTACAGAAGTATTGATGAAATGGGTTTTGCCTTCCCACAGCTGCACCAGCTCTTCGATATGCGTTTGAAGCATATCCTGCTGGAAAATGGTCGGTAAATTTTCACATAAATGCTCAAGGTGTTCGGCTTCGTATAGTTCCAAAGTGCGGGTATTGACCTGCAGTATTTTAATTTTACTGGCGCTTTCTGCGACTTTTGCGGTGTTGTTTAATAAATATTGACGTAAGTCCTCAATCCCTTGTTTTCGCCACAGATCCAATTGCTGTTTTATTTCGCTAAAATCTTCAAGCCATAACGGGATCGGGGATATATGAAATATAGAATTATTATGAGGTATCATGTCTCGGCCTGTTAGGAGCGGTTTCGTCATTGTACAATTAAGATATTGTTTGTTTACTGTGATTTATGTCTCAAAAAGTAACTGAAAAAATTAAAAAATAGAATATAAATTTATAAAAAAAAGCCAATCCGCACGGATTTGGCCTTAAATGAAAAAATAGTAGAACTTGAAGATTATTTTTTCGATCTATTGGCTGCTCTAGGCGGGCTGATTTCCCGCTGTCCTAACCAAACATCGGCAAAATCCTTTTCATTGATATTGTAGAGTTCAAGCAATGCCAGAATGGCACCGCCAAACATCAGGGCGTCTTCTGCTGAATGCTCGAACTCAAATACTTTGCCTTGCAGCACATGCATAATATCCTGTATTTCAAAAGTACG
Source organism: Acinetobacter bouvetii DSM 14964 = CIP 107468 (assembly GCF_000368865.1). Classification (GTDB taxonomy): domain Bacteria; phylum Pseudomonadota; class Gammaproteobacteria; order Pseudomonadales; family Moraxellaceae; genus Acinetobacter; species Acinetobacter bouvetii. The sequence goes on from NZ_KB849726.1 coordinate 614,442, forward strand.
GTCGCGGCCATTGCTGTCAGTCGGGTAAATTTGCGTATTGAGGATGATTTTTGCTGCGCTTTTTTCATTCTCGGTTAAATCCAGCGTATCAACCGTTTCTTCAGCATTCGCTGCAAAAATTACACTGTCCGAGAAAATGGCCTGTAAAAAATGCTGTGTCAGCTTGGGCAGGGCTTTTTCGACAAAGGGGCGGAAGGACACTGGAAAAATAACATTATGGGAAATACCTTTAAACATTGGAGCAATTTCTTCAACTTTATAGCCAGCAACACCGCAGCCCACAGAGGTAATAAAATATTTAGATTTAGGATGATTCTTGGTATAGATTTTAAAGTCATCAATATAGTGCTGAATTTGCGACAGCGGCATTTGCTGCAAATGCTCATTCATGGTGGGAATCGCAAAGCTTTGGCCTGCCCAGCCGCGTCCAACGCCTTTCATTGCGCCAAAATGCAGCAGCGCAGTTTTTGCAGCGCCTCCTGCATGTGTGCCTGCCATGTTGCTGCCGAATACAAAAATTGTATCTTCAGGTAAGCTTTTAACGATGCTCTCGTCATGATAATGATAAGTCATAGGCTGCGCTGCTGTCATAATCCTTTGGTTTCATGTTGCCTTTGAACGCGTATCGGGTCAAGGAAAAAGCATGCTTCATTTATGAAAAATGATGAGATCAATTGGGGTTTGATGAACCGGAGGGCATTTATTCCATGAGCCGCTGAAACTGTTTCTGCAAAGTTTTTTCGATTTGGCCTGAATGCAAACTGCCTCGCATTTGCTTTAGGCGCCGTGATGGGAACGATCAGAGCGTTTGCAGTGTTCTGACGGCATTTCACTCTTGAGTAATCTTAATTAGCCCTCATAATTGAAACAGTCAATTTCAGCAGCGCATTGGACCATACGTTTTATGAGTGAGCATCAACCTTTCGAATTAGTCACCCATTATCAGCCCGCAGGCGATCAGCCGCAGGCGATTGAAAAGCTGGTGCGCGGTATAGAACAGGGATATCACGATCAGCTGCTGCTGGGGGTAACGGGTTCGGGCAAGACCTATACCATGGCTAATGTGATTGCTCAGACACAGCGGCCCACGATTGTCATGGCACACAATAAGACGCTGGCGGCCCAGCTGTATGGCGAATTTAAGGCATTTTTTCCAAACAATGCCGTGGAATATTTCGTCAGCTATTATGATTATTATCAGCCCGAAGCGTATGTGCCGTCTTCAGACACCTTTATTGAAAAAGACTCATCCATTAATGATCACATCGATCAGATGCGTTTGTCAGCAACCCGCGCCCTGTTGGAACGCCGCGATGCCATTATTATCGCTTCTGTATCGGCAATTTACGGCTTAGGTGATCCGAATGCCTATATGAGCATGCTGCTGCATATTGTGCAGGGCGATGTGCTGAACCGTGATGACATTATCCGCCGGCTCGTCGAGATGCAATACAGCCGCAATGAACTGGAATTCTTGCGCGGCACATACCGCATCCGCGGCGAAATCATTGATATCTTCCCCGCTGAATCGGATCAGCATGCCATCCGCATTGAATTGTTTGATGATGAAGTGGATTCAATCCGCTGGTTTGATCCCTTAACGGGCAAAATGATCCGTAAAGTGCCGCGGGTGACCATCTATCCTAAAAGCCATTATGTGACGCCTAAAGATAATTTGACCCGTGCCATAGACACCATTCGGGATGAACTGAAAGACCGTTTAGGCTTTTTCCGCGCCAATGACAAACTGCTGGAAGCGCAGCGGATTGAACAGCGCACCCGCTATGATTTAGAAATGATGCAGCAGCTGGGCTATACCAACGGCATTGAAAACTATTCACGCCATCTTTCCGGCCGTCCTGCTGGGGAAGCGCCGCCGACTTTATTTGATTATGTGCCGGATGATGCCTTGCTGATTATTGATGAATCGCATGTCACAGTTCCGCAAATTGGCGCAATGTATAAAGGCGACCGTTCGCGTAAAGAGAATCTGGTGAATTACGGTTTCCGCCTGCCTAGCGCGCTGGACAACCGCCCGATGAAATTTGAAGAATGGGAGCGCATTGTTCCTTCGACTATTTATGTCAGTGCGACGCCTGCCAAATACGAATTGGAAAAATCTGAACAGATTGTTGAACAGGTGGTGCGCCCAACAGGCTTGGTCGATCCTGAAATTGAAATCCGCCCAGTCCTGACACAGGTCGATGATGTGCTGTCGGAAATTAACAACCGGAAAGAATTGAATGAGCGGGTGCTGGTGACGACGCTCACCAAGCGCATGGCGGAAGACCTGACCTCATATTTAAAAGAATATGGTGTGAAAGTGGCTTATCTGCATTCTGACATTGATACCGTAGAACGGACTAAAATTATTCATGAACTGCGTTCAGGCGTTCATGATGCATTGATCGGCATTAACTTGCTGCGCGAAGGCCTAGACATGCCAGAGGTGTCTTTGGTTGCGATCTTGGATGCAGACAAGGAAGGCTTTTTGCGGTCAGAGCGGTCACTGATTCAGACAATTGGCCGGGCAGCGCGTAATTTAAACGGCAAAGCGATTTTGTACGCAGACCGTATTACGGACTCCATGCAAAAAGCCATTGATGAAACAGACCGCCGCCGTAATAAGCAGCTGGAGTTTAATGAATTGCATGGCATTGTGCCGCGCAGCGCCGTGCGTCAAGTCGCGAAAGATTTGGATGATGGCGAAGTACTGAATGATGATGAAATTGAAGCCGGTATCAGCGATCAAAGCAAGGCGCTGAGCGCGGATGAACAGCATTTGCTGTCTGATCCGAAGCTGTTTTCGAAACATCTCGGCAAGCTTGAAAAAGAAATGCTGAAAGCGTCAAAAGACTTGCAGTTTGAGCAGGCCGCACGCCTGCGGGATGAAATTTTGCGTTTAAAAGCGCAAATGCTTCAATAAGCTAAAGTTGCAGAAAAGCCAGCGGAAGATGTAAAACTTATTGAAAATCATTACAGAACATAGACAGTTAGGATGCTTTTAAAGCAGTATCTTTTAAGAAATCTGCTTGTTAAAAAAGCAAAGTTTGACAGTAAAGGTATTCATAATGATGAAAAAAAATATTCCGAAAGCTGGCTTTACCTTAGCTAAAATTGCGGTAGGCGGGGCTATTTTAGTGGGCTTAGGCATGGCAACCATGGCTTATGCGCAAAGCAAGCCCTTAGCTGTAGTGGATAAGATTGAATTAGACCGCTATTTGGGGGTGTGGTACGAAATTGCGCGCAAGCCCATGTACTTTCAAAATAAATGCGGAAGCAATGTCTCGGCTACTTATACCTTGAACGAAAACGGCAATGTCACTGTAGATAACCGCTGTTATACCCAAGACGGCAAACTGATGCAGTCGATTGGCGAAGCATTTGTACAAAACCCGCCTTTTAACAGCAAGCTGAAAGTGAGTTTTTTGCCTGAAGCTGTGCGCTGGCTGCCTGTGGCGCGGGGGGATTATTGGATTTTGAAAATTGATGATGACTATCAGACCGTTCTGGTCGGTGAGCCGCGGCGCAATTATATGTGGGTATTGTCGCGGACGCAGCATCCTGAGCAAAGCGTGATTAATGAATATTTAGACTATGCCAAGTCGGTCGGTTATGACTTGGGTGATTTGATTCATACCAAGCAGACCGTCAAGTAAATATTGAAATACAGCGTACTCAAAAACCATGCTCAGGCATGGTTTTTTCTTTGCGGGCATGCCAGTCTTCAATCTGCTTGAAAATTCAAGTATTATCAGCGAAAAATTTGCAAGACTTTGTTGAGGTGAGGGATGTATAAGGGCGTTACATTGTCTGTATTGGCATCTGTCACTTTTGGCATTTTATATTTTTATACGCATTTTTTGCAGCCTTTAGACAGTGAGCAGACGTTTGCTTGGCGCATGCTGGCAACCTTGCCGTTTTTGACGCTGTTTATGTGGTGGACGGGCGATTTAAAGCAAATCGGTGAAATTTTTAAGCGGATTTTCAAGCAGCCGTGGATGCTGCCGTGGCTGATTTTCAGTTCGGTTCTATGCACCACGCAGCTGTGGCTGTTTTTATGGGGGCCCATTAACGGCCGGGGCTTACAGGTTTCACTTGGCTATTTCCTATTGCCTTTGGTGATGGTGCTGGTCGGCTGTGTGCTTTATAAAGAAAAATTAAGCCGCTGGCAGCTGGCTGCCGTTGTGCTCGCTGTGCTGGGTGTCGGCCATGAACTTTGGCGTATCGGCAATATTGCATGGGAAACCGCCTATATTGCTTTGGCTTATCCTTTGTATTTCTTCCTGCGCCGTGTTTGTAAAACCGATCATTTGGGCGGGTTCTGGTGGGATTTGTTCTTGATTTTGCCCGTTGCTGTGTATTTAGCATTTTTCTACAGCGACAGCATTTCATTAATGCTGAATGCCACTCACCTGATTTGGGCCGTTATTGGCTTAGGTTTTTTAAGTGCATTTGGTTTAGGCAGTTATATCTTGGCCAGCCGTTATTTGCCTTTTGTGGTTTTTGGCCTATTGAGCTATTTAGAACCCGTTTTATTGGCTTTTGCATCAATTATGCTGGGGGAGCGGGTCGAAGCAACAGAATGGCTGACTTATATTCCAATCTGGCTGGCGGTGGTGCTGCTGGTGATTGAAGGCTGTCTTCATCTTGCAAAGCAGAAGCGCAATGCAAACATATTGGCCCGCAACCGCGGCAAGGTGCAGGAACGTTTGGACATGGAATAATGCGGCGCGTGATTTCTCTTCAAAGATATTTTTTAAAGACCAATGTTTTGAACGTTTGAAAAAATAAAGGGCGGTGTGAATGGTCAAATCTTTCATGCAATTTAAAGCAGCGTCATGCAAAGTTTAAAATCAATTTCACTAATCTATGCTGATCATTAATTGCAGTATTTATCAATTTGTTTGATAAAGAAGCAAATAAACAAAAATATAAAAAATCTTTTAAATTGCGTATTAAATTCTTTTTAAAAGCAAAATCATAATAGTAATTGCAACTATTTTATAAATTTATAATGAATATATGACAAAAACATCATGCATTTACAGCTTTCGATTCAAACTTGGCGCTAAATCCTTTACAATTGTTGGGTTTTAAAATTTATGCTTAGATTAAATTAATTAGAGGACGTATCTGTGAGCAAAGAGACTATCATCGCCCTACACGCAGAACACCAAGGTCGCTGGAAAAACCGTGAAGAAATCGCGGAACAAATGATCGCTTTGATCGGTCAGCTTTACCGTGAAAAAAATATTGTGGTTTCAGTGTTTGGACGTTCTTTAGTTAACCGTTCAGTTATCCAAATTTTAAAAGCGCACCGTTTCACTCGTATGATGGACGTTGAGCTTTCAGTTGTACACACGTTCCCAATTCTTGAAGCGTTGGCTAAAATTGAAAATATTGGTACTGCTGAAATTGATCTAGGCAAATTAGCCGTTGCATTTAAAGAGCAAGGTGGCGATGTTGACGCATTTGTTGCAGCCGCTGTGAAATCAGTTGAAGGTCGTGCGACTTCAGTTGAAGGTCGTGACGTTGTCCTTTACGGTTTTGGTCGTATCGGTCGTATTCTTGCACGTTTAATGATTGGTCAGTCTGGTCTTGGCCGTGGCTTGAACCTAAAAGCGATTGTAGTTCGTAAGTCATCTGATGGTGATTTGGAAAAACGTGCGTCTTTACTACGCCGTGACTCAATCCATGGTCCATTCTCTGGTACGATTTCTGTTGATGAAGAAAACGAAGCAATCATTGCCAACGGTCAATTCATCAAAGTGATTTATGCGTCGAATCCAACTGAAGTTGATTATACTGATTATGGTATTAGCAATGCGTTAGTGATCGACAACACGGGTAAATGGCGTGATGCGGAAGGTCTTGCTCAACACCTTAAGTGCCCAGGCGCTGCACGTGTGATCTTGACTGCACCAGGTAAAGGTGACATGAAGAACGTGGTGTTTGGTGTGAACCAAGCAGACATTCTTGATGAAGATACCATTATCTCGGCTGCAAGCTGTACAACCAATGCAATTACACCAACACTTAAAGTTTTGCATGACAAATACACAGTGTTGAATGGTCATGTTGAAACAGTTCACTCGTTTACAAACGACCAGAACTTAATCGACAACTACCATAAAGCAGACCGTCGTGGTCGTGCTGCAACGTTGAACATGGTGATTACTGAAACAGGTGCGGCTAAAGCGGTTGCTAAAGCACTTCCAGCACTTCAAGGTAAACTGACAGGTAACTCTGTACGTGTTCCAACACCAAACGTTTCTCTTGCGATTTTGAACTTAACTTTAGATAAAGAAGTTGATCGCGACGAAGTGAACGAATACATTCGTAAAATTTCAATCAGCTCTAGCCTTCAAGGTCAGATCGGTTATACCAACTCGACTGAAGTTGTATCATCTGACTTTATCGGTTCGCGTACAGCAGGTGTATTTGATGCGCAAGCAACAATCACTTCGGGCAACCGTTTAACTGCATATGTTTGGTACGATAACGAAGTCGGCTATAGCTGCCAAGTATTACGTATTGCAGAGCAAATGGGCGGCGTAAGCTATCCAAAAATTCCAGCTGAAACAAATGCATAATTTGTCATAGCGACTAAAAAGAGCCTCAATTGAGGCTCTTTTTTTTTTGCGCAGCTGCATGTATCCAAGCTGATTAGATACGTGGGAATGACATCAATATTGGCTTGAGCACTCAGCGTTGCCAATGTTTAATCCCTACTAATTTACTTAGAATAATTAAAATATTGTGTAAAATAGGGTGATAAAAAATAACAGTGTCTGGTTGCTATACCGCCGACAATGACTTTATAGGCTGACAAAAGGATGATATTTGTCAGCTCAAAAGAGAATAGAACAAAAGGAATTTGGATTTGCAAGTGAAGCATATGCTAAGCGGATTGGCATTCATTGTGTTGGCATCTGTATGCGGTGTACTTATCGCTATTTGGATGTTTAAACACTTTAATATTTATATTCCCTTAGAAAATCAAAAAGTCAGCATTGATCTGCAAGAACCTTTACAAGCTGAGGTTAAAATTCATGATGCCTTGGATGTTGATGTTACAGGGCGCGTAAATGCGGAAATTCCGATCCGTGAAAACCTGAATATTCCACTGACCCAAACCCTGACGCCACGGGTATATTTTGATAATCAGGTTCCGATTAAAACCACCATTCCAGTGCGTGAAACCTTGAAAATTAATCAGAGCATGCCTGTGGATACCAAGGTGCAGGTGAAAGTCATGGGGCGGGATGTGACTTTGCCTTTAAAAGGCAATATTCCCATTCAGCTGGATGTGCCGATTCATATTGATGTGCCACTTGAGCAGCAGGTGCACCTCAAATTTGATGCGCCTGTGAAAACAGTGCTGAAAGAAAACCTGCATATTCCAGTAAATACAGTGGTTAAAACTAATATTCCCATACAGGGGCATTTAAATGTTCCAATTAAAACGGCATTGAAAGCGTCGGTGGATGTACAAAATACATTGCCAATTGAAATTAAGCAGGGGGAGTTGAAAATTCCACTCAATAGCTTGCAATTACTGCGTGAAAAACCTCTACCTCAAGAACACGTGAAGCCATAGGAGGGAGTATGTGGATATTCCAGTCGGCGAAGCGGCTTGTATTGAGTTTTGTGTGTGTTGTGATTTTGGTGGGTGTGCTGTTTTGGCTGTACCTGAATATTCAAGCCAGTATGCAAGTGTCTGCGAGTGAAGCAAAAATTCAACTGTCAGACTCCTTACCGACAAAAATCCAAGTGGGTAATTATTTAGAAACCCAATCCGTTGGGACTCTAGATACACAGCTGAAAATTGATCAAAAAATCAATCTGCCTTTGACTGGGAAATATTTGGCAAATTTAGAGTTTGAAGTAGAAGTGCCGGTTTCAGTATCTGTTGATTATCAAACCGAGGTGCTGATTGATCAAAACATGCCGCTGGAGACAACTACGGATTTAATTTATCAAAATAAACTGTTGCCTAAGTTTCCACTCACTTTAGATATTCCGATTAAGCTGGCTGTGCCATTTCATTTAAAGCAAGACTATCAGGTTCCAATCAAAATTATGTTTAATGGCTTGGTCTATTTTGAGTTTGATGAGCAAGTGCGTCTGCATATGCTGCATCAGTTTACGCCGCAGTTAAATTTAAATGACCCAATGACTATGCGCAAAATAGCAAGCTTCAATGCCACCATGTACAACACAGAGCGAAGCACGACTGCAAATTTGGAGATGAATATGACTTTGCCCGTGAGGAATATTCATCCATGAAAAAAACACCGCCAATCATTGGCGGTGTTTGAATCTGAAGATTAAATGGGCGGCTTAAAGCGCAGCTTTAATCGCGTCTTGGATGCGGGTGGTCTTACGGCCAATTAACTGTTCTAAGTCTTTGCTGTCGCTGTACATCGCGCCTTTGGCGGTTTGCACATCGGCATCCACAATCACATCGATCAAGTGTGTAGGGAGGCCGGCTTGAGTTAAGCCTTGATGCAGGTCATCGGCAGACAGGTTTTGATAAGTGACGGACTTATGCGCCGCTTGACCGATGAATTGAGCCAAATCCGCTTTAGTAAAACTTTCTGAACCTGCCAATTCATAGGTTTTGTTTTCATGTCCAGCGCTGGCTAAAACTTTGGCAGCCGCTTCTGCATAGTCTTCGCGGGAAGCCGAGCTGATCTTGCCGTCTTGCGATGCGCCATACAGCACGCCAGATTCAGCAATCTGCTGCACAGTAGCTAAATAATTATCGCTATACCAGTTGTTGCGTAAGAAGGTATAAGCAAGGCCACTGTCTTGAATCAGCGCTTCGGTTTCACGGTGTTCTTGCGCTAAGCCGAGTGGGGATGTGTCTGCACGCAGTAAGCTGGTATAGGCAATATAAGGTACGCCAGCCTGTTTGGCTGCTTCAATCACAGCTTTATGCTGCGGTGTGCGGCGGCCAATTTCATTGGCTGAAATCAGCAGCAGTTTGTCTACGCCTTGCAGAGCGGGAGCAAGCGTTTCGGGCGCGTCGTAATCAAAGTGGCGCAGTTCAATGCCTTGCTGTTTAAGTGGAGCGGCTTTGGCTTCACTGCGGACTAAGGCAATAATTTGCGAAGCCGGAACGTCCTTTAACAGTGCTTGAATCACCAATTGACCGAGTTGGCCTGTTGCGCCAGTAATTGCAATTTTCATCGTCTTTCCTCTGGATATGTCTTTATGACGTGTCTATAAAATATACTTGATGATTGAATCATAATCTGATAACTTACGAAATGTAAGTACGTACCAAAAAGTTAGTTTGTTACGAATTGGAGAGATTTAGTGAGCACATATGCTTCGAGCAAATTATTAGGTCAAGTTTTATCCGCAAACTGTCCTTCACGGGAAATCTTAGAGCACATCACCAGTAAATGGGCTGTTTTAGTATTGCGCTGCCTGAGCGAAGGGGTGCATCGTTTCAGCGAATTAAAACAGCGTATAGAGGGCATCAGTGAAAAGATGCTGTCACAAACCTTAAAGACACTGGAGCAGGATGGCTTGATTTTGCGCACCGTATATCCGGTGGTTCCGCCAAAAGTAGAATATCAGCTGACGATTACAGGTTCACAAGCTGCGGAAAAAGTGATGTATTTAATCAGCTGGATTGAGCAGAATATACCGGACATATTAAGCAATAAAATCAGCAGCAAAAGCGCTTAAATTTAATGATGGCGCTGTGCTGAACAGCTGCTGGAGAACAAGGCAAAGATGCGTTGAATGCGCAGAATAGTCTGGTGCAAAGGATTATCAGCGCATTTTCTAAGAGTCAATGGATTAGGCATTTTCTGTAGGCATTGATTTAGGATTTGCGGCATAGGCCATTGAAAGGCATAGCGCAGCCATGAGCGGATATCGAGTCTTTCAAAGCTGTCTATGGAAAGCCGCAGATCAGGATATACAGATAAGCAGTATTTTGTTTTTATTCCATTTTTATAGAAAAGGCATCACCGGTTTCGTATTTTGATATTCATCTATGTGTAAGTGACAACGCAATTGCTATGCCGCTGGCGGCATGGATTCTGGCCATTATTAATGCCATTAATAGCGTGATTTTAAGCAAATTAATCATGAGTACGGTCATTGTTGCAGGGATCAAGCGCTGAAGCATCAGGCTGGAATATTAAAAGAATAATCATGTGCTGAACATTTGCCTATTCGCCGCAGTGTTGAAGACTTTATGCCGCCGTTAGCAATACCGCTAAAAATGAATGCTGTTTAATAACAGAGCGGGTCTTTGCGGCTTTCAATCAAGTGTCAGTTCCGCTGAATCAGCATCAAAAACAGATTGCGGCTGCAGGATGAAGGCTGGTCATCGCCATGACAATTTGCAAAATATTGATGAATGGCCTAAAGCTGCCGCTGAATAATGTGGCATGCTGCTAAATCACTTGCAAAAGACTTCATCTGCATGATTTAGCAGCCTTTAAATGAATATTAAATATAGGTATTTCTGCAAACGGATCATATCTGCCTTTCACCTGATAGCGCTAGAAACAGCAGCCGCTGGATTGAAAATGGATGCATTTTAGTATCCAGTTTTCATGCATGCGCGGTATGTCTGGCAAAAATGAAGAAATATCTATGCAACATGAATAATTCTATTCGAGAAATTTTGTAAAATATGGCAGAATAGGCGGTTTTAAAGTATTTAGAGGATTGGCAGCATGCGCTTTGTTGATGAAGCAGTCATTACCGTAGAGGCTGGCGACGGTGGCAATGGCGTAGCCAGTTTTCGCCGAGAGAAATTCGTACCGTTTGGCGGTCCCGATGGTGGCGATGGCGGCCGTGGCGGCAGTGTTTATGTTCAGGCTGATAATGATACAAGCACGCTTGTAGATTACCGTTACACCCGCAGATTCCGTGCAGAACGCGCTAAAAATGGCCGCGGCGCAAACTGTTCGGGCCGTGGCGGTGAAGACACCGTATTATTTGTTCCTGTTGGAACAACCATTGTTGATATGGAATCTGGTGACATTATTGGAGATTTGGTTGCCGATGGGCAGCGCGTGCTGGTTGCCGCGGGCGGTGATGGCGGCTTGGGCAATACGCACTTCAAGTCATCGACCAACCGTTCACCGCGTAAGTGTACGCATGGCGCTAAAGGCGAATACCGTGAAATTCGCCTAGAATTGAAAGTACTGGCGGATGTTGGCTTGCTGGGCATGCCAAATGCAGGCAAATCAACATTTATCCGTGCTGTATCCGCGGCTAAACCGAAAGTTGCGGACTATCCATTTACTACGATGGTGCCTAATCTAGGGGTTGTAGATGCAGATCGTCACCGTTCATTTGTTATGGCGGATATTCCAGGGCTGATTGAAGGCGCTTCTGAAGGTGCGGGTTTAGGTATCCGTTTCTTGAAGCATTTGGCGCGTACTCGCATTTTATTGCACATTGTGGATGTGCAGCCGATTGACGGTTCAGACCCTGCGTATAATGCCAAAGCAATTTTGGCTGAATTGGAAAAATTCTCTCCGACATTGTCTAAGCTGCCAATTGTATTGGTCTTGAACAAACTTGATCAATTGCCGGAAGAAAGCCGTGAAGAATGGTGCGCTCACCTTCTTTCAGAAATGGACTGGAAAGGCCCTGTATTCAAAACTTCGGGCTTAATGTCGGAAGGCACCAAAGACGTTGTGTATTACTTGATGGATCAAATTGAACTGCAGCGTGAGCGTGAAGTTGAAGATCCTGAATACGCAGCGCAAATGAAAGCGTTCCGTGACCAGCTTGAAGCGGAAACACGTGAACAAACCATCGCAGCGAAAGAAGCGTATCGTGAATTGCGCCGTCAGCAGCGTCTTGCAGGCCTATTGGCTGAAGATGATGACGAAGACGACGATGGTGAAGATGGTGAAGCGGAAGTGTACTACGTACGTTAAGCTCTTATTCAAGAGTAACTGAGGACAAGATGATAGAAGCGGTAGATGGGAAGCGGCAGCTTGATGATTGTAAGCGGATTGTAGTTAAGATCGGATCATCTTTACTCACAGCAAACGGCAAAGGTTTGGATTTGGACGCTATTTCGCATTGGGCGAAACAGATTGCAAATCTGCATGATGCAGGGCATGAAATTATCCTTGTATCTTCTGGCGCTGTGGCGGAAGGCATGGTCCGCATGAAGCTGGAAAATCGGCCCGCAGATCTACCCAGTCTTCAAGCGTGCGCAGCCATTGGTCAAATGGGTTTGATTCAGACGTGGTCGAGTGTTTTGGAAAACCATGGCATCCGTACTGCTCAAGTGCTTCTTACCCATGATGATTTGGCTGACCGCCGCCGTTATCTGAACTCATGCGACGCCTTGCAGCATTTAATTGACTGGCGGGTGATTCCTGTCATTAATGAAAATGACACAGTTTCGACCGACGAAATCCGTTTTGGCGATAACGATACTTTGGCTGCGATGGTTGCAGGTCAAGTGCATGCCGATTTGTTGATTATTTTGACAGATCAGCAGGGCATGTTTGATTCGGATCCGCGCTCTAATCCAAATGCAAAGCTGTTCCATACGGTACGCGCCTTGGATGAAAGCCTGTTTGATATGGCTGGCGGCGGCGGAAAGTTTGGCCGCGGCGGCATGCTGACCAAAGTCCGCGCTGCGCGTTTAGCGGCGAAATCAGGCTGTCCTACTCTGATTGCCAGCGGTGAAAGTGATAATGTGCTGTCGCGTTTAATGGGCGGTGAATTGCTTGGCACCTTGTTTATTACTGACAATGACCGTATGACTGCGCACCAGCAATGGCTGGCGGCGCATTTGCAGACTGCTGGCCGTTTGGTGATTGATGATGGCGCTGTTAAAGCGATTAAAGAAAACCACCGCAGCTTGCTGCCCGTTGGCGTGCGCGCCGTTGAAGGGCATTTTGAACGCGGCGATGTTGTAGAATGCGTAGATACGCAAGGCGGACGTGTAGCAGTGGGCCGTGTCAATTTCAGTTCCCGTTCTGCAGAAATCGTGAAAGGCTTGGCATCCGATAAAGTGCATCAGGTGTTGGGCGAGGCGCGTTCGCTGGAAATGATTCACCGCAATCATATGGCGATTTACTAAGCATTCTCGATTCAGCTGATGTATATAAAAAATCCCGCTTTCGAGCGGGATTTTTTAATGGTCTATTTAATCAAGCCTTTTTCAATCAATGGATGCAGCAGCTTTTGATAAACCGCCATGACCCAAGCCATCAGCTGTTCTTTATATTTATTCCACAGGCTTTGTCCGGAAGCATTGACCGCAAAGGCCAAGAGGAATGCGCCAATCATATCCACCGGAAAATGCACGCCGACATAGACGCGAGACCATGCGACCAGCCAGGCCAGTATTATTAAAAACTTCCCGATTTGACGCTGCTCAGAAAAATAATAAGCAAATGCAATGCTGCTGAAAATAGCCATGTGATTGCTTGGAAAGGAGCCTGTAGCGGAGTGTTCAATCAGGGTGCGGCCAACGTCCATGACAAAGGGGCGCGGAGTATTGAAGAAAGCAGATGCCATTTCACTGATGGATAATGTGATGCAGGTAAAAATAAACGCTTTTAAAATCTGTTTTTTGATTTGGTAATCGCCGCGCAGCCAGAGCACGGCAAAAATCAGCAGCATGACGTAGATTAAATCGTGCGCAATAAAAATCGCATAATGCATCATGAAGGAAGAGGCCTGATCAGGCGCGTTCAAGATATTGAAAAAATATAAATTCAGGCGGTCAATTGACATGGCAAAAACATGAATACTAATGAAAAATCGAGGGAAACTGTATCAAATAAAAAATGGCGCTATGTAATTTAATGCAGCAAAACTGAAATAAAAAGTCCCGCTTATAAGCGGGACTTTTTATACATCGAAGAATTGCCGTTTAAAAATCGAAAGAGGTTTGCAGGAAGAATGTGCGCGGCTGGCCAACATATTTTCCGCCAGTACCGTCTGTTGAGCGGGTGTAATATTGTTTATCAAAGACATTTTTGATGCCTGCCGCAACTTTCAAGCCATTCAGCTGCTGGCTGAAGTCATAGCCTGCGCGTACAGCAAAAGTTGAATAGCCGGCAATATCGCCATATTTGCCATCAGCGGTTTCTTCAGTTTGATAAAAGCCTGCAGGCAATGATTTATCCGGATTATTTGGCGAATGCTGTTTGGACTGCGCAAACATATCGGCATTAATCGACCATTGATCATACTGATAGCCGACACCTAAATTGCCGACATGCTGTGAATAAAATGGCAAATCTTTGCCTTCAAATTCGCCAGCTTCTGCAACAGCTTTGGTGTAAGTATAATTGCCGTAGACTTTTAAGCCTTCCAATGCTTGATACAGGGTGCCGAAATCATAACTGAGGCCCGTTTCAACACCTTTGTGGCTGGTCGCGCCTAAATTGGTCCAAATGCCGTTTCCAGTACTGTCCCGCTCTAATTGCAGTTCTTTATCAAAGTCTAAATAGAATGCGGTGAGCTCAGCAGTGAGGCCATTGCCTAAATATTTGGTGCCGATTTCATAGTTTTTAGATTTTTCAGGATTGAGGCCGTCTAAAGTAGAAACAGCTGCGCCAGTTGTGCTGTTAGTGGTGGCCAGCTGATTGTATTGCTGCGGCCCAAAAGATACGCCTGCATTGGCAAAGATGTTCCAATTATCATTTGCTTTATACAGAACAGAGAAGCTCGGCAGGAATTCATCGGACTGGATGGATGGGCTGACAGATGAGTCGACTTTGCCATTTTTATAGACATTGAAGGTATTGTGGGTATCAATTGATTCGAAACGCAGTCCGGGTGTGATATTCCATTTGCCTAATTCAAAACGGTTATCGATGTAAAACGCATGGGCTTTTGTACCGCCATCACTGGCAGTCCGCGCTGCAAATGCACCGGGCTGGGCATTTACCGCATAATCAGCACGGCCGGCAAGTTCTGAACTTTGCTCATCCATATAGCGGTAGCCGACAGTGACTTCATTCTGTGTATTGCCCAGGCCGTAAGTCCGCGAGTAGCGTGGCTCTATGGCAAATACTTTATAGTCACGCGGCGCTTCGTCCAGACGCTTGAATGGATTGCCGTTTTTATCTTTTTGGTCAGTCAATAAATTGCTGGTGCGGAAGGAGTCAATATAATAGCTGAGCAGCTCAAAATTATTGACATCATCTTTATGCGTATAGCGTAAAGAAACATCCGAGCGGCGCCCGCTGAAATAACTGCGCTGGTTTTTCGACTGATAGGGATTCTCTGCAAAAGCCGCGGCCGTCAAGCCTTCAGGCATTTCACCAAAACCTTCGTAATGATGCAGATTTAAGGCAATCTGATCTTGCTCTGTAAAGTTATAAGATGATTTCAGCATGACATCATCTATGTCCGTTTTATTGTTGTTTTCACGGTAACCATTGCCTTTGGTGCCTGAATACAGCAGCGCTAAACCAAGGCCGTTTTCTAAAGTGCCGCCGACAAATAGGTTCGGGCTAAGCTTAGTTTGATCAGTTCCTGAAGCATATTCTGTGGTCAAGCCGGCAGAACCCGAAAAATTCTCAGGGATACTGCGGGTCGCAAAGTTAATAATGCCGCCGACGTTTTGAGGTCCAAAGCGTACAGAGCCTGCACCGCGCACCACATCAACTGATTCAATATTGCCTAAAGAAACAGGCGCTAAAGACAGCTGCGGTTGGCCGTAAGGCGCAAAGGATAAAGGCACGCCATCCATCAGTACGGTAGAGCGCGGCGACAGGCGCGAGGCGAGGCCGCGGACACCAATATTTAAAGAGACATCGCTGCCGCCTGTACCATTGCTTTCTTGAACTTGAACACCTGGCACTTGGCGCAATGCATCTTTCAGAGAAGTCGATGCCGTTTGCTCTAAGCACTGGCGGTCAACAATGGTTCGCGCACCTGCATGCTGCTGCACTTTTTCGGCATTGGCATTTTCAAGCCAGTTTCCCTGAGCTTCAATTGTAATGGTTGGCAGCACATTGGCGCTGGCCGCAGCGTCTTCTTCAGCATGGGCTGCGGATAAGCCCATTAAGCAAAGACTGACCGCGAGGCTAAGCTGGGAGGCTTTGAAATTTAGATTTTGCAGCAGGAGAGGGCTTAAAAACATCATTGTGTGGTGAACGGCTGATTGGAGAGAGGGCCGTATCATAGACTTTTGTGATAAAAATATAAATAATAATTATTATCAGTTATTGCTATTGTCTGACGCAGGTTAATAGAAATTTCTTCAGGGCAAAGGCTTTTGCGGCGCGTAAAAAAGACCGTACATTGGTACGGTCTTTTTTATCATGTGAATTTAATACTTTATTTGAATTGAATCGTGCCGTTTGCATTTACTGCAATTTTAGATTCTCCGCCTGCCATTTCCTGTTCAGGCATAGCATAATCCGCTGGAGCTGCTTTCATCATCGCCATTCGCGGAACCGGCTGTCCTCCGTAATTGCTGGCATTCAAATTTAAGTTCACTAAATTGTAGCCAGATTTATTCCATGCCTGCGAAAGTGTTTGAGCCCGCTGCTGGAAATTTTTTGAAGCTTCAATCATTAATTCACTTTCTACCTTTTTGCGTTGAGCGTCAGATACAGAAAAGTTGATGGATTGAGTCTGGAAATTCTGCTGCAGTTCGCTGACCAGCTGGCTGGCCGCTTTAAAATCGGTACTTTCTAAACGGATCTCCGCACGGCCGCGCCATTCTTTCAGCTTGCGGCTGTCATTGTCGTAGATCGGATAGGTTGTTTGCGAGCCGGTTTCAATTTTTACATTTGGGTATTTACGCGCAGTATTCACTGCTTGGGACATCAGCTGATTAATTTGAGCAGCCAGTTCGGCAGGCTGCTTATTTGATTTCTCTATATACAATACGGCATTCATTTCATCGTTGGACACTTGACGGGCTGCATCCGCTTGAATGTTGACGATATTGTAATTCAAGGATTCAGCCTGTTGCGCGAACGCAGGAACACTCAGGGTGGAAGCCAGCAACAGTGCTGATAAGGTCGTTTTTTTCATGCTTAAGGCCTATTTTTCTGCAAGAACGTCTTTAAAAAATAAAATACTGATTTATGCTCTGCATATATCTTAAGTGCGGATTATGTTGGATTAAAGGAAAATATGTGGCGCGATTGTAAAATTTCAGGCTCTTTTATATTTTTATGGGAAATAAAAAACCATTTTAAAATATATGGTTAGCTTTTGAATTGATTGAAAATTAAAATAAGCCCGCATAAGATTTCAAAAAGCATAAAATAAAAGGGTTTTCTTTGAATTGTCACGTTGTAATATGATAATTCAAACTTCGGCTGGTCTTGATCCTTTTTTTCAATCAGTTTTAGCTATTTTATGATGCAAAACTTGTTTATTTTATTGAAAAAATCTGTATCATCCGCCCTCTAGTCATGACTAACAGAATAGTCGAACTGGATCCATAAAGCACCGAGTCAAAGGACCGCAAGTCACCCGACTTATTTCTTTCAACCCATATCAGAGATGGTAATTCGATATGAGCGTTTCTTCTGTAAATTCTGCCCCTAATTCTACTAACGAATACTACCTGACTCGCCAAAGTCAGATGGAATCCAATGTTCGTAGCTATCCGCGCAAACTTCCGCTGGCGATAGCAAAAGCTTTAGGCTGCTGGGTTACTGATGTTGAAGGTACAGAGTACCTCGATTGTTTAGCTGGGGCAGGCACATTGGCTTTAGGCCATAATCATCCTGCGGTAATTCAAAGTATTCAAGACACTCTTGCGAGTGGTTTGCCATTACATACTTTAGATTTAACGACACCTTTAAAAGATGCATTTACTGAAGCATTACTTGAACAATTACCAGGCGGTAAGGAAGAGTATTGCCTGCAGTTCTGTGGCCCGTCTGGTGCAGATGGCACGGAAGCAGCAATTAAATTAGCGAAAACGTATACAGGCCGCAGTTCAGTGATTAGTTTCTCTGGCGGCTATCACGGCATGACGCACGGCTCACTAGCAATGACAGGCAACCTGTCTGCGAAAAATGCTGTAAATGGCTTGATGCCAGGCGTTCAATTTATGCCTTATCCGCATGAATACCGCTGCCCATTAGGCTTAGGCGGTGAAGCGGGTGTGGACGCTTTGACATACTTCTTTGAAAATTTCATTGAAGATGTAGAAAGCGGCGTAACCAAGCCTGCAGCTGTCATTCTTGAAGCTATTCAAGGTGAAGGCGGTGTGGTAACAGCGCCAACCAAATGGTTGAAAAAAATCCGTGAAGTGACTGAAAAACACAACATTGTGTTGATTCTTGACGAAGTTCAAGCAGGCTTTGGGCGTTCAGGTAAAATGTTTGCATTTGAACATGCAGGTATTGAGCCAGACGTAGTGGTCATGTCTAAAGCCGTTGGCGGTAGCTTGCCGCTTGCTGTGTTAGGTATTAAACGTAAGTTTGATGCTTGGCAGCCAGCAGGTCACACCGGTACTTTCCGCGGTAACCAATTGGCGATGGGTACAGGTCTTGCAACGATCAAAACCATCAAAGAGCAAAATCTTGCGCAAAATGCGCAGGAGCGCGGTGATTTCTTACAGGCTGAATTTAAAAAGTTAGCAGTTGAATTCCCATGCATCGGCAACGTGCGCGGCCGCGGCTTGATGATTGGTGTTGAAATTGTTGACGAACGTCAAAAAGCGGATCACATGGGATCTTTACCTGGTGATTCACAATTGGCAGCAGCAATTCAAACTGCATGTTTCAACAACAAACTGCTGTTAGAAAAAGGCGGCCGTAACGGTACTGTCATTCGCCTGCTTTGCCCATTGATCATCAATCAAGCTGAATGTGAAGAAGTGATTGTTCGCTTCAAGAAAGCACTTGCTGAAGCCCTAGTTGCTACCCGAGGCGCGTAATCATGGTAGATTTTGCAGAACACCGTAAAGCGTTATTCTGCAATGATGCACAATCCATTGCTGACTATCAGTCAGCAATGGACGAAGCGGTTCAAGCCGTTTCTGCATGGTTGCAAAATGACAAAATGTACACTGGCGGCAGCATTAAAGAGCTCCGCAGTGCCATCGCATTCAATCCTTCGAAAGAGGGGATGGGCGTACACAAATCATTAGAGCGTATGGTTGAGCTTTTCCTCAACAAGAGCTTAAAAGTGCATCATCCGCACTCGCTAGCGCACTTGCATTGTCCTACGATGGTGACCAGCCAAATCGCAGAAGTGCTGATTAACGCGACAAACCAATCGATGGACTCATGGGATCAAAGCCCTGCAGGTTCATTGATGGAAGTTCAGCTGATTGACTGGCTTCGTCAAAAAGTAGGCTATGGTGCAGGTCAGGCGGGCGTATTCACCTCTGGCGGTACACAGTCTAACTTGATGGGCGTGCTGCTGGCGCGTGATGCATGCATCTCAAAAAACTGGAAAGACGAAAACGGCAATCCGTGGTCTGTACAGCGAGACGGCATTCCGGCTGATGCAATGCGCAATGTCAAAGTCATCTGTTCTGAAAATGCGCATTTCTCTGTGCAAAAGAACATGGCGATGATGGGGATGGGTTTCCAATCTGTCGTAACCGTTCCTGTGAACGAGAACGCGCAGATGGATGTGGACGCACTTGAGAAAACCATGGCTCACCTTCAGTCTGAAGGCAAGATTGTGGCATGTGTCGTTGCGACTGCAGGTACAACTGATGCTGGCGCGATTGATCCATTGAAAGAAATCCGTGAAATCACCAACAAATATGGCGCATGGATGCATATCGACGCAGCATGGGGCGGCGCGCTGATTCTTTCAAATGACTATCGTTCTATGCTGGATGGTATCGAGCTTTCTGACTCAATCACGCTTGATTTCCATAAGCATTATTTCCAAACGATTTCATGCGGCGCGTTCTTGCTGAAAGATGAAGCAAACTACCGTTTCATGCACTATGAAGCTGAGTACTTAAACTCGGCTTATGACGAAGAGCACGGCGTTCCTAACCTGGTGTCTAAGTCACTGCAAACGACCCGCCGTTTTGACGCGTTGAAATTGTGGATGACGGTTGAAGCATTGGGTGAAGAGCTTTATGGTTCAATGATTGACCATGGGGTGAAGTTGACGCGTGAAGTGGCTGACTATATCAATGCAACCGATGGTTTAGAGATGCTGGTTGATCCGCAATTCGCTTCGGTATTGTTCCGTGTGGTTCCAGCAGGCTATCCAGCTGAATTGTTAGATACATTGAACCAAAACGTAGCAGACGAATTGTTTGCACGCGGTGAAGCGAATATTGGTGTAACTAAAGTGGGTCAGGTTCAATCTCTTAAAATGACCACTTTAAGTCCAGTGGCGACTTTAGATAACGTGAAGAACTTGCTTGCGCTTGTGCTTGCAGAAGCGGACCGTATCAAAGATTCAATCGCAGACGGTACATATACACCTGCAATTGACTAATCAATTGTCTGTGCAGAAGAAGGAGCTCAATTGAGCTCCTTTTTTTGTTTTTGATTCAGCACTATTTAAACTTAGCGTCATTTCGTTAAAAGTATATTTTTATACTTAATTGATCTTTGACCGTCAGCAAAAGCATTTCTACAGTAAAGATGTTTATGGATGATTGAAGACAGTGTATGGATCACGTTTTAAAAGATGCCTCTGTGATAAAAGCCACCTTAAATAAAGGCATTTCGGGCTTTCAATGGCGGGTGATTATTCTATGTTTTATTATTGCTTTATTTGACGGTTTTGATACGCAAGCAGTGGCATTTACTGCGCCTGCGTTGCTTGAGCATTTTGGTTTGGAAGCAGGTGCTTTGGCGCCAATTTTAACCGCTGGCATTGTCGGGATGACGGTAGGTGCGATGCTGTTAGGCATTTTAGGCGATAAGCTGGGACGCAGAAAAACACTGCTGTTTTGTGTGGCTGTTTTTTCAATTTCAACACTGCTCACGGCATTTGTCAGCAATGTA
This sequence comes from Acinetobacter bouvetii DSM 14964 = CIP 107468, assembly GCF_000368865.1. Lineage (GTDB taxonomy): Bacteria > Pseudomonadota > Gammaproteobacteria > Pseudomonadales > Moraxellaceae > Acinetobacter > Acinetobacter bouvetii. The sequence continues at coordinate 635,369 of NZ_KB849726.1, forward strand.
GACCAAATTTTGATTCTTCGTGTTATTGCTGGGTTGGGAATGGGCGGAGCAACGCCTGTTTTGTTGGCCTTGGCAGCTGAATATTCTCCTCAGAAATATAAAGGTACAGTAACGACCTGTGTGCTTTTGGCATTGCCAGCAGGTGCAATGATAGGTGGTCTGCTCGCGGCAAAGATTTTACCCATTTGGGGCTGGCAGGGCATTTATGTCATTGGCGGGGCATGGCCATTGGTTTTTTTAGTGGCATTGTATTTTATGCTGCCAGAGTCATTGGAATATTTGGCGCAGCAGAAAGGTGCTGAAACAAAGCAAAAAATTGCGGCCATTCTTGAACGGATTAATGCGGAAAAGGCAGATATTTCTGATCAAGATTTGGCGGATTTAAGTCCAGCGCGTAACGAGAAAATGCATTTTTCTTTGCTGTTTCAGAATGGGCTGGCAAAAACGACAGCTGGAGTGTGGGGCGTCTACTTCTTTAATTGGATTGCATGGTTTATGCTGCTATCGTGGCTGCCAACTATTTTAAAACAGGCAGGATTGGCGCCCGAACAAGCGCCTTATGCGTCGGTTACAGTGAATGCGGCATTTATTCTGTTTGCATTGCCGCTGGCTTATTATCTGCCAAAATTGAATACCGCTAAAATTCTATCCTTTATGCTGATTGTTGGTTTGGGCGTGGTTTTAGGCCTAGGCTCACTGATCCATTCGCAGCAATGGATGTATATTTTTATCTTAATTGCTTTGGCTGGTTTTGGAATTGGCGGCCAGCAATTGGCGCTGAACTATTTGGTTGTCCAATCATACCCTTCCCAAATTAGAGCGACGGCGACAGGCTGGGCAATAGGCATGGGGCGCTTCGGTGCTATTATTGGTTCGGCAATTGGCGGTGTCATCTTAAATAAATTTGGCATTTCAGGTTATTTCTTTGCCCTAGGCGTGCCTTTAATTGCAGCTTTTATATGTATTTTACTCATTAAAGGCAGTAATAAAAATTCAGCGCAAGCAGTTGGCCGTACAGAACTTATTCATTAAACCAATGCAGTGAAAAGAGGTCTTAGGACCTCTTTTTTATGCCGCAAACAACGGACTAAAGCCTTTCTTGCGTAATAATTTACGGTACATGCTCGAGCTGCGGTCCGCAGGGAAATGCGCTTCGATACTTAAATCTAGTGGCAAATATTCGGGCTTTTGCGATTCAGAGACTAAGCGGTCTTCTTCAAATATTTTCAGGTTAAAGTCGTAAGCATCCTCTACAGGCAAGTCTTTGTCATAATTGCGGCAAATGGGTGCAAACAAACGTGTAGAACGGGCCGTCATAGGGGATGCGGCATTCATAATGACTTGCTTTGTATTGTTTGGGAAATGAATGGTCAGCGTTGCGGTAAAAGGCAGGTGAATTTCAAAATGCCGCAGCCATTGGAAACCGTCTTTGCCTCGTTGATCCAAGCCAATCGGGTAGCGTCCAACACTGCTCCAATAATCTGCATTAAATCCTGTTTTGGTCTCGAAAGTTTTATAGTCAGGCACTTCTGCATTTTCAGGGTCGCCAAAAGTATCTGGATGCACCCAGGCAAAATGGGCCACATCGATAAAGCCTTCCAGCTGCCGGCCTGCAAAACATTGAAAATCTACCGCTGGGCAAACCAGCTGCTGGTACTCAGCATCCTCCCAAAAGGGCAGAACAGGAATATTGGGTGTTGCTTCTTTGTCCGTGCTTAAGCTGCACCAAATTAAGCCATAGCGTTCAACGGCAGCATAAGTACGCAAATTAAAGCGAGGTGAAATTTTTTGTTCAGGATGGGCTGGAATACGGTTGCAATGACCTTGTTTGCCAAAGCGCAGGCCATGATAGCGACAAACCACGCCTTGACCATCATTTTTGCCTAAACTCAGCGGTACGCCGCGGTGCGGGCAGGCATCTTTCGCGACAATCAATTCATCTCCTGCTTTATAGATTACCAAGGGCATATCTAAAAGCATGGTACCATAAGGCTGTTCACTGATATCACGCGCTAAGGCAACGGGATACCAATATTCTGCCAGCAGATGCCAGTCATGCTCTTCAAAAGTCATGTGAACAGGGAGGTCTGGATTATAAGTATTTATTTTGCTGTTCATGCTGCTATTTTCATGATGTCTTAACATCAATATAGGGCAATGTATTGTTCTAATAAATTTCAATTATTGGAATAAAATGGTTTAAAAATTAGAACACCTGAATGCATATTTTAATTTAACCTGAATCAGGGAAAATGCCCTGATTTTAGCGATTGCAGGCTATTTGCATAAGGTACAAAGTTACATTGCAATGAAAATTTACTTTTAATAATCAATAAATGCATTAATACAGAAGCTTGAAAAAAATTATTACATATTGAAAATTAAGGAAATTAATTTAAATCAAAGGCTCGCTGGCAATTATCACTAAATCGTCATAAAGATGTAACTTATCTGTCATATTCTAAAATCAAAATGCAGTTATCGAAATAAGTACAAAACTTAATAAAAAGTGGCGTACTCCTAAACTGCATCAAATAAGAGAGATGAGAATGCGCTTTAACAACATCGCAATTGCATTGGCACTAACTGGTGCTGCTGCGGCAACAGCTGCAAACGCAGCACGTGACACTATTCAAATCGCTGGTTCTTCAACAGTTTTGCCTTATGCAAGTATTGTCGCTGAAGAATTTGGCAATACTTTCCCGCAATTTAAAGCGCCGGTTGTAGGTTCTGGCGGTACATCAGGCGGTTTGAAACAGTTCTGTAACGGTGTCGGCGACAACACGATTGATATCGCAAATGCATCTCGTAAAATTAAAGATACCGAATTGGCGGCATGTAAAAAAGCTGGCGTGAATCAAGTTTTAGAAATTAAAATCGGTTATGACGGCATTGTATTTGCGTCAAACTCGCATAAAGCTGCATTTAAATTGCGCCCGCAGCATGTATTTGCTGCTTTAGCTGCAGAGCTTCCATCAAACGGTAAAATGGTGCCTAACCCATATACCCGCTGGAATCAAATTGACAAAACTTTGCCAAATGAGCCAATCACTTTAGTGATTCCTGCTTCTAACCACGGTACACGTGAAGTGTTCCAGGAGAAAATGGTTGATGCAGGCTGTGAAACTTATGAAGCTTTCGCAAAATTAGATAAAGATGCTCAGAAGAAAGCATGTTCAACTTTCCGTAAAGATGGCCGTGTGATTGAAATTTCTGGCGACTACACAGAAACTTTGGCTCGCTTAAAGACATCTCCAAGCGCAGTCGGAGTATTCGGCTTAGGTTTCTATGACCAAAACCGCGACAAATTGCGCGTAGCGACAGTGAATAACGTAGCGCCTTCAGAGAAGACAATTTTGAACGGTTCATACCCAGTTTCCCGCCCATTGTTCTTCTATGTGAAAGGCGAACACTTAAAATCAATCAAAGGCTTATCACAGTACTCAGAATTTTTCCTGAGCAAGAAAGTGTCAGGCAAAGGCTCTAAATTGGAAAAAGCAGGCTTGATTTCAATGTCTGACAAAGAGCGTGCAAAAGTTCTAGCGGACTTTAAAGCAGGCAAAGCAGTTAAATAAGAATGGCACAAGAACAGATGGCAGGGTGAACCTGCCATTGGTTTTTGCAAAGAATATGTTTTTTCAAAGAATGAAAATTGAAAAAACGGTGGAGAATACATGAATCTGCTGCTTATAGGTGTACTGCTGGCTATTATTGCCATCGCCTATCAAATAGGCTTAACCAAAAGCCGCAATATGGCAGGCAAGGGAAATAATTCTGCGATGCTGCATTCGCGCCCTGGATATTATGGCGCTTTGGTTGCTCTTTGGTGCGGTATCCCTGCTTTTTTAATTTTGATTGTTTGGAATATTGTCGAGCCGAGCATTCTCAAGCATGTTGTATTGGACAACGTTCCTGCACAAATTAAGGCGACTATGGACCCTGCAAGTGTCAGCGTGCTGATTGATCGGGTACAGGCGATTGCTTCGGGCTTTGGTGTCAGCGATCAGCCTGCAGCCTATGAAGTTGCTGCAGCGCAGCAGTTGGCGAAGTTCGAAAATATTGCGTCTTTCGCTAAATTGGCAGTGGTGATTTGTTCAGCCTTAATTGGCTTGGTTTGGGCCAAACGCCGTGTAGAAAAACGCTACCGCGCCCGCAACCAAGTTGAGAAAGTCATTAATGTCGCGCTGGCGCTGTGTTCAGGCGTTGCTATTTTAACGACGATCGGCATTGTGATGTCGATGTTCAGTGAAGCCATGCGCTTTTTCAGCTTTGTCAGCCCGCTGGACTTCTTCTTTGGCACCGAATGGAACCCAGGGTTCAGTACATCGGGCAATGCTGAAGGCAGTTACGGTTTGCTGCCATTGTTATGGGGCACGCTGATGGTCAGCGGTATTGCGCTGCTGGTTGCTGTGCCTGTGGGCCTGATGATCGCTATCTATTTAGCTGAATATGCGTCATCTGGTTTCCGTTCATGGGCCAAGCCGGCGATTGAAGTATTAGCGGGTATTCCAACCATTGTTTACGGTGTATTTGCCTTAATGATTATCGGCCCATTCATCAAGCAGATGGGGGCTTATATTGGCTTAGAGATCAATGCAACGAGTGCTTTAACTGCCGGTTTTGTCATGGGGATTATGATCATTCCATTTGTGTCGTCCTTGTCTGATGACATTATTACGCAGGTGCCGAGATCATTGCGTGACGGTTCATTGGGGCTTGGCGCAACAAAATCAGAAACAATCCGTCAAGTGATTGTACCGGCCGCGCTTCCGGGGATTATTGGCGCATTTTTGCTGGCTGCTTCACGCGCTATCGGTGAAACAATGATTGTGGTTTTGGCAGCAGGCAACAGTCCGCTGCTGCATGTGAATCCGCTGGAAGCTGTTTCTACCGTTACCATTACCATTGTGAACCAATTAACGGGCGATACTGACTTTGCCAGCCCGCAGGCGCTGGTGGCATTTGCACTTGGTTTGACCTTGTTTGTAATTACCTTGGGTTTAAATATTGTAGCGCTGTACATCGTGCGCAAATACCGTGAGCAATACGAATAATGAGTACTTCAAACACAACATCTATGGATCAGGTTTTAGATCCGCGGGCTGCGGCTGAATTGCGCGAAAAACGTAAGAAAACCATTGAAAAAACTTTGGGAAAACGCCACCGCAAAGAAAAAATTTTTAAATTTTTCGGTTTTTCTGCGGTGCTCACAGGGCTGTTCTTTGTGGCGCTGCTGTTTGGCAGTATTCTGATTAAAGGCTTGCCGTCTTTTTGGCAAAGCAGCATGACCGTTCCTGTGTATTTTGATCCATCGATTATCAACGCTGGGCCTAAGCCTGTGGAAAAAGCAGGTGAATCTCCAGCGCAATATCAAGAGCGTTACGTTGCTTGGCAAACAGAAATGGGCATGGTGGATTGGGATGCATTGATTGTCAACGGCCTCATTGCTGAAGATAAGGCATTGGAAGCAAAGCGTGATGATTTAACTTCACTGTACACCAGTTCAGAAGCCTACCGCCTGCGTGATATGGTTTTAGCTGACCCGGCTTTAATTGGCAAAAAGCAAGATATAAAACTGCTGGCCGATGCCAATGTGGATGTTTGGCTGGCGGGCAATATTGACCGCTCTTTACCGGATGATCAGCAGCAGCTGAGCCCCGAAGTCCGTCAATTGGCCGATCAGTTAAAGGCGCAAGGCATTATCACCAACAGCTTCAATACCAGTATTTTTACCAATCCAGACTCGCGCAGCTCGCCAGCAACTTCTGGCTTGGCAGGCGCGTTCATGGGTTCGCTGTTCATGATGCTGATTGTGATCATCATCTCGATTCCGATTGGTGTTGCATCCGCAATCTATTTGGAAGAATTTGCGCCAAAAAACTGGATTACTGATGTAGTTGAAGTAAACATCAACAACTTGGCGGCTGTTCCATCAATTGTGTTTGGTTTGCTGGGCGCATCAATCTTTATTGGCTGGATGCATTTGCCGCTGTCAGCTCCGCTTGTGGGCGGTCTGGTACTCAGTTTGATGACGTTGCCGACCGTGATTATTACTACCCGGGCATCATTAAAAGCCGTGCCGCCATCGATTCGTCAAGCAGCTTTAGGCTTAGGTGCATCACGCCTGCAAACGGTATTCCATCACGTATTGCCTTTGGCTTTGCCAGGTATTTTAACAGGCGCCATTATTGGTGTTGCGCAGGCGTTGGGTGAAACTGCGCCATTGCTGTTAATCGGCATGAGCGCTTTTGTCGCAAGTGTGCCGACATCACCGCTAGATCAATCAACTGCGCTGCCGGTACAGATTTTCCTATGGCAAGGCAATGAACTGCGCAACTTCTTTGAGGGCCGTACCGCGGCTGCCATTATTGTTCTTTTAGCGCTGATGATTGGCTTAAACAGTTTAGCCATCTGGTTACGAAAGAAATTTGAAGTCCGCTGGTAAGTGAGAGCATGATATGAATACTGCAACGGCAACCTCTAAAACGAATTCCTTAGATCAGGATAAATCAGTGAATCCAGAGCAAAAAAACTTTACAGCTTCTTCGGATGCTCAAAAACAGACTTCGACGTCATTTGTATCGCAGTTTGATACGCAGCAGCATTCTAAAAAAGATGAAAAAGCCAAGAATGTAAAACTGAGCACATCCGATGTTCATGTTTACTATGGCGAAGCGGAAGCAATCAAAGGCATCGATTTACAAGTTTATGAAAATGAAGTGATTGCCTTTATTGGTCCATCGGGCTGCGGCAAATCGACCTTTTTGCGGACATTGAACCGCATGAATGACACCATTGACTCTTGCCGTGTTACAGGCAAAGTCATGCTGGATAATCAAGACATTTATGATCCGAATCTGGATGTGGTGTTGCTTCGCGCTCAAGTGGGCATGGTATTCCAAAAACCCAACCCGTTTCCAAAGTCTATTTTTGACAACGTTGCCTATGGCCCGAAATTACACGGTCTAGCGCGTGATAAATATGACATGGAAGAAATTGTTGAAAACAGTTTACGTAAAGCAGGTCTGTGGGACGAAGTGAAAGACCGTTTAAGCCAGCCGGGTACAGGTCTTTCTGGCGGTCAGCAGCAGCGCTTATGCATTGCGCGCACCATTGCCGTCAGTCCAGAAGTGATTCTGATGGATGAGCCATGTTCGGCGCTGGACCCGATTGCCACGGCAAAAATTGAAGAATTGATTTCAGAATTGTCGAATCAATATACAATTGCCATTGTGACGCACTCTATGCAGCAGGCGGCGCGCGTGTCTGACCGTACAGCTTACTTCCATTTGGGGGATTTGATTGAAGTCAATTCTACAGAGAAGGTCTTCACTCAGCCGGATCATCAATTGACTGAAGCGTATATTACTGGCCGTTTTGGTTAATTCAAGTATTTAGCATTCTATAAAACAGAGCCTTAGCGCTCTGTTTTTTGTTATGCGGATTACGGGCCGTATTGGCCGTAAATATTATTGCTGGCAAAGATGAGTCATTGTTAGCGAAAGACAAAAGTACCCATAATAAGGTGATTAAAGGCTATTGAAAAATACGGGCATTGACCTAATCTAAGAAGCAAGCCAAGCTTTATTTGAGAAAAGAAATCATTATGCTATTTCATACAACTAAACTTCCTGCTGAAATCCGCATTCACCATTTGAATGCGCGGATTAATGAACAGCGGAAAAAAATGGCTCAATCAGCAGGGTCAAAATTAGAACTTTTGCAGCTGTCACAGCAGTTGGCTAAAGAAGCCCGCGCGCGTAAGAAAAACAATCAAAAAGTTTATGTACTGGATTTTAAAGGTGATACAGCGGCCTCTGCCGTTGAGCAATTGCGTGAAGAAATTACGCTGATTCTGGCAACTGCAAAGGCCGGCCGCGACCGTGTGGTTGTGCGTTTGGAAAGCCCGGGCGGCATGGTGCATGGTTATGGCTTGGCGGCTGCACAATTGGTGCGCTTGCGTGATGCAGGCTTCCATTTAACGATTTGTGTCGATAAAGTGGCAGCCAGCGGCGGCTATATGATGGCTTGTATTGGTTCCGATATTATTTCTGCACCTTTTGCTGTCGTCGGTTCCATTGGCGTGGTTGCGCAAGTGCCCAACTTTAACCGCTTGCTGAAAGAAAAGCATATTGATTTTGAACTGTATACGGCTGGCCAATTCAAACGTACAGTCACTATGTTTGGTGAAAATACAGAAGAAGGCAAAGCGAAATTTGAAGAAGAGCTGCAGCAAACCCATGAGCTGTTCAAGCACTTTGTGGAAAAATACCGTCCAAAATTGAATGTTGAAAAAGTAGCGACAGGCGAGCATTGGTATGGAAACGATGCTCTGGATTTAAACTTGGTGGATAAGCTGCAAACTTCGGATGAATATCTACTAGGCTTGCTGCAGCAGCATGATGTCTATGTGATTGAAACCCGGAAGAAGCCGACATTAGGTGAAAAACTGGGTTTACAGGCGGCTCAAATCGCAGATTCATTGATTCCAGTAGTGATGTCTAAAGTGATGGACTCATTGAGTAAGGTGAATGCAGATTTAGTTCAGCTACGTGATCCTAAGCTTTAAATCCTGAAGCTAAACAATGTTAAAGCTCACTTCGGTGAGCTTTTTTATGGAAAAATGCCATCATGCCAGATTGATATTTTGAACCTATTTTTAATGTCTAATTTTTTGATTATTCTGGGGTTAATTCTCTTTTTCTTTAGTTTCTTAGGCTTTGCCGCTGCTTTAGCGGTGTATTTGCCTAAGGCGGAAAAAGAGGATGAGAAATGGGCTGTACTGCCTTTTGTGGTTATGGGGTCAATGCTGGCAGCAGGGCTCATTTCGTATCACTTTGGCATGAAAATGAAAAAAGAACAGCCCATGGCGTTATCGACAGCATGCGCAGTGGTCTTGGGATATCAGCATTATGAAAACTGCGCGGGGAGAGGCGGAACGCGCTGTCAGCCTTACGAGAAAATTCTGCTGAAATTGGATGGTTCAGAGTATTCACGCGCCATGCGTTTTGATACGCATATAGCTCGAAAAAATATCAATGACAGGGTTTGTTTTAGCTTTTATGACCGTAATCAATATTCACACTTGAAAAGTTCAAATATTACTCAGTGGTTAGCGCCTTGAGTGATGTAATACAGGGGATATGTTGCGGATGCTGAATGATGTTTAGCTTTATGGTTTTTATCGGGATCATAAGTTTAGTGATGATTCCATTTTTAACTTTGATTTTTATTGTTCCAAAGCTAAGTAATAAAAATCATCGTGATACTTATCCTTTTTATGCGTTATTGCCGGGCTTTTTCATCCTGATTGCCGCGGCTTGCTTAAAAGAGGAAAGAACGATTTTGCCTTCAAAAGCGTGCGGAGTGGTGCAGTTTTATAAGACATATTCAATAAAGCATGATCATTTTGAACGGATTGCGATTTTATTTGAAGGCAGCCAATATAATCGGCATTTGCGTTTTGATAAAAAAATGCAGCGGAAAAATAAAGGTGATGATGTTTGCTTTGAATATTTAGACAAGTTTGAGCATCCAGATTTGGCTGAATCTAAAATTTTAAAATGGATTGATGAATGAGGTTCTGTCACTGGCATTATCCTGGATGTATTCGATAATGCTTAAACTCCTGTTTGTTTTTGTTGGCGTTTTTTGCATTTTAGTTTGGCCGTGGGTGTATTTGCTGCGTTACCGCATAGCGGAAACACAGGCTTTGAAGCAATATGCCATGCTGTTCGGTCCAGCGCTGGTGCTGTTGGCCGGCTATTTTTTCTATACTGAGCCGCCAGCTGAAATCCGCTCCCAAGCTTGCGGTGTGGTGCAAGGCTATCAAACATATATGACAGCAGGAAACAGTCATCAAAGGAAACCCTTCGAGCGCATAGAAATTCTGATGGATGATGCAAAATATTTACGGCATTTACGAATTGATGGAGGCCTTTTGAAAAAAGGCGCAGGAGGCCGCGCCTGTTTCGAATTTTATGACCGCAAGCTGAATCCGCATATGCAGGATTCGATCGTCATCAAATGGCGTGAATAAAGCCCAATTCCGATTATGCTTTTGGCGGCTTCAGTAAACACATCACGCCGGTTATCATGCCGCCAACGGTCGCCAGCAGCATGTCTTTATGCGCATCCCAAATATCGCCTTGCTGACCATTATAATTTTCAGCTTCTTCCGGCGAGAGTCGAATCGCAATGATCCATTCTATCCATTCATATATTAAACTGGTGGCCATAATAAATTGAATGACCAGCAAGAATAAAGTGAAGGGCTTAAGATTCGGCAGCCAGACTTGAAATAGCCGGTAAAATACGGGGTAGAGCAATAAGCCTGATGCAAGGTGCACTAAGCGGTCGTACATATTGCGTGACCAGCCCATGGCTTGATTTAAATCAAAATTGAGATATTGAATCAGCCATTCGTTATAAGGCACATAAGAATATAAATAATGCGCGCCTAAGATATGTATCAGCAGGAAAGCTATATAGAGGGCAAAACTGTAAAAGGTGAATCCAATCTTTTTTTGGCAATACAGCAGCGCAGCCAGCATAAAGGCTGTTCCGGCCTGATGCAGCAAATATGAATCAAATTCGAGCGGGTGGATGCTGGCGATTGCGACAGCCAGTAAGAGTATTGCAAGGCAAATCCAATGTTTGCCGCTAAGCTGTGTTTCAATCATTTATTATGTTCAATCTAAATATCAATAAGGCATAAAAGGCGAGGCTTAAGTTTCGCTGTTTTTAAGTGTAATGGTCAATGAGATTTAAGCAATGCCATCTTTTATCTGCTGATTTGAAATAATGTAATTGCGATGTGAGGTTGCATGACTGCCCGCTCAGCGGAATTGCAGGTTAAAATCGCTTGAAATTCATTGTTATATTTTGAACCGATTTTAATGATTGTGAATCATGCTGTGGCTGCATTTAAAGCTTTTCATCAATGAATTCGGTAAACTGCATTTATATTTTTATCATGTTCCAGGCTGCAAACATGGCTATTGTAGAAGCATTTGAAGCAAAACAGAATTGCTATTTTAATTATGATTTTGAGGAATTATATCTGGCGGATGATTTTCCAGAAGAGCTGCCTGTGTCTTTGCGCGGCATGCTGTATAGACATGAGATTCAATATCCAGACGCGACTTATTATATTTACTACAGCGATATTTTAATGGGTAATGAATTGGTAAAAATGCAAGCGGATTGGTCTAGATATTGTCCTTTACCAGAATCATGAAGTATAAAAAACGAGGCATAAAGCCTCGTTTTTTATACTTAAGCTAAATTATATTTTTGCAATTAAAGCTTTAACTTGTTTTGCTTGTTCAGCGGCATTACCTGTATAGGTTGCAGGCGTCATTTCAGCCAAACGCGCACGGTCAGCAGCAGGAACGGCTTCTAATTCATTGCCGTTGACGAAATCAACCATCATTTCACGCGTCATTGCTTGACCGCGAGTCAATGCTTTTAATTTTTCGTATGGTTTTTCAACATTATAACGACGCATAACCGTTTGAATTGGTTCAGCAAGCACTTCTTGAGCGTGGTCTAAGTCTTCAAGAATACGCGCAGCATTCAATTCAAGTTTGCCCACACCTTTTAAGCATGCTTCAAAAGCGATCAAGCTTTGCGCCATACCAACGCCCATGTTGCGCAGAACAGTAGAGTCCGTTAAGTCACGTTGCCAGCGGGAAATTGGAAGTTTTTCGCCTAAGTGCGCAAGCACTGCATTGGCAATACCCAAGTTGCCTTCAGAGTTTTCAAAGTCAATCGGGTTGACTTTATGCGGCATGGTTGAAGAACCCACTTCGCCTTCTTTCAAACGCTGTTTGAAGAAACCTAAAGAGATATAGCCCCAAACGTCACGGTTAAAGTCGATCAATACTGTATTGAAACGGCGAAGTGCATCGAACATTTCTGCGATGTAATCGTGCGGTTCAATTTGCGTGGTGTATGGGTTGAAGGTTAAGCCTAAAGATTCGACAAAAGCTTGAGAATGCGCAGGCCAGTTGATGTCTGGGTAAGCCGAGTAGTGCGCATTGTAGTTGCCGACTGCGCCGTTGATTTTGCCAAGCAATTCAACATTGTTGAATTGTTTGATTTGACGCGCAAGGCGGTATGCCACGTTCGCCATTTCTTTACCCAAAGTTGTTGGGCTTGCAGTTTGACCATGCGTACGGGACAGCATTGGCTGTTCTGCATGCGTTTCAGCCAAGGCTGCAATGGCATCTACGATTTGCTGCATAGATTCAACCAGAACCGCACGGCCATTTTTCAGCATTAAGGCATGAGAAAGGTTGTTGATGTCTTCAGAAGTACATGCAAAGTGAATGAATTCACCTGCATTTTTAAGTTCATCGATATGTGCAATTTGTTCTTTCAGAAAGTATTCAACTGCTTTTACATCGTGATTGGTGGTACGTTCAATTTCTTTAATACGGTTTGCATTGTCTTCAGAAAAGTTCGCAACAATCGCATCTAAAGCTGCATTGGTTGCCGCTGAAAATGGAGGAACTTCTGTAATTTCAGGACGGTTTGCAAGCGCTTGCAACCAGCGCACTTCAACAGTCACACGAGCATGGATTAAGCCAAACTCAGAGAGGAAAGGGCGCAAAGCATCACATTTGCTAGCGTAGCGACCATCTAATGGTGAAAGTGCGGTTAAAGCGTTCATAGCGATTCCTTAAACTTTGGAATTAAACGTAAAACAAAGAGCCTGATGCGGTTCAAGTTAAATCACCTGATACTGCAGCCGGGCAAGATCTTGAATATCTTTAAGCAGCTTGCGTTTGCTGAAAATCATGCCCCATGAACTGCCGCCCAGCTGACGCCATAAATGCGCCATCTGCAGGCCAGTAAAGAGCGATGCGCGAATGCGGTCAGTATGTGAAGAGTCTTTGAATGCTTCTGCATTGCCGCGCACCATAATGCGCGGATTAATCTGTCCAGCAGTATCTACATAAGTTTGCGCAAGGCTGGCGAGTACGCTGGGATGCAGATAATTATTGTCAAAGAAAGACAGCTGACGGAGAATTTTTTGCTGGGAGTGTTCGATAATTTCAACAAATTTAGGATTGCTGTAGACTTTTTTTTCTAATTGCAGCAGGGCCATGGCATAGCTCATTGGGAGCTTGGCACTGGAGAGTTTAGGTAATCTGGACGTAGGAGAGGTATTGAACGGCTGATTTATACTGCTTTCTAAGGTTTTTAAACCGAGGGAAATATCGGCCAGCTGATTAAAAAAATCCAGCGTCTGACAGCTGCATTTTCCGCTTGGCCGGATATTTAAACTGGCTTTCACCATTTGTTCTAAATAAAAGTTACCGCTTTCGCCAATGCTCTTTTGTCCGGTCAATGCGGTCATATGCGTCAGCTGGGCCGCTTGAAAAACGCCCGCTAACGCCAATGTACGGTTTTGGCGAACATTCAGAGTTTGAGGCTGTTGAAACGGTAACTCTGTCATGCCGAAACAATCCTTTTAAATAAAATCCGGTTTAGGAGCATTGGTATGATGGATCACACCGCCGCCTAAGCAAACTTCACCTGCGTAGAACACCACGCTTTGACCAGGTGTGACAGCACGCTGCTGTTCATCAAATTCAACACGGACACCCTTCGGGGCATCTGGGTCTTTATACAAAGTGCATGCCTGATCTGATTGGCGGTAGCGGGTTTTAGCTGTGCAGCGGAAACCTGATTCAGGAATTTCCTGCTCACCGGCAACCCAGTCAATCGCTTCACTCCAAAGTATAGTACTTTGCATCAGCGGATGTTCATGGCCTTGGCCAACAATCAGACGGTTGCCTTCAATGTCTTTGTGCAGCACAAACCAAGCGCCTTCTTCCGCGCCTTTTAAGCCGCCAATGCCAATGCCGCCGCGCTGACCGAGCGTATAGTACATTAAGCCGTGATGTTCACCAACCTCTTTGCCGTTATCCAGCAAAATTTTTCCGGGCTGAGCAGGCAGGTACTGCTTTAAGAAGTCATTAAAGCGGCGTTCGCCAATAAAGCAAATGCCGGTAGAATCTTTTTTCTTGGCGGTGGCTAATCCCAGTTCTTCAGCAATTTTCCGCACTTGAGGCTTTTCAATTTCACCGACAGGGAACAAGGTTTTGTTAATTTCACGGCCATGCACAGCATGCAGGAAATAGGTCTGATCTTTATTTTGGTCTAGACCGCGCAGTAAGGGCGCATATTCTTCACCGCGTGAGTTGGTTGCAGTTTCACCGCGGCGGCAGTAATGGCCTGTCGCAATAAAGTCTGCGCCTAAATTGACTGCGTGGTCTAAGAAAGCGCGGAACTTAATTTCTTTGTTGCATAAAATGTCTGGGTTGGGGGTACGGCCAGCGGCATATTCTGCTAAAAAATGCTCGAATACGCGGTCCCAGTATTCCATGGCAAAATTCGCTGTATGCAGTTTGATGCCAATTTTGTCGCAGACCGCTTGCGCATCGGCAAGGTCTTCCATCGCCGTACAGTATTCCGTGCCGTCATCTTCTTCCCAGTTTTTCATGAACAGGCCTTCGACCTGATAGCCTTGTTGAAGAAGCAGCGCTGCAGAGACAGAAGAATCTACACCACCAGACATACCGACGATGACACGTTGTTGCATAGGATTAAGCATCCAAATTTGAAATTAAGGGAGAGTTTTGGTGCTCATAAACGAGCGATAAAGGATATTTTTGCCCTGACAAGGCATCTTGCACAGCTTTAATGACCAATGGGCTGCGCGCGCGGGCAGACTCCAGCAGTTCGTCTAAAGTCATCCATTTTGGACCGACAATGCCTTTATCCAGTTCAGCTTCTGGAAAATATTCCAGCACATGCGCTAAAAAGCAGAATCTGAAATAAGTGCGGTCTGGGAACATTGGCGGGGTATAGGTATAAATGCCAAGGAGGGCATCAACTTCTACCGCATGGCCAGTTTCCTCCATGGTTTCACGAATGGCAGCCTGAATGATGGATTCGCCGCATTCGACATGCCCAGCAGGCTGGTTAAACACAGTATGCGTCACGGCTTCTGTATGTTCTTCTACAAACAGGAATTTTCCGTCTTTTTCTACAACTGTAGCGACAGTAACGTGAGGAGTCCAAGAGGTCATGACCAGCACCATGGTAAGGGATGGGCTATTGTATAAAATTTTGGGGTGTGTGGCTATGTTGAACGAGGATGAAATGTCATTTCTTTAGCTGAGTCAGGAATAGAGATAAGTTTAAAGCTCATTCACTGTGAGGCATTGCCGCGCTTTTAGATTTAACAGGTGATTAAAGTTATTTAGGAATCAATGCCTAAATAACTTTAATAGTTCTCAAGGCTAATCCAGTATTTACAATACAAAATAGCCTGAGCAATAAGAATAATTGATAAGCTGTACATGAGGTGAATTGCAAGAAGACCACAGATACAGCTTATTTAAAATGAAACTATTCAGGGATTATATGTTTATCATGAGGGATTTCAGGAAATAGAGTGTATAGCAGATCTGGATTTTTCTTAAAGCCAGTGCCATCTATATACTTCCACTCTTGAGATTCAAGAGGGCGCACTGCGAGCATAAAGGACTTCTCTCCCGTCATGGCTTTGCCATTCATTAAGATAGTCAGTTGTTTGGGAATCACACAAAATTCTTTTTTTCCAAAAATATAGCTATTTTGCGGCGGCTGAATATCGACTTTTTCAACGTGGATATTGCCTTTTTTTAAGGAGTCAGCTGCGAGTACGAGCATGGCATTATAGTTTTCCTGGCCGCCTGCAAGCTCAATAATGGATGAATCTGACTTGTCTGCAATATATTGATAATTGCCACTATTTAAAGCGGTGCTCATTTGTGTCATTTCTTTAGAAATAACGCTGCCATAATCTTTTGTGCATCGAGTTTCATCAGCAAAAGCAGTGGTTGAAGATAAAATCATTCCTGTGAAAAGAATTTTTATAAATTGTGACGTATTAAATTTATGCAGCATTAAAAATTACTCGGAATTTGAGTCCATATTTTTCTATATAGACAAGACGTATTAAATGAGCTTATAAAAGTATGAAAATAAGAAAAGTGTGAATGATTAATTTTGATCTAAATAATTATTCGCCACCTTCACATAATGCCGTGCCGAATATGGTAAAAATTCTTTTTCTTTATCTGTGAGCGGACGAACTTTTTGTACAGGAGTGCCCACATATAAATAACCGCTTTCTAGGCGCTTGCGCGGCGGAACCAGTGAGCCTGCGCCAATCATCACATCATCTTCAATAATGGCATCATCCAGAATAATCGTACTGATGCCGACAAGCACGCGGTTGCCAATGGTGCAGCCGTGCAGTTTGACATGATGGCCAATTGTCACATCTTCACCAATAATCAGCGGCGAGCCTTCAGGCTTATCGGCTTTTTTATGGCTGACATGCAGCATGGCGTGATCTTGCACATTGGAATTGCGGCCAATATGAATATGATTGACGTCACCGCGGATCACTGCAAAAGGCCAGACTGAAACATTTTCCGCCAAAGCCACTTCACCAATCACCACAGACATTTCATCGATATAGCAAGTTGAATCAATTTTAGGATGATGTTTTAAATAGGGGCGGATATTCTTTTTCATGACGGTCCATCGTAAAACTTTAAATAGGGAAAGTATAAAATAAAAAAGCATCCGAACCGAGGCAGGGATGCTTTAGTCTAAGCCGAAAAAAATCGGCGCTCGAAAATTTTAGAACAAGTTCGCAAAGAATTGTTTGATGTGATCAATCATTTTTGCAAAGAAACCCGCTTCTTCTACAGGTTTAAGCGCTACAAGCGGTTTTTCTGCAATCACTTTGCCGTTTAATGTCGCAACGTATTTACCCACCACTTGACCTTGTTTTAAAGGTGCAGTCAATTTAGGCTGAACAACCAATTGAGTTTTGATGGCGTTCGCATCGCCTTTAGGCATGGTTACGTTGAAGTTTTCAGGCAAGCCAATTTGCACATCGCTTTCTTTACCGTACCAAACTTTTGCTTTTGCTAATACTTGATTCGCTGGCTGCACTTTTACCGTTTCAAAGTTTGCGTAACCCCAAGCTAAAATTTCACGCGTTTGAGATGCGCGCTCGTTCATGCTTGGCGCACCAAAGATCACTGAAATCAAGCGCAATGGGCCGCGTTTGGCAGAAGTCGTCAAGCAGTAGCCTGCTTCATCGGTATGGCCGGTTTTTAAGCCGTCAACACTTGGATCTGTATAAAGCAGGGCATTACGGTTGCCTTGTTTAATACCGTTAAACGCAAATTCTTTTTCAGAGTAGATTGGGTAGTATTTAGAGCTGTCATGGATGATGTGCTGTGCAAGCGTTGCCATGTCTTTTGCAGTAGAGTAGTGTCCTTCCGCAGGCATGCCTGTAGAGTTGATGAATTGAGTATTCACCATGCCAATACGCTTAGCTTCCTGATTCATCATGTGGGCAAAGGTGCCTTCATTACCGGCAATGTGTTCCGCCATGGCTTTAGATGCATCGTTGCCTGACTGAATGATAATGCCGCGAAGCATTTCAAGCGCTGTTGCTGTACCGTTCAATGGCACATACATGCATGACTCTGTGCTGCTGCCGCGGCACCAAGCAGATTCATTCATGCGCACTTTTTCATTTTCGGTTAAATCACCGCTTAATAGCTTTTGTTCAATGATGTAACTGGTCATCATCTTCGTCATTGAAGCCGGCGCCAATTTTTCATTTTCATTTTTTGAAGCAAGGATTTGCCCTGTTTCATAGTCCATCAGCACATAAGATTTATTATTCAATTCTGGGGGTGCAGATAAGACAGTTGCCGCGAAAGAAAAACTAGGGACGAGCAGTAATGCGGCAAGAGCGGTTTTTTGGGTCATTCTGGGTGGTTCCAATAACTTGTTATAAGCGCGAAGAACCTAGCATTTTAGGCCAAAGCTAGGCCGACTTCTATGGGTGAAAATGGCTTATTTTAAAAGTATTGTAACCAAGTGAAATTAATTTGCGTAAGTGCTGAGCTCTTGGCAAATTTCTGTATTTTTTGCTTTGCCTGCTTTCTTGGCGTCATTTTGCGCTTCATCTAAAATTTTGCCAAAACTTTTCTGCTTGCTGAGCTTTTCTAAAGCGGCAACAGGCGATTTCTCATTTGGCAAATACTCTTTAGCAAGTTTGGCATAGCCTTGATTAAATTTATCCTGATCATTGACAAGTTTAGGGCAAATTTCGGATAAAACATAAATTGCAGCAAGTTCTTGATTGGTCACTTGCGGTGTAGGTGTGACTTCAATTTTTTCATCGGCGGCAAAAGCCGCGCCCGCAGTAAAAGCAAAGGCAGAAAGAGAGAATGCTGAAAGGGTTTTAAGCAAGACTTTTTTCATTTAAAAACAACCTGAATATTTCAATACAATGAAGCAATAGGCTTAGATTAAATCTATTTTTTATAAATGAAAGTCCCTATTTGTATTGAAGCTGTTGAAAAACGAGGCAATTGTGAAATAAAAAAGGACAATGTGTGCAACATTATCCTCTTTTTACTGGCGATGAATTTAAGCTTGATAATTTAAAACGTCATCGCAGACAGATTTTTGCTCATCTGCAGTAGTTTCTTTGGCCGTTTCGCGCGCTTCGTTTAAGACCGCTTTATATTCGCTGTCGGATTGAATGCTTTCATATGTCATAGATTTATCTGAATAATCAGCTAAATAGCTTTGAACCAGCAATTTGATGTTGCCATCAAATTTAGCATTTTTGCCAATCACAGCAGGGCAGACTTCCGCCATGACTTGAGCAGAAGCAACATCTTCCTTCACGATTGTGTTTGCTTCAGCTTGCGTTAACCCCTCATCGGCAATGACAGCCTGAGAAAAAACTGCAGCAAAACCTAAACCTAATAAGCTGCGAAATGATATAGTTTTAATCATTTTAAAATCACACATTTATGATGGATATTGAACGTTGAATATATATAATTCCTGATATTTTTCAACGAAAAGTTCTGATCAGTCATTTTTTTAGTCATGAGATTTATGAAGTGAATATTTTAATTGCCAACGATGATGGTGTTTTTGCGCCAGGTATCCAAGCTTTAGCCAGTGCGCTGCGCCCTTTAGGCCGCGTTGTCATTGTTGCGCCGGAAGCAGAGCGCAGCGGTTTTTCCAGCGCATTAACTTTAGACCGTCCACTGCGTCCTATCCAAATTGCCACAGATACTTGGGCTGTGAATGGCACGCCGGCGGACTGCGTGTATTTATCCATGAACGGCTTATTTGATTTTGAATTTGATCTTGTGGTCAGCGGCATTAACAGCGGCGCGAATCTAGGAGATGATGTCCTGTATTCAGGAACTGTTGGAGCTGCTTTTGAAGGGCGCTTAATGAAACAGCCGGCCATTGCGGTATCTCTTGCAGGGCCAAATGTCCGTTCATATGAAACGCCTGAAGGTTTTGCAGTGGCAGCAAAGTGGGTGCATGACTTTATTGCCGCGGGCTTGCCTGCACTGCCCGCACGCCATATTCTAAACATTAATATTCCAGATAGCCGCGAATTAAGAGGCGCAAAAATTACGTATCAGGGCCGCCGCCGCCAGTCAAAACCCATTACCAGTCATGTTGATCCGCGTGGCCGCCAAGTGTACTGGATAGGCCTGTCCGGTGAAGCTGTTGCTGAACCCCTAAAAGGCTTAACCGATATTGAATCTGATTTCTTTGCGGTTGCAAATGGTTACGTCAGCATTACGCCAATCCAAATGGATGCAACAAATTATGAAATTTTGAATAACTTGCACATACAATTGACTAAAAATGCGTAAGTAGTGTTATAACTTTGTGAAAATGCTGATGATGCAGCTTTTTTGCTGGCAAATTTTGCTAATCTTAGCGAAATTACAGCATTCCATTTATCGTGTAGAGAGGAAGATAATGTCCCTGGTGTCACAATATCGCTTAAAAGCAGCTCCAGCAGTTTTCATCAAGTCATTGGTTTTTTCCTTGGCGGCTGTTTCGACCGTTATATTGAGTGGTTGTGCATCTAAGCCGCAAGTCAGCAATGCAACACGCTATGCGGCAGCGCCGGATTTTTATACCGTGCGTTCAGGGGATACGCTGAGCGGCATCGCTGGACGCTATGGCTTAAGCTATATCAGTGTAGCTGAAATGAATGATATTGCGCCTCCATACAGAATTTATGTCGGACAGTCGATTCGCTTAAAAAATTCTGCTTCGCGCCGTGCGGCATCTACACAGGCAATGACACAGTCAGCGCCAATTCAGCGTCAAACAGTTCCACTGCCGCAAAATACTGTGCCAGCAGCGCCAGCCGTCTCTGCGCAAAACCAGACAGCACCAGCCGTGAGCGCGCAAAGCTCTTCTTTGCGCTGGGTTAAACCCTCAAATGGATCTGTAATTGCGAAATTTAACTTGGCATCCAATGTGAAAGGCGTCCGCTTTGGCGGCAAAGCAGGCGATCCAATTTATGCTGCAGCAGATGGCCAGGTTGTTTATGCCGCTGATGGATTAAAAGAGTATGGCAATCTGATTCTTTTGAAACATATTAACGGCTATATCACCGCTTATGCGCATAATAGCAAAATGATCGTGAAAAGCGGCGACAATGTTCAAGCCGGGCAGAAAATTGCTGAAATGGGATCAACTGGAGCATCCAGCACGATGCTTGAGTTTCAGGTCCGTTTAGACGGCAAGCCAGTGAATCCTGAGACGGTTCTTCCGCTTAACTGAATTTAAGTAATGCAAAACCTGAATATCCTCGTATAATGCAAGAAATTGCTTTTATTAAACTATGAGCATTTCATAAATTTGAGGGGAATTTATGTTAGATCAATTACGGGCAATGGGTGTCTTTGCTTGCGTTGTAGAGAAAAATTCTTTTAGTGGCGCAGCGCGGGAACTGGGCATTACGACCAGTGCAGTCAGCCAGCAGATCCGTTCTTTAGAGCTGGATATGGAAGTGGTTTTACTGCACCGTTCAACACGCAAATTAAGCTTGACCGAAGCTGGACAGGCATTTTTTTACAGCTGTCAAGAAATGCTGTCTGCTGCAGAACGCGGTAAAGTCCGAATTAATGAATTGCGCGATGATTTGGTTGGGGAACTTCGTATCGCGACGACGCCTGAACTTTGCGCGAATCATATCATTCCAGCGCTTTCGCAATGGATAGCTACGCATCGCGGCCTTTCAGTGAATTTTGAGGCTGACAATCAGTATATTGATCTTATTGATGGGCGCATTGATATTGCGTTGCGCATGAGTTCTCAAATTTATGATCAAAATCTTCACGCTGTGCCTTTGGCCCGGGTTGAGCAGATTTTGGTTGCATCGCCAAGTTTTATTAATCATTCAGCTTTGATTTCAAGGCCTGAAGATTTGGCTAATCATGATCTCGTCGCGCTGAATATTATGAAGAACCATCATTCTTTGGTATTTGAAAATAGTGTGACCGGTGAAAAAGTCAATATTGAAATGCCTTCAAGGCTGTCAACCAACAATGTGCTGGTTGCAAAATCCATGTGCATGCAAGGGCAAGGCATTGCTCGAATTCTATTTTTAGATGTGCAAAAGGATTTAATGAACGGTTCTCTCATTGAAGTATTGCCTGAGTGGAAATTGCCGGCATTTACACTTTATGCCGTGGTTGCTAAACAAGAGCAGCAGCCCGCTAAAATCCAGCGTTGCCTAGATGCATTAAAGAAATATTTCAGCCAGTTGCCGGGTGGGCGTATCTACCAAGAAGCATCTTAAAAACAGAAAGTTTATTTAAAAAGTGTTTTAACCATGACTGCTTAAATAAATTTTAATGTGTGAATAAAAAAAGCCGCATCAGCGGCTTTTTTTTATTCTTTTAGATTAGGCTAAATACGCTTTAACCATTGTGACAATACGTTCAATCAGCTGATCGGCCTGTTCTTGAGTAATATTCAAGGCAGGCAATAAACGGATCACTGAACCCGCCGTAACATTGATAATCAAGTGATATTGATCACGGGCAATGTCAACCAATTCACCGCATGCCTTAGGCAGTTCAATACCAATCATTAGGCCAAAACCGCGAACCGTTACATTTTGTTCGGCGAGTTTTTCAGACAGCTGCTGCACAATATAGGCGCCTTTTTCAGCAGCATTGGCCACCAAATTTTCTTTTTGAATGGTGTCAATCACGGTATAAACGACACGAGAGCCCAGCGGGGTGCCGCTATAGGTGGAACCATGGTTGCCTGCAGTTAAAACGCCAACACCGCGGCCTTGGGTCATGACTGCGCCAATTGGGAAGCCATTGCCTAAGCCTTTTGCTGTCGTTAAAACATCCGGAACAATGCTGGTGTGCTGATATGCAAAGTATTTTCCGGTACGGCCGTTGCCTGTTTGCACTTCATCCAGCATCATCAGCCAGTTGTGCTGATTGCAGATTTGGCGGATTTCTTCTAAATAGCTGAAACCTTGAGGAGCAGTGTTTACGCCACCTTCACCTTGAATCGGCTCTACTAAAATTGCCACAATATCTGGGTGGTTAATTGCTGCTTCTTCAATGGCTTCAATATCGCCAAATGGCACGCGGATGAAACCTTCAACAAGCGGCGCAAAACCTTCTTGAACTTTTTTATTGCCTGTTGCAGACAAAGTTGCCAGTGTGCGGCCATGGAAGGAGTGATCTGCAACAATAATTTTAGGGGTGGCTACACCTTGCATATGACCAAACTTGCGCGCAATTTTAATTGCGCCTTCGTTGGATTCTGCACCAGAGTTTGAGAAAAATACTTCTTCCATGCCGGCGGCTTCTGCTAATTTTTGCGCAGCCGCTGTTTGCCAAGGCACTTCAAAAATGTTGCTGGTATGAATGAGTGTTGCCGCCTGATCTGCAATCGCTTCAGTAATTGCAGGATGCGCGTGGCCTAAGCCGCAAACAGCAATCCCTGTTAATGCATCAAAGTATTCTGTGCCGTCTTCTGTATAAAGATAAGAACCTCGGCCTCGGACAAAGCTGATCGGCTGACGGCCAAATACAGGCATCAAATGAGATGGTTGATCAGTTTGCACAGGGGCAAGGGTAATGTTGTTCATGACTAACTCTTATCTGTTAGGTGGATTGAAAAGTAATGCGGTTGGCACAATATATCTTGATGCGCCAAGACGTTCTATATAAGCAAAAACTCCCCGAGATTTAAAGCCCGATCGTAAATAAAATTGGATTTATTGCTTTAGTCATACTGTTTTGCTCAGTTTTGGGTATAATGCGATGCAGATTTATTGAGGATATATCAATGACTGAACAAGCACGCGATACAGAAGCGTTAATTCGTGACCAAATTGCTAAACATGCAGTTCTGCTTTACATGAAAGGCACTCCACAATTTCCGCAGTGCGGTTTCTCTGCTCGTGCAGTAGAAGCACTCAGTCAAATTGGCCGTCCATTTGCATATGTAAACATCTTGGAAAATCCGGATATCCGCGCGACTTTGCCGCAAATTGCAAATTGGCCGACTTTCCCGCAATTGTGGATCAATGGCGAATTGATCGGCGGAAGCGACATTATGCTTGATATGTTCCAAAAAGGTGAATTGAAAACTTTGGTAGAACAGTATAGCCCAGCGCCTGAAGCTTAATTCAGACCGAATATAAAAAAAGCGCCTTTTAAAGGCGCTTTTTTTACGGGCAGATATTTTAAGGCATCAATTTTGAGCAGACTGTTCTGCTTGCAATGCTTCCGCAGCGGCCTTAGCCAGCTCTAGCGCTTCTTTTTCAGCTTTGGCCTTTTTTTTCGCTTTTTTCTTCTTTTTGCTTTTTTTCTTTGGCGCTTCTTCTAGTTCCGCGCCATCTTCAATCGCTTGCCAGTATTCCAGCTGCGCCATAACAGCCGCGAAAATAGAATTTTTGCTGTACCGGCCTTTTTTGTCCAAACTGCCGACAGCGCGCGCCATTAAAATCTCTAACGCTTGGTCGATGGTGTCAATGGCATGAATATGGAACTGACCATTTTTTACAGCTTCGATCACATCTTTGCGCAGCATGAGATGCTGCATATTTTGACGCGGAATGATCACACCTTGTTTGCCGGTTAAGCCCTGCAGCTTACAGGCATCGTAAAAGCCTTCAATTTTAGCATTCACGCCGCCAATCGGCTGGACTTGTCCCAGCTGGTTCATAGAGCCGGTAATGGCCCATGACTGGTCAATGGGCAATTGGCTGATGGCAGAAATCAATGCGGAAAGTTCAGCGACGGTGGCACTGTCGCCATCAACCTGACCATAGCTTTGCTCAAAGGCAAGCGCTGCTGAGAAATGCAAAATCTGTTCGCGGCCAAAATGCGCTTTGAGGAAGCTGGACATCAGCAGTACGCCTTTGGCATGCAAAGAGCCGCCCAGTTCTACACTGCGTTCAATATCTAAAATGTCACCGCCGCCTTGATATACAGAGGCGGTTAGGCGGGAAGGCAGGCCGAATTCGACATCAGCATAATGAATCACTGAAAGGGCATTGATTTGGCCAAGACGGTGGCCTTTGGTTTCAATCAATTGCGTACCGCGGGATAAGTCCTGCCAGTACAGTTCACGCAAATAGCCTAAGCGGTATTTGCGGTGATCCAGCGCCGTATTGATGTGCTGTTCAGTAACCATGCTGTCGCCCGCCTTGGCTGCATGATGATGTGCTTCACGGATCAAGTCACCTAAGGTGAGGGCATGTAATGACAACGAACTTTGATCTTCCGCTTGACGGCTGGAGTCGGTTAAAAGCGCTGCCAATGCAGAACGGTCGAAAGGCAGCAGTTTATCCGCCTGCACATAGTCGGCAATCAGCTGCATATAGGCTTGTTCATTATTTTCATTGCGCTGCAGCGTATCGGTGAAATCGGCGCGGATTTTAAAAACACTGCCCAGCTCAGGTTCAAGCTCTAAAATCTCATAATAAATTTCAGGCTCTGCTAATAAGACAACTTTGATATCTAAAGGGATGGCTGCCGGTTCAATGGAAATACTGCCGGTTAAAGTCAGCATATGCTCTAAAGATGATAATTTCAGCTGACCTGATTTCAGGGCGCGTTTTAAGCCTTGCCATGCATAAGGCTGTTCCAGCAGCTGTTCAGCCTCCAGCATTAAAAAGCCGCCATTGGCTTTGTGCAGCGCGCCGGGGCGGATTAAGGTAAAGTCTGTGGTGATGGTGCCATTTTGCGTTAACTGTTCAACATGGCCCAGCAGGTTGTAATGTGTTGGAAAATCATCAAAGATTACAGGTGCGCCTGCATTCGGCTTGTGTGTAACGACAATATTGGCTTGGTAGCGTGAAGGCACACGGCTGAATACACCTGGGGTAAAATCATCTTCTTCCTGCTCTAAGACAATTTCCACGTTATTAATAATGTCTTCTGCATAATATTTCAGATAATTTTCCAGGCCCTCGACATCATTATATTTGTTTTGCATTAAATCAATGCGCGGTAAAACAACCTGTTTGGCGATATCGCGATTCAATAGCTGCACCTGATCGCGGGCGTCATCTTCCAGATCGCCTAAATGCAAGCCAAGCCGTTCCAGCTTTTTGTTCATGTAGCGGATATTGGATGCGATGGCCGCACGGTCTTTGTTGTTTAAGGCGTTGATTTCATCTTTAGACATTTCTTGAATTTTATTGTCTTTTAGATGCACAGGAACAAAGCAATGCTCATCATCTTGTGAAATCAGCTTTAAATCCAGTTCTTCACCTTCTTTGGTCAGCTCTACCAGAGCTTGCTGCTGTACATCCCCAGTCTGCTGGCGGATTAACTCGATACGGTTATGATAGGTTTCTGCCGTAAATCGGCGTTCCAGCTGCTTTAAAATAATTTGCCACGTTTGATGCAGAGCCGCCTGAAATTTCGGTGCTTGGCCAGTAGGAAGCTGTAGGGCAATGGGCTGGCGCGGAAATTTAAAATTATAAACGTACACCCAGTCATTCGGCGTTTTCATATTTTTTGCATGCTGCTGCAGCAGGCGCTTGACCATGGTGCGCTTGCCTAAGCCCGCTGTGCCGACTGCAAAAATATTGTAGCCTGAATAAGGTAAAGCAATGCCTGCTTCAACAGAGGCGCGGGCGCGGTCCTGACCTAGAAAATCATTTAAAGGCTTAATGCGCTTAGTGGATGTTGGAATTTTTTTTAAGTTTGTCGGATGCGTCAGCTGTTCGGCATTCAGTTTTGTTTTGCTTAAAGTCGTTTGAATTTCAGGGCAATCAAACACACTGTGCAAGATTGGCGCCGATTGAACATGAGTTTCGCTGTTGTTTTGTTCTGAAGGTTGGGTGGATAGTGAAGATTGAATATTTTCGAGTTTTTGCGGCACTGTTAAATCCAAAACAAATAAATGACGGCAGAATTTAAAGGTATACTGGATTCATCCGAAAGATCAAGCAAGCGCAATGCTTTTCTCGATAAATAAAACGATGATTGCGTAAATTTAGTTGAAACAAATGCTATTAAGCGTTTGAATAGCAGCAATTGTATTTAGACAAAAATAATGTGATGACAACGCAATCTTCCGGATGGAAATCGGCATTTACAGCATTTTTAGACCGCCGCGCATTAATTATGCTCTTTTTGGGTTTTTCTGCAGGTATTCCGATTCTGCTGATTTTCTCCAGCTTATCGCTTTGGCTCGGCGAAGCCGGTATTGATAAGAGCGCCGTGACTTTTTTCAGCTGGGCTGCACTGGGCTATTCCTTTAAGTTTGTTTGGGCGCCTTTAATTGATGAGCTGCCGGTCCCATTTTTGACTAAAACTTTAGGCCGTAGGCGCTCTTGGCTGCTGATTGCGCAGTGTTTAATTATTTGCGCCATTTGCATTATGGCGTTTTCAGACCCGTCTTTAGGGCAAAACTACTTGTATCAAATGGCTGCTGGCGCCGTGTTATTAGGCTTTTCTGCAGCAACACAAGATATTGTGATAGATGCTTACCGTATTGAATTGGCGGAAACCGAAATGCAGACGGTTTTAGCATCGACCTATAATGCGGGCTACCGGATCGGCATGATTGTTGCAGGTGCAGGCGCGTTATTTCTAGCGGCTTATTTAGGAACAGCCAAAGGCAATTACATTTATGAAGCATGGAAAACGACGTATTTAGCCATGGCTGGGGTCATGCTGGTCGGTATTTTTACGACGCTGATCATTCGCGAACCGAAAGTAGAACGCATTCATAAAGATTATAAGCGGGTGGATTATTACCGCTTGGTTGCTGTGTTCTTTGCCGCCGTGATCAGTTTTGTATTGAGCTATATTTATTCAGGTACAGCTGTAGATGCGCTGAAAGAACAGCTGGGCATACAGGACTCATTTCTGCTGTTCTGTTTTGAGGCAGTTCGCTTTATTGGCTCAGGCGCGGTGGCTTTAGCTGTCGGCGCATCCCTGGTGAAAATGGGTGCGGTCAACCAGCACATGGCTTATGAAACATGGGTCAATCCTATTGCAGATTTCTTTAAACGCTACGGCATAAAGCTGGCATTGGTGCTTTTATTGCTGATCGGTTTTTACCGTATTTCGGACATTATTGCGGGTGTGATTTCTAACGTTTTTTATCAAGACTTAAACTTTAGTAAAGAGCAGATTGCAGAAGCGGTTAAAGTCTACGGTGTGATATTCAGCCTGGTGGGCGGGTTCTTAGGCGGCTTGCTGGCGCAGCGCATGAATATTATGAAGCTGATGTTTGTAGGCGCAGTGCTGGCGAGTTCTACGAACCTGATTTTTATTGGTTTGGTGAAGTCGGGTCAGCCTTTAAATGATGTTGAAATTAGTGCCGGCGGGCAAAGTTATACCGTTCATCCAGACGAAACAGGTGCATGGAAAATTAAAGTGCCTGTCGACAGTTTAAAAACGGCGCAAACGATTCAGGCCAAGGCCAGCTTTCAGCAAGACAATGCCGCGCCTGTAACGGTGGCAATGCCATATTTAAATGGCGCAGATGCCAATCAAATTTTGCTGCTGCCTGTGACTGCCGATAACGTTATCAATGCCAATGAGAGCCATAACAGCATTGTTGTGCGCGGACAGTTTGCGCAAACGCTGCAAGACAATCAAAAGCTGCAAGTGCTGCTGGACGGCAAGCCTTTTGAGGCAGTACTGGATAAAGACGGTATTTTCAGCGCCGCGATTCCAGGAAAAGATCTTGCATCTTCCGCAACCCAAAAAGTGACGGCGCAGCTTCTAAATGGCCAGCAAGTGCAAGCGAGCATAGATCGATCTTATAATGTAAATACTTCGGCTAATATGGCAGGTGTGCTGGATATTGATATTCAGCCCATTAATTTAGCGGCGGCTGATCAAGGTCAAATTGAACTGAAAGGCAAGGTAATTAAATCTTACAGTTCGCTTTGGCTGTATTTTGCCATCATTGTCGATAACTTGGCTTCCGGTTTGGCCGGCGCTGCCTTTATTGCTTTCTTATCCAGCTTAACCAGTGTGTCATTTACTGCGGTGCAATATGCAATTTTCAGTTCTTTAATGACTTTAACCCCTAAGATTTTAGGCGGTTATTCGGGTACTATCGTCAGCAATATCGGTTATCCCAAATTCTTTCTGATGACCACTTTAATTGGCATTCCAATTTTATTGCTGGTGATTTGGGTAGGAAAATTATTGCGTGATCACAACGCACAATTGAACGGAAAAGGTGAATAATTATGCGCATGCTGCATACCATGTTACGTGTAGGCAATTTAGAGCGTTCGTTGCAGTTCTATACTGAAGTACTCGGTATGGCTTTACTTCGTAAGCGTGATTATGAAGAAGGCCGGTTTACCTTGGCATTTGTCGGTTATGGCGATGAAGACAGCCATACGGTTTTGGAATTAACGCACAACTGGGACACAGACCATTATGAGCTGGGCAATGCCTATGGTCATATTGCCATTGCGGTCGATGATGCCTATAAAGCCTGTGAGGAAATTAAAGCGCGCGGCGGCAATGTAGTGCGAGAAGCTGGGCCAATGAAAGGTGGAACCACGGTCATCGCATTTGTGGAAGATCCTGATGGTTACAAAATTGAACTGATTCAGCAGGATGAGCAAGCGCGCAATAACTGATCAGTAGATCAGATTGGGTCCATTATAGTTTTGCTAAATATTGAACATTGACCCTGAAAAGTAGCTTTATTGCCGCAGCCCAGTAAGATAGAACCTACCAAATGGTAAATTTATCTTACTGGGTTTTTTCTTGTTTGAAGATGACTGGTTTATTTAAAAAAGATACAGGACGTAGACATGCTTAAAATGCTGGCGCTTGACCGCTTTACAATCCTTTTATTCGTGATGGTGATTTTGGCCACCTTTGTCCCTGTTTCCGGGCATGCCGCAGATATTTTTGGGGTGATTACTACGGCCGCGATTGCAATCCTGTTTTTCCTGCATGGCGCTAAATTATCCCGTGAAGCCGTTGTTGAAGGGTTGATGCATTGGAAGCTGCATGCACTTGTCTTTGCTTTCACCTTTGCCATATTTCCCATTTTAGGGCTGGCGGCCAGACCAGTGCTGGTGCCGATGCTGGGGCAGGAGCTGTACTGGGGCTTTCTGTTTATGTGCTTCTTGCCATCCACAGTGCAATCATCAATCGCATTTACTTCAGTTGCACAGGGCAATGTGGCCAGTGCAATCTGCAGTGCCTCTTTTTCAAACTTAGTGGGGATGTTTATTACTCCAGTTTTGGTCAGCCTGTTTATTTTAGGTGAATCCAAGCATGACTTTGACCCCACAGCATCTATTATTCAAATTACGCTGCTGCTGCTGGTTCCATTTGTGCTGGGTCAGATTTTACGTCCCTATATTTTTCCTTATCTGAAGGCTATGCCTAAACTTGTGAAAGCTTTTGATCAGGGCTCAATTTTGATGGTGGTGTATGGAGCGTTCAGCAGCGCGGTAGTTGCGGGGCTATGGCAGCAAGTCAGCGGCACAACACTGGCGCTTTTAATTCTGGCGTGTTCTGTGTTTTTAACTATTATTATGCTGCTGGCGCTGTATATTCCGCGCTGGCTGGGCTTTAACCGTGCAGATCAAAAAGCAGTTTTCTTTTGCGGCTCAAAGAAAACTTTGGCGAGCGGTGTGCCTATGGCGCAAATTTTATTCATTGGCCAGCCGCTGGGAATGATTGTGCTGCCAATTATGATTTTCCATCAGATTCAGTTGATGGTTTGCGGAGTCATTGCCAATTATTGGGCGAAGCAATCTTCGGGCGAACTGTAAGAATAGTTCGCTTTATCCAGATTTATTTCGTATAATATTGTCCACTTGTTGTGCTTAGCTCTGACGGCATCCGTCTCGGTGGGCCAAAAGAATGGTCTGTTATGGTGTTGATCTGCTGTTTTAACGGCACTTCCTCCTTTCATAGGAGAGTGGTCAATTGCGATGACAGCAAAACCTTCTTAAACTTTATGGAGTAATCGACGATGCGCGCCGATATTCACCCAAAATACGAAAAACTAGTTGCTACATGTTCATGCGGTAACGTAATCGAAACTCGTTCAGCGCTTGGTAAAGAAACTGTTTACCTTGACGTATGTTCAGCTTGCCACCCATTCTATACTGGTAAACAAAAGAATGTGGACACTGGCGGCCGTATCGACAAATTCAAACAGCGTTTTGCTGGTATGTCTCGTTCTATCAAACGCGACTAATCCTCAAAATGAAAAAAAACGGGCTTTTGCCCGTTTTTTTATACCTGAATTTAAGGCAGTAAGTGAAAAGGCTGAATGATGAATCATTCAGCCTTTTGCTTTAGTTGATTTATTTAATGTGAATAAAGTTTGACTAGATCTGCGATTATTGATCCTGCACATCAATAAGATGATCGAGTTTTTTCTGGAAGTAATCCCCTTGAATAAAGCGGGCATCGACATTCCATGCGTTGGCAAACAATGTCATGTCATTCAATTCACGCAGCATAATCTGTGACGGCCGAATTTCCTGATAGGCCGCAATTTTTGTTTTCAGCTCTTCACATTGCTTATCTGAATTGAGCATTTGCGTCAGGCTTTGATGCAGCGTTAGGTGATGGATGTCTACTTGGCGCAGTAAAGCCTCGCTGAACATTGAATGGCCAAAGTCACGCAGTGAAATTTCAGCGCCATTTTTGCGCAATTCCTTAATGGCTTTTTGTGCATCTGCAATATTTTGATCTATATCCAATTCGGAAAATTGCAAAATCAGCGGGTACTGTAATTTGCTTCTGATAATTGTAATGAGTTTAGAGATAAATTCAGGGAAGGTGCGGTCTTGCAGCAAAACTTCCTTATTCAAATTAATAATTAATTTGGCATCTGGATATTGGGTGATGAAATTATGCAGCTGCTTGCAAGACTCTACAAGGATCCAGCGGTCTAATTTAATTGATAGTTCTGTATCTTCAGCCAGCTCACGCAGCGTGGCGATATCTTTCCATTTATTTTCAAAGATAAAACCGCTGGTGACTTCATATGTGTAAAGATTTACGTCTTCTTTGTCATACAGCTGCTGATATTTGAGATGGATTTCCCCGCGTTCCAAACAAGTGCGCAAGGCTTTTATGACTGCGGGTTCATTCAGAATCACTGCAGGCGCTTCAACTTCCGGTTTCGTGAAATTAATATTGAGCGGTATGTCTGCTTCTGCTTTAGGCTCAATTTCAGGTTCCTGAATTGAAAATTGCAGATCAGGTAAAGACAGGTCTAATTCCGGCGCCGGCTGATTTTTTGGCAAGGCTGTAGAAAATGCTTTGGCAATATATTGGTCTAATTGCGCTTCATCCCGTATGTCGCCCTCTAAAACGGTATAGCCAATACGAAGATTCAGCGGATAACTGTCATTATTTACCGTAATCAGCTGCGGTTTGGTTAATGAGTTTAAGCCAATGAGTTTTGAGTCAAGTTTAGCTTTGGATTCTGCTTGGAATAAACCTGCATGGATGCCGCTGTCTAGTTTGAATAACGGCGCA
Organism: Acinetobacter bouvetii DSM 14964 = CIP 107468; assembly: GCF_000368865.1. Lineage (GTDB taxonomy): Bacteria > Pseudomonadota > Gammaproteobacteria > Pseudomonadales > Moraxellaceae > Acinetobacter > Acinetobacter bouvetii. The sequence continues at coordinate 667,282 of NZ_KB849726.1, forward strand.
TTAGTCTGCTCTTTGAGAAAGCTATTGATCCCTTTAAAATAGGCTGAGAACGTATTCCAGTCGGCCTGCAGAATGCTTTCATCACATGAAGCCAGGGAGAAGGTGACTAATGCATTGATATCCGATGGCTGTTTGGTCATTGTACGGTTCAGCAACTGATAGGCATTGGCTTTGGCCGGCACTTTATCCCCAGAGGATTGAGCTGAGCTTTCATGGCCGATATCAATTGTAATTTGCAGGGCATCATCTTCAGCCGCTGGAATAAACTCAATTTTAAGCGGGTTTTTTACAGTGCTGCGGCTGTTGAGGGAGTGGAGTTCAAAACGGCCAAAATCAAATTGGCCTTGATTAATTTTTTTAAAGCGTGTTTTGAAATCATTAAGATCCTTAGGCTGAAGGAGATCCAGCAGCGGCAGACCAATGATGTCGTCATTTGATTTGAAGCCAAAGAGTTTCAAATATTCATCATTCGCTTCAAGATGTATGCCTTCTTGGATAACCGCAACAGCTTTATTGCTGTCTTCTACAAATGACTGAGCTTGGATTTGCGCTGTTTCCAATTCATCCATTAAATGCTGCTGGGTTTGCACTAGGCGGCTGAAGGAAAGCGCACGGATAAAGCCAATATAGAAGTGATCCGGATTTTCTAAACTCAGAATATCGTAGATTCCCTTATGCACATAATTGGCGTACTGGGCTTCGCTGTAATCGTCAGGTTGAATGAGGATCAGCGGCAAAGCAGGCTGTTTGGACAAACGGATTAAACTCATCGCTTGATCGTATTTCAAATCATAAGCGCGTCCGAAAATAACCAAGTCCCATGGTAAATTCAGTTGTTTTTCAAAATTTTGAAGGTCATCCAGCAGGGTGGCTTGAATTTGATGCTCACTGGCAGTCAAAAGGTCACGGATTTGGTTATAACGTATCTGATTATCATCGATAATCAGTAAACGTGTTTCCGTGCGTTTTAACTTTTTAGACAGTAATGGATTTCTCACTTCAATGCTTCCCATAAATCATGATTCTTGACTTCATTGACTTGTTTATTAATAAAGTCTTTCACAGTACTTTCCTGCTGATCATTTAATAATTCGTATTCAAAGCGGATAAAGCTTTGCGTGATCAGCTGCGCTTTCGTTAAATAAACTTTCAATTCTTCATTGCCTAGGCGCAAATGAATGGTTTGTTTTTCTCTAAATAGGTGAGAACCCGGTAAAATTAAGGTAGTGGCAACTTGATCCAGCTGAGACGTCTGCACCAGCAGTGCAGGCTGATAATTATGCGTATTCCGGTCTGTACGAATGTGCGCAGCGCAAGGGTACATATCTTGTGTTAAGACTTCTAAGCCAATCTCCAGACTTTTATCTGTAGATTGTTTGATCCAGCGGATCACACCGCCGCGCCATTGGCTTTGCGCATTTTCCTGCACCAGAATAAATTCACCGGTTTTAAGCTGCGCGGGGGTTTCGCCTGTCCATTTAATGCGGTAGCCATTGACACTGATATCCAAGACTTCAGCGGAGTGAATCTGCTTTGCTTCTCTGTCCAATGCTTTGGCATTGGACAGAGACGCCTGCATATTGCTGTCCATGGAATTTACAAAACTGGATTCATTGTGAATATTGTAGTTTGCTTCCAAATCCAAAGTTTCATGCAGGTTTTTGCCTTTGGATAAATAGAAGTGAGCTACAGATAGGCCAAAACAGATATTGATTTGCGCTGAGTATTCATAACGCTCATGGCGGCGTTCAGTATTATTGGTCAGTAAGTTGTGAATATGGAAATGCAGCGCGGGTGTTAAGAACAGCTTTTCATTTTTAGATAAATACTGTCCAGTTTTTGTTTGGGTTTCTGTTAAATGATCCAGCAAATTCTGTGTTGAAATATAAATATTTGGCTGATAATGGCCTGGCTGATGTGTATTAAACACAGGCGGATGATCTTTCGTTGTATCCACGGCATACCGTGAAAGCGTGGTTTCTTTCGGTAAAATTTGGATTAATTTGGCCCAGTCAGCGCTGCACAGGAACAAGCCTTGAATTTCAGCGGGGCGGATTTGATTGGTATTAAAAATATCCAGCAAAATCAGCTGTGAATAGGCTTGTGCAATTGTTGAAATTTGGTGCTGTGTACCTAAAATTTGATTGAGATTGCTTTGGTAGAAATTGTGCTGAATCGCGCAGTCAATCAGTTGATGTGTTGCCAGCCATTGCCCTGGCATAGGGGTTGTATAAAGCATTTGCTGTTGATACAGCAGCATGGTGAGCTGTTGAATAGCGTAATAGATGGACGCCATTCGAGCAGTCTGAAGGCTTTTTTTATGGCCAAAAGAGAAAATTGAAAATTTTTGTTGGTTCAGCTGCTGTTCACATCGTTTTGCGATATCAATATAAATTTTCGCAAAATGGCTGCGCAGCAGCATGGCCAGCTCAATAATCTGATCATTGCGGTCGGTGGTGATTAAGCCCTGATTGGCAAAATGCTTTTCTAAGCTGGTTAAAATATTTTCAAGCGTGGGATGCAGAATTTGAATGAGGTCAAAACGGAGCATTTCCTGGCATTTCAATTCAGAAATTTCCAGCAGCGCATTGAATAGAGATTTAGATGAAGTTCCCAGCTGTAAAATAGATACGCCAGTAAGCCATTCTTGCAAGCCTTTAGCATGGGTCGGACAAAAACTCAGTTTATCCAGCTTGAGTTCTGTCGGATTCTGAAAAATATCTGAAGTATGCTTAGTCATCTTTATTATTTAACTCAAAAAGTTGAAACCCCAAAAAGCGGTGTTTTGTTTTTTTCGCCCGCAATTTCCCGCACTAGCTTAGGTACCAAATAACCCGGAAGTCTGGCTAAAACTTCTGCATAAATTTGGCTGATGTCCTCTGGCGTACGATCAAAATGATGAGCGCCTTTAACTTTATCAAGAACATGTAAATAATATGGCATAACGCCAGCATCAAATAAGCGGTAGCTTAAATTGACCAATACATCAGCAGTATCGTTTACCCCTTTCAACAACACTGCCTGATTCAGTACAGTGATTTGTTCCTTGGCTAATTGGGATAATTTGCTGCAGGTAAAATCATCTAACTCAGATGCGTGATTTGAGTGTACCACTAGAATAATGCGCAGCCTACTGTTTTTTAATATGGAAATCAGCTCTTCGTCGACACGGTTGGGGATTACGATAGGAACCCGTGAATGAATTCTCAAAAATTTTATTTGAGGCAGTGTCTCTAGGCGGTCAATCCAGAGTTTTAATTTCCGATTTGACAAAGTTAAGGGGTCACCGCCGCTTAAAATGACCTCATTAATGTCGGGCTGGCTTAAAATGTATTGCTGAATGTTTAGCCAATCTTCACTTTTTGGCAGATTTTCCTGATAGGGGAAATGGCGTCTGAAACAATAGCGGCAATGGACTGCACATGCGCCAGTTAGTGTCAGTAAGAAACGCGATTGATATTTATGCAGCACACCAGGCTGTTGGTTAGCCTGCTCTTCGCCCAGCGGGTCTGTCACATAGCCTGCATGATCTTCCAGTTCTAAATGATGTGGCAGAACTTGAAGCAGCAGCGGATCTTGCGGATTGCCAGCCTGCATTTTTGCGGCGAAAGCGCGGGGAACACGCAGTTTGAACTGTTCAGATGCGAGAATAGCGCCTGACAATAATTGATCAGGTGACAGCTTTAGCGTCTCCAGCAGTTCTAAAGGGTCAGTAATTAAGTCGCTGAGTTGAGATTGCCAGTTTTGCTCTTGATACAAATAGTTTATCATGCCACGTGTTAAATAATGCTAGGTTAGGGATTGCAGGCAATTCGTAACACCTAATAACGCGTTATTAGGCTAAATTGTCTCGATGGAGGCGTGAAATTAGTGAATGGCCTTGCCATTGTCAAGATTTCCGCTTTTACATAGATAGTTTACCTGCAAGCCGAAGGCGCAGGGGTATTTTTTACGTTGCTTCGCTGCGTGTTGCTCATTTAGAATACTAAACATCACAATACGCGCATTGCTTACAGTTAAAAGCCAACTGCTGCAAAGCTAACGAATTAGCAGAATTCCTTCGCATTCATAGATTAAACTAGTAAGTTTGGAGTGTGCCAGTCATGGCCTATTATTCTACAAATGATTTCAAGTCAGGCCTTAAGGTTATGCTTGACGGAAACCCATGTTCAATCATGGAAAATGAATACGTAAAACCTGGTAAGGGTCAAGCGTTCAACCGCGTAAAATTGCGCAACCTTCGTTCTGGCAAAGTGCTGGAAAAAACGTTTAAATCTGGCGAATCTTTAGAAGCTGCAGACATCCAAGAAGTAGAAATGAACTACTTGTACAATGATGGTGAAATGTGGAACTTCATGGATCCAGAATCATTTGAACAGATTACCGCTGATAAAACAGCAATGGGTGATGCTGCTAAATGGTTAAAAGACGATTCTAACGAACTTTGCACAATTATGTTATTCAATGGCGTTCCATTGAATGTAAGCGCGCCAAACTTCGTGGTATTAAAAATTGTTGAAACTGATCCAGGTGTTCGCGGCGATACTTCTGGCGGCGGCGGCAAACCGGCGAAATTGGAAACTGGCGCTGTAGTGCGTGTTCCATTATTCGTACAGCAAGAAGAAAGCGTTCGTGTAGATACCCGTACCGGTGATTATTTAGAACGTGCATAATGGTTTAGAAATAGACTATTATCGAAAGGGATGATGAAAATCATCCCTTTTTTTATGCCAAAGTATTAGATGAAAAGTAAAATATGAGGAGTAGAGTCGCAAGGGAAGAAACAGCAGTACCTCGAACAAGAAAAAATTAAAGCTGATTTATGCAAACAGATATGAGGGATTGAAATGGAATCTATTCAACAGAAGTCCGGGCCAGTGTCAAAACTGCTTTGGATTCTTGTCGCAATTGTAGGTGCAGTTTCCTTTGGGATACTCGCAGTCAGCCGCGGAGAGCATGTGAATGCCGTGTGGCTCATCTTGGCCGCAATCTGTGTATACAGCATTGCATACCGCTTTTACAGCTTATTTATTGCCGAAAAAGTTTTTGAACTGAATCCGCGGCGTTTAACGCCTGCACACCGCTTAAATGACGGCTTAGATTATGTGCCGACCAACAAAAGTGTGCTGTTTGGGCATCACTTTGCTGCGATTGCCGGCGCAGGGCCATTGGTTGGCCCTATTCTCGCTGCGCAAATGGGCTACTTGCCGGGCACGCTCTGGCTATTAATTGGTGTGGTGCTGGCAGGCGCTGTCCAAGACTTTTTAGTACTGTTTATTTCAACGCGCCGTGACGGACGCTCGCTGGGCGAAATGGCCAAGCAGGAGCTGGGTTCATTTGCCGGCATTATTGTCATGCTGGGCGCATTGGGCGTAATGATTATCATCCTTGCCGTGCTGGCGTTGGTGGTTGTGAAGGCCTTAACCAACAGTCCTTGGGGTGTATTCAGTATTGCTGCAACGGTGCCGATTGCCATTTTCATGGGCATTTACATGCGTTATTTGCGCCCTGGTAAAATTGCAGAGGTTTCCATTATCGGTTTTGTACTGATGATGGCTGGCATTATCTATGGCGGTGACGTTTCACAGCATCCATACTGGGGTCCATTCTTTACACTGAGCGGTACAGAGCTGACCTGGTGGCTGATTGGCTATGGCTTTATTGCTTCTGTATTGCCGGTTTGGCTGCTGCTTGCGCCGCGTGATTATTTATCTACGTTCTTGAAGATTGGTGTGATTGCCGGTTTGGCGGTCGGCATTATGGTTGCAATGCCAATGCTGAAAATGCCGTCAGTGACGCATTTTGTGGATGGCACTGGCCCTGTATTTGCCGGTTCGATGTTCCCATTCCTGTTTATTACCATTGCCTGCGGCGCCATTTCTGGCTTCCATGCTTTGGTGTCTTCAGGAACAACGCCTAAACTGGTCAACAATGAGGCTGATATCCGCATGATTGGCTACGGCGGCATGCTGATGGAGTCATTTGTTGCGATTATGGCGATGGTCTGTGCAACTGTGCTTGAGCCGGGTGTATATTTTGCCATTAATGCACCGGCAGCAGTATTGGGCACAACTGTGGAATCCGCCTCAGAGGCGGTGCGAAATTTAGGATTTGTGGTTACTCCAGAAACGCTTAGCTTGCTGGCCAAAGAAGTGGGTGAACACTCAATTCTGTCGCGTACAGGCGGCGCGCCGACTTTTGCCATTGGGATGGCGCATATCATTACGGAAATTTTCAATGACCGTTCAATGATGGCGTTCTGGTATCACTTTGCCATTTTATTTGAAGCATTGTTCATTTTAACGGCAGTAGATGCCGGTACACGTGCTTGCCGTTTCATGGTGCAGGATACGGTCGGCATTGTGATTCCAGCAGTGAAAAACTCTCACAACTTCTTTGGCAATTTGCTGGGGACGGCAGTTGCAGTTGCTGGCTGGGGTTTCTTCGTTTATCAGGGCGTTGTTGATCCGCTGGGCGGCATTAACAGTTTATGGCCGCTGTTTGGTATCGGCAACCAAATGCTGGCTGCCATGGCATTGATTTTAGGTACGGTCATTCTGTTTAAAATGAAGAAAGAAAAATATGTCTGGATCACGATTATTCCGACTATTTTCTTATTCATTACCTGTATGACGGCGGGCTGGCAAAAAATCTTCCATTCAAACCCGAAAATTGGTTTCTTGGCGCAGGCAGACCGTTTCAATGCAGCGATTGCTAAAAATGAACTTTTGGCTCCGGCAAAAACCATGGCTGAAATGCATACGGTTGCATTCTCTAATCAAATTAACGCCGTATTGTGCGGCTTCTTTATGATTGTTGCGGTCGTGATGGTGATTGCGGCGATTGGCGTGATCCGCAGAGCTTTGGCTAGCCCAGTGCCAACGGTGCATGAGTCAGAAGCGGTTTACCGCGATCCTGAAGATATTGTTGCATCAAATCAGCATTAAGCAGGAGATGGTGATGAATCTAAAATTTGCAAAAAGTGGAAAAACGGTGATTTACAACATCATCAAAATGACCATCATGTCGCAAAAGGATTTAATCCTGAATCCGAAAAACTGGTCACGTATTGCCACTTTGTGGCAGCGGCTGCAGCAGAGTTTCCGTCTGATGGTGGGTGTTCCAGATTATCAAAATTATTTGGAGCACATGAAAAAGCATCATCCGGATTTAGAAGCGATGGATGCCAAAACTTTTTACCGCTACTGCGTGGATGCGCGTTACCCATCCGCAGGCGGCGGCATGAAAAAATGCCCTTGCTGAGCAATATTTAATGAAAATGCGCCCTTCGGGGCGCTTTTTTTGGCCGGAAACTTGATGAAAGAGACTGAGTGCAATAGGTGTTCATCAGGTGTTTAACGTTTTGCTGATAAAGCGCCGCGTTTAAAATTTTGAGTCTGATTGAAAACCCTGTATGTTAATCATAGATTTCAACTTTTTATTGGGGAATAAAATTGTTTTGGGAAAAAGAAAGAGTAAAAGAAGCGCCGCTTGCAGATGAAATTGATCAGCAGAAACTGGCGTCGTTTTATCCCAAAATTAATGAATTTTTAGAGCAGATCAATCTGATTATTTTGGATAAAAATCAGCAGACCAAACTGGCTTTATGCAGCCTTTTTGCAGGCGGGCATGTGCTGTTTGAAGACTTGCCTGGATTAGGCAAAACCACCTTAGCCAGCAGCTTAGCGCATTTGGCAGGCTTAAAATTTCAGCGGATTCAATTTACGAACGATATGCTGGCCAGTGATGTCATTGGCATCAATATGTTTAATCAGAAAGAGCATGCCTTTGAATTTAAGCAAGGGCCTATTTTTACCCAAATTTTGCTGGCCGATGAAATTAACCGCAGCAGTCCCAAAACGCAAAGCGCTTTGCTGGAAGCTATGGAAGAGGGCGTCACGACGGTAGACGGCGTAAGTTATGCTTTGCCGCAGCCGTTTTGGGTAATTGCAACGCAGAACCCGTTATTTCAAAGCGGCACGTACGCCTTGCCGGAATCGCAGCTGGACCGGTTTTTAATGCGCCTGACACTGGGCTACCCATCGCGTCAGGCTGAAAAAACCTTGCTGCAGCAGGGTTCAAGGCATGAACTGATTGCACAATTGCAGCATGTATTTCATGAGCAGGATATTTTGGATTTGCAGCAGGTTGTTCTGCAGATTTATACATCAGATGCCGTGCTGGAATATATTTTAGACTTGGCTGAAGAAACCCGTAAAGGCAGGCAAGGGCTGTCCACCCGCGGGGTGCTTGCTTTAAAGAAAGCGGCACAGGCGTATGCCTTGATCGAACAGCGCAGTTTCGTTACGCCTGATGATGTGCAGGCCGTATTTCAAGCAGTTGCAGCTCACCGCATTGGTCTGAGTGAAGCGGAAACTGCCAAAATCATGCAGCAAGTCAGTGTGGCTTAAGCGGCCTGTATTTAGGGGGAATTGCATTGGCATCGGCATGGCAAAATTGGCTGTCAAAGCGCTTTAAAATTGATTATGAAAAGCAGCTGAAGCAAAGTGATGTACTGGTATTTATTTATCAGCAGGGTTATTTATTTTTAGTATTGATTTTGATTACTTTTATTGCCGGAGTAAATTACGCCAATAATTTAATTTTAGGATTTTGCTTTTTAATCAGTGCTGTATTGTGCGTGAGCTTTTATCTGACTTTTAAGCAGCTGCATGCTTTAAAGATTGAAATACACTGCTATGAAGTTGGGCAAGTGGGTGAAGCACTGCATTTAGACCTGTTTTTCAGTCAGGAACAAAAGCAGGCCAGATATCTATGGATCAGTGTGGAAGGGCAGCTGCATCAACTGCAGATCAATGAATTGAAAAAACTTTTCAGGCTGAGGTTTTTGCCTGCAGAGCGCGGCCAGTTTCATTATCCGGTGATTCGGATTTGGTCAGTCTACCCATTTGGATTGGTCCGCGCATGGACGTATTTATATTTGCAGCAAGTGAGCTGGATTGCGCCGAAAGCTGCAGTGAGCGCTGCAGAAAATAAAAACATGCACCCGCGTTTTGAACAAGATGTAGATGAGTTTCGAGAGCTTAAGGACTATAGGGATGGCGAGTCCTTGCAGGCGGTTGCATGGAAGCATGCGGCGCGCGGGCAGGGCTTATATGTGAAGGTATTTGAACAGTATCAGGATCAGCGCCTGGTCGAAATTCATTATGATCACATGCCGAGCCCATCACATGAAGAAAAACTAAGTTTAATGATGGGGCTGGCAGAACAATGCGAACAGATGCATTGCGCATATTCTATTTTTTTGCCCAATGCACAATTGCCAAGCGGCACCGGTGAGAAACAGCTGATGCAGGCCAAACTTCTTTTAGCGCAGGCGTAGCAATGATTGCATATTCAGTTCGAATTTCGATACTTATCAGCCTGGCGCTGCTGTTATCAGCGCAAATGCTGTATATCCCTGCACCCTTAACGGCGGTGCTGGGAATCGTTTGGATTTATCTGTTTTACGCGGCAATCAATAAAAAGCCGCAAATCAAAAAAATATGGACCTTGCTGCTGACGTTGACTGCATTGGCCAGTATTTATTTCAGCTATCAGACCTTTGTTGGAATTGAGCCGGGTGTTTCAGTTTTAACTACTTTTTTATTTGCAAAAGCGCTTGAAACAAAGACGCGGCGTGATGCTGTTATTCTGTTTAATTTTGCTCTATTTGTCAGTGCCAGTTCTTTTTTATTCAGTCAGTCTTTTGCTATGGCTGCAGTGGTCTTGCTGAGCTTAATGAGCAATTTTACGGGTCTTTACCGTTTGCAAACTAGCGCGTTTGAACCTGATCAAAAAGCCTCTTTGCAGAATTTGAAACAAGACCTGAGCCATGTCGGCAAATTTATTGCTTATGCGCTGCCATTTTTTGTTTTGCTGTTTATGTTTTTTCCGCGTCTGCCGCCGCTGTGGCATATTGCAATTCCGCAGAATAGAGCGGTGACGGGGATCAGTGACAGCATGTCTCCTGGAGATATTGCGCAGCTTTCACAGTCCAGCGCATTGGCTTTTCGTGTGGTGGCTGATCTCACCCGGCTTCCTGCCCGCTCAGAATTGTATTGGCGCGCTTTGGTTCTGGATGAGTATGATGGGCTGCGCTGGACCAGCAGCTATAGCAATCAGCAGCTGATTGAGCCGTCAGATATCCAGCAAAAAAAAGCAGGGAGCAAAAAAAAACATCAGGATAAAGCGGGGCGATTTGAATACCGGTATTTAGCATCAGACCCGCGTGTAAACTGGATCATGGGGCTTGAAAAATCGCTGCCGTTAGAGAGTCAATATCAGCTGGGACAAGATTGGCGCATCACGCCGCAGCGGCAAAATATTAAAAATGACCTCATTCAGCTGATGTGGATAGGCGCTGCAGATCTTCATATTGAAAATGAAATACAGCGGCAATGGCTGAATAAGCGCAATACGCAAATTGCCGAAAATTATGATTTGAAAGCGCAGCAATTGGCAAAGCAGTTGTATGCACAAAGCGGCTATAACCCGGAACGCTATATTCAGCATGTGCTGGCTTGGTATAAGCGCAATGGCTTTGCTTATACCTTAAACCCTGGATTTTTGGGTAAAAACCGTGTAGATGATTTCTTATTTGGTACCCGTAAAGGTTTTTGCGAGCATTATGCATCCAGTTTCGTGATGCTGATGCGCTACGCAGGAATACCTGCCCGTGTAGTGACAGGCTATCAAGGCGGGCAGCCTGCGCCAGATGGCAAAAGCTGGGAGGTGAGGCAGCTGGACGCGCACGCATGGACAGAAGTGTGGATCAATGATCGCTGGCAGCGATTTGATCCGACCGCGATTATTGCGCCAAACCGCATAGATATCGGGATGCAAAGTTATATGGAAGAAGATCAGAGTATTTATAATGGCGCTCACTCAGAGTTGTCATATCGGCAATATGTCATGCTGACTAAACTTCGGATTTGGAGTGATTATGCAAGCTATCAATGGCAGAGTAAAGTTGTGGGCTATAATGCGGAATCACAGCAGAATTGGTTTCAAAAAATAGGTTTAAATTCTATATATTCAGGGGTGATCAGCTTAATTGTTGCCACATTATGTTTGATTTTACTTTATTTTACTTATATTTATTGGCAGGTGAAAAGGAATAAACCTGAGTTGGAGCGTGCAATCGGCCAATTTAATTCTAAACTGCCGTTGGCTTTAAAAAAGCAAAATGCTGAAACTTTTTCGCTTTGGATGAGCAGGTTGTCGCGGCTGGCTTCAAGTGATGAGCAGGTTCATTTTCAACGCTTGCGACAAAAATTTGAGCAATATCGGTATATGCCGCATGGACAGCGAAATGTTGAGCTCAAAGAAATAAAGCGCTTGCTTAAATCTTGTGCAAATGCGCTTAAGAAGTTATAAAACTTCTTGTTTAAGCAAACATAATTGAATATGATTCTACCCATCCTAGGTGTATAGCTCAGTTGGTTAGAGCGCTACGTTGACATCGTAGAGGTCTCCAGTTCGAGTCTGGATATACCTACCAAGATATTTCAAAGACTTACAGTTAAAATCAATAACTTGTAAGTCTTTTTTTTTTGCCCGTAATTTGTTGCACTTTTTGGTGAAAATACGCCAAGACAGCTACGATGAAATTACCTAACGCCCAGAAAAAAAGTGATACTTATCGAATTGAAATTATGTTCGATGGAAAGTGATAGGAGAATATACTTTTACTTTTTTGAAATGCGCGAATGCGTAGAAGCAAAATTTTATAAAAAATTGTGATAGTGTAAAAATTAACATTAACTAACTAGGGTTTAGATTAAAGAGAGTTAAATAATTTGTATTTTTGTAGATAAAAATAAGTAGCTTAGATACTATTAATCAATATTTAATAATAAGAATGAGGGGATGGATGAGCTTAGATGTGTTTAATGCAAAAGCGAATCAAAATAAATTAGGCAATCTATTTCTAGGCTTTTTCGAAGGGCTTTTTATAGATGGTCGTGTACATATCAAGGAAATTGAAGCACTAATCAAATGGGTAGAACACTATCCTCAATCTGTAGATTTGCCTCATTTTGAAACGCTATACAACTTACTGCTAAAAGCAATTGAAGACCCTGAATTTTTACTTCAAAAGCAGAAAGAAATTTCTGAAATAATGGACAAGTTCAAGTGTTCAGATTACTTCATCAAGAACACGTGTGACATTCAACGATTACATGGTCTTATTGCAGGTATTGTTTGTGATCAGACTTTAAATCAAGATGAAATCTTCGCGCTAAATCAATGGTTAAAAGACAACGACCATTTAGAAGAAGACCCAATTTATACTGAAATTTACTCAAAACTGAAACCTGTTAGAGTAAACAACGCCGTCGATGACAAAACGATTAACTTGGTACTTTCAACAATTAACCGTTATGTGAATTATGATAATTTTGGAATCCCAAAGTTGGCCGTATCCAGCTGTGTAGAAGATCAGAATCCTGACTTTTATCATGGCCGATTTGTTTTAGACGGCTTTACTTTCTGTTTGACTGGAGCATCTACGCGTAATACGAAAGCTGAGTGGAAGGAAGCCATTGAAGCCAATAATGGCTATTTTACTGATAGCTTAACAAAGAAAGTGAATTATCTTGTTATTTGCAATAAAGGAAATCCACATTGGGCGCATATGAGCTATGGTCGGAAGTTTGAACAAGCATTGAAATGGCAGAAAGAAGGCGAACGAATTAGAATTTTAACTGAAGATGATTTTGTAAAAGTTTTAGAAGGGTAAGCGACTGTGAGTTGAAAGCTCGTTTTAGAGCTTTCAACCTATACAATATAAAAAATACTGATAGAAACACAGCCATTAAGAATACCCATGAGAAAAGGGTAAATCTGCATTGCTAAGTACCATCGAATCTCTGTGATAATTTCGGGAGGCCACCGAATTAGAATACAAAGCATTATAAACGCAATTGTTTCCAAGAAGTTCACTGCCATGTAGGCAGCTTAGAAATTTTTAGCTAGGATTCTCAACGGTTTAGTTAGGATGGGCATCTATCAGTAAATATTAGCCTTAGATCTCTCATGCTTTCACCATTTAGATAAAATGGATAAGGATGAATATCTTGAGATTTTCTAAGTTTAAAATGAGTTTCATTCACTATTGCGTATTTTACAGGTTTTAATTGCGTATTTTACAGGTTTTATAAAATAACTGCTGTTCTTGCCTCAATAGCAAAATAAAATGCCTTGGCGATGAATTTTTAAGCCAAATATAGAATTTGATTGAGGCGCTTAACTGTCAAATTTCTAGAGGAATTATTTAGTCATTGTTCAGTTTTATTTTTATAAGCTGTTGTATTTAATTAATATTAATGAAAATTAGAACAGCATTCTCAATAATTTTCTTTAGGGTTATCAGAATTAATGTATCAAAGATCTGCTAGCCAGCTTTCCTAATGAACATCCCGCGTTGATGCGATGAAATCCAATTGATGAATTTAATTCATCTTCACGTTAGATTAAATCATTTTTATTCATCTAGTTGTTCGGCTATAAATATATGCATTCAGAAATTTTAACTTCTCTCAAAAAATTTAGGGTGCATCACAATGAGTCAGGAATTTATTTGTTCGATTAAAAGCGTACGTTTCGATGAAAACTATCAACCTGCTGACAACACACGCCTTACAACAAACTTTGCCAATTTGGCACGTGGTGAACATCGCCAAGAAAATTTACGCAGAACTTTGGCGATGATTAACAACCGCTTTAACACGTTGGCGAGTTGTGACAATCCAAATGCTGACCGCTATTCACTTGAAATTGACATCATTTCAGCAGAGCTTGATGTTGAAGGAAATGGCAAGACCTTTCCTTTTATTGAAACCTTGAAAAGTACCATCATTGATCACAAAACTAATGAACGCATAGAAGGCATGATCGGCAACAGTTTTTCATCTTATGTGCGTGATTATGATTTCAGTGTGGTATTGCCAGAGCTTGGTTTTAAAACCAATGAAAAGCCTGAAAACTTTGGTGATTTACATGGCAAGCTCTATCAGCATTTAGTCAACTCAGACGTTTTTAAAGCAGAATTTAAAAAACAACCTGTGATTTGCCTGAGCGTTTCGACTTCAAAAACCTATTACCGCACAGCGAATATTCACCCGGTGCTTGGTGTGGAATATAAAAATGATGAATATTCACGTACCGATGACTATTTCAAAAAAATGGGTCTAAGCGTCCGCTATTTCAAACCTGAAAATGCAACAGCGCCATTGGCATTCTATTCAGCAAACAACTTACTGACGGACTATACCGACTTTGAGTTGATCAGTGCGATCAGCACCATGGAAAGTTTCCAAAAAATTTACCGTCCTGAAATTTACAATACCAATTCAGTTGCAGGTTTGGTTTATCAGCCAAGCTTGAACTTTCAGGATTTTTCATTGACCCGCATTGTTTATGACCGTGTAGAACGCAGTCAATTGGCGGTAAAACAAGGCAAATGGACGGAAGAAAACTTTATCAAGCCGTACAAAGACATCCTTGAACAATGGGCTGCAAATTTTGCTGCTGAAAATACAAAGCAAGAACACGCTGCTTGATTCACCGAATAGATTAAAGAACACCGTTTTAAAGCATATCGTTTTACAAAAGATTGAGATAGAAGATTAGACATGGCCATTTTACTCCCAACATCAACAGCAGGCAGCTTACCGAAACCATCTTGGTTGGCAGAACCGGAAAAACTTTGGTCACCTTGGAAACTGGAAGGTGAGCAATTGCTTGAAGCGAAGCAAGATGCTTTGCGTTTATCTTTGCAAGAACAGCAGCATGCGGGCATCGATATCGTCAGTGACGGTGAACAAACCCGCCAGCATTTCGTAACAACATTCATTGAGCATTTGGATGGTGTTGATTTCGAAAAGCGTGAAACGGTGCGTATCCGTAACCGTTATGATGCGAGTGTGCCGAGTGTGGTGGGTGCAGTCAGCCGTCAAAAGCCTGTCTTTGTTGAAGATGCCAAGTTTTTACGCAGCCAGACTACACAGCCGATTAAATGGGCTTTGCCTGGCCCAATGACCATGATTGATACTTTGTATGACGGTCATTACAAAAGCCGTGAAAAACTGGCGTGGGAATTTGCCAAAATTCTTAATCAGGAAGCCTTGGAATTAGAAGCCGCCGGTGTAGACATTATCCAGTTTGATGAGCCTGCCTTTAATGTGTTTTTTGATGAAGTGAATGACTGGGGCGTTGCAACTTTGGAGCGGGCGCTTGAAGGTCTGAAATGTGAAACTGCGGTGCATATCTGCTATGGCTACGGCATCAAAGCCAATACAGACTGGAAAAAGACCTTAGGTTCAGAATGGCGCCAATACGAAGAAGCCTTCCCTAAACTGCAGCAATCCAAGATTGATATCATTTCACTTGAATGTCAAAATTCACGTGTGCCTATGGATTTGATTGAACTGATTCGCGGTAAAAAAGTTATGGTCGGTGCAATTGACGTTGCAACTAATCAGATTGAAACTGCGGAAGAAGTGGCCAATACATTGCGCAAAGCGCTTCAGTTTGTCGATGCCGATAAGCTTTATCCTTCGACCAACTGCGGTATGGCGCCATTGTCACGCGAAGTGGCGAGAGGCAAACTGAATGCCTTGAGTGCGGGCGCAGAAATTATTCGTCAAGAACTGACCGCCTAACTTTATGCTGAGTACGCATCATCCTTAAAATGCGCAGGGTTATATTGGATTTGATTAAATTTCACAGTAACCCTGACTTCAAACTTGAAGTTGCCTCATTTTCTACTCGGAACACATTCAGGTGATATGCCTGTGTGATGAACTTGCATAATCAGGTGATATCACAAAAAACGACGCTTTAATTTTGGAACAGCATCATGATTCAATCAACAGACTTTAAAAACGCAATGTCTTTGCTCACCAGCGCAGTCAATGTTGTGACGACAGCAGGAATGTCTGGCCGCTATGGATTCACTGCCTCTGCTGTGTGCAGTGTTACCGATACGCCGCCGACCTTGCTGGTCTGTATGAATCAAGCATCGAGTTCCCATGCACATTTTATTGAAAATAAAATTCTCACCGTGAATGTTTTGGGTGCACAGCATGAAGACCTGTCCAAAGCATTTTCATCGAAAATGACGGCTGAAGAGCGCTTTAACCATGCCGCTTGGACTGAATTAGAAACAGGTGCGCCTATTTTAAAGGATGCTTTGGTGAGTTTTGACTGTCAGATTGAGCAAATTCAAGCAGTCGGCACACATAGTGTTTTTATGTGCCGTGTGGTCGCAATTCAGCAAAGTCAACAGGATGAAAGTTTGGTGTATTTCAATCGCGCTTACCATTCGGTAGGTCAAGTGGAAATCGCCTAAACGCATTTTGTTCAATATCAAATTCTTTAATAAGTAAGTATGCCGTGGAATTAATTATTTTTTTAGCAATAGGGGCATTGGCGGGATTTGCTGCTGGGCTCTTTGGTGTGGGCGGCGGACTGATCATCGTGCCGCTTTTGTATGTGGTGTTTACACAGATGGGCTATGGTCCCGAAATTGTGATGCATTTAGCTTTAGGCACTTCGCTCGCAACGATTATCGTGACCTCGATCAGTTCATTGATGGCACATAATAAAAACGGCGCCGTACTTTGGCCGGTATTCAAAAATTTAACGCCGGGTTTGGCGGTGGGTTCATTTTTAGGAGCGGGTATTGCAGGATTGCTGTCGAGTGCGAAGCTGCAGCTAATTATCGGCATATTCGCCCTTTGGGTGGCATATGGCATGTTCATGGGTGCCAAAAAAATGGTCGAGCAGATTCGAGTCCTGCCTTCAGCAGCGAAGCAAGTCTGTGCCGGTACAGGAATTGGCATTGCATCTGCCATTTTTGGCATCGGCGGCGGCAGTTTAACGGTGCCTTATCTCAATCATTATGGCGTGCGCATGCAAAAAGCTGTTGGCACATCAGCCGCATGCGGCTTATCCATAGCAATTGCCGGAGCAGCGGGCTTTATGTTTTTTGGCGCGCAAGAGAAAGTTGAGATCGCAAACAGTATTGGCTATGTTCATATTTATGCGTTCTTAGGGATTAGCAGCATGAGTTTCTTTACGGCAAAGTTAGGCGCTAAAGCGGCACATGCGCTATCACCGCAAATGCTGAAAAAATGTTTTGCGGGTTTATTAACTGCAGTCGGCTGCTACTTTATCTTTCAAGGCGTGCTGACGGTGAGCGTATAGAAGCAATAACCCTAAGGGAGAACAGCCTTAGCGCCAAGTTTAGCCGCCTGTAAAAGCAGATTGGCGCTTTGCGCACAGTAAAGTGGTTCATTTATCATTATTGCCATAAGCTTGAGGCATTGTGCAGGCGTCATTGCGAGAAATCCTGCTTCAGCATACAGCGTGCGAAAAAATATTCTGATAGAGCGCGCTGTATTTCTAATGCTTCTAAGGCAGGCTTTAGCAACGTTATTAAGCCGTTCTTAGCCATCATGGCCAATTCAATTAAATTTTCAGGAACTGCTCATTTTGTGGTCGAAAAATAAGTTGTGATCGGTGTGCTTTACGGCTTTATTATTGCCCTGAACCAATCAGTAGAGATAATATTCCGGCAGCAATCAAAGGGCCGACAGGTACGCCGCGCAATACGGCTACGCCAGCCACTGTGCCAATCAGCAAGCCCGCCACAATATCAGGCTGATTTGACATCAGCTTCACGCCGCGTCCGCCCAGCCAAGCCACCAATAAGCCAATAGCAATAGCCAGCAGCGACTTCCAGCTGAGAAAGGATTTCAATATGGCGTCACCTGGGATTTTGCCGCTGGCAATGGGGGTGAGCACGCCAATGGTTAAAATAATGATGCCAATATTTAAGCCATGCTGCTGCAGATAAGGGAAAAATTCATTTAAAGGGGTGATGCGGAACACGATCAGCACCCCCGCGGCAATGGATACGGCAGAATTATGGCTGAATATCCCGCAGGCCAATAAAATCAATAGAACAATCAGGTTTAAATCCAGGCTGGACAGGTTCATCACGCGTACTAAATTTTGCATTATTGATGGGATTATAGCGGATTTCACCGCTTTAAGCCGATGCATTGGCGAGCCGGGCCAGAAGTTCAGGTGTACGGTGATCAGGCTATGCATGAATCCAAATTATGCTTAATATATTTTCTATTACGCAGATTAAGGGTTCGCCAGCCGTTTCCAAGCTTATTCACAGCATAGATAAATACGGCCCAAGATTGGGTTTCTGATCACGATACATTAGAATGAGCTGTGATTTTTTGAGATGTGCTTTTATGTTGTTGGAAAAAATGCTGCAATCGCAAGGTTTGGGTTCACGGAAATATTGCCAGCAGCTGATTAAGAGCGGCGCAGTTCAAATCCATGGCGAGGTGGTCGATAATCTGAAATATAAAGCTGATCTGAAGCAGCTGGAATTTTCGGTATATGGCGAAAGCTTTGAATACCGTGAAAAAATTTATATCGCCTTAAATAAACCGCAAGGCTATGAATGCTCACATCAGGCCACACACCATTTCAGCGTATTTGAATTGTTTGATGAAGTGCTGATGAACCGTGGCTTGCAGTGTGTAGGCCGATTAGATCAGGATACAACAGGCCTGCTGCTGCTGACGGATGACGGGCAGTTTTTACAGGCGCTGACGCATCCCAAAAAGCATGTGGCAAAGGTTTATCAGATGCATACTGCAGATCCAGTCACAGCAGCGCAAATCGCGCAGCTGGAACAGGGCGTAGAACTGCGTAATGAAGCGGGTGTATTTGCTGCGACAGATGTGCAGAGCCTGGCTGAGAGGCAGCTGCAAATGACCGTTCATCAAGGTGTTTATCATCAAGTTAAGCGCATGCTGGCGGCGGTAGGCAATAAAGTTGAACAGCTGCACCGTGCGCAAGTTGGTCAGCTGAGTTTGAGTCATTTGGACAATTTGCCGCAAGGCGAATGGGTGTATCTGTCCTCAGAACAAATTGTGTTGGCTAAAATCCGAGAAAACTGATTCAAACATGAAAAGCGCAGCTGCATTTTCAGCTGAGCTGTTCATAGCAGGCGGAAGGAGCCGGTTTACTTTAAAAAGCAGTGGTAAGTTTGAAATTCATCATCTTTCACAAAGCCCATGGATTCATATAACTGATGCGATTGATAATTGCTTTTTTGGGTTTCTAAGGTAATGCGCAGCGCATTTTCATGGCGCGCAAATAAAATCGCGGTATCAATCAGCTGTTTGGCGGAGCCTTGGCGGCGGTAAACCGGCCGCACATAAACATCATCTAAAATATAGTAAGTTGAACAGGCGACAGAAGAAAAGCCAAGGTAAAGAAGGATAAAGCCGGTAAATACATCATCTTTGATATGGATGAAAAACACACTTTGCTGATTGTCGAAGCGCTGTTTTAAAAATTTATAGGATAAATCCAGATTGGAAGATGCGCCGTAAAATTGACGGTATTCATCAAATAATACGGCTAGCTGGGTCAAATCCTGTTCTGATGCGCGTCTTACAATCATTGTTGTCTCCATGCATTTTATTATCTCTTTGCATGAAGCATAACCAAAATTCAGAAGTCGATGATTTTTAAATTGTTTGTAAATGCGACAGTGTTAACTTTTGTCACTTTCACCCAAAATGGCATTCAGCTCTTCAAACAAATCGATATGTTCATCATCCAGCAGCAGGTCAGTTTCTGATGCATCTGCCTGTTCAGTATCAATCAGATCGGGCTGTACAGATTTGGCATCCTGCTGCTTCAGTTTTCGCAGCCGAATCAGCTGTTCTAAATTAATGTTCTGATTTTCGATCGAGAAGGGAATAGACTTTGTCAGTACAACTTGTTTAAAAAAAAGGCGAACCGCTTGGGCAGGAGTAATCCCTAATTGCTTAAATACAGCAAAAGCTTGTTTTTTCTCTTGGGAGTCCAGACGGATTTGATAAACTTCGGTTTTTCTCATAATTTTAGAAAGCTTTAAATTACTTAACTTTTCGCATTTATTCTAATCAAAAATCATCGAATTTCAATAGCTAAACGCAGAAAATCTAAAAAAATGTAATGACATCCATATTACAGTGTAATTTAGAGGGCCAATTCCATTTTTGAGCTGAATTGCATTCCTTCGAAAGTGACAGGATCTTTAAATTCAAGATGTTTGGCCAATAACTGCAATGGTGATGTGAAATCATCACCCGCTTTATGTGCGATTTTTGGATAAAACGGATCATTTTTGATTGGCAAGCCCAAATGGCTGAGATGGACCCTCAGCTGATGCTGCTTGCCTGTATGCGGTTTTAGCAGGTATTTGGCCCACAGCTGATTGTGCTCCAGCAGCTGTATTTCTGTTTCACTGTTGGGGGTGCCTTCACATACCTGCATGGTGTAAAACGGCTGCCCCTTGTCCATATTCAGCCGAACTGTTTGCGGAAATTGAAGACCCGAATCGTAGGGCGCAACCGCATGGTAGGTTTTTTGCACTTGCCGGTCTGCGAACATTTGCTGGTAAATGCCGCGCGTTTCAGGCCGCTTGGAAAATAAGACCACTCCAGCAGTTTCACGGTCTAGGCGGTGAATTGGGCTAAGCTGCTCATTGCCCATTTGGTTTTTCAGCCTGACCAGAAGGGTTTCTTGCACATATTGCCCGGTCGGACTGATGGTCAAAAAATGCGGTTTATCAATCACCAGCAAATCATCATTTTCAAATAAAATGGCATGTTCGAAGGGCACATGAATTTCGCGCTTCAGAAAACGGTAATAAAATACGTGGCTGCCAGCCTGAAATGCGCTGTCTATCCGCAGCTGTTGCCCTTTGGCATCATAGATCAAGCCATCCATAAAACGCTGCTGCCATTCGGCCGCTTCAATATGCGGGAACTGCAGGCACATGTAAGCGAAAACTGTCTGAATGGATGACGGGGAAGGCTTTAAGAAAACTTTACTGGCGCTGACGCCATGCAGCATGGGCGGTGTAAAGTCGGCAGGGTGCATAGCAGGCATTGGATCACTTTGACTGGATGAATTGAAGCCGCCAGATTGTAAAAAATACACAATCTAACGCCAAGAAATAGGCTTTTCAAGCTGTGCGATGCTATCATATTTGCTCTTTAAGTACATGTCGTGAGCAGTATGCAGCACTCATTTAATCTGACTTTAAATAATGAAGAAGATACCAAAAACCTGGCTGAAATTTTGTCAAAGAATTTCACAGCGGGTGTCATTTATTTAATTGGCGATTTAGGTGCAGGAAAAACCACGCTCACGCGTTATTGGCTGCAGGCTATGGGCCACAAGGGCGCGGTAAAAAGCCCAACCTATACCTTGGTAGAGCCGTATAATATTCAAGGCAAAGATATTTTTCATTTCGATTTATACCGCCTCAATGATCCTTATGAGTTGGAATTGATGGGCATCCGTGATTATCTGGAAACTGCCGATGCGCTGTTTTTATTTGAATGGCCATCCAAAGGCGGTGAAGAAATACCGCAGGCCGATTTAGTGATTAATATTGAAAAATCTGAAGACGATTTAATCCGTATTGCAACATTAAATTCATCTTCTGAGTCTTTACAGCAGGCTTTAGAGAAGCATTTTGTATGATGAATGATGTCAGCGCCCGCCGCATCCGAACGCTCGATCCTGCCTTAGCCAACCAGATTGCTGCCGGTGAAGTGATTGAGCGCCCAGCTTCTGTGGTAAAAGAGCTGCTGGAAAATGCCATTGATGCAGGTGCAACCGAGCTGATTATTCGGGTTGAGCAAGGCGGCAGCACGCTGATTGAAATCATTGATAATGGCCGGGGGATACATTCAGAAGATTTGCCCTTGGCAGTGATGCGCCATGCCACCAGCAAAATACAAACAGCTGATGATCTGCAGGCCATTGTCAGCTTAGGTTTCCGCGGTGAAGCTTTGGCATCCATCGCCGCTGTATCGCGCCTGACTTTAATCAGTAGTCAGGATGAAGACGGCGTGGGTTATCAGGTCGAAGTTAACGGTACTGCATTTGATCATCAGGAAATTCAAGCCGTTGCTTCTGCCAAAGGCACGCAGATTCGGGTTCAGGATTTATTTTTTAATGTCCCGGCGCGCCGTAAATTTTTAAAGAAGCCCGGCACCGAATTTGGCCATATTGAAGAAATCGTCCGCCGTCTGGCGCTGACGCATTTTGATATCCGCTTTGTTTTAGAGCATAACAGCAGCATCAAGCTGAATTTGCCTGTTGCTGACAGCGGTGAGCTGCGGTTTCAGCGTGTTCAGCAGATGCTGGGCCGCCAATTCACTCAAAATGCCTATTGGATCGATGCAGACAGCATCAATATGCGCTTAAGCGGCTGGCTGGGACATCCTTCAGATGCGCGCGCGCAGGCCGATTTGCAGTATGTTTATGTGAATGGCCGGATTGTTAAAGATAAAACGATTTCGCATGCGCTCAGGATGGCTTATGAGGGGATTTTGCACGGCCATCAGCATGCTGGCTATTTGCTGTTTTTGGAAGTTGACCCAGAAAATATTGATGTCAATGTGCATCCGACCAAACATGAAATCCGCTTTTTGAATCAGCGGGAAGTACATGAATTTGTACGCCATTATGCGAAAGCGACTTTATCACAGTTCCAGACTGCCTCGGCTGAATTGGCATCTGCAATGAAGCAGGATGATCAAGCGCCTGTACAAGACGCTTTTCAGCCGCAGCCGCGTTATCAGGAGCAGTTCCCGCTGCATAAAGCCGCAGAATCTGCCGCAGCGCCAGCTCAAGAAACAGTTCTACCGGATGGCCTAAGTGATTTTAATTCGGTGCAGCCGCAATCTGTGTCTTATCTGCAGCCTTCCGCTTCAATTCATGCGGCTGGCTATGCATCCGGCTATTCTTCACAGTATGCCGGTTCGCAAAAACTGAATAATGCGCTGCAAAGCTACTTGGCGCCGCTGCGCGATGCCTCGGCCGATAGCCTTCAAACTGAGTCATTAGAAAGCCACATTGCAGCGAAAGTGGATGAGCATCCCTTAGGCATCGCGATCGCTCAGCTGCATGGCATTTATATATTGGCGCAAAACACTGAAGGCTTGATTATTGTCGATATGCATGCAGCGCATGAGCGGATTGTTCTGCAGCAGATGAAAGCGGCATGGGATAAGCCGGAATTCTGGACTTCGCAGCAATTGCTGATTCCGAAAGTGGTGCCGATCAGCCGCATGCAGGCTGCGCGCATTGACGATTTAAAAGAGCAGCTGGCGCGCTTAGGGCTGGACATAGATCAGTATGGCGATGAGCAGGCGATCGTGCGAGGAGTGCCCGCCATTCTGCATAAGGCGGATTTTGATGCCTTGATTCCTGAATTGCTGCATGATTTAGATCCGAATGATCAGGCGCAGGGCTTGCTGCAAAAACGCGACCAGATTTTGGCAGGCATGGCCTGCCATGGCGCTGTACGCGCGCACCGCATTTTAAGCCTTTCAGAAATGAATGCTTTGCTCCGCCAAATGGAGCAAACCGAATTTGCCAGCCAATGCAATCATGGGCGCCCAACATGGCGCGCCTTTCCATTGGCACAGCTTGATAAATTATTTGCTCGGGGAGAGTAGCGTTACATGTCAAATCAACTGCCGGTCATCAATTTAATGGGGCCTACTGCAAGCGGGAAAACCGCTTTGGCATGTCAACTTTATGAACAGGGCAATTTTGAACTGATTTCCGTCGATTCTGCGCTGGTATTCAAAGATATGGATATTGGCACAGCAAAGCCCACGCAAGAGGAACAGGCGCGTTACCCGCATCATCTGATTGATCTTATCAGTCCATTGGAGGTGTATTCAGCTTCACAGTTTGTCGATGACGCCAGTGCGCTGATTGAGGATATGCATTCGCGCGGCAAAACCCCTATTTTAGTCGGCGGAACAATGCTGTATTTCAAGGCATTGCTGGAAGGATTGTCTTCCAATTTGCCTGGCACAGATTACGCGGTACGGGCCGAAATTGAGGAAAAAGCGGCGCGGGAAGGCTGGGAGGCTGTGTATGCTGAACTTTGTCAAGTCGATCCTTTGGCTGGCCAAAGGTTTAAGATGAGTGATAAGCAGCGGATCACTCGTGCTTTAGAGGTATTTAAGCTCACAGGCGAACCAATTACAAAACTGCAGGCAGAGCAGCCTAAAAATTTACCATATAAGTACAATTTTCATAATTATGCTTTGATGCCTGATCGATTAGAATTGCACAAGCGCATAGAAAAACGATTAGAAATTATGTGGGAAATCGGATTTTTAAATGAAGTGAAAGGCTTGATGAAAAAATACGATTTAGATGAAAATCTTCCTTCCATGCGCTCCGTTGGCTATCGGCAAGCACTCGATTTTTTGAAAAAAAGTGATCAAACTGGTGAAAAACAGCGGGAAATGGAGGATAGAGCGCTCTTTGCAACACGACAACTTGCTAAACGTCAATATACTTGGTTAAGATCTTTGCAAGAAAAGCATAAATTTACTACATATTTTACTATCGAGCAGGCTCAAGAAGACTTGCGAAACTGCCACGGATAAAGCAAAATTTAGCTACTGCCTTTTTTATAATTTTTAATTGAAAAATAAAGGTAGTTTTGCGCTGATTTTTTAATTTTTTTTTTGGAGTTATAACATGTCTAAAGGTCAAACTTTACAAGATCCGTTCTTAAATTCTCTCCGTAAAGAACGTATTCCAGTTTCTATTTTCCTTGTGAACGGTATTAAATTACAAGGTCACATTGAATCTTTTGACCAATATGTGGTTTTACTGAAAAACACTGTAAGTCAAATGGTTTATAAACACGCCATTTCTACTGTTGTTCCAGCGCGTAATCCGCGTCCTGCTGGCGCTCCTGCTGGTGCACAAGGTGCAGGCGGCTTCGGCGGTGCTCAAGGTCAAGGCAGCGGCTTCGGCGGCGGTCAAGGCGGCGGCTTCGGCGGTCAAGGCGGCGGCTTCGGCGGTCAAGGCGGCTTCGGCGGTCAAGGCGGCTTCGGCGGTCAAGGCGGCTTTGGCGGTCAAGGCGGCGGCTTTGGCGGTCAAGGCGGCTTCGGCGGTCAAGGCGGCGGCTTCGGCGGTCAAGGCGGCTTCGGCGGTCAAGGCGGCTTCGGCGGCCAAACTTCTGGTTTTGACGGCGAAACTAAATTTGAAGATTCTCAAGATGACGAAAATAATCGTTAATTAAGAATTTTAAAAAAGCCTCTTTATAAAGAGGCTTTTTTTTTGCTTTTCAGAAGATGATAAAAAACCAGCTGATCAGCTGGTTTTTTATCAATCACCTTAAGGCTTATTCTTTTTGCGGTCTAGGCTGGCATCTTTAATGTCTACAAATGCATTGTTGCGGATTTCCCGCAGCCAGCTGTCCAATTCCGCATCAAATTGACGTTCACCCAGCAGTTGCCGCGCCATGCGCTCTTGATATTCTTTGGTCATATCCTGCTGGCGGGTATCGGTCACTTGAAGAATGTGCCAGCCAAACTGTGATTGGAACGGTTCACTGATTTGACCTTTCGGTGTATTTTTCATTTTATCATCAAACTCTGGAACCATCATGCCCGGTGTAACCCAGCCCAAGCTGCCGCCATCACGGGCAGAGCCGGGATCATTTGAATATGTCGATGCCAATACAGCAAAATCTTCACCTTTTTGCAGGCGGCTGTACAGGCTGTCAATCATTTGCTTCGCATTTTCAGGGCTAACAACTTCAGAGGGCTGAATCAGGATATGGCGCGTTTGATATTGCGGAACGATGGCTTTCTGGTCACCGCCTTTACGCTCTACCAGTTTTAAGATATGAATGCCGTCACGCACAGGAATCAGCTCAGTCGTTTGACCATCCTGCAGCGGGCTTACACGGGCAGCCAGCTCGGCAGGAATGTCAGATAAGCTGCGGAATCCCATGTCTGCACCTTCAACTTTGATAGTGCCAGTAGAAAATTTTTTGCCGATTGCCGCGACATCATTGCTGTTCGCAAGCTCAGCTTTTACCTCTTTTGCCACTTTCTGAGCGGCGGCTTCATTACCTGAAATGCGGACGTGCAGAACATGCGCTTGATTGCCAATCGCTGCTTGGCCTTGCGGTGAATTTAAGAAGTTTTTGACATCTGCATCACTGATTTGAATGCGTGATGTTACGATTTGCTGGCGCAGGCGTTTGATGGCTAAATCTTCGGCAATCTGGCTGCGTAATGATGCATAAGTATTGGGCGCAATTTTATCCAGTTTTTGCTGGAAAGCTTCCAGGCTTGGTGAGCCCGAGTCTTTTGCAACTTTTAATACCGCCTCATTTAAGCTTTTTTCATCGGGCTTAATGTTGTAGCGCTTGACTTGTTCGAGCTGCGCCTGGCGGATAATGAGCTGTTCTAGCGCTTGCTGCTGCAAATACTGTTCTGGCGGTACAGTTTTCTTTTGCGCTTCAAGCTGGTGTTTAAGTTCGGCAATGCTCTGTTCTAAATCACTGCGCAGAATTACGCTATTGTCCACAACAGCAATAACTTCATCTTTAGGTTGAGCAGTAAAGGCTGGCAATGATGCAGAAAGGCAAAGAGCAAGTGCTGTCGCTTTAAAAACGCGTTTTAACTGTAGTGTGTTCATTAACGTTCTGTCCAATTTTGATTGATATTATTAAAGCCTAATACTCGGGTTTCCAATAAAGATGCAAGTTTATTGTTGAAACCGCCTAAGCCCTTCAGAGTAAATTCTGCCATGATCGCGCGTTTTGGCTTTACGCTGTCATCGTTGACATTGTCCAAATCATTATAATAAGAGCGTCCATAGACTGATACGCCCCAGCAGCACGATTCATAGTTGACGCCAAGCAGGTATTCACGGGCGACATTGTTGTCCAGGTCGTACTGTGCATGACCCACCAGCCGCCAATTGTTGTGTACGGGCTGAATGAAGGATGCAACCGCTTGATCGTAGCTGTCTTGGCGGTTTGGCAAGTACCGGCGGTTAAAATAGCCGATATTGTAGAGGTTGCCCTTATCGCCTGTGTAGTACAGCTGTACATCACGCTGCGCATTATCGCCGTTGGACATCCATGCGCCATTTGCACTGACTCTGAAGCGTTCTGACAGCTGGCTGGATACGTTAACCACAGGGCCTGTGCGGCGCTCGCGGTCAAATTCATCGGACGTATTATTGAGTGTTACGCGGCGGTCTTCAAAGTAGAAGCTTTGCCCCACGCTGGCTTTCAGGCGTTCCAGTCCAATGCTGTCAAATAGGCTGTAGCTGAGGCCTAGAGATGCAAAGTTGTTGTCTTCTAAGCGGTCATGGCCGTAGAAACGGTTCGGGCTGAACAGCTGGTCATAGTTGATGGACGCTGTGGTTGTGTCAAAGTTTGGGCTGCTGTCCTGATTTTTATAAGGCGCATAGGCGTAGAACAGCCGGGGGGTTAAGGTCTGCAGGAATTTTCCATCTTTTTCAAATGTCAGGCCGGTATCCAGCGTGAACTGCGGCACAATCGTGGATTTGCGCTCATTTGAAGAGTTGATGTTCTGCGCATTAATGGTGTCCTGATCATAGAAGGTGTTGATACTGCGGACAGAGACTTCAGGAATGACAAAAGACCATGGCGTCAGGTAATTGTAGCGCACTGCGAAATCATTGTAGATGCGCGTGCCGCTAGGTTCAGCGCTTGTGCTGTTGAAGTCGGAAATGTCTTTCTTAAAATAAGCAGTATCGTGATTAAACTCGTACTGCAGGCCTAAAGGGCTGCCGTGCTTATAGTTCAGCAGGAATTGCGGCAAACGGGCATAAGGGCGGTCTTCGTCTTTGACCGTATTATCCAGCGTTTGAAAATTTTCAACTTTCAGCTGCGCTTTAAGGCCGGGGATGCCATTTTTATAATTGAGTTCCCACGCACGGCGCAGGTTCAAGTCGGTTTTTGAATTCGGGTTATTGTTTAAGTCGGTAAAATAATCTTTATCCGATGCGTAGTTGAAATCTACGTTGGTGCTGAACTGCTGGTTAAGATCCCATTTATGCAAAATGTGCAAATCTTTACGGTCTTGGTCGTCATATTTTTTATCTGAAGGCAGGTAGCCGCCCCAGATCATGCCTTCACCGTAGTTTTCCGTTAAGTAGCGGAATTCGCCTTCCAGCATTGGGCCGCGGGCACTGATATAGCGCGGTGTAAGGGTGGCATCATAATTCGGCGCAAGATTCAGATACACCGGTACGCCAAGTTCGATACCGCCGTCATTGGTGAAGCCGAAGCTTGGCGTTAAAATGCCTGTAGTCCGGCGGTCATCAATAGGGAAGTTGAAATACGGCACAGCCATCACAGGAACATCTTTTACATACAGTTTTGTTCCCGTGGTTTCACCGCGGCCGGTTTCCTGATTAAGCTTAATGGTGTTGGCTTGAATTTTCCAAGTCGGCTTTTCATCCGGGGGGCAGGTGCTGTAAGTGGCATTTTTCAGCTCGACCGTCTGTGCGGATGTGCGTGAAATTTTTTCTGCGCTGCCATGTGCATGGGTTTGTTCAGCAATGTACAGGCTGTTGCTTAAATCGCCTTGCTGTGTTTTTAGATTGTAATTAATCGAGTCGCTTTGTGAGAGCAGGCCGGCTTGCGCCATTTGAACATGGCCTGATGCATTGGCATAAGTTTGGGTCTTATCAATTTTAATTTGGTCAGCGCGGATTTGACGGCCTTCTTGATCAATAATGACATTGCCTTCAAGAATAGAGTCGCCGTTGGGGTCGAAGTGGCCATAATCGGCAGTGACGGTGGACGTCGCCTGATCTGAAGGCACGGCTTTAACATCCGGTGCAATGGGCGTGACCCATGCGCCTTGGCAATACGCTGAACTGAGCTGATGTCCTGCACGCTGCTGCGCTTCGGGTGAGGATTTGTCTACATAATATTGTTCAAAAAAGCTTTGACCTGGATAAGCTTCCGAAATCGTTTGTTTTAATTGCTCTGCGTCATTTTCCGCAGACGCTGGCGATGCCGCATAGCTTGATACTGAGCTGCCGCAAAGAAGGGTTAAGATCGCAGTCGCTAAAGGATTAAATTTAAACTGATGCTTCATTTGTCTCATTAACCAAGAATGCTTTATCGCAATTAATTATTGTCGCATCATAGAGAAAAAGTTGATAAGTAGCTACACTTAGCACTTTAAAAACTCAGCCTGTATTAGAATTTATTGCAAATGAATACACAACGTGAACAATCGATACAATCATGGATTGCGTCTGTACTTGGTTCAGATCAATTTGAAACTCATTTTTTAGCAGGCGATGCAAGCTTCCGTCGTTATGCACGAATCAAATTGAATAATAAAACATTTATGCTCATGGATGCACCACCAGAAAAAGAAGATTGTGTGCCTTTTGTGACGATTGACGAATTTTTTGATGCCCATGGCGTGCGCGTGCCGCATATCGTGGCCAAAGATTTAGAGCAAGGCTTTCTTTTGCTGGAAGATTTTGGCGATGTTTTGCTCTCTGCGCTGTTAACTGATGAAACTGTAGACGGCTATTATGCGCAAAGTTTTGCGCAGTTGATTCAATTGCAGTCAATTGATGGGCTAAATCATTTTCCTGAATATTCCTATGAAAAGCTGATGTCTGAAATGGCGCTGCTGACCGACTGGATGCTGCCATCGTTACAGATCAAGCCATCGGATGAGGAAAGCGCTTTAATTAAGCGTACTTTTGCCATTCTTGCGAATGCTGCATTGGCGCAGCCGCAAGTGATTGTGCACCGTGACTTCCACAGCCGCAATTTAATGGCGCTGGCAGATGAAAAAGAGCAGGGTGTCATCGATTTTCAGGATGCCGTGATTGGCGCAGATACTTATGACCTGATTTCCATTACCCGAGATGCTTATGTGCAGTGGAATCCTGAACGCGTCTACAGCTGGTTCCAGACCTTCTATAATTTGTTGCCTGCATCTGCCAAAGAAGGCCGTGATTTTAAGCAATTCAAAAAAGATGCAGACTTTATGGCGATTCAGCGCCATATTAAAATTTTAGGCATTTTTGTGCGTCTGTTTGAGCGTGACGGCAAGTCGGGCTATTTGAAAGATTTGCCGCGCGTGATGTGGTATCTGCTGGAAGAAAGCAAGCCGTATGCAGAATTACAACCGTTTATGCAGTTTATCCAAGCTAAAGTATTGCCAAAATTTGAAGCCAAATATGGCGCTTATGAGGTTGCAGCATAATGAAAGCGATGATTTTAGCGGCGGGATTGGGCAATCGCATGCGTCCGCTAACATTGTATAAACCGAAGCCTTTATTGGAAGTGGGCGGAAAGCCGCTGATTGTCTGGCATATCGAAAAGCTGAAAGACATTGGCGTGACTGAAATTGTGATTAATTCGGCTTGGCTGGCGGATGTGCTAATTGGCGCATTAGGCGATGGCTCTCAGTTTGGCGTGAATATCCGCTGGACGCGTGAAGCGGAAGGCTTGGAAACGGCTGGCGGCATTATTAATGCATTGCCGCTGCTGGGAACTGAGCCTTTTATTTTGGTCAATGGCGATGTATGGACAACGTTTGATTTCGCCTCGCTGCTGGATGTGCGGCTGGAGCAGGATCTAGCGCACTTGGTTTTTGTTAAGAATCCGCCGCAGCATGAAAAAGGCGATTTCATTTTAGCTTCGGGGCGCGCTTATACCTTTGATCAAGCGCATGCAGGCGAGCCTTTAACTTACAGCGGCGTTGCAGTGATACATCCAAAAATGTTTGACGGGCTGGAACAGGGCAAGCGTCCATTGGCGCCGCTTTTAAAGCAAGGCATGCTGGATGGGAAAATTTCAGCGGAAAAAATGCAGGCTGCCTGGGTGGATGTTGGCACTCCTGAGCGATTAAGTGCGCTGGATCTCCAGATTCGTGAAGGGATGTACGCTTAAGTGCATATTCGCTAAACACATCCTGCTGTGACAGGCAGGATAAATCGGTATACTTCCATCTAACTTTTTCGAGACGTTATTGTATGCACACGTTTTTTAAAGAACTTAAGCAAGGCAGTCAAGCGTTAGGTTTAGAACTCAGTGATGATGTTTTAAATTTATTGCTCAAGTATCAAGATGCTTTGGTGCTGTGGAATAAAGCCTATAATTTGACAGCAATCCGTGATCCGAAAGAAATGCTGGTGAAGCACCTTTTGGACAGCTTGAGTATTTTAAAAGACTTGCCGCCAGGCCGTCTTTTAGATATTGGCACAGGCGGCGGCATGCCAGGCATGATCATTGCGCTATGCCAGCCGGAACGCCAATGTGTTTTGCTGGATTCGAACGGCAAAAAGATCCGGTTTTTGAAGCAGTTTATTGCTGACTTAAAATTAGAAAATGTTGTTGCTGTGCAAACGCGTGTCGAAAATGAAGACAGCATTAATGAGCTGGGCAAGTTTGATGTCATTACCAGCCGCGCTTTCGCCTCTTTGACGGACTTTATCAACGCATCCATTCCATTCATGCATGATCAGAGCATTATTGCATCAATGAAAGGGCTGATTCCAAGTGAAGAAGTCGATGCATTTAAAGATCAATTCAGCTGCGATATTATCGAGCTGAGCGTTCCGCGCTTAGATGAACAGCGTCATTTGCTTTTGTTGAAACGTATTTAATTATTTCTAAGGATTGGGGTTTACCATGGCACAAATTATTGCGATTGCGAACCAGAAAGGTGGTGTCGGTAAAACTACAACCGCAGTAAATTTGGCTGCATCTTTAGCTGTGCTGAAAAAACGCGTGTTGCTTGTGGATATGGATTCACAAGGCAATGCCACGATGGGTTCAGGCATTCAGAAGAATGAGCTGCTGTACTCCGTCACAGATGTACTATTGGGCGAGATGCCGATTGAAACAGCCATTACCCGTGCGGAAGTTGGCTATAAAGTTTTAGGCGCCAACCGCGAACTGGCGGGCGTTGAATTGGCGATTGCAGAGCAGGAAGGCCGCGAGTTCATTCTGCGTGAAGCGCTGCAGCAGATTGAAGATAAGTTTGATTATATTATTGTGGACTGCGCGCCGAGCTTAAGCTTGATTACAGTCAATGCCTTGGCTGCTGTAGACAGTGTGCTGATTCCAATGCAATGTGAGTATTATGCGCTGGAAGGCTTGGCGGATTTAACCCAAACCATTGACCGCATTCAGCAAGCGCTGAATCCAGATTTGCAGATTATGGGCGTGCTGAGAACGATGTTTGATGCGCGCAATGCGTTAACGCGCGATGTGTCTTCAGAGCTTGAACAATACTTTGGCAAAAAATTGTACGACGCCGTCATTCCGCGCAATGTGCGGCTGGCGGAGGCGCCTGCGCATGGCTTGCCAGTGATTTATTTTGAAAAAAGTTCAAAGGGTGCAGTTGCCTATCTAAATTTAGCGGCTGAGATGTTAAAAAAAAGCAAAGGAAAGAAAGGAAGTAACGCATGACCACAAAAAAACGCGGATTAGCAAAAGGCCGTGGTTTGGATGCCTTACTTGGTTCCATCCAAAAAGAAAAATTACAATTGGAAGCGCAAGCTTTAGATCATGGTCAGCTGAAGCAAATTGATGTGCATTTACTGCAGCGCGGTGAATATCAGCCGCGCCGCTTTATTCATGAGCAAGATTTACAGGAATTGGCGGCATCGATTGAAAAGCATGGCGTGATGCAGCCCATTGTCATCCGCCCAATCGATGATGAAAAGCATCCCTATGAAATCATTGCCGGTGAACGCCGCTGGCGCGCTGCGCAATTGGCGGGCTTAACCGAAGTTCCAGCCATAGTCCGCGATTTGAGCGATCAGGTCGCCATTGCATTGGCGTTGATTGAAAATATTCAGCGTCAAGATCTGAATCCAATAGATCAGGCGATGGCGCTGCAGCGTTTTCATGAAGAATTTGGCTTGAGCCATCAGGAAATTGCCGATACCGTTGGAAAAGCGCGCACCACCATCAGCAACTTATTGCGCTTATTATCCTTGGCTGAGCCAGTTAAAGATTTTATGCAGCAGAGTTTGCTGGATATGGGGCATGCCCGGGCAATTTTGACGCTCAAGGCGAAAGATCAGCTGAAAGTTGCTGAGCATGTCATCGAAAAAAGCCTGTCAGTGCGTCAAACAGAACAGCTGGTGCGTGATTTGAATGCGCCCAAGCAAACTAAAGAAAAACAAGCAGCATCTGCAGATATTCAGCAATTGTCACAGCGCCTGTCTGACCGTTTCGGTGCAGATGTCAAAATAGACCATAACAAGCAAGGCAAAGGCAAATTGGTGATTAATTACCATTCTTTGGAAGAGCTGGATGGTATTTTAAATATTTGCTTAGCTGATTAATTTTAAATTTCGATTTATTGGGGAAAATCAAATGTGGGAATTAGTCAAGGCTGGCGGATGGCTTATGCTGCCGCTGGTTTTATGTTCAATCTTTACCATCGCGATTTCAATTGAGCGTTTTATCCGCTTGAAAAAATCGATGGTGCTGCCAGCCGCTTTGCTGATGAATCAAAATCAAACAGCAGAGCAGGTTGTAGAAAAGCTGAAGCAAGATCAAACCTTGCAGCGCAGTACTTTGGGGCGTGTTTTCGCCGCCGGTTACCGCAGTAAAAATCAGCCTGAGCAGTTTGCCCGTGCGCAAATGGAAGTCACAGCATCGCAAGAGATTGGCTATTTGGAAAAGAATATCAATTTCTTAGGTACGCTAAGTGCAGCCGCGCCGCTGCTGGGCTTGCTGGGTACGGTTATGGGCATTATCGAATCATTTTTAATGATTGATGTCGGGACGAACAGCGATCCGGTATTGATGATGCCGGGTATTTCTAAAGCGCTGATTACAACAGCTGCAGGGATGTTTATTGCGATTCCAGCCCTGTTTGCTCACCGCTATTTTCAGCGTTTGGTGCAAGAGTATGTTGCAGAATTGGAACAGCAGGCGACACTGTTTCATGCTGCGCTGTATTACCAAAACAAGACTGATGAAGCATTACAAGATTTGCAAAAAGCAAGCTGAGGCGGTCGAATGAAATTTAAGCGCAGGCAGGTTGAAGATATACATATTAACTTAACGCCAATGATCGACTGCTTATTGTTTATCTTGGTGTTTTTGCTTCTTTCGACCACTTTTAGCCAAATGAGCCGAATGAACCTGACACTGCCGGATGCACAAGGTGTGCCGCCAAAGCAGTTTGATCAGAAAATAGAGGTTGTTGTCGATTCTTCTGGGCATTATTCTGTAAATGGCCAGTCGCTTTCCAGTAAAGAGGCATCCGATTTAAATACGGCAATTAAACAGATTTCCAATGATCGCCGTGATTTAATGTTTATTATTGCGGCTGATGCGAAAGCAACCCATCAGGATGTGATCCGCGTTATGGATGTAGCAGGCCAGCTGGGCTTTGTGAATGTAAATATCAGTACGAAAGTACCGACTCGAGGTTATTAGTGAAGCACGATGTAAAAGTTTATCTGCGCCTGCTGGGTTATTTAAAACCTTTTTGGGGCTTGGCGATATTTGTTGTAATTGGTTTTGCAATCAATGCGGCAACAGAAGTATCCGTCGCTAAGCTGCTTGAAAAGATTATTAACGCGATTCAGCACCGTGATCAGGGTTTTACATCGTTATTTCCTATATTGGTTATTCTCTTAATGTTCTTCCGCGGGCTGGGAACATTCATTGGCGGTTATTATACAGCGGTGATTTCACGGAATTTGATTTTTAATATCCGTCAAGAAGTCTTTGCTAAGCTGATGCGCCTGCCTTCTCAATATTATCTTGATAATTCCAGCGGCCACATTACCGCGAAGATAATGTACAACGTCGAGCAGCTGACGGCAGCTTCAACCGAATCGCTGCGGACCATTGTTCAGCAGGGTTTAATTACCTGCGGTTTGGTGGGTTATCTGATTTACAGCAATTGGCGCTTAACTTTAATTATTCTAATTTTTGCGCCTTTGATTGGTTTGCTGATTCGCAAAGCGTCTAAGCGCATGCGCAAGCTGTCGAGCCAAGTGCAGGACACCATGGGGGATGTCAACCATGTGGTGCAGGAAACTGTCAATGGCAATGTCGTCGTTAAGGGTTTTTCGGGACAGGATTATGAGCAAAAGCGCTTCTATGACAGTTCAATGGAAAATTTACGCCGCGGCATGAAAATGGTGGTGGTGCAGCAGCTGAATAGCCCGATTGTGCAGCTGATTATGTCCATTCCATTGGCAATTGTCATGTACATCGCGCTGCGTCCTGAAATTATGCAGGATACTTCGGCAGGGCAGTTTGTGGCATATATTACGGCTGCAGGCATGCTGAGCAAGCCGATTAAGGCCTTGACCGATGTGAATGAAAAGATTCAGCGCGGCATGGCCGCAGCGCATTCCGTGTTTGAGCTGCTGGATATGCCTGAAGAGAAAAATTCAGGGACATTGACGCCTGTGCTGAAAGGCAATATTGAATTTAAGGCTGTCAATCTGGTTTATGCAGATGGCTATCACGCATTGCATGATTTTAATTTGATCGTGAATGCGGGCGAAACCGTGGCCTTGGTTGGACGCTCCGGCGCAGGCAAAACTTCTTTGGTGAATTTGCTGCTGCGCTATCAGGACATCAGCAGCGGCCAGCTGACACTGGACAATATTGATATTTATGATATTGAAATCAATAATCTGCGTCAGCAAATTTCGATGGTGAACCAGCAGGTTGTGCTGTTCAACCGGACAGTCCGCGAAAATATCGCTTACGGTCAGCTGGAAAATGCCACTGATGAACAGATTGTTGCGGCGGCAAAATCTGCTTATGCGCATGAATTTATTATGAATCTTCCTCAGGGGTATGATACGCCGCTGGGTGCGCAAGGGTTGAATTTGTCGGGCGGCCAGCGCCAGCGTATCGCTATTGCGCGGGCAATTTTAAAAGATGCGCCAATTTTAATTTTGGATGAAGCCACCAGTGCGCTGGATAATGAATCTGAATACTATATTCAGCAGGCTTTTGATGCGGCAATGCGAAATCGCACTACGGTTGTGATTGCGCACCGCTTGTCAACGATTGAAAATGCAGACCGCATTGTGGTGATGGATAAAGGCAGAATCGTAGAGCAAGGCTCGCATGCAGAGCTGATGGAAAATCGCGGCGCCTATTATCAGCTGC
Organism: Acinetobacter bouvetii DSM 14964 = CIP 107468; assembly: GCF_000368865.1. Classification (GTDB taxonomy): domain Bacteria; phylum Pseudomonadota; class Gammaproteobacteria; order Pseudomonadales; family Moraxellaceae; genus Acinetobacter; species Acinetobacter bouvetii. The sequence goes on from NZ_KB849726.1 coordinate 703,334, forward strand.
ATCAGCGCAATTTTGAGGAACAGTAAATGTCTGCGGCGCAATTAATTCAAAATGCTTGGAATAATCAGGCTAAGTGGTTAATTGTGCTTCGTCCGTTATCATGGCTGTACCGCGGCGGGTTTATCTTGAATAAAAGCCTTTATAAGGCCGGTTTAAAGCAAAGCTATACCGCCCCTGTGCCGGTCATGGTAATAGGCAATATCACCGTGGGCGGCAGCGGTAAAACGCCGCTGCTGATTCATCTGGTCAGATATCTGCAAAACCGCAATGTGCGTGTGGGAGTGATCAGCCGGGGCTACGGCGGCAAAGGCCCGTTTCCAGCTTACGTTGGCTTGGATTCGGATGCAGACACGGCAGGCGATGAGCCTGTGCTGATTGTTCAATCTACAGGCGTGCCTATGGCTGTTGGGCCAAATCGGCAAAAAAGCATAGAGCTCCTGCTGTCTAAGCATGCTTTGGATTTAATCATCTGCGATGACGGCTTGCAGCATTGGGCGCTTGAGCGTCAGCTGGAGTGGATCGTGCTGGACAATAACCGGGGCTTGGGCAATGAAAAAATACTGCCTGAAGGTTATTTGCGTGAACCGAAAACCCGCCTGCAAGGCAGTACGGTGATTGAGCATGCCGCGCAGCCGAAGATGCCATTAAATATGCATTTGACTGCGTCGGCGCCGTATTTGCTGAATGAAGGCATGGTCAAAGACTTTGATGTAAACTCAGATTTTTATGCCGTTGCGGGCATCGGCTTTCCGCAGCGGTTTTACAATACATTAGAAAAAATGGGGATTCAGCATTTTCAATGTCATGAATTTCCAGATCATTTTGAATACGAAATTGAAGACTTGCTGTTTGAAGACAGCAATCCGATTATTACCACAGAAAAAGATGCGGTAAAAATTTTACCGCTGCTCAAGCAGAATCCAGACTTTCAGCGTGAAATTTGGGTTGTTCCTGTTGATGCAGTGCTGTCATCAGCATGTTATGAAACATTGCATCAGCAGCTGAAACAGTTGGGCATCCAATTTGATGAAGGCTTAAATTGATGAAACATATTGTTATTCCAGCGCGTTTTTCCAGTTCCCGCTTGCCAGGTAAGCCTTTGCTGGAAATTCATGGACGCCCGATGATTTTGCGTGTCGTCGATCAGGCGAAGAAAGTGCAGGGTTTTGATGATCTTTGTGTAGCGACAGATGATGAGCGTATTGCTGAGGTTTGCCGTGCAGAAGGCATCGATGTTGTCTTGACATCGGCTGACCATCCATCAGGCACAGACCGCTTAAGCGAAGTTGCCCGAATTAAAGGCTGGGATGCTGACGACATTATTGTCAATGTACAGGGTGATGAGCCTTTGCTGCCTTCATTATTGGTGAAGCAGGTTGCCCAATTGCTTGAAGATCAGCCGGCTTCATCGATGTCGACTTTATCTGAGCCCATACATAGCTTAGATGAGTTTTTGCGTGACAGCATCGTCAAAGTGGTGATGTCCAAGCACAATCAAGCGTTGTATTTTAGCCGCGCAACCATTCCTTATGACCGCGATGGCGCAAAGTTAACGGAGCGTAAGCTGCATAATCACGCGTACCGCCATCTCGGTTTATATGCCTACCGCGTGAAGCTTCTGCAGGAATATGTCACTTGGGATATGGGGCTGCTGGAAAAATTGGAGAGTCTGGAACAGCTGCGTGTTTTAGAAAATGGCCATCAAATTGCCATTGCTGTGGCTGAAGCGAATTTGCCGCCGGGCGTAGATACGCAGGCTGATTTAGACCGGTTGAATCAAATGGATGTTTCTAACTTCGAATAAAGGGCGGCTTCCATCCATGGCAAATGAAATTAAAGCGCAAGTCTACCCTTGGCAGCAAACGGTCTGGGATACACTGACCGGCCGTTTCCCTAAATTGGGTCATGGCTTGCTGTTTTATGGCAAAAAAGGCTGCGGCAAGCATGCGTTTGCGCATTATTTTTTGGCCTGGGTGCTGTGTTTAAACCGTCATGAAAAAAATCAGCCTTGCGGCGTCTGCGGCAGCTGTCTGTGGCTGAAATCAGATACGCATCCGAATTATGTGCATATTACGACAGATGAAGACAACAAAAAGCAGAATGCTAAAATAAAAATTGAGAAAATCCGCGATTTGCTGCCTTTTGTGCAGCAGACGGTAGATGGCTGGCGTGTGGTGGTGATTGAGCCTGCAGAAGCATTAAATACCGCTTCCGCCAATGCGCTGCTGAAGACGCTGGAAGAGCCGGGTGACCGCACTGTCATTATTCTGCTGGCGGATCATTATTTGAAATTGCCTGCAACCATCCGCAGCCGCCTGCAGCACTTTGCTTTAGACCGGATCAGCGCCGGCCATGCAGAAGCTTATTTGCATGAAAATTTGCCGGACAGTGATTTGCAAATGCATCAGCTGCTGATGAACCTGTCGAATCAAATGCCGCTGCAGGCGGTAGAATTGGCGCAAAGTGAATGGCTCAATTTGCGGCAGGATTTTGTGAATGACTGGCTTAAGCTGGTGCGGCAGAAAAATATGCCGGTGGCGATTGCGACCAAGTGGAATAAAGCGCTGAACTTTAGTGATTTCAGTCAAATGTTTGAATACTTGTTGTCTGATTTGATTTGTGTCAAGCTAAATCAGGCAATAAAAAATATTGATTTGAATTTTAATGATCTGCCAGATCAGTATGATTTAGAATCATTATTTGGCATTTATGCCGAGCTGCAGCAATCCAAAAAGTTTATCGAACAAAACGTACAAACTAACTTAGTTCTGGATCAGCTGTGCATTAAATTGATGAATCTTTAAAAATAAGGGGAACGACAATGCAGCCACGCATGGGCGGAATCATTCAAGCGAACATTCCAGATGTGGAAACATTATTTGCCAGCTATATGCCTTATGTGGCCGGCGGCGGCCTTTTTGTTCCTTCTAAGCAGGCGGTAAAAATGGGGGATGAAGTCTTTGTACTGACGACTCTGCCTGAACAATCTCAAAAAGTTCCTTTGACAGGCAAAGTCATTTGGATCTCTCAAAAGCAAAATGGCATTAAGCCTCAAGGCTTTGGCATTCAGCTTGCCGGCGAAAAAGGCATTTATTTCAAATCTGAAGCAGAACGCATGCTGGCAGGGCTTAAAACTGAAGGCCGCAGAAGTTACACTATGTAGAGTTACACCTTACTCAGCATAGGTACTTATTGTGTTTACAGATACTCATTGTCATTTAACATTGCTTGATCTAACGCCTTATGGCGGCGATTTGGATCTGGCGCTGGAGCAGGCTCGCGAAGCGGGTGTCTCCCGGTTTATGAGTATCTCAGTGGATTTGGATGATCATATCCAGCTGGCGGCGATCGCTGCCCGCCATGCAGATGTGGGATATTCTGTCGGGGTGCACCCTTGTGAAGATCCTGCCACTATGGCGCGGGCAACGACTGATTATTTGGTGGAGCTGGCGCAGCCTGAAAAAGTTTGGGCTTTGGGTGAAACGGGGCTGGATTATTTTCACAGCACGGATTTTATTCAAGAGCAGAAAGAATGTTTTGCCCGCCATATTCATGCCTCGCAGACTGTCAAAAAGCCTGTCGTTGTGCATACCCGCGCAGCGAAGCAGGATACGGTAGATATTATCCGCGCGGAAAAATCGACCCACGGCATTTTGCACTGCTTTACGGAAGATTGGGAAACCGCAAAAGCCGTGCTGGATTGCGGCTATTACATTTCTTTTTCAGGCATTGTGTCCTTTAAAAATGCGCAAGACTTGCGTGATGTTGCCAAGCAGGTGCCGCTGGACCGTGTGCTGATTGAAACGGACAGCCCTTATTTGGCGCCCATGCCTTATAGAGGAAAGTCTAATGAACCAAAATATGTTCCCTATGTAGCCAAAGCCTTAAGTGATGTATATGATAAGTCACTAGAAGAGATGGCTTTAATCACAAAGCAAAACTTTGAAAACCTTCTCAATTTAAAGTGAATCATTTGAATTGATATAAGCGCAGAAGAGAGTATAGGGTGAAGATGGATCGTCAGGCTCAGTTTCGAGCACGAGAAGCGTTGATTTTTCAAGTTGCAGAGCAGCTTCTTTTAGAAAATGGTGAATCTGGAATGACGCTGGATGCACTGGCTGCAGAGCTGGATCTGGCTAAAGGAACTCTCTATAAGCATTTTCAAAGCAAAGATGAGCTGTATATGCTGCTGATCATCCGCAATGAACGCATGCTGCTGGAAATGATTAAAGATACCGACAAGCAGTTTCCTGAGCACTTGGCTTTCTTCATGCTGCATCATTTGCATCATCCGGAGCGTACAGTGCTGTTTCACCAAATTGAAGAACGCCTTGCGACAACGGGTGTGGGCATACAGATGCTGTTCAGCGAGCTGTATCAAGTGCGAAAGCATCGGCTGCGTTTGATTATCCGCATGACAGAAAGCTATTTGGAATCTATTCACAGTTCAATGTCGGTGCGTGACTATTTGGCTTCGATCTGGTCGCTGACGCATGGCGCTGCGGCTATTTTAAACTCCAGTTTTTATCAGCGCTATCTGGGGTCACGGGATACCCTAAGAGTGGCTTATATCGATCAAGCCTTGGCATTGCCAAAGCAGATCAGCGCCGCAGCTCAATTTGCTTAAAGGCATGCTATGAATACTCAGCTATCATCAATGCAGGGCTTCACTTTAGTCGAATTGATGGTGGTTATTGTAATTATGGGCATCATGGTGTCATTGGTCATGATGAATATTGGCGGTACAGATCAGCGCAAGGCCATGCAGGCGCGTGAAGTGTTTCTTATGGACGTGCAGAAAATTCTGCGTGAATCCAATGATCAGTCCCGAATTTTGGCGCTGAATGCGCAAGCGGCAACAGATGTAGCCGATTTTCAATATGATGTAATGGAATATCTGCCCAAACAGAACACAGAAAGCTTATTGAATCAGAATAATAATTGGCAAAATTACAAAGATTTTTCTATGCGGGTATTGCCTGAGCATGTCACTTTCAGTATTCAGCCTTTAGAACGCCGTTATGAAAATGCCAGTAACAGTGAACTCTTGAATCAGAATGCACCCAAGCTGATTTGGCTGGGCAATGGAGAGGTTAAACCTGTACGCATTCAGTTTTATTTTGAAGAGCGTCCTGTGGGCAATGAAATTGAGATTGACCATCTGGGAAAAATAAATGAAAGCTGAATGTGCAAAGCAAGATTCTTTGACCTGTGCCGCGGTACAGCAGCGCAGTGCGAGAAGCTGTACAGGCTTTACACTGCTGGAAGTGATGGTCGCGCTGGCAATTTTTGCAACTGCGGCTATGGCTTTAACCAATGTCGCAATGCAATACACGCAAGCCACTGCAAATGCTGTTTTAAGAACAAAGGCGCAGTTTGTTGTACTCAATGAAATTGCAAATATGGAAATAAACCGCGACTGGATGACTGGAACATCTTCCAAGCAAGTCACACAGCAGGGAGAAAAGTGGCAAATTGATAAATCTGCACAGGCGACCGTTAGCCCTAATGTGCAGCGCATTGATGTGCAAATCAGTTTAATGAATGCAGAAACGAACAAAGTTGAGTCAGGTATTACCACTTTGGTGTTCTTTAATCAGAAGGCCAAAGCTTGATGCAGCCGAAAAATAAAATAAATCAAACCCTATCTTCAGGTTTTACATTGGTTGAGCTGCTGGTGGCGGTTGCGATTTTTGCGGTGCTGTCTGCATTGGGCTGGAAAGTTTTTGACTATATTGCCAAAGTCAAAGAGCGCAATACAATGCATGAGGTGCAGCTGTCGCAGCTGCAGGAAGCTTATCAGCAGATTTTGCGGGATACCGTACAGGCTGTGCCGCTAACGGCCAATATTAATGGCAATATTCAGCCAGCGCTGGTACTGCAAAATGGCCGTTTGAGTTTTAGTAAAACTGGGGTGACTGATCCTTTGAATCAAGGTATTGCACCTGATGAACGCATTGAATATGCATACCGCGCAGAAGAAAAAAAACTCTATCGGCTCAAGTACAGCAATTTAAATCAGACAGGGCATGATCAGCCAGATTCCAGTGTGCTTTTGGCAGATGCAGAGCAGTTTGAAATAACCGTGCTGAACCCGAATGAACTTAATAATTGGCCTGATCCATTGGCAAATTTGTCGCAAGCCAGCGCACAGCAGCATTTTCCGCGGGGCTTAAAAATTAAGCTCAAGGTGAATAATGTGGAATATGAGTGGCTATTTAGCCTGCTGAATACGGATTTCCTTCAGAAAAGCAGTGTGGGGCAGGAGAGTGGCAATAGTGGCAGCGCTGGCGATTCAAGTCATGCAGGCGATACTCAAGGAGTGTCTGCGCAATGAAGCTCGGCTGCAGAAAGGCATCCAGTCCGCATCAGCAAAGCGGCATTGCCTTGTTAACTATTTTAGTCATGGTGGCCTTGGCGACAATTTTGGCGGCCGGCATTGCAAAGCATCAAAGCAATACAGCAGAAGCGACGGCTTATTTAATGCGGCAAAATCAATCGCTGCTGTATGCGAAAAGTGCAGAAGTTTTTTTTGCAGAAATGCTGAAAGATGATGCTGAAAATGCTGGCGATGTCGATTCTCTGCAGGAGAATTGGGCCAAGCCGATGCCTGCTTTTCCTGTGGATGATGGCTATGTTTCCGGCGTGCTGGAAGATCAATCCGGTAAATTCAATCTGAACAGTTTGCTCAAAGCGGATGGCAGTGTGAATGAAAATGCCAAAAAATGGTTTGAAAAAATATTGGTAAAAGCGGGATTGCCTGCGCAGCTCAGTGAAGCGGTGATTGATTGGCAAGATGCAGACGATGAGCAGACGGGCTCAATGGGGGCGGAGTCAGGCTATTATCGAGGGTTACAAAATGCACCAATGCCGCCAAATGCGAAATTCCATCGTATAGAAGAACTCAAGCAAATCCGCGGCTTTGAGGATGGCAAATATAAATTAATAGCCGCCTACATTAGCGCCTTGCCAAGCAATGAAACCAAGGTGAACATCAATACTGCGCCTGCATTTTTATTGGCGAGCATGGATGAGAAGCTGGATGCGCATGCTGTTCAGCAGCTCTTGGATAAGAAAAATGCAGCCTTGGAAAAATTTAATAACACAGCTGAGCTGTGGCAAGCCGAGCCTTTTTCATCAGTATCGGCAGAAAATAAGGCGATTGTCGGTGACTTGCTGGGTGTGCAGTCTAATTACTTCACAGCTAAAATCGAAATTGAACTCAGCGGCCGGAAACGTCAATTCAGTTCAGAATTGGTGAGAAAAGATAAGGAAGTTTATGTGGCTTACCGGAGCATGGCGCCATTCTAAAATAGGCCTCAAAAGCCTCATGCATTTTACCAATTGCATTGAACTGTAAAATTAATGCTCAAGGTTTTAGTTTTGCTTTATAATCCCGATAAATTCACAAGTTTTAATTGAATTACGGCATATGTTAATTCGTAAGTTATTTAAGTTTGAAAATGCTCATATTGTGCGTAACTGCACTTCAGACCGCTGCAAGCGTTCAATTCACGGGCACAGCTATAAAGTTGAGCTATTGCTTAAAGCTTCGAAATTAGATCATGGTCAAATGGTTTACGATTTTGGACTGCTGAAAGGCGTCATTAAAGACCTTTACGACAGTTTTGATCATGCAATCTGTTTTTGGCAGCAAGACAATGCAGGCTATATTGAGGCGTGCAAAAACTTCAGTGCGCGCTGGGTGTCTTTGCCTGTGTCTCCATCGGCAGAACAGTTTTCAAGAATTTTCTTTTATTTGGCGCAGCAAGTGCTGGCATCGACCGAAACCCAAAATGGCGAAGGTGATGTTGAAGTCTATTCTGTGATTGTGCATGAAACTGATACGGGCTATGCGCAAAGTTTTGCAGAAGATATTACTAATAAGCAAATGGGCCTTTTAAATTTAGACCAGATTGAATTTTCAGAGCAGGTGAAAGCGGAGTGGGCAGATCCTGAAATGTTTGATAAATTAATCCGCGGCATTAAATTTCAAAATCCAAGCGTGGATTTGCAAGTTAAACTTTAATGCAGCATTGCATGATTAAGCTAGAAAAGGAATTAGGTAGCAAGTATGTCTTTATCTGAACAGCAGCAGGCTCAACTGGAAAAGGTGCAGCTTGAGGCGAGTTGGAAATACGGTTTAAGTGAATTTTTGCTTAGCCCGAAAATGGATGAATTAAAAGACTTTCTTGTTCAGGAAAAAAATGCGGATAAAGTAATTTATCCGCCAAGCTCATTGATATTCAATGCGCTGAATACTACGCCTATGCCGCATGTGAAGGTGGTGATTTTAGGCCAAGACCCTTATCATGGCCCAAATCAAGCGCATGGCTTAAGCTTTTCGGTGCAGAAGGGGGTTGCATTGCCTCCATCTTTACGTAATATTTTTCATGAACTGCATAATGATTTAGGCATTGAAATTCCTAAGCACGGCAACTTAACGCATTGGGCAGAACAAGGCGTTTTGCTGCTAAATGCTGTTTTGACCGTTGAAGCCGGTCAGCCGACGTCACATCAAAAACGCGGTTGGGAAGATTTTACGGACTATGTTATTGATGTGCTGAATGAGCAGCGAGAACATATTGTTTTTATCCTTTGGGGCGCGTATGCGCAGCGCAAAGGGCAGCGGATTGACTCTAGTAAGCACTTGGTGCTGAAAGCGGCGCATCCATCACCTTTGGCTGCCAACCGAGGCGGTTTTTTTGGCTGCAAGGTGTTTTCAAAATCAAATAATTATCTTAAACAACATGGCATTGAGCCTATAGATTGGCAGCTGGACGCATGACATATTCTCCCATTTCTAAACACTATCATCCGGATTTGATTGTAGAAGAAGCACAAAACGGCTGGCGCATTGTTCGCCTGAACCGTCCTAAATCTTTACATGCTCTGGATGAGTCTATTGCTTCTGCACTTTTGGAAGTATTTCAAGATCTACACGCAGATGATGCTGTCAAGGCAATTTGGCTGGATTCAACTACACCTAAAGCATTCTGCGCAGGCGGCGATGTGCGAAAACTTCGTCAGCTGGTGATTAATGATGAAGTTGAAACAGCCAATAAATTCTTTGAACAGGAATATGCTTTAGATCTTTTGTTGCATAACTACGCAAAACCAGTCTTAGTCTGGGGTGAAGGCTATGTGATGGGCGGTGGATTGGGCCTGTTTATGGCGGCGCCATTCCGTTTGGTGACGCCATACTCACGCCTTGCCATGCCGGAAATTAACATTGGCCTGTATCCAGATGTGGGAGCAACCCGTTTCTTGGCAGACCGCGGCGCAATTGGATTATTCACAGGGCTAACCGGTTCAATCATGACGGCTGCTGGCGCTTACGGCATTGGCTGGGCAACGCATATTTGTGATGCGCAGCGCGACACTGTTTTAGAAAAAGTGATCAATATTGACTGGGAGCATTATCCAGCAGGTGATTTTCGTGCTATTGATGACACTTTAAACAGCATGCACCGTCCAGTAGGCCCTGGCCCACTGCAAAACTCATTAGATGTTATTCAGAGTGTTTGCCGCGGTGTGCATTTCGAGCATGACTATGAATCGATCATCGGCTTGAGCGATGCGCGCAGCGACTGGCTGCGTCAAGCCAGCGAAAATTTGCAAAAAGGTTCTCCAGCAACTGCGGCTCTGACTTGGCTGCTTTGGCAGTGGGGTAAGAAGGTTCATTCATGGAACGAAGTGTTTGAACTTGAAACCCAAATTTCAGATTGGAAAATCCGTCATCCTGATTTTGTGGAAGGGGTGCGCGCGCGTTTGGTGGATAAAGACCTTTCTCCTGAATGGAAAATGGGCGCAGATTTATCACTGAAAGGTATTTTGGCGGACAATCCCCCAGTCACCAACATTGAAAGCTGGAATGTGCTGTTAAAGCAATACGGTATTATTGACTGATACATACATGAGTGCAGAAACACAATTTAGTGATGAATACTGGATGCAGCAGGCTTGCGAGCAGGCTGCATCTGCTGCGTTAATCGGGGAAATTCCTGTAGGCGCAATTATTGTCAGCAATCATCAAATCATTGGCGCAGGTTTTAATGCGCCCATCAGTTTAAATGACCCGACGGCGCATGCTGAAATTCAAGCCATTCGTCAGGCTTGCCAATCCCTTCAAAACTACCGCCTGCCGGATGATGCAACACTGTATGTCACATTAGAACCGTGCACAATGTGTGTCGGCGCTTTGGTGCATGCGCGGATTAAGCGTGTGGTGTTTGGCGCGGTAGAGCCAAAAGCAGGTTCGCTGGTCAGTGTGCGCCAGCTGCTGCAAAGCGGCTACTATAATCACGTGTTTGAATTTGAACAGGGCTGTCTGCAGGAGCAGTGTTCTGCGCAGCTCAGCGCTTTTTTTAAAATGAGGCGTGAGCAAAAAAAACAGATGAAATTACTGGAAAGAATGAAAAATACAGATCAGTCTGAATAAATTCAGGTAAAATAAAATGACAATATGAATTGTCAAAGAACAAAGGGTTATTTTTATGAACGCGATGCAAGTCAAAAAAGAATTCAATGCACCAGTAGAAAAGGTTTTCGAATTACTGTCTAAACACGCAACTTATAATGTTGCTTTTGCACCCGTTCAAGTGGTGCGGGTAAAAGATTCCGCAGATCTTCAGCGTCCAGACGGAGTAGGCTCAGTGCGCCGCTTAGGCTTGGGGCCGGTAAAACCGATTCAGGAAGAAATTACTGTGTTGGTTCCGAATCAGCGCATTGAATATAAGATTATTAAAAATCCGCTGGTGAAACATCATTTGGGAATTATTGAATTTCAGCCAGTGGATGAAAATAAGACATTAGTGACTTATACCATCGAATTTCAGGCGCGCGCGCCTTTTGTCAGCAAATTAGTGCTTGCGCAGCTGAAATCTGCGATTAAACTGGGTTTTTCAAAACTCGCAAAAACTGTGTAAGTAATGGCGGAAAAGGCAATGACAGTAAATATTATTACAATTGATGGGCCGAGCGGTTCCGGCAAAGGCACATTAGCAGCCAAATTGGCAGCGCATTATCAATACCATCTATTGGATTCGGGCGCGCTGTACCGTTTGCTGGGTTTATCATTGCTTAATCAGGGTTTACAGGAAAAGCTAGACTCAGAATTGACAAAATGCGCCGAAATTGCAGCAAATTTAGACATAAAATTTATTACAACTGAATCGGGCGTTCAAGTTTTTCTGGATGGCCAAGATGTTACACAGACCATCCGTACAGAGCGTGTTGGCGAGTTTGCGTCAAAAGTGGCTGCAATTCCTGCACTTAGAACGGCATTGCTGGCGCGTCAGCATGCTTTTGCTCAAGCTCCCGGCTTAGTTGCAGACGGCCGAGACATGGCTACATTCATCTTTCCGAATGCTCAAGCCAAGATTTATCTGACCGCTTCTGCGCAGTCACGGGCAGCGCGCCGTGTAAAGCAGTTGCAGGGTATGGGGCTAGATGCTAAAATAAACGACATTTTAGCTAATATTGAAGCTCGGGATAAACGAGATATGGAGCGTACCATTGCTCCGCTCAAGCCGGCAGAAGACGCTTATATCATTGACAGCTCAGCATTGAGCATTGATGAGGTATTCAGTCTGATGACAGCATATATCGACAAACAATTAGCGAATTAAAGAATTTTACAGCAGAAGCATAGCTTGATCAGTTCTATATGGACTATGTAGACGCTTTATTAAACCGGCCTTGTCTGATCCAAGACCGCTGACTTTATCAGGTATATCATGACCGAATCTTTTGCAGCCCTCTTTGAAGAAAGCGAATTAAACCTCAACGTTGAAAAGGGTGCTGTCATCCAAGGCGTTGTAGTAAGCATCGACTCTGACTGGGTAACAGTTGACACTGGCCTTAAATCAGAAGGTATTGTTGACCGCGCTGAATTCTTAAATGAACAACGTGAACTTGAAGTTCAAGTTGGCGACACTGTAGACGTTGTTGTTGAAGCTCTTGACAACGGTATGGGTCAAACAGTTCTGTCTCGTGAAAAAGCGAAACGCGCTGAAACTTGGACTAAACTTGAAAAAATCTTTGAAGACGGCGAAATCGTTACTGGTGTTATCTCTGGTAAAGTTAAAGGCGGCTTCACTGTTGACATCGGTCCAGTACGTGCGTTCCTTCCAGGTTCTTTAGTTGATACTCGCCCTATTCGTGATACTACTCACTTAGAAGGCAAAGAGTTAGAATTTAAAGTAATCAAGCTTGATGCTAAACGTAATAACGTTGTTGTATCTCGCCGCGCTGTTATGGAAGCTGAATCTTCAGCTGACCGTGAAGCTCTTCTTGCTCAGCTTGAAGAAGGTCAAACAGTTACTGGTACTATCAAAAATCTTACTGACTACGGCGCATTCGTTGACCTTGGCGGTATTGACGGTCTTCTTCACATCACTGACATGGCTTGGAAACGCATCAAGCACCCTTCAGAAGTTGTTGAAGTGGGTCAAGAAGTTACTGTTAAAGTACTTAAATTTGACAAAGAGCGTAACCGTGTTTCACTAGGCCTTAAACAGCTTGGCGAAGATCCATGGTTAGCGATCATGAACCGTTACCCTAAAGGTTCTATCGTTAAAGCGCGCGTAACAAACTTAACTGACTACGGCTGTTTCGCAGAAATCGCTGAAGGCGTTGAAGGTTTAGTACACGTGTCTGAAATGGACCACACTAACAAAAACATCCACCCGTCTAAAGTAGTTCAGATTGGTGACGAAGTTGATGTTATGGTTCTTGAAGTTGATGAAGAACGCCGCCGTATTTCTCTTGGTATCAAACAAACTCGTGCTAACCCATGGGAAGAGTTTGCTAAAGACCACGACAAAGGCGAAAAAGTTTCTGGTACGATCAAGTCTATCACTGACTTCGGTATCTTCATTGGTTTGCCAGGCGGTATTGATGGCCTAGTTCACTTGTCTGATATTTCTTGGAACGAACAAGGCGAAGAAGCTATCCGCCGTTACAAGAAAGGTGACACTGTTGAAGCGGTTATCCTGTCTGTAGACGCTGAAGGCAACCGTATCAGCCTTGGCATCAAACAATTGAACAACGATCCGTTCAATGACTTCTTGGCTGCTAACGAACGCGGTGCGCTTGTTAAAGGTACTGTAACTGCAGTTGACGCTAAAGGCGCTACTGTTAAGTTGGCTGACGAAGTTGAAGCTTCTTTGAAAGCATCTGAAATCAACCGCGACCGCGTTGAAGATGCAACTAAATTCTTAGAAGTTGGTCAAGAAGTTGAAGCGAAAATCATCAACGTAGACCGCAAATCACGCTCTATCAACTTGTCTATCAAAGCGAAAGACGAAGCTGAAGAGAAAGAAGCTGTAGCTAACTTGCGTCAAGCGTCTGCTTCTCAAGACAATGGTCCTAAGACTATTGGTGATTTGATCAAAGCTCAAATGAACCACTAAGTAAGTGCTTGAATCGTATTGTTAATGTAAGTTAATTAATACTTTTTACACAATTACTGTAAACGGTAGCGTAGTAAGTCATTATTACGCTACCGTTTTGTATTTAAACAGGTTATTATCAGGAAATAGATTCCGAGTCGCTTGATAATTAAAGAGGTCGCAGATGACTACTGAAGCACTTAATAAGTCAGATTTAATAGAGCGTATTTCTCTTAAAAACCCGCACTTAGCTGAACCGCTGGTTGAAGAAGCTGTTAAGATTATGATTGATCAAATGATCGAAGCTTTATCGACAGATAACCGTATTGAAATTCGCGGCTTTGGCAGTTTTGCCTTGCATCACCGTGAACCGCGTGTAGGGCGTAACCCGAAAACTGGCAAATCAGTTGAAGTTGCAGCGAAAGCAGTACCGCACTTCAAGCCAGGTAAAGCACTCCGTGATGCGGTAAATGAGTCTGCTGTATAATTTTAGATTCTTTCAGGAGTGTTTATGCGTTACGTCTTAGTTATCTTACTGATTGTTCTATTTGGGTATTCGCTATTTTTAGTGCTCCAGAACGGGACTGAATTGTCTGTAGATTTGCTGTTCACTCAGGTTCCGGCAATGCGTCTAGGGCTTTTGCTTCTGCTGACTTTGGCCTTGGGTATTGTGCTGGGTTTGCTGATAGGTGTTCAGATCTTTCGAGTATTCCAGAACAATTGGGAAATTAAGCGTTTGCGTAAAGATATTGACCGCTTGCGTAAAGAGCAAATTCAAGCTGCGCAAGCGGCTGCTGCGGAAGCTGCGGCATATGCAAGACATGAGAAGACAGTCTTGGATATTCAGCCGGATGAGCAAAAATCAACTCCTTTATAAATTTGATTTTTCTTGAAGCTGAAACAGCTTAAAGAAAATGGTTGCAGTATTTTTGAAATTTTAAGCACCCTGGATGAAAATTCAGGGTGTTTTTTTATGGCATAAAATCTGTGGCTTAAATAAAAGTTTTCACATTTGCATGATCTTGGCAATTGGGACTTTGAGTGAACATGGTTAGCCTCTATAATGTGCTTTCTTTTTTGTCTGTTTAAAAGGGTAGTCTCTTGAGTATCATTGTTGCATTAGATGCTAAAAGCCAATTTGACGCGTTAAAAATGGCAGAGCAGTTAGACCCTGCATTATGCCGAGTAAAAGTTGGTAAAGAGCTGTTTACCCATGAAGGCTCTTCTATTGTTAAAGCTTTACATGGTGAAGGCTTTGAAGTTTTTTTAGATCTAAAATTCCATGATATTCCCAATACGACTGCGCAAGCGGTATGTGCTGCTGCGGATATGGGGGTGTGGATGGTGAATGTCCATGCTTCAGGCGGCCGTAAAATGATGGAAACCTGTGTTGAGCGTTTAAAGGCGGGCAACTATAACACTCAGCTGATTGCAGTAACGGTGTTAACTTCGATGGGCCGTGAAGATTTAGCCGACATTGGTCTGGATATTGAGCCATTTGAACAAGTTAAGCGCTTGGCAAAACTGACTAAAGACAGCGGTTTGGATGGGGTGGTGTGTTCTGCGCAAGAAGCAAAAATGCTGCGCGAGGCTTTAGGTTCAGAGTTTGCATTGGTGACGCCGGGTATTCGCCCTGAGGGTTCAAGTGCAGATGATCAAAAGCGTATCGTAACGCCAAAACAGGCAATGTTAGATGGCGCAACACACTTGGTGATTGGCCGCCCAATTACCAAATCTGAAAATCCTCGTCAAACTTTAAAAGATATTTTAGCGACACTATAATTTTGCATTCGATAAATACTTCACTCGGTAATTATTTTATTTGATCCAGAATACTAAAAAACCTTTCATAAGAAAGGTTTTTTTTTATACATTGGTCTTTTCATTCTTAAAATAGTGAATTGGCGATATGAAAATAAGCCCGCATTAGACGAGTTGCAAAATACTGAAGTACAGTACATTGAGCAATTAGAGCAAGAACAGAAGCAACCTAATTCTTCTAATTGGGCTTCAGGTATTGATGTTGTTGAAATCGTAAAGGAAGCGATTGATGTTGTTGCTGATTTGATTAGCGGTATTGATTTGAGTATCTAGTTGATTTGTTCATTAGTGAGTTAAATGTTTGGATAAGCCCCTTATTGGCAAGATGAGGGACTTATCATTTGAATTGCTAGATCAATTAAAGCGCAGCCAATATGCTGACAGCAATGGGCGCTAAAACAGATAATATGAAACCGCTGACCATGGCATGCGGAATAAAGTCATTGCCGCAAGACTGTTTGACCATTGGCAGGGTTACATCCATCGCGGTTGCGCCAGCTGCTGAAATAGCAGAGCGGGGGTAGCGCCAGCCAATCAAATACATAAACAGGATAGAAAAAATTTCTCTGAATAAATCGTTAATGAGCGCAATGCTGCCTAAATGCGCATCTTTCAATTGAGTAATGACAATCCCGGTCATGGAGTAAAAACCGTAGCCTTGCGACAGCATAATTAAATCTTTTAAGCTGATCTCGCTAATGGCAAATGAAACAGCCAGCGCGCCTAAAATTGAGCCAATAATGCAGGCCAGCGGCACCAGCAGGATTTTCCAATTCAGCCATGATCGGTCTAATGGTGAGTAGGCTAAATCCAAGCCGATTAAGAACATAAAGCCCAGCAGCAGATTCCATGTGCTGATATGCAGGCCTATATTAAGATGGCTGAAGAGCTCTGCTGCGCCATAACCGAATGCGAGGGCAAAAAAAGCGTAGCTGATATTCAATAAGGAACTGAGCAGCAGGTCGGCAGAAACTTTGCCTTGCATCGGCTGATAGCCAATGGCTTTGAATAATAAATAGCAGCAGATAAATGCTCCGACCGATGTGGCCAGTGCAATGCTGACAGCTGTGGTTAAAATATGCGCAGGACTGCTGATGCTTTGTAAAGTCTGTGAAAACTCAATAGCAATGGCAATAAGCAGGAGGTAGGAAAAATAAGGCAGTATTTTGAAGCCAAATTGTTCTAATTTAGTCGGTAAACGGCGGGCAAGCATAAAGCCCAGGAACAGGCAAAATAGCAGCTGAAAAATCAACCAAAAGGATTGCATAAAAAATCAAGCAGGTGAAGAACACCTGCCTATTATGACCATTAAATATTTATGCTGCACGTGTTCCCTTAGATTTTGTGAGCAGAAGATAATCTGCGGGATTCAGTTTTTTGGTATTGAGCCAATATTTCCAAGTATAGGTTGGCCACAGGGCAAAGTTTTTCCCGCCATCCTGCTGATACCAGCTGACACAGCCGGATTGCCATACGGTACCGCCCATCATGGTTTGCACCTGCTGATTAAACTGATCCTGCACGTGACCTTTCACTGCAATTGCTTGGCTGTGTGTCCTGGCCACAAGATCCATCATTTGCAGAATATATTCAACTTGCGATTCAATCATAAAAACCACAGAGTTGTGGGCTAAAACGGTATTTGGCCCCAGCAGCTGGAAAAGGTTTGGAAAGCCTTTAGTGCTGATGCCATAAAAACTTTCTGCGCCATCTTTCCATGCATCTTTTAATTCAAGGCCATTTAAACCCGTACAGTTGAATGACTTGAGGTAAATGCGGGGGTCGGTAATAAAGCCTGTCCCATATATGAGGCAGTCAATTTTACGAATTTTTCCATCCTGCGTGATGATGCTGTCGGCAGTCAACTCTTGGATGCCGTCTGTGACCAGCTCAACATTTTTTCGGTTGAATGCAGGAAAATATTTATTAGAAACTAAGATCCGCTTGCAGCCCATAATGTAGTCAGGGGTAAGTTTTTTAGCAATGGTTTTGTCTTTAACTTGGTAGCGGATAAAAACTTCAGCCAGCTTCTGCGCATATTTCATGGTCAGAGGTTTTACAATCGGCACAACCCTTGATTCGTTTGACCAGTATAAGCGTGCACGGTGCAATTTTCTGAACCAGTCGAATTTTGCAAAAAGCTTTTTTTCTAAATCTTTATACAGGCGCTCATCACGGGGAATGACCCATGCGGCTGTACGCTGAAAAACATAAAGCCGTTCCGTTTGCGGCGCAATTTCAGGAATATATTGAATTGCGCTGCCGCCAGTGCCGATTGAGGCTACCGTTTTTCCGTGCAAATCATAGTCATGATCCCACTGTGATGAATGGAAAACTTTGCCTTTAAAATTTTCAATTCCAGAAATATGCGGAATTTGCGGGACATGCAGCGGGCCGGAGGCAAAAATGACATATTGTGCGATCAGTGTGCTTTGATCATTTAGAGTCAGTTGCCATTGGCACTCATCTTCAAGATATACGGCTGAAAGGACTTCACATTGCAAGCGCGCATACTGTGCAAGTTTAAATTCGGAAATTAATCCTTGAATATAATCAAAAATTTCAGGCGCTTCGGCATAGCGTTTCGTCCAGTCTGTTTTGGGTGCAAAGGAGAGTGAATACATATGCGACTGTACATCACAGGCTGCGCCCGGGTAGCGGTTTTCACGCCAAGTGCCGCCAAAATCATTGGCTTTTTCCAGGATAGTGAAGTCTTGAATGCTGTTTTGCAGCAGGCGTATAGCCATTGCAATGCCGCCAAAGCCGCCGCCAATAATCGCGATTTGCGTTTTGCCAATCTTTTGATTTTCCGTATTTTCCATACAAATAGCTCTTTTTATTCCTTATGATGCACAGCATAAATGAAATATATATGCTGACACTATGATTGGGCTGACAGTTAAATTGATCAAAACGGCAATTTTCAAAGCTGAATATTTATAGTACAAAAGAAAGAACTTTTATGGATTTATACTGTAATGAAGCGATCTATTCTCAGCTTGATGTATTTGGTGCAGGGCATGCGCAAAGCTGGGATAGATGTGGATGCAAAACTGCAAACGATTGGCCTGCGCATTGATGCGCTGGATGCAACATCGGTCATTCATCCAAGTCTGGAATGGGATGTGCTGAAAGTCATAGGGCAGGATGTTGCGCCGGAACAGGGCTTATTTATTGGACAGCATTATACGCTGGCGGGTTATGGGCCGTTATTGATGCTTTTGGTCACAAGCCCAACGTTACGCACCGTGCTGGATCAAGGCATTCGGTTTCAGCAGCTCACGCATTTGACCGGGCGTTTGGCGCTGGACATTGCTGATCATAAAATAGCGCTATGCTACCGCCCGCAAAATATCCATACGGAATTGGGCCTGCTGCTGGCGCAATGTGAAATATCGGGCACTTATAAATTTATCCGTGATTTATATAAAATGATGGGTCTGGCGTCTCCGCAGGTGCTGATTGATTTGCCATTTAAGCAGCCGCAAGATCCGCAGCAGTTGGCGATTTATCATGATTACTATGGTCCGCAGGTCAGGTTTGGTGCGCCATATGCCAGTTTTTGGTTTGATGAATCGGTATTTGATGTGAAAATTCCGTCAGCCGATCCGATTACCTTCCGATTGTATGAAGCAAAATGCATCGCAGAATTGGAGCGCTTAATGGCTGATGAGCAGGCGCCGTCATTGATTCAGCGTGTACAGGATTATTTAGAGCTGCAGACCGGAGCTATGCCCAGCATGGCGGAAACCGCGCAAGCGCTGAATTTGCCTGAGCGGACATTGAGGCATCAATTGCAGCAGCTGAATACCAGCTATAAGCAAATCCGCGAAGACATTATTAAGGACAAGGCTTTGCGGCTGATGGAATACAAGGAGTATTCAATTGAGATGATTGCAGAATTATTAGGCTATTCAGAACCTGCAGCATTTAATCATGCGTTTAAGCGCTGGTTCGGGCAAAGCCCGCGTCAATATACAAAATAGCCTAAGTTTATTAATGCCAAAGTGTTATATATTACGGTTCAATCTTCGCTATAATTTTATATAGCCCCAAATAGTATTTAATGATATGTCTGAATTACAAACTCACCACAGTACGGCTTTTACTCCAATTTCTCCCGCAGAGCGTTATGCACAAGCGCTGGCATCTGGCCAATTTTTGCCAGATGAGGCTCAGGCTGTTGCGGTGCATGAACTGGACCGCGTATGGCAAGAGCTGATTCAGCGTTTTAAAGCTTCAAAAAAGGCCTTCCGCCGTTTCCGCCGCCAAACATCACCGCATGGCGTTTATATGTGGGGTGGTGTCGGCCGCGGTAAAACATGGCTGATGGATCAGTTTTATGAATCTGTGCCGTTCCGCCGTAAGACCCGCATGCATTTTCATCATTTTATGCAGCATGTGCACCGTGAGCTGAATAAGCTTTCGGGGCAGCGCAATCCTTTAGAGTTGGTTGCAGATCAAATTTATAAAGAAGCGGTTGTCATTTGCTTTGATGAATTCTTTGTTTCAAATGTCACCGATGCCATGATTCTGAGTGACTTGTTTCAAAAATTGTTTGCCCGCGGTGTGACTTTGGTCGCCACCTCAAACATTGCGCCAGACGGCTTATATAAGAATGGCATTCATCGGGACCGTTTTATTCCCACTATTGAAATGGTGAAAAAGAACTGTGTCGTCCTGAATGTGGATGCAGGCGTAGACTACCGCTTGCGCGTATTGAAACAGGCACAGCTGTTTAAAAGCCCTTTAACGCATGAAAATAAATTGTGGATGGCGCAGCGTTTCGGCGCTTTGACGCAAACTCAAACCGTGTCTCAGGAGCCGATTATCATTAATAAACGGATAGTCGAAACCATTGGCCATACAGAAGATGTGCTGTGGTGTGAATATTCTGAACTGTGCTTAAAGCCGCGCAGCCCTGCGGATTTTATCGAAATCGCCAATATTTATAATACGGTATTGGTCAGCAATGTGCCGCACATGACGGATTACCTCTCTGAGGGCACACGCCGTTTTATTTATTTGGTGGATGAATTTTATGACCGCGGCGTAAAGCTGCTGTTAACTTCGGAAGATTCAATTATTGACCTTTATCAAGGTGAAAAATTGGCCTTTGAAATTGAACGCACGCGTTCACGCTTATTGGAAATGCAATCCGATGACTATTTGAATTCGGCGCACCGTCAAATTAATGCACCGGAAAATGCAGAATAATCGCTGATGAAGCACAGCAAGGAGCGCCAAGAACTGGCGCTTTTTTTTATGCAAATATGACTGGCGATTTTATCGACATTTGGTATTTTTCATGGCTTAATCAAGCCTTCGAGTGACTGAAAAAGCCAATTTTGTTCAGTTTTAAAACAAAATTCTGCACTTAAGTCTAATTTCGGCATTTCAAAAACTTTATACACTGTAAAAGAGCATTCAAGCTGATGATGATGTTGCATTTCTGATCGTTATTTTATCAAGTCATGAGGGTATTTGCTTGGTAAAAAATGATCGTTATTTAGTAATGTGATAGTGCTATTCAGCTAAGTATAAATAGGTATACTGGAATCTCTTGTTATAAAAAGTAGCAATATCAGGAAAGACAATGACTGCACGTATTCAAAAAGGCAAGTTAGCGATTGCTAAAGAACTTTACGATTTCATCGAAAATGAAGCACTTCCAGGTTCAGGTTTGGACAGTGAAACTTACTGGAAAAACTTTGAACAAGTCGTTGTCGATCTTAGCCCAAAGAACAAAGCACTATTGGCTAAGCGTGACGACATTCAAGCGAAAATTGATGAATGGCACCGCAACAACAAATTTGAACTCGAAGCTTACAAAGCTTTCCTTACTGAAATTGGCTACTTATTACCAGAAGTAGAAGATTTTCAAATCAGCACAGAAAATGTAGACGAAGAGATCGCATTGCTGGCTGGTTCACAATTGGTGGTACCTGTGCGTAATGCGCGTTACTGCTTAAATGCTGCAAACGCGCGCTGGGGTTCTTTATACGATGCGCTTTACGGTTTTGACGTGATCCCTGAAGAAGGCGGCGCAGAAAAAGGCAAGGGCTACAACCCTGTCCGCGGCGAAAAAGTAATTGCATTTGCTAAGAATTTCTTAAATGAAACCTTCCCATTAGCAAGCGGTTCACATGCTGATGCGACAAAATATGCGGTAGAAGGCAAGAAACTGGCGGTAACGCTGAAAGACGGTTCAACAACCACTTTAGCGAAAGAAGCGCAGTTCGTTGGTTTCAATGGTGAAGAATCTGCACCTGTTGAAATTGTACTTCTTAACAATGGTCTGCACGTGATCATTGAAGTAGATGCAACTAGCCCTATTGGTAAAACTGATGCGGCGGGTGTAAAAGACCTTGTTCTTGAAGCAGCGCTTACCACGATTCAGGATTTAGAAGATTCGATTGCAGCCGTTGATGCTGAAGAAAAAGTGGAAGGCTACCGCAACTGGTTAGGCTTAATGAAAGGCACTCTTTCAGAATCTATCGAGAAAAACGGTAAAACTGTAACGCGTACTCTGAATAAAGACCGTACGCACAAAAACTTGATTGGCGGTGAAACGAAACTTCATGGCCGTTCATTGATGCTGCTTCGCAACGTGGGTCATTTAATGACGAACCCTGCGATCCTTGTAGATGGTGCTGAAATCTACGAAGGTATTATGGATGCTTTAATTACACCATTATTGACTTTCGCAGACATCAAAGGTCAAAACGAAAACAAAAACTCTCGTAAAGGGTCAATGTATATCGTTAAACCAAAAATGCATGGTCCAGAAGAAGTTGCATTTGCTGTTGAATTGTTTGAACGTTCAGAACAAGCGCTAGGCTTACCTGCGAAAACGTTAAAAATCGGGATTATGGATGAAGAACGCCGTACATCTGTAAACTTGAAAAACTGTATTGCTCAAGCGAAAGACCGTACTATTTTCATCAACACGGGCTTCATGGACCGTACTGGTGATGAAATCCATACCTTTATGGAAGCGGGCCCATTCGTTCGCAAAGGCGAAGTGAAAGCGCAGATCTGGTTCCCAGCTTATGAAAACCGCAACGTGATGATTGGTCTTCAAACAGGCCTTCGCGGTAAAGCGCAAATTGGTAAAGGCATGTGGCCTAAGCCGGATATGCTTGCGGATATGTATAAAACCAAGATTGAGCATCCAGAAGCGGGCGCAAGCTGTGCATGGGTTCCATCTCCATCTGGCGCAGTCATTCACGCGATTCACTACCATCAGTGCAATGTATCGGCTCGTCAGCAAGAGTTGTTGAAAACGGAAGCATTGCCGCTAGATGACTTGTTAACTCCGCCTTTAGCAGCCGATACAAACTGGACTGAAGAAGAGAAAACCAAAGAGCTTGAAAATAACCTTCAAGGGATCTTGGGGTATGTCGTACGCTGGGTTGACTTGGGTGTGGGCTGTTCTAAAGTGCCAGACATCAACAACGTTGGCTTAATGGAAGACCGTGCAACATTGCGTATTTCATCTCAGCACGTTGCAAACTGGCTGCGTCATGGCATCGTATCTGCAGCGCAAGTTGAAGAAGTGATGCAGCGTATGGCGAAAATTGTGGATGAGCAAAATGCAAACGATCCGCTTTACACGCCTATGGCGCCAGCATTCAACGGTTATGCATACCAAGCGGCGTATGATCTAGTGTTCAAAGGCGGCGAACAGCCATCGGGCTACACTGAGCCATTGCTTCATGCAGCGCGTTTAAAGTTAAAAGGTTATACTGGTGATTAATCTTCACCTTGTCTAATCAAAAAAGCCTCTTCGGAGGCTTTTTTTATATATGATGGAAATATACAAATGGAGTAAAGCATGTATTTTTGGCGCACAGATAAGCTGATTGAAGATTTAAAACAAAATAGAGTGAGTCAAAACGAGTTTAAAAATTATTATTTGGCCAGCAGTATTATTGTGCTATTGGGCATTTTTGCTTCCAGTCAAATTGAACCGGAAGAGCTGAAAATCAGTTTTGCACTTTTTTTGATTAATTTGGGCCTATTGATCAGCTGGACCAATGCCATATTTAAAGCCAATGGCGGTGCGCAGGGGCATGCTTTTTTAAACCGCATTATTGCCCTTTATTTACCGATCATGCTGAAAACTACAGCATTTGTTATTGTTCTTTATTCACTCATTTTATCTATTTTTAACCAGTTTGAAGCTGATTTTGATGAAGCGCAATTTGCACATATCAAAACACTCATCAGTATGGCGGTTGATATTTTTTCTTCTTTTTTGGTGTATTGGCGTATTTGTGCAGCCGTTAAGAAAATAAACAGCCCGCAGGCGGCGGTAAAAAGTTAAGTTTGTTTTATGGGATTTCATGAAGCATGGTTTTGGGGCCATTTGGCTTACTTTAAAAGCGATAGACTGTATGCAATGAAGCGATTGCACTCAAAAGAATGACATTGCCGTGGCGGTGTATGCTATGCAATTCTAAGCCCGGCCGTTTACAAGGCGGGCTTTTGCAGTTTGAAATTGAGCGGGATATTGTCGTTGGCTTGAAGCCCATCAGATACAGAATCATAATATCCGTCTTATAATGAAAATCTCCAAATCAATTATTTTCATCATGTGTGCAAATTTCAAACCGCTGACATTGGCGCAGCTTGAAGCGTTAGGGTTAACTGAAATTCCGTTTGAATATTCAGATGAAGTCTACCCGAATTATGAAATGCCTCTGCTGTTTAGATCCCAGCAAGGGCTCGAGTGGCGCAAAGTGCGCTTTGGCATGATTCCTAAATGGGCTGATGATCTGTCGATTGCACTGAAGACTTATAATGCGCGCAATGAAACACTGATGCAAAAGCCGACATTTCAAAATTCGATTCATAAGTGTAAATTCGGTGTCATTCCCGTTTCCGAATTTTATGAATCAAAATACATTGATAATAAGCCTCAGCGCTGGAGTGTCAGACGCAAAGACGGTCAAGCCTTCTATATTGCGGCGCTATATGAAATTTGCCAAAAAAGCGAAGATATTATTCGATCGGCAACGATGATTACTATGAATGCGATAGGCCATGCCATGATGAAAGAATTTCATGAGCCAGGTGATATAAAGCGTTCAGTCATCGTGATTCCGCATGACCGGCTGGAACAGTGGCTCAGCTGGAAATCATCCAATATTCAGAGTTTTGTAGACGGGTTTCCCGTAGAAGAATTTGAATGTGCTTATGCGCCTAAAATAAAAATCGAAAAAATCAACCCCCAACTGAATTTTTTCGATTGATATATCGACTGTATATTAACGTGAAAGATTTTTAAAAATGTGTTTTAAACTTTCAATCATTTTTTCAATTTGAAGCGGTGTCAGGCCTTCAAAAGACTGTTCCAGCACAACATTCATTAAGTCGTTAATTTTTTGCGTCATTAAGTGGCCTTTTTCAGTCAGCACCACACGAGTAATGCGCGCATCGTCTTCACAAGAGTAGGTGTTGACGAAGCCTTCATCTTTGAGGCGGTAGACAATTTTTGTCGTGGTCGACATTTTGGATACCACCATTTCAGAAAGATCTGAAACACTTGCATTTGGTTTGGATTTCAGCGCAAGCAATATGCGCCGTCTTGAATTGTCTACACCGTATTTCTTTAAAGCGTGATCGACATTTAATACGTATTGGGCATGCACTTGCGTGACCCAATAATATGGAAAGTCTTCTAAATTAAAGTCGTCACCGGATGGTAAGAATTTTGCATATTTTTTCGTCATTTAAAGTCCCCAATTTTCTTGTAATTTTATTTTAACGAGTCGACATTTTATGAAAAATAATGGTGCAATATCAATAGATTTTTATCAAATATAATCAAAGAAGGAAAATCTATCATTGGGATTTCCTTTTGTAATATTTTAAATAAATCAAAACTGCTGTGAACCTTTGATCAAGGCGGTCTCTATTGATCTGTTTTATCTGAGAATCTTCCTCTAATTTGATGATGAAACCAAAGAGAAACCTTTTTAGCCGAAAATCCTGAGATGATTGGAATAAGCCCTCTAGGCGCAGATCTAAAAATAAAGGAAGACGTAGAGGAAAAAACACAAAAAAACGATACAAAAATCAAAGTTTGTGCATAATGAAGTGTCTTTAGTTGAAAAGGTTTTTTTTATGGATCCCTCGCCGAGCGTAGGTCTATCTGTTTTTCTTCAAAAAAGTTATTCAATGCACTGTTTTGGAGATGTTTTTTAATGGAATTTTTAATGGACCCGGGTTTATGGGTCGGCTTAATCACTTTAATTATCCTTGAAATTGTTTTAGGTATTGATAACCTGGTATTTATTGCAATTTTGGCTGAAAAACTCCCGCCAGAACAGCGCGATAAGGCGCGTGTTGTTGGCCTTTCCCTCGCACTCTTTATGCGATTGGGCTTATTGTTTGCCATCTCTTGGTTAGTCACATTGACCAAACCGCTTATTACAGTCTTTGATTGGACATTCTCAGGCCGAGACCTCATTTTACTATTCGGCGGCTTATTCTTAGTCTATAAAGCTGTCACTGAATTGCATGAAAAAATAGAAGGAAAGCCTGAGCTCAAAGTTGCGACAAACGTTGTATATGCTGGCTTTACAGCAGTTGTTGCGCAAATTGTGGTTTTGGATGCGGTATTTTCTCTGGATTCGGTCATTACCGCCATTGGCATGGTGGATAATATTTATGTCATGATGGCTGCGATGATCGCCGCTATGGCCGTGATGCTGCTTGCCTCTAAACCGCTGACAAGCTTTGTTAACCGTCATCCAACAGTTGTCATTTTGTGCCTGAGTTTCCTGCTTTTAATCGGCATCAGCCTCATTGCGGAAGGTTTTGGTTTCCATATTCCAAAAGGCTATATCTACTCAGGTATTGGTGTGGCTATTGTGATTGAAGCCTTTAATCAATTTACCCAGCGGAATGTGGCAAAGCATGAGTCAAAAATTCCGCTGCGTCACCGTACTGCCGACAGCATTTTAAAGCTGATGGGCGGTAAAATTGAAACCGCAGACAATCCTGAGCATCAGCAGGCGCAAGAAGCTTTTGCCGCAGAAGAACGCTATATGATTGGCGGTGTTCTGACACTGGCAGAGCGTTCAGTGGCGTCAATTATGACCCCGCGCAGCCAGATTTCTTGGGTCGATCTGAATGATTCGCCAGAAAAAATCCGTGAACAGGTGCTTTCAGTGCCGCATAGCTTATTTCCAGTCTGCCGCGGCAGTTTGGATAAAGTCATCAGCATTGTCCGCGCGAAAGAGCTGCTGGATGTTTTAGATGATGAAGATGAGCTGAAAAACCTGATCAAAAAGCACCGTCCAATTTATATCTTTGAAAAGATGAAAGTGATTGATGCGATAAATACACTGCGCACGTCGAAAGGTTCTTTGGTCATGGTCTCGGATGAATTTGGCAATGTTCAGGGCTTGATTTCACCGCTGGATGTTTTTGAGGCAATTGCAGGCGAGTTTCCTGATGCAGATGAACAGCTGGATTTGGTCAAGCTGGGCGAGAAGGAATGGAAAGCCTCCGGCATGCTGGATCTATACCAGCTGGAACTGGAGCTGGGCATGCTGGATTTAGTCGAAGATGATGCTGGCTATATAAGCGTGTCTGGCCTGATTTTAGATAAGATGCAGGGCCATGTCGAACTTGGCACAGTGCTGAATTACCAAGGCATTCAATTTAAAGTGACTGAGATGGAAGGCAATCGGATTAAATCGGTGCATATCCAAGCTTAATGCTTAAATACGCCTTGCCGCGCGTATGAATTTGCAGATGCCGGCTTATTTAAGAATAGGCTGGCATTCTGATGACTAAATTGCATTGACCTGAAAATTGAATTTTATTCAAAGGCGAGCGTTTACTTTTTGATGCGGATTCGAGTATAAAGTTTGCATCAATCTGAATAGATGCATTTAATTATAAAATTGGATTGAGCTTCTGTGCGCATTTCAGGTGCTCATCTTCTTGGCGAAGCGTACGGAATAAAACCGCTATATGAAATAAAATGCTGTGCTGATGCATTGCGGATAATGAATAAAATAATAATTTGGAATTTCTCTAATGAAAATTAAAGAAAGTGTGATTGATTTCGTTCAGTTGGCACAAGAAGAACAACATCTTCAATTTCAGAAAATTTGGGCTTTAGAGCAGCTCATATTTCCAACCTCCACCATTGAACAGCTCTACAGCTGTCTCTACGATTCAACTGCAGTCTCTATTCCAATTGTGCAGTATTTTCATCGCGGAAAACTGGTGGGGCAGAATATTATTTCCATCTTAAAACTGGAACTGAATGGGCAAGCCATTTTCATTATCAGTTCAAGAGCAGGGTTTTTAACTGAATACCGGGGCCGCAGCCGCAGTTTGAATTCAGCCATACGCGTTGCGCTGAATTACCGTATGCGCAATCCATTCACGCCCCTATGGTTTGTGACGACGCTTATGCAGCCAAAAATCTACACCTTATTTACATCGCGTTCAGTTAATTTCTTTCCGCGCGCAGGCCGGAAAATGCCGAAAGCGCATGCTGATATATTGAATTTGATGCAGAGCCGCCATTCCGGGGCAGAAGTTCGAGGTGAGAATATTATTGTTCATCCTTGCAACATGCCTAAAGTAACGCCTGAACAATTGGTTCGGCTGCGCAACCGTGCAAATTCGCATAATCAGTTTTTTTTGCAGCATGTGCCTGATTATTTTGATGGCAAGGGGCTGATGTGTGTTTGCCGTTTAGACTTCAGCACGATTTGCGAAACCATTTTCAATTTGGCTGCCGACCGTAAAGTCAAGTGAGTCAGCTTTCTAAGGGCAATATGCTGAAATCACTGTACTGCACTAAATCTTCCTCATTCAAGGCATAAATTTCATCTAAAAAAGCCATATTGAAACTGCCGACAGTATTGGCGCGTTCATATGCTTTTTTGCCTGCAATGGCAAAGTGAATATGGGCAGCCATGGCGCCAGCAGTAATGGTGCTGCTCACTGCGCAATAAGCGGCTGTTAAGGCGCCTAAGGCGCAGCCGGAAGCGGTGATTTTAGGCTGAAGATAAGAGCCGCCATTGATTTGAATCACGGCATTCAATTCTTTAGACAAAATAAAATCGGCTTCGCCAGAAATAGCAATACATTCGGCATGTTCAAATAAAGGCTGCGCCTGCAAATAAATTGATTCGCTGCTGATGGTGCTGTCTACGCCTTTAGACTGAATATGATTGCCTGCCAGCGCGCCAATTTCTGATGCATTGCCGCGTATGACTGAGGGCTGATACTGCAGTAAATTATCGATCATATCCGAACGCCATTTTAAGACAGGGCCGTAGCCTACAGGGTCGAGCACCCAAATTTTTCCGAGGCTTTGCGCAGTTTGCGCTGCAATTTGCATAGCCTGCATTTGCTCTGAGGTGGGCGTGCCTAAGTTGAGATTAATCGCGCTGGCAATGCTGGCAAAACTTTCGGCTTCAAAAGGGTTGTCGATCATTGCGGGCGATGCGCCGGCGGCCAATAATACATTGGCGACATAATTATTCGCGACGCCATTGGTCATAATATGCACCAAGGGCTGCTGTGTTTTCAGTTCAGTCCATGCATCAATGACTTGCTGCAGCAGGGGAGCCGTTAAGTTCAGAAGGCTGCTGTGCGCTGTTGCGAGAATGGTGCTGTTCAGCTGTTCAGATCGGTTCATTTGGCGTTCTCCCTTTCGCGGCTGAAAGATGAAATATCTAAGAGTCAGTTTTGCGCAAAAAGCAAATGCGCGGCAGTTAGCGGGTAAAATAATGGTCTTGATGCTTGCAGCTGCGGCAAAACAGCGTTACATGATTATCTGCATCATAATCCACGTTTAATTCATCTGATCCGCAATGCATGCAGCGCTTGAGGGCATAAAATTTAAGGCGCGGCTCAACTTTTTCCCAAATTTTCCAAATCGGCTGCACAAATACAGATTCATCGCAGTTTAAAAAGCGGAAGAATAAAACTTCAACCATTTTGGACATCTGCAGCTGCGGCGGATGAGGCAGGGTCGATGTCACCCATTTTTCTTCCAGGCTGCGTTCGCGGTATTGCTGCACTGTCTTCTTTAATAAATTGGTGTTGATGAACTTTTCATTGCGCGGCTGCAGCAGCTTTTGCTGATGCAGGTAATCCAGCGCGGTTTGCATTAAATAAAAAATTTGACCGACGGCAAGGCTGTCCAGCAAGCGGTAGCACAATGTTCTTAAGCTGTTATTGCCAGAAATTTGCACTTGCCAAAGTTTGCAGTAAAACTGAATGAACTGCACAATTTTTTCATACAGCACTTCATAGATGGCATCTTTAACTTCATCTGAACTTTTGAAAGGAATGCCTTGCGATAAATTTTCATAAAACCATAAGCGCAAACGGTGCGTGATGCTGTATAAGCTGGGTTCAGAATAGCCGTCTAAACGCACATTAATATAATATTGGCCAGATTCAGAGGCATCATCTTTCAGTGACAATACATGCTGATCAATCATGCGCTTCATGAGGCTTTTTTGATACAGATAATTGGGCGAAATTGGGGCGTATTTGATTTTTTCCCAATCTATAAACTCGTCATGCCGCGAGTTTTCAAAAACCTGATCATCTAAAATGGATAATAAAAACAGCTTCTGGATAAAACTCAATTGCGTCAGTTCAAATTCTATAAAGTCTTTATCTTTGCCCTTGATTTTCTGCTTGTAGCTTTCCTGATGCAGCGCTTCTTTGATCAGTTTCTTGCGGTTGCTTTGGCAGGCGGCGCAATGGCAATTCAGTGTTTTATCCTGATAAACCTTATGTTCGCAATAGCTGCATTCATGGTAGTTCAGCTCTTGATCAAACTGTTCTGCTTCCACCCAATACATAGATGCGCGGCACAAAGGGCACTGTGTACTTTCATCTAATTTCTTTTGGAGAATTTGAAGCATATGCGCAGCATCTTTTAACGGGGTAGCATTTTATTATACACAGCAAATCTATTTCAGCGGGCTGATTCATCTCCGAGAAGTGATGCCGCATAAAAAAGAGCTGAATGCATCAGCTCTTGGGTGGGTTGAATGAGGGCAACTTCTGTAAAGCGGGCTAGCCGCTATGTGTAAAGGCGGCTAGTTAAAAGCTCAGTATGCGGCTGGGCATGGTAAAGATTCATCCTCCTGTCCGATAAGCTTTGCATGAATTAAAGCTCGCGCCTTTTTACTCGTGACTTTTTTTGAGCCTAAGGCATCATAGCCGTTGATGATGGCGCTGACTTCAAAGGCCTGCAGGGGAATGCCTTCACATGTCATAAACATTGCGATGACTTTGTGATCGATATTTGCAGCATCAAGCGCTTGCAGGGTCTTGATGTTTTCAACACGGACGATATGGTCTTTTAAATACATCTTACACCTCTTTTTATACTGATTAGTTTTATAGTGAACTTGGCACATTTATATACAAGCAATAATCGTGCACAAAATGTATGGCTTTGGAAAGATTTGTAGGAATTTAATAAAAGTGGACTGCGCAAACCTAGTTTTATTAAAGCCGGCAAATGGCCTTGACTGCCAGAGGAGTCCGTTGAGTGTGAATGCTGAAAACTCTTAAAATTGCGCCATCTTTTGATTTTTTCAGCTGTGCAGGCGGTGCAGTGGAACTGTGCGCCTAATTGCATCTGCTGGCATTAGCCGGATTCAGCTGATTTAAAATGGCTGAAATGCAAATGGCCTGTCATCTGCCAATGCGATGCTTTTATTTATATCGCCTTAACGCAATGGCTGGAAAAATGGGACGCCTGAAAATCACAATATACCTCATCATAGTATGTGCTGATGGTTGAAAATAGTGCAGTGGCGGCGTAAAAGCGGGCACGCAATACGGGTTTCAGATTACCTAATGAGTTCTTGGATAAATTATAAGCCAGAAGAAACAATTAACTGATCTGGTGAATTGAAAATCGCGGTTTGAGTCCCATATAAAAAACAAAGTAAATGCGCAGACAGCTTGAAAAACTTGTCGTATGATCAAGTCATTCACAATTTTTGATAAGAAATAGCTGTCTCGGCTGAGCAAAGGATCAGGACATTATATGAATATTGCAGCAAACCCTGTGGTCGAAGCAGACCAAACTGTTTATCTAAAAGATTATCAAAAACCGTCTTTTCTGGTTGATTCGATTGAGCTGGATATTCAAGCTTTTGATGACCGCACTCAGGTAAATGCAAAATTGGTCATGCAGCGTCAGGCTGCAGGTGATTTGATTCTGCTGGGCCGGGATCTGGAGTTGAAGTCTATTGCAGTCAATGGA
The DNA here is from genome assembly GCF_000368865.1 of Acinetobacter bouvetii DSM 14964 = CIP 107468. Lineage (GTDB taxonomy): Bacteria > Pseudomonadota > Gammaproteobacteria > Pseudomonadales > Moraxellaceae > Acinetobacter > Acinetobacter bouvetii. The sequence continues at coordinate 734,828 of NZ_KB849726.1, forward strand.
AGGGTTCTTTCAGAAACTGAGTATTCCTTAGATGCCGAACAGCTGGTGATTGCCAATGCGCCAGATCAGGCCGTGATTGAAACGCAGGTCATTATTCACCCCGAATCCAATACCCAGCTGGAAGGCTTATACAAAGCCAGCAGTGATTTGTTTGTTACGCAAAATGAGCCTGAAGGTTTCCGTAAAATTACGTTCTATCCTGACCGCCCAGATGTACTGTCTGTGTTCACAACGCGTGTAGAAGCCGATAAAAAATTCCCTGTGCTTTTGGCCAACGGCAACCTGATTGAAGCCGGTGAAGCGGGCGAAGGCCGCCACTATACGGTTTGGCAGGATCCAACAAAGAAACCCAGCTATTTATTTGCCTGCGTGATCGGCGATTTGGCCGTGATGAAAGATCATTATGTGACTTCGGAAGGCCGCAATGTCGCTTTAGAAATTTACGCCGAAGAAAAAGATATTCCAAAATGCCGCATTGCAATGGATGCGTTGAAGCACTCGATGCAATGGGATGAAGAGCACTATGGCCGCGCTTATGATCTAGACAATTACATGATTGTGGCGACCAGCGCATTCAATATGGGCGCAATGGAAAATAAAGGCCTGAACATTTTTAATACTTCCTGTGTGCTAGCTGATGAAGAATACACCACAGATGCCGCAATCATGCGCGTGCAGTCGGTGATTGCGCACGAATACTTCCATAACTGGACAGGCAACCGCATTACCTGCCGCGACTGGTTCCAGCTGTGCCTTAAAGAGGGCCTGACGGTTTTCCGCGACCAGTCTTTCTCAGAAGATTTGCAGTCGGCGGCGGTACAGCGTATTGATGATGTTGCTGTGCTGAAAGCGCATCAGTTTCCAGAAGATTCAGGCCCGCTTTCACATCCGCCGCGGCCAGACCATTTTGTCGAAATCAACAATTTTTATACAGCAACAGTCTATGAAAAAGGCGCAGAAATTAACCGCATGATGTCGACTTTGCTCGGCAAAGAAAAATTTAGACTGGGGACTGATGAATACTTTAAGCGTCATGACGGCCAGGCGGTTACGGTAGAAGACTGGGTGGCTGCTCTGACAGCAGGCTCAGGCGTAGACCTTGCAAGCTTCCTGATCTGGTATAACCAGCCGGGCACGCCAAAACTTGAGGCGCAAGGTGAATATGATGCAGCAGCTCAAACTTACCGTTTAAGCTTCAAGCAAAGTTTAAGAGCGCATCCGAAATATCCGAACTTGAAAGCTGTGCCAATTCCTGTCGCTTTGGCGCTGTTCAATGCCGAAACTGGCGAGCAGCTGACGCTGAACGCTGAAGAGCTGTTTGAAAATAGCGTGAAAGATGGTGTGTATCTCTTCGATCAAGATCAGGCCGAGATTGAATTTACCGGTGTGACTGTGAAACCGGTTGTTTCATTGCTGCGCAATTTCTCTGCGCCAGTGAATCTGGATTTCAATTATTCAGATGATGAGCTTGCATTTCTCATGCAGTATGAAACCAATGGCTTTAACCAATGGCAGGCCGCGCAGACATTGCTGGACCGTATTCTGCTGAATGACCATGCCGCTGAAATTTATATTCAGGCCATGAAAAATACCGTGCCTGACTTAATTCAAAAAGATCCATTATTGGCATCGCGTATCTTTGATGTGCCTTCAGAAGGTTATTTGGGCAGCCGCATTGATGAAAACTACAATCCGGCAGTGATTCAAGAAAAGCGCAATGCCTTGCTGGAACTGCTGGCGCGTGAATTTGGTTCATTCTGCAAAGAAACTTATTTAGAACTTGATCCTGATACTCAGAAAGAATTTTCTCAGGCAATGGGCGTGCGCGCGCTGAAAAATATCATGCTGAGCATGATGGCGCGTCAAGGCGATACAGAGGCATTTGACCTGGCTCATCAGCAGTATCAATTGACTGGCAATATGTCTGAGCGCTTAGGCGCATTGCGCGTATTGGTGTGGAATGATGCGCCGCAGGCAAAAGAGACTTTGGCAGACTTTTACGACCGCTTTAAAGATGAAGCGCTGTCTTTGGACCAATGGTTTATGGTGCAGGCCGCGCATCCAAAAGCTACGGCAGCAACATTAGCATATCTGACTGCGCATGCAGACTATGATTTGGGTGTGCCAAACCGCATCCGTTCAGTCAGTGGCGGTTTAAATGCCAATCCTGTGAATACCTGGAGCTTTGGCGTCCAGCACTTTATTAATTTGGCGAAATATTTAGACGAAAAAAATCCGATTGTCGGATCGCGCCTGCTGCAGGCATTGTCACGCTGGTATACCTTGGCAGAACCGCAGCGCAGCGCAGTAAAAGCGGAACTTGAGGCGCTTAAACCGCAAGTGAAATCTAAAAACGTTTCTGAAACTTTAAACAGCATGCTCAACGTCTAAGCTGTTTATGCAAAAAAAGCCCTTCACCATAAAACAGGCTGAAGGGCTTTTTTATTTGATGATGTCCGCCGCATCTGAGGATTCGATTTGGCCATGCATACGGACGCTGAGCCTTTGCTGCAATCGGTTTAAGCGCCGGAAGTGTTAATCACAACTAACGAAATAATCCTAAATTATGTGAAAAGTGTTAAATAAATCACAGAAATGGAGTAAAATCATTGCTCCGGTTTTTAATTATTTAGATTATTAACAGATAGGCTGATTGATGCATGGTGTGCAGCAGGCAGCCCATGTTATTAAGCTGAGGCAGTCATGTTAGTTAAAGTTGAAGATGGTTTTTATTTAAACTCTCAACATATTATAGCAGTTCGAATTTCTAAAAGTGCGCAAGATGGCGCATTTATCGTGGCTGTCGAATACACGCCAAATAGCGCGCAGCATACGGGACTCTATGAAAAGCATTTTACGAATGGCATAGAGGCGGAAGTATATCTGCAAAATTTGCACCAAACGATCAGCAAATCATAACTGCACGGCAGTTTAAATCCCTCAGCAGAGGGATTTTTGCTTTCAGCGCTGCGAATAGCTCGAGTATTCAAGAAAATTCGGGTAGATTGGAAAAATAACAAAAACAGGATTAAAAAATGCTGGATTCAGATGTTGAATATGCTGGATTTTGGTCGCGTGTCGGCGCTTCACTGATTGATACAGTCATTGTGCTGACAGCAACATATCCTTTGCTGTGGCTGGTTTACCGTGGAGATTGGGACCGTATTTTTGCTACGGGCCTGTCAGAGCAGCCGCAAATGCTGTGGATGGATATTTTTATCAATTATGTTTTGCCTTTTGCCTATACGGTTGCAGTTTGGCTGCTGTGGTCAGCATCGCCGGGCAAAATTCTGATGGGAATGAAAATTGTTGATGCTCAGACCGGCAAGGATATTAATCTTAAGCAGTCGATTATCCGCTATATCGGGTATTTTCCCGCGATGATGGTTTTTATGATCGGCATTTTCTGGATTGCCTTTGATAAAAGAAAGCAGGGCTGGCATGACAAAATGGCCAATACGGTTGTCATCCGCAGCAGTGAGTAGCATGGCGGCGCTATAAAAAAATCCCTCCAGAGAGGGATTTTTAGCATTCAAGCCATTAGATTTTGACAATCAAGACAGGAATAGGGGATTGAGTCAGCACATTTTGCGCGACGCTTCCCAGCATCATCTTTTTGATGCCTGTACGGCCATGTGAACCCATAATAATGAGATCGGCGCTGACTTCATCTGCAATTTGAATAATGCCTTCAGATGGAGAAACTCCATGAATCAGTTTGACATCGACTTCAATGTTATCACGGACAAAGGATTGCTTGATTTCTTCTAAGCGCTCTTTGGCGGTTTTTTCAGCCTGCATAAAATAGTCGGTGATCGCTGGAGCGACTTTGTAAAAGTCGACGCCTACAAAAGGGTCTACCGCAATAACACTCATAATCGTGACTTGGCTATTCAAAGATTTCGCTAAAGCCAAAGCTTGTTCTACGGCAGCGTAGGAAATTGGAGATTCATCTATAGGGACAAGAATATGCTGATAAGTTGTCATGCGCTGCTCCTCATGATTTAAGTTTTAAGCTTTTTGGTAATTTTTAGAGATAATTTTTTGCATAGCAAAAGCCCGCCAAAAAGGCGGGCTAAGATCATTAAGACTTAATGATCAGGACAGGCAATTCGGTATTGCGCAGCACGTCTTGTGCAAAACTGCCAAGCAGCATTTTTTGGAAGCCTTTACGGCCATGCGAACCCATCACAATTAAATCGGCTTTAAGTTCAGATGCCGTTTCTGCAATGCCTTCAGCAGATACTTGGCCTTTAATGATTTGAGTTTCAGCATCAACGCCTTCAGCCTTTGCGATTTCCAGCGCATCCGCGAGTGATTTCGTTGCATTTTCATGCGCCTGCACAAAATATTCTTTCATAATGGCAGAAGAATAATAGAAATCTGCATCAGTAAATGGGTCTTCAGCCACCAAACTGATTAAAGTCAGTTTGCTGTTAAAGGCTTTCGCAATTTGAGCTGCTGTTTTGACTGCAGAAAAAGAGATTTGAGAACCGTCAACTGGCACTAAAATTTGATTATATGACATGGGAGAAGCTCCAAAGATATTGTTATGACCTTATGCTTAATTGATAGCATATTGTGTGGCAGGGTTCAATTTAATATTCTGAAAAATATTGTAAATTCATTAAATTAGAATTCTATTTTGGATGGAAATGCCAAAAAACCGTCAAATAAAACTGACTGCGGTGATTGGTTTTCAATAAGTTTTTCATGAAAACAAAGACTTGTATTTTTTAGCTGATTCAGGCTAATTGCATATTAAAATCGATTTATTTTTGAGGACGGGCTGATGCATTCAAAAATTGTGATGGCGCTGTTTAGCAGCAGTTTAATGCTGAATTTAACAGCATGCCAAAACACCCAAAGCGGTACAAAATTCATTGCCGGTGTTTTTAATGCATCCACCAATATTCAGAAAAAATTTATCGATAAGCATGCTCCGAAAGATGTGCGGGTCTACAACAATATTCAGTATATGGCTAATCCGAATTTGCATATGGACGTATACCAGCCTGAATATATTGCAGAAATTGGCGCACGTCCAACCGTGGTATGGATTCATGGCGGCGGCTGGATTTCCGGTTCAAAAGAGCATGCAAGAGGATATTTTAAACTTTTAGCATCAAAGGGTTACAATGTTGTCGCTGTTGAATATCAGTTTGCGCCCGATGCGGTTTATCCAACTCAGCTGCATCAAATTAATCAGGCTTTATCTTATCTTCAAATGAATGCTGCTCAATATCATGTTGATGCCAGTAAGCTGTATTTGGCAGGCGATTCAGCAGGCGCCAATATGGCCAGCCATTATGCGGCTTTTGTTTCGAATCCTGACTATGCTCAATCACAGAATTTTCAGCCAGCAATCACGAGAAAACAGCTGCAGGGCTTGATTTTGCATTGCGGCATTTATGATTTAAATCATTTTGTAGAGACGGCGCCAGATGAAATTCGATTGCTGGAATGGGGCATTAATAATTTAGTGCAGGCGTATACGGGCGAACGTAAAAATGATGCGGAATTTTTATCTAGCATATCTCCGCGTCAGCATGTTAATCAGAATTATCCGCCTGTATTTATCAGCGGGGGAAATAAAGACTTTTTAACCGCCTCGCAATCGCTGCCCTTTGTTGCAACGCTGAAAGCCAATCAAGTGCCGGTTACCGAAGCTTTTTATCCGGACTCGAAAGAACTGCTGGTGCATGAGTATCAATTCATGCTGGGCAAAAAAGCCAGCCAGCAAACGTTTGATAGGACCGTTGAATTTTTAAATCAGCTGACGCCGTAATTGGCAGATAAGCAAGATGCGCTTGCATAAATTCTATAAATGCGTAACATACCTACCAGATGGTATGTTTGTTTGGTGGAAGGTTTATGAATTCTGTGTACATGGCTTATGGCATGCTGGCTTTGGCCATTATTTCGGAAGTCACAGGCTCAACATTTTTAGTAAAGTCCGAAGGCTTTAGCAAAATAGGGCCTTCAATCGTGGTGGTGATTACATTTTGCATAGCCTTTTATTTGCTGTCTCAGGTCATTAAAGTGATTCCTCTGGGCATTGCCTATGCAATTTGGGCGGGTGTCGGCATTGTGCTGACAGCGCTCATTGGCTACTTTGTTTTCCGTCAAAGTCTGGATGCGGCCGCGCTGATTGGCATTGGCTTAATTGTCTCTGGGGTTATGGTCATTAATCTTTTTTCAAATGCAGCAGGCCACTAATGGAAAATGCCCATCAGCGTAAAAAGGCGCCTGAATTAATCCGTCACAAAATTTTGGAACATGCGATTCAGTTGGCCTCTGAAAAGGGGGTAGCCGGTGTGTCTATTCAGGCGGTTGCTGATCTGGCTGGCGTAACCAAAGGCGGGGTGTTTCACCATTTTTCCAATAAGCAAAAATTGCTGGATGCGATGGTGCATGAAGTTTTGCTTCGGCTGGATCAAGCCATAGATGCATACATGCAGAATGACCCGGAAGCTATCGGCAGCTTTACCCGGGCATATATTTATTTCACGCTGCAGGATGACCATTCAGGGATCGGCGCGCTCTGGTCTGCTATATCCATGACCATGCTGACAGATCATGCCTTTAACACGAATTGGCTGCAGTGGCTGCATGGGCGCTTGGCGCGCCATCAGCAGACAGACAGCGGCATGGAGCTTCAAATATTGCGTTATGCTGCGGATGGGGTGTGGCTGAACGTTTTTGCCTGTTCAGAAAGCACGCAGGAGATGCTGCGCATGCGGCAAGAGCTGCTGCACCGCACTTATATGAAACAGTAAAATAAAAAAGCATCGCTTAGCGATGCTTTTTTATTTTAAGCTTTGCGGATTGACTGCGGTTTATTTCTTGAATTTTAAAATGTAATGTACGGCAAAGCCGAAAATCAATCCCCAGAATGCGGCGCCAATCCCAAAAAATTGAATGCCTGATGCGCTGAATAAGAAGGTAAGCAGCGCGGCTTCACGTTCAGACGGTTCATGAAAAGCAATGGCAATGTTGTGGCTGATGGTTCCCAGCAGTGCAATGCCCGCCAGCGCTGTAATAAAAACAGCGGGAAAAGACATTAAAAAGCTGGTGAGTGTCGCCGCGAAGATGCCCATGACAATATAAAAAAAACCGCAGCTCATGCCGGCTATATAGCGTTTAGCCGGATCGGGGTGCACTTGGTCATCCAGGCTGATGGCCGCGCTGATGGCCGCAATGTTGACGCTATAGCTGCCAAAAGGGGAAAAGATGGCCTGCGCCGTACCTGTCCAGCCGATCAACTGATTCACATTGGGCTGATAGCCATAGCTTTTGATCATTGCGAGGCCCGGCAGATACTGTGACGCCATGTTAATAACGAATAAAGGCAAAGCCAGTCCCAAAATGGCTGAACTGCTGAAGACAGGAGAGACCCAAACCGGTTTTGCCATGGCGATTTGAATGGCCGGCATGCTGAATTTTAAAAATAATGGACACAGCGCAATACCTGCGATTACGGTAATAACAATGCTGTAGCGTGGCCAAAAGCGTTTTGACAGAATATAGGCTGCCAGCAATGAAAGAATAAAGGCCCATTCATTTTGCATGCTAGCAAATAAGGAAATGCCGAATTTCAGCAGTACACCCGCCAGCATGGCGCTGGTTAGACTTTGCGGGATGTAAGACAGAACTCTTTGGAAAATGCCTAAAAAGCCTAGCGCTGCCGTTAATACGCCGCAAACGAAAAATGCGCCAATTGCTTCATTCAGGCTGTAGCCGCTGCCAGTCGCCAAAATTAAAGCCAGCCCTGCGGTAGACCATGAGGTTGCCACTGGGTATTTAAATTTCCACGATAAAAGTAAGCCGCTTAAGCCTATGGCTAAGCCGAGCGCCCAAAACCAGGAGGTAATCTGTTCAATGGAAGCGCCTAAGGTCTGTGCGGCTTCAACCACCAAAACTGCAGAAACACTGATACCGACCAGAAAGGTAATAAAACCTGCAAAGACTGCAGGCACAGAAAAGTCATTGAGAATTTTTTGCATAATCCATTGCTGCTGAAGCGCCTACTATTGGTTGAAAAGCGTAATAATCATACGCGATTCATATTTTTGCTGAAAGGCTGAAAGATTATTCCGGCGCTTATATTAATTGAGTATTTCTATAAAAACAGAATCATTGATTTAGAGAGAAGATGTTGCAAGCTTTAACCCAAAACCGCAAAACAGCAATCCGACGGAAGCGACACAGCATGCGGTCAGTTTCAAGCGGTTGCTGAAGTAAGACGCGAGTTTGGCGCCAGAAAAAATCAGCACGGTTAAATAACTCATGCTGATGATTTGCAGCACAATGGCTAAAGCCGTAAAGGTGAGCGCTGGATATGGATAAGCCGGGTCTACAAACTGCACAAAGAATGACAAGTAAAATAAAATCGCTTTAGGATTTAAAATACTGATAGTGAGCGCGGTACGGAATGGGTGCAGCTGTTCCAGAGATTCCTGCTTCTGCAAAAGCTGCTCAGGCGCGGCAGTGGCCGTCCATGTTTTATAGGATGCCAGCAGCAGTTTAATGCCCAGATAGCTTAAATAGGCCGCGCCAATCACTTTCAGCAGAATAAACAGCCATGGAAATGCGTGCAGCAATGAGGCCGCGCCCAGCGCTGTCAAAATGATCAGAATCATATCGCCAGTATAGACGCCAAAAGCGCTTATATAGCCTGCCTTAATGCCATAGCGTGAGGCAATCGTCATGACATAAATTGAGTTTGGGCCTGGCAGCAGCACAATTAAAATTGTCCCAATAATATAGGTGGTTAAATCGGTGATGCCGAACACGCCAAACTCGCATAAAAAAGCTGATGGGGCATTATAGCCGCATCAGCTTATAGAAAAAGATGAAATTTATTAAGCTTGAATTTCTGCATCAAGGCCGAAAGATTGGCGCAGCAGTGTACTTAATTGTTCACGGGCTTTAATAAAGCCATCAATGCCGCCTTGCAGCAACTGAAAAGACATCAAGTCATGTTCCAGCTGCGCTTTAAATGATGCCTTATCCAGCGAAGCAATAGGGTGATCTGTATGCGGCTGCGCGTGATCATCAGAGAGCTGCAAATCAACTTGCTGCTGATCTTGCTCCAGCTCGGCAAGCAAGTTCGGCGATACGGTCAATAAATCACATCCGGCAAGACCCAGCACCTGTGCTGTGCTGCGGAAGCTGGCTCCCATAATTTCCGTTTTAATGCCGTTTTGCTTGTAGTAATGATAAATCTGTTTGACTGAGAGTACGCCAGGATCTTTATCAATTGGATAGCTGTCCACATTTTCAGCTTTTTTATACCAGTCTAAAATACGGCCCACAAAAGGTGAGATCAGCGTGACGTTGGCTTCTGCACAGGCCTGCGCCTGATGCAGGCCGAACAGCAGGGTTAGGTTGCAGTTAATGCCTTCCGCTTGCAAGGCTTTGGCGGCTTGAATGCCTTCCCATGTTGAAGCGATTTTAATTAAAATGCGCTTTTGATCGATACCGTACTGTTTATAAAGCGCAAGCAATTCTTTCGCTTTGGCAATGGTTGCCTCTGTATCATAAGACAGGGCCGCATCGACTTCAGTGGAAACCCGGCCTTCAATCAATTTTAAAATTTCAACGCCAAATTTGACGGTCAAAATATCAATAGTGCGTTCAATTAATTCATCGCCTGCATAACCTTCTTCTTTGGCTTGAGCAAAAGCATTTTCAATCAGTTCTTTATTTTCAGTCTGATTGGCTGCTGCGGTAATAAGTGAAGGGTTCGTGGTTGCATCCAAAGGACGAAATTTTTCAATTGCAGATAAGTCACTGCTGTCTGCAACTATCGTCGTCATGCTTTTTAATTGGTTTAATGCAGATTGTGTCATTGATATCTAATTCTTAAAGTTATTGCCTGTACATTCTTTTATATCACAAACTTGATTTAACCCAAGCGCCTTGCATAAATCCATCGCTGCTAAAATGTATTTTTTCGCAGATTTCTGATGTGATTAATCAAAAAACGAGCAGCTGCGCCTTGCTGGCTTTCACGATTCCAGACTAAATCGACAAAGTATTCAAATTTTGGAGTGAAGTCTGCGAAGTTTAAAATTTTCAGCTGCTGTTTCAGCAAGGGGTTTTCATTCAGCATGGCTTCGGGCAGCACGCCCCAGCCTAAATTTTGCAAAATCATGGCGCAGGCAGAATGATGATTATCCGTGCGCCAGTAATTTTTTGAGTAAAGCAGTTCGGGCTTAATGCTGCGGTCGCGGCTGGCCACCACAATTTGACGGCTCTGCAGAATTTGCTCAAAACTGATTTTTGGATACTGTGCGAGTAAATAATCTTTGGATGCAACCGGAACCAAAGCCTGGCGCTTCAGCTCGATAAACTGCTCATTGCTTTCCAGCTGTTCTCGTTCAAACATCAAGGCAAATTGAGCTGTTCCATTAACCAGCATTTTTTGTGCATCTTCCTGCGGCGCGGTGAAAATATTGATTTGCAGCTCAGGAAACTGTTTTTCCAGCGCCGCGATATAATCGGTCCAATGGGTGTGCAGCAGTTCCGAAACCACCACAATGTTTAATGCAGACTCCAGACCGGAGCTAAGCGCCAAAGCATGCTGTTTCCATTGGTTCATTTCTATCAGCAATTGTTCAGTCTTTTCAAATAGCGTGATGGCCTGTGCAGTTGGAACAGGTTCACGGCCAGCACGATTGAAAAGCTTGAGGTCTAAATCAATTTCTAAATTGGCGATGGACATGCTGACGGCAGAAGGGACTTTTCCCAGTTTGCGCGCCGCGGCTGAAAAAGATCCTGTCTGCATGACTGTTTTGAAAATAAGAAGCTGTTCTTGATTGATGTTCATGGGCACCTTGCAGTGGCTATGCATTCATTATGTATCTAATCTATCAAATATATTGAAAGAATCTAACTGGATTAATCAATTTAATGAAAATAAAATGCACCACATATTAATGATCTAGAAGAGAGTCTAAAATGTTGATTTCCAAGAGAAGGATTATTCATGCGCTAAGCTATGAGATCATCCTGTTGGTGATCATTGCTATCGCGCTCAGTTTTATTTTTGAAGTTCCGATGGAAGTGACTGGCACATTGGGAATTGCAATGGCGCTTACTTCTGTGATTTGGAACATGATTTTCAATCATTTTTTCGAAAAATTTGAAGCAAAAAGAAAGTTAAAAAGAACCGTTGGCGTGCGTATGCTGCATGCTGTTGGTTTTGAAGGCGGGTTAATGCTGGCGACGATTCCGATGGTGGCGTATGCCATGGAAATGAGTATTTGGCAGGCTATTCTGCTGGATTTCAGCATGACCATGTGTATTTTAGTTTATACATTTATTTTCCAATGGTGTTATGACCATTTAGAAGCACACCTAGGATATCAGCCTAAATATCGATAAATTTCATGTAAAAATAACACAATGACCCAAAATGACATGCTTGGGTTTTTGTGGATATAAAAATCATTCCTTTTTTAACATATGATAAAAATTGTAAACAAAAAATAAGCATAATTATTCACTTAGTGTGATGGTTATTCGAAAAATAAATTTGTTTATGAATTCATCATGTCGAAAAAGGAATGAGACAATGAAATTAGGCTTAATTGCTGTGCCATTGATTTTAATGGGTGTAACACAGGCAGGGGTCGCAGCCACACAGGGGAATTTTAAACGCTTTTCGGTTTCTGCAGGCTGGCTGCATGTCATGCCGCAAGGAAAAGCCAATCCGTTTAATATTAATACAGCAGTGAAGGATGGTACCCAATCTACAGTAGGCAAGATAAGTCAGGGGGCTTTTATTGACTCCATTGATCCAAATGCAACAATAGATAATGGTGTAGATCCTGAACCAATAAATTTAAAAGCAGGCCTTTTAAAAATGTTTGACCAAGGCTTAGCAGATGTAATTGGTGATGGTAAGGGGAATATTAGTGAGGTTTTTACCGGAACAGCGACCGTAAATGGTTTGGAAGAATGGCAATCAGAAAGTACCGGTCTTGAAGCGGAGGACGTTGATACATTAGGCTTAACCATTAACTACTATATGAATGATAATGTATCTTTACAGCTGATCGGCGGTATTCCGCCGAAAGTTGATATTAAAGGCAAAGGTGAAATATTTGCTCCATTAAGTGGACTGGCATTGCCGACAGGCGTTGCAGCTATGATTTTTCCTGATGGCTTGCCTTTAGGCCAAGATATTCCTATTACAAATCTTGGCAATAAATCTAAAGCGGCGACTGCACGCGCTTGGACACCTGCATTGGAAGCACAGTATCAGTTTGGGAAAAGCGGCATAAATAAATTTAGACCGTATGTAGGTGTTGGTCTTATGTATGCCTATTTTAATGACATTAAGCTCAACTCAGAAATTCGATCAGATTTGGAAGCTGCGGGTCATATGATTCAAAATGTTTTAGATAATAAAGCAGGGGCAGCATTAGATGGTCAAGTATCCTCTGGTGTTATGCGTGTGGATGTCGATGCAGATGATGCAATTGCACCAATTGTTACCGCTGGTTTTACTTATGATTTGAATGACCATTGGTACGGTGTGGCGTCAGTTTCTTATGCTAAATTGAATAATAAAACTACGATTAATGTTGTGAATGAATCTACAGGCCAACAGTTAATTCATGCAACAACTAAAATTGATATTGATCCTTTAATTACTTATCTGGGTGTCGGATACCGCTTCTAAATATCAATAAGTAAAAAACCGCTCATCAGAGCGGTTTTTTACTTTCAAGCGTAAAAGGATTATTTTTCTACAATCGCAGTCACACCTTGACCGCCAGCCGCACAGATCGAGATTAATACACGGCCTGAACCTTTTTGATTAATCAGTTTTGCAGCTGTAGCTAAAATACGTCCGCCCGTTGCGGCAAATGGATGGCCTGCAGCCAAAGATGAACCATTAACATTCAGCTTAGTACGGTTAATTGAACCTAAAGGTGCATCCAAACCTAAACGGTCTTTACAGAATTTAGGGTCTTCCCACGCTTTAAGCGTAGACAATACTTGAGAAGCAAATGCTTCATGAATTTCGTAGTAGTCAAAGTCTTGAAGCTTAATACCGGCACGGTTAAGCATGCGCGGAACTGCATACGCAGGCGCCATCAGCAAACCTTCTTTTTTACCTACAAAATCTACCGCCGCTGTTTCTTGGAAGCTTAAGTAAGCCAAAATTTCATGGCCATTTGCTTTCGCCCATTCTTCAGAGGCTAAAAGCACGCAAGATGCGCCGTCAGTTAAAGGCGTAGAGTTGCCGGCAGTCATTGTGCGGCCGTCGCCTTTACCAAAAACAGGCTTTAATTTCGCCAGTTTTTCGACTGAAGATTCAGGGCGCAAATTATTGTCGCGCTCTAAACCAAGGAATGGCGTAATCAAATCATCGAAGAAACCTTCTTCGTAGGCTTTAGCCATTTTTTGGTGAGAAGTCGCAGCCAGCTCGTCTTGCGCTTCGCGTGGAATACCCCATTCAAGCGCTGTAATGGCTTGATGGTCACCCATTGAAAGGCCTGTGCGCGGTTCGCCATTTTTAGGCGCATCCATTAAATCTTTAAGATTGATTTTAGTTAAAGCTTTTAAACGGTCTTTACCAGTTTTCGCAATGTTCAATTCAAGCAAAGCTTTACGCAGGCCGTCACCGAAAGCGATTGGCGCATCAGAAGTGGTATCTACACCGCCAGCAACACCGACTTCAATTTGACCCAAGGCAATTTTGTTGGCAACAAGGAAGGCCGCTTGTAAACCGGTGCCGCAAGCTTGCTGAATATCGTAAGCAGGTGTTTCAGGAGCAAGTTCAGTATTTAATACACACTCGCGAGTCATGTTAAAGTCACGGCTATGCTTTAAAACTGCGCCAGCAACCACTTCGTCTAAACGCTGGCCTTGCAGGTTAAAGCGTTCTACCAAACCATTTAATGCTGCAGTAAACATGTCTGTATTTGATGCAGTGAAATAAGCGCCATTAGAGCGGGCGAATGGAATGCGGTTGCCGCCAATGATAGCAACGCGGCGGACAGTGTTTTGGCTCATGGTTTTATCCTGTTGAACAGAAGTTTGAGTTGTTTGTTTTAAAGCTGTATTTGATGGCGCTGCAGTTGTCGAAGCTGGGCTCTTGCTGGCGTTGCGTGCTGACGCTGCGCGAGGGCGGGCCGGTTTAGCTGCAGCAGCTGCTGACTTTGCCGCAGGCGCTGGTTTTTTTGCTGTGCGCGGAGCTGTGGTTTTTGATGGTTTTGACACAGCGGGTTCAGCAGAATTTTCGGCTGCTGGATTTTCTTGAGTTGTTTTGCTCATAAGGCTTTTCCAAGCATGTAAAAGTATTTCTGGACAGTACATTAACATATTCAATGAGGGGCTGAATTGACTAGAATGACATTGCAGAAAGCTTTCAGGTCAAGTCATCAAAACTGCAACTCAAGTATTATTCTAACGACACTGATGGATCTATTGAAATATAAGTCACTGACATCATATTGAAGTTAAAAGGATATCTTCAAAGCCATCAAAAAATTAATTTATTCGAGAGATACAAACATGACTGACCAATACCAAGCTTTCTCAAAATCTCCAATTGGTAAATTTGTCATCAAAAATTTAGGTTTGCCTGCACCGACTTTCCTAGAGCGTTTTGAGTCTGCTACTCCTGTGGTAAAAGGTGCGGTACTTGTAGGCGCAGCGTCAAACAGTCCGCTGTCTGCATCTATTGCGCAAGTGTTGGCCAATATTCATGCAAATGCTTATGCAGGAAACAATTCTGAACTTCAGCAAGCTGCGGCCAAAGCAGGTTTAAACCTTGGCGCCTTTAATGAAGGCGACAAAGAATCAAAATTTAAAGTCGTGGTTTTTGATGCGTCAGGCATTGAAAATTCTGAGCAGCTGCATGAGCTGTACGCATTTTTCAATCCAATTGCGCGTCAAATTCAAGCGTCTGGCCGTGTAGTGGTTGTCGGCACAACGCCAGAAACTGCGCCTACGGTAAAACAGGCCATTGCACAGCGCGCATTAGAAGGCTTTGTGAAGTCGGTCGGTAAAGAGTTTAAAAAAGGCATTGCGGCTAATCTGGTTTATGTTGATGCCGGTGCTGAAGCAAACTTGGAGTCTGCACTTCGTTTTACGGTATCCCCGCGTTCTGCCTATGTTTCAGGTCAAGTCATCCGTGTCTCTAAAGCAAACACTGTAGATGTGGATTGGGCAAAACCGCTTGCGGGTAAAACTGCTGTCGTCACTGGCGCGAGCCGCGGCATTGGCGAGGCGATTGCGCATGTGCTTTCACGTGACGGCGCGCATGTTATTTGCTTAGATGTTCCGCAGCAGCAGGCAGACCTTGACCGTGTCGCCGGTGAAATTGGCGGTTCAACACTAGCCATTGATATTACCGCTGCGGATGCAGGCCAAAAAATTAAAGATGCCGCTGCAGCGCAGGGCGGTTTGGATATTATTGTGCACAACGCCGGCATTACCCGCGACAAAACGTTGGCCAATATGAAGCCGGAACTTTGGGACTTGGTGATTAACATTAACTTGTCTGCGATTGAGCGTGTAAATGATTATTTACTGGCTAACGATGGCTTCAATGCCAATGGCCGCATTGTGTGCGTATCGTCAATTTCAGGCATTGCGGGCAACTTGGGTCAAACCAACTATGCAGCCTCTAAAGCCGGCGTGATTGGCGTGGTGAAGTTTACTGCGCCGTTGCTTAAAAACGGTGTAACCATTAATGCTGTCGCGCCAGGCTTTATTGAAACGCAAATGACGGCAGCCATTCCATTTGCAATCCGCGAAGCGGGGCGCCGTATGAATTCAATGAGCCAAGGCGGTTTGCCAGTAGATGTTGCTGAAACGATTGCCATGTTTGCATCTACAGCATCTACAGGTTTGAACGGCAACGTGGTTCGCGTTTGCGGTCAAAGCTTGTTAGGGGCTTAATGAATCCCTCTTAAAATTCCCTCTCCTTTAAGGAGAGGGTTAGGGAGAGGTAAAAACTTACTATAAAGGGACATGGGGCTACCCTCATCCCAGCCTTCTCCCAGAGGGAGAAGGGGCTTTTAAAACATTGAAATAAAAACTTCTCAAAGGTTCAGTATGAA
Source organism: Acinetobacter bouvetii DSM 14964 = CIP 107468 (assembly GCF_000368865.1). Lineage (GTDB taxonomy): Bacteria > Pseudomonadota > Gammaproteobacteria > Pseudomonadales > Moraxellaceae > Acinetobacter > Acinetobacter bouvetii. The sequence goes on from NZ_KB849726.1 coordinate 750,916, forward strand.
TACTCGCCATTTCAGTCAGCTGCCAAAACCTTATTTGGCTTATCCGAAAGTCATTCAAGGTTTGATTTTTAAAAAGCCGAAAGGTGAAAAAGTTCTGCCGCAAGTTGAATATGTGGTGGATTCATTTCAAGTCGATGCAAAACATCTCAAAGCCTATAACGAAGTGTGCGGCTTTAAAAATAATGGCTATATTCCTGCCATCTATTTAGCTGTACTGTCACAGAGCCTGCAAATGCACATGATGACGCAGGAAGCGTTTCCGTTTGCTGTTTTAGGTTTGGTGCATATCCGCAACCAAATCAAGCAGCACCGCAAAGTGGGTGTGAATGAGCAGCTGAGCCTATCCTGCAAATTCGGTGAATTGAAACCGCATGATAAAGGCGTGCAGTTTGATTTTATTACGACAGTAAAAGTAGGCAATGAGGTTGTTGTAGAAGCTTTAACAACTTATTTAGCGCGTCAAAAAACCAATGGCGGCGCTGGCGCCAAACCTGCGGAAAGCAAAGCACCTGAATATCAATTGGCTGCAACTTGGGATGTGTCTGAAAATACCGGCCGCCGCTATGCGATGACCTCAGGTGATTTCAACTTAATCCACATTCATGCCGTGACGGCAAAAGCCTTTGGTTTTAAACAGGCCATTGCGCATGGCATGTGGAGCAAAGCAAAAGCCCTATCTAATTTGAATTTGCCAGAGGCGTATGAAGCAGACGTTTGGTTTAAATTGCCGATGTATTTACCGTCTAAAGTTGAATTTTTAACGGCGGAACAAGGCAAAGATACCGCGTTTCTGATTCGCAATGCGAAGAGTCAAAAACCGCATGTGACTGGTTCAGTCAAAGCGCTGTAAGAGAAGAAACTAAGCCTAAATCAGAGATGATTTAGGCTTTTTAAATGTGATAATGCGGGAAATAAATAAGGCCAAGGATATGGATATTCAGCAGATCAAGCAGTTTTTTTCAGCAGATGCCAGCAACTATACAGGCGCTGTTGATGAGCGCTTTGCCGACTTGGCGCATTTATTCAGCAAATTGCAGGATGCCAGAACCGCATATGGCGGGGCCGCATTAGCCGTTTATTTTCAAGGCCAAAAAGTTGTCGATATTTATACGGGTCAAAAGTCTGCAAGTGAACTGTGGCAGGCGGATACACTGTCGATTTGCTATTCGACAGGCAAAGGCGTATTAGCCACTTTGGCGCATATTATGGTGAGGCAGGGACTTGTGGAATATGACCTGCCGATTGCGCATTACTGGCCTGAGTTTGCGCAAAATGGCAAGGCGCAAATGACTTTGCGGCACATTTTAAGTCATCAAAGCGGTTTATATGATGTGCGCAATAATATTGCTGAAGCCACGGAAATGGCAGACTGGCACCATATGCTGGATATCATGGCAAAAGCCAAACCGCGTTTCAGCTTTGGGGAAGACTTGGCTTATCAGCCTTTAACCTTTGGCTGGCTGGTCGGCGGGGTGTTGGAGAAAGCATCAGGGCAAACTTTAGCGCATTTAATGCAGCTGTATCTGGTAGATCCTTTGGCATTAGATGGCGCATATTTTGGCGTACCCAGCGATCAGCTGCAGCGGGTCGCGCGGCCATTGCTAAAACCTAAGAATGATGCACACCGGGCGGCTGGTAAAAAGCAGGCTGCAGTCCGTAAAATATCGGCATTCGACAAGCTGATTGAACTGAGCGGACAAAACCCTCAGGACTTTCAAGATGCCATGATCCCCAAAGGCATGAAGAAATTCAGCTTTTTTAGTGACGAAGGCATTCAGGCGGTGATTCCAGCAGCGAATGGGGCTTTTACGGCAAATAGCTTGGCTAAAATTTATGCCATGCTGGCCAATCGCGGCGTTTGGGATGGTCAGCAGCTGATTGATGCGGAAACTTTTGCCAAGCTGAGTGAAGTGCAAAGCCGCAAGCGCGACCGGATTATGCCAATCCCGATGCATTGGCGTCTCGGCTATCACCGTGTATTAAGCTTAGGAAAATCATCCAAGGGTTTTGGGCATATTGGCTTTAATGGCTCAGGCGCTTGGTGTGATCCGGAACGCCGGCTGAGTTTTGCGTATACCCATAATTTTGCGACAGGTTCACTCACTGGGGATTATCGGCTATGGACGTTGACACAAGAAACTTTAAGATGCGCTGATAAAATTCTAACAGGACATAAAGGCTGGTTTTAAGGTTGAGATCAGGTACGCTGCGGGCGCGGCTGCTGAGATTTGTGATACTGTTGCGCCAGAAATTTGAATGCAGTTGTATTATGAAAAAAACCGTTTTTATTCCATTGATGGCAACAGGTGTTTTGCTTGGCTGTCAGGAGGCGAATCAGTCACAGGCCAAAGATGCATCCGCCATAGAGCAAAAAATGCAAAAACCCTTATGGGCTGGTAGTTACAGCGGAACGACACCATGCATGAGCTGTGCTTCCCGTTGTGAAGACTGTCCTGGCATGGTGATCGATTTAGTTTTAAATCAAGATCAGACTTATGAACTGCGCCGTGAAAGCTTAAGCGGCCATAATGCAGTGGAAGTGCTGAAAGGCCGAATGCATTTTAAAGATACGCAGCAAACTCAATTAGAATTGCTGAATGTCAAAACCCGTAACATGATTTTTGTGGACTTGGAAAATCAAATGCTGGAAATTCGTATGGATCAAACAGCACAGCCTTATGTCGCCCAAGATGATTTTTTGCTTGAGCTTGGGAAAGCTTAATTAAGTATAAAAATACAGTTTATGATTTTGACTTGAGTGTCCTTTACCATTCTGAATGCTCATGGTAGAAAGATGAGACTGCATTCAATTTTCTATAGATCAATGATTAAAAAAGAATTATCAATTACAGAGCTATTCGGGGTTTTATCTGTAATCGCATTAAGTGTTTCTGTCCTTTCCAATGCCTTTTTTTATTTCTCTTTAGATGCTTTATGGGTGATGTCGGTTTTATCACCCACGTTTTATATTTTTGAAATTATCAAAGTTACAGTCATTTTGTGTGCTGCAATTGTGGTTGTCGGCGGATTAATAGCTTTATATAAATTTTTATTAAAAAAATGGCAGATTTTAAAACCCAAGGCTAGATATCGGCTAAATATACATGGTGATAATTCAGAGTTGAAGCGAAGTGTAAAGTCGAGTGAAAAAAGATTTGAAATAGGCCAAATTGTTTTTATTACGATAGTTACAACAATTGGCGCAGTCACTTTATTTCATTTTAAATGGATCGGTTATACTTCTGTTTTATGGTGTGCGGTATTGGTTGGAAGCATTCTAGCCTTTCTCACAGACAATGAGATACATAAAGATCAAAGTTTAAAAATCGTTGTTTTTACAATAATCGCACTTTTTGCCACTTGTTACTCAGCGCAACTAAAACTCAATAGCATTCAAAATTCGCCCATAGCTTTTTTAAAATCTTCAGACAAAAACACATGGTACGTTTTAGATGGATTTCAGGATAAAGTCATCCTTTTAAATCAGGCCAAAAACAAATCCAATATTAAAGTGGTTAAATTTGAAGAAATCGATCGAATTAGTTCCACTGACTGAGATCTTCATTCACTCTTAGCCAAAAAAACAGTATCCTTATGCATGTGAAAAGGAGCATACATGTATCAAGTACTTGCGCGAAAATACCGTCCCCGCAATTTTAATGAATTGGTTGGTCAAAACCATGTGTCCCGTGCCTTAACCAGCGCGCTGGAACGTGGGCGCCTGCACCATGCCTATTTATTTACGGGTACACGCGGTGTCGGGAAAACCACAATTGCGCGTATTTTGGCGAAGTGCTTGAACTGTGAAACCGGTGTAACTTCTACGCCGTGTGAAGTATGCGCAACGTGCAAAGCAGTCAATGAAGGCCGTTTTATCGACTTGATCGAGATCGATGCGGCATCGCGCACCAAAGTTGAAGATACACGTGAATTACTGGATAACGTCCCGTATGCGCCGACGCAAGGCCGCTTCAAAGTCTATCTGATTGATGAAGTGCACATGCTCTCTACACATTCTTTCAATGCGTTGCTGAAAACCTTGGAAGAGCCGCCAGAACATGTGAAGTTCCTGTTTGCGACGACTGATCCGCAAAAGCTCCCAATTACTGTAATTTCGCGCTGTCTGCAATTTACACTGCGTCCATTGGCCGTAGATGAAATTACATCGCACCTGACGGCAATTTTAGAAAAAGAAAGCATTTCAGCAGAGCAAGATGCCATTTGGCAAATTGCTGAATCTGCACAAGGCTCTTTACGTGATGCATTGTCATTGACGGATCAGGCAATTGCGTATGGACAGGGCGAAGTTCACCATCAAGATGTGAAAGAAATGCTGGGTCTGATCGACCGAACCATTATTTATGACTTGATTGCGGCCATTCAGCAAAATCAAAAAGAACGGATCAGCGAATTATTGCTGCAATTTAGACAGCAAGCTTTAGATGTATCTTTAGTATTGGATCAGCTGATCTCGACTTTGCATGAATTGGCGATGCTGCAGTACTTGCCGAATTTAAGCCTAAAATACAGCGCAGAAATTAATGCCAAAATTATGCAGCTTTCGCAACTGGTCGCTGCGCAGGATTTACAGCTGTATTATCAAATTGCCTGCAAAGGCCGTGCAGAACTGCAAATTGCGGTGACGCAAGAGCAAGGGTTTGAGATGTGTGTGCTACGCATGTTGGCTTTCCGTCCAATGCAGCCCAATGAACGTTTAGTGTCGGCACCGCAGGCTGTACAGCAAAATAATGCTCCAGAAATTCAAATGCCTGTTCAGAACAGTATGCAGGTGCCTGCCGCATTGAATCAGCCTGAACAGCTGTCATCTCATCAAAATGTACAGATAGAAGATCAGAAATCTGCAGCTTCAGTAGCGCCAGCAGTTTCAGAAATCGATGAAGAATATTATTCAGATGACGATGAATTTGATGACCAGCATCATCAAACTGCATCTGATGACCCATCTTCAGATGATTTTTTAGATGAACCTGTGCCGCCGGAGGCGCCAGCTGCTGCAGCTGAACCGCAGCCAGCAGCGGATCAAATTGTTTTTGATGCCGGCAGCGGTGACACACTGTTTGGATTGGAACCTGAGGAAGACGGAAAAGATCAGCGCGTGAATGCGCAAGAAAACTCAGATGATTTGCTGTTTGAGGCCATTGCGCCTTTGGATGACATGACGTTGCACGTTACCGATACATCTGAAAACGCAGCGGATGTGACTGAACAGCCTTTGCAAAGCGCTGAGGCCGTTACTGAGCCTCATGCAGCAGCGCTAGAGCCAGCACTGTCAGAATCATCCAACCTTATGCCGCAGGATATTCTGAAACTGCAGCCTCAGCAGCTGGAAGGCGAGTGGACCGTCGATAAGTGGGAGTATTGGTTCAGAAGCAGTGAATTATCGCCAGCCTTGCAGGAGCTTGCGCAGCATGGCTTGATGACGGGTGAAATTGGCGGTGTTTCAACTTTTCACGTTCCAACGCAATATGAGCGTTTGGTGACGCAAATGCAGCATTTGCTTGAACAGGCGCTGCATACGCAATGGCCGTCAACACGTTTTGATGTGAAATATGAAGAGCTGGAGCAGCTGACGCCCTATGCATTGCAGCATGAACGCAAGGGGAAAGCTTTTCAGCGCGCTTCAGAACTTTTACATCATGAGCCGGTGGTGGATTCGCTGCTCGCAGCCTTTGACGGCAAGCTGGAGAATATTCAGCTTAAATAAGCTCGGCAGCTGGCGATAAATATTCATGCAAAGCATCCCGTATTTCGTTTGGAATCGGGGTGCTTTTTCGTGTTTGGCGGTCTACGAAAACATGTACAAAATTCCCTTGTGCCGCGGCATCATTTTGTCCTTGTTTAAAAATGGCGAGGTCATAAGTTAAAGATGAATTGCCAATTTTAGCGATGCTGACACCCACTTCAATGACTTCTGGGTAGCTCAATTCCTGCATAAAATTACAGGATGAATTGACCACTAAGCCAATAATCGGTGAGTTTTGAAGCTGAAAGCCGGCTTTTTGAATGAGCAGGGCATTGGCCGCAGTATCAAAAAAGCTGTAATACATAATATTGTTCACATGGCCGTACATGTCATTGTCTGACCAGCGGGTTTGGATCGGAAAAATGAACTTAAAGTGATGTTTGTTTTTTACAGGCGGTTTCATATTTTTGGCTAAGTTGCGCTCTTTATTCAGTTGTACTGAATTTTATGCAGCCATTCAATAGCAAGATTGAGGAGTTCTTCATAAAAAAAAGCTATTCAAATAAATTGAATGCCTGTAAGAAGCAAAGGGTTAAAGTATTGATTAAAAACGATAGCCAATGCCTAGATAAATGAAACCAGATTGATTTCGATTTTACTGCGGCCTTCTAAAAGAATATCCCATGGCGCTGTTGACGTAAGCCAAGTTTGACCAAGGACATTTCATTTGGCTGCAGTGCAAAGGTGGGCATAGCTGACAGAGGCTTTCCAAAGCAGTTTTTATTAATATTGACATCAACGCCAGCAATTGCAGCTGGCGTGAACGCATCATCTACTTTCATTTTTCCAAATTCAGGCTTAAGTAAATTTCCTATAAGGCTTCTGATTTTTTATAAAAAACAGCTAATTGAGCGGGTGAAAACCATCTTATTATTGAATTTTAAAAATGACACACTATTCATATATCGATGAATAAATATGCAAGGCATCCGCTTTTTCTAAGGCCCGCGGGTTATTTTGCAGCAGGCGGGTTTGCAGCAGCGCATCATCCGCAAGCTGTTCCAGCTTATTTTTAGGCACATTGAGCTGATTAAGCTTCAGTGTTAAGCCGCTGCGGTCCAAATGATTCTGCATATGGTCAATAAATAAATCACATAGGCCATCGGTACAGCCAGTGCTGTGCGGATCAAGCCATTGCATCAGTTCTGCATAATGCTGTTTAGCCGCAGGCGCATTGAATTTCATAACTTCCGTCAGTACCAGTGCATTGGTATGGCCATGGGAAAGGTGGAAGTGCCCGCCTAAAGGATAAGCCAAAGCATGCACAGCGCCTACAGGCGCATTGGCAAAGGCTTGGCCTGCCAGCATGGAACCGACCAGCATGTTCTGGCGGGCTTCCATATCGCTCTTGTTTTTCAGCACCAGCGGCAAGTTCTTGTTCAGTAGGCGAAGCGCCTGTTTAGCCAGCATATCAGCATAGGGGTTTTTCTTGATTTTTGAGGTGTAGGCTTCTATGGCATGCACCATGGCGTCAATGCCTGTCGCTGCAGTAATGTGTGCGGGCAAATCTTCAGTAAAGCTGGCATCTAGAATGGCCACATCGGCATAGAGCACTGATGAAACAATGCCTGTTTTGGTGGTTTCGCCAGTCGTTACAATTGAAATTGGCGTGACTTCCGAACCCGTGCCAGCCGTTGTCGGGACTAAAATCAGCGGCAAGCGCGGATGTTTGACATTGCCGACGCCGTATAAATCCTGAATTTGCTGTTTTTGCTCAGGATGGCTTAAAACGGCAATGATCTTTGCTACATCCAGAGAACTGCCTCCGCCAAAGCCGAGAATTAAATCTACTTTTTCTTTTTTGGCAAATTGCACTGCATCCAGCACGATATATTCTGCAGGGTCAGCCTGTACATTGGAATAAATAGAGTAGTTCTGTTGATGCGATTCTAAAATTTCTAAAATAGGCAAATGCAGCTGTTGCTGGATCATGCCTTGATCTGTGACGAGCAAAACACGTTTGGGGTTAAACGCATTGAGCAGGGTTTTGAGTTCAAGAATTGAACCGAGTCCAGAAATAATGCTGCTGACGGTTTGAAACTGAAAATTACTCATCGTTTTATCCTTATTTTATATACCTAAATGAACATTATTCTTGAGACTTGATATAGGATTCAGCTGTTAAATAACTTAACATAAGATGCTTGAAATAAAAGTACATTGAGGTTGTTATGTCATCCAAAACGCCCTATAAGGTGTTGTGTGTGTGTTTAGGCAATATTTGCCGTTCTCCGACAGCGGAGATCGTACTCAGACATTATTGTGATGAAGCAAACTTAAATGTGATGATCGATTCTGCTGGAACCAGCAATTACCATCCGAATAAAGCGCCTGACAGCCGCAGTCAGCTGCATGCAAAACAACGCGGCTATGATTTATCTGCCTTGCGCGCCCGACAGCTGATTCACCGTGATTTTGTTGAATTTGATTTAATTCTTGCGATGGATTATGAAAATTTAGAGAACATTCAGCAATTGATGCGTCAGGCACAGCAGGAATTTGGCGCCTCAAGGATTCGCGCTGAAATTTCACTGATGAGCCAGCATGATCCTGATTATCCCCAGCAGGAAGTGCCTGACCCGTATTATGGCGGTCAAGATGGGTTCGAGCATGTGCTGAATCAATGCGAATCCAGCAGTCAGGCTTGGGTGCAAGTCTTTCAGAAACAATTTAACCCGCAATCGGAGCAATAAGGTTTAAGTTATGAAGATTCAAACACAGGTACAGCTTAAGCCTTTTAATACGCTCAGTTTAAATTCGGTGGCATCGCACTATACCAAAATTAAAAATACAGATGATTTGCTGAGCGCTATTGATTACGCTGAACAGCAGAGTTTAAATCTATTGATTTTGTCTGGCGGCAGCAACATGCTCTTGCCGGAACATCTTCATGCGCTGGTGATGCATATGGATATTCAGGGTATTGAAGTTGCAGCGGAAGATGCGCTGAGCACAACGGTGCGTGTGGGCGCAGGGCAAGTTTGGCATGATTTTGTATTATGGACGACAGCGCATGATATGTTTGGCTTGCAGAATTTAGCTTTGATTCCGGGCTTAGTCGGCGCATCTCCTGTGCAGAATATTGGCGCTTATGGGGTAGAAGCTGGTGAGTTCATTCAGTCTGTGCATGTGTATGACCGTAATGAGCAGACTTTTATCGATATAGATGCATCTGACTGCAAATTCAGCTACCGCCACAGTATTTTTAAAGATGACCCAAACCGCTATATCATTACGCATGTGTCATTCAAGCTGCTGAAAAAAGCGGATTTAAAGCTGAATTATGGCGATTTGAAAACTGCAGTGGGAGATAATTTGACGGCTGAAAACTTGCAGAATCAGGTCATTGGTATCCGTCAAAGCAAATTGCCAGATCCTGCAGAATACCCAAATGCAGGCAGTTTCTTTAAAAATCCAATCATCAGTCAAAAGGCATATGACCAAATTGCGCTGCAATTTCCAAGTTTGCCCCATTATCCTCAGCCAAATGATCAGGTTAAAATTGCGGCTGGCTGGCTGATTGATCAGGCGGGCTGGAAGGGTAAAAAGCTGAATATGGTGGGCATGTTTCATAAACAGGCGCTGGTTCTGGTGAATTATGATAACGCTGCGCTGCATGACGTGCGCGCCGCGTACCATGCGGTACAGCAAGATGTATTTGCAAAATTTAATATCGCACTCGAGCCAGAACCTGTACAGTTTGATGAAAATGGTATGATTTGCTCACACTAAAACGGCGGATGGCATCAGGAAAAATGATGAAAAAAACACATTGGATGGTTCGATTGGTGCAAATAGCCGCTGTGCTGTTCGTGCTGTTGGCCTGCCTGATGGTTTTTATCTATACCCCGTTTTATTCTCAGCTGATTGTGAAAGGCCTGAATTATTTTGTTCCAGTCGAAGTGAATGAAGTTGCTGCAAAAAGCCAAAAATTGGCTGCGCTGAGCGATCAGGACAGCTATGAACCGGGTTCTGACATGTGGATTGCGCGTCAATCCTACTTAACAGTCATGGAAGAAGCGATCCAGTCGGACAACTCTCAGAATTTGACTTTAATTCAAACGCGCTATAAAGCGCTGCAAGCTTTAATTGAAGACGATCAGCAAAAAGAATCGGATAAAAAAGAGAAGCCGGCTGTGCCGCTGCTGGCGAGTTCTGCATCAGAAGCAAATATAGAAAATCCTCCAGACGCTGCGCAAAAAGTGAAAGAGCTGCTGGAACTGAACAGTTCTGCAAATCAAGAATTGATGGCGCAATATGTTGATTTTCTGAAAACACATAAGGTGGAACAGCCTGCATCTGAACCGGTTGATGAGCAAATTTTTAAAGATATTGCTTTAATTCATGATCAAAACCAGCAAAAGACAGAAGTGAAGTCTGCACCTTATGCCATAGTTGTATTGGGCGGCGGTTTGACTTTAGATAAAAATGGCAAAGATATTGTAGTCAACAACTATACCCGGCTGCGTTTGGAAACTACACTGGCCGTAGAAAAAGATTATCAATTGCCGATTGTATTGAGCGGTGTAGAAGCTCCTTATATGCAAAGCTGGTTAAAACAGCATAATGTTGATGCAAAATTATTAGAAGACCGCAGCATGAATACCTGTGAAAACACTCGCTTCAGTTCACTGCTCTTGCAGAAGAAAGGCGGTGCGCCGACGGTGATCTTAATTACAGATCAATACCATATGCCGCGAACACGCCGTTTATTTGCTTTGAATGGCATTGAAACGATTCCTATTGAAGCGCCGATGCCATCTGAAATGACCCGCTGGCGGCCCAGTGAGAAAAATTATGATCATAGCCGGCGCGCGAATTATGAAATGCTGGCAACCATGCGCGATATGTGGTTTGGCTCTGAATGCCGTGAGGTGCCTTAATGGCTGATATCCCATTTTTGAATCCATCCATTTTAAAGCAGCTGGATCTGCCGGTTCCCAGCCGCGAAACCACCCCCTTATTGCTGGAAGCGCTGAATCTGAATCAGCCTTATACGCCTTCTTTGGAAATACAGTCATACCGCCGTCTGTATGCATTAGACAGCCTAAACTGCGAGCATTGGCAAGGCTATATAGAAATGCCGATGTTTAAGCTGCATGTACAGGTTTTTCAGCCGAAATTTGAATCTGCAGATGCAAAAATTAAAGGGACGGTATTTCTGCTGCATGGCTATTTAGAACATAGCGGCATTTATCAGCCGATTATCCGTGAAATTTTAGAACAGGGCTTTAGTGTACTGACCTATGATTTGCCGGGGCATGGCTTAAGCAATGGCTCGCCTGCCAGTATTCAAAATTTTGACCACTATCAGCAAGTCTTGCATGCTGTGCACCAATATGTCCGCCTTGCGGATCAATTGCCGCAGCCTTGGCTGGGGATTGGCCAAAGTACGGGAGGCGCTATTTGGCTGCACCATTTGCTGGAATTTGCGGAACGCCGTAAAAATCCGTATGTGAACCGTGTGCTGCTGCTGTCACCGTTAATCCGCCCGGCAAAAACGGCTTGGTGGCATAATTCGGTTGGCCTTGGCATTATCCGCAGAATTAAACGGGAAGTGCCGCGCCATTTTAGGCGCAACAATCATAACCCTGAATTTTTACGCTTTGTCCGCTTAAAAGATCCGCTGCAGCCGAGAATGATGGGGATGGATTGGATCCTCGCCATGTCTAAATGGATGCAGGAGATGGAAGAGCGCCCCGCTTGCCGCATTCCAGTATGGCTGGCGCAGGGCGCGCAGGATCAGACTGTGGATTGGCGCTATAACATTGAGTTTATCCGCCGAAAATTCCGTTTGCAGACGCTGTTGATGCTGGAAGAAGGCTCTCATCAGCTGATTAATGAACGGGCGGATATCCGGGCTGCGCTCACGGGCTTAATTCCTGCATTTTTGCATGCGCACAGCGGCAAAGGCTATTATTGATATGCCTGCTGTGGCGTTAAGCAATAAAAAGCAGCCCATCGGCTGCTTTTTATTGCTTGGTGATAATGATTCAAAACTTATCTGCAGAGGCTAAGTTCCACATTCGGAAATAAAAATTCTCGGCATCTTTATTTTCACAATCCAGCAGTTCGCCGGGCTTTAACCAAAAATGCAGCTGCGCATAGTTTTTAATTTCGCGGTCGTTAATCCGCTGCGCCAAATGATGCGCTTTGATATCGGCAGGGTGTTTCAGTCCCGAAGAGGCTATCAATTCAGATAAGCCATGCATGGTGTTGCGGTGGAAGTTAAAGACCCGCATCGCCTTAGACGGCACATCAATGGCTTTTTGGCGGTCTTTGTCCTGTGTGGCGACGCCTACAGGGCACTGGTTAGTGTGGCAGCTTTGCGCCTGAATGCAGCCGACGGCAAACATGAAGCCGCGTGCAGAGTTGACCCAATCTGCGCCGATGGCCATGGTGCTGGCGATGTCAAAAGCGCTGATAATCTTGCCGCTGGCGCCGATTTTAATTTGATCGCGCAATCCAGCCCCAACTAAAGTATTGTGTACAAATAGCAGGCCTTCACGCAATGGCGTACCGACATGATTGATCAATTCAACGGGCGCAGCGCCAGTGCCGCCTTCGGAACCATCGACAACAATAAAATCAGGCACAATCTGGGTGTCAAGCATGGCTTTAACAATGCCCATGAATTGCCAAGGCTGGCCAATGCAGAGTTTAAAACCGACGGGTTTGCCTAAGGATAATTCACGCAGCTTTTGAATAAAGTGCATCATTTCAATTGGCGTAGTGAAGGCGGAATGGCTGGAAGGGGAAATGCAGTCATGTTCGCGGCTGACGCCTCGAATTTTTGCAATTTCAGCAGAAATTTTATTTTTAGGCAAAATGCCGCCATGGCCGGGTTTCGCGCCTTGCGACATTTTAATTTCAATCATTTTAACTTGCGGCAGTTTAGCCTGTTCTGCGAAACGTACAGGATCAAACTTTCCATCGAGGGTACGGCAGCCAAAATAGCCGCTGCCGAGTTCCCAGACGATATCTCCACCATGTTCTAAATGATAAGGGCTGATGCTGCCTTCGCCAGTGTCATGATAAAAGTTGCCCAGCTTGGCGCCCTTGTTTAAGGCGCGGATGGCATTGGCGCTTAAACTTCCGAAACTCATCGCGGAAATATTAAAGATGGATGCGCTGTATGGCTGACTGCATTGGGAATTGCCAATGGTAATGCGGAAAGTATCGGTGTTTGCAGGCGGGCAAGGAGTAATTGAGTGGGTCATGAAGCGGTAATCTTCCTGATACACATCAATGATTGAGCCAAAGGGCTTGTCGGCATTTTCGTTTTTTGCGCGCTGATAGACAAGGCTGCGCTGCATGCGCGAAAATGGCAGGGCATCTTGATCGGATTCGATAAAGTATTGACGGATTTCTGGACGGAATTCTTCAAAAATAAAGCGGAAATGCCCGATGATGGGGTAATTTTTTAAAATTGAATGCTTATTTTGCAGGACATCGTATAAGCCTAGCAGGCTGAGCAGTGCTGTAATGACCCAGATGCTATTGAGCAGTGTTTCAGGGAGGAAATAATAAATATAGTGCGGCTGATAGCCCACATGAAAGGTGGTGATCAGCAGTGCAATAAAAATACAGGCGAACCAAATAGAATGGCGGGAAAAAAATGTATTCAGCAATTTATGGCGAATAGCTTGTGATGTATCTGGCATTATTATCTAACTTTCTGACGCTGATGATCAGACTATAAATGCGCCAAGATAAAAAATGAAGCAGAAGCATCCGCTTGTTAACGCAATGCAACAATTTTCAAGGTAAACCATGCATTTAGCTTAAAAATTGATCCGAGCGCTTTATGGTTAATTTGAATGATAAAATGAGTTAATCTGCTAATAAAAAAAATTGTTAAATAATGCAAATCTTATGATTTCACAGCCGCAGAAAAATCTCTTACATTAAAAATACTTTCATAGTTAAGAGGATTCCAAGATGACGAAAAAATCCATTCGCTATAACAATGCAGAATTGGCTTGCCGATGCATGCAATGAACATAGCGGCTGAACTTAGCATGCAGACGGCAGTGCGGGTACACGCGCTGTTGCTGCATTTCACAAGGCGCACTGTAAAAAAATCATAAAAACTACTCTAAGAAATTATCGTCCCGCACTGTTGGGACTTTTCTTATTTCTGCTGCGCAAATCAAGGCATTTGCAGTGCTAGGACGGCATTTCTTCCAGCTGCATATTAATGAGGTTCAATTTGGCGGACTGCATCTGAGACCTCTATAGGCTCAATCTGAAGAATTCGGTTGCCAAAGCTGCGCAGCCACCATACCAGCTGTGAAGTATAGGGGACTGTGGCAGAGACACTGCTAAGGCCCTCTTCACGCTTTTCTATGATCTGATCTTTGCTGAGCTGTGTTTCCTCAAAATAATAGGCTTCTTGATCTTTCATCAGCAGTTTCAAATGCACGTTTTCTGTCGGCTTGCTGAAATCGACGCGAAAGCCTAAGGCTCCGGATTCAATATACGCATCAATATCAAAATTAACAGGGTGCAAGGCGCGTGAATTCAGTACATTTGCTGATTTAAAACGGTGCAAGGCAAAAGTCTGAATGTCTGTTTTGTCATGCCTTGTGCAGACTAAATAAATAATTGCACCTTTTTGCACCAATGCCAGCGGGTTTAAAATATAAGTTTTTTCTTCACTGGCTGGACCGCGCCCCTGATAAATGCATTCCAGCTGCTTGTCTTGAAGCAAGCCTTCGTAAATGGCCTGTTGCGCATTTTTTTCTACCAGCGGCGGTATTAAAGGTTGTGTTGCAGGCACAATCCGGACACGGTTAATCCATTGGCGGACATTATTCTGTGTCGAGAGGCTGTGGCGCGCCAAATCAAACCATGGGTTCATTTCTTCAATGAGGCTGGGCGGAAGCAAATGCTTTAAATGCTCTTCCACCATCATAAAGGTGACGGCCTGTGAGCTGGTCATGTGCGGCAAGCTCTGAATCGGCGCATCAGAACGCCAGCGCCAGCCCTGAGGCGACGTTTTGCTGCTTTCAATTGGAAAACGCTGCGAGATTTGATTTAAATCACGCTGAATAGTGCGCAGGCTGATGTCGATGCCTTCACGGACTAAAATTTCCTGCAATTCACGGGTCCCCATCCATTTTCCGATGGAGAGGCGTGAAAGAATTTGCCACTGTCGATAGAGGCTATTAGATGTTTCTTTTTCTTGTGAGGGCATAGTCGATGAAAGCGTTCAGGTAATTTGAAAATTGGTCGTTATACACAATATGAAATCTATAAATCCAGCGCAAGTATTTCATCAATTTTTAGGTCTATATTTTGAAACATGTTGGTACAGCAATGCACTTGCAGCGCAAATTGATTTGATTAATAAATAGACGAAGCGCCAGCCAGTTTGAGTGGCATGCTAATTGCTTTATCTAACTTACAATTAAGAACAATGAATGAGGTTGGTATGCTGAAAGAAAATCAAGATACAACTTCCAGCGCTGCATTAGAGGTGTATGCAGCCGATACAGCTACAGGCCGTATAGGGGCGGATTTAACTTTAACCCAAGACTCTGCGGCTGCAAAATCATACGCGCTGTTTGAGCATTTAAAATCCAGTTTTTTTAATGAAATGCGCGATGATCAGGCAATTTGCGGAGAAGCTTGCAGCCGAATTGAACACTGGCTGTCTCAGCATACGATAGATGAATTAAATGAATTGAATTTGCGCGCGAAAGAACATTTTTTATATGAGGGGATTACATTTACTGTTTATGGGGATGAGCAGGGTGCGGCGCGGACGATTCCTTTTGATTTAATTCCGCGGGTGATTGCAAAAAAGCAATGGAATACAATTGCAGCGGGCAGCGCCCAGCGCGTGAAAGCTTTAAATCTGTTTTTACATGATATTTATCATCAGCAGGATATTTTAAAAGCAGGCATTGTGCCTGAATTGCAGGTGCTGACTCATGAGGCTTATCAGCCGCATATGTATCAGCATGCGCTGAAAGGAAATATTTACAGTCAAATTAGCGGAATAGATATCATTCGGGACAACCGCGGTGAGTTTTATGTGCTGGAGGATAATCTAAGAACGCCGTCCGGCGTATCTTATATGCTGGAAAGCCGCAAGATCAGCCAAAAGTTAATGCCGGATTTATGCAGGCAAAGCAAAATTCTAGGGATTGAGCAGTATCCGAAATTACTCAAGGAAGTGCTGGCGGAAAATGCCTATAGCGATCATTCTTTTATTGTAGTGCTGACGCCTGGCCGCTATAACAGCGCATATTATGAACATGCCTTTTTGGCAAGGGAAATGGATGTACCCTTGGTGACATCACGTGACCTTTTTGTAGAAAACGATAAAGTTTATGTGAAAACCATCAAAGGCCGGCAGCAGGTTGATGTAATTTATAGACGGGTAGACGATGCATTTTTAGACCCGCTGTGCTTTAAGCCAGACAGCACACTTGGGGTTGCCGGACTGATGTCCGCCTATTTGAGCCGCAATGTTGTATTGGCGAATGCACCCGGGACTGGCGTAGCAGACGACAAATCGATTTATCCTTATGTCGATAAGATGATCCGCTTTTATTTGGCTGAGCAGCCTATTTTAAAGAATGTTCCAACCTATCAATGCCGCGAGCAGCAGGACCTTGATTATGTGATTGCCCACTTGGATCAGCTTGTCGTGAAAGAAGCGCAAGGTTCAGGCGGCTACGGCATGCTGATTGGCCCGCAGGCGTCACGGCAGCAGATTGCGTCTTTCAAAGAGAAAGTGCTTGCGTCGCCGCATCTTTACATTGCTCAGCCGACTTTAGATTTGTCGGTATGCCCTACGCTGACAAATTTTGGCGCTGCAGAGCGTCATATTGACTTGCGGCCATTTGTGCTGAGTTCGCCATACCGCACGGAGATTGTTCCGGGCGGGTTAACCCGCGTAGCCATGCAGGCCGGCTCGCTGGTGGTGAATTCCTCTCAAGGCGGCGGCATTAAGGACACTTGGGTTGTCGACAATCTGCATTCTTAGAACTTCATACAAGGGGCGGAAATGATTTTATTAAACAGCAATGCTGAACATATTTTTTGGCTAGGCCGTTATTTAACACGCACACAGTATTTATGCAGCATTTTTCCATTTCAGGAGGACGAGGCTGCCCGTGATTATGCACATGCCTTTTGCCTGCCGGCATTTGATGCCAGTTCTTTGAATGAATTGGTTTTAGACCCGCAGCAGTCCAGCTCCTTTATTTCACAGTTTCAGTATGCGCAGAACAATATTTTAGATTTGCGCGGGGTCCTGTCTGCGCAAGGCTATGCGGAATTGAATAAGCTGATTCAAAATGCAAGTGAAAATGCAGGCTATATCTGTGATGTGGCGGCAGACTGCCAAGAGGTGCTTTCAGCTGAATCGGAGGCGGTCTTCCTGTTTTTCAGTTTAGGGCAATGCGTGGAGGATTTAGACCGTCAATTCCGCCTGAATCAAGATGCACGACTGACAATGGATAAAATTAAGCATCTTGCCGCCGCTTTAACAGCAGTTGGCTGGGATGGCTTGATAGAGGTCTTGTCAGAGTTGGAAACGGCGCCTTGCAGCGTGCAGCTGTATCAATTTAGCGACCACATCCAAACCATGTTTGAGGCGGATGCATGAAGTTAATGGTGAATCACCAAACGCATTATTCCTACAGTGCGCCTGTGCAGAGTAGCATTCAATACATTAAGATGATTCCATCGACGAATACGCATCAGCGCGTGCATCATTGGGATATCAGCATTCCAGGGCAGAAGGGAACTCAGAAGGATGCGTTCAGCAATATTTGGCTGACCAGCTCGCAACGGGAGCCTTATAGCCAAATGACCATCATGGCGCAAGGGCTGGTGGAAATGAATCCAGATAGCCAATTTGGCGCTTTGAATTCGCTGAATCCCCACCTGTTTTTGCAGCCGACAGCAAGCACCTTATGCAATGAGGAAATGAAGCAATTTGCTTTGTCGCATGTGTCCGCGCTTCGGCATGAATGCCTCATCCGCTTAGCGCGCGCGGTACTGGATTATATTCCCTATATGCCGCACACAACGTCGGTCAATACTTCAGCAATTCAGGCATTCAGCTGCAGGCAGGGGGTATGTCAGGATCATAGCCATGTGTTTATTGCAATGTGCAAATATCTAGGATTGCCCGCCCGTTATGTGTCAGGTTATTTGTTTGTGCCTCAGACGATGCATCTGGCAAGTCATGCCTGGGCAGAAGTATTTTTACAGAATGCGTGGTATTGTTTTGATGTCAGTAATCAGCTGTTTACACCCAATTCGCATATTTATGTGGCAATCGGGCGGGATTACTGGGATGTCGCGCCAGTCCGCGGCGTGCGTGAAAAAGGAGGCTTTGAGTCCATGAATTCTATAGTTCAGGTACTCAGCTGTTAGGAAGAAAGGATAGGAAATGACTTATTGCTGTGCATTGCGCTTAAAAGATGGAATGGTGTTTATCAGTGACACCAGAACCAATGCTGGGGTTGACCATATTTCCGTTTTCCGCAAGCTCTATACTTTTGGCATAGAGGGCGAGCGTATGATTGTGATTCAAACCTCTGGAAATTTAGCGACGACACAGGCCGTTATCGGGCACTTGCAAAATCAGCTGGAAACCAAGCAAGAACCGAATTTGTACAGTTTAAATACCATGTTTGAAATTGCAGAACTGGTCGGACACACTTTGCGTAAAGTCATTGCGGATGTCACGTCAGATACCGTGGAACAAAGCAATTACTACTGCAGTCTGCTGGTCGGGGGGCAAATTAAAGGCGCAGTCATGCAGCTGTATAATGTCTATCCGCAAGGGAATTTTATTTCTGCAACCTCAGATACGCCATTCTTTCAAATAGGTGAAAGTAAATATGGCAAACCGATTTTAGACCGGGCGCTGCATTATGATATGCCGATGGATGAGGCTTTGCGCTGCGCTTTGATTTCATTTGATTCAACGCTACGCTCCAATGTATCTGTGGGCTTGCCTTTAGATGCGCTGGTTTATCATAAAGACAGTTTGCATGTGCCGATTGGAAAGCGGATTTATGAAGAAGATCCTTATTTTTCCAATATCAGTAAGCAGTGGTCGGCCTTGCTGAAGCGGGGGCTGCAGGAGCTTCCTGTACCGACAATCGATTATTTTGAATAGTTGATTAGTGAGAAAATTTTAAGCATAAAAAGCCCAAGGATTGGGCTTTTTTATGGAAAGTATGAATTATTTTGTTTTACGCAAAGGGCGTGCACTCAGGCGGCACAGCAATTCATAGCCAATCGTGCCATTGGCTTCAGCAACATCATCCACTAAACGGTTTTTGCCCCAAAGTTCAACTTCAGTGCCCAATTTTAAGTCTAGTCCAGTTGCATCAATCGCAATCATATCCATCGCGACACGGCCAATCACTCGGGTTGGCTGGCCATTGACCGCGACATAGTTTTGTTTTAGAAAGGCGCGCGGATATCCGTCGCCGTAACCAATGGATACAATGGCAAGATCCATCACTTTATCAGCGACGAAAGTGGAACCGTAACCGACAGATTCACCGGCCTGAATGGAATTCAGCGCAATCACTTCGGCAGTAAAGGTCATGACTGGCTTTAAATCTAAGTCATGGACGGATTTGTCTGCAAAAGGCGAAGCGCCGTACAGCATAATGCCAGGGCGGACAAAATCAAAATTCAGTTCAGGCCATTTGTAAATGGCGGCTGAATTGCAGCAAGAGCCCATTACTGGTGCACAGGCTTCTTTAACTTGCAGGAATTGCGCGCGCTGCTGGTCATTTAGAGGATGGTGATCAGCATCGGCATTGGCAAAATGCATGGCTAAAACGCAAGTGAAACCTTCGGCTTTGAGTGAATTAATCACATCAATGATTTCCGGCACTTTAAAGCCAAGGCGGTTCATGCCGCTGTTCAGTTTGACCCAAACTTTCAGCCCTTTGGCAATGTAGGCATCTTTATAAGCGCGAAGCCAATCTAATTGCTGCTGCTGATGCACGATCACTTCAATGCTGTTATCAACTGCGGCTTGCATTTCATCATCAGAAAAAATGCCTTCAATCAGTGTGATGGGCTGCTGATAACCCTGTTCGCGGATTTCGATGGCTTCTTCAAGGCAGGCGACACCAAAGGCGTCGGAATCGGCTAAGGCTGCTAAGCAGTCTTTAACTCCATGTCCATAAGCATTGGCTTTCACCATACTTACGATTTTAGCGGTTGGGGCAAGTTGTTTGACACGGTTTAAATTATACTGCAGTGCTTCACTGTCAATATAAACTGTTGCTTGGCGCACCCTAATTACTCCTGCAGGGTCATGGAAGAAAAAGCGGTGATGAAGAAGACTTATTCTTCATCATCGTATTGAGCATAAAACTCAGGTGAAAGATTGCTGAATTTGGTGTATTGGCCTTCAAAGGCTAGACGGACAGTACCAATCGGGCCGTTACGCTGTTTGCCGATAATGATTTCCGCAGTGCCGGCTTCTTTTGATTCTTTGTTATAAACCTCGTCACGGTAAATGAACATGATCAAATCGGCATCCTGCTCGATTGCGCCGGATTCACGCAAATCCGACATTACGGGGCGCTTATTTGGACGGTTTTCCAGCGCACGGTTAAGCTGGGACAGCGCAATGACAGGGCATTGCATTTCTTTGGCCAATGCCTTGAGGCTTCGAGAAATTTCCGAAATCTCGCCGACACGGTTATCGCCCATGCCAGGCACTTTCATTAATTGCAAGTAGTCGACCATGATGCAGCCCAGCTTGCCGCCGTGCATTTTGGCAATCCGGCGCGCGCGGGAACGCAATTCTGTCGGCGGCAGGGCGGATGAATCGTCAATATACAGGTTTTTTTCCTGCAAATGCACAATGGTGCTGGTCACTTTGGACCATTCATCCGCATCCATTTTGCCGGCACGCAGATGGCCTTGATGAACGCGGCCAAAAGAAGAGATCAAACGCATGGCAATAGAGTCTGCCGGCATTTCCATCGAATAAACCAGTGCGGGCAAATTATTATTAAACAGCACGCTTTCAACCAAATTCATGGCAAAGGTGGTTTTACCCATCGATGGACGGGCAGCGACAATAATCAAGTCACCAGCCTGCATGCCTGAGGTCTTATTATCCAGCTCTACAAAGCCGGTGGTTAAACCGGTGATGCTGCCTTCCATTTGAGACAGTTCATTTAATTTATCAAATACATCAGCGACAACGCTGTTGATGGGTTTTGGGCCTTGCGCTTTCGCGTTATTGTTATGCTGCTCAGCAATGGAAAAAATATTGGTTTCGGCCAGATCTAAAATTTCACTGACTGTGCGGCCTTTGGTGTCGTAGGCATTCTGCAGAATTTCTGAGCTGACTTTAATCATGCTTCTTAAAGTAGAAAATTCTTTAATTTTATTGGCATAGGTTTCTAAGTTGTAGAAACTTGAAGGGGAGTCGGACATCAGCTGCATGAGGTATTCCTCACCGCCAATGGCATCCAGCAGGTTTTGCTTGGTCAGCCAGTCATGCACCAAAACGGCATCATAAGGCGAGCTGTCTTTAGAAAGCTGATCAATCGCGCGGAAGATATATTTATGGCGTGTGGCATAAAAATCATTTTCTGTCAGTACATCGCCGACTTGTTCGAATGACTCAGCAACGGTCATTAAGGCTGCCAATACCGCCTGTTCGATTGCAAGGTTATGCGGAGGCGTGCGGAACTCTTTCAGCTGGCCAGATTCGCTATTTTTGGGTTCCGCTTTTGTGCTGGCAATCGCCTGTGACATATAAATCCCTGATTTTTGATACAGTCAGTGCTTAAATGAAAATGGGGTATGGAAACGTAATTTCAATCATCATTGCAAGGCAAATCATACCCGCTATTGAGGTTGAAATGCGAATAGATATTTTCGCTCAAGCAGAAATGAATGATGAAGCTCAGCATCAAGCTGAACGGTTTTCAATGAAAAATATGCAAAAATTAAAGATAAAAAAAGAGCATGCAAAAGCATGCTCTTTTTTTTGCAGAAAATTACTCAGCTACGATAGTAACGAGAACTTCAGCAGCAACATCATGATGCAATTGGATTACGATGTTGAATTCACCAGTGTTGCGAAGCGCACCATTTGGCAAACGAACTTCTGCGCGGTCTACAGCTAGACCAGCATTAGTTAACGCGTCAGCGATGTCACGAGTACCGATAGAACCGAATAGTTTACCTTCGTCACCAGCTTTCGCAGTGATTACGATGTTAACTTCATCTAATTGGCTAGCACGTGCTTGAGCAGCAGCTAAAACATCAGCTTCAGCTTTCTCAAGTTCAGCGCGGCGAGCTTCAAAAGCAGCAGTGTTAGCTTCAGTAGCGGCTACTGCTTGACCTTGAGGGATAAGGTAGTTGCGGCCGTAACCAGCTTTAACTGAAACTTTATCGCCTAATTTACCAAGGTTTTTAATGCGTTGTAATAAGATAATATCCACAGCTCAACCTCACTTATGATTGTCAGTGTAAGGGATCAAAGACAAGTAGCGAGCTTGTTTGATAGCAAGCGCTAATTGACGTTGGTAACGAGCTTTAGTACCTGTAATACGGCTAGGAACAATCTTGCCGTTTTCAGTGATGTACTGTTTTAAAGTGTCGATATCTTTGTAGTCGATATATGTAACGTTCTCAGCTGTAAAGCGGCAGAACTTGCGACGACGGTAGAAACGTGCCATGTTATGTTCTCCTTATGCTTCAGCAGAGTCTTGAGCTTGTTGTGCTTCTTCACGTTGAGCTTTACGCGCACGTTTTTCTTCAGCACTCTTAGCCAATAGTGACTCTTCAGTGATAGCGTTTTCACGACGGATGATTAAGCTGCGAATGATTGCATCGTTGTAACGGAACAATTCTTCAAGCTCATCAAGCGTAGTTTGACCACATTCAACGTTCATTAAAATGTAGTGCGCTTTATGAATTTTGTTAATTGGGTAAGCCAATTGACGGCGGCCCCAATCTTCAAGACGGTGAATTTGACCTTCAGCATCTTTGATGTGAGAGATATAGCGTTCTACCATACCAACCACTTGATCGCTTTGATCTGGGTGTACTAAAAGTACGATTTCGTAATGACGCATTGTCAGCTCCTTACGGATTATACAGCCCATAACGTAATTATTAAGGGCAAGGAGTCACAACCGGAGTTGTGCCGCAATATTTGCGAAGCGTGAATTTTAGAGCGTTTAGGGTATAAATACAAGGCATTCATTTAAAAAGCCCCCTATTTTTTAATGGTATTTACGGTGTAGATGGGTTGCGTAAAAGAAAAACCACATAGCCTTTAAAATTCGGATCTGCAGAAAAATTAAGCACGGGGTTCCATTCTCCGCGCTGTACTACGCCAATTTTATACGGCAGCTTCAGTTTGGAAATTTTATGCAGATAGGCTTCATAATTCGGGATGGTTGTTGAGCCTTGATAAGTTTGAATGATCATTTCATTAATATTATTGCGGAATAATAGAAGCGTTTTGGCATCCTGCATATTGCTCCAGTCCATCAAGCCGGTGATGCTGAGTTTGTATTTTGCAGGAAGCTGCTGTCTTAATTGAGCTAGAAACAGGGCGTAAGCGTGAAGATTTTGTGTTTTGGCATCAAAATCAATTAGTATGCCTTGAAGATGATTGCCTTTTTTTTCCCATTGCTGAATACGGTTTAAAATTTGTGTAAGCTCTTGACCTTGCCAGTCTAAATGATAATTACGAAAAACCAGCCACACCTTTTGCTGAGGAATTGTTAAGACGCTGACGCCTTGCGGTATAAGCTTAGAGTGATGTGTTTGGGAATCTAAACGGATTTCACCTTGTAAAACATAAATTTCTTTAGCCGCTTTGAGGTAAGGGGCTGATGAAATATTGCCCCAAATCCAAAATGCATCATAGTCTTCGGCATCTACCCGACCAGATGTTGAAGCTGACAGACTCGGCTGACAAGCTATGATGCTCAGCATACAGATCAACGTCATAACAACTGTAAAAATCTGCTTCAACATATACGTCTTACCAGTAATACTTTAAAGATTGTGCCCAAGAGGTACTTGGATAGTCGCGTTTAATGTGGTCGAACCATTGTTTACGGGTGGATTTTTCAACCTCTGCATCCTGACAGTCATTCATCCCGCTTGGTGAATAACACATGATTGAGCGATAAAGCGCATAAGCTTTTAAATCGGGTACAGAACTGGATTTGATGATGTCTTTATACACTTGGCCACGGGCAAAAATTGTACCATGGAAACTGGAAGTTTCTTTTTCTAAAGCGGTGACATAGCTTATGTTGTAGCCTTGAGTCGAGCGTGCGTATTCGCCCAAACAAAGCTGGAGCTTTAAATCTTGAGGTGAATTTTCAAGTTTTCGAGTCAGATTGAATAAGTCAGGGCATTGCATTTGTGGCGTGATTTTTGTTCCTGCCCAAATGAAATCACTAAGGGGCGGTTGATTTTTATAGTTTTGATATGTTTCTGAGTCATATTTATACTTCGCGGCATCTTGTGGCAGTAGTATAAAGGCTTGATTAAACAGTTTAAAGTTTTGATGTACCAATGACTTTTGCAAAGTTTTATATAAAGCTAAATTTTTTTGATCTGTATTTGATGCTTTGCTCTGGACAATTTGCATTAAGCTTTTTTCATTGGCTTCATTTTCAATAAAGCTTTTTTGCAATGAAGCTTGTTTGATTTTAGCATCTGAACTGATAAAGGCGCTGGCATTTTGCTGTTGGGCATAATGTGGATATAGCATCAGCTCAAATAAGCCACGCTGTTCGATGGACTTTGATCGACTCAGCCAACCTTCCCAATACTGCTGCGCATTATGAGTTTGTCCGAGTTTTTCTAAAATACGACCTTTTAACAATATTTGGCTGAGTTGAAGGTAACTATTAATTGAATTAGAGAAATGTTCTGGTAAGTATTTTAAAGCTTCGGCTGGCTTGTTCTGCACAAAGAATAAGTGATTGGCTTGCAGGTATTGGAACAGTTCTGGCTGACTCTTAAATAGTGTTTTTTGAGTGTCGAGTTCAGGCCAGCTTAAGACTTTATCCTCTGTCGATGTTGCCTGACGCATGTGCATTAAATCTGAAATGGCCAGAAAGAAGGGATCTTTTAGATTTTTTGCACTGAATGAGCGGCTTTGAAAAACATGGCGATCCATTTCAAAGGCTAGATTATCGAGCTCTAAATTATAGTATTTGGAATCAGGATGATTGATTTGCCATGCGAGTTCGTTGGTCAGGAGTTCGGTATTTCCGCTTAGCCAATAACAACGACGCAATAAACCGCGTGCGCTTGCCGCATATTTTCCCTCAGGAAAGCGTTTGAAGTAGGCAGTGATATGCTCATAGGTGTTTTTGAGTAAAGTCTGATCTACTTTATTGATTTTTAAGTCGCCATATTCACCGACACCCGACTGATAGCTGTCATTGAGGCTGCTGCGGATCAGCATATATTGCGATGTTTCTTTGATCCAAGGCTGATCAACCGTAGTTAAAACTGAGTAAATTTTAGTGGCTGTGGAAAAGTTACTATTATAAAAGGCAATGGTTGCATTTAAATAAGACGCATACTGACGTGCTTGTATAGACCAGTTCGGATTGACTTGGATAAGGGCAAGATCACGGTCACAGGCCGAGATATTTTGTCTTTCTTGAATCAGTAAATCTTTTTCCGCTTTGCTGAGATTTTTGTCGGCTTTCACCTGCTGGCTAAATTGATCCGCACCATTGTCTAGACTGCTGCAATGTTCTTGGTAGGGTGTTTTTTTATTGTTTGGCTTTAATCGGGCATTCGGTCGTTTATTGGCTGCGCTATTAAACAATGTTTTAGCCGCAAATGGTACATTGCTATATTCAGTTTCCCAAAGCGGACTATCTGGCTGATTAAAATTCAATTTAGCCAATCCCATATCGCTTAGGAGTAGAAGCATATTGGTTTGGTTGTCATTGGCGGGCGTGAGCGCAGGCAAATTGTCACAGGCTGTATAGGCATTGGTTTGAATGTTAGTCGATGGATAGCAAGAAACATCTATACCTGCAAAGCTTGTGGCGCTAAAGCCAAAATTGAGTGGCAGCAGGGTTGCGGCAACTAAAGTTTTAGGCCATTGGAAATAATTTTTCATGATGTGCGCGGTCTTATTATTGTGCGCGCAATCTTAGCAAGTGTTGCTTGTAAATTAAAGAATGTGAAGCGGAAATAAAAAAGATAGAGAGAACTCTATCTTTTTTAAAACAGCGGCAAATGCGGAGCAGGTGAGACGTAACTGAAACTGAAGCTGAAACTTAATGCAGTAATTAAAATGACTGAATATAAGAAATAGCTTTTCGCCCAAACCTGATCGTTTTCAGCTTTAAATCCAATAATTGATAAATACACCCAA
This sequence comes from Acinetobacter bouvetii DSM 14964 = CIP 107468, assembly GCF_000368865.1. Classification (GTDB taxonomy): domain Bacteria; phylum Pseudomonadota; class Gammaproteobacteria; order Pseudomonadales; family Moraxellaceae; genus Acinetobacter; species Acinetobacter bouvetii. The sequence continues at coordinate 777,072 of NZ_KB849726.1, forward strand.
TATGCGCATAAAGCGTTAAAGGTGATTAAGAAAAACATATTGGTATAGCCAAAACAATACAAACCATTTAACACGGCAGCGAACAGCAAGACATAAATCAAGCTTTCAACTTTCGTGCGGAAAATTGAACGCGCTACAGGCAAAATTGGAATGCCGGCATTTTTATAGTCATCAAAACGGTAGACGGCAATTCCCCATGAATGCGGCATTTGCCAAAGCGCATATGCTAAGAAAATCAGCAGCGCGGCAACATCAAACTCATTTGAAACAGCAGTGTAGCCAATCACAGGAGGGCTTGCTCCAGAAATACTGCCAATCACGGTTTGGTGAATGGAAGTGCGTTTGCTCCAAAGACTATAAAAAATAACATAAACCACAAAACCAAGTACAGCAAAGCCAAAAGCATAGGCATTGACAAAGAACCACAGCAGGGAAAATCCTGCAATTCCAAGCGCAGCAGAAAATGCCAGAGCAACGGAAGAGCTGATGGTTTTTTTGACCAATGCGCGGTTCATCGTCCGTTCCATCTTTTGATCAATATCTTGATCAATGACGTTATTGACGACACAGCCAGAAGCGACAACTAATGTTGTACCAAGCAGGGTGATGAGAAGGAGGAGGAAATCTACAGACCCCTGAGCGGCTAAAAAGAAGCCGCCCAGAGTGGTAACGAAGTTACCAAAGAGAATTCCTGGCTTAGTCAGGAATAAATACTTTTTCAGCATGATGACCAGTTTAGATCATCATGTTGTAGTGCAAGTAGTTCATAATCCAAACAGAACCTACAAGCAGAATAGCAACGGTTAGAATCGTATACACGAATGCAATAACGTTCCAGCGCTGTTCTGATGAAGAGTTCATGTGCAGGAAGTAAATTAACTGCACAAGGATCTGAGCTACAGCTGTAATTGCAATCACAGTAACCAGCAGACCGCGGCCAAATCCGCCAGCCATAACCATACCGAAAGGGATAATGGTTAGAACAACTGACAGGATGAAACCGATAGTATACTGTTTAGTGTTGCCGTGCGCTGCGCCAGCTGAGTTATGATCGTGACTCATTATAGAACTCCCATTAAGTAAACTACGCTGAATACACAGATCCAAACGATGTCTAGGAAGTGCCAGAACAAGCTTAGGCAAGCAAGACGGCGAGTGTTTGGAAGTGTCAAACCATTTTTCTTGATTTGGAACATCAACACAAGCATCCATACCAAACCAGATGTTACGTGAATACCATGCGTACCTACTAGAGTAAAGAACGATGATAAGAACGCGCTGGTGCTTGGACCATAACCTTCGTGTACAAGGTGATTGAACTCATAAAGCTCCATGCCGATGAAGGCAGCACCGAATACCCAAGTAATCGCTAACCAAGTCAGAACTTGGCCAACGTTTTTCTTGTATGCAGCAAGAACAGCAAAGCCGAACGTTACAGAAGAAATCAACAGGGCAAAAGTTTCAGTTAAAACGAAGCTTAAAGATTCGCCAAACAATTCTTTTGCACTTGGAGTTCCCATTGGAACGTGGCTGCTTAATACAGCGAATGCGATGAAGAGTGTACCGAATAGGATCAAGTCACTCATCAAGTAAGTCCAGAAACCAAAGACAGTGATGTCTGTATCATCATGGTGATGATGATCATCGTGTCCGTGGTTGTCGTGATGAAGTACTTCAGCCATCGTCTTAATCCTTCTTCAAGTGTTTTTCAAGGATCGCATAGCGTTCATTTTCGATGCGTTCAACTTCAGCAGCTGGAACATAGTAATCCACTTTCTTGGTGAAAGAAGAAACAATGAAGCTGATGATCGCTGCAACGAAAGTGATCGCCACTAACCACCAAATGTGCCAGATTAAAGCAAAGCCCATAACTGTAATAAACATTGCAATTACAAAGCCCGCAGCACGGTTTGTTGGCATGTGAATGTCTTCATACTTGGTTGGTTTCGCATATGCGATGCCGTTTTCTTTGTCAGTCCAGAAAGTATCAATACCATTGATCTTAGGAACATAAGCAAAGTTATAGAACGGAGCAGGAGACGAAGTAGACCATTCAAGTACACGGCCATCCCATGGGTCACCAGTAAGGTCCATATTGTCATTGCGTTGAAGGAAGCCGACAACGATTTGCATAACAAAACAGAAGATACCGATAGCAACAAGGACAGAACCGAAGAACGCGATTGCCAAGTACGGATCCCATTCAGGGTTGTCATATGTATTCAAACGGCGAGTCATACCCATGAAGCCAAGGATATAAAGCGGCATGAATGCAAAGTAGAAACCGAAGAACCAGAACCAGAACGATGCTTTACCCCAAGCTTCATTCAGCTTCCAGCCGAACATTTTAGGCCAGTAGAAAATGATGCCCGCAAACATTGCGAACACTACACCGCCGATAATTACGTTATGGAAGTGAGCGATAAGGAATAAAGAGTTGTGCACCAGGAAGTCCGCTGGCGGAACTGCCATCAACACGCCTGTTAAACCGCCAATACCGAAAGTCACAAGGAAGCCAAGTGTCCAAAGCATTGGAGTTGTAAAGGTGATGCGGCCCTTGTACATGGTGAATAACCAAGAGAAGATTTTCACACCAGTCGGGATCGCAATGATCATGGTCATGATGCCGAAGAACGCGTTAACGTTGGCGCCAGCACCCATGGTAAAGAAGTGGTGAACCCATACAACGAATGACAATACTGTGATTGCGATAGTTGCATACACCATTGATTTGTAGCCAAACAAAGTTTTGCGGGCAAATGTAGATGTAACTTCTGAGTAAATGCCGAAAGCAGGCAATACAAGAATGTATACTTCTGGGTGGCCCCAAGTCCAAATCAAGTTCACATACAGCATTGGACTTCCGCCCATGTCGTTTGTGAAGAAATGGAAACCGAAGTAACGGTCAAGTGAAAGCATTGCAATAGTTGCAGTCAACACAGGGAAGGCAGCGATGATCAGTACAGCTGTACAAAGTGCAGTCCAAGTGAAAATAGGCATGTCCATAAGCTTCATGCCAGGCGCACGCATTTTAATGATGGTAACAAAGAAGTTAACACCCGTTAAAAGTGTACCTAGGCCAGAAATCTGAAGTGCCCAAATATAGTAGTCCACGCCTACGCCTGGAGAGTATTCAATGCCTGACAGTGGAGGGTAAGCCATCCAGCCTGTCGCAGCGAATTCACCAATTGCAAGAGAGGCCATCATCAAACCTGCAGCGCCAGCAAACAGCCAGAAGCTTAAAGAGTTCAATAATGGGAAGGCTACGTCACGCGCACCGATTTGAAGCGGTACAGCAACGTTCATTAAGCCGACAACCAGACCCATTGCTACGAAGAAAATCATGATCACGCCATGGGCAGTGAAGATTTGGTCGTAATGTTCTGGGTGTAAATAGCCTTCGCCGCCGCCTTTTGCAAGGAACAGCTGAAGACGCATCATGATCGCATCAGCAAAGCCACGCACCAGCATGACAATAGATACGAAGATATACATGATACCGATTTTTTTATGGTCTACAGACGTGAACCATTCAGTCCACAGGTAGTTCCATTTTTTGAAGTAGGTGATACCCGCAAAAACTGCGATACCGCCTAGGACCATCATTGCAACAGTAACCAGCACGATTGGATCGTGTGGAATTGCATCTGGACCTAACTTACCTAATAAGCTCATGTCTTATTCCCCTACAGAAGCAGTCGCATGACCAGCATTTGCATGAGCTTCTGAAGCAGCAGCTTCATGACCGGCAGCTGAATGATCAGCGCCATGGTAGTTGCTCATGTATTTGTTAATCACAGATTCGAACAATTTAGGTTCTACTGAAGAGTAATAAGTCACAGGGTGTGGCTTAGTAGGATAAGGACCTTCTGCTTCAGCTAGAGCAGCTGCTTCTTTTTGCTTGTCAGTTTCAGCGTGTGCAAGCATCGCTTCAATTTGATGCTTAGAGCGGTTGCCATCACGTAAGGTTGCAAATTCAGCTTGGTCTAAAACAGTTTTTTGAACTGCTTCAGGGTTAATTGAAGTACCGTTACCAGCCTTAACTGCATTCACCCATTCAGCGAACTGAGCATCTGTCACAGAGTGAGCGCGGAAGCGCATTTGTGAGAAGCCATAGCCTGAATAGTTAGAAGAGAAACCGCGGTAGCCTTCGGCTGGGCTAGTTTCATTTGCTAAGAAGTTCAGGTGAGTCTGCATACCCGCCATTGCATAAATCTGACCAGACAATGCAGGGATAAAGAACGAGTTCATTGTGAAGTTAGATGTTAAACGAAGGCTAACCGGAGTTTTTTCTGGGAAGCGTAATTCGTTAACAGTCGCAATGTTCTGTTCTGGGTAGATAAAGATCCATTTGAATTGTTCAGCAATAACTTGAACAGTCAAAGGAGCCTTGTCTGACTCGATTGGGCGGTATGGGTCATACTTGTGGGAACCCCACCAAGTTAACCAAGCTAAAATACCAATAATGATTACAGGGATGCCCCATACTACAACTTCAATCGCAGTAGAGTGTGCCCATGTAGGTTTATAGTCTGCATCTTTATTCGACGCGCGATATTTCCAGCCAAACCAAACTGCCATAAGTGCTGATGGAATCACCACTAGAAGCATTAAATAGATCGCAGTCATCATGAGGTCTGATTGACCTTGTGCGACTGGACCTTTTGAGTTTAGAAGTACCATATCACCGCCACACCCAGTCAAGAGTGCAGCCATCGCAGATAAAGACAATACAGCTAAAATTGTTTGTCTCATTTTACAACCTCGGTGAAGAGTCCCATTCCCTAATTAAATTATGGGATAGCGATTATAGTGTCGCATGATTAAGAACTTTTCTTTTAGACATAGAAAATCCTTCTCAATCATGAGACACCGCTACGTTGTAGGGCATTATGCCTCATATCATTCAACTAAGCTATACATAAAGATGCTTTAAATCACTGTTATAAAAACCGATTTTACTGGTCGGAATTGCAGATTTATTATAAGAATTTTATTTTAATTTCAATATGCTGGAAAAAAAGGGATGAAAAAATCATCCCTTTTGAATTTCATTAAATTATTGTTTTATAACCTTGGTTTTAGCGATTCTGTCGTGCAAAGTTTGACGCTTTGCGCCAAGTCCAAAGGCCAGATCAATAATTGCAATGAATAAAAAAACAAAATTCAAGAAAATGAACAGTACGCTGCGCAGTGTAAATGCGCGCATCAGCGAGGTTTTTTCACCGGTTTCGGCATCGACAATCTTAATTTTAGTCAGCTTTTTCCCGATGGATTGCCCTGTTTTTGCAATCAGAAAGGCTTGTACGGCGAGCATAATAAAAATGTATGCGCCCATTGCAATCCAGGCTTGCTGTGAAAACATCTCAATCATTTTGGTTTGCAGTTCTTGCGCCAAAACCGGATTGGCTGCTGTGCCAAACACTGCGTCCATAAATTGAACATTTAATGCATTGAATTGCTGCGCTTCTTCTTTAGAAAAGAAACCAGTCAGAATGTATGTGGCGGGTACCCAAAGCAGTAAATCGGCGATTTTGGCCAAAACACGGCTAGGGATGGAGGCCAGCACCTGCTGAGGAGCCTGTTTTTCAGGACTGCGCATTTGCTGACTGCTTTGAGCAGATGAGTTTTGCTCGCTGGCTGGTGCGATGTAGCCTTCAGGTCGGTATACGGTTTTACCTTGAGTGAGTTCACCTAAAGCTTTCCATTCAGTCATGCCTTGGTGCCAGGCCAGATCTGTCAGTAGAACCTGCTGGTCGGCAAGCATCTGATTGACTTGCTCGAGGCTGTATGGACCGGCTTGTTGATTATTTCGCGCCAAGTAAATTTGCATAAAACTAAAATCTCAAAAACGTATATAAAAAGTATAGATGAAAAAAAAGACCCACATGTGGGTCTTTTTTTAACACAGATTGTTAAGCTTGTTGAGCTTTTTCTTCAGAGAGGAAGAACCATGTTTCTAAAACTGAGTCTGGATTCAGTGAAACAGATTCAATGCCTTGCTCCATCAGCCATTTTGCAAGGTCTGGATGGTCTGAAGGGCCTTGACCGCAAATGCCGACATATTTGCCTGCTTTACGGCATGCGTGAATCGCCATGGAAAGCAATGCTTTTACTGCCGCATCACGCTCATCAAACAGGTGGGAAACAATACCAGAGTCACGGTCAAGACCCAATGTTAACTGAGTCAAGTCGTTAGAGCCGATAGAGAAACCGTCGAAGTGCTCAAGGAACTGTTCAGCCAACAAAGCATTCGTTGGCAATTCGCACATCATGATGACTTTAAGGCCGTTTTCACCGCGCTTAAGGCCGTTCAATGCCAACAGCTCAATAACACGTTTCGCTTCTGAAACTGTACGGACAAATGGAATCATGATTTGAATGTTGGTTAAGCCCATTTCGTCACGCGCTTTTTTCAATGCGCGGCATTCAAGTTCAAAGCAGTCACGGAAGTTGTCAGACACGTAACGGCTAGCGCCACGGAAGCCTAACATTGGGTTTTCTTCTTCCGGCTCGTACAGTTTGCCGCCAATCAAGTTTGCATATTCGTTAGACTTGAAATCAGACATGCGCACAATCACTGGCTTGTCTGCAAATGCAGCAGCAAGAGTAGAAATACCTTCAACCAATTTTTCTACATAGAATTCGATTGGAGAAGAATAGCCAGCTGTACGCGCCATCACTGCTGCGCGGGTTTCACGCGGAAGGCTGTCGATGTTAAGAAGCGCTTTAGGATGCACACCAATCATGCGGTTGATGATGAATTCTAAGCGCGCTAGGCCAATACCTTCGTTCGGAATTTGAGCAAAGTCAAATGCGCGGTCAGGGTTGCCGACGTTCATCATGATTTTGAACGGAAGCTTAGGCATAGATTCGATAGAGTTCTTTTGGATTTCGAAATCTAAAGCACCTTCATAGATGAATCCTGTATCGCCTTCAGCACATGAAACAGTCACTTCTTGACCGTCTACAAGCACTTCAGTTGCATTGCCGCAACCTACGATTGCTGGAACACCCAATTCACGCGCAATAATCGCTGCGTGGCACGTACGGCCGCCACGGTTAGTAACGATTGCAGCGGCACGTTTCATTACTGGTTCCCAGTCAGGGTCAGTCATGTCAGATACAAGCACGTCGCCGTCTTGTACTTTGTCCATTTCTTTAATAGACGTCACGATACGTACTTTACCCGAACCGATACGTTGACCGATCGAACGGCCTTCGCAGATTACAGTGCCTTTTTGTTTCAGCAGGTAACGTTCCATTGTGCCAACGTTTTCACGGCTTTTTACTGTTTCTGGACGCGCTTGAACGATATAGATTTGACCGTCATCACCGTCTTTCGCCCATTCGATATCCATCGGCGCTTGATAGTGTTCTTCAATGATCAGCGCTTGTTTAGCAAGTTCTTGAAGTTCATGATCATTTAATGCGAATTGCTGGCGGTCTGCTTTGTCTACATCGACAACAACAACTGACTTGCCTGCAGCGCCTTCTTCACCGTAAATCATTTTTTGGTGTTTAGAGCCTAAGTTGCGGCGAAGGATCGCGTGCTTGCCATTTTTCAAAAGCGGTTTAGAAATATAAAATTCATCAGGGTTTACTGCGCCTTGAACAACCATTTCACCCAAGCCGTAAGAAGCGGTGATGAATACAGCATCACGGAAGCCTGATTCTGTATCCAGGGTGAACATTACGCCTGCAGCGCCGGTTTCAGAGCGAACCATGCGCTGAATGCCTGCAGACAATGCTACAACGTCATGCGCAAAGTTTTGGTGTACGCGGTAAGAGATGGCGCGGTCATTATAAAGCGAAGCAAAAACTTCTTTAATTGCGATTAGGACATTGTCGATACCGCGGATGTTTAAGAAGGTTTCCTGCTGTCCCGCAAAAGATGCATCTGGCAAATCTTCTGCAGTTGCTGATGAACGAACGGCAACCGCGATTTCAGGGTTGCCGTTAGAAAGTTCTGCAAAAGCATCACGAACTTCATTTTCTAGCTCAGGGGTAAGCGGAGAGTCTACAATCCATTGACGAATTTTAGCGCCAGTTTCAGCAAGAGCATTTACGTCATCAACGTCAAGCGCAGCAAGCTCTGCATTAATTTTAGCGTTTAGGCCGCTTTTCTCGAGAAATTCACGATAAGCGTCAGCGGTAGTAGCAAAACCGCCCGGTACGGAAACACCAGCATTTGCTAAATGGCTGATCATTTCACCGAGCGATGAGTTTTTGCCGCCCACGAGTTCTACGTCGTGTTTCCCTAATTTTTCTAGACCGATTACGCGCGCTTCCAAAGTTGTTACTCCACTTTTGCAGTATTAATCACTATCTTGGCATGAAATTATAACAAAAAACTTAGCATTTTGATTCAACTAAGTGATAGTCATGTAAGATGGTTCACTATAAAGATTATATAGCACTTAGACAAATAATTGAGGAGATTTTTAATGTCAGAAGGTAACCAGATTCAGCGGAGTGTTTTTTTTATTTCCGACGGTACGGCCATTACGGCTGAAACCCTTGGACACTCACTGCTGGCGCAGTTTCCGCATGTTGATTTTGACATTCATATTATCCCTTATATTACCTCGGAAGAGGCCGCAATGAATGTGGTTGCAGAAATCAATCAGCGGGCCCAAAAAGACGGTCAGAAACCGCTGGTGTTTGATACTTTGGTTGACCCCTATGTGCGCGATATTATTAATACTGCTGATGCTGTAAATCTTGATGTATTTGAAGGGCTTATTAGTAAGCTGTCAGATGAGCTGGGGACATCGCCTACAACTTTAGTCGGGCAGACCCATGCAGTGACGGATTCTGAGTCTTATAAGGCGCGTATTGATGCGGTGCATTTTGCTTTGGATAATGATGATGGCGCGCGTACACGCCATTATGACAAGGCAGATTTGATTCTGATTGGGGTGTCGCGTTCAGGCAAAACACCAACTTCCATCTACTTGTCATTACAATTTGGCATTCGCGTAGCAAACTATCCGCTGACTGAGGAAGATTTAGACGATAACCGCTTGCCAGCAGTACTGCGCCCGCATAAACAAAAGCTTTTTGGCTTAATGATTGATGCTGAGCGTTTAGTTGCCATTCGCAGTGAGCGAAAAGCCAACAGCCGCTATGCAAGCTTTAATCAATGCCAGATGGAATTGCGCGCTATTGAAGGCATTTATATTTCAGAAGGCATTAAATATTTGAACGTTTCTGAGATGTCAATTGAGGAAATTTCGACCCGCGTCCTTCAAATGACTGGCTTGAAGCGCCGCATCGGTTGAGCTTGATCAGGATAAATGGGCTGCGCAATGCAGCTCATTTATTATAAAAATAAGCTATCTGCTCATATGTAAATAGTATGAGTATGTTGTAAAAAAATACCCTCATTTCACCCATTTTTTATATAAATACTATTTTATTGCTCAAATATTGCACCTAAAGAATATTGCTTCAGCAAATTTAGAGGTAGGCTTTATGTAAATGGATAAACAGAAAGGTTTTCTGCATTCAGCGCAGTATCCAAAATTTCTTTTTCGGCAATAAGGAGAATTGCTTGCGCAATTCTTTTGTCATTACATCTTTTCATTTGAATTATAAATAATGCAGTCACAAGCATAGATATGGCCGGTTACTGCCTGAATGCCATGGCTGTGAATTTTCACAATAGGCCATGTGACCAGCGTGCAGTTGGCGCGCTGCAGTGAAGCATAGTAAAGATCAGCCTTCAGAAAAACTTTATTTTGAATGGCGGTATTGGGCATCAATAAATGCTTCAGCCAGGTGTCTTTCACTTGGTCTTCTAAAAACCGCAATGCGAGCAGGCTTTTGATCCGGTTGTTAAAAAGGCGGCGATTTTTAGCAAACAGCGGGTGCTGAATTAATTTATGTGTGAAGCGTTCAGATTTCGGCAAAACAAAATGCGGATGAATTTGAAATACCGCCACTTGGGAAGCTTGATCACACAGCTCTGAGAGAAGCGATGCTGAATTTTGGTCGATATTGATGATTGCGACATTTTTGCCCATGAAATTCATTTGCTTAATTTCATCTGATTGAATTAAGTCACCTTGAAATTCAGCATAGTCTTCCGGCAGGTTTTTGAAGACGGGGCAAGGGGCATCTTTTTGAAATGTGTCCATAAAATAATCTGCTATTTTCGTTTTATATCGTTCGAGTTATGTGCAGATATATTGATAGCGAAGAAAGCCCAGCAGGTAAAGTAAAGATTTGAGTCTGAACAGTCATCGCTGTGAATTGGCAATTCAGTCTGTTTTGAACTGGCATTATTGGCGATAAGTGATGACTGTCTGCTATTTTCTTTAATGTTCTTTATTTTCAGGCAAAGTGCTGCTTGTCAGCTCCAAATGATCAGTTTTATTGTGCTGCCGCAAATACTCCATATCCCGGATATTTTTCTGCACCGCAACTGCGCCAAACAGGCTGAGCAAAAAAGCCATAATATAAAAGCCTTTTTCACTTAAAGCTAAATTGGCATTAAATAAGCCGATGGCCAAAAGAAAAATGCAAATGGCAACAGATGCCCAGCACAATCCGTAATAGATGTGAGTGACGTGGGTGCCTTCAAGCTTATCGCGGATGATTTTCTGCAGGGAAACCGATGCAAATAGCCCATAGAGAATTAAAATTAGATAATAGCCTTTTTCATTCAGCAGCATATCGGCATTGAACAGGCCAATACAATAGGCAGCGGCGCCAGCCAGCAGGGCCACCCAGCTGGCCGCCACAAATGCAGGTGTGGGTTTATTAATATACTGATTCATGCATTTTTCCTAATTCAGTTTTTCGTTGTTATGATTTCATTATGCGGAAAAGCCTTAGGAAAGCAACGCTGAGGTATTGAAATGGCGCTGAATCTTTATCATGTCTAAAAGCGCTGCATGGGAGCGAGCTTTTAAACATGGGATGAAGCTGTTATGCAGCTTGGTGTTTAATTTCCATTAAATAGTCAAAGTTTTTCAAGCGTTTTTCAGTGTCATAAATATCGCAAGTGAAAATAAACTCATCTACATCAAACTGAGTTAATAATTGATTCAAGCCCTTTTTGACGGTTTCTGGCGAGCCAATCTGTGCAACAGCATAGAAACTATCGACATATTGCTTTTCGGCAGGCGACCACAATTCATTGATGTTGCTGACAGGCGGCTGAAGCTTGCCGCGTGTGCCGCGAATCATGCTTAAAATGCGCAGATACGGTGTAGATGCTAAATATTCAGCCTCTTCATCACTCTCTGCGATAATGGTGGGAACCCCCATCGAGACGTACGGTTTATCCAAGTATTCAGACGGGGTGAAATTGTCACGGTAAAGCTGAATGGCTTGCCCTAACATGCGGGGCGCAAAATGCGATGCAAAAGAATAGGGCAGGCCTAATTGAGCAGCCAGCTGGGCACTGAATAAGCTTGAACCTAACAGCCAGACTGGTACATGCGTGCTTTGCCCCGGCGTAGCGACAATGCGCTGATTTGGCATCGGGTCTTTAAAATACTGCAATATTTCGGCGACGTCACGCGGGAACTGATCTTCTGTTTCTTGATGGCCGCGGCGCAGAGCGCGCATCGTGGCTTGATCTGTACCGGGTGCGCGGCCAAGTCCTAATTCTGTGCGTTCTGGATAAAGCGTCGCCAGCGTGCCAAATTGTTCTGCGACGACTAAGGGCGCATGATTGGGCAGCATGATGCCGCCTGAACCGACTTTAATTTTTGAAGTATTCGCCAGAAGATAGCCGATTAATACAGAAGTTGCTGAACTCGCAATGCCGGCCATATTGTGATGCTCTGCGACCCAGATGCGTTCATAGCCTAATTTTTCAGCATGCTGAGCCAGCTGCAGTGCATGGTGTAGGGCATCTTGAATGCTTTTATCTTCTCGGACTGGCGCAAGTTCTAGAATAGAAAATTTTGTTTCTTCTAAGGAACGCATAATAGCTCTCTCAATAGGTTATATCGAAATAATACGATATAAGTGGCGTTGTGTATATCGAAATAACTCGATATTAAGTTTTATTTGTCACAGCGGTATGGTCTGCTTCTTAATATCATCAGTGGCTGACTGTGCCTGATTGCGGAGTGATGAAGAAAGTCTAAGCGTTTTTGCCCTTTTTGCTTTGCAAGAGCCGGAAACATTCACATTCTATTTTTAAGCATTTAAATTTATTTTAGGGCAGCAGATTGAATCAAGGAAATGCGGTTTGATGAATACGTTGCACAGCGGATGCACACAGCCTAACAGCAGCTGTGCAAATGGATTGAAGGGCTACAGAGCAGCAGTAAACTGAATCAGTTGCGCTATGCAAAAAAAGCACCCGAAGGCGCTTTTAATTGATGCATCTTTTTGCGGTTAAACAGTAAATTAACGGTGTTTGCCATTTTTATAATGGCCTAAATGACGGCCATTGTCTTTACTGTAGTAATTGCGGTCATTGTAGCGGTAGTTGTTTGAACGGTAGCCGCGGTCATTATAGCGGCGGTCATAACGTTCATCATCATAGCGGCGGTCTTCACTTACTTTTTTCCCTAAGACTGCACCGCCGGCAGAGCCTGCAGCTGCGCCAATGTAACCGCCATTGGTGCCGCCCATATTTTTACCCAAGGTGTAGCCGCCAGCGCCGCCTAAAGCGCCGCCGATGATTGCGCCATTGCGGTCGCGACGGTCGGCTGAAACCGCTGCACCCGCACCGCCGCCAATTGCTGAACCAATCATTGCGCCAGTTGTGCCGCCCATTTGCTTGCCAACTGCAGCGCCTACAACGCCACCTAATGCAGAAGTTAAGGCTGTATTTGTGGTATTGCCTGCATTTGCTGTGGTCATTGTAAATGCAGAGGCGGTAATTACAGCGCCTAAAATTAATTTATTGATTTTCATTTTTAACTCCTGAGAGCACATCATCTTTGTCTTGATACAACTGTAAGCAAAAATGTAGAAAACATCGTGAAGGGCATTATTGCGAAAATAAAGCCTTTGGTAATGGCTGTGTAAATCTTCTGCGAGTTTTCTTCATAATTTTGCAAACCTTGTGCCGGCTTGAATGCTGAGGACGGGAATGCATGCATATGATGCCGCTGCGTATTTGTCCATCAGCCATAAAAAAGCACCCGAAGGTGCTCATTTAATGTTGCGGTCTCAATGACGGCGATGTTTTTTATAATGTTTTTTGCTGTAGCTGCTGGCCTTGTCTTTAGAAATTTTGTTGCCTAAAGCTGCGCCGCCCGCTGCGCCTAACGCTGAACCGACATAGCCGCCGTTGGTGCCGCCCATGCTTTTACCGACTGTGTAGCCCGCGCCGCCGCCAATTGCGCCGCCGATTGCTGATTCTGTACGGTTGCGGCGGTCACTTGCTACTGCTGCGCCGCCCGCGCCGCCTAATGCTGCGCCGATCGTTGCGCCAGTATTGCCGCCCATGTTTTTACCAATAGCTGTACCTGCTACACTGCCTAAAGCACTTGCAGCTGCTACGCGAGTTGTACTGTCAGCATGTGCGCTTACAGTAAACATTGAAGTTGCTGCCAAAGCAGTACTTAATAAAATAGCATTCAGTTTCATGCTTTACTCCATGTCCATATATGCGGACTGTGTCATTTCTACGATGGGGCCAATGTAACAAGATGATTCTCTGAAAGTGTGGAGAGTCTTGATTGAATTGCTGTGCTTTAGTTTCCACATTGTTTCGCTTTGTAACAATTGTGAAGAAGTCGATTTAAAAACAATCAAATTCACAAAATTGTGAAAGAAAGTAGCAGAAAATAGCCTTTTAGGTGCTTTAAAGCATTGGCGCATTTTTCTGATTGCTGCGCTGAAAAGTGAAATGAAACTTAAATTTTGCAATGTTTCACTGCAATCGCAGGATGCATTTATTGCAGTTTGCTCCAGTTTGGCCATACAGCATCAATAAAGATGTCATTTAAAACACAGAATCGTTAAACTAAGCGCAATTTTTAGAATGATCTGTTCAGGTGAAAGCTTTGGAACAGGCTGTATTGAGATATTTTGAACAATGAAAGAATCGCTGCGTTTACGGTTGGATCAGCTGTCTGACCGTCACGAAGAATTAAATGCCTTGCTCGCAGATGCTGAAGTGATTTCAGACAATAAACGTTTCCGTCAGCTTTCTCGCGAACACAGTGACTTAAGCGAAATCACAGAAGTATGGGGGAAATACAGACAAGCGGAAGAAGATATAGAAACTGCTGAAGCGATGCTGTCCGATCCTGATTTTAAGGAAATGGCGCAAGAAGAAATTAAAGAAAATAAAGCTTTGATTGAATCTTTAGAAGCAGACTTAAATATTCTGATGATTCCCAAAGACCCCAATGACGCGAACTCCGCTTATTTGGAAATCCGCGCCGGAACGGGCGGTGACGAGGCCGCCATTTTCTCAGGCGATTTATTCCGCATGTACAGCAAGTATGCCGAATCTCAGGGCTGGCGTTTAGAAATTTTATCTGAAAATGACGGCGAACATGGCGGCTATAAAGAAGTGATTTGCCTCATTAATGGTGAAGGCGTTTATGGCCGTTTGAAATTTGAAAGCGGCGCGCACCGGGTGCAGCGTGTGCCTGCAACAGAATCGCAGGGCCGTGTGCATACTTCGGCATGTACGGTTGCGATTTTGCCTGAAATAGATGTAGACACCAGTGTGGAAATTAATCCATCTGAACTGCGGATTGATACCTACCGCGCATCGGGTGCGGGCGGTCAGCACATCAACAAAACAGATTCTGCGGTGCGTATTACACACTTGCCAACCGGAACTGTGGTGGAGTGTCAGGACGAGCGTTCACAGCATAAAAACAAAGCCAAAGCCATGGCGCTTTTGGTGTCGCGTTTAGAAAATGCCAAGCGCGCAGCTGCCGATGCCGCAACTTCTGAAATGCGCCGTGATTTAGTGGGTTCGGGCGACCGTTCTGAACGTATCAGGACGTATAATTATCCGCAAGGGCGGATGACGGATCACCGCATCAACCTGACGCTATACAAGCTGGAAGCGGTGATGGAAGGTGATTTGACTGAATTATTGGACAGTTTGCACCGTGAATATCAAGCTGATCAGCTTGCCATGCTTGCACAGCAGAATGGTGGCTAAATGAATATTGCACAGGCTTTGGCCTTACGCGGTGAACCTGAAAGCTATGAGCGTCAAGAAAATGCATGGCTGCTCGAGCACATCACTAAAATTGATTCTTTTGATCTTGTGATGAAAAAAGATCAGGCGCTGACAGCTGAGCAGGAACAGCAGTACCGTGACGGCTTAGCGCGCATTGCTAGTGGTGAGCCTTTGGCTTATGTCACGGGGTCTCAGCCATTTTGGACCTTGGATTTAAAAGTGACTAAAGATACGCTGGTGCCGCGGCCAGATACAGAAGTGCTGGTCGAAACCGTCCTGCATTTGGATGTGCCTGAGGATGCCCGCATTGTAGATTTGGGTACAGGTACTGGCGCTGTAGCGCTGTCGATTGCCAGTGAGCGGCCTGAATGGTCTGTGACTGCGACCGATATTTATGGACCGACCTTAGAAGTCGCTCAGTTCAATGCTGAAAGACATGATTTAAATCATGTGAAATTTGTTTGCGGTTCTTGGTATAAGCCTTTGAACCGCGCTTTTTTTGATGTGATTGTATCTAATCCGCCCTATATTGATGCAGATGATGTGCATATGCAGGATTTGGCAACAGAGCCTGAACGCGCTTTAGTTGCAGATAATCATGGCTTGGCTGATTTAGAGCAGATCATTCAGCAGGGGAAAAAGCATCTCACTATTAATGGCTGGGTTGTTGTTGAGCATGGCTATGATCAAGGCGAGGCAGTACGCCATATCTTTACGCAAGCAGGCTATAAGCAGGTGCGTACCGTAAAGGATTATGGCGGCAATGACCGCGTAACGTTGGGGCAGTGGCCGCATTAAAGCTCGCTGTGGACGCAAAATAAAAGCGCATTCAATGCGCTTTTATTTTGTCTGAGTCTTTAGTTTTTGATGACATCGCGCCAGCGAAGTACCCATGTTTCCAGCGCTTTCATCAAACTGTCGGTTAACTTGCCCAATACCGCCAATAAAATAATGGCTAAAATCACAATATCGGGCCGTGAAGTTTCGCGGCCATCACTGAGTAAATAGCCTATGCCTTGGGTCGCGGCAATCAGCTCTGCGGCAATCATAAACATCCAGGATAAACTGAGGCCATTCCTGAGGCCCGTTAAAATACCGGGCGCCGCTGCAGGCAAAATAATCTGCTGCACGCGTTGCCAGTATTTCAGGCGATACACTTGTGCGACTTCTATCAGTTTGTGGTCAACGCCCTTAATCGCGGCCACTGTGTTGGTATAAACAGGAAAAAAAGCACCAATGGCAATGAGGGTGATTTTAGACGCTTCATCAATCCCGAGCCAAAGCAAAAGAAGCGGAATCCATGCCAGGCTGGGAATAGATTTGATGGCAGAAAAACTCGGCTCTAAAAAATCTTCAGCTTGCTTATTCAGGCCAACAAGCACAGCAAACACTAAAGCAAGAAAGCTTCCAATGGCAAAGCCTGCAAATACACGCCAGCTGCTGGCCCAAATGTGTTGCCATAAATCACCCGTGGCTAATTCAGTGAGTGTCAGCCAAAGACTGCTTGGCGCTGGAAGTAAATAGGGTTCAATAAAACCGGCGCGCACCAGATATTCACAAACTAAGATTAAGACGGCAGGAAGCGTGAGCCCCTTGATCAGGCTTTTTAGTTTTGGCAAAGCTGAGGATTGCGCCTTGCTGTGCTGTACTAATTCGGCCTGAATTTTTTGAAATGCGGTGGGATGAGTCATTATGTGCTGGAAGCCTTATTTCTTCACTGCTTTTTGCGCAAACTTTGCATCAAATAGCTGGTTAACAACTTGATTGACGTTGGTGCCTGGACGGACCAAATCTTCCTCAGTCAAAATGGTTCCGGCTTTTTGCAAGGCCGCAATGTGTTTAGCCGTTGGAATATTTTGGTCAAAATTGGTACGGCTTAATTGAAGCTTTGCAACGTTTAACGGTAGTTTCGCTTCTTTGGCTAAGAGCGCGGCCAGTTTTTCAGGGTTGGCTTTGGCCCATTTTCGGGCTTGTTCATAGGCTTGAATGACAGCTGTTACAGCTTCGGGGCTTTGAGCTGCAAATTGGTCTTTTACGCTGAGTACACTATAGCTGTTGAAATTCACATTGCGATAAAGCTGTCTTGCGCCCGACTGCAGTTGAGCAGCCGCCATGAGTGGATCTAACCCAGCCCAAGCGTCGACTTGGCCGCGTTCTAACGCTGTTTTACCATCCGGATGCTGTAAATGAACCAGTTGAACATCACGTTTGGTCAATCCGGCAGTTTCTAAGGCTTGTAAAGTAAATAGGAATGGATCTGTGCCTTTTGTCGCTGCAATTTTTTTGCCTTTTAAATCTTTCAGGCTTTTAATATTTGAGTTTTTATTGACAAGTAACGCAGTCCATTCGGGCTGGCTTTGAATATAAACGGTTTTAATTGGGCTGCCATTCGCTTTACTGAGCACAGCGGCCAAACCTGCTGTGGAGGCAAAGTCGACACTGCCGCTGTTTAAATATTCAAGAGAACGGTTTGAACCTTGGCTGAATACCCATTTAATTTCATTTTTAGGCAAGGCTTTTTCTAAAAGTTTCTGGTCTTTCACCACTAAGCTGGTGGGTGCGTAGTAGGCATAATCCAGTTTGATTTCTGCCGGAATGGCTGCCACAGCTGTGCCTGCAGAAAGCGCGGAAAATAGCAGTGCGGAAATTTGAGTCAGTGATTTCATTTGAGCCCCTAAATGCATATAAAAGAAATAATGCGCAATTAATACGCGGGCTAAGCGGATGGTGCAAAAGAGAAAAAATGATAACCAAAGATGAAATTGTAAAAACATAAAATTTTAAATTTAATTATTTGATATTTATCTCTTTTGTATTGCTGTGCTGGCGATTGTTATGCTTATGAATTATTTGAAAGATAGAATGCGTTTAAAATGCTAAGTCTATAAATATGAAAAAGCAGCACATCAATGTGAAGCTTTAAAAAGCGCGGCATATAAAAAAGCGGTCTAAAGACCGCTTTTTTTAAATCTGAAAATGACGTTTACATTGGATAATCTTGCAGACAGTCTGCAATTTCTACACGGTTGAGCATGTCTGTTTCAACTGCTAAGCAATATGCTGCAATTTTTGCAGTTGCATCAATCAAGTTTTCTGCTTTCAGGTTTGCGCCTGCTTGAATCTGCTGCAAAGAGTCTGCAGAGATATCTAAAGCGTGCGCAATGTCAACGGCTTGATCATTTAAGAAAAAAACAGAAATGATATTGGCTAAGTCGATATCTGACATGTCACGCAGTTCTTGATGAAATTGCGCCTCATTGTGTTCAGCATCGCTTAACAAAGAGTCGGAGAAATTTTGTACTAAGCTGTGCTCGAGTACATCAATCATCTTAAGCATGGGAAAGCCCTTCAAGGTGATTAAACGGGAGTGGAGATACAATAAAAATTAAAGAAAGCAAAGCGCTTTAAATTGATGGAAAAATAACCTATTTAGGCTGAGCAGGCAATACTCTACAGATGAACGTCCAGTCGGTTTTTGTTGTATTCATAAGCGCATGAAATATAGATATTATTTAGTAAAGCTAAATTATTGTTATAATGCCAGACTTGAAAAATATTAGACTTATTGCGGATTATCATTCTTAGTTTGCCGATATGCGCCTGGACTGATCCCCGTCCATTTTTTAAACGCGCGATGAAAAGCGCTGGCATCGTGAAAATTCAGCTGCCCACTGATGTCTTGCAAGCTGAGCGCAGTTTGCTCGAGCAAGTTGATGGCCAAATCACGCCGTATTTCATTTTTCAGCTGCTGAAAATTGATGCCTTCCTGCTTGAGGCGCCGCTGCATGGTGGCTTCAGACATATTAAACAGCTGTGCCAGTTCAGGCAGTTCAGCCCATTCAGAAGCCGGCATCTGCGAAAAGTGCTTACGAATTTGGTGGCTTAAGGCATTGGGGTTTTTAAAGCGCACCAGTAAATTATAGGGCGTATGCTGAATAAACTGATGCCATGATTTTTTATCTTGTTTAATGGCGATCTTTAAATAGCTAGCATCAAACTGAATGTAGTTTTCATCAGTATGATATTGAATATCATCACAAAAACGCATTCTGTAGTCACTGTCATCCTGAGGCGCTGCGCATTTGAGCTGTATGCGGTTTAAGATTACGCGCTGACCGCAGAGCCAGCACATCATGCCATGAATCAGCATGAGGTAGGTGGCATAGCTAAACATGCGCTTAGGCTGGCGGCTGTCTTTAATAACAATATAAGCGTAATTTTCCTGCACAAAATGCGTGCTGCTGAAATCATCCAGCACCAAATTCAGAAATTGCAGAATGTGGGACAAGGCCTTGCCTAAATCAGCAGCTTGCAACACCGACTTGGATAAAAAAGTATAGCTGCCTCTGCGCATGGGGTGATGATCCATGCCAAAGAATTCGTCATTCATGGCATCCGCCAAAACAATCCACAATTGCGCATATTGTATAACTGAAACACGGGTTTTATCGGTGTGCAGCAATTCAGGGGCGATGCCGGCTTGAGTCAGTAAGTCGTTTATTTCATAACCTTGGCGTTCTGCATTGTGCAGCGCTTCTTTAACCAAGCGAATTGAAATCGTGCCTTTAAAATAATCGCCGTCCAATCTCTTCATCCATGTATTCTTGGTTTCATTTTTCTATTGTTCAAATACATCACGGTAAATGCAGTCTTTGGAAATTGTACTGAATTTATTCTATGTTTACTCTGTGTCTTAAGTCGAATTTCAAAATACAGATTATTTAAAAGAGATTTCAAGGAAAAATAAAATGAAAATTCAAGGAAAGGTGTTCGTGGTGACTGGCGGCGCATCTGGGCTAGGTGCCGCTACAGCCACCTATTTAGTGGGGCAAGGCGCTAAAGTCATTATGGCTGACATGAACCAAGAGCTGGGTGAAGCCTTGCAGCGCCGTTTAGGTGAACACGCAGAATTTCAGCTGCTGGATGTGACCAGTGAAGCTGATGCAGAAGCCTTTTTCCAGCACGTTGAAAATAAATATGGCCAACTGAATGGTTTGGTGAACTGTGCCGGCATTGCGCCTTCTGCAAAAGTATTGGGCCGTGACGGCTTGCATGATTTAGCCATGTTCCAGAAAGTCCTTAATATCAATGTCGTTGGCACATTTAACATGATTCGCTTTGGGGCGCGCTTAATTGCAAAATATGAACTGCAGGCGGGCGAAGAAGAGCGTGGCGCAATTGTGAATACCGCTTCGGTGGCTGCTTTTGACGGTCAAATTGGGCAGGCTGCTTATGCAGCGTCAAAAGGTGCTGTGGCTGCCATGACTTTGCCGCTAGCCCGTGAATTGGCGCGTGAGGCGATTCGGGTCATGACTATTGCGCCGGGCATTATGGAAACACCGATGCTGAAAGGCCTGCCGCAGCATGTACAGGATGCCTTGGGGCAAATGGTGCCGTTTCCGCCGCGTTTGGCTAAACCTGAGGAATTTGCGCATTTGGTGGGGCATATTTTTGAAAATGGCTATTTGAATGGTGAGGTGATTCGTTTGGATGGCGCTATTCGGATGCAGCCTAAGTGATCTAGATGCAGACTTTATTCAACTTATTTAAACAGTTTCATCATTAATAACGTTGATAATTCCTCCTTCCTTTTGAAGGATCAAAAGGAACAAAAATCCCTTTGCTGGCCTGATGATACTTCCATGTATCTCAGTCCAGCGGGTGGCATCCCTGCCACCGTCCGCGTATCAAATATTGAAAATAAATGAATTTTAAAAGGATGTATGCATGATTTTAAATGAAGCGCAGAAAATGGTTCAGGACATGATGCGGGATTTTTCTCAAAGCAAGCTGAAGCCGACGGCAGCGGAAAGGGATAAAACAGCGCGCTTTCCTGCTGAAGAGTTAAAAGAGCTGGGTGCACTGGGTGCGCTGGGTATGACCGTTTCTGAGGAATGGAGCGGTGCTGGCATGGACTATGTCTCACTGGTTTTGGCCATAGAAGAAATTGCAGCCGGTGATGGCGCAATTTCAACAATTGTGAGCGTACAGAATTCACTGCCTTGCGGCATTACTCAGCGTTATGGCACAGAAGAGCAAAAGAAAAAATATCTAACCAAGTTGGCGACAGGTGAAATGTTGGGCTGTTTCTGCCTAACTGAGCCGCAGGCAGGATCGGATGCCAGTGCCCTGGAATGTCAGGCGGTACGCGAGGGTGATGAGTGGGTCATTAATGGTACAAAGCAGTTTATTACCACAGGCAAATATGCAGACATCGCCATTGTATTTGCTGTCACCGATAAAGCTGCAGGCAAAAAGGGCATTTCCTGCTTCTTGGTGCCAACCAATGCTGCGGGATATATTGTGTCGCGTGTAGAAGAAAAGATGGGGCAGCATTGTTCCGATACCGCGACGATCATTTTTGATGACTGCCGCATTCCAGCGGATCATTTGCTGGGCCAAGAAGGTGATGGCTATAAAATTGCCTTATCGAATTTAGAGTCTGGGCGGATTGGCATTGCCGCGCAATGTGTCGGCATGGCGCGTGCAGCCCTGGATGCGGCCGTGGAATATGCCCATGAGCGCAAAGCCTTCGGTGTAGAAATTTTGCAGCATCAGGCGGTAGCATTTCGTTTGGCCGATATGGCCACGCAAATTGAAGCGGCGCGTCAGCTTATTTTGCACGCTGCGGCATTAAAAGACGCCCATTTACCGTGTTTAAAAGAAGCCTCTATGGCTAAGCTTTTTGCATCGACCATGGCCGAGCGGGTGTGCTCTGATGCGATTCAGACTCATGGCGGCTATGGCTATGTTTCAGACTTTCCCGTTGAGCGGATTTACCGGGATGTGCGCGTCAGCCAAATTTATGAAGGCGCATCGGATATTCAGCGTCTGGTGATTGCTCGTGAAGTGGCTAAAGCCTGATTGATCAGACTTTAGTAGATGCCCAAAGCCTGCAATGCATTTGACGGTTATGGAAATTGCAGGCGGCATCTGAACATGTTTTGCTTATCTTATATTTAAAAAAAGCACTGAGTGATCGGCGCAAATCTTAGTACTGGATGTACAGCTGGGGCTGAGTAAAGGCCACAGCAGAAATAAAACAATGATGAATGCGCTAAGCGCGGATGCCTTGCCATTTTGTCTATCGAATAAGAGGTTTTTAAAAATGAAAACATTGGAACAGGCCTATCTGGATTTTGATTTTGAAAAGCTGATGACGGTGCAATTGGCAGGTTCAGCGCAGCGTATGAATGCCTATGTGGAATGCTGCCAGCGTTATGTCGGACAGCAAAAGACCGCGCTGATTTGGGAAGGCAAACATGGCGAATCTGCTGAATGGACATTTGAACAGCTGGATGAGGCATCTGGCAAACTGGCGAACTATTTTAAAAGTTTGGGCCTAAAAAAAGGCGACTGCATCGCTGGCCTTTTGCCCAGAACGCCAGAACTGCTGATTACTGTATTGGCGACATGGCGGATAGGCGCAATTTATCAGCCGCTATTTACCGCTTTTGAGTCGAAAGCCATTGAACACCGCATAGACACGGCACAGACCCAGTTGATCGTGACCAATGCAGAACAGCGTCCAAAGTTAAACAGCGTAAAAGTGCCGCATATTTTAACGGTGCAGCCTCATTTAAGCACAGATGAAGGATCACCATCAGATGCAGGCTTTTGGCAGGTGCTTGCATCACAGTCTGCGGTTTGTGAACCTGAAATGCTGAGCTTTGACGATAATTTCCTGATGATGTTTACCTCGGGAACCACTGGGCTGGCAAAATCGGTGCCGGTGCCTTTAAAAGCGGTCTTAGCCTTTAAGGGCTATATGACCCATGCGGTTGATTTGCGTGATGAGGATTCGTTCTGGAATTTGGCGGATCCCGGCTGGGCCTATGGCCTGTATTACGGCATCACTGGCCCATTAAGTTTAGGCCATAGCATTATCATGGATGAGCGTGCGTTTAGCGTTGATAACGCTTTACAGATTATTCAAAAATATAAAGTCAGCAATTTGACGGGTTCACCAACAGCATTCCGCATGTTTTTTGGCTTTAAAGAAAAGTTTGACCCGTCGATTAAAAATCATTTGCGTGTGGTAAGCAGTGCAGGCGAGCCGTTAACGCCTGAAGTGATTCACTGGTTTAATCATGACTTAAATGTGAATATTTATGACCAATATGGGCAGACAGAATTAGGCATGGTCATCGCCAATCATCATGCGCTGGATCACTATAAAAAAGTCGGTTCGGCGGGCTACGCAATCCCGGGGCATCGTTTTGCGGTGTTGAATAAAGAGCATCAGGAAGTGGAGGCGGGCAGCATAGGTACTTTGGCCATAGATTGTTCGCAATCGCCATTATTTTGGTTTAATGGCTATGGCGGCAATAACCGTAAATCGTTTGTGGGGCACTATTATTTAACGGGCGATACCGTGTGTTTAAATGAGCAAATGGGCATAGATTTTATTGGGCGTGCTGACGATGTCATTACAACGTCAGGCTATCGTGTGGGCCCTTTTGATGTGGAAAGCACATTATTGGAATGCGCGGAGGTTTTGGAGTCTGCTGTAGTGGGCAAGCCAGATCCAGAACGCACAGAGCTTGTAAAAGCTTTTGTGGTGCTTAAAGCACAATATCCAGCTACGCCGGAACTGATGCAGAAATTACAGGACTATGTGCGTTCACGCCTATCGAAACATGCCTATCCAAAAGAAATTGAGTTTGTGGCAAATCTGCCGAAAACCTCCAGCGGAAAAATTCAGCGCAATTTGCTGAAACAGCAGGAAATTGCCAAGGCGGAAAATCTGCATAAAGTAGGCTAGTTGATTTTAAAATGGCTTTATCTTAAATGCATTCAAATAAAAAGGCGGTCATGAGACCGCCTTTTTATTTGGGTTTCACTAATGAATATTTAGCGGCTGGCCATCGGTAACTGTTTTGGCAATAATATCAGGCAAGCTAAAGCAGCAATCAGCGCACAAACAGCAATGATACTGACCAAGCCAAAACCGCCTGCAGAAGAAAAAGCCCCTGTTATGGCTACGACGATTGCACCAAAGCCAAATTGCAGAGAGCCCAATAAGGCTGAAGCGGTTCCTGTATTTTTGTGCTGGAACATTAACGCCAATTGAGTTCCTGTCGGCATAATAAAACCCAGTAAAGCCACAGCAATAAATAAGGCAATACAGAAAATAATTAAGCTGTCTATGCCGCATGCTAAGCAGGCAAAAAGCACAGCAATCACAATAAAAAAGCCAAGGTTCATGCATTTATAGGCCTGCAGCAGGCCCATTCTTTCATGCACTTTCGGATTTAAAATTGCAGCAGCAATTAATCCAAACGCATTTAAGGCAAACAGCAGGCTGAATTGAGTTGATGTGAGCTGATATTCAGAAATAAAGACGCTGGCAGAACCGGCAATGTAGGCAAAGAACCCCGCTTGAGCAATACAGAGGGCGAATGCATAAATAATGAATTTACGGTCAGTGATAATTTGGCCATACAGCTTAAAGGTCTGTGAAAGCTGAAATTGTTTACGCTGTTCGGTATTGCGTGTTTCCGGCAACAATACAGCAGCAGCGCTCAGTACGATTGCGCCGTACACAGTAAGAAAGATGAAAATATTGCGCCAAGAGCCTAAAGCCTGCAAGCCATCGCCAATTAAGGGCGCGGCCACGGGCGATAAGCCCAAAATAGCTAAAACCATCGACATCATTTTACCCATCGCAGGGCCTTCATATTGATCTTTAATGATGGCGAAAGCGATGACTATGCCAATCGAACCGCCTAAGCCCTGTACAAAGCGGATCGTTTGCAGTTGCGTCGCCGTTGCTGCCAAGGCGCAGCCAATCGAACCGAGTATAAAAATACTGAGCCCTGTGTAGATAAGCGGTTTGCGTCCAAATTTATCTGAAAGCGGGCCATAGACCAATTGTCCCAGCATCAACCCCACAAAGAAAGTCATTAAGCTGAGCTGAATTGCGCCTTCGCTGCTGCCCATTGCTGCTGCCATTGCTGGAATGCTGGGCAGATACATATCAATGCCGATAGGGCCAAGGGTTGCCAGCAATGCAATGAGCAGAGGCATTGCACGGTTTGGTGATGCTGTCATAATAAATCTGAATTTGGTAAAACGGCGCGTATTATGAAACCTATTAGTTTCCTAAGTCAAGGAAGAAGACATGGCTAAACTGGGCAGACCTTTGGCAATGACCGTGGCGCAGCGCCGTAAAGAAATTTTCTTGGCTGCAGAGAAACTGTTTGGAAATTATGGGTTTGAAAATGTCACGATGGCTCAAATTGCCACGGAAACAGGCATGTCGAAAAAAACCTTATATGCATATTTTTCTGATAAACGCGCATTGCTCAAATCCTTGGTCGAATCCTCTTATATCTGGCCAGAGGAAGCATTTCCTGACCATCAGCTCAATTGCGCGGCGGTATTAAAACAGCATTTAAAAACCATTGCTGAGCATGTGCTTTCAGAGCGCCATATTAAATTATGCCGTTTATCTATTGCGGAGCATGCAGATATGGACGGCATCTCAAATACATTTTATGAGATGGGCATCGCGTCTAGCCGCAATCATTTAATTGCAGCCATTGAGCAGATTGCGCCTGCAGAACGGCGTTTAGCATTAACGGCAGAGATTTTGGCGGACATGCTGTTTGGTGCATCCATTGCAAAACCATTTCTTGATGCATTATTGATCGATAAGGTGGCGGATTTGGCTGAAATACATCAAACCATTGACACGACTGTCGATGCAATGCTGATAATAGCCTGAACATCGACGCAACACTTATTTACACGGATATAGAAACAGTGAATCAGCCCACAGATTTGGATTTAGAACTTAGCGAATCTGAAATGCATCTTTATAGCCGTCAAATTTTATTGGATGGCTGGGATATTGAAGCGCAGGAAAAACTTAAACTTTCGAATGTGCTCATTGTCGGCTGTGGGGGTATTGGCTGCGCATCTGCCGAACTTTTGGCGCGTGCAGGCGTGGGTAAAATTACCCTGATCGATGCTGATACGATTGAAATCAGCAATCTGCAGCGGCAAATGGCATTTACTGAAGCTGATTTAGGCTTTTATAAAGCCGAGGTTTTAGCCAAACGCCTAGCCAGCATTAATCCCTATATTCAAGTAAACAGTGTGGTTTCTAAACTGGATGCATCCAATGCGGAATCACTGATTTCCCCGCAAGATTTGGTGCTAGATGGCTGTGATAATTTTGCCACACGCTATTTGGTCAATGCTATTTGCAAACAGCTGAATGCGCCTTTAATCAGTGCATCGGCCATTGGTTTTCAAGGCCAATTGTTTATGGTGGAAAGTGACTCGGCCTGTTATGAATGCCTCTTTCCGAAAGAGCAGCAGGCCAATGAAAGCCTGCGCTGTGCCGATTCTGGGGTTTTGGCCACCACGCCAAATGTAATGGCCAGTTTGCAGGCGCATCATGCCTTGCTGTTTTTAGGCTTGAATGCTGCGCCATTAAAGCAGAAACTGCTGCTTTGGGATGGACTCAGCATGAAACAGCGTGTTTTAGGCTTTCTGCATGATGAAAATTGTCCAATTTGTCAGGCAAGATAGTCCTGCAAAAGATTGAAATTTTGCTACACTCACTACAATTTATTTTTCCTCAGACATTATGAAAAACAATATTTGGCTTGATGGATTCCGCTCGGTGGCCCGTATGGGTGAAACGGCGGTCGTGGCGGCAAAAGCCGGCATTAAATACGCAACAGAAAAACCAAGCAATGCAAAACTCATGCGCGAGACATTTGAGTCGCTGGGTTCAACCTACATTAAATTGGGGCAGTTTATTGCCAGCACGCCGTCATTATTTCCGCGTGAATACGTTGAAGAATTTCAGGGCTGCCTGGACCAAACGCCAAGTTTGCCTTTCAGCTATGTACAGCAAGTGTTGGCGTCAGAATTTGCAGGCCGTGATTTATCGCAAATTTTTGCCTCAATTGATGAAATACCTTTAGCGTCTGCTTCCATTGCGCAAGTGCATGCAGCAAAACTGGTTACTGGTGAAAGTGTCGTGCTTAAAGTGCAAAAGCCGGGTGTAGAAACCATTCTCTACACAGATTTAAATGTGCTGCATTGGGCTGCAAAAATTTTAGAAAAAGCCGTACCCAAAGTTAAATTTGCGTCATTGGCCGATATTGTCGAAGAAATTAAAACCCGTATGGTGCGTGAAGTCGACTTCATTGAAGAAGCGCAAAATATTGATGATTTTGTCAATTATCTGAATATTACCAATAACAAAGCCGCGGCTGCGCCGAAAGTTTATCATCAGTTTTCTACCCGCCGCGTGTTAACCATGGAACGCTTTTATGGCGTGCCATTGACTGACTTTGAGGTTGTGAAAAAAGTATCAAAAGATCCATCACAAGTTTTAGTGACGGCCATGAATACATGGTTTGGCAGTTTGATGATGTGTGAAAGCTTCCATGCAGATTTGCATGCCGGCAATCTGATGCTGTTGGAAGATGGCCGTATTGGTTTTATTGACTTCGGTATTGTGGGTCAGTTGAAGCCAGAAGTGTGGACCGCTTGCATTGCCTTTATGGATGCCCTGCAAAAAACGGATTATGCCTTGATGGCGGAAAACATGCTGAAAATGGGCATGACCGATAAGAAAATTGATACCAAAGTGCTGGCGGATGATTTGGAGCGGTTGTTCAGCGGCGTATTGCTGGCAGACCCGCAAGAATTATTAAGCTCTAATCCTGCCGATTTAAATGACATTATGATGGATATGGTCGGGGTAGGCGAACGCCACGGCATCCGTTTCCCGCGTGACTTTGCCTTGCTGTTTAAGCAAATGCTGTATTTTGACCGTTTCATGCGTATTCTTGCGCCGTATACCGATATTTATGCAGATCAGCGTTTGCAAATGGTGCAAACAATCGATCCTAATGTGCTGTTGAAGCATTAATTCAGCATAATAATCCCTCCCAGCTTGCCTTTCTTGCACTTTTTTAAAGCAATGCTTTAAAACTTGCTCAGGAAGGCATTTTGCCGTTTTGAAATCGATAACGATGGCGAGTCCCTCTTTTAAAAGAGGGATGTAGGGAGGTTATTTATAAATCTTCTATTTCTGAGCAAGCACATGGACGCAATTATTATTGAAGGCTTAAAGGTTGATACAGTGGTCGGCTGTTTCAATTGGGAGCGTCAAATTATTCAGCCTTTAATGCTGGATATCACCATTAGCACCAGTCTGGAACAGGCGTCGAATTCAGATGAGCTGGAAGATACGCTGAACTATGCAGAAATTTGTGAAATTTCAGCCAAAGTCATTCAGGATGCGCAGCCAAAATTGATCGAACATGCGGCAAAGCTGGTGTTAAATGCACTTTTTACTACCTATCCTGTGGTGGAATCTATTATGATTACCATCCGTAAGCCTGCCATTATCCCGCAAGCAAATTCTGTAGGAATTCGTCTTGAACGTCACCGAAACGATTTTCGCCCTAGCGCTGGCGAGTAATTGTAATCCGAAACAACATTTTCAACGTGCAATTGCGCAAATCTCTGAATTAGGTGATTTTAAATTTTCAAAAATTTATCTGATTCCATGCCGTGACGGTATTGGTGCCGAATACTGGAATGCCGCGTGTCTGGTACGCAGTCATTTAACGGCTTTTGAAGTAACGGCCTATTTGAAACAGATGGAAGCGGATTCTGGCCGAATTCGTCCATCGCATAATATTTCGCTGGATGTAGACCTGATTGCATGGGGCGATGATTTAACGCACATGCAGTTTAATCCTAAAAAAATGCCCTTGGCTTTGGATGTGAAAATTCCAATGTATGACATTTGGGAGAATGAACTGTTCGAACATCAGCATGATACATTTCCTGTGGTGCAGGCAGACGGATTGTAAAAATTTAAAATAGGAGTGTTGGGCAATATTGTTGCCAGCACAGTCTTTTGAAACATCGTTTTGAAATATCACTTGAAACGTCGAGACAGTTTAATTATCTTAAAATAAGAATAAGACCAGATAAATCAAATGTATATTATTGAAAATAAAATGGAAATACAGTGCAGCGCGCAAGCGCTGTTCAATTATGTGACACAGCCTTGGCTATGGCATGAATGGCATCCCAACTCTATTTCTGCAACAGAAAGTTCAAATGGGCTTAAAGTGGCTGATACTTTTCAGGAAATGATTCGGCTTAAGCCGCTTGACCCTTTGCCTGTTATTTTTAATCGGGAAACGTCCTATACTGTTTTAGTGAGTCAGCCTGATACGCAATGGATTGTTGAGGGGAAAACCAATAATGGTGCATTGCGGATACAATATGATTTTGAACAAATTTCAGAAAATCGTGTGTTATTTAAAAGAACCTTAAGTTTTAAGGTGGAAGGTCATTTGCGTGTTATGTCGTATTTTCTAGTCAAAAATATGAAGAAAACCTCAGTGATTGCCTTGGATAATCTCAAGAGAAAGCTTTCTAATGCTTGATCGAGGGATCAATCAATGAATTTAAATTGACGGGATGATTGCTTTCATCGCATTTAAAAAATTAATAATTTATATCAATTGAATCAAAGTTTTCATCGCCGCTTTTGGCCTTCTGCGCACAATTTTTTAGATCATCTTGATGTTTTTCGACCTCTGCTGCGTTGTGGACTGTACGATGCCAAAAGAATCATTCATCACAGGGCGTTTGAGTTGGAAAATGCATCATTTTGCGTATTTCAGTTGATATCCCAGTCTGAATGCTATGATAAGCCTTCAGCCAAAAAGAAGTAAAAGATCGTATGAACTGGACGGATCTTATTCAGCATTATGGGTATTTCGCAGTATTTGCGGGCAGCTTGTTTGAAGGCGAAACCGTGCTGATGCTGGGCGCATATGCGGTTCATCAACATCTTTTAAATTTTTTGGCTCTTAATTGCTGCAGCAATGCTGGGCGGTTTTATTGGGGATCAATTTTATTATCAAGTTGGCCGCCGTTATGGGCAGAAAGTTATACAAAGCAAGCCTGAGCTTGCAAAAAAGTTTGATAAAGCCAGTCAATTTATTGAACGCTTTCCAGTTTTAACGATTTTACTGATGCGTTTTGCTTGGGGCTTAAGAACGGTACTTCCAATTGCTGTTGGCATTAAAGCTTATCCAATTTGGAAATATATATTCATTAATGTTTTGGCCTGTTTTATTTGGGCTTGGGCTGTCGTCACGGTGGGTCTGAAAGTTACGCATGGGCTGCATATCTTTTGGGCAAAAATACTGTCTTATGACGATGATATTTATACAGTGATTGCTGTTGTTGCCTGTATTGCATTTGGCAGAATCGTTTATACGGCGGTTAAAAAACTGCGCGCCTAAAAGGTGGATCAGCTCTGCAATGCTGTCATAACAGTATGAAGGCTGGCAGGCAGGCAGCCTAAATGTTTGCGCTATGAATAATATGCATAGTAAAGCATTATTAAATATCATTTCATTCATATATTTTTCTTTTGTAATCTTAGTGCGGATATTCAAGATTATTTACACAGCGCATTGCTCAGCTGTAACTCAGAGAATCTATTAATGAAAAATTTTAAAGAAAAAGTTGCTGCTATTACGGGTGCCGGTTCAGGCATTGGGCGTCAGCTAGCCTTGCAGCTGGCGCAGCAGGGCGCTCATTTGGCTTTGAGCGATATGAATGAGCAGGGCTTGCTGGAAACGCTGAACTTACTGAAAGATTATCCAGTTAAAGTGACTTTAACAAAATTGGATGTTGCTGACCGCGAAGCTGTATATGCATGGGCGGAAAGCAGCTTTAATGAATTTGGCCAGCTGAACCTTATTTTCAATAATGCAGGCGTGGCTTTAGCCAGTACAGTTGAAGGCATGAGCTATGATGAGCTGGAATGGATTTTTAATATCAATTTCTGGGGTGTGGTTTATGGGACCAAAGCCTTTTTGCCGTATTTAAAGCAAAGCGGTGAAGGCCATATTATCAATACATCGAGTTTATTCGGTCTGACTGCACAGCCGACGCAAAGCGCATATAACGCAACGAAATTTGCAGTGCGCGGATTTACCGAAGCTTTGCGTCAAGAACTGGATATGGAAAATTGCGGTGTTAGCGCAACATCAGTACATCCAGGCGGCATCCGCACCAATATTGCTAATGCAGCGCGCATGAGTGACAGTATTCGTGCCTTAGGTATGAACCCAGAACGAGCCAGCCGTTCATTCAACAAAGTCTTAAAAACACCGCCGGAACAGGCAGCCAAAGTTATTCTAGATGCCGTAAAAGACAATAAGGCGCGTGTGCTGATAGGCAATGATGCAAAGCTTTTAGACTTGGTGCAGCGTGTTGCGCCATCGCATTATGCGCAGGCGCTGAATTTTTTTACCAAAAGAAAAGCCAAGAAGAAATAATACGCATGTTCTTGTCAAAAAAAGCCCGCATTTAGCGGGCTTTTGAACAATGGGCTGAGACTTAAATATAGTAGCTGGTTTTGGTCATGAGCTTTGAAATCGCGGTCATGGTAATGCGAACAGGAAGCGGCAAATCGACACCGCCGGCATCGAGCGCCGTATCGCGGTGATGCAGTTCATCTTCATTCATCTGCACTAAAATTTTACGTGAGCGTTCATCCTGTTCTGGAAGCTGGCTGATGTGGTGCTGCAGATGCATGCTGACCTGGCGTTCAGTCTCTGCGACAAAGCCCAGGCTGTATTTATCGCCGGCAATCCCTGCAATGGCGCCCATGCCAAAAGACAGGCTGTACCAAACAGGATTCAGCAGGCTTGGCACACTGTCCAGCTCTTTTAAGCGGTCTTCACACCATGCTAAATGGTCTTGCTCTTCAATGGCAGCCTGTTCCATCTCTTTGCGCACATTCGGCAGCTTTGCTGTTAAGGCTTGACCGTGATAAAGCGCCTGCGCGCAGACCTCACCGCTGTGATTCACCCGCATGAGGCCGGCAACATGCCGCGCTTCACTCACGGCCAATGGCGCTTCAGACTGATTGCCTGGATTTTCACGATGCGCTGATGTCGAGCCTGGCACTAAGCTGCGCAATGCTTGGTCAAAAGAATGAATAAGCTTGTCGAGGCCTGTATATTGACGCATGGATTAATCCTCCGGTAAGACTTGCGCAGTATTCAGCATCGGCTTTAAGCGGCGCAGCAGCCAGAAGCTGAAGATTGCGCTGAGCACTGCAGTAATGCTGAACAGTATTTTAATATCAATCTTTAGGATGCTTAAGATGATAATTGAGAATATAGCAGAAGATACCATGAAAACGGCATTCAAAATATTGTTGGCGGCCACGATGCGCGCGCGGTGTGAGCGGGGGGAAAAGGCCTGCATCATGGCGTACAGCGGCACAATATAAAAACCGCCGCTGATGCCGAGCAGAGTCACCGCAAGCATCACATGGTAATAGCTCCAGCCGCCATGGAAGACCTCATAGAGTCCGAGCAGCTTGCCGCTTTGCTCCGGCACGAAAGCCAAACTGCCGGCCAAATAAAAAGCAAAGAGCGTTAAGCCAATGGCGCCAATCGGCACCATTTTAATATTGACTTCTGTTCCGCCTAATTTACGGCACAGCAAAGAACCCACGCCAATTCCGACAGAGAAGAAGGTCAGCAGCAGGCTTACGACATTTTCTGAAGCGTGTAAATTTTGCTGCGTGAGCTGCGGAATTTGAGTCAGGTAGGTTGCGCCGTAAAACCAGTACCAAGAGTTGCCCAATAAAATAGTAAAAATCAGCGGCAGGCTTTTGGCGTGTTTTAGCGTTTGGAAACTGGTGCGGAAAAAGTTCCAGTCCACTGTTAAATCTGCGGCGGTGACTTGCTGCTTTAAAATAAACGTGCTGGATAAATAGCCTAAGGCTGCAATCGTCAGTACGGTCACGCTGATCCAAAGCAAATTGCCGTCAGAGCCTGAAATGACTGCGCCGCCTAAAATCATGCCAATCAGGATCGCCATAGATGTGCCGGATTGAAACAGCGCATTGCCAGACATCAGCTCGTTGGGCTTTAAGATTTCAGGCAAAATGGCATATTTGATCGGGCCAAAGAAGGTTGAATGTGTTCCCATAAGGAATAATGCCAGCAGCAGCAGCCATAAATTGCCCAGCAGAAAGCCCGCCGCGCCAATCAGCATGATGACAATTTCAGCAATTTTCAGCATTCGAACAAGCTGTGAGCGTTCGTACTTATCTGCCAGCTGCCCAGCGGTCGCAGAGAAAATAAAGTAAGGTAAAATGAACAGCAGCGCGGCAAAGTTATTTAATGTGCTGATACTTGCGGTTTGCTGCTGAATCCATCCGTAGGTGATGACCAAAAGTAAAGCCTGTTTATACACGTTGTCATTCAATGCCCCAAAAAATTGAGTGAGAAACATGGGCAGAAATCGGCGGGTACCTAGAAGATGTTCACTGTTCTTCATATGATGAATACTGCAATTAAGTTTTATTAAGAAATGTGAGTGTTTGGTAAAACATCGAAAAAAATCATGTAAGATACTTTTCAGCTTAGGGAATGGTAAAAACCAATAGATTTAAGTTCTTTAGCTCATAATTTGTTGATTAAATAGTCCATTACATAAAGAATTTCTTTAGAGTTTGCTATGCCTGCAAAAATTAATTTTAAAAAGACAATGCTTCACCTCAGTATGAGTCACCTCATACACAGGCATCATAGCAATAAATGCTTATGGATGAGCATCTTTTTAACGCTTCTGACGCAGCAAAGCATGGCTGAAACAAATGAAAAAGCGACACCGGTTGCAGATGCGACTCAAGCAGAGATGGTCGAGAAGCTCAAGAGTGAAGCTGTAAAGCAGGGGCTTGATTCCCAGTCTAACTTGGAAACGATTCAAAATATAGAATCAGTCCAAAAGGCCGTCCCTGAGCCGGACAGCATGCAAATGCTGCAGCAGCAGGAACAGTCTGCAGCATCTATTGAAGCATTTAAGCCCATTGAGTTTGAAGATTTGCAGGATTTGCCAATAGAGCCTGTAGATCAAACCATGGCCAATGAAATTCTGCAGGTCGCGGAAAATGCGAAGCGTGAAGCGCAGAACTACAGGGCAACTCAAAATATTGAAAATACTGTTGCAGATATGACGCAGCAGGAACTCGCTCAGATTAATCAGGCGCCGGTCAATGTTGATCAGCTGATGAGCAGCATTCGCGCTGACAGTGAAATTGCAGTCTCTCAAAATGAAAATGCCACTACCTTAAGTACGGCTTTTCCAGAGGAACAGGCGGTTGATGACAAGGATCTGAATTTCTTTAAGCGGATGCTCTATAAAATCCGTCCGCCGCGTGAGCTGAATACAGCAAAAGTGCCGCGCATCAGTGCAGATGTGGTATTTACCGCAGTCAGCAATAGCAGTGAGGCCAGCAATAAAGCTTACGCGGCGGCCCTGGATAATTTAAAGGCCAATATCAAAGGCAAGCTTTCGAGTTATACCGTAGAGTCTTTCAGTGACTTTCCCTCGGCTCTGCCGCAGTTAAGAACTTTGTCGAATCAGGCGGCGCAAGCGGTTGGTTTTTATAATGCGAGCTTTAAGTTTGAAAAAGTCAGTGACAATAAGGTCAAAGTTTCTGTCACGCCAAATGAACCTGTACTGGTGAAAGAACATAATGTTGAATTCAGCGGTGCTGGCGCAAATCAGGCGCAGTTCCAAGTAATCAGTGTTTTGCCAGATCAGGACGTCGGTGATATTTTCAATCATGGCGCTTATGAAACGACGAAAACCCGTATTACGGATGCCGCTTCAAACAACGGTTATTTTGATTCCTATTGGCGCCTGCATGATGTCAAAGTCGCGCAGCCGCAAAATACTGCAGATATCAATTTGCGCTATGAAACTGGGGAGCGCTATAAACTTGGCGATGTGGAATTCC
Organism: Acinetobacter bouvetii DSM 14964 = CIP 107468; assembly: GCF_000368865.1. GTDB lineage: Bacteria > Pseudomonadota > Gammaproteobacteria > Pseudomonadales > Moraxellaceae > Acinetobacter > Acinetobacter bouvetii. Next base: position 812,027 of record NZ_KB849726.1, read on the forward strand.
GCATGAGTAATCCTGCAGATGAATTCCCGCTGGACCCAGATATTCTTGAAAGCCTTGTGACTTGGGAAGACGGCGCAGATTTTACCTTTTGGCGTGTCAATGGTTTAGCCAATAACCTCACCAACTCCCGCTATTTTAACTACACGCTGGTCGATGCCGTGCGCCCAGACCCGATTGAAAAACAGCTGGAGCTGCCGCCGGATATTCAGGCTTTGGTCGATCAAAACCAGCTGGAAGAAAGTTCCACCCGCGTTCAAGATAAGAAAGCAGTCGCATCCAGCAAGGAAGTTTCACAAAATGTGGTCAATGAAGACCAGTTTGCCGGCGTGAAAGATCAGGAACAGAATGCCAATATCCGCAGCCTGCAAAAAAGTCAGAATGAAAAAGAGCAGGAACAGGATATCTTAAAAGCGCAGGCGCGTGAAACCAAGGTCGTTCCTGTGATTGTGACATTGAATGCGGATAAGCTGAACAGTGCCGAAATTGGCGCCGGTTTCGGCACAGACACAGGCGCACGCTTACGCGGCCAGTACCGCCGGGCAATTGTGAATAAGCGCGGTCATACTTTTGACGCCAACCTGGAACTTTCGCAAATCCGCCAGTCTTTGGAAGGCCACTACAACATTCCATATAACCATCCATTGAATGATTATATTAGCTTGGTTGGCGGTTATGAGCGTGAAGAGCGCGATGATGTCGGGCAGAATGTCAATTTGATGATTGAATCTGCTGTTGCCGGAGTTGACCGTGTGATTAAAAATCCGCGCGGCAGCTGGCAGCATACGTTTGGCTTGCGCTACCGTTTAGACAGAATTACTCAGGATGGGATCATCGACCCTGCGGAAATTCCAGAAGCGTTTTTGGTCAATACCAACAATCAGCAGCAGTCTTTATTGTTCGGCTATGAAGCCTCCCGCACGATCAGCGATAAGCGGGTCAATCCGAGCAAAGGATTTAAGCAAACCTATAAAATTGAACTGGGTTCGGAAAGTTTATTGTCTGATGCCGATATGGCGATTTTAAATGCAGGCTGGCGCTTTATTTACTCGCTGGGTGAAAATGACAATCACCAGTTTGTTGGACGCAGCGATCTCGGTTATATTTTTACGAAAGATTTTAACAAGGTGCCGTATAACTTGCGTTTCTTTACGGGCGGCGATCAAAGTATTCGCGGATTTGACTATAAGAGCCTTGCTGCGGAAGAGAACGGTTTTAAAGTGGGCGGCCAGGCTTTAGCTATTGGCTCATTAGAATATAATTATCAATTTAAAGAAGGATGGCGCGCGGCTGTTTTCAGTGATTTCGGCAACGCATATGACAAGGATTTTAATACTGAAACGGCTTATGGCGCAGGTGTCGGCATCCGCTGGGCTTCACCGATTGGCCCAATCCGTATTGACGTGGCGACAGGGCTTTCAGATGATAACCACCCGATCCGCGTACATTTCTTTATTGGCTCACAACTATAATTTTAAGGTGATTTAACCGTTATGGCTGAACAGCAGCAAAATCCTGAACCAGAAAATGCGCCTGACGTATTGCCACAAAAACGCCGCATTTTGCGCAGTGTCTTATTGTCATTGCTGTTTATGGTCGTGTTGCTGATATCTGCGCTTGCGGTCATGTTTTCTACGGACAAAGGCAGTAAATTTCTGCTGGACCGGGTTTTGGAACGCCAAAAAATCATTCATTACGAGTATGAAGGCGGCAATTTATGGCGCGGGTTAATTCTGCGCAATGTTTTGGTCAGCTTAAAGCCGGTAGATGTCAAAATTGACCGTGCAGACGTGACTCTGGGCTGGCGCGCAATTCTGAATAAAGAAATTCATTTGAACAGTGCAGATGTCCGAAATCTGCAAATTATTACCAAAAGCCCGCCTAGTGATGAGCCGTTTAAGTTTAATGAAATCCGCCTGCCGTTTGTGCTGCGTGTAGACAAAGCGGATGTCGATCACCTGCTGATTCAAACCCATGCAGCCAGTGTAAATTTTGATGATATTCAACTGAACGAAGGGCTGTGGTCAGGTACAGAACTAAAGTTTGAAAACTCGCGCATGAATATGGGTTACTTAAGCGTGCGCAATGCCACAGGCAAGATGAAATTTGAAGGAAAATATCCTTTAAATGCGACTGGCATCGTAAACTTGCCGTCTTTAAATGACAGCTTAAATATTAAAGATATTGCCGTGAATGCCCGCGGTACTTTAGATACTATTCAGGCAGGTATTGCGACCAATACACCTGATTTGCTGGCGGGCTGGGCCGTTGTTCATCCAATGCGTCCGCATGTGCCGATGCAGGGCGAGTTAAAGTTTAAAAACTATCATTTGCCATTATTGACTGAGCAAAAGCTGTTTGTGAAAAACGGCCTAGGCAAATTCAAGGGGGATATTCAGCGTTTAAACTTAAATGTCATTACAGACTTAACCGGTGCGAATATTCCACAAGGCCAGTACAGTGCTGTGATGCATACAGATCTTGTGCATCAGCTGAATATTGATCATGTGAATGGCCAGCTGATGAAAGGCGCCGTAAACTTGTCGGGTGTGGTGAGCTGGAAAGATCATGTTACTTGGGACATGCAAGGCCGATTAGACAAACTGAACCCTAAAGATAAATTAATTCCGCAAGTGGTACAGGATTTTCTGCCACCAAGTCTAGATGCTAAAATTGCATCTAAAGGCGCTTTAGAAAAAGGGATACATTTAACAGCGCTGGTTGATTTTGACCGTTACGAAACGTGGAATCTCAAATTTGATCAAGATCCAGAAAAGAATAAAAAAGCGCAGCCGATGCTGTTGGATGTGTCTTGGAAAAATATTGACCGCACTGTACCGTATGTGGGCTGGCTCAGCAGTGAATCGGGCAATGCGAAACTCGCATTGGTTGCAGATCAGCAGAATATTCACGTAACCACTAAAGTTGCGCGCCATGAAAAAGGCATGCTGCCGCCGGGAATGTATCAAGCGCAGCTGAATGTAAAAAATAATAATTTGAACGTGCCAAGCTTCAGCTACCTTGCAGATAAAGGCCAATTAACGGGCAGTGCAGCAGTTCAATTGCCGACTGATAAGCGTCAGCTGAAATGGAATGCGCTGCTGAATGCCAAAGACTTTAACCCGCAGACCGTTGCGGCAGCTGCGCCAGTCAATTTGCTGAATGGCTCAATCCGGGCCAATGGCTACGCCAAGCCGAATCAGCAAATTATTCATTTAAGCGCAATTGATCTAACGGGACGCCTGGCGCAGCAGAATGAAACGATTCGCTTAACAGGCAGCAGTACTGCAGCATTGCTTTTCCATGATGTGAAAGCAGGCGGCGGGTTTAAAAGCTTCGCAGTCAATTACGACGGCAATTTATCCGCCAGTCAAATTGAAGCCAGCAAAGGCCTGTTAAAGCTGCGCGTTTCAGGGACGCCAGAACTGATTCATGTTGCTGAATTAAAGCATGATGGTGTTGCGGGCAAAATTTTTGCCAGCGGTTTAGTAAATTTGAAAAATGGTATTGGCTGGGATATCAACGCATCACTGGTGCATTTTAAACCGCATTACTTTGCATCGAATATCCGCGGTGAACTGTCAGGCACCTTGAAAACGCAAGGGCTTTGGTCCGATGCTTTAAAACGCATTCAAATTCAGCGCCTAAACTTGGCAGGCATCATCAACAATAAGCCTGTGCGCGGTAAAGGCAATTTGGCTTTGGTCATTAACTCCAACCAAAAAGGCTTTATGCCGCAGCAGTTTGAAGCCAATGATTTATTTCTGGCCTATGCCAGCAACCAAATTCAAGCGACAGGCAATGCGCAGAGCTTACGTTTGAAGGTTAATGCGCCAGCACTGTACGAGCTTTACGGCGGCTTGCGCGGCCGTGCGTATGGCTACTTGAATATGCAAGTTCAGCCCCGCCTGCAGGCTTCTGCTAACCTGGCTGTCGATAATTTTGGCTTTAATCATTTATTCAGCGTGAAAAAAATGCGCGTACAGGGTGAGCTGCCAACTTCGCAAACCACACCAGCCTTACTGGTTGCCCGTTTGGAAAGTTTGCGCAGCGGTACGCGCGAAATTCAGCAGGGCGAAATTTCTTTGGCGGGTACACGCAATGCGCATGTGCTGAAAGTCAGCGCGGAAAACAAATTATCTAAATTTAAAGTGCAGCTGGCAGGCGGCTTTAATGCGCAAAATAACTGGCTGGGGCAAATCCAAAAGGGTGATTTTGACTCCTTGCGTACCCGTTTAGTACAGCGCCAAAATGCATCAATCATTTATACCTCTGCTCAATCGGATTTATTTATCGGTGCGCATTGCTGGATGAGCCAGCAAAGTGAGCTGTGCTTTGATCAGCCTATTCGGGTCAATCCAAATCGCGGCAATGTTTCTTTTATTACCCGCAATTTAGATTTAAGCGACTTCGCGGCCTTTATGCCAGAAGGCCTAGCCATTACAGGCAAGGTTAATGGGTATGCTAAAGCGTCTTGGGCAAAAGGCGCGCGTCCGAAGATTGATGCGCGTTTCTTGACGCGTGACGGCGTGGTTGGGCTGGCTGCGGAAGATCCTCAGTATTTAGGTTCGACAATGAAATACGATGAAGTCAGCCTGATTGCCAAGAGTGTTGCGGACGGTTTGCAAATTCGGCTGGATACCAAAGCGCCTGATATTGGTACGGGTTATGCCAATGTCATCATCGATCCATATAAAGACAGCAAGCCGATGCGCGGTGAAGTGGCCTTTAACCAAGTGCAGCTGAAAATCTTGAAGCCTTTTATTCAAGATGTCCGCTCAATGGGGGGAACATTATCGTATGCAGGCAAAATCAGTGGAACATTAGGCAATCCTTTAATGGAGGGCGAGGTTCGGGTGAAAGACGGCTCCATCAGTATGATTTCACTGCCCGTGAATTTGACCAATATTCAGCTGTATTCAGCCGTGCGTCAAAATTATGCCACTATTAATGGCGCATTCAACAGCGGTCAAGGCGTGGGCAAATTAACCGGCAATATCGACTGGAAAGATGAGCCTCGCGTGCAGCTGCAGCTGAAAGGTCAAAATATGCTGATCCGCCAGGCGCCACTGATTACAGCATTGGTAACGCCTGATTTGAGCTTGGATGTTTTACCGTTCAAGAAAAAACTGTCATTGTCCGGTTCTGTCGATGTACCACGCGCATTGATTTCAATGCCGGAAGCGTCTGAACCTGTGGTTAACGTTTCTTCTGATGTGCGCATTGTGCATGAAGGCGATAACCAGCTGGAGATTTTAAAATCAGCGCGCCCGTGGGATATTCGTGCGGATGTTGCGGTCAGTTTGGGCAAGCAGGTTATTTTTCAAGGCTTTGACAGCCGTATTCCTTTAATTGGCCGTTTAAATCTGTCTCAGCGCGGCTTGGAAACAGCCATGCGCGCCAATGGCGCTATAGGTGTGCCGCAGCGCGTAAAAATTGAAGCTTATGGTCAAAGTTTAGATTTAAACAGGGCGATTGCACGTTTTAATGGGCCGCTTGCAAATCCAACACTGGATATCGATGCCAATAAAGCTGTTCAGGGCAGTACGGTCGGTTTCCGTATTACCGGTACAGTGTCCAGTCCGAATATTCAGGTGTATAACGATGCCGGCCTATCTGAACAGGAAGCGCTGAATGCATTAATTACCGGCCGCATTAATGAGGGCACGAGCGGTTTAAGTCAAACAGAAGGCTTTAAATCTGATGTCAATAATACTATTGCGGCAGCGGGTATCAGTATGGGCTTGGGCGGAACACGCGCTCTCACCAATCAAATTGGCCGTACATTCGGCTTAAGCGGTTTGGCGCTGGACGCTCAAGGTACAGGAGATGACACGCAAGTATCTGTGACAGGCTATATTACTCCAGATTTGTTTATCCGCTACGGTGTTGGGGTCTTTACGCCGGTCAATAAACTGACCTTGCGTTACCAAATGAACCAACGTTTGTATCTGGAAGCGAGCCAGTCTTTAGAGCGCGCAATCGATTTGTTCTATAATTGGCGCTTCTAAAATCTTGAATTTATTTACAGATATGAATATAAATAGGGCTTCGAAAGAAGCCCTATTTATATTTGAAACAATAAGAAATGCATAAAATGAAAAATAATTTAATCCTTAGTTTGTCTATTCTGTCTTGCAATGCTTTTGCCTATGATTATCCCGATGAACATGGGAAGTGCTGGATTCTTGATGGACGGAGTATAATTCAAAAGTGTTTAATCGCATCCGGCGGTGGTGCGGGCGGCACTTTTACTAAATTTGTGGTAAATAAAAAAGATTATTACATTGAAGAATCTAATTTCTGCGATGAAGAGGTGAACTGTCATATCTTAGTTGGGAATAGCTATGAAAATTCAAAAGAAGCGAGAAGCTATTATCGCAGTATTAAAAACAACAAAATTATTCCCAAATGGGAACATGGTGCATGGAATTGCTATCAGCAAATTCGTGGGAAAATGCATATTTGCTATTCAACACCGATTTCTCCGCCCAAAAATCAAAGTTAACTGTTGAAAACCAAGCTAACTTTCACGAAAAAATTTAGGAGGGGATTAATCACTTAAAATTACTCTTTAAACGTCTCATTCAACGCAGCCTGTACAGCATCTACGCGTGATTTGCAGGCTTTGTAGGCGTGCATAGATTCTTCAACAATTTTCATTAAATTATCGATATCTGGTTCTTGCTGATTTTCAAGCAGTTCGGCATTTTTTTTCAAAATGTCATAGCCTTCTTTAAAGCTTAGGGGATCTTTAGTCTTGCTCATGAGCTGCTGCCTGTATGTGGCTGAATAGAAAGGATCTCAGCATGAATAATACCATCCTTCATTTCAATTTGAATTTGTGGAGTGTCTTGGCTGAGCTGCTGCAAGCTGCTGACCGCACGGCCATGCTGGCGGACAACTGCATAGCCTTTGGCTAAAACATGCGGCGGATTCTGCAGCAGGGTTTCCCGCATGAGCGCTTCGACTTGGTGCTGTGCAAATTTAATCATCTGCGCCGCGTAATTCTGGGTTTGGCCTTTTACTTGCTGCAGCTGTTTATAGGCATCAGAAATTTGGCTTTTAGATAGAGTTTCAATGGTTTTCATCAGCTGATCATTTTGGCTTTGATATGCCGTCATTTGATGTTGCGACAGTAGCTGAATGTTTTGGCGGAAATCTAAAATTTCCTGAACACGTGAAGCGATGTGATTGCGGATGCCTGCAATGACTTTACTGGGGGTGTCAAAAGAACGGTGCGCGATTTCATCCAAAATCGTCCGGTCTTTTTCATGGCCAACGCCAACCCAGACGGGGACTGTCCGTTTGCACAGCAGAGCGGCCAAATCAAAATCATTCAAATAGGCTAAATCATTGACCGCGCCGCCGCCGCGGATAATGACAATCAAATCGGGCGGGGATGTGAAATCCGAGGCCCATTGCCGCAGGCCCTGTCCTAAAGCCGACATAATGCTTTGCGCTGCAGTATTGCCTTGAAATGTAGCGCTGTGATAAACGAACTCACATACACCCGCCTGCTGCAGGGCATCGGCATCTTTTTTAAAATCACCTAAACCGGCAGCCTGTTCGGGCGCAATGACCAAAACATGCTGAATATCAAATGGCGCGGGCAGCAGCTGATTTTTGTACAGCAAACCTTCATTGTTCAGCTGCTGCACAATTTGCTGATAACGTTTTGCGATATCGCCCAGCGTATAGCTGGAATCTATTTCTTCGATATTGACTGAAAACCCGTATTGCGGATCAAAACGCGCCCTGACTTTAATCAGCACATTCAAATCGCGGCTGAGTTCAACGCCGCTTTCACGCTCAAATTTGCCTACAATTTTAGCCGCAGAAAATTTCCAGATGGTCGCTTTGCAGCTGGCAATGACTTTGTCACTGCGGGCCTCTTTTTCTGCCAGCTCAATATAGTAATGACCGCCTTTAATGTTTAAATTGCGGATTTCAGCTTTGACCCATACCGCCTCATCAAAAGCCAGTTTAATGACTTCTTGAACGGCGGACAGATACTCACTCAGCGAAAGCTGCAGATCAGACATGGGGATATGAGGTAAAAATCATGAAAATAATAATGAAATTATAGGCTGTTTAGGCGGGATGAAAATGGAAATTTTGTAGAGGGAATGCAAAGCATGAAGCACTTTATGCAACCCGCTGATTCAGTGCGCATTTGAAAGTAAGAACGTCTTTAACACATGCATATATGATTTGATCGCTGGCGGTTTCTGGACCGTGGGGATGGCGGCTGACAGCAGTTTTGACTGTATTACGTGCATTTATGCTCGAAAGATGCTGGGTTTTGTTTGATCAAGTTGATAGTTAATGCAAATTCCGGCAGCTAAGTTTTGTACAAATGGGTCTTGGCAGATGTGTTTGTCTGAAATGTGCAAATTAAATTTTAAGCAATATGAAAGAGCATCAGTGCAGATTATGTTTTTGCAGTTCACATTAAAGAGGAAAACGTTTTATTTTTAAACTGTTTATTGGTTTTTAATGTTTTCATTGTGTATTTTATATTGATAATTCTCATAAGTTGAATATGAAAAGGGTAAGCATGCTGAATTGTGAGCGGATACTTTAAAAAGATTATATTTGCCAATGCTGATTAAATGCTTAAGTGATACTTTTCCTGCGATAATTCATTTAAATAAAATATTATCAATACATCATCTAATGTTAGGGGGGATATTATATGGCTAAAGTTTCATTAGACTCATTATTAGAAATTGACGGTTTTATTGCGAGTGCGCTTGTAGACAGCGAAAGCGGTTTGGCTTTGGCAGCGCAAGGCAATAATACAATTGATTTAGAATTGGCTTCCGCAGGAAACACAGAAGTAATCCGTGCTAAGCGGAAAGTTGCAAGAGCATTGAATCTAAATGATTCGATTGAGGATATTCTAATTACACTGGGCAAGCAATATCATTTGATTCGTCCATTAGATTCAAATGATGCTTTATTCTTATATTTAGTATTGGATAGAAGCAAAGCAAACTTAGCGATGGCTCGTCATGAGTTGAAGCATTTTGAAAAAGAACTCGATTTTTCTTAATTAAAAATTAAGGTTATTACTAAAAGTAATAACCTTAATTGCTTTCATCTCAGTATAACCATCAAAAAAACTATGAATAACTCTATTTATATTTCAATATTTGGTTTAAGTCTTTCCACTATTAATGAACTAAAAAATATCATATTTATAAAATTTTGTGATCAATATCAAATTAATTGGACTCATATAACAGATATTAGGCTGCAGATATTATTAATTAATGATGATTTTATTGATCTTGATCATGTTGTGAAAATGAGTAAAACCAATGTGCAGATTTTAAAATTAAAGAAAAATGAAAGTTTATCCGGGAAATTAATTAACGATACGCTGTATTTGCCATTACAGTTCTCGAACTCATTGGACAGCTGGATGGCGCATGCTCTGGAAAAGAGTACCTTGCCGGCAAATTTCCAGGCAATGCATCAGCCCTTTTTGCTGGAAACAGAACATATTTCTAAAAAAATAGCGCACCAAGAAATTTCATCAGCATTCCATAATGTGTATGAAAAATATGCGGGTATTAGCCACTTTGTAATTGAAAATAATCAAAACATCATGGCTTGTTTTGATTTAAAAAATAAAGAGTTCTATCGAAATCCAGAGCTAAGCCTAATTGCAGAGGGCAGTTTTTCGATTGTTCCTGCGGACATTAACAGCATTGTTAATTTTAAGAAATATTTTCAGTGTAAAGAGCTGAGCAGCGGAATTTGGCAATTTGTTTGGGATCACACGCCTAATGAGGTGCCCGAATATACACATGCGTACAGACTGCTTCATTGGCCGCAGCCGGCATCCCTGACTTGCAGAAGCGAATTATTCAAAATTTCGGCTTTTTTGAGTAAAGGCTGCACGGCTCAATTTATTCATCAAAAAACCAATATCTGTGCGGATACGATTCACCGCTATTTGTTTGCCTGTGAGGTCGCTCAAATTGTTGCTGAAATTCCAGTAAAAGACGCATTGGATATTAGGGCGCTTCCTGCTGAAGTGAATGAAGTCAGCAGCGTGCGGGGTTTTTTCAACAGCTTGCGCAAAAAGCTGGGTCTATAATGGAATGTTATGATTTTACATCAATATAAAGTTGTCTTTGCCGGAACTATGGGTGCCGGAAAAAGCGAGGCGATTAAATCCTTATCGAGTATTGACGTCGTGTCTACTGAGGCAATCAACACCGATACACAGTCTCACAGCAAAATGTTCACCACTGTGGGCATAGATTATGGGGAATTAATTTTAGAGGATGGAACAAAAGTTGGCTTGTACGGTACACCGGGCCAAGAGCGGTTTGATTTTATTTGGAATATGATTTGTAAGGGCGCTTTAGGCACCATTATTTTAATTGATAACAGTGTTGATCATCCAATAGAACAGCTGAATTTCTATTTAGATTATTTTAAAACGGTCAGTGACAATATCATTATTGGAATCACGCATTTGGATGTAAAGTCGGCAAATCATGCCGCGATTTACCGTGATTGGGAAAAAAGCCAGACGGATGCACGCTATCCGCTTTTCTTTGTCGATGCTCGGGAAAGAAATGATGTGCTTTTATTGCTTGAAGCATTAATTGCCAATGCCGAAGCTCAATTCTCAATTTAAGGTTAAAACTCATGCTAGCTCATAATTTAAAAAGAAAAGCGCCAGAAGAACTTGTCAATTTCATACAGATTCATATTCGTTCATTGCTTACCGAGATTTCTGAAATCGAATTTGTGATGGTGTGTTCTACAGATGGTTTTGAATTGACCTCAGTGGCTAAAAAGAACATTGCAAATGCAGGAAAACTCGCAGCAGTCAGCAGTTCTATTTTAGCAATGGTGCAAGCCTTTATGGGGGAAATCAATCTGGACGGCTGTCAAAGCCTGACCCTGGATGCTGCCAATGGCAAGGTGCTGCTGACGGCGATACCCAATGAAAAATACCCCATGCTGTTGGTGGTTTTAACTTCAAAAAATGTGCTCTTGGGCCAACTGCTGTACTCAATTAAAAAAATTACGGAAGACATTTCGCATCAGTGTGAAACGCCAAGCCATGGTTAAATGCTGTGGGCGGCAAGGGTAAGGCTATGCGTCATTGGCGGAATTAAATGACAAATGCGCAGTGATCTTTTATAGTGCAGCCATGTAGGAGATTTTCATGAAAAAGTTACTTGCTTTATCTGTTCTGATTGCACTGGCTGGCTGTGCAGAGAAAAAGCCGCTGACACCTGAAGAGCAATGGCAGGGCTATTGCCGCAGTGTAGGCAATGCGGCGCGCACGATTATGCTGGACCGTCAAAACGCGATTCCTAAAGCGCAAGCAGTGGAACATGCCAGCAAAATTGAAGATGAAACCACCAAAAAATTCATCATCAGCATTATTGATGAAGTTTATGCTTTGCCTGAAGCATCAATTAAAGGCGATGTGGAAGCGTCCCGTGAAAAAATCCGCAGCGAATTTACGGAAAAATGCATAGCGACGCCGCATGATCAAATGCCGGATTACAAACCGTTCTAAGGAACGGTTTTTTATTGCCAAATTAAAAGAAATAGCCTAAGCGGTATCAAAATACACCTTGTGACAAATCTCTTAATCTAAAATATAGAAAAGCTTATCTTTTTATTGAATAATGAGTGCAGAACAATAGAAGAAAAGAGGAGCAGCAAATGGATGTTGTCGGCTATATGCATCATGCAGATTTACTCTTGGAAGATGATCAGGGCCTGATCATTATCGGTGGCGGAAATTACGTTTTGAGCATAGGGGATCGCGTATATTTAAAACGTCAGGTCGATGGCATGCCGAATCGGTATATTATCGAAATTTCATTTGCCAGCAACCAGTACCAAGGCTTATTTGAAGACCAGTGCCAGATGAAGTTCAGCGGCAATCGCGCAGAATTAAATCAATATTTAACAGCAACGACTGTCCACTAAGGTGGAATATATTTTTTGATACAAAGAAGGCAGCATGAAGTTGCCTTTTTTATGGTGAGAATTCAGTTAAAAGTTAAAATCTTTCCAAAAATAAGTACTGTAAGCTCAGGATTTGATTATCGATTAATCAAAAAACCATCATTTAGTTGCTAAATAATGGACATCATGAAGAAACACTTTACTTGCATTAACTTTTAACTGGAATTTTAGTAAAATTAAGCAGTCCATATTATTTGCGAAGCCTGAGAATGGCTGGAATTCGCAGGTAATTTTTTAAAAAAGAGGAATAAACCGTGCTAGAAGCTTACCGCCAACACGTTGCAGAACGTGCCGCACTCGGAGTCCCGCCGAAGCCACTTGATGATGTTCAAACAGCAGCATTAGTTGAGTTATTAAAAAATCCACCAGCTGGCGAAGAAGCATTCTTAGTTGATTTGCTTGAAAACCGCGTTCCAGCGGGCGTTGACCAAGCTGCTTATGTTAAAGCTGCATTCTTAGCTGCTTTGGCTAAAGGCGAGGCGGCTTCACCATTAGTTTCTAAAGAACGTGCGGTTTACTTACTGGGCACTATGCTTGGTGGTTATAACGTTGCTCCTTTAGTTGCTCTTCTTGATGATGCAGAGCTTGCTGAATTAGCTGCTGAAGCGCTGAAAAAAACGCTTCTAGTATTTGATGCGTTCCATGACGTTGCTGATAAAGCAAAAGCGGGCAACGCAAATGCGCAAGCAGTTATGCAATCTTGGGCTGATGCTGAATGGTTCACTAGCCGTAAAGACGTTCCGGAAGAAATCAAACTTACTGTTTTCAAAGTAACTGGCGAAACCAACACAGACGACTTGTCACCTGCACAAGACGCATGGAGCCGTCCAGACATTCCATTGCACGCAAATGCAATGCTGAAAAACGTACGTGACGGTATCAACCCAGAAGTTCCTGGTGAAGTTGGTCCACTTAGCCAAATTAAAGAACTTGTTGCGAAAGGCAACCAAGTTGCTTACGTTGGTGACGTTGTTGGTACAGGTTCATCTCGTAAATCTGCAACGAACTCTGTTCTTTGGTTCTTCGGTGACGATATTCCGCACATCCCGAACAAAAAAGACGGCGGTTACTGCTTAGGTTCGAAAATCGCTCCGATTTTCTTCAACACAATGGAAGATGCTGGCGCGCTGCCAATTGAAATCGATGTTCAAAACATGAACATGGGTGACGAAATCGTTCTTAACATTGATCACGCTGCTGCAAAAGTAACTGCATCTAAAGACGGCGCTGTGATTGCTGAAGCTGAACTGAAAACTCCAGTTCTTCTTGACGAAGTTCGCGCTGGCGGCCGTATCAACTTGATCGTTGGCCGTGGTTTGACGACTAAAGCTCGTGAAGCTCTTGGTCTTGCACCATCGACTTTATTCCGTACTCCAGTTCAACCTGCTGCTACTGGCAAAGGTTTTACTCAAGCACAGAAAATGGTTGGCCGCGCTTGTGGTCTTCCTGAAGGTCAAGGCGTACTTCCAGGTACTTACTGCGAACCTAAGATGACAACTGTTGGTTCTCAAGACACAACAGGTCCAATGACTCGTGACGAATTGAAAGACTTGGCTTGCCTAGGCTTCTCTGCTGACCTTGTTATGCAGTCATTCTGTCACACAGCCGCGTATCCAAAACCAGTTGACGTTCAAATGCAGCACACGCTTCCTGATTTCATCATGAACCGTGGCGGTGTATCTTTACGTCCAGGTGACGGTATTATTCACTCTTGGTTAAACCGTATGCTTCTTCCAGATACAGTTGGTACTGGCGGTGACTCACATACGCGTTTCCCAATCGGTATTTCATTCCCAGCGGGTTCTGGCCTTGTAGCGTTCGCTGCAGCGACTGGCGTTATGCCGCTTGATATGCCTGAATCTGTACTTGTTAAGTTCAAAGGTAAAATGCAGCCTGGTATCACTCTACGTGACCTAGTGCATGCAATTCCTTACGTTGCGATTCAGCAAGGTGACTTAACTGTAGAGAAGAAAGGTAAGAAAAACATCTTCTCTGGCCGTATCCTTGAGATCGACTTAACAGAAATGGAAACTGACCTGACTGTTGAGCAAGCATTCGAACTTTCTGATGCGTCTGCTGAACGTTCTGCTGCAGGCTGTTCTATCACGCTTTCTGAAGAGAAAGTTGCTGAATACCTGAAATCAAACATCACAATGTTGAAATGGATGATTTCTGAAGGTTATGGCGATGCGCGTACTATGGCTCGCCGTGTTGAGAACATGGAAAAATGGTTAGCGAACCCATCACTTCTTAAAGCTGATGCTGATGCTGAATACACTAAAGTGTATGAAATTGACCTTGCGACAATTACTGAACCAGTTCTTTGCTGCCCGAATGACCCAGATGACGCTAAATTGCTTTCTGATGTTCAAGGCGTGAAAATTGACGAAGTATTCGTTGGTTCATGCATGACAAACATCGGTCACTTCCGCGCAACTGGTAAGTTACTTGAGAAAGTTCCTGGTGGCGTACTTTCAACTCGTTTGTGGATTGCTCCACCTACGCGTATGGACGAACGTCAATTGATGGAAGAAGGTTTCTACAATACTTATGGTAAAGCTGGCGCTCGTACTGAAATGCCAGGCTGTTCATTATGTATGGGTAACCAAGCGCGTGTAGCGCCGAACACTACTTGTGTATCGACTTCTACTCGTAACTTCCCGAACCGTTTAGGTCAAGGCGCTAACGTTTACTTAGCTTCTGCTGAACTTGCATCTGTTGCTGCTGTATTGGGTAAATTACCTTCTCCAGAAGAATATCAACAATATGCAGCTCAAATTGACAGCATGTCTGCTGACATCTACCAATACTTAAGCTTCGACAAAATGGGCGACTATACTGACGCTGCTAAAGACGTTGATACTAAGAAAATTGCTGCTGCTCAATTAACCTAAGTTATTGAAAAATAATTTTAATTGAGTTAAAAATAAGGGCTGATTTATCAGCCCTTATTTTTTATCATTATTGTTTTCAATTATAATATTAAGTAGAATAAATTTAATTATATAATTGATTTAAAATAGAAAATGGCTAAACCGAGAATTTTTATTAGTTCAACTTACTACGATTTGAGAAATATTAGATCTGATTTAGAAAAATATATTTATGATAGGAATTATGAGCCTGTCATGAATGAGCGTGGACACATTGCCTATCAAACTAAAGAAAAATTAGAAGAATATTGTTATAGAGAAATTGCGAATTGTAATATTCTAATTTCCATAATTGGGGGGAGATATGGGACGGCATCTCAACATGAAGGAAATTCGATAACACAAAAGGAGTTAAAAACAGCAATAGAGCAAGGTAAGCAAGTTTATATTTTTATTGAAAAATCAGTTTTAAATGAATATAAAACGTATGAAAAAAACAAACATTTAATTGATCAAATAGTATTTTCTTCAGTAGAAGATCCAAAAGTTTTTCAATTTATCGAAGAAGTATTAGCTTTACCATTAAATAATCAATTCACTACATTTGATTCTTCGCAAGACATTATTGGTTATTTACAAGAACAATGGGCAAGTTTATTTCATAGTTTATTGCAGGATGCATCAAAGCAAAAAGAATTAAACATGTTTCAGGATTTAAAAGCTACGGCTAAAACTTTAAATCAATTGGTAACTTTTTTAACAGAAGAGAAAAAGGCTGATAATAAGAATATTAATCAAATTTTGTTTATTAATCATCCAATTTTCAATGAGATTAAAATAAAAGCAAAATTAAATTTAAGAGTCTTTTTTTATAATTTAAAAGAGTTAGATCAACTGCTTACTTCACTTGGATTTGGTGAGATAGAAGATTCTAATGAATGGGATGATTATAATATGAAGGAGTGGGTTTATAATGATCTTTTATTGAAAATTGCATTAGATGTATTTGATGAAAATGGAAAATTAAAATTGTACACACCTGAGGAGTGGAATGATGAGTGGGTGAATACTAGAATAGTAAATCGCCAACCGTATAGGCCTATTTATAGTTCAAATAATTCTGAAACGAATAAAGCTTTAGTAGTAGATTTAGAGGATGATCTGCCATTTTGATGGAGCATAAAGGTTGTTTTAGAGTAGATTAATTTTATTTAATACCTTGAATTGATGTATGAAAATTTATAAAAACTTATTTGACATTACCTCTTCTTAAAATTATCGTAATTACCTAATGAAAATTTATATTAATGTTGATTAAAGTAAATGGCCAAACAATCCCGCTTCCTCTGTATAGGCGGTTTCCTTAACGGAACTCAAGTCAAAGACCAAGGTGACAGCTTTGTCTGTGTCGAAAAGTCTAAAAATGTGACTTACTTTAAGAAAGAAATTTTCCATCCAGATGCGTGGGATCATGACTACTACGTCTGTGAAACCACAACGGATAAGCAAGCAAGAAATTGGGTGTATGACATCGAATAGAGTTGATTGTTTATTAATTATATTTTGATGAATCGGACCAGATTTACTTGGTCTGATTTTTTACATTTAATATATGTATTTTAGAAAAAATAGTATTTGTATAAATATAGTTTAGAAACTATACATTGATAAATTAGAGCCTATCCATTGCCGACTATTCTGTTTAAAATTAAATAAATAAGCATCTTTGGATATGACATGAATTATCAATTTGATGCATTCATGACCATAGTTGCTGCAGTTGCAGTGCTATTGGTTGGTTACGTATTTGTTAATAAAGTCAGCATTTTAAAAAAATACAACATTCCAGAACCTGTAGCAGGTGGCCTCGTTGCGGCTGCCATTACATATATATTATTTGAAAGCTCAAATATTACGGTCAATTTTGACACCAATATTCAGCAGATTTTTATGCTGATGTTCTTTACTTCTGTCGGTTTAAGCGCGAGCTTGGTTAAGCTTAAAGAAGGCGGTAAATCCCTGCTGGTCTTCTTGGTTTGCGTGGTCATTTTTGTACTGCTGCAAAATGCTGTAGGCGTTAGCTTGGCCAAAACCTTAGGATTAGACCCGCTGATTGGCCTAATCACGGGTTCGGTGACCTTAACTGGCGGGCATGGCACAGCGGGGGCATGGGGAACCATTTTTGAGCAGGAACATGGTGTACAAGGCGCTATTGCCTTGGGTATGGCCAGTGCGACATTTGGATTGGTCATTGGCGGTATGATGGGTGGGCCAGTCGCTAAATTCCTGATTCGCCGCTATCAGCTGGCAGAAGAAATATCTCCTGAAACAGGCCGTAGTGAAGCGCCGCCAGCAGCGCAAACGGCACCCTTTGAGTACCCAGAAAAGACCCGTCTTATTACTGCAGATGATGCCGTAAAAACCATGGGCATGTTTGCAATTTGCATTAGTTTTGCTTATTTCATGACTGCACTTGCGAAAGGGCAATGGTTTGAGCTTCCAACTTTTGTTTGGGCGCTCATGTGCGGCGTGGTTTTACGGAATCTTTTAGAACATGGCTTGAAGGTTCAAGTGTTTGAACGCTGCATAGATGTTTTTGGCAATGCGTCTTTGGCGCTGTTTTTAGCGATGGCGTTGATGTCATTGCAGTTGTGGCTGCTGGCAGATTTGGCTGGACCGCTGGTGATCATCTTGATTGTTCAGACACTTTTCTTGGCGCTGTATTTATATTTTGTGACCTTCCGCGTTATGGGCAAAAACTATGATGCTGCAGTATTGTGCGCAGGCCAATGTGGTGTAAATTTGGGTGCAACGCCCACAGCCATTGCAAATATTCAAGCAGTGACGAACACTTATGGGGCATCGCATAAAGCTTTTTTAATTATTCCACTGACTGGCGCATTCTTTGTGGATATTGTGAATGCCTTTGTGATCCAATTTTCGATTGGCATCTTGAGTTAATTTGCCTGTTTGGAATTTTCAAAAAAAAGCACCATGAGGTGCTTTTTTTTACAGCTTTTATAAACCCGTTGGAAATGAAATCTATAGACATTAAAAAGCCCCATGGTTAGGGGCTAGTCATATCACTCGCGTGATACTCATATAAGGCTCATCTCATACTGAGTGCATTAAAGCACATTTACACAAATTTTTCAGCATAAGATTTTTAAAATCACTCAATCATCATCAAATCTGCATTGTTCGCCAGCTTAAGCGGCCGCAAGGCGAAAATAGAGCGGGTATGACGTACTCCCTTCATTTTATACAAATTTTACGCAAAAAACGTTCATAATGTTCCGAGTTTTTCACGGCAACTTTAACTAAATAATCATAATCGCCAGTTACGAGATGTGCTTCAATGACCTCAGGCATATTCGCCAGAGCTTCGCTGAATTGATTTAAAATCTCATCATCATGCCGTTCAAGCGTAATTTCGATAAAGAACAGCTCATTGATGCCAATCGCTTTTGCGTTAATATTGGCAGTATATCCTTCAATAATATTAAGAGATTCAAGGCGTTTCAGGCGCGTCCAGCAGGGAGAGGAGGATAGGCCGACTTTTTCCGCCAATTGGGTGACAGTCAAACGGCCATCTAGACGTAGCTCAGAAAGAATACGGCGGTCAATCTTATCTAAGCTGTAATTATTTTCGCTCATGAAACAGCCTGCAAAAGAATTTTCTGGATTATGAATATTTATAGCATGATTGTTCTGCAAATGAGCCGATTATTCAGAAAAACAGTAAATACATTCAGACAATTGCCGTTAATATAAACATATGATCCCTTGGCTCGTTGGGTTACTTGCTAAGGTTAAATGCACACGGTGACTGAACAGGGGTACTGTAAAGCTGCTGTGTGCATTTTTATTTCACCTTTATGATCGCCATAATAAAAAAAAGCCCGCCTGACCGGATTACGGGAAAGGCGGGGTAAACTCAAAGTTATTGAGATGAGTGCTTTTAAACAGCGAGCTGCTGCTTAATCACGGGCCAAAGGTTCTGGTGCGATTTTTTAAACATCAGCATATGGCCAATCCCTTTGTGGCCATACTCAGTCGGCTTCAATTCAATCATTGCTGTAGAGGCATTCGGGTACAGGCGCAGTAAATCTTTGACATTGGCTCGCGTGGCAATTTCATCATCAGAAGACCATAAGGCAGTGATTGGCGCTTGAATCTCATGATGAAAGTCTGTGTGCACAGTTTTGCCAATTGCATTCATCACATAACCCGGCTTGCTGCAGAACTGCGCCCATTCACGCGCAACATCTTTTGGCAGATTCTCGCCCATGCCAATGGCATGGGTTGGCCCATAGCCCAGTGTGTAGCGCGCAATCGGAAAGATGCCCTTGAACATAAGCGGTGCAAGAATTTTTGTGCGGCCTTTTAAGCCTTTTACATGTCCTGTAGAGCCAGAAACAGCCACAACTTTAGCGACTTTTTCATAATTGGGAACAATGCCCAGCAGTTGGCCGCCGGCACTATGGCCAAGCAAAATGACTTGCGCTGCACTGGTTTTTTGCAGCAGCGTATCGATGGCTGCAGGAATGTCCAGCTGGCCCCATTGCACAATGCTGGCGGTCGATTTGCTCAATGGCCCATGTAAAGAGTCACCAATGCCACGGAAATCAAAGACTAAAACATCGTATCCTTGTTCACTGAGCCAGTTGGCAAAGCTGTTGTAAAACTGCTTGGTAATACCTGTGGCTGGGCAGATGAGCACTGGGTGCTCATGTTGCTTTGTTTGGGCGGCATAAAAGCGTGCGCTGAGTCTATAGCCATCTTTACAGGTAATATTCATTGCTTCAAATTGCGACATAATTTTGCTGTATAAGTGAATTCTTTTAACTTTACTTTACACGAGTTCTAAAAAGAAACTTGATTAAAAGAGTGACTAAAAAGTCAGTTCTTGCGGCTCCTGATGGGAAGCATATAAAAGGGAATAATACATATGGGTATTGAATATTTAGATGTTGGGGTGCGCTGGGCGATTGTGTTCAGCGGTATTTTTCTATGGACAGGCATGCTGACAGGGGTGTGGAAGTATTGGCAGATCCGTCATTCAGCACAGGCAAGGTCGCATTATTATGTTGATATCGCGCATAGGAGCAGCCTGCTGTATGCGCCAGCATCACTGATTTTGGCGGTGTTGGCATATTTTTCCAGCTTTTCTGCTGCTGTGAATTTAGTCTGTGTGCTGATTAATCTCGTTTTCTTCAGTTTCTCAATCTTTAGCTATATATTGCACGGCTTTCTCAAAGACACTTCAAATCAATTTAAAAAGCCGCATCAGCTGGGCGCAACATACACACTGCCAAACGGGTTGATGAGTTTGGCAATGTTTCTGCTTATAGCTGGAGAGCTGGGTGCAACAGGGCTGCTGCTGCTGGGTGCAGGATTGAGCTTATTCACTTAAATTTGGCGAAAATTGATTGGGCATCAGCGTTTGCTGAAAATCTAAATCGATGCTGAACGACTGATATCAACCTGAATTTTATTCAATTTTTTTTCATATGGCGAGGCAGTCAAGCTGACAGGGCATGAGGAAAGTACGGCATCGGAAGCGGTTCAGTGAATGTGTAAAGAATTATTGTTATTGTGAATATGAGGCGTCTTACTGGGATGGATGACGAATCATCCATCCATCTATTATTCTAGATAATCAGAGCATTTTTGCTTACGGTACTTTGCGTCAATCACAGCCCATAAATAAAAGGCAAATGAGACAACAACCGCATAGCCAAAATATTCAAGCCTTAAGTTTCCCTGCATTAAGCCTTGAATCAATAACGTCAGCATCAGCGCAATAGTGGTGCTTAAAAAGGTCACCATATTTTTATTGGCTTTCAGAGCGTTAATGAATAATTCTTTATTGAAATGTATTGATAACATCTCCACCCCTCCTTTTGTTGTTTTTACCAAAACCTGATTGTTTTAGTAAGCTATACATTTACTTTGTACTGTTTATTTAGAAACATTTCAATAGTAAATGTCATGATTTTGTCATATATCTATGTTAGATCATGGCATATAGATTATATGACTATCAATTTTCTAAATATTGCATATAGGTCTCAACATATGGCGCTTAGGAAAAAATATGCAGTTATTTAGCCCAGTGTATATAAAGCAATATATATACCAAGCACATAGCAGTGCAGAACAGAAAATTGTATACGCTATTTATGCAGTAAAAATGGATAAAATGTAAGCGGTTTTTAGACTAAAGTAGTTGAATTTTAATTATTTAAAAATCATGTTTTAGTTTTGTTTTTATTGTAAGAATTTGTTTCTTTTTTGGGCGTGTGGCGGCGATTGCAGAATTTAAAAGAAGCGCATAGGAACAGTGAGACAAATAAAAGCATATTTGGGTAAAACATGGCAATTATCGGTCGTTTTATAAAATTATCAACTGGGTAAATATCAAATTTTGTATACTGAACATGGCTAGAAGTTTATTTTCTAACTTTGTCGATCACTGTCGCAATAACTAAAACAATCACAGAAGGAATAAGCCAAGCGAGGCTTTGTTCATTCAAAGGCAAATTTTGCAGTAACGCAGGCAGTTCAAATCCTGCAACTTTCAAGCCGTCAAAAATACCGAAAATCAGCGCAACCGCAGTAACAGGAGTAATGACCTGTGATGGCTTGTTCCAGAATTTATTGCAGAAGCTGAGTAAGATCACCACAATGGCTGGCGGATAAATCGCGCTTAAAACCGGTACAGATACAGCAATCAGCTTGGTTAAGCCTAAATTTGAAATAATTAAGGAAAAACCCACTAAAATAAAGACAAATGCTTTATAAGGAATTTTTGTCAATTCTGAGAAGTATTCTGCGCAGGCGCATGTCAGGCCAATTGCAGTTACCATGCAGGCAATAAAAATCATGGCGGAAAGGAAGTAAGCGCCCATGTCGCCAAAAGCGTGCTGAACGTATGCGTGCAGGATCACTGCGCCGTTCGCTGCATTTGGAGCAAGTTCGTGGCTGCCCATGCCCAGCTTAAACAAGCTGACATATACCAGTGTTAAACCGATGCCTGAAATGATGCTGGCAATAACAGCATATTTAGTGACGAGTTTTTTATCGGTTACGCCGCGGGAGCTAATCGCTTTAACAATCACAATGCCAAAGACCAGTGCGCCTAAAGTGTCCATGGTGAGATAGCCATTGACGATGCCTTCAGAAACGGGGCTGGTGACATAATTGTTGATTGCGGGCTGTATTTGTCCAGCAGGAATAAAAAATGCAGACAAGCCTAAAATGGCTAAGCCTAAAATTTTTAATGGCGACAGGAAGTAGCCGACCGTATCTAAAATTTTGTTTGGATACAGTGAGATAATTGTCACTAAAGCAAAATAGATGATGCTGTAGGTGAGCAGGCTGCTGGATGAGTCACCAAAGTATGATGAAAATCCAATTTCATAAGAAACTGTTGCAGTACGGGGTGTTGCGAATAAAGGGCCAACGGCTAAATAGCACACTACAGTCAGCATAATGCTGGCTGCTTTTCCTAGGGGGGAGCTTAATAGCTGAATTGAGCCTTCTACACGCGACAACGCAACAATAGTAATAACAGGTAAGCCAACGGCAGTGATTAAAAAACCAAAAGCAGCTAACCACACATGTTCACCGGCTTGCTGAGCAACAATCGGCGGAAAGATAATATTGCCTGCGCCAATAAAGAGGGCAAAGGTCATGAAACCTAAGGCAACAATATCTCTAGTACGGAGATTTGTCATAAGTAAAAGGGAGATGAAACGGTTGAAGCCGGCAATTTTAGTGCAATTTCAGTGGCTTTTGGGTTTTATTTTATAAATACTATTCATTTTTTTTATAATATTTAAACTCAATATATCTTTGGATAAATTTTTGTTTAATTTATATAACTGATTATCGTTAAAAAATATAAATCATTCTAAAAAATATGCGCTTGCTTTGCTCATTTAATTTAAGCTGCGCAGGCTGTATCCGTTTATAAAGCGGCCGGGTATAGACGCTGTAAAGCCTCATATTTGCCAAGTTTTTACGCATAAAAAACAAAAAAAATTTAAAAGGTCTATAATCGCTGAATCTTATTTGAGGATGTTGCAATGAAAGCTTCCAGTATCACAATTAAAACTGAGCAAGATATCGAAAAGCTGAGAATTTCGGGTCGTTTAGCTGCGCAAGTTTTGGAGATGATTGGGGAGTTTGTCAAGCCGGGTGTCACTACAGAGTATTTGG
Source organism: Acinetobacter bouvetii DSM 14964 = CIP 107468 (assembly GCF_000368865.1). Taxonomy (GTDB): domain Bacteria; phylum Pseudomonadota; class Gammaproteobacteria; order Pseudomonadales; family Moraxellaceae; genus Acinetobacter; species Acinetobacter bouvetii. The sequence continues at coordinate 835,138 of NZ_KB849726.1, forward strand.
ATGATATCTGTAATGATTTTATTGTGAATACCTTAAAAGTGATTCCTGCCAATGTGGGGTATTACGGCTATACCAAAACCACTTGTATTTCACCGAATGAAGTGGTGTGCCATGGCATCCCATCATCTAAAACAGTATTGAATGATGGCGATATTATCAATATTGATGTGGCGATTATTAAAGACGGCTACTTTGGCGATACCAGCCGCATGTACTATGTAGGCGCAATTAAGCCAGAAGCGAGACGCTTGGTTGAAACGACTTATGAAGCGATGGTGGCCGGGATTCATGCGGTAAAGCCTGGGGCAACCCTGGGCGATGTGGGGCATGCTATTCAGACTGTAGCGCACCGTGAAGGCTATACCATTGTCCGTGAATATTGCGGTCATGGCATAGGCAAGGTTTATCATGAACAGCCAAGCGTTCTGCACTATGGCCAGCCAGGTCAAGGTGTGCAATTAAAAAAAGGCATGGTCTTCACCATTGAGCCGATGATTAATGCAGGCAAAGCGCGCACCAAAGAGCTGAAAGACGGCTGGACAGTTGTGACTGCTGACCGGTCATTGTCTGCGCAATGGGAACATATGGTGCTGGTAACGGATGATGGTTTTGAATTGCTGTCGCCATGGCCGGAAGGTACGGGCAGTTACGCTGAAATTTAAGTTCAGAATCAAGAAAGTGGTCAGAAACAGCGGCTGTTTTTTCTATCTTTAAATTAGTTAATATGTTTACGACTTTAGTCTAGTATTGAAGGTGTAAAAAATATACAAATATGATTTATCAATAAGTCATGTTTGATGCGCTCTTTATTTATCAGGCTTTCAGTTAATTTGAAATTTTCAGTTAGAATTAATTTCTATTTATTGAGTCGTTTGGTTTTGCGTATGATTGCTCCATCAGATTCTGCTGTAGTTTCTGTATTAAGAGTTTCAGCCTATCCACATTGGATAGGCTTTTTTTTTGCCTAAATTTTAGAGTGCGTTAGGTGTTCTACAAGATAGTCAATAAAAACGCGCACAGCCGGCAGCAGTCCGCGGCGTGATGGATAGACTGCATGGAAAATGCCATGCGGCGCTTTCCATTTCGGCAAGACGCGCACCAACGCGCCTGACGCTAAATGATCCTGCACAATCGTATCGGGCAATAAGGCAATGCCGCAGTCTTGGCATGTCAATTGCGCCAGCATGCTTAAATCGGACCCCATAATGACGGGGTTTACACGGACTTTCTTTTGATGCTGCTGATCATCATGCACCACAATGTGCTGATCAAGATGTTCATCCGCCATGCTGAGAATCTGATGCTGCGCTAAATCCTCAGGCTGTTTTAAATCGCCATATTGATTCAAGTAGGCTTGGCTGGCAAATAAATGCTGCTCGATCGACGAAAATTTGCGGATGACTAAGTTCGGGTCATCGTCTAAATTGTCACGCACACGCAAGGCTAAATCAAAACCTTCATTGATGATGTCGACACGGCGGTTAGTCACCATCATTTGCACTCTAATTTCAGGGTACATTTTCAAAAACTTTGGCAAAATTTTGGCAATTTCATTTTGCGCAATAGAGACCGGCAGGCTGATTTTAATGACGCCGCGCGGTTTGGTGCTGAGATGATCGACCAAATCATGCGCGGCTTGGGCGGCATTCATCATCACTTGCGCATGGCGGTAAATATTCATGCCAATGTCTGTAACCGCAAAATGCCGCGAGCTGCGCTGAATCAGGCGCACGCCTAAACGTTCTTCTAAATTGTAGACGCGTCTGCTTAATTTTGATTTTGGAATGTCAGTTGCACGTTCAGCAGCGCTGAAACCGCCGTGTTCGACGACTTGAGCAAAGCAATAAAAGTCATCCAAATCGCTAAGCATAATGGGTATTCCATATTTGAGACAATATTGGAGAATTAAAAACGATCGTTGCAAATTGTCAATTGCAATTTGTAAAAGATTGAACCGGCGGGTTTCGTGTCAGGCGCTTTTTCAAGACTAAAGTCTGCTTCGAAATAATATATGTTATTCGTAGCATAGGGCCAATTTCGGCGCCTATATCAGCTGTGGCAGCTAGCATATAGGCGGAGCAACAAGCCCTAAACCATGAGGATATATCATGGAGTTAAGACATTTACGCTATTTTGTTGCGGTCGTAGAAGAACAGAGCTTTACCAAAGCGGCAGAAAAATTATTTATTGCGCAGCCGCCGTTAAGCCGCCAAATCCAAAATTTAGAACAGGAATTGGGCGCGCAATTATTTGAGCGGGGCAGCCGCCCATTGCGCACCACGCCGATCGGCCGTTTTTTTTATCAGCAGGCGTTGAAGCTGCTGTCTAATGCAGAAGAAATCAAACTGATTACTCAGCGTGCAGGGATGACTGAACGGACGATTCAAATTGGTTACGGCAGTTCATTGATGTGCGGTCTGCTGCCGCGGATTGTCTATCTATTCCGTCAGCAGCACCCGCATTTAAATGTAAAGCTGGTCGAACTTAACGGCATGGATCAGATTCAGGCGCTCAAGGAGGGCCGGGTCGATGCTTGTTTTGGCCGGGTGAGAGTCTCCGACCAGGCGGTAAAGCGCGTGATGCTGCGTGAAGAACGGCTCGTATTGGCCGTGCATTCCAGCCATGCATTTGCAAACTGCAAGCAGCCTATTTCTCTGATGCAGCTGAAGGATGAGCAGATTTTCACTTATCCGTCACAGTCAGGTTTGGGCTATGCTGCGCAAATTAAATCTTTGTTTTTGGAGTTTGGTTTAGAGCCTAAGCGCTTTCATGTACTGGATGGGCTACAGCAGTCTTTAGGCATGGTGGCTGCCGGTGAAGGCATTTGCATTGTGCCTGAATCGGTCAAGATGATGCAGTTCAGGCATGTGAATTATCTTGCTTTGGCGGATAGCGCCGCGCAAAGCCCAATTTACCTGATGGTCCGCAATGATGATGAGGGGCAATACACGCGCCCATTATTCGACTGTGTATATCAAGTCTATGATTTAGAGGCCATTGAATATGATCGGCGTGTCTTCTAGTTCGTTCATTTTTTAAAAAACAGATTTTAGCCGCTGTGCCTGCGCTATGCTTTTGTTTCTTCGCAGTTCTGTAGAAATTTGCCGATTTCTTTACTGAATTTAAAGGGTTCGCTCAGCAAAGGCGTATGCCCGGATTTTTTAAAGATGACCGCTGTTGCGTCATTCAGGCTATTGGCAATAATTTTCTGCCCGTCAGCCGGGTACAGCTTGGATTGTTCGCCAATAAAGAAAGTGGCGGGTTTATCCAGCTGGGCAATGGCAGTACGGTAATCCTCCTGGTGGTGCAGATAATTGCTGATATACCATGCTAAATAATCTAAGCGCTGGATAGGCAAAATATGAGACTGCAGGCTTGGGTGTTTGAATGCCTGTTTAATTAAAAAAGGCGCAATTCGACTGCTGGCTTGCATCTCAATAAAAGCCAGCCAGCTTTGCAATAAACTTGCGCGGTCTGCGTTATGTAGTTGATCGATGGATAGGGCGTTGGCGTTGCGCGCTAACACCTCAGAGATGCTTTCTAAAATATCAATGAACTCAGGGTGGCGTGTGCCAAATAGTCCATAAGGCCAGTCTGGGTTGGAGCGGATTTTCGGTGTTTGGTCAATATGTAAGTAGCTTTGGATTTTATCTGCAAAATTACCGTATCGCATGCCATGCATAGCCGTTGTTGCCCCCATGGAATAAGCAATCACATGGTATTGATGAATGTTCAGCTGATTTATGAGGCAATGAAGATCTTGCCAATGACTGGAAATTGCATCCAAGGCAGGAATTTTACATTGGCTGGATCCGCCAAAACCGCGCCAGTCTGGAACAATAAATTGAAATTTTTTGCGGAAGCGGTATAAAAAAGGGTGCCACTGCCAGCTTTGCATGCCTAGGCCGGATAAAACCAGTACAGGCTGGCCTGTTCCATATTCGCGGACAAAAAGATTTTCGCCATCTGACATGCGGTAATGCGGCATCACGCTTCCTTGTATTTATGTTGTTTCAATGTGATTCATGATTCTCATCAAATGCTTTTAAAGCGGGAATCAGTTTTTCCAGCCACTGAATCCAGCCAATTTCTAAATCGATCCCCAGTTGCAGAATGTGCTTATGAATAAACAGAGTGCGGTCTTGCACATCCGCATTGGCAAAGTCTTTGCTGTAAATCGCCTGATAGAGTTTTAAATTATCTTGATGCAGCTGTAAATGGCGTTCCAGCTCAGGCAGCACGGAATTTCCGCCAATTTGCGCTTCTGCGCGCAGCCGTACCATCAGTTCCTCCCGCAGCTGCGCAGGCGGACTTTGCTTGACCATCCAGCTGGCGAGTTCGCTGCGGCCTAATTGTTCAACTTGATAGGTTTTTTTGCGGCTTTGCGCATCATCTTCTTCTATCGGTGAAATCCAGCCCTTTTGCTGCATGGCGCTGAGTTCACGGTAAATCTGCTGATGCGTTGCATTCCAGAAAAAGCCCATGGAACGGTCAAAGCGCCGTGCAAGCTCAATACCTGTACTGGGTTTTTCAATCAAGCTGGTCAGTAAGACATGAGCTAAAGACATAAATAGGGCTGCTTATTAATTTTTTACACGTTTTATTATGCAACATGTTGCATAAAAATCAAATCTCGAATATAAAAGTATGCAACAAGTTGCATTAATGGCTGCGCAGATTTGATTTCAATGCGCAGCCATCATACAAACAGCCAGCGAAAGCACGCCAAGGAGAAAACATGTCTAATTATCCGCATTTACTTGCGCCTTTAGATTTAGGCTTTACCACATTAAAAAACCGCGTATTGATGGGATCTATGCACGTTGGACTTGAAGAAGTTGAAGGCGGGTATGATCGCATGGCGGCATTTTATGCAGAGCGTGCTGCTGGCGGTGTAGGGCTAATCGTAACGGGGGGTATTTCACCGAATGATCATGGCGTGACTTTTCACGGCGGTTCTAAATTAGATACCTTAGAAGAAGCTGAAAAGCATAAAGCCATCACACAAGCGGTGCATGATGCGGGCGGTAAAATTGCGCTGCAGATTTTGCATACAGGGCGTTATTCTTATCAGGCGGAAAACGTTGCGCCATCTGCAATTCAAGCGCCGATTAACCCGGTAAAACCGCATGCTCTTACGTCTGCTGAAGTGAATCAGACCATTGCGGACTTTGCCAATTGTGCAAAATTGTCGCAAATCGCTGGCTATGATGGCGTTGAAATCATGGGTTCAGAAGGCTACTTAATTAATGAATTCATCGCGGCACGGACCAACCATCGTGATGATGAATGGGGCGGAAGCTATGAAAACCGCATCCGTTTCCCGATTGAAATCGTAAAGCGCACCCGTGCAGAAGTTGGTGAAAACTTTATTATTATTTACCGCCTTTCAATGCTGGATTTGGTTGAAGGCGGGTCGACTTTAGAAGAAGTGATTCAGCTTGCTCAAGAAATTGAAAAGGCCGGCGCAACCATTATCAACACAGGGATTGGCTGGCATGAAGCGCGTATTCCAACGATTGCCACCAAAGTGCCGCGTGCGGCATTTACATGGGTGACCAAGAAGCTAAAAGGTTCGGTTCAGATTCCTTTAGTGACGTCTAACCGTATTAATACCCCTGAAATGGCTGAACATGTTTTGGCTCAGGGGGATGCGGATATGGTGTCGATGGCACGCCCAATGCTTGCGGACGCTGAGTTTGTACTCAAAGCAGAACAAGGCCGCAGCGATGAAATCAATACATGTATTGGCTGTAACCAAGCCTGTTTAGATCAAATTTTCTCCATGCAAATTGCGACGTGTTTAGTTAATCCACGTGCATGTTATGAAACTGAACTGATTTTTAAAGAAAGTGCGGCTAAGAAAAATATTGCGGTTATTGGTGCTGGGCCTGCAGGTTTGAGTTTTGCGACTTATGCCGCTGACCGTGGACATCAGGTGACTGTTTTTGATGCAGCCAGTCAGATTGGCGGGCAGTTTAATATTGCGAAGACCATTCCCGGCAAAGAAGAGTTTTACGAAACGCTGCGTTATTTTAAGCGCAAAATTGAGCTGCAGCCGCGTATTAAGCTGGTGCTGGATCATACTGCAACCTATGAAGAATTAGCGCAGTCAGATTTTGATGACATCGTGGTGGCAACAGGCGTGACTCCGCGTAAGCTGAGCATTGAAGGAATTGATCATCCTAAAGTGCTGAATTACTTAGAAGTACTGAAAGAGCGTAAGCCTGTAGGCAAGCGTGTTGCGATTATTGGCGCAGGCGGTATTGGTTTTGATACGGCAGAATACTTAAGCCATGAAGGCGAGAGCGGCAGTCTAAACCCGCAAAAATTCTATGATGAATGGGGAATCGATACCAGCTATGCCCATGTGGGCGGTTTAAAACAGCCCGTCTTGGAGCAGTCAGACCGTGAAATTTACCTTTTGCAGCGTAAAGCGAAGGCGGTCGGTGCAGGCTTAGGCAAAACCACGGGCTGGATTCACCGTACAGGGCTAAAACACCGCGATGTAAAAATGATTGCAGGCGCACATTACGACAAAATTGATGATCAAGGCCTGCACATTACGGTGAATGATCAGCCAGCGGTTTTAGAAGTGGATCACGTGATTATCTGTGCAGGGCAGGAAGAATATACAGCTATGTATGATCAGTTAAAAGCCGATGGTAAAAATGTGCATTTGATTGGCGGCGCAAAAGAAGCGGGCGAGCTGGATGCGAAGCGCGCAATCCGTCAAGGCGCTGAATTGGCTGCGGTGATTTAATGGAAGTCCCCCTTAAAAAAAGGGGGATTATCTCAAAAAAACCCACTCAACCTCCCTTTATTAAAGGGAGGCTTATTAACAAAAACAAGGACAGAAAAATGAGTATCGAAAATACCAAATCAGCAATACAAAAATGGCATCATATGCTGGAAAGCCGTGATATGAGCATCTTAGATGAACTTCTGGCCGATGACGTGGTGTTCCGTTCACCTGTGGCATATAACGCGTATCCAGGCAAGCAAGTAGTCACCTTTATTTTGACCAATGTGATTCAAATTTTTGAAAACTTTACATATCACCGTGAGTTTTACACTGAAGATGGACAGAGTGTGGTGCTTGAGTTTTCAGCGAATGTGGGTGAGAAAAAGCTGAAAGGCATTGATATGATACAGTTTAATGAGCAAGGACAGATTATTGATTTTGAAGTGATGATTCGTCCAAAAAGCGGTTTGGAAGCATTGGCTGCGCAAATGGGGCAGCGGATGGCCGCTTTTTTGCCTAAGTAATTTGCAGCCAGCGCCATCGTTAATGTTATGAATGTTGTGTCCATCATTCGGTCTAAGTGTAAAAGGGTAGATCTATGAGAAGTGTGTTGAATCAGGTCAGCCGCCGTGCATTGGCGCTGCTGGATCAGGCGATAGGTGCAGAGCAGCCTAAGCTTTATTTTAATCAGCAAGGCGAATTTAAAGCGATTTTTGACCAGCTTCCTCAGCTTCACCGCAAATATAGGCCGACGCCGTGGCTGTCCAATACGCATGCGCATTTGCTGTATTTTGACCTGATCAAAAAACGCAGTATTCATTTGAAGTATGACCAAATCGATCAACTGACGATGCAGGATGGCGGCATTACGGGCATTGCGTGGTTCGGGATGGATTTGCCGCCGGAAACGCCAACCATTGTAGTAATGCACACGATTACAGGTACGCCTGACAGCATGCGGGAGCTGGTGCAAGATCTGCATCAATACACCGGCTGGCGTATTGCGCTATGCCTACGCCGCGGTCATGCGGGACTGCCAATGCCTGTGGCTAAAATCAATTTGTTTGGCTCTACTGCAGACTTGCGCGAACAGCTGGATGACATTCAGGAAAAGTATCCAGTATCACCGCTGTACGGGATGGGCTCTTCTGCCGGTACGGGCTTGCTGGTGCGCTATCTGGGTGAGCAGGGTATTGATACTCCATTGAAAGCGGCGTTTGCCTTATGTCCAGGCTATAACACAGAACTGGGCTTTAAGCATGTGCATCCTTTTTACAGCAAAATGATGACCAAAAAACTGTTCCAAAAGTTTGTAGAACCTTATCGGCAGACTTGGCAAAACACAGCGTCATTATCTAAAGTCATGCAGTCAAAAACGCTGCTGGATTTTGAACAGGCCTATTTTGAGATGGCGGGGTTTCAAGATTACGACAGCTATAATCAATCAACTAATCCTATTTATGTTTTTGAAAAGATTGAGATACCGCTTTTGGTGCTGAATGCTGAAGATGATCCTGTTTGCCATATCCGCAATTTTGAACCCTACAAATCTGTGGTCAGCCAGATGCGCAGTGTGGCGGTTGTGACGACCAAAAAAGGCAGTCATTGCGGTTTTTATGAAGGCTTAAAGGAAACTCACTCTTGGGCGGCCAAATTGGCAGCCGATTTCTTTTTGCTGGACGCTTCAAAAACAGCGGCTTAATGAGATGAAGCAGAGGCCCGTCATTTGCGAAAATGATGGGCCTTTTGCTGTTTGAGTTGCGCTTTCGATTATATCTTCGGTTTTTCAGCCATGCTGCGCTGCATTTTTAGGGATGGAAACCTTCATTTGCAACATGACCAGCGCCAAGGCCAGAGCGCTCAGAACCGCGCCAGAATAAGATACGGTTTGATAGCTCCATCCGGCATTCAGCACGGCAGCGCCTGCGGCCGCACCGACAGCATTGCCTAAATTAAATGCGCCAATATTGACAGATGATGCAAGCCCCGGCGCTTCATGCGCGACCGACATGACCCGCATTTGCAAGGGCGGCACTACTGCAAAAGCGGCTGCGCCCCAAATGATTAAAGCAACAGCGGCGCCAATGGCTGTTTGCGCCAAAAGTGGAAAAAGCAGCATCATCAGCATCAGCAAAAGTAAAAAGCCAATAAGCGTCTTTTCTACAGAGCGGTCTGCAGCTTTGCCGCCAAAGTGGTTGCCGATTGAAAAGCCAATACCAATCAGCACCAGCATGAAGGTAATGAATTCGGGGCCTGCATGGGTCAGTGTTTTTAGGCTTGGCGCAATATAGGTATAAAGGGCAAACATGGCGCCTGAACTCATGACAGTTGTTAGCAGCGCCAAAACCACAGGCAGGCGAGTCAATGCTTTCAGCTCTGCCTTTACATTCGGTTGGGTCAATGCAGCGCCTTGCGGCAAAGCTTTCCAGAGTGCCAGCATGGTAATCAGGCCTAATCCCGAAATAGCGATAAATGAAATGCGCCAGCCGATGTTTTGGCCAATATAGGTGGCCAAGGGCACACCGCCAATATTGGCAATGGTCAGCCCCATAAACATCATGGCGACCGCAGAAGCCTGCTTGTCTTTAGGCACGACACTGGCGGCCACGACCGATCCGATGCCAAAAAATGCGCCATGATTGAGGCTGGTTATTAGCCGCGAGCCGATTAAGCTCAGATAGCTTGGCGCTGCCGCAGCCAGTAAATTGCCAACCGTAAAGATCGCCATCAATAAGATCAGGGCGTTACGCTTTGAATAGCGTGAAAACCATAAAGTCATTAATGGCGCGCCAATCATCACGCCGACTGCATAGGCGCTAATCAGCAGGCCTGCTTGGGGGATTGCAATATGCAGATCATGGGCGATTTCCGGCAGAAAGCCCATAGGTGAAAATTCTGTGGTGCCAATGGCAAAAGCGCCGATCGCAAGCGCAAGCAGAGGAAGATTGATACTCAGTCTGGTATTTTTCATTTCCAGTTTAGTCCCACTCTGGCGCTAAGTTCTCAGGATCCACTTCGCGGCCATTGCGTTCAAGTCCAGCGATGGCAAGCATGTCTTCACTGCTGAGCTGGATGTCCTGTGCGCGCAGATTTGCTGTTAAATGTTCAATTTTTGTAGAAGATGGAATCACGGAATAGCCTTTTTGCAGCGCCCACGCCAAAGCAATTTGCGCAGCCGATGCATGATGCTGCTGCGCGATTTGCATTAGAAGTGGATCATTCAGCACTTTGCCGTAAGCTAAAGTCATATATGAAGTGACATCAATGTTTTGGGCTTGGAGAAAATCAGCCAGTTTTTCATTTTGCAAATAGGGGCTGAGTTCAATTTGATTGGCCACAATATGCTCAGCGCCGATGCTGTCGATGGCTTGCTGCGTCAGCGCAATATTGAAATTGGAAATGCCGATATGCTGTGTTAGCCCCTGTTTTTTAGCTTCCAGCAGTGTTTGCATCAATTCAGGAATATCGACATTCATTTGAGGCGCTGGCCAGTGAATAAGCGTGAGATCAACGGCATCAGTGCGCAGTTGGCTTAAACTGTTTTTTAGGCTGGGAATCAGCCGGTCAGGCGCGTAATGGTCGACCCAGATTTTAGTGGTCAGGAACAGTTCTGAACGCTGAACGGGGCTTTCAGCAATGGCCTGTCCGACTTCTGCTTCGTTGCCGTAAATTTGCGCCGTATCAATGGCGCGGTAGCCAGCGGAAAGTGCATTTTTAACTGAGTCGATCACCGTTTGACCGCTTAGGCGGAAAGTGCCGACTCCAAATTTTGGAACAATCATGGTTTATTCAACAGTTTTTTGAGATCAGCGCTATAGTGCAGCAAAATTTACAGCAGAAAAATGCAGTAATTTGCAATATATTATTGATTGAAAATCATGAATAGTTGGTTTTACATGAAATCTACCATTGAAGAATTGCAGGCTTTTACGGCGATTGTGGACAGCGGTTCAATTGTGATGGCAGCGGATCGGCTGAAACAGACCGCATCAGGCGTTAGCCGCGCATTGCAGCGTTTGGAGTCGAAACTGAATGTGACGCTGCTGGAAAGAACAACCCGCAAACTTAAACTGACGCAAGAAGGGCAGCTGTTCTTAACTAAAGCCAGGCGCATTTTAAATGATCTGGCGGAGGCGGAAGATTCGCTGCTGAAATCAGATGAGGATATTTCGGGCTTAATTCGGGTAGATTCGGCGACGCCCTTTGTGCTGCATGTGATTGTGCCTTTAATGCATGAATTTATGCGAAAGTATCCAAATATTGAAATAGAGCTGAATAATCATGATCAGGTGATTGATCTGCTGGAACATCAAACGGATGTTGCAATACGGTTTGGTGAGCTGAATGACTCGACTTTGCACGCAAAGTTGCTGTGCAGAAGCCGTCTGTACATAGTGGCAAGTCCAGAATATTTAGCGCGGCATGGGCAGCCGGAGCAGGCAGCAGACTTGCTGGCGCATGAGCTGATTGGCTTTAGCCAAACGCAGCATTTGAATACGTGGCCTATCCATATTAATCAAAAAGCTTTTACAGCACAGCCTAAAATTAAGGCATCAAATGGAGAAACTGTGAGGCAGCTGGCTTTGGAAGGCATTGGCATTACCTGTTTGTCGCGCTTTTTGGTGCAGGAAGATTTGAATGCGGGACGGTTAATTGCATTATTTGAAGATCAAATTATTATGCATTATCAGAAAATTCATGCGGTGTATTATCTGCAAGAACATCTGCCAAAGCGGGTGCGCTTATTTATTGAATTTTTGGCTGAGAAATTAAAACACTATGTATAGTGAGCTGATATTGCAAAGATAAAAGCGCCAGATGAAAAAAAGCTCAGACCTGATGCTGAGCTTTTTTGACTAAGTGCTTGAATTAATTATCAAGCGCTGGTGTTGCGGCTGCAATGGCTGCAGCAACCGCATCATCTTCAGTTTGAGCTGAGGAGCTGTTTTGCTTAGGCGCAGCCTGTGTCGGCTTGTCTTCAGCTTTCGGCGCTTCAGCCTTAGGCGTAGCAGATTTTGGCGCTTCTTCAGCAGGTTTTGTATCGCGGACTTCACGGCGGATTTCAGTGGTTGTATTCGGTGTTTCTTCACGAATGACGTCTTGATGCGCAGGTACCGGTTCAATTGGCTGATTGTCAGCAGAGTCTAAACTTTCAAATTTTGCCGGTTCAGCTGGCTGTGCGTTAGAAGCAGAAGTATCAACTTGTTCTTGCTCTTCTTGCTTTGGCTCTTCTTTTTTAACACAGGCAGTAATCAGTAGGGCTGTCGCGATTGCACCGCAAATTAAAAGTTTTTTATTCATAATTGCACAAAATTAAGCGTTAAACGGATATCCATATTATAACCATAAAATAGATTATGAAAATCACCGAAATTTTAGCTAATTTTATATCGGAAATGCTGATAGAATAGCCAATTGTTTATTGTTCTATGAATTGATGCGGAATGACTTTGCTTTATTGGTGCAAGGTAAAGTAAAATTGCGCAACATTGCAGGCCTATTTAGGCTCGATTGTACGAGAAACCCAATGACCCATTTTATTTTCGTGACTGGTGGTGTAGTTTCATCACTAGGTAAAGGTATTTCAGCTGCTTCAGTTGCTGCACTTTTAGAAGCCCGTGGTTTAAAAGTGACCATGGTCAAAATGGATCCATACATTAATGTCGATCCAGGGACAATGAGCCCATTCCAGCATGGTGAAGTTTTTGTCACAGAGGATGGTGCCGAAACTGACTTAGACTTGGGTTATTACGAACGTTTCTTGCGTCGTGCGAAAATGACCAAGCTTAATAACTTTACTTCTGGCCGTGTATACCAAGACGTTTTAAATAAAGAGCGCCGAGGTGACTATCTTGGCGGAACTGTTCAAGTTATTCCACACATTACAGACAACATCAAAGAACGTGTACTTCGCGCAGGCGAAGGCTATGACGTTGCGATTGTTGAAATTGGCGGCACAGTAGGTGACATTGAATCTCTCCCATTCATGGAATCTGTACGTCAGTTGATGGTAGAACTCGGTCATAAGCGCACAATGCTTATGCACTTAACGCTGCTTCCATATATCAAATCTGCAGCTGAGCTGAAAACCAAGCCAACACAGCACTCTGTTAAAGAGCTGCTTTCAATTGGTATTCAGCCAGATATCCTGATTTGCCGTACAGAGCATGATGTTGATGCGGACACGACACGTAAAATTGCGCTGTTTACTAACGTAGAAGCGCGTGCCGTAGTTGTTTGTAAAGATGCGCGCAGCATTTACCAAATTCCACGCACGTTCTATGAGCAAAACGTAGATGATTTAATCTGTGAACGTTTTGGCTATGACAATCTTCCAGAAGCCGATCTTACAGATTGGGATAATGTGGTTGATGCGTTATTGAATCCAGAATACACCGTGCGTGTCGCGATGGTCGGCAAATACGTAGAGCTTCCAGATGCTTACAAGTCTGTAAACGAAGCGCTGCTTCATGCGGGAATCCAGAACCGTGTTAAAGTTCAGATTGACTATGTCAATGCTGAAGAACTTGAAAGCCAAGACGTTGCAGACGTATTGAAAGATGCTGATGCAATTTTGGTTCCAGGCGGCTTTGGTGAGCGCGGTACAGAAGGCAAAATGAAAGCGATCCGTTTTGCGCGTGAAAACGGTGTTCCATTCCTTGGCATCTGCTTAGGCATGCAGCTGGCTGTGATTGAATATGCGCGCAATGTTGCGGGTATTCCTGATGCAACCTCTACTGAGTTCAACCGTTCAACGAAATCACCGCTTATTGGCTTGATTACAGAATGGCTGGATGAACGCGGTGAAGTGCAGCAGCGCAGTGCAGATTCAGATCTTGGCGGCACCATGCGTCTTGGCGCTCAAAAATCTGAATTGGTTGCAGGAACGAAAACCTGTGATGTGTACGGTTCAGAAGAAATTATTGAACGTCACCGTCACCGCTATGAGATGAACAACCGCTACATTCCAGTTCTTGAAGAAAAAGGCATGAAAATTTCAGGCTATTCTCCAGTTCAGCGTTTGGTAGAAACAGTTGAAATTCCTCAACATCCTTGGTTTATTGCTGTACAATTCCATCCAGAATTTACAAGTTCACCACGTGATGGACACCCATTATTTGCTAGCTTTATTGATGCAGCTAAAAAGCAGCACCAAAAAGCCAAGTAAGCAGGGTATCGGAATCAACTAGGAAGTTTAAATGTCACAATTAAAACCACAAGAAATTGTACGTTTAGGCGATATACAAATGGCAAACCACTTGCCATTTGTACTATTCGGCGGCATGAACGTATTGGAATCAAAAGACCTCGCTTTTGAAATTGCTGAAACTTATGTGGATATCTGCAAACGCTTGGATATTCCTTATGTTTTTAAAGCAAGCTTTGATAAAGCCAACCGTTCAAGCTTGAACTCATTTCGTGGCCCAGGCTTGGAAAAAGGCATTGAGTGGCTAGCAGACATTAAAAAACATTTTAATGTGCCGATCATTACCGATGTGCATGAGCCGTATCAAGCTGCGCCTGTGGCGGAAGTTGCTGACATTATTCAGCTTCCTGCATTTTTAAGCCGTCAGACTGACCTAGTTGAAGCGATGGCTAAAACAGATGCCATCATCAATATTAAGAAAGCGCAATTCCTTGCACCGCATGAAATGCGTCATATCATGAACAAGTGCTTGGAAGCGGGGAATGACAAGCTGATTCTTTGTGAACGCGGTTCAGCATTTGGCTACAACAACTTAGTTGTAGACATGTTAGGCTTCGACATCATGAAAGAAATGAATGTCCCTGTGTTCTTTGATGTGACCCATGCACTGCAAACACCTGGTGGCCGAGCAGATTCTGCCGGCGGCCGCCGTGCCCAAATTACGACTTTAGCGCGTGCGGGTATGGCAACAGGCCTGGCAGGTTTGTTCTTAGAAGCGCATCCAGACCCTGAAAAAGCGAAATGTGACGGGCCGTGTGCGCTTCGCATTTCTCAGCTTGAACCATTTTTGGCGCAGCTGAAAGAATTGGATACTTTGGTGAAAAGCTTCCAGAAGCTGGACACACACTAAATTGGATTTACATTGATGCGTCTTTTAGGCGCATCGTCTTTATTAATTAACTGAGGAACTGTTCATGAGTCAAATCGTTGACATTCGTGCACGTGAAATTTTGGACTCTCGTGGTAACCCTACCATTGAAGCTGACGTAATCTTAGCCTCTGGCGTTGTAGGCCGTGCATGTGCACCTTCTGGTGCTTCAACTGGTTCTCGTGAAGCTTTAGAACTTCGTGACGGCGATAAAGCGCGTTACTTAGGCAAAGGCGTTCGTACAGCAGTTAACAATGTTAATACGCTGATTCGTGATGCTTTATTGGGTAAATCAGTATTCGAGCAAAAAGACATTGATAATACAATGATTGCGCTTGACGGTACTGAAAACAAAGAAAAATTGGGCGCTAACGCAACTTTGGCTGTTTCTTTGGCGGCGGCTCGCGCGGCGGCTGATGAGAAAAAAATCCCATTGTTCCAATATATTGCAGATTTACGCAATAACAAAATCTTGACGATGCCTGTGCCAATGATGAACATCATCAATGGCGGTTCACATGCAGACAACAACGTTGATATTCAAGAATTCATGATTGAGCCAGTTGGCTTTACATCATTTGCTGAAGCACTTCGTGCGGGCGCTGAAATTTTCCATTCTTTAAAATCAGTTTTAAACAAAAAAGGTTTAAACACTGCAGTGGGTGATGAAGGCGGTTTCGCGCCGAACCTGCGTTCGAACGAAGAAGCAATCACAGTAATTCTTGAAGCTATTGGTCAAACTGGCTATAAAGCGGGTTCTGACATTATGCTTGCGCTTGACTGTGCATCTTCAGAATTCTATAAAAATGGTCAATACATTCTTGCGGGCGAAGGCAATAAAGCATTCACAAGCAACCAGTTCTCTGACTATTTAGCGGGTCTTGTAAACCAATACCCAATTATCTCAATTGAAGATGGTCTAGACGAATCTGATTGGGAAGGCTGGTCTTACTTGACGTCTATCCTTGGCGACAAGATTCAGTTGGTGGGTGATGACTTGTTCGTTACAAACCCGAAAATCCTTCAGCGCGGTATTAATGAGAAAGTAGGCAACTCTATCTTAATCAAATACAACCAAATTGGTACGTTGACTGAAACTCTGGATGCAATCTATCTTGCGAAAGAAAATGGTTACTCTACAGTGATTTCACACCGTTCTGGCGAAACTGAAGATTCAACGATTGCGGATCTTGCGGTAGGTACTGCTGCTGGTCAAATCAAGACAGGTTCACTTTGCCGTTCTGACCGTGTAGCAAAATATAATCAATTGCTTCGCATTGAAGAATTGACTAATGCTGCATATCGCGGTAAAGCTGAGTTTAAAGGTTTAAACTAAGCGTACATGCGATCTATGTTAAATGTATTTGACTCCAAAGCGAGTAAAGCATTGTTGGGCCTTGCGATCTTATTGATCGCAGGGTTTCAATATTTATACTGGTTTGGTGAAGGTGGCCATAAAGACCATCAGAAACTGGCACAGAAAGTTCAGCAGCAGATTGAACTGAATGAAGAACTAAAAGAACGCAACCGCGTCTTAGCCGCGGAAGTCTATGATTTAAAAAATGGTGTAGAAGCCATAGAAGAGCATGCGCGTTTAGATTTAGGTTTGGTGAAACCACACGAAACTTTTGTTCAAATGAGTACGGTCAACACGCAATACAGACCAATTTACGTTAATCCTAATCAAGCAGATTTGCGCACGAATGAAGAACCCGCTGAAGCTCCCCCAGAACCTTAAGTTGTGGGCTGTAATACCTGCAGCTGGGTCGGGCAGCCGCTTTTCAAAATCAGAACTTAAACAATACCAAGCTATTTACAATAAGACCGTCTTAGAGCATACGGTGCAAAGGCTGAATGACTTGCCTTTGTCCGGTTATGTGCTGGCTATCGGTGAGCGGGACACCTTTGCTGCAACTTTGAAATTTTCAGACTTGCATAAGGCGCATTTCTGTTTGGGCGGCGCAGAGCGGGTTAATTCTGTTTTAAACGCCTTAAATTACCTTTCAGGCTTTGCTTCAGAGGATGATTGGGTGCTGGTGCATGATGCCGCGAGGCCTTGTGTGACAAAGGCCAGTTTAGAGAGCCTCGTGTCATCGGCTGTCGAATCTCAGCAAAGCGCTATTTTAGCAATACCCGTCAGGGATACCCTGAAATCGGTGGGGCATGGCGCTGAGATTGCAAACACCGTAGACCGTTCACAGCTTTGGCAAGCGCAAACACCGCAAATGGCGAAGCTGGGTGTGCTGAAAAAAGCGATTGAGCAAGCGCTTTCGGCGCAGGTCAATATTACGGATGAAGCCAGTGCGCTGGAATATGCGAATCAAACTGTTCAGGTTGTTCAGGGCCGTTCAGACAATATCAAGATTACATATCCAGATGATTTAGAACTGGCAAAACTGATTTTGGCTTCACAGCCGCCAGCTGTGAAATAAATCTGGAATAATTTGAGCCGCTGCGATTTATTCTTTGCGGCTTTAACTTATAATTTCCCCACTTTTTTGTTAAGTATGCGCCGCTAATGATTCCTTCACAGCAGTATCGTTTTTTACGCCAGTCCGCACGCGATGGATTGAGTATAAAGCACGATTCGTCACGCTGGGCTAAATTGCATTTAGATCCCTGGCTGCTTGGTTTTCTCCTCCTGAATGCCGTTTTAGGCTTGATGGTGGTTTACAGTGCGACAGCAGGTGATTCAGGGATGGTGATGCGTCAAGCCATCAGTTTTGGCGCAGGCTTTATTATCATGTTTTTGTGCGCGCAAGTGCCGCCAAAAGTTTATCAGGCCATCAGCCCATATTTTTATATTTTTGGCTTATTTATGCTGATTCTGGTGCTGGTGGTTGGTGAAACGCGAATGGGCGCCAAGCGCTGGATTACTTTGCCGGGTATCGGCAGCATGCAGCCCAGTGAGGTGATGAAATTTGCAATGCCGCTGATGATGGCGTGGTTTTTTTCAAACCGGGCTTTTCCGCCTAAGTTTATCCATATTATTATTGCCTTAATGATTATGATGGTGCCTTTTGTGTTGGTCGCGCTGCAGCCCGATTTGAACATTGGCTTAATCATTCCCGGCATATTTGTGCTTTTCCTTAGCGGCATGTCTTGGCGCCTAATTGCCGGCGCTATCGGCGTTTTTGCTATTGCAGCGCCGCTGCTTTGGATGTTTTTTTTGCAGGAATACCAGAAAAAGAGGATTTTAACGCTGTTTGATCCAGAATCTGATGCACTAGGCGCAGGCTGGAATATTATTCAGTCGAAGATTGCGATTGGTTCTGGCGGTATGACGGGCAAGGGGTTTACAGAGGGAACTCAGTCTCATTTGGGATATTTGCCTGAACACCATACGGACTTTATTATGTCGACGTATGCAGAGGAATTTGGCTTTATTGGGGTTTTTCTGCTGTTTAGTTTGTTTGCAGCCATAATCATTCGTTGTTTAATGATAGGAATGAACAGCTTCCATAATTTTGGCCGTTTGTACGCGGGGGCAACCGGCTTAACATTCTTTTTCTTCGTATTTTTAAATTCAGGCATGGTCAGCGGCATTTTGCCGGTTACCGGCGATCCACTGCCGCTGATGAGTTATGGCGGTACCGCAGTGATTTCGATGCTGGCAGGCATGGGGATTGTAATGTCGATACATACCCATCGTTAAATTGGGGTAATGAAAAGCTGGATTGATTCCAGTTTTTTTTATGTCAATTCGATATGTTTGAAAACAGCAGGAGCGGTATTTGGCTGATCTTTTTTTGTGCTTCTGCAAATATGTTGAGTGAGTTAAATGCGGAATTGAACCACTCGGTATTCATGGGTGGGATTGTAAGGCTAAATTTAGAGTTTATTTTGAGGCAACTGTTAGAGCTTATTGGCTGTTAATGGTTGCGTCCAATGATGAAATTCAAAATTTTGAAATTAAAAACGAAGATGAATTATTAGAAATGGTCAAAATTCCAAAAGCTTCAGGCATGATTAATAAATGAGGAAACGTGGCTGAAATAAAACAGATTGTAGAAAGTTTTAAAGCATTTACATTCAATTGTGCATTCAGGCTGCAATTCTCTTATTCAAAGAAAAGCTGGTTAAGCAGTCAATCAACGTTTGGTTGTTGCCAAGCAGGTCAATGGCTTTATTATGATGGCAGTCCAAATTCTGTTAAGACATGCGGCTAAAGAGAAATACATCTATTTTATCAATGAAAAATACAGGCACTGTTTTCAAATGCAATTGGATATTACAGTTGAACAAAAGGTTGAAATTGATCGTAAATATAACAAAGCCCTCAATTGAGGGCTTTGTTATATACTGGACTGGTGTTGCAAATTAGGCAATAAACCAGGTGTAGTAGCCCCACAGCATGAGTGGCCATGCAACAATTGGGCTAAACAGCCATTTCCAAAGCCAGAAATGTGGCTGAAAACCGACACCATGAATAAAACCGCCTGAAATGCCAATCATGATCATCATTAAAGCGCTGTGGCTATAGTGGCCATTGGCATCCAGCATTGCACCAGGGTGAATCAATAAGACCGCTGCAAGAGGCAATGCCATCAAAAATGAAACGGCCATTGCAAACTTATTCGGCTTCTTTTTTTCTGCTGTCATTGCGATCTCAGTCATGGCTTATTCCTCATCCAAATCTTGATGATGTTCTATATAAAGTGCACTGAGTACACCTGCAAAACATGCCATCAAAATCCCAAGAATCCAAGCGAAATACCACATAAATATTCTCCTATTTGCTTAGACACAGCCTTAGTACAGGCTGTGTGAGTTGTCTTGAACATGTTTGTTGGTAATAACGCCCCACATTTTGTAATAACACCATGTGGTATAGATTAAAATCAGCGGTACAAAGATAGAAGCCACCACAGTCATTACTGTCAGTGTATTCTTACTCGAAACCGCATCCCACATGGTCAAGCTTACAGTTGGGTTGATGCTTGATGGCATCAAGAATGGGAACAGTGCAAAACCCGCAGTTAAGATGGAACCAGTCACCGCTAAGGTAGAGCCTGTAAAGCTCACACCCGCTTTGTTTTTACCAGCGCCAAAGATAATCAGGATTGCGCCAAGAATTGCAGAAATAGGCGCAAGCATTGTGATTGGGTAAATTGAATAGTTATTCATCCAACCATGGTTGCCTGTGGTTAAAACTTCTTTTGCTAATGGATTTGCAACGGCATTGGTATTAAATGGTTGTACCAAAGTATAGCCTTCGATGCCGCCAAAATATAACCAAGCGCCTGCGCCCAAGAAGCACACTAAGAAGATTGCACCCATCAGCTGAGTCGCTTTTGCAGAGCGCTGACGTAATACACCGTCAGTGCGAAGCATCAGCCAAGCGCCGCCATGTGCGCAAAGCATTGATAAACTCACGAGACCGCAAACTAAAGCAAATGGATTAAGCAGCGCAAAGAAGCTGCCTGTATACGTTGATCGTACAGTTTCATCTAATGTAAAAGGGACGCCCAGGAACATATTGCCAAAGGCAACACCGAATACTAGTGCTGGTACAGCGCCGCCAATGCATAAACCCCAATCCCAAGAGTTGCGCCATTGGGTATTTTGAAGTTTAGAGCGGTAGTCAAAGCCTACGGGTCTCAGGAAGAGTGCAAATAAGACCAATAACAGTGCCCAGTACATGCCAGAGAAGGCTGTTGCATAAACCATTGGCCAAGCTGCAAAGAGTGCGCCACCAGCAGTCACGAACCAAACTTGGTTGCCTTCCCAATGCGGTGCAATGGTGTTAATTGCAGCGCGGCGTTCGTCATCAGTTTTACCTACAAATGGCATCAATGCCATTGAGCCCATATCGAAACCATCTGTCAGGGCGAAGCCAATCAGTAAAACACCGACTAAAACCCACCAGATAATTTTGAGAAGTTCATATTCGATCATGATTGATTCTCCCCAGCTTGAGCTTGCTGAGCTTCAAGTTTCTCGAAGTGATATTTTCCAGTATGTAAAGAACTTGGTCCTAAGCGTGAGAATTTGATCATTAAATACATTTCAATAATCAACAGCACAGTATAGAACGCTGCCAATGCGATGATTGAGCCCCATACATCGCCAGTGCTCAAACTAGATGCAGAAAGGTGTGTAGGCAGCACTTCACCAATTGTCCATGGCTGACGGCCGCCTTCAGCGACATACCAGCCTGTTTGCGCTGCAATCCAAGGTAAAGGCAGGGCAAACAGTGCAAACTTGAGCAACCATGGTTTATTTTCTGCATTACGTTTTGCTACAGCAAATGTTGCAAGGATAAACAGAAGGAGCATTAAGAAACCAGAAGCCACCATTGCACGGAAAGAGAAGAACAATGCGGTTACATTTGGAATGGTATCTTTTGTTGCTGCTTGAATATGCGCTTCAGACGCATCAGTTACATTTTCAGTATATTTTTTAAGAAGTAAGCCATAACCTAAATCTTTTTGGTTTTCTTTAAAAGAAGCCATAAGTTCTGGAGAACGGTCACCAGCACGAAGTTTTTCAAGTTCACTATAAGCCACCATACCATTACGGATACGCGCCTCATGTTGAACCATCAAGTCTTTAAGACCTGTGACTTCTTTATCTAATGAGCGTGTGGCAATAATACCCATTGCATATGGGATTTTTATGGCATAGTCAGTGCGTTGTTCTTCCTGATTTGGAATACCAAATAAAGTAAACGGTGCAGGCGCTGGGTGAGTTTCCCATTCAGATTCAATGGCAGCCAGTTTGGTTTTTTGAACATCACCAAGCTCATAACCAGATTCATCACCAAGTAAGATCACAGAAAGTGTAGATGCTAAACCAAAGATTGCAGCGATGGCAAAAGAGCGGCGCGCAAATGGTAAATCACGTTTTTTCAATAAGTAATAACTTGAAATGGCTAAAACAAAGATTGCCCCAGTGACATAACCTGCAGACACAGTGTGAACAAATTTCACTTGAGCAACTGGGTTAAAAATCAAAGCGCCAAAATCGACAAGCTCCATACGCATGGTTTCAAAATTAAATTCTGAACCGACCGGGTTTTGCATCCAGCCATTGGCCACTAAAATCCATAATGCGGATAGATTTGAACCCAGTGCAACCAGCCATGTCACGCTTAAATGCTGAACTTTTGAAAGGCGATCCCAGCCAAAGAAGAATAAACCAATAAAAGTTGATTCTAGAAAGAATGCCATCAATCCTTCAATGGCAAGCGGCGCACCAAAAATATCACCCACATAGTGAGAGTAGTACGCCCAGTTTGTACCGAACTGGAATTCCATGGTCAGACCAGTGGTTACACCTAAGGCAAAGTTAATACCGAAAAGTTTGCCCCAGAATTTGGTCATGTCTTTATAGATTTCTTTACCGGAAATCACATACGTGGTTTCCATAATGGCAAGAATAAAAGCCAGACCTAGAGTAAGTGGTACAAATATAAAGTGATACATCGCGGTCATTGCAAATTGGAACCGTGATAAATCGACCACGCTTTCAGAAATCATCAACGTGTCTCCTTGATTTGGGAAGGACTGCCAGCGATATGCTCAGCAACTTGGTTATCAAAATCTTTGGGAATTGTCGGCGCATCAAACCAGATGTGTTTGATGGTGAGTAAAATTGCCACTTTAATGATTAAAATAGCGGTGATTTCAATGACTGAACGCCGGTTAATATCTTTGGGGACTAAGCTCATAGTGATAAGCCTATGTTTTAAACTCATGACCTATTATTGACAAAAGTTTACTAAAAATAAATAGGTTAAACAGTTAAAATAAAAATATATTATTAAAGTGATTTAAAACAATAATTTAATATGCATTTTTGATAAAATTAAAACTGAATAACGCTGTTTATAATGTTGATTAAAACGCTTGTATATAATAAATAATTCCGACCATTTTACTTATGTTTAATGGTTGGTGTGGATATAATTATATTTAATCCGACTATTTTAATTGGGTATTAATGCTTTCTTGATAATGTATTGATACTTTATAAAATCACAAAATAGTTTAAAAAACAACCGGAGTATTGCAAATAAAAAAAGGAACATGCGCGCATATTCCTTTGTGTTGGGGGAGTTTATTTCTAGGCTTAGAAGTCGTAACGCAAGCCTAGAGAAAGGGCTGTTGAGTTTTCATCTGCAACACCGCTGATGCTGTTGCCAAAGCTGCGGCCTTCTTTCCAAGGGTTAAGCTTAGAGTTTTTATCATTCAACACTGTTGCCAGGTTGCCATATACGCGCAAAGTGCTGTCTAGCTTGTGTTCCACACCTACACCGATTAAGCTGGCATTGGCATCATCCGCATCGACATCACGGTAGAAATATTCACCGCGTACCGATGTTTTTGGCGTGATTTTGTATTCACCCGCTAAGCCAAATACTTGCGCGTCTGGATTGGCTGTATCGTTATCGTGTTTTGCGATTTGATACATGGCGCCCAGATTGAATGTATCGGTAAATTTATATGCGCCGGCAATGCGGAAGGCATCACGGCTTGCGCCGCCTGCCGCATTGGCTGCATTTTCATCATATTTTTCATATGCAGCTGCAGCATCGATAGGTCCAGCGTTATAAGTCAGCGCTAAGTCGTAGGCTTTATTGTCGTCAACGCCTTCGCCATTTGCATCCTGAGCAATTTGAGTGCCCGAATGCATCGACATTGCGGCTAATACGTTAAAACCGCCGCCAAATTTTGGTGATTTATATTCAATGGTGTTTTCATTGCGTTCATCAAACTTCAAGTTGCCGACGCGTGTGACATTGCGCACATCACCGACCATGTCGCCAAAGAAATTGACTGGGCCGCGGGCCGCTTTAAACGGGCTGTCAAAACGGCCTACACGCGCCTGGCCATATGTGCCGCTCTTCAAGCCAACAAAGGTATCACGGGTTGAAAAGTTAACGCCATTGCTGTCTTTAGAGCCGCTGGCAAAGTTAATTTCTTGTTCAATCTGTGCGAAAACATTTAAGTCATCATTAATTTTTTGATCAACTTTAAAGCCAAGCCGTGATGAGTTTGATGATAAACCAACTTCATTGTAGTCTTTGCCATCGTCTAAATAGTCTAAAGAAACATGTGCACGGCCATAAATTTTGACATCAGCAGCAGATGCCATTATCGGTGTAAGGATAGTTGCCCCGATTGCTAATGCACAGAGTGTTTTTTTCATTTGCAGCTCCATAAAGACTTGCGTTTTATCAATTCGATTTATCAGTAGCTTTGCTAAAAATAATTTCGCTATCTAATGGCGCTAAGTATTCATTACAAATAAGTCATTTATATTAAGGAAATATTTCAAAAATATTAAAATTAATCAGTGGGTTATTGAGTGTGTTTCATAATGTTTAAAAGAAAAGCTTTTATTAAACGAGCGCTTAGGAAGCGTGCAGAGCGTTTCTTGCGGCGGCCATTATTATATAAAATGTCAGATTAAGTCTGATCTGTAAGTTCTCAGTGCAAAAAAAATGGAGCCGAAGCTCCATTTGAATTGCATGCAAAATCAGTTTAATTTCATGCCGCAGCTAAGGCCGCTTTAATGAGTTCTGCCTGCGCTTTAATTTTTTCTTGGTCGCCCATAGTCGCCGCATGCTTGCCAAGTTCATGGACATTGGTTGGAATCAAGTGAAAATGCACATGGGGCACAGTTTGGCCTGCGACAGTGCCAGACAGCTGCATGAGTACAATGCCTTTAACGCCAAGCGCAGTTTCCATGGCTTGCGCAACTTTTTGCACAATTTGAATGGTGTAGGCTGCAGCTTCTGGCGCCAAATCGAGCAAGGTGACAGCCGGATTTTTGGGAATAACCAGCGTATGGCCTTCCGCCTGCGGCATTATGTCCATAAATGCAAGCACTTGGTCATCTTCGTAGACTTTAATTGCCGGAAGTTCACCGCGTAAAATTCTTGCAAAAATGTTTTGGTCATCATAAGCCATGGCTAAATTCCTTAAGCGTGAGTGAATTGAAATGTATTCAGTTATTTGCAGTTCAATTCTTTCTGACGTTCCTTGATGGCGTCAAGCCGCTGCTGTTCTTTTTCTGAGAATTTAGGCTTGGTTGTATAGCAATTGTCATTGCCAAATTTTGCCTTGGCCTCAGGGTCTTTAAAACAGAAGCCTTTAGACGCGTAAATTACATCATGGTCATTCTTCAGCTTTTGGCATTCCTGTTCAGAAGCAAATGCGGTTGAAGATGCCCCAATAAAAGTTACTGCACTGATCAGAGCGGCAACAGTAAATTTGTTCATGCGAGTTTCCTCTGTACCTGTAACAATATGTATGACCATATCATCACAATATTAGGTTTCATTATGATTATTCAATGGCGGCTTATTACTCGATTGTAATTTTACTCCATGATTCGTACATTTTTACAGCAGTGGAAAAATCACTGTTTGGCGCAGCGGTATCGCTGGCAGCCTGAATTAGGCTTTGCGTCAATCCAATGATCGGCGCAGACAGTTTGGCCTGACGGACCAAGTCTACAGCAATCCCTGTATCTTTGGCTAATAGCGGCAGGGCAAAGGTGAGCGGAAATGTGCGGTTGATCACGCGCTGCGGCAAAATAGTTTCGGTGGCATTGCTTTTGCCGCTGGATGCATTGATGCAGTCTAATGCTTCTGTGAGATTTACACCGTGGGCTTTCAATGTCAAAGCGCCTTCGGCGGCGGCACAAAGATTTACAGCCATTAACATGTTGTTTACAGCTTTGACTGCAAAGCCTGCGCCGGATGCACCCACATGCTTAATTAATTTACCCACAGCCTGCATGGCAGGCAGGGCCTTTTCAAAGGCTTCGGCATTACCGCCCGCCATGACGGTTAATGTGGCATTTTCAGCGCCAATAGTTTGCCCGCTGACGGGTGCATCCAGATAATCAATATTTTGCGCTTTGAGCGCGGATGCCAGCTTCTGAGCCGATTCAGGCACACCGCTGGTGCAGTCCACCCAAATTGAGCCAGACTTGATGCTTAAAGTGCTGACCAGCGCTTCTACATCGGCGCTGGTCGGCAGGCAGGAAAAAATAACATCGGCCTGTACTGCCTGATTTAACTCTACAGCCTGTGTGCCGTACTCAGCTGCATGCTGTTTCGCCTTGTCGAAATTTCGGTTCCAGACATAAACGCTGTCAAAGTATTTAGGCAAATGCGCGGCCATACGGTAGCCCATTGCGCCCAAGCCGATGAATGCAACTGATTGAATCATGATTAAACCCTAATTGTGTGTTTCTAATAATGTCGATCTTTGTACTAGCCAAGCAGTCAGTTTTGGCCAAAATTCAGCGGCGCTTTTCTGACTGGACATTAAGCCCAAATGCCCGCCTGGGATGAGAGTAAACGTGACATCTTGACTGCTTGTCAATTCACCTAAGGGCTGAATCGCTTCGGCTGTTACAATCTGATCGCTGGAGCCTGCGCCAATCAACAAAGAGCAGTTGATATTTTTTAATTTGATAACTTTATCTTTTAATTGAATAACACCTTGTTTTAACGGGTTTTGCAGCCAAAGATTCAGCACCATGTCCTGATTGATGCCGCCCGGGTAGTCAATCATATTATTCAGGAAGTCGCCCATAGTGGCATGTTCATAGACCGTGCGGGTGTCGGACAAGTTGGATAAAAGCTGCCTTTGACTGTCAATCCAGCCTTTGGGATCTAAAATTTTAAAACCCAGCGCATTCAGCAGGCCGGGGGTATGGATCATGCGTTTAGGGATTTGCCCAGTGTAAATGGTATCCCGCACAGATTTGCTTCGCGATACGAGCTTATTGACGTTCTGAAAAAGTTTTCCGACACGCCCAGACGCATAACTGTCAATTGGGCTGCCCACCACAATCAGGTTTTTGACATGTTCAGGCTGATGCAGTGCGGTATAGAGCGTGACAAAAACGCCTGCCATGCTCCAGCCGTGCAGGGAAATATATTTGCTGTTGGCATGCCGGCTGATCGTGTCTATGCAATGCGGAATAGCATCATTAATAAAAGACAGGAAATTCAGAAAGCGGTCCTGATAATTCAGCTTAGTCCATTCCAGCAAATACACATCAAAACCGCTGTGCTGAAAATGCTTAACCAGAGAGCGGTATGGATACAGGTCATAAATCGCCATATTGATAGCCAGCGGCGCAACAAAGACCAGCGGTTCTGCGTATTTTTTATTCGGCGACGCATAATGGCGGATGCGGCAATATTTATATTCTTCAATTACTTCGTAAGGGTTGCTTTGTGACAGCACCAGCGATTTCGCATTGAAAACACGTGTAGACAGGTGTTTCAGCTTTTTTTGCTGGTTTAAAAGTCTTTTTTTTAATGGATGCATGATTGTAATTGACCTATGTCTTTGCAGGTTTGATCGAAGTCTAAGCGATATTTGCTTATTATGCCTTGACCTGAAATAGCTTAGACGCTCAAAATATTGGCAATTATTAACAAAAGGCAGTCATAAGACTGAGTAATGCTGATGAGCCAACAAGACGACATTGAATACCAGCTTGATACTTTAGCGATTCGTACCGGCCATACACGCACTTTTGAAGGCGAGCACAGTGAACCAATTTTCTTAACGTCATCGTTTGTCTGTGAAAGCGCTGCGGATGCGGCTGCTAAGTTTTCAGGACAAATTGAAGGAAATACTTATTCACGCTATACCAATCCAACTGTGCAAGCATTTGAAAAACGCCTTGCGGTATTGGATGGCGCTGAAGCTGCTGTAGCGACCAGTTCGGGCATGGCGGGCGTGCATGCGATTACTTTAGCTTACTTGAAAGCCGGTGACCATGTGGTGTGTTCACGCGCAGTATTCGGTTCAATCATTTCTCTCTTTGAAAAATATGTCATTAAATTTGGCGTAGAGGTCACTTTTGTTGATTTAGAAGATTTAGATGGCTGGAAAAAAGCGGTTCGTCCAAATACACGCCTTTTGTTTATTGAAACACCGTCTAATCCTTTGGCTCAAGTGGGCGACATCCAAGCTATTGCGGATATTGCGCATGCACAGGGCGCATTATTTGCGGTTGATAATACTTTTTGTACCCCCGTTTTGCAGCAGCCGCTTAAATTTGGCGCGGATTTAATCGTGTATTCATCTACAAAATACATCGATGGTCAAGGCCGTGCATTGGGCGGCGCAGTAGTGGGCAGCGCAAAATTGATGGAAGAAATTACCGGTGTAATTCGTACACTCGGCAATTCATTGAGCCCGTTCAATGCCTGGATTTTCTTGAAAGGCTTGGAAACGCTGAGCCTGCGCATGAAAGCGCACTGCGCCAGCGCGCAGAAATTGGCAGAATGGCTGGATGCGCATCCGAAAGTGGAAAAAGTTTACTATGCGGGCCTGCCGAATCACGCTGGACATGAGCTGGCGAAAAAACAGCAGTCTGGTTTTGGCGGCGTAGTCTCTTTTGTGGTAAAAGGTGAGCGTGAGGGGGCGTGGACAGTGATCGACAATACCCGCTTCCTTTCAATCACCAGTAATTTAGGCGATGTAAAATCAACAATTACCCATCCGGCAACCACATCACACGGCAGAATGTCAGCTGAAGCGAAACAAGCTGCTGGAATTTCTGAAGGTTTAATCCGCGTATCTGTTGGTTTAGAAGATATTGATGATATTATTCGCGATATTTCCCGCGGTTTAGATTTGATCTAATTCAAATTCATTCAGCTTTAAGTGATCCAGCTTGAGTTCATTGCAGTAAGCTGAACTCAGGCAATAAAAGATTTTGTGTTCGGAGTATTTTATGAACATTAACATGTTAATGCAGCAAGCGCAGCGCATGCAGAAAGAAGTCGAAAGCAATGCCAAGAAGGCAAAAGAAGAACTTGCTCAAACTGAAGTGCATGCGGAAGCAGGCGGCGGTTTGGTTAAAGTGACCATGACTTGCCGCAATGTGGTCAAACGCATTGAAATCAGCCCTGAATTGCTTCAAGACGATGCAGACATGATTGAAGATTTGATTGCTGCTGCAATGAATGATGCTGCGCGTCAAGCTGAAGCCATTTCAGAAGAGCGCATGAAGTCAGCAAACTCTGGCATGGGCTTGCCGCCAGGCCTTGCCGGCTTATTCTAAGGAACAGCAGTGCATGTTTAGTGATCGTTTTGATCAGCTGGTTCAAGCATTGCGCATTTTGCCAAGCGTTGGGCCAAAATCGGCTCAGCGCATGGCGCTGCACTTAATCATGAAGAATAAAGAGGGGGCAATTGGTTTAGCGTATGCGCTGAACGAAGCCACCAGCTACATTCATGAATGCTCAATTTGCCATTCACTGACCGAAAATGAGGTCTGCAATATTTGCCTGTCACATGAGCGTGATGAGCAAATCCTTTGCTTGGTTGAGTCTCCAGCAGATGTGATGGCCATAGAGCAAAGCGGCAGTTTCCGCGGAAAATATCATGTACTTGGCGGGCACTTGTCTCCGCTGGATGGCATTGGCCCCGATGAAATTGGCATTCCGTATCTGCTGCAGCGCTTAGCTGACGGCAAGGTCAAAGAAGTCATCCTTGCCACCAATGCAACCGTAGAAGGGCAAGCGACAGCGCATTATATTGTAGAAGCAGCCAAGCATTTGCCCGTGCAGATGACTCGGATTGCGCAAGGTGTCCCGCAAGGCGGAGAGCTGGAATATGTTGACAGCCATACTTTAAGCCAAGCAGTGCACAACCGCATGCGCATGAAGTAAGATTGAATCTCAAAATATCATTTATTAATAGCTTTTTTATATGACTAAATGGTATTTTGATTTTGAAAAACAACTATAATCGAAAAGATATAGTGAATATATTTTATTTTTTATCGATAATTATAAGATATCGGTTAATATAGCCGAAAAGAGCCTCTAGCAATAGCCTCAAGCATTTATGTATCAATTTATCCATCAGCAGCAAGATCTGCAAAATGTACTCAACCTTATGGATCAAAGCTCCATTTATGGACTGGACACCGAATTTATCAAGGTGGATACTTTGTGGCCCAAATTAGGCGTTTTTCAAATAAATATTAGTGGAAAAGTGTATTTGCTTGACGGCGCAGCTTTAGACTTATCCGAGTTTTGGAACAAGCTGTTTAATGCGCAGCAAAATATTTTCCATGCCTGCAGTGAAGATATTGATTTAATCTACCATTATGCGCAGCAAAAAACGCTGAAAAATGTCTTTGATACGCAGGTGGGCATGTCTTTCTTGGGGCATGGTTTGCAAGTCAGTTATCAAAATGCGCTGAAAACGATGCTGAATGTGGATATTGAAAAAGATCAAACCCGTTCAGACTGGCTGGCGCGTCCATTAAGCCCTGAGCAGCTGATGTATGCAGCGAATGATGTTGAATACATTATGCAGCTGTCAGATAAGGTAAAAGCTGAATTGTCCGGAAAGCATTTGCTGGATTGCGCGCTGGAAGACTGCCGGAATTTAACGCATGAAATTGGTCAGGAAACGCCAATGGCGATGCTTTATCATGATGTCGGCAATAGTTCGCCCGTCAAGGCGCAGCAGACGAGCTGGATATAGACAGCACCATCCGTGAAACCGCCAAGCAGGGCATTTTAGATGTGCAGCTGGTGCCCGAGCGCCGCAACCGTATTAAAGTATTGATGCTGTTTGATGTGGGCGGCTCAATGGATTCACACATTGCCCAGTGCGAAAAACTGTTCAGTGCGGCTAAGACAGAATTTAAAACACTGGAATATTTTTACTTCCATAACTGCCTATATGATTATGTGTGGAAAGATAACGTGCGCCGTTCCAATACGCGTATGAATACATGGGATTTATTCAATACCTATGGCCGCGATTACCGGGTGATTGTGGTGGGTGATGCCAGCATGGCGCCGTATGAAGTCACATCCGTAGGCGGCTCTGTCGAATATATGAATGATGAAGCCGGAAACGTATGGCTGCAGCGCCTGCGTCAGCATTTTGATAAAACCGCGTGGCTGAATCCGGAAGAAGAAAGTTATTGGCATTACACGCAGACCATTGGCTTAATTAAACAGATTTTTGAAGATCATATGTTCCCAATGACGCTGAAGGGTATTGAGGATATGACCAAGTATTTAGCGCGCTAACCACTTGTATATACTGAAAGGCTGCTGTCTGAGAAGCTGAAATTTGGCTTGTTGTATTTGATTAAAATTCGTTAGTATCAGGGCAGTCTTTTGCTTAAGCGCTTATAAACAAGGGGAACTAATATGGAACATCAAATTAATGGCATCGCATTGCCAAATCGGGAAGGTTTTTTTGGCGTTTATGGCGGCCAGTTTATTCCGCCAGACTTAAAACAGGCGATGGATGACATTAATGCAGCCTATGAGCAGATCCGCCATACAGAAGAATTCCAAGATGAACTTAAAGACCTGTTTGCCAACTATGTCGGCCGCCCAAGCCCATTATTTTTTGCTAAGCGTTTAACCGATCAACTAGGCGGCGCAGAAATCTATTTAAAGCGTGAAGATTTAAACCACACGGGCGCACATAAAATTAACCATTGCTTGGGCGAGGCGCTGTTAGCTAAATATATGGGCAAAACCAAAGTCATTGCGGAAACAGGCGCAGGGCAGCATGGCGTAGCTTTGGCAACCGCCTGTGCACTGGTGGGGATTCCGTGTGAAATTCACATGGGGCAAGTGGATATCGAAAAAGAACATCCGAATGTAGTGAAAATGAAAATTTTAGGTGCCCGCTTAATTTCGGTGACGCGCGGTACAGCAACGCTGAAAGATGCAGTAGACAGCGCCTTTGAAGAATACTTAAAAGATCCGAAAAATTATATTTATGCCATTGGCTCTGTGGTTGGGCCTCATCCATTTCCAATGATGGTGCGGGATTTTCAGGCGATTATCGGTGAAGAAATTAAAGTGCAGACCAGTGCGCGTTTTGGCGCAAATCCAGATTATGTGGTGGCTTGTGTTGGCGGCGGCTCTAATGCGCTGGGGGCATTTACGGCCTTTTTAAATGATCCGGATGTCAAGCTTGTTGGGGTTGAGCCTGCAGGGCATGGTTTAGATACAGATATGCACTCTGCTACATTGACATTAGGCAAGCCTAGCCAAATTCACGGTATGGCGTGTTATGTGCTGGAGAATGATCAAGGTGAGCCTTTGCCAGTGCATTCTATTGCTTCTGGGCTGGATTATCCAGGCGTAGGCCCGCAGCACAGCCTGCTGAAAGATTTAGGGCGGGTGGAATATACCACGGCAACGGATCAAGAATGTTTGGATGCGTTTATGACGCTGTCGCGTGTAGAAGGCATTGTACCGGCGCTGGAAAGTTCGCATGCAGTGGCTTGGGCGCTGCGTGAAGCGCCTAAACTTGGCAAAGATATTAAAATCGTAGTCAATATATCTGGCCGCGGTGATAAAGATGCAGATTATGTAGCGGCAAAGCTTGGGTTAAATTGAGTTTGACCTGATCATACAATTTATTTCAAAAAAATATCCCTATTTTTATAGGGATATTTTTTGCCGTCATCCAAATGTGGTTTAAACAAGTGAAGGGAATTAACCGTTTTAAGCCAAATCTCTGGATATGAAGGAGTCAGCTGGAAGCTTAGGTTTGAATGATGGTATCACATTGTCATTTTATTGTAATGACAATGTGTTTTGGCTGATTTTTATGTCTAATGAAAATCAACGATTTATAGTATCGCCGTTTAACTGTCTAGCCTGAAATATATTGCTGCAGCTGATCAATCAGTTTCTTCTGATCTTCCATGGCTGCCTTAACTAAATCGCCAATGGAAATCAGGCCAATTAAGCGTTCATTTTCAACTACAGGCAAATGGCGCAAATGCTTGTCAGTCATTAATTCTAAACAATCTTCTACAGTTGCTGTGCGGGTAATTGTAAGCACCTTTGCAGTCATAATTTCATTGACAGTAGTATTGAATGAGGTGCGCTCCATCAGTGCTATTTTACGTGTATAGTCGCGTTCTGAAAGAATGCCGACTACTTTATCTTCATGGGTCACGACCAATGCGCCAATCCCTTTATCCGCCATGAGCGAAATCGCTTTTAAAACCGTTTCATCTGGAGCAATGGTATGAATGGCGTGCTGTGGCTTATCTTGTAAAACTTGTGCAACTGTGGTCATTATCGTGTATCCCTTAAAGTTATTATTTGCTTTAACTTAACGCGAATACAAAAAAAAGCAAATACTTCAGCGTTCATTATTTTGACAATTCAATAAATAATGTGAATATTATGCAAAGTGCGCTGTTTTTCCTGAGAAAAAGAAATGGCGCATGAGCTGTGTCGACAGTTTTAGCTTCTTGTGATTGTATGCGTTATAAAGCGCCGGCGTCACTTTTAACCGTGTGAGTGTCGGCATTAATGACTGTTCAAAATCTGCCGATGTGATTTTCTTCGGCTGATAGTTTGGCCAGTGCTTTTTTGCATATTTATGCGCTTGCAGGCCATTTAGCCAAAATGGAAAAATAAAATCATCCCCATCTTTGCTCATGGCCCAGCCTTCATGGTACAAGCCCCATAAAACACCGCAATACATCATGGTTTTTAAAATGGTGATTTTAAAAAAAAGATCTTTGGAGATAGGCTGCAATTGATTGATTTTTGTCATGGGTGCTTTGTTTGATGCGGTTTGATCTATTGTAGAAAAAGCAGATGAAATTACTGTGTAAGCTTTGCTGAAAATCGTAAGCAAATATGTTTGCTTAACAATCTTCAGGCATTAAAAAACGCCACCTAGGTGACGTTTGTTTACGCTTGCAATGTGGCCATCTTCTGCCAGTATTGCGCTTTGAGTGAATCGCGTTCAACACGGAAACCTTGATAATAAAGTTCCGCAAGAAACAATGCCGCTTTACCATGCCCAGCACGCGCTGCGCTTTCCAGTTCTTCAACTGCATCTACAAAGTTCATTTGAGATTGAATAGTATTTACTGCATTTGCATACACATGCTCTAAGTCATGTTGAGAGATTTGTTGCATCATATTAAAGTTACTCCTTATTCTAATTATGCTTACATCTGCCTACTTCAGATAGGTGCCTATTTCGACCTATCAATAACTACTATAGTTAAGTATTATTAAAGTAATATTACAATTAAGTTGAATTGTCAACAAAACATGTAAATTATTTTCTATGTCTGCTAGTTTACATGATTAAACAATGAACAGTTTTAATTTTTATTAATATAGTTAGATAAGAAGATGTTAACAATAAGGAGAAGTATGATGACTAGAACTTTGGATGGTTTGAATTTTGATATGCCTCCTACGGCAGAACAGATTGTAGCTTTAGCGCATTTGCATCGGCAAAGACTGGATGAAGCTATTTTTCATCAGGAAATTCATTTGGGGGATTTTGGTTTGGCGCAGCGCAAGCGGGTTTATGATTTTACCCGTGAACTGGATGTTGCGCAGCGTGAAGATTTTTACGAGATGTACAATGGCGAGCTGCTGCGGATTGCGGATGATGATGAATTGCATCCGGCATATGCAGAAGGCGGGGTTAGTATTTTTGCAGTCGTTATTGTCATGGCCATCATTGCGCTGATTTTGTACTTCGCGGTTATTCAGCGCATCCTGAGCAGTTAATTGTCGGGCTAGAGCATCCTGCCTTAAATACTGCCGTATTGAATGGGCGGTTTGGATGAGAAATAAACAGGCTGACTTGAACTTATTGAATAGCGGTCATACACTACTTTGAATTCGAGGTAGTGTATGTCTATTGACCTAAAAAAAATTCTTCAATTCAAATCAAAAATTGGGCTAGAACAGGTCTACAACATATTTGTCAGTTTTATTATCGCGCTCATCCTGGTTTTGGGGTTGCTTGCCTTGAATCGGCCTATTTCCACACAAAAAATGCACAATATCCTTATAATCTCTGAACAGCAAAGCTGTCCGGATTCACAAGATTTAGCCGTGGCCTTGAGCCAGCAGCATGAAGTGACTATGGGGCAGTATCTTAAGCTGATGCATGCTTATCAAGCTGAGACTGCAAGGGCTCATCAGCTTCCGGCACTGGCAGAGGAACAGCCTTAGAAGGCAAAGGCGCTATGGCAGGTGTGGTATTAACCGGAGTATTTGCATTTGGCTGCAAGTTGCTTTGTAAAATGCCATTTAATTCAGCTTTGTCCAGCGTTTTGCTTACCACAATGATGGTGAGCTGATCAGGGTGTAAATGCCGGCGGACCGCGTTTTGTACATCTTCCGCCGTGATTTTCTCAAGCAGTTTAGGATATTGGTCTAAGTAATCTGCCGAGTGCTGGTAAAACCCTAAAAGGCCAAGCTGCGCATTAATGGATGCATTGCTGCTGTAGCTGTTTGGATAGGCCCGCAGCATGCCGGCTTTCACTTCATTCAGCTGATTGATGTCTATGGGCTGCCGCACAAAATCAGTTAATGCTTTGTGAGCAACGCGGATACTGTCGATCAGCTGATCTTGGCGCGTTGAATAGCTGAAGCTGAATATGCCTGGCGACTGGCTGAAACTGAATGCGCTGTAAGCGCTATAGGTATAGCCGCGCTTCACCCGCAGTTCCTGCATAAGCACCGCGTTAAATCCGCCGCCGCCAAACAGCTTATTGCCTATTTCCAGTGCTAAACGGTCAGGGTCATTTCTAGTTGTCCCTATTTGTCCAAACATGACATGCGCCTGCGCAGAGTCGTATGGCATATGCACAATATTCAGTGTGTTTTTTTCTTCCGGATCGGGTAAAGCCTGCGCGTGTTCCCCTTGCTGAATATTGCCCGCTATTCTTTCTGACAGTTTTAGCGCTTCTTTCGCAGTCAGTTTGCCAGTAATGGCAATATTCATATTTTGCGCCACAATGAATTTATCTCGGAACTGCTTAAGGTTTTCTGTTGTTATTTTTTTGAGGCTGCCATTGGTGCCCGTCACCGGTTCCGCATAAGGATGCTGCCCATAAATTTCACGATAGAATCGAATGCCCATTAAGCGGCCCGGGCTTTCCTGCAGCTGTTTTTGTCCTGTTTGCAAGTTGCTCAGTGTCATATTAATGCTGTTTTTTTTGAAAACGGCATTGCTGAGGATTTCCATCATCATGGCTAAAGCGGGTTCAAGCTTCTGCGGATCTGAAAGCACTCTTAACTTGACAATAAACATGTCTCGATAGGACTGGATGCTGAATTGTGCGCCGCTTTGTTCAAAAACACTGGCGATTTGGCTGGCTGTAAATTTTTCAGTTCCTTCATCCATTAGTCCCGCAGCCATATTAGAGAGACCATATAGGCCTTTGCCGATTTCCAAATCCCGCGCGGAACCGGCATTGAAGGTCAATTGAATATCAACCATTGGCAAATCTTGAGATTCGACAAATAAGGTGCGCACCTTATAGCGGTTTTTTAAGTCGTGAACATAGGGCGCATGTGTTTCTAGCTGTTTTAAATTGCGCAGGCTTTGCAGTATGGGAATCGACTGCAGCTGGCTTGGATTATCATGAACATCTGGTTCGGTATTTAAATAGCTGTCTGTCTGTTCAGCAGAAATTGAAGATGAACAGGCAAGCATGGCGATAAAAATGATGACGGTTTTATGCAACATGAGGCTGTCCATTATTTTGATTTATTTTCAGGGGTCAAATACAAAGTGCTTAAATTATCTTTGATAAAGTATGCATTTGCGACACGCTGAATATCTTGAGGGCTAACGTTTTCATAATGTTTAGGCAGCTCGTCCATTAAGCGGTAACTCAAGCCGTTAACCTCTAAATTGCCAATCATCTTGGCTTGACCTGCAATATCATCCTGACTGTATATTAAGCTGGAAATAAATCGGGTGGAGATGCGGGAAACTTCTGCGGGATCCACCAGTTCATTTTTAAGCAGATCAATTTCCGTCTGAATGGCTTTTTGCGCCTCTTGAAGAGAAACACCGTCTGCCGGCAAAGCTGAGATAGAGAACAAGCTGTCACCGCGGTTGTAAGGGTCATAAGACGCGCTGACAGCGGTCAGCAGCTTTTTGTCCCGCACTAAGCGGTCCTGAAAGCGTGAAGAAATGCCGCTGTCTAAAATGCTGCGGATAATGTTTAAGGCATAGGCATCTTGAGGGTCTTTGGCGGTTGCCAATGAGCGGACATTCCATGCCATATATAAATTCGGCACTTGCACAGTGGATTCAATTTCCATGTGCCGGTAGCCCACCCGTTCAAACTCCAGCACATCATTGCGGGGCGGCGCTTTCTTGGCAGGAATATCTCCAAAATATTTTTGCACTTGGTGAAGGGCAGCTTCTGATTCAACGTCACCGACAATCACCAATATGGCATTATTCGGCGTATACCATTTTCTGTACCATGTTTTTAGATCATCCAGCTGAAGGTTTTGGAGGTTTTTCATGTGCCCAATCACGGGCTGCCGGTAATGGCTGGTGGGATAGGCAATCCATTTGAAACGTTCAAAAGCTAAAGCGCGAGGGCTGTCATCGGTGCGCAGCCGGCGCTCCTCCATGACGACTTTTATTTCAGGCTCGAAGTCTTGCTGGCGCAGCAGCAGATTGCTCATGCGGTCTGCTTCAAGCTCCAGCGCCATCGGAAAATAGGTTTTAGGGTAGAGCTGGTAATAATTGGTGTAATTGGTGAATGTGGCTGCATTGATGCTGCCGCCGTAAATTCGGCTGAGGCGGGTGAATTCATCATTGGGCACTTTGCTTGTGCCTTTGAACATCATATGCTCAAGTGCGTGAGAAATGCCCAGAAGATTGCCTGACTCATCACTGCTGCCCACTTTATACCAAATTTGCGTCATCACCATAGGCGAGCGGTGGTCTTCTCGAATAATGACTTTTAATCCATTGTTTAAGGTAGTTTCAAACGTGGTTCGAGCTAACTGGCCGCGGGTGTCTGCATGTAAATTAGCGCTCAGCATGCATAAGCTGAGCAATCCGGCAGATAAAATCTGAAAATTGAACTGTGTGCAGCGCATTATATTTTTGGACATGGAATCCCAAATAAAAGCTCATGATTTTATTCTATTCTTTAGAATCTGCAGTTTGAACGCAAGTTCAGGTTGTTGTTTTTTGGTGTGTTGAGGATAGGGCGGCGGTGAAAGGCTCAAAAATAAAGAACTTATGCTAGAATCAGCTTTTTTAACGCAATGCTTTTCAAGGATTCGGCATGCAACAGCAATCTAATGGGCAGAATAATTTTTTGATTGATGCTGATATCGGAGATGATGATGTCACATTACCGAGTTTACCTGCGGTCAATGTGCCTATTATTGAAACTCCAAAAGAGCAAGCAGCTGTTTCTGAGCCTGTAGCATCAGAAGCGCCGCAGCAGGAAGAAGCGCCATCAAAAGGCGGTTTCTTTGGCCGCATGAAGGACGGTTTGACGAAAACCCGCAAAAACTTTACAGACGGCATGGTGAACATCCTGATCGGCGGTAAAGAAATTGATGATGAATTGCTGGAAGAGGTTGAAGAGCAGCTTCTGGTTGCCGATATTGGTGTAGAAGCCACCAAAACAATTATTGCAAATTTAACTGAACGGACAGCGCGCGGTGATTTGATTTATTCACATTCTCTGTATAAAGCGCTTCAGGAAGAGTTGGTTGCTTTGCTTGCGCCGCGTGTAAAGCCTTTGCATATCGATCCAAACAAAACGCCATATGTTATTTTGGTTGTCGGTGTAAACGGTGTAGGCAAAACCACCACAATTGGCAAATTGGCTAAGCGTTTGCAGGGCGAAGGCAAGAAAGTCATGCTGGCTGCAGGTGATACATTCCGTGCAGCGGCTACAGAGCAGCTGCAAATTTGGGGTGAGCGCAATAATATTGCTGTGGTTGCGCAAGGTCACGGGGCCGACAGCGCTTCTGTGATTTTTGATGCTTTTGAAAGCGCGCGTGCAAAAGGCATTGATGTATTAATTGCTGATACTGCCGGCCGTTTACACAATAAAAGCCACCTGATGCAAGAGCTGACCAAAGTAAAACGCGTCATGCAAAAAATTGATGCAACTGCGCCCCATGAAGTCATGCTGGTGGTAGATGCAGGTACAGGTCAAAATGCAATTAATCAGGTTGAAATGTTCGATGAGGCAGTGGGTTTAACCGGGATTACCATTACCAAATTAGACGGTACAGCCAAAGGCGGGGTCTTGTTCAATATTGCCAGCCGGACACACGTGCCGATCCGCTTTATTGGTGTTGGTGAAAAAATTGACGATTTGCGTCCATTCTCGGCCAAATCCTTTGTTGCTGCTTTATTCGAAACGGATAAATAGAGCAATTGCTTTAAAATGCTGTAGTGTGTGATAAGTCACATAAACTCCGCCAAGTGCGGAGTTTTTTATTTTTAATTATAACTGGTTGATTTAAAAAACATCATAAGGGGAGGTTGAGCGAATTAACTGACGGATAATTTTATTAGAATAAAGCAAATAATGAGTTGTTTATTAATTTTGAATATTGGGGGATCATGATGGAATTATTCAATAAAATAGGTCATGTGCTGACTGCGGATTTGACCAAAGATTTTAAATTTAAAAGAAAGCCGGATGATTCAACCGAAATCACTTTTGTCGATCAGCTGAAGAAAAGACGCAGTATTTACAAACTGGGAAAAAAAGTTCATTTCAGCCAAGCATATATTGCAGAACTTATTCAGGAATCTGTACGAAGCTGCCCATCCGCCTTTAACGCACAGAGTACTCGGATTGTTGTGCTGTTTGGGGAGTCTCATCAGCAGTTTTGGGATATTGCAAAAGAAGCGCAGAAACGCAATGTGCCGAATGCTATTTTTGAAAGTGTTGAAATGAAAATTGATCAGTGCGCGCATGCATTTGGCACGGTGCTGTTTTATGAGGATCAGGAAGTTATTCAGCAGCTTCAGAAAAAAATGCCATTCAATGCTGCTGATTTTCCAGTATGGTCAGAGCAAACCTCTGGCATGGCGCAGTTTGCGGTGTGGACGTCATTGGCGGATTCGGGGATGGGCGCATCGTTGCAGCACTATAATCCCTTAATTGATAGCGCTATTGCTGATCATTACAGTATTGCGCCGCATTGGTTGATGCGCGCTCAGCTGGTCTTTGGGTCAATTGAAGAGAAGGCGGCAGAAAAAGAAGAACAGGATGATTATGATAAATTCCGTGTTTATGCTTAAGCATAAATGAAATTTTTTGAAATGAATTGATAGGGCATTCGTTTTGGTATTTTGTTTCTCTGGCATTATGCTGTAATTTTTATGCCAGCTGTTCTATATATAAGACACTATGTCATAGTTTTAGTCATGTGATTGTCTATAGTTTGGCATATGATGAGTTCATCAGATGAAAGCAGTTGAAAACAAGAGCGAGATTTAAATATGTCATTTCTAGATCAAATAAAACAGCGCCGTACCATTTATGCAATTGGTAAAAATGTATCGAAGGAACAAAGCGCAATAGAACAAATCATTCAAGATGCTGTGCGTCACAGCCCTTCTGCATTCAACTCGCAAACATCGCGGGTTGTCACTTTATATGGCGCGTCGCACACAAAATTTTGGAATATGGTTCGTGAAGCTTTGCGCAAAGTTGTTCCAGCAGAGGCATTTGCAAATACCGATGCAAAAATCAACAGCTTTGAAGCTGGTTTTGGAACCGCTCTTTTTTATGAAGATCAAGATACGGTAAAAGCATTGCAGGAACAGTTTGCTTTGTATGCTGATAATTTTCCTGTGTGGTCTGAACACTCTACAGGGATAGCTCAATTTGCAGTTTGGACTGCATTGGCGGAGCAAAACATTGGCGCATCTTTGCAGCACTACAATCCTATTATTGATGATGAGGTTGCGGCCGCTTTTGATATTCCAGCAAACTGGAAGCTGCGTGCTCAATTGGTATTTGGTTCAATTGAAGCGCCAGCGGGTGAAAAAACGTTTATGGAAAACAGTGAGCGTTTTAAAAGTTTTAACTGATTAGAATGCATTAATATTGCGGTAAAGATTTAAAAAAGAGCGCTTGGGCGCTCTTTTTTTGTCAGAATGGCATTCAAAATGATGAATAAAGGTAAAAAATATTCTAAACCGCCGCTGTCATCAAAATGTCATGCATGCATAGCAGTATGCATGCAACTTAGCAATGAACGAGTGGCTTACTATGCCTTTAAGAGTTTCTGCAATAATTTCAGCATTGATGATCAGCAGCACTGCATTTTCTGCAGTTACAGTAAAAGTTCCAGAGGAAATTAAAATTGTCGCCGTCAATAATCAGGAAGTCAGCAGCGGCCTATTACAAGCAAAAAGCCAATACAAAATTAAAGCTGGAGAAAATACCATCAATGTGCGTTATTCTGGGTATTTCCAGCATGCTGATAACTCGCACGATATTCTTAAATCGGGCATTGTTGCATTAAAAACACCTGCTTTAGTGGATGGCGAAACCTATCGATTAGCATTGGTGCAGGCGCCACAAGATTTTGATGAAGCGCAAAAATATAAGGATCAGCCTATTTTTGGGCTTTATAACAAGGAAAATAAGCTGCTTGTACAGCAAGCAGGTATCAAATCAGAGCAAAGAAATTGGTTCAGTGACGGGCTCTTTAATAATAAATCTGTTGATTTGACCAATGACAAAGCTGCAGTCAATCAAATTGCAGCTGTGCAGCCAGTATCAGCTTCAGGAAATCAAGGCCAGCCATTGATTCACTTATGGCAGCAGTCTTCTAAGGCTGAACGTCAGAAATTTATGGCTTGGCTCGCAGAACAGTCAAACTAACATAACCGTCAACGTGGAAATGTAAACTTTTAATGAGCCAGCTATTGCTGGCTTTTTTCATGTGGGAGATAAAGTTCGTAATAATTAAGTGTGAGAAAGTGTAAAAAGACTAGAAAAATAGATGTTTTTAAGCTAAAAATACTCTTTTAGGATAAAAAATAAACATTAGAGCGTTCTTTTCTAAAATTAATGAGGAAAAGGGTTGCGCTAGTTTTTTTTATGTATAGAATAGCCACCATCAACACGGAAAGCGCGATGTAAGGTTGCTGTTTTCAAGTGTTATTCTTAATACTGATGAAGTATTAAGAAGATCATTAAGAGATTATGAAGAACAACTTGTGTGGATTTTTACTGGTTGATTGATCGAAATTATTTTCATTGATTGATGGTA
>NZ_KB849727.1:0-426175 GCF_000368865.1 Acinetobacter bouvetii DSM 14964 = CIP 107468
TCGTGTCGTGAGATGTTGGGTTAAGTCCCGCAACGAGCGCAACCCTTTTCCTTATTTGCCAGCGGGTTAAGCCGGGAACTTTAAGGATACTGCCAGTGACAAACTGGAGGAAGGCGGGGACGACGTCAAGTCATCATGGCCCTTACGACCAGGGCTACACACGTGCTACAATGGTCGGTACAAAGGGTTGCTACCTAGCGATAGGATGCTAATCTCAAAAAGCCGATCGTAGTCCGGATTGGAGTCTGCAACTCGACTCCATGAAGTCGGAATCGCTAGTAATCGCGGATCAGAATGCCGCGGTGAATACGTTCCCGGGCCTTGTACACACCGCCCGTCACACCATGGGAATTTGTTGCACCAGAAGTAGGTAGTCTAACCGCAAGGAGGACGCTTACCACGGTGTGGCCGATGACTGGGGTGAAGTCGTAACAAGGTAGCCGTAGGGGAACCTGCGGCTGGATCACCTCCTTAACGAAAGATTGACGACCGGTAAGAATCCACAACAAGTTGTTCTTCATTGATGTATCTGAGGGTCTGTAGCTCAGTTGGTTAGAGCACACGCTTGATAAGCGTGGGGTCACAAGTTCAAGTCTTGTCAGACCCACCATTCTGACTAGCTGTACAGAAAGAAGATGCATTGAATCTAGATGATAAGCTGGGGACTTAGCTTAGTTGGTAGAGCGCCTGCTTTGCACGCAGGAGGTCAGGAGTTCGACTCTCCTAGTCTCCACCATATATCGCTTTGCGATATGGTTAAGTTAATAAATGAACAGTCAAAAGGCTGTTAGTTTAGTCCTTAAGCAAACGAAGTTTTAGATCCTAGAGATTAGCAAGTATAAGCGTTATGATACGCGGACTTGATAATCTCTGTGATTTATCACGGTTTCCTGACCTGACGAAGGCTGGAAAAATCATTAACAGAATATATTTGAGTTGAAATAATTTGTTCATACTCGTTTTAGTTAACTTAACAAGCAATTGTTAATGTTGAATGAAATGAGTTACTAGCGAAATTAACTGAATCAAGCGTTTTGGTATATGAATCTAATTGAAGCTGTACAGTGATTAAGTTCACAGAACTCTGAACTAAAATGTTGAAGATGCTACTTGTAGGCATCGTCGGCTGTTTGGGGTTGTATAGTCAAGTAATTAAGTGCATGTGGTGGATGCCTTGGCAGTCAGAGGCGATGAAAGACGTAATAGCCTGCGATAAGCTCCGGGGAGGCGGCAAATATCCTGTGATCCGGAGATTTCTGAATGGGGAAACCCACCTGTCATAAGGCAGGTATCATACACTGAATACATAGGTGTATGAGGCGAACGAGGGGAAGTGAAACATCTCAGTACCCTTAGGAAAAGAAATCAATTGAGATTCCCTCAGTAGCGGCGAGCGAACGGGGAACAGCCCATTAAGTCATATAAGTTCTAGTGGAATGCTCTGGGAAGTGCAACCATAGTGGGTGATAGTCCTGTACACGAAAGGGCTTATATGATGATGTCGAGTAGGGCGAGGCAC
The DNA here is from genome assembly GCF_000368865.1 of Acinetobacter bouvetii DSM 14964 = CIP 107468. Lineage (GTDB taxonomy): Bacteria > Pseudomonadota > Gammaproteobacteria > Pseudomonadales > Moraxellaceae > Acinetobacter > Acinetobacter bouvetii. Next base: position 1,520 of record NZ_KB849727.1, read on the forward strand.
GTGAAACCTTGTCTGAATATGGGGGGACCATCCTCCAAGGCTAAATACTCCTGACTGACCGATAGTGAACCAGTACCGTGAGGGAAAGGCGAAAAGAACCCCTGTGAGGGGAGTGAAATAGATCCTGAAACCGCATGCATACAAGCAGTGGGAGCCGGCTTAGTCCGGTGACTGCGTACCTTTTGTATAATGGGTCAGCGACTTACATTCAGTAGCGAGGTTAACCGAATAGGGGAGCCGTAGAGAAATCGAGTCTTAATAGGGCGTTTAGTTGCTGGGTGTAGACCCGAAACCGGGTGATCTATCCATGAGCAGGTTGAAGGTTGGGTAACACTAACTGGAGGACCGAACCCACTGTCGTTGAAAAGCCAGGGGATGACTTGTGGATAGGGGTGAAAGGCTAATCAAACTCGGTGATAGCTGGTTCTCCCCGAAAGCTATTTAGGTAGCGCCTCGGACGAATACCATTGGGGGTAGAGCACTGTTTCGGCTAGGGGGTCATCCCGACTTACCAAACCGATGCAAACTCCGAATACCAATGAGTACTATCCGGGAGACAGACTGCGGGTGCTAACGTCCGTAGTCAAGAGGAAAACAATCCAGACCGCCAGCTAAGGCCCCAAAATTATAGTTAAGTGGGAAACGATGTGGGAAGGCATAGACAGCTAGGAGGTTGGCTTAGAAGCAGCCACCCTTTAAAGAAAGCGTAATAGCTCACTAGTCGAGTCGGCCTGCGCGGAAGATGTAACGGGGCTAAAACTATATGCCGAAGCTGCGGATTTGCAATTTATTGCAAGTGGTAGGGGAGCGTTCTGTAAGCCGATGAAGGTGGATTGAGAAGTCTGCTGGAGGTATCAGAAGTGCGAATGCTGACGTGAGTAACGACAAAACGGGTGAAAAACCCGTTCGCTGAAAGACCAAGGGTTCCAGTCCAACGTTAATCGGGGCTGGGTGAGTCGACCCCTAAGGCGAGGCCGAGAGGCGTAGTCGATGGGAAATTGGTTAATATTCCAATACTTCTGTGTAATGCGATGAGAGGACGGAGTAAGTTAAGTCAGCCTGGCGTTGGTTGTCCAGGTGAAAGGATGTAGGCATGTATCTTAGGCAAATCCGGGGTACTCTATGCTGAGATCTGATAGCAAGCTGTACTTGTACAGTGAAGTGGCTGATACTATGCTTCCAGGAAAAGTCTCTAAGCTTCAGTTGCACAGGAATCGTACCCGAAACCGACACAGGTGGTCAGGTCGAGTAGACCAAAGCGCTTGAGAGAACTCTGCTGAAGGAACTAGGCAAAATGGTACCGTAACTTCGGGAGAAGGTACGCTGCCGGCGGTGATAGAACTTGCTTCTTGAGCTGCTGGCAGCCACAGAAACCAGGCCCCTGCAACTGTTTATTAAAAACATAGCACTCTGCAAACACGAAAGTGGACGTATAGGGTGTGATGCCTGCCCGGTGCTGGAAGGTTAATTGATGGGGTTAGCGTAAGCGAAGCTCTTGATCGAAGCCCCAGTAAACGGCGGCCGTAACTATAACGGTCCTAAGGTAGCGAAATTCCTTGTCGGGTAAGTTCCGACCTGCACGAATGGCATAATGATGGGGGCGCTGTCTCCAGCAGAGGCTCAGTGAAATCGAAATCGCCGTGAAGATGCGGTGTACCCGCGGCTAGACGGAAAGACCCCGTGAACCTTTACTGCAGCTTGACATTGAACTTTGATCTTACTTGTGTAGGATAGGTGGGAGGCTTTGAAACCGCGACGCTAGTTGCGGTGGAGCCAATCTTGAAATACCACCCTGGTAATATTGAGGTTCTAACTCTGCTCCATAATCTGGAGCGAGGACCATGTCTGGTGGGTAGTTTGACTGGGGCGGTCTCCTCCTAAAGAGTAACGGAGGAGTACGAAGGTGCGCTCAGCGTGGTCGGAAATCACGCGTAGAGTATAAAGGCAAAAGCGCGCTTAACTGCGAGACCCACAAGTCGAGCAGGTACGAAAGTAGGTCTTAGTGATCCGGTGGTTCTGTATGGAAGGGCCATCGCTCAACGGATAAAAGGTACTCTGGGGATAACAGGCTGATACCGCCCAAGAGTTCATATCGACGGCGGTGTTTGGCACCTCGATGTCGGCTCATCTCATCCTGGGGCTGAAGCAGGTCCCAAGGGTATGGCTGTTCGCCATTTAAAGAGGTACGCGAGCTGGGTTTAGAACGTCGTGAGACAGTTCGGTCCCTATCTACCGTGGGCGCTGGAAATTTGAGAGGATCTGCTCCTAGTACGAGAGGACCAGAGTGGACGAACCTCTGGTGTACCGGTTGTGACGCCAGTCGCATCGCCGGGTAGCTATGTTCGGAAGGGATAACCGCTGAAAGCATCTAAGCGGGAAGCCTACCTCAAGATAAGATTTCCCTAGGACTTTATGTCCTCTAAAGAGCCGTTGAAGACTACGACGTTGATAGGCTGGATGTGGAAGTGCGGTGACGCATGAAGCTGACCAGTACTAATTGCTCGTGAGGCTTGACTATACAACGCCCAAGCAGCTGTATATCATGCTTCAATTGATTCACATATAATCAATCAAACTTGATTTAGTTAAAAAGCTAGATACAATGAACAAATTAAATGAACTCAAGTACTTCTGTTAATAACTCATTTGACCAAGCAACGGCACTGAAAAGATAAGACCAAATGCAAAGTCATAACAGTTGTGCTGGCGACAATAGCAAGAGTGAACCACCTGATCCCTTCCCGAACTCAGAAGTGAAACCTCTTAGCGCTGATGGTAGTGTGGGGTTACCCATGTGAGAGTAAGTCATCGCCAGCTCATTATTCGAAAACACCCCCTGACTAGTGCAGGGGGTGTTTTTTTATGCGAAATAAAGAAAAATAGCAAATAATTGCCCGCGGTATGTCTGAAGAAATGGGTGTAACACTTTTAACAGAACATGAATATAGAGCGCTACAGGAAGAATTTAAGTTTGATTTAAAATCATCCAGCTGGGTATTAACCCCTTCAGCTATTCGAAGAAAGGGCGGAGCTATATTTTGCGATAATCGATATGGGCATGTATTTACATATCATAATGGTGCGCAGTCATACTACGCATCACGTGGATTCCGATGTAAGCTTCTTCTCTAATAACTCTATAAAGCGCTTTTTAAAATTTTCTGATGCTGTTTAACTTGTTTAGCATAGCGTTTGCCTTGCTTTTTCATACCCCGGTCAGAGTTATACCCAGTTGGTCCAACATTGTAATAGGCTAATGCTTTAGGCCATTCACCAGCTGTATTTTTATAGCGGGCAATAATATAGCTTCCACATTGAATATTAGTGTATTCGTCAAATAAATCACCAGGACAGTTGTTTTGCCAATAGCGGGGAATAATCTGTGTCAGTCCAACTGCACCAGCAGGTGATGAAGCATAACTGCGGTAACTTGATTCTTGTCTAATTACAGCAGCTAAAAGCAATGGATCTAAATCATAGCGTTCAGCACTTTGTACAATCATTGGCGATACGCGATTAGCCATATTAGGATCAACTGAATAGGCGCGTTGGATTCCTGCAGAAAGTTTTGCCGCGCGTTTCTCAACTGATCCACCGCCAAGAGATGAGCAGCCTGTAAAAACGGTTGCTGTAATCAGCATGCATAATGATTTCACAGTGATGTTTTTGGAAAAATGAAGCATATTTATGTATTTTGGTTGCTGAATTGAAGTGAACAAAATATTTACTGTCGAGTCTTTAAATTAATTCAAAATATTATTCAGCATTATGTGAGCAGTCAATTGTTTCGAAAGCTGAAGCTGTGTTGAATTTGTTAAGCGAACACAGTTGCCATGAGTAATGGCGAAAATTGTTTGCTAAGAAAATCATAAGCTGCGGTTGAGCAGCTTATATTAAACTTTTCAGCATCCAGATTTCACAGGCATGGCTATGTCCAGTATTGCCTTTGGGGGCAGATAAATGCTGGAAACCCAGTTTTTCGTAGAGTTTAACTGCCTGCCATAAATTGGTGGTGGTTTCTAAATAGCAAAAATGAATGCCATGTTTTGCGGCAAATTCAAAAGCAAGGGATAAAATTTGCTTTGCAAATCCATGACCGCGAATTTCAGCACTAAAGTACATTTTTTGTATTTCTAAAATATTAGAATCACCCTGTAGCGGGGAAATGCCTCCACCGCCTAAAATGACTCCGTGATTGTTTTCAATCACCCAATAGTGTGCATTTTTCTGTTGGTAAACGTCATAAAGGTTATCCAATATGGGGTCTGCAACTGCAAAGCCAGATTCGGCAGCAAGTCCGAATTCTTCCGAAACTTCACGGATGACACTGGCAATTTGAGCATTGTCTTTTTGTTCAATAGTGCGGATTTTGTACATATAAAGTTTGGGATAAAAAACAGTAAAGATGGATTGTTATAGTATGTTTTACTGTAAAAATCCATCTTTAAATGAAATTAAGAATAGCTTAGCTTAGTGCTTTGAAAAAAGTTATTTGAGTTCGCTGGAAGATTTTCCTAGTTCACGCCGCGCGATAATAAGTTGCTGAATTTGCTGCGTGCCTTCAAAAATATCTAAAATTTTAGAATCCCGTGCCCATTTTTCTAGAAGCTCATCTTCGTTATAGCCTACACTTGCTGCTAACTCTACGCATTTAAGCGTAATTTCATTGCTTACACGGCCTGCTTTTGCTTTGGCAATTGAGGCTTCACGTGAGTTTGGCTTTTTGTTGTCAGCCATCCAAGCAGCTTTAAGCATCAGTAAACGGGCTGCTTCCCATTCAGCCTCCATATGGTAGATTTGAGCGGCTAAATTTGAGGTCTGTAAATAGGGAGTCGCATATTGCTCATTCAGCTCATCTTTAAAGATTTCCTTAATGCGTTCTAACGATGCTTTTGCACAGCCAACTGCCATGGCTGCAACGAGTGGACGGGTATTGTCAAAGGTTTCCATGACGCCTGCAAATCCCTTGGCAACATCAATTTCAGCATTTCCCAATAAATTAGCAGCAGGCACCCGGCAGTCGATGAAACTGATGGCTGCTGTATCAGAAGCTTTAATGCCGAGTTTGTGTTCTAAGCGTTCAATCTTCATGCCAGGCGTTCCTTTTGCCACGACAAAAGATTTAATGGCGGAACGTCCTAATTTCTTATCCAATGTCGCCCAGACAACAACCGAATCTGCACGCTCACCAGAAGTAACAAAAATTTTTTCACCATTGAGGATATAGTCATCGCCATCTTTTATGGCAGTCGTACGGATTGCTGCAGAGTCAGAACCGCAATTGGGTTCAGTAATCGCCATTGCGGCCCATGTTCCATTAAAGCGTTGCAGCTGTTCCTCATTCGCAACGGCTGCAATTGCTGAGTTGCCAAGCCCTTGACGGGGCATGCTTAGCAGCAGTCCTGTATCGCCATAACACATTTCAATGATGCTGAGTGCTGTAGACATATTGACGCCATTTTTATTGCCAGAATCCGTATCACCGCGCTTATTTACAGCTGCGCCGGCATTCATGCCATCACCGCCTTCATTCATGCCATCGACTAGAGCTGACAGCATGTCTAATTCTTTGGGGTAGTCATGTTCGGCTTTGTCATATTTTCGGGAAATTGGGCGCAATACATTCAGAGCAACTTCATGTGCTTGATCAATAAGCATTTTGAATTTTTTAGGGTTTTGCAAGTTCATTGATTTATTCCTTTTAATGCTGATTAGGCATGCAGGCCGGAGTGCATGATGGCAGTCGCGCGCAGGTCACGGTACCAGCGCTCTACAGGATGTTCTTTGGTAAAGCCATGACCGCCAAGAATTTGCACGCCATCTGTGCCAATTTTCATGGATTTTTCTGCGCAGAGCAGGCGCGCCAAGTATGCTTCACGGTGGAAAGGCTTGCCGGATTCAGCCAAGCTTGCGGCATTCAATACCAGCATGCGCATTGCATCAATTTCAATTGCCATATCGGCAATCATGAAGGCAACGCTTTGACGGTGTGAAATAGGTTCGCCAAATGCAGTGCGTTCATTTGCATATTGAATGCAGTATTTTTTAACGGCTTCGCATGTGCCAATCGCCATTGCGCACCACATTAAATTGCCTAAGTTCAAGAAAGCAGCATAATCAAAATCGTCATCGCCTAGCCGTTCAGCAGGTGTATTATCAAAATGCAGGGTGACTGTTTCTGCGGCTTTTAATCCCATGGCGGGGGTCTTTTTGACAGTAATGCAGTGATTTCGGGTAACGGCAAATACATCAGGCCGGCCTTCAAATTCAGCGGAAACCAGCAGCACATCAGCCGATTCACCTAATAAAACCAGTGTTTTTTCGCCAGTAATGCTGTACAGGCCATTATTTTCAACGGCTTTCGTTTTTAACTTAAAGGGATTAAAAGCCGGTGTAGCTTCCTGTACTGCAAAGCTGCCTTGAATTTCAGCATCTTCTGCAAAACTCGGCAAATATTTGGATTGAATCTGCTCAGAGCCCCATTGTGTAATCGCATTGATGACGCTGAAAGTGGAAAGCAGGCCGGCACTTAAGCTAAAGTCACCTTGAGCCAATTGCTCGGCAATTAAGATATTGCTGATGATATTTTTTTCTGCGGCAACACCGCCGAGCGCTTCGGGCAATGCATAGAAATTCAGGCCCAGTTCAATACTGTACTGATATAGCTCTGATGGAAATTTTTCATTTTGATCTGCACTTTGCGCCAAAGGATAAAGCACTTCTCGCGCAAATTGCGCCATGGCGTCCGAAGTCATCTGCTGTTCTTCAGATAAGCTTAAATCAAATAATGACTTTGATTGATTTGGTAAACGCTGTTTATGTATATTATTTTGCGGTTTAAATACCTTTTGAGTTTTATTCAGTGTTTTAAATCCAGCTTTAGAGCCTTGGTACAGTGATTTTTCGACAAATTTTCTTAATTTGAGTTGATCTAATACATCACTGCCGGCAATTTTTGTGAGCAATGACAGCCCAAATCCTTGCGCTTTATTTACCATATCATTCATTTTTGTTTTTCCAGAAAGAAATGTTTTTCTAAATTTATGCTGACATGCGGATTGTAAAAATACCATGTCAAAACTGACATAGTTCATTGTCATTGATGAGCGGATAACATTTGAAGAAATATATGTTTAATAAATTGATTTTTAGTTATTTAATTTTTTTCGTATTTTGGAATTTACAATAGGAATTGACCTGAATGACAAAGGTCATTCAGGTCGGAAACCGTTTATTTGTATTTTTGGATCATTTTTCTGACATTGGTTTTAGCTTCAATGACGGTCATGAATGTGTAGGCGCCGATAAATTTCCGGCTGATAAACATGAACTCTTTCGGTGGAACACTGAAATAGCGGGATGCCATCGATTTAGAAGCCTGCTGCATGACACGGCTATGCAGCTGGCTTTTTTTCCAGTCATAGCGGTTCTGTTCATCCATTACGCCGGCAGGCAGGTCCGCATTATTGAGCGGGGTGCTGAATGCTTCGGTCGCCAGCAGGAAAACTTTGGCCATATCCGGCTTGATGCTTTGCGGAATAGAGTCGAAGAAGCTGTATCCTGTCATTGCATTTACCATTTCATCAGCATTGTGATTAAATCCTGCAAAAATAAGATTGTGCGCAACTTTCAGCAAATGCTGATCAAATTGGCGGATGGCGCCAAAATCCAACAGCACAATTTTGTCTTGCACATCTAATCCATTGCCTAAACGGACTAAATAGTTGCCGAAGTTTGGATCGGTTTGCATTTCACCCCATTCAAACAGTTCACGTACTGCAATTTCAAGTGAAGCCTCACCTAAAGCATTGCGGCGTTCTTGCGGCAAAGACAGCATGACAGGGCTGTTGATGGGTACGCCGCGTTCGAAGGTCATGCACAGTACTTGATCGGTGCAATATTCATCAATAATCTGCGGGACGATATAGCGCGGATCATCTTTCAGGCGTGAGGCAAAACGGCGCGTAGTCTCAGACTCAATTTTGTAATTGACTTCACGATGCATCATTTCACGCACTTCATCAAACCATTGATCAAATTCGCGGGTTTGCGGCACCATTCGAGTGAGTTTCAGCATATTCCGGAAGAGATTCATATCTGAATCTATGGCATCTGCTACCCCTGGATATTGTATTTTTAAAACAATTTCTAAGCCGTCAGATTTACGGACTGCACGGTGAACTTGCGCCAATGATGCAGTACCCAGCGGTTCACGGTCTATGGTCAGCTCATCTAGCTTAGAACCCAGCTGAACATGCAGCTGTTCTTTAATTGCAGGCCATGCCAATGCTATTGTTTGATTATTCAGTGTATTTAGGGCTTGCGTAATTTCTTCTGGCAGAAAATGCTCGCCATACAATGCCATCATTTGGCCAATCTTTACAATTGAACCTTTTAGCTTGCCAATTTCGGCAACTAAATAGTCCGCCTGTTCTTTCATGGCCTTCTTGCGTTTACGTTCTTTTTCTTCCTCACTGGAAAAAATAGAGGTAGCATTTGATGCAGCCCAGCGGGTTCCTGCCAGCAAAGATGCTTTTGCAATCGATAAGCGTCGATCCATTGAAGATGTTTTCAGCTGTTTGAGCTTATCGTTCTGATCTGACATGTAAACTAAATCCTTTAATCAGCAAATAGCAGAATAATTCATTGTAGCGAATCTTACCGTGTCTGCGCGTATTAAAAAAGTTTAACGTGCTGAATAACCAGTAAAGTTATGCAGCTTAAAGAATGAAACTGCTTAAAAGAAAGGCAGTGGATTGCTTAAATATTAAATTTAATTTTCATTTCTGATTTTTGCTGCAAAAGCAGTTTGTTGTCCTGCACATGCTGGCAAATAAGCTTTTTGACAGATTGATGCTTAAAGCCGCTTGCGTAGCCTTTCACAATAATAATGCTGGGCAGGCTAAAAAACAGATGTTTTGCATCTTCCAAAGTAGGCATGGTGAAAATGCCGTTTTCAATTAGAACCTGCTGAAAGTACTGTTTTTCTTCAATGACTTTGGGAGAGAGTGAATCATTCCAGTAACTTTGACGCATCGCCATCAGGTTATTGTGTTTGTAGCTCATAAGTAAAGAATGCTGTTTAAAGTGGCAATTATTCAAAATAAATGAGGGCTTTATTTGGGGTTTCAATGTGCAGGCAGATTTTTTAAATGTGAATAAAATGCCGGTCAGAATTTTTGCTTCGTATTTCAGGCTTTCATTGTTCAATTCTACAATTGAATCCTGTAGTATTTGAGAAATTAAAAGAAAAGCTTTTGTGATATGCCTTCTATTCAGGCAAGGGGATAATAATGCGTTTTTGGGGTTTAATGTTCATCAGCCTCGCGGCTTTAAGTACAAGCTCTGTGTTTGCAGCTGGCGTAACCAAAAAATATCAGCAGTGCATGACAGGTACTTATGGAAATACAGATACAATTCAAGATTGTATTAAAGATGAATTAAAAATTCAGCAAAAAAGCTTAGATAAATACTATAAAAAATATTTGAAAAATTCAGGTGAGTTTGAAGCGAATTATATAACACAGCATAAGCTGTGGGCATTCCGCGTTAATAACGTTTGCGGTTCAAATACAGTTTCGGTGCATGCCGTTATTCAGCAGCAGAAATGCATTTTAGGCATGACTGCAGATCGGGCTGAATTTTATAAGAACAAGACCCGGACATTCGAATAATTCACTATTCTCGGTTTGAAAGCTTAATATAACCACCAAAACTAAGGTATCATAAGGCGTTTAAAAATATGACCTTGGAGACGCCTTAAGTGGATCGACCGACTATTAGCCCTGAACATATGCAGGAAGCCGCTGAAAATTTAACAACTATTCGTGATTTTATCCGTTTTGGTGTTTCAGCTTTACGTCAATACGATGCACATTTAGGTCAAGGTACAGAAGATTATTTTGCTGAAAGTTCAGCACTGGTGTTGCAAACTTTGTCATTGGACTGGAATGCCAATCCTGAAATTCTAGACGCCAAAGTGCTGCCTAGCGAAGCTGCTGAATTCTTGGCGCTGCTGGAACGCCGCATCAATGAAAAAGTTCCAACGTCATATCTATTGAATTTGGCGTATTTCTTTGGCAAGCCATTTTATGTGGATGAGCGGGTACTGATTCCGCGTTCACCAATTGCAGAGCTGATAGAAAACCGTTTTGCTCCATATTGCTTGGGTGAAAATGGTGAAATTGGCGCAGCCGTTAACAACTTGCCGGAAAATCCACACCCTAAAACGCCGCAGCGCATTTTAGATATGTGCACAGGTTCAGGCTGTATCGCTATTGCGCTGGCTTATGCATTCCCTGAATCAGAAGTGGATGCAACTGACTTATCGAAAGAAGCGTTGGAAGTTGCTCAAATTAACTGTGAACATCATGATAAGCAGTATCAGATTGGATTGCTTGAATCTGATTTGTTTGAAAAAATTCCAGCTGAAAATCAATATGATTTAATCGTGTCGAATCCTCCATATGTAGATGCGGAAGATATGGCGGACTTACCTGAAGAATTCCATCATGAACCTGAATTAGCATTGGCTGCCGGTCAAGATGGTCTGGATTTGGTGCGTAAAATGCTGGCTCAGGCTGCTGATTATTTAACCGAAGACGGTTTGATTGTGATCGAAGTCGGCAATTCTGAATGGGCGATGCGTCAAAATTTCAACACCGTTGATTTTCACTGGCTGCAGTTTCAAAAAGGCGGTACCGGTATTTTCGCTTTAACGGCCGAGCAGTGCCGTACATACAGAGATTTATTCCTCCAATCTATTCAAGCTTAAGGAGCCGTTAAACATGGCTGGCAATAGTATAGGGCAATTATTCCGTGTGACGACCTGCGGCGAATCACATGGCGCAGGATTAATGGCCATTGTGGACGGTGTTCCGCCAGGCCTCGCGCTGTCTGCAGAAGATTTGCAAAAAGATTTGGACCGCCGCAAGCCAGGCACATCTAAATTTGCAACCCAACGCAAAGAGCCGGATGAGGTAGAAATCATTTCAGGTATTTTTGAAGGTAAAACAACGGGTACATCTATTGGCCTGCTGATCCGCAATACCGATCAAAAATCTAAAGATTACGGCAATATTGCTCATACTTTCCGCCCCGGCCATGCCGATTATACGTATACGCAAAAGTACGGCTTCCGTGATTACCGGGGCGGCGGACGTTCTAGCGCACGTGAAACTGCGATGCGTGTTGCTGCTGGCGCAATTGCGAAGAAATGTCTATTTGAAAAATTCGGCATTGAAATCCGCGGGCATGTGACTCAAATCGGTACTGAAAAAGCTGAAAAACTGGATTGGAATGAAGTTCCGAATAATCCATTTTTCTGCGGTGATGCAGATGCTGTGCCTCGTTTTGAAGCCTTGGTCACTTCACTTCGTGAACAAGGCACCAGCTGCGGTGCAAAATTAGAAATTATTGCATCGAAAGTGCCTGTAGGCTGGGGTGAACCTGTATTTGACCGTTTAGATGCAGACATTGCACATGCCATGATGTCCATCAATGCGGTAAAAGGTGTAGAAATCGGTGACGGTTTTGGCGTTGCCGAGCAGTTTGGCCACGAAACACGTGATGAGTTGACGACGGATGGATTTCTTGCGAACCATGCGGGCGGCATATTGGGCGGAATTTCGAGCGGTCAGGACATTCGTGTTGCCATAGCATTGAAGCCGACAGCTTCAATTACCACGCCAGGTAAAACCATCACGATCAATCGTGAAAATGCCGATGTGCTGACCAAAGGCCGCCATGATCCTTGTGTTGGCGTGCGAGCCACACCTATTGCAGAAGCTATGCTGGCCATAGTGCTGATGGATCACTTCATGCGCCATCGCGCGCAAAATGCTGATGTGATTGCGCCATTTGCGCCGATTGAGCCCAACTGATTATCATTTTGATGCTAAAAAGGCCAGACAATTGTCTGGCCTTTTATTTTAAAGAGACGCATGATGCGCTATAAAAGAACAATACATTAGAAAAAATTGCAGTAGAAATATGATAAAGCCGAATTTTAGACTGGCGCACGTGGATGACTTGGCTTACCTGACTGAAATGATAAATCAGGCATACCGCAGCAATACGGGCCAAAGCTGGACCAATGAAGCTGCTATTGTAGATGGTTTGCGGATAAGCCAGGCACAATTGCAGGAAAGCATGAGGCAGCCTAATTTTGAGATTTGGGTATTAGAGGGAAAGCTACAGAATCCATTGCGCATATTGGGATGCATAGGATTAACAAAAAATTTAAATTCTCTTGAAATCGGCAGTTTTTGTGTAGATCCATTTTTGCAGAATATGGGGCTAGGCAAGGCGCTGTTGAATTTTGCAGAGCGTTACGTTGAGCAGAATTATTCTGAAATTAAAGTGCTGGACATGCATGTATTGAATGTCAGATCTGAGCTTATTGCCTTTTATGAGCGGTGCGGTTATACGAGAACATTGAATATTGAAAATTATCCGATAGATGCCAATGTAGGCGTGCCGCTTGTCGATTTGCACTTAGTGCATTTACAGAAAAAAATAGGCAGCCTGACGGCTTAGCAGTGTGAAGGATGGAATAAATAATTTTCATTGAGTAGAAAAGGCGCATTAACTAATGCGCCAAAGGAACATTTAAAAAATTTGCGAGCGTTTTTAAGTGCAGAAAGGTTTTGCCTCAATATGCGCGAAGGAATAAGCGGTAAGCTTTTGATGGAGTGCCATTACTCAGCATAGCATGTGAAATGTCTCCTTGATTCGAGCTGAGCAGCACCTGAATATCTTTTGCATTTCTAAAGCGGGTCAAAAGGCTTGATGGCACATGCACGGTATTTGATGAATCAATGACATTCGAATTTTCTAACTGACGGTATGATGCAGCGCCGATGGTGCTGTAAGAGTATTTTTTACCATCAACAACAAACGTAAATTCGTTTAACTCTATTTGGTTCGGGCTGTAAATGTGAATGGAAAGATCGTTTGCGCCTTGGCGTTTAGTCCAATCAATTGCGAGTTCCGGACAGCCGGGAATATTTTCACAAAGCAGCGGGCCACGTGTTGTCGTACGCGTCACAGCTTTAGAGTTTTCAACAGCTTTAACTCCTTGCGCGATGGATGCTGGCGTTGAGCCTGATTTAGACGGCACAACAATACAGCCTGACAGCAATGCTGTGAGGCAGGCAATAAGCAGACAGTTTTTCATTTTTAATCCTATAAAACTTTATTTTTATTAAGCTGTATTTATTTTGCTGGCTATAATCACATATAAATAATAAAAAGTAAAATTAATCACATTATTGGATATGCATTTGATAGATATATTTTTAAGTATTTGTTTTAATTCATCTTAATTCAATTGCGTGCTGTCAAATTGTCATTTTGATGCACTGTAGGGCAGCAAAAAATTCAGAATGATTACTGTGCATACCCGTCAAACGTATGATTTTGCATGCTTAAGGCAAATTTAGCTTCTTTATCTTATCTAAAAGCCGGTTCTTTGCTTGATCAATCATCACTGCGTTGGTCGCCGGTGATAATTCGGCCGCCGTTTTTTCACCTAAAAAGTATTTAATGCGTTCAGCATTGGCGCCAGAAGGATGCGGAAAACCGTCCAAAATTTGTTCTTCACGTAAATAGCCTAAGTTTGATAAAGCATAAAGCACTTCAACTGCACTGGAACCGAAAGGGATATAGATGGCGTTAGGCAATTGTGCAATTTCAGGCAAGAAGTACGTTTTTATATGCTGGTTTAAAAAGTCATTCTTCAGCATATTGGGATTGGCGCCAGTATAATTTTTACCTTTGACGAGAATGCATTGATGCAGCACAGAAGTCATATGAACCAAAGACTGCTGTTCATTAAATAAAAGTTCCGTTCCTGAAATGCCAAGCACCTGCGGCAGGTCAATAGAATCTAAGATTTTAACTAAATTTTTGCGCATAGGCCCGCTGAAAGCGCTGGCGGCTTTTGCCAGCTTGAGAATCTCATCTGTATCTAATCCTTGCTTGAGGGCATCTTGCGCCGTTTGCAAAGCATTGCGCCATTGCAGCTGACCTGGGCAGATGCCGACCAGTACAATTTTTGCCTCAGTATTGATTGCATCAAAAGGAGCATAATAACTGTCCAAATTTCCAGATGTTCCAAGGTGCAATATGGATGAGTGTGTCAATTCATCAATGGAATGCTGCAAAATTTTATCTGAAAAATCCTTGAAACTGTAAGCGTGCATTGTCTGGATAGCTGTTAAAAGCGGAGAAACTCAATTCTATACTTTATCAGTGCTGCTGGAAAAGCTGAACATTACATTTTGGACTGCGGGCTGAAATATGAAATTAAAAAAAATTGCTTGGATCTGGTATAAAAATTGCTCATATTATAGAGAGCAATTATTGCAGGAGAGAAGCGCTCAATGCGCTCGCCGAAGGAGCAAAGCCTCAGGAAACTCTCAGGCAAAAGGACTGCAATAATTGAAAAAATCTGGAGAGAAGCATTTAAAAGAGAATGCTCACCGAAGGAGGAAGATGAATCTGAAATCATTCAGCTTCATTGAAGCTCTCAGGTACCCAAACAGATGAGGCGCAATGATTTGAAATGCTTTTGCATTTTAAGGAGTGCCTATGTGCCGTATAGCAGTGATTGGTGCGGGAATTACCGGTGTTACAACAGCCTATGAGCTTAGCCTTTTGGGTTATCATGTTACTGTAATAGATAAGCATTTGTATCCGGCAATGGAGACATCATTTGCCAATGGCGGACAGCTGTCTGCATGCAATGCAGAAGTTTGGAATCAAAAGGCAACGGTGCTTAAAGGCATTAAATGGATGTCGGAAAAGTCTGCACCCTTGCTTTTGAACCCCAGTTTCAGTGTGCATAAATATGCATGGCTGATGGAATTTTTAGGCAATATCAAGCACTATAAAGAAAACACTCAAGAAACAGTCAGGATGGCGTTATTGGCCCGGCAGCGGCTGTTTGAAATTGCAGAAAAAGAAAGTATCGATTTTAATTTGGAAAAACGCGGGATTTTGCATTTTTACTATACTAAAGCAGATTATGAAACTGCAATTAGGGTTAATACACTGCTATGTGAAGGCGGTTTGGAACGCTATGCAGTAAGCCATGATGAAATTAAATCAATTGAGCCAAGTTTAACGGGAAATTATTACGGCGGATTCTATTGTCCAGGAGATGCAACTGGCGATATTCACAAATTTACGGCTGGCTTGGCGCGGGTCACACAGCAAAATGGTGTGGAATATTTATTTGGTCAGGAAGTCATATCCATTCAGCATTATGAGCAAGGGATCAGTATTCAGCTTAAAGCCAGCGATGAAAATATGGATGCAGATGCAGGCATCATTGAAGTATTGAATGCTGACGCTGTCGTGGTATGCGGCGGTGTGGGCAGTTATCAGCTAGCGGACATGCTGGGTGACCGTGTAAATATTTACCCTGTTAAGGGATATTCGATTACTGTTGAGCTGCGGGATGAATACAGTCAAAAATATGCGCCGTGGGTGAGTTTGCTGGATGAAAGCGCCAAAATTGTCACTTCGCGATTAGGTTCTGACCGTTTGCGTGTTGCAGGAACGGCAGAATTTAATGGCTACAACCGTGATATCCGCTCTGACCGGATACAGCCCTTGGTCGATTGGGTGAACCGCAACTTCAATTTATCCACTGAATTTTCTGTACCGTGGGCAGGGCTGCGCCCGATGATGCCAAATATGATGCCCATCGTAAATCGCGGTAAGCGCGAACGTGTTTTTTACAATACGGGACATGGGCATTTAGGTTGGACGCTGTCAGCGGCAACAGCGGCTATGATTAGCCAACAGGTTGCTCAAGCACACCGTATATAAAAGATAATTGAGCAGTACGTAAATAATTTTAGAGAGGATAATGAAGGCGCATGAAAATGCGCCTTCTGAATATTATTTGAAAGTTACTTGATCTTTTTTCCAAGAATCTGGGAGCCACTTATTGATGTAGTCAACATTTCCCACTTTTAAATTAATCCCGCCATTGTGCCATTTTTTCAAGATGGCAATGTATTGAGATGGCAGTGTTGCTTGTTCAGGTTGTTCTTTATATTCAATGTAGACACTATTGTCCTCGCCAAACCATTTACCATTTGGCGTTGGATTTGTTGCCTTAGGGACAAATTGTCCATCTTGTTTTTTGCCGTCATATTTGCTGAAATCATGAGTTCCTTTATGCATCACGTATTTTAAAGGAAAGGTATTGGGTTGATTTAATAGATGAGGCACCTCTTGGCTTGGGTATTGTTTCACTTCTGTATGCTGTGACGCGCCTACATATTCAACTTTCTTATTTTTGATATAAAGTAGTGCATGTTCCCATTCATGTTTGTGCCCAAATGTAGGGGTAATAATGCCTACATCTTTTACAGCATACATGCCAAAAATCCGGACTATATACTGATTGCCATTTTTTTCAGTTTTATATTCTTTAACAATAACTTTAGCTCTATCTAATTGATCGTTGTATGCGCATTTACTATCATAAGGTTTTTCATTTGGCATACCGGGATTTGGCTGTAATTGTCCGGAAATTGTAGCAACTGGACTGGAAAGTAGGCAGCCATCATTTCCAAAACCAAAAACGACTTTGGCATTAAGTTGGCCAAAGTTAAAAGGTTGGGGCAGTGATTCAGGAGAAACAGTCGCACATGCAGGCTGGCTGCTATTTTCTACACATGTAGCAGGCTGCTATGCTTGAGTTTGGGAAGAGATTGCTGCAATGCAAAGTGAACCGAAAAGTAATTTAATATTCATTGTTTACCCCTTATAAATTCTATGAAAACTATAAAGGGCTAAAAAAAGGTTTAGAATACCTAATAATAAGTATTTGAAGATTAAGAGCTGAAATTCATGAATTCAGCAAAAACATCAATCATATAAACGGTAAACACCCGCAAAACGTTCACAGCCTTTTTGCACAGTTTTAACTGAAAGAATCGCTTTGCTGTAGTTAAACTGATATTTGCAATCATGCTCGTTGTCAGTGACTTCAGTTTTTTGATTTGGCGTGGTATAGGCTAAAAAGGCGATGCTTTGAGCATCTAAGCGGTTGTTTGGGTTGCGGTAGGCCACAGCTTCAATTTTAATGCGGTCCTTGCTGAGCTGATGGACTTTCATATGCACCTGCTGCTGTGCAAAGGCGCCGCGTTCAAATTTTAAGTAGTGCTGAGTCAGGCTTTGATTTAATGATACAAAAATATTCAGGTCATCTGCGCGCAAATCAATTTGCTGCTTAATGCAGTCAATACTTTTACATTGCTTTAACCGCTGGACCCACATCAGCTGAGTATCTTTGATAATGCGGGCAGGCGCATCGGTAACCAGGAGTGAGGTTAGGTAGAGGTTATCCAGATGATCACGCTGTTTAGAAAAAGCTGCTGAACACACTTTTTGCAAAGAGTGGCCGGGGACAGAGCAGTCTATTGCTTCTGCATGGATAGGGCTTGAGAAAAAAAAGCCAATACTTAAGCCAATTGTAATGGTTTTGATGATATTTATATCAGATTTCAACAGCATGATCGCTTATACTTTCACTACGTTGCGCTTGTACTAACTATAGCGAAATAGAAAGCGTGAATACAAGATTTCAATCGTTTATTTCTAAAGGAAGAATGCGATGGCTGCACAAATTAGAATCGGTCAAGGGCTCGATGTCCATGCTTTTGAAGACGGTGAGTTCGTTACTCTCGCAGGGGTGCAAATCCCGCATACGCATGGCTTAAAAGCGCATTCAGATGGCGATGTGGTTTTGCATGCGCTGTGTGATGCCTTATTGGGCGCATTGGCGCTTGGTGATATTGGACAGCATTTTCCAGATACAGATCCAAATTTTAAAGGCGCTGACAGCAAGGCTTTGCTGAAGCATGTGTATCAGCTTATTTTAGATCGCGGCTACGTGCTGTCGAATGCGGATATAACTGTTGCCTGCGAACGCCCTAAATTGGCAAAGCATAATTTAGAAATGCGCCAAAGCATTGCAGATGTGCTGAATGTGGATACGACGCAAATCAGTGTGAAAGCAACGACCACTGAAAAACTTGGGTTCACTGGCCGTCAGGAAGGCATTTTATCGATGGCAACCGTGCTGGTTGTTCACGCAAAATGATTTGGATGAATTAAAGACTGCTGCAGCTCTTGAGTTGATTTACGGCCTTGCAGCTGAAGTGAAACAGCATGAATTAAGCCTGTCCATGTTTCATTCGGCTCCCAAATCTGGTGCATCAGCTCCTGTGCTGCGGGCATGTCTATATTCATATAGTATTGACGGTATAAATACATCAAGCTGCTGATACGGAAATTTTTTGAGCAGTGCACCCACACCATTTGTTCCTGCACAAGATGATCAATCATATCCAGTACCAGCAAACATTGATCATCTGACGGCGTATCCCAAAGAATGGGCACGTGAATATAGTTCAGGCCTAATTCCAGGCAAACACGGTCTTCGCTGTCTAAATGATTACTGGCATCCGTCAAGGCAAGGTTGATGACGGTGGTTACGCCGTATTCTTTAATCAGCTGCAGCTGTTCCGCAGACGGCTGCCCAGAACTGAACAGGTGTTCGTGAACGAACTGGAAGTTTTCAATTTTGCTTAAACCGTTTTCAATCTCATTCATGCTGTTATTTTTGCTTTCAAGTCATACATTCACTATAAATTAAAAACGCCATCTTGACGATGGCGTTTTACAGTTCTTTGCGTCTTTGCTTAGCCCTTAACGGTTTGGCAATACGCTTTTGAGCGCTTCATGCATTTCCAGCAACGCGTGCTCAGTGGTTTCCCAATCAATACAGCCATCGGTTACAGATTTGCCGTATTCTAAGCTGCTCAGGTCAGCAGGAATGTCCTGACGTCCGCCTTTCAAGTGGCTTTCCACCATCAGTCCAACAATAGACTTATTGCCGTCTAGAATTTGCTCGGTAATATTTTTTAATACTAAAGGCTGCAGGTACGGGTCTTTGTTTGAGTTGGCATGGCTGGCATCAATCATGATTTTGCCGCTGACTTTGGCTTTGGCCAATGCCGCTTCTGCTTCCGCGACTGAACCTGCGTCATAGTTTGGCTTGCCGTTGCCGCCACGCAATACAACATGCGCATAAGGGTTGCCGCTGGTATGAATGACAGAAACTTGGCCTTGGTCATTTAAGCCAAGGAAGCTGTGGCCATGTTTTACAGACTGCATCGCATTGGTAGCAACGGTCAAACCGCCGTCTGTGCCATTTTTAAAGCCGACTGGTGAAGATAAGCCTGATGACATTTCACGGTGTGTTTGGCTCTCTGTGGTGCGCGCGCCAATTGCAGACCATGAAATTAAATCTTGATAATACTGCGGTGAGTTTGGATCAAGTGCTTCAGTTGCGCAAGGCAGGCCTTTTTCATTTAGTTCACGAAGCAGCTGGCGGCCAATGCGAAGACCTTTTTCAATATTGAAAGAGTCGTTCATATCCGGGTCATTAATCAAGCCTTTCCAGCCGACGGTGGTACGCGGCTTTTCAAAGTACACACGCATGACCACATAAATCGTATCTTTAATTTTTTCGCTTAATACTTTCAGGCGGTCAGCATACTCATGCGCAGCAACGGTGTCGTGAATTGAGCAGGGGCCAATCACAATGAATAGGCGCTTGTCTTTGCCATCCAAAATATTGCGGACAGTTTCACGGCCTTTAAGAACGGTCTGATAAGCAGTTTCAGTCAAAGGTACTTCTTTTTTGAGTTCCGCTGGCGTTACAAGAGGCTGAATGCTTTTTACATTCACGTCATCGATATCTGATTGAGTAATTGGGTTTGACTGTTGTGTATTCATTGCCGTCACTGGTTGTTCATACAAAAGGTTGTTTCATGAGCCGAATATAACATGAATGCACTGCTTCATTGTTATAAAAAAGATCAATATGTCGGTGAAAAAAAAGTGATGAATCGTAAAGATAATTTAAACATTCACGCTTTTATGCAGATTTGCGGCATGGGTTTGAATGAGCATTGCTGTTTCAGGTTTAGCTGCTGGTTTTGATTTCACGGGATGAATAATGAAATTTACCCCCAGTGCAAATAGCGTAATGCCTAAAATTTTGCGGATTAGTTTTTCAGGCAAGCGAGAGCTGATCAGGGTGCCGATGACGATTGCAGGGATTGAGCCGCACAGCAGCCAGCCAAGCAAATGGAAATCTACGTTGCCTGAAGTCATATGGCCCATGCCGGCAACAAAGGTCAGCAGTACAGCATGGACAACATCTGAGCCGATAATGCGGATCATCGGCAAATTAGGGAACATCAATACCAAAGCCATAATGCCGAATGCGCCGGCGCCGACAGAAGAAAGCGTAACGAAGACGCCTAAAATAATGCCCATAATGACAATATATAGGCGTTTATTTTTTGCCTTGAAATTAACGTGTTCCAAGTCTTCTGTCATATCGTCTAAAACATCAGCTTTACGGAATTTGTTGAAAAAGCGTTCTATATGTCCGCGGAACATAATTGAAAGGCCGGTCAGGGTCAGCATAAAGCCAAGCACCATGGTTAATACCGCTTTATAGCTGCTGGATTGGCTTAAGTAATTGTCCAGAACCCAATGCGTGGCGAAGGAAGCCGGGATGCTGCCGATGGCAAGCCAAATAACGATTGGCCATACAATATTTAATTTTTTTGCATGTACTAAGGAACCGCAGAATTTTGAAATAGCGGCATAAAGCAGGTCAGTACCAATGGCGATATGAGGCTCAATCCTAAATAAGCTGATGAGGATAGGAGTCATTAGTGAACCGCCGCCGACACCGGTAATGCCGACACAGAAACCGACCAAGACACCAGCCAGAATAAATTCAAAAGGACCAAACATGGTTATATGCCAAAATCAAAAAACGAGCATATCTTATGACTTTTAAATATAAGCTGTTGTCTTGATTAGTGATTTGCTTATTCTAAAAAATGATAAAGATTGCAGAAAGCATGCTGTTCATGCAGATGACCTATTAAGCGGCTTTCGCAACGATAGGCTGCCTAACCAAATCAAATTGATCAGGCAAAGCAGTCTTAAGAGATACAAAGGCATGTATACAGTTTTCTGCCATGCTGCAAAGTCCTTTGCATCGGCGGCATAAGTGATGATTTCCTGCTCAGGTAAATGTTCTGTAAATTGGATTTTACGGATAAACATATCTTGTGGCGTATTTTTATAGTTCATCAAACTGCGCTTCAAGACTATGCCTTCAAGGTGAATAATTTTGGGCTGGATATTTTTTTCACAGAGCGATTGGATCGATTTGGCCTGATTTGCACAATGCGCAATCCATTTTTTCCGATGCTGCTGAATAATCAATAATCGTTGCTGCCGCTGCTGAATATCGATATTCTGCGGTTCGAACTGCACGGGCTGCGGAGACATCGGTATCCATGTGCTTGGAAACACAATAAAGACCAATAACTGAAAAATGCCGGATAGGATGAGGGTCAACAGGACATGCTGCTTGGACCAATGCCACAGGTTTAGAAGCGGCCGCCTAATTTCTTGCATCATCCAAGTTTGTACAGTACGCAATTGTATCTCTTTAATGCTATGAATAATTTTTTTGCGCCTTTATAGCCTTGCTTCTGCCAGTATAGCGAGCAGCTATAAAATACAGGACTATGCTAAAATGTGCATACTTTAGAATATATTAAACTCTTGAGGATAAAAACTTGCAAAACCGGAAACTCAAAATTGGAATCGTCGTGGGGGAAGTCTCAGGAGATACTTTGGGCGCCAAACTGATTCGCCGGTTTCGTGAGCAGGGCATCGATGCTGAATTTGAGGGTATTGGCGGTCCGCAAATGATCGCTGAAGGCTTTAAAAGCTATTATCCTATGGATATCCTTTCGGTCATGGGTATTGTTGAAGTTTTGAAGGATATCAAAAAGCTTTTTGCAGTGCGTGATGGGCTGGTTGAAATTTGGAGCAAGAATCCTGTTGATGTGTTTGTCGGCATTGATGCACCAGATTTTAATCTGCGGCTGTCTAAAAGCTTAAAACAGAAACAGCTGCCGATTAAAACCGTGCAATATGTCAGTCCATCGGTATGGGCATGGCGGCAGGGCCGCGTGCATGGCATCAAGGCCAGTATTGATTTGGTTTTATGTTTATTTCCTTTTGAAAAAGCATTCTTCAAAAAATGGGATGTGCCGGCAGCTTTTGTTGGCCATCCTTTAGCCAGCCAGCTGCCATTAGCAAATCCAATCGCAGATGCCAAAGAAGAATTAGATCTCAATCCAGATCAGCAGCATATTGCATTATTACCGGGCAGCCGCCGCGGCGAAATTGAGCGCTTAGGTCCGCTGGTGTTGGATGCAGCTCAGATTGTGATGCAAAAGCATCCTGAGTATGTCTTTCTGATTCCTGCCATCAATGATGCGCGAAAGCAGCAGATTCAAGCGCTCTTGGATAAGTATCCTGCTGATTTAAAAGCCAAAGTACAGCTGCTTGAAAATACGGATTCAGAATCAAAAATTGGTCGGCAGGTAATGAATGCTTCAAACATTGTGGCATTGGCTTCGGGTACGGCAACGCTGGAAGCCATGCTGCTGCATCGCCCAATGGTGACATTTTATCAGCTGAATTGGCTGACTTATCATGTGGTGAAGTTCTTAATTAAGATTCCATATTATTCTTTGCCAAACATTATTGCCGGGAAAAAAGTCATTCAGGAGCTGATTCAAAAAGACGCAACACCGGAGAAACTGGCGGATGAAATTGAAAAATTGATGAATGTTGAAACCGCACAAATTCAAGCGATGCAGCATATCACCATGCATAAGCAGCTGCTGTCTGGGAACAGCGAAGACCCCGTGCAGGCAATTTTAAGTCTTTTGGAAAAGGCATGATCACTTTTTCAGTTGCTGAATAAGGTTAAGCGTTTTGCGGATGCAGCTGCCGATATTGGCTCGGCGTCAGTTCATAGCTGCGCTTAAAGCTTTGGCTAAAGGCCGTTTCAGATGAATAGCCTACTCGATATGCGATTTGCTGAATAGACAACTGGCCAGAGCGTAAATGCTGTGAGGCTAGCCTCAGGCGGTGCTGCTGTAAATAAGCCAGTGGCGTTTCACCGATGATTTGGGTAAACAGATTGGCGAATTTTGAACGCGACATGCAGCATTGTTCTGCTAAGCTTTCAACAGTCCAAGGCAATTCAGGCTGCCCATGAATTACGGCCAGCGCGTTAGATAGTTCAGCGTGAGTTAGCGCATTCAGCCAGTTATGCGAATCGCTGAGCTGCGCAATATAATCACGCACGCATTCAATAAATAAAATACTGACTAAATGATCGAGTATTTTATCCCGCCCTGGGCGGATTTGATTAACCTCCACAGCTAAGAACTGCAGGCCAATCTGCAGCCACTCAGGCGCCGTGCTGCTCAAAATATGCTGTATATGCAAATACTTGGGCAGCGCGTTAAACAGCGGTTTCGCCATGATGCTGTCGACATGCCCGCGTATGGCAAGAATCAGGCAGTCTTCGCGCTGCGGATATTGATCTGACTCTAAATTGATCGTTTTTTGATGCTTTTCATCAAACAGTGGACGGATCTCTAGCGCATCTTGAAAAACGGAATCGGTTGATGCGGTGCAAAGGTGATTTTGTCCAGACGGAATCAAAATCAAGTCACCTGCTTCAAGCTGAATTTTTTCACCTTCAACATGCAGCAGGCATTGGCCTTGCATCATGATATAGGCAATCATTGCGCCGTGTTCATGGTATTGAAAAGCCCAGTTATTCTTGGCTTTCAAATAAATATATTCAGATTTGTTCAGATGAATATCATCAAAAATTTTACTTAAAGCATCCATGTTTTATCATTCTATCTTCATTGCATATTGGCTGGTTAAATATCCCAACACAGTCAATACCGTATTGAGAGGACAGTTTTTATCAATATATGCCAAAGACTTTGGCATAGTTTTTTTGGACGCTTGCAACTGTTATTGCGCCTGTATTTCTTGAAATATAAACATAGAAGAGAGAAAGAAGGAAGTCTTGCAAATGAATGCTCCAGCAAAATTAAACCAAGAGCAAATGCAGCAGTTCAATGGCGCGTCCATTGACAAGAAACGTTACGGCTGGTTATTAAGTCCAGGATTACCGGTAATTGGTATGGGTATTTTAGCGGGCTATCACTTTGGCCCGAAAATGACCAAAAAAGTTTTTGCCATGGGGGGGCCGCTGTTATTGCATGTGATTATTCCTGCGATTGATGCGCTTGTTGGTTCTGATGACAATAACCCGACAGATGAAGATATTAAAGTGCTGGTGCAAGACCCCTACTATGACCGCATTGTCAAAGTATTTATTCCTTTGCAGATGGCCGCGAATATTTTTGCCGGCTATGTGGTGACGCGCAAAGATGTGTCGTTCTTAGACCAGATTTTGCTGGGCGTATCCATGGGAGCAATCAACGGCATTGGTGTCAATACAGCGCATGAGCTGTGCCACCGTCCAAATAAAAAGGATCATTATTGGTCGCATGCGACACTCGCGCCGCTGGCATACAACCACTTCCGTATTGAACATCCGTATGGGCATCATAAGCGCGCTGCAACGCCTGAAGATCCTGCATCATCTAAAATGGGAGAGACTTTTTATGAGTTTTGGCCAAGAACGGTATTTGGCGGTGTAAAATCTGCAGTTCAGATTGAAAAGCAGCGCTTAAAACGTAAGGGCTTGTCTTTCTGGAGCAAGGAAAATGAGCTGTTTCATGGCTGGGCAATGAGTGCTGGATTTCATGGGGCAATGCTGTCTTTATTTGGCAAAAAAGTGACGCCGTATTTGGTGACACAAGCGCTCTACGGCATCAGCCTTTTTGAAATTATTAATTATATTGAACATTATGGCTTAAAGCGTGAGGAAAAGGCGGATGGCAGCTACGCGCGCACCATGCCTGAGCATAGCTGGAACAATAACAATGTGGTGACGAATTTGTTCCTGTATCAGCTGCAGCGGCATTCAGATCATCATGCGTATCCGACACGGCCATTCCAAGCGCTGCGACACTTTGATGAAGCGCCTGAGCTGCCTAGCGGCTATGCGACGATGCTGCTGCCTGCACTGATTCCATCGCTGTGGTTCAAGATGATGGATAAGCGTGTATATGACCATTATGAAGGTGATTTGACTAAGGCCAATATTCATCCCAAACGCCGCGCCAGCATCTTTAAGAAGTTTGGGTTGAGTACCTAAAAGCGATTCAAGGTAAAATCAAGCCCAAACAGACTGTTTGGGCTTTTGATAAATAAATGTGAAATTTTCTAGATGGGGGGTTAAATTTTTTAATAAAAATATAATCATCAGATTGATATGATAATAAATAAAAGGGCAGTTGGTGATGATATTGCAGAATTTAGAATATGACTTTCCTGCAGGAACTCGTGTAGTAACTAAACACGGTTTAGTTCCGATACAGAATATTAAGATAGGGGATTTGGTCTTATCACAATTGGATTCTGGGCAAGGGGAGCCGTATTATCAGCCTGTAGATCACATTGTATATACAGAACATAAAGAAATTTGGGAATCATACTATTTTGAAATTAAAGCTGGTACAGATTTAGCAACGCTTCATAAAGGAAAACTGCTGAAACTTTCTCATAAAGGAAAGCTTAAAGGTATTTCTGCTTCTGCCAGCGCGCTGTTTCTGGTAAGGACTTGGGCTGGACGCGTCTTGATGAGCTGAAAAATGGTCAAATCATACAAACCATGAGCCCTGAAATTGAGGCAATAGTTTTTATGTCTAATCCCTTGCGTGAAACCACACTGCCAAATAGTGCAGACAGCTATCATGTGCGAAATCTATTTGATGCTGATCGAAAAGGTTTTGATATTCCAGACGATGATTATTTTGATCTATTTGGATATGACGATAATGGGTTATGTGCAATTTTAGATGAAAACTCATTTAGTGCTTTAAAGGCAAAGGGGACAGGAAGTTCATATTTTAAGCACGACATTTAAAAGAACAATCTACAATTTAAAAGTTGCAGAACTAGCTAATTTTTATATTGCTTCTAATGGATTATTGGTTAAGGTCATTTAGGTTCTGTTTGGTTTTTATTCATCAATTATTGACTTGGCATGAATAGTGTATAAATTGGTTTAAAAACAATCAATTGTAATGTTGGTCTATATTTATCAATAATTTATGTTGGGAAAAAGTCCACAAAATCTGTGGAAAACTCTTGGGATAAAACCCAATAAGATTATTATTGAGTACAAACTCTAATAAATAACTGGAGAATCAACATATTAGTCTAGTGAGGATTACGATAAAAATTCTATATATGAAATAGCCTAAGCAAACTAAACAATTCTTTTTAAAAAGCTTATAATTTCGCAATCACATGCTAAATATCAGTCAAAGATGACACCTGCTTGCAAACTTTTAAAATCACAAAAAATCGAATTTTCTATTCATGAATACGAACATGACCCAGATGCTAAAAGTTTTGGTCTAGAAGCTGCAGAAAAACTCGGGCTGCAGGTCGCAGAAGTCTTTAAAACATTGATGGTGACAGACGAAAAAAACTATTTTATTGCGGTGTTGCCAGTCAATCATCAGCTGAGTTTGAAAAAAGCAGCAACAGCATTTGGCTGTAAAAAACTGAAAATGGCAGACCCGAAAGATGCCGAACGTTTAACAGGCTATCTGATTGGCGGAATCAGCCCAGTCGGGCAGAAAAAGCGCTTAAAAACTGTGATTGATGTATCTGCAGAAAGCCTAGCTAAAATTTATGTCAGCGGCGGCAAGCGCGGGCTGGATATTGGGCTTAAACCGCAAGACTTGGCTAAGGTATTGGGTGCAAATTTCTCAGATATTATTGATGAATAATCATATTATTTTAATTTCTAAAATTGAGCATCATAGAATGTGTTACTCACATTATTGCTCATAAATGAAAATCCTTAAAACCAATAAAGCCGCATTAGGCGATTTTATTGGTTAATGCTGCATCACACATTTATATGCACTAAGAATTGGCCGCCGATGGCGCTCTCGAGCTTCAGGTCATTCACTATCCTTTACAGAAAATGGCAATTCTTCATATTCCTTGCGGTACGTACTCATCCACTCACTGATGAGTATAAACAGCCATCCTGTCATCCCTAAGTTTCAGCACATGCCAAAAAATAAGAGCGCTTATGGGCGCTCTTATACTGGATA
This sequence comes from Acinetobacter bouvetii DSM 14964 = CIP 107468, assembly GCF_000368865.1. Lineage (GTDB taxonomy): Bacteria > Pseudomonadota > Gammaproteobacteria > Pseudomonadales > Moraxellaceae > Acinetobacter > Acinetobacter bouvetii. The sequence continues at coordinate 28,726 of NZ_KB849727.1, forward strand.
TTCTATATTTGGGTGATATCAGTGAAAGACGGTTTCCAGCGCCTTCAAGCCGACTTTCGGATCGAGCAGGCCATTGTAAATCTCTGGAATGTCGCGCTCTACACCAAAGAATTCATAAATCGCCAGCATGGCGCCGCGCACTGAATATTCAACAGTAAACACCACATCATCTTCAATTTCTACGAACTGACCCAAGAAGGCAAAGTTTTGAGAACCCTGCGGAATGACTAATGGACGGTCACCTGGTTTGCGGCATGCGAACAATGCGGATGCATACGGCATCATTGCTGTCGTCACATCGGTTGTCCGCAGCACATGTTCTAAAATGTCATCAAAACCCAGCTGCTTAACCAGTTCGGTTAAAATCTCTTTGCCTGTCGCTTCACTCATGGGCTTTTTGATGTAGTCGCCGTTATGGTCAATTTGGAAACCGTAACCCCATAGCGTGTATGTGCCTTCCGGCAAGTCGGCAAAGTGCGGCTGTGCAGGAACAACAATTGATAAATGCCAGCCAGACTCAAACCAAGTCATCAGCGCGCCTGTACCAGGCTCATTGCCGGTGTAGTCAATAATGCGTTTTAATAGCACATCGTCTTTCATGGTAAGCGTGAACGACTCCCATTTATGCTCATCGATGTTGCCGAAGAACGTCATCGGGCGTCCAAAATCAGGGGCTTTTTTGGCTAAAGTTTCCCACAGTGTCCAGCCATGATCCAAACGGTCACGGATTAAAGGCGGCACATCATCATTGCCGCCATAGCGCGAATCGGCAGTAATTGAGCCTAATGTGAAAATGGCTAAGTCATGCGGTTTCAGCTCGATCTGCTCTGTGCCCTCGGGCAGCTTGACATATAATCGTGTCGCGCGGCGCTCCTGAGTTTGTTCATCTGTGACAAAGTCAGCATCGGTCACGTAATTGCCAAAGCGCACATCAACACCTTGCGCCGTCAGCCAGCGCTGCAGAGGTAGAATCATGGAATCATACTGATTATATTTGGTGCGCTTTACGCCGGCGAGGGTATGAATGCGTGGCAGTTCCTGAATGAAGCGCAGAAAGTAGCGGCGCAGTTCAGCAGCGCTATGCCATTTTTGAAAGGCGAAGGTGGTGCGCCACATGCGCCAGAAGTTGGTGTCAAAAAAGGCCTCATCAAAAAATTCGTCAATACGCCGGCTGCCAATTTTTTCCTCTTTAGAGGCTAATAGGCGCAGCATTTGCGCGCGGTGCATTGTGTTTAGGCCTAATTTGGCAGCGTCAGCAATAATATGGTTGGAATCAATCAGGCGCGCTTGGGCGTGGGTTTTCACCTGTTCGTTAAATTCACGGCATTCTTCGCGTACGGAAATTTCGGGGTTTTCTAAGGAAGGAATGCTGGTAAACAAGTCCCAAAGGCATAAATAGGTTTCATCGGTTAACATGCGCCCGCCGCGTGTTACCCATGCCTGCGCAGCATGCGGGGTATGGCCGCCGTCCATTGATCCGCCGGAGATATCAAGCTCTTCCAGAATATGAATGTTTTTTGCTGGAACTTTGGCATCACGGATAGCAAAAGCCGCTGCAGCCATACCGGCAATACCGCCGCCAATAATCCAAAGATGTGACTGCTGGGGATCTAAAGAACTGCGTTTGTTATTTTGCATTGTTTGCCCTCGTTTGATAAAAATTATATGCGGAAGATTTTTAAAACCTTAATTTTAGTATGTCTTTTTATATATGAAAAATGCATGAAATTTAAAGCATTTTAATGATAATTTTTGTAATGATGAAGCCATTCTGATCTGAGGTCAGCGGGGAGCAATCCTCGAAAATCCAGTTATGCACCTTACAATGGAGCCGATATCTTGAGCTGTGCGGCTTGATAAAAAAATGCACCCTTCAAATCAGACCGTGTGTCCAATTCTTGGGGTGCAGATGAGATTAGGAGGTTTATAGATAAAGTACTGTATTCAACAAGACTTTATTTTTTACTTTTTGATTTCTTAGCCGCTAAGTACTCTTTATGAGCGTCTTCTGCAAAACGCCGTAAAGAGTCGCCAATTGCCGCATATTCAAACTCATTTAAATTTGCCAAAGACGCACGTGCAGAAGGATGCTGTACAGCAAATCCAGAACCTGGCAGTAAAACTACGCCAGTTTCCTCTGCTACACGGAAAAGCAGTTCGGTTGGGTTCTTATTTTTCATTACCCAATCGGCAAATTCATCGCCATATAATATGCGTGAAGTGGTTTCTAAGTTAACAAGGGTGTAGTAATCAACAGCATTAGGGTCTTGAGGAACATCAACACCAAGCTGTCGATAGAGTGCTGCGTCACGTTCCCTTACAACAGATTTGACCGCTTCCTTATAGCTTTGACGAGAGTCCATTAAATTAAACAAGGCAAATAAAACCATTTGCACTTGCTGTGGAGTGGACAAACCTGCTGTATGGTTTAATGCCACATTGCGGCTATCTGCAACAATACGGTCAATGAACTTAAGGCTCGCTGGGTCCGTGGTTAAAGATGAATAGCGCTCTTCAAGTTCTTTTTTGTCTTTATTTGGCAATTCTGTCAGTTTCTTATCAAGAACATTGTTATTGCTGAGTGCAATGATGCCTAATCGCCAGCCTGTTGCGCCAAAATATTTAGAGAACGAATAGACCAAAATGGTATTGTCTGGGCATATTGCAAACAGGGATTTAAAATTATCGGCAAATGTTCCATAAACATCATCAGTTAAAATAATTAAATCAGGACGTTTTTTGACAATATCCGCTAAAATTGCCAATCCTTCATCACTCATCTTCACTGATGGCGGATTGCTTGGGTTGACCAAGAAGAATGCTTTAATGGACGGATCTTCCAGTTTTCTAAGTTCAGATTCTGGATATTGCCAGTCTAAGTTTGGATCAGCCTGAATTAACACTTCTTCAAGCTGATAATCATTGAGTTTTGGAATTTCTAGGTACGGTGTAAAAATGGGTGCGCCAATTGCAATACGGTCACCATTTGCAATGATTTTATTTTCTTTTAATGAATTGAAAATATAGGCCATGGCAGCTGTGCCGCCTTCAACTGCAAATAAATCCAAGCCATCTTTAGGCATACTTTGTACGCCCATTTCACGCAAAATATATTCTTTGATAATGGTTTCACTAATTCTGAGCATTCGGTCAGGCACTGGATAGTTGCAGCCTAAAACGCCTTCAACCATTTCAAGTAAAAATGCATCTGGGTCTAAACCAAGCTGATCTCGGACATACGATACGGCTTTCCCTAAGAAAACCACGCCCGGTTTGTCACGGTTCTGCAAAATAAAGTTATCAAACCGGTTTTGTAACGCTACAGGGCGGGGGAATCCACCTAAACCCTCAGGCATAAATGAAAATGAAAACTCAGATTCTGTGGCAGAAAATAAACCAAGCTGGAAGAAGGCTCTGCGTGGAACAGTGGCCAAAAAGTTAGGATTTCCTCGGCCAGCATTAAGCATCATGCGGTCTGTTTTACTTTGAGCTATTTCGATGAGTTTATCTTTTAGTTCAAATGGGCTAAGTTTTGAATATTTAGTGTAATCAACATTCCCCATGAGGAGACTCCTTTTATATTAAAGCGGATGTTTTATTCAGATCGGCTGATTTAAGCCAAACCTACAATGAGTGGACCAAGTAAAGTTAAAAATACGTTTGCTAAAGCATATGTAATTGCAAATGGGACGGTAGGAATTGAGTTTCCAGCTTTATCAAGTACAGCACCAAATGCAGGGTTCGCACTGCGTGCGCCAGAGATTGCGCCTGCCATTACTGCTACGTTGTCATAACGTAAAACATAGCGGGCGAATAACATTGCAAGAAGCAGCGGAACAACAGTGACGACGACACCAATCATAAAGAGTGAAAGGCCGCTGTCTTTGATGGTTTGTATGGCTTGCAGTCCTGACTGCAGGCCGACGGCAGCAACAAAACCAGCCAAACCCAGATCTTTTAAAAGTTGAGAAGCCGCCAATGGCATATTGCCACGCACTTGATTGCGGCTGCGCAGCCAGCCAAATAACAGGCCGGATAATAAAGCGCCGCCGCCTGCACCCAGGGTAAGAGGAACACCGTCAATACGAATCACAAATAAACCGATGAGCAAACCAACGACCAGGCCAGCGCCGTGGAAAACCCAGTCTGTTTTTAAGCTGGTTTCGATGGCTTTCCCGGCTTCTTTTACTAAACGCTGAAGGTCGTTTTTTGTACCATAAACGGTTACAACATCACCTTGACGCAGTACGGTATCGTCATTCAATACTTGCACTTCATCATTGCGTTTAATGGAAAGTACAAAAATGCCGTGCTTTAAATAGGGTGGTGTATTTGCTTTAACATCACCCAGCGTGCGATTGATGTATTTTGAATTGATTAAAATGACATCTGTTGTATCCATGACCATTTCCATGCCCTGAGAGGACTGGAGTTCTGGGCCAATTTTTTCAGATACTGCAACGACATTTGCGCGGCGCCCGACAATTAAAATGACATCATCTTCTTGCAAAACCAGATCTGCAGAAACATCTACAAATTGATTGTTGCGCTTAAGGCGTTCAATGGTAACGCTTGATCCCATTGCTTCAATTTCTGCAATGGTTTTTCCTGCAGCGTGCTTAACTTTATAAATACGGCCAACAATTTCAGGTACAGCAAGCTCTTGACCAGGAGCCAATTCAAAAGCGCCTTTTAGACGTTCAGATTGCGCTTTAAGTGCATCATCACGAATTTCGCGGCCCATGAATTTAGGCAGTATGTTTGCACAAATAATAATGGCGCCAAGTGAACCAAAGATATAAGTCACTGCGTAGCCAATTGCGACATTGGCTTGAAGCCTTTGAATCTCTGCAAGAGGAAGATCAAGTCTTGAAATTGCATCACCGGCAGTACCGATAATCGCAGATTGAGTCATACCGCCAGCAGCGAGACCAGCAGCTAAACCTTTATCAAGATTGAAAAGCTTGGCCATAACTAAAACTGTAATTAGGCCAGTCACAGCCATAAAGACTGCTAATAAAATTTCTTTAAGCGATTGCGGGCCAAGCGATTTGAAAAACTGCGGACCACTTTCAAAACCGACCGCGTAAATAAATAATGCAAAGAGAATTGCTTTGACACCATTATCTATAGGGACACCAAGCAGGCTTAATACAACAGCAACAAGAAGTGAACCTGCTACACCGCCAAATTGAAACTTTCCAAACTGAAATTGACCAATCCAAAAACCGATTGCCAATGATAGGAACAATAGGATTTCTGGGCTATGTTTTAATTCATTTTGTAACCATTCAATCATTTTTGATTCTCACTTTATAATATGTCGTGCCTCTAGTTTTTAGGATGTTTTAGGTTTTACAGTATTCTTAATTCACAGTTTTTTTAACATACTATGTGATTGATTCCTGTGCAAACATAAGGAATTTTTAGAACTTAAGGTATAGTTTATTTAAAGTATTTACTTATTAGTTATTTAGGGGTGTTAATGTCACTGAATATTCGAAGAGGAATGATTTTTGAGATACAAACTTATACAATAAACACTATAAAGTTACTTAATTAATTCATGATTTTTAGTTGGAAATTAATGAAAAACATGATCAAAGTTTGTCTGTAAATCATAGTTGATTTTTTATTTTAAATTGTAAATGCTTATTGATTTTGCGGGAGTGTAGAGTTTAATCCTGTTTATCCAAAATAAGATTTTCGGATGAATGAGTACATTGAACCTTATTGAAAATATTGAGATTTTTAGTGGATTTAATTGTTAGCTCATTTTGATAATTCGGAAGTTTTCAATCTATTTTCACTGCTTTTTTCCTGCATGATTTAATGAGCGGGTAGACAGTGCAGGGGAATTTAATAAACTGATGAACAACAAAACTAATATCGTCATGAGTATTAGAATTGCCGTTACACTTATAGCCTTGACCTTTAGCACCCAGAATAAGATTGAATATGGTAGTTTTTTTGTTGTACGGGTGGATTCAATTCTTAAGTAATATTCGGAAAGAAATTTTTACATTTAAATTTATCTTCAAATAGCTATATTTATGCAGGTGAGATTAAGCAATCTAGGGGCGGTTGTATGCTGTAAAGCCGCGGTAAAGTGTTAATTAATCCTCAGAATAAACTCAGTGACGATCATGGTTATTAAGCTGCTCATAATCATAATAAAAATAATTTCATGTTTTAATTTCACTGCAAAAATCCTTATAAAATAATTAGCTGTATGATTATTTAACATTAACTCAAGTATTTAAGGAGTCACTTTAAAGTTTTATGATTAGCGCGATTGAGCAGCTATATTTGCCTAAGCTGTATTGTCCATGACATGGTGGCGTTCTTGATGATAAGACTCTTCTGTGTGGCCTTTTTTCCAATACGGGACTGCGTACAAATGCGTTTTTTTGACTTTATAAAGATGTTTAAACGCTTTCAGTAAAGACACGACCCGAGAATTTTCACCCGCTAAACTCACAGAAATTTGCTGCTGATTCCAATCTAATTGCGCTAATGAGGCATGAATTTTTGTTTCGGCATCTGGATGCTGAATCAGCCAATGTACTGTTACGGCAGCCGGATGTATCAGGGGGATGCAATCTTTTTCATCTTCAATTTCGATCCAAACTTCGCCATGAGCATGAGCTGGAAGCAGTTCTAAAGAAGCAGCAATCATCGGCAAGGCTGAAAGGTCGCCAATAAAAATCCAGTAGTCTGCAGCGGGATTAAATCTTGGTCGGCCGCCAGGGCCCGCTAAGCCAATGACTTGCCCAGGCTGAGCGTTTATGGCCCAATTGGCTGCTGTCCCATAATCCGCGTGCCGTACAAAATCGACCACCAAAAGTTGTTCATCTGCTAAAAAATTGCGGATGGTGTATGTCCGTGTAATTGGCTTTTGCCCATCAGGCCACAGCACTTTTCCTTGTTCATTGCGGTAAGGCAGCAGGGGTGTTAGGTGTGCTTGTTCTGAAAAAAATAACTTAATGTGTGCGCCATTTTGGTCAGTAGGGAAGTCAGAAAAATCCTTACTTGAAAAATAGACCCGCTGCAAATGCGGAGATAATTGCTCAGAGGCATGTACACAAATATAACGCGGCGGTGTCGGTGATGGAAAAGCCATAGTTTTCTGCGTCTTAACGTTTAAGTAACAAATGATGGACAGGTTTTGATGAATTAATCGAAAGATCTTGTCGTGCCAATGTAATGTAAATGAATATTATTTGCAAATGATAATCATTGTATTTAATATCTGAAAGATGACTCAATTCAGTCAGACAACACACGTCCTATAAATACATTTCAATTTTTTATTTTTATAAAAAATGTTTGATCTACGGTGCTACACATGCAAACAATGGATTCTCTGGCTCCTTTAACCCGTGCACAACACAGTATGTGGAAAGGGCATCATCATCATGGCAGCTACCCATTTCATACTGCAGAATGGCTGGTCATTGACGGGCCGCTAAACCGAGAATTATTTCATCAAGCGATTGAATTCACATTAAAAGAGGCAAAGGCATTACATTGGCGAGCCCTCGAAAAAGATGGCAGGGTTTACCGTATAGATGATGTGGACGTTCGTCCGCCACAATTTGCAGATTTATCACATCTAGATGACCAAGCCATTTTAGATTGGGCGGATTGCGCAGTAGAACCGCCTTTTGATTTAAGCGCAGGCCATTTATACGATTATGTTTTTGCCCATCTAGATGATAATAAATATGGGTTGTTTTTTAGAGCGCACCATGTGGCTTTAGACGGCTATGCCTATGGACTGATGATTAATCGCTTCTTAGATTATTACCAGTCTTTAAAGAATGCATCGGCTCTAAAAAACAAGGCTTTTGATCATTTTGAGAAGTTTTTAGCAGATGAGCAGCGCTATCTTGCTTCACCCAAAGCTGAGCAGGATTTACAGTTCTGGCGTGAAAATTTTTCTCATGAGCTTGCACCGAAAAAGCGCTTAAAGCGGAAGCTAAAACAGCCGTTTTATCAAGGGCCTCGGTATGAAGAGGTCATTGATTGGGAAACGCAGCAAAAAATGAATGCATTGGCCGCGGAGCTGAAATTGCCGAGTGCCATGGTGGTCATGGCCGTCATGATGAGCTATTTGGTTAAGCAGTCCGGTGACAGCAAGCAATGCTTTGGTGTGCCGATGATGTCGCGTTTAGGGACTGCATCAATGCGCATCCCATGTTTAGTCATGAATATTTTACCTTTACGGTTGGCTGGAACAGGACAAGAGAACCTTAAAGAAACCGTTCAGCTTTTAGCGCAGCGGTTTGCAGAAGTCAGGCCGCATCAGAACAGCTATTTTGAACAAATGCGTTTTGTATTAGATGGATTTGATCCCTTTGACAACATTTTATTTGGCCCTATTGTGAATTGGATTCCTTATCCATTACCTGAGTATTTTGAAGGCTGCCATTTAACGAAAACCACCATTTCTGCAGGTCCAATTGAGGACTTTGATATCGCGATCACCAATAAATTTGTGGATGGCGTTGAGCGCTTATATCTTGCGGTCGATGGGCATAAAGAACTCTACAATGTTGAAGCTTTAGGCGAGTACTGGCATGACTTTATGCGCATGCTGCGCTTATGGCTGCAGCAGCCCGAGCAGTTAGCCAATCAATTAAGCATTGAAAAAAAACTGCCAGATTAAATCTGGCAGTTTTGAGTACGCGTTATTTGCAGGCGATTAAACCCCGAGCGTTGCGCCGCCATCAACAACCAGTTCATGCATAGTAATTTGTTTGGCCTGATCTGACAGCAAGAACAAGACGGCATTTGCGACATCTTCAGGCTCGGCAATTTTTCTCAGCGGAATGCCGCTGCGGTACTGTTCAAGGTTGCCTTCAATAATGCCCGCGGGCGGCTGATCATCCGTCCATAGCTGTTTTTGCATTTGAGTTAAGGTCGAACCCGGCAAGACCAAATTGCAGCGAATGCCATGCGGTGCAAGCTCTAAAGCTAAATTTTTAAAGTAGTGGCTGACTGTGGCTTTTGTGGTGGCATATAGGCCCATGTTCATGCGGGGAATAAGCGCAGCATTTGAGCTGATGCTGACAATGGCCCCGGATTGATAAGGAATCATTTGCTGGGCAACCCATTGAGACAGCAGGGCGGGCCCCATAAAGTTAACTGCTAAGTTGTGCTGCCATTGGGCTTCGGTGGTCTCTAGCAGGCTGCCCATTTCTAAAATGCCTGCGGCATTCACCAAGCCTGTAATAGGCTGTTCTGCCCAAGGTGATTGCTGAATACACTCTATCAGGCTATTGGTTCGCTTAATATTATGTGAAATGGCATAAAAATTTTGTTGTTCTGATGGGGAGAGTGTCTGAATGACTTGCCATTTTTGAGAGTCAGGCTGCAGATCTATCCCAATGACCTGATGGCTTTGTTGAAGTAATTTTTTTACCACCGCTGCGCCAATCCCGCGTGCGGCACCCGTCACAATAAATACTGTGGACATTTAAGCATCCCTTAATTGGTTAACAAAAAAATAACGATTATCGTTGCTATTTGAGAATAATAATCATTATAGTTGTTGCGTTCAACTACTTTAGCCAGAAGGCAGTAGGACTGAACATTTAAAAACATAATTGAAAGATGTGAGAGCAAATATGTTGGCAGTAGAACCATCAGTCTTTAAAAATATGATTGGAATAACCAGGGAGAATTTAATTGAAGCAGAAGTTGCCGGCTTTGTATTTGCGACACCTACGGGAACTATTTCAAGTAAAAAACTGCTCGAAAATATCCATTTTGAGCGTCAGCCGGAATTGTCTTTTGTCGAGCAGCAGCAGAAATGGCTGAAGCACGCACAGCACAAACTGCAGCAAAAAATCCAAGCGACCAGAAATTCTGAACTCATTTTGGTGGGAAGCTTGCCCTTTGATCATCGTGATTTACCTGAAATGTCGATTGCGGAAGCAAAAAATACCTATGTTACGGATGGATTAAATTTTGTAGCGCCTTTTGAAAGACTCTCACAAGTTCAAGCAACCCTTGTTCCTCCGCAGGCCGACTATGTCGATGGTGTAGCGAAACTCGTTGAATTAATGAAAACAACTGAGCTGGAAAAGGCCGTTTTGGCGCGTGCAATTGATCTTCAATGTGAGCAAAAAATACCTGTTATAGATTTGTTCTATCAATTATTTAAGAATAATCCTGAAGGCTATACCTTTGCCTTGGCGCAGGATCCTAAAAAGTCTGGATGGTTTATGGGAGCCAGCCCTGAATTACTGGTTGCCAAGCAAAATCAATATGTGTTCAGCAATCCAGTTGCAGGAACCTTGGCGCGGAGTGCCAATGCGCTAGAAGACCAAGCGCAAGCGCAGCGTTTGCTGGCATCTGCAAAAGACCGGCATGAACATGCTGTGGTGATTGAAGCCATTGCAGATTTACTCTCGCCATTGTGTGACAAGCTGAGTATTCCGAAGTCTCCATCCTTAATCAAAACCCAAACGGTTTGGCATTTGGCCACTCAAATCCAAGGCACGCTGAAAGATCCTGAAATGCATGTTTTCGATTTAGCCTCAATTTTGCATCCGACACCTGCTGTTTGCGGGCAGCCTGCGCCTTTAGCGCGCCAATTGATCTCTGATTTAGAACCTTTCAACCGCAATTTATTTGCAGGCACGATGGGCTGGAGTGATGCTTACGGCAATGGTGCTTGGGCTGTGAATGTGCGTTGCGGCCGTATTTTTGAATATTCAGCGCGGCTATATGCAGGCGCAGGCATTGTTGAAGCATCACAGCCGGCTAGCGAATTGAATGAAACAATTGCGAAATTTAAGACCATGCTGAATGCATTGGGCTTGAATGCCGATCAACTGACATATCAATAAGGCGCAGTGTCATGTTTAAACAAGCAACGAACGCACAGCATCTCTGGGACGGCATTGTGCAATATCCGCCTGAGTTTGTAGAAAAATATATCGCCAAAGGCTACTGGCAGGGGCAGACCCTCAGTGATTTCTTTATTGAATGTGCTGAAAAATACAGCCAAAACACTGCGCTTATTTGTGGCGCCCGCCAGTTCAGTTATGCGGATTTGCAGCAGCGTATAGATGCGTTTGCGGTGTATTTAAGCAAACAAGGTTATCAGCTGGGCGATAGCGTAGTGATTCAGCTCCCGAATATTGCTGAGTTCTTTATTGCCTATTTTGGCGCACTGCGTATTGGTATGCGGCCAATCATGAGTTTGCCCGCGCATCGTCATATTGAAGTCAGTCACTTTATTGGTCAAACCAATGCAAAGCTCTATATTTGCGCTGATAAATTTATGGGCTTTGACTACCGCCGGTTAGCGCATGAATGTCTGAAACGGTGTGAAAGTTTGCAGCGTGTGATTGTTGTAGGAGATGCTGGTGATTTTGATGCATGGCCTGAGATGGATCAGCTTCAAATGCAGCGCATCGTTCCGCCGCAATTGACGGCACGCCATGTGGCATTTTTTCAGCTTTCCGGCGGCAGCACGGGTACGCCAAAACTGATTCCGCGTACGCATGATGACTATTTATATAGTGTCCGCGCCAGTGCAGACATTTGTGAGCTGAATCAGCGAACCAAAATGTTGATGGTATTGCCTGTTGCGCATAATTTCAGCATGAGTTCTGCCGGTTCATTGGGGCTGTTTTATGCCGGCGGCACGCTGGTTTTATCACAAGATCCTTCAGCAGCAACATGTTTTGCTTTAATCAAAAAGCATGGAATTTCCTATGTCGCATTAGTGCCCGCTTTAGCCGCATCTTGGGCTGAGGCGGTACAAAAAGGGCAGGAGAATATTTTTCCCCGCCTTGCGGTACTGCAAGTTGGGGGAGCCCGGCTAGCCGATGCCTTGGCGCGTCAATTGACTGAACAGTATCAGTGCCGCTTACAGCAGGTCTTTGGCATGGCGGAAGGTTTAGTCAATTACACCCGTTATGATGACGATATTGAGCAAATCATCTCGACACAGGGCAGCCGCATCAGTGCGGACGATGAAATCAAAGTGGTGGATGATGAAGACCAAGAGCTGCCGATAGGTGAAGTTGGGCATCTTTTAACCCGAGGGCCTTATACCATTCGGGGTTATTACAATGCGCCTGAGCATAACCGTAACGCATTTACGGTTGATGGTTTCTACCGCACGGGGGATTTAGTTCGCATCAATGCTGAAGGCAACATTATTGTAGAGGGACGCAGTAAGGATCAGATCAACCGTGGCGGTGAAAAAATTGCCACAGAAGAAGTAGAGCAAGTGCTTAATCAGCATCCTCAAGTCATTCAATCAGCACTAGTCTCTATGCCTGATTCAATGCTGGGTGAAAAAAGCTGCGCCTATATTCAATGGCGCATGGATGGGCAAGACCCCAGTCAAACACGGCTAAGCATGCAGCTTCGGCAATATGTTCAACATTATGGCTTGGCAACTTATAAAATTCCCGATCATATTGAATTTGTTGAAGAAATGCCTTATACCGCTTTGGGAAAAATAGATAAAAAAGCCCTCAGACAGCGTTTAGCTGCAGCACACATTTTGTAAATATATAGGTAAAACCATGGCTATTCCGCGTATCGCAAGTTATCCAATGCCGCAAGTGCAGCACTTTCCAAGCAATAAAGTGAATTGGACGCTTGACCCAAGCCGCGCCGTACTTTTAGTGCATGACTTGCAGCAATACTTCTTAGATTTTTATGACCAAACACAGGCGCCTATTCCAGAATTGATACAGCATTGCCGTCAATTAATTGATCAATGCCATAAGGTCGGCATTCCTGTGTATTACACCGCGCAGCCGGGTGATCAAAGCACAGAGCATCGCCAGCTGCTGACTGATTTTTGGGGTAAGGGCTTGGTAGCAGATCCCAATATGGTACAAATTATTCCAAGCCTTCAGCCTGAAGAGCAGGATACCGTTCTCACCAAATGGCGTTACAGCGCATTTAAGAAAAGTGATTTTGAACAGCGCATTAAAGATGCAGGCCGAGATCAGCTGATCATTTGCGGTGTTTATGCGCATATTGGCTGCTTATTGACAGCGGCTGAAGCCTTTATGCTGGATATGCAGGCCTTTTTAGTGGGCGATGCGCTGGCAGATTTCAGTTTAGAAGAACATGAAATGGCATTGAAATATGCGGCTGGACGTTGTGCCAAAGTGGTAGATACAGCGGCGGTTTTAAATGAACTTCAAACGGAGATTGTACGATGAGTCAGGCTGCTTTGACTTTGGAGGGGCTTCGTCAAACCATTGCGAAACAATTGGAAATAGACGCCAGCGAAATTCAAAATGATGACAATTTATTTATGCTCGGGCTGGATTCAGTCAGTTTGATGACGCTGGTTGGTCAGTGGCGTGAATTGGGCGTGAACGTTGAATTCCAGGATTTGGTTGAAGAGCCGACGCTGGCTGATTGGCAGGACCGTTTAAAGCGCAATCCAGCATAATGCAATGATATAACCCAAACGATTAATCTTAGGATTAATCACTTTATTAAACGGCCCTAGCCAATTTCAATAGCCAAAGGCCATTTTCGTTAAACGCAGTAAGTAACGCGAGTGGATCTTCCATGCAGTTAAACAATTATTATTCATCTCAACAATGGCAAAAAATTCAAGACTTTGCTGCGCATAAACCAAGTCCATTTTTAGTGGTTGATTTAGACCGTGTTGAATTTAAATATCAGGAACTTCAGCAAAGTTTCCCCATGGCTCATATCTTTTATGCAGTGAAAGCAAACCCGAGCTGCGAAGTGCTGCGGCGCTTAGATCAATTGGGTTCATATTTTGATGTTGCATCAGTGTATGAATTGGATCGCGTGATTGGCTGCGGCATTTCACCAGAGCGTATTTCTTTTGGCAATACCATTAAGAAAGCGGCAGATGTGAAGTATGCCTATGATCAAGGCGTGCATTTATTTGTCACGGATGCACAGGCGGATTTAGAGCAAATTGCACAGTTTGCGCCAAAGTCACGGGTCTTTGTGCGTGTTTTAGTGGAATCAGGCACGACGTCTGACTGGCCATTATCGCGCAAGTTTGGCTGTGATACCCAAATGGCAATTGATCTGATGGTCAAAGCAAAGCAGCTGGGACTTCAGCCTTATGGTGTTTCATTTCATGTAGGGAGCCAGCAGAATGATGTGACGGTCTGGAGAACTGCATTAAAAATTGTGAAAGAAGTTTTTGATACGCTTGAGCAGCAGCATGGCATTCAATTGGAATTGATTAATGCGGGCGGTGGATTTCCTGCACAGTATTTAGCAGAAATAGACACTATTCAGGATTACGCGCAACGCATTAAAAATTATATCAATGAAAACTTTCAGCGGAAAATCACGCTGTTTTTAGAGCCTGGCCGCTCTTTGGTGGGGGATGCAGGGGTCATTGTCTCTGAAATTGTGCTCATTTCGAATAAATCAGAACAAGATGATAAGCGTTGGATTTATACCGATGTCGGAGTTTTTAACGGCCTGATTGAAACGTTAGGGGAAATGATTAAATATCCAATTTATACGCCCAAAATGCAAAATAACGCGCCGAAGTCCAATGTTGTTTTAGCAGGCCCAACCTGTGATTCGACTGATATTATGTATGAAAAAGTGCCCTATCAATTGCCGCAAGACCTGAAAATGGGGGACCGTTTATATTGGCTGAGTACGGGCGCATATACGACTTCATATGCATCGGTTGAATTTAATGGCTATCCGCCATTAAGAACATTTTACTTAGAATAATAATAGTATTTGTTTTTAAGCCCCAGTCTTAGATATTAAGATTGGGGCTTTTTTATTCAAGAGCATTTAATTGCAAAACATGAGGCTGTTGGCCATATAAACAAAATTCTTCGGAATTTTTTAAATTGAATAATATAAATCATAGCGCAATTGAGAAAATATAAATTAATGATAATTATTATAATTTATTAATGGAAATGATTATCATTTATTTGTATAGTATCCAACCATTAGAAAATCATTTTTTAATGAGGGAAATTACTTTGAAAAGAACCATTTTATTTTTATCTCTAGCTGCGTCTCCATTTTTTGCAATGGCTGAAGAAACTGTGTCACTGCCGACAATTGTAGTCAAAGCGGATTCACAAGAAACCGATGTGACGGGAAAACTTAAAACCAAAGCAACGCTGAATATTTTGGGTGAAAAAGATGTCCTTGATACGCCTTTTACGATTCGTAACTACAGTGATCAAGCCATTCAAGATTCACATGCTCACTCAATGATGGATGTGCTGAAAATTGATCCAAGTATTCGTACTACAACCAATACAGGCCATTTAAATGAAAATTTTAATATGCGCGGATTTGGCATTACTTGGGAAGATTATAATTTAAATGGGGCCTATGGCATGGCGCCAACAGGACGTATCACGACCGATATTTTAAGTTCTGTGACGGTATTAAAAGGTCCAAATGCATTGATTGCTGGCATGGCGCCTGGCGGCAGCGTTGGCGGGGTCATTATTGCCAATACGAAGCGGGCGGATAAAGACATTACCCGCGTGAGCGCTAATTTTGAAGACGAAGGTTACTATAAATCGGGTTTTGATTTTTCACGCCGCTTTGGTGAGAACCAAGAATTTGGCGCACGTTTAAGTGCGAACCATGGCCAAGGCGAACACATTGTTGAGGGGCTGGAAGACGAAAGCACATCGGCCGTTTTGGCTTTAGATTGGACCACGGATAAAGCCAAAATCAATCTGGATGCATATAGCACCCAAGACAAGCGTGATGGCGGCTCGCCTGCGATGGTGTCATTTGCGCAATTGGGTAAAGTACTGGATGCGCCAGATGGCAAGAGCAATTTCTTCCCGAACATTTATGGCCGTCAATCCGCGCAATATATTGGCTTGTCTGGCGAATATAAACTGCTGGATAACTTGAAAGTGATTGCTGGTGTAGGGACTGTTGAGCAAAAGTATCAAGGGCATATTTTTGGTACACGCATGATTGTGACCAATGATGCAGGCGATGCGAACTCACAGTACTATCATGTCAATATGAAGCAAAATAATACCTCAGCAAATTTAGGTCTAGAAGGTGCTTTTAATACAGGCGCTATTTCACATACCGTGGGATTGCGTACGGACTATTTAAAAATTAAAAAGGATGCACAAGCTGGTCAAGGCTCAGAGCCTATAACTTTTATAACCAACTTATATAACCCAAGTGCAGGCGGATCAATGCCTGCTGATACACCAGAAGTTTTACCAACAGCAGACAATGAATATGTCAGCTACACTTTAACCGACCAAATGTCGATGCTGGATGATAAATTACAATTCATTTTGGGGCTGCGTTATCAAGATATCGATGTCGATAGTACGAGCTACACTCGAAACTATAGAACTGGCGAGATTATTGGTACAAATACGAAATATAGTGAAGATAAGTTATCTCCGAGTTTAGGGATTGTCATTAAGCCATGGAGTGAAGATTTATCATTCTATGCCAGCTATGTAGAAGGTTTATCACAAGGCAGTACTGTAAATAATACATTAGATGCAAATTACGGCAAAACTTTTGCGCCGTTCCAAACCAAGCAATATGAAGTGGGTACAAAATATCAGCATGGTTCATGGCTGCACACTTTAGCGGCATATCAAATTGATAAGCCAAGTACGATCACTGAATTTTATGCAACGACGGTCAATGGTGCGTCCCAAATCACCACCGATGGCGGTGAAACAACTTCGAAAGGGGTTGAATATGGTTTCTCTGGCAACGTGACTGATGATGTAATTGTCTGGGGCAACTTGGCCTATATTGATGTTGAATATAAGAAAGGGATGAATGGCAAGGTAGATATCTCAGGGAATACCGTTGAAGGTCAGCCTGAATTTACTGCTGGCTTGGGTGTTGAATACAAACTTCCCTATGTGGATGGCTTAAGCTTTAATGCGCGCGGCACCTATGTGGATAATCAATATTTAAACAATACCAATACCTTGGAATTGCCTGATTATGCTTTGCTTGATTTAGGCGCCAAATATACGGCCAATATTGGCGGAGTAGATACAACCTTCCGCGCCAATGTAGACAACGTGACGAATGAAAAATATTGGGCGGGCGTATTCAACAGCGGCTTTACCACATTAGGCGCAGGCCGTACTTATAAACTGGGTGTGAGTTTTGATTTCTAAGCTCTAAGAATATTTAGTGTTAACGAAATTCTAAACGCAAGAAGCGGGATATCTTCCAATGGCTGGAACGGTATCTCGTATTTTTCCATTTTTAAAGGGTGTAAGTTTTGAAATTCCTTGCATTTTCTTTTGTTTTTATTGGCAGCATTTTGCTGTATTGCACGCACCCAAACCAGCGCTTGGTTCAGTCGGTTTTGCCGCCGTTTTATCGTTGGATTGGCTTTGGCTGTGTGGTTTTATCGCTGCTTCTTTTTTTAGCAGCTTTGCCTAAGCTCGCTGCAATTTATATGTGGCTGTTAACCATGCTGGTCGTGTGGACATTTTTGCCATTTATACCGCTGATGATTAAAAAGAATAGCCCATGAACTCATTTTTTCAACAAAAAATTCAATCTGACTGGTGGTCAAAATCCTTTGCTGGAATATGCTTGGGTTTTATTTTTGCCTTACTCTGCGCATCAATTATTACATTATGGGCCATTCAAAATCTAAGCCAAAGTTTGGCGCCGCAATTAGGCATGTGGTCTATTCCCTGGATTTGGCTGCCTGTATGTTTTATTGCGTACTTTATACCGAAAGGCTGGCAGTCCATTTTAATTTTTACGGTATTTGATATTTTGGCTTACGGCATTTTATGTTGGATGCGAGGTTGATGACATGAAAGTGCGTACTGATATTATTCGTCATGCTAAAACGCTGCATACATGGGCTGGAATTACCTCCGGGATTTTTTTATTTATCTGTTTCTTTGCTGGCGGCCTCAGCATGTTTCAGCATGACTTGAGCCGATGGGCAACACCGCCACAGCAACAGTTGCAGCCCATTTCAGCAGCTCAATACGATCCGCTTATTCAGCAAGTTCAGGCACAATATCCAGAAACAATAAAAAGCTACCAATTAAATTTTAATTCCAAAGAATTTTATAATGCGCCAATGCAGTGGCAAACACCTGTTCCGAAAGGGCAGGATGATTATGATTTCAACACGCATCAGCAAAGTATGCTCGCCACCCTAAATGCAGATGGCGCATTGCAGGTTAAACAAGAAAACTTGTCGAAATTGGGCTGGCTGATTGAGCAGTTGCATGAAACGGCAGGTATTCCAGGGACTTTAGGCCATCACACGATAGGCGTGTATGTGATGGCGATCATTTGTGTCTTGTATTTTCTAGCGTTAATGACAGGTTTAATCATCTTATTGCCGACTTTGGTAAAGGATTATTTTGCAATTCGTGCGGGTAAAAATAAAAAAAGGTTTTGGCTAGATGCTCACAATGTGGTCGGAATCACCAGTTTTCCGTTTCATATTATTATCAGTGTCACCGTTATTTCTTTTGCCTTTCATGATGTTTTTTATGATGCGATTGATAGATTAATTGCCAAGGAAAAGCCTGCGCGGCCGCCAGCTGTTAAGATTGCAGAGCCTATTGAACCTTTAAATATTGAAAAACTGCTGGAAAAAATTCAGCAGCAAGCGCCTGAATATCAGGTCAGTTCAATCAGCTTCAATAATTTAGATGTACCCGAAAAAGCATCTGCACGCGTTAATTTATACAGCGCAGATCAAATGCTGCGCGGTGACCGTTTTGATGTCATGATGTTTAATCCTTATTTAAATAAACCATTAAATACCAACAATTTAAATACACATGCAACAGCGATGGATCAAGTGGTCCGCTCGATGTTTAGTTTGCATTTTGGTAATTATGGTGGAAACCTCACGCGCTGGTTATATTTAATTTTAGGTTTGGGCGGCGCTTTCCTCTTTTATTCTGGCAATTTACTCTGGATTGAATCGCGTCTGAAACGGCAAAAAAATATTGGGTCAGCGCCGCCTAAACAGCGTAAGGATGTTATGGCAATTGCCAATCTTACGGTTGGGGCATGTTTAGGCTGTATTTTTGCTGTAGTGAGTAGCATGTTAATTGGCCGTTGGGGCTATGTTCTATATGCAGAATTAAGCAGTGTAAATCATTTGTTTTTGTATAGTTATTATGCGGTCTTTTTACTGAGCATTGTATATGGTTTTACGGTTGGCGCAGGGAAAGCATTGCCGCAGCTTTTATTTGCCATTGCATTGGTATTGTGCTGCCTGCCGTTGACATCTTTCATCACACTGATATTTCCTCAGCTGGGTATGTGGGCTTCAATGTCATCGTTATGGTGGATTGATATCTTTGCTATCGCTTTCGCAGCGCTCTTTATTTGGTTTTATTTGAAAGCGAAGCACCGTCAAAAACATGCAGCAGAAAACAGCATATGGGCTTAATTGATTAAATCATCCCTTTGAGCCTAGAGATCCATCTGGGCTCATTTATTTTTGAAATTTGAACGATCATAAGATAGGTTTTATTGTAGCTATATCAAAAAGTGGACATTTACTAATTACGAAATGATCCAAACTTAAGCCTGCATCTAAAATCTATCTTATCCCATGGGCAGGACATCTACCCAAGCTGTAACTTAAATTTGGATATTTTAAGGCTGCTTTAAATTTTAAATGTTGATGTAAAAAACCGAGTGAATGAAAAGTGTATGCAAAGCGCTAGAGTTAATTAAAAGTTTATCATTTTAGTGGGTTTTTTGCATAATAAAGAGCGATCAAAATACAATCTTAATAAATTAACAAATCCTGCATTGAGTAAGTTTGTTGTTTAGATCTTCTGAATTAATAAATGGTGTTTCAATTAGTAATATTTTACCAATGATTAAAAAATAAATTTGGGGTTTAAATGGTTTTGTATAATTTAAATGCATAATATATAAAATGTTTTTTACATATAGCAAAAACATAAATTATTATGTTTTTGAGTTTTTATGCAATTTTTATAGCTAAGGCAATAAGTTAGTTTAACTGCTTATTTTAAGAATAAGTGAATAATTAGCCATGAATAAAGATTTCGAACTATATGTCTTATATCAAATATATGAATTTCTTATTGAGCGTGAGGGATTCAATAAAAAAAGTCCTCATACTCAGGTTTTAGACTTCTTTAAAGAAGCGCATTTAGGGACAGTTTCTGATTTTATTATTTCGAGCCCAAGCAGCTTGCGTGGAAAATTTGGAAATGTTACTCAGATCAATTTACTCAATGTTCCTTTATTTAGGGATAAGGACAGGTTTATTAAATGGGCCTATAAACAATTAAATTAACTGTACGTAAACCATAGTTAGAAAATAGAGACCCCGCTAAATCAAGGGATAGCGGGGTCTTTTAGTTAATAATATATTTTTGTAAGAATATTAATTTGTTGTGAGGTATCTCTGCCAAAGAAAAAATACAGCCAGCACATAAGGCTTTGGCGTGTATCACCTTTGGAATGCCGATGGCAAGTCCGTGACCCGTTTTCAAACCTTCCTGTGCAGGGCAGAACCTCTGGTTTAAATCATACCTTCAAAGATTCATTGCATTAAGCCATTAGCGCCAAATGCAATGCATCGAAAAAAGCTGGCGCATGCTGCCTTTTTTGCTTTATAACCATGTCAGCCCTGTAAATGATTAAAATAATGAATCAAAATAATAAAATTTTTATTGCAGCCAGCCTTGCCAATGGCGCAAGTTTTTCCATGATTTTACCGATGCTGGCGCCGCTGGTGCGCAAGCTGCGGCTGTCTGAACTGCAAGCCGGCGCCATGGTGTCAATCGGTGCATTGCTTATGGCTATAGCGGCAATCTATATCAGCAAGCATCAGCAGAAATACTCCATTTTTCAGCTGTTGAGCATCGGCTTTGTTGGCATGGCTGTGACTTGGGGTGTTTTTACAGGCGTATTGATGTATGGGCTGGCTGCACATCTTTCTTTATTTGTTTTGTTTACGCTGATGATTTCTCGCGCCAGTACCGGCTTATTCATGGCCATGCCGCAAATCGCGCTGCAAACATATGTGATGACCCGTTATGGCAATGAACAGGCGCGTGCGCAAAGCATGTCTAAATTTGGTGCACTGAATAGTGTCGGAGTGGTTTTTGGGCCGCTTTTGACAACGCTGCTGCTGTCTCAAGGGATGCTGGCGCCGTTATGGGCCGCAATATTGATACTTGCCGGCATTAGCGCTGTGATTGTATTCACTTTTGATCGTGAAGAAACAGCACCGCAATTGAAACTGCTGAACTGTAAACATCAGCAGCTGGTCAATTTACAGGATGGCATTCAGTTCAGTTTTAAGCAATGCTTTTCATGGCTGCTGCTGGGTTTTAGCCTGTATTTAGCTATTGTTACCTTGAATTTAACGGCAGGGTTTTATATTCAGGATCATTTCAAAACGGGTATTGCGCAGGGAGCAGTATCATTTGCGCAATGTTCGCTGATTGTCGGGATTTCATTGGTTGCCATGCAAAGCTTAATCTCTAAATATCTGCAATGGCCAGTACAGCGGCTGCTTTGGGTTGGTTTAATCATCATGCTTACTGGGCTGCTGATTTCAGTGACTACACAGCACTTGCATATTTTTCAAGCAGCTTATGTGCTGTACGGTATTTCCGTAGCTTGTTTGATTCCTGCCTTTACCACGGGCGCTGCCCAGACCGCGCCGCAAGCCATGCAGGCTAAAATTGCCAGCCTGTGCACAGCAACGCAGGCGCTCAGCTTTGTAGCGGGGCCGCTGATCAGTACTGGACTGTATCAATGGCATTCGGCTTATCCCTATTATTTTTTAATTTTCAATGTTGTTATGCTGATGGCCTTTTTGGCAGTCAAAGCGCTGTTAACAAATGCACAGCCTCAGATGGCAAAGGAGTAGACTGCATACATTAGTTTTTTTTAAATGAATGGGAAAAGGGCAGTATCAGCAATAAGGCAAGCAGTTTAAGCGCTTCTGTTATATTTAAAGCTCAGCGGGATTGCTGAGCGATTGCATAGAAATCTTTTTGCAGAATGAATAAAATTCAGTTCAAAATGAATATTGCTAAAGCAACAAGCCATCCTAATTCTTCAAATTCATGCTTAAATATATGAAATAATTTCATTGTGATGTGCGTGTGTTTCTTTTGCCTTCAATGCCAGTGGTGCCAACGCTTGCACATGACTATCCTGAGTGGCATAAAGGCCGTACCGCATTTTCCCTCTGGTATTTAGAGGTTAACTCTCCTGAGCTGCTCAATTATTTAGAGCAGCTGCGTGCGGAGTTTTCAGATTTTTTATTTCAGCCCAACACCCGCCAGTTTCATATTACTTTATTTATCTGCGGTTTTTGGGAACCATACAGGCAATTCGACGACGATTTTATTTTTCAGCAGTTAGATGCGCAAATGCTCCAATTGCAAGAGCTAAACCTTTCGCCGTTTAAACTGAAAACAGGCAAAATCAACAGTTTTGAAAGCGCATTGTTTATTGAAGTAGAAGATAGCCAAGGCATTTTAAATGCAATCCGCCGGCAGTTTTATCAATGTTCAAGCGAAATTGCGCCGCTCAGCTATTGCCCGCATATTACAATTGGCTTATATGGCCATGCTCTGAACAGCGATGATGTGTTTTTGCGCATGCAGCAAATTGAGCAGCACACTTTTGAGATCGACGTGCAGCAGCTGACTTTCGGTACCTATGCAGCGCAGCAGCTGCAGGGGCCGCTTTCAGTACATCAGCAATTTACTCTGGACAGCTTATGATTCAATTCATTTTAGGTGGTGCGCGTTCTGGTAAAAGCCGTTTAGCGGAACAGACCGCTATTGCATCGAACAAGCCTGTTGCATATATCGCAACGGCTCAAGCTTGGGATAATGAAATGCAGGAACGCATCGTGCACCATCAGGCGCAGCGTCCAGCAGCATGGACATTGGTTGAAGAGCCCTTGCATTTGGCCGCGCGCTTAAAGCAGCTGGACCAAGAGGGGCACGTGATTTTAGTGGACTGTCTGACGCTGTGGATGAGCAACCTCTTAATGCAGAAAGATGAAAACATTCAATCAGATGAATGCGCTCAATTATTGCAGATTTTACCTTCATTGCAGGCAGAGATTTTACTGGTCAGCAATGAAACAGGTTTGGGCGTTGTGCCGATGGGGCAAATCAGCCGTAAATTTGTGGATGAAAGCGGCCGCCTGCACCAGCAATTGGGGCAGATTGCTGACAAAGTTATATTTTGTGTCGCGGGTTTTCCCATGTTTTTGAAAGGAGATAAAGCATGAACTGGTGGTTAGATGCGTGTAAAACGCCAAGTGAAGAAGCAAGACAGCAAGCTGAGGCGCGCCAGCTTCAACTCACTAAGCCGACAGGTTCATTGTCTGAGTTAGAACGTACTGCGGTACAGCTGGCAGCTTTGCAAAATCAGGCGAAGCCAGAAGTGACACTGCCATGGATTGCTATTTTCGCAGGTGACCATGGCGTAATGGAAGAAAATATCTCAGCTTATCCGCAAGCGGTAACCCGTCAAATGCTGCAGAATATTGCATCTGGCGGCGCCTGCATCAGTGTGATTGCCAAAGAATATCAAGCCCAGCTGCAGGTGATTGACTGCGGTTCAGTAGGTGACGCCTATGAATATGCCGGGGTAGAACGCCATTGCATTATTCCTGGCACAGCCAATTTTGCTAAACAGCTTGCCATGACTGAAGCGCAGTGCATAGATGCGGTGAATTTAGGCCGTCAAAGCGCTGAAAAGGCATTGGCGCAAGGCGCTTCGATTTACATTGCTGGTGAAATGGGGATTGGCAATACCTGTTCAGCATCTGCTGTCGCCTGCTTTTTATTAAATGAACCTGCAGAGCAGCTGACAGGTGTAGGCACTGGAATTCGCGCTGAGCAGCTGGCGCATAAAAAGCAGGTTATTGATCAGGCCTTGGCGCTGCATAAAGATTATGTAGGTACAGATGCTTTCAAGGCCTTATGTGCTGTAGGCGGTTTGGAAATTGCAGCCATGGCGGGGGCATATATCCGATGCGCGCAAATTGGCTTGCCAATTGTCGTGGATGGCTTTATTTCAACAGTATCTGCGTTAGTGGCTGTTCGGCTGAATTCAGCGGTCCGTGACTGGATGCTGTTTGGGCATCAATCTGCAGAGTATGGCCACCGCCGCCTGCTGGATGAGCTGAAGGCTGAACCATTGCTGAAACTGAATTTACGCTTAGGTGAAGGCAGCGGTGCGGGAGCATCTCTAGGGGTGATTAAGCTGGCATGCAGCCTGCACAATAACATGGCCACTTTTGCTGAAGCCGCAGTAACCGGTGAAAAAGTTTAATCCTATTCAGGCATAATAGTTCAAGGATTCGGTAAATCAGATGTTTCAGATTGATCTGCTTCGGCATGGAAAAACGGCATTAAGCCATACTTTGCGCGGATCGACTGATGATGCGCTGACCGCTGAGGGCTGGCTGCAAATGCAGCGCACGTTAGACCAGTCTTTGGCAATGCAGCGGCAATGGGATGTGATTGTCTGTTCGCCGCTGCAGCGCTGCCACCAATTTGCGGCACAGGCTGCACAGCAGCTGGGTCTGGAATTGATGATTTTGCCAAGTCTGCAAGAAATGCATTTTGGTGACTGGGAAGCCGTAGAAGTACAGCATCTTTATGACACTGAACCGAAAGCGCTGGAACAGTTCTGGCTGCAGCCCACGCGTTTCAGCCCGCCAAATGCTGAAACGATGCAGGATTTTGAAAATCGGGTAATGTCGGGGCTTGGGCAAATGCTTCAAATTTTGCAAAGCCATAAATATCAGCGGGCGCTGGTTGTGACCCATGGCGGTGTGATTAAGCTGCTGAAATGCAAGGCGCTGAATCAGCCTCTGGATGACATCTTAAAAATGAATGCAGAACTGGGCCAGTTAAGCCATTTTGAAATGCCGGATGCTGAAACGATTTATTTAAGTGAGCAGCACAGATGACGCCATTTTGGATTGCATTGCAATTTCTGACGGTATTTCCAGTCCAATTAAAAGCAATGCCCAGCAAACAGCAAAATGGCCAATCCTTGCTGTTTTATCCAGTGGTCGGGCTGATGATAGGCGTCATTCTTTTTGCAATTGCTTATATATTGCAGGCCATTCCAGCCATACTGCTGTCCAGCGCAATTTTGGTGATTTGGATTTGGCTGACTGGCGGGCTGCATTTGGATGGTTTGGCTGATACTGCTGATGCCTGGGTGGGCGGCTTTGGCGATGCAGAACGGACTTTGAAAATTATGAAAGATCCCGCCTGCGGGCCGATTGGCGTACTCAGCCTGATTATCATCTGTTTATTAAAGTGGTCAGCGATTTATCTGCTGCTGCAAAAACAGCTGTACAGCGCGCTTATTCTTTTTCCAATTTTAGGCCGTTTGGCGCCTTTATTTTTATTTCTCACAACTCAATATGTGCGCGCCAAGGGCTTAGGCAATTCAATGGCTGATTTTATTCCGCGCACGGCTTCATGGGGACTGTTTAGCGCAGTAATCGTAGCGTCTTGGTATTTTTCATGGCTGGGATTGATTGCCAGTATCAGTACATTAATCACCTTGCTTTACCTGCGCCGTAAATTTATACAGCGGATTGGCGGGATTACCGGGGACACCGTTGGAGCCGGTATTGAAATTTCCGAATGTGTCAGCTTATTGGCTTTTGTGATTGGCAGTTTTTATATTGCTGTTTAAATGAAATATATTGATCAGAAAATGATGGGGTAAATAATCGTATGAGTCGAATAATTATTCACACAGCCATTTTTAATATTAATTAAAAATCAATTTTAAGCAGCAAGAAAGCCGGCGTTTGCTTTTACAGAACAGTATTTATATATTAATACTGTTTTGTTATCGGTTGAAAACCGCTTAAATCAGCGGATATGAAGCCTTGTTCCACTCGATTTTCACGGATACGTGCTGAATTTTCCAGTATTCAGTACACATCAGTTTAAGTTCATGCCTTTGGACAGCAGTCAAAATCAGCTGCCCAGCGACTTTAATATTTACTGATCATCAGCAGCCGGCCCGCATCCTATTGGCGTAAATGGCACAGCATTGCCTTATGATGTGACTGCAGGCGGACATGAATTTCCTGTGAAATATGGAAAGCAAAAATGACGTGCCAGGCAATGGCTCAATGCAGCAAGAAGATAATTATATTCAGGGCCTTTAATGTCCGTGTGGCTGACCAGATTTCTCCGCTGCTGCCGGCAGGCGAGTATAAAGACCAATTGTCAGTTTCTATAGCATACTGATCATGGAACCAGCACTTAAATTGATAACAGTGATGCTCACTTAATTTAAAAGCCATACCGCAGTGTGAATTAAACTAGGCCCTAAAAGCACCATAAATACACCTGCCAGCACCATGCTGAGACAGGCGGCTACACCTTCTTCTTTATGGCGCATAAAAGCCTTGCTGGTGCCAAAGCCATGCGCTGAATTGCCTAAAGCGGAACCTTGCGCAAATTTAGAATGCAGTTTCAAGCCAGCCAATACAAGGTCAGCAAAGGCAACGCCTGCAATACCGGTAATCATGGTGAATAAAATGACTAATTCGACAGAGCCGCCTAAATGAGATGTCAACTCCATGGCAAATGGTGTTGAAATAGACCGCGCCATTAAGCTGTAAGTTGTTTCCTGATTAAAGCTGAATAACTGAGCCAGATAAAATGCGCTGATAATGCCTGACAGCATACCGGCCACAATACCTAGGCTGATCGAAAACAGATGGTTTTTAATGACTTGGCGGTATTCATAAATTGGAATGGCGAATGCAACGGTTGCAGGCCCAAGCATCCAGACAATCCATTGATTTTCTTGCATATAAGTATCGTAAGAAACATGAAATACCAGCATGAAGATGATTAATAGAAACGGCACAAATAAGGCTGGCGACAGCAGCATATATGGAAATTTGCGGTGAAGCTTTTTCACCAGTACATAGCCAATCAGTGTTAAAGCCAAACAGATGACAGACATAAAGTTGATATGAAGGACGTTCATTTTATTTGCCATGCACTATTTTATGATTGGAAGCGTCTTGCGGTTTTTTATGGTTCTTAAATTTTGATTCAAGTTTAAAGCCAAAGAATACACAATAAGCCGTACAGACCATCACGCAGACAGTTCCTAAAACAACAGCTACAATAAGCTGCCAGCCTTGGGTCAAAAAAAGCGCTTTGTATTTAATCAGCCCGACAACAATCGGCACAAAGAACAGCACCAGTTCC
Organism: Acinetobacter bouvetii DSM 14964 = CIP 107468; assembly: GCF_000368865.1. Lineage (GTDB taxonomy): Bacteria > Pseudomonadota > Gammaproteobacteria > Pseudomonadales > Moraxellaceae > Acinetobacter > Acinetobacter bouvetii. The sequence goes on from NZ_KB849727.1 coordinate 55,980, forward strand.
GCTAAAATCAAATCCGAGCCTTGTTTGATCCATTGCAGCTTGAAGAGGCCGCTGAGTAACGCTGCCGTCAGCAACAGCAGTCCAATAACTCCGGCAGAAATAGGAAGATTGAACTTTCTTTGAATCAAAGCGCCCATCCACCAAATAAGCACCAGCAAACCAAGCTGTGCTGCTGTTTTTAACAGGTGTGTGAATTTGGGGTATTGCCTTAAAGTGAACATAACTGACTAAATCAATTGGAGTAACGCTATTTTAAAATTGACCCATGCTAATAATTATGAATAATAAAAAAATAATTATGCTTATTTGGAATAATTTAGGTGGATATTAAGGCATTAAATGTTTTTGTCACTATTGTACAGAAGCAGAGCTTCAGTCTGGCTGCAGAAGAATTGTGCGTAACGCAGCCCACGATCAGCAAGATGATCCGCCAGCTGGAAGATGAAATAGGTGTTCCTCTGTTTCACAAAGGCAGTGCTGGGCGCAAGCGTGAAGCCGTCATGACCAATATTGGCGAAAAAATTTATCAGCATGCCTTGGTCATTTTAAATGAACAGCAGCGCATTGTTGAAACAGTGACTCAAGTCCGGGCGTTAAAGCAGGGTAAATTGACTTTGGGACTGCCGCCGCTCAGCTCCGTTTTGCTGAGCGCTTTAATTGCCCAATTTCACCGCCAATATCCAAATATTGAATTGAGTTTTTTTGAAGTCGGCGCAGCAGGCATTGAAGACGCAATTCTTGAAAAAAGAATTGATGTTGGCATTATTTTGGGACATTTAAAACCGTTCTTGAGCGGCATTCAAATTATGAACTCACCGCTGTGCCTGCTATCGCACAGGCAGTCACAATGGCATGACCGTGAACAGGTGTCTTTAATCGAGTTGAAAGAAGAATCCTTTATGCTGTATGCCGATACTTTTACTTTAAACAACATGATTATTCAGGCCTGCAATTATGTCGGATTTGAGCCTAAAGTTGTGTGTAAAAGCAGCCAGTGGGACTTTATTGTTAAAATGGTTGAATCCAATGTCGGCATCGCATTGCTGCCTAAAATTTATTGCGATCAGCTGGATCAGCAGAAATATAATGTCAGCCTTTTGGAAAATCCCAATTTGAATTGGACACTCAGTATGGCATGGAACACGACCGTGGCGATGAGTCCAGCAACGCGCGCGTGGCTGGACATTATAGAGCTGCATTTGGATGAAATTCGTTTTTAGGCGCTTTTTCAGATTATAATATTGAGCAAGTTATGCTTTTCAAAACAGATTTAATCAATTAATTTTAGCCTTATACATCTTGCAGCGGGTTGATCGACATGAAATGGGAAGATATAGGCAGTCAGCCGTGTTCAATAGCGCGGACATTATCAATACTGGGCGACCGCTGGACCATGCTGATTCTGCGCAATGCATTTATGGGCATGCGCCGTTTTGATGATTTTCAGCAAAATTTAGGCGTAACCCGCCATGTCTTATCAGAACGTTTAAAGCGCTTGGTTGAACATGAAATTTTAATGAAAGCCGCCTATTTTGACCGGCAGGAACGTTTTGAGTACCGTTTAACGGATAAAGGGCTTGAGCTGTATCCAATCTTGCTGTCTATGTCGAAATGGGCAGATAAGTGGATGGATGACGGACTCGGCGCGCCTGTGCAATATATTCATCAAGGCTGCGGAGAATCATTTCATCCGGTTATGGTCTGTTCCGAATGCCGGGAAGAGGTCCATGCCAAACAGGTTAAGCCGGTTTTTACCCGAAGCTATTACAATCTGATAAATTCTGAGCAAAAACAGGCTTAGCTTGAAATATTTAAATACCTAAGTGGATGCTTTATAAGCAATTTGCAGGTTTTGGAACACCTGCCAAACGGCTGAGATGGCGTGCGACTAAGCCTGTTTTAAATTTATCCTGCAGAAGGGCATTGTCTATTTCAGGGCTGACCGTTTTCATTAAAAACTTAATCAGCGGGCGGGTGGCGGGTGAATGGCCAAATTGCTGATAAAACTGACGGACGGCCTGCAGCACTTCAAAATGCCAAGACGTCAGCTCCAACTCTAAAGTTTTTGCCAGTTCTTGCGCAACAGCTTCATTCCAAATGGTGTAATCGACTAAATGACCATCTTGGTCGAGTTCTAAGTTCATTTCTAAAACCGATATTTAATTTATTTAATAGAAATACAGCGGGTAAACTGCAGGCACAGCGCTGCGAATTGTTCATAATTAATCAGCTGAATATTCTCTGGAGCTAAATTCAGCAGCGGCTGTTCACATTCCAGCACGTAGCAGTGTTGCAATGCCTGAATCGCCTCATGCGCTGCATGCATGACCGATTCGCCCATGAGAACGACCTGATTGCCGCTGGTATAGAGTTGCTGCAATTTAGAAAGCGCCAATGGAGCAGCAGCATAGCTGGCTTGTATAAGATATAAAGTATTTTCTGAGGGCTTTTTGCCGGACATATATTTCACCGCTTACCAGAACAGAACATGGTCAAATTGTTGAATGAGCGCGGCATTAAACTCCGTGAACTCAAGCTCTTGTGCTGAATGTTGAACAAAGGGATTGTCTTTATGCTGTTCTTCAATCAGCACAGGCGTCAGATCATAGAATTCAAAACTGTCGACCATATTCGATGCGATCTTAAATGCATGTTTCAATTGATTAAATTCAAGCTCAGATGCCAGCAGGCTTAATGCGCCATCTTGCAGTAAAACCTTGACCTCACAGCCAAATGTCGCCAGCACCATTGTGGCAGACAAGCTTTCATGCACCTGCAGGCTGGATAAGTTCGGCTGGGTTAAGATAACAAGTACAGTATTCACACAATCAACCTTTTAAATGCTGCAAATTTTAGGAAATATAGATCTTAAAATTGAATTAAACGCTGCGAGGATTGAACCGCATCGGCCAGTTCACCAAGGCCAACCAGCTCAAAGCCTTCGGCAAGATTATGCTGTTGAATATTGTGCCGCTGGGCATTTTCCTGATCCGTAATTCCGCGGGCCAATGCCGCGCTGACGCAAACCGGCAAACGAATAGCAAGTTTCTGCCATTCTGAAGTCAGTTGGCGCTGATCATCCGGCACCCATTGCAGGGCATTGGCTGTAGCAACAGCATCTTGGTAGAAGAATACACGGAACTCTTCTTCCCTGTTTTGCAAAGCCTGAGCTAGACCTAAAGCATGCCAGGCATGAATAGAAGTAGGTGAGGAGGTTATCAGTAATAAAGTGCTCATTTGAAATTCACTGCGGAAACTGGCAATTGCAGTTGTCTTGTCCAGATTTCATAAGAAAAAGGCATTATACAATGATTTTGGGCGGCATCTAAATAATTCGGTGCTTTATGTGGGAATTGGTTTTTAAATAAGTATTTAAAAACAATAAATTATAATATTTTTTAAATTAAAGAACTCCTTTTTTATCTGCACAGAATTCTCTAGGTTTTCTTTCATTTTCTACTTTATTGATCAACTAAAATACAGTCTGCACCTAACTGCGGCACATTTTTGCTGCCGGTGAGATACAGGCAAGATAACTTACTTTTATGGCCATGAGGATTGGGTTATTTAAATTATTTTTGTACTTTTGATTTATATTCGGCAAAAGAAAGCCATGCAACAGTAGGGCTGATTGATAAATACAGACCCTAATTTAGTGGACTCCGTTCCAAAAATAAAACCCTATATAAAATAGGGTGAGATAGGTGTTACTTAGTTATTGCAGGTTTGCTTAGCCTGCAAACCTTAGACACAGCATAGCTGGATAAGATGACAGAATCGTTAAAAGATAGATGAGCAGGGCTATTTTTTCTTTGTATAAAAAATTATAAGCAGGACAATGATCAGTAAAATGATGGCTGTAATGAATGTATATTCAAGCATAAATTACTCCAATAAAAATTGCCTATAAATAATATGGTACTCGCCCGAGTAAATGATGAATAGAAGAAAATGGTTACGCTTTGATATTGAGGTAAAGTTATTAATTATCATTTGATAATGATAATTAATAACTTGTAGTATGTGGCAACTGACTTAGAAATTAACTGAACAATGACTCTTTGCTTAAAAAATATAATGGCCTATTCATTGGCTGCCGTTTTTGCCATGGGGATGAATGTTGCGACACATGCAAAACCGGAAATCAAACCGCTTGGCGCCAATATTGCAGAATTGGGCTCCGAATATTACAGTTTCAAAGTCAAAGAGTTTGCATCAAACGATAAGCAGCGGATATACAAAGTTTGGCTAGGTATCCCCAAGACCAATCAAAATATTCAACAAAAGTTGCCTGCTGTATTCATGCTGGATGGCAACGCAGTGATGTCTCATCTGAATGATCCACTACTGAAAGCCTTAACTGAAAATGATTCGCCTGTGTTGGTTGCTATAGGCTATAAGACAAACTTGCCGTTTGAATCTGCTTCGAGATCCTTAGACTACACGCCAGCAGATATGGCTGCAGGTAAACCGGAACCTGATCCGCGAAGCCCTGAGCGCATGAGCGGCGGCAGTGCGGAATTTAGAAAGGTGCTTTTAAATAACATTGCACCGTGGGTAGAGCAAAACGTTAAATTGGATGCCAATAAAAGAGCTGTATGGGGTCATTCATATGGTGGCCTATTTGTATTGGACAGCTTGCTGGCAGGGGATTATTTCAGTCATTATTTTGCAGCAAGTCCATCACTGTCATGGGCCGATAATAGAATGATGGATAAAATTCATGCTGTTAAAATTAAAGCGCCGACTGAGAAGCATGTATTGCTGATGGAAGGCGATGTTTCAATGAATGATGGCGAAAAGCAAAGTTCAAATTTTGATATGAACGGCATTGATAAAAACAGAAAAATACTATCGAATTTTGATGAGCAGGGTATTGATGCAAAATTTTTGATTTATCCCAACTTAAAGCATGGCCAAGTATTCAAAGCATCCCTTATGGATGTGCTGCTGAATAAATTGCATTAATCTTTAAAAACGAGAAATTCTCGGTTTTTTTATCAAGTGAATTAACCTTTAACTGCAGCCGATGTTTAATTTTTCTTTGTAGTAGTTCACTGCCATATCCAGGTCATTCAGTAGCTTTGTTTCTGTGTAGTCATGAGGCTGCAGCTGCAACAAAGCAGGCATATAATAGTTTTTATATTCTGCAGGGTAATCTTTGCAGATTATATTGATTTGCTCTGCTTTAGGTGTGTTTGGGTTATCGAGCCTATCCAGATAGTTGCCGATAATCACATCTGATTTTTCGAATTGGGTTTTAGCGGTGCGATTTTCTGCGGGATTCTCAGCCTGTTGCTTTTGGCAGCCGGTGATTGTCAAAGTAATGAGCAGAGTGCTGAGTATTTTTATTTTCATGGTTTTGTCTTGCTGTTATTGATGAATGAATTATAAAGACAAATAGGTAAAAAACCTACATAGAGTGGATTTTGTTTGGAATGCAGCATTAAAGCCGCTGTATATATTCTCCAGGCCTTCTATTATAAAGCGAGGCTGGCTATCTCCAACTTGAGTCATAATAATGTTAAGTAAAATTGCTTTATAGAGACATTCTCGATTCATAATATCTGGATCATTGGTTTTTAAATCAACCTTTCTGCGAATAACTCTATCTTCAGGCTAAAATTCAAACGATCTTGAATAAGGCTGACGTGATTGTCAGCAGCGCCTCGCCCCGCGAAGCTTTTGAGCTTTTTAACTGATTAAAATGGTATAATGGGCTTGTCGTTCAAGTACCTTATTCTATGTCTGAAATCTATAAATACCTATGTACTCAAATGAGTACATTTGGGTCATTGCCAACACATAAAGTTTTTGTAAGCAGCGTGGGCAGGAAGACAAAATTAGTTTTCGCCGATAATACGTTTGTGTATGGCACCGTTTCTGATTGGGCTTTAAGCCACTCTGGCCTTGATTCAAGAAAGTCGGTATGGTCGGAAGAGCCTAAATTATTTTTGGAAAATGAAAAAAGAAGATTGAGTTCATACAAAGCTTTACATCCAAGCTTTATAACAGAAGCGGGAGTTGGTTAATTTTAAGACACTTTTTATTTAATTTATGCCGTAAATGGCTATATTTCAAATAAAGTTTGCTTTGTTCGTGCGAAGGGCGTATAAAGGCACCTCGTTGATGCGGGATGGAGCAGTCTGGTAGCTCGTCGGGCTCATAACCCGAAGGTCGTTGGTTCAAATCCAGCTCCCGCTACCAACGAAAAAAATTTAAAGTTTATATACCCGTCTTCCCATAAGATGGGTATTTTTTTGCCTGCTGTTTTTACCCTTTAATCGGTTTAAAAATGAATTCGGCTGGCCCCAGATTCAAATTCCCTCGAATTTGATGCCTTTAAAAAAGTGAAATTAACCCTATTAATTATTTAGGGAGGCTAGATAGCCCATCTAATGATAATTCCTCTCATATCCCATAATCGAGATTAAGGAGAAAGCTATGATCTATTTCCTTCGTAAATTATTTTGCATTCATGAATATGAATTTGATTACGATCCTGACTGCGGATATATACAAATATGCCGTAAATGTGGAAAAAATGATTAATTAGATTAATTAAAAAGTTCTCCAGTTTGCCGGACGTATTACGGCACAAAGACCCTGCTTAAATCTAGATATTGGCGGGGTTTTTCTTTTTCAGGTTAATGGTGATTGTCATAAATTATGAAAAAAATTAGGAATTTATTATATGGAAGTGGTGGAGATGATTTGATATATTTAAGATTCAAAAAATATAAATAAAACGACTTATAATATTATGAAATATTTATATAAAAAAAATATTCTTTGTGGGATAGTCATCATTTTTTGTTTAGTCTCAATCTTTGAATATATTTCTGCTAGAGTCCATTCTAATCGAATTGATAGTGTGCTTTTTTATGATCAAAGTTTGGAATCCGAATATGGAAAAATACGAAGGTATAAAATCAAAAAATGGTCGCGCACTTTTGATGATTTTGGTACACATTGGCTGCATTATCAGCTTTATCTATATGGCGATAAAAGGAATGGCCAAGTATGGCTAACCATGGAAAAAAAGCCTGATCAATCAAAATTTACTTATAAGATTGAGTGATTTCTGAATAGAACCGCCTTCGGGGCGTTTTTTTAATGGGCGCAATTCATGAATAAAAATGATTATTTTTGGGAAAACCAACAAACAAGCCATTGCCAACAGCCAAAAAAATACTTAGAAGCCGAAGAAATCTTATTGCAGCAATAAGACAAATATTTAAATGGCCATGAAGGTAAATTTCAATTCAAATCTACAGCATCAGAAGAAGGTCCGCGATAAGCTTGGGCGCAAGTTGGATGACGCGTCTAGGTTCATTTATGTGGCGCATTTCAGTTTGACGGCATTCAACGTCATTGTCTGAGCCCGATCCTATCATCCAGCAGCGATGCCATTGCACGGCAGCATCAATTTATATTTTAAACTGTACAAGGCGCCGTGCGAATTGCATATTTTTTTGAGTGTATTTTTATACTGGGTCATCTGTATGAGATTGGTTTTTAATACTTGAAAATTACTCTAAATTCGATATAAATAAATCTCAATTAATCAGAACCATAAGAAGTAAAATGAATATTATTTATGAAACTAAAGGGGGAGAAAAACCCTCTCTGAATATTGCTGCAGTGGATATTTATCATCCTGAAATGATCCGTGATAATGACTACTATCTTGAACGATTCAAAGAAAATGAGAAGATGCCGGAATTATTAAAAAAAGTGGGCCGGGATAAGAGATATGTAATAGGCGATGCTGAAGAAAATGCGCTTACCATGGCAATTAGCGCTGCAGAAAAAGTATTGAAAAAGCATAATATTCAGAATGGCGATATTGATATTATTATTTTCGCATCAACAACGCTGGAATACTTATCTCCAACCAATGCATTGTGGCTGCATTCAGCTTTAAAAATCAAAAAAGATTGTGTGTGTTTTGATGTCAATGCGAACTGTTTGGGTATGTTTCTAGCTTTAGAGCAGGCGTCAGTTTTACTTCAGTCTAAAGAGGCTTATAAGCGTGCTTTAGTGGTCGGTGCTGACCAATTGAGCAAGATTGGCAGTGAGGATACGCCAATCCCTTCAAGTATCGTCGGTGATGCTGCTGCTGCGCTTATTTTGGAAAAAACAGCAGATGAATCTGGATCAGGCATGATCGATCGCACCTATCAAACAGACAGCAGTTTCAAAGATACTATTGTTTGGCCTCCGAAGGGCTTTTCTTGCGGTGAGAGTGCAAATGAAAAAATTCATTGGGCTGCATTTAGCGGAATCGAAAGTGTAGAGTTTGCGGCCGAAGCGCTTGATGAATTATTAGATAAGCACAATCTGCAGCTGGAAGATATTTCATGCTTTTTGCTTTCTCAGTTTACAAAGATGAATATTGATATTCTTCAAGAGAAAAAGAATATCCCTTGGGAGAAAATTGAATATGTTGGGGATCAGTATGGGTATACAGGGGCGAATAGCCTATTTATAGCTTATGCAAGCAGGCTGAATAAGGGAATGCTTAAAAAAGGGGATCTTATTGTTTTGTGGACACTGGGTGCTGGATACCAAGCTGGGCTTATGCTGTGGAAGCTGTGATTCATAATATATTAAAAGCGCCTTAGGGTGCTTTTTCTGTTAGCTATATATACTTTTAATCATAAAATAAGTATTTTATCGCCTTGTTTTAAGGGGGTAACATGAAAAAATTATTAACATCAGGCGCACTTGCCATTGCGGTCACTGGCTGCACATCAATCCAAGTAAATAACAGTGAAGGCTTTCAACCTCAAAAGATTAAACAGATTTGCGTAATCACAAATCCTAAAGTCACTATAGACGGGTTTGATCAGTCTGTAGCGCGCAGTTTTGCTCGATATAAGATTAATGCGCGCTTCTATCCTGAAAACTCAAAACCGGCTTTCTGTGAAACAACAATGAATTATACAGCTTTGCGCTCTTGGGATTTTGTGACTTATATGAGCTACGCTAAGTTTACATTGATGAATGAAGGCCGAATTGTATCGGAAGCTGAATTCGCACTGAAAGGAAAAGGCGGCTTGGCTTTAAATAAATGGCGCAGCACCGATACTAAAATTGATGAACTGGTTGATCAGCTTGTTGGACAAAGGAAGCCGAGCTGATTCTAAAGAACTGACCGCCCGAGTGGCGGTTTTTTATTGCCTGCAGGAAAGTGATATGACCACACAAACCAGCCGTTAGTCATCGAAAGTGATTCGCGGAATGCTGCAGTATTAAATGTCATATGAAAGCATTTGTACGCGGTTATAGCGGCGCTGCTTATGCAAAGAAGAGTTGCAGTATAAAATTGGTGAATGCTTATAAAAGACTTTCAACTAAAAATTTGAATTATCTGGTTCGAGCTAAAAAGTATTCAATAATAAATTTTGCATAAATCCAACACATGAAAAATCCTGTTTTGATAGTGTAGAGTTTTAATTAAACATAGGCCTAAATATGAAAGCACTCGCGATTAAGTAAAGTAGCAGCAATTGAATTATCAGCGTGTCAAAAAAATGATCGCAATGATGAAAATAAGGAAGAAACGATAATACCTCATACCCTAGATAAAGATTGATATAAGCCTGCAATATGGGCTTTATATATGAAACCTTTTAAATTAATGCATTTTCTACACTTGAAAATGCGAGATAAAGTACCTAAGTATCAATTAAGCAATGAGTTGACTTATAAATTATTAATTTGAGAAGCCTAAAATGGAGTCGAATAAATGAAAAAATTACTTTTAGCTGCAATTACTGGTATTTCTTTATTGAGTGGTGCCGCATATGCGAAGTCAGATGCAGTAATTTTAAAAGAAGCTGAAAAAAATGTGGTCACCATTGCCCAAGCAAAAAAATTAGCTGATGAAACTGGCGTGACTTTAAAAGGAACAATCTCAAAACATATTTCAGGTGATGATTTTGAGCTTAAAGACTCAACAGGTACGATCATCTTAGATGTAGATGACGATCTATGGCGCCCTTTAAAATTAAAAGCTGGTGATCGTGTTCATGTTGTTGGTGAGGTTGATACTCATCGAGTAAAGCCTACAGATATTGATGTCATCCATATCGAACGAGTTAAGTAGATTTTATCTGAGCAATTTAAAGTCCAATTGATAAGCTGATGTATGAATCAAAGCCATTCTAGGTTTTTTAAGACTAGAATGGCTTTATTCTTGAGGGTTGCTAATCCTTCAATTTACAGCCTCATTTAGCGCTGCAGGTATTTACAGGTTTGCCTTGCTCAACGGAGTTGATAAAGTCCCCAATCAGGAATTCACTTTGTCTTAAAGAGTCACGATGATCTCCATTCTTGACAGGGTGAAACGCCATCGGCTTTCGCTCTTTACATACTTGTTGATAGTAAGCATAGGTTCCGCGGTAATCGACTAGCTGATCTTTATCGCCTTGTACAAGTAAAAGAGGCACATTGGGTGTCATATTATCAATAGACTGTTTTTTTAAATAATTTGTCAAAGGCGTCAAATTAGCATTAGATTTGAAAACAGTTTTAGGCGCTTCTTTTAGATCAGATTGCAATTCAGATAAGCAGCGTTTACGGGCATAGTCCAGGACTTTTTCCATTTCTGGGCTAACTAAATTTGTCGGTGTGATAGAGGGATCTGCCGCTTCGGCACCAAGAAGAACGATAGGAAAAAATGCCGCAACACTTGGATCAATTTTAGTTTGGGTTGCCACATATTCAGCAATTCCTTCATATTGATAGCCGCCTGGAGCCAGCGCAATTGCACCGCGCAGATTCAGCTCAGGAGCATCTTTCGGGCCAAATGCTGCAACAGCAAGAGATGCTGCACCACCTTGGCTATGGCCCATGACATACCAATTTTTACTGAATTGATAAGGCTTTAAAAGGTGGGTTGCGCGGACAGCATCCACTACAGTATGCAACTGGCTTTGTGCATTCATATAAGGATGCCCGCCAGGAGTGCCTAAGCCTTGATAATCAGGTGCAACAACGGCATAACCGCGCGCCAGCCACGCATTTAGCGCTTTGGCAGCTATTTGCTGATAGACATGAACGGGTCCGCCGGCAAAGTCATTAGAAGGCGCACAAGTATCTGCTACACCGGTTGTTCCATGAGCCCAAGCGAGGACTGGCCAGCCGCCCTTAGGCGCTTTTCCTTTAGGCAGTAAAATAAATCCTGAAGCCACGATTGGTTCAGACTGTACGCCGCGGCTGCGGTAATTGATTAAGAATCGCTGTGAGGCATTGGTAAATAAATCAGTATCTTGTGCTTGTATAGATAAGATTGTACCTGGCGCTTTAGCGGGAAGATCTAAGATTTGATTTGTACTGTTATTGGAGAGTGCAGGTGAGGCAATTGCGTATGTTGAACCTAAAAATATGCAGCTCACTGCTAATTTGAGAATAAAATGCTTAGTTTTCATCGTTGGCATTGACTCCTTTTTTATGTAATTTTAATGTATCAGCTTTATGCAGGTGCCTTAAATTAATTGCGAATAAAATTTGTAAATTAAATAAAAATAGATGCATAGCGTATTGTCTTTGCCTTAGGTTCTGCCAAATTTATAAATTGTATTTTGAACATTAGAACCTGGTTGGTGATTTTCCTGATTTTATATCAATGCATACAATCGTATTTTTTTTCTTCTTCTTCGCATACTTCTGATTAACCTCTAGCAGTACACAGTTTTATGCAAGAGCATTATTAACTCGGTTTAAAATTTTCAATCGAATAAATGTGCATAAACCGTATTTTTCATTTCAGGAGTTACGGCGTGAAAATGATTCAATTATTGGGAGCTTCTGCATGGTGATGATCTGGCCGTCAATTTGAACTGTATTTTAGAGCTAGACGTTCGTTCTAAGTGGTCTTTTAATAAAAAGTGGTTTAGAAATAAGGGTTTCTAAACCACACTCATCAAAATGTATTAATAAATAACCATACCTGTAAGTGATTCTCCGCCAGAATAAATCACATCTTTTTTAAGAGTATCTAAATTGATGCGATATACGCAGCCAGAAAGGTCCGAAACAAAAATATGAGAGTCCTTTAATACTAAGCCGATAGCTTCTTTGAAACCATTTGCCAGTATTTTATGATTTTCTAATCCTTCATCTGTAATGTTTGCACAATTTAAAGTGTTGCCATTGGGTTCACTGCCTCTGTCCGTCCAGTACAGAATTCGGTTTGCTCTATCTATCTCTAAATCAATTGGCTCTGGCAAATCAGAAAGCAATGTCAAAATATCACTGCGGTTTAAAGCATTTTCACCTAAAGGGATATTGAGGCCAGCCCGGAAAATCCTGCCTTTACCGCCTTTTTTAGGCCCTTTTTGTGTCCAATAAATATGGTCACGGTCTTTATCAATGGCTATGCCGACACACTGGTCGTGGCTATTCTTTGGATAGTTGGGGGAATCATCGCGTTCAACCAGTTTCTCCAGCTGGCTGCCATCGGTTTTTGCACGGCAGACGTTGGCGCCTTCACGGTCGCACCAGTATAAATACTGTGTTTTTAGGTCAAGTCGTAATTGTTTTGGAGTATATATTTGTCCATTGCCGATCAGCAGTTCTCTTGCACTGCCATCCAGATTTGAACGGTAGATTGCACCGTCAGGGTGGGAGAAGTCTTCGCCATTGCGGTTCGGCCCCATATCCGTCCAATACAAGTATCCATTGGCTTTATCCATCTGCAAGCCATCCGCATGGCCAGCTTGTTCAATGGTATATTCTATTTCACCACTGGAAGTATGAATGAAAATAATTTTTTGCTGAAGAATATCTAATACTGCCAGTTTTCCCACGTCTATTCCATTGTAAATATTTGTATATTATAAATTTAGCACTATATTGATGGTTTTCAAAACCATGAGATGGACCATGTAAAATGCTCTGAGTCATAGCTTCTGAGTTAAATTGGAAGTCTGCTGAATAAGTAAAAGCATATAGGCTATAAACATTTCATCATATTCTTTGCCCGAACCCCAATTGTAAAAGAATTCCGCAAATGGGTACGCGATGTACGTTTAAAATAAGTCCTGTAACAGCAAATCGATGCATGTGCAAAGCTCAATTCAGAGTAGCAAGCCTGATTTCTCAAAGAAATCATCTGACCGGCATTGTAAGACATACTATGTTTTGCCAAACATGGCGCAGAATACATAGCTCAGCATTCACGAAACTGAATCCTTAACTGATTTATATGCTGCACGGCCATATGCTCGAATTAAAAATACCTCCGCATAAACGATACAGATTGCTGAAGTAAAAATAGACCGCCTTTAGATGGTTCTTTAGTAAGTCGATAACAAATGAATATGGAAAAAGAGCCTAATACTAAATACGATATGAATAATAAATCGTTGATGAAATTTATAATTTCAGGTGATTTTTAAATATATATTAGGTTGAGAAAGGCAATCAGAGATGAAAAAAATAACTTTAGTGGGTTCAATAATCTTGGCTTTGTCTACAGCCGCGCTGAGTGCATTTGCCGCGCCTGTCAAACCCATTCAATTTGCGAAAGGCGCTATTGGCACTACCGTTGCAGGCTCATTTAAGGGTTATGATGATGTTCAGTACAGTTTGCGGGCTAAGGCGGGGCAGACTTTAAATTATAAGCTTACAAGTAATGGTAATCTTGCTCAAATTAACATATATGCTCCGGGTGATAAACCAGGTGCAGCAGAAGCTTTAGTGATTGGATCTGCAACAGGTACAGCAGGACAGCTCAAATTGCCAGAATCCGGCAATTATTTGATTCAGATCTATCAAATGCGAAATACTGCACGCAATAATAGAACAGTAAACTATAAATTGCATATGGGGGTAGACCGTTAAATCGGTCTGCGAAGAAGGAATGAGAAAAAACAGCTCAAGCTTGACTTGATCAACAGGCTAAGGCGATCCAGCTTGCTAGAAAAGGCCACCTTCGGGTGGTTTTTTTACAACTGTGCATTTAGAAAAATTTAGAAAAAATCATCAAATATCTGATAAAAATCACAATAAGATTTCAGAAAACACGTATGAATGTAAGATATTGATAAATAAAATAAAAATATAGATTTTATCTTGCTTTGATATGATCCTTAATTTGATTTATTGCTTAAAATTAAATTATGTATCTAAAAATATGATAACATGTACAGATTCTAAGCAGTGGCTTTGATTGAGTCAGGCTCACTTTTTTCATTTTATCTAGGCGAATATTTTAAATATTTGTCTAAAAATGAGAATAAAAGCGATAGCACTCATCACGACAAGCCTGTTTCTGTCCGCATCTAGCGGATATCTTTTTGATCAATTTAGATCTGTCTTACAAATAAAACGGAATAGGGAAGGTATGTCTTCATTGAAACCGTCATGGTATTCCAATGTGAATCCAAATGTATTTATCAGCACTGTTGTTATTATTGGTATTTTTATTGCCATTGTATTCTTGGCTCCCAATGCTTTTGACTTAATAACAAAACAGCTGAATCAATGGGTTACAGACTCATTTAGCTGGTTCTACGTATTATCCGTAGCAATCTTTTTAATTGTGCTTATTTATATTGCCTGTTCAAACATGGGCAAAATTAAACTGGGTTTAGATCATAGTCAGCCCAAATACAGCAACAGTTCATGGTTCGCCATGCTGTTTACTGCGGGTATGGGCATCGGTTTAATGTTTTTTGGCGTTGCAGAGCCAGTCATGCATTACGCTTCACCGCCTACAGGCGATCCTGAAACGATTCAATCTGCACAGCAAGCCATGCGCGTGACATTTTTCCATTGGGGCTTACATGCCTGGGCTATCTATACAATCGTTGGTTTAGCATTAGCTTACTTTGCCTATAGACACAATTTGCCTTTAAAAGTCCGTTCCGCTTTATATCCTTTAATTGGAAAAAGAATTTATGGCCCGATTGGTGATGGCGTAGATACCTTTGCGACGATTGGAACAGTATTTGGTGTTGCAACGACATTAGGCTTTGGCGTGACACAAATTAACTCAGGCCTTAATTATCTGTTTGGTATTGAATATTCGCTGACCACGCAGCTTATTTTAATTGTCATTGTCACAGGTATGGCTTCATTGTCCGTTTTTATGGGCCTGGATAAAGGCATTAAGCGGCTATCAGAAATTAACTTGGGATTAGCCTTAATCCTGCTGCTGTTTGTATTTTTTGCTGGCTCAACCATCTTTATATTGCAAACCACCATACAAAATGCAGGTCAATATTTTTCAAATTTGTTCAATATGACCTTTAACTTATATGCCTATCAATCGAATGGCTGGATTGGCGGCTGGACCATTATGTACTGGGCGTGGTGGATTTCATGGTCGCCATTTGTGGGCATGTTCATTGCACGAGTCTCTGAAGGCCGCACGATCCGCGAGTTTATTGTGGGGGTTTTACTCATTCCGACCGGCTTTACCCTTATCTGGATGGGGGTTATGGGGAATGCCGCGCTATACAGCATTTTAAATGAAGCAAATACCTCACTGATTACTGCAGTACAGCGAGACTCGTCTGTTGCTCTCTTTGAGTTTTTAAATACATTACCCTTCTCTGGCGTCATGAGTTTTGTGGCGACTATTTTGGTCATGCTCTTCTTCGTGACATCTGCAGACTCGGGCGCTTTAGTCACAGATTATTTAACGGCTAAATCGGAAAACTCTCCAGCATGGCAGCGGCTTTTTTGGACATGCTTAATGGCTGTGCTCGCCATTGTTCTGTTATTTGCAGGCGGTTTAGGCGCACTGCAATCAGCAACAATGCTAAGCGCATTGCCATTTACCTTTGTAATGTTGCTGATTTGCTGGGGTTTGGTGAAAGCCTTGCACTTAGACGCGACTAAAATGCAGGCCTTGCAAGAAGCGCGCATTACCCCAAGAGCAATCCAAAACCCGAGAAGCTGGCAGCAGCGTTTAGGGCTTATCATGCATTATCCGCATACGCGTGAAGAGGTTGAACAGTATATTGATCAAACTGTAAGGCAAGCATTTTCAAATTTGCAGAAAGAGTTTAAACGCCGCCATTTAGATGTATCTATTCATAATATTGATGCTGGCTTGCAGCTGAGAGTCAATCATAAGGATGAAATGAACTTTATTTATCAAGTAGTTGCGCAGGAAAAGAAGACACCAAGCTTCATGATGGATCCGAAAGAAATACTGCATGATTATCAGGCCGAGGTATTCTTAAGAGAAGGCGGCCAGAATTACGATATTATTGATTGGACACAAGAAGACCTCTTGCAAGATATCATTGATCAATACGAGAGGCATCTCCACTTTTTAAATTTAGTCCGGACAAAGAATGCATAAGCTTTCTTGAGCGGCATCAAAAAACCGCCATATGGCGGTTTTTTGATGCCGAAATCAAAGTATTTTTTGTCATAAACAAAATACAGTTGATAACCATAACTGCACACAGGCGATATTCTAAAGCTATAAGATGAAACTATAACGCTCTTGCGTATTGGCCGACTCAAGATAAATTATGAGCCGGTTTTTTGCTTTTAATATCTGTAGATAAGTAGGGGGTAACGCAAAATTTACACCAATTGGATGTAAATACTTGATAAATATAAGGAGTACCTAAACAATGATTTTAGTGACTGGTGGATTAGGCTTTTTAGGCTCGCACATTGCTTTAAATCTGTTGGCACAAGGACAAGAAGTCATTATTGTCGATAATTTATCAAATTCTAATTTGCAGATTTTAGAACGCCTTGAATACATTTCTGGCATGTATGTGCCATTTGTTAAAATTGATATCCGCAATACGCCTGCATTAAACAAAGTGTTCGAGCAGTATTCAATCCGTGCCGTCGTACACGCAGCAGGGTTTAAATCACTAGAAGAGTCGGTGCTGAAACCGCTGGAATATTATAATGATAATGTCAGCTGTATTATGAGCTTAATGCGCGCCATGCAGCGTACAGGAGTGCGGAATTTGGTGAACCTGTCCAGTTTAGCCGTATATGGACAGTCTTCAGCGGATCTCAAAGAAGATATGCCATTTCATTATGCCTATCCAAATCCCTATGTTAAATCACAGCAGATGGTTGAGGAAATTATCCAGGATACAGCGCGTACAGACAATGAATGGAAAATTGCTATTTTGCGCTTAAGCAATATTGCTGGCGCATTTGAACATGGTGTTTTAGGGGAGTTCATTGCGCCTCTGCCAAAAAATATTGTACCTCTAGCCATGCAGGTGGGGGCGCTGCAGCGCGAATTTATAGAATTGCGCAAGCAGGCCAACACGGCAGACCATACCGCAGAGCGCAGTTTTTTGCATGTTTTGGATGCCTGTAAGGCTGTTTTATTGGCGCTGAATTGGCTAGATACCCAAGAGCATACCTGTGAAGCGTTTAATATTTCCGGTGAATTGATTTCGATTCAAAAACTCTTGGACCTCATTGCTGAAGTCACTTACAGTCCGATTAAAACTATTGATGCGCCATATTACCCTTATGCTGAATTTGACCAGCTGGGAAGCCATTCGGAAAAAGCGAAAGAAATACTGAATTGGGCGCCAGAGCATAGTTTGAAAAAAACTTTAGAAGATGAATGGCGGTTTTATCAAATGACTTTACGCGGGCAATAAGCTGTTACGGCGTTCAGGGCATATTATTGGCTTATTTGCGTTTAATCAAAAATTTACAGAAGCGGCATGAAGAGGCCGGCTGCAGGTGGATATGGGTAACATGACTCTGAAGCGGCCGGTTTTTGCAAAATATAAATAGTGCTATGGCTGGATAAATCCTCAGAAAAAGCATAAAAAGATAAGTACAGCTGATTCAAAAGATGAATAAGCGTCATTTGAATTCACAGTATTTATTGAAAATAATTATCATTTACAATTGTTTCAATCTTGCATAAACTGCAGGAAATAGCCAAAGCAAGCTGTTTTTGCCAGAGCCAGGTCTTAAACAAGGAAATGAGGTTGCAACATGCAAACACGTATTGAACACGACACAATGGGTGAAGTGGAAGTGCCAAGCGAAGCAATGTGGGGCGCACAAACACAGCGCAGTCTGCAAAATTTTAAGATTGGCGGTGAACGGCTGCCGCGCCCTATGATCCGCGCAATGGGGCTGGTAAAAAAAGCGGCCGCGATGACCAACGCAGAATTAAATCAGATTCCTCAAGAATTATCGCAGTATATTGTGGGCGCTGCTGAAGAAGTAATTTCAGGGCAATGGGATTCACAGTTTCCACTCGTGGTTTGGCAAACGGGTTCAGGTACGCAAAGCAATATGAACTGCAATGAAGTGATTGCCAATATTGCCAACCAAAAGCTGGGCAATCCGCTCGGTTCGCAAAAGCCCGTACATCCTAATGACCATGTAAACCGTGCGCAATCGACAAACGATTCATTTCCAACGGCTATTCATGTGGCGGCCAGCCTGCAAATCAATGAATTACTGATTCCTGCAGTAGAACAGCTGCGCAATACTTTGGATGCAAAATCTAAAGCGTTTTCAGATATTGTCAAAATTGGCCGTACCCATTTGCAAGATGCAACGCCTTTAACCTTAGGGCAAGAATTCAGCGGCTATGTTTCTCAGTTAGATCATGGCTTAAAGCGATTGCACCAAGCCTTGTCAGGCCTTTATGAGTTGCCGCTCGGCGGTACGGCTGTCGGTACAGGTTTAAATGCGCATCCTGATTATGCAGTAAAAGCTGCAGAGCAGCTTGGCAGTTTGACAGGTCTGCCATTTGTGACTGCGCCAAATAAATTTGAAGCTTTGGCGGGCCGGGATGCTGCTGTGTTTGCTTCTGGCGCGCTAAAAACATTGGCGGCCAGCTTAAATAAAATAGCCAATGATATCCGCTGGCTGGCTAGCGGACCGCGCTGCGGTTTTGGCGAACTGCGCATTCCTGAAAATGAACCGGGTTCGAGCATTATGCCGGGCAAGGTCAATCCAACGCAGAGTGAAGCCATGACAATGGTGGTTGCGCAAGTGATGGGCAATGATACAACCATCAATATCGCAGGCGCTTCGGGCAATTTTGAATTAAACGTATTTATGCCTGTAATTGCCTTTAACCTGCTGCAGTCTATCCAATTGTTAGGTGATGCATGCAATAGCTTTAATGATCATTGCGCTATAGGCATTGAGCCGAACCGTGAAAAAATTGATCATTTCCTGCATGATTCTTTAATGCTGGTGACCGCATTAAACCCTGTAATTGGCTATGAAAATGCAGCCAAGGTGGCAAAGACGGCCTATAAAGAAGGCAAGACTTTAAAACAAGTTGCGGTAGAGCTTGGACTGGTGACTGAGCAGCAATTTGATGAAGTGGTCCGCCCAGAACAAATGGTTTCAGCAAATGCGAAATAAAAAGGTGCAAATAATATCGGATGAAGTCCAATGTGAATATCTTTTGATTTGATATATTGGCTTTAATGGATGTTCGATCATCATATTGAAGAAAAGACATTATCTCCAAGCTTTATTAACGTACTTTTTTCCGTATTCTATTATTGGGTAATAAAATATCAAATACTAAAAAACTGGCTTAGAAATAAGCCGGTTTTTTAGTATTTCTTGAAGCTGGAGGAATTTTACAACGATTTGAATTTGATTTTTGCATAACGGCTCATACGTGAAATGTAAAAATAAAATATTCATAAATATAGGAAGTTGTATTGCTTTAGAATAGTTTTTATTAACAGTATTGAACTCATTGGGAAGCATGAAAGATTTATCTGATTTAAAGAATAGGATTCAGACAACAGAATTAAAGCTAGTCACACAAAGAAATGGATCTTCTGTATATGAAGGGTATTCCCCTCAAGGAAAAGTCTTTATCAAGATAACTGAAAACAAGACTGCTAATGACCGTTACTTTGAAATATTAGAAGCCCTCACAGATTTTCCGCTAACCCCAAATGTATTGGATCAATTTGAATGGAAAGGCTTGTCTGTGATTAGCATGACTGCTATTGAAGGCATGCAAGCTGATCAAGCATTGCAAAATTGCACGCAGGCGCAAAAAAATGCTTTATTTTATGACATAGGTTTAGCTCTTGGCGATCTTCATCATAAAATCCCGCAAACTGATTTATTGAATATGAAATTTTGGAAAGATCGAGATGGCCTATCAACGCATTCCGCATTATGGAATAAACAGTTAGATTTAATGATCTCAAAATGGGTCACTCGTATTAATCCATTATCATCTGATTATCAAGAATTTAGTTCCCAACTGGATGAATTGTGCCAATATGATACAGCCTTGTGTGAGCCAGCACAGCTTACTTTACTGCACTGTGACTATATCGGGCGCAACATTCTTGTGGGCAATGATAATCGAATTTCAGGGGTTATCGACTTTGAAGCAGCCCGCATAGGGGACCCTATCTATGATTTAGCGAAAATCGTTTGGGTAAACATTGATTTTTCTGAACTAGGCTTGAGAAATGCCGTTTTAGAGGGCTGGGAATGTACATATAAGCAGACAGTGCCTAAACGAAAATTTTTATACTATGTTGGTATTCAATGCCTTGCCGCAATTGCTTGGACGGATACCCATTGTTCTTCTGATGGTACTGATCCTATTTTTCGCACTTCAGCGATTCGGACATTAAAGATGGTGCTGAATGAACTACATGCGCTGTAATTTAGCGCTAGTCAGTGTTGTTTAAAACCGAAAAGCAAAATATATAGAGGTGAGAGAAAAAAAATTGTGGGCGGAATTGATGTTGTAAGGCTCAGTTGGTTATAGTTTATATCCACATAATTTTTTATATTTCAAGTGGCTTTGAATAAACTGTCAAAATTGTTAGAATACATTTCTCCCACTGTTTCGATTTTGGTTTTATTTTGCATTCATTATGCGAGGTAAATAATAAAACGATACAAAACAGTATTTTATATAAGGTTTTTCAATGTTCGAAATTTATTTAACAGATGTTCAAAAGAAAGTTCAATTTAAGGATTATCCGGGTGAACATCCTGTTAAATTTGTCTTAAATTTTAAGAAAATTTTTCCAAGCGTTATGGAGCTGATGCTTCCAGTGCTGCCAGAGAATGAAAACTTGGAAGAAATGACTTGGGAATCGACCACCAAGGATTTTGAAGTTTTCAAATTGCTGCTCAGCGGATGGGGCGTAATTGAATTGCGTTTAAATGCGATTGCGCAGTACAAAGACCGAAAATATGCTGACAATTTAGTGAAGCAGGCGCAGCAAAAGCGTAAAGATTTTTCTAAAATGCATTCGATGCTGTCTACGGTAGATTTAGATTATTTATTTATGCACGAAGTGCATGGCTTGATTGATGCAGAATTGGTCGAACTTGGCGAGAAATTCTATTTGCCGGTGCTGCGTGATCTGTGGAAAGGCAAAGTGTCTGCGAAAGTGCTGCAGGCAACGTTCTAATTGATTGAACTTCAGTTCGCATATCCAATGCAGCATTTGGAATCTCTCTGCTTTTTTTAGTGAAGCATTGGATTAAAAAATGTCCTGATCAAATCCTCCAATATCTGGGGGATTTTTTATATCGTTTATGCTGATATTGCATAAGCTTAGTGGAAAATATGCTTTAAAAATTTATCAAATGGTTAAGAATCCTTCTTTTTCAGCTGGAATCTGGAATTGATATTGCATAAGGTTAAGTGTTTTATCAGCGGCCTTGCTGCGCAATCTCAATATTTAATCAGATGTGCAGTTTAGAGAGCCGCTTTCATTATGAATGGCAATGCCCAGGAAATATTTATGTCAAATCAGTTTTTAGATCAAATTACACAGCGCCGTACAATTTATGCCATTGGCAAAAATGCAGCGCACACACCGGAACATTTAACTGATTTGATTCAAACTGCAATTAAGCAAAGCCCTTCTTCATTTAACTCTCAGTCATCCCGTGCGGTCATTTTATTTAATGGCGAAAGCGAAAAGTTCTGGGGCTTGGTTGCAGATAAATTAAAATCTTATGCCAAAGATGAAGAAAGCGCCGCAAAAACCACTGCGAAAATGGCAAGCTTTGCGGCCGGTGTAGGCACTGTATTGTTCTTTGAAGATATGGATGTGGTGAAAGGTTTGCAGGAACAGTTTCCATCATATGCAGAAAACTTCCCTGTTTGGGCAGAACATTCAACGGCAATTGCTCAATTCGCTGTATGGACAGCCCTGCATACAGAGGGTTTAGGCGCTTCGCTGCAGCATTACAACCCAATTGTAGATGCTGAAGTACATGCAGAATGGGATATTCCGGCAAACTGGAAATTACGTGCTCAGCTGGTCTTTGGCTCTGTAGAAGGTGAAGCCAAAGCCAAAACTTATATGGATGATGCTGCGCGTTTTAAAGTATTTAAGTAATACTAAAAAAACAGGATCATCATCAGCGCTTTCAATTTGAATATTGGTGCGCGTGATGTATTCGTTCCGCCGATTTTTTCACAAAAAAATGGGCTTATCCCGTTAGAATACCGCCGGCATTTTAGCCGGCGGTATTCGGTGAAAAGACGCTAAGACAGCTTAAGCACTTGGTTTTACATGACGTCCATGCAGCAGGAAATACACCGCAATACAAGCAAAGGCGGCAAGAGCGCTGTATAGATACAGTTCTGAATAGCCAATATAATCTAAAGATTTGCCAATAAAGTAGGGGCCAAAGCCTAGGCCAGCATCTAAGAAAATAAAGAACGTTGAAGTCGCAAAGCCCATGCGCTCGATACTGGTGCTTTTAACAGCAATGGTTTGGCAAACCGATTGAATATTGCCATAGCCGAAGCCCAGTAACGCTGCGCAAAGTAAAAGCCCCCAAGCGCTGTTCGCTGTGCTGAGTAAAATCAGAGCGATGCCCATAAGCACGAATGCAGGATACATAATGATATTGGCGCCTTTGCGGTCCATGAGCGGGCCAGTAATTGGGCGGGAAATCAAGATTGCAATTGCATAGGTCAGAAAGAAAAAAGAGGCCGTTTCAACCAAGTCAATTTTTTTGGCGTAAAAGTTAATGAACGACAATACACCTGAATAACAGATGGAAGCCAGCAGCATAATAATGGAAATAGGCAACGCATTGGGTTCTATAAAGCGAGACATTAAGCTGGTTTTTGCCCGTTGGACAGCATCTTCTTTGACTGGCGCTGCTTCAGTTTGCGGCAAATTCGGTATTTGAATCAATAAGGCAACAATCAGGCAGCTGGCAGCAATAATACTGGACACAATGAAGATTGCATTATAGCCAATGTGCAGCATCATCCAGATTGCAAGAAATGGACCAATAGCCGTTCCCAGCGTGCTGCTCATGCTGTAATAGCCAATGCCTTCACCGCGCCGCGCTGGCGGTAAAATTTGTGCAATGATGGTGCCCAAGACAGAAGACGCGATACCCATCATAAAGCCATGCATAAACCGTACAAGCAGCAGCATGCCTACGTCAAAATGAATGAAATACATGAAAGAAAAAACTAAGAAGCCGATCAGGCCTGCAACTAAGGTAGTTTTTCGGCCAAAATGCTCTAGAAATTGGCCAACCAGCAGACGGCCGACCAATGTGCCGACAATAAATAAGCCGGAAATAAGGCCTGCCTGAGCCGTTGTTGCTTCTAATTCAGCAACGGCATAACCGACAATAACCACAACCAAAAGATAAAATATTAATACCAATTGGAAGTTAATCGAACTGACCAGAACAAAATTTCTTGTCCACAGCGGGGCTTGATCATTCATGGTTTGTACCCGCTTTAGAAGCCTCAAGCGCATTGCTGATTTGGTGAAGAACCTGCACGCTGCGTAAAATTTCCTGCTGATTTAAATGCTGAATCAGCTGCTGTTCAAATTGATCTATTTCTGCTGCGCATTGCAAATACATTTTTTGTCCCGAAGGGCTGAGAACCAGCTTTTTCTGGCGTCTATCTTCAGTTTGCACCTGAGATACAATGTTTAGCTGAGCCAGTATCTGCGTGCGTTTTGCAATAGAAGGCTTAGATACATTCAAGTATTCAGCGATTTCTATGGACGTGCAGCCTTGCTTTTCCTGAATGACAAACATGACTTGCCACAGGGAATAATTAAGCTGGTAAGGGAGCAATATGGTATTCACTTCATCGCTGAACATGCGCGCGCAGCGCATGAGGGAAGCGCGGAAGCCTAATCTTGAATTCATTGTAGTTAACTAGGGTAACTAATTTATTGAAACTGTACGCTGATTAAAAATAATATTCAAGATAATAAAAGGGGATTGCAGTACTAAAAATACATTAAATATTAAAAAATCGATGTAGCTGTTTCAGCAGAACGACAATGCAAGCGTACAGAAGCTGATGCAGCCGAAATGATAAAAATGCTGCAAACGTGACGGGCTAAATTAATCAGGCTGGGTGAAAATGTCCTGATAAAAATAGCCCGAAATGCATGGCAGGCGGGCTGTAAGGCTTTGCAGCTTTTACTTATTCAATTTCCGATATTCTTTAGGGCGCATTGGACGGCTATCTTTCCACAGGCCTTTCTTTTGCTTTTTGGCTGTATCCTGCAAGGACTTCATGTGCTGCAGCTGTTTTTTATCGCGAATATATTCTTCATAGACCCATGCAGCGCCGCGTTTGACCATTTCTTCATTTACATTGCGCCGATAGCGGTAAATCACGCCGACACATCGTCCATAACGGTCAATATCAGTAATTTTCACCCTCACCAGCTTTTTATACACCATAGTTTTAACGACACGCTGTGATTCTTTGCCATAACTTTGTGTTGATTCAGGGGCATCCACATAGGCAAAACGCAGTTTCGTTTGCGATCTGCGGACATTCAGCCGTGTGCAGGTCAGGGTATCGCCATCACTGACTGCGATGACGCGGCACCAGTAAGATTTGCCTTTTTTGAATGGACGGAAAAGCTCAGTCAGGAAAACGTAAAGTTTATGAAATAGAAATAGAGCGATGAGGCACAGTGCGATGCCTAGGCCAATAAGCCAGCCGGGTGATAAATTTTCGAGCATAAAAAAAGCTGCTGAATTTATTGATCCGTATCAAATAAATTCAGCAAAAGTTGGAGCTGTTAAGAAACATTATTGTAAAGGAAACGTGATGCATTGATGGGCTAAATAAACAGCTAACGATTTAAAATTAAATATTAATCAATGTTTTGGTTGAATTTTATCCGGGAGGCTGATTTTAAAACTGACAGGAATCAAATAGCCTAAGCAATCCTTAATCATGCAATTAAAATAGCCTAAGCAAAAATTTTTATAATTTCGCTTCGCAAAAAATGATGACGCTCATTTTTCTCAATATCATTATGCCAATAAATACCCATCGTAATTTTCGGAAGTTCAACGGGAACTTCAAAAATATTTAAGCAATCGGCAACTTGTAAATTCGCTAAAAGATTTTTGGGGATGGTCAAAACAGCGCTGGGCTGCTGA
The DNA here is from genome assembly GCF_000368865.1 of Acinetobacter bouvetii DSM 14964 = CIP 107468. Taxonomy (GTDB): domain Bacteria; phylum Pseudomonadota; class Gammaproteobacteria; order Pseudomonadales; family Moraxellaceae; genus Acinetobacter; species Acinetobacter bouvetii. Next base: position 81,372 of record NZ_KB849727.1, read on the forward strand.
ACTAAAATTTGCAAAGCGGTTGAATAATGCTGGCAGCGCAAAATAACTTGCCGCGACAGCTGTTTGCGGTGAAGGAAAATATCTTCTACCAATACGCCTGTACGCCGTGATGAAACGCCAATATGCTTGGAAGAAAGATAGAGGGCTTCATTCATTTCTGACTGCTGAGAACAAACAACAAAATAATCTTGCTGCAATTTTTGAAATTGAATTTTTTCACCAAAGTTTTGTTCTAAATCAATGACAAAATCAATTTGCTGGGAGGCCAGATCGGCTGCAATATTTTTACGGTCCAATTTGATGCTGGACAGCTGAATATTGAATTGGCTTTGCTGAAAATGTTCAACAAGCTTGGGAAAAATCAGCGGTTCAATTTCATCATGCAGGGCAATTTTTAGGCTTTGCACCATGCTGGGATCAAAGCTTTGATTTTGCATCGAGACGTTTTGAATGGCGTACAAGGCGTCTTTAATCGAAAAGTAAATCTGTTCAGAGAAAGGCGTTGGAAGCATTTTGCTGCCTGCACGGACGAACAGATCATCCTGCAAGTGCTGCCGCAGGCGCTGCAACGCATGGCTGGCTGCAGATTGCGTAATGCAGAGGATTTGAGCTGCTTTAGAAATGCTTTTCTGTTCATAAACAGCAATGAACAGCGGGTATAAATTGATGTCGATACGGTGAAAAACACCCAGATCCATTTGGTTCTTGCTATGAATTGTATTCATATTGAATTATAAAATTAAATCATTTTATTCATAATAGTTTTCAGGTTATGGTGTTGTAAATAGCGAATTACACAATATTTAAAATAAAAGGATCATGCCATGTTTGAGTTATCAGCACGCGCACAGGATTATATTGAAAGAACCAAGGCATTCATTAAAAATGAAATTGAACCTGTTGAAACAGATTTCTGGCATAAAGTCCATGAACTGAATCAAGGCGGAGACTGGACCAAGTGGCAATGGCCCGCAGAGCTTGAAGTATTAAAAGCCAAAGCCAAAGCTGCCGGCCTTTGGAATATGTTTTTGCCGTGCCCTGAACTGGGTCAAGGCTTATCTGTTCAAGAATATGCGCATATTGCTGAACTTTCTGGACGCAGCTTGATTGCGCCTACAGTGTTTAACTGCAATGCACCGGACAGCGGCAATATGGAAGTAATTTGGCGCTACGGCACAGAAGCTCAAAAAGAGCAGTGGCTGAAACCGCTTTTGGACGGGAAAATCCGTTCCGTATTCTGTATGACAGAACCTGCTGTGGCTTCTTCAGATGCAACAAATATGGAAGCAACGGCAGTTGTCGACGGTGATGAAATTGTTTTGAATGGCCGTAAATGGTGGTCTTCTGGTTTAGGCGATCCTAATGCCAAAATCATCATCTTTATGGCGCATACGCCAGATGAAACCAAAGACCGTCATCATCAGCATTCTATGGTGCTGGTTCCTGTCGATACTGCAGGTGTGAAAATTGAACGCATGCTGCCGGTATTTGGCGATTACGATGCGCCGCATGGTCACGGCGAAATCAGTTTTAACAATGTCCGTGTGCCAGTGGCAAACTTTATTGGCGGTGCAGGCCAAGGTTTTGAAATTGCTCAAGGACGCTTGGGCCCAGGCCGTATTCATCATTGCATGCGCTGTATTGGCGCGGCGGAAAAGTCACTAGAATTGATGATTGACCGGGGCATGAGCCGCACTGCATTTGGTAAAGAAATTTTGAAATTAGGCGGTAATTTGGAACGGGTTGCCGAAGCGCGTGTCGCTATTGACCAAGCGCGTCTTTTAACGCTGTACGCTGCCTATAAAATGGATACTTTGGGAAATATGGCAGCGTTGACAGAAATCTCTGCCATTAAAGTGGTTGCGCCAAGCGTGTTGGAAAAAGTCGTGGATATGGCGATTCAAATTCACGGCGGTGCAGGCGTTTCCCGTGATACGCCATTAACCGGTTTCTTTGCGCAGGCGCGTTCACTGCGTTTGGCTGATGGTCCGGATGAAGTGCATAAAGGCATGATTGCTAAACTTGAACTTGCCAAACGCGGCTACAGTTCACGCCGCAAGAAATAGCGATTGCGTATTTAAGGAATAGCATGGCTCATCATGCACAGTCATGCTATAACAAGCTGTATGCTTTTTTAACAATATATTTTTTACAATGAACAAATGAATTGCTCATAGATCAACAGTGCACAGTTGAAGTCCGCAATTCAAATCATAGAAATTCAGGTTTTAGGGAAATAAAAGAATGTCAGTCATTGATGTAGGCGGATCAGTTCGAGAGGGTGAAGAATTAGATATCCGCGCAGTGAGCAACTGGCTCATTGAAAATGGTTCAGATATTGCTGGGCCAGTTGAAGTGACTCAATATTCTGGCGGCGCATCGAATTGGACCTACCGGCTCAAGTATGAAAACGCAGACCTGATTTTACGCCGGCCGCCGAAAGGCACAAAAGCAAAGTCTGCACATGATATGGCGCGTGAGTACAACGTTCAGAAAAATTTGAAACCGTTTTACCCGGTTTTGCCTGAAATGGTGGCGTTGTGTCAGGACGAATCGGTTATTGGCTGCGACTTCTATGTGATGGAGCGTGTGGAAGGCATTATCCCGCGTGCAAACTTACCCAAAGAACTGAACTTTAATGAAGCGCAAGTCCGCGAGCTGTGTATCAATGTTATTGATAAATTGATTGAATTGCATCAGGTGCCCTATAAGGGAACAGCGCTTGAGAAATTAGGCAAAGGTGAAGGTTACTGCCGCCGTCAGGTTGAGGGATGGGATGCCCGCTATGAAAAAGCCAAGACTTTAAATGTGCCGTCATTCAAATATGTGCGCAATTGGTTAAAAGAAAATATTCCTGAAGATACCAATACCTGCATAATTCATAACGATTGGCGCTTTGATAATGTCATTTTAGACCCGGAAAACCCGACACAGGTGATCGGTGTGCTGGATTGGGAAATGGCGACATTGGGTGACCCGCTGATGGATTTGGGCTCGGCTTTAGCCTATTGGGTTGAAGATAAAGACAATGCGATTTTCAAGGCCACCCGCCGCCAGCCAACCAACTTAAAAGGCATGTTTACCCGCAAAGAAGTTGTAGAATACTATTTGGAAAAAACAGGTTTGCACACAGACAACTGGACCTTTTATGAAGTGTTCGGCATTTTCCGCTTAGCTGTCATTGCGCAGCAAATTTACTACCGGTTTTACCATAAGCAAACCAACAATCCAGCCTTTAAGGATTTCTGGATTGTCATTCATGCCTTGCACATCCGTGCGTTAAAATTGATTGGCCTGCAAAAAATTGAAGCCAATGAAATTGCGCATAAATACATTGAAAAGATGAAGGATATTTTAGGGAAATGACCACGATTTATTTAGTTCGTCACGGTCAGGCTTCATTTGGCGCCGAAAGCTATGACAAGCTTTCGCCGAATGGCGAGCTTCAGGCAAAAGTGCTGGGTCAGTATTTTGATCAGATTTTGAAAGAAGCGCCTTATGCTGTTGCAGGATCTATGCAGCGCCATCAGCAAACCGCCAGCCTCGCGCTGGAAAAATGCTTTCCAGAAAGTGAAATTGTAACGGACAGCGCTTGGAATGAATTTAATCATCAGCAGGTTTTTGCGCAGTATGAACCGCGTTTTAATGAACCGCATTTGCTGAAAGAAGATGTTTCTAAAGAAGCCAATCCGCGTGCGTATTTAGCCAAAATTTTTGAAGGCGCCATTGAACGCTGGACCGGCGGCGAATACCACCATGAATATGATGAATCTTGGCCGCATTTTAAAAGCCGTGTAGAAACTGCCTTGCAACATTTGTGTGATGAACTGGCGCAGACCAGGCCGCGCTATGCTGTGGTGTTTACTTCCGGCGGTGTCATTTCGGTGGCTGTTGGCAAAATTTTAGGCCTTAGCCCTGAAAAAACTTTTGCGCTGAATTGGGCAATTGCGAATACCAGCATCACTACACTGCGCTTAGTGGGCAATGAGCCGCAATTGTTAAGTTTGAATGAGCATCATTTTATTAAAGCTGCCAATCCAAATTTATTGACATGGATTTGATTAAAAAATTAAGGAAAAAGTCATGGCGAAAACAATTTTAATTACAGGCGCAAGTTCAGGTATTGGCGCTGGGATGGCCCGTGAATTTGCGCAAAAAGGCTATAACCTTGCAATTTGCGCCCGCCGTTTGGAGCGGTTGGAAATCTTAAAGCAGGAACTGGAAAGTCAATACGGCGTAAAAGTAATCGCTAAAACTTTAGACGTGACCCATTATGATCAGGTCTTTGAAGTTTTCCGCGCTTTTAAAGCAGAGTTCGGCACGATTGACCGTGTGATTGTAAATGCCGGTGTCGGTGATGGCCGCCGCATTGGTAAAGGCAATTTTGATATTAACCGCGCCACAGTAGAAACCAACTTTATTTCTGCTTTGGCACAGTGTGAAGCTGCGGTTGAAATTTTCCGTGAGCAAAATGCAGGGCATTTGGTGGTGATTTCATCCATGAGCGCAGTGCGCGGCATGCCAAAACACTTGACTGCTTACGGCGCAAGCAAGGCCGGTGTTGCACACTTGGCGGAAGGCATTCGTGCAGAATTGATCAATACGCCGATTAAGGTCTCGACGATCTTTCCAGGGTATATCCGCACAGAAATTAATGAAGGCGCAAAAAAACTGCCTTTTGAGGTGGATGAAAAAACCGGTTCACGCTTGTTGGCCGCTGAAATTGAAAAAGAGCCAGTTAAAGCGTATGTGCCAAAATGGCCTTGGCTGCCGCTAGGCACAGTAATGAAAGTATTGCCTTTAAAATTAGTAATGAAACTCGGCTAGGCCATCTTAAAAAAAAAGCTCCTTATGGAGCTTTTTTTTTACATGACATATATAAAACACAAGTTTCGGATTTTTTCTGCGGATGCATGTTTTTATACTGAGAGAAATAGTGGAGGCTGCACCTATGAAAAATGCTGAAATGTGCAAACAGAATCAATATGACCGAATTGCAGATGCAATTGCATATATTCATCAGAACTTTAAACAGCAGCCAAGTTTAGAGGAAATCGCTGCGTCTGTTCACCTCAGCCCAGTGCATTTTCAAAAACAGTTTAAAGACTGGGTGGGCGTCAGCCCCAAAAAGTTTCTGCAATATATCAGTGCGGAATATGCTAAAAAGATTTTGGCGAATAACACTAACTTTTCAATGTCGGATGCAGTCTATGAAACTGGATTTTCCAGCCCAAGCCGCTTGCACGATCTTTTTATTCAGATTGAAGGCATGACGCCTGCTGAATTTAAGAATCAGGGCAAAAACTTGGCAATTTCATACAGTTTTGCAGATACACCTTTTGGTGAGGTGATTATAGCGTCCACACACAAAGGGATTTGCCATATGGCTTTTGAAGATGACCGAGCATTGGCCTGCCGGCAACTGCTTGATGCTTTTCCGCAGGCACAATTCACAGAGCAAACAGACGCTTTTCAACAAAGCGCTTTGCGTATATTTGCTGATGCAGAATCACTGCCAAGAGTTAAACTGCACTTAAAAGGCACGCCATTTCAGCTGAAAATCTGGCAAAGCCTGCTGAAAATACCGATGGGTCAGCTCAAAACCTATGGCGATATTGCGCAGGATATTAAAAGTCCGCAAGCGAACAGGGCAGTAGGCACGGCTATAGGCCGCAATCCTGTTGCGTTTTTAATTCCATGCCATCGCGTTATCCGTTCAACAGGCATTATGGGCGGTTACAAATGGGGAGTTCCGCGTAAAACGGCCATGATTGGCTGGGAAGGCGTGAAGGCGCATGAACCTGTCTGATTTTTAAATGCGCAGATATTGAAACAGCCCGTATTTAAAAACATTCTGCCTTGTTATTTTTCAAATATCCTGTGGTTCAATGGCTTTAATTCATGAGCTTTCCAGTCTGATTCAGAATGATTTTATTCCGCTGTTTTACCCGCAATATCACTTCAGGTACTGTATTTTCACCCATCACAATGCGTTCAACCGTATAGATATTTGAACCGCTTTTAAAGGTGTAATAATGGTTGCCGCCGCTGCCATCAAATGTTACTGAACCTTGATTTAAGATTAAGGATGGCTTTGCCGCTTGCTTTTGATTGGCCTTCCAAGCAGCGTAGCGGTATTGGCCATTGTTCAGCTCATCAATGCGCACCATAAAACTTTGGGTGTTAAAACTGAAAACGGGCGCTTTGAACTTCTGCAATGATGGATGCAGCTGCTGTTTCTGCTGTGCAATTAAATTTTGTTTATATTGCTGTTCAGCCTTGCTGCTGTAATTGACCGCTGTAATTTTTCCGCCGTCCAGCCAAACTTTACCATTATCCAACATCAGGCCGCGCCAGCCCATGGAACTCCACTGACTGAGCTGAGAGTTGGCAATGTCCTGTTTCAGCTGAGCATCAAAGACTTGATTAAAACGTTTTTCCATCTCTGCGGTATTTTGAATAGCAGGAATTGGAGCTTCCCGCTGCAATGGATATTGAATGCTAAGCGCAATCTTTTGCGGATGGTTCTGCTTAAACAGCATAACCAGATGATCCACCTGCTTTTGTTCTGCGTCCGTCAGGGCAAATGCTGATGCGCTGCTTATGATAGCCATCACGAAAGTGAGGGTGATTTTATTGATCATGCAATCTAGCCTGCTTGATTTGATATTCAATACACTCTGTTTATCAGATAAGTATGGATAATGCATGCAGTATTTACTTCAAAATGCATGATCCGCCTCTGCAATAATATTGCGTACTTATCTGCCTCTCAATGACCGAGCTTTGAGCAACTCAATAATTCGTCCAAGTAAAGATGTAATTTCACTTAGATATTTTGCTTACAGTTAATGCAGATAGATATTGAATCCTTTAAACTTTCCGCATCCATCTTTTGTGTAATCCCTTCATGTTTTTAAAAGCAGCAACGATTGCCTTAATTCCAGCTTTGGTCATTCAAGGAAGCCGCGTTAAAAAAAATACGCCGCGTTTGCCCGAACCTGAAGGTGCACGTATTGGCCAAACTGGCGCAGGAAAACCGCTGTCTATTTTAATTGTTGGTGATTCTGCCGCAGCGGGTGTTGGCGTCACGTCTCAGGAAGATGCTTTGCTTGGCGCCGTGATTAATGAATTAAAAATGGATTATGCGCTGGATTGGAAACTGCATGCCAAGTCAGGAGATAATAGCCATCAAATCATTAAAAACGTAAATACCTTAGAAAGCCGTCATTATGACGCGGTGCTGACCTCTGTCGGTGTCAATGATGTCACAAAACTCATGTCGGCTCGGCAATGGATCAAAAAACAGCATGAGCTGTACAATTTAATTCAGCAGAAGTTCGCCCCTAAGCTTATTATTGCCGCAGGCGTTCCCCCAATGCATATGTTTCCTGCGCTGCCAAATCCTTTAGGCTGGCTGTTTGGACAGTATGCCAAGCAAATGAATGCTGAATTAGAAAAATTCATACAAGCGCATGAGCATATGCAATGGATTGAATATGATTTGCAAAAGTATTAGGCGCTGAACTTAGAAATGGCTGAAGATGGCTTTCATCCAAGTAAAGAGATTTACCAAATTTGGGCAAAAGAGGTTGCGGATAAAATCCGTCAGGTTTTATAAGTTTAGAACTCATCCAGGTTTTAACTAAGATTTTAGCTATTTTTTGATGAATTGAGTTTCTTGCATAATTGCGAAAACTGCTGTTATTTTCTTCCAAAATAGCTTCAAAAACTGCCATTTTTACCTACTTTTATTATTCAAGAAGGAGAATTTAAACAGTCAAAGCAAAATAAAGATAAAAAGTATTGATGCATTTAAAATTACTATGTCACTTTAAGTTTTAACATATATCTATAACTAGATTGCATCTATGAAATATCACTAAAGTTTAGTCGGCTGATATTCTCCGGAAATCGCGGCTTTTAAAAAGTTTTGAAAGGTTGAACAGCCAAATAAAAAAGAAAGAGCGAATATTCCGCAGTATTAGTCCAATAGCATTCCTAAACAGTTGTCATAAAAACTGGATTCAATCGGATCTGGAGGCCGCAGATAAGGCAGCGCCGCGTGATCAATACTTCAGCAGTTAGAACAGGCTAAAGTCCAGACTTCTTAAATGTATTATTTAGTCAATGAACTGGTGCAGAACGTGAATAATCACAAAAAAGCCGTTTCAGTGCGCTGAAGGCTAGAACGGTTAAAAGTAAAAGAATGATTTGGAAAGAATAAATTAAAGTGTTTGATATAAGGTGTATTATCTTAACTTTAATGAGGAATTATAGGAAATTTATGCAAAATAATAGTGATATTAATTTACCAATTCTTATTATTGGCGCAGGGATAGCTGGAATAGCATGTGCAAAAAAACTGCAAGAAAATGGTAAAAAAGTTATCGTATTAGAAGCTAAATCCAGTATTGGCGGGCGCATAAACTCTAGAAAAATTGATTCGGATATCTTTGATTTGGGTGCATCATGGATTCATGGAATTGATGATAATCCTATATGGGCTATTACCCAAGAAAATAATATAGGAACGACTATTTTTAATTATGATAATTCACAATATTTTCATAAAAATGGAAAATTCTTTTCAGAAAAAGAAGCGCAAGAGTTTGAGTTTTTTATAGATAAAATAGAAAAATCACTTTCTCAAACACACAAAAAATCTGCTCTTGAAGCCATTAAAGAAATAATATTTTCTTTAAATTATTCAGGTAATACATTTTCAGAAAACTACCTTAAAAAATTATTATTAAGCTTCTTTGAACGAATAGCAAATGATCCATTTGCTGCAAATCTAGATCTGCTTTCTTCAAATTATCAAAATCATGAGGGATACTTCCAAGGTAATGAGGTTGTATTTACCAAGGGCTACTGTCAGGTTATTGAAAGTATTTCAAAAAATATAGAATTTAAATTAAATATAGATGTTAAAACAATTAATTATGAGGATGAGTGTGTCAAGCTTATCGATTCCAATGATAATGTTTACATAGGTTCGCGCGTAGTGGTTACCGTGCCACTTGGCATTCTGAAAAAAAATCACATAGAGTTTCACCCGCCATTATCTCGTGATTATATTCACTCTATTCAAGAAATCGGGTTTGGATCTTTCAATAAAGTATTTTTTGAATTAGAGCAACCGCTTCCATTTCGGTTGGAAGGTTCAGTGGAGAAGATTAGTGATTTTTATTGGAATGACACCGATTGCTTTAACATTTTAGATTTATCTAAAATTTATCAAAAACCAACTTATTTAATGCTATTTGGAGGGGATAAATCAAAGTTTATAGACAATTCAACGGATAGTGAAGTATCTGATTTTGTCTTTAGCAGCTTACAAAAACAATTTCATGGAATTCCCAATAAACCTAAAAAAATAATAGTTACACGTTGGGGAGTGGACCCTTATAGCTGCGGTTCTTTTAGTTTTCCGTCACTAAATCACACTGATGATCTTATTAAGATATTACATCAGCCAATTAGAAAGCTTATTTTCTTTGCAGGTGAACATTGCAGTTTGAAATATGCGGGTACTGTGCATGGCGCATACCTCAGCGGTTGTGAAGCGGCTGAAAAAATCTTAAAGTAAATCGAACTTTTACCGCTGGAAAGAGAACTTACAGCATAGTTTATGACAAAGCAAAAATCGCATTAAAGCCTAAAAAAGGCTTTGGATGTTGAATGGGATGATTGATCAATGGGTGTGGGGTATGAGGTGATTGATTTCAGCGATCAAAATTGAAAGCTGCAAATTTTGGAGAGTATAAAAAGGCGGGAAAACCCGCCTTTTTATATGTTATTACCAAGGATTCGTTGGTAGATCTCTAAACGCTAAATGTAGCCCGTAAGCAGCTTTTTGATCGAAAGCTGAACATAAACCGGATTTAAGTGAAGGATCAATATATTTGCTTAAATCTACTTTTTCGTCAGAGGTGTAGTCGCCAAAATATAATTTTCCATTTAATTCCGCTACGACCATTTGGTAGTCATCTGAAACCTCACCATCAGCTTTTTTTACATATGCAACATTCTTATTTGCCCACTGTTCTGTAATAACATTTAAACCTTGAGTTTTTTTCTCTTTTACCCAAGCTGAATATGTTTTATTGACTAAGTTGGTTTTATCAAATTCAATAGTAGAGTGCGAAAGTTGGGTGCTTAAAAACTGGTAACATTCAGCTCCCTCAGGAAAAGTTTGAGCAGATTTGAAAAAGGCAAGTCTAAGCTTTAAAAATTCAGTAGGTTCTGAATTGAGATTTTCAGAAGCGAAAATAGAGTTTATGACTTCCGATGAGTTCATTTTCTTTTTAGACAGACTCAGCGTCTTAAATGTAATGGTTTGCGTTAGGCCACCTTTGTGCTGGTCATGCGAAATTACTACAGAACCTTGCCCATTTCTTTCTAAATATAGAGGCAGGCTATAACCATTAGATTCGTATAATTTATCTTTAGTAAGAGTGAAATCATATTCTGTAAAAGGATTTTCTGCCGTAGCGTAGTTTTGAGCAAAATCAACTTGTGTTCTAGTGGTTAGAAAAACATCATTGTCGCGTAATATGAGTGATTCACTAAATATTTTATATAATTCCATTCCTATAGAATCATTTCTTTCACCTATTAATTCGTAAGTATGCATTGGAAATTTAATTGACGTTTTAGCGGTACTATTATTGTAGCTGTCACCTGTGCCATCTCCACCACATGCAGAGATAGTTAAGCCTATGAGAGAAATAAAACTTAGTTTTGAAAATTTTGAAGTTAATAATTGCATTATTGGACTACTCGAATTTTAAATTAGTTTAAAGTATGTATTTAAAAATAATAAAAATTTAGCAAATGTTGTGCTAAAAATTAAAGGAATTCTATATCAATTCAGAAGTCTTTTCTTTATTTATTTTTAACAAAAATTAAAAAGCAGTTACACTTTCTTGATTGGAACACTCCAAAAACTGCACTGCGCTGGAGTGTCAAAATAACCCTAATAATCTTCTGATAAGGGCTATTTTCATGGCTGATACAGCTCGAAAAACCATGGCTAAATGAAATTATCCACAATGGTATTACAGTACTTACAGTCCGCCAGCTGATCCGTAGAGAAAAGGATTACATGGAAGCTCATTGCGCAAATTTAGAATGCTCATAATTCAATAGATATTGAGAAAATAGCATCATATTTTTATGATTCTCTTTCGTCATAATGGTCAGTACTTTCTATATTTTCGACCATGGTTTTGCAGAAATTTTGCAGGTGTTAATCAAGAACACACTTAGCAGAGTAGGTGACATCGCTGTAAAATCAGATATTATGCTAAGATCTAGGAAGATAACTCTATGGCGCACAATCAAAACCACCCTTGCAAATTCAACCTAACCTATTGATTATAAATAATGTCTGAAATAGAAACCCACCCCCTAAAGCCATTTTTGCCTGAAAATGGCAAGCTTTTGATGCTCGGCAGTTTCCCGCCGCCAAAGGCACGCTGGAAAATGGATTTTTATTATCCAAATTACCAAAACGATATGTGGAAAATCTTTGGCTTATGCTTTTTTCAAGACAAAAATTATTTCTTAAATCTCGATGCGAAAACATTCAAAGAACAGTACATCCGGGATTTTCTCAATGAAAAGGGCATTGGCATTTTTGATACGGCGTATCAGGTCATTCGCCTCAAAGGCAATGCATCAGACAAATTTTTGCAGATTTACCAGCCCACAGATATTGCCATGCTGCTGAAACAGATGCCTGCCTGCCGCAGCATAATGACCACAGGCGATAAAGCAACCGATACGCTGATGCTGTCGATGCCAGCAGCGGCAGAAAAACCACAAATCGGCTATTCGGTCAAAAACACTTTTGCAGGCCGAGAATTGACACTGTATCGAATGCCGTCTTCCTCGCGTGCTTATCCGCTGGCGTTAGAAAAAAAAGCGGAAGCCTATCATTCTTTATTTTCAGAAATAGGCTTACTTTAAGTTATATTAGTGGTGCCGTTCAATGATCCGGCATCATATGGGGATATTTGACCCATTTATAATCATGCACATTAAAATCACGAACCAGCTTAAAGTCGTTCCAAATCAGCTGACTGCCTTTGGTCCAGCTTAATGCTTTAATTCTCTGATTGACCAGAGCCATTTCAGCAGCGCTTGCGGGCCTCAAATCTCCAATCTCAGCATAAAGCCGGACACCGGGAAAATCCTGAAATTGGCCTTGTACTAATGCGCGAAGCCAAAACAGCTTGCTGCTGTTAATAAATTGTATGCAGCCCTTAGGATTCTGAGGCAAATTTTCTTGCAGCGCTTCAGAATAGGTATCAAAAAAGAAGCCTGAAAAAGTAGCTTCATGCAGAAATAGGGTGCCGATGGGTGTAATGGTTGGCTGTAAATTTTGATCGACCGTTGCAATAGAGCAGTGCATAGAGGACTGCTGTGCAGCTGCCGCAATTTTTTGGATGTGCTTCCAGTCCTGCAAATTCATGATGGGGCCTTTTTTATTCTAGTTTTGAGCTGTTAATATAGCAGTTCTCTGCTGTTATCAGTTGCAAACAGGCCTAAATGAACTGGTCATTCAGGCCATTGGTTATTTACCCGCTGTTTGATTGATATCAGATGAAGCTTTGATAAAGTCCAGCTTAGGCTTAAGCATATTTCCTGGCCATTACAACGCAGGCAGCAACTGCCAAAGAAACAGCAATCATCAGCAGTGTGACATGTTCATTGAGTATTAGGGCGCAAAGAATCAGGCCAATAAATGGCTGTATCAGCTGTATTTGTCCGACCTTTGCAATACCGCCAAGCGCTAAGCCTTTGTACCAAAAAAAGAATCCAATCAGCATGCTGAACAGTGATACATAAGCCAATCCTAAGTAGGCTGATGGCGGTACTGCAGAAAAATCTTGCGGAAAATAAATCCAGCTGATCAGCAACATGGCCGGAAATGCAATCACTAAAGCCCAGCAGATCACTTGCCAGCCGCCTAATTCACGCGACAGTACGCCACCTTCTGCATAGCCTAATCCGCACAGCAAAACTGCAGCAGCCATATAGCCATCGCCAGCAGCACTGAGATGCAATCCAGATTGATTCAGCATGAAAAGAATCACTAAGCTGCTGCCGATGCAGGTATAGATCCAAAACGCACGTTTAGGTGCTTCCTTTGCGCGAAGCACCGCAAAAAAAGCGGTGGCTAGTGGCAGCAAGGCAATGAAAATCAAAGAATGCGCAGCTGTAGCTGTTTGCAAAGCCAGTGCTGTGAATAGCGGAAAGCCGATAACAACACCTGCGGATATAATGAATAAAGCTTTTATTTGCTGTGGGGATGGCCTTGGCTGCTTTAGGGCAATCAGCAAGATTAAAGCCAAAACAGCAGCGATGCAGGCACGTGCGCCAGTCAGAAATTCCGGGCTGAAACCATGCACCGCGATCCGTGTAGCGGGCATAGAACCTGCAAAAATCACTACGCCGATTAATCCGTACAGCCAGCCTTGGTGAAGTGCTTTCATTTTTAGTATTCCTGCTCATGTATTGCCGCAAATGATGCTCAGAAATTTAAGCCAAGGCTGGCGTGTTAAACAGATACAGTGCAATACAATTTAAAAGAACTGTTATGGCATAAATACCCATACAATTTGCTTTTTAAAGACGGTTTTTATAAGCTGAATCATAGTTCATGCAGTGATATGAAATCTTCTGCCTCACCGCAAACGGCTCATTGAGCTGTACGGCTTTTTCCCTTCTAAAATAGAAAAGGTCAGCTAAACAGGAAAATAAGAAATGACAAAAATTGAAGGAGTGATGCAGCAAATCAAAGCGCAAATTTTACAGCGTCAGCTCACTGCAGGGGCGCGCATACCCTCTGTGCGCCAATATGCACTGCAGCATGGCTGTTCAGTATCGACTGTTGTAGAAGCTTATGCGCGCTTGGTCAGTGCTGGAATTTTAGAATCTAGAATTGGCGCCGGCTATTTTATTTGCCCGCCCTCAATTGCATCGGCCTTATTGTCAGAGCATACAATTGAATATCGCCGTGAAGTCGATCCGCTGTGGATTTCCCGCCAGTCTTTAGATGCTCCAGCGCATATGTTAAAGCCAGGCTGCGGCTGGCTGCCGAAAGAGTGGATGCCGGAACAGGCATTGCGAAAAGCATTGAAGATGGCCGCAAAAGCAGACAGCAGTTTGCTGCTGGATTATTCTATTCCGCATGGGCATGTTGAATTAAGGCGCTATATTGCGCGAAAGCGGGAAGTCTGCGATATCATGCTGACTTTGAAGCAAATTTTAGTCAGTGATTCAGCTACGCAATCCATTGACTTGATTTTCCGGCATTTATTAAAAGCAGGCGATACCGTCATTATTGATGACCCGTGCTATTTTAATTTTAGGGCGTTAATTCAGGCGCACGGGCTCAATTGCATTGCAGTGCCATTTGGTAAAAATGGCCCAGAGATCGAGGCATTTAAGCAGGCAATGCACTATCAGCCTAAACTGTATCTGACGAATTCAGGTATTCATAATCCGACAGGCGCCGTACTTTCGATGCAAACTGCCTTTGAAATTGCCAAAATTGCGGAAAAAAATGGGCTGTACATTATCGAAGATGAGATCTTTAGCGACTTTGAATATGTTCCCGCACCGCGCTATCTGACATTGCTGGGATTGAAACAGGTGATTCAAATCGGCAGCTTTACAAAAACACTGTCGGCGGCTATCCGATGCGGTTACATTATTGCGCAAGAAGAGATGATTGATCAATTAATCGATCTGAATATTGCGACACACTTTAATACCAGCCACTTAAATGCAGAAATTATTTACCAGGCGCTGATTGACAGCAGTTATTTGCGCCATATTGAATGGCTGAAAAAACAGCTGCAAAAAACTATGTCTGAGACGGTGAAAAAACTGGCCGTATTGGGTATCTACCCTGTCATTTTGCCGAAAGCAGGAATTTTTTTATGGTGTCAATTGCCCGTGCATATTGATGCGGCCAAGCTGTCGCAGCTGTGTTTGGATAAAGGCATTATTCTGGCGCCGGGAAATTCTTTCAGCCAATCCAAAAATGCTGCGCAGTTTATCCGTTTTAATGCCGCACAGTGCATAGACAAAAAAGTTTTTGATGTTTTAGCAGCCGCTTTAAATGAGCTGCATCTGCGCGCAGCCGTTTAAACGCCGTCACTGATGTCAGCATTAACCATCATATTCCACATAATCCCATAAATTTAAACGCGCTTTAATTTCCTTGCGGAGATTTGGCAGCAGGGGCAGCAATGTTCCATCAATCCAAAGGCTCAGCGCTTGCGATGACAGCGTTTGATTTTCGGCATCGACCAATTGAGCGCCTTTCACCAAAACCAATGTTTCTGCAGCGGCATCAGTTTCCACACCTTTGAATAAAACCTGCAGTTCATGCCCCGTATCTCTAATCAGCCATTCCAGTTCAATCTGAATATTCTGATTGGACTTTAGCACCGCTTGACCCTCTAGAAATTCATTGTCAGTTAAGCAGTCATGTTCTACACGGACTTTGGCCAAGATCCATTCTTGCTGGCCTAAGTCTTCTAAAGTCTTATAAGGGATTAAAATATCATTAATATTAAAATGACGGCTTAAATCAAAAAATTGCATTGAGAGACCACAAAACAGGAGAAAAAGCAAAGACGCAATTTTAAAGCAATGAAAAACAGCTGTAAAACCTTTGCATGGATTGATCTTTTTTAAGTATAAATAGTCATGAATCATTGATAAGAAGATAAAGATATGCAGCCGGAAGATGTGCACAGTCCAATTGATCTCAAAAACGCGGCGGATGCACTGCAATGGGCCAATGAAGTCAATGTGAAACGGCCATGGCGCTATAAAATTTTTGATTACTATGCAGAAGAAATTCTGAAGCACGCGCCCGAAGGTCATATTCTTGAACTCGGTGCTGGGCCGGGTTATCTGGCAGAACACTTGATTCGGCAATGTCCCGATATTCAATACACTGCTTTTGATTTTTCGGATGCAATGCACGCGCTTGCAAAGCACAAGTTAATACCTTCTGAGTTGGAGCGATGCCGGTTTATTACAGGCGATTTTAAACAGCCACAATGGGAGGAGGCCCTGCAAAGTCAGAGTTCATATAAACCTTTTGATGTGATTATTATTCATCAGGCGCTTCATGAATTAAGGCATAAGCGCCATGCACCGTTATTCCATCAAGCAGTTAAAAAAATGATGAATCCAGATGGCCGCTATTTGGTCTGTGATCATTTATATGCACCAGACGCAATGCAAAACAATGAACTGTACATGTCTGTCGCTGAGCATGTGAAAGCTTTTCAAGATGCAAAATTTAAAAACTGTACAATCTCATTAGAAATAAAAGGCTTATGTGTATTTAAATGTAATGACTAAGTCATTACATCATCCATTCAATAGGCAAATATGAAACTGCTTTCATGCTGAACCTCTGAAACCGTGTGGTTCCGGGGTCAATTTTAAATTCATGGATAGAACCATCGGGGCGCTGATCTGTCCAGATGATTTCATTGTTTGCATTTAGCTTAAGTTGATAGGCAATTTGCGGTAAGTATTGATTCAGTATTTTTGAAATGTCATTTTGCAATGCATCCGACTCTATCACCAAGCCAACTTCAGTGTTTAGGTTCACTGAACGGGGGTCAAAATTAAAAGAACCAATGAAGACAATACCATCAATATCGAAAAATTTTGCATGCAAGCTAGAAGCGCTTTTTCCTTTTGCAGGAATTACATTTCCCGTCATTACTTCATACCATGTTCTTTTTTTGCGCTCTAAATAGGGCTTAAACTCATACAATTGCACGCCATTTTTTAGTAATTCATGGCGGTATTTGTTATAAAAAGCATGTACAACGGCCACATCATTGGCAGCAAAAGAATTGGTTAAAACACGGACCTCAATATTATTTTTCGACAATTTTGAAAGATAGTCTGCTCCGCGCTGGGTTGGGACAAAATAAGCCGAAACCAACTCCATGTGCTTTTTAGGCTCACCCATCAGATGATGCATTTGATTGTAAATGAGCTGATTTCCGCTGGCTTGTCCGCGAATTTTATTTGGACTATCTGCAACAAAATGTGCCGGCGCCCAGTTGAAAGAACGCTGTTTTAGGTCTTTATCTAATTGTTTTTGTACAAATTCAATTTTGTTTTCAACTTGGTTTTTTTGCGTCGCATCCAGTTCATATTGATGACGCAATTTTTTTAGCTCGGATTCTGAGCTAGTTCCTAATAATTGTGATGCGCTATAACTTAAATCATCATTCCAAAAATCTGAAAAGACTTCATTCGCATGTTTGACAGCAGTGCCATAAAATAAAATATCTAAGTCGGTAAATTGAAAGTTATCACTGGCATCAAAATATTCACGGCTAATATTGCGGCCGCCTGTGACGGCAATAGCGCCGTCTGCAATAATGAGCTTATTATGCATGCGGTGATTAATATATTTGAAGCGAAAAGCGTAATCGACAATGCGCAGTTTTCTAAATTTATACGGGTTGAATATTTTAACTTCAAAGTTAGGATGCAAGGCCAACGGTTTCAAGACTTTGTCCAGCTGTGTGCCATTCTGATCATCAATCAGCAATCGGACTTTCACGCCGCGATCTGCAGCTTTTAAAAGTTCCTGCAGCATCATGTGGCCAATATAGTCGTCTTTCCAAATGTAATATTGCAAATCAATTGTATGCTGCGCTTTTCGAATTAAATGCACGCGTGAGGCAATGCTCATAAATGCTTCATCCAGTGCTAAATATGCAGTTAAACCTTGTGACAAATGCTGTTCTACACCGGGTTCATTCAGCCAATGCTGCGTATGCATATAAATAGGCGCATCAGGTTTAGATTCATTCATTGGCAAACTGCACCCTGTAAGTGAAAAAATGATTAAAGAAAAGAAACCAGCCTGAAAAGCTAAACAAATCTGCATATTTATTTTTTAGGGCACCTTAATGTTATACGTTCATATTATCATCATGTTAAAGGTTGAATCATTGAATAAAAAGCGGTTACTGTAGATCATCTGTTAATCTAGCCATTATAAAAGGATATCCATTCGATGAAATCTCGTGCAGCTGTTGCGTTTGGGCCAGGTCAACCTTTAGAGATTGTTGAAATTGATGTTGCGCCGCCAAAAGCAGGCGAAGTGCTGGTTAAAATCAGCCACACAGGCGTTTGCCATACAGACGCTTTTACATTATCAGGTGATGATCCTGAGGGTGTATTTCCTGCGGTATTGGGCCATGAAGGCGCAGGTGTTGTCATAGAAGTTGGTGAAGGCGTCACCAGTGTTAAACCTGGCGATCATGTGATTCCATTGTATACGGCGGAATGCGGTGAGTGCTTATTCTGTAAGTCGGGTAAAACCAATCTTTGCGTAGCTGTGCGCGCAACGCAAGGCAAAGGCGTGATGCCGGACGGCACAACACGGTTCTCCTATAATGGCCAGCCAATTTATCATTATATGGGCTGCTCAACGTTCTCTGAATATACTGTTGTGGCAGAAGTTTCACTGGCAAAAATTAATCCTAAAGCGAACCATGAGCACGTTTGCTTGCTGGGCTGCGGCGTGACGACTGGTTTGGGCGCAGTCAAAAATACAGCCAAAGTGCAGGAAGGCGATACTGTCGCTGTATTTGGTCTGGGCGGCATTGGTTTGGCAGTCGTGCAAGGCGCTCAAAAAGCCAAAGCCAGCCGCATTATTGCGGTAGATACCAATCCAGAAAAATATACATTGGCCAAAGAATTTGGCGCAACTGATTTTGTGAATCCTAAAGATCATGACCGCCCTGTGCAGGAAGTGATTGTCGAAATGACAGGCTGGGGCGTTGATCATTCTTTTGAATGTATCGGCAATACCAATGTCATGCGTTCTGCACTGGAATGCGCGCACCGCGGCTGGGGGCAATCGGTCATTATTGGTGTGGCAGGCGCAGGCCAGGAAATTTCAACACGCCCGTTCCAGTTGGTCACTGGCCGCACATGGAAAGGCACCGCTTTTGGTGGTGTGAAGGGGCGTTCACAGCTGCCGGGCATGGTGGAAGAAGCCATGAAAGGTGACATCCGGCTTGAGCCATTTGTCACGCATACCATGGGCTTAGACAAAATCAACGAGGCTTTTGATCTGATGCATGAAGGAAAATCAATCCGTTCTGTCGTGCATTTTGAAAATTTAGCATAAATCAGCCGCGTGAAAAAAACCAAGCTTCGGCTTGGTTTTTTTGGCTCCTAAAATGCTGATTTGGCACTTTCTGCAGAATCCTTATTTGGATGCCAGCATTTCTCACCTCTCAAATTGGCAAAATATGACACATTGTCTGACAGAAAATGCAAATAAACTGTAAATGGCCGATTATGTCCTGAATTGATATAGAACAAATAATAGGCGCGTAATATTGTGGCATCACAATAATGAACACTTGTATATTATTCAACTAGACGAGGGCCGCATGCATACACGCGCAGAATATAAGCCGGAATGGATCCGCGAAGATTTTGTTGATTTCATAGCAGAAAAAATCGACTCAATTTGGGCATGGAAGAAAATTAAAGCTGAAATCATCAGTGTTAAACCATTAAGCACCGACTTTATTCAGCTGCAGCTGCGCCCTAACAAAAACTTTAATTTCCAAGCCTATCAGGCAGGGCAAAGTGTGCTCGTTACTGCAATTATTGGCGGTGTGCGCCAGCAGCGCAGCTATTCAGTCGTGCAAGTTTCGCCGCAAGGCCTGCTGAGTATTGCCGTTAAAAAGCAAGGCGCGGTTTCAAATGCACTGACATCATTAGCTTTGGGCGGAATTGTAGAAATTTCTCAGCCGCAGGGCGATTTTGTACTCAAGCCGACTGAACGCGCCAATTTAATGATTGCTTCAGGAAGCGGCATTACCGCCATTTATGCCTTGCTGAACAGTCATCTGCTGAGCAGTTCAAAACCAGTCGATCTGCTATATTTTAGCCGGGACAATGCTTATGCAACTGAACTGCAAGCTTTAGCAGAACATTATCCGCAATTTAAATTGCATTTAATTAATACCGCGCAGCAGAAACAGCATTTAGACCAAGCGCTTCTGGAACAGTTGGTCGATGGTTTTATGCAGCGTGAATGCTATGCGTGCGGCGCATCATCCATGATGCAAAGTGTGCAGCAAATTTATCTGCATGCGGGATTAACGGCTCAATTGCACACAGAATATTTTCAGATTCCTGCCGATGAAACATTGGCAGAACAGCCTGTAAAATTTTTGCGTTCTCAGCAAGCGTTTCAAGCCAAAAGCAATCTTTTGGAAAGCGCAGAACAGGCGGGATTAAGGCCCGCGCATGGCTGCCGTATGGGAATTTGCAATACCTGTTCATGCACTAAAGTGCAGGGTAGCGTCAAGAATATTTTGACGGGTGAAATTGACAGTCAGAACAATTCACAAATTAAATTATGCATTTCACAAGCCATCAGCCCAGTCACAATTAATCTATAAGCATGAAAAGGGGAAGAGAAAAATGAATAAGCCCATTAATTTTAGTGAAAAAAGTAAATCACAGTATTTGAGTACCGCTCAGGTTGAAGCGTTTGGCGCCAAAGTGGAAGCGATCCGCCGTGAAATTATGGATAGTTTAGGAGAGCATGACGCTAAATATATCTACAAAATCCGCAATTTTGTCCGTTACAGTGAAATTGCATCGCGCGGCATGCTGATGTTTGCTGGCTGGCTGCCGCCTGTATGGCTGCTGGGTACTGGCTTGCTGGGCGTGTCTAAAATTGTAGAAAATATGGAATTGGGCCACAACGTCATGCATGGTCAGTTTGACTGGCTGAATGACCCGAGCTTAAACGGCGCAAATTATGACTGGGACACCATGGCGACAGGCCCTGACTGGAAGTATACGCATAATTATATCCACCACACGTATACCAATATTGTTGGCATGGATCATGATGTCGGTTATGGCTTGATCCGGGTCAGCGAGTCGCAAAAATGGGAACCGCGCTTTTTGCTGAATATTCCATTGGCTGCTCAATTGATGCTGTTTTTTGAATGGTATGTGGGTGTGCAGAATCTGCATATTGAAGATGTGATTGCCTATAAAACCAAAACTTGGGCGCAGGTCTGGGAAGAAGCGGCTCCTGTGCGCAAAAAAATGAAGCGCCAGATTATGAAGGATTATGTCTTTTTTCCACTCATTGCAGGCCCGAACGCTATTCCAGTATTTTCAGGCAATGCAGTGGCCAATGTCATCCGCAGCCTATGGGCGTCAGCCGTTATTTTTAATGGCCATTTTACGGAAGATGCTGAAAATTTTGAGATGGACAATACTGACAATGAAACCCGTGCAGAATGGTATTTGCGTCAAATCCGCGGCTCGAGCAACTTTTCAGGCACGGCTTGGCTGCATATTTTAAGCGGCAATTTAAGCCATCAAATTGAGCATCACCTGTTTCCAGATATGCCAGCGAACCGCTATGCTGAAGCTGCGCCTAAGATCAAAGCGCTGTGTGCTGAATATGGCATTCATTATAATGAAGCGAGCTTTATGACGCAGTTTTCCAGTGTCTGGGTGCGTATTGCCAAGTGCTCATTGCCAAATGACTGGAAAAGTGAAGCAAAACATTATGCGGAACACGCAAAGCAGCGTGCATTTGGCTTGCTGTCTAGCAAACTGAAATTCTAAGCCTGAAGATTAACAGCCGTTCAACTTCATTGCTCATGCACCAATACTCAGCTGCATACTTGGTGCATGAGGGGCTTAAATTTGAATCAGCGCATTAATTTGATTCTATATCCCAATGCATATCAATACCGCATTGCGCTACAAAATCAGCATCGTGCGACACCAAAATGACTGCGCCAGTATATTGCGCAATGGCCTGCGCCAGCAGTTCCCGAGATTCAATATCCAAATGATTTTCAGGTTCATCCAACAGCAGCAGCTCAATATTTTCAGGCCAGAAATTCAAGCCAAGCAGTGCAGTTTTCAGCTTCTCGCCGCCGCTCAAGCGTGATAGCGGCTGCTCAGGTCGATCTCCTCGGATTCTCAGCTGCCCCAATTGATTGCGCCATTCTGACGCCGTTAGTTTAGGGTTAAATAGCGATAGGTTGTCTAGAACACTATGCTCAGGCTGTAAGTTACTGAAATTTTGATCCAAATAAATAGGCTTTACCGCCAAATAAACATGCGGATTGGCTGCCTGCGCCTGCTGTTTCAATAATTTAAGAAGCGTCGATTTACCAGATCCATTGCGTCCTTGCAGATGAATCTTATCACCCGCTTTTAAGGAAAAACACAGCGGGATTCCCGTTCCAAATGGCAGCGGCAAATGATCAATCCTCAAGATTTCGCCGGTTTTAACCGCATGATGCTGAAATTTAAACTGCTGCTGTTTAAAGTGCTCTAACTGGTTTTGAGCGGCATTTAATAGCGTTTGTTTTTCCTCCATCTGTTTTTGCTGCTGTTTCTGCACACCAGACAAGCTCTGGCCCGCTTGTTCTTTCTTAAAGTCCAGTAAAATAGGCGCTTGCGAGCTGGAAGACCGCAGCTGCTTGCCGCTGTGTTGACGCTTTTGTGCTTTCATTAATGTTTCATGCTGTTTGGCTTTCAGCTGCTTAAGTTCGCGCTTTTGCTGGACGGTTTGGCGTTCCAGCGCCCCATATTGCAGCTCATGCTGCTGAATATAATCATCATAATTGCCTGAGACATGCTGTAACCCATATTCATTCAGCGCATAGATATGCTGAGCCTGATTCAGTAATGCCCGGTCATGGCTGATGATGAACGCGCCAGCAGGATGTGTCTTTAAGCTGTTTATTAGCCATGTTCTAGATTCAGAATCTAAATGATTGCTGGGTTCATCCAAAAGCAGATAATGATCAGGCTTTAAAAATAAAGCGCATAGCGCAAGCTTGGTTTTTTGCCCTTCACTTAGCAGTTCAACAGGAAAATTTAAATTATCCGGCAATTTCGCCTGTGTTAATTGCGCGCTCCACTGCGCCGGCAAATGCCATTGATTTTCTGTTAAATCGAAGTCCTTAAGACTGGCTGTTCCAGCCTCAATACGCATGAACGCCTGGTGCATCTCGGTTATGCCTAAAGCTCCGGCGATGGTGTTTTCATCTACACGCTTCAATTGCGCTAAATATGCATGCGGCAATTGCCATAGAATTTCACCGCTATAAGGCAGCATTGAAGTACGCTGAAAATGCAAAACTTGCATCAGCAGTGATTTCCCTAAGCCATTTCTGCCTGTGCATGCTGAAATTTGCTGTTGCGTTAAATTGAACTGCAGCTTTTGGAATATTGATTGATTGGGTGTTTTATTCAGGAAGTCTAAGTTGAGCTGAGAAACAGCACATGCTAGTGGGGTCATTAATGCACCTCGCAGTGACAAAAATGCGCAAAATAGTTAAATATTTTTAATGATTTATATTTTTCAGTTCGTATTGTAAGCTGAATGAAAGGCACTATTTTGCACATCAAAAAAGAAGAAGATTCGGTTTTTGATAATGAAACAGCGCTTACTTCATTGGCAGATACTCAAATAGCGGAAAATTGAAAAGTGCATGGGGATAGATTGCAAAAGCATTTTAAGCAAAGGTGAAGATTTAATCAATATATAAATAAATAGTGCGTAGGGATGGTCTTTATATTTATTGGACAATTCTGATGGAAATTATAAAAAACTATTGTCAAAGCAGTCAATACAGCGTATTTTAAGTTTCAGACAAGCACCTTTTTTTGATGAATTCAAAATGTTAAAGCAGCCAGTTCTTTCAAACGCATCGTATTATTTTTGGCAATTTAGATAATTGCCTGAATATATTCGGGCAAAGAAAATGGTTGCCCACCAAGTTTATACCTGATCGGCAACCCTGATCAGGTTTTTTTATGTCTTGATTTTTATAAATTTTTTGGAGATTTTCTCATGATGACTTTTAACTATTCATATTTTAGCAGTTCATATTGGTTTTATTTTAGTCAGTTTATGACGCATTGTCAGAAATCCATTCGCCCCATAACGCTCAAATAAAAGATCGGACTGTAAAAAGGCAGTCCCAAGGAAAAAATCAATGAACGCTTTAAACACTGCATTACAAGAAACAGCCGCTCAAGAAACAGTTTTAAGCCTGCCCAAGCAATTGAAGGCGCAATTGCCTTTATCTTATGCGCATGCTCAGCAAATTGCTGAACAGCGTAAAATTATACAAAATATCTTAGAAGGCAAAGATAAACGCTTAATGGTGATTACCGGCCCGTGTTCCATTCATGACACGGCATCAGCCTTAGACTATGCAGAAAAATTAAAACAGATTCAAACACAAGTTTCAGACCAAATTTTCCTTGTGATGCGCGCATACATTGAAAAGCCGCGCACGACAGTCGGCTGGAAAGGCTTTCTTTATGATCCAAATTTAGACGGATCAGCAGATATGCAATTGGGATTGGAAAAATCCCGTGAACTTTATCTGCAAATTATAGAAATGGGCTTGCCAATTGCATCAGAAATTTTGAGCCCGATGGCTACTGCTTATTTTGATGATCTCCTTGCATGGGGCGCAATTGGCGCACGCACCAGCGAATCTCAGATTCACCGTGAAATTTCGAGTTTGATGCCTTACAGCATTGGCTTCAAGAACGGAACGGACGGCTCAATTCAAATTGCTTTAGATGCCATTCAATCTGCTGTAAATCCGCATCAATTCATGGGCATGAGCCAATCAGGCCTGCCAGGTATGCTGTCATCTAAGGGCAACCCTAAAGCGCATTTAATTTTGCGCGGTTCAAATACCGGCCCTAACTACCAGCTGGCAGAAATTGAAAAAATTAAAGCCAAGGTAAAAGGCGAATTTCCTGCTTTGGTGATTGACTGCAGCCACGGCAACAGCAGTAAGAACCCGCTGATGCAGCCCGAAGTGCTGCATACAATTGTGCAAGAACGTCAGTTCAGCAACGTACGCGGCGTTATGCTTGAAAGTCATCTGGTGGATGGCGCGCAGAAAGTCAGCTGCAATATGACTTATGGCCAGTCGGTGACGGATGGTTGCTTAGGATGGGATAAAACCCAACAGCTGTTGTTGGAAACTGCAGAACTTTTACAAGCAGCACAGTTGCAGCGCAGCGCATAAGCATTGTTCGCTTAAATCATTGTTTCAGCTCATGCAGCAGAATGCTCTTCACTTTGAAGGGCATTTTTATTGAAAACATAATCCATCAAGCTTTCAGCTTTTTCTTTGAAATACTGCACAGTATTTTTTAAAAATATTATTTAAATTAATGATTTATATTTGTGACTCTGCCTGATTTTATGCACAATAAATGAATACAAAAACAAAAACTGTGATGAAACAGTAATTTTGTATTGCTGAATTGAATTTTTGGGAAAATTTTTATGTACACTGCCGAATTACTGGAAGAAGCGCGCCGTTTAATGTTCCATATGCTCAGTAAAGTGGTTGAATATGGCGGTTCAGATTTGTTTATTACGGCAGATTTTCCACCAAGCATTAAGCATCAGGGTTTAATGAAGCCTTTTGGACAGCAGGAACTGACAGCCGATAAAACCAAACTCTTTGCCTATAGCTTAATGAATGAGAAACAGCGTAAAGAATTTGAAACTGAACTGGAATGCAACTTTGCTATTAGTGTGCCTAATGTATCCAGATTCCGTGTCAATGTATTTCAGCAGCAGCTGAATGTCGGCATGGTCATTCGAACCATTACCAATGAAATTCCAAATTTTGAAAAACTTCAGCTGCCAGAATCACTGAAAAACGTGATTATGGAAAAACGCGGTCTGGTGCTCGTCGTGGGCGGTACGGGTTCTGGCAAATCTACGTCTTTGGCCGCGATGATCGATTATAGAAATGAACACAGTGCAGGGCATATTATTACGGTTGAAGATCCTGTTGAATATGTGCATAAGCATAAAAAATCGATGATTACCCATCGTGAAGTCGGTGTAGATTGCCATTCTTGGCACAATGCTCTAAAAAATACGCTGCGTCAGGCGCCAGATGTCATTTTGATTGGTGAGATCCGGGATACAGAAACCATGGAGCATGCGATTGCCTTTGCTGAAACAGGCCATTTATGTTTAGGGACTCTGCATTCAAATAATGCCAATCAAACTTTAGACCGGATCATTAATTTCTTCCCGGAAGAGCGCCGGAATCAATTGCTTATGGATTTATCTTCAAATATGAAAGCGATTATTTCACAGCGCTTAATTCGGACTGAAGATGGGAAAGGGCGGCGCGCCGCAGTGGAAATTATGCTGAATACACCGTTAGTTTCAGACTTAATTTTAAAAGGTGAATTCCACGAGCTGAAAGCGATTATGGGCAAGTCGCGTGAGCTGGGCATGCAGACGTTTGATCAAGCTTTATTTGATTTGTATAACGATGGCGCAATTTCATATGAAGAGGCGCTGCGAAATGCAGACTCAATGAATGAGCTGCGTTTGCAGATTAAACTGAAAAGCCCGCGGGCAAACCCTGCGATGCAAAATACAGCGGCCGAATTCAGTATGCAGGCTGAAGAAAAAGCTGAAAGTGACGACGCGCAGCAGGCATCCTAATCCAGTTTTGCATATGCAATAGTCAATGAAATGATTATGCAAGGCGCTTGCCGCGCTATACATAATCATTTCGCTTAAAGATACGCTGAGTCTGATGATGCTGTCATTGGTTAAGATGCAGGTTGGCGGGCAACCATAAATTTATAATATATTAGGCTGATTAAGACCAAAACGGCGCATATGCTGTAGGCGACCGCATAGCTGGTATCTGCAATGATCATGCCCAGTACAATTGAGCCAATGGCAATGCCAAGATCATAAAATGTAAAATAAGTTGAAGTGGCATGGCCAATGCGGTTTTTAGGCGAACGCTGAATAGAAATAGTCTGCAGGCAAGGCTGCGCTGAACCAAAACCCATGCCAATCAAGACAGCTGAAAATAAAAGGCCAGCTACACTGTCGATAAACGCTAAAACTGCCAAGCCAATTGAAAATAAAATTAATGCCGGATAAACCACAGCATTCGGGCCTTTGCGGTCATATATTTTTCCTGTAATTGGACGCAGGCTCATCATTGAAATAGCAAATACGGCAAAGAACAAGCTGGCATAAGCGAGCATGTGTTTTGATTCGGCAAAAGTCGCGATAAACGACATAATGCTGGCATAGCAAAACGAAATCATCATGGCCATTAAAGCCACTGGCAAAGCTTTAAATTCAATAAAGTCATGAATGCTGAGCCGTTTTTTGGGAGTCTCCATAGCTGTTTTCTGATGACTTGGCAGCGGGATCAAAAAGCAAAAGATAAAGCCCAGTACGACAAAAGCGGCCAAAATGCCTGCAACTGCAGTATATGACATGCTCTGTATAAAGGTCAGCCCAATCAGCGGGCCCAGTACAATACCTAAGTTGATGGACATCAGGAAATATCCCATGCCTTCGCCTTTGCGCTTTGCCGGAATGAAATCGTTAACGATGGGTACAGTCACAGTTGTCAAAATGCTGAACCAAATGCCATGCAGAAAACGGATGATCATTAAAATTGTAAGGTTGTCTGCGAAGACATAAGTAAGGCTGAATAAACAGAATAAGGTTTCAGAAATATACAGCGCTTTTTTAGTGCCCAGTTTTTCTATAATTAAGCCGCTGAAGGGGCGCACGGCAATTGCAGACACCATGAATAAAGTCATGGCTAAGCCTGCCTGAGACAAGCTGCCGCCTAGTTCATTCAGGATATAAATGGGCAGGATAGTGGTTTGTGCGAAATAAAAGATGAATAAAAACAGATTATTCAACAAACATAGAATAAACGGCTTATTCCATAAATGTTGTGCATTTACAGCGTTCATAAGTGACCTGAATGTATGAAATTGAACAGGCGGCTTGGCTCTTTATATATTTTTTATACGAGCGCAGATGAGACAAACCGTCAGAAATTAAGGTTTATTATAGAAGCATATAGATGAAAAGTATAGTTATTGTAATATTTCATTGAAAAATACTCGCATAAATTCAAAATAATTTCATTAAATTATCTTTATGTGATTATTTGTATGATTATTTAAGTTTACAATTTAAATCGCATTCTGTTGCGGATTCAGATTAATCTAAAGACATCATTGGTTTTGAGGGCAATTATGATGAACTCAGATGAGCAATTGCTTTCCGCTGCACGGCCCAATACTGAATTGCCCGTGACTGCACCGATGCCTGTGCTGTTTCTGGGGCATGGCTCTCCAATGAATGCAATTAGCGATACTGTTTTTTCGAAAACTTGGCATAAAATAGGAGAAAATCTTCAGCCAAGACCCGCTGCAATTCTGTGCATTTCTGCACATTGGCTTACACAGGGCTTCAGTGCGGTCACTGCCGCGGCGCATCCTGCGACTATTCATGATTTTGGCGGTTTTCCGCAAGCACTGTTTGATGTGCAGTATCCTGCGCAAGGCTCTCAAGCCTTGGTCAATGCCGTGAAGCATTGCGTCAGTATGGTGTCCATTGCTGAAGATGCAGAACGCGGCATTGATCACGGCGCTTGGAGTGTGCTTGTGCATCTCTATCCGCAGGCCGATATTCCTGTTGTGCAGCTGAGTATTGACTACAGCCAGCCAGCCGCATTTCATTATCAGTTTGGCCATCAGCTGCGGGCGCTAAGGCGTTTAGGGGTATTGATCATTGCCAGCGGCAATTTGGTGCATAATTTAATGAAAGTTGCTTGGGATAAGCTGAATGAGCCGGTATTTGGCTATGAATGGGCGCTGGAAGCAGATGCTAAAATGAAAAATTGGCTTTTGGAAAAACGCCATCAGCAACTGATTGAATGGGACAGGCAAGGAGAAGCCTTCAAACTGTCTATACCGACGCCGGATCATTATTACCCAATGCTGTATGCGCTGGGGCTGCAAGAAGATCCAGATGAATTGTCGCTTTTTAATGAGGCTGCAGTTGGCGGCTCGCTCAGCATGACCTCATTCCGTCTGGACTATCGAATTTGAGTGCTGTTTTATTTTTCAGACATAAAAAATCAGCCTTTGCGGCCGATTTTTTTGCTAAATAAACACGCTGCGGATTACAGGCCTGCTTCGTAATCGCTGCTGGAAAGCAATTTTTCAACATCCGCCATATTGTCTGGCTTAATTTTATAAATCCAGCCTTTGCCATAAGGCTCATCATTCACAAAATCAGGATCATCTTCTAATGCGGCATTCACTTCTATGACTGTGCCTGAGACAGGCGCATGAATATCTGATGCTGTTTTTACAGATTCGACGACACCGGCTTGCATGCCAGCAGTAACATGTGTGCCTGCTTCTGGCGCTTCAACGTAAACCAAGTCGCCCAATGCATCTTGTGCATGGTCAGAAATGCCAGTTACGACAAGATCACCTTCAATACGCACCCATTCATGCGTGCTTGCATATTTCAAATCAGAAGGATGATTCATGGCTAACTCCTTAAAACTATTAAAATCATTTTTGGCATGATTTATACATGCTTTTAGCGAAAAACAAAAGAATTATCAGAATGAATTAAAGATAAGGGTCTTTACGCCAGTTGCTTGGGCTGCGTCCGCTCCAGCGTTTAAATGCGCGGCTGAAATTGGCTACATCACTGTAGCCTAACTCATCGGCAATTTGTTCAAGTGTAAAGTCTGTCCGTGACAGCAGAGAAGTGGCGTGGCGGTAACGGACTTCATCGACCATCGTCGAAAAGGATGTTCCCTCAGCGGCCAGCTGGCGTTTTAAAGTACGGTCAGACATATGCAGGCGTTCGGCTACCGCCTCAATACTTAAATAATGCTGCTCAGAGTTTGTTAACAGGTCACGTACCCGCATTGCCAAACGGTGACGCTCGCCTAAAGCTGACAGTTCAGCCTCGCACTGGTTAATGGCGATTTGGCTGGCTATCGGGTCTGCATGCACAAGCTTATTGCCTAAATAATGCTTATCAAAACTTAGAATTAAATGAGGCTGTTCAAAGCGGAAATTATGGCGTGGAAATTTTGCCATAAAGCGCTCAAATCCTTCGGGTTTGGGAAAATCAAAGTCAATGTCGCCAGACCCGTAATCTGTGCCTGTAATGGCTTTGCCCATGCTGATAATGCCGAAAATTAAAGCAATGGAAATTTCAGTGCGTAACGGTTCTAAAGTGATGTCTGTTTGCAGCTGTACTGTGGCTTTGCTATCAAAAGTCGAAAAAAACAGCTGCAGAAAAGGCATGCGCAGTTGAATAAAGCGGTTGGCTAGAATCAGCGCATCCGTAATGTCATGCGCTGTCATAATGGCATAGCCAATAAAGCCATGAATGGAAATACGCATTTGCGTACCCAAATGAAAGCCTAAAGTCGGTTCGCCGGTTAAACGCAGGGCATGCTGCATTAGTTCATTCGCAACAGCAGTCGGTATGCGGTAATTAGGATCAGCCAGCTGCTCACTGTTTAAACCGAAAGGCTCAAATAATGTATGGTCATTGTAGCCCCAGCGGGATACAACATCTAAAAGCAATAATCCATAAACACCAGGAATACCTTGGTCTTGACGTAAAGAAGGTGTTTTCATTTGCTATCCGTTGCAGTTTTTATCTTTTTCTATTTTTCCAAAGCTATATTGGCATGAAAAAATGCGAAGGACTATTAAAATTGTTGGACAATTTAACTGTCCAGCCCGCAGTGAATCTGCGGGGCTGGCTGTGCTATAAAATTGTTTGCAGGACATGCAGCCAATACTGTTGTTCTATCCCGCAAGCGGTTCTTTTTTAAAGACAATAATCTTTGTGGTTGAAATAAAAAGAACATCGCCATGCTGATTGAGCGCCTGCGTCACATAAGTGACAATGGCACGGTCTGTTTTGCTTTTCGATGGCGCAATCGCTGTAATTTCAACTTCTACATGGAGTAAATCGCCAGGCCGCGTAGGGCGCGGCCACCTTAAGCTGGACTCTGAACCCACTAAGCCATTGGCAACGGGAAAACATTCTGTCCATAACCGCATAGTCACTGCGGCGGTATGCCATCCGCTGGCTGCTAGACCTTGGAAAATCGGGTGATTTTTTGCCTGATCTTCATCTAAGTGAAAGACTTGCGGATCATAAGCTTGGGCAAATTGCTTGATTTCCTCCAGCGTCATTTCATATTCACGGCTAATAAAGCGGTCGCCCACTTTTATATCTTCCAAATACAGCATGCTATTCCGTTCCTTTCTGTTCTTTGTTGCTTTCTTGCTCTATTAAAAAACCGCCTGTCTGCCGCTGCCATAAGTGCGCATAAATACCATTCATGGCTACCAGCTCTTCATGTGTGCCTTGCTCTGCAATTTTTCCTTGATCCAGAACAATTAAGCGGTCCATTTGCGCAATCGTCGACAGGCGGTGCGCAATGGCGATGACCGTTTTGCCGTGCATCAAGTCATTTAAACTGGATTGAATGGCTGCTTCTACTTCAGAATCCAGAGCGCTGGTTGCTTCATCTAAGATGAGGATTGGTGCATCTTTTAAGAACACGCGGGCAATGGCAATACGCTGCCGCTGTCCTCCGGACAGTTTTACGCCTCGCTCACCGACATAGGCGTCATAGCCGGTTTTGCCCCGCAAATCGACCAGCTGAGGAATGAACTCATCAGCTTTGGCTTTTTGCACCGCTTGATACATCTCTTGATCGGTCGCATCTGGACGGCCATATTTAATGTTTTCTTCCACAGTTCGGTGCAATAAGGACGTATCTTGTGTCACCAGAGCAATATTGCGCCTTAAGCTGTCTTGGGTAACATCTTCTATATTTTGACCGTCTATTAAAATACGGCCTTGGTCGATGGTGTAAAAACGCAACAAGAGCTGAATGAGGGTTGATTTGCCTGCGCCTGAACGGCCTACAATACCGATTTTCTCCCCAGGCTTGATGGTGATATTCAGCTGATCAAATACATTTTTAGTGCTGTAGGCAAAACTGACGTTTTCAAATTTAATTTCACCTTTGCTGACCTGAAGCTCTTTGGCATCAGGCTTGTCCTGAATGCTGATTGGGCGGCCAAGGGTTTTCATGCCATCTTGAATCGTACCGATATTTTCAAAGAGTGCGGAAGTCTGCCACATAATGAATTCAGCAATACTGCTCAATTTTAAAATCATGGCCGTAGCAGCCGCGATCACGCCTAATTCGACTTGGCCTTGCATCCACAAATATACGGCCATGCCGATCACGCCGCCATACAGCACTATATTCAGAACGCTGATGCTGATGGAGTAGCGTGCGCCAAAGCGCATTTGTTTAAACACCGTGGCCATAAACTGCTGCATTGAACTTTTTGCATACTGGCTTTCACGTCCTGCATGCGCAAATAGCTTTACGGTTTGAATATTGGTGTAGGCATCGGTGACGCGGCCAGTCATGACCGCCCGGGCATCCGCCTGTTCATTGGAAATGCTGCTGAGCTTTGGAATAAAGTAGGAGGCGGAACAAATGAAAAGCGCCAGCCAGAGCATCAGCGGAATAATCAGCATTGGAGAAATAGAGGCTAGAACAAAACTGACCGTAATAAAATAAATGAAGACGTAAGCCAGCATGTCTCCTAAAATGATCCAGAATTCACGCACGGCTAAGGCGGTTTGCATGACTTTGGCGGAAAGGCGGCCAGCAAAATCGTTATGAAAAAAGTCTAAGCTTTGCTGCAGCAGTAAATTATGAAAGCGCCAGCGCAGCCGCATTGGAAAACTGCTGTACAGCATTTGATGCTTTACAATAGTTTGCAAACTGGAAAAAAATACATTGGCCAATAAAATACAGGTTAGAACAGTCAGGTTTTGGCTATGATTTTGCAAAAATGTCTCTGGCTGGCTTTGGCTTAGCCAATTTACAAGATCGCCAATTTTTGCATAAAGAAATGCTTCAAAACTTGCAGCTCCAGCTGTACAAAGCACCAGCAGCAATAAATAGCGTTTTACGCCGTTGGCCGCTTGCCAGACAAAGGGGAAGAATGTTTTCGGAAGCGGTTCATTCAAGCCTTTTTCGGGGTAAGGATCTACAAGCTTTTCAAACCATTTTAACATAGGTTTTACCTTTCTTCTCCAATGCGGCGCTATATAAGCGTCTCATAAATTTTCAATAATTTACAAAGTCTTAGTGTTCATGAAAATAACACGTAAACACATGCAAACAGCAATAAACACATGCGAACAAACTTATATTTACTTACGCCATAATAAAAAATGTTTAAGGCGTAAATATATGGGCACTATTTCTAAAAGAACTCTATCTGACGGTACTTTGAGATATAGAGCAAAGACCCGTATTAGCCGTAAAGAGTATCCAGTTTACAAGGAAAGTAAAACCTTTAGCACAAATAAACTTGCTGAAAAGTGGTTAAAGAAAAGAGAACTTGAGATTGAAGTTAATCCAAATGTTTACATTCAAAAAAAGCCAACACTCCATTAATACTGTCTAATGCAATAGATCTCTATCTTGAGGAAGTTGGCGGGGCGTACACTAAATCCAAAGTAAATACGCTAAAATTAATAAAACGATTTCCGATTGGAAAAAAAGCTTTCTCTCTTGTGTGCCACAGATTTATCGGATCATGTTGTTCTAAGAAATACATATTGCCCCAAAGTAAAAGTTAGGCCTATATCGCCATCAACCATTTTGCAGGAGCTATTCCAAATAAGAACGGTGATAACACATGCATCAATCATGTGGGATGCTGAAGTAAATATCCAAGCTTTTGACAAGGCAACTGCGCAATTGAGAAAGACTCGAAAAATTTCTGCTAGTTTATCAAGAGATAGGTTGCCAAATAATGATGAGCTAAAACATCTGATACTATTCTTTTATGATAAATGGACGTTAAAAAAATATACACGATACCCCAATGCATTTGATTTGTATGTTGGCAATAACATCGTGCCGTCGTCAAGCTGAAATTACACGTCTTGAGTTTAGGGATTTTGATAAAGAATTTAATACATGGCAACTTCGGGATATTAAAAATCCAAATGGTTCCAAGGGGAATTATAAGTCTTTTATCGTATCTGAGGATTGCCAGAAAGTTATTGATCTACTGATGCAACCAGATGTTAGAAAGCGGTTCAAGTCAAAAACAGAGGGGGATTTGATGCCTTTAAGATCTTAAACTCTTGCTGCATTTCAGCACAAGCTTGAGATGATTGAGGCGGGGGAGCCTGTAGAGGAAGATAATGATGAGATTATGATCATAAAAGAATAAAAGCCCTTACTCAAAAAAGTAAGGGCCTGTATTCATTCGTAGTGATATCGACAAGCAATTATCGTTATCTCTGCGTCTGTTGCTGCATAAACTAGCCTATGCTGTTCATCTATCCTTCTGCTCCAAAATCCCGATAAATCACCGAGTAGAGCTTCAGGTTTTCCAATACCTTCAAAAGGTGTGCGTTGGCATTCCTTTATGAGGCTATTGATTCGCTTGAGCGTTTTTTTGTCTTGGCTTTGCCAATATACATAATCATCCCAAGCTGAAGGGGTAAAGCTAGTCTTCCGTTTCATCTAAAAGTTCTCTTTCGATTGCTTTAGATGCACGAAACTCTGCAATTGAGTTTGCAAGGTGTGCTGCATTCTTTGGCGAAGATATCAAATGTAATGTTTCCATTACGCTGTTGTAGTGGTCTTGACCCATGACAACCGCATGTTGACCTTCTTTGCGAGTAATAACGGCTACATCCGCATCATCAATAACTTTGTCTAAAACGGATTTTAGATTGTTACGTGCATCTGTATATGTAAATACTTGCATGAAAAACTCCATATATCTGCTAAGCGAGAGTTTTAGTAGGTGTACAGAAAGCTGTACATGTTGAATTGTACAGCTTTCTGTACATACAGTAAAGCATCATATCAGGGGTGCTATTTTGGGGGATGCAAGATAGAGAATTGGGAGCCTGAAGAAGATGATTCACTGGAATTGAAGGCTGAGGCTCATGGATAATGCCCGACAATCGCCTTATGTAAAAATAGGGTGATTTTTTATGTCAAATTCTTCAAGTGGTTTGCAATATGACGATCTTGGTTTTCTGATTGGCTTAAAATAGACTGGCCGCGATGTAGCAAAGATCGATAAAAAAGTAGAGCAGATAATCAGCCTGCTGGAGCAGGCATTGGATGCCAAGGCAATTCAATATGCACGCATCGCTCAGCCTAAGCTGAGCGCTTTGGCGCAGGCTTTGCAGGATGCACAGCGGCAGCCCGTGAGTATTGAAAGCTTGATGAAGGAGCAACAGCAGGCCACTACTGCGATGAATCAAGTGCTTGAGACGGTTGAAGACATTGTGGCTCAAGCGGCTAAGCCAGCAGACAGTAAAACCAAGCCTAAATTTCCCGCTATTTAAAAAGATCCTACAGTCGATGCCATGAATGAAGTGGAAATTGTACTTTCATCTGTTAAACGTTTTGCTGGCTTTATGCTGCGTCCGCTATCTGGTTTGATGAAGAGCTGCAAACGCAGTGAGCCATTGCTGAAGGAAGAGAGTGAACATAATAAGAAGTAGACTAAGATGCTGCAGCGGATTGCAGACAATCTATCATCTAAGGGTGGCCTACTGGGCAAAGGCGGTAAGTTTAGGAAAAAATTATTAAATTTGGTGAAGGCATACCGGTTTTACTGCTTCAATTTTGAATTCTTCAGGGTATCGTTTACTGCTCATAAGCACCTCGTTAATTAGCCATTTTATCTAACTAAAAGGTGTCTACAAAATCGGGGGCTATTCAGGATGTCGAATTGGGGGATAGCTCAATTGGTGTCAGGGGATATGGCCGGGTTTATCAGGTAATTGACTTCAGTGATTTAGAACAAACTTAAAATTGCTTTAAAAAAAATGAGTCCACAATAGCCAATTGATGGACTCACGTAGCATTATTCTAAAGACATACGATATTCAATTACTCCTGGTTTTTCAGCAACCCAGTCATATAATTTTTGGGCAGTATGATTGATTTCCTGTGTATGCCAATATAAACGCTCACACTGTTGAGCTATTGCTTGTTTTTGTACATATTCGATCAGGCTTTTACCAATATGCTGCCCTCGAGTTGCGGGGCACACATATAAATCTTCCAGGTAACAATAATTCTGTGTTGCCCAAGTAGAACGGTGAATTACATAATGTACAAAACCTAAAATTTTATCCCCTTGTTTAGCAACTGCACAATAAATCGGTTCGGCCTCATCAAAAAAGCGTTGCCATGTGCTTTGATTCACAGCACTGGATAAATTGACATTATAAAATTCTTGATAGGCAAGCCAAAAAGGCAGCCACTGCTGATAATCTTGTTGTTGAACTGGAATGACCAGAAGGTCTTGATTTTGCATTTTGACACATCCCTTTAGCTGTTTGAAAAGATAGAGGCGCCAAGCATAATTTTTGTATGGTACTTTAATAAGATACAGTTTTAATCTTTTGTACAGTACCAGTTTTATTGTAATAGCGAATCTTTAGTACTTAACCAAAAATAGCATACTGCGAACAGTATGCTATTGATTAGTGATAACTTTAATTCTCGATAAAATCATGGGGAAGAAATAATTTTAAATTGTTTGTTAAGCACAAGATAAGCAATTAAGCCTAATACTAGGCCCCAAAATGCACCGCCAATCCCAAATAGCGTAATATTGGCTGCTGTGGCAAGAAAGGTAATTAAAGCTGCCTCACGGCTATCACTGTCACTCATGGCATTAGTAAGGCTTCCTGCAATCGTACCTAATAAGGCAAGTCCTGCTAATGAGCTGATAAATGCAGCTGGAAAAGCTGCAAATACTGCTGCAAGCGTTACTCCAAATATTCCTACCAAAATATAGAATACACCAGCGGAAATTCCTGCCACCCAGCGTTTTGATGGGTCTTCATGGGACTCTTTGCCGGTACAGATTGCTGCTGTAATCGCAGCAAGATTAAATGCATGTGAACCAAATGGTGCCATCAAGAAGGAGCCTAAACCTGTCACAGCGAGAATAGGTTTGGCATTGGTTTTAAAACCATCATTTTTTAAAATCAGTAAACCAGGCATATATTGTCCAGTTAATGTAATTAAAAATAATGGCAGGGCGATACTTAATGCCGAATTGATGGAAAAAGCTGGGGCTGTAAAAATAGGTGATGCTAACTTTAATTCAAACCCCGCTAAATCAATTTGTGACTGAAGTAGCAGGAACATAAAACCAAAAAACAATACACTAACAATGGCATATCTTGCAGAAAAACGTTTGGTGATGAGATAAATTAAAAATAATGAAATTGCCAGAAATGGGTCAATGGTCATATTGGTAAAGGCAGCAATCCCGAACTGCAATAAAATTCCTGCTAATAAACCTGATGCAATCCCAATTGGTATCAGACGAATCAGTTTCTCGAAATAGCCAGTAATTCCCAAAATCACAAATGCCAAAGCAGATAGTAAATAGGCTCCAATCGCTTCAGCATATGGTACGGTAACCAGAGCAGTTATTAGAAACGCAGCTGCAGGTGTAGACCACGCAGTAATAATAGGTTCTTTTGTATACCAACTTAATAATATTCCTGTGATACCAACACCGATAGATATTGACCATACCCATGAGGCCGTAAGTTCTGGACTAAGACCAGCCATCTGTGCAGCTTGGAAGATTAAAATAAATGTCCCTCCATAATTGACAATCACCGAGATTAAGCCTGCCATTATGGGAGGCAGTAGATCATGAGATAGACGATGAAAAGATGAGTGCCGAACAGACATAAATTTATCCCCCTAAAATATTTCAACAATGAAAGGGGTAGAGTGTATTTTTAATAATGGTATGGTCGTAAGATACACTTTTGATATTTTATAAAGTACCAGTTTGCCTATGAAAACAGCTTCTTCCGCTTATTTTCCGCATTTAATTTTGCCAAAAGGACAGCAGATTAAGGAAGGTTTGTATTGTGTTTTACGGGATGCGATTTTAGCGGGGCATTTGCCTTCTGGCGCAAAACTGCCTTCAAGCCGGGCTTTGGCAGAAATGATGTCGATTTCCCGTAATTCGGTATTAGCAGCGTTGGAACGTCTATTAGATGAAGGCTATTTGGTTACTAAACCTAGTTCAGGCACTTATGTAGCGGATGTTATTCCTGATCAATTGATTCAAATTCAAAATGATATACACCATGCTGTACATCAATCGATGCAAACGCTCAACATTAATCCACATATCGGCAGTTTATTGCCGCATTGGCACAAGCAGAATTTATCTAACCAAGAAAAGAAAATATTTCATGTGGGGGTAGGCTGTGTAGATTTATTTCCGCATCAACTTTGGGGGAAATTATTGGGGCGAGCTTGGCGACAATCCTATTATCAATTAGGACAATTCCACGATCCACGAGGTTATCTGCCTTTGCGTCAGACAATTTGCCAATATGTTCAATCTACCAGAGGATTAAATTGTACTGAACAGCAAATTTTAATCGTCAATGGGACACAACAGGCTATTCATTTGGCGGCGTATGCGCTGTTAGAGCCCCGAGATCAAGTATGTTTAGATGAGCCGGGTTATGATGCTGCTTTAAATATATTTCGCAGTTTTGGGGTAACCGTACAGCCGATTGAAAGTGATAATGAAGGCATGAAAATCCCTGACATTATTCAGCATTATGCAGACAGTAAACTGATTTATACGGCACCTTCACATCAATTCCCACTTGGTGGCACACTAAGCCTTGCTCGGCGTTTGGCTTTACTGGACTGGGCAACACAGCAGCAAAAATGGATTTTTGAAGATGACTATAACAGCGAGTTTCGTTATGGAACACACCCCATTCAAGCACTGCAAGGTTTAGACCAACAGCAGCGTGTAATTTATTCAGGGACATTCTCCAAAATGATGTTTCCTGAGTTTAGGCTCGGGTTCATGGTCGTTCCTGAAGCCTTAATTGATGTGTTTAGTCTGGCAAAATATTATACCGATACGCGCAGTTCTTATCTTGAGCAAGTCGCACTGGCAACATTTATACAGGAAGGACATTATGCTCGGCATGTTCGTAAAGTCCGTAAAGCATGTTATGAGCGTCTAAAGGCATTAATTTCGGCTATTGAATACTTTCTTTCCGATGTATTAACTGTAGAACCTACTGACTCAGGTATTCATTTGGTATGTTGGCTTAAAGGAAATTGGACAGAGAAAAATTTTATTGATGAATGCACAAAAGTAGGTCTCTCTGTACAGCCCTTGTCACGATATTGTCAGTCCTCATCTCAAAAAGCAGCCGTGCTTATAGGTTACGCGGCGCATTCAGTTAATGAAATTAAGGAAAATATTGAAAGATTAGCAAACTCTATTAAAAGAATTTAATTTTATGAGCCAGTAATTCAGGGGAGTATTGGAACACTGTAAAAACTGCTCTGCACTGACTTGCCAAAATAGCCCTAATCATCTACTTATTGGGGCTTTTTAATGGCTGATACAGCTCGAAAAACCAGAAAAATTAAATACAATTTGTTTGAGCACGGCCGCCTGCATTCAGGTAGAAACCGCGCCAATGTTGATATGAAAGAAATGATCAATCAGATCAACAGTCCAAAAGTTCAGGAAATGATAAAGATCGGTACAAAGTGGCGTATTTAGACGCTGCATTCAGAACCATTGAATCCTATGCCGATAAAATGGCGATGTAACTCATGTAGAAGAATTTTTGGATAATGCAGCAGGAGAATATACGCGCAAGCAGTATCTTTCCCGTGCCGGCGGCTTCAGCTCTGCACAGGATTACTGCCGTTCTGGGCTGGGTTTAATGCCGAATTTCTATGGTTATGACTATGTCATGCAGCCGAACTATACAACAAACGTAGGCGATGGCCAGCTGTTTGATGGATTGGCTGTACCTGAGCAGCAATAAAGTCCTGTCCAAGCCGACTCATGGATGATTCCGAATCGATGCTGGCTGAGTACCGCAAAAGCCAAAATGCGGATGTCTCCGGCGGCGCTACGGCGTTTATGCCCATTATGCTGACGGCTACGGCATTGATTGATCAGCCGCCCGATGTCAGCCAATTACCACCAGTACAAAGTGCGGTACTGGCGGTAATTGACGAAAAGTATGTAAAGATCCGCTTAGTTGCTAAAACAGTCCAAGCGCAATCGGCTTTCTATGCGACTAATTCACATGATGCGCGGTCTGTCTGTGATCAGTTCTGCACCTACATGCAGGATGGTTTTACGGCATCGTAAAATTGTCTTTGCCAAAGCGCAAGCCTGAATGCGAAATGAAAAGACTGCTAGCCAGCAATAAATCAAAAACGGCTGAACCGCCTAGTCTCAAGTATGAATATCAGTATAACCGCATTTGCGGAACATGAAATATGTGCTGCGGCGGCTATTGTGCAGAGTTAATGCCGCTCCATTGGCATTAAGCGTGCTGTCTCAGTCAGTTTTCTTTTCTTAAATATTGTTTTAACGCAGAATATCACTTATTTTAACTCATAATTGAATTACTGTTATATGGTGATTAAGGATAAGTTATAAATAAAAAATATAATCAGATATATATAGTTTATTCTAATATTATCAGTACCGTTTTAATCTATAGAATCTTGATTTTTGGCAAGTTAGGCTATTGACATGTTTTGATAAGCAGGAGGTTTTGTTTTTTATTAAAGATTTGTTTTGTATGGCTTAATTATGGAAAGGCTGAATGGGATATCGTACTGAAGCGATAAAAAATCAATGATTTTTATAATACATATAAATATTTCATTCATAAAATACTTAATTTTTCATGTATATTGGAGATCCATTCTTATTAAAGAATTCGGAGGGTAAAATGAAAACATTAAATTCACTATTAATTATTGAACAAATATATAATTTCGTACTTGAAAAGCCATATTTTCAATCCAAAAGCCAGTATATGCAATTACATATTTTATTTAAGGAATTGCATGAGGGAGATAATATTAATTTCGAGTCAATTAAACCTCATACATTTAAAGGGGTATTTAATGGCATTGATAAAGTGATTTCTACACATACAGCGCCTGCAATAGCAGAAAAGCATGCATTCATAGGGTGGCTGGCTAAGCAGCTGGAGTAAGGCGGCTAGATGCTCGAGCATGCATAAAAAAAGCCGCAATTGATTGCGGCTTTTTAATTTTATTTACACCTTGGGCTCAGGGCTGTAATTCATAACCCGCAATGCCCATGCTTAGATGCCGGGCTTTTAAAGATTTTAGCTTTTTACCACATTAGATCATCAGGGATCACATAGGCTGCGTATGGATCATCTTCATCGGTCGTTTGTTCATTCTGTTCTGAATTGTTGACAATAATAAAGCCTTCCAGTTTTGCATTAATGCGTTCAGCCAGCGCCTTAGGTAAAAAAGCATAGCTGTCGTTTTCTTTGGCAATAACTAAGCTTCCTGCAACAAGCGCATTATAAATTTGCTGATTGATGTAAACCTTTTTAATTTTAGAATCATCGATAAATTGGTAGCTGGCGTCGCCATCAGTATTGCGGATTTTATGCTGATTGATCATTTGAACAATGGAAGCCTTTAGCTCTTTTTCATGCCGGACAGCTTTTTTCTCTTGTTCTATCGCTTGATCACGTGCCTGCTTCTGCTGCTGATCCTGAGCAATTTTCGCTTTAATTTCAGCTTCATTGCTGAGGCCAGCGCGCTGTTCATGCACAGCCTGTTTAGACAATTTTTTGGCCTTTTTGTTATCGACTAAACCCGCTTTGAGCAGTTGAGCCTGTAATGCATTTTTAACCATAAGATGTTCCAAACTTAATTTTGATGATGTCGATAACGTAAATAAATGCCCCAGTATAAGATGCTGAGCGTCAGGCTCAGTCCGGCTGGGACAAGAAATGAGTTTAATTTTAATAAAGGATAAATCAAGCTGGCAAGAAGCCCGCCAATAAAAAATCCAATTAATATTAAAAGATGCAAAATAATTCTTTTCGGTTCCGCTTCTAAGCCCCGCACTCGGTAGCCTAAAGCCAGCCCTAAATCCGTCAGCACACCTGATAGATGTGTAGTACGGATAATGGTTCCTTTGTAGTGGCTGACCATGGCATTTTGCACCCCCATGGCAACGCAGGCCCAAAGCAAGGCATAACGCGGGAAATAGGGCAGCAGCAGCCAGCATAGAAAAATGAGCAAAGCGACTAGGCTGAGGGGAATGCCATAGAGGCGGCTAAAACTGAATTGGCTATTGCCTAAAATCAGCCCGCTATAAAATGAACCAATCACATAAGAC
The DNA here is from genome assembly GCF_000368865.1 of Acinetobacter bouvetii DSM 14964 = CIP 107468. GTDB lineage: Bacteria > Pseudomonadota > Gammaproteobacteria > Pseudomonadales > Moraxellaceae > Acinetobacter > Acinetobacter bouvetii. Next base: position 123,627 of record NZ_KB849727.1, read on the forward strand.
AGCGTTACAAGAAAGAGATAGAGAATTGCGGCAGGCTGCCACTGAATAACAGCCATTGCCAGCATGCTGACATTGCCCGTCATATGGGAGACGGACTGGTGCAAAACAGTCACCAGTCCGAGAACGTTGATCATGCCCGCATTAATTGCGAGAAAGAAAGCACCCAGTTGAACCCAAAGGGGCAATGTATAAAAAGGCATAGCGCATTGAGTGATTAATATACGTTTATCAGTATATTATCTTAAACCACGGTCTACTGCAGCTGTAAATAATACATCAGTCGAAGAGTTCAGAGCGGTTTCTGTAGAGTCCTGCAACACGCTGATGACCATGCCGATCGCCACAACCTGCATCGCAATATCGGATGAAATGCCAAACAAACCGCAGGCTACAGGAATCAGCAATAATGAACCGCCAGCAACACCAGACGCGCCGCAAGCGGAAATCGTCGCAACAACAGATAAAATCAGCATTGTGGTGAAATCAACAGAAATGCCTAAAGTATGTACCGTCGCCAAAGTCAGTACGGTAATAGTGACTGAAGCGCCTGCCATGTTGATAGTGGCGCCTAATGGAATGGCAACGCTGGCGGTAGACTCTGGAACACCAAGGCGCTTGGCTAAGTCTAAGTTGACAGGAATGTTGGCTGCTGAACTGCGGGTGAAGAATGCAGTGATACCGCTTTCACGCAAGCATTGAAATACCAGCGGATAGGGGTTTTGACGGGTCATGAAAGCAACCATGATTGGGTTGATGACAAGCGCTACAAACAGCATAGTCCCCAGCAGTACAGCCAATAAGTGCGCATAGCTGGCTAAAGTGCTTAAGCCGGCTTCTGCAAAAGTGACAGCAACCAAGCCAAAAATACCAAATGGCGCAAAACTAATGACTAAGCGGATTACTTTATTAACAGCATCTGCTGCATCAGACAAAAAGGTTTTGGTTTGGTCTGATGCATGGCGGAATGAGATGCCCAAAGCAACAGCCCACGCGAGGATGCCGATAAAATTAGCTTCGCTAATAGCCGTTACAGGATTAGCGACAAAACTGAGCAGCAGATTCTTTAAGATTTCTGCCAAACTGCCAGGAGGAGTCAGCTCGCCTTGCGCAGGCACATCCAAAAATAACGTACTTGGAAAAATCACACTGCTAATTACAGCGCTAAAAGCGGCCAATAGCATGCCTAGCGCATACATCAGTATAATTGGCTTGATATAAGCATTGCTGCTGCCGACTTTAAAATTCGCAATTGATGACAAAACTAGAACAAATACGAGAATAGGAGCAACAGACTTAAGTGCTTTAATGAACAGATCACCAAGCAGGCTTAAATACGGCGCAGCATTTGGAAAAAGTAAAGCAGCCAATATGCCTAAAATGATGGCAATAATAATTCGGGTTACTAAACTCAAACGCGTAAAAGCAGAGAACATAGGAGAGCCTTGTCAGAATTACGGTGACAAAATATTGAAAATAAGGCGAACATTTTATACCGAAATTCTTTCGGGCTTGGGAAAAAATTAAATATAAAAAATAAGTGCTTATTTTTACGGTTGATATTCTATAAATTTGCAGCCTATTTTTATTAAAAAAATAAGGCTTAACCTGTTTATATCTGATATTCAAATACTTTCGGCGACAAACTTTGAATGGCTTTGTAGTGAGTTAAATAAATCTCTCCGCTTAAATGCTTCAGCAGCTTGGATTGCTGCAGCTTATCCATGACAGGGCCTTTGACTTCCGAAAAGTGCAGCCGGATGTGCAGCTTGCTTAACTCATTATTAATGTCTTCCAGCATTTCCAGCGCGCTATAGTCAATGCTGCTGACACTGGAGCAGTTGAGGATGACATGCTGCAGCTGAGGGTGCTGGCTGATTTCATTAATTAAAAAACCTTTTAATGCATTGGCATTTAAAAAGGTCAGGTTTTCATCAATACGGATGGACAAGATTTCCGGCGCTGTCACCACATGATGGCGCTGGATATTGCGGAAATGCTGTGTGCCTTCGACTAGGCCAATGACGGCCATATGCGGACGGCTGATGCGCCAAAGCATTAAAATGAAGGTGGAGATGATGCCAATAATTAAACCTGTCGAAATATCGATAAAAAGCACACCGAGGAATGTGACCCACATGGCAATGCCGTCAGCTTTAGAATAGCGCCAGGTATCTATAAACGGCTTGAAATCGACCAGTTTCCATATGGATACAATGATGGTGGCTGCCAAAATGACCAATGGCAAATCTTTAAAGAAACCTGTGAAAAACAGGGTCACAACAACAATCAGTATGGATGACAAAACGCCGGCCATTGGCGTTTTTGCGCCTGCATCTGCATTGACTACCGTGCGGGATAGGCTGCCGGTTACAGGGAAAGCAGACGTTAAGCCGGCGCTGATATTGGCAATGCCTAAAGCGATCAGCTCCTGATTGCTGTTTAGATTGCTTCTTTGCTGCAGAGCGGTTGCCTGCGCAATAGATAATGACTCGACAAAGCTGATCATGGCAATCATTGCCGCGCCCGGCATCAGCTTCAGGACTAAGTCCCAGTTCCAGTGCGGAATCCGAACAGGCGGAAAACCGGAAGGAATCTCACCGACCGTCTTGATGCCAATCTCTTTCAGGTCAAGCCCAACAGTCAGTGCAATGGAAATGATGACTAAAATTAAGGGCACAGCTTTAATAATGAAGTTTGTCGAACCTATTTTGCTTCTTACTGATTGGCTATTCAGCAGTTTTGGAAAATAAATCAGAAATAATATTGATGCAATGCCAAATACAAGGGATGCGGCATGAGTTAAAGATAAATATTGCCAAACACTGAGCGCAAACTCTGGAATGCTGTTGCCGTTGAGCGGAACATCAACCAGAAATTTCAGCTGGCCTAAAGCAATTAATAAGGCTGAGGCAATAATAAAGCTTTTAATGACGGGATGGCTGATCAGCTGTATTAAAAAACCAAAGCGAAGCATGCCTAACAGCACTGAAATAATGCCGACCATTAAAGCCAAAAGCATGGCAGCTTCAATATAAACTGGGGAGCCTGCTTCAAAAAGCGGATTCAATGTGGCAAAAGTCATCATGGATATGATGGCTACAGGGCCAATCGACAGCGTCGTGCTTCCGCCCAGTATGGCATACATGATCATTGGAAGCATGCTGGCATATAATCCCATGATGGGCGGTAAGCCTGCCAGCATGGCATAAGCCATTCCTTGCGGCACCAGCATTGCGATGACAATAAGCGATGCCAGCAAATCGGATTTAAATTTACCAGAGCTGTAGTCCTTGAGCCATTGCCATGCAGGAATAAGCTGAACAATACGCGGTTTAAAATCTGGCATAAAAAAGTCTAAATCACAATTTAATATATATTATGCATAAAAAATGCTAAGAAGTCTCGGTTGACGGAAATTTGATTGATGCGCCGCTGAAAATACAAACAGTATCAGGGAGAGCAGAAGGCAAGTAAAATAAGAAATAATGCTAAAATTTTTAGATGGTTAAGATAAACAAAGAGGTGTGATGAATAAGAAGAATGAAGAGCTGTCAGCGTTTAATTATAAGTTTCTGCTGTCAGCATATCGTCCGTAAGTAGTTAAACGGTCTCGAATGCTTTACCGCAATATAGGTTATACAAGGTTTGCAAAACCGTAATTAAATTCGGGTCTTTAATCGAATAATAAATCTGCTTGCCATCACGCCGGGTGGTCACTACATTGCTTTTACGCAGCATCATAAGCTGCTGAGACAGCGTAGGCTGATTAATTTGCGTAATCTGCTCAATTTGAGAGACATTTAATTCCTTTTGAGCCAAATGACATAAAATCATTAACCGATCGGTGTTGGCCAGTGACTTTAAAACGCCAACGACTAAATCTGCGGAATTGCGCATGCTGGTGATTTCTATATCACTATTCATTAAAGAGCTCCATTCTGCGGGTACAAGGCGTTTAGTATACGGTTATCACACTTGAATACATGGAATAAATGTAAGAATTTCTATGGTTTTTAGTGAACATAATTATTATTTTTATTGATATATGTCGCAATCATACATCAAATATTCTTATTGCGCATTCTTGGTGCAAAAAATGCTAAAAATTGAGCAGCGCTGAAATTTCAAATACTAAATTTTACACCCGAATAATGAAATAAATGTATGATGTTCAATGTACTTTTTGATGTAAAAATATCAAGGAAAGACTCATGACAACAGATTCAGCATTTCCAGCGCCTGCAAATTTAGGCATTGCCGTATATAGCAACAATGCAGAGGCGATTGGCAACACGCCTTTAGTGCGTATTAACCGTTCCATTACTGGCGGTGCAGCTGTTTTGGCGAAAATAGAAAGCCGCAATCCAGCTTTTTCTGTGAAATGCCGTGTCGGCGCTGCTTTGATTGCAGATGCAGAAGAAAAAGGTTTGCTCAAGCCTGGCATGCATATTGTTGAACCAACCAGCGGCAATACAGGCATTGCTTTAGCATTTGTAGCAGCCGCGAAAGGTTATGATATTACATTGACCATGCCAGCGAGCATGAGTATTGAACGGCGGAAAGTCTTAAAATCCTTTGGCGCCAATTTAGTATTGACTGAGCCGGCAAAAGGCATGAAAGGCGCTGTTGATGAAGCCGTTCGTCTAGTGCAGGAACACCCTGAGACCTATTATCTGCCGCAGCAGTTTGAAAACCCGGCAAATCCTAAAATTCATGAGCTGACCACAGGCCCTGAAATCTGGGAAGCAACCGGCGGTAAAGTGGATATATTGGTTTCTGGGGTTGGCACTGGCGGCACAATTTCCGGCATTTCTAGTTATTTTAAAAAAGTAAAAAAACAGCCGATTTATTCAGTCGCTGTAGAACCTGCAGAATCTCCAATTATCGGACAGGCAAAACGCGGTGAAACTTTGACACCGGGACCGCATAAAATTCAAGGCATTGGCGCTAACTTTATTCCTCAAAACTTAGATTTAGAGTTAGTCGATGAAGTGGTTGCGGTTGAAAGCGCAGAAGCAATTGAATGGGCGCGTAAGACTGCGACTCATGAAGGCATTTTGGTTGGCATTTCCAGCGGCGCAGCGATGGCGGCCGCGGCGAAATTAGCCGCCCGTCCAGAAAATACGGGCAAAACCATTGTGGTAATTTTACCGGACAGCGGTGAACGCTATTTATCTTCAGTCTTATTTGAAGATATTTCTGCGGATTAAGCGTGATTGCGCAATTGCAAGGCTGCTGTGCGCAAAGATAAAAAAACAGGCTATTAAAATAGCCTGTTTTTTTATTGGAAAATGACTTGACCTTACCAAGGTTGGAATGTTTAAGCTGTAAGCTGAACATAAGACGAAGCACGGGGAGCAAATAATGATGTCAGTCTTATCAGAAGATAAATCGACAGTAAAAAATCAGCTCAGTTTTGATGTAGAAGGCATGACCTGCGCTTCGTGCGTAGCCCGTGTCGAAAAAGCGCTGCTGAAAGTAGACGGTATTCAGTCTGCAGCGGTAAATTTAGCCACTGAAAAAGCAACCGTCAGCAGCGCGCTGCCAATTGATGCGCAAGCCGTGATTCAAGCGGTAGAAAAAACGGGCTATACCGTGCCAGTAAAAACCTTGGAATGGCAGATAGAGGGCATGACCTGCGCATCTTGTGTTGCGCGGGTAGAAAAAGCATTAAAGAAAACAGCCGGTGTGGTCGATGCTTCAGTTAATCTGGCCACAGAAAAAGCTACGGTAAAAGTTTTAGATTCAACTGATATTGCGGCAGTAAAAAAAGAAGTAGAAAAAGCGGGATTTTCGATAGCCGCGCAAAATATAGAATTGGATATTAACGGCATGACCTGCGCATCTTGCGTGGCCCGGGTAGAAAAAGCACTGAAGCAAGTGAATGGAGTGCAATCTGCATCTGTAAATTTGGCTGCAGAAAAAGCATACGTGCAAGGCGGTCAATTAACCGACCTGATTGCCGCAGTCAAAAAAGCAGGTTATGACGCACGGCTGGCTCAATCATCCAATCAGACACATGCTGAAAAAAAACAGCTGGAACAGGACGTCTTAAAGCGGGATTTAATCATTGCTTTAGTCCTTGCAGTTCCTGTGTTTGTGCTGGAAATGGGGGGACACATGGTTCCTGCGTTCCATCATTTTATTCACAGCAGTATTGGCATGCAGAACAGCTGGTATATTCAGTTTGCACTGACAACGATGATTTTACTGCTGCCGGGCCGCCGTTTCTATGTGCATGGTGTGCCAGCTTTGCTGCGCGCCGCGCCAGATATGAATTCATTGGTCGCTGTGGGGACTTTCTCGGCTTATGCATTTTCCTGTGTGGCGACGTTTATGCCGCAACTGCTGCCTGCCGGCACAGTACATGTTTATTATGAAGCCGCTGCCGTTATTATTGCCTTAATTTTATTGGGGCGCTATTTAGAGGCCAAAGCGAAAGGCCGCACCTCGCAAGCCATTCAGTATTTAGTTGGCATGCAGCCGAAAACGGCGCGTGTAGAACAAAACGGGCAGTATATAGAGCTGGACATCGATCAGGTTCAGGCCGGCATGCTGCTGGAAATACGCCCTGGTGAACGTGTTCCTGTAGATGGCGAAGTCATTGCTGGCGCAAGCTATATCGATGAGTCGATGATCAGCGGTGAGCCAGTTCCTGTTGAAAAAACTGCAGGGCAGCCGGTGGTTGGCGGAACTGTCAACCAAAATGGCAGCCTGACTGTACGCGCAACGGCAGTCGGTCAAGATTCAGTGCTGTCGCAGATTATTCAGCTGGTTGAACAGGCGCAGGGCGCTAAACTGCCCATCCAAACCTTGGTTGATAAAGTGACCTTATGGTTTGTGCCTATTGTGATGCTGCTGGCGGCACTGACTTTTGTTGTCTGGTATTTCATTGGCCCAGAACCAAGTCTCACATACGCCTTGGTGAATGCCGTGGCTGTACTGATTATTGCCTGTCCTTGCGCGATGGGCTTAGCGACACCGACATCGATTATGGTGGGTACAGGGCGCGGTGCTGAGCTGGGCGTGCTGTTTCGAAAAGGTGAGGCTTTGCAGCTGCTGAAAGAAACTAAAGTGGTTGCAGTAGATAAAACGGGCACCTTGACTGAAGGTAAACCCAAACTGACCGATTTTCAGGTTACAGAGCGGTTTAATGAACATCAAGTTTTAAGCCTTACCGCATCTGTGGAAGCGAAATCTGAACATCCCATAGCGCATGCCATTGTTCAAGCGGCTCAGGAATTGGGTTTGGACTTCTTAGACGTTTCAGAATTTGACTCTATTACCGGTGCGGGAATTAAAGCACGGGTAAACGGCCAGCAAGTGCATATTGGCGCTGCGCGCTTAATGCTGGAGCTGGGGCTGAATACCGATGCATTTGCCGTTGCAGCCGCTGCTTTAGGTGAGCAAGGCAAAACGCCGCTGTATGTATCCATAGATCAGCAATTGGCCGCCATCATTGCCGTTGCCGATCCAATTAAAGAAACCACATTCAGCGCCATTCAAGCTTTGCATGATCAGGGGCTGAAAGTTGCGATGATCACGGGTGATAATCTGCATACAGCGCAGGCAATTGCAAAACAGCTGCATATTGATGAAGTGATTGCCGAAGTCCTGCCTGATGAAAAAGTGACAGCGGTGAAAAAACTGCAGCAGGAATTTGGCTGCACCGCTTTTGTCGGCGATGGCATTAATGATGCGCCTGCTTTGGCGCAGGCTGATGTCGGGCTTGCCATTGGCACAGGAACAGATGTGGCGATTGAAGCGGCAGATGTGGTGCTGATGTCTGGAAATCTGCAGGCTGTGCCAACTGCTATTGGGCTGAGCACCGCGACCATTAATAATATCCGTCAAAACCTGTTTTGGGCTTTTGTGTATAACGCCGCGTTAATTCCTGTGGCGGCTGGCGCACTGTATCCGATGTTTGGCATATTGCTGTCACCTATTTTTGCTGCGGCTGCCATGGCGCTTTCATCAGTCTTTGTCATCAGCAATGCATTGCGCTTAAAACGCTATCAGCCGACGTGGATGGCGCAGGAGGGTTAAGATGAATATCGGGCAAGCGGCAAAGCAATCCGGCATCTCTGCTAAAATGATCCGCTATTATGAGGATATTGGCTTGCTGCCTGCGTCCAAGCGGACTGATGCGGGATACCGCATGTACAGTGAAGAGGATATTAAAACGCTGAAATTCATTCAGCATTCGCGCGAATTGGGTTTTTCGACTGAACAGATGAAAGAGCTGATGAGCTTATGGAAAAATGAAGGCCGACAAAGCGCTGAAGTCAAAGAGCTGACGCAAAAACATATTGATGCGCTGAATAAAAAGATTGCCGATTTGCAGGCCATGGTCAGCGCACTGCAGCAGTCTGTAGATTGCTGTGCCGGAAATCAGCAGGCGGAATGTGAAATTTTAAATCAAATTGAACAGGGCGCTGTTCATGAAACTCTGAAGTAAGCGGCGCGCAATTAAATGATGATGAACCCAGTAATGAACAGGCTTGACCTTAACATCATGGGAAGCTTTATAGTCTATTCATAGTGCAATAAAAGGAAAATACCGTATGAAATTACGTATAGATGCGATGACTTGCGGCGGCTGCGCGCGCAGTGTGACAGCAACGATTAAAGACGTAGATCCGAATGCAAAAGTTGATATTGATGTTGCAGCTAAATTGGTTGAAGTTGAATCTTCTGAAGAACAGCAAAAGATTTTAGAGGCTTTAGCGGAAGATGGCTTTCCTGCGGTTCAGCTGTAAGTTTCGGTTTAGCAATGAAGAAAAAGCCTAGATGATTCTAGGCTTTTTCTTGTGAATTCAGCGTATTCATCATTTTGATTGAGTTTAAAGATGAAGATCGGTGGCGGAGTGAATCACTATAAAACTAATTGTGCGTCGAAATTTTATCCGGTGTCATCAGCGCCTGATTCACATAAAGCTTAATCAGGCGTTCACGGGAACCAATCGACTTCTGATAGTGCGTCGAGTTGAGCAGCAGGGATGCGCCATAGGTCACGGTCCAAATATACGACAGATAATCGCGGATGGACATGATGCTGTTTGACGCTTTTAAATAATCTGCAAATAAATCTTTAATTTCTAAAATCCGCTGTTCACGGATAGCATAAAGCTCCTCAAACCATTCTTTCAATTTGCGCTCATTATTGGTTAAGCGCTCTTCAATGACATGCAGCAGAATTGTCCGATTCGAGTTGAGCATGTTGTACAGCATGTATTGCGAGACATAGGTTTTAATATCGTGATTGTACTGTTTAGAAATTTCCAATAAGCGTTGTTCATTCAAAATAATCAATTCTAAATACAGCTGGTTTTTACTTTTAAAATGCTTGTAAATGGTGCCTTTAGCAATATCCAATTCGCTGGCCAATTCACTTAATGTAATATCCTGATGGTTATCAAGCAACAATGTTTCTGCCATCGCTAAAATTTTCTCTTTGCGGATTAGAAAATTTTGTTGGCGTACTGTAGTCATCTTTATAGTTCCAAATACATCAATGGAGAACGTAATTTTAGATTACGGCTTTTCTATCCCATCTAAAATAACACTAAGGTCGAGCAATATGCTCAAATTTGATTTAAAAATAAACACTCGAAAGTTATTGGAATTTTACTGTTTTTCATAAGTGATGCTGCAAAGTCAAGAAAAGTGAACCCTAGAGGTCATTTCCAGCAAATAAAATTCCATTTTTAAATTTTTTATTCTATTGTCAATGCGCACAAAAACAGCGGTTATGTCCAAGAATTCATCATTTTGAATGCGGCAGACAGGTCTTTTGATCAAGGTTTCAGGTTTTATATGTACGGTTCTATGCAAAATCAATTTGTCAGCTTAATCCGCTTTATCCAATTTTTATCTGCCCGACCGCAGTTCTAAAAAGTCGGGGACTAAATACCGAATTTCGGTCTTTTTCAATGTTTTTTGGGTCATTTATGACGGACATTGAACACAAAATCTCACATATTTTATTCAGTTGAAATCACCTCGCAGGTTTCATTTGGGATACTTTTATCTTTTAAAAATGCTGGCTTCATTTACCAGCCAGCATTCAATGTATAAGGGAAGCAACTATGCCAATTTATAACGCGCCGCTCAAAGACATGGACTTTATTTTAAATGATGTGTTTAAGGCAGATGAATTCTGGCAAGCCAATGAAAATCTGGCACACGTTGATATGGCGACGGCCAATGCAATTTTAGAAGAAATGGCGAAGTTTTCTAAAAATGTCATTTTGGATTTGAACCGCAGCGCAGATGAAGCGGGCGGTGCAGAATTCCATCAGGGTGAAGTTAAAACGCCAGCAGGCTTTAAAGAAGCCTTCAAGCAGTTTGCTGAAGGCGGCTGGGTGGGTTTAGGCGCTTCTGAAGAGTTCGGCGGCCAAGGCATGCCAAAAATGTTGACCGTTTTGGCAGATGAAATGATTTGGAGTACCAATCCGTCGTTTATGCTGTACCCGCTGTTGACCGTTGGCGCAGGCATGGCTATCAATGACCGCGCATCGCAAGAGCAAAAAGAAACGTACCTGCCAAAATTTTATACAGGGGAATGGTCTGGCACCATGTGCCTGACAGAGCCGCATTCAGGAACTGATTTAGGCCTTATTAAAACCAAAGCTGAACCGAATGCAGATGGCTCATTCAACATTAGCGGCACGAAGATTTTTATCACCAGCGGTGAACATGACTTAAGTGAAAATATTATTCATTTAGTGCTGGCAAAAACGCCAAACGCGCCTGCGGGTTCACGCGGTATTTCACTGTTTATTGTGCCAAAATTTAATGTCAATGCAGACGGTTCAATCGGCGAACACAATGCCGTAGCAGCCGGCTCAATTGAACATAAGATGGGCATTAAAGGTTCTGCAACCTGCGTGATGAACTTTGATGGCGCGAAAGGCTTTATCGTAGGCAAAGAAAACGAAGGTCTAGCCGCCATGTTTGTAATGATGAACTATGAACGCCTGTCTATGGGCATTCAGGGCATTGGCGCTGCAGAATTTGCTTATCAGAATGCCGCGCAATACGCCACAGACCGCTTGCAAGGCCGTTCAGCCACAGGCGTTCAATCACCTGAAAAGCCAGCCGATTCTATTTTAGTGCATGGTGATGTGCGCCGCATGCTGCTGAATATCCGCGCCAATAATGAAGCATCACGCGCATTTGCCGTGTATGTGGGCCAGCAGCTGGACATTACCAAATTCTCTACAGATGAAGAGGCTGTACGTAAAGCCAATGACCGGGTTGCGTTGCTGACGCCTATTGCTAAAGCTTATTTAACGGATAAAGCGCTGGATTCTGCGCTGGAAGCGCAAATGTGCTTTGGCGGCCATGGCTATATCCGTGAATGGGGCATGGAGCAATGCATCCGTGACTTGCGCATTTCCCAGATTTACGAAGGCACCAACGGCGTTCAGGCGATTGACTTGATTGGCCGCAAAACCACGAAATGCAGCGGCGCATTTATTGCTGAATATATTGCTGACATCCGTGAATTTGCAGCTTCAATGGCAGATTCTAAAGTGAAAGCCGCTACGATTCAGGTATGCAATGATGTTGAAGGCTTAACTCAATTTATTGTTGAACAGTCTAAAACAGCGCCTGATTTCAGCAATGCCGTCGCCGTAGATTACCTGCATGCAGTGGGCCTGCTCAGCTTTGTGTATATGTTTGCACGCATCAGCCAAGCGGCAGCATCTAAGCCGGAACCGTTCTACCAAAATAAACTGGTGCTGGCAGATTATTACGTAGCCAAAGTGCTGCCGGATTTAGCTGCGCGCGCGCAGCGCATTAAAGCAGGCTCTGCATTGATCATGCAGCTGCCGGAAGAGTATTTTACCGCTCAATCTTAATGTTTGAGCACATGTTTTAAATCTTGATGGAAAAGCCCTAAGAAGTGCTTATGCTTCTTGGGGCATACAAAATGTATAAAGAGGATGACATAAGAAATGATCGTAATTTTAGATGGTGTTCGCACAGCGATGGGCGGTTTTCAGGGTTCACTTTCATCATGTACTGCGCCTGATTTAGGTGCGGCTGCAATTAAGGCGGCTGTTGAGCGCGCTGGCTTGCAGCCTGCAGATATTGATGAAGTGATTTTTGGCTGTGTGCTGCCTGCTGGCCTAAAGCAAGGCCCAGCGCGTCAGGCCATGCGTCAGGCAGGTTTGCCGGATTCAACTGGCGCAACAACGATTAACAAAATTTGCGGCTCTGGCATGAAAGCCGTGATGCAGGCAGCCGATGCCATTAAAGCGGGGTCTGCAGAAATTGTGGTGGCTGGCGGCATGGAATCAATGTCCAATGCGCCGTATTTGCTGGAAAAAGCCCGTGCAGGCTACCGCATGGGGCATGGAAAAACCACGGATCATATGTTCCAGGAAGGCTTGGAAGATGCCGAAACGGGCCTTTCTATGGGTATTCTTGCGCAGGAAATGGCAGATCAAAAAGGCTATACCCGCGAACAGCAGGACGCTTTTGCCATCAATTCATTAAATAAAGCGGTTGCTGCTATTCAAGGCGGATTCTTTAAAGAAGAAATCACGCCTGTAACCGTAAAAAACCGTAAAGGCGAAGCAGTTGTCGATACTGATGAACAGCCTTTGAGCGCGAAACCGGAGAAAATTCCAACACTGCGCCCTGCATTTAAAAAAGACGGCACCATTACTGCAGCCAATGCCAGCTCAATTTCTGACGGCGCTTCTGCTTTGGTGATTACATCCGAAGAAATCGCAAATCAACGCGGCCTGAAACCGCTGGCAAAAGTGGCAGCTTATGCGACAAATTCACAGCATCCTTCAGAATTTACCATTGCACCGGTAGGCGCAATTGAAAAAGTGCTGCAAAAAACCGGCTGGGATGCACAGGATGTCGATCTTTGGGAAGTGAATGAAGCCTTTGCTATGGTGACGATGCTGGCTATTGATGGCTTTAACTTAGACGAAGCCAAAGTCAATGTAAACGGCGGCGCATGTTCATTGGGCCATCCATTGGGCTCATCTGGTTCACGCATTATTGTGACGCTGATTCATGCATTAAAGCGCACAGGCGGTAAAAAAGGCATTGCGGCTCTGTGCATCGGCGGCGGCGAGGCGACAGCAATTGCGGTCGAGCTAATCTAATACAGGTTCAGGCTTATTGGGCCTGAGCAGTTTTTTCGTGAAGCAATAATAAAACGGTGATTTCAGCCCGCTGGGATCACTACGATAAATATTTGATTTTGAGATTTTTTATGAACGGTTTAGATCGCATTCGCTTGGTCTCTCTGCGTGACAAAGTTATGTCTGCGCAGCAGGCAATTAAATTAATTAAAGATGGTTCGGTTGTTGGCTTAAGCGGTTTTGGCGGCGCAGGCGAAGCAAAAACAGTACCGCTGGCCTTGGCGGATTATGCAAAAGAACATCCGCTGAAAATCACCTTGGCTACGGGCGCTAGTTTGGGCAACCGTATTGATGGGCGCTTGAATGAGGCGCACGCCATTGAGCGCCGCTATCCTTATCAGGCCGATCCCGGTTTGCGGAAGTCCATCAACGCGGGTGAAGTCATGTACATCGACCAGCACTTGTCTGAAATGGCAGATAACATCCGTCATCATAATTTGCCGCGCATTAATGTTGCGGTAATTGCCGCCACGGCAATTACCGAAGATGGGCAAATCATTCCGACAGGCTCATGCGGCAACTCAGCTAATTTTATTGAAATGGCTGATCATGTAATTGTGGAAATTGACAATACCATTAACCCGGTGCTGGAAGGCGTGCATGATATTTATGTGCCGAAGGCGCGTCCGCACCGTGATCCTATTCCGCTGACTCAGGCCGGTGACCGCATTGGCACCATTGGCATTAACGTCAGCTCAGAAAAAATTTCTGCCATTGTCTTGAATGATGTGCCGGATACCTCTTTTAAAATGGATGAGCCGGATGCGGAAACTTTAGCGATTGCGCAGCATTTGATTACCTTCTTTGAAGGTGAAGTGGCAGCAGGGCGCTTGCCTGAAAACTTAGGCCCGCTGCAGTCAGGTGTCGGCTCTATTGCGAATGCCGTATTTTCAGGCTTTGAACATTCCAATTTTCATGATCTGGAAATGTACTCAGAAGTGCTGCAGGATTGCACTTTCCAGCTGATTGACTCAGGCAAGATGGCATTTGCTTCCGGCTGTTCCATGACGTTGTCTGAACCTTGCGCTGCGCAGGTTATGAAGAATTTTGATCAATACAAAGATAAAATCATGCTGCGTCCGCAGGAGCTGTCCAATAATCCTGAAATCATCCGCCGTTTGGGAATTATAGCCATCAATACTGCGCTGGAATTTGATATTTACGGAAACGTGAATTCAACCCATGTTACAGGCACTAAAATGATGAACGGCATTGGCGGTTCAGGTGACTTCACCCGCCATGCGCATATCGCCATTTTTGTCACCAAGTCGGTGGCTAAAGGCGGCGCAATTTCATCTGTTGTGCCTATGGTCAGCCATACCGATCATACTGATCATGATGTGGATATTGTGGTGACCGAGCAGGGCTTGGTTGATTTACGCGGACTTGCGCCGCGCGAACGCGCCCGTAAAGTGATTGAAGTCTGCGCACATCCGGATTACCGTGCCGAACTGTTCAGCTATTTCGAACGCGCATGTGAAAAAGGCGGCCAGACTCCGCATATTCTTGCAGAAGCCTTGTCATGGCATGCAAAATTTGAAGAAACAGGGACGATGAGCAGAACGGCATAAGCTCGAAACTGCTCTTCATCTCTTTAGCTCCAGTCAGCATGGCAGCTGACTGGCATTCGATGTTGCTGAGGCCTAAGATAAGAAATTCGATTCAGCATTTCGTATTGTCAGAATCAACCCATTTGCTGATTTAAAAAGTCACAAAAGAAAAAGAGAAGCTGCGAAAGTAAAACCAAACCTCATGCTGCTGAAACGCGGGAACAACAAGAAGCTGCTTAAGCGCAAACCATTCATTCCTATAATGACCGCATCGCAATATTTATGATTTAAGGCCAGCATTTTGAAATTGATTCAATATTTTTCAGGTATTACACTTCTGCTGCTGTTAACTGCGTGTACGAAAGCGCCAGCGCCCGATTATCAAGGCACGTGGAAAAATACTTTAGAAGATCCTAAACTTGAAAACGCATTGGTTATTGCCAAAAATGGCGAAAATTATTTAATTACCAATACATTAAAAGATAAGCAAACCGGAAAGACTGAAAAGAAAAATCCTGTGCCTGCATCTGTGGGGCAAACCGGTTTGCTGCAAGTCCATGCTGGCTCTACTTCCGTTGATTTTGCCATTGATGAGAAAAATGGAAACTTGATCGGTTCAGGCTCAATCTATACCAAAGCAAAATAATGTTATGTATACGGGCATGAATACATAAAAAGATGCCGCGCATTGTCATGGCATCTTTTCCGCGGCTCAATATTCTAATTTCGCATCCGCTACGTTAAAAAGATTTATCTTAAAAAACTGAGCAAAGCCGCATAATCCTGCACAAAATAATCCGCCTTGGCTTTAATTTCAGGCATTTCATGCGCTGAATATTGGTCATAAATGGCAGCAACTTCGATGCCTGCCTGGTGAGCAGCCTCTATGCCAATCAGTGAATCCTCAATAATTAAACACTCTTCCGGCTGTACATTAAAATGCTGGATGGCTTTTAAATATACTTCTGGGTGCGGTTTGATATTCTGCACATGTTCACGGGTCAAAATTAAGTCAAAGTCTTTTTCAAATTTCAGCCTACTGTTAATGCGGGTGTTGTTCTGCTGATAGCGCTGAATATTGCTCAAGCTGGTTGTGGTTGTAATTGCAGTGTGTATACTTTGCTGAAGCAGCTGCTGCACAAAAATTTCGGCTTGCGGTTTAAGCTGAATTTCATGATCTAGAAAATGATGAGAAATGCTGTAGCGTCTGGTTTTGATTTCGTCTTTACTTAAGTGCGCAATGCCATATCTTTCTTTTAGATAGCCACAATATTCTAGATAGGGATCTGCGCAATGTTTCAATTTTTTCAGCTGTGCATCACGCTGCTGCTGGATAACATTTAAATCTTCCAGTTGGCCCGACAAATCTTTAATCAGTCTGGCATCGACTTGATTCCAAATGCCAACTGAATCAATCAGCGTGCCGTCTAAATCGAAACAAACTAATTTTTTATTGTGCAACATATATCAATGTCCAGCCAGAATTCAGGTCAATTATGCGTTGCTGCGCCATTTAAATAAAGCTGGCCTGCTCATAGCTGTAAAGATAGTGATTTTCAAGTTGCACAGCAAGCGCATAAAAAATGGCTGAATAGGCGGAACTAGAATAACTGCTCTAGAAAATTTGGACCTTTCGCAGTACTATTTAAGCCTAGGACGTGTTTATCTATTGCCATTTAATGGATTAATTGCCTTAATATTTGAAAAATAGGAAATTATCTTTCGTGTTTGAACTGGACTGTAAATTACTCAGTATCTTTTTTTACGTATATAAATTTAAAAGCGTGTCTGCAGCGGCAGATCACTTAAAAATGAGCCAGCCGACGGTCAGCAATATCCTGAATAAAATTCGTCAGCATTATAACGACCCGCTTTTTTTACGCATCGGCAATGAAATGGTGCCGACAGAATTGTCCAAGCAATTATTTCCGCTGGTCAGTGAAGCGCTGAGCAAAGTCGAAATTATCAATAATTTCACGATTGATTTTGATCAGGCTATTTCCCATCAGCAGTTCACTTTGGCCATGACCGATGTTTCTCATTTGGTGCTGCTGCCAAAAATTACTCAATATTTGAAAGCCAATGCGCCGCATGTCCGCTTAAATGTACGGCCAATCACGACAGAAACCAGCTATCAAATGGCGAATGGTGAAATTGATTTGGCGCTGGGTTTCTTGCCGCATTTAGAAAATGGCTTTTACCAGCAGAAGCTGTTTGAGCAGTATTATGTGGTGATCGCGGCGAAGGATCATCCGCGGTTAACTGGCGATACCATTAGCAAAGAGCAGTATCTGAGTGAGTTGCATATTGATATTGATGCTGGCATGGGGCATTACCATATAGAAAATGAGCTGCTTAATCTTGAGTTAAAACGCGATATTTTAATGCGTTTGCCCAGCTATTTAGGCGTTGGGCTGGTTGTACAGGATACCGATGCCATTGCCACGGTTCCTTATTATCTCAGTGAAGTTCTGCTTTCACGTGGCAATTTAAAAATTTTTGAAGCGCCCATTGCATTTCCAACTTATGGTGTAAAACAGTATTGGCACATGTCTTGCCATCATAAAACCAGCCATCAGTGGCTGCGCCATATGTTTCATGAAATTTTAGTGAAATAGCCGTTTTTGCAAGATGCAGCGCATACTTTCTATCTGAAAGTGGAACTCATCATTCTGCTTGATTCAATCCCAGCATTTGCTGGGATTTTTTAATTTTGGTGCAGTTTTATTTGTGCAGTTTTAATTTGCACTGAATTTGCACAATAAAAATCAATTTTTAGTATTACAAATGCACAAAATCGTAATACTAAGCTGGCACGCCATTTGCATTTACCTATCCAGATATAAAGTGATCTAGGGTTCCGGCAGTATTGTCATTTTAAACATACTGCGGCTGTGACCGAGAGTTCACGGCTCAATTGAGCTACACGGAGGGATAAAAGCCCGGGAGGTTGAAAACTTAACCTTAGAGAGGTCATATAGCATGGGCGGCTTTCATAATAATCAAATACTGTGGACTGAGCTTTTGCCGGGCGGGCATCATTGGTCTGGGCGGATTCAAAAAGGCGCAGTGTTACAGCTTAAAGCGCTAAGTGAAAATGCCAATGTTTCACTGTTCTGTGTCAATGCTGAAGATAAATTAGAACGCTACAACATGCCTGACAGTTTAAAAGGTCAGCATACTGCCTATCTCACGGCAGGCAATGTGCTGTATTCAGACTTGGGCCGGGCAATGGCATCGATTGTTCAAGATGATCATGCTTGGAGCGATACGTTCTGCGGTGCCAGCCGGCCTGAGCAAATTGCAAAACAATTTGGCATATGCGCTTTTCAGGATGCGCGCAATGAGATGTATCAAAGCGGCCTGGATGGCCTGTTAGTTGAAATGGCGAAATTCGCACTCAGCCGAACCGATTTAAGTGCAACCGTAAATTTATTTTCCAAAGTGACGCCCAATGATGCAGGCGAACTCTCTTATGTCTTATCAGACAATACAGATCAAGTGATTGAACTGCGCTTTGAGATGGATTGTTTAGTATTCCTGTCTGCAGCGCCGCATGGCCTAGATTGCAGTGATGCTTATACGCCATCGGATATTCAATTGTCTTTATTCAAAGCCAATGCTTTAGGTGAAAGCGACATCTGCCGTGATTCTTGTCCGCAAAATCAGCGCGCATTTCAAAACAATGCCCGTTACTACGCACTTTCAAATATCTAAGGCAGGAACAAGATCATGACAGTTTTAACCCATATTTTAAAAAATCAGTTTGAAACAGCCGTATTGAACGAAGTATGTCCTGCTGGCGAGTCTTGGATGTGCGAAGTAAAAAAAGGCCAGTACTTCCGCATTATTGACCTTGAAGGCAATCAGGCCGTCGATACCTTATTTATCTCCGCTTCAAACCCAGATGAGCGTTACAGCGCAACAGATACATTGGCCATCAATCAGCAAATTTACCTTGAAAAAGGCACGATGCTGTACAGCAACTTTGGTCAGCCGATTGCCCTGATTAATGATGACAACTGCGGCCGTCACGACACTTTAGGCGGTGCATGTTCATGTGAAAGCAATACGGTCCGCTATGCGCAGGACAAGTACCCGATGCACAGCTGCCGCAACAATTTTATGTATGCTTTGGCAAAAAATCCTGTCGCACAAAAACATGGGCTAAATGTGCGCCATATCGGTCCAAATATTAATTTTTTTATGAATGTGCCTGTTACAGCAGAAGGCGCTTTAAAGTTTGATGACGGCATTTCTGCACCGGGTAAATTTGTTGAAATTCAAGCCGAAATGGATCTGATTGTATTGATCTCAAATTGTCCGCAACTGAATAATCCATGCAGCGGCTATAACCCGACACCGATTCAGTTGGTGGTGCATGAAGGCGTGGAGGCATAAGCAATGACAGCATTAACCAAAGTTTTAATTGCCAACCGCGGCGCAATTGCCTGCCGTGTCATTCGTAGCCTAAAAAAATTGGGTATTCAATCTGTCGCTGTGTATTCGGAAGCGGATCGTGATTCGCTGCATGTTACTTTGGCCGATGAAGCGGTTTATATAGGCGAAGCGCCTGCCAGCCAAAGCTATTTAAATGTAGAGAAAATCTTAGCTGTTGCCAAACAAACTGGCGCGCAAGCGATTCATCCGGGTTATGGTTTCTTATCTGAAAATGCAGAATTCTGTGATCTGTGCGATGCGCGAGGCATTGCTTTTATTGGCCCAAACTCGAAACAAATGCGTGAATTTGGCTTAAAACATACGGCGCGCGAGCTGGCCATTCAAGCTGATGTACCGTTGCTGCCAGGCAGCGGTTTATTGGCGGATGAAGCTGAAGCATTGATCGAAGCCTCCCGTATTGGCTACCCAGTCATGCTGAAAAGCACTGCAGGCGGCGGCGGCATTGGCATGCGATTGGTGTGGAATGAAACGGAGCTGAAAGATGCCTATGCCACGGTATCGTATTTGGCGCAAGCCAACTTCAAAGACGCTGGCTTGTACTTGGAAAAATTTGTGCAGAATGCGCGCCATATTGAAGTGCAAATTTTTGGTGATGGCAATGGTTTAGTATTGGCACTTGGCGAGCGGGATTGTTCAGTACAGCGCCGCAATCAAAAAGTCATTGAGGAAACTCCTGCACCGCATTTAGACGCTGCACAGCGTGAATATATCCAAAGCATTGCCATTCAGCTGATGCAATCAGTGAACTACCGTTCGGCAGGGACTGTTGAATTTGTCATGGATACCGACACGCAAGAATTCTACTTCTTGGAAGTGAACACCCGCCTGCAAGTTGAGCATGGCGTGACGGAGCAAGTGTACGGTGTCGATCTGGTTGAATGGATGGTGACTTTGGCAGCAGGCGTATGGACTGCACCGAAAGAAGAGTTGGTTTCGAAAGGCCATTCCATTCAAGTACGTTTATATGCTGAAGACCCGATTAAAAACTTTCAGCCAAGTGCCGGTTTGCTTACCTTTGTTGAGTTTGATGGCAATGCGAGGAATGAAACGTGGGTAGAAACCGGCTCAAATGTATCGTCATTTTATGACCCGATGATTGCCAAAATCATTGTCACAGCGGATGATCGTCAATCAGCGATTCAAGCCATGGCGGATGCATTGGCGAAAACCCAAGTGGCAGGGATTGAAACCAATCTTGAATATCTGCAAAACATTATCGACTGTGATGTGTTTAAAGCGGGTATGCAAACCACACTTTTTTTAAATACTTTCGAGTGGAGAACCCAAAAGATTGAAGTCTTGCAAGCAGGCATTCAAACGGCCGTGCAAGATGTGACAGGCCGTTTGGGCTACTGGGATGTCGGTGTACCGCCATCCGGCGCAATTGATCCATTGTCACTCAATACGGCGAATCAGCTTTTAGGCAATGCTCCAAATACCGCAGGCCTCGAATGTACGCTGCAAGGGCCAAGCTTGAAATTCCATTGTGGCAGTCAAATTGTACTGGCTGGCGGTGATATGCCTTCGACCTTGGATGGTGTGCCTGTACCGATGTGGCAAACACTGAATGTACGCAAAGGTCAAATTTTAAAATGCGGCAAAATCACCACAGGCTGCCGTACCTATATTGTGATTAAAGGCGGCTTAAACGTGCCTGAATATTTAGGCTCACAAGCAACCTTTACTCTAGGCCAGTTTGGCGGTCATGCAGGGCGTAACTTGCTGATTGGAGATATGCTTCCCATTACGGCTTTTACATCGGATGACGTCAAAATACTTGCACGTGAACAAGTGCCATCATTCAGCCATGAATGGGAAATTGCAGTGATGTATGGCCCGCATGGCGCGCCTGATTTCTTTACCAAAAACGACATCGATGCTTTCTTTGCAAATACTTTTGAGATTCACTTTAACTCAAGCCGCACAGGTATTCGCCTGATTGGCCCTAAACCGGAATGGGCGCGTATTGACGGCGGTGAAGCAGGGCTGCATCCCTCCAATATTCATGACAATGCCTATGCGATTGGCGCAATTGATTTTACAGGTGATATGCCCATTATTCTCGGGCCAGATGGCCCAAGCTTAGGCGGTTTTGTCTGTCCTGCGGTGGTGATTCATTCTGAACTTTGGAAACTCGGCCAGCTGAAAGCAGGCGATAAAGTTAAATTTATTCCAGTGAGTTACAGCCAAGCGAAAATATTGAATGAAAAATATCATGCCATGCTGGGTGCGGCTGATTGTTCAAATGTCAAATTTGATGAAGCATTTACGGCTGAAACGTCAACGCTTGAAAATGCAGTGTTAGATACCTTGAAAGGTTTAAATGGCGCGCCGGATGTGGTGTACCGTCCTGCCGGCAACAACTACATGCTGGTGGAATATGGAGAGCTGGTGCTTGACTTAAACTTGCGTTTCCGTATTCATGCCTTAATGCAGTGGATGAAAGAACAAAACATTCAAGGCATCATTGACCTGACGCCGGGTATCCGCTCTTTGCAAATTCATTTTGATTCGACCCAGCTTGATCAATTGGATTTATTGCGTCTGCTGCAAGTCGCTGAAGAACGCTTGCCTGATGTGACGGAAATGCAAGTGCCTTCACGTACCGTCTATTTACCGCTGGCTTGGGAAGACTCTCAAACACAGCTTGCGACCGAACGCTATATGCAAACGGTACGCCCTGATGCGCCATGGTGTCCGGACAATATCGAGTTTATCTGCCGTATCAATGGCTTAAAAGACAAACAAGCCGTGAAAGATGTGGTCTATGACGCAAGTTATTTGGTCATGGGCTTGGGCGATGTGTATTTGGGTGCGCCTGTAGCGACACCGCTGGATCCGCGTCAGCGTTTAGTGACCACAAAATATAACCCTGCACGGACATGGACACCTGAAAATGCGGTCGGCATTGGCGGCGCCTATATGTGCGTGTATGGCATGGAAGGTCCAGGCGGTTATCAGTTTGTGGGCCGTACTACACAAATGTGGAGCCGCTACCGCAAAAACCCTGATTTTGAACAAGGCATGCCGTGGTTGCTGCATTTCTTTGATCAAATTAAGTTTTATGAAGTGTCTGAAACTGAACTGATGCAGATGCGTGAGGACTTTAAAGCAGGCCGCTTAAAACTGCGTATTGAAGAAGGTGTACTGAATCTTAAAGAATACAATGATTTCCTCACTGAAAATGCAGAATCTATTTCGGCATTTAAGGTGGTTCAACAAGCCAATTTTGATGCAGAACGCCGCCGCTGGCATGAAGCCGGATTGGCTGAATATATGTCTGAAAGTTTGGATGCTGTAACAGATGATAGCGATATTCAAATTCCTGACGGTGGCTGTACAGTAGAATCACACATGCCGGGTTCAATTTGGAAAATTGAATGCGCTTCAGGCGATATTGTGGAAGAAGGTGCAACGCTTGCAGTCATTGAAGCGATGAAAATTGAGATTCCAATTATTGCGCCTGAACGTATGCGTGTAGATGCCATTACCATTGAAAAAGGGCAAACGGTGAAAACGGGGCAGGTGTTGTTTACGTTAGCGCCAGTGGCTTGATGAGATAGAAATAAAAAGACCGTCCGTAAGGACGGTTTTTTTAATCATCAAGTAAATTATCGATAATCTGATAATCAATATTTTTTATAAAATTCGATATACATATTAGGCATATTTCCAAAGATTCAGTAGTTATCTGAATTTGATCACCAGATAGAGTTCTACCATTCCTATGAACAATATCATGACGCTGAGAAATAATTCTTCGTAATTCATTAATGTCATTATTTTCAAAGCTACAACAAAGTATGTTTTTATATAAGCCTTTGACTAAATCTATATTATGAAAAGATAATCTATCTATTTCATTTGAAATTTTTTCGTCAAGATTATCTAGAAAATTAAACAAATTTTCAGGTTTTATATTTGCTTTATTATTAAAATTATCGTAAACCTCTACATACCGTCTTTTAATACTTTCTTTGTCTATTACCTGTCTTTTAAAAGTATCAAAGAGATAAGCTTCCATCGCTGAAACAGCATTACCTAAAAGCATATTGTTAAAAATTGAATTATTTATTTGTAAATTTTTTAGCTTATATAAATCTAAAATTGATTGTTCAAAGGTTTCATAAACATAAGTTTTCTGTTTTTGTACTTGAGCTATATCAAAAAAGTCATCCATTCGCTCGTCCAAGTATAGTTCTGTTAGATCCGCTTCACAAAACCCGATACTATTCTCAATATGAATTAATACAATTGCCAAGTTTTCTGTACTTATCGTGGGGAACAATGTTGATAGACTCTCAACAAATGCTCCATCGAAATATGTAATTATTTCTTTAAATGGAAGTGCTAACTCATGATCAACAATCTCACTATTGTTTATTAGTATAGGAATAAGATTTAACAACGAATCGAAGTTTATTTTGTCGAGTATTTGGAGTTGACTATTAGCAACTTTGATCCGTTCTAAATCATCATTATTTTTTATGAACTCTCTAAAATACTCTCTCCATTCTTTTATTAAACATTCTAATTCTTTTTCAGCTGAATAAATATTATAACCAGCTAACTCCAATCTATTTTTAAGCGTTTGCAAATCTACTCTGTATCCAATAAAGCTAATTTCGCCATTGTCATCAACTATACGAATCCTATCATTCTTATGAAAAAACCATTCATCAAAATAATTTTTAGACCATGTAACTTCATAGTTGTTGATTTTGGTGGAGACGTAAGCTCCCATATCTAAATTTTCTTAATTGAGTTAAGTTTTTATTAATTAACTATAAACCTTATTTCGCAATATATCAAAAGACCAAATGAAAGCTCTTTAAATTGGTTATCATTTGACTATTGTTTACATATCTAGAACATTGAACAATATTATCCATACACGCTGTGTCGCAAGCGTTTCCGACCTCAAAAAGAATCCAATGGAAGTGGTAAATAACGGCTTTGGTGAAGCAGTTGCCATCCTCAACTGTAATAACCCAGCATTCTATTGTGTTCCTGAGGATATGTATGAACGCAATGAATCTGATTGAAGACAAGGAACTACTGAAACTTGCCGACGAAACAGAGACTGAAGAAACTGTAAAGGTAAGACTAAATGACCTACGACCTCGAGTTTACAAAAAACGCGCTTAAAAAGTTCGACTATTTATTTAAATGCGCTCTCAGAATCCGTCTCAATTCTAAAATAGCATCTGGAGACTCATGGATTGAATGTCCACCATGGAAAACCTTTTTAGACACCGCACCCTCTAAATGAGAACTTGTATAGGGAACAATACCATCTGACATTTGGCTTAGATCTGTACTTTTAGTTTGATTTCCCATAATTGAATGATAAGGGATGCTTTGACTTGGCATGATATTCGACGTCAGCAGCATAAACCGGGATTTTTGACTTAAATCCGCTGGGCCAGATTTAACCAAACCTGCTGTAGAATTTTTAGCATTCGGAATATGGACATTGACATCATTTAAAAAGCTTAAAGGCAGGACCACAACTTTTTTTGCCAAATTGGTAAACCAGCGGTCGGCATAGTCCGTGCCATGATGTGGCGCTGCAATGAAAATTACACGGCTTATTGGCTGTAAAGGCTTAAAAATAAAGCGTTCACGAATAATAGGATTTCGCTGCAGCTGCGTATTTTGCTCATAGTTCATCAATGGAATGGCTTGTGCAGAAATATCAGCATCGCTCACCAGCAGGCGGCTGATAATACCGCCCATACTGTGGCCAATTAAAACAGCATCCCGTGCAGAGGGTGTATTGGGCTGTACTTGCTTAAATGCTTGTTTTAATAGTGCATTGATTTGAAAACGGCTTTCTGCAATAGGCATATTCGTCGAATAGAATACCTGCCAGACTTGATAGTGCTCACGCAGTTTTGAATCGCCCATAATATTATTGGTTAATGAAATCCATGTTTCTGGGCTGCTTGCCAAACCGTGAATCATCACAATAACTTTTTTATTCGGCTGATAAGGCTCAAGCATAAAAACATGCGGCATGCGCAGATTTTCATCTTTATTCAATAAGGTCCAGTAACCGGACTGACCTAATTTATTTTCGGACAGCCACAGCCCATATGGTGCAGAATAATTAGCAGTCAAGGTATAAGGGCGGGATTCAATTTCAGCAGTTTTGTACTGATTTGGGTTGTATAGCTGAATTTGAATAGGCGCTTGCGCAGACAAAATGTCAGCGATGCTGCTTTGCGGGCTAGGCACTGCAATAGCGCTCACTGAAAGGTATCGCGCAGGATGAATATTGGGATTGGGCTTATGCTTAAAATATTGTTCAGGGTCTAAAATAAAGGATTGCGAACTTAAAGTATCGCTTCGTTTTTTAACGACAGCAAATTCTGAACCAATGCCTTCCTGACGGTTAATGGCAGTTAAGCCAGAAAAATGATCATTATAGCTGGAACGCAGTTTTTCAATTTCAGCATGTTCGAGCGCTGGATAGTGCTGAAAGTTGATGCTGTACATGGATGAGCCTAGCATAAGCTGTTCAGGAAACTCATTAAAATTGAAACGCCTATGCGCAGTCGTAATTAAGCGCGAAAGGGCTACATTATAAAAAGTTCGGACTTGTCCCTGACGCAAGTCAAATAAGCGCGATTCTGGCGCTTGCGGCATTTTAAATAAATAAACATAACTGTAGCGCAGGCTTAAATCAAAATCAGACAGCTGCTGGTCTAAACAGGCTTTAATCTTGATGGCATCTCTTTTACTTTTGTTCAGTGTTAACTCTTGCGCGCAGGGCTTATTTCTATCTGCGTTTAAAGCCCGCGCCATATACAGCTCACTGGCAGCCGCATAAACTTGGTCTTCATCTAAAGTTTCATTGCTGCGCAGTTTTAAAATACAGCTGTCTAACTGTTGAAGGCAGCTTTGGCTGTTTTCGTTCACGAGCTGCAGTAATTGCAAGCTGGATGAACTGAGCCGCTGATCAGTTAGAATATTGTCCGTTTTATTATGCAAAGAAGAGCTGAGTTTATTTTCTTTTAATTTGACCAGCTGGCAGCCTGAAAGCACACTGAGGCTAAAAAATGCAATCAGGCCTAGGCGGGTTTGTACAGAAGTCAGCATAAAACAGGCTCATCAATCTTTGGACTATTTTAATCAATTATAAAATAAATGCTTCAGCTGATTTGAATGAATGATGAAGTTGTATGTATAAATGGCTGTGAGTTAAATCCTTCAAGCTCAGCTTTTGTTTATACGCTAAACAGTATGGATGGTCTGCTGATGATTAAAGGCAATATGCAGCAATTTATGATGAATAAATCTAAGTTTTTCTAATACAGGAGCAGATAAGGTAAAAGGATAGGCGTCTTCTAAGCCCATACTGCGGTTTAATGCATTTAAGTTAAATGTCAGTGTCAACCAATGCTGCAGCAGCAAATCAAAATCCTGAGCGCCAATTGGATTTTCATTCAGTTCTAAATTATTTAAACCCATTTTATCGGTTTTAATCACCAAGCCTGCATGATATGCCGTTTCCAGGGTATCCATCATGTGCAGATAATGCGCCCATGTTTCCGCCCAGTCTTCCCAAGGATGCGTGCTGGCATAAGAGCTGACAAAGGATTCATCCCAATTGCGCGGCGCGCCATCTTCATAATGTCGTTTCAGCGCTTCATTGTAGTCTTGGCGTTCATCCCCAAAAAGAGCACGGAATTCATCAATCAATTCAGGATGTGCATCTTTCATCAGGTCAAAATAATAATGCCCGCTTTCATGGCGGAAATGACCGAGCAGCGTGCGGTAGTTTTCACCCATCTTAATGCGGGTCGTTTCACGGTAAATGACATCAGCTTCACTGGCATTCAGCGTAATTACACCGTTGGCATGGCCTGTCATTACCGGAGTGTTTTCTGTGGGCATTAAAAAGTCAAAGCGCAGTCCCAAACGGTCATCATCGCTGCGTTTAGGGCGAGGCATAATATTCAGCCGCTGCATTAAATAGAGAAACCGCCGCTTTGCGTGCTCTAAGCGTGCCCAGTACACCACATGATCTGGATTGTCTAAGTTGGGAATGGTGTGGGTCAGCAAGCACGATTCACAGTATATTTCGTGACTGTTTGCAGGAACCATCCAATTGCACACTTGATGATGCTGATAGTTATAGCAGGGCTTATAGCGTTTGTCTTGCAGCTCATGATTTAAAGCGAGCCACAAGGTGTCGCTGTGCTTTGTAAAGCAGCCCATGTCTTTTTCAGAGGCAATGTAGCCCAGTGCTGTTTGGCATTTCACGCAGTGTGAATTGGCAAAAAACACTTGATTCGAGCATACGGCGCATCTGAAATATTTCATAAGCGGCAAAATGGCAGGGAAACTTTTCATCAGTATAAATGATGTTTTCGTTATGCTGTATGCGCAAAGCGTTTCACTTGGTTATCCGGCGCAGTTTATTTTTCATCGTGACAGTCTTTAGCGCTATTTTATAAAAATGCCTCCTTGGTGCAGCGTGCCCGTTCATGTGCAGCTGCATGCACACCTTTTGCTCAAATTTATTCCAAATACGCATGAACCCAGCTGAAAGATCAGTTTTCAGATTGGCACAGATTCTGCATTTCTATTGATATTACTAAACCAACATTTTGTATTACTCAATCGTGAGATGCATATGAACCATGCTAATTCAGCAAAAATCCTGCAATTGTTTAAGGCTTTTTTTATTGAACTGCTGAGCGCCCGCGCTGGCTTATATATCAAACAAGAGAGCAAAAAAGGATAAGCGCCATGCCTAAGCAAAAATTGGCGCGGATCAGCATTACCGTGCCGGAAGCAACAGTCGATGCGCTGGATCAGAAGATTGTCGATCAGCATTACGAAAGCCGTTCGCAGGCGATTGTTGACATGATCAATAAGCATTTGATTGCTGATCAGGAACAGCGCAACGCAGTGATGGTGGGCACTTTTACTTTGCTGTATGACGCCAGCGTTACAGCGCTGCGTATCCAGCTTTTAGATTTGCAGCAGCAATTTTTAGAACAAGTGGTGAGTTCGCTGCACATTCAGCTGGATGATCAAAAAATTTTAGAGGTCATGATCTTGCAAGGGCTCAGTTCAGAGCTGAAAGCCATCAGCCAGCACTTTATAGCCTTAAAAGGTGTGACCAAAGGGCATTTGGAATTGATGAATGCCGTCATGCCGCCAATTCCGCAAAACGAAGCATTGAAGGAGCAGAAGTTGTGAAAGACCTTTGGACGATACAAGACTGGAAACAGGCTTATGCTTCAGGCAGCATTCAGCTGCAAGACTTAAAAGCCTATGCCGCATCCATTCAAAACGATGACCATGCTTGGATTGAAATTGCAGATGAAGCGCAGCTACAGGCGCAGTTTGAGGCTTTAGCAGAAAAGCCTTCTGCAGATTTGCCTTTATACGGCGTGCCTTTTGCAGTCAAAGACAATATTGATGTCGCAGGTTTTCACACCACCGCTGCCTGTAAAGAAGCCGCGTATTTAGCGGAAACAGATGCAGCTGTTGTAGCCAAGCTCAAAGCAGCTGGGGCCATTGTTTTAGGCAAAACCAATTTAGACCAGTTTGCAACAGGGCTTGTTGGTGTGCGTTCACCATACGGCGCAGTGAAAAACAGTTTTAATCCTGAATATATCAGCGGCGGTTCAAGCTCAGGTTCTTCAGTGGCTGTTGCAAACGGTGTGGTGCCGTTTAGTTTGGGAACGGATACTGCAGGCTCAGGCCGAGTGCCGGCAGGACACAACAATATTGTGGGTTTAAAGCCAACCAAAGGCTGGTTTTCAACTGCGGGGTTAATTCCAGCTTGCCGGACGATTGATGTGATTTCGATTTTTGCTTTAACAGTAGACGATGCATGGCAAGCAGCGCAAGTCATGCAAGGTTTTGATGCGGCGGATGAATATTCACGTCCGCATCCAGCGAATGTGCCAACACAATTCTCTAAAGGCAAAATTGCCATACCTGCGCAGCTGGAATTTTATGGCGATGCTGAAACTGAAAAGGCATTTGCAGCTGCTGTAGAGCGTATAAAAGTATTAGGTTACAGTGTAGAAGCCATTGATTTTAGGGTCTTTAATCAATTGGCTTCAGCCTTATACAGCAAGTCCTGGGTAGCCGAGCGCACCGCTGCTGTTGAAAGCCTAGTGACGCGTGAACACTGCCATTCCGTGATTGCAAAAATCATTGCACAGGCGGATCAGTTCAGTGCTGTCGATGCTATGCAGGCCGAATATGAGCGTGCAGATTTGGCCCGAAAAATTAACCTTGCGCTGGAGCCTTTTGATGCCTTAGTGGTGCCGACGGCGCCGACGATTTATACCATCGCGGAGGTTGAAGCTGACCCGATAGCGAAAAACAGCCACATGGGCGCTTATACCAATTTTGTGAATTTTGCTGATTTATCTGCTATTGCGCTGCCAAATGCCATTCGGGCGGATGGCTTGCCGACAGGGGTGACATTTATAGCGCCTGCATGGATGGATCAGGCTTTAGCAAGTTTTGCGCAAACTTGGCAGAAAGCGGTGAATTTACCGTTAGGCACTTCTAGCCAAAGCTATGAAAAATCAATAGGCATAAGCTCACAGCACTCAGTTAAATTAGCCGTTGTCGGCGCGCATTTGTCAGGCATGCCATTAAATTTCCAGTTAAGCACACGCTGCGGCACCTTGCTCAAAGCCACTAAAACAGCACCAAATTACAAATTATATGCCTTGAAAAGCACTGCACCGCCAAAACCGGGCCTGCAGTACGCCAGCAAAGGCGGTCAAGCCATTGATGTGGAAGTTTGGGAGATTCCTTTCGCCAATTTCGGTCACATTGTGGCGGAAGTTCCAGCACCCTTAGGGATCGGCAATGTGCAGCTGGCTGACGGCAGCTGGGTCAAAGGCTTTATTTGCGAAGGTTATGCTTTAGAAGGTGCCGTAGAGATCAGCCATTTTGGCGGCTGGCGCGCGTATATCCAATCTATTCAATCGACCAATACCAAATTCAAATGCTCTGGCATAGGGGAAATAGCGTCATGATTAAAAAAGCAATTTTATCTTCATCAATCGTTACTGCTATATTTCTAAGTGGCTGTGACAATACAGCCAAAATACCCGAGCCAAATATTAACACTGAAAACACAGCAGCCTCAAAGCCAATTACGATTGGCTATAGTGATTGGCCTGGATGGGTGGCATGGCAAGTAGCCATTGAAAAAGGCTGGTTAAAGGAAGCTGGCTTAAATGTCGATTTTAAATGGTTTGACTACTCAGCATCGCTGTCTGCATTTGCTGCGAATCAGTTAGATGCAGTTCTTGTGAGTAATGGTGATAACCTCGTTACTGCTTCTGGCGGTACAAAAGGTGTCATGATTATGGCCACTGACTATTCTGCGGGTAATGATGTCATTATTGCTAAACAAGGCATTAACAGTGTTGGTGATCTAAAAGGAAAAAGCATAGCCGTTGAAAAAGGACTGGTTGATCATTTGCTGCTGTCTGCAGCGCTTGCAGATGCGAAGATTGCTGCAAAGGATGTGAAAATTGTAAATACAATGACTAATGAGCTGCCGCAAGTATTTGCAAGCCCCGATGTTGCTGCTATTGCGGTCTGGCAGCCTGTGGCAAATCAGGCACTGAAAGCCGTAGCAGGTTCAAAAATTATTTATAGTTCAAAAGATAAACCTGGATTGATTTATGACACGCTTACAGTAAATATGACGCATTTAGCCGCCAATAAAGAAGAATGGAAAAAGGTCATTCAAGTTTGGGATAAAACCGTTCATTACATTAATGATCCAGCAACACATGCAGATGCAGTAAAAATTATGTCCGCACGTGTTGGGGTCGATCCAGCACAATATGAACAGTTTATAGGCGGTACATATTTGCTGGATTTAGCAGCCAATAAACAGGTTTTTAAAAAAGGAATTGGTTTGGACTCAATCTATGGATCAAGTTATCGCGTCAATAAATTTAATGTTGAAAATGGCATTTATAAAACAGAAATGGACGTAGACGGCGCTATATATCCTGTTTTAGTTGAAGAAGTGAAATAAATTTTATGAAGCTCGAAAATAGAAATATCTCTCTATGCATATAGGGCTTTTCTATTTTTGAGCGGGTGAACTTCAGTTATATTTAAAATTGGTGCTGTAAATAGTGTAATTGGGCACTGTATTTTTATGATCTTGCTCAGCAGAATTTGTTAACGCAAATAAAAATGATCAGTGCAGTATTAAAATATAAAAAAGCAATATGAATGTATGCGGGGCTGGTTCTATAATAATTGGCCTCTAGAAACTTATATTAGATTTTTACCGCTTTATGTCGTTGCTATCTTCCTATTTTCAGCAAAACCAATTCTGTATTTTGGTTGAATATCTCACTTCATTGAACGAGATTTTTCCAGCAAAAACGCAATTTGCAGGTTATCCTGCAGTGATGACTTTAGCTGACCGTGTACATTCAGACCATGATATGGCGCCACTTGAAGCCAGTAAGCGATATCCATTAGAAGTAGAAAAAGTTCTGCATTTTGCCGGTAAAGGCAGAGATATTCAGGATTTTGAAATTTTTTTAAAACAAACACGTGCTGCCAATATCCGAAATCTGCTATTGCTGACAGGTGATAAGCTCAAAGAGCATCAGAATGGGGAAAATACAGCAGAACGCAGCCGCTATTTAGAGTCTGTGAATGCCGTCATGGCCGCGAAAAAAGCAGGCGGTTTCTGTATTGGTGTAGCATTTAATCCATTTAAATATGCCGAAGCTGAACGTGATGCACAGTATTTAAAACTGCATAAAAAAATTAAAGCTGGCGCAGATTTTATCATTACCCAATTGGGCTATGACATTGAGGCGCTCAAGCAGGCTCAGGCATTTTTAACACAGCATCACTATGCTCAGAAAATCCTCGCATGCGTGATGCCGCTTAGTTTGGCTCGCGCTAAATTTATGTTGAAGCATAAAGTGGCGGGTATAGTCATTACGCCGCATATGCTGAATGTCTTAGAAGAAGAAAAGCGGGCAGGACTTTCTGAGCGTGTGTATCTACGCTGTGCTTTGCAGATATTAATCTGCAAACAGCTGGGGTTTGCTGGTATTGATTTATCTGCCTGTCATAAGCCAGAAGAGCAGGCCTTGCTGGAAAGTTATGTAGAGCAATATCGCAATTTGGATTTGAATGCGCTCGAAAAACTGTGGAAGGCGTTATGGCGGGTAGAAAGCGGCAAGGAGTTCCAGCCTGAATTGAGCTTTTTTTCACGCCCGCCATCGCCCAGTCAACTCATTAAATATCATCATCTGCATTTCATGCATGATGCATTGTTTGATTCAAAGTTTGCTAAAGGCATCGGACGATTTATTTTCAACTCACCATTTTGGGAGCGCAGGCCGGCTGCCAAAACTTTACTGAAAACCGAATATATCAGTAAGCATGGTGTTGTAGGCTGTGAAAGCTGCGGACAGTGCCGTTTGGGCGATACCTTATATATTTGTCCAGAAACATGCCCCAAAGGTTTAGCCAATGGACCATGCGGCGGTACAAGCCTGGACCGCTGTGAATTTGGTGACCGTGAATGCATTCATTCCGTAAAAGCGCGGATTGCCAAAGCGGTAGAGCAAACACAGGTGTTAAAAGAAAAGCTGATTCCAGCTGTACCTATTGAGGTGCGCGGTACCAGCTCTTGGAAAAATTGGTATTTGGCGACAGAAGCTTAAGTGAACGGGATTAATCTTCCTCATCCATCGCATTGGAATAAAACTTTACGCCAAGTTTGATACGGTCACGGCCTTGGCTCATGCGCCAGCGGTTAGTATCACGCAGTGAATACACACAGCCGCAGTATTCCTGCTGATAAAATTCTTCTTTTTTACTGATCTCCAGCATGCGCACCGCACCGCCATTTTTACGCCAGTTATAGTCCCAATAGCTAATTCCCTCATAATGTGAAGCTGAACGATGACCGCAGTCATTAATCTGTTTCATATTTTTCCAGCGTGAAATACCCAATGAACTGCTAATTAGGCTAAAGCCATGTTCTGCTGCATACAGTGCCGTACGCTCAAAGCGCATATCAAAACACATGGTGCAGCGGATGCCTTTTTCAGGTTCATTTTCCATGCCTTTAGCACGTTCAAACCAGTTGTCTGTGTCGTAGTCACAGTCTATAAACGGAATATTATGCTTTTCTGCAAAGCGGATATTTTCCTCTTTGCGGATTTCATATTCTTTAACAGGATGGATATTGGGATTATAAAAAAAGATTGAAAAATCAATACCAGATTCAATTAACGTTTCCATCACTTCGCCAGAACAGGGCGCACAGCAAGAGTGTAGTAAAAGCTTATCATGACCTGCTGGGAGAGTCAGTTTCTGACGTTCAAGTTTGTTAGACATCATAATCGTAAGGTTTAAATCTAAACCTTATATTTTAGCAATTCATAGACATTTCAAAGCTCGAATATGCTGATTTTTTCTAAGTTTGAGCTGAGTTAGATTCAGTACAGCGGCTTAAAATTGAAACAAATTTGCAGATATATTTATTTTATTTCACGTTCATCTGCTGATTCCATTCAATTTGAAAATCATGTGCCAATTGATTTAATTGTGTGGCTTTGAGATTCTTGATAAGCACCTCTTGTGCCTCAAAAAAGGCTTGATCAAGCGCTCGATTGACCACCAGTTCTACCAGACAGTCTGGCTGCATATTTTCATTGCCAATGGCGAAAATAGAAGGTTCACCGACAGCAAGGTAAATGTCATACAGCGAAATATCATGCAGGGGTTTAATCAAACTCCAGCCGCCACCTGGGCCTTTTTCAGAATCAACAAATCCATGTTTTTTTAAGCCAGACATGGTTCTACGCACTACAACAGGGTTTGTTTCCAGCATTTCGGCAATCTGATCTGAAGTGAAAGGCTTATTTTCACGTGCCATATGCAGCAGGACATGCAGCATTCGTGAAAGTTTACTGTCTTTGCGCATGAGGAAATAGATTATTGGGGGAATTGATAGATTGTAACACTAAAAGTTTCTTATACGCATATTAAATGATATGGTAACTTCAAAAGTTACATATAGGCCATTATGAATATGAATTATGAAGTTGTGATTATTGGCGGCAGTTATGCTGGGCTTTCTGCTGCTTTACCTTTAGCACGTGCACGCCGCCGTGTTTTAATTATTGATGCAGGGCAGCGCCGTAACCGTTTTGCTGAACATTCACATAATTTTTTGACGCAAGATGGCCGATCACCCAGCGCAATCGCAAAAGATGCTAGGGCGCAGCTAGAAAAGTATTCAACGATTTCATGGCTTGCTGAAACTGTTACTGATGTAAAGGCGGTTGATGGAAAATATTCAGTTATCGCAGGTGATCAGCACATTCAAGCTGAAAAAATGATTATTGCAACTGGCGTACGTGACGAATTGCCTCAAGTTGATGGTTTGGCCGAACGTTGGGGGCAATCTGTTTATCACTGCCCATATTGTGATGGCTATGAACTGAATTTAGGTGAAATCGGCATGTTGGTTTCGGGTATGTATTCGTTGCATATGGCATTGATGCTGCCGGATTGGGGCAATACAACGCTGTTTTTAAATGATGCAATCAGTGCAGATCAATTGGATGATGAGCTATTGGCGAAACTTTCAAAACGTCAAATTCAGATTGAAACGCGTAAAATTGACCATATTGAGGGTCATTGTGATGTTGTACTTACAGATGGTGAACGAATTCAATTAGATGGCTTATTTGTTTCTACAGTCACTCGTTTGCAATCGAACTGGATTCAGCATTTAGGTTTAGAGATAGACTGCAATGAATACGGCGAGGCCATTAAAACTTCGCCAGCCAAGGAAACAAATGTTAAAGGGATCTATGCTTGCGGTGATGAGACCCGTTCAGGCGGTTCAGTTGCATTATCTGTAGGTGATGGCGCGATGACAGGGATTGTGGCGCATAAATCTTTTATTTTTTAAATATCAGTTTAAATTTGCAGCTATAACCATTTTTACGCATTACGCGCACACATAATATTTTAAAACGATAGCTTTGTGAGCAAAGCTATCGTTTGATTACATGTTAAGGTGAATAGCTGATGACTAAATTTAAAGCTCTGTGCTTTCAGAAAAAATATTAATAATTACAATACCCAATACAATAAATACTAAACCGATTAGGGCTGGTAGATCTAAGTTTTGTTTAAACACAATCCAGCCCACACATGAAATTAAAACAATGCCGGCAGCTGACCACATGGCATAGGCCAATCCCATAGGAATAGTTTTAAAAGTTAAACCTAAAAAGAATAGCGCAATGGCATAGCCTAATACGGTAAAAATAATCGGCACAAGTTCAGTAAAGCCGTTGCTGGCTTTTAAAGCGGCAGTCGCTAAAACTTCTGCAATAACCGCAACCGTCAGATATAAAAAAGCCATGTTGCCTCTATTCAGTAAAGATTTTGTCGCGCTTTACATTCCAAAAGAAATGAACCAATTTATTTATGCGTACTGACTTGGGTCATGCGCGGAATTTTCGGTAAATTCTCAAGTGCTGGATCTAGCTCGTCTTCCTGTGCATGCACCAAGAAATCCACCCGTTCACGCAGGCGTTTAAATTCAGGCGTCAGCATCAGTTCGGGATTGCGAGGACGGGGCAAATCGACCTCAATAATTTCTTTAATTTCACCGGGATTGGCTTTGAGCGCCACAATGCGATCTGCCAATAAAATGGCTTCATCCATGTCGTGTGTCACAAAAATAATGGTGATATCAATGTTTTGCCAAAGATCCATTAAATGTTTTTGCATTTTTTGACGGGTATGCGGATCAAGCGCGCCAAATGGTTCATCCATCAGCAAAATTTTAGGTTCATTGACCAATGCGCGGGCAATCGCAACGCGCTGTTTCATCCCGCCAGAAAGCTGATGCGGGTATTGATCTTGATATTTTTCTAGACCAATAATATCAATCCATTCACGGGCGCTAGATTCAGCTGAAGCATTGCTGGCGCCTTTCATTAACGGGCCGAACATCACATTTTCTTTAACGGTTTTCCATGGAAAAAGCGTGTAGCCTTGAAAGACCATGCCGCGCTCAGGGCTTGGGCCTTCAATGGCTTGGCCATCGACCAGTAATTCACCGCTGCTGTATGGGTCAAGCCCAGCTACAATTCGGCTAAATGTCGATTTACCGCAGCCTGAGGGGCCAATCACGCAGATAAATTCACGTTTATGAATCTTTAGATCCAGCTGATTTAGAATGGTGCGTTCAGTTTTACCGTGCTTAAAACTTTGCGTCAGTTTTTTCGCTTCTAAAATGACAGGGCGCGCATAAATTGCATCGAAATAGGTTTTGGCATTAAATTCTATGCTGTTCATTATTTTGCTCCTGCTTTCCATTTAAATAGATGTTGGCCTAGTTTCATCAGCACCACATCGCACACCAAACCAATCACCCCAATGATTAGGATCGCAGCATAAACATTGTCAAAGTTTTGGTAACGCGCTTGTTGGGTAATAAACCATGTAATCCCAGAAGTCGTGCCGATTAGTTCAGACACGATCAGATAAGTCCAAGCCCAGCCCAGCAAGACACGCAGGTCGCGGTAAATGTCGGGTAGCGCTGCTGGAATCACCACATGAAACAGGCTTTTCAGTTTATTGGTGCCGAGCGTAAAACCGGCCTCTATCAAGCCGCGGTCAACCATACGCGTGGTATTGGCAATAATCAGAATCTGCTGAAACAGCGTACCAATCACGATAATGGCAATTTTAGGTGCATCATTAATGCCTAAAATAGCCACTGCCAATGCGCCAAAAGCAGGTGCGGGCAAGTAGCGGAAAAACTCCACAAAAGGTTCGGTCAGTTGTGATATTTTTTGTGAAAAGCCGCAAAGAATGCCAAGCGGAATACCAATGAGTGAGGCAATAAAAAAAGCGCTGAACACAATTTTAATACTGTGCCATAAGCTTTGATGAAACCATGGGGCATCCGGCTGCGCGGGCGGGGTAATAAATGCGGTCACTAATGCCTTTGCAACTTCATGAGGCGCAGGTAGATAGATTGGATTGACCAGTTTGCCTTGCGGTGGTTCTGCGCCTGCATTGACCGCAGATTGCGCTTCGGCATAAAACACCGCTTTGTCTACA
The DNA here is from genome assembly GCF_000368865.1 of Acinetobacter bouvetii DSM 14964 = CIP 107468. Taxonomy (GTDB): domain Bacteria; phylum Pseudomonadota; class Gammaproteobacteria; order Pseudomonadales; family Moraxellaceae; genus Acinetobacter; species Acinetobacter bouvetii. The sequence goes on from NZ_KB849727.1 coordinate 160,951, forward strand.
CGGCTATCAACCTGAAAATACGGTACACTGCCAGACTGAGTAATTTGCACCTGCGGATGCCATAAAAATGGCGAATAACTCACTGCACACCAAATGAGCACAGGAATTAAAAATGATCCTAAGCCAAGCAATAGCTTGCTTTTTGGACTGAGCTCTTTTGCGACATAACCCATACTGACCAAGCCCCAATATTACTTTTTTAATAAAACGTAATACTGTTAAGCAATTTGAATGCCAAACGTGTGTATGCCGTGATTTATCGGCTATGTGCAAAGTTAGACAGGCTGTAAACAGCAAAAAGCCTGCAAAAGAAGCAGGCGATATCGTTTTTTTGATCAACACTGATGCTGAAATGTGCTTTTATGGCGCAATCAATTGCTGAAAAAGCATTTTCATGCCTTCACTGGCGCCTGCTTTAATCAGCTGATACTGTTCAGGTACGCGCTGATAATCTGCTTTCGGATCGATATAAAATGCACGGCAGTTGGCAGGGATTTCGTGAATCAATCCAGCCACAGGATAGACAGCTAGACTCGTGCCAATCACAATAAAAATATCTGCCGTTTGCACACTCACACTGGCATCTTCATATGCAGGAACTGCTTCGCCAAACCAGATCACATGCGGCCGTAAAGGATAACCATCAGGGCACTTATCGGTGTCTAAGTTTAAATCTGAACCTTCAATGGGAAACAATTCCTGCGTGTATTGTGCCTGAGGGCCAGAGCTTTTAGCGAAGCGGATATTGCCATGCAGGTGCAGGACATTTTGACTGCCGGCGCGCTCATGCAGGTCATCAATATTTTGGGTAATGACTTGAACATTAAAAAAATCGTCTAGCTCGGCAATCAGGTGATGCGCCTCATTTGGCACTGCGGCTAATATATGTTTACGGCGCTCATTATAAAAACGCTGCACCAGTTCAGGGTCGCGCGTCCAAGCTTCAGGTGTGGCCACATCTTCAATACGATGCTGTTCCCACAGCCCATCACTGTCACGAAAAGTATTGATGCCACTTTCCGCGCTCATGCCGGCGCCTGAAAACACCACAATTTTTTGCATAGTCATTTAAGCCTTATATTTTAATTTATGAGTCCATTGCGTACGGCTGCATGTGTTGAATGGATAATTCAGCGACTTCACTGTACTGAATATGAATTGTCATCTTCAAGCGGACTGATGCAGTTCCTGCAGTACCCAATCGACAAATTTTTGAATTTGCGGAGAAATGTCCTGACTGGAGTGGACCAAGTAGTATTTGCGGCTGCCTTGCAATTTCTTGCTGGAAGCAATCACCAGTTCCTTTTTGTTCAGCTCAGATTCAATCAGCATTTGCGGAATCAGCGCCATGCCCATGCCATGACTGGCCGCTACAGAAAGCATGGAAAATAATTCATGGCGCTGCCCATCAAATGGTTTGGGATGCTGAATCTGATGCGCCTGAAACCATTCTTGCCAAATACTGGGGCGGGTGGTTTGCTGCAGCAGCGGCATTAAAAGCAGTTCTTCATCACTTAGGTCATAGCTGTGTTCATTTTGCATGACTGCTTCTGGCAAACGGTTTTGAATGAGTGCAGGCGAACAGACGGGAACCACTTCTTCATCCATGAGGTAATGTGCCTGAATGCCGGGCCAATGTTCTATCTGCTGTTGGGTTCCTGCAAAAATAGCCGCATCAAACACATTTTCATTGAATAAAAAAGGCTTGGTGCTGGTTTCTAAATGTACGGTAATTTCAGGGTGCTGCGTATTCAATTTATGCAGTTTCGGCAGCAGCCAGCGTGTTGCGAAAGTCGGGACTACACCAAGTTTTAAAGTCCCGCCTAGGCCTTTATGCGTCATGATGTCTGCCGTGCTTTTTTCGATTCCCTGCAAATAAGGCTTAATGCCTTTTGCATATTGCTTGCCGGCTTCGGTCAATTCTACGCCGTGGCGTGTCCTACTGAACAGATTGACGCCCAAGTATTCTTCCAGCTGCTGAATTTGCCTTGAAACAGCGCTTTGCGTAATAAACAGTTCCTGTGAGGCATGGGTATAACTGGAATGCTTGGCAGCGGATTCAAAGCAAATCAGGCTTTGCAAAGATGGAATATTACGCCGCATAGATAAAGTCCTTTTTATCGATAGGTATCACAAAATGTCATATACACATAAATTGAATATCACACCATCATCTAAACATAGTGCATTGCGGGGCATAACGGAGTGGCTAAAATGCTTAACTTGGGTTTTGCAGTTTAAGTTATGCGGTAACCGCATAACTGCATGCAAATTAATCGTTTGAAAGGAGTGCTTTTCACACATAGCATCAGTGAAAACAAACAAAGCCTGATTAAGCAGAGGAAGCGATGAATCAAATGGTTAATGTAAAAAAAGCAAAAGTTCAATTCAACTGGCAAGATCCGTTTTTATTAGAGCAGCAATTAACAGAAGAAGAACGCATGATCCGTGATACAGCGCATGCATATTGTCAAGACCGCTTGCAGCCGCGTGTGCTGGAGCAGTTCCGGCATGAGCAGACCGATCCTGCCATTTTCCGTGAAATGGGGGAGCTCGGCTTACTTGGGCCAACCATTCCAGAGCAGTACGGCGGTGCCGGTCTTAACTATGTCAGCTATGGCCTGGTGGCGCGTGAAATTGAATATGTCGACTCTGGCTACCGCTCAATGGCCAGTGTGCAAAGTTCCTTGGTGATGGTGCCAATTAATGAATTTGGTTCAGAAGAGCAAAAGCAGAAATACCTGCCAAAATTGGCAACGGGTGAATACATTGGCTGTTTCGGCCTGACTGAGCCTGACCACGGTTCAGACCCAGGCAGCTTGATTACCCGCGCCAAAAAAGTGGATGGCGGCTACCGCTTAAGCGGGGCGAAAATGTGGATTACCAACAGTCCAATTGCCGATGTGTTTGTGGTGTGGGCAAAAGAAGTTTCATCAGAAGGCAATGTCGGAGACATCCGCGGCTTTATTCTGGAAAAAGGCTGGGAAGGGCTTTCAGCACCGGCAATTCATGGCAAAGTAGGCCTGCGTGCATCAATTACAGGTGAAATTGTGATGGACAATGTCTTTGTTCCTGAAGGGAATGCTTTTCCTGAAGTACGCGGTTTAAAAGGGCCTTTCACGTGCTTGAACAGCGCGCGTTATGGTATTGCCTGGGGTGCGATGGGCGCAGCGGAATTCTGCTGGCATACAGCACATCAATACACCATGGACCGTAAACAGTTTGGCCGTCCATTGGCTGCTAATCAGTTGATTCAAAAGAAACTGGCTGATATGCAAACTGAAATTGCATTAGGTTTACAAGCAGCTTTACGTTTTGGCCGTATGAAGGATGAAGGCATTGCTGCGGTTGAAGGCACATCCCTGATTAAGCGCAATAACTGCGGCAAGGCTCTAGATATTGCCCGTGTAGCCCGTGACATGCTGGGCGGAAACGGCATTTCAGATGAATTCGGCGTGGCGCGCCATCTGGTTAACCTTGAAGTGGTAAATACCTACGAAGGTACACATGATGTGCATGCACTGATTTTAGGCCGTGCGCAAACGGGCATCGCGGCATTCGGCAACTAACTTAAATTAAGTCATTCAGATGCTCTTTCGGGAGCATCCTTAGGGTCTTTGTGCAAAAAATTAACCGTAAATACATGAATAACAGTCAATACATAAAGGATTCATCGTGAAATACTCTTGTAAATCTGCATTTTGGCTGAACTGAATTTAGGTGTGAAACCATAAAAAGAAGAAAAATATCAGGCAGAAGCAGAGACATAGGAATGTCGATGACTCATTTGGGAAAATGAGGTAAATGGATAATGAACAATGAAATGCAAAACAGCGCAGGAGCGCTGAAACTGCCAAACAATGTCGGCACAATGCACCGCATTAACAGCAATACATGGAAAATGGCGTTTATTTTCGCTTTTGTGTCGCTGGTGATTGATGGTGTAGATATTATGCTGCTGTCATTTAGCTTAACCAGTTTAAAAGCAGAATTTGGCCTATCGTCATTTCAGGCTGGCATGCTCGGCAGTGCTTCTTTGGCTGGCATGGCGCTAGGCGGCATATCCGGCGGGTGGGCCTGCGACAAGTTTGGCCGTGTTAAAACCATTGCATGGTCAGTGGTATTTTTTTCCGTTATGACCTGCATTTTAGGCATGACCCAAAGCTATGAACAGTTTCTGATTTTACGCTTTGTCGGCGCGTTTGGCCTGGGTTCGCTTTATATGGCGTGCAACACCTTAATGGCAGAATATGTGCCGACCAAATACCGTACAACGGTGTTGGGCACCCTGCAAACGGGACAAACCGTAGGCTACATTGTTGCAACCTTATTGGCCGGTTCAATTATCCCGGATCACGGCTGGCGCATGCTGTTTTATGTAACTATTGTTCCTGCTGCTTTTGCATTGATATTCATGCGTTTTGTTCCAGAACCTGCCTCTTGGCAGGAAGCTAAAATTGAACAGATCAAACGCCGTGAATTGAATTTAGAACCAGTTCTGCAAATGGCTGTTGCTGAAAAAGCGCCATCGGAAAGTATTTATAAACGTATTTTTGGGCACAGTAATCACCGCAAAATGTTCCTGCTTTGGATGAGCACAGCCGCTTTTCTGCAGTTCGGCTATTACGGCGTCAATAACTGGATGCCGACTTATTTGGAAACAGAACTGGGCATGAACTTTAAAGCCATGACTGGCTATATGGTTGGCGCTTATACCGCAATGATTCTAGGTAAAATTTTATCAGGCTATGCGGCTGACAAGCTGGGACGCCGAGTCACTTTTGTCTTTGGAACGGTCGCTACAGCTGCATTTTTGCCAGTGATTATTTTCTATAATACGCCAGCCAACATTGCTTATTTACTTGTAACTTTTGGCTTTTTATACGGTATTCCGTATGGCGTGAATGCAACGTATATGGCAGAAAGCTTTTCTACTGATGTACGCGGTACAGCGATTGGCGGAGCCTACAACATGGGCCGTTTAGGCGCAGCCATTGCTCCTGCAACCATTGGCATGATTGCCGCAGGCGGATCATTCACTATGGCCTTTATTGTGATGGGTGCCGCTTACTTTATTGCGGGTGTTATTCCAGGCCTGTTTATTCGAGAGCGTCAGTATGACCCTCAGCAAGCCGCTGTTGCAGCAGAACAGCAAAAACTTGCGAAATTGGATACACATACATCTGATGAAAGCAAAGCGATTTCCAAACCAGCCACAGCAAAATAAAAAGATCGGCCATGGGCACAATCCAACCGTGTTCATGGTCAAAGGAGTAAATAGATGGGCGCATTGCAAGGCATTCGAGTTTTAGATTTAAGCCGTGTATTGGCTGGACCATGGTGCGGCCAAATTCTGGCGGACTTAGGCGCTGAGGTAATTAAAATTGAACGGCCGCAGGCGGGTGATGACACGCGCATGTGGGGGCCGCCTTGGATGCCGGATCAGCACGGCAAGCCAACACGTGAATCAGGCTACTTCCAATGTACGAACCGCAACAAATACTCAGTGGCAATTGATATTGCTAGTACAGAAGGGCAAGTGCTTATTTATGAAATTGCCAAAACTGCAGATGTTGTGATTGAAAACTACAAAGCAGGTTCACTTGCCAAATACGGTTTAGACTATGCGTCATTGAGCGCTTTAAACCCCAATATCGTGTACTGCTCAATCACCGGTTTTGGTCAAGATGGCCCGCGTGCGGAAGAGCCGGGCTATGACTTTATTATTCAAGGCATGTCTGGTCTGATGAGCATTACCGGTGAAGCAGATGATTTGGCTGGTGGCGGGGCGCAGAAAGTCGGTGTGGCCGTGGTGGATATTCAAACTGGACTGTATTCAACCATTGCCATTCAGGCAGCCTTATTGGCTCGGCAGCATACAGGACGCGGTCAATATATTGATATGTCTTTACTGGATGTACAGGTGGCAGCTTTGGCAAATCAAGGCATGAACTATCTGACATCGGGCAAAGCGCCGCAGCGTATGGGCAATAAGCACCCAAATATTGTGCCTTATCAAACTTTTAAGGCAAAAGATAAAGAGTTTATTATCGCTTGCGGCAATGACAAGCAATTTAAAGACTTGTGTCTAGCTATTGGCTATACCGAATTATTGGATGATGCACAATTTATGCGCAACCAAGACCGCGTAAAAAATCGTGATGTGCTCATTCCTTTATTGTCAGCTTATTTCTTGGAAAAAACAGCTGGAGAATGGGTCAATGCGATTCATGCGGTTAAAGTGCCTGTCGGTGTGATTAATACAATTGAAGATGCTCTGAATGAACCGCAAATTCAGCACCGCAACATGGTGGTGAATATTCCCCATAAGCTGAACAATGATTTTAAAGTCATTGGGTCACCTATGAAATTCTCCGATACACCTGTGGAATACCGGCACGCGCCGCCGCAATTGGGTGAGCACACGATGCAGATTTTATCGTGTTTTAAGACGGCAGATGAACTGAAGGCCTTAAAAGCGCAGGGCATTATTGATGGAGACGTAGCCTAGTAAAAACATAATGATTGATTAAGTTTTTACGTTCCTGTTTTGGCCGAAGGACTCCAATACTTCGGCCTTTTTTACTCAATTGAATATTCGTTTAGCGAATACTTTCAATTTTAATTTTCTTTATAAAGAATAATTCTTCATCAGCGCTTGGACCTGCAATACGGTCACGATTTTGTTCGTATGAAAGAGAAGCCCATACTTTTGCGCCTTGGTATTTTTTCTTTAAGCTATAACCATCAGATTCTGGATTATACACAAACCAGTTTCCGCAATGCTGCACGCAATAGGCATTTATATCCCGGTTTTTAACGTCTTTCAATTGCACAGAAAGATCATCGATACCGCCTCCACTGACTAGAGTATAGGCCTTTATATCGGCAGTACGTTGAGTTGTGACATCTGCGCTAGAAATAGCAGGACTAAAGCCGATTGCTAAACTAAAAAGCAGCATTGATCCGTTTTTTGGATATTGATGAATCATTCTTTTAATTGTCCATTTATTTTTAGAGTGGCTATTAAATCAAAGCCTTCAAACGAAATAAAGCCCTACACAATGGTAAGGCTTTATTTTAAAAGATCATACTACATTGAATTTTTTCAGTTGCTTATTGCTGTAAAAAGCTTTGAATAGCCTGATTAAAGGCTTTCGGCTGTTCAATGTTTGAAATATGCGATGCATTGATCTCAAACAATGAGCTGCTGCGGACATTATTGATAATGTATTGTGCATCCGCCACAGTAGTGACAGGGTCTTTTTGACCGGCAACCACCAGTGTTGGTACCGTAATATTTTTAAGCTGTTCCCGCACATCCGCTTTAGCCAAAGCTTCACAGCAGCTTGCATAACCTTCTGGGCTGCCAGCACCAAGATCGTTACTCAAAGATTCTACAATTGCTGTGTTGCTTCGGATAAAGGGTTCGGTAAACCAACGCGATGCTGCAGTCTCTGCAATTGGCTTGAGGCCTTGCTCACGAACAAGTTGTGCACGGTCGTTCCATGCCTGCTCTTGACCAATTTTTGCTGCAGTGTTGCAGACAATCACATGGTTAAAACGTTCAGGGTGATGAATGGCCAGCCATTGACCTGTAAGTCCACCCATAGAAATGCCACAGAAGCTAGCTTTTTGAATATTCAGATGATCGAGTAGATTGACGACATCTGTTCCCAGCTGTTCTATGCTGTATGGTCCTTGCGGTGCGGTGGATGCACCGTGACCTCGGGTGTCATAGCAGACAATAAAATAGTCTTTTTTAAAGAAATTTATCTGCGGCTGCCACATTTGATAATTTGTTCCCAGAGAATTGGAAAAAATAATCGCAGGTTTGCGGGCATCACCAAAAGTTGCGTAATTGATCGCTGCATCATTGGATATAAATGTAGGCATGTTTTGAATCCTTAATTTTATAAATCCCCCTAAATCCCCCTTTGATAAGGGGGACTTTTATTGAGGATTAAACACGTTCAATAATCAAAGCGATGCCTTGACCGACACCAATACACATTGAGCATAGGCCGTATTTACCGCCTGTTTGTTCAAGTTGGTTCAGTGCAGTGGTGACTAATCTTGCGCCTGAAGCACCAAGGGGATGACCCAGTGCGATAGCACCACCGTTCGGATTGACTTTTTCTGAGCCATCTTCAAGGCCTAGATCACGTGTCACAGCAAGCGCCTGGGCTGCAAAGGCTTCATTCAGCTCAATCACATCCATTTGCGCTAAAGTCAAACCGGTTTGAGCCAGTAACTTTTTAATTGCAGGTGCAGGGCCAAATCCCATGATGCGTGGTTCTACACCGACCATCGTAGCCGCGATAATTTTGGCACGGGCCTTTAAGCCAAATTTGGCTACTGCATCATCTGATGCAATCAATAATGCAGCTGCACCATCGTTAATGCCTGAGGCATTGCCTGCGGTGACAGTACCATCAGCTTTAACAACTGGTTTGAGTTTGGTTAAGGCTTCCAGTGTGGTTGAGGCACGCGGGTGCTCATCGGTATTAATAACGATCGGTTCGCCTTTACGCTGCGGAATGACGACAGGAATAATTTCATTGGCAAAGAAACCGCGTGCTTGAGCAGCAGCAGTACGCTGTTGGCTCGTTAAAGCGAATTGGTCCTGATCTACACGGTTAATATTGAATTGTTCCGCGACATTTTCTGCTGTTTGAGGCATCGTTTCCACGCCATACAGCTCTTTCAGTTTAGGGTTGATAAAACGCCAACCCATAGTGGTATCTTCAATTTTTTGACTGCGGCCATAAGCACTGTCTGATTTACCCATCACAAAAGGTGCACGTGACATGCTTTCTACGCCGCCTGCGATAATTAAGTCCGCTTCACCGGATTTAATTGCGCGTGCAGCCATAGCGACCGCATCCAGTGACGAACCACAGAGACGGTTTACCGTGGTTGCAGGCACTTGGTAGGGAACACCAGCGAGTAGCGAAGACATACGTCCGACGTTACGGTTGTCTTCACCGGCCTGGTTGGCGCAGCCATAGATCACGTCATCCATTTGTTCCCAGTTCACGGAAGGATTACGCTCCATCAAGGATTTAATCGGTAGGGCGCCTAAGTCATCTGCACGCACTGGCGCGAGACCGCCTGCATAACGGCCAAAGGGTGTGCGGATTGCATCAATAATGTATGCGTTTTTCATGTTTAATATCTTCTTCGCAAAGTTCCTCTCCTTTGAAGGATGAGGAATATAATTTCGCAAGAGGGAGAGGGTTTTTTAACCCCCTCATCCTAGCCTTCTCCCTGAGGGAGAAGGAACTTTCTTTATCAATTCAATGTTGTTTAAACTTTCACTCAGTCATTTTGTAATGAAAGTTTCCCTCCTTTTAGGAGGGACTAAGGGAGGTCTTTAAACTGTAGCATCAACCAATTTTGCACCCGTCATCGACTGCAATTCCTCAAAAGAAAGGCCTTCAACTTTTTCAAGAACTTTCATACCATCTGCTGTGACATCGATGACACACAGATCGGTATAAATACGGTCGACACATTTCAGGCCTGTAGCTGGATAAGCCAGTTCAGCCACGATCTTCGGTTCGCCTTTTTTGGTGACATGGTCTGTAGTAATAAAGACTTTTTTAGCGCCTACGGCCAAGTCCATGGCACCGCCTACCGCAGGAATGGCATCAGGCGCACCGGTATGCCAGTTGGCGAGGTCACCATTTTCAGCCACTTGGAATGCACCCAATACTGCGATATCTAGGTGGCCGCCGCGCATCATGGCAAAGGAGTCACCATGATGGAAGAATGCACCACCGGTCAGCATGGTGACGTATTCTTTACCTGCATTGATCAATTCAGGATCACGGTCTTCTTCAGCAGGCGGGGGGCCAAAAGCCAGCAGACCATTTTCAGAATGCAGAAACACATCTTTATCTGAAGGCAAATAGCTGGCAATTTTAGTCGGCAGGCCAATGCCTAAATTGACATAGGCACCGTCAGGAATATCTTGTGCAACACGTGCAGCAATTTGATCACGTGTTAATTTGGTATAGCTCATTGTTTTGTCCTCACGTGATTAAGCAGACTGCTTAAGTTGTTTTGTACCGACAGCAACCACGTGCTGTACAAAAATCCCCGGAGTAATAATATGCTCTGGATCGAGTGCGCCAAGTTCCACTACTTCTGCAACTTGGGCAATAGTGACATCCGCTGCCATAGCCATAATTGGACCAAAGTTTCGTGCTGATTTGTTGTAAACCAAGTTGCCCCAACGGTCGCCTTGATGGGCTTTAATTAAGGCAAAATCGGCCTTAATCGGGTTTTCAAGCACGTAGTCTTTGCCTTCATAGTTCAGGGTAGGTTTACCTTCAGCAAGTAATGTACCAAAGCCTGTAGGCGTATAGATTGGACCCAAGCCCATGCCCGCAGCTTGAATACGGCAAGCCAGATTGCCTTGCGGCACGAGTTCCAGTTCGATCTTGCCTGCACGATAAAGTTCATCAAATACCCAAGAGTCAGACTGGCGCGGGAAAGAGCAGATGATTTTACGGACAGCACCAGCCTTTAACAGTTTAGCCAAGCCATAGTCACCGTTGCCGGCATTGTTATTCACAATGACCAGATCCTTGATGCCAAGCTCAATCAGGCCATCGATCAGTTCAGCAGGCTGACCCGCCGTACCAAAACCGCCAATCATAATGGTCGAACCATCTTTAATTTGTGAGAGCGCTTCTTTAAGGGAAGCTGAGCTTTTATCAATCATAGTCGTTCCTATGGCAAAATTATTTTGATTCGGTCTGAGAAAGAGAAATGGAGTTCGGTACAGCAGGTTCAGGTTTAGGCTTGCTCAATAACAAATGTGCAATAATCCCGATACAAATGCCCCAAAACACCGAACTCAAACCTAAAAAGTGCATGCCGGATGCGGTTGCTAAAAAGGTGATCAGCGCAGCATCACGTTCAGATTCATCTTTCATCGCGACAGATACATTGGTGCCAATGGCGCCAAGCAGCGCAAGGCCAGCAAGGGCAGCAACCAGTTCTTTGGGCAACAAGCTAAACAGCATGACGATACTGCCTGCAAATAAACCGCCAAGGATGTAAAACAGTCCGTTGGCAATACCTGCGATATAGCGCTTATCTTTCAATTCATGCGCATCTTTGCCCATGCACAGCGCGGCAGTAATCGAAGCCAACACAATGGTAATGCCGCCCACACAAGCAACAGCAAGGGAGGCAATACTGGTTGCAGTAATAATCGGTTTGGCCGGGGTGTCATAACCGCTGAGTTTCATAATCGCCATGCCCGGTAAAAACTGTCCGGTTAAGCTGACTAAAATCAGCGGAATCGCGAAGTTCAGCATGCCATTGATGGACCACTCAGGACTGATCCACTGCGGGATTGCCAGACTAAAATCAACCGTGACAGGGTTCATTTTGCCGAGCAATACACTGAGCAGCACCCCGCTCAGCAATACCCAAACCATGCTGTAGCGAGGGCTAACACGTTTTGAGATCAGGAATACCAGCACCATGCCAAATACAATCAGCGGCATACTGTCGGTTGCAGTAAAAAGTCCCAATCCAAATTGAAATAAAATCCCTGCCATCATGGCTGCCGCAATCGACTGAGGAATCCATTTCAACAGTTTGTCGAAATAACCGCTGAGTCCAATCAACAGAATGACCAAAGCGGCGGTGATATAAGCCGCGACAGCTTCATTCAGTGAAATATTCGGAAATAAAGTCACCAATAATGCAGTACCCGGTGCAGACCAGGCGGTGATGACTGGGGTCTTGTATTTAATCGAGAGAAAAATACCGGCAACAGCAGCACCAATAGAAATGCCCCAAATCCATGAAATCATCATATTGGGTGCAACATTGGCCTTTTGTGCCGCCTGAAAAAAGATAATCAGCGGGCCAGAGTAGGAAATCAGCACTGCTAAAAATCCTGCAACAGTGGCTGATAAAGACCAATCATCTTTTAGGGTTTTTAACAGGGTCGTCATTGCTCTTGCCTCCATGCTGATACATCAATGATCCTGTGCCGCTTTCAATCAGGTTTAACCCTGATCGCCGCCGCCAACGGGTACAACTGTGCCCGTCATATATGAAGATTCATCAGAAGCAAGGAATACAATGGCATTCACTTGTTCCTGAATGGTTCCGTATCGGCCGAGGAAGGTACGGTCGATGGTTTGATCTACCACTTCTTGCATCCATTGTTTTTCAGATTCAGTCAGTGGATTGGCATTACGTGGAACTTTGCGAGGCGGTGCTTCTGTACCGCCAGTCGCGATTGCATTGACACGAATACCGTCTTTGGCATGCTCAAAGGCAAGCGAAGCCGTTAAGCCGTTGACGCCGCCTTTAGATGCTGAATAAGGCACACGGTTAATGCCACGCGTTGCAATAGATGAAACGTTTACGATGGTGCCTTTTTGATTTTTAATCATTTCTGGCAGCACTGCGCGGCAGCACCACAGCGTTGGAAACAATGAACGGTTCACTTCTTTGATGATTTCTTCTTCAGCAAACTCCTGAAAAGGTTTCATCCAGATGGCACCGCCAACGTTGTTGATTAATGCATCGACTCGGCCATAGGTTTCTATGGCTTGATCGACTACAGATTGAGCACCTGCAAAGGTTTCCAGATTGGCTTTAACGAAAATCGCATCGCCATCTTTGGCTTCAATTTCAGCAAGCGTTTCCTCGACATAGTCAGAGAGATCAGCTAAAACCACTTGAGCACCTTCAGCTGCAACTTGCAGGGCAACACCACGACCAATGCCTTGCGCGGCACCAGTCACAATCACCACTTTATTTAAAAATCTTTGACGATCCGACATAGAAAAATTTCCTTTCAATTAGTTTGCAGAGAATTTTTCAAACAGGAAGTTTGCAGGTTTTACGCCTTCAGCGTCTAACCAGCCGCGAACCGCTTCTACCATTGGCACAGGACCGCATAAATAGACATCCACATCGCCGCCATTCAGCCATTCGTTTTCAATATGACTTGTCACATAACCTTTACGCGCATGTGCAGATTCTGGGTTCGCAATGACAGTACGGTATTCAAACCAAGGGAACTTGTCTTGCAGTTCATTCAGTTTTTCAATTGCTACCAAGTCAAAGTCATTGGTTACACCAAATACAAGGCGTACAGGCTGTTCAGAGCCTTTTTCTTCCAGCACTTGCAGCATCGACATAAATGGGGCAATGCCTGTACCGCCAGCCAGCATCACTACCGGGCGCACCACATTGCGCAGATAGAAGCTGCCGAATGGACCTTTGAATGTCATCACATCGCCAGCTTTGGCATCGGCGCTCAGGAATGAGCTCATTTTGCCTTCAGGCACATTGCGCACGACAAAGCCTGTTAAGCGGTTGCCCGGTTTAGAGCTGAAAGAGTAAGAACGGGTTTCATCCGTACCAGGAATACCCACATTTACGTATTGGCCAGCTAAGAAGTTAATTTCTGGCTGTCCATCATCCAGCTGAATATCAAAGGTGATTGTCGAATCAGATAAATTTTCTACGCGGGCTAATGTGCCTTTAAATTCATGAATTTCTGTTTTGCAGACATCTGATGATGCTTGAATCTGGAAGACTGCGTCTGAGGTCGGTTTGCATTGGCAAGCCAAAATATAACCTTCGGCAGCTTCTTCTGGCGTTAATGCATCTTCAATATACATTTCTTCAGGCATATCAAACGAACCTGATTCACAAAATGCGCGGCATGTGCCGCAAGCACCGTCTCGGCAGTCCAAAGGAATATTGATCTTTTGGCGATATGCTGCGTCGGATAAGCTTTCACCTTGTGCAACAGAAATAAAACGTGTTACGCCATCTTCAAATTGAAGCGCTACATTGTGGTTTGACATGGCTGAATATCCTATATAAATCTTTAAATCTCATCCTTTCAGCCAACGTTCCATCTGACTGAAAGGTTTTACCTTGCTGTATAAACAGTCTTAGAGGTGATAAATATCAATAACTTGGTTGATATAATCGTTTTTGAGGACAACATATTTGCTGAGAATTTTTGGCTGATCGCCAGAAAAATCAATTTCATAGCGCGACATGCCAAAGTAGCTGTAGTTGGTTTTGTAACGGAAACTTAAAGTGTTCCAATTAAAACGCACGGTGACTTTATTGCCGTCACGCTCCACCACTTCAATGTTGCAAATGTTGTGGCTGGTGCGGGTATCCGGCATGGTGGCAGAAGAACGTTCAGTCTTGATGCGGAATACACGGTCTTCCAAACCTTGACGGTCCGGGTAGTAGATCAGTGAAATTTCTGACTGCGGGTCTTCGGTCAATTTGTCATCGTCATCCCAAGCAGGCATCCAGAACGATGCGGAAGGGGCATAACAATTTAACCAGTCATCCCATTGTTCATCATCCAAAAATCGCGCTTCGCGGTAGAGGAACTGAGCAATGCTTTCAAGCGAAATGGTGTCTTGTTGAACTACAGCATTCATGCGCTTTCTCCCATTGCAGCGGCTTCTACCTCAGCCAGTTCCTTTTCAGATTGGATGGCTTGTTTCATCATTTTCAGCCAGTATTGGTGCTGCGCTAAATACAAACCTTCATCTTCAGTTTTAATGCCGCTTAACACAGGTTTTAAACCGATTTCATTGGCAGCATCATCTGGGCCTTGGATCCAGTGTTTTGAACCGCGGCACATGTCATTCCATTCCAGCTCAATACCAGCATAGCCCGCTTGGCATGCGCGGAATTCTTCAAGATCATCTGGGGTTGCCATGCCTGAGGCATTAAAGAAATCTTCATATTGACGGATACGGCGGGTACGCGCTTCCGGCTCTTCACCGACAGGCGCAATACAGTAAATCGTCACTTCAGTTTTGTTGACTGAAAGCGGGCGCAATACACGGATTTGTGAACCGAACTGATCCATTAAATACACATTTGGATACAGGCACAGATTGCGTGAGCGCTCAATCATCCATTTCGACATTGGCGCGCCAAACTTCTCGGTATATTCATCCGCTTTCACAAAGTTTGGACGGTCTTCCGGGTTTGCCCATTGGGTCCATAGCAGCATATGGCCATTTTCAAAACCGTATGAGCCGCCGCCTTGCTTGCCCCAAGAGCCAGCGCTCATTGCGCGGATGTTGTCAGCCGCCTGCGCTTCTTTACGGTGCTGTGTCGTTGCTGCATAGTTCCAGTGCACGGCGGAAACGTGGTAGCCGTCTGCGCCATTTTCTGCGGTCAGTTTCCAGTTGCCTTCGTAAGTATAAGTTGATGAACCGCGAAGCACTTCAAGGCCTTGATCTGACTGGCCGACAATCATGTCGATGATTTTTGCGGTTTCACCTAAGAATTCTTCAAGTGATGGCACATCTGGATTTAAGCTGCCGAATAAGAAGCCTTTATAGCTTTCAAAACGCGCAACTTTCTTCAAATCATGAGAACCGTCTTGGTTAAAGCAGTCTGAATAGCCCGCTTCTGAAGGGTCTTTAACTTTCAGCAGTTTGCCTGAGTTATTGAATGTCCAGCCGTGAAATGGGCAGGTATACGTTGCTTTGTTGCCTTTTTTATGACGGCAAAGCTGTGCGCCGCGGTGCGAACAGGCATTGATCATGGCATTCAGTTCACCTTGCCGGTTACGCGCAATGATGATGGGCTGACGGCCAATATGAGTCGTGTAGAAATCGTTATTATTTGGAATCTGGCTTTCGTGCGCCAAGTAAACCCAGTTGCCTTCAAAGATGTATTTCATCTCTAAATCAAAAAGGGATTGATCTGTAAATACAGAACGATGAAGCTTAAATTCACCGCTTTCAAAATCGTCAACTAAAAGTTCGTCAATGCGATCAAGATGGCTGGTGTTAATAACTGGGATACGAGGCATGTCCGTTCTCCGACTTTCCAATTCTTTTGGGGAAGTCACCCAGATGTCATGAAACTGACATCTGGGTTTCCTATGATGGTCTTAAGCGCTAGCGCGGCGGCGGTCAACTTCAGTTGACGGCGCTGCAGTTTGGTCTTTCACCAGCTCAACATTAAAAGTAATGTGCTTGAATGCTTCTGTTTGGCCACGGCGCGCAATTTCAGCTGCATCCGTCACATCAACAGCAGTTGCAACCAAACCGTCACGCGTTGCAAATGCAAAGTCGTCCCACAGGTATTTGTCGCCTTCAATGTTGAATTGCGTTGTCAGCTTGCGGTAACCCGGTGCAGAGATGAAATAATGCACATGAGACGGGCGGTTGCCGTGACGGCCAAGTTTGTTCAGAACAAACTGCGTAGTGCCTTCTGGAGGGCAGCCGTAACCGACAGGCATAGTTGTTTGCGCCGTATAAGAGCCTTCCGCATTGCTTAAAATGGTGCGGCGAAGGTTGAAGTCAGACTGAGACTTGTCAAAGAAAGAGTAGTTGCCTAGGCTGTTGGCATGCCAAATTTCAACTTTAGCGCCTTCAATAAGATTGCCTTCAGTATCAGTTACTGTGCCTTCAATGAACAGCGTAGGAATTTTGCCTGCTTCAGAACCATCATCCATACGTGCAAAGCCCACTGTTTCAGGCGCACCTGCAACGTATAATGGTCCTTCAATGGTACGAGGTGTTCCGCCTGTAATGCCTGCTTTGGCATCAGCTTCGTCAGCACGTAAGTCCAAGTAGTGTTCCAGACCTAAACCAGCAGCCAAAAGGCCTAATTCATTCGCCTGGCCTGCATCTGTGAAATACTCAAGACCTTTCCAAAGTTCTGTTTGAGAAATATCTAAGTCTTCAATGGCTTGGAATAAATCACCCAGCAAACGGACAACAATTTGTTGAACACGCGGGTCTACAGGACCAATGGCTGTGTCAACGTTCATTTGTTTTACGAGTGCATCAATTTCTTGGCGGTTCATACTAATGCTCCTTAAGTATGCAATATGTTTTGGTGGCTGGAGTGATGCTTTTTTTCACTTAGCTGCCACAGTCCTTGTTTCATTAACTTTTGCTTTTGCGGAAAACAGACATTCTGTATTTCAAATCAACTGTCGTTATCACGTATTGAGGATGGGTGGCGGTTTAGCGCCATCACTTCAATATTCATGTAGGGGTACAACGGAAGTCCTTGCAAAATATTGTGCAGCTCTTCATTGCTCTCGACATCAAAAATACTGATGTTTGAGTACTGGCCGGTGATACGCCAGATATGGCGCCATTTGCCTTGGCGCTGTAATTCCTGTGAATAGGCTTTTTCGACGACCTTAATCTCATTAGCTTTTTCCGCTGGCATATCCAGTGGAATATTCACGTCCATACGTACTTGAAAAAGCATGTGAAACTCCTTGTTAATTCTTGGATTTACTTGCGGCGCAAGCAGTCAATCTTGTCTTCATCCAGTTCAATACCTAAACCTGCTGTTTTCGGAACAGTCAGTTCAAAGTTCTGGTATTGAAGCGGTGTTTTTAAAATTTCTTCGGTGAGCAGCAGCGGGCCAAATAACTCTGTGCCGTAGGCTAAATTTTCAAAGGTAGAGAAAGCGTGCGCTGAAGCAATGGTGCCCACAGGCCCTTCCAGCATGGTGCCGCCGTATAGGTCTATCCCTGCCAATTTGGCAATTTTGGCCACTTCACAGCCTTCAGTTAAGCCGCCAGACTGTGCAATTTTGACAGCAAAGACAGAAGATGCATTGCGTTTTGCCAAGTGATAAGCACTGTGCGGACCCATCAGCGATTCATCCGCCATGATGGCAATCTCGAATCTGCGGGTGAGGCGCTCCATGGCGTCAATATTGTCAATGGCGCAAGGCTGCTCAATCAGGTCAACACCGCCGTCTTGCAGTAATTGAATGCCTTTAACGGCTTCAAGTTCTGACCAGGCGCGGTTGACATCGACACGAATTGAAATATCTGAACCTAGCGCTTTTTTAATCGTTAAAACATGCTCAACATCTGCTTCGACTGCGCGGGAGCCAATTTTTAGTTTGAAAATGTTATGGCGTTTTGCTTCAATCATTTTCTGCGCTTCAGCAATGTCTTTATCCGTATTGCCAGAAGCCAAAACCCAAAGCACTGGGACGCTGTCTCGTAAACGGCCACCCAGCAGTTCACTCATCGGCAAGCCAAGACGCTGTGCCTGAATATCAAGCAATGCGGTTTGAATTGCGCATTTTGCAAAACGGTTGCCGTTAATATTGCGTTTAATCACTTGCATGGTTTTCGCAACATTTAAACCCGGCAGGGATTTCATCAATGGCGCAAAATAAGTTTCGATATTGGTTTTAATGCTTTCCGGGCTTTCTTCGCCATAGCCTAAACCGCCAATTGTGGTTGCTTCGCCCCAACCGATAAATCCATCGTCTGTTGTGACTTTAACCAGAACTAATGTTTGCGTTTGCATTGTCGCAACAGCCATCTTATGCGGACGGATGGTTGGAATTTCGACAAGCAGTGTTTCAATGGATTTATACATCTTGGCTCTTCGCAACCTTGCGTTGTGTACCTGATGTGATATACCTTAAAAGAATAATATTTGACTGTCTAAGATCAAATTTGCATTTTTATATATCCTAAAGGTATGAAAATATGGAACTCAGGCACCTTCGCTATTACGTAGCTGTCGTAGAAGAGCAAAGTTTTACTAAAGCGGCAGAAAAACTTTTTATCGCCCAGCCGCCTTTAAGCCGCCAGATACAGAATCTTGAAGCAGAACTGGGCACTCAACTCTTTGAACGCGGCAGCCGCCCTTTAAAGACCACAGAAGCAGGCTATTTTTTCTATCAGCATGCCGTTAAACTTTTGTCTAATGCCGAAGAAATTAAAGCCATGACACAGCGCATTGGTTTGGTAGAGAAAACCGTCACCATGGGTTTTGTCGGTTCACTTTTATATGGACTGCTGCCTAAAATTGTTTATTTGTTCCGCCAGCAGCATCCATATTTAAAAATTGAATTGATTGAAATGAGTACAAAAGACCAAATTATCGCTTTAAAAGAAGGGCGCATAGATGTTGGTTTTGGGCGGCTTCGCATATCGGACCCAGCTGTTCGCCGGGTTCTTTTACGTGAAGAACCGCTTATGGTTGCTGTTCATGCAAGTCATCCCTTGGCTCAGCAAAAAGAACAACAAGAAGGAGTGTATTTAGCTGATATTGTTGATGAAAATCATTTTTTATATCCTAGCCATCCAAAACCTAATTTTTCAACACAGGTTCGGCATCTATTTTCTGAACATGGATTAGACCCTAAAAACCTAAAAGAAGTGAGAGAAATCCAGCTGGCGCTGGGCCTTGTGGCAGCGGGTGAGGGGATTTGTATTGTGCCTGAAAGTGCAAGAACGATTCAGTTTCCGCATTTGCATTACATTCCAGTTTTAGACGATTCTGCTAAAAGTCCTATTTTTCTGGCTATCCGCTGTATGGATGAGAGTGATCATATCCGGTCATTATTTGACTGCATCTATCAAGTTTATGATCTGGAAGCGATACAATATGACCGTGCTGTAATCTAATGAAAATGCATTCACCGCGGCTAGATATGGCGTACAAAAGAAAATAGAAAATGCCCGGAAAAAAGATTTTCTGTCTCAAATAAAACGTGAAAAATACAATATAAATAAGCAAATGGCGAATTTAAGATTAAAGTCTTAAATTCGCTTTTTTATGGGTTATTCACAACAGTATAGAAGTGAAATCGGTAATATTTTCACCATTCTAATAAATCAATTTTTGAATAAACTAGAAATAACACACTGTTTTATTGTAAATAATTTTTTAATCCGACTAAAAAGGTATAAATGTAGAGCTAATCGGTTTTGGACATAAAAAAACCTTTGCTTCATTGTTTGCGCTAACAAGGAACATCGCAAGCAGGAGGCGAGCAGTGAATACTCAACAGATAAATATCAATTCAGTTATTGATGAAGCAAAATTTACACCTTTCCATTGGGGCGTTTTAATTTGGTGCCTCATAATTATCATTTTTGACGGTTATGATCTTGTTATTTATGGCGTGGCCTTGCCGCTGCTGATGCAGGAGTGGGCGCTCTCTGCCGTTCAGGCCGGCATGCTGGCCAGTACTGCGCTTTTCGGCATGATGTTTGGCGCAATGTCCTTTGGCACATTGTCAGATAAATTGGGCCGTAAAAAAACCATTATGATTTGCGTGGCTATTTTTAGCGGCTTTACCTTTTTAGGCGCATTTGCCACCAATCCTATCGAATTCGGCATTTTGCGCTTCCTTGCCGGTTTAGGCATCGGCGGCGTGATGCCGAACGTCGTAGCCTTAATGACAGAATACGCGCCGAAACGCATCCGCAGCACGTTGGTTGCGCTGATGTTCAGCGGCTATGCCATTGGCGGAATGACTTCAGCATTGCTTGGCGCTTGGCTAGTGGCGGATTATGGCTGGAAAATCATGTTTTATATTGCGGGTATTCCATTCATTGCTTTGCCGCTGATTTGGAAATTTTTGCCTGAATCTTTGATGTTTTTGACCCAAAAAGGAGATACAGAAAAAGTCCGCAGCATCGTACAAAAAATCTCACCTGAACAGCCTGTTTCAGCAGTTGCTGAATTCAGCTTGAATGAGCCGTCAGCTGGTGATGAAGCGCCATTAAAAGCTTTATTTCAGCAAGGGCGCACCTTCAGTACAGTCATGTTCTGGATTGCATTCTTCATGTGCTTGCTGATGGTCTATGCGCTCGGCAGCTGGCTGCCAAAACTGATGATTCAGGCTGGATATTCGCTCGGCGCAAGCATGCTGTTCTTATTTGCATTGAACATTGGCGGCATGGTAGGCGCAATTGGCGGCGGCGTATTGGCAGATAAGTTTCATTTAAAGCCTGTTCTGAGCATTATGTTTACCGTAGGCGCGTTGGCGCTGATTATGCTCGGCTTTAACAGTCCGCAAGCCGTCCTGTATGCCTTAATTGCGGTTGCTGGCGCAGCAACGATTGGTTCTCAAATTTTGCTTTATACCTTTGTCGCGCAATTTTATCCTGCAGCCGTCCGTTCTACAGGCATGGGCTGGGCATCAGGCATAGGCCGTATTGGCGCTATTGTCGGTCCCGTGTTGACTGGCGCATTGCTGACGCTTGAATTGCCGCATCAAATGAACTTTCTGGCAATTGCCATTCCAGGCGCTATCGCTGCCTTGGCGGTCTTCTTGGTTAATTTAAAAGCGTCTGTAGAAGGATCAAAAGAGCAGCAGGCTGTACCAGTAAAAAGCCCTGTGATCAAAAGCGCTGCAAATTAATAATCCATAAATCAATCTTCTTAATTTTTAAAACAACTTCCTCAGCCCTTATGCATGCGCATAAGGGTTCAAGGATCACTGTGTCAAAACACTGTAAAAAAGGAATGGGCTTTGTCCCAAAGAGGTCAGGATGAACACTCAATTTTTTAACTTTATGCTTAAACCTTTAACATTGGCATGTGCAATTGCATTGCCTGTTGCAACGCATGCGGCGCCTGCAACAGAAGCAGAAGTGGAACACCTGCGTGCAGAAGTTAAAGCGCTGAAAGCCATGATGCAGCAATATGCGCAGCAGCAGAATTCATTAAGCAATCATTTGACAGAAATAAAAGCTAAGTCTGCAACCATGGCTGCGCCATCGCCGGCACCTGTTGCTAAAGCTGAAGGTTTAAGCCTGAAAACCAAAGGCGGCGCAGAATTCAGCGTATATGGCAATGTGCGTGCAGATGCGTTATATCAGGCCGAAGGCGGCAGTGCAGCGCGTTTATACAACCAAATTAGTACGGTTCCGCTGGAAGGCAGCGGTGAAAGTTCAGACCGTTTAAAAGCGTCTATGGCCGCTACACGTTTGGGCTTAGATTTTAAAACCGCAACGCAGGCTGGAGATGTCGGCGGAAAAATTGAAGTCGACTTTTTAGGCGCAAATGACAGCTTGCGCATTCGCCATGCATATTTGACCTATGGTGATTGGCTGGTGGGTCAGACATGGTCGAACTTCGCCGTGCCAGATTACATGCCGGAAACGATTGATGCCCTGGGTTATGTCGGCGGCGCAGTGAAACGTACACCGCAAGTGCGCTATAGCTATAAATTTGACCCTGCAACCAATTTGGTTATTGCTGCAGAAGATTCTAAAGACGATAGCTCGAATATGCGTTTGCCCGCTTTAACTGCGAGTTTAAATCATAAATTCAGTGATACCCTGATGGTGAGTGCGCGCGCCATGGGCACAGAAAAGAAAACCGATGCAGATTCTGAAACTGCGTGGGGCGTGGGACTCGGTGCCAAGTTAGACTTAACAGATCAAACCTTCTTAAAAGCTGATTATTATCATGTGAAAGGTGACAGCAGCTTTGTGTCATGGACTAACCAAGGTTTTGTAACCAATGCCAATAAGGACATTATCGCAAGCAATGAATTTGACTCAATTACACTCGGTATTACGCAGCAGTTTAATCCGCAGTGGCGCGGTACTTTGGGCTATGGTTACATGAAGGCAGATAACAATGATGACTATATCAATGCATTTGCAGATAAAACAAAAATCAATAAAGCGCTGTGGCAAGCGTGGGCCAATGTGTTTTATAGTCCAGTCAAACCCATCAGCCTAGGGCTTGAATATGTTTATGGTGAGCGTGAAGCTTTTGGCGCAGCGCCGAACGGCAGCACAAAAGGTGAAGACAACCGTATCAATGCTGTGGCGATGTATAATTTCTAAGACTTTCTTTGCTTAAAAGTAAGGGAAATAAAAGCCTGAGACATTGCATGATGTACTACTCAGGCTTTTAGCTTTAAAAAATGTTCTAAGTGCCATATTCAGCAAAGATATATGTACTCATTACGCGCTTTGATGCAAAAGAATAAAATTACCGGCCTGTGTTAAAGCCTGCAAAGATAAATTCAGAGCATCCAAAGCTCTGATGTAATGACAATGTCATCTGCAGTGCATGACACGCCTTGCAGAATATAGCGGCTGGCAATCAATTTCCGCAGCGACAAGTTGCCGGGCGGCATATTATCGCCGTTTAAATAACTGTTTTTGCGTTTTGCGTGCTGTGCCAGCAGCTGTATGAATTTCTGATTATAAAGCAGTTCTGAATTAGGAAATGCAGAGCCAAAAGGCGCAATTTCTGCAGCTTGTATCGACTTTAAATAATGAAACACCACTGAGTTAATCTGAACATTCTTTTTTAAGCGGACTTCTGGATTTTTATCTTTTAATGCGGTTTCAGCAGCATTGAACTGCTATGGGGGCAACATAAAACCCGGATTTATTTTTAGCATAAACCAGCCCTTGCACTTCCAAAGACTGATAGGCATTCAATACGATAATCAGGCTGAGTCCAGACAACTGTGTCTGTTCCTGCAAAGAAGGCAGTGTCTTATACGCTTGCCAGACACCATTTTCGATCATTTGGCGCAAATGCTGCCCCAGCATCTCAGATTTATACATTGCTTGACCGCTTGCATACAACTGTATCTATATATCGATTCATTACACTATAAGCAGTAGCAAAGTTATAACAGTTTCTTATGCATAGAACCTATCTGTTATATTTTTTCAGTCTATTTCTGTGTCTACACAGACATCTATCTCTTTTTCATAATGTACATAGCGCATAAACAGCAAATAGGTGATTGTGATGAAAGATTCGATGAAAAACGAAGAGCAGGCAAGAAAAGCGCCGCAGTACGCTGATAGCGGTCTTTCTGATAAAGCCTTTAAAAACATGATTATCTGGTTTTCAATCTATGCAGGTCTGTTTTGCATTGGGGTCATTGTTGCCATCAATGCAGATCAAATTAATATGGGTTAAAACGCCGTACTGAGTTTTATGATCGGTATTGAAATCAGTTTAAAATATGAATCAGAGCATCTTAAAAGCCGTCCAGCCTGCAGCTGAATGGCTTTTTTATTTGTTTAGAATAATCATAATTTAAGCATCACTTCGTTTTCTCATTCGCCAATGAATTGCCTAATAAAAAACGAATTTTGCAGTCTAAAGAAAACAGTAGTCAAAGCTGGATTTCTGGGTTAAAACAATTGGACAGGCTTGATGTATGCAGGATTTATACATCGCATAAGTTTAATGAGCTTATAAAAATTACGGCAGAGACGCCGTTTTGGCATAAAAATGGATAAAAGCATAAGGAGTATAGGATGCTTGGCAATATGATGTTTCAGCCTTTATTGATCAGCAGCATGATTGAGCATGCGGGGCGCTATCACTCAGATACTTTGATTATTTCTAAAAATACTGATTTAAGCATCACCGAAACCAATTGGGGTAAAGTTCGGAATAATTCTAAACGCTTTGCGAATGTTTTAAACAGCCTAGGCGCAAAGCTGGGCGACCGCATAGCCACAATTGCATGGAACAATCATCGTCATTTAGAATCTTGGTATGCCATTTCGGGCAGCGGCATGGTCTGCCACACCATTAACCCAAGGTTATTTCCAGAGCAGCTGGTGTTTATCATTAATGATGCAAATGACAAAGTCATTTTATTTGATAAGACCTTTTTACCGCTGATTAAAGCAGTGAAACCCATGCTGAAAAGCGTAGAGCACTTTATTTGTCTGGATGCGCCTGATGCTGCCGTTAAGGAACAGGTGCCTGATGTTCAATTTTATGATGATTTGATTGCGCAGCACTCTGAACAATTTGCATGGCCTGAATTTGATGAACTGACAGCAAGCTCTTTGTGCTATACCTCGGGAACAACAGGCAACCCGAAAGGGGTGCTGTACAGCCACCGTTCTACAGTTTTGCACA
Source organism: Acinetobacter bouvetii DSM 14964 = CIP 107468 (assembly GCF_000368865.1). GTDB lineage: Bacteria > Pseudomonadota > Gammaproteobacteria > Pseudomonadales > Moraxellaceae > Acinetobacter > Acinetobacter bouvetii. Next base: position 185,634 of record NZ_KB849727.1, read on the forward strand.
GCTATGGCATTTGCATGCCAGATTCGCTGAATATCTCTGCACGCGATATTATGCTGCCTGTTGTGCCTATGTTTCATGTCAATGCATGGGGTACGCCATATGCTGCAGCAATGGTGGGATGCACTATGGTATTGCCAGGGCCGGGATTAGACGGCGTGAGCCTGGCAAACATGATTGATACCTATAAGGTTTCTGTGGCTTTAGGTGTTCCAACCATTTGGCAAGGGCTGATTAATGCCGCCCAGCAGTCGGGAACCAAGCTGGAAAGCCTGAAACGCAATGTTGTCGGGGGCTCGGCTTGCCCGCCAGCCATGATGAAAGTGTTTAAAGAGCAATTTGATTGTGAAACCATTCATGCATGGGGCATGACAGAAACCAGTCCTTTGGGCACGTCTTGCCAGTTTAAAGCGAAGCATCAGCATTTAAGCGATGAAGAAAAGCTGCAAATCCGTTTATCGCAAGGCCGTCCGCCGTTTGGTGTAGACCTGCGTATTACGGATGAAGAAAAAAGCACACATGAGATTGAGCGCGATGGGAAGACCTCAGGCAATCTTCAAATTAAAGGGCATTGGATTATCCAGAATTACTTCGGCAAAGCCGAATCGGCATTAACCGCGGACGGCTGGTTTGATACCGGCGATATTGCCACTTTAAATGAAGACGGCTATTTGAAAATCAGTGACCGTTCCAAAGATTTAATTAAATCCGGCGGTGAATGGATTTCTTCAGTCGAACTGGAAAATATGGCGATGGGCCATCCTAAAATTGCCATGGCAGCAGTAATTGCTGCAATACATCCTAAATGGGATGAACGTCCAGTGCTGATTGCGATTAAAAAACCAGATGCTGACTTATCTGAAATAGAAATTTTAGGTTACTACGCAGATAAAGTGGCGAAATGGCAAATTCCAGATAAAGTCATTTTTGTGGACAGCATTCCTTTAAGCGGCACAGGAAAAATGCTGAAAAAAGATTTGCGTGAACAATATGGAAACGTGCTGCTGAACAGCTGATCTCTCTGGCGAAAATTAAATGACGCATCTGCAAAAGCCCAATCTAAACAGATTGGGTTTTTACTTAAAAGAAGGCGGAGCCATCACACATATAAAAAATCCTTCGCAGAAACATAAAAAAGTTCAAAGGGTTAATCGTGGCGGTTTCCTCGTAATTGCTGCTTAAACGGAGTAGATTAAGGATTCTTGCTTCAATTTTCTGCAGTTTAGGCACTTCATGTTTTCTAGCTGGATTCTATTTACTTTGATGGCCGCTTTTATGCAGTCATGGCGTAATGCTTTTCAAAAGCAATTAAGCGCAACGGTTGATGTGTATGGCGTGACGCTCGCGCGGTTTCTATTTGGTTTTCCATTGGCTGTTTTGTATATCTTCTGGCTGTACCAATCGCATCCTATTCAGCTGCATGCCAGTTTTACCCCCATGTTTTGGGTGTATATTTTGATTGCAGGATGCAGTCAAATTTTGGCTACCATCTTGATGGTGATGCTCTTTAAGCAAAAGAATTATGCAGTGGGCGTGGGACTTGCAAAAAGTGAAGCCATTTTAGCGGCATTAATCGGCGTCATGCTTTTGCAGGAGCATTTAAGCTTGCTTGGCTGGGCCGGGGTGGTGATTGGCGGCGCCGCGGTTTTCTTACTCAGTAAAGGGCATCAGCGGCAAAAGCTGTCTTTATCCACCTTAATGATCGGTGTTGGCAGCGGTTTAAGTTTTGCCATTACATCCCTTTTGGTTCGGGAAGCCAGCCTTGAATTAAGCGCTTTACCCTTTTTACACCGGGCGGCTTGGGTGCTGCTGTGTGTCATTGGTTTTCAATGCATCAGCCTGCTGCTTTATTTGGTCATATTCAGCAGGAAAACACTTAAAGCCATGTGGCAGCGGATTGGCCTAACCTTTAAAGTCAGTGTCTGCAGCTTTATGGCATCCTTGGGCTGGTTTAGCGCCATGAGCATGCAATCGGTTGCGATTGTCAAAACATTAGGGCAGATTGAAGTTCTGTTCAGTTTATTAATTTCGGCGTATTTCTTTAAAGAAAAGCTGGCCCGCAGCGATCATTGGGGGCTGTGTTTAGTGGTCATTGCCGCCATTATGGTGATTTGGGCATAAGCAGGGAAAATGGTGCATTCAGCCGCTATTTTCTTGAAGCGCACCAATGGAGTACACAGGGCCAAAAAGGCAAAAACTGCTTCAAATAATGAAAATACAAGAGAGATAAATAATTTATCTCCATTTTTGCGCTGAGTAGATGTATTATTTCCCACAGAATATACTTTTATAGAAGAACTGCTGAGTACCGCATGGCAACGAATCCTTATCAAAATTTTTATAGAAAATTCACCAAGAAAGTTTTAGATAAAATTGTCAGTCCGCAAGTTCTGGGCGATACGCAAGTTCTAGAAAATAAAATTAACATTGATAACCCCGAGCGGTTTCCAGTCTGCTATGTCATTCAGGACGACTCCACCTCAAATAAAGTCCTCATTGATAATGAAACGGAAAAGCGTCAATTGTCTTCGGCTTTCGCGCCATTGAGCTTAGGCGAGTATCAAGAGGATGATTCTTTTTTAACTTTGGAAGCCAGCAAGAAAAATGCGTCGTCCTTCTATCCAGACAAGCTGATCCGCTTAGTAGAATATTTGCTGAAACATCCTGAAAATGATGTGCTGCTTGTGCCTGTCACTGTTTTATGGGGGCGTTCGCCTGAAAACGAGGACAGCTGGTATAAAGCGTTAATGGCAGATGCATGGACAAAGCCGACAGGCATTAAGCAGGCTTTAAATATCACGCTGTATGGCCGTGAAAACTATATTGAATTTCATCAGCCAGTGTCGCTGCGCGGTCTGATTCAAAAAGCCTTGGAAGTGAGTCCGAATTTTTCACCTGCGCACTACGTTGTGACTGAGCTGAATACGCTGTTCAATCAATATAAAGAAGCGATCCTAGGGCCCGATTTGTCGGATCGCCGCAATGTTATTAATAAACTGATGATGACGGATGCAGTCAAAGAAGCCATTTTGACGGAAAGCATTCATAAGAAAATCAGTGTCAGCCAAGCAGAAAGCTTGGCGAAAAAATATTTAGATGAAATTGTTTCGGACTATTCATATTCAACCATCCGCTTTGCTGATATTGCTTTAACCAAGCTTTGGACACAGCTGTATGACGGAATTGAAGTGCACAATTTTGATATGGTGCGTGAACTGTCCAAAGATTATGAGCTGGTGTATGCGCCGTGCCACCGCAGCCATATTGATTATCTGCTGCTGTCCTTCGTGATTCATAAGCGCGGGTTAATGGTGCCGCATATTGCAGCCGGCATTAACTTGAATATGCCAATTGTTGGGCAGATTATGCGTGGCGCAGGCGCGTATTTCATCCGCAGAAGTTTTAGCGGCAATGCGCTGTATACGGCGGTATTTAAGGAATATGTGCATAGCCTGCTGAGCCGCAATACGCCGCTGGAGTACTTTATTGAAGGCGGCCGTTCACGTACGGGCTTATTATTGCCTGCTAAAAAAGGCATGCTGGCGATGACTATCCAAAGCCATTTGCGCGGCGACAACAAGCCTATTGTGTTTATTCCGACCTATTTTGGTTATGAAAAGCTGCTGGAAGGTTCAACCTATATTAAAGAATTAGGCGGGCAGAAAAAGCAGGCAGAATCCTTATTTGGTTTGCTGAAGTCGATTCAGAAAATTGAAAAAGTGTTTGGCAAAGTGCATGTGAATTTTGGCGAACCGGTCTATTTAGATGATCTGCTGCAGCAGAACCATGCGCCTGAACATGTCGCTTTAGAGGAAGAACTGCCTGATACTGTTAAAAGCGCCGTAAATGCAGTTGCTGAAGATATTTTAGAAAATATCAATAAAGCTGTAGTGATTAATCCTGTAAGTCTAATTTCATTGGTGCTGCTGAATGCGCCGATGCATACTCTGGCTGAACGCGATGTGCTGCTGCGCTTGGAGCAGTTCCGCAATTACTTAAAACAGAACCGCTATGATGAGCGGATGCAAATTACCGAGCTGTCGAATCAGGAAATTATTCAGTATGCAGTGCAATTAAAACAGATAGAGTTTGTTGAGCATGATAATGAGCGCTGGGTAAAAGTATGCGACAAGCAAGACGCGCTGCTGAAATATTTCAGCAACAACATTTTGCATACTTTCATTTTGGCTGCTCTGGCGGCGCATATTCTGAAAGCTCAGTCAGAAAATGGCCAAAACCTTACTGTTGATGATTTATGCGGGCAAATCATTCAAGCTTATCCAGAACTCAAAAAGCAGTTTTTCCTAAAATGGACTGAAGCTGAATTATTGGCGCAAATCAATAATGTCCTTGAGTATTTTGCGTCAGAGCGTTTGATTGACCTCCAAGAGCAGCGCATACAAATTAATGATGCAGATGATTCTTTAAGGTTTCTGTCTGCATTTGCGCACTTATATGAACTGAATCTGCAAAAAGACTAAATTCTGCAGAGGAGCATCATGATTTATTCAAGATCTCTAAAAAAGCCAGACCGTGAAAACGGTTTGGCTTTTTTATTTCATGCAGGCTTCAGAAAATATTGCTGCAATGGCGCTGAATGGCCGCCTGTTCTGTATGCTGTTTCTATTAAATATTCAGTAAAGCCAGACAAAAGTTATCAAATGCGCTAAATCTCTTTATAATACGGCCCATCTTTAAAGAATCGGCGTTTGGGCAGTTGAGAAATTTTCAAACGCATTCGGATTCTTGTCATTTTTTAGTTTTTCAGTCAATTTTTGCTCCGCGATTCAGCTGATTGATACAAATTTTAAGTTTTATGCGCCATACGCAAACGCATAAAAATATTTAGGTGCCTGCATGGAAATCAAAGTCAATTATCTCGACAACCTTCGGCAAGAAGCGAAGTTTGATGACTTCACGGTAATCGCCGATCAGCCGATCCGCTATAAAGGTGATGGCTCAGCGCCTGGCCCATTTGACTATTTCTTAGCATCATCAGCGCTTTGCGCCGCATATTTTGTGAAAGTGTATTGCGCAGCGCGCAGCATCCCGACAGAAAATATCCGGCTTTCACAAAACAACATTGTAGACCCTGAAAACCGCTATAAGCAGATTTTTAAAATTCAGGTGGAACTGCCAGCAGATATTTCTGAAAAAGACCGTCAGGGCATTTTGCGTTCAATTGACCGCTGCACAGTGAAAAAAGTCATTCAAACTGGCCCTGAATTTATCATTGAAGAAGTGGAAAGTATTGATGCGGATGCGCAAGCGTTGCTGATGCCGAGTCCAGCGTCAGAAAGCAGTACATTTATTCCCGGAAAAGATCTGCCTTTGGAGGAAACCATTGCCAATATGTCAGGTATTTTGGCAAATTTAGGCATGAAAATTGAGATTGCGTCATGGCGCAATATCGTGCCGAATGTTTGGTCCCTGCATATCCGCGATGCGCAGTCGCCAATGTGCTTTACCAATGGCAAGGGCTCAACGAAAGAAAGCGCCTTAGCGTCTGCACTGGGCGAGTTCATTGAACGCTTAAACTGCAACTTTTTCTATAATGACCAGTTTTGGGGTGAAGACATTGCCAATGCAGAATTTGTGCATTACCCCGATGAAAAGTGGTTTCAGCCAGGCCCCAATGGCGAGCTTCCTGCAGAAATTTTGGATGGCTATACGCGTGAAATTTATGATCCTGAAAATGAACTTCTAGGCACACATTTATACGACACCAATTCAGGCAATACTGCGCGCGGTATCTGCTCACTGCCTTTTATCCGCCATTCAGATGGTGAAACGGTATATTTCCCATCAAACTTGATTGAAAACTTGTACCTCAGCAATGGCATGAGTGCAGGCAATACCTTAGCTGAAGCGCAAGTGCAGTGCCTATCTGAAATTTTTGAGCGCGCCGTAAAACGTGAAATTTTGGAAGGTGAAATTGCGCTGCCGGATGTTCCAGCGGATGTCTTGGCCAAATATCCAGGCATTGTCGAGGGGATTAAAGGTTTAGAAGAGCAAGGCTTTCCAGTGCTGGTGAAAGATGCGTCTTTGGGCGGTCAATTTCCAGTCATGTGCGTGACCTTGATGAACCCGCGTACTGGGGGTGTTTTTGCCTCATTTGGCGCGCATCCGAAATTAGAAGTGGCTTTAGAGCGCAGCTTAACTGAATTGCTGCAAGGCCGCAGTTTTGAAGGCTTAAATGATTTGCCTAAACCGACCTTCAGCAGTAATGCGGTCACAGAGCCGAACAACTTTGTAGAGCATTTTATTGATTCTAGCGGTTTGGTTTCTTGGAAGTTTTTCAGCGCAAAATCTGATTATGACTTTGTCGAATGGGATTTCACCAGCCAAGGTGAAAATGCCAATGCTGAAGAAGCCCAAGCCATGTTTGACATTCTTGAAGAGATGGGCAAAGAAGTTTATATGGCGGTTTACCAGCATTTAGGTGCGACTGCTTGCCGTATATTGGTGCCTGATTATTCAGAAATTTATTTGGTAGAAGATTTAATTTTGGACAATACCAATAAAGCGCTGGCTTTCCGTGAAGACATCTTAAATATTCACCGTCTAGATGAAGAGCAGCTGGAAATGCTGGTTGAACGTTTAGAAGATGTTGAAGCCGATGACTATACGGATATCGTCACATTAATCGGCATCGAATTTGATGATAATACAGTGTGGGGACAGCTGACAATTCTTGAACTTAAGCTGCTGATTTACCTTGCTTTGCAAGAATTTGAAGAAGCAAAAGAATTGGTTGAAACCTTCCTGCAATACAATACCAATACGGTTGAACGCGGATTGTTCTATCAATGCTTGAATGTCGTTCTGGAAGTAGAACTGGATGATGATCTGGATTTGAACGATTATGAAATCAACTTCCGCCGAATGTTCGGTGATGAACGCATGGATGCGGTGATTGGTTCTATGGACGGCAGCATCCGTTTTTATGGTCTGACTGAAACCAGTATGAAGCTTGAAGGCCTAGACCGCCATTTACGCTTAATTGACAGCTATAAAAAACTGCATGCTGCTCGTGCAAAAGCTGTCGCTCTGAATTGATCACGGGCCTGTTTTCAAAAAAGGCTTTAGATAGATTCTAAGGCCTTTTTTGATGCATAACGCCTTAAGGCATCTTATTGCTAAGATTGGCCGCGTATGGCTGTTAAACCTGCGAGCGAAAAGGTTTTTAAATGCATGGCTAAATCATGTGCATCCATGTTGGAAACACTGTGCAATGGGCTGGAAGGGTTAGAACCTGCCAAAATCAGCATAAAACATGGCGCCAAGACGCTTAATATGCAGGGTAAAAGCTGAGGATGGTCAACAGGAAGGCCCGAAGCGTCACTGATCATTTGGCGCACCAGTATAAATTTGCGCGCGCCATCCTGTTCAATAAACTGATTCAGCTGTGCAGATGACGCCAGCAGCTCACGCATCAGCACTTGGCTATACCATGTATTGCCAGATAGTAATTTCACAACTAATTTTTCAAAGAACATCCCAAGCTTGTCTTCAGGAGAAAGGTTTGAAGCCACTAAATCGATTAAATCCTGTTCATCAAAATATTGCCGATGGGCTTCCGTTAAGATCGCTTGGTATAAGCCGTCACGGCCCTTAAAGTGATAGTTGATGGAGGCTAAATCCACATCTGCCGTTTCGGCAATTGCTTTATTGCTGGTCATAGCAAACCCATGCTGTGCAATTAATTCAGCTGCGCTTTGCAGAATTTTCTTTTTAGTGACATCACCGTCACTGCGCCTTAAGCGATGCATATTTCAATCAAGCTAATTTCATTTCATACACTGGAGTATATATTTTTTTGCCATTTTCATGATAGTTTAAATCTAATTTAAACTAAAAATCATGACAGATCGTTTGGGGGGCTTATGAAAAAGGGAGTGATTGTTGCCATCATTGCGGTTTTATTGATCGTTATCGCTGCTGCCATTTGGTATTTTAATAAAGATCAAAAATCAGACCAAGCCTTGACCCTGTTTGGAAATGTGGATATTCGGCAAGTGTCTTTAGCTTTTGAGCAAAGCGGCCGTATTGAGCAAATGAATGTGCAGGAAGGTGATCACATTCAAAAAGGGGATGTGCTTGCAAAATTGAACACCGATGCCCTGAATATTCAGCTGCAGGAAGCCGAGGCCCAGCTTAAAGTGCAGCAACAAACGGTGATTGAACAAGATGCCGGGACGCGTCCAGAACAGATTGCACAAGCTGAAGCGCAATTGGCTTCTGCGAAAGCGCAATCTGATAAAGCTGAAAAAGACTTAAAGCGCTTACAGGTTTTGTTTCATGATACTGCGGGTCAGGCCATCAGCAAGCAGGAACTGGATTATGCTCAAAGCAATCAAGCAACGGCTGCCGCTGCTGTCAAAGAGAAAACTGCCAATTTGGCCTTGTTGAAAAATGGCGCGCGTTCTGAAGACCGCGAAGCCGCCAAAGCGCAATTTAATGCTGTTAAAGCCAATTTAGATTTAATCCGCTATCAAATTCAGCAAAGTGTTTTAACTGCGCCAGTCAATGCGGTAGTTCGCGCCCGCTTGCAGGAAGTTGGTGATATGACCACAGCGCAAAAACCAGTTTATACATTGGCATTGACCAGCCCGAAATGGGTGCGTGTTTATGCCAATGAAAAAGACCTCAATGCAATTCAAATGGGCGCTGCAGCGCAAGTCATCCGTGATTCACAGCCAAATCAGCCGATTGATGGGAAAATTGGCTATATCTCTTCAGTTGCGGAATTTACGCCAAAAACAGTACAGACTGAAGATATTCGCACCACGCTGGTGTATGAAGTCCGTGTACATGTGAATGACCCGCAAGATGCCTTGAAAATGGGGCAGCCTGTAACCGTTAAAATTGCCAGAACGCATTCAGAGTAAACGCGCATGATAGATACTCAGGAAAACTATGTTGTGGTCGCAAAGCATTTACGCCAAATTTTTCCTGCGGCGGTAAAAAAAAGTCCCGATATCTGTGCGCTTCAAGATTTAAATATAGCCATCAAAGCAGGGCAATTGACGGCCTTGGTTGGGCCTGACGGTGCAGGGAAAACCACTTTTTTGCGTTTAATTGCAGGTTTGTATCAGCCGAGTGCCGGTTCACTTGAAGTGCTGGGTATAGATGTCGCAAAGCACCCGCAGCAGATACAAGACCGTATTAGCTATATGCCGCAGCGCTTTGGCTTATATGAAGACCTGAGTATCCAAGAAAATTTGAATTTATATGCAGATTTGCATGGCGTGCCGAAAAAGGAGCGGAAAGAGCGGTTCGCACGGTTATTGGCCATTACCGATCTAACCCAGTTTACAGCGCGTCCAGCAGGGAAGCTGTCTGGCGGCATGAAACAAAAACTAGGCTTAGCCTGCACGTTGGTGCGTTCCCCTGAATTACTGCTGCTGGATGAACCCAGTGTCGGGGTTGATCCATTATCACGGCGGGATTTGTGGCAGATTATTCAGCAGCTGGTGGCAGAAGAAAATCTTAGCGTCATCATCAGTACCGCGTATATGGATGAAGCGGAACGCTGCGCGGAAGTCTATGTTATGTATGAAGGGCAAATTTTGACACAAGGCAACCCGGAAGCCTTAAGTGAACAGGTGCGCGGGCTGACGTGGCAAGCCAAGCCGCCAAAGGACATGAAAGCCCGACTCTTGCAGTCACACTTATTAGACCTGCCGGCATATATTACAGATGCAGTGCCTAAGGGCGATGTCGTGCGTTTTATCACTACAGCGCAATACCCGCAATTGGCGCCAGAACATTTGCCTGCACAGACACAGGTTGAAGCGCGTCCGCCCGAACTTGAAGATGCATTTATGCTGTTTTTGCATCAAGCGCAGCGTAAAGCAAACAGTGAATCCATGATATCAAACGGCGATGTTGATCCCTTAATTCAAGCCAGTTCTTTAGCAGATCCGGCAAACGCGCAACCCATCATTGCAGTTAAAGATTTAGTCCGCAAGTTTGGTGATTTTACCGCTGTTGCCAGCACTTCATTTGACGTGCAGCGCGGGGAAATTTTTGGCTTGCTGGGGCCCAATGGTGCAGGCAAAACCACGACTTTTCGCATGCTGTGCGGTTTATTGCCTGCCAGTTCTGGCACTTTAGAAGTTGCAGGGGTGAACCTCCGTTACGCGCGTGCTGAAGCGCGGCGGAAAATTGGCTATGTATCGCAAAAGTTTGCGCTGTACAGCAATTTAACGGTACTGGATAACCTTAAATTTTTTGGAGGCGCTTATGGGCTCAGCGGTAAAAAGCTTTCTTTGCAAATAGAAAAAGCACTGCACCAATTTGAACTCAATCCTCATGCCAAAAGCGGCGATTTGCCCAATGGCTTTAAACAGCGGTTATCGATGGCCGCGGCTTTACTGCATCAGCCTGAAATTGTGTTTTTAGATGAACCTACCAGCGGCATTGACCCGCTGGCGCGGCGTGCATTTTGGTATACCATCGGTGAACTTGCCAATCACGGCATGACGATTATTATCACCACGCATTTTATGGAAGAAGCAGAATACTGTGACCGCATTGCGATACAGGATGCAGGCAAAGTTTTAGCATTAGGTACGCCCAAACAAGTCCGCCTGCAGGCAGGCCTAGAACAAGCGCATGACATGAACAGCGCTTTTATTGCCATTGTTGAACAGGCACGGAGGCACTGATATGCATTTCAATGCTTTTTCCCGCCGTTTAGTGGCTCTAATATGCAAGGAAAGCAATCAATTGCTGCGCGATAAAAGCAGCATGGCGATTGGTTTAATTTTGCCAATTATCCTGATTTTATTATTTGGCTATGGTTTGTCATTTGATTTGAGTAATGGCCGAGTTGGCGTGGTTGTACAGCACAGTACGCCGCAAAGCGATCAGCTCATTTCAGGCTTAAATGGCAGCACTTATTTATCCGCTACGCCGTTTACCAGTTTCCATGAGGCTAAAGAAGCAATGGGGCGGGATGAAATTGACGCGATTGTCAATGTGCCTTCCGATTTTGCAGAACAGCGTGAAAATGGCAATGCCAGTATTCAAATTATTACCAATGGCCGTTCCACCAGTATTGCGTCTGCTTTGCAAGGCTATATTTCTGGCGCTTTTGCCACAGCACAGGCTATTCAGGCAGACCGAAGCAATGCAGAAAGCGCTGCTGGAATCATTACCGTTGAACAGCGGATGTGGTTTAACGAGTCGGCAAACAGTACTTGGTTTTTAGTCCCAGGTTTAATTGTTTTAATCTTAACCCTTGTTGGGGCTTTCCTGACAGGGCTGTTGATTGCTCGAGAGCGTGAACGCGGTACGCTGGAAGCCTTATTTGTGACTCCTGTTCGGCCTTTAGAGTTAGTATTGGCCAAGTTAACGCCGTATATTGTGATTGGCATGATTGATATTGTGGTGTGCTTATTGGCCGCATCGCTCAATTTTGATGTGCCTATTCGCGGTTCTCTGCTTTCTATTGTCAGCGCATCTTTTCTCTATCTGATGGTGTCGCTGCTATTGGGTTTAACCATTTCAGGATTTTCATCCAGTCAGTTTCAGGCCAGTCAAATGGCTTTATTGGCCAGTTTTATGCCAGCGATGATGCTATCTGGATTTGTATTTGATACCCGCAACTTGCCTGTTGTGATACAGGTCATTAGTCAAATTTTACCTGCAACCCATTTCATGACCCTCATTAAAACCTTATTTTTAGGTGGCGATGATTGGCGCTTATGGCTAAAAGAATGCGGCATTTTAATGATTTATATTGTAGTGCTGACCACAGCATCGTGTATTTCACTGAAAAAGCGTTTGAGGTAATTCAATATGAGTTCTTTTTTTGCATGGCTGAATTATCTGATGGTGTTGGTTAGAAAAGAGTTTTTGGTGATTTTTAGTGACCCGGCCAATCGGACAATTTTATTTGCACCAGCACTGATTCAGGCCTTATTGTTTGGCTATGCGGCCAGTTATGACGTCAATAAGGTGGATTATGCCGTGCTGGACCAAAGCCATGGGCAAGCTTCGGCGCAATTATTGCAGCATTTGGATGGTTCTGGAATTTTTAAGCGTACAGCGACTTTATACAATAATGATCAGATTCAGCAGGTCATTGATGGGCGTCAGGCTTTAGCGGTGATTACCATTCCCAGCGATTTTGAAAATAAACTGAATCAAGGACAAAGTTCCGCGATTCAAGTCATTTTAGATGGCCGGAACTCTTCAACAGCCAGCATGGCAGGCGCATATATCAACAGTGTAGTTGCAGGGGTGAATCAAGAGCGGGCAGGCACAGTTTCGAATGTAAATATTCAAACCCGCGTTTGGTACAACCCTAACTCAGAATCGCGCTGGAGTTTAATGCCTTCATTGATTGCTGCTTTAAGCATGATGCAGACCTTGCTGTTATCTGCGTTGTCTGTGGCCCGAGAAAGAGAACAAGGTACTTTTGATCAATTGTTAGTCACGCCGTATACGCCATTGCATATTATGATTGGCAAGGCTTTGCCGCCGATCTTTGTTGGCTTGATGCAATCGACCATTATCCTGCTGATCATTTTATTTTGGTTCCAAATTCCTATGAATGGTTCCTTTGGCTTACTGTATTTTGGTTTAGTCTGCTTCAACATTGCGGTTGTGGGCGTTGGCCTGTCTATTTCCGCCGTGTCTTTAAATATGCAGCAAGCGATGCTGTATACCTTTTTTCTGATTATGCCAATGATGCTGCTGTCTGGCTTGCTGACACCTGTACAAAACATGCCACATTTCTTGGAAATTGCAACCTATGCAAACCCGTTAAGATTTGGCTTAGATTTAATTCAGCGGGTGTATTTAGAAGGTGCGACATTAGACCAAGTGAAGTGGGATTTTGTCCCGATGTTTGTTTTAGCCGTGCTGACCTTGCCTTTAGCCGCGTGGCTGTTTAGAAACAGACTATCTTGACGAAAAGCATCGCCAAATCAGGGTTGCAGGCCTGTTCTAGATAATATTTATGAGCACTTCATACTGCAATAAAAGCTGTGGCCGGATGAAACCTGCAAGGCTGTTTACTGGTTTTAGTGCGCTCGACTTTTCCACGAGAGGTTGAATAGATCTTTAACAAATCAAGAGAAGCCGATATTCGCCATCAGTTTCAACTGGCGCTCTATGCACACAGGGTAAAACTTTCTGAGTTGGATGATCGACTGCGAGCCGCCAAAGATGTCCTAAACCTAAATTTACCGGTTGTGCATTGGGTTTGAGTTGATAATGTAAATCAAAGAAATATTCTTCTAAAAAGTTTTCAAATTCAGCTTCTGGGCCATCATGCAGCTGTTTAAGCTTTTCACGAATTTCTGGAATCAAAATCTTTTGTTCGACTTGATCATTAGATACAAGATCACTGGCGGCACCATGATAAGTACATAAAAAAGTATCGGTTTCGATAGGTGAACGATCTACATGAAATGAATAGACATCAGTCGCAAAGAAATCTAACTCATCATCGCGTTCATAGTTTTTGAGCAAATTCAGGGAAGGCGAAGCGCCAAAATCGGCCAATAGCTGCATATCATTTAGGATTGTTTCCCTAGCTAAATTGCCTTGCTTTGTAAGCTGTAATGCTAAAAGCTCTTCCGTAGAAACTTCTGTAATGTTTTCAACTAAATGAAGCTTAGCCACAATTTCTTTAAAATCTCCAGTCAAATTCCGATGCCAGCAAACCGCATTAACCTCGCCGTGAAAATGCAAGTTGATAAGTTCAGAAAAGTTAGAAACGGTGCTGATTTGACCGTTGTTAGAAAAATGATGCTTCATATATAAGCTAAATAAAAACTACATCCAATTATAACATCAGCCTGATAGAAATGAGGTGAATCCCTCGAATTTTTCTAAAGGCCCAATCAGCAGGGTGACTGGTTGTAAAATTAAATAATGCTGATGTCTGTATCGAATATGAGTATTCAACGCGAAAAAGGGCTTAGAAATACGAACGCTCTAGTTTATTTATTAATGGTTAATACGATGCATTTTTGCAGATTCACGATGTCGAGCTGTAGCACCAACTGAGGTTGCGTAGGCTACAGTCTTGGATATGCTATTTAACTTATGTTTATTTAAAGTTCACTTCATAATTATTCAAATAAACTATCTATTTTATTTTCAATTATTTAATAAAATATTGATCTAAATTTATAGTACTTAAAGTACATGAACTATGAATGAAAACTAAAATAGGATCAAAAAATATAAATTTTATTTCTCCACACAATCTCCACACAACATCAGCAATTCATAAACACTGCTATTTAAAAATTGTAGCGTCTAAAAACTCCCTTTGAACAAAAATGCAAACAAGTCATCACTTAATAGGTTCAATACTTATTACAACTGTACTTTTAATGGGCTGCTCAGAATCTGAAAATACTGAACAGTCCAAAGTAGAAATGCCGCCGGCTGTTGTCAGTACCATCACTGTATTACCTCAATCCATGAATTTAATTGAAAATCTTCCTGGCCGTGTTATAGCTTACCGTATTGCTGAAATTCGTCCGCAAGTGGGTGGAATTGTCGATAAAGTGCTTTTCAAACAAGGCTCTTATGTGCAAGCGGGTCAACCGCTTTTTAAATTAAATGCTGAAATCTTTCAGGCAGATGTAAAAAGCAATCAGGCGACTTTAAACCGTGCACAGGCTGAAGTGACACGTTTGCAGGTACTGTTAAAACGCTATACTGAATTAGTAAAAGTAAATGCAGTTAGCCAGCAGGAATACAACAATACGGAAGCAGATTATCAAAAAGCAAAAGCCGATGTGGCGCAAATGCAAGCCATGTTAAGCAGACAACAGCTTAATCTTAAATATGCGACTGTTACAGCCCCTATCTCGGGAACGATTGGTGAAATCTTAGTGACTGAAGGTGCATTAGTTGGTCAAGGTGATACTAATGCGATGGCTGTGATACAACAAATTAATAAAGTCTACGTCGATGTGAAGCAATCAATTAGTGATTATGAAAAACTACAGGAAGCTTTACAGCAAGGTGATGTGTCAAACACCACACATACGGTTGAAATCCTGAATAGTCAGGGTAAACCTTATCATGTTACAGGTGAAATCCTATTTTCGGATACTAAAGTTGATCCTGATACTGGTGATGTCACGATTCGAATTTTAGCCAATAATGAAAATCAAAAACTTTTGCCAGGCATGTATGTTCGAGTCAATATGAGCCGAGCTCAAGTTGAAAATGCGCTCCTAGTACCTGAACAAGCGATTCAACATGATATTAGCGGCAAAGCCAATGTTACGATTGTTAATCAAAAAGGTTTAGCGCAAAGCAAGCCTATTCAGCTTGGACAACGTTATCAAAACAGTTATGTGGTGACACAAGGGTTGCAAGCAGGTGAAAAAGTCATTGTTGAAGGGGCTGATCGTATACAGCCTAAGCAAAAACTAAAAATTAAGCAGTGGCAACCTACAAATGCTCAGGAAAATGGAGGACAGCCATAATGTCCCAATTTTTCATTAGGCGTCCTATTTTTGCATGGGTGATTGCCTTATTTATTATCTTGTTAGGTGTACTCAGCATACCTAAGCTGCCTATTGCACGATTCCCAAGTGTTGCGCCGCCACAGATCAGTATTACGGCAATCTATCCGGGTGCAACGCCAAAAACATTGAATGATAGTGTTGTGACCTTGATTGAGCGGGAAATGTCAGGTGTCAAGAACTTACTGTATTACAGTTCAAGTTCAGATAGTTCTGGAACAGCAACAATCACCGCAACCTTTAAGCCAGGTACAGATGTAGAACTGGCACAAGTTGATGTGCAAAACAAAATTAAAGCCATTGAGTCGCGCTTGCCCCAGACAGTTCGGCAACAAGGACTGATGGTCGATGCTGCATCATCTGGTTTTTTAATGATGGTGGGTTTAAGTTCACCGAATGGCAAATATAGTGAAATTGATGTCAGTGACTACATGACACGCTATGTGATTGAAGAATTAAAGCGGGTTGAAGGTGTTGGTAAAGTCCAAAATTTTGGTGCTGAGAAAGCTATGCGAATCTGGGTAAATCCTGATCGTTTGGTCTCTTATGGCTTGAGTATTCAAGATGTGAATACAGCCATCCAAAATCAAAACTTGCCGATATCACCGGGCCGTATTGGTGATGTTCCTGCTTTGACGGGGCAACAAATTACGATTCCTTTAACGGCTCAAGGTCAATTAGAAACTGTAGAGCAATTCAAAAATATTAGTCTACGTGCTCAGCAAAATGGCGCCAATGTTCGACTGTCGGATGTCGCTCGTGTCGAAATCGGGGCACAGATGTATAACTTTGCGATTTTAGAAAATGGCAAAGCCTCTACGGCTGTAGCGATACAAATGAGCCCTGGTGCCAATGCTGTTAAGACTGCAGAGGGTGTCAAAGCTAAAATTGAACAGTTAGGTTCAGCATTGCCTGATGGTATGAAATTCTCTATACCTTACGACACTGCGCCTTTTGTAAAAGTCTCGATTGAAAAAGTAATCATGACATTGCTTGAAGCTATGGTATTAGTTTTTATTGTCATGTTTATCTTCTTACACAATGTTCGTTATACCTTGATTCCGGCTATTGTTGCACCAATCGCATTGCTTGGCACATTCTCAGTCATGCTGCTTGCTGGTTTTTCGATTAATGTGCTGACCATGTTCGGTATGGTGCTTGCGATCGGGATTATTGTCGATGATGCGATTGTGGTCATTGAGAATGTTGAACGCATTATGGCGACAGAAGGCTTATCTCCAGTTGAAGCCACATCTAAAGCCATGAAGGAAATTACCAGTCCGATTATTGGCATCACCTTAGTGTTAGCCGCTGTATTTTTACCGATGGCTTTGGCAGCAGGCTCGGTGGGGATTATCTATCGCCAATTCACCATTACCATGTCGGTTTCAATTTTATTCTCAGCATTCCTTGCACTGACATTAACCCCAGCTTTATGTGCAACGATGTTAAAGCCGATTAATCAAGATCATCAGAAAAAAGGTGTTTTTGCTTGGTTTGATCGCAGTTTTGAGAAGCTGAACAATTGCTATGAACGCAGTTTATTTAAAGTGATTAAACATAAAACCATCGCAATGTTGTGTTTCTTAGGCATTGTTATTGTGCTGATTTTTAGCTTTAAACAAGTACCGACTGCGTTTATGCCTGAAGAAGATCAGGGGTGGTTTATGACCTCGATTCAGCTGCCTGCGGATGCAACACAAGAACGTACCCGTAAAGTCGTTGCTGAATTTCAAAATCACCTAGACCAAGAGACGGGTATTAAAGACAACATGGCTGTATTGGGCTTTGGCTTTAGTGGTTCTGGTCAAAATACAGCGATGTATTTTACCAATCTATTGCCATTTGAAGAGCGTACGATTACTGCACAAGAAGTCGTGAATAATGCCAATATGGCGATGGCTGAAAGTTCAGAAGGTCAGACCATGTCTGTGTTACCGCCAGCCATTGATGAATTGGGTAACTCATCTGGTTTTTCACTGCGATTATTAGATCGTGGCAATATTGGTATGCCTGCTTTAAGAGAGGCGCAAGATCAGCTTTTAGCGCTAGCAGCACAAAGTAAAATCGTGGCGGAGGTCTATCCTGAGGGTTTGCCTGATGGCAGTTCTGTAGAGCTTAAAATTGATCGCGATAAATTGCAGGCATTAGGTGTTAATTTCAGTGATGTTACCGATATTATTTCGACCTCAATGGGTTCGATGTATATCAATGACTTTCCAAATCAAGACCGTATGCAGCAAGTCATTGTGCAGCTTGATGCCAAATCACGTATGAGTATTGAGGATATTCTTCAGATTAAGGTGAACAGTCAAAGCGGTAAATTGGTTTCCATGTCTGAAATTATTACCCCAATTTGGCAACATTCACCGCAGCAATACAATCGTTATAACGGTCGTCCATCACTAAGTATTACTGGCAGTCCAGCAGCAGGTATGTCTTCAGGACAAGCCATGAGCGAAATGGAAAATCTGATTAAACAACTTCCGAAAGGCGTGGGCTATGAGTGGACGGGGATTTCTCTAGAAGAAAAACAGTCTGAATCACAAACCTTGTTTTTATTACTGTTATCGATGTTAGTCGTCTTTCTTGTCTTGGCAGCGCTTTATGAAAGCTGGTCAATTCCACTCTCTGTGATGTTGGTTGTACCTTTAGGGTTGATTGGTGCCTTTGTTGCAGTCATGATTCGAGGTATGCCAAATGATATTTTCTTTAAGGTCGGCATGATCACGATTATTGGACTATCTGCGAAGAATGCCATTTTGATTGTTGAGTTTGCAAAAGCATTAAGAGAGGAAGGGATGGGCTTAGTTGAGGCAACAGTTGCTGCAGCTAAATTGCGCTTACGTCCAATCTTAATGACGTCTCTGGCATTTACCTGTGGCGTTATTCCTTTAGTCATTGCCAGTGGCGCCAGCTCTGAAACTCAAAAAGCGATTGGTACAGGCGTCTTTGGCGGCATGATCAGCGCAACAGTTTTGGCTGTTATTTTTGTACCGATTTTCTTTATCGTAGTCATGAGCATGGTTGAGAAATTCTCAAAACGCAAAGCTGCGCATTAACGCACTAAATCGGTGAGCTGAACATAATATATTTCAGCTCATCCCCAAATTTAATGATGAATCATGTGAGATTGAATATGACAATTCGAATCGAAACCCCTCGTTTAATTTTGAGAACATTTGAAGAACGAGATGCGTCAGGATTATTAGAATATTTATCAAAGCCAATCACCAATTGTTTTGCCTCTGATACAACAACGACGATTGAAGATGCACTGACTAAAATTCACAAAAGGCAAAAAGACAATGACTGTATTGCAGTCTGCCTAAAAGATTCTGATCAACTCATTGGCGAGATTTTCTTTATCAAAGAAGAATCAGATACATATTCAATTGGCTGGAATTTTAATGAGAAATTTCATGGCAAAGGTTATGCCAAAGAAAGTGCTTATATGTTTATAGATTATCTATTTAATCAATTAAATACGAGACGAATCTATGCCTATGTTGAAGATTATAATAGCGCTTCACAAAAACTTTGCGAGCGTTTAGGCTTTCGTAAAGAGGGACATTTTATAGAATTTATCTCATTTATTAAAAATCCAGATGGTTCACCAAAATATGAAAATACCATGCAATATGCCATCCTAAAGAAAGAGTGGGTTGCCAATAAAGTTTGATTTTGAAAAGAATTATGATGCTGGTTTGAGTAATTTAAACTTAAATACTCAAATCAGCTTGGACTTTTAACTGTATTGTAAAACAGCTGCCGCCTAAGTTTTTGGATTTAGAATAATAAATATGACCTTGGTGTGCTTCAATAATCGCATCAATCACCGCCAAGCCTAATCCAGTACCGCCATCTAAACGGGATCTAGAGTCTTCCAAACGATAGAAGGGTTTGAACAAGTGTTCGATATGCGATTCATCAATACCCGGACCTTCATCTTCAAGCGTTAATACCCAATGTTCTGCTGTGGTCACGGTTGTAATATTGATTTGTCCGGCATTCGAATATCTTAAAAAATTAGAGAATAATGCAATAAAGATTTGTTCCATGCGCCGTATATCGACATGCACAGTGTCATCCGTCAAGCTAATCAAAACATTTAGTTTTTTAAATTGAAACCGCTCATTAAACATCTGCAGACATTTTTCAATACTGTCTTTTAAATTCGTCTGCTCAAGTTCTAATCGTAATTGTTTATTTTCAATCAGTGTCAGTGTCCGTAAATCTTCCACAAGGTAAGATAGGCCTTCGATTTGGTTCAATAAACTTTGATGTAAAGCTTGATCAGCAACAAATACACCATCGACAATGCCTTGCAAGCGGCCTTGTAATATTGTCACAGGTGTTCGTAATTCATGTGCAATAGCTGCATTCCAAACGGTTGAATTCTTAACAGACACTTCAAGCTGGCTTGCCATGGCATTGAAGTTCTCAATGAGTGACTTGATTTCATGCGGAATATCATGATGCGGCTGTTTAATTCTAAGTGATAAATTGCCTTGTTGAATTTGCTGTATGACATTGGCTAAATCACTGATCGGCTGTGTGTAGCGTTTACCATACTTAAAGGCGAGGAGGGTAGAAAGAAAGAAGCCCGTTAATAAAACTAAAAACAGCCAGATAAAGTCGACGGATGTAATAGAAAATTCACTTGAATTAACGACTTGCGTATCTAAAATACCTGCTTTTATTGCCCAGCTATAAACAAAATAGCCAATCATGAAAGATAACAGGGTAATGCCTAAATTGAGTAGGCTCATCATGATGATAAACTGGAAGTTAATTCCAACTGAATTTTTTAAAAAGTTAAATTTCATGATTTTGATCTAAGCGATAACCCACGCCACGGACATTTATCAATAAGCCATTTACATCATTTTCTTCAAGCTTTTTTCTTAACTTACTGATATGGCTATCTACAGTACGATCCAAAGCATCACTTTCAGGCATACAGTTTTGGATCAATTCATTGCGTGTAAAGACTTTATTCGGTGTTTTTGCCATTAAAGCCAGTATTTTATACTCAGTTAAAGTAAGGTTGATCAGCTGATTTTTTTGACCATTTGAAATGTAAACTTGATGATGAACAGGGTTGATTTCAATATTTTTATAGCGAATAACATGATGAATTTCAGTATTTTGGATTACACTTCGCCTAAGTACAGCTTGTATTCGTGCAATCACTTCATTAGGGTTAAATGGTTTAATAATAAAGTCATCAGCACCCATTTTTAGCCCCATAATCTTATTCACTTGATCATCCAATGCAGTCAGCATAATCACAGGTAAATTACTTGTTTGACGGATGATTTGTAGAATTTCCCAGCCATTTAGTTTGGGTAATTTAATATCAAGGAGAATCAGGTCGATGGAGTAGGTTTTCAGGCACTCTAAAGCTTGCTGTCCATCCAAGGCACGGATGACCTGCATGTTTTCATTTTTTATGTATTTTTCAAGAATGTCACCAATATCATAATCATCTTCAACAACAAGAATGACGCTGTTTTCGAAGCTGTGCTGTAGATTTGGAAACATATGTTTTATCTTAGATGAAGCTAGCCATGCATTTTAACATTTAATTGTGTAATGGATATGATTAGACGAGTAGTAATTTAGGTGTGATATAGAATAAAATTCATCATATATCAGCATTAATGAACCAAATAGCAAATGTTATCTATTTAACATAATAGTTACATAGTTACGTTATTCGACATCAAGTGCTTGGCATTTTATTACATAAAAGTTTAGCTAGGATAAGTTTTTCCTGGCTAACAATAATTACATAAAAACAATAATTTAGTTATTTTCAGCCAAAAAACAAGATTGGCAAACTGTATCAAAAGAGAAAGTCTTAAGTGGCCATTTTTTATAATTCTAATAGTCAGGATCTCAGGATCTGTAAAAATTATTAGTTTTTAAATCTTAAGTTTTCATCTTGGTCAATGCCGATTTTATTGATCTTCAAGAAATCTGATTGGTACTCAATCTTTTTTTAATTAGACTGGATTTCGTATTTATGATCAACAAGCACATATACAAGCCTGTCAGCTATGATCGAAAAAAGGGCGTTTTAACCAAAGACGATTACGTGTATATGCGCGATCTGCTGGAGACAGTACTGCAGGAATCAGATTTAGATCACGACGAAGAAATCACAAAGTTAAAAATATTGTTCATTCGATTAGATCATCACATAGATCGGCTACACGCGTAGATTTAGGCATAACGTATATTATGTTCATTAGGATACTCGGCATCGTGAATGACAATTTTACAGATTCACGATGCTGAGCTGTGGCAACAACTGAGGTTGCGCAGGCCACAGTCTTGGATATTCTATTTAACATAATATACATTATACGAAATACTGTATATCTAAGTATTTGACTTGGTTGGTTGCTCTACGATTTGAATTCCAACTTCTTTTACTTAGCTTATAGTACATTTATTAAGAATTTGCTTAATACTAAAAACTTTTAGAACCCTTAACCATAATCAATATAACCATGTTCAATCCGTAACATCGTACCCTGTAAATATTCAATTTCATCTACATGATGTGTTACATAAATCATGGGCAGCTGAGTCTGTT
Source organism: Acinetobacter bouvetii DSM 14964 = CIP 107468 (assembly GCF_000368865.1). GTDB lineage: Bacteria > Pseudomonadota > Gammaproteobacteria > Pseudomonadales > Moraxellaceae > Acinetobacter > Acinetobacter bouvetii. The sequence goes on from NZ_KB849727.1 coordinate 207,747, forward strand.
CCTTAACCGTGTTTAAAAATGGTAGGATTTGATCCTTTAGCCTGCGGTCCAGCCCAGTCAATGGCTCATCTAGCAATAATAAATTCGGTGAGGATAATAACGCCCGGCCTATAGAAACACGCTGCGCTTCACCGCCTGAAAGCTGATGCGCTTTGCGTTGAATTAAAGGTTTTAATTCTAATAAATCAATAATGTGTTCAAAATTAAATTTACGTTCATTTTCAATGACTAACTTCTCAGCATATAGCAAATTTTGCTGTACATTCATATGTGGAAACAACAATGCATTTTGAAAAATAAGCGCTATTTTTCGTTGATGCATAGGAACATGGATATGCTGTTTTGAGTCGAATAGCGTCTGATTTTGAAACTCAATAACGCCTTGTTGCGGTTGTAATAAACCGACTAAGCATTTTAAAAATGTACTTTTCCCACTGCCTGATGCGCCCACAATTCCCAAGAGTTGATCTTGCATTTTCAATTGCATATTGAGTTGAAAATCTAAAGTTTGATACTGAAAATCGCAAGATAACATGGGCTTATCCTTTTAATTTTTGTTGATATTTTTGCAGGATAAAATAATTTGCAATTAAAGCCCCAAATGCCAAAACTAAGGATAAGGCAACCAAACGCATTGCCATTTGTTCGCCATCTGGTTGCTGTAAAAAGGAATAAATGGCAATGGGAATAGTTCGAGTTTCATCTGGAATATTTCCCACAAAGGTAATGGTTGCACCAAATTCGCCCAAACTACGGCTAAAACACAGAATGCTTCCAATCACGATACCCGGCAAAGCCAAAGGCAAACTGATGCTACAAAATACTTTAAATGGATTGGCACCCAATGAGCCTGCAATTTGTTCAAGTTGCTGATTAATCAATTGAAAAGACAATCGGATCGGTTGCACCATCAATGGAAATGCCACAATCATTGAAGCGAGCACTGCCCCTTTCCAATTAAATGCCAGTTCAATGCCGATTTGGCTGAGATATTGCCCAATCCAGCCTTTATTGCCAAATAATACCAAGAGCAAATAACCGAGAACTACGGGTGGCAATACCATTGGCAATTGTAGAATCGCTTCCACTAAAAACTTAAGCCGAAACTCATAACGTGCCAAATACCAAGCCAATGCGACTGCAAAAGGCAAGCACATCAGCGTTGCAAATAGAGCAACCTTAGCGGATAAGTATAAGGCACTTAACTCTTCTGGGCTAAACATCGTCCTCTTCTTATTATCCTTTGCCAATTAAGGTATCAATAACATTTATCGACCAATGCTAAAACCATATTTTTTAAATACAGCTTTGGCTTGCGGATTGCTTTCTACAAAATTTTTGAATTGCACCGCTTCAGCGTTTTGTTCACCCTGTTTGGTTAAAGCGATCGGATACACAATAGGATGGTGCGAGTTTTCTGGAAAAGCCCCGATAATTCTGACTTTCTGACTAATCAAAGCATCGGTTTTATACACAATTCCGACTTCACATTCGCCTCGTTCAACAAAAGCCAAGGCAGAACGCACATCATCTGTACCGACAATACGCCCTTTTAGACTGTCTAACCAATTGAGTTTAATCAAACTTTGTTTGGCATATTTGCCTGCAGGGACAGATTCCATTTGTCCTGTACATAAATGCCCATGAAAGGCTTTAGCAAAATTAAAATTGCGGTCTGCTTTAAAGGGGACATTTAAATTTTTAGGGCTAATCAGTACCAATTGGTTGTATAGAATTGGTTTGGCTTGATTAGCATTGACGATTTGCTTTTGAATCAGGTAGTTCATCCAATCCAAATCTGCTGAAAAAAATACATCACTTTTGGCACCAGCTTCCATCTGTTTCGCCAATGCAGACGATGCGCCGTATACGGCAACCACATCCGTTTTAGGCTGTTGTTTTTCATAAATTTGAACAATATCATTCATAGCATTGGTCAGGCTGGCCGCCGCATAAATTTTGACGGTTTCTGCATGACTGAAACTGACTGCTGTCAATAATGCGACACTAAAAATCATTCTTTTAATCATTGGCCTATCCCGAATATCAGTTGAATAACTTGAATACATGGTTGTTAAATAAAAATACCTTGAACAATTTGTCCAGCTTCAATCTTATCTCCTGCTGGAATGCGCACTAAGCAATTGGCTTGCATTAAATTACTCAGCATATGCGATTGCTGCTTTGCCAAGCTTTGAACTTTTAACTTTGCCTGATCAAATTGCACTGACATTCTCAAAAAACGCTCCCTTGCATCAGCTTTCAAATCATGGCTCAGTTCGGCGCTAAACCATTGCAAAGACGATGCTTGACCTTGGAATGCGTCCAATAAAGTTGAGGTATAGATTTGCATACCGACATAAACCGCAGCTGGATTCCCTGGCAAACCCAGTAAGTAACAGCTGGTTTGATCCGTTTTTTGAAGCTCGGCAAAAAACATCGGTTTACCCGGTTTCTGTTTAACTTTCCAAAAAATTTGCTCAAAACCTAAATCTAAAGCCACAGGGCGAATAAAGTCATAATCGCCAACAGACACACCGCCTGTGGTAAGAATCAATTGATAATTTTGACTCAAATCAGCTAATAATGTTTTTACGGCTTGTTCTGTATCAGCAACATGGAAAATATCCACCGTTTGATTACGCTGCTTAAACCATGCTTGAATCAAAGGTGCATTGGCATCGAAAATCTTACCCGAAGCAAAATCTTCAACTGTTTCCGCGACTTCATCCCCAGTAATCACCACGGCAACTTTTGGATATTGAAAAACCTGAATTTGTTGAATGCCTGCCATACTCAATGCAGCAATTGCGCCAACAGTCAGCTGTTGCCCTTTCTCCGCAAGACATTGTCCAACTGAAATTTCTTCACCAATATCACGGATATCCGCATGTGATTTTAAAGTCTCTGAGATTTGAATCGTTTGGTTTTCAAGTGTTTTAACTATTTCCTGTCTGGCAACGGTGGTCGTTCCATTAGGAATCTGAGCGCCTGTAAATATTCGAACGGCTTGACCGTGTTTTAATTCAAACTCAGCGGATTGCCCTGCTCTAATTTCACCGATCAATGCAAAAGTTGCATCAGCTTGAATCACATCATCCGCATGTATGGCATAACCATCGACTGCGCTTTGTGAAAACATCGGCAGATTAATATTCGAATAAACATTTTCCGCCAAATAACGATGTAATGCTGAATTTAAATCAATGATTTCAACACCCAAAACTTGGGTCCGTTGTTGAATCAATGACAATGCTTGATCAATTGAAATCAAGCCAGGTTCTGCGCCACACGCTGACATTATTGATACCCGCCTGCATGAGGAATATTGTTTTGCACATCAAAAAGATGAACCAAAGCTGGCAAAATTGCGGTTAACGATTCTTTTGCACCTTGGCGGCTGCCCGGCAACGTAATCACCAAACTGTTGTCAATATAGCCTGCCACACCGCGGCTGAGCGCGGCATAAGGCGTGCGTTTTTGCCCAAAGCTGCGTGAAGCCTCCATTAATCCAGGAATTTCGCGCTTCAATAGCGGCTGAATCGTTTCCACAGTTAAATCTTTAGGGCCCAAGCCCGTGCCGCCCACCGTTAATATCAGTGGATAATGATTTTTCTGCTGCTCAATCAGCGCCAATAACTGCTCTGGGCTGTCTGGAATCACTTTATAATCAATGTTTGTGAAGTTTGCGTCCTGTAAAATTTCTAAAACATTGTGCCCCGCTGTATCTGGTTTTTTACCTGCTGCGACAGTATCTGAAAGCACAATCACCGATGCTGGCATGGCTTCTTTCAGTACGCGGGTGAAGTGCGATTTACCGCCTTTTTTCTTCTGCAGCTTCACTTGGTCTAGGCATAAATCTTCCGGCTCACAATGCGGTTTCAGCATATCGTACAGAGTTAAACCCGCAAGGCTGACGGCTGTTAAAGCTTCCATTTCTACCCCTGTTGGGCCAATGGTTTCAACAACGGCAATAATTTCCACATGCGCATCAAACAATTCGTATTCGACATCTGCACGGTAAATCGGCAATGGATGGCATAAAGGAATCAGTTCATCGGTACGTTTTGCCCCTAATATGCCTGCTATGCGCGCAGTTTTCAGCGCATCCCCTTTTTCAGTATTGCCGTTGCGCAGCAGTTCAATGCAATGAGGCGGAGCATGCAATATGCCTGTTGCTACTGCTGTGCGGTAACTTTCCGCTTTCATCCCTACATTTTTCATTGCGCTCTTCCTGCTTTGTTTTGGCCATTTTGCTTAGATTGATTATTGAAGTCACATAAATTACAGATGCCACTGGTAAATATTGACATTGAGCTGCTCGGTGCGCTGTATAAGCAGATCATTATGATCATGGCTGCAATGCTGATGTGATGAGTACTCATCATGATCTTTACGGATACAGCAGCCTTCTACATATTGGCTGGAACCATCCATATAAAACTCTTCTTTCCAGACAGGCACTTCATGCTTTACCCGCTCTACGGCTTCTTCGCAAGCAGCAAATGCTTCGCGGCGGTGCGGTGCATAAGCTACCGCAATAATGGCGGTATCACCAATTTCTAAAGCGCCAATACGGTGCACAACCCGCACATATGAAACAGCGTGTTTAAGCTGGATGTCCTGTTCTATTTGGCGGATCATTTTTTCCGCTACGGGCGCATAAGCTGTATATTTCAGCGCTTTAACGGCCTTTCCTTCATGATGATTGCGCACAGTGCCAATAAAAATACCGATGCCGCCGCATTCTGGATAGCAATCAATGCCATCAAAAATCTCTTGCCCGAAAGCATGCGCCTGCACGCGTGAAAACTGCTTCAACTCCATATCATCAGCCCCCTGCAACTGGCGACAGCAAGACCAATGTGCTGTCTGAGGTTAAAACGGCATTGCGGTGAACAATGTCTTCACCCACTGCACAGGCGCAACGTTCCAGTAAGCTTTGGGCTGATGGATATTGCTGAATAATTTGATGCAATACCTCTGAAACAAAGCTATCTGTTTCGCACTGCACATTGAGGTCATGCGGCAATTGGCGTTCAATGGCGCCATAAGATTCAATTTTGACTGTTATAGGGTTAATGAATTGTTCTTCCATATTAACCTCCGATCATATGCATGCTGATTTTTTTGGAATTTTGGCTCAGGTTTTGATGGCTGTTTTGCTTTTCCTGAATGGCATGAAAGCCTCGCTCTTTGGACCAAATATAGCTGTTCAATACTGTTTTCAGCTCAGTATCTGAGCGAATTCCTCCTTTCATCAGCTGTTGGAGATGCTGTTTTAATGGCATGCCTTGAGTTGAAAATAAGCAATTAAAAAATTCACCCTGCGCATTTAAGCGCAAGCGGTCACAGGTTCCGCAAAATGAATTGGTAATGGTTGAAATGATGCCTATGGGCATGCCATCAACCGTATATGTACGCGCTGGATGAGCCCCTTGCCCTTGCAGTGTGTTCACTTCAAAAACTGAAGCCAGCTCATCCAATATTTCTTGTTCACTTACAATGCTGTCTTTAGTCCAATTTTGATCGCCGTCCAAAGGCATAAACTCGATAAACCGCAGCTCTACATTTACGGTTTTTGCCCAATAACTTAAGGGCAAAATTTGCTTTTCATTGAAGCCTTTGATGAGAACGGCATTGATTTTAATTTTAAAACCGGCCTGCTGAGCCGCTTGAATGCCTTCTAAAACGGGCTCTAAATGTTTCTTGGTCAGCTCAAAAAACTGCACTGGGTCTAAACTGTCTAGGCTGATATTTACATCATCCAACCCTGCCTGTTTTAAAGCACTGGCGTATTGTTTTAGATAATGCCCATTAGTGGTCATGGAAATCCGCTTTAAGCCATAAGCGCGCAACACCTGCAATTGCGCCACAAAATGCACGACACCGCAGCGCATTAATGGTTCACCGCCAGTTATGCGGATTTGCTCAATGCCATGTTTCACCATAAATTCACAAAAACTGAAAAGTTCTTCAAAACTCAATAAATCATGTTTTTTCATCCATTCCGGATGCTCAGGCATACAGTAAACACATTTAAAATTACAGCGGTCAGTCACGGAAATGCGCAGCTTGCGCTTTTCCCGCCCAAACTGGTCTTGGAAAGCCGGGAACAGATTATCTCGCTGTAAAGTTGTCATGCTGTTCATGTCAATGGTCCATAGCTTCTGCGCTGTCTTTGCGCATTGCGAAACTGCTTCAATACAAAATGTACGATTCGATGATCAATAAATTGCAAAAAATGTTCCAACTTTGCGCATCTTTCACGCCTTTTATATATTTTTTTAAATCTTCTAAATTATTGTGATTTTTTAATGCATAAACTCTATTCAGATACGCTGTACGCTGTGCATTCCATTTTTAGGCCTGTGGAATTTAAAGCAACTGAAGCTGTTTGTGCTGCTGCAGTTCATCTAAAGAGTTAATGCTGTGAAAAAACAGTGCATTATTTTTAAAACGTGCCACTTGCGGGTGCAAATCTGCAAAACACTGCCTTAAACTGCGCTGATTTTGCTCAAGGTGCTGAATTAATGTCGGCAAACTGCTCCGTTTTAATAAACAAAATGGATACAGCGCACGGTCATTGATTTCAACAATAGCGACCCCGCAGTTAGGGTCTTGCTGCATGGCCTGATGCAGCCGTGAAAATACCTTTTTAGGAATAAAGGTCACATCACAGGGCACGAACAGCACATAATCCGATTGCACATGCGTCCACGCACTTTTTATTCCCATCAGCGGCCCTTGAAAGCCTGTTGCCTCATCTTCAAAAAAGCCAATCGACGGAATCAGCCGCTCATAAATAGAATGATCTCGATGGCTGTTGACCCATACCTTGGTTGCGCGTGATTTTAACTGCTGGTGAATTTTAATCAGTTGAATTTGATCATCAAATTTTTGCAGCAATTTATTGATGCCATTCATGCGGCGCGCCTGGCCGCCCGCCAAAATCACGACTTCGGTTTCTGGATAAGTCACAGGTTTGAATATTGTTCTTTTCATTCAATAGCCTCCGCTTGACATGCTTTGATCAAACCACGAATTTCAGGCAAACATGAACCGCAATTTCCGCCCGCTTTTAGACATGCGGTGACTTGTTTTTCATTGCTGATATTTTTTTCTTTAATAGTGTCAATAATTCGATTTTTACCCACTTTGAAACAGCTGCACACCAATGGCCCTTCACTATTCCCCATTGACATCGCTTGTCCGGCAAGCAACGCTTTTCGGTGCATGGCACTCAATCGTTCACGTTTAAACAGACTGGCTACCCAATCACGATCAGGCAATAAAGCCTTCGGAGCAATATACAAACTCGCAATCAATTGGCCATCTTGCAACACCACACTATGGCTGATATGCGCAGTTTGATCTTCAAGATTGAGCCATTCAAAACTCTCATCTTCAAAAGGTAGCAGTTCTTTTAAGTGCTCTGTCGTTTGAGTAAAACGGCGGCGGTCTGCCAACTCATAGCGCACCGCTTTGGCGGTTTGAATCTTTGTCCACCACACGGTATTTTCAATCGGTTCTTTAACGATATGCTCAAAGCCTTCACGCACATAGAACACCCCCTGCCATTGGGTATAAAAAGGATGAATCATCACAGGAGTATGTTTAAATTCAGGTTCGCCTGAAATTGCGTCCACTACAGGATTGACCACTTTGCCAATCCGCGCATCAGAAGCGAATTGATCATTCCAGTGAATCGGCGCAAAAATCTGTCCACGGCGAATATTATCGCTAACAACTGCACGCAGTACACAGTTGCCCCATGCGGATTTAATTTCAACCAATTCACCGTCTTTTAAACCATATTTCAAGGCATCATTAGGGTGAGTTTCACAGTACGGTTCAGCTTTATGCGTACTTAAATTGGCCGATAAGCCTGTACGGGTCATGGTATGCCACTGATCACGAATCCGCCCTGTATTGAGAATAAGAGGATATTCACGATCAGTTGGATGCACAGGATCTATTGCCGTCGTTGCAATGAATTTTGCCTTGCCATCAGCATGGCTAAACTGCCCTTGTGCAAACAGTTGCGCATAAGCGCTTTCACTTTGCCCTTTTTGAATGAGTGGCCATTGCACAGGTTCAAGATCGTGATACTCAGACTCTGAAAGATCAGTTAAACCACTGAGATTGAAATAGCGGAAGTTTTCCACTTCAGAACGTTTTGAAATGTCTGCATTTTGGAAAGCAGAGAGCTGCGCATGTTCTTTGAAAATATTATGGCTATTTTCAAACTCAAAACCGCTAAAACCAAGCTTTTTCGCGACTTGAGATACCGCCCACCAATCGGCTTTGGCCAGTTCAGGCTCCGCTAAAAAAGCACGCTGTCTTGAAATACGGCGTTCAGAATTGGTTACTGTGCCGTCTTTTTCACCCCAACCAAGTGCGGGTAACAAAACGTCCGCATATTGCGTGGTGTCGGTATCCTTGCAAATATCTGAAACCACGACAAATTCACATTTATCTAGGGCACGTTTGACCTGATCTGCATTGGGCAAACTCACCACGGGATTGGTTGCCATAATCCAAATGGCTTTAATCTTGCCACTTTCAACTGCTTCAAAAAGATCCACTGCTTTTAGACCAGCTCGTGTGGCAATGGTTGGGCTGTGCCAAAAACTTTTCACCAGCGCTTGATGTTTTGAATTATCCAAATCCATATGCGCTGCCAGCATATTGGCTAAACCGCCGACTTCACGTCCGCCCATGGCATTGGGTTGACCTGTCATGGAAAATGGCGCAGCACCCAATTTACCAATTTTCCCTGTGAGGAGATGAGCATTGATAATGCTATTGGCTTTATCCACACCACGAGAGGACTGATTCACCCCCATGGAAAATAGTGTCATCACCTTCTCAGTTTGGGCAAATTTCTCAAAGAAAAGGTGCAGTTTTTCCAGCGAAATACCTGTTTTCGCAGCAACTGCTTCAATGTCTGATTCAGGCTGAGAACTTTCTAATAAAGCATCCAAACCTTGAGTATGGCTTTGAACAAAAGATTGGTCGGCATGACTATTTTGATATAAATACTGTAGCAAACCATTGAATAATGGGACATCTTGACCAATCAAAATTGGCAAATGCAAATCGGCAGCTTCACAGGTTGCAGTAAAACGCGGGTCGATCACCACCACGAATAGATCTCTTTCTTCTTTGGCTTTCATAATGCGTTGATACAGCACAGGATGACACCAAGCGGTATTTGAACCAACCAAGACCACCATGTTAGTGTGTTCAAAATCATTATAACTAGCAGGAACGAGGTCTTCCCCAAAGGCACGTTTATGCGCTGCTACCGCAGAAGACATACACAGCCGCGAGTTAGTATCAATATTTGCAGTGCCTAAGTAGCCTTTGACGAATTTATTCACCACATAATAATCTTCAGTCAATAATTGCCCTGAGACATAAAAGGCAATGCTGTCACGACCATATTGCTCAATACATTGTTGAAATTTATTGGCGATGAGATCCGTTGCGGTATCCCAATCTGTTGCTTGGCGAGTATCTAATGCTTGTGTTTTACGCCCCAGCATTGGCTGCAAGATACGCGTTTCTAAGCCCACGGTATCTGCTAAATTACTGCCTTTGATACAAAGTTTGCCGTAATTGGATGGATGATTGACATCACCAACCACCGTTACTTTTTGCCCGAGTACAGTTTCTTCTACTGTTGCAGTGACACCACAACCTACACCACAGTAAGGACAGGTGGTTTGAGTCACTTTGACTTTATTTTCTGTGGAGCTGTGCAGTTCCATTACAGGGATACTATTCATTGTCTGCTGTGCTCCTTATTCCAAATCTAACGAGGTGTTGCTCTAATTTTCAATAATATTGATTAAATGCCACAAACTTTTAATCCTCCCTAACCCTCCTTTGAGAAAGGAGGGAACTTCAATACCTAAATTATTTTAGGATGAGGATATTCCTCTCTTTAAAAAGAGGGGGAATAGAGCTCCTCCCTTTTCCAAAGGGAGGTTGGGTGGGATTTACCTAAAAAATAAAGATTTCCTCACCCTGCTTTCTTTAAAGCAAAATCCTTACCAAAGAGCAATTTATTACGAATACTACCAATAGCAGTTTGATCCGAAATCAATTCTGCATACCAAGCTCCATCCTCAGTGTCGCCAAACAACACCGCACCAACGACCTTATCTTTTTGAATAATAATGCGTTTATAGATTTGACGCTTTTCATCATTTAGAATGATATCTTCAAAGTCTTCAGCAGGTTCAGCACTTTCTAAGTCAATACGGCCCGCAGAAAACACATCGCAACCGCTCACCTTCAGTTGCGTCGGTACAGTAGGCGCTTTGAACGTTAAACTGCCGTGCTCGGCCAAGTGCGAAGCACAAATAAAAGCTTGTCCCCACAACGGCTCAACCAATCCAAAGGTTTGGTTACGATGTTCAATACATTCCCCCACAGCATAAATACTTGGGTCATAGGTTTGCATGGTGTCATTGACCAACACACCACGGTTACAGCGCAAGCCTGCACTTTGCGCCAATGCCATATTTGGACGAATACCTACGGCAAAAACCACAAGATCTGCATCTAATACTGTGCCATCTTTCAAGCGAACTTGTTTGACATGCCCATTGTCATCGGCAAGCAAAGCTTCAGTATTGGCTTCAGTAATAATTGAAATGCCTTTTTGCTCAATGCTATGACGCAGCATTTGGCTCGCTTTGGCATCCAACTGACGCTCCATGATGCGATCCATCAAATGCAACACGGTGACATTCATGCCACGTTGTTTTAAACCATAAGCCGCTTCTAAACCGAGTAGTCCGCCACCAATCACCACAGCATTTTGCTTGGCTTTGCAGTAATCCAGCATTTTATTGACATCATAAATGTCACGGAAGCTAATGACACCGTCAAGATTTGCCCCATTGACAGGTGGAATGAACGGTTTAGAACCCGTCGCCAAAATAAGGCGGTCATAATCCACCATTAAGCCTTTTTCGGTATAAACTTGCTTACGTGGACGATCAATACGCACAGCTGGATCACCCGCAATAAAACGAATATTTTTATCGCTATACCATGCATGCGGATGCAGCATAATATCATCGATGGTTTTATCGCCTGACAGGACTGGCGAAAGCATAATGCGGTTGTAGTTGCCCCATGGCTCTTCACCAATCACCGTTACGTCATAACGATCAGGCGCCATGTCCAATAGATCTTCTAAACAACGCATTCCTGCCAAACCATTGCCCACCAAGACCAATTTCATTTTTTCAGTAGATGGCGCATTATTGGTAATATAGGTTTTTTGCGGTGTCGGGCTGATAAAAACGCGACCATTTTCAATCTTGCTTGGGAAAACCAAAAGCTTTTGATCTTTATCTTCTAAGCAACGCCCTGTCGCCAAGCTGAAATGCTGCTTATAAATTGGAGACGCAACTACACGTTCGCCTTGTAAATCTCCGATAATGCCACGTGACATCACAAAAGCTCTGCTAAACGGGTCTTGGTTGCTCAGCGCATACACTCGTTTTTCTGAACCGACACGGAAAATTGCAATTTGCTGTTCATCGATCAAAGTCCCCACGCCTGTATTTGGCGTAATATCATCTAATGCACACACATCTAACCAATTTAAATCATTCATATCTTTAAAAACTGTCATCTTTATTATCCTTTTCCAACTTCTTTTATTCATTCTTACCCTCATTCGGTTTCTCCCTGAGCTTGGTTTTAAGCACTGCTTTAAAACCAAGCGTAAGAGAAAAAGTGGAGGAGAATAAAAAGTTTTACCTTTATAAAATTACGCCTCAACCACTGGGATGCGACTCACATCGCGCTCAGCTTCTGTTTTTGGGCGAATTTGCCCACGAACCTCAGCAAATTGAATATGCGGATCTTGCTGCTGTTCTGCTTTGGCATTGATAAATGTCACGAAGCGTTTGCGAACTTCAGGATCTTCAACCGCCGTGCGCCATTCATCTTGGTAAGTGCCAACGACATGGCTCATACGGCGCTCAAGTTCTTCAGCCACACCTAAAGAATCATGTACGACAACATCTTTGAGATAATCTAAGCCGCCTTCCATGTTGTCACGCCATACCGAAGTACGCTGTAGGCGGTCTGCCGTTTGGATATAGAACATAAAGAAACGGTCGATATATTTGATTAAGGTTTGCGTATCTAAGTCAGAAGCGAGAAGCTCTGCATGGCGCGGCTTCATCCCGCCATTACCGCACACGTATAAGTTCCAGCCTTTTTCTGTTGCAATCACGCCGACATCTTTACTTTGCGCTTCTGCACATTCACGGGTACAGCCTGAAACTGCCATTTTCAATTTATGCGGTGAGCGTAAGCCTTTGTAACGGTTCTCGAGGAAAATGGCTAAACCCACTGAATCATCTACACCATAACGGCACCATGTGCTGCCGACGCATGATTTCACCGTACGCAAAGATTTACCGTAAGCATGCCCTGACTCAAAACCAGCATTGATCAGTTTTTCCCAAATTTCAGGAAGCTGATGCAGTTGCGCACCAAACATATCAACTCGTTGACCACCTGTCAGTTTTGTGTACAAACCATACTCTTTGGCAATTTGACCGACAGCAATTAAGCCGTCTGGTGTGACTTCACCGCCTGCCATACGAGGTACGACGGAATAAGTGCCATCTTTTTGAATATTGCCCAGATAGTAATCATTGCTGTCTTGTAAGCCTGCGTGACTTGGTTTTAGTACAAAGTCATTCCAGCACGATGCCAAAATATTGGCAGCTGTCGGTTTACAGATATCACAGCCTAAGCCATGGCCATGCTGTTGAATGAGATCATCAAAAGTTTTGATTTCATTCACACGAACCAAGTGATATAGCTCTTGGCGTGAGTACGCAAAGTGCTCGCAAATATGGTTATTGACTGTCACACCTTGACGCTGCAATTCAGATTTGAGCACTTGTGTAACCAACGCCGCACAACCGCCACAGGCCGTTGCCGCTTTTGTGCATTTTTTCAGTGCACCGAGAGAAGTTGAACCCTCTTGAATTGCCGAACAAATATCGGCTTTAGACACGTTGTTGCATGAACAAATCGTTGCACTGTCAGGAAGTAAATCCACACCGCTGCCACCCGATTTTACACCTGATTGTGCAAAGCCTGGCATGATGAGGCTTTCAGGATTCTCAGGAATGTCCAATCCATTCAGCATCATTTGCAATAAGTCATTGTACTCTTTGGCACACCCCACCAAGACTGCGCCAAGCAATTTGGTTTTTTCTGCATTCACCACGATCTTTTTATAGATCATGGCATCTTCATCAGCAAAGAAATAACTCAAAGAATCAGGTGTCATCGCATGCGCATCACCGACTGATGCCACATCCACACCCATAAGTTTCAACTTGGTGCTCATGTCTGCACCAGCAAACTCAGTACAGCTTTGCTCAAGGACATGCTTGGCAGCAATACGCGCCATGTCATAACCCGGAGCCACTAAACCGTAAATTTTATTTTGCCATAATGCGCATTCACCAATCGCGTAAATGTCAGCATCAGACGTTTGGCAATAATCATTGATCGCAATACCGCCACGCTCACCAATGGCTAAACCGCTTTGACGCGCCAATTCATCGCGCGGGCGAATCCCAGCAGAAAATAGAACAATATCGGTTTCAAGTTCAGAACCATCCCCAAACTTCATCACATGTGTGGCATTGACGCCGTCTTCAATACATGATGTTGCTTTTTGGGTATGGACTTTCACCCCTAGATTTTCAATTTTAGAGCGTAAAACTTTACCGCCTAAATCATCAATTTGAACTGCCATTAAACGTGGCGCAAATTCAACCACATGCGTTTCCAAATCTAAATCTCGTAATGCTTTTGCAGCCTCCAGCCCCAGCAAACCGCCGCCAATCACCACACCCGTTTTGGCATTTAAACTTGCCGCATGGATTGCATCCAAGTCTTCAATAGTGCGGTAAACAAAGCAGTTTTGACGGTCATTGCCCGGAATTGGCGGAACAAAAGCATACGAACCTGTCGCGAGAACCAATTTATCGTATGCAATGACTTCGCCATGATTAGTGGTGATCAATTTATTCACTGTATCAATTTCAGTGGCTTTGGTGCTGAGGCGCAGATCGATTCCGTAAGCATCGGCAAAGTCTGTGCGGCATAGCGTCAAATCCTTTGCCGATTTACCTGTGAAATATTCTGTTAAATGCACACGGTCATAAGCAAGGCGAGGTTCTTCTGCCAAAATCGTGATTTCAACCTCATCACCTGCATGTTCCAAAACTGATTCAATGAATTTGTGGCCGACCATACCATGACCAATCATGACTAATTTCATTGCAAATCTCCTCAATCTTATATTTTGCTTATCTTTCAAATAACGGCTTATGCGATGTTGTTGTGTTGAACACTGGCGGCTGCACCTTGCTCAAGGCGGTGACGCTCTTGAATGGCTTCTTCATACAGTTTTTGTTCTTTCTCTTTATGCTCTACTGAAAAGCGGATCATCAGGACGAAACTCGCTGCAATCACCACCAAGCCGCCTAAAATCATCAATGTGGTTTGAATATCCAGCATCCCCTTGAGAAGGAAACCTGCTGCTACCGCGCCGACGTTACCGCCTGCACCGATAATGCCTGCCACACCGCCTAAAGCGTCACGGTCAATGAACGGAACCAACGCATAAGTCGCACCGCATGCCATGTGAGTACACAGTGCAAATACTGTCATTGCGAGAATGGCATACATCGGCGCATTCATTTGCGAGAATACGATCAGGAAGAAGCCTTCCATTAAGATCATGAGGAACAAAACTTTTGTACGGCCATCCAGGCCTTTCTTAGTTGCGACTTTATCTGACACAATGCCGCCCAAAGCTCGGGCAAACAGTGCCAATAAGCCGAAGATCCCTGCCGCCATTCCCGCTTCTTTTAAACCGAAATTAAAGTGGTCGACGTAGTACATCGCAATAATGTTATGAATGAAGATTTCAATCCCGAAACATGCTGCATAAGCGCCGAACAAAATCCATACCCGGTAGTTGCGCGCTGCAGTCATTAAAATCGCCATGCCGCCTTTTTTATCTGAACCTACGGATACACCCTGTGCACGAAGCTCTTTAAAGTTGCCTTGCGGCGCATCTTGGGTAAATTTCCAGTACATGCAACCCACGATGATCATCATGATGCCGGGAACCAGCAAAGCAATTCTCCACCCCAGTGTTTTTTCAACACCAAACATAACGATCGCGCCCAGCAATAAAGGCATTAAGGCTTGAGTTGCGCCGCCGCCTGCATTTCCCCAGCCTGCTGTGGTTGCATTGGCAGTACCCACCACATTCGGTGCAAACATGATGCTGGTATGATATTGCGTGATGACAAAGCTTGCGCCGATTGCGCCAATCAATAAACGGAAGAATAAGAAGGATTCATAACTGTTGGCAGACGCTACGCCAAATACAGGAATTGCGCCAAGGATCAATAATGCCGTATAGGTTTTACGCGGACCGTATTTGTCACACAAAGGGCCGACGATCAGTCTGACGATAATGGTGATTGCCACTGCGGCAATGTTAATGTTGGCGATTTGATCTTTGGTTAAATGAAACTCACCTGCAATGACCGGCATTAACGGTGCGCAGGCAAACCAAGCGAAGAAGCAGACAAAAAATGCGAGCCAACTCATGTGGAAGGCCCGCATTGCTGCTGAAGTAAAATTAAATAGACTTATTTTTGTCGCTTTATTAGCATTTAAATTTGAAGACATAACCTTCTCCTGACTGAACTGAACGCATGTAGTACTCTGCTATGCCGCTAATGCATATCAGAGCCGATCAGAACGGACGTCGTTGGCCGTCTTTCAAATTTTGCAAGTCTTCTTTGACTTGCTGGTAATAAAGCATTGTTCATGCCAACTTTTAAAAATTAATGGATTTTTTTAGTTTTGCAGTATTTTAAAGTACAGTTTTAATGAATTTCCCTGCCTAAAGAGATGGGAAACATCAGATCTGCAGCTTTCTTTCTGCTGCGCGGCCTGTTTTGATTGAAAACTGCATAGCAACGATGCAAGACGCATCAAGATGGTGCAATGAGATGAAAATACGCTCAGTACAGCCCTTAAAGTGACTGTATCTATGATTGTAAGTTGGCATCTAAATTGCTTGCATGCGCATAGTATATGTCAGGATAGACCTGAGTCTTTGCATGCCAAAACTAAAAATCGCCTTAATCGATGATGATATTGAACGGGCCTCTTTTATAAAAGAATCATTAATCGAGCATGGCTTCGAGGTTACAGCCTGCCTGTTAATTGATCATTTAAACAGTACCGATCTGCAACAGCTGCATGCAGATGTCATTTTGCTGGATATGGATCATCCGCATCGCGATATTATTGAAAGCTGCGTCAGCCAGTTTGATCTGCCGACGGTGCTGTTTACCAAAAATTCGCATAAAGACACCATTAAAAACGCCATAGAAGCGGGTGTCACTGCCTACATTGTGGATGGGATAGACCCAGAGAAACTGGAAAGCATTTTAGAAATTTCAATTGAGCAATTTAAAAAGCATAAAAAACTTCTGAAAGACCTCAACGAAACCAAATGCAAATTGGCAGACCGCAAAGATATTGAAAAAGCCAAAGTACTGCTGATGCAGATGCATAAGATTGAAGAAGAACAAGCCTTTACCTTATTAAGAAAAAATGCGATGAGCCACCGTATGACTATGGGTGAAATGGCCAGGCGGCTGATTGATGCCCAAGCCCTGCTGCAGTCACAATTTAAGGAATAACGCATGAATACGCTGGAAAAAACCGACATTCAATTAGGGTATATTCCTTTACTGGACTGTGCCGCAATTCTCTGGGCGCAGCATCAGGGCTATTTCAAAGCGCAAGGCCTGAATGTCACTTTAGTTAAAGAAGCGTCTTGGGCTAGCCTGCGCGACCGCTTAGCCTTTGGAATTTTAGACGCTGCGCATTGCCTGTCTGCAATGCTTCCCGCGGCTGCAACCGGCGATGACCAGTTAGGAATTCCATTGCAGACCTCTTTAGTGCTCAGCACCAATAAAGCCTTTATCAGCCTAAGTCAAAAACGGTGCTATGAACTGCAGATTTCTGAACAAGATACGCCCAAAGAGTCTGCACAAAAAGTTGCCGAAGCGGTCAACAGTGGCGCAAAAATACAGCTGGCGCATGTCTTTAAGCAATCCATTCATCATTATTGCCTGCGTGAGTGGCTGGCTTTAGCTGATGCGGAGCTGGCTAGAAATTATCATTTAGCTACCCTGCCGCCGCCGTATATGGTCGATGCCATTTCTGCGCAGCTGATTGATGGATTTTGTGTCGGTGAACCTTGGAATATTCAAGCGCAAATTCAAGGCTACAGCCAAGTTATTGCAGACAGTAAACAGATTATTCCTGAAGTGGCGGATAAAGTTTTAGCCACAACTCAGGAGTGGGCAAAACAGCATCCAAATACCTTAAAAGCTATTGAAACTGCTATTCAGTTGGCGCAGCAGGATTTGCAAACCCTGCAATCATTGGATGACGTGTGGCAGATGCTGGTATGCAGCGACGTTATCCGGTTTAACTGCTCGCCTTGGGTGCATGTTGATAAATTTTATAAAATACAGAAAATTATCCGTTCATTTGGTGTGCAGGATGCCGTAAAGTCCAGTGATTTTGAATGGATTATGCAGCAAATGCGCAAATGGGATGACTTGGAGCTTGGGTCTGATCAGATCAAAATAATTGCAGCGCAATGTACAGGTAATATGATTTAGCGCTGCATAAAATCAGATTTACCAAGTGAAGGGCTGAATGCTGAATAAAGGCGGCATGATTATCTTCAGCTTTTTTCATTTTAAGGCAAATACCTTTTATTCTTCTCATCGAGCTGTAAAGCCAGTGCGCAGATGCTTTGCGTTTTAAACCTGTGCGGAATATATTTAAAGCTCAGTGGATTTGTCCGCAATGCAGCCTGCAGCAATGTTTCAGAATAATAATCCAAAAACTGAATAACATTGGGTTTATGCATGATGGCTTCCAACCAAAGCGCTTCATCTGCATGTTTCAGATATTGAATGGCATAAGGCCGAATCTGCACAGCTAAGCTGCACAAGGCTTTGCTGGGCTGTTCAATAAATTGAATCACCATAGGATTCAGTTCTACGGCAATCATCTTCATAAGATCATTTGGCGCTTTAATATTTTGGATTGCCAACCCATTTTTCTTAATGGCTTTCACACATAATTCATTGGTTTGCTGCTTCACATATTTTATGGCAAGCGGATGAGCCCGTATGGCCGCCTCACAAATTTCCAGGCTTTGATTTTTGACATATTGTAAAGCAAAACCATTTTGCCTGACGGCCGTCAAGCAGATTTCAGCATTTGGAAACAGGACATGCTTCAATGCCAAGCCTTCATTTTTTACAGCTTGCAGAATAATTTCTGCAGAGGGTTCACGGATGTATTGCAGCAAATCGCCATTTTGTTTCACAGCCAGTAAGCAAATTTCCGGAGTTTGCTTGTTGACGAATTTAATTGCCCGCGGATTCTGACGCACCGCAGCTAAACACAGTACTTCAGTCTGTTTTTCTATATATTGCAGATATAAACCGTTTTCTCTTACCGCTTCAAAATTATTTTCATCCGATGGGTAATAAAGCGCACGTAATTCCATTTCAATACCGCTTTTATCAATCATATTTCTCTGAATAAGATGTCTTTCAGCCATAGAAAGACGGCAGAGATGCAAAAGTATCTCTGCCAGCTCATTATGCAGTTGGTTTCTCTTTCAGCATATTCAGCGCGACATCTACAATCATGTCTTCCTGACCGCCAACCATACGGCGTTTGCCCAATTCCACTAATATATTGAATACTGATAAACCGTATTTCTGCGCAGCGGTTTCGGTATGGCGTAAGAAGCTTGAATACACCCCTGCATAACCAAGCGCTAAGGTTTCACGGTCTACGCGGACTGGCCGTTCCTGCAATGGGCGGACAATATCTTCGGCAGCATCAATCAACTTTTTCACATCACAGCCATGGTTTAATCCCATACGCTGCACCGCGGCGATAAATACTTCCAGCGGCGCATTGCCTGCTCCTGCGCCCATGCCGGTCAGGCTGGCATCAATGCGGTTGCAGCCATGCTCGAGCGCCACAATACTGTTGGCAACACCTAAGCTTAAATTGTGATGCGCATGCATACCGGTTTCAGTTTCTGGCTTCAACACATCTTTCATGGCCTTAAAACGCTCAGCAATATCATACATATTCATTGCGCCGCCTGAGTCCACCACGTAGATGCACTCTGCGCCATAGCTTTCCATCAGCTTGCCCTGCTGCGCTAAGCCTTCTGGCGTGTTCATGTGGCTCATCATCAAGAAACCAACCGTGTCCATGCCCAATTCACGCGCATATTCAATGTGCTGCCTAGATACATCTGCTTCGGTACAATGTGTTGCCACACGCACTACGCGCGCGCCTGCATCATAAGCCGCTTTTAAGTCATGAATGGTGCCAATGCCAGGTAATAGCAATGTCGCCACTTTGGCATGCTTGACTTCACTGGCTACCGCTTCTATCCACTCTAGGTCGGTATGTGCGCCAAAGCCGTAGTTAAAGCTGGAGCCTTGCAGGCCATCTCCATGCGCCACTTCAATGCTGTCGACACCTGCCTCGTCTAAAGCGCGTGCAATTTGATGGACTTGGTCTAATGAATATTGATGACGGATGGCATGCATGCCGTCACGCAAGGTCACATCAGAAACATAAATTTTACGCTGCGGATCAATCATTTTATGCTCCTTCTGCTGTTATGGAGTTTGAATTTAATTGTTGATTAAGATGGGTTTCAGCGAAGCGTTCAGCTGCCGCCAGCGCTGCACTGGTCATAATGTCCAAATTGCCTGCATAAGCAGGTAAGTAATGCGCTGCGCCTTCGACTTCTAGGAAGATTGACACTTTTAAACCTGTGAGTTTGCCTAGCCCTGAGATATTCAAAGGACGGTCTGCACCAAATTCTTCAAACTGAACTTCCTGCTTTAAACGGTAACCCGGTACATAAGCATGTACCGCATCTGCCATTTCTTTGACTGATTGACGGATCGCCTCTTGATCTGCTCCCAATTCTGCAAGGCAATACACCGTATCACGCATGATTAAAGGCGGTTCTGCAGGGTTCATAATGATGATGGCTTTACCTTTTTGCGCACCGCCGACTTCTTCAATCGCTTTAGATGTAGTTTCGGTAAATTCATCAATATTGGCACGCGTACCTGGCCCTGCAGATTTACTCGCGATTGAGGCAATGATTTCGGCATAGTGCACTTTGGCAATACGGGAAACGGCTTTCACCATTGGAATAGTCGCCTGCCCACCGCAAGTCACCATATTGATATTCGGCGCATCCATGTGCTCATCTAGATTGACTACAGGCACCACATAAGGGCCAATCGCAGCTGGAGTCAGGTCAATCACCTGAATGCCATGCTGCTGCAACACGGCATTATGATGTGCATGCGCGCCTGCAGAGGTCGCATCAAAGACAATCTTAATATCTTTAAAGCATGGCAGTTTCAGTAAGCCTTCTACACTTTCTGCGGTGGTTTCAAAGCCGAAACGCGCTGCGCGGGCCAAGCCGTCAGAGTTTGGATCAACCCCGACCATCGCGCCCATTTCCACAAATTTGGCATTGCGCATGATTTTAATCATCAGATCCGTGCCAATATTGCCTGAACCGATGATGGCGCTTTTAATTTTTGACATGTTGTTTTTCCTTATACATTCGACGGCGCAAAGACAGCCGTGACTGAACCAAAGCCGTCTATCTGCACCTGAAATTCATCACCTGGATGTGCCGCAACCATAGGCCCTAAAGCGCCCGTCAGCACCAGATCCCCTTTTTGCAAAGGACGGCCACGCTTGACCATTTCATCCGCCAGCCAGACTGCAGCATTTAAAGGATTGGCTAAGCAGGCTTTGCCTATGCCTTCCGATACCACTTCTCCCGCGCGGGTCATCTGCATTTTGCAATTGACCAAGTCCACATCTGCAAGAGATACAGGCTGTGAACTGAGTACATAAGCCGCTGATGATGCATTGTCTGCAACCGTGTCTAAAAGCGAGATTTTCCAGTTTTCAATGCGGCTATCCACCACTTCAATGGCCGCCAAAGCATAGTCAGTGGCGCTGATAATGTCGGCATAAGTATGCTGGGCTTGTGTCAAATCAGCTTTCAGCACCAAAGCAATTTCCGCCTCAACCTTTGGCTGAATCAGTTTGCCTGCAGGAATCGCTTCGCCATCTCCATAAGCCATGTCGGCGAACAGCATGCCAAAATCTGGAGAATCCACACCCAGCTGTTTCTGTACAGCCACTGAAGTCAGGCCGATTTTTCGGCCCACTAAACGGCGTCCGCTGTTTAAAGAACGCTCGGTATTGAGGTCTTGAATCGCATAGGCATCATCCACCGAAGCTTCTTCGCCCAGTTCTGCTCGGATCGGAGCAATGGCTTGTCTGGATTGCTCGGCATCAAATAGTGCCTGTGCAAAATGTTCCGCAGCTTGTGGCATGGTGATCATCCTTATTCTTTATGCGCTTGGCAAAATTTAGGCAACGTGAACCCCTAAGCAGTTAACGCTTATTTCATTATTGATTGGGTTATTGCCGCAGTTTGACCGCGTTTGAGATTTTAAAAATTCCAGCCGCTGAGGACAGCTGGAATCCTAAAACTGTTTTAGTCGGTAATGCTGACGTTTTTACCGCTTTTTAATTCAGCCATGCGGTCGTTCAATTCGCCATCCACATAATAAAGCTCTGTGAAACAGCCGATTTGATCACGGGTATCAAAATAGGCCCAGCGGCAATTGCCGAATGGCCCTTCAAAGAAGCCTGCCATGGCTTTTTTGATGCCTAAATCAGTGTAATGCTGTTCAGCCTGCGCATATTCTTTGGCGTCTTTTTGACGGAAGCCGATGTGATGCGGGCCTTTGCCTTTATCATCCAGCCAGTCTTTATACACGCTTTGACCGCCATCATGGCGCGCCAGCTCAATTAAAGTCTCACCGGCAAAGCCATAAGCGCAACTGAACTGAAAGTCACCCGGTTGGCCGTAGTACTCTTTTTCCTTTTGCGTTTGCGATAAACCTTCCGCAACGTTCCACACTTCCACGCCATTGGTTTTACTGAAAAAATCCATGGCCTGCTGCAAGTCTTCCACCACAAAACAGATTTGATCAAAACGCTTGCTGAGCATTGCATTGACTTGTGACATTTAAATGCTCCTTATGCCGTTTCTAAAATGCGAAAACTGATCGCTTGAGCTGGACAAGCACTGGCCAGTTCTTTAATTTCATCTTCACGGTCTAAATCCACCATATGCAGCTTAAGCTGTGCCACTTGACTGCCTTGCGGAATTTCAAAAATATCCTCAGACATTAGGCACATACCGTAACCTTGGCATTGTTTACTGTCTAAAATGACTTCAATTTTCTGTGTCATGAGATTTCATCCTTAAATCAAATACGGTGTTGTTTTTTATAAAAATACGCCAAGGTTGGGTGTACGCAGCACCGCTTCAGTCAATACCGCTTTGCGCTTCAGCAAACGCGCGCCTTGATCTGTGATTTTTAAAGTATCCACGCGGCGGTAAGGAATGATATCGCCCTGCTCGTCATGGCCGCGCTGGCGGTACATAATGGTTGCGCTATGCACATTCACCACATCTGCTTGCTCAGTCGGTTCGATCATCACACTGCCGATAACACGCAGCGTTCGTGATGGCGGAACTTCCGCCCATGCCTGACCAGACGCCATGCGGTCAATACGCACTTTGATGTGCGCCTTTGTATCTAATATGCGGTACGCATTCCCTGGGAATTCGTCTTTATAATGAAGTGAGCTGATGCGCAGCGGCACTTCATAGACAATTTCATCATCCAAAAGCGCAAACCATTCGTCAAAACGGCGCTCATCCAACAATAGCGCTTCTTGCGCTAAAAAGTTATGTACAGTTTCGCGAGTTGTAAAATCCATTTATGCCACTCCTTTTTGCTGCGCATTTTCATCCGCTAGGCAAGTTTCTTTGGCTTTTTTGCCTTCACGCATTTCTTTTAACCAGCGGCGCCAGAAGCCAATTTGGCAGTATTCGCCATAAATTGATGGATGGAATTCACCTGGGCCTTTCCACTCAGGGTCTTTCCCCAATTGCTTTTGGCTATAGTGCAAATTTACTTGCTCTTTACGCATCCACGGGCTTTGCGCGCCTTTGGCAATACCTTCCCAAACTGCGGTGTCATCTGCTTCAAAAATACCGCCTGAACCGAAAGCATATTGCCCAGCTGCATAAGCTTTTTCTGCATAGGCTTCAGGTACAAAGCTGAACTCAAACTCGTAATTCCACAGCTCCATCACACCCGGCGCAACAGGCTGCCACATGCGGATATTGGTAAATGGAATGGGCATTTCACCCGGTGCAGGCGGATGTGGCAGACGCATATAGCTGAAGTTCGGGAAAATCGTGCCAATCGTTGGCGGCACTTCTTTGATCATTTTAATTTGAACTTCATCTAAATTTGAAAGATCAAAATTGGCTTGCAATTCTGGCGGATAACCCCAGTTCGGCAATGGAATACCCACCATGCCAGACAAATCATGTCCAATAAAGCTGTTGCCGTTGCCAAAGTCGTAACCCGAAGCATGTGTGCTCACTTGGTTCACGCTTGGAATAAAGCCTGAACTGGCTGCTGATAAATGGGCTGTACTCACGTGATAAGCATCACCGCAGAAGTTTTCTGCGCCGCTTTTCCAGTCTGCTTTGACTTGGAAGCGTTCAGGCTCTTTCAGCAGACGCACACCGTCTGGATGAATACCGAAAATAGCATCTAAAGCCCAAACGGTATCGCCTAAGTATTCACGTAATGGCGGCACATCTTCATTTAACGATGCAAAGATGAAACCGTAAATGCTTTCGACTTTGGCTGCGCGAAGAAGTCCCCACTCTTTCGCGTCCAGCTTGCCGCCATAAGCATCTTTCATGTGCG
This sequence comes from Acinetobacter bouvetii DSM 14964 = CIP 107468, assembly GCF_000368865.1. Taxonomy (GTDB): domain Bacteria; phylum Pseudomonadota; class Gammaproteobacteria; order Pseudomonadales; family Moraxellaceae; genus Acinetobacter; species Acinetobacter bouvetii. The sequence goes on from NZ_KB849727.1 coordinate 231,806, forward strand.
GCGCGCCCATCCAGTCGCCGTTGTTTTTATACACCCAGCCATGGTACGGGCATTTGAAGCTAGAGGCATTGCCTTTATCGTTATGACATACTTCTGTACCACGGTGACGGCAATGATTCAGCAGCACATTGATTTTATTTTCGCTGTCACGGGTCACAATGACTTTATCTAAACCTAAGCGGCGCAGTACATAGTCACCCGAATTTGGAATTTCAGTTTCATGTGCAATAAAAATCCAATTGCGGGTATAAATGCGCTCCATTTCTGCACGGAATACCGCATCATCATTAAAGATATCAATCGGCAAAAAGCCTTTATTGATGCTTGCCTCAACGCGATCACATAAATTGTCTACGTAATCTTCATCACTTCCTGCTGTCACTTGAATGTATTTGAACATGTGACTCTCCTTCCATTTTTGTTATGCCTGCCTGGCGGTCAGATCAAAAACTGATCTGACAGTAAATTCGCTTGGTACTTAAAATGTTAAGATAAACCGATCAGCCTGCTTTCTTCGCAGGTCCATTAAATGGCGCCCAGTTCTGCTTGCGGAATTCCAGCAGGTAAGCTTGCGCATTGTCTTCATGCAAGGGCAATTCACGCGGCACCCAGTCGGTATCCAGCTGGTCCATATCAGCATCGTATTCAAAACGGCAGCCGAGCGGGCCATCGAAATACCAGAACCAGTTCGACCCCAAACCGTGACGGCCTGGTCCCCAGAAGCTTTCATGCCCTGCTTTTTGGAAACGCTGGCCTGCCAGCATCAATTCGCTTGGACCTGAAAGATGGAATGAAATGTGTTCTACACCTTTAATATGTTCAGGCGCTTGAATTAAAAACAGGGTGTGGTGGTCTGTTGTGCCGCCAGAACGCAGGAATGGCCCGCCGCCTAAACGGTCACTGACACGGAAACCTAAACGTTTCACATAAAACGCTTCAGCTTTGGCTGCATCGGGTACAAATACCGCTGTGTGTGCAATGGTGCGCGGCTGAATTTCAATAGAATGATCTACACCCAGCACGTTCAAAGCACGTACATGCGTTGCGCCTGGGGCATTGATTTTTTCGGCTGGAAGATTCAATTCACGGCGGATGCTGATTTGAAAACCAATGCTAATGCCTGAATCATCAACTGTCTCTAAAGCGCCATTGTCCAGCACCTTTACTTCACGGTCTGTGCTCAGTTCTGCTTGAATGGCGTCTAAAGTGGCTTGGTCTGCAACGCCATAGACCATTTTGCGCAGCTGGCTCATCGACGGCAGTTTCGCTGGCAATGATGCATGGTCAGCTTCAGCTGCCAAAATACCCGTACCATTCAAGGTTTCGAAATAACGTCCAAAGGCTTGGTTCGGCACTTCGGTTAAGCCAAAGTCCTGCATAAATTTCACTGATGCGGCCAAATCATTTGCACCGTAAATCAGCTGATCAATCCCGATAATATTCATTCCATTACTCCTGTATTCCATTCCTAGGAATACGCGTATTACTTTGATCTTTTTATGTTGCCGTTTGATTGCATCATGCATCGGCTATCGGATGCTCAGCATTGTGTCCAAATGGCTGAACATCCAATAGTAGATATAGTGCTAATTGACTATTGACTTAGCCTGTGAGCAATCCGTCCCAGCACATGTATTTCATTTCCAGAAATTCATCGATACCGTAATGTGATCCTTCACGGCCCAAACCGCTTTGTTTCACACCGCCGAATGGCGCAACTTCATTCGAAATTAAACCCGTATTAATACCGATCATGCCTGCTTCTAAAGCCTCAGAAGTACGCCAAACACGCGCGGCATTCTGACTATAAAGGTATGCAGCCAGTCCAAATTCGGTATCGTTGGCTTGCGCAATCACATCTTCATCTGTACTAAAGCGGATGAGCGGCGCAACTGGACCAAAAGTTTCATCATGCGCAATCACCATGTCTTTGGTGACATTGGTCAGAACGGTCGGTTCAAAGAAGAAACCGCCCAATTCGCTGCGTCGTCCACCGCACACCACCGATGCGCCATGCTCTACTGCATTGGCAATATGCGACTGCACTTTTTCCACCGCGCCAGCATCAATCAACGGGCCTTGTACAACACCTTCTTCCAAGCCATTGCCCACTTTCAGCTCTTTCACTTTTGCCGCTAGGCGCTGTGCAAATTCGTCATAAATCGCGTCTTGCACATAAATACGGTTGGCAGAAATACACGCTTGACCCGTGTTACGGAATTTAGAGGCAATCACGCCATCTACCGCCAAGTTCAAGTCTGCATCATCAAACACAATTGATGGCGCGTTACCGCCGAGCTCCATCGAGCATTTTTTAATGGTGGCTGCTGACTGTTCCAGCAAAGTACGGCCCACTTCTGTGGAACCCGTAAACGTAATTTTACGAACCAGCGGATGCGAGGTCAGAATGCCGCCAATAATGCGTGTATCGTTACCTGTTAGCACACTAAATACACCATCTGGCACACCAGCACGGCGTGCAAGCTCAGCCAAGGCCAAAGCCGTCATCGGCGTTTGGCTGGCAGGTTTCACCACCATGGTACAGCCGGCTGCCAGTGCAGGTCCTGCTTTACGGGTAATCATTGCCGCTGGGAAGTTCCAAGGCGTAATGGCTGCACAGACACCAATGGGCTGTTTTAATACCACAATACGCTGCGTGTCTTTCGGTGCTGGTAATACATCACCGCGGATACGTTTAGCTTCTTCTGCAAACCATTGCAGGAATGAAGATGCATAATCCATTTCACCGCGCGCTTCAGATAAAGGCTTGCCTTCTTCCAAAGTAATGATGGTCGCTAAGTCTTCTTTATTTTCCACCACCAGCTGATACCAGCGGTTGATGATTTCATAACGCTGTTTGGCTGTGGTTTTACGCCATTTTTCAAAAGCTGTTTGCGCTGTTGCAATCGCTGTATTGGTCTCTTCTTCCTTACAGCGCGGCAGTTTCACCAGCTCCAACCCTGTTGCAGGATTATTTAAGCTATACGTGCCATGAGCCGTTTCTTGCAGCCACTGACCATTAATAAATGCGCCTGTTTTCCAAAGGCTTGGATCTTTTAATAAATCCGCAGGATTGATCTGTGCAATGCTGTTCATAATTTAAATCCTTTACTCTTCGCCTTATTCAGGGAAACGGCCTTTCAGGAATTCGCTGTCTGGGTCATTGGTGCATGGCAAACCTGATGCAACAAGTCCTTGGCGCAGCACTTTCATTTGACGGTCTGGAATACGGGCAATCGGTGCGCGTAATGGGCCGCCGTTAAAGCCTGCTAACCAGTCCATGTATTTCCAGTGTGCACGGTTGATGTAGTTTGAACCTGGCATATAAGCGCCTGTCGCCACGCCGACTGCACCGCGTGCAGGCTGCGCTTGCCAGTACAATTTCATCGCTTCATCAAAATTGCCTTCTTTGGCTAGATTAAAGGTTTTTACGAAATGATCACCCATCCACTGTGTATAGCTGGTTCCTGAGAATTGCATATCGGTATAACGAAGCAATGGAATCACGTCACTTTCAATTGGGCAGGTCACTACGATCTGATCGTTAAAGCGCTCGTAGCTGTCGATTAAACCAGCAATGTGCGGGAAGCCTTGCTCTGCTTTAAGTGACACGACATTTGGACAATCGTCGATTAAACGCTGAATCAATTCAGGCGACATGCCTTGCGGATGTACACGTTCAAAGCCCCAAAGCGGAATTGCAAATAGCATTACACCCAAATCCGTTGCATCACAAAATGCTTTGGTATAGTCATAAATGTCTTGTTCAGATGTCGGCCAGAAGTTTGACGGATAAGACAGCAAGACAATATCTGCGCCTGCTTTTTCAGCCAGTTTTACCGCACGAATATTTTCTTCTAATGTGCCAAAACCTGCGTGGAAGAATAAGCCGAGTTTGTCCCCTGCCTGATCTTTTGCCCATGCAGTAAATTGCGCATTTTCTTCAGGCGTAATCGCAACTTCTGTACATAGCAATGTGTAGGTGTAGCCTAAATCGATGACTTTTTGGATATCGTGGCGAATGCCTTTCTCATTTAAACGGCTTAAATCTTGGCTATAGCTTGGAATGGTGACCGATGAACAGCCTTTTAAATGTTCCTTTGCCCACGCGCGTGCATCTTCACGTTTATAATCCGCCATGTTGAAACTCCTTATCCTTTTACTTGCTTAATCAATAATTTTTAAATGAATCACGTTTAAATCTGAATGTTTTCAGTTAAATACTGTGCTGTTCAATGCCGTCTTTTAACGGTCGATGGTGACAATGCTGTCTTGCATTTCTTGGTACAGATCTGCAGTTTTAGCATTGCGCAGCAGCATTTCTGCGGTCACGATGTCTTGCAGTGCAGAACCGACGGATTTGTAAATCACAATGTCTTCTGGCTTTTGGCGTACTTGCACTTGACCTGTCATCACGTCTGACAGCGATACAGTTTTTGCTGCTACATCACAGCCAGCTTCAATAGCCACCAGTGAATCACCTGTTTCGTGCAGCACTTCTTCTGGCATATCTGCGACAATTAAATGCGCAGCTTGCATAGTGGCAACATCCAGTTCGCGCTGTTCTGGCAAAGTTGAACTGACTGATACAATGGTCATGCCCGGCTCTAGCCACGCTGCATCAAAAACTGGCCCGCCGTCACGGCTGCGTGATGCGCACACCACCACATTGGCATGTTTGACCGCTTCTTCTGGGCTTGCGACGGCCTGGATGTCCAATCCATACAGTTCGGCAAATTCTTGTGCCAATTTTTCACGGTTGGCTTGTGTTGGGCTGTATACGCGGACTTTGCCAATACGGCCTGTGGCATTTAAGGCATGTAAATGACTGCGGGCCAAAGCGCTTGAACCGAGTACGGCAATGTCCAGTTTGTCTGCTGCGGCCAAAGCGTTGACTGCTACAGCTGAGCTGGCTGCGGTACGAATGTCTGTAATACGGTTGCCGTCAATCAGTGCAGCAAGGCGCATGGTGTCTTGGTCAAACAGTGAAATGAGGTAGCTGGCTTTTTTGTTTTTTGGGCTTGCAGCAATGAGTTTACAGCCCATATATTCTTTCGATGGCGACACTGCACATAAGCTGCGCAGCCAAAAGCCTTCCCCGCGCGCCATAGTACGCGGCGGTACCATAGCAGCTGATATTGGCTGTTTGTAGGCTTCGCTGAGTGCTTCTATCGCGCTTGGCCAAGTAGCTAATTCTGCGACATTATCATCATTGATAAATAAGGTTGGATGGTGTGCGTGGTTCACTGCTGAACTCCGTTTCAGTCATTTTTTACTAATGTACTGAACCGAGGTATGCGGAGCTAGCATGCAAGGTGTAAAGCAGATATCTATAAAATCAATATCTCAATAAAGCAGCAATAATCATTTATATAACTTAATTATTGACAACGAAACAAAATTTATAACCGCCATACATCATTAAAAAACAATATGTTATTATTAAAAAATTACTTTTAAAAATTTGGGGGAAAATTTATGGGTGTTATTAGTGATTCAAAAGTAAAAACTTATACTTTCGTAGCGTTCAATCTTCGTTTACACCCTCATGAAAACAAAGATATTTATCGTAATTTTTTTAATTTTTTACAAAAATCACAGTTATTTTCTCATACGGGATATAAATATAATGTTATTGGTGTAGATAAACAAAAATTTGAATCATATGATGAGTCACATGAAATTTTTTTAGGACGTTTCATTCGTTATACAAATATTTATGATGCTAAATGGTATAACACTGAGAAAGATGAAGTAGAGCTCAAAGAAGATCTAAAGGATCTAATCCAAGTTCCAAATCATCTAAAATTAGATGGCACGATTTTTGACTTTATTTTTCTTCTAGAACCGCATATCTTGATTGTTCAAATCGATAATGATGAAACAGCCACGACAGCTAACACCATAAATAAATATTTCAATAAAATATTTAAAAATGAAGAATTTATAAAAAAATTCAAAGAAGGAGAGATAACTCCAATTTGTCAATCTAAAGATGTTCAAATCCTTTTAGATAATCCACGCTTAAAATTTATTGAATTTATTATTAGACGACCAAATGCTGATTTATTCGCTGATTTAATTGAAGCTGAAGTATTAGCAGATATGGAAGAAAGTAATTCAGAAGAATATAGATTTCAAATGGAGGCCCAAAATGGTAAATTTCTAAAACTCAGTGAGAGGTCTAAAGAAATTGGAGAAATATCTGCAGACAATGGGGAAATAAATGCTTTAGAAGTACCAAATGATTCTAGTAGATATAAAAAAATTAGTACTAGGGGTATTCCTCTTCAAGAGCCAATTACATTACCAACAGCATTAACTACTAAAGAAAAGTGGAAAAATATTTTATTAAGACTTAAACCTAAAATTAAAAAACTTTCACAGATAACCCCCTAACATGGCTAAAACTTTAAAAAAATATTGGAGCAGTTATGGTGGTTTTAAAGCCTTATTAAAATCACCATTTTTATGGTTATCTTTACTGATGACCATAGTTTCGCACGAGTTTTTTTTAGATAAAAAATGGTTAGATATCCCTATCAGCATGCTACCTAGCTTATTAGGTTTTAATCTCGCAAGTTATTCCGTATGGCTAGCATTTGGAAATCATAAATTAAATAAAATTTTATCAAAGTTAAAAGATGGGCAAATACATTCTAAATATATGGAGGTAAACTCATCATTCATTCATTTCATCTTAGCGCAAATTATTTGCTTAATTTTAGTAGTTTTATTAAAAACCAACTCTCTAAATGAAAGTCTTTATTTAGTCGATTGGGCTTGTTTCAACATATATATAATTATTCTTGAATATGCACAAACATTCATAAATGGATTTATATTTTTCTTATTCTGTTATTGTCTTTTTAGCATGCTAGCTGCTGTTTTAGGGTTTATTGGAATTGCATCAGGGTTGGACATAATATATCGTAATGAAGCAATTGAAGAGGCTAAAGTAAAAAAATTAGCACAGAAAAACATGATTGCGGAGCAAAATGAAAAAGATCTATTAAATCAAAAAATTAAGAATGAAATAGATTTATTAAAAATTAGGCAAACCAAGGAAGAATTAGAGTTATTAATGATCAAAAAAGCTAAGGAAGACTTAGATTTTTTAATTGTTGATAAAACTACTGATAAGAGACAAGTCCAAAAAAAAATGAAAGCAATTTTAAATTTTTTCCATTTTAAATCATAACTTTCTATCTTCCAGCTCTATTCCTCCCCTCATCACCGATTTACAATCATCCCTTTCAAAATCTGCGGTGTCTGCTTCTCAAATTATTGCTGCAGCACCCTTGCGGCCCATGTATTTGGTATGCGTAGCACCACACTACGGTGTAATTCTGGCTCTACAATCAAACTGGCAGACAAACGCTGCTGATTTTTTCAAACCAAACAAACCCGAAGAAATCGCATATCAGCTGTCACAAGTTCATGCTGTAAACAGCTTAACGCTGGTTTGAATTAAATAAACAAAAAAATTATAATGCGCGCTTATTGCCTAAAAATGATAGGTCAGTTGGTTATTCTGGCCCTCATCTATATGAGAATTAGTCTGTTTAGAACCCTTGGCGTTAACCATCATTCAGCACACGCTGAATCAATGTTACATAAAGGTTTTTACGCAATGAACCAGAAAAAATTCATTATCATCACCCAAGTTTTCATTTCAGGAATGATGGCGTTTGTTATGACGCTCTTCTTCTCGATCCTAAACTTAGGTTTGAACTCTTTAATGATTCAAGAATGGTTAAACAAGCTTTGCAATCGCTTGGCCTGTTGCGTTTTTATTCTCCCTTGTGATATCTCCACTCGCTTTCGCAATTAGTGGAAAAATGTTCAATTTTAAACTTTAAGCTTCGAAGTCTAAAATGAACGGCATATAAAAAATGGGAGCAGTTAGCTCCCATTTTTTATACCCTTTTGATTCATGTGCGGTGCATCACCGATTTACAATCATTCCTTTCAAAATCTGCGGCGCCTGCTTCTCAAACCACTGTTGCACCACCCGTGCGGCACGTGTATTCGGTCTGCGTATGGTATGCGCCAGCACTACACTGCGGTGTAACTCAGGCTCTACAATCAAACTTGCAGACAAACGTTGCTGATTTTCTAAGCCAAACAAACCTGAAGAAATCGCATAACCGCCGCCAGCAGCCACCAGCTCATGCTGCAATCGGTTCGAGTCCGCTTCTACAATGCAGCCGAACTTGCATTCCATCTGCCGTGCGAGTAAGTCTAAACGTGCACGTAAAGGATGCGGACGGCTCGGTACAATGAGTGGTAAATCCTGTAAATCCCGTAATTTAATAGTCGGCTGCTGTACCAAAGGATCATTGCTTTGACCCACCAGCATCAGGCCAAATTCCGCAATCACCGCTTCTTCCTGCTTCACCATTTCCCCCTCACGAAGCAGTAAAGCCATATCTATACGGCCTTCCTCAATCATCTCTTCCAAATGCACATTCGAGCCTTCGCTTAAATGCAAATCAATCCGTGGATGGTGTTCTTTTACATAGCGGTATAAAGCGCCCGAAAGCTGACGCACCAAAGCAGGCAATAAACCCACACGCACTTCACCAATCGGCTCACCGCCATAGGTACGGATGTCATCTTCAATCGCACCGCATTCAATGGCTAGGTTAATAATGCGCGGCAGCAGCTCATAGCCCAGCTCGGTCAGCACCACACCGCGCCCTGTACGGTTAAATAGGCGTGTACCGCACTGCTCTTCTAGCTGTGCGATATGACGGCTGATCATGGATTGCGGCACGTTAAAGGCATGCGCAGCCTTAGACAAGCTGCCGAGTTCCGCAACCTTAATAAACACCAGCCACTTCGAATCCAAAATTGATTGCATTGTAATATCCTTATATGACTAAACCAGCCGAGGGCTGGCTGGTTCAGTAATGCGTAGAATCAATTCCGTTAAACAGCGAGTAAGCTCTTTAAATTGGTATTGATATCAGCCGCTTGAATTTTGGAAGGTGTAATCCCTGCTTCCAGCAATTTCCGTGCAATCATATGATCTACAGGTTGGTTCACCGAATCAATAGCCACAAGTTTATCTTTCGCATAATGGAACACAGAAAAACGCCCGCTTTTCATGTCACCGCGAATCACATAATCGCTGGTATCAAAGGACAAACCGGTCATTTGCAGGCGGATATCGCCCTGATCAGTCCAAAACCATGGCACAGTTTTATATTCGGCTTTTTGCGACAAAATCATTTTAGCTACGGTCAAGGCTTGGTCATTGGCATTTTGTACCGACTCAAGTCGGATGCGGCGCTCGCCTGCAAAGGCATTTTGATGATTGGCGCAGTCACCTATGGCATAAATATCATCAAAGTTGGTTTGCATCGAAGTGTTCACCACAATGCCATTTTCACATTGAATGCCTGCTTGTTCCGCCAGTTCCGTATTTGGAATCGCACCAACGCCAACTAGCACTAGCTCGGCTGGAATCACGCCATGCGCGCATTTCACACCTGAAACTTTGCCATTTTCCCCAACAAATTCATTAATGAATACGCCAGTTTCTATTTTAATGCCGTTTTCACGGTGAATATTGGCAATATAATCCGACACCAATGGCGCCACCGAACGGCCTAAAACGCGCGGTGTATGCTCTAAAACGGTGACATCTTTACCCAAAGTGCGTGCCGTTGACGCCAATTCGAGGCCAATAAACCCGCCACCGATGATGACTACATTTTTCACTTTTGACAGTGAGTCACGCAATTTTCGTGCATCCTGCAGTGTACGCAGGCTCATCACGCCGTCCAGCTCTAAACCCGGTAAAGGCAGTTGGCGCGGGCGTGTTCCTGTGGCTAAAACCAAATAATCATAATGCAGCATGTCGCCATGATAGAGCTTGACCAGTTTTTCCTCTGGGTCAATCTCGCTGACGGCAGTATTCAGTCTTAAATCAATTTGATATTTTTCATAAAAATTCTCAGGCTGTAAGCACAGCTTGGACAGTTCCATTTCCGCTTCATCTTTAATAAAGCTTTTTGACAATGGCGGACGGTGGTATGGCAGTTCTGACTCATTGCTGATTAAAACAATTTCACCATTAAATTGTTCATGGCGCAGCGCTTTGGCGCAGCTGCAGCCGGCGTGTCCTCCGCCTATAATTACGACTCGTTTCATCATGCGCTTTTCACTCCTTGAATCGCATCAGCTTTAAAAAATTGTTTGAGGTGCTGAGATACTTGTTCTGGGGCTTCAAAATTACAAATATGCCCGCTGTTTTGAATCATTTTCATTTCTGCATTTGGCAATTGTTCTGCCATTTTCTGCATATCTTCGACTGGGCCGCCGCCATGATCATGCTCTGCCGCCAGTAGTAAAACTGGCGTTTGAATGTTGCCCAGTTGCTGTGAAAAATCCATTTCAATAAAAGCATTTACATAAGCGCAGTAACCTTCGACCGACGTGCGTTTGATCATGGCACGCAACTGCGCATCAACATCCGGATGTGCTGCTCTGAATTCTTCGCTTAACCAGCGGTCTACCGTGACATCACCGAGTTTTTCCAAACCGTTGGCGCGCGCTTTCGCACAGCGGTCACGCCAAAACTCATGGCGGTCATCCGGCTGGCGCGGACGGCAGCAGCAGGCCACAATTTGGCTCACGCGCTCTGGATATTTCAGCCCAATAGATAAAGACACCGAACCGCCAAAACCAAGACCTACCACACCGCTTTGCTGAATTCCCAGATGATCCCATAGTGCAATCACGCCATCGACCACATCTTGAAAGCTGCAATTTTCCGGCGGTTCTGGGCTGAGGTTATGTCCCCACGGATCAAAAGTAAGCACCTGAAAATGCGCTGCTAAAATTTCTGTGTGCGCTGCCCAAAAGCTTAAGTCATTGCCAATACCCGGTATAAAGGTAATCCAGTCTGCGCCAGATTTACCCTGTGTTTGATAATGAAATAGCGGAAGTGACCTCATGTCGAATTGCTCCAAATCTTTATATTTTGGCTACCTTACGCAATTTCCCGACATCCCTGCTAGGTTTTAAAATCTAAAGCAGTTATCTAAATAATGCATAACTGCTTTATGAGTTAAATGCTTTTTTAACATGCCGTTGCTCTCTAAAGTGATTCTCATGGATGAATAACTTGATGGTTTTCGAATAGGGAGTAGATGATGTCTACAGAAAAAGATTTTCATATTAAAGGTTTAGACTGCTTACGTTTTGGCGTAGAAAATCTGCAGGACGCGCTGCGTTTTGCCGATGACTGGGGCCTAAAGCAGGTTCAGGCCCTTCAGGACAACAGCTATCTGTTTGAAACCACCGACGGTTCACAAGTTGAAATTTTCCAAGCAGATGCTTCAAACCCGTTGCGCACTCCTATTGGCAGCCCAAGCGGCATGTGTGAAATGGTGTGGGGCGTGGCTGATCAAGCAGGTTTGGATGCCCTTGCCGCAGAACTGCGTACAGACCGTGAAGTAACAATCGATGCCGACGGCACGGTGCACAGCCAAGATGACTTGGGTATCCGCCTTGCTTTCCGTTTGGCTAAACGCAGCTATATTCCATTTAACGAAACACAGTTTAATTCGCCAAGTCAGCCTAAACGAGTCAACAGCCGTGCGCCGCGTTATGAAAAAGCGCAGCCCTATGAAATCAGCCACTTGGCGATTGGCGTAGACAATGCTGGCGATGCGGTGAAGTTCTATTTAAACCGCTTAGGCTTCCGTGTCTCAGACCGCTATGCAGACCGCGGTGTATTTATCCGCTGCTCCGCAGAAGGCAACCATCACCACCTGTTCTTTATGAATGGCAAACAGCCAGGTACACGCTTCAACCATTTGGCCTTTAAAGTCCGCGATATTCATGAAGTGATTTTTGGCGGTCAGCATATCGATTCACAAGGCTGGACAACTTTTGCAGGCCCAGGCCGTCACCGTGTTTCATCTGCTTGCTTCTGGTACTTCCTCACGCCATTTGGCGGTGCTTGGGAATATGCAGCCGATGAAGACATCGTCACTGAAGATTGGGAATCGACCGACTTTGCTGCAGAAGCGCACATCTTCACTGAATGGACTTTTGGTCTAGAAAAATCGGATGGCACCCTGAAAGGCCCGATCTCACAGAGCAAAGCTGAAACGCTGAACGACTAAGCACTTGATCATGATGATTTGATTGAGAGAAGGATTTTAAGATGAATGCCAGCGTTCAAAGCACAGCACAAAGCAATGTACAAAGCGATTTACAAAACGCTGCTGAAAACAGCGTTCTGCCCGTAGAACACTATTGGGTACAGCTGATCCACAGCGATATCCGCATCATTCAGGGCAAGTACCGCACCCGTATTTTAGAAGCAGGAAATCCAGCTGCGCCCGCACTGTTCCTGCTGCATGGCACAGGCGGACATTTGGAAAATTACGCCCGTAACATTCCTGCATTGGCAGAGCACTTTCATGTCATTGCCATGGATTTTTTATGGCATGGCCGTTCACAAACTGAAGGCTTTGAGCATGCCGTCATTCCCCTGCTGATTGACCAAATTTTAGATGTGATGAATGTACTGAATATCCCTTCTGCACATTTTGAAGGTCAATCCATGGGCGGCTGGGTGGCAATGCAATTGGCGATTCAGCACCCTGAAAAAGTCGACCGTTTGGTACTGACCACCACTATGGGCTACAAGCCAAATGAAGGCGCCATTGCAGGTTATGTCGAACCGATTTGGGCGAGTAATTTAGCCAGTTCAATTGAAGTTTTGGAACAGCCGACGTTTGACAATGTCCGCACCCGCATGGCGCGTATTTTAGCCAAACCTGAACGCTTGACTGATGAAGCTATTCAAGTGCGCCAAGCACTATATCAGCAGCCACAACTTGCCAAAGTGCAAAAGCAGTTTATTACCGAATATCTATCGGGCAGCACCATTCAGCAGCATGCCATAACGGATGCTTTAGCTGCACAAATTTCACAGCCGACTTTGGTGTATTGGGGTGATGCTAACCGCACACCGCCAGCTTTGGGTCAGCACATCGCAACGCAAGTGCAGCAAGGTCAGTTCTTCTGCGCGAAGGACACCGGTCACTGGGCGCAATTTGAAAGCCCTGAAGTGCATAACACCATGGTCACGCAATTTCTGCTCGGACAAGACCTGCAAACAAATGATGAATAAATAGGAAATACACATGACACAGCCAAATTTAACCGGCCGCTGGGAACTGGTGACTTTCGAACAAAATTATGACGATGGCCGCGTGGTTTTCCCCATGGGTGAAGGCCCGCAAGGCGTGATCCAATATACCGAAGACGGCTATATGAGCTGCCAAATCACCAAAGCCAACCGCGGCAACTTCATCACAGGCGGTCAATGGAACGCCTCTGATGCAGAAAAGGCTGGCGCCTATAACAGCATGCTGTCTTATGCAGGCCGTTACAGCTTAGAAGATGGCGTGGTCACTCATTTGGTGGATTTGAGTCTATTTCCAAACTGGGTGGGCGGTCAGCAAAAACGCCAGTTCAAATTTGACGAACACGGCCAGCTCAGCCTGACCGCGCGTCTTGAAGAAAATACATCAGAAGCCCGTACGGCACTGCTGATGTGGAAACGCGCTTAAATTTTCAAAGGTGCTTCTTTCACTTTTTAATACCCTCTTTTTTATTTCTCCCAAAAGGAGAAAAACATAAAGCAAATGAAAGAAGCCAATTTTACAAATTTTCAAGGAATGAATATGAACACAATGACAAACCCTGAAATTGGCCACAGCATTCAATGCGGCGACATCCTCACTAACTACCATGATGTCGGCCAAGGCGAGCCCGTTTTACTGTTGCACGGTTCTGGCCCAGGCGTCAGCGCATGGGCCAACTGGCGTCTGACTATTCAAGCGCTGCAAAACTATTTCCGTTTAATTGCACCTGATTTTGCAGGTTTTGGCTACAGCAAATTTCCAGAAGAGATGACTTTTAACCGTGAAAATTGGCTCAAGCAAATCGTGTCATTTATGGATGCCCTAGGCTTAGACAAAGTCAATGTCATTGGCAACTCATTTGGCGGTTCAATGGCTTTGGCACTGGCGATTTATCACCCTGAACGCGTGAATAAACTGATTCTCATGGGCAGTGTCGGCGTACCGTTTGAACTGACGGCTGGACTGGATGCAGTTTGGGGCTACACGCCTTCATTTCAAAATATGCAGGCAATCATGAAAATTTTTGCTTACAACCAAAATTTGGTTGGCGATGATTTAGTGCAAATGCGTTATATCGCCAGTACAAAGGAAGATACTCGTGCAGCCTATGAGCGCATGTTCCCTGCACCGCGTCAGCAATGGGTGGAAGCGATGTCACATGCAGAAAGTGATATCCGCAAAATTCAGCAACCGACTTTGATGGTACATGGCCGCGATGACAAAGTCATTCCGCTCTCTACCTCAATGACCATGTTGAACTGGATTGAAAACAGTCAATTGCACATTTTCAGCCAGTGCGGCCATTGGACGCAAATTGAGCATGCAAAAAGCTTTACTCAGCTCGTGGCTAATTTTTTGAAATCCGAATGAATCAAGGAAGACTCAGATGACTCAACAATCCGCATCTGCCGGTAAAAAAGTACTGATTATCGGCGCAGGCACAGCTGGCATGGCTGCTGCCATTACCCTTTCACGCATTGGCTTGAAAGTGGATTTAATCGACATCAACCCCAATTGGGGCGCATTAGGCGCAGGTCTGACCATTACTGGCCCAACTTTACGCGCGCTGAAACAGCTTGGTGTTTATGATGAAGTGACCAATCAAGCCTATGTGGGCGAAGGCATTCAAGTCTGTGACCCGCAAGGCAACCCGCTGCGCATTTTACCGACACCCATGCTGGAAGATGCTGACACGGCAGGCAGCGGCGGCATCATGCGCCCGACCATGCATTCAATTATGCATAAATATGTCAAAGATGCGGGCATTGAAATGCGCCTAGGCATTACTGCTGACGCTTTTGATCAAGGCGAGCATGCCGTAACGGTTGCTTTCAGCGACGGCACTTCGGGCCGCTATGACTTTGTTTTAGGCTCAGATGGCGTATTGTCTAAAACCCGTCAAATGCTGTTCCCAGATGCGCCAAAAGCGGAATATACAGGTCAAAGCTGCTGGCGTTTGTTTTTAAAGCGCCCTGCATCGGTGGAGCGCCGCACCTATTTCTTGGGCGGCCCAGTTAAAGTCGGCTTTACCCCTGTATCAAAAGATCATATGTATATGTTCTTACTTGAACGCTGTGAACAGCGCTGGCAAGAACCTGAAGACAACTACAAAAACTTAAAGCAATTGCTTGAAGGCTATGACGGTATTTTGGCAGACATCCGCGAATCGCTGACTGAAGCAGATAACCCGAATATCAATTTCCGCCCGCTCGAATGCTTTGACTTACCGGGACCTTGGTATAAAGGCCGCATCTTGCTGATTGGTGATTCGGCCCATCCAACCACGCCACAACTGGCGTCTGGCGCAGGCATGGGGATTGAAGATGCGCTGGTTTTGGCTGAAATCTTTGCAGAAGAAGCCAATGTTGAAAAAGCCTTTGCGCAGTTCATGCAGCGGCGTGAACAGCGCTGCCGCCTAGTCACGCAAAGCTCTATGGAGATAGGCCGTTTAGAACAGCAGCGCGCGCCTGTCGAAGCGCAAACAGCTGTCGTCAGCAAAGCCTTAGAACTGTTAAAAGAAGCGATTTAATCCGAAGCCCCTGCATCATTTGCGGGGGCTTATTTTTTGAATACAAAAAAAAGCTCAGTGACGAGCCTGAAATGGAAAATACCCACGGAGATAGGACATGGTAAAAATCGAAAGCAAACGCGGCATGTTCGCGCTGATGCTGGCACATTGCGCAGGGATGGTTGATTTGGTTGCACTGCCAGTATGGGTCGGTACACTCATTGCTCACTATCACTTTGACCCACAGCAAGCTGGGGGCTTAGCCACTTTATTTTTAATCGGTGCGGCAGGCGCCAGTATTTTCTTTGCGCCGCGCTTTCATAAAATTCAAGTTAAAGTTTCAGCAATTCTAGGCTTTGCCATTGCAGCATTGGCCTTTGTCTTATCTGCAATGAATACCTCCTTCCCGATACTTGCAGGGCTTCATTTGGTTGGCGGTATGGCAGCAGGCACAGCATTGAGTGTGACCCACGGCACTATGGGACATGCGGTTAACCCCCACCGCGTTTTTGGTATTGCAGGCTTAGCCATCGGTATTTTTGGGGTGGTATTTCTGGGCGGCACACCGGGCGTTATTCAGCAGTTTGGCGGCCAAAGTATGTTCTATGTTTTGGCTGCAGTCATGCTTATTGCCTCTGCTGCATGTTTATTCTTTTTCCCAAAACCGACACGTGCTGTCGATTTTGACAATTATGAGCAGATTAAAAACCTGCCGCCGCTTGGCAAGCCCGTTTGGTTCTGCATGATTGGCGTGGCTTTGCTTGCCATGACTCAAGCCATGACTTTAAGCTTTTATGAGCGGATTGGATTAGAGCGAGGTTTCAGCCGAGATATGGTCACCATGGCCTTGGTCATTTACGGTATTGTCACGATTTTCCCAGCGCCATTGGCGGCATTGCTGGAAAAGCGCGTCAGCATCACGGCCATTATAGCTTTCGGTCCAATATTTCAGGCTATTTTTTCTCTATTGACTACGCACACTCATCAATACGCTGTCTTTGCTCTCGCGGGTCCCTTTATGGCCTTTACCATACTCTTTGTGCATACCTTTGCCTTTGGCTTACTGGCGCGTTTAGATCCAACCGGCCGCGCGGTTGCCGGCACACCAGCCATGCTGATGGTCGGCGCTGCCGTCGCTCCATTTATCAGCGGAACCATTGTTAAATTTATCAGCTTTGAGGCCATTGGCTATGCCTGCTGTATTGTTGTTGCCGTTCAAGTCTATTTATTCAGCAAAACCCGGAAAGCGGTATTGGCTGGTGAAACAAATATTCCTGCGGCAGTCAAAAATGGCAATGAAACTCAGCCAGCCAATTAACATGGTTTGATCTGTCGACTGCATTTTCTCTTCTGAACAATGCGTAAATCATTTAAGTTTTGACCAGTCTGCCCCTAAATAGCAGGCTGGTTTTTTTATGCTTTTAGGGCTGAATAGATTGCCTAAGCGCAACCCTCAAACAGTAGAAGCCAAGTCTTTCAAATACACACCAAGAAAGTATTTGAAATCCATCCGCTTTAGATATAACTGATATCTTAAATTCCTGCTTATATTTGACAAACCAGCCCTTGTTTCATGATTTTACGAGCTCTATAGTCTATCTTTTAATCAAATCAAGTCTTTATTTTTTAACCTTTTTATAATTTTAAATGCTTGTGATTAAGAAGCTTTTGAATAATTTAACTGTTGAGACAACAAATGATGCTTAAAAGGATTTTTGGCCTGCTATTTACATTCGCCATGACACAAACTCTCATTGCCGGCGATGTGACGAATTTATCTGGAGAATGGAAAGTGATTGATGATAAAAGTGGTTTTACATTAGTCAAAGTAAAAGTCACAGAACCCCAACCTCATCTTTATCAAGGTCATATTATTGAAGCATTTAACCCGCCTAATCAGCCTGTGCGGGATTTAAGCCATTTAAAAGGCTTTCATCTGCTTCAAGGGCTTAAACAAGACCTAAAAGATCCTTACAAGCTTACTATTGGAGAAGTCGTTGACCCCGCAATTAATCAACGCTATCAAGTCAATGGTAAACTGACTAAAAGAGGTCATATGATGGTTTTACGCAGCCCTTCAGATTCCAATAAAGCCAGCCGTAAACTGTCATGGGTACGCATTCGATAAATCAATTAAAATAAAAAAGCCTGCATTTGCAGGCTTTTTTATTTATCTATTTTTTTTTATAGATATGCAGTCGTCACCTGCTCAAAGCCTTTAGCCAGCAGCATGCTGCGCGCCATCATCGACTCGCCTGCGATTTCCATACGGCCAATTTCACCTGACGTTTCCACAACAAACAAGGCGCGTTCAAGCCGTTTTTGCATAAAAACAGTGAATACTTTTTCCAAGTTATTGCCAAACTGATCAATCACTTGCGAAAGCACAATTGCATCTTCAACTGCTAGGCCTGCGCCTGAACCTAAATGCGGCGTGGTTGCATGTACGGCATCACCAATCAGAAGCGCAGCCCCGCGATGCCAATCGCCATTGACCATAACCCGTTCTAAAGGACGGTAAATAATCGGGGTTTCTGCATTAATGCTGTCGATATATGGCTTTAATACCGGCTCAAATTCCTGCAGCAGCAGCTTGGCAATTCGCGGCAAATCTTCAGGTTCACGCCATACTTTTTCCTTAGGCACACATTCCATCATATACATATACATTTGCGTTGGGCTGCAGGGGTTAAAGCCCACTTTCATTGTTTCAGACTGGAACATACGGCCGCGTACAATATCCGCAGGACGGTCAAATTGCAGGCGCCAGCAGGCTTGCCCTGTATATTCAGGGGCAGCCTGTTCAGGCATCAGCAGCTGACGCAATTTAGAAAATACACCGTCCGCGCCTACCACTAAGTCATAGTGCTGTTCACGGCCACTTTCAAATTTCACAAAATTGCCGTGCTCTAAACTGCTGCGGATCTCCGATACACTGTCGCCCAGAAAAACGGGAATATCCTGTTCCTGCACTTTTTTAGATAAAATATCATGCAGTACAGGGCGTAAAATTGCGCCTTCAGATGGGAAGTCATCCGCAATGACGCGTTTAGATAAAACGGTGCGGATAAAATTGCCCTGCTGATCATAAATATCAACCCCATCATGCACAAAGCCTTGCGCGGCAATTTCATCCTGCAACCCAAGGTCGCAAAGCGCGCGCAGTGTCAATACTGACAATGTCAGGCCTGTACCCAAGGCTTTCCAATCTTCTGACTTTTCCACCAGTTCAACGGCATGCCCTGCCTGTTTCAGCTTAATGGCTGCGGCCATTCCGCCTATGCCGCCGCCAAGTACCAATATTTTCATGGTTAATCCTTTAATTTCCAGTCCTAATTTAAACGCATTTATTTCTAACCGATTTGAGCTTAATCAAATTTTAAAGCGCGCTGTATCCAAATACCCACAAAGCAGTTATGCAAAATTGCGATAGCAAAACAAAGTTCAGTGTCTATTTTTGCTTATTCTGCATCCTGCTGTGATAATGAAAAACGAGCAGAATCACGCGCGGCTTCATACATATTTTTTATGAGCATGCAGAGCGTCATGACTGCAGCAGGTATGGCCAAGATCGTAAAAATTTGACTCCAGCCAATATTGTTATTGACCAAATACCCCATGCACATTGTGCCTGCAACTGCACCAAAGCGGCCTATGCCGCACATCCAGGAAACCCCAGTAGTACGAACAGCGGTAGGATAAAACTTGGCAGCCAATACAGGCAAAGATGACTGCGCCGTATTTTGCAGTGTGCCTGCACAAATCATCAGGATAATGAAAAATGTTAATGATAGATGGAGGGCTGGACCAATCAGCGCAACGCAAATTGCAGTAAAAAAAGTACAGACAGCAATCACATAATTGCCGTTAAAATGATCCATCAGCCAGCCATTCAGCATGGCCCCTACACCGCCTAGGGCAAATAGGCCTGAAACTACAGGACCTAAATGCGGCGGCATATCCGCCTCTTTAAACAGTACCGGCATCCAGTTCATGATGCCATAAAAAATCATCAAGCCACAGAAAAAGCATAGCCACAGGCTCAAGGTTCCTGCAAGATATTGACTGGAAAAAACCATCCGCATAGATTGCAATGCAGACAGCTGGCGACTTTGCGCTTCTAAGCGAAAATTTTGCTGCAGTGCTAGTGCATTTATTTTTTGCAAAATATTCTGTATCTGTGATTGGTCTGCACCATTCAGCAGTAAATACCGCACAGATTCAGGCAGCAGCCATGCCATCAGCATTGCCAGCAGTAAAGGTAAAGCACCGCTCAGCAGCAGCATGCAAAAATAAATACTGAAAATAAAAGTAATGTTTTACGGCCAAATTGATCGGCCAAAGGCCCGAGAACAATTGCCCCAATTGCTGCGCCGATTAAAGCGGCACTGAGTACAGGCACGAGATCAGCTTTACTGATCTGCCAATCCCGAATCAGATCTGGCGCAATATAGCCAATTACCGCTGTATCCATGCCATCAAAAAAGGCCACAAAAAACATCATCACAAAAATAAGCCATTGAAAATTTGACCAGCCATGCTGATCTAAAAAAGCTTGAATATGCATGTGCTCATCCTTGTCGATGCATCGGAAATATGTGATTTTTTCAGCATAGCGCAGTGCACCCCAAGCAATGTTCT
The DNA here is from genome assembly GCF_000368865.1 of Acinetobacter bouvetii DSM 14964 = CIP 107468. GTDB lineage: Bacteria > Pseudomonadota > Gammaproteobacteria > Pseudomonadales > Moraxellaceae > Acinetobacter > Acinetobacter bouvetii. The sequence goes on from NZ_KB849727.1 coordinate 252,131, forward strand.
ATGAAGCTGGATATTAGATATTGCAGAAATAGATAGCGCTTAACTCTATAATGTTGGCACAAAAAAAAGCCGCTCTTTCGAGCGGCAACCAAGGAAAAGCTTGCTGCAGTTTTTATTGTTTATGATGGTTTTATTTCGCAAAAATGACCTGTGATTTTAAATAGCGCTGCGTCAGTGCAATAGCTGCATTAGAGCAAATGACAAAGATCAGCATTGAAAGCGACATGTTGACTTGCGCACTCCACAGCAGGACATTCAGCAATATCCCGCTAAGCAGGCCAAAGCCAAATTGCAAACTGCCCATCAAAGCGCTGGCAGATCCCGCCTGACGGCCTTGCTGTGACATGGCTAAAGCTGTAGAGTTCGGTGCGGTTAATCCAATACCCGCAACAGCTAAAAACAAACCGGCCAGCATTAAGGGCAGCTCAAATACAGAAAAGATAAAAGCAATTAATAATACAAATACGCCAAAGGCCTGCACTGCTCCGCCCAATGTCAACCGCTGCGCTACGCTATATTTTTTTTCCAGCTTATGGTTCATAGATGACAGCAATACAGTCCCTATCGCATTGAATCCAAATACATATGCAAACTGCTGCTGGCTGAAATGATATTGGTCCATGAATACTGCAGATGCCGCATTGATATAGCAAAACAAAATACCAAAGCTGAAACAGCCAGCCAGCATGGGATATAAAAAACTGCGGTCTTGCGCAATACGTACATACAATTGACCTGCTTGCATAAAAGACAGCTTTAAACGGCGCTCAGCTGGCAAAGTTTCTTTAAATTGCAAAAGCACCCAAATTAGACTGACAACCCCCAATGCTGTTAAGGCCACAAAAATAGACTGCCATCTAAAAAAGATCAGCAGCCATGCGCCAAGTGTCGGGGCAATGACAGGTGCAATCCCCATGACAATCATCATGCTTGCAAAGGCTTTGGCGGCATGGGCCGTGTCTAAAACATCACGAATTGCCGCTCGCGCCAGCACCAATCCTACACAGCTGCCAAGCGCCTGCAGCACACGGACGATCAGCAGTGTGCTTAAGCTGTCTGCATAAATACATAAGATGCTGGCAACCATGTGCAGGCTTAAGCCAAAAATCAGCGGTGTTCTACGGCCAATTCTGTCACTGATGGGGCCATAAATTAATTGACCAATGGCTAAACCTAAAAAGTAAGCCGGTAGTGAGTTGGATACCAAAAGCGTCGATGTGCCGAAATCACTCGCCATTTCTGGCAGTGCAGGCAAATACATGTCTGTCGATAATGGCGCAATCGCAGTCAATACAGCCAGTAGAAGAATCCAGCCCGTACGGTAATGGCTTGGTGATGCATTCATCTGCATAGTCCATTTTCCCTATTTTTAAGCGCAGGGCCCTCTGCAGCCTGAAAAGTTTTAGGCCAGCGCCGCTTTATGTTTGATTATTAAATGCTGATTTAATGCGCTTGAGTTAAAACCGCCCGATTCAGCAAACCTTGATCCGCCACGATGGTTTGCCCCGTCATGACTTTATTGTGCTGTGAGGCCAAAAAGGCATAAATTGCCCCATAATCTTCTGCATCCGGCAAATCCTGCAGCAGGCTGATGGACTGGAATAGATTTAAAAAAGCATCTTTTGGAATATCCGACTGTTTTTGATGATCCAAATTCAAGGCTTTCGGGCCTTTTAATTGACTGTTGCCAATCGCAGCTGGCGCTACGCCATTGACACGGATCTCGGGTGCAAACTCGAAAGCCAATTGCTGAATCAAACTACGGATTGCGCCTTTAGTCGCCGTATAGACCGCACCGCCGCCATCCGCGGCATAAGCGGCTGTAGAGGTGGTAAAAACCAATGCCCCGTTGCTGGCTTTCAGTAAACTGGCAAAAATATGCGCTGTCAGCAAATATCCCTTCACATTGACATGGAACATTTCATCAAAGAGTTGATCCAAATGCTCTGCTGTCATGCTTTGAATCGGCAGATTGCCATCAAAGATCCCCTGGGCGCCAATCACTGCATCCAATTTTGAATATTTCGCCTGAATGGCTGATTTACATGCGTATAAATCAGCAATCTGAGTAACGTCACAGCGTAGCAATAAATCCTGCTCATCAAACGCTGAAGCGATCAGCTGCAATTTATCTTGATCAATATCCGTCACAATGACTTGAGCGCCTTGAGCCTTACAGTATTTGGCAATGCCCAGCCCCAAGCCTGAGCCCGCGCCAGTGATCAATATCGTGTGATTTTGCAGCATATTGCTTCTTCCTTGATGAGTGTGTGATCAGAGAGCCTTTTATTTTAGGCCCTCAGTTTCCACATTATTTTAATTACAGCTCTGACGACACATTTGCAGGTTTTGGTTTGTGTTTCATATATACAGGAACTGAAATATTCAAAGCAAAACGCCCATCATTGCTGACCGCATTCTTAGTTTCAATATCTTTAGACCAGCTGAGGCCGACAAATAAGCCGCGGCCAAAATCTTTAAGCACTTGAACGCCTAATCCAATCTGGCGCGCTTTGCCATTTGTGGTGCCGTAATACGCCGTGCCATTATTTTCATCACTGGTCACCTGCTCACGCACATAGCCAATGGGGCCAATTTGTAAGCCCTGATGGATTGAATCCAGTTTTTTCAGCACAGTGGCGTCAAAGAAGAATTCATCGCCAGAATCGTATTTTGTATCGTCATTTTCAAAGTTATAAAAATAATGTGATTCTAGGGAAATGTTCCAATTCTGATTCATTAAGCTATAGCCAACACGCGGGTTAAGCGACCAATATTCACCGCTGGTATTTGTCCCCCCAAGTTTCCATGAACCCGTCGTGGTAATGGCGCCTAAACCTGCACTGACAAACTGTCCAGGATTCAATGTCCATGCAATATCGGCAAAATGCACATCAATATTGGCGATATTGTTATTTGAATGCTTGCCAACATTGCCAAGCATTGGATTGCTGATATCTTCTTCCGCCATAATAAATGGAATCGCCACCCAAGCACGGTAATCACCGCCTAATAGTTGCAGCCCAGGCGTATAAATAAAAATTGATGTCGATGCGGGCGCATTCAGTTTCAGCCCCATATTATCGCCATTGTCATCCTTGAGCTGGCCATTAAGGTGTTTCGTCGAGCTTGTATAGTACAGGCCTGGCGGTAACGGCGCGCTGAGCGGAATACCCATGGTATTGCCTGCCGGCGCTTGCGGCGATGCCCCCGGCTCTAAAGCCCAAACCGTATGAGTAATAGAAATACTCAGAAGACTGAAAGCAAATACCTGCTTCACTTGTTGTTTTAACATTGCTGACTCCATAGCCATGTTTAATTTTCAACTCAACGTTATTGAAAATACGTGTCTATAGTCAGCCAAAAAACCACAAAGCAGATATCTATGTATTAGATAGAAATATCATCAACAGCCATTGAATCTATGCATAAGTTCGACTGGACGTATGACCATTTGCAGCAGCCCTTTCACCTGCATGGACATTTCCTCTATGGTCCGATTCTAAATATAAAATTTGACAATTAGTGTTGTCAAAATATATCTTATCAATTTTCATTTCATTAAAAGAAAAATCAGGATTAAATCATGGAAGTACAGCGCGGCTCACGTGTACATAGTTTCACCAATGATGCTTTAGAAGATTTTGATGCAGTAAAAATTTCACAGCTCATTCAAAATAAAGAGATTTCGGCTCAAGAAGCTGTTCAAGCCGCCATTAAACGCGCTGAAACAGTCAATCCTGTATTGAATGCGATTCAATTTGAACAATTTGAAAAAGCGCTGCAAAACAGCCAGCTGCCCAATAAAGGCATTTTTTCAGGTGTGCCTTTTTTTATGAAGGACAATACCGATTTAGCTGGGCTACCGACCCACCATGGTTCTCGGGCCATTCATACACCGCCCATTGCGCAAACGCCTCAATTTAGCCAGCAGCTGGCCGATCAGGGCTTTATCTTTCTAGGCAAAAGCACCATGCCTGAATTTGGCTTAAATGCCACAACTGAATATAAAGACGGTTCTGCAACACTGAATCCGTGGCATACCGCATTTTCCAGCGGCGCATCTTCAGGCGGTTCAGCCGCTTTGGTGGCTGCCGGCGTCGTCCCTATTGCGCATGCCAATGATGGCGGCGGTTCAATCCGCATTCCTGCCGCCTGCTGCGGTTTAATTGGCCTCAAGCCAACCCGGGGACGGACGTATGACAGTGAGGCGGCTGCTAAACTGCCCATCAATATTATTTCAGAAGGCATTCTAAGCCGCAGTGTGCGTGATACTGCACACTTTATTGCGGGCATGGAGCGCAGTTTTTATAATGTGAATTTGCCGAAAATTGGATTGATTGAACATGCATCAAACCGCAAATTGCGCATCGGCGTGGCGCAGCGCTCAATTACTGGCACTGTAGATGCCGAAACCAGCGCCACTCTTGAAAAAACAGCAAAACTGCTGGAAAGTTTGGGGCACGATGTCGAGTATTTCCAGCTGCCTTTTTCACAAAATTTTGTCGATGACTTCAGCCAGTACTGGGGGTTTCTCTCTTTTCTGCTGCAAACATTTGGCAAACAGCTGTTTGGTTCAAATTTTCAGCCTGGAGAATTGGACCACTTAACGGTCGGGCTATCAAAACTATATAAAAAGAATTTTTATAAAACGCCGTTGTTTTTACACCGTTTGAAGCAGATCCGTCATGAATATCAGCAGATCTTCACCCAGTTTGATGTCCTGCTGTCTCCTGTACTGGCGCACACTACGCCAAAACTGGGCTATATCTCACCGCAGCTGCCTTTTGATGAACTATTTGCACGAATTCAAAATTATGTCACCTTCACGCCGATACAGAATATTGCCGGCGCGCCCGCAATTTCTCTGCCGATGGGATCAACTACAGCCCATGGCCTACCTATAGGCATGCAATTGTCCGCAAATTTAGGGGATGAACGGACGCTTTTAGAACTGGCATTTGAATTGGAAGAAGCGCAGCCATGGACTAAAATTAATGCGCAGCAGGTGGGCTCGGAATAATTTCCGGCCCCTATCATCACAGCGTATGTTTATTGCAATTACATTTGATTGACTTTATACAGCTCCTTCAATTAAAAAACCGCTTAAAGCGGTTTTTTAATTGATCTTTTACAGCACTTCAAATTCTATTCTGCGGTTCTTTTTACGGCCATCAGGCGTCGCATTATCCGCGACAGGCCTATTTGAGCCTAATCCCTCAGCACTCATACTGTCAGCGGCGATGCTCTTGCTCACTAAATAATTTTTAACCGCTGCCGCCCGTTCCTGACTCAAGGCTAAATTTTTAGCGCCGTCACCTGAACTGTCGGTGTGGCCAATAATTTTGACTTTTTTACCGCCAACCTTATTTAAAGCGACCGCCATTTCATTCAAGATCTGTATGCCGGATGGCGCTAAAACGGCACTGCCGGATTCAAACTCAATGATACGGTTTTTTAACGCGGCATCAATGATCTGCTGTTCTGCAGCATTTACAGTTAACTGTGTATTCACTTTAAAGTTTGATGGCACAAGGCTTTGCATTCTTGCCGATGTCTGCTGTATCTCCTGAGGATTGGTGATTTTCCCGGTTAAATTCACCTGTGTACCGCGAACTGACAACTGTCCCTGCTGCACTTTTTTCAAATCATCGCCAATCATATTGCTGACATTGCTGCTCCAGCCATTTGGCGCTGCCACCGTCCGCACCTGTATTTTATCTACCACATTTTCATGCCCATACGTCATATACGCTTTGTTTAAAATTTCCTGCTTTGCTGCTTCATTCGGCACCGCGCCTTCGATCACAACAGGCTTCTGCGCATAAGACAAAACACTGACTATAGGCAAAACAATGAGCAAGAATTTACTCAACCCACTATTTTTTTTATATTTATTCATCGTTATTCATCTATAAAAGTTTGTCGGAACAGTTTAATTGCCTGTGTCAGGCTGATTTGTCGCTCGCTTAATGCCTGTTCTAAGGCTGCAAGCCCGGCATTCAGCTCTAAATATGGATCAATCCATTGTGCATCAATGAGTGATACCCAATGATCATTGCTGATATCTTGAGTGAAAATGCTGCTGAGCGCCCTAATATCAGCGCCTTGAAAGCCAATCAGCAGTTTTGGAGACTCACTGTGCAGGATGCCGATCAGCAGCTCTGCATTTTGACTTTCGATGAACCGGCTGATTAAGTTGACCCAAAATGCGGCAATTTCATAGCAATAGCTGATATTGCTGATGGGTAAAATCAGTATTTTATTTAAGCGTGAGGTGCCGTGCCGAATAATCGGCTGCAGCAGCAGCCCTAAGCCAATCATGCTTTGCGCCAATTGATAAGGCGTTAAATTCATCATTTTGGCAAAAGAATGCACAGTATGATGCTCATAAAAAGACGCGGTTTCTTCAGTGCCGAAAATCTGAATTTCGTCTGAAAGCTTGCTCAGCTTATCCAGTAAAATATCAGGATCACGGATTGACCGCATTATTCGGTTGCGCTGATACAAATCGATTAAAGTCAGCTTATATCGGTATGGCGCAAATATAATGTTGTCAAAAGGGTCATCCAATTCGAGCAGATGGCACAGAACCATCGGAAACTGCCGCCCTGAACTGTCCTCACTGCTGATTAAATTCGCGGCCAAAAACCGTTTATCTTGCGGACTGGCAATAAAAAAATCTAAAGACGGCAGTTTGGAATAAGCCTCTTGGAAATACTCCGAACGCATTGCTATTTCCAGCGCTTCAGTCACCCATTGATCAATCAGTTGAATCAAAGCGTACTGCCCGCGTGACTTTAAAAAATCACCGCGCGCTGGACATTTTCCATAATAAAGCGGCGTCGTTTTTATGTCATACATGAGCATTTCTCCGGTATGCCCCTATAAATCTTCAATGCTTTCATGGTGCAGTTCCTCCTGTTTGTCCAGCTTGGAGCGACGCTGTTAAACCAGCTGCAGCGGCTGATGCAGGAGCCGGCATCGAACCAGCAGGCATTTCCTGCGCTGCAACAACCCGAACCGCTTTATTCATGACCACTTGACTAGCCAGCGCCATGCCTCTATAGCCTGGGTTTGAACCAATATTGCCGGCATTGTTGCCGCTCACTAAGCGGAAGTTTACTTTGACAAATACATTGGCATCTTGCTTGCTACGCCACACCATTTCAAAAGAGGCGCCCTTTTGTGTGCGTTCCGCACCTTCGACTAGACGGTTAATGCCATATTCGCCAGGCTCATCGAAAATCGTATGGGTTTTCCCTTCCAAATCAATTGCGGTAATTCTCGCTCCGGGTATTGCCCCTTTATTTGGCCATACAAAATTCACCCATTGCTGTACACCATTTTCAAACACCATTCTTTGTCCATCAATATCAATGGTATAAGACAGAAGCTTTTGATTTTCCAATGGATAGAACTGGAAATTTGACTGATTGGAAGGTGCGGCAACAGCTGCAGGCTGATTCAATTCACCTGTAGCCATTCCATTGCTGGGCGACACGTAATTTTGGAAATTGGCCGCAAATTGTGGGTTAATGCCAATGCCTAGATCCTGCCAAGTTTTTGACGTTAAGGTATAGCCGCGGCGGATGACAAAGGGATCCAGATATTCTTTGACAAAACGCGCAATGCTGCCGCTTTCACCAAAAATCTGATTGATTTCATTGCTGGTCGCCTGCAAAGTTGCGCTCGGATTGAATGGATATTTTGTGAGTAAATTAGTTGAAAAGGGCTGATAAGCCTGCAGCATCCACAGCTTGTTCATTTCATCCTGCGCTGGTGTTAACAGTGTCTCAAAGGACTGCGTCAACGGCGTTATCAGCAGTTTATGCAACAGCTGCTGATCAGATTCTTTTAACCCAACAGCCATTTTTTCATCGACATACTTTTGAGTGCTGTTGAATACCGAATTTTGATCGTTGATCGTCTGCTTAGCCAAAGTCATGCTGGCTGGGCCAAAATCGCCCGCACTGCGCAAATCGTTCAGTTTGCTGCGCACCTGTCCCATCGACAGCATATATTCATCCAGCAATGATTTATTTTGCTGATCGTCACGCTTGCGGACAATTTGATAGAACATTTGAAATTCTTTTGCGATCACACCTTGAACAGCGGCTGACATATTCTGCTGCGCCAGTTTGGCATCATCGCGGTTAAGCACTTTACGCTTAAACCAAGCCGCAAATCCTGTTTTAGGCGCCGCTAATTCAGCCTGTACCGCAGGATTATCCCAGCTGGTTTCTTTAGCAGTACGTTCCAGTACTGCACGGATTGGGGAGTTTTCAGGCTCGCCCCAGATATCCATATGCTTTGCCTGCTGTTTAAAGTCCGCATTTTTAGCATAATGAATTCCATTTAAAAATTTCCGCCATTCTGCAATATATTCCTGCTTATACAGCTCGGTCAGCTGCTTGCGGATTTGCTCAGGACTGCCGCTGAAAGTCAAATCATCCGACTGGGTCATATTCAGCACCCAATCTTTGCTGTCCGTTGGACTGTCGGCTGCCTGTTCTATGGCCTCTTTTACATAGCCGTTCCAAGCCTGATAACTGAATATCCCTGGCAATGCATAGCTGCCGAGCATACTGTTTTGACTTGATTCACCAACAATCTGCTTAATCGTCAGTGCTGGAAACCGTACAGATCCGCGCATTTTAATTTCATTGTAAACCCGGTCGCGCGCCGGTATGCCTGTGCTAATTGAAGTTAAAATTTGACGGGTTTGGTCCACAAGATTTGCATCAGATTCCAAACGTGGAAACTTAGGATCATTGGCCAGCGTCATCGCGTAAGATAAAACTTGTTCCGCCTTCAAAATCATTTCATTGCGCGGCAATGAACCGCGGTTCGCATCCAGCCATGAACGCCAGAAGCGTGTGACCTGATCGCTTAAATGGCTCGATTCCATATATTGCGGATTGCTGAGCATTAAATATGCTTTTAAAGCATTATATGCATCTTGCGGATTCGTATCCGCTGGCTCTGAAAAAGGCTGATTCGTGCGGACGGCTTGATTCAGCTGGACATTAATATGATTTTCTTTCAGCACGGATTCATTGGCCTTCACACGCTGCAGATATTGCCCCATATTTTGCTGTGCAGGCATCAAGACAATCTGCTGAATACCTTTTAAATACTCCGTTTTCAGCTTTTCCCGGATATTATTGCCCTGATATAAGCCAAAACTGTATTTTAAAGGGCGTTCTTGTTCAAAATGATCCAGCTGCTGCAGATGCCCCTGTAAAATCAGCAAGGCATCCAGCTGTGTAGACAGCTCACTGCCTGAACGCGCCTCCATTTGAACGACTTTCGCCAAATCCGCATTGGCCTCAGCAATTAATTGCTGATTATTCCGATATGACCAGACCCATAAACTTAAAAGAATAGCGACTGCGCATAAAGCGCCAATAAATAATAAAAACCGCTGGCGCTTGCGTGCAGGATTGATATGCTGCTTGACTAAATTTTTATCTTTTAAAATAACACTGGAAAACAGCCCTTTTAAAAAATAGCCGTGATCTTGGGATATTGAATTAGTCGGTACGCCATAATCACTGTCATCCCCCTTAATTAGATGAAAATCTTCAGCAATTTGTTCAGTCATTGGACTTTCTATCATGCCCTCCTGCAAAGCGCTGGTAAAATAAAAGCCGCGGAATACGGGTTTGAACTGATAGGGATTTTCCTGAAACAGCGTTCCGATAAACGTTTTCAATACAGGTTTTAAGCTTTTAAATTCTAAAGGAAAGGTCATTACGCTTGGGGAAATGTTCTGCGAATGCCTGCGGCTCAAATGTGTCGTGCTGACACTTTTTAAGCCGTCATATAAAATGCTGTAATGCTTTTCAAACAGCTCTACAGAATTTTCTGAAGAATTTGGATCGTACGGCAGAGTGGCGCCCCAAACTTGGTCAAACTCATCGCTGTCATAGCAGTCAAAGAACTCCGTAAATCCAGCAATCAAATCCATTTTTGAGAACACTAAATAGACTGGCGCAAAAATTTCCAGTCGGTCGGTTAAGTCTTGAATTCTAGCGCGTAAATTTTTAGCCAATTTAATCGATTTTTCAGGGCTTTGGCTGACCAGCTCCGCCACACTGACAATTACAATCAAGCCATTAATCGGCGCTTTAGTGCGGTTTTTCTTTAAAATATTGAGAAATCCCAGCCATTCCGAGTGATCTTCTGCATAAACGGAATAGCGTCCCGCCGTATCCAGCAGAACACCTTCGGTAGAAAAGAACCAGTCACAATTTCGTGTCCCGCTTAACCCGGCGGAGACCATTTTTTGATGTGTTTCTTCAAATGGAAACCGTAATCCGGAGTTATAAATGGCTGAACTTTTGCCTGCTGCCGGATTGCCAATCACCATATACCAAGGCAATTCATACAGTGCAGCGCTGCCTTTTTTATCCCCTAATTTCGATTTCCGAATGAGCTGTATCGAATCCTTCATTTGCTGATTAATCAGCTGCAATTCCTCTTTATTTTTAATTTTTCCGTATTCTGCTTCTGTATCTTTAGAAATCGCTTCAGACAGTATTTCGCCTTGCTTGCCATGGCGGTAATGCTGAACCAGCTCGTAAATGCCCCAAATGATCAGACTGAAAATATAGACAGTTACAATAATCCAAAACACTTTATCCGGTACGGCATTATGCATGGCTAAAATGGCCACAAAAAATGAAAGCGCCATAATTGCTTTAGGATTGGTCACATACTGCCAGACATAGCCCAGCAAGGTATAAAATAATGTATTCACGTGTTTCTCTTATTGGTTTTATTATGATGAATGAAGCAATTCTTTATCAGTTTGTTCTTCTTGATACGCTTCAAAAAATGAATATGCGTGATCTAGCTCGATGCTGAAAACCATGCTGATTAACTCTTCAGCCAAATGCATGCCCAGCATGAAGCTGAAAATTTTTGCCAGCTGCTGAGTATTCCCAAGACTGGAGTGCGTATATAAAAAATGGTGCGGTTCAATCAAAGAATTGGCAAATTTCCGCTGCAGCTGCTTTGAGGTTTTGATATTCAGCGCATCATCTAAAATCAGCATGAAAGGTTCGTCCTGCTGGTACTGCTGATGGCTTTGAAGCTTGTTTTTCAGCAAGAAGCTTTCAATACTGGCTTCATCCAGCATAATTTTGAGCGTTTTTTGCGGCATCAAGCCGCTGATTTCAGTATTTAAACCGGCAATACACCAGCTGGACGCATATTCAGTGGCAATATACTGTTCCGATTGCCAATACTTTTCATCCAGCCAATCCTGATCTATCTCAGAGTCAGCGCTAATAATAAGATTGAAAACATATTCCTGCTGTGCGATTTGTTCTAAAAGCGTTAACCATTCAATATAGGAAGTCTGATGACTGACAAAGTGCTGTTTAATTTCAATTTGCGCAAGCAAAATAGAAAACTGCTCTGCCAGCAAATGCTGCATACTTAAGCATGATTCATCATTCCAATGATGAATCATGCTTTCAGGCAGCAGTATATGAATGCAAAGCTTATTCAATCTAGAAATGGGTTCAGCCATTCTTCCTGCATCTTCCTCAAAATCATCCTCTGCCCGATGCTCTCCAGTCCATGCGGGATGCATCCGGTATTGATATGCCATTTCATTGTCATAAAACATGGCGGAGTTTTTCAAATGTTCGGCTGCGGCAGATAGCGTATCTGCATGCTGTTCCAGTTGATGCATAATCAGCTGGCGGATTCTTTTCTCCCGCCGGGATAACTGGATGGAATCATCATCTTCCGCTTCAACTGCATCATCTAAATCTTGAATTCTTAAAGATAAAACGGGCAAGCCATAAGCATTAAGCAAATCCGCATCAAGTTCAGGACTTTTAAATTGCTTATACTGTTCAAGAATCGATTCATTTTCACCAAAACTATGCCGTGCAGCTGATGAATAAATATTGAGAGCAAACTGTCTGCTTTGAGTGGCTTTTTCCTTTTGTTCCCCGCTGATATTTTCAGCAGGCCGATGTTCAAAATCAGCAGCTTGCTGCAATTTCTCTTCTTTCTTTGCTTTGTAGCACTGAATCGCCTTAAAGATAAAATAAGGTGATAGAACAAGTGCAGTGATAAGCATCGGTAAAATTACGAGATAGCTTATTAAATCTGAATTGGCCGGATCAAAAGCGGTATCGCGCCAGTAATAAATAACACATGTATTAATGACAAGAGCTAAGCCAGCAAAAGCCGTTATTATTATTTTAATCATTGTATATCCCCTATTAATGCATAACAGGTTTCAGCATTGTCCATGGATGAATTTGGGCTCAGGAATGTTCCCTGTGCTAAGCCAGCTGCAGTGTTCAAGCCTAAACAGGCAGGCAGAATATGGTCTTTTTTTAAGATCAGGCGCACATCAACTTTCAGCGTAGGGCTGCACCATGTGCTGATGATTTGTTTCAGTTTTTCACTCATCGGACGCCGCGGCAGAAAGCTTAAATAATCCTGCTGGCTTAACGGGCCAATCGTCAGTTCGATCTTGTCGTCTATTTGACGCACAGTTTCACCGCAAAAAGTATTGATGCCCAAACAGCTTGAGATTGCCCCGCCCAGCATGGTTTTTTGTTCATCAGCTAAACTGAATTTGACGGGAATATATTCTTGGACTTCAAAATTTGCATCAAAAACACAGCTTAAAATCGTTTTCAGCGCATACACCGCATTGGTTTGCCCCTGCATCAGCCCTGAAAATTCCGCAAAATAATCTTCCAGCCCTGTTTGCCCATGATGGCCTTTAATATAGCCACTTAAAGCATGAATAACATCTAAGTAATTATTTTCATTATCAATTTCATAACGCACAGGCAGATTGTAATTGAGGCTGGCGTCAATATATTGCGCGGTCAGTTTATGATTGAATAAATTTAAGAATTGATGCGCCTCAGCAGTCTGCTGGCGGCTGCTTAATTTAATTTTATTGGTATAACTGTATGGCAAAGAACCTTGCATGCCTGTTAGCCCGACCACCAGATTGGTCATATGCACTTGTTCACCATCAATATGCAGCGCTTCAATTTCACTTTGCGGAAAATTCAGTGTCAGTGAGCTGTTAAACCGGAAATCTGACGCCCAATGCCGGTCTTTCTCTAAATATGGCATATGCCTCAATAAACGGGCCGCTTGAATAAACTCAAATGATGCCGGATTGTTCAGCAAATCTTCAATTACAGAAGCATTTTGCCACCAACGTTCTGCACGCATTGGTATAGCTCCTGCTGAGATTGAATATCATAAACAGCTACATCCACATAGCTGTTCATTTGCACTTTTAAATTAAAGACTTGCGCCAATAACTGGCTGAAAATATAGAGGCTGTGGCCGCGGAAGACCTCAGACTGAATGCCGATTTTGACTTTGACGCCGCGGACAAATAATGGATAAGGCTGACTATTCACCAGTTTTTGCGTCAACTCAAAATCCAGCGCTTGAATCGCATCTATAATGATTTGATTTTCACGTGATTTTGGCAAGTTGTATAATTCAAGCAATTCTTTAAGATGAGCAACAGCATCCCCTTTCATCAATGACAGGGTATTCAGTGACAAATGAGAAATAATGCGCCACTGTTCTTGCTTATTCTGCTCAAAATAATAGGGCTTATTTGGCCTTTTCAGCATCACTGCCCGGCGCGCCAAACTGCTGTCGTTTAAGGTCAAAATATTGTGCTCTTTATTGTAGCTTTCATAAGGCAAATCCCCATTCGAGCAAAGCAGTTCAATACTGATAAAATCAGACTGTGTGCGGTGAGGTTCTAAATGTTTTGAAAGCACTGAATAAGATAATTCCTGGCGCTTATTCTTATGCAATGACCCATTCAAGCTATAAAAGAAATTCACCTGTTCCTGATGGTAATGACTCATTGCAAAAAAAGGCAAAATAGGATGAAGCACCTGATCTTGACTGCTTTTTTCACGGATCATGTTCATGCTTAAAATGGAATATGCCTGATAATATTCAGGATAGTGAACATCCGTAATTAAGGGATACTCCATGCGCTTATGGTCAATTTTTTGCGGTTCAGCCTGCTTTTTAAATAGATTCACAATGGGTGTGCAGAATAATTTGAAATTTGCCGTGCTTAATTCCGCATAGTTCCGCAAGACCGCTTGATCATTTAAATTAAGCTTAAAGTGCATCTGCACTTCAAACGCGCTTTGAGAAGCATTTAAAAACTGCAAAAAATCTAAATTTAATGTTAAAAAACTGTATTTTTCCGGACAGCAAAAATATTCCATCAATAGCCGGTAAGCCTGATGGGTATGCTGATCAATAGGCAGAATGCTTTCCTGCTCTTGAAAGCCGCCTAATGTAAACGGATTTGCAATGTCAAAAGTTTGCTGACCGGCTTTAATTGAAAAGATCGTGGTTTTTTGAAAAATGCTGTCCAATACCTGTAAGGGGAAATTAGAAATTGCATCCAAAAAGATCGGAATTTTTTCCGTCTTCAGTAGCGCATGTTTTTGGTTGAAGACTTCAAAACTTAAACTGATCGTTGCATTTTGGTTTAAGTGCATATGCGCTGTGGGATGCGCTTTAAACTGCAGCTGTTTAATTGCAATAGGCAGCAGACGGACGTCCTGCACTGACGAAAACTCAGATTGAACACCGCGGATGTTTTTAGCTTTTAAGGCTGTCCTGCGAGGAATATGATGTACTTCCGTCAGCTGTTTGATTTTGCTGCTGTCCTCAAATGAAATGATCGAACTGGCTGGAAAAGGTTTGAGATACTGAGGAAACATGACCTCAAAAATTGAACGCGTAAACAGGTCATAGCTGTCTGTCAATTTTTTATCAATTCTTGCAGCAATTAATGCAAAGGCCTGTATCAGCCTTTCAATATGCGGGTCATCAATCTGCTCTTGGTTTAACGATAAACGCTGCGCAATTTTTGGATACTTATGCGCAAATTCACGAGATTGCTGGCCAAATTCCTGCAGTTGCTTTTCATAATACGGTAACAGCTCTTCAATCACAGCAAACCCACTTAAGTTCTAGTCGAAATAACATATTGTTGTGTTGTCGGTTTTAATAAGGCATCAAAAATGACGGGTTCATATAAAGGGTGAATATTTAAAAAAGCCTGAATGCTTAAGCACAGCGCGCCCATATTATGACCTTCCATCAGCATTTCGACTTTAATCTGTTTCAGTCTGGGCTCATGCGCAGCAATAGACTGTTCAATGGACTGGCAGATCTTGTCCCGGTCTGACGGATTTGATGTCGATAAACCGACAAAATCAATAATGCCAAACTGTAAAATAGACTGTTTTGCTAATGGAAAATCATCAATTTCAGGACTTAATTTAGCGGTACGGCTATTCAGCAAATCTTCCAAATCCAACGCTACCGATTCGCGTAGTTGCTGCAGAGATAAGCCTTGCTGCCCGTACAGTTCATTCGGCAGCAGGCGGTCAAATAAAGTGGTTTTAAAGCCATAAGGATAAAGCTGGTCTAAGTTCATATTTTTATTTTTAATATTTTAAATCAAAGAATAGAGGCCAAAGAGGATCAGCCTCCATCTCAATTTTAATTATGCAGCGTAAGAAGCGGTATTATTTGAAAGCGACCATTTCTTCGTTACAGCGCCTTTTTGCGTGCCGTTAATATCCTGCTGATTGTATGTCCATTCAACAGCGGCATATTTCAGGCCAAATGCCTCATGCGGCACGCCTTCATCATTTACATTCGGCGTTACGCTTGAAACCAAAACATGCTTCAGTTTAATTTGAAGATATTTTATGCGCTTGTCGCCATTTGCGCGGTAAAAGTCAATCTGCACTTCATCAAATGTATAGCCTGCAGAACATGCTTCCCAAAGCTTTGGACTGGTAGCATCCAAATCTTTTACAAAAATCATATCTGAATGTTCAACACGCTCTGCCGTATGGCCGCCGACGCTTGAAGATGTTGCTGATTTAGGCTGGCGGATATTATGTGACCAAGAATTTACTTCCAGCCAATTTTTATGTTCAGAATCCCGAGATTCGCCATCGACTTTATATTTTCCGCGAAACTGTACGTATATATCTTTCATTGTTATATTTTTCCTGATTTTAATTTCAAGTTATTATTATGTTGCCTCAAATTAATTTGAGGACTGAGGCAGCTCAGTAACAAGTCTCAAAGACACTGATAACTCATCCAACTGGAAATGCGGCCTTAAAAAGACCACAGACTTGTAGTGTCCAGGCGCTGCTGGGTTTTCTACAACTTTTACAGACGCTTCACGCAGCGGATATTGAGCTTTAGCTTCCTGCGAAGCGCCGTCATCCAGCAGTACATATTGAGAAAGCCAGTTATTCAGAAAAGCTTCGACATTTCCCGCAGATGCAAAACTTCCTACTTTATCGCGCATCATCGCTTTTAAATAATGCGCAATGCGCGAAACAGCCATGATGTATTGGATTTGACTGGATAAAGCTGAGTTGGCATTGGCCGTATCGCTGTCATATTTTTTAGCTTTCTGTGCAGATTGCGCGCCAAAAAATGCTGCATAATCAGTATTTTTACAATGCACCAAGGGCACAAAACCTAAGTCGCTCAGTTCCTTTTCACGACGGTCTGTAATGGCAATTTCTGTCGGACATTTAAAGACAACTTCGCCATCATGGGTTTTAAATGTATGCACAGGCAAGCCTTCCACTAAGCCGCCGCCTTCAACACCGCGAATTGCCGCACACCAGCCGTGCATATCAAACGCATTGGTCAAACGGGTCGAAAAAGCATATGCCGCATTCATCCATAAATATTCATTATGGTTTTCTCCTGAGACTTCTTCTACATAGTTAAAGCCTTCAGTCGCCGTGCCTTCTTTAGGGTGATAAGGCAAACGCCCTAGCACGCGCGGCATGGTTAATGCCACATAGCGCGCATCATCGCTTTCGCGGAAAGACCGCCATTGCACATATTCAGCCGTTTCAAAAATTTTTGAGACATCACGCGGACGGTCTATATCCGTAAATGTCTCTAAACCGAACATTTCTGGGCTGGCTGCTGAAATAAATGGCGCATGCGCAGCAGCGGCCACATGTGAAATTTGCTCCAGCAGATACATATCTGCAGGCGTCCGGTCAAATTCAAAATCACCAATGAGCGTTGCATAGGGCGCACCGCCAAATGAGCCATACTCTTCTTCATAAATCTTCTTGAACAGAGTGCTTTGGTCAAAATCTGCCGCACCTTGGAAATCTTTAATCAATTCTTTTTTAGTTGTATTGAGCATCCGGATTTTAATTAAAGAATTAGAGGGCGTTTCTTGGCAAAAATAATATAAACCGCGCCATGTTGATTCTACTTTTTGAAAATCCGCATGATGCATGATTTGGCTCAGCTGCTTTGAAATCAGCGCATCAATCTCTGCAATACGCTTATCGATAGATAAAGCCATATTTTCAGAAACGGTAATGGTCCCTGCCATGACTTCTTTCGCCAGCTCGCCGATGAGGCTTTTCGCACGGTCATGTTCATCGTCTGTACGCGCTATGCGGCTTTGCTCAACGATTGAGTCCAGCAACGTATAATCTTCTTTCACTGCAAGATTGGATGCGGCAGCCAAATTTGAATTACTCATTTTCAGCCTCCAAACTCAATTTACGCACTTGATCAGTATTCTGCAGTACATCATCCAGCAGATCTTCCAGACGTTCGTTATTGGAAATTTTATTGCGCAAATCAGTCAAGCGTTCACGCGCGGCAACCAGTTTTTTTAACGGATCAACCTGCTGCACGACATGTTCGGGGCGGAAATCGTCCATTGATTTAAACGTTAAATCGACTGATATTTTCCCGCCGTCTTCCGTCAATGTGTTATCAACTTGAAAATTTGCCCGCGGCGCTAAAGATTCAATCACTTCATCAATATTATCCAAATCAACATTAATGAACTTTTTATCTTTCAGTTTGGTTTTTTCTAATTCAGAGGCCGCGGAAAAGTCTCCCAAAACCCCTACAACAAATGGCAACTCTTTGATCTCTCTGCCATCTCCTACTTCAACATCATAAGTCAGCTGCACTCGCGGAGGTCTGATCCGCTGCAATTTTTTCTGTACACTTTCACGCTTGGCCATCTTTTTTTCCTTTTTATTTTTTATTGAATGTTTCAAATGGTGATGAATTTGAAGCTTTTTCGGCAGATTCTTTCACCGCAGGTGCTGTTGTTCTATTGGTTTTAGGCGCCTTAGCTGCTGCGCTTTTCGGAGCTTCCGCTTTGGTTTTTTTTACTGCTGCTATTTTCGGTGGCGCTTTTTTATTTGATTTCTTTTTATTATAGGCATTTTCTGAAAACGCAGTTTCTCTGTTTTGCGCCACAGGCTGGGCAAAACGGATTGTATCAACTAATATTTTTGCCGGCTGATACGCTTCTTCAGATAATGAACGAAGCTCTACTGTGCGCATATGATTTAATGCATTTTGCGAAATTGCCGTCCCGGCTAAAAATTCAGCATCTGTCATTTCTGGCGTACTGATATTTTGATTACGCAATTGAGCAACAGCTTGAAGGGCTTTTAAATTATAGCCTTGTGCTTGATATTTCTGCGCTATCTGAATCTGCAGCCCTGAAAGCAGCGCTTGATTCTTTCTATTAGTTTTATCACACATTTGAGTATAGAGACTGATTAAATCAGCATCTGTATCTCCAGCCGCCAACGGATACAACTTGACGCAGGATTTATTCAATTCAAGTGAATCTTCTTTCTTGGCATAGCTTACTTGTGCAATACAGACAGCAGTAATCAACGGCACGAAAAGCATGCCTTTGGTCAAAATACGCATTTATTATTCTCTAAATTTAGTCGTTATCAGCAAGGTTCATCACTTATTATTAATTTGTGATTCTTCCTTTTTCTAATCATTTTTAGTTTTACGGAGCAGATTTAACAAAAAACAGTCACTAAAAGTCAATACAAAATTTTATTTATCTAACAAAAAGTGTCATTTTTTGATTTTTTTTGGAAAAAAGTGCAAATTAATTTTTCTTTTTTTTAAAAATATGTAGAATAGGCCGACCGCTTTATTATAAAAAACAACTTAAAGCATTGATTTAAAAAATAATATTATTATTTAATTAAAATTAGCCCGTAAATAGACTTATTGAAATAAGCTGCGTGTTATTAAAAAGACAGAGATATCTATGAATAATTTAAAAATTTTAATTACAAAATTATCAGCACAATCACGCTTATCACTTGAAAAATCAGCCAATACCTGCATATCACAGCAAAATTATGAAATTGAAATTGAACATTTTTTATTAGAGCTGCTGTTGCAAAAAAACGGCAATGACATTCAAATTTTAATCAATAAATATAATATTCCAAAAGATGACCTCGTCCGCGACTTAACGGAAAGCATCGCCCTATTGCCAAAAGGCAATACCCGGACACCAATTTTTGCCAAGTCGATTGTCCGATTGCTGGAACAAGCCTGGCTGCTGGCATCCGCTGAACAGGATCCAATAATACGCAGTGGCCATTTAATCACAGCCCTGCTGACGGCTCAGGACTTATATCAAATTGCTGCCCGCGCATCATCGCTTTTTGATCTGTTCCCCATTGATACCATAAAGCACACATTTATAGATTTATGTCAAAGCAGCAGTGAAAACCAGCATCAGCCGCAGCAGCAAAAAAAAGGGCCTTCCACAGCCGAAGCCGATCCTGATGCCGCCACTGCCGTCAAAACGCCAGCTTTAGATCAATACACTATTAATTTAACTGAAAAAGCTAAAAATGGCAGCATAGATCCAGTCATTGGCCGTGAATTTGAAATCCGCTTAATGCTGGATATTTTAATGCGCCGCCGCCAAAATAATCCTATTTTAACGGGTGATCCTGGTGTCGGCAAAACTGCCGTTGTCGAAGGCTTGGCCCTTAAAATTTCTCAAAATCAAGTGCCCGATGCGCTTAAAAATGTTCAGCTGCATGCATTGGACATGGGGCTGCTGCAGGCCGGCGCCAGCGTTAAAGGTGAATTTGAAAATCGTTTAAAACAAGTGATTCAGGAGGTTCAATCCTCAAGCCATCCCATTATATTATTTATTGATGAAGCGCATACTCTGATCGGCGCAGGCGGTCAAGCTGGACAAAATGATGCAGCCAATTTGCTGAAACCCGCTTTAGCGCGGGGTGAATTGCGCACCATTGCCGCGACCACTTGGGCAGAATATAAACAATATTTTGAAAAAGATGCAGCCTTGAGCCGCCGTTTTGAGGTCGTAAAAGTTGAAGAGCCAACTGAAGCAGTCGCCATAGATATGCTGCGCGCGATGATTCCCGTCATGGCAGATCATTTTAATCTGTACATTGATGATGAAGCGATTGTCAATGCTGTGCATGCTTCACACCGCTATATTACTGGCCGGCAACTGCCTGATAAAGCCATCAGTGTTTTGGATACTGCAGCAGCCCGCGTTGCGCTGACGCAAAATGCAGCTCCTGTTCAGCTGGATCAGCTTTACGCGCAGCTGCATAACCTGAAACTGCAGCAAAACATTTTAATTCAAGAACACAAAAATATGCCGATTCATCATGAACGTTTAGACAAATTGGCAAAAACCATCACCAGCTTAAATGAAGAAATTACCCAAACGGAACTTAAATGGAAGCAAGAGCTGGGTTTAGTCCAGCAAATTCATCGTTTGCAGCAAGATTCCGAACAGAACCATAATGGCGAAGTCACTGTATTGCGCCAGCAGCTGGCTGATTTGCAAGGCCAATCCCCTTTAGTTTTTGAACGGGTAAATGCGCACATTATTAATGAGATTATCTCGGACTGGACTGGTATTCCTGTCGGGAAAATGGTTAACGATGAAATTAAGCACATTCTCTGTTTAGAAGAAAAGCTTGGCCAGCGTGTCATGGGACAGAAGTATGCCTTGCATCAATTGGCGCAAGGCATAAAAACCTCAAAAGCCAAATTAGAAGACCCCAATAAACCGCAGGGAGTGTTTATGCTGGCAGGCCCGAGCGGCGTCGGTAAAACTGAAACTGCCTTGGCATTGGCTAATGAATTGTATGGCGGTGAATCCCACTTAATCACAGTCAACATGTCTGAGTATCAAGAGGCGCATACCGTATCTTCATTAAAAGGGGCTCCCCCTGGCTATGTGGGCTATGGGCAAGGCGGGGTTTTAACTGAAGCGGTACGCCGCAATCCATACAGTGTTGTACTTTTAGATGAAATTGAAAAAGCCCACAATGATGTGCAGGAACTGTTCTATCAAGTTTTTGATAAAGGCGTATTGGAGGATGGTGAAGGACGCCTGATCGATTTTAAAAACACCACGATTCTTTTGACCTCGAATGCGGGTTCAGGATCTATTATGCAGGCTTGCCTGAATACGCCAGTTGATAAATGGCCAGCTGCGGAAGAACTGATTGATCAGCTTAAACCCGCATTGTACAAGCAGTTTAAACCGGCTTTTTTAGGACGCATGCGCATTGTGCCTTATTTCCCGCTCCATGATGATTTACTGATTCGAATTATTCAGCAAAAATTGGGCAAAATTACCGCCCGAATTAAAAAACAATATCAAACCGAAATTATTTACAAAGATGACCTCATTGAATTGCTGCTGAAACGCTGTACTGAAATAGACAGTGGCGCCAGAAATGTTGATAACATTTTAAACTCATCTGTTCTTCCAGCGCTGGCGACAGAAATTTTAATGGCGATGAGTGAGCAAAAAGTTCCGCGTTTGATTGAAATCAGTGTCAAAAATGATGAAATTCATTATGCGCTTGATCCTAAAAATCAAATGGCTAAAAAGCAGAAAACAAAAAAATCAAAAGCATTAGAAACTTAATTTTAACAAGAAAGGCAGAATATGAGTTTAGAACTCGACCATTTATTGCAGCCCATTTCAGAGAGCCGCCCCTGCGGCATAGATTGCTCTTTTTCCAATGAGTTTCATGCGATTAAAAAAGCGAAAACTCAAGATGACCCTTTACTCGAACAAGGCGACTGGATTTCTGAGCCAAAGCAGGCCGATTGGGCTTTTATTCATGCCAAATCAACAGAATTATTGACCGAGAAAACCAAAGATCTCCGCCTGTTGACCTGGCTTTTGGAAGCGTGGCCCCATCTGTATGGCTTTGATGGCATTGCCAAAGCGCTTGAACTGACGCATCGGAGCTTGAATGCGTATTGGGACCTATTGCATCCTGAAATTGAAGAAAATGATTTAGATCAGCGTATCGGCTTGCTTCAAGGATTTATCAATCTGCTGCCGGCTTTATTGAAAGGCATTCCTGTTGTCAGCACGCCAGCAGCATATACCCTTTCAGATTATGACAGTATGCGGCATCAGCAAAATCAAAGACTGAAAATGAATGCTAAGGATGGTCTCAATGAAGAAACTGCAAATTATCTAGAGCAATTTGAGCAGGCTTTGTTCAATACTTCTAAATCGGTTCAATATCAGAATTTTCAGCAGTTTTTGGACATTATCAGTCAATGGCAGCTGCTGAAAGAGACGTTGGACAGCTTAATGGGGCTAGATGCGCCAAGTTTTGCATCCATCGATTCTCAAATTGAAACAATCCATATGACTATAAAGAAAATTTATAAAGCGGATGCTTTTTACAGTTCATCTGCTGAATCTGCCAACACAGCACCGGAGCCAGTGAATCATGCTGAATTTTCTGCAAATCACACTGTCCAGCATATGAATCATCAGCAGTCCTTTCAGCCGCAGCTGCAAAATCATTTGGCAAACCGTGCACAGGCCATGCTCGTGCTGCAGGAAATTGCAGACTATTTTCAAGCCAATGAACCGCACAGCCCTGTGAGCTATCTGCTGCAAAAAACCATTAAGTGGAGCCATATGCCGCTGCATGAATGGCTGGCTCAGGTTTTAAAAAATGAAAAGCCTTTAGAAAGCGTACATGAACTTTTGGGTGTGCAGGCAAATACCCATGACTCAAATAATGAAACAGACAGTAATTGGTAATTGAAATGTTTAAAGCAGAGAAAATATTATGGGGCGAAGGCCTATTCTTGCGTCCGCAGCATTTTCAGCTGCAGGATGCCTATCATGAACAGCGGTTAAACCAAACGGTTCGCGCAACTATTCCTTTTGCTTACGGCATCCGGTCTTTTCAATTTGATGAATCTCAGCTTGACACCCATATTTTAGCTTTAAGCCAAATCGAAATGATTTGGCAAGATGGGGAAATTTACCAAGCGCCAGCCCAAGATTTGCTGCCTGAGCCGATTATGCTGGATGTGCTGAACCTAAAAGGCGAAATGCATATTTACTTAGCTTTACCTATCTTGCAGCCAAATAGAAAGAACGTCAGCTTTGAGTCTGAAAATAGCCAATCCAGCAGATATCATTCACATTTAATTGAAACGCATGATTTATTTACCGATGCGAGCAGCGCTGAAATTACAATGCTGCGGCGCCGTGCTGAATTCAAGCTTTTTGAACTGAATCATGAGCCGCATCAGCTGGATGGCTTTTTGTATCTGCCTATTGGACGGATTAAGCGCCAAAGTTCAGGCAGTTTTGTACTGGATACCAAATTTATTCCGCCTATCCTGCATATCGAATCCAGCGAGTCGCTCATTTCCAGCCTGAAACGCACATTAAATGTCATTAAAGCTAAGATTAAAGCCATTCAGGCAAACAATCGAGAAAACGAGCAGAAACTGATTGAATTTCGCTCAGGTGATATCGTTTCTTTTTGGCTGGTGAATGCCCTGAATACAGCCCATGCGGCCTTAAACCATTTACTGCAGTATCCGCATATTCATCCTGAACGGCTTTTTTTTGAATTGCTCCGTTTGAGCGGTTCTTTACTGACCTTTTCAACCGCCTATGAAGTAGATCAATTGCCGCAGTATCAGCATGATCACTTAGAAGAAAGCTTCAGCAGTTTAGACCTGATTCTACGTGATTTGCTGGATACCATTATTTCCAACCGCTACATCAGCATTGCCTTAAAAGAAGCTCGCCCATCCTATTGGATTGGCAGTTTGGAATCAGACAAAATCACCCGCGATACCCGTTTTTATCTGGCAGTTTCCAGCGGTGTAATGCCGGCACATGATCTCATTTCCTATGTTCCATTGCGTTTTAAAGTCGGCAATACCGTTGATGTTGAACAGCGTGTTGTTGCCGCGCTGCCTGCCATTCCATTACAGCATTTAATGCAAGTGCCGACGGCAATTCCCGTCCGATCCGGGGTCAGCTATTTTGAGATAGAGCCAAACAATGATCTGTACCAGCGGATGCTGGATTCAGAAACTATCTGTGTCTATATTCCGAGCGGCTTCCAAGATATTTCAATTGAATTAATTGCAGCCATGAATGGGTAATTTACGATGAATATACAGAATAATGCACCTTCATTGTTTGATGACGGCCACATTGGCATCGGGATGGCCCCCGCTGCGATTGAAACAAAAATAGCCAGCACAGCCAATCTGGTCGATTTAATGCATGACGGTTTTTATATTGTTTTTTTGCTAAAAAATCAGTATGTGCCATCCAATGCTGACAGTTTCCGAGACAAAATTTTAACTTTGCTGCACCGTTTTGAAAGTCAGGCGCGCAAATTGCAATTCAGCAATGAGGATATTCAGGATGCTAAATATGCATATTGCGCCTTATTGGATGAAACTATTGTAACGCAGCAGAATGCCCGTTTTTTTGACTTGCAGAACAACTGGATGATGTGCCCTTTGCAGCTGAGCTTATTCGGTTCACAGCTTGCAGGATACCGTTTTTTTGAAAAAATGGATGAGATACGCAGTAAAGGAAAAGAGCGTCTGGCCGCGCTTGAAGCCTATCACTATTGCATGCTGTTAGGATTTCATGGCAAATACCGCTTAGAGTCGATTGAAAGCCTAAATCTCCTTGCTTCACGTGTAGGTGATGAAATTGACTATTTGAAAGGCAAAAAAGCTTCATTCTCACCATTTGCCGCGCTGCCCGATCAAATCAAGCATATTATTCACCGTGAACTGCCATTTTTCTGGATTCTAATTTTTTGGCTGATTTTTGCATTCAGCTCTTTTGCCGCGCTGCATTTTATGCTTTCCAGCCAAGGGAATCAGTCTTTTGCAAAGTTCCAAAATGTGATTACAGCGCCAGCAGAACCAGCTTATATCATCATTCATTTACCATAAGAACAATATAAAATGGCAAACGAGAAAAAAAATAATCTACGCATACTGCAGTCTACTCAAAAGAAACCGCTTCATCCTGCTATTTATGCTGTTTGCGGCTTCTTTGCCGGCATGGCTCTTATTAGCGCCACGGGGCTGATGTTTATAAATTTTAATCATAAAACCAATGATGCGCTTATGTCTCAGGAAAACTTTCCGCAAGAAGAACCAATCACTCAGCGTCATCCCTCTATTTCTTCACAAAGTCATAAACTTGCACAAGAAAATCCGCATTCAGATGAAGCTGGAGAAGAAGAAACTAGCCAAACTTATGACGGTGATTTACTGAATGCATTTAAGCATGAAAAACCCGCAGTTCAGCATCATTCCCCCTTTGCACAAGCAAAGCTTCACCCGCCTCAGGCCGCTAAAGCTGTTCAGAAAGTGAAGCCGGCAATAAAATCCAATGCTTTACCCGCAGTAAAAAGCAAGTTGATGGCAAAAGCACCGCCGCCAGAAAAAAATACACCGGCACCCGCAAAGCAAGCGGTATCCAGTGACCCCGAAATTCCCAGCCCTCGCGGCTCGCTTCAAATGACAGTAACAAAAACACTTTCGCCGGTGAAAGAGCAAGCAGCAGCGCAATGATTGCTCTTATCGCCTGCAGTTTTTTTATGCTGACCTTTACCATGGCGCTATTGATATCTTACGAATTCAGGCATTGGCTTTTTCAAGCCTTTAGCAATGTCTTTTTAGCCAGCAAAAATAAACTGTTTAATGCAAAAAAAATTGCACATCAGCTGAATGCAGCCGCATCGCCAGACCAAATTCAGTCTCACTGGCATTTGCAGCAATGGTGGATTTTAATAGCAGGACTCTTTTTGTTTTCCAGTATTTTACTGTATGCATTTACTCGGCCCATTACCGCTTCTACCATTGAAGCCGACTATTTAAAGGAAGCAGATCCGCAAATCTATGCCATGCTGGATGGTCAAATGCTGGACATTCCGCCAGAAGTTGATGATGCCTTGGTGCAAGAAGCTGTAAATAATGCGATTGCATTAGAAAATAGCACTGCTGTTATTTCAGCATCTCAGATTGCCCCATCTGCTGCAATGAATCCAGCTGATGAAAACCTATTTGAATATCATCATACAGATTTTGCCTCTGCCGACCGCAAGTGGAATAAAATTAATCCACGCTATAAGCAGCGGCTGCTGATGGTCTTTAAAATTATGCGGGAACAGCATGGCTACGACATGGTTCTTTTAGAAGGTTACCGCAGCCCCGACCGTCAGAATTCACTCGCATTGAATATCAACACCACACGCGCACGCGGATATCAAAGCTATCATCAATTTGGCTTAGCCGCAGATGCCGCATTTAAACGCAATGGAAAAGTGGTTATTTCAGAGCGGGATCCTTGGGCGATGCGCGGTTATCAATTGTATGGACAAGTCGCAGAATCCGTTGGCTTGACTTGGGGCGGACGCTGGAAATCCATTCAAGATTATGGACACACGGAATACCGTATGCCTGGCTTAAAGAAAACTAGGGAAATGGCCGAGCAGCTGACATCAGAAGGTCAGCTGCAGGCCAGCAGCTTTTCAACTGCGCCGTAAACAGATAATTTAAGTAATTAATCCTTTTCAGTTATTTATATACCGCTGCAGCTGATCCAGAACTTCTGCCGTTTTTTCCGCATGCAGCCAATGCCCTGCACCTTCAATACCTTTAACTTCCGCCAAAGGAAATTGACGCGCAATTGCATCCAGATATTCAGCTTTTCCGATATACGGAGATGCTATTCCGCGTAAAAATAATGCGGGTTTTGACCACGAAGACTGTTCGTTCCAGCTTAAAATATCGGCATAATGCGCATATAAAGCGGGAACATTAAACAGCCATTTGCCTTTAGAAAAAGATTTCAATAAAAACTGAATGACCATGTCTTCAGATACAAACTGTTTCATGATTTCAATGGCTTGATGGCGTGTCTGAATGTCAGCCCGCTCTACTGCGAAAAGTGCTTTAAAAATTTGTTCATGGTGGTTCTGCTGATAGGCAAATGGCGCAATATCCAAAACGGCTAAATGCGCAATACGGTCAGGATCAAAACTGGCGGTGCGCATGGCAATTTTACCGCCCATTGAATGACCGACTAAGCTGACCCGCTGCAGGCCAGCTGCATTGATTGTTTCAATCACGTCCTGCGCCATCAGGTCATAGTTCATTTCTGAAGAATGTCCTGAGTTTCCATGATTGCGCACATCCAGCTGAATGACCGTATGAGTTTGCATAAATGCGCGCGCCAGCATGCCAAGGTTGCTTAAGCTGCCAAATAAGCCGTGAATGAATACGATGGGATTTTTTTCTGAAACTGTATTTTGATGCAGTTCATAATTAAGAATCATACTGGTTTTGGGTACTTTTAAAGATGATTTATGATGATTCTAAGATGGAATTTAATCAATTGCCTTTTTATTTAATTTATAAATTTGCTTAGGCTATTTTTATGGGATGGCAAAAGCTCAATCATATGGACTCAGCTTTTGCTTATTTTATGAATGAAAATAGTTGAGCGGCAGCTTCAAATAAGCGATGCCATTTCCTTCAGGTCTTGGCATACGGCCTGCATCCATATTAATTTGAATCGCTGGCAATATTAATTTTGGCATGCTTAAGGACGCGTCACGGCGGTTGCGCATTTCGATGAATTCTTGCTTTTGAATGCCTTCATGAATATGAATATTGCCTTGTTTTTGCGCCTGAATAGTTGTTTCACAATGGAATTCTTTCCGCCCTTCCGGCAAATAATCATGGCATAAAAATACTCTCATTTGCTCTGGCAGCGTATACAGCTGATGTACGGAATCGAATAAAACCGATGCGCTCCCCTTGGGAAAGTCACATCGTGCAGTCCCATAATCAGGCATAAATAAAGTATCTCCGACAAATACGGCGTCACCAATCACATAGCTTAGGCATGCGGGCGTATGTCCTGGTGTTGGCATGTTATAAGCCTCCATCCCGCCTATTTTAAAAGCTTCATGATCTTCAAATAGATGATCAAAAATCTGATTTGAATTAAAGTACTTCATGTCGAAATTATAAATAGCGCTAAACGTCTGCTGCACCAATGCAATATTATGGCTGATGGCAGTCTTCCCGCCTGTTTGCGCTTTGATATATTGAGCAGCAGTTAAATGATCAGCATGCACATGCGTTTCTAAAATCCATTCTACGCTTAGGCTATTTTTCTGAATAAATGCCAGTATTTGCTCGGCCTGTTCAGTTGAAGTTGTTGCCGATGCGGCATCATAGCCCAGCACACTATCGATTACGGCGCATTTCCGAGTTTCCGGATCTGTCACTACATAGCTGTAGGTATTGCTCTTGTCATCAAAAAAGGCTTGTACCCAAGGCTTTGCCATTATTTACGTCCTCCAGCCCAAATGCGGTGTAGCCAAACGCCAGCAAACATGGCACCGATAAAATACAGCGCCTGATAATGACCTAAGCCAATTAACGTAAAACTTGGCGCAGGACAGATTCCAGCGATGCCCCATCCAATACCAAATAAGCAGCTGCCTGCAATCAGCTTAGCATCTAAATGGGTGTTTTGAGGCAATTCAATATTTTCGCCATAGACTGTTTTTATTTCAGGATGCCGTACAGCGCGCTGAAATGGAATAAATGCCACACAGATTGCACCAGCCATCACAAAGGCCAAGCTGGGGTCCCATTGGCCAGCAATATCTAAAAAGTTCAAAACTTTTTCAGGATTCGCCATGCCGGACACCATCAGACCTACGGCAAATAAGCCGCCGAATAGAAATGCCAGAAAATTTCTCATGCTGAAACTCCAAGTACATGGCGCATCACAAAAACAGTCATCATGCCTGCCGCCATAAATACGGCTGTTGCAACCCAAGAGCGTTTAGAAAGCCGGCTGATCCCGCAAATGCCGTGACCGCTGGTGCAGCCAGACCCTAAGCGCGTGCCAAAACCAACCAGCACGCCTGCAATGATCATCATCCATGGGCTAGCGTTGAGGGTAATTTCTGGCTGCACAAAAAATTCATAGATAAACGGCACAGTAAACAGTCCCAATAAGAACCAGACTGCTGGACGCTGCATCAACTGGCCAACATTAAACAGCTGCCCAATTAAACCGCTGATTCCAGCAATTCGCCCATGCACATATAAGTATCCCACTGCAGATGCACCCAATAGCGTGCCACCTATAAAGGCTAAAATGAAATCATGCACAGCCCACTTCCCATAAAACAATATATGTTTTTATAATATGTTATCTTCAGCTTAATTCAAGCATTTTTTCTTTTTTATTTATCGCTTTTTAGCTTACTCACTATCCATATCCGTACAAAAAAACGCTGCCATCTCTTTCAAATACAGCATTAACATGCTGAAAAATCAGATACGGACAGCGCCTTAAAAGAAAGATTATTTAAATAAACTAATTATTTAAAAATTAGCCTGAATAAAAGCCCGAAGATTTTTAGACTTTTACTTTTTCCATTAAGATTTACTTAAGTATTAAAATTTTAATTAACCTTCTCTATCCTTGATCGCGAGTCTAGGCTTCAAAATCTTTCAAAACTTTTTCTGCAAACCATTTAGGAAGAATTTTTAGGCTTTGATTCATCTTGAGAATTTCTGCAGATTCGATCTCTGCAATAAAGGATGCAATCTGACCATCTGCAGAATTATCAAAAATATAAGTACGGTCTGCAGCTTCTACAGCCTGCATCAGCAAGTCCATACTGCGCTGGTAGCGTTCTATAATTTTCTGTTCAGGAACGCCATGTCCGCCTGTTTGAACTCGGTATTTTACGCGGGCAATATTGATCATCGGGTCAACGGTAGACACAAAATACAAATACGTCCGGTAACCTTTACGCTTGGCTTCTTGTAAAAACTCAACTTTAGAAATATGCGACATCACCGTTTCAAAGGTAAAACTGACCTTCAAATCCAAAAATGTCAGCCGGATATAGTCAATAATTCTGGCGCAGAGATAGGAATCGATTTCACTGGCATCAAACTGAATGTTCCATTCATCCAGCATAACAGGTTCTTTAGAAAGCAGCGGCTTATATTCACCTGCTTTCGGACGCTTTTTCTGCTTTAAAAAATCCAGCAGGGAAAGCGCTTTCAATGAGGGATGGTAAGCCATTAAATCAATGCGCTGCGTTTGGTGAAGCTGCTGTTCCAGCTCATCCGCATTTAAATATGCCCCAATATGATGGGGCAATAAATATTCTTTTACAGTGCTTTTTCCGGAACCATTTGGGCCCGCAAACATCCTGATGCGAGGCTGTCGAGGCATACGCTATATTGTTCTCTCTAATTTTTTTTCCGCTTAAGCACCTTAGGCAAATGATCCGCAGCGACATAAGCTTGTGACAAATCCTTTACAGCTGTTTCTTGCCCGTTCTGTGCACGGCGCATGAGTTGCTGATTCTTAGCATATACCACTTCAGATGATGCGCACGCGCGCTCAAAAGCATGGCGGAATGCATGTATTGCAAGTTTAGGGATCATATCATCCTCATACTTGCCTGCTTTGATGACTGAAGTATAAGCTGTCATTCAACAACTCCTGAAATTAAACACATGGTGCTGGTATCATCTTAGCATACTGGCTTAATTTGTCTATTTCTTCAACAGCATGCTTAGATCAAAAACATCAGCAACCCTGCTATTAGATTATGCTTCGATATAGCCATGAAATTTAACTCAACACAGCTGAAATTACAGCGCAGGCTTATTATTCGAGCAAAAAAAAGCCACTTTTCAGTGGCTACCAAGGAACGACATTAACCTGATGTATTAAAGAAAAAATGCTCAGCCAGGGATACCGGACTATTTTCTCTAACAATAACCATATTAATGCGAACCACTTATCATTTCTCTCCAAATTCTTGTCATTTCCTGACAATTTGAATTTTCAAAAGGATTTATTGCTTAATTTTTCCCGCACAAAATACTTCTGCTGTCATGCCTGAACCGCCTAAACGCGCTTTTTGCTTGTCTAAAAAGCTTTGCGATGCCATCAGCATAATCGAAGCCATTTCTAAATTGGCATTGTCTTTCGATAATTTTGCAATCTGCTCATAAGCATTCAAGCGGTCGCAAAAAGCTTGGCTTTGCTGGTTAGCATCCGCTTTAGAATTCGGTTCATCTAAAACAGCTTTTGTTTGCTGAATGATCTGCATGTGGTGCTGAATTTGCTGATCATAATCTGTCTGCGTCAGCACTTCTGCATGAGCAAGGCTCATCATCACGCTGCAGAAGAGGAAAACGCTCCGCTTAAGCTTCATCGCCTTCTTTCCAAACATCTTCATAATCATCCGCATCAATCATAAAACGGTAGCCTGTATCCAGCGCTAAATATGGAAGTGCATCGGGAAATTCTTTTTCCAATTCTTTTACGCTGATAATTTCAAAGAACTCTTCACCATCGCCCAGCTCACCGCCATAAATAAACCAAGACACTTTATTTTCATCCGGCAATTTACGCAAACCGACAATCGGCTCTTTCTTTAAGGTTTGCAGCGCAATGGCAACAACATCCGTTTCTTTAACAGGCAGATATGCAGAGCCAAATTCTTCGCATACCAGTTTTTGTTCTTCAATCAGCTCTTTATCCATAGTTTTCAGGCTTTCATCTTTGCTTTGAAAAATGCATTGTATCCGATCAATATGTCAGATAGTTATTTTCGGTGTGAAAACAGACGCTATTTTTCACTCAGCAGAATCAATCTCTGCCTGCAGCTGGATGATATTCAGCGAATAGAACATAAAGCGCTTTCTATACACTGTGTATTCTGCTAAATTTTGAAAAAGTAACAATTTCAAAAAATACCCCTCCCATTTACTACAGAGCAATTTAATGAAAGATTCTACACAGGAAAATCGGGGCGGAAAACGCACAAATGCAGGGCGCAAAGCTCACTATCAGGAAAAAACGGTGGTGATGCGCGTACCTGAGTCTAAAGTTATTGCCATCAAAGAATGGCTCAAGCCTGTGCCTGCCGATGACCGCAGTCCTCAAGCCGAATTCATGCCGATTCAATTCCGCACGGCGCTGCAAATTCCATCACCTTTGGAGTCGGTAGCGGCCGGCTTTCCCTCTCCGGCTCAGGACTATGCGGAAGAATCAATCGACCTGAATGAATATCTGGTACATAACCCCGCAACGACTTTTGTATTGCGGGTCAATTCATTTTCCATGAAGAATGCCGGCATTGATGCGGAAGATAAAATCCTAATTGACCGCAGTTTGACGGCCGAGCATGGCGATATTGTTTTAGCGCTGATTAATAATGAGTTTACGGTAAAGCGATTAATGAAAGAAAAACAGGATGATGGCTCAGAGAATATATGGCTTAAGGCCGAAAACCCTGAATACCCAGATATCCACTTTCAAAGTGAAGAGCAGTTTCTGGTTTGGGGTGTAGTCACCTGCGTGCTGAAAAAACTGCGCTAAACTTTCAGTGGCTATGCATATACACGCCTAAATCTGAGCCGCAATAAAAAAGCACCAGATATTCTGGCGCTTAAATCACGCTATTTGAGTCAAAATATAAATAAGCTATAGCTTATGACGCTGAATATACTTGCTTAAACTGCTGAAAAAGCAATGATTCTTGACCATTTTTCAGCACATAGCGGGTAATGGTGCCTTTGTCTGTTTCCAAACTCATGGTAATAGACTGATCTTGTTTTTGACCTTTCACTTTTAAATCAGCCATCAGCTTAACTGGAACAGTCACTTCAGCGCGTGAACGGTACATGCCGAGAATCATTTCCTGTTCTGTCGCAGCAACTGGGTCAAAGCCTAATGTTTTCTGACCATTGCTGAAGCTGACATGCTTGATTGCATAGTAATGGCTGACGCTATTCAGGCTGATTTTCATATCCAGAACATCTTTTTTCTGCTCATTCCAGCTCACCAGCACTGCAGGGCATATTTCATTCGC
The DNA here is from genome assembly GCF_000368865.1 of Acinetobacter bouvetii DSM 14964 = CIP 107468. Taxonomy (GTDB): domain Bacteria; phylum Pseudomonadota; class Gammaproteobacteria; order Pseudomonadales; family Moraxellaceae; genus Acinetobacter; species Acinetobacter bouvetii. The sequence goes on from NZ_KB849727.1 coordinate 285,277, forward strand.
TTCACACAGAAGCAGCCCGCGGGTTCCTACATTTTCACTTTCTGGAAGCGCTGCGCAGCCAGATATCAGCATTGCGCTAAGGGCTAAGCCCATTATCTTTTTCATCTTACCCTCTTATACGATGTAATCTGTTTGCGTTCTCATGAACTGTTCTTTAACGCTTCTTTCAGTGTTTACTATACCGTGATCCGAAGAAAAATCATTATTTTACACAGCAGCAGCCGGAATTTATTGCTTCCCCCTTTTGACATGCCTGTTTTTTCGACAGATTTAACATCCCCTGCCAGCAGAATGAATGCTGTTTCCCGCCTTTTAATAAAGCGGATATGTACCCACTCACTTAAATATCCCACCTGCAATTCAAGGCACAATATTCACAGAATTTTCACCTTTCATCTGATTTCTTACAGACTGTTTGATCTCAGATAAAAATCCATTTAAGCTTTATTTTGAATTTGTAACTTTTTCAAAACTACTGCAATATGTCTGACGAAATTTTCGCTTTAATTGACATCAACAACTGCTATGTCAGCTGTGAGCGGGTTTTCAACCCTTCACTCAATGGAAAGCCTGTCGTCGTTTTATCCAATAATGACGGCTGTGTAGTGTCGCGCAGCAATGAAGCCAAGGCGCTGAACATCGGCATGGCAATGCCTTGGCATGAGGTCAAAAAAGACGCATTACAGGCCGGTGTACAGGTTTTTTCCAGCAACTATGCGCTCTACGCAGATATGTCCCGCCGTTTTTTTATGATTTTGGAACAGCATTTCAACCCCGATGACTTAGAACCTTACTCTATCGATGAATGCTTTATCCGCTTAACCAGTTACAGCAGCCTTTTTGAACTGGAGCATTATTGCCGCGGACTAATCCAAACCATTCAGCAAGGGCTTGGGCTGCCCTGCTGCATCGGCATTGGCAGCAGTAAAACGCAAGCCAAACTTGCCAATCATTTTGCCAAGATGTATTCCGGATTTGAGTCAGTCTGCAACCTGACTGAAATGGATTTATGCAGTGTCGAAAGTTTAATGATGGAAACACCAGTATCTGAAATCTGGGGAATTGGACGTAAAATCAGCAAAAAACTCGACAGCTATAACATTCACAGCTGCTACGATTTAACTTTTGCCAATGAACACCACCTGGCGAAACAGTTTTCAGTCCTGATAGCCCGCACCATTCGTGAGCTAAAAGGTCAATCCTGCATTGCCTTAGATGCCCCCGGCATTCCATCTAAACAAATTCTTTCTTCGCGGAGTTTCGCTAAACCCTTAACAGATAAAGAGATCATTAAACAAGCAGTAATCTTTCACGTGGGCCGAGCGCACAGCAGGCTGTCCAAACAGCAGCAGCTTTGCGCTTCACTGCATGTGTCCCTCTACGAAAAAATCCCTTATCCGCCTTATAAAAAGAGTATTTCCCACGCAGTTGGCCTAGAGTATGCCACAGATGACCTGCTCATGATTAACCACGCATGCTTGCATCAAATTGATGTTTTATTTAAGGAAAATACCCAATATGTAAAGGTTGCCGTCATGTTTGGCGCATTGCATGAAAAAAAGCATCACATTTATGATCTATGGCAGCCATTAGCAAAAATTCAGCAGCGGGATCAACTGATGCATACTCTATTGAAAATGCGAAATAGATATGGTTCGGACTGCATTCAAACGGGATATTCCTCTGCAATGCAAACATGGAGAATGAAGCAAGAGCACCGTTCACCGCGGTATACAACCTGCTGGAAAGAACTTTTAAGTGTCGGATGACCTGCTTCCTTTACACAAATGATATGAACAGTTTTCGCCAATTCAGTTTACAATAAAAAAAAACAGATAATTCTAAAAAATGTAATCTTTTAACATTGCCAATTCTTTGCAAAGTTCTCATTATACTGTTCAATTCTGGCAGATGCTTTCTACGTCAATTCAAAGAAATTATAAAAGAAATGTGGAATTTCATGCCATAATAAGCAAACTTTGCAGATATCTTGCAAAGTATTTTTGCAACTTTCAATTGGAGCAAGCTGAATGAGTTCGACCATATTGGTCATTCACGGACCGAATCTAAATTTGCTGGGAAAGCGAGAACCAGAAGTTTATGGCTATCTCACCCTTGAGGATATAAATCAGCAGCTCATTGCACAAGCGCAAAATGCATCAATTTCACTCGATACGTTCCAGAGCAACTGGGAAGGTGCAATTGTCGACCGTATTCATCAAGCACAGATCGACGGCGTGCAATTCATCATTATTAATCCAGCAGCATTGACACACACTTCTGTGGCAGTCCGGGATGCCCTGCTGGGTGTAGCCATCCCGTTTATTGAAATTCACTTATCCAATGTGCATGCGCGCGAAGCATTCCGCCATCATTCATATTTGTCGGATAAAGCCGTTGGCGTAATTTGCGGTTTAGGTGCAAAAGGCTATGCAGCCGCACTTGACTATGCTATCGACAAAATCCAGCCATCTTTACAATCTTAAAATTAGGAATACTGTCTCATGGATATCCGTAAAATCAAGAAACTCATCGATTTGATGATTGAATCTGACTTACAGGCGATAGAAGTTAAAGAAGGCGACCAATCGATTGCTTTGACTCGTCGCAGTCCAGTTGTAGCGGCAGCAGTTCCTGCAATGCCCGCGCCTGCAGCTGCGGCAGCGCCTGCTGCCAAAACACCTCGCGGTGCAGTAGAAACTTCACCAATGGTGGGTGTGTTCTATGCTGCGCCAAGCCCAGGTGAAGCAACCTTTGTTAAAGTAGGTCAAACAGTTTCAGCTGGTGAAACACTTGGCATTATTGAAGCAATGAAAATCATGAACCCAATTGAAGCAACTCAAAGCGGTGTGGTTGAAGAAATTTTAGTGAAAAACGGTGATGTCATCCAATTCGGTCAACCATTGTTCCGCTACCGCGCCTAAGACCTCGGGGAAAAATAATGTTGCAAAAAGTTTTAATTGCAAACCGTGGTGAAATCGCGCTGCGTATCACTCGGGCCTGCAAAACTTTAGGAATAAAAACCGTAGGGATTTATTCCGATGCAGATAAAGACCTGATGCATTTGCGCTTCTGCGATGAAGCCGTATGCATTGGACCTGGTGCAAGCAGCGAAAGCTATCTGAATATTCCTGCGATTATTACCGCAGCGGAAATCACAGGCGCAGACGCTATTCACCCCGGCTATGGCTTTTTATCTGAAAATGCGGAATTTGCTGAAATTGTAGAAAACTCAGGTTTTATCTTTATCGGCCCGCGCCCAGAACACATCCGCTTAATGGGGAATAAAGTTTCTGCCATTATTGCCATGAAAAAAGCCGGTGTCCCAACGGTTCCAGGCTGCGACCATGCTGTCACCATTCACAATGCCCTTGCTGAAGCAAAAGAAATCGGCTTCCCGCTGATTGTTAAAGCGGCATCAGGCGGCGGCGGACGCGGCATGCGGATTGTAGAACGTGTAGATACCCTGCTTGAATCTGTTCAAGCGGCGCAGCGTGATGCAGAAATGTGGTTTGGCGATGATACGGTCTATATGGAGCGTTTCCTGCAGAAGCCACGCCATGTTGAAGTTCAGGTTCTGGGTGACGGCAATGGCCATGCTATCCATCTTTTTGACCGTGACTGCTCTTTGCAGCGCCGCCATCAAAAAGTATTGGAAGAAGCTCCAGCTCCCGGTTTGCCGGAACAAGCGCGCGCAGATATTTTAGAAGCTTGCGTAAATGCATGTAAATTAATGCAATACCGCGGCGCAGGCACATTCGAATTTTTATTCGAAGATGGTGAATTCTTCTTTATTGAAATGAATACCCGTGTTCAGGTAGAGCATCCAGTCACTGAAATGGTGACAGGTGTAGATATTATTGAACAGCAGCTTCGCATTGCGGGCGGCCTTGGGCTGGATATTCAGCAAGAAGATGTGGTGTGTAAAGGCCATGCGATTGAATGCCGTATTAACGCAGAAGATCCAACCACCTTTATGCCATCACCGGGTAAAATCGAGCATTTTTACGCACCAGGCGGTGCAGGCATTCGCTTAGACTCTCATATTTATCAGGGCTACAGCATTCCACCGTACTACGACTCAATGATTGCCAAACTGATTGCTCACGGCAAAGACCGTGAAACATCAATTGCCCGCATGAAGCAAGCGCTGGAAGAGATGATCCTAACGGGTATTAAAACCAATATTCCGCTTCATAAAGATTTGATCTTAGAAGACAAAAACTTCACGAAACAAGCAATGGACATCCACTATCTGGAGAAGCATTTGCTGAAACAAGTTGAAGGCCATGAAGACAAAGCATAAGTCTGAATGAAATAAAAAACCGCTCAATGAGCGGTTTTTTATTTTTCAATTTTTAAATTAATTAAGGCAGTACCCGGCGCAGTGTTGCGAAGCACTGTTCTGCTTTTTCATTAGAACAGAAGCTAATTGTGCTGGGATTTTGCCACTGCACAAAATACTGTGAAATCTCACCCGTTTGATCAGACTGATTGCCAGAGCAGTCAACCTCGTTATTGTCATATTTCACTTGTAAAATAAGCGCAGGCAATTGCAGGCCTTGATCCTGTGAAGGCTGATAATCATATACGCCCGTTGACCATTCCGCACCGCTTTTAATCACAACCTCATTATTGCTTTTAAAATTATAATATTCTCGGCACTTGCGGTTATTGGGAATTTCCATCCCCCATAGGCCGACAATTTCTGGACGTGTCGTCACGCGGTAATTTGTTGCCGTACTTTCTTGAACCTGATCATCCGCAGTTTGATTTTGCGGTAATTTTTTATTGTCTGCAGCAATTGCGCCAGAAGCAAACAGCATAAGTAAAACTGTTAAATATGTTTTTTTCATACGTTTATTCAGTCATATAAACCATGTGCTATAAATTACCACATTTTTTTAAAAAACATTCATTTATCACCATTTTATAACAATCATTTTCAGGCAGCGCAGCCTCCCGCTGATTTAGATAATGCACTTCATTATTTTTCAAAAGAAACTTACAATTTCCATAATTTCTTCACATTCATCGGCAATTTATCGATTAAAATAATCCAGTTGATTAAACTTTAGTCTAAGAATACCAAAAGCTTAGGCTATTTTCAGGAAGAGATGCGTCTACTTGTATAACCCAGATTATTCATCCGTGCCCATGACCCAACAAGGCAAGGCATTTGCCATTATTGCAATCACCGTTTTTCTGTGCTGCCTTCTCGGGATTTTGACTCGCCCTCTTTCTTTCCTTGCCTTCTTTTGGCCGGCTAATGCTGCTTTATTGGCCATTTTTTTGCGCTTCCCGCAGCTGAATAATGCTGGGGGCTGGATTGGCGCATTTACCGCCTATATGACGGCAGACCTGCTGACTGGAAATGGTTTTGATCTGACTTTTTTTCTGTCTCTTTCAAACTTACTCAACGTCTCTGTCTCCTTATTTTTTATCAATTACTTTCAAATCAATTACCGCAATTATAATAAAGGTTTTACCTTTTTATATTTGTTTGCCATTTGCGCATTTGCCGGCTGTTTAGCTGGCGCCGCATTTGCCGTATTTACCATACCGCATGTGCCCAATACCTTTATGTCTGCCGACCGTTTTTGGATAGATTTTGGAATGTGGTGGACCGGCGAATTGGTTAATGCAATTTTAATTATCCCTTTAATTTTGTCCATGCCGACTCTGAGCGAACTTAAGCTTGCATTTCACGAAAGAAGACATAAGCAATATCCGCTCAGTCATATTTTTCCGCTCATTGCGATTTTTATTTGCGTGCTTATGACATATTTTCTAGCGGGTCCTGGAGCGCTTCTCTACCCGCTTGCCGCCTTAATTTGGGCGGCGCTGACGTATAGGCTATTTTCGGTAGCAGTCATTAACTTTGCAGTACTGCTGGCAACCTACCACAGCTTGAATCAATTCTATCTGTCAGAATCATCCAGCGCATATCTGTCCACGTCAATTTCCGTGCGGATTGGCTTATTCATGTTAAGTTTAGCGCCGCTGATCCTATGCATTATCAGTCAAAACCGTCATGAGCTGTTCAAGCAGGTTCTGTATTTAGCCAACCATGACAGCCTAACTCTCGCAATGACGCGCCGGTATTTTTTTCAGCAAAGTGAGCTGCTGATGCAAAATGCGAAGCGTCATCCATTTTCAATTATTATGCTGGATATTGATCATTTTAAAAATCTGAATGATCAGCATGGGCACTATGCTGGTGATCTCGTTCTGCAGCATTTCGCAAGAATTGTGCAGCACAATCTACGCAATAATGACTTGTTTGCCCGAATCGGGGGTGAAGAGTTTGTAATTTTTCTGCAAAACGTGCAATTGCAAGAAGCTCGTGCGATTGCAGAACGCATTCGCGCGATTACAGAGAACTCTCCAATTAGCATCCATAACAAGGCGCCACTGCACATTACTGTCAGTATCGGCATCATGCATCATAATTTTACAGAACAGAAAACCTTGCAGAATCTGATCAATAATGCCGACAATGCCCTGTATCAAGCTAAAAAACAGGGCCGTAATCAAGTTGCCAGCTTTAATTCACCTGTATTTTCTTCGGCAATCCAGCTGTAAAACATAAGCCTGCCAATGTGGAAGCGCCTGCCAGCAAAAAAACCACTTGACCTGAAAGCAGGCTCCAATAATGCCCCGCAAGCACACTGCCGCTTGCGACACCTAAGCCCCACATGGTGCTATATAAAGCTTGGCCTCGGCCTTGCTGCCCTGCAGAAAAATTTTGGAAAATAATACGCATTGCAATCATATGAAATAAACCAAAACTGAAAGCATGGATGGTTTGCCCAACAAACTGCCATGCAAATTCATGAGGATATAATCCCACAATAACCCAGCGGAACCCGGTTAGAATCAAGCATAAACATATCAATGCCCGCCATGAAAACCGGGTTAAAAATACATTGGCAAATGTAAACATGATAATTTCAGCAATGACCCCAACAGACCAAAGCATGCCGATCTGCCCCATTGAATAGCCCATTTGATGTAAATAATTGCTGTAAAAACTATAAAAAGGCGCATGTGAAAAAAGCAGCACAAATTCAATGATAAAAAAACAAGCCACGACAGGCCTTTTTAAAATGGGCCATAAAGGCTCCAGCTGTTTTTGTGAATGAGGCGCAGAAGTCGGTTCTTTAATGCAAAAAGACCATAGAAATGCCAATGACGCTATGCAAAGCAGCAGGATGGGCAGCCAGGAAATTTGAATAATTTCGAGCAGCGCGCCAATGCAAAATACACCCGCTATAAAACCAATTGATCCCCATTTTCTGACCTTGCCATAAAGCTCAGTACGTTTCTCACCCAGCCAAAATAAAGTCACTCCTTCAAATTGAGCTAAAATCGCATTTTGAAAAAAGCTGAAAATCAGCATCAAAAAGGCGATAGATTGAAAACTGTTTGGAATGACAAAAATCAATAGCCAAATACAGCATTCCATCCATGTTGCAAAGCGCACCAGCAGCATGCGCTTGCCTGATTTGTCAGCTATCCAGCCCCAAATGAACGGCGCAAAAAAACGGGTAATAATAGCAATTGAAGAAAGAATGCCGATTTCTTGATAGTTAAACCCTTGATCTTCTAAATACAAATTCCAAAATGGCATGAATGTGCCAACAATCGCGTAGTAGAAAAAATAGAATCCACCAAGCTTGGACTGGATTGGAAAGCATTGCATTTAACTATATTACCTTGTAAATACAATACCTTATGAACTTTTTAAAGTTGTACGGCAATGTAGTGAATTGGTGCTTTTAGGATTTGTACTGTATACAAATTTATTTTAATTAAATTATTTCAAAATTTGTATACTTATTCAAATTTAGGCGGTCCTCTATTTGGTATCGCTCATGTGGATTTGATGCCCAGCGCATCTATAATGAATACATGAATGTCATATCTGCAACGGTTGCAGAGTTCCCATCCTTCTAGAATTTCTTTAACAGGTTTATGGACCATTGAAAAAGGGAAAATATTGACAGTTATAATAGCTGACATTGTAGTTAGCCATCACACTATATTGCACAAATCAAATACTGCTTGAACAAAAATACAAGTTCAGAACAACAAGCCTTAGAGGAAAAGCATGCATCATTGTCTCGTTGAACTGTATTAGAAGATTATTTAAATTCAGAGAATATGAAATGAAGTAAAGCGCCACGGCGCTTTACTTATGCAAAATCCTGAACCAATGTCTTAATGACTAGTCGCTGAAGGTTAAGTGAAAATACAAACAAACTAGAGTTACAAGAGATATAACCAAATGCCTAACCATCTAGATAATAATTATTTTTCAGAAACATAGCTAATCTGATATTATTAATAATGATTCTTAATAACACTTTATAAAATATAATATGACCGATTTATCAACAAACTTTAACGACACCCGCCTGATCAAATCTTGGTTTGGATTTTTTCTAGGGTTGTTCTGCGTTACAACTAGCTTGATAGCTTTACTTGAATCAGTGAATTTACAAGGCATCCTGAAAACTTTAGGCTTTCTATGCTTTTGGTATCCATGGTGCCAATTACCTGTTAAGAATTACCCGCTATCAAAACTTTTTAGTAAGAAAACAGAAGGCGAAAAATTAAATAAACTAGCTAGCTACCTAACAATCATTGCTTTAGTTTTACTCATTAGCTCTACAGTTTTGTTTTTATGAATTTGATTGAATTTTACTCATTTAACGTAAATCAATCACAAAGAAACCATGATAGTGCGCTGAACCCTATCATGGTTTCACATAAGATATTGATGCTTATAAATCAAGTTCAAGCATTTCGTATAAGGTATATTAGGTTAATTTTAGAAAAATTAAACATTTGTATCTTTCATCGCTGGCATTAAAATCTCTTTAACACAGGTTCCGTTAGAGGTAGAAATAATAAACTTAATAGCTTGTATTACATCTGCTAGAGGAATTAGAAAATGATCTGTTTCTTTTAAAACTTGATCTACGGGAATATCTATTTCGTACTCTGTAGCTAAATATCCTAAATTTAAAATACTTACACCTATCAGGTCATTACGTAATATTTCCCTTAAAGATTCCGCAATTCCTCTTAATGCAAATTTTGTTGCAGAAAAGATGAGCTCTTTTCCATTGTGATTTTCTACTCCCCATGTAGAACCTATTAGAATAACTTTAGCATTATCAGAGGCCTTTAAATTATTGAGTAGAGCTTGCAGTGATTGTATGCAAGTACTGATATTAGTATTTATCATTTGATTGATTTCTAATGATGATATTTTTTCAAAATCATAATCCTCTGTAAAAGCATTTGTTTCCCAAATACCAACGTTATAAATCAAAACATCTATTTTATTATTGTTTATGACTTCTTTTATCTTATGAACAGAAGCCTCGCTAGATGACAGATCCGCTTCTATCCAGTTCAGGTTGGCCATTTTAATAGGCGCAGAGCGAGATACTCCATAAACAACGTCACTGGATTCAGGTATTGATTGAATAATTGCCTTACCAAGCCCCTTACTAACACCATAGATCAAAAAATTCTTACCAGAGCTATTCATGTATTCATATCTTTACTATTCATTTAGCTCTAACTATAAAACCTAATGTTAGCTTTAGATCAAGCCTTAATTTACATGCTTGCTGTCATAAAACTAAAAAAGCCTAGACATTCTTCCAGGCTTTAATTTAAAAAAAATATACAAACCAATGATATAGTGTCAACTTTCAAGCTTCGTATAACGTGCATTATATTAACTTTAGGAAATCTATAAAGAAGCAATTATTAATTTTAATATTTGACAAACCGTTCCAGAATACCTACTATGCAACCTCAGCTTACCCCTCTCGGGCTTATCCATGAGTGATGAAAAATCGAATTATCCAGGCCGTCCTAGACAGTTTGAAGATAAAGAGATCATCGATGCAGCCGTAGCTGTCTTTAGTACCAATGGTTATGCAGGTACATCTGCGCAAAATTTATGTGATAGCACGGGCTTAGGGAGAGGAAGTTTATATAACGCTTTTGGTAGTAAACAAGCCTTATATGAACAAGCTTTATTACGCAGCCATGAACAAACTATGGCTGCTCAATTATCTATCCTGACACAGTCAGGACTGCTCAAAGATCGATTACGATCCCTCTTGCTTTGGGGGATTGCCGAAGATCTTTCACAATCAGAAAAGCACGAAGCAATGGTCTTATTCTCCGCTTTAGAAATGGGAGATAAAGATCCGGTCGTCGCAAGTCTAAATCTAGAGTATCGACAACGCCTAGAGAAATCTCTCATCGCAGTATTTATCGAAGGACAAGCAAATGGGGAATTCAGTAGCAAAGCTTCAGCCCTTGAAATGGCTCGAAGCTTTTTAGCTGGTTACTACGGTTTGCGTGTCCTAAACAAAAATATTTCAGATAAAAGCTTTCTGGAAGATGTAGTTAATGGCCTCTTAGCCAACTTGTAACTACATCATCAGCACAAAAGAAATATTAGTCTCAAATTTTGTAATGATCGTTAAAGAAATAGGAGCTCGTTAAAACAATGCCATTAGCAGTATATATATTGGGTCTGGCGATTTTTTCAATTGGTACAGCAGAATTGATGGTCGCTGGTATGACCGCCACTTTATCCCAGGCCTTTGGAATCAGTGTAGGTGACGTTGGACATTTAATTTCATATTATGCCTTTGGTGTCATGTTAGGTGGACCTGTTCTCACCTATTTTTTTCTCAAATATAAAGTTCAATATCGCAAAGTCTTACTGATTCTTTTAGCAATCTATGTGGTGATTCAGGGTCTTAGCGCATTTACTTCCAGTCATGCTATTTTGATCATTATCCGTCTTGTCACTGGTGTTTTATGCGCTGGCTGCTTAAGCCTTTCACTTGCCATAAGTATGGCCATGGTTCCAAATCATAACCGTCCTCGCGCAGCAGCGATTGTGATTGGTGGTTTTATGATTTCCAATGTATTTGGTGTCCCCCTTGCGACCATGATTGATCAACAATGGGGCTGGCGTATCACTTTTGGTTTAGTGGCTGTATTGGTATTTGTATGCCTCATCGCTCTAGTCCGTCTTTTACCTGAAGTAACTGGCAGTGGACAGCTCAAAATGGAAGATGAGATCAAAGCCTTTAAAAATAAAGCGTATTGGAAAGCCTGTGCAACCAGTTGCTTGATTCTAGGTGCAAGCTTTTCAGCATTTAGTTATTTTGTCCCTGTTTTGGTCGACATCACTGGTTTTAGCATGCAAGTCGTGCCATTTATTTTGATGGCATTTGGTTTTGCAAATATTGTAGGTAACACGATCACTGGTCGCCTAGCCCATGATCACAGTCTTAACATTATGCTCATTGGACTCACCGTATTAACTATAGCTTTATTTTCTTTTGCAATCTTTGCCGAATATAAAGCGGTGGCAATCATCGCAATCATCTTGATTGGGTTATCAGGTGTTCCAATGAATCCAGCAATGATGGCGAGAATTGTCAGCGTTGCGCACCCAGGCCCCATGGTTAATGCGGTACACACATCGGTAATTAACATTGGTTTAGGCGGTGGCTCGTATATTGGCGGTTTAGCAATTACAAATGGTTATGGCTTACGTTCAGGCTTATGGATTGGTGCCGTATTGGCAGTATTGGCATTGGCTTCTCTTCTACCCTATGTACGTAATCGTCAACAAGGTTGGTCTTGAGACACTAAATAATTATCCATTTAACATAATGGCTGTTATAAGAAAGTGCCCAATATTTTTGGGCAATTTCTTTCTTTAAAAAAAGCCTCACACCCTTTCACAAACTTTGCATTAATATTTATCTGCGGATCATTCTTTTCACCATCGCACTGATCTACAGACCTTAACTCATTGTCTCGCGCATAACGGTATCTGAAATATTCTTCAACGCCAGCTTTAAAGCTGCCAAGAACTTCTGGACACATTTGATATTGGAAAAAGATGAATCAATTCACACCTACAAAGCCTGCAAATGACGTGTGGATGCTATTCAAGCTGCCGTACATGAGACTTTTAAGGAGAAGGCGTTATAATAAAAAAACAATCCACAGATTTTTTTACACGCCAAGTTTTGTTTAAAAACGCCAGTTCTGAGAATATTGCTTTCAATTGGATTATAATCGCTGTAAATATGTATAACTCACTGCTTTTAAATGTATTATATTTCTGCAGCACTTCGCACTGAATACCAAAAACAACAGTCTACATTTTTCAATAACTATAATAGGCATTAGACAGCAAGGATACCGGGGTTAGAGTACCATTGAAAAAAGGAAATAGAATTTTTTCTCGCATTCTAATTTTCAGCGCTTGTCTTATTTAATCTATTTCAGCTCATCAGTATCTTTTCCAACACTGAATATTGACAGTTATAAAAGTCGATACTATAGTTAGCCACCATATCATATGGCACAAAACCAAATGCAGCTTGAACAAAAATACAAGGCCCTCTTAAACGAAGCCGAACAGCGGAAAATACCAGGTATCGAAGGTATCCAGCTGTGCTTTCAAACACTTTCACTTGCCTCAATGATTGATCGTGATTGCGCAATACAGCTGGCGCCTTACAGCTTATCGGAAGGAAGATTTGTGCTTCTCTTTTTACTTGATGCTGCGCCTGAAGGCTTAGCACCTAAAGTATTGGCTGAACGGGCTGGCATCACCCGCGCAACAGTCACTGGGCTGTTAGATGGATTGGAACGCGATGCCTTAATTGAGCGGCATGCAGATGCTGATGACCGCCGCGCTTTAACCATCCGGCTCACTCAACAGGGCAAAGAAATGGCTAAAACAGTGTTTGAACACCATAGCCGCTGGATCGCCAGTATTTTTGGCAATCTTTCATCGCAAGAACACTCTCAATTGACGGCTCTGCTGGGAAAAGTAGCCAGCAATCTTATAAATGACATGTCATGAAACATCGAAGCTGAGTAAACCTCATATCGATAAACAAGTTTAAAACAACAAGCCTGAGAGGAAAAAACATGCATCACTATCTCGTCGAATTATATACGCCAAATGCTGTTTGGCAGTCCTTGCCTATCGAAGAGCGCAAGCAATACTTGAACAATGTTGGGGCTGCAATGGCGAACTTATCCGATATAGGAGTTGAGGTCTTAACATTGACTGAAACAGTTCATGAAATTGATCAAGCCAGCGAGCATCAGTTTTTAGGTATTTGGCGTTTTCCAAATCAACAGGCCCGTGAAGCTTTGCTTGAAGGCATTAACGCCAGCGGCTGGTATAAATATTTCAACCATATCAATGCTGCTGGTGCTGAAGGGAACTTTCCTCAGCATATTGATGCTTTAGCAAATACTTAATCTGATTGCAGACCGCCTAATAAAAGTCCGGAAAATCGGGCTTTTATTCGCGGGTAAATTAAATGCTAAACGGCAACATATAAAAAATGCCACCAATACCGTGGCATTTTTAAAACTCAAAAATCAATTTTTAATGATAACAGCTCAACCGTCCGACTTCGTTTAATGTCTTGTAGCCCATTCTAAACCTGATCAAATTAAGAAAAAAGAGGACTACTAGGAAATCAATTTCATAAAAATGGTAAGAAGTGCCCGAAGAAGAAAAAATGAAAAAGTTGATTCAACTTCTTTTCAAATCGATTTTTTCAAAATGACATTGCTTCATATATAAAAACAGCGGAAGTCCTACAGAAGCTCCCCCTATAAATGATGCGGCTATAGGAATCCATAATCTTTTCATTTTAAGATTTTTACCTTCATTCATAACCATAAATACAATGACAATTACCGTTACAATAACATCTAGCCATGCAAAAATTGCTAAGGGATTCTCAATAATTTGCTGAAAAAACAAAGTAAAATTAAATCCATATTCAGTCAACCACAGTATAAATTGTGAAAATGGCAGTGCTGCCCCTATTAGGGTTAGTAATGCATATATTGTTTTCATAATTATTTCTGAGCCTGTAAACTAATTTATATAAGTTCTATTGTTATAATCTGAGCTGTTTTATGAGCATCTATTACTTAATTCATTAATAATACGGCGTTATGCATTTAGATTATTAATTCTTCATAAATTAACACAATACACATCATACAAAACAGCCCTGCAAGCCCTCAATTGAGGGCTTATTCTTTTTCAGGATGAGCGGCTAACCCATGCCGCTGTCTTTCCTATTTTGCTTTTAATATCGGTAGTAGGAATATTCCAATGCTGATTCAATGCAATAAACCGCTCCAAATCAAGCTGCTCAGTTCTAAGGAAATTCAGCATTTCTGCCGACATATCCAGTTTTCGCGCCAACCATCGCCATTTTAAAATCGGCTGAAGCAATTTCAGCGAAATAAAGTGACGCGGCGCATTGACCTGCAGATGCTCTGCAACCATCTGAATCAACTCCTGAAAGGAAACTTGCTCTGGATTGGCCACTAGAATTTCCTGCTGATGCGTACTTGGATCTTGGGCAGCATGAATTATGGCATCAACCAGCATCGTCACCGAAACTAAAGGCAAAGAGTGCTGCCGCGTTCCAGGAATAGCCGTCATTTTTCCTTGTTTCACTTGCCGGATTAGGTGCGCAATCGGCTGATGAGATGGGATCTCTCCAGTTGTTTCATCACCAATCACGGTGGCTGGGTGGATAACTGTCCATGGGATATTATGCTGATCGGCATGTTTAACCCAAGTGAAATACCCTTGAATTTTAGATGCTTCATATGCCCCCAATCTAGCATAGACCTGTGGCCAATCAGTCTGCTCACTGCGCTCGCGATAAATGCCGGCTGCCTGTAAGTGCGCATCCAAAGTCAGCATATAGCCTGACAGATGTACTGCCCTTTCTAATTGGCAATGCTTGCTGACACTGTCTAGTAATCGTTCAAGCCCATCAACATTGACTGCCTTAGCCTGCTGCATCGTTAAGTGCCATGCAAATAAGGCGCTGGTGTTATAAAGATAATTGACCGTTTTGAGCTGCAGCCAGTCCTGCTTAGACAGCCCTAAGTTGGGCTGGGTAATATCGCCCTGAATGAAGTTTAACTGCTGATGCGCAATGCCCTGCTGTGTCAGCCATTGCTGAAGCTGCGGGGCTTGCTGATCAATATTGCGGCATAAGGCAAACACTTGAACATTATCCCTAAGCAGGCGTGCTATTAGAAATTTACCGATAAAGCCTGTTGCGCCGACTACGAGGGCGGTCTGATTTGAAGTGTGCATGAATGTATACTCTGTCGAATTGCTCATACTTAAGCTAAAGTATGGAGTACACTCTATGGTCAAGCAGTTTTTGAAAAATTAATCCTAAAGGAGCTTTACACATGCTGATTGGTGAATTGTCACAACAGATGAATATGAGCCGGGATACCATCCGTTTTTATGAAAAAATGCAGCTGATTCATCCTTTGGTTCGCAATAACGGCTATAAGGATTATCCTGAACAAACGCTGCAGCAGCTGCAGCTAATACAGGTTGCGAAAAATCTGGGATTTACTCTTGCTGAGATCAGGCAGATCATCCATTTGGTGAATGAAAGTGAAATTCCTGCCGAACAGTTTCAGGAAATTCTGCAGGATAAGCTCAATACAGTTCGGGAGAAGATTGGGCAATTGCAGCAGATGCAGACGATGCTGGAAAACCTGATGGAGAGAGAGCCTTGCCCATTCAGAAAAGGCTGTGATGTGGTTTACGATTCACTTTGATGATTGATTCAAAGACCATTAATAAAATGGAACTTATACAAAATAATTTACAAGCTCCACGGCGCTCTATTTCTGTAAAATACAAATACTATGGCTAGCTGCTAATAGCATCTAGCCGCCTTTATTCCTAATCGTATTTACATTTTTGTTCATTAAATGTCTTATAAAATACTTAAAAAAGAAATTTTGAATATAGCTCAGTTCCTGCTGATGACTCCTGTAAAAATCATCAGGACTGTCAAATAGCCCAAAGTCTTGATTAATCCCTTTATCTTGAATAAAAGTATCATTTAAATTCCAAGCTACAGGCGGGTTGGCAAAGTTGTCGGTAAAGACTCCAAAACCACAAAATGTCTTTGTAACGTTTTTATTGATTGCTTTGAGTTCTTGAAGATACTGCAGATCAAGGATAACGCCTTCCAAAATATACCAATGTTCGTTCACATAAACTTCTACCCAGCTATGTAAAATATTTTGAGGTGAGAGTTTGTACCAAATACCGTCAATAGCCCCTTTTTGCAACTCTTTATCTATTGTGAAGCCATGCAGTCGAGTTGATATTTGGCTTGCTCTCAGCAGCGCCATCAATAAGGTTGCTTTTGTATTGCATTGCCCATAACCGTCTTTGAGAACATCAGAAGCGGGAATTTTATCCCCCGTGTTATAGCCAAACTTTATTTCATCCCGAACAAAGTTATAAATACTTTTTACTTTTTCTACATCCCCCAATTCATGCCACTTTCTGTTCGCGAAGAGCTGCTGTATTGAAGGATGTTCATAGTTCAAGAGTGGTGTTTCTTTCAGCAATTTTTCCATTATGATCTCATCCCGTTGTCATTGTTCTTATTAAAAACTATGGAGTTACTCCAAGGTAAAGAATTTTCTTATAATATTCTCAGACAATTAGAAAACTTTTGATATTCATAATTTGCTTGCTTTCTATGATACTGTCTTACTCATCTGCTCATTATAACTACTCTACTTTTCACTCAAAATTTTAAACTAGAATTTGGATAAGCCGCTTATGTTAAAAGTCATTGCACAAGATTTTATTAAACTGGAACATCTTGAAGCAGTTATGCCTTTATATAAAGAACTCGTAGAAAAAACAAAAAATGAGCCTAGATGTCTTTCTTACAATCTTTTTATTGATCAGAAAGATCCTGGACATTTTGTGTTTATAGAAGAGTGGCCAGACCGGGCTGCATTAGATACGCATTGTGAAACTGAGCATTTCAAGAGATTAGTTCCTATGATTGACCAATATCAAAGAGCACCTGGAACATACTTGCTCATGAATGAATTTTCACAATCTGGCAGGTAAACAGGCTGGAAAAGTTTAGACGGCGAAGGCCAAGCATGTGCTTGCTAGACGGGAGTGAGAAGACGTGTCCAAAGAAGAAAAAATGATAAAAGTGGATGAATTTTTAAGGGTGTTTGGTAAGGAATGTTACTGCGCTAAATAAAGCTTTATTGCACGTCAGCTATTTAGAGTACTCGAGATTACATTGACCGACATTGAAACAAAGTTGAGCTGGGAAATTAAAATTTAAGGAGTAAATTGAACTCTTAGCTAAAATCTTTTATGGATGGAAATTAAAATGGCTAATCAACAACAGCAAAATCAGCAAAACCAACCCAATCAGCAACCTGGCCAACAGCAGCAGCAACAACAGCCCAATCAGCAGCCTGGCCAACAAACAGATAAGCAAAATCAGCAACAGCAACAACAGCCGCAGCAACCTAATCAACAACCAAAGCAGCCTAGCCAACAGGATTAAATACGCTTTGTTTACTATTTAAAAATAACCGAAAGGCCCAATTAGTGGGCCTTTCATATTAGGTGTCTTATGTTAATTAAAAAATGAGTGATGATATTTAAAACACATAGATTTTTTTAATAATTTGATTCTGAATTGTCTCTGCAGAAATCGATTTTAATTGGCGCGGATTTGTATTAAAACTTGGAAATAATGGAATACCGTCACCTAATAAGATAGGCATAACATAAATTTCCAAAGAATTTAGAAAATTATTCTCAATAAATGCGTTTTGAAGTTGAGTTCCTCCAACAACCCAAACATTACCATTAAAATGCTCTTCCAAGTAGCTTACTAATTCTGATGGCTCTAAACTCCATCGAGAAAGAGATGGATGAACTAATTCTAGATTATGGTCAGAGGATACAATAAATCCTTTTTGATTGGGATATGGCCACTCTCCATCAAATGAAGTTATGACTTCATAAGTTTTACGCCCCATTACCACAACATCTATATCTTTTATAAAATCATTGTAACCACAGTCAATATTCTGAAATGGTGTTAAAAAATCTACAGATCCATCCTTTGCAGCAATATATCCGTCTGCGCTTGTCGCGATATAGCCTTTAATTTGGATACTCATAAATCCCTTCTTGAATAAAGTAAAATTCACATAATACCATTGATGAAAATTCCGGCCATTAACTTAAATTAACCAAAATCTTAGTTAATACATGATTATACGAAACTCCCTTAATGAAAGCTCTTAATTCATACACTGCGTACATTCAGTGGCATGCACTTTTGTCAAAATCGAATCCCCTGTTCAGCCTGATAGCAAAATTATGATCATCACACAACATTAACCATTTTCTAAAAGCATTAGCCCTGCTTAATGGTATCGCTATTTTACAATGAAAAATGAGAATCAATTTATACTTTAGTACTAATTTGTAGATTAAATTGCTGTTTTTTTAAAAAATGATACTTTAAGCAATAGATATCAAAAAATTACTGATTATTATGGCCTTTTTTAAATACTTTTATTTATATTGGGGATTTCATTATGCGTAAAAAAAATTATTTATACTTCCTTTTTTTAATGCTCATCACTGCAAACAATGTATCTGCATCTGAAGATCAACTTTCTACTTTGATATTAAAAGTTAATGCCAAATCAAGCAGCAATGCTGAAATCGACTTAATGGAAAATAAGCTGATCGAACGCGCCAGCTGGAAAATAAAATGTCAATACAAAGTATTTGAAGATATGAAAGCCTGTATTATGAGTAAAGGCCCTATTTCTATTTTACATGTTAACCATCAATACATTGTAAATATCGGCGAAAAGCAATTAAAAAATAATCCTGTTTTTATTCATGTAGATAACAAAGAAATTATTCAAGAAAGAGAGGGGTTATTTAGAAATAGTTCCGAGCTGATTAAACAATTCAAACGTGGAAATTATGCATTTACACGATTCTATAATAATAAAAAACAGTTAATTGAAAATAAAGTTTCACTGGATGGCTTCACTGATGCATTTAATGATATGGAAGTTCAATTTTCAAAACTAGGCAATGATAGAAATTACAGTTTCTAATTCTGAAATCATTTCAGTTCTAATGCGTTAATTTCATTAGAACTGAAATACAATAACTGATATAGATTCAAAAGATGAAAATTATTGGAATTTAAGTTTCTGTAAATATCGTTTCAAAAATTGAACTCGTAAAAAACGCTAAGATCAAACCAAGAAACAAATCTTTTTTTTCGGCGATTGATCAATCCCGTTATGGCTTTGCCATTGTTATAAACCCACCGATCAAACTGATTTGCTGCACTGGCATAATTTCCTGTATTCAACTCTAAGCATCGTAATTTTCATGTTGGTTTTGATTGACAATGACTTTAATCACCCGATCTAAGCAAGCATCTACCCATGCAGTATCATTTTAAGCCATATTTCTGCCTGAATATGTGTACAAGTATCCCCTTTTTTCACTTTGGAACCATTTGGATAATTGATTATGCCAAAACCAATAGTCCAGTCCACACTCCTCCTATGTCTAAATAAGCATTCTCGCGAAAGCCTTCAAATTCACGGATAACTTCAAATCCGCGCTCGGAAATATCTTCCAAACCAGTGACAACAAGCCGTACACTGTCACCATCAATAAGTTTAAAAGTTAGATTTTTTGACATAGGGACCTCAAGTTTCGGGCATTAAAAAACCCGCTCGTAAGCGGGTTTATGAAATTAAATTAGTGATTATTTAGGGTATTCACCAATAGTTGAGGTTTTACAGTCTACTTGGATCTTATCCATAGTTAACGTTTTACATCTAGCAACTTTGCAATTGATTAATAATGCTTTAGGCCGCCTAAAATTGCAGCTAATGCAGTTATTTGCCATTTAAAATCTCAGCGACGCTCCCAGCTGATATTAAACACCTTTCCTTCGCGCACAGTAACGGTATAAATCTCATTTCCTATTTCGTAATAAAAATCTGTTGCCGTTACTGTAGTATTTCGGCCAGTGTCAACTTGGTAGGTATAACTGCTTTTAGGTTTCCCAGCGCGCTGAAACAAGACACCAACTGAATCACCAACGCTAACGATATCGCCATTCACACGGAAACTCGAAGTTTCAGCGGCATTTGCAAGCGTGAAAACAGAGATTAAGACTGAGGCAATTAATAATTTCTTCATCACTTTATCCAGCCTTGTAAAAAAAAATATATATATTAAATATTAGCGTGATCAATTCCATATAACAATACTTAATCTTTACTCGGGTTCAGCTCTTCAATTAATTTCGCAAATGCCTTGGCATTGGCATGTTGTGCTGCTGCATTAAGTTTGTCTGTACCCGCAGCTTTGCAGCTTGATTTTTGAAGCAGCTTTTAAATAACCAGTGAAAGTGCCATAGCTCATCTGAAGAATATCTGCAGGCCGATGGCCGGACTCAATCAAGAATTGGAATGTTTTAAACCAGCTAGTCTGCTCCTCATCATTGCTTTGTGATTTCCGTATACGTCTGAGTTTTGGCTCTTTTTCATTAATAAAAAGCATCACTCACTTTGATCATGACATTGATTAACTGAATCAATGCTTACCATGATGACTCAGCCATCGAAATCAGCGCACTTTCTTCTATGTTTGTAGATTTTATGCAACAATGTCAAAACGTGGCTTGTATACGCTTTCAGAAGAATAGTCATTAGCTTCCATAAACTGCGCCCATTAAAAAACCACCCGAAGGTGGTTGAGCTTTACTCTGAATCTCTGCCAATCTGCTTTTAGTTTGGTTAGCTGATCATCAGTAAACTTACCTAAAGATAACATCTAGTGTGCTAGTTAATCCAAGAAAACTAAATCTTCTCGATTTGCTTTTAAATAAACCTCAGGAGCACTATACAAGTCAGAGATAATTGCAACTTCTTGGGCATTTAATAAATCTTCATAGATTTTTCTTGCAAAGTTATTCACTCCTGTTGTGACCAGTACACTTTTTATCTTTTGATTATTCTTCAATAATTCATTTTCAATGTCTTTAATGGACTCTACGATTAGTTTCTTACTTAACCCCAACCCTTGAAAATCTGGATGAATAGCTATTTGATCCAGCTCCAGTATCACTTCAGCTCTAAACCCCGACTTTTGAGCCCAAAAAATGTATCCAACCGTTCTTTCAAATTCAATTAAGTAACAGAAAAATCTTGGATAGGCTGCAAGTGTTGATGCTATCCATTGCTTGGAATCCGCTTGACGTATAAATGATCTATGATGGATTTCTGCGATGCCATTCAGGTCATTTTGATTTGCTTTTCTAACTAATTTTTCCATAAACTCATATCTTAATCTATTCAACTGAATAGTCTATCAACCCCTAAAGTAATTGAAAAATCATCATTCAATTTCTATTTTTACATTTTTCTCTTGAAAAGTAGAATCCACCAAACTTGGACTCGATTGGAATTGGCTGCATATATCTGTATTAATGAGTACTTTAAAAAACTTATACAATTTTAAGGTTATATTGAACTACCCTTACTTATCCTGTTTTGTAGTTCAACAGTCTGCAAATCAGCCTACAAAAAATATTTTTTGTAGGCCTTATTTTTTCTAGGATGCTGTTTAAATATAAAATTAATCAATACCTTACATTATGATTCAAATAAATTACAGAAAGATGGCTTTTATAGATAGCTATTAGTATATAAATCTATTTTCTCTTTTTGTATATTTCTCTTTGAAAAAAGCATTCAGCAGCGTTTAAAACAAGCCACTAATGCCCGTGCTCAGGAAATTGCAGGCGGCAAAGTTCTTTATGCTTATATGAACGATGAGCAAATCGCTGCATTGCCATCTGAGATGTACCGACAAGGGTATAAATACTATCGGCGCACCCATGCCCATCCAAATTCAACCTTTAAATACACCATGAGCAGCTTGCTTGACCTGATGCGCTGGGATGCCACAGATCAAATTGAATTGATCAATCAGCCGTTACTCATGATTGCAGGCAGTAAGGCAGACAGTCTTTACACGACCGAAGATGCTTTTGCCAAAGCCACCGGCACAAAAGACAAAACCTTATTCAGGATTCCAAATGCCACCCATATTGAAACCTATTGTAAGCCTGAATATGTCGAACAGGTGATGGAGCAGCTGACTGCATTTTATGGCAAGTACCTGAAATAAAGATTGCTGGTCTGAAGGCAGGGCAATGATTGGATAATGTTTTTTGAATCATTGCCCTGTTTTTGAGTCGGGATAATGAAAAATAAGCTGAAACATCAGATTACTGCATCAGGGAAATTGGCATTCTTCCCAGACATTCAGTGTCCAGGCAAGGGAGACTTTATTTTCACAACTCAAAGCAAATCCGATTACGCCCGTTATTTTTAGCAGAATAAAGCCGCTTATCCGCCATTTCCAAAGCATTCATTAAATCTTCTTCATTGGCCATACATGCAACACCAAAACTTGCTGTCACTTTGATATTATTCATAAACAGTTGCTTTTCAATCTTACTGCGCAACCGCTCCACCAAATAATAAGATGATGCTTCGTCCGTGCTTTGAAAAAGAATAATAAATTCCTCACCGCCAAATCGGGCAATAATGTCTTTTTGACGGATGCTTTCCCTTAACAGCGCAGCGACCCTGCATAAAATTTGATCCCCAGCCGCATGTCCCCATGTGTCATTAATGCTTTTAAAAAAATCGATATCGCACATCACCACATAAATATGGCCAGCACACGGGTCAAGAAACAATGCTTTAGATTTTTCGAAAAAACCGCTTCTGTTATAAAGCCCAGTTAATGGATCTCTGATTCGCTCTTCATTCAGGACTGTAAAGAATTCCTTAATGGTGGATGCGGAAACAATGATGGCAAACCATAAGCTTAAAACAATATTGATCGCCAGCATCAGCATCCACCATGAGGAAGATGAAAGCATAATGCGGTCTACATTTTGCAGAAAAAAAATGACAGCCAGTGTTCTTAATGATGCATATGAAAAAAGCAGAAAATAGCTGAAACTCAGCAGTTTCAGCAAGCCGGAAGATTTTTTATATAATGCATAAACTGCGGGAAGCGCCAGCGCCTCAAGGCATAGAATAATCAGATTGATCGTGATCATCCTGAACCATAATTGCTCATCGACATAGGCGAAATAAAACAGAAACAAAAGCCCCAAAGCCACGACAGCCGCGGACAGAACGGGTTTAGGCTGAGAATTCGCTTTTATTGTCATGCCGTGCGCAACTGACCATGCGCCGCCAAGATATAAAATCCCGATCCAAGGCGCTGTTGCTGTTAATTGCTCATTCGTCATTAAGCTCTGCAGCCCTAATGCCAAATAAGGCAAAATGCAGCCGATCCCCATCCACAACAGATATTTTGGCGCTTTAAAAACCAGATGAGCAGCAATAAAAACACCGCCTATCAATATTAAGCAGAATGGGACAACAAGCAAAAAATACTGGGTATCTGGTAAATTCACGGATTGCATTACAACTATTGCTGTGCATATCACATACTAAATCTTTTCTTTGAATCCATTCAATAAATATTTATTTATAAAAGAGAAAAATCAGTAATCCGAATGAAGGCTTCTTCCCCGTACTTATGGCCTTAGATAAAATAGTGCTTGAACAGCTTTTTGCACAATTGATTTGCTACCATTGGCTGATCGAAAAAACCATTATGCCCACAGATAATTTCCAATTGAAAAGTTTGGCTTTAAATTAGAGTAAAAGCAAAATATTCACAAATTATGTGATTTAATTAACCTGTTATTCAGCTGGTTGCATTTGAATAATGAATTTTCACACGCAATATCTCTAAAACCTGAACTGAGAGAGCTGGTCACTTGAAACAGATTGCTTTACTGCTGAAATTAGATCTGCAAAGACTCATATTAATTTTGATCATTCTTTGCGTTTCTTGCCTTTTCATTGTTTCCGTTTTTATTCTTAATCATGTGATTAAAGCTCAACTCATGGAAAACTCTCTGTCGATCAATGAAAAGTATGCCTCTAAAGTTGCCTTAAGCACCGATCAATATTTTAGCAACATGCTTCAAGAACTGAAGTACAGTTCAAACATCATCAGTAGAGACTTCTCTAATCAGGCGCTGATTCAGCAAGAATTGCACCGTTTAAAATACCAATCCAATAACTTTAACTCTGTCAGCGTAATAGACAGCACCGCGCATATTCGGCATCTTGAACCTCAGCACGTGAAATATGATTCCAAAACCATATATAAAACCGTAGGAATTGTAGAGTCTTTAAAGTCAAAAAAGACCTACATTTCCACGCCTTACAAATCCATTGCAAATAAC
The DNA here is from genome assembly GCF_000368865.1 of Acinetobacter bouvetii DSM 14964 = CIP 107468. Taxonomy (GTDB): domain Bacteria; phylum Pseudomonadota; class Gammaproteobacteria; order Pseudomonadales; family Moraxellaceae; genus Acinetobacter; species Acinetobacter bouvetii. The sequence continues at coordinate 309,600 of NZ_KB849727.1, forward strand.
CTGATTGTGCTTATGTCACAGCCAATTTACAGCCCCGATCAGCAATACTTAGGCATGATTACAGGATCTCTGTATTTGCATAAAAAAAATCTCATCAGCCAAATCTTATCGACAACGTATTCTTATAAAAACAGCTATATGTATGTCATTGATAACAATAATAAGATTATTTTCCACCCCAATATCAAACGTATTGGTGAAACCATTGAAGTCAATACAGGCTTGGCTTATATGAGCAAGCACAAAAGTGGCCATATTCAACTGGTAAATAGCGAAGGGGTTAATAATTTGGCAGGTTTTGCGCATATTCCAAGCGTCAATTGGCTAGTGGTTTCCCAGCAGCCAACCGAGGAATTATTTGAACAAGCCAATGCCATTATTATTAAGGTCGCTTTTGGCATTTTTATTTTCTATATGATTCTGTTTTTTATTATCTGGAAAATTACCCAATATATTTCCTCACCTTTGCATGGCCTAGCGCAAATGGCTGGCATGCTTAGCAAGCCTGAGACGGAGCAAGAGATTCAAAACATCAATCCTTGGTATTTTGAAGTCATGCGCTTTCGTACTGCCTTGCTGTTCAGTTCTAAAAAATTCAAAGACAAGATTTCCGAATTGAATTTACATGTGAATACAGATCCATTAACGGGGCTGCATAACCGCCGGGGGATGCAGCTGTTTTTAGAAGAATTGCAGAATACAGGTACTGAATTTGCAATTTTACTGATAGATATCGATTTCTTTAAAGCTGTGAATGATAATTTTGGACATGACCAAGGCGATCACATGCTGAAAGTTCTTGCAGAGCAAATGAAGAAAAACTTTAGAGAGAATGATATCTGCTGCCGGATGGGCGGTGAAGAATTTGCAGTGTTAATGGCGGCTACAGATAAAGCGGTCGTGTTTAAAGCAGCTGAACGCCTTCGCAAGAACATCGAGGAAATAACGGCAGCTATGCCTACACCGATTACCATTTCAATTGGCATCTCATATTGGCCGCATGATTCTAATGATGTTAAGGAAGCCTTTAAACAGGCAGATAACCGACTGTACCAAGCTAAAAATGAAGGCCGAAACCGTGTCTGCTAATGATGTAAGATTGTATTTAAGTCAGCATTTCCAATTTATATACAGTTCGAATTTAGCTGCACCAATACTCTGCTTGCCCATATTTATATTTGAAAGATTTACGTTTTTATATAGAACTTGAATCATAAAGCTTAAGTTAAACTTCTATGCCATTCGCCGTAAATAACAAAAACCGCTTTAATTTAAAGCGGTTTTTGTTATCCGGGATTTATGCCAGCCTAAAGGTTTACGACCTAGCAGCATTCAACGGCCTGTTCATTAAAACGGCACACGATGATATTGGCGGTATTCCGGTTTCCAGAAATTCGCCTCAATTTTCTGCTGTAAATCGATCAAATCCATCATTGGCGCTACACCATCCTGCATCGCCGCTTGCGCGACTTTCACCGCAATTACTTTTGAAATCTGCTGGATTTGACTTAAATCCGGCAACAAATCTGCATTCGGATCCTGCAGTTTAGGTGAACAGTCTGCCAAGGCATTGCTCGAAGCCATCAGCATATTGTCTGTCACTCGTTTAGCGCCAGACGCAATAACGCCTAGCCCAATGCCTGGGAAAATATATGAGTTATTGCATTGCGAAATATTATACATGCGATCTCGATATATCACTGGTGCAAATGGACTGCCTGTCGCAATAAGCGCCTTGCCCTTCGTCCATTCAATAATATCCGCAGGCACAGCTTCCACCCGCGAAGTCGGATTAGACAGCGGCAGCACAATTGGGCTGTCGCAATGATCCGCCATGGTTTCAATTACTTCTTTTGTAAACAGTCCAGGCTGGCCAGATACCCCAATCAGCACAGTAGGTTTGGCATTTTTAACAACATCCAACAGCGAGATGATTTCATCGGCATTGCCCCACTTTGCAACTTCCTCAGGCTTTTGCGCCAATTTACGCTGAAAATCCAATAAATTAGGCTGATTTTCAGTAATCAAGCCAAAGCGGTCAACCATAAATACGCGTTTGCGCGCTTCAGCATCGCTTAAACCTTCAGCGGTCATCTGTGCAATAATTTGCTCAGCAATACCGCAGCCCGCAGATCCAGCACCTAAAAATGCAATGACTTGATCTTTTAACTGCTTTTTAGCAGCGCGTGAAGCTGCGATCAGACTGCCGACCGATACTGCAGCCGTGCCTTGGATATCATCATTGAAGCAGCAAATTTTGTCGCGGTATTTTTCAAGCAAAGGCATTGCATTTTTCTGTGCAAAATCCTCAAACTGAATTAACGCTTCCGGCCATCTGCGCTGAATCGCCTCAATGACCATATCAACAAAATTATAATATTCTTCACCTGAAATACGCGGCTGTCTGCAGCCCATATAAATCGGATCATTGAGCAACTGCTGATTGTTCGTGCCAACGTCCAAGGTAATTGGCAAAGTGTACGCAGGACTAATGCCGCCGCATGCGGTGTAGAGGGACAGCTTGCCAATTGGAATCCCCATCCCGCCAATTCCTTGATCGCCCAATCCTAAAATGCGCTCGCCATCAGTAATGACTATGACCTTCACATTGCGCCGGTTGACATTATGCAAAATGTCATCAATTTGATCTCGGTCTGGATAAGAAATAAAGATCCCGCGGTGACGGCGGTAAATATCTGAGAAGCGCTGACATGCCTCACCAACGGTTGGGGTATAGATAATCGGCATCATCTCAGTCAGATGATTTTCAATTAAATGATAAAACAGCGTTTCATTGGTATCTTGAATGTTTCGAAGATAAATATGCTTGTTAATCGCATCATTAAATGCGCAATACTGCTGATATGAGCGCTGGCTCTGCTCTTCAATGGTTTCGGCCACATGCGGAATAAGACCATGTAAATTAAAATTTTTACGCTCATCTGCTGTGAACGCTGAACCTTTGTTCAAAAGCGGCAATTCAAGCAATGTATTTCCTGCATACGGGATATACAGCGGGCGTTTAGATTTCAAGCTATCTGCTGGCATTGTACTAACTCTATTCCTATTTTAAATAATATAGGTGAATGGACTGTTTTGATTTCTGTTTTAATAGCTTAGACCTATTTATTGAAAAATGGATATTTATAAAATTAATAGTGATATATTTAACATTTTCCAGTCTTATAATGTGAATTCCAAGTTGTTTCATTTTTCTATTCATGCAACTGGAAAAACACAGGAACCTAAAAAACACCTTCTATTTAGATATTTTTAGTATCAATTTCAGTATACTAAAATTACTTTTGAAAAATCTGATCATGCAAAAAATGGCGCTTGTTTTTCAGATTAAGTCCTATACCAGCGGCATATATTCTGCCGCCTGCAGCTGCAACAGTGCTGTTAGCTTTTCATCTCAATGTATTGAGCCTTAGAATGTCTAAAAATCTTGCAACACTAATTGGTTTTAGTGCAATTTTGCAATGGTCCGCGATTGTTGGCCTGCTCAAGCGTATCAGCTCCAGCATTGGACCCGATTATGCTGTTGCTTTTATGTACAGCTTCAGCGCTATTATTTTGCTGATTTTATTCCGCATTCCTAATTTAAAAGTCATTCCCAAAAAATATTTCATATCTGCCACAATTTTATTCGTTGTTTATGAATTATGCTTTTCTTATGCCATTGCCTTAGCGCAAAGCCCTCAACAGGCCATTGAAATCAGTTTAGTCAATTATTTGTGGCCCAGCATGACTATCGCTGCGCTAATTCTCTTTAAAGAATTAAAATTTAATCCCTTTGTAATTTTAGGATTAGCTGTCAGTTTGAGCGGCATTGTTTTAATTCAAACAGGCAATGGTGCTTTCAGCTGGACATCGGTATTCGATAACATTATGGCCAATCCCGTCAGCTATTTTTTAGCATTTTTGGGTGCGGCTTTATGGTCTTTATATTGTGTAATAACCAAAAAATACAGCAATGGCCATAACCCGATTGCCCTATTCTTTATCGTCATTACTGCTGTGCTTTGGTCAAAAATGTATTTTCTGCACAGCATGCCAGTACTTCCATCCTTAGAATTGGACACCCTATTTTGCATGCTGGCTGTCTCAATCGTCACAGCGTTGGGTTATGCAGCATGGAATATCGGCATCATTAAGGGCAACATTACACTGTTAGTAACACTGTCTTATTTCAGCCCATTAATATCTTCTGTGTTTTCGATGCTGATCCTGCAGACCCATTTAGCGGCCGCTTTCTGGCATGGCGCTATCCTGGTAACCCTTGGCTCATTTATCTGCTGGATATCAACAAATTGGGAATATTTAAAAAAGATACTTCGGCCTGAAAAATAATTTCTTTTAATGTTTTATTTGATGCCTGCCTATTTATTCTTTTAATCAATTTTCCGATCCTAGCTCTTGCTTGATGAATTTCAGACAAAATGCGGGCAATATTGATTTTTAATTTCATTGTTTTAAACAGTGAATAACGCTCTACTTAAGCGTAATTTATTCAATATTTAGAACTTTTGTCCCGCCTGTGTGTCTCATTCAGCCCTAAATTTGGATATACTCTTTGCAAACTTCTGATATTTAGGCTGCTGTTCTATGCAATTAATCTGGTTTCGGCAAGATTTGCGCATAGCCGATCAGACTGCGCTTTGGCATGCTGCTCAAGCCGGTCCTTGCGCAGCCATTGTATTTATTTCTCCAGAGCAATCCATGCTGCATGATGATGCGCCTGTTAAATGCCAATTCTATTTGCGGCAGCTGGACTGCTTAAAGCATCAGCTGCAAACATTGAATATACCGCTGATTATTCTGCATGCGCCGCTCTGGAAAAATATCCCGCAACAGTTAAAAGAGCTGTGTATCCATTTAAGAGCTCAGTGCCTGCATGCCAATTGCGAAACAGGCGTTAATGAACAGTTGCGAGACCGGCAGGTTCATCAAGCCCTCGCATCGGCCGCTATTCCATTTAAACAATATACTGACCGTACAATTTTCACTCTCGGTTCAATCTTAAATAAATCCAATCAGCCTTATCAAGTTTTCAGCGCTTTCAAAAAAAGCTGTTATGAACAGCTGAGCATAAGCCTGCCGTCCATTTTTCCCGCAGTGCAAAAGCAGCAAACCATAAACTTAGATCTTCCTGAAAATTTAAAGCAGGCCGACCTTGCCGAATTTTATTTGGACGATCCCTTACAGGCGCTCTGGCCTGTGTCCGAACAATATGCCTTAGACCTTCTGGATCAATTTATTCAAGAAGATTTAGCACTTTATAAAGAACAGCGGGATTTCCCGCATCAAAATGGCACCAGCAGAATATCAGCCTATTTAAATATCGGCATGGTTTCGATCCGGCAATGCCTGCAGGCTCTTTTCAGACAGCAACGCGGAAACTTTTATCTGGACAATATTGGACAGCAAACTTGGCTTGATGAATTGCTGTGGCGCGAATTTTATCAGCATATCCTGTTTCACTTTCCGGCTGTCTCCAAACATCTTCCCTTTAAAAAAGACACGCAAAAACTGCAATGGCGCTATGACCATGATGATCTGACGGCATGGCAGCAAGGTTTGACCGGTATTCCTATTGTTGATGCCGGAATGCGTCAATTGCTGCAGACCAGCTGGATGCATAATCGAGTCCGCATGATTACAGCAATGTTTCTCAGTAAAAATTTATTGATTGACTGGCGCTTAGGTGAAAAGTGGTTCATGCAGCACTTAATTGATGGCGACTTGGCCGCAAATAATGGCGGCTGGCAGTGGTGTGCATCAACAGGTACGGATGCAGTACCTTATTTCCGTATTTTTAATCCTGTGAGCCAATCTCAAAAATTTGATCCCCATGGAGACTATATCCGCGCATGGCTGCCCGAATTGGCGCATTTGGATACAAAACGGATTCATGACCCTTTTGCATACGCCCCTGATGATCATACTCTTCATTACCCAAGGCCAATTGTAGATTTAAAATATTCACGCTTACGCGCAATAGAAGCGTTTAAATCCATCTCAATGGGCTAAATTATTTATTGGCAGAACCGCACACCAAGATTTCATTGAATTTTGCCTAAAAAGGACATCTTGTTATATCTGTTCAGCATTACATTTTAATGGCAACGTAAAAAGCCCTCTAACGAGAGCTTTTATATCCGTGATGCACTTAGGGCCGCAACAGATCTAAAATTGGTACGCCAAAGCATGCAAGGTGCAATAAATCGAATGTTCAACAGCTGTTTTTTCAAAGAAAAAGTAATGAACGATGTGCCCAATTTTCATCACAATTAGCGAACAGACTAAATAAACCAAAAACTTACAGGCATCTTTATGTGCTTTCCATCATCTGCCTTCAAATCAGACTAGATATCTTCCTGATCTGAAGATCGTTAAATTTTTGTTCATAAAGTAATGCATTAATCAGTTTGAATCGCCTTGAGAGTCAATAATCATGAACTCAACTAAAGTTCCCCCAAGGCTAAACTGCATTTAAAATGCGGCAACACTCGCAAATCTTGGATCAGCCGCAAGACGCTTGAGATATTTTATGCGTAACAGGATCAATCATGACTGTCACACGATTATCAAGATAATCCATGGTAACTGGCTGATTTGGCGCGACAATGCGGACAATTTCAGAATGAGTGAGCTGTTTGATTTGAGCAGCTGTTAAACCAGACTGACCGACCAATTTTTGTGCTTCTTCCGGCAAACAGCGGGTTTGCTGATTCGCTCGAAAAAAAGCCCACTCTTCAACAGCTGTTCCATTTTTCAAATGGCAATATCCGACTTGACCATTTTTATCATTTTTAATTTCAACTTTTCCGCCCTGCTTTACACAGTATTCACTTGCAGGATTAGCAATCCCAACTTTCGGCAAATTTGCAGTGTTTGTATTTGTGGCAGAGCATGCTGATAAAGTAAGAACAGCCATAGAAAGTAAAACTATTTTTTTCATTGCTTACCCTAAAGTTTTAAAGTGATATCGCATTCATTTTGGATTAATCCGTTAAAAATCGCAAACACAGCTTAAAATGGAATAATGCTGCACAAATTAAGCATTGTGTTTGATCTTACTTGCGGTTTAAACCGCCGTATAATTAAAATATTTTTACATTAATAAATATAATAAAAAAGCCCTAAAATGGGCCTTTTTATTCATAATATTCAATTCATTATTTTACTGAAGCTTCACTGGCAGCAGAACCCTCTTGCTCTAATGGCGCAGCATCAATCATATCTGGACTTACTTCAATAGAGGTCACAGCCACCGTCTCACTTACTGCGGCTGGCTCCGCAGGTGACTGTTCTTCCTGCTTTTTACTGCACGCAGCCAAACTCAATGATACTGCGGCTGCTAAAACAATGAGGCTTGCTTTTAAATTTTTCATAGAAATGCCTTTGATAAGGTTTTAAAATTTACATGATTGTAGACAATTTTTTTAATTTCGGGGAGTCCTTATTGTATATGTTTTTAATTTTTTTAAATTTAAAGAACTCCCAATAATTATTAATATTTAAATTATAAGCCATGAAAAATCAGTAATCAAATATTTAATTATTAAAAAATAACACCCTGAAAATTATAAACACAGCATATATAGAAATTAAAAATCAAACTTCCAAAATAAAAAAATCTTCAGCATAAAATAATCAATTAATGTGAATAAAATATATTTCTGATTACTTAAAATAAATAATTATAATAAGCAATCCTATTTTGACCATGTCAGATAAAGCTCACCAACCATAAGACACTGATAAATAATAATTTAAAATAAAAAAGAGCCGTATCAAAAATACAGCTCTTTTTTTCTGGCTACTATCGCTAAGGTTTCTTTAGTCTTATTACAATAAGTTATTAAGCTGGATTAATTAAATAAAAATAAATAATCAAAAAAGCTAAAAGTAAAATTGCAAGAACTAAGTATGTACCGACAGTATTAAAACTTCTAATAAATTTTAAAATATCCATAATCACATACCGCTAAATTACTTGCGAATTATAAAGCAATTTTTTTTTCTATTCTTACTCAACATCACACTTTGAAAGCTAATTATACACAACTATCACAAAACCCATACAAACAGTATGCTTTTTAAGCAAGCCTGAATGTCATGAGTTTAAATATATTGAATGCTGATTTGATTAAATCGAAGCATTAACTTAAAAAACTATATAATTACACTAATATATGCCTCATAAAATTATAAAAAAAAACACATAAACCCCAAATTCATAAAGATTTCCTAAAAAAAGCCTCAATCACACGAGGCTTTTTTGAAATATGTTCAATTATTGTTCAGCGACAACTTTAACAATAATCGTTTGAGTCTCTTCTAGCTCTTCAGCCAAATACAATCTTTTTAATTCTTTACTTTTAACTTTAAATTTATGATTTTGGTAGGTGATTTCTGCTGGAATTTGATCAAAATATTGACTGTCTGCATTCAACTCTTCTTGAAACAACGGTGTTCCCAGCTGATAGTCCAAGCTTTTCAATACGACATATTTTACAGTTGTTTTCATTGTGGCCACCTATATTCAAAATGCACTTTATTTCCACTTTTACCACTGTTCAGCGCCTGATAAAACCTTTATTTTTCTTTTTCGAACAGCAAATATACAATTGATAATGGCCAAAGAATAAAGCTGATGATTCTTCTTTTTTCACATTATTCCATTCTAAAAATTCTCATCAATTCATGACTTTTCACCTAGAAATCTTTTAAAATTCTCCTTCCATCTTCACCGTCTATCATTCATGCAGTTTGGGGAAACAATGATTCTAAAACAATGCTGCGATGCGCTTGAACAGAATTTACTGACGATCGCCTTTATTGAAAGTGCCAGTTCGGGATATCTAGCAAGCCAATTTTCTATCTATAAAAATAGCGGTGCTGATATTCTGCTTGGCGGTTTAGTCAGCTACGATCCAAGCATCAAAATTTCGATCTTGCATATTGTGCCGTCATTCATTGATGCCTATACAGCAGAGTCTGCTGAAGTCACCCAAGCCATGGCTGAGCATGGTAAAAATTTGTTTACGCAAGCCGATTTTATTGTTGCCTGCACCGGCTTACTTAAGCCAGGCGGCAGTGCAACAGCCGAAAAACCTGAGGGAACTTTCTACATTTCAATTTTATTTAAAAATCAATTTTATAATTTTAAATATTTTTTAGATGGAAGCCCCATTGAGCGCTTAGACCAGCTGACAGCACTGACAGCGAAGGAAGTTTTACATTTGGTTGGCACAGCAAATACATTGGCATAGCTCATCGTGTGGTTTCTCATAATAATTTTTAACATGCCGCACAGCAATAATCCGCTATATTTAACTTAAAGCAGTAAATTTGGATGTGCCATGGATAGACTAAATGTTATTTCCAGTACGATGATGCTCTGCTGTATTTCTTTTTCAGCCTATGCAACTGTAGGCGGCCCTCAATTTATTGAAGTGCTTGGTTTAGATCAAAAAGCTCAAAAAATATATGTTATGCGCCACTTTGAAGATGGCCGCGGCCGCCTGCCTCAGCTTTATTATTACCAATTAAATGCTCAGCAACCCAAACAATTAGTCTCCGTTAAATCACTTTACATCAATCCCAAAACAAACCGCATAGACTATGATCAAGACAGTACACTGTTTGATAAAGAAATTGCCAAAATTAAAACTCGGCTAGTCAAGCTTGTTCCAATTCACAACAGCAATGTTTCCATTCAATTAATCACTTCAATCAACGGCACAGCCAAAGCATGGTTTGACCCGCAAGAAACTATTGATAAATGGAGCTACCAGTATTTAGTCAAAAGTCCAAAATACAGCAGTACCGTACAAACAGCAGTGAGCTATAAGGAAGGGCTTAAAATTTCAAAAACCTATAAAGTGCCCAACCGGCCTTATATCTTTGTTACTGTACAATACCTAGGCATTCCCTTTGAACGCGGCTACAACATTGAAGACCCTGTTCTATTGGGGAAATAAAAAATTAAAAAAGCCTCCGAAGAGGCTCTTTTAATTATTCATGGGCGGTTAGTTCAAAACTAGGCTGCTGAACGCTCTGCAATCGGCACCACTTTACGCAGTTCAGGACCGGTATAATCCGCACTTGGACGGATAATGCGGTTGTCTGCACGCTGCTCCATCACATGCGCCGCCCAGCCGGTTACCCGGCTCATCACGAAGATGGGCGTGAACAGTTTGGTCGCAATGTCCATGAAGTGGTAAGCCGATGCATGGAAGAAGTCTGCATTGCAGAACAGTTTCTTCTCGCGCCACATCACTTCTTCACAGCGCACGGATACTGGATAAAGCACCGTATCGCCCACATCTTTGGCTAAGCGCTCTGACCAGATTTTGATGATGCCGTTGCGCGGATCATTGTCTTTATAGATCGCATGGCCAAAGCCCATGATCTTTTCTTTACGTTCCAGCTTGCCCAGCATTTCACGTTCTGCTTCTTCAGGCGACGTCCAGTTTTCAATCATTTCCATCGCCGCTTCATTCGCGCCGCCATGCAATGGACCGCGCAGTGAACCAATTGCACCGGTGATGCATGAATGCATATCGGATAAGGTGGATGCGCATACACGTGCGGTGAAGGTCGATGCGTTGAATTCATGCTCTGCATATAGAATCAGCGATACATTCATCACCTGCTCATGCAATTCATTTGGTTTTTCACCGCGTAGCAAATGCAGGAATTGCGCGCCGATAGAGTCATCATCGGTATTTTCTTCAATGCGCACGCCGTCATGGCTGAAGCGGTACCAGTAGCAGATGATCGCTGGCAGCGTTGCCAAAATGCGGTCTGCTGCGTCCTGCTGTTCTGCAAAGGATTGTTCTGTTTCTATGTTGCCGAGCATGGAAACGCCTGTGCGCATCACATCCATCGGGTGTGAATCCGCAGGAATGCGCTCTAACACTTCTTTGAGCGCTTGCGGCAATTGGCGCAGTGATTTCAGTTTTGCTTTATATGCAGCCAGCTGTTCTGCGGTTGGCAATTCACCAAAGAAAATCAGGTAAGCCACTTCTTCAAACTGGCAGTTCTCAGCCAAGTCTTGAACGTCATAGCCGCGGTACGTGAGGCCTGCACCGCTTTTGCCTACAGTTGAAAGTGCGGTTTTTCCTGCCACTTGTCCGCGCAGGCCAGCGCCTGTGAGTACTTTTCCTTCAGCCATTTTTCAATTCTCCTTTTTGAATGATTTATTTGAACAGTTTATCCAGCGTATTTTCAAAGGTGTGGTAATCGAGAAATTCATACAATTCTTTGCGCGGCTGCATTTTGTCCAGCACATTCACTTGCGTGCCGTCTTTGCGGATCGAATGCATCACTTCCAGCGCAGCTTTCTGCATGGCGCGTGTCGCAGAGAGCGGATACAGCACCATTGAAATGCCCTGTTCGCCCAGTTCATCTACCGTGTAATAAGGCGTGTCGCCAAACTCTGTGATGTTGGCCAAAACAGGCACGCCTACCGCATCGCAGACGGTTTTGTACATGGTGATGTCGGTCATGGCTTCAGCAAAAATGGCATCGGCGCCCGCTTCTACGCAGGCGCAGGCGCGGTCAATCACTGCCTGCAAGCCTTCTTTTTGCAGCGCATCGGTACGCGCCATCACCACAAAGTCTGAATCGGTTTTCGCATCTACCGCGGCTTTAATGCGGTCGACCATTTCCTGCTGCGTGACAATTTCTTTGTTGGGACGGTGGCCGCAGCGTTTCTGCGCCACTTGGTCTTCGATATGCACTGCCGCCGCGCCTGCAGCGATCATTTGCTTGACGCTGCGCGCGATATTGAATGCGCCGCCCCAGCCTGTATCGATGTCAACTAAAAGCGGCGTGTCTACACGTTCGGTAATGCGGCGGACGTCTTCAAGAACATTGTCCAAACTGGTCATGCCAAGGTCAGGCAAGCCATAAGAATAGTTCGCGACACCGGCGCCCGAAACATAAATCGCCTTATAGCCGGCCTGTTTGGCCATCATGGCTGCATAAGCGTTGACTGTGCCGATAATTTGTAATGGTTTTTCCACTTCCAGTGCTTGTCTAAATCTTAAGCCTGCAGACGTTTGTTGTGTCATATTCCTTTCCACAGTGGTCACTTTATTTATTGAGGCTTGAGTATAACCATAATTATTTCGCCCGCTATGACCCATTAGAATTATTACTCTAAAACTTTAGTCAAATATTTATGAAATATATAATATTATTTCGTTACAGCATAATCATCTGGCGTACACCTGTAATTACAGAAACTTATTCAAAGCTTTGCTATAATTGAAGCAGTTTTTGCAGGCAGATAACATTATTCCCCATATGCACGATTTAGCTCAACTCGAACCTATCGCACGTGATTTACCGCAAACCAAACGTGGTCATGAACGTTGTTTTGCACTCTTATTAAGTGCAAATGAGCTATTCGTAAAAAATGGTTATGAAGCAGTATCTTTAGATGACATCGTCAACCATGCCGGCGGCGGCTCCAAAGCCTCTATCTACAAATATTTTGGCAACAAAGAAGGCTTATTTAAGGCCATTTGTGATTATCGGCGTGAACAATTTTATAAAGACATCAGTTTGGCATGCATGTCTGAACCTGAAGAATTGCGCAGCTATTTAATTCGAATTTTAAGCAATTTTTTAAAACATATTATTCAGCCAAAAAACATTGCCTTCATTCGCCTTGTCCTGAATCAAACTCAAAAGGATTCAACTCTTGCACTATATATTCATGAAAATGGTGCAAAAATGATCCAAATGACAATTGCAAAAGCTCTGGCTAAAGCACATGAAGACGGTGATTTAAACTGTCCGCACCCCAACAATTCAGCAATGCTGTACTTTGGAATTCTTCGCGACTATGAATGGCGCATTATTTTAGGTGTTGACCTGGTCATAAATGAGCAAGAAGCGATCAATCACATCGAGTATTGCGTAGATCGATTCCTCGACGGTCATCAAAAGCCTTAGTTTTTTTGCAATTTTGCATATATTTGGTATAGAGTATTCGATTCTCCTTTTCTTTTAACCAACCAACAACTAATTGTTGTTTATTTTTGATTCAGCAATTATTGTGGAGTAATCATGGCTCTGCGTCACTTTCTTACTTTACGCGATTTATCGACTTTAGAACTTAACCAAATTGTGCAGCGCGGAATAGAACTGAAGCGCAAACAGCACAACAATGAAGTATTCCAGCCTTTCGTTGGTAAAGTAATGGGCATGATTTTTGAAAAATCAAGCACCCGTACCCGTGTATCGTTTGAAGCAGGCATGAGCCAGTTTGGCGGCAGCGCGATCTTTCTATCATCACGCGACACTCAGCTGGGCCGCGGCGAACCGATTGAGGATTCTGCACGCGTGATTTCAAGCATGCTTGATATTGTGATGATCCGTACTTTTGGCCACGATATTGTTGAGCGCTTTGCATCATATTCTACGGTTCCTGTGATCAATGCTTTGACTGATGACCACCACCCTTGCCAATTATTGGCAGACATTCAGACTTTTGTTGAACACCGCGGCTCAATCGAAGGAAAAACAGTGGCTTGGATTGGTGACGGCAACAATATGTGCAACTCATATATTGAAGCTGCTCATATGTGGGGCTTTAAATTAAAAATCGCTTCGCCTAAAGGCTATGAGCCTAAAGAACAGTTCCTCTCTGAATTTGCGCATTGCGTAGAACTCGTCAACTCAGCTGAAGATGCTGCGGTCAATGCAGATTTGATCGTCACTGACGTATGGGCAAGCATGGGCCAAGAAGAAGAGCAGAAAATCCGTGAAAAAGCTTTTGCAGAGTATCAAGTCAATGAACGCTTAATGGATTTGGCGCATTCAAATTGCTTATTTATGCACTGCCTGCCTGCTCACCGCGGCGAAGAAATTTCTGAAAACATGCTTGACCATAAAAATGCTGTGGTTTGGGATGAAGCGGAAAACCGCCTGCATGCGCAAAAAGCGCTAGTTGAATTCCTGATTAACGAAAATCTTAAAAAAGACTAAGTTTTTACTCACATAAATGAAGCACCTTCGGGTGCTTTTTTTGTTTTTGCATGCTTTAATAAAACCATAACTTTTATAAGTGATTTAAAAATGGGTTTAAAAACTTTATTGCCTGGCTTGAGTGCTCTGGTTTTAATACCTGCCGCTGTTATGGCAACGCCAACCGAACTTGATCAATATTTAGTAAACAAACAGATTTTAGACAGCCGTTACATGATTCAAAATGCCGCTGCATTAAATGAAATTTTAGATGCAATCAGTGATGAAGATTCACGCACACTTCCCTTTCAAATTGACCAAAATATGCTGATGGAAAAATATCAGATCAGCGCAAATCAAATGCAGGTAGAAGGCATTATTACAACATCAGATTTTACACAATTTGAAAAAAGCATAGGCATTAAAGACATTCAAAACATGCTGAAAAAGAATACTCTGCAAAATTGCCATTTGCTGTTTGAACATGAATTTCAGCGTAAAAATCCCTATTCGGCCAACATGACGCTTTCTTCTGAGAAGCATGTATATCGATATTCCATCAAAAATAGTGAATGCAACTTTTAAAAAATGCTATCCATGCCCAAAATAAAGCCTCGGTTACTTCAGCAACTGAGGCTTTATACCTTTTAGCTCAAGACTGACCAGTTTACTTTAATATTACCGGATCAAGCCCTGCGGCTGTAAAATAATCACCGCAGCGCCAATCAATACTACTGCGCCGCCAACCAAGTCCCATCGAGTCAAGCTGATTTGATCCACAAAGCGCAGCCACATTAATGCGGAAAAAATATAAATTCCGCCATAGGCTGCATAAATCCGCCCCGATGCGGCAGGATGCAATGTCAACAGCCAGACAAATACTGCCAGCGCCAATACTGTCGGCAGCCACAGCCACTGGCTTCGCCCTTGATTCAGAATTAAATAGGGAAAATAGCAGCCCAGAATTTCCATCACAGCTGTAACAGCGAACAACAGGAAGGTTGTGATGACTTTCGAAATTTGAATATCCATAACCAGTACTTAGCGACCCAACGGCATTTCAGCCAGAACTCATAAGATGTGAATGCAAAAAAATAACCCGTGTTCGCCACGGGTTATTTTCAAAAAGCCGTTATTTTAGGCAGGCTCAGCAGTTTGATCTTCAAACACTTCGAGTTTTAAGCCCACTGCTTTGCCGTTCTCTTTTTTCACAGAAACGGCAACATTGCCGCCATGCTCCGCCAACTCACCGAACAAGATCATTTCTGCAAGCGGTTTTTTCAAGTGCTCTTGAATTAAACGCTGCATTGGACGCGCGCCCATCAAACGGTCGTAACCGTTCTCGGCCATCCATTCACGCGCAGATTGATCCACTTCCAGAATGACTTTTTTATCATCTAATTGCGCTTGGAGCTCTGTTAAGAACTTATCCACGACATTTTCAATGACCGTTGTTGGCAAGGCTTTAAACTGAATCACGCTGTCTAGACGGTTGCGGAATTCAGGAGAGAATGCTTTTTTCATTGCATCCTGATTGTCTTTACTGTTGTCTTGTTCTTTAAAGCCAATGCTGACACGGGAAATGCTTTCTGCGCCAATATTGGTGGTCAGAACTAAAACCACATTGCGGAAATCAGATTTTCGGCCATTATTATCAGTCAATGAACCATGATCCATAATCTGCAGCAGTAAATTAAAGACATCCGGATGCGCTTTTTCAATTTCATCCAGCAGCAATACGCAGTGCGGATTTTTATGAATCGCATCTGTCAGCAAACCGCCTTGATCAAAACCAACATAGCCTGGAGGCGCACCGATTAAGCGTGATACAGCATGACGCTCCATATATTCAGACATATCAAAACGCACAAGTTCCACACCCAGCAATTTCGCTAATTGCTTAGTGACTTCTGTTTTACCGACACCTGTTGGGCCGGCAAAAACAAAACTGCCGACCGGTTTGTCAGGAGATTTCAAGCCTGCACGTGAAAGCTTAATCGCAGAAGCCAGCGCTTCAATTGCTTCATCTTGGCCAAACACAACACGCTTCAAATCGCGTTCCAGATTTTCCAGAACAGTCTTATCATCTTTAGACACAGTCTTTGGCGGAATACGGGCAATTTTCGAGACGATATCCTCAATATTTTCTACCGTAATCAGCGTATCGTCCTGTTCTGCTTTTAATCGGCGCTGCGCACCCGCCTCATCAATCACGTCGATGGCCTTATCAGGCAAGAAGCGGTCATTAATAAATTTTGCAGACAGCTCAACTGCTGAAACCAAGGCTAAATCATCATATTTCACGTGATGAAAATCTTCAAATTTGGTTTTCAAACCGCGCAGAATATCAATCGTTTCTGAAATAGAAGGCTCATTCACATCAATTTTTTGGAATCGGCGTGATAAAGCATGATCTTTTTCAAAGACTTGACGATATTCTTGAAATGTCGTCGAGCCAATGCAGCGCAACGTTCCATTTGCCAAAGCCGGTTTGATCAGATTCGAGGCATCCATGGTGCTGCCCATGCTTGAGCCGGCACCAATAATCATATGAATTTCATCAATAAACAGTATTGCTTCCGGCTTTTTCTTCAAAGCATTCAGCAATTGTTTTAAGCGTTTTTCAAAATCGCCCCGATATTTTGTACCCGCCACCAATGCGCCAATATCCAAGCTGTAGACTTCTGCATTTTCTAGAGGTTTCGGCGCTTTGCCGTTCACAATTAGCCATGCTAACCCTTCAGCAATTGAGGTTTTGCCTACACCCGGATCACCCACCAGCAGCGGATTATTTTTACGGCGGCGGCAAAGAATTTGCGCAGCGCGTTCAATCTCTTTTTCACGACCAATCAACGGGTCAGTTTTACCCTTTTGAGCTTCCGCATTTAAATTGGTGGTATACAGCTCAAGCGGGCCAGCATTGGCCGAAGATGCGGTTTCACCATCCAGCTCTTCAATTTCCTCTTCCTGCGGCGCTTCGTCTTTGCGTGTGCCATGAGAAAGGTATTGGGTTAAAGTCAGTCGGTTAATTTGGTGGCGCTTCAGCAGGTACACTGCAAAAGAATCACGTTCTGAATACATTGCAACCAAAATATCCGCACCTTCTACAGTCCGGTCACTGCCGCTGGACTGCACATGAAAAATTGCGCGCTGCAATATGCGGTCAAAGCTTTCTGTAGGGTGCGGTGCTTGATCGCTGTTTTCACCAAGTTTAGGAGTATGCTGTTCTACGTATTCTTCAAGTTCTTTTCGAAGCAGGATAATGTCTGCGCCGCATGCTTTCAATGCATTCACAGCAGAGTCATTATCCAGTAAAGCCAATAATAAATGTTCTACCGTCAAAAACTCATGTCTCTTTTGACGAGCCATGCTGACAGCCAAACGTAATGATACTTCTAATTGACGACTGAGCATGCAACCCCCTTAATCTTTGGGCTCTATCTGACAAAGCAAAGGATGACCTTGTGACCGAGCGTAATTATTGACTTGATTTGCTTTCGTCTCCGCAATGTCCCGCGGATAAACCCCTGCAACACCTTTTCCTTCATAATGTACAGTTAGCATTACTTGAGTGGCTTGGTCAAGATTCAAAGCAAAGTATTGTTGTAAAATTTCAATAACAAAGTCCATTGGGGTGTAATCATCGTTCATTAAAACAACAGCGTACATCGGCGGACGTTTTAATTCTGGACGCGCGGTCATGACTGTGGTGTCGGCATCCCCATCTTCATGCGTTTCATTGCCCAAGCGCGGGCTGATGTGCCAGTCCACTATTCCAGTTTGATAGAATGAGTCTTTCATGTCAGATAAACTAATTTGGCGCTTATTGCTTCGCATACGATTCTTGATTCACACTTCAGTTTGAATTTGCTTCAGTTTGAGGAATTTCTGAGAGAAACGAAGATTGATTCTCTACTGCTGGCCCTTTAGACCAGCTGAAACGGCGGACAACCTGTTTGCCTGCACTGTTTAAACGAATTTCGATAAAGTTTGGCGTAAAGCCTTTCGGCATTGTCCAGCGGCCTGTTAGGCGCTCATTGTTTTCAAAGTTGAAGTTTTTATCTTCCATCGGCACGGTTAAAACTTCAGTTCCTTGAATCAAGCGGATTTCAGCACTGCCCGAAGCATTGCTTTTTCCAGGGCTCACTTGCATTAAATCCAGCTGATATTCAAATGCATTATCTGGCAGCGGTTTAATCGCTACATGCTGCACAGCTAAAGCAATGCCGCCGCGCTGGCGCAGTACTTCACGGTACAGCACTCCGATATTTTCTGCTTGGGCCTGCGCATCCCGGGCCTTATTCATTTCTAAATACAGATCATTCGAGTTGCTGACCGCCACATCACGTTCCTGAATTGCGGTATTTAAACTTTTATTCAATACAGCAAGCTCAGATTTTTGCTTTTGCACCACTTCAACCAGCTGCTCAGCATCAGCATCATAACCCACAACTGTCAGGCCTTGGCGATGCCCGACCGTGTAACCCAGCAAACCGCTGCTCAAAATTAAAACAGCCGCGCCAACCGCCAAAGGCAAATTGGTTTGCATAAACGGTTTTTTATCGCTGGCATTGTGCTGTGGCGCAGTATGTGAGTCTGAATTTTGCATCATCATCTCTTATTTTGATTTATTCAAAACACACATTTAAATCGAAATCTAAATGTGTGTGAAGCATTTAAACGTTTCTTATGGTAATAAACCGATGCCTTGCAGGCCTGCTTCTTCAGCAAAGCCAAACATCAAGTTCATATTTTGCACAGCCTGTCCTGCTGCGCCTTTGACTAAGTTATCTTGAGCTGCAAGAATCACCAGTTTCTTCGGCTGCGGCTTATACAGTGCAATACGCAATTGGTTTGCTCCGCGCACTGAGCGGGTTTCAGGCGAACTGCCTGCTGGCATCACATCAACAAACTGTTCATTGGCATAGAACTGCTCATAAAGCGCCTGCAAATCAGCTTCTGCACCTGCATCCGTTAAGTCGATATAAATCGTGCTGAGCATGCCGCGGATCATTGGCACCAAATGCGGCACAAACAAGATCTCATTAAAGACGCCTTTTTGGCCTGAGATATTTTCCAGCGCTTCGACAATTTCAGGATGATGGCGATGGCCCGCTACACCATAGGCTTTAAAGTTATCTGCATTTTCTGAATAGATCATGCCAAGGCTGGCTTTACGGCCTGCACCTGAAACACCTGACTTTGCATCAATAATAATACTATCAGGTTTCACTAATGCGTCAGCTTTTAACACGGGTGCCAAACCCAGCTGTACGGTTGTCGGATAGCAGCCAGGGTTGCCAATCACGTTAGCTTGTTTGATTTTGTCACGGTTTAATTCAGACAAACCGTAAACCGAATCTTTTAATAAATCTGGGCAAGCGTGATCCAGACCATACCATTTTTCAAACTGTGCTAAGTCTTGCAGGCGGAAGTCAGCGGCCAGGTCAATCACTTTTGTATTTGCGGCAACTAATTCTGCTGCATGTTTCATCGCTACGCCATGCGGAGTTGCAAAGAACACCACATCGCATTTTTTCAGTTCATCAAGATTGAGGTCTGAATATTGAAGGTCAGTATGACCGCGCAGGCTTGGGAACATGTCATCGACACGGCGCCCGTTTTCAGTACGTGAAGTTAAAACCTTTACTTCCGCATTTGGATGACGCAGCAAAATACGCAGCAATTCAACGCCTGTATAACCCGTACCGCCGACAATACCAACTGAAATCACGCTCATTACCTCAATTCAAAGTATCCATTTGATGACTGCGTAGTATGACAGGAAGTTGCGGTTTTCTGAACTGTTTTGCTTAGTTTAATCTTTTTATTTAGTTTTCCTTGTGTTTGAAAAATCATTCAGTATTCGCTCTTAATATTTTTATATTCGTTGAACACCAATATTTCGCACAATTCGGCACTTCTATCATCGGTAAAATATGAACCAAAGTAATTATCAGAGAATATCATTTCAATTTTTAAAAATAATCTAGCCATTGGGTCCACAATCTTTTTAAGTATAATTTAGTTCATTAAACCAAATACGCACACTTAAAAACTACTATGCTTTATATCATCGGCGTAATCTTACTTATTTTTATTATCCTTCATTACAAACTATATCTTGCAGAAGCATTTACGGTTGAATATTTCTTCTTTTTAATACTTATTTTAATAATTTTTGCCTTAATCAAAAGCTACCGCATTTTGCATTAATTTTTTTCAATAAAGAATTGACCTCAGACATTAGTCCACCACCACGGCATTGGACTGTTCTTCAACGTTTTCCGATGCAGCTGAAAATTCACATCATGCTTTTCCACCTCCACCCAAAAATTCAGACTATGATCAAAATGCTTGGTATGTGCCAACTCATGTACAGCCACATATCGTGCAATTTCCAATGGAAAAAGTACCAACCCACTATTCAGCATAATGTCGTGTTTGGCAGAACAACTGCCCCAGCGGGTTTTGGGCTGACGAACTGCGCATTGATTAAATCTTAGACCAGTTTCACCACTCACTTGCTTTAAATAAATCGGTAAATACTTTTTAGCATAAGCAATGACAAAACTTTTTAAATACTGTTCAGGTTGTCGATCACTGATATAAAGTTGATGATTCTGCTCATCCAAGATAAATGAGTTTTTTTGCGTTTTATAAATAACCTTTAAAGGCTGTTCTAAATTAAAAAGTTTTAACTCATTAGGTAAGCTTTTATCAATCTGCCCTGCTTTTTCCTGTTGCTTCTGCCACGTATCAATCATCCATTGTTCTGATTGTTTTAAAAACTCTTGAACTTGGCGCTGTGTACAAAACTGCGGCACAGTTAATTTAATTTGCGCAGGCTCTACACGCAGCCTTAAACGAGTTGCACGCAATTTTCGGGTGATTTGGATTTCTGGTAGGTTTGGGGTCATTTTTTCTTTTTTCTTAATCGCCCCCCAAACACCTCTTAGAAAAAGAGGTGCTTTTTCCCCTCCTTTTTTAAAGGAGGGTCAGGGAGGATTCTTTAAACCGCAGTACGCTCTTCAATACCATTGTCAGTGGCAACAATCGCAATATCTGCTTTGTTAATGGCGAAAATACCGTTACACACCACACCTGGAATGTTGTTCAGGGTTTTCTCAAGTTCCAATGCATTTAAAATATTGAAATTGTGTACATCTAAAATCACATTGCCGTTATCTGTAACAACGCCTTCACGGTAAACCGGGTCACCGCCAAGCGCAACAATTTTACGCGCTACAGCAGAACGCGCCATTGGAATCACTTCTACAGGCAATGGGAAATCATGACCTAACTGCTCTACCCATTTAGAATCATCAACAATACACACAAATTTCTTTGCAACAGACGCGACAATTTTTTCACGTGTTAACGCAGCGCCGCCGCCTTTAATCATGTGCATATGGCGGTCAATCTCATCTGCGCCATCGACATAAGCGTCTAAACCGCCAACGCTGTTCATATCAACCACTTCAATGCCTAATTTCTTCAGGCGCTGTGCAGTTGCTTCAGAACTGGCTACAGCCGCTTCCAATTGCAATTCTGGCAATAATTCAATGAGGAAGTTTACTGTACTTCCTGTACCAACACCCAAAATACCGCCTTTCGGCAAGTGTTTTAAAGCAGCTTTCGCAACTGCTTGTTTCTTTTCATCTTGGGTCGCATACAGACTCATAACTTGGCTCAACTATTTTTTGACATTTGATGCTGATTTTACAGCCCAAATGTACGGGGGTTTGTTACAATGAACGCTTATTTTAAACTGTTAGATGGAAAATTAACATGCTGTCTCGTTTGGTTCGACAAATATTACAGGCAACGGTGTATGACGTTGCAATCGAAACTCCACTCGAAGCAGCGCCACGAATTAGTGAAAAGCTCAAGAATAACATTCGCTTCAAACGCGAAGATTTACAGCCTGTCTTTTCTTTTAAACTGCGCGGTGCCTACAACCGCATCAGCCAATTGCCAAAATCTCAGCTGGAACGCGGCGTTATTACCGCTTCTGCAGGCAACCATGCGCAAGGCGTAGCCCTATCCGGTAAAAAGCTGGGTATTCGCGCCATTATTGTTATGCCTAAAACCACACCGGATATTAAAGTGCAAGCAGTTAAACGCTTAGGCGGTGAAGTGGTTCTGCATGGCGATTCATTTGATGTTGCCAATAAATATGCCATTCAATGCGCTCAAGATGAAGGCATGACCTTCATTCCGCCTTATGATGATGAACTGGTCATGGCTGGCCAAGGCACCATCGCCAATGAAATTTTGCGTCAATGGCGTGATGTTGAATATGTCTTTGTTGCTGTCGGCGGCGGCGGCTTAATTGGCGGTGTTGCAGCTTATTTAGGTGATGTTGCTCCGCATGTCAAAGTCATTCCTGTGGAATATGATGAATCTGCCTGCTTAAAAGCTGCATTTGAAGCTGGCGAGCGTGTCATTCTTCCATCTGTCGGCTTATTTGCAGATGGCACAGCGGTAGCACAAATCGGTGAAAAACCTTTTGAAGTCATTCAGCTGCAAAAATCAGATAATTCAGGCCCGATTGTGGAGCGTGAAGTTGTCCTCGTCAATACCGATGAAATCTGCACCGCCATTAAGGATACCTATGATGAATGCCGCAGCATTGTCGAACCGTCAGGCGCAATGGCTTTAGCTGGCATTAAAAAGTACGTAGAAGCGCATGGCATAGAAAATAAAAACATGGTGTCGATTGTGTGCGGCGCAAACATGAACTTTGACCGCCTGCGCTATATTGCGGAACGCACAGAATTGGGTGAGCGTAAAGAAGCCATTTTTGCTGTGACCATTCCAGAAGAAAAAGGCTCATTCTTAAAATTCTGCCGTGCATTGCAAGGCCGCAACATTACTGAATTCAACTACCGCGCCAGCAATTCAAGCGCAGCCCAAGTCTTTGTCGGCATCAGCCTGAAAGGCGGTGATAAAGAACGTCAGGACATTTTTGAAACATTAAAGTTCCAATACGACGTAGACGATTTATCTGATGACGAAGTTGCTAAACTGCATATCCGCTACCTGATTGGCGGTCATGCAGATATCGAAAATGAACGCTTGTTCCGCGTGGAATTCCCTGAGCGCCCAGGCGCTTTGCTGACCTTCTTAGAGCGTCTAGGCCCTACACACAACATCACACTATTCCATTACCGCAATCACGGCGCTGCTGAAGGCCGTGTATTAGTAGGCATGGAAGCAACCGATGCCAAGCAAAACCCGGACGGTTTAATTGAAACATTGGAAAGCATTACCTATCCATATGCGGAAATTACCAACAACTTGGGTTATCAGCGCTTCCTCAAATGATCCGTTGAAATTTTAAAATCTGCGTAAAAAACCTAAAATAGCCTGTATATATACAGGCTATTTTTTGTATATTCAAAAAGATAAAAAAACTCAGTAAGCACAAAAATGATTTTTAAATTGCATATCCGATCTTGGGAAAGATTTTTTCTCTTTCCTTTTCTGCAGTTATTATGCGTCAGCGTACTAATCAACATTCTTCAACACTTTGTACAGGAATTTACAGCCGCCTTTCCCTTATTGATATTACTATGCATACTCGTAGCGCGTATTCCCTACAGTATGCTTAAACTCGCGCCAAAACATGCATATAAAGCAACCGCAGCTTATATGTTCTTTATTATCTGCTTGACGCAGCTGCTCATTTTTATGAGTAATTATGCTGATCAGCAGCCCTATCAGCCTAAAGGGATAGCCGGTTTGCTTATTATGACAATGATTGCCATGATAATTTACCGGATATTGAATGACCCAGAGGATTTAAAACAAGAAAATACGGAAACATGATTTATTTAAGATTCACAAATGAAATTAAAACGATTTGCTTAGGCTATTTACATTAAAGTTATAGGGCACTCAAACTCTACTATATCGACTGCAAACAATCCGGCAATGAATAGATTTCAATTTTCAGTTCTTCACCTTTGAATTGCTTTTCAAATTTTTTACAGAATTTGTGAATTTTTTCCGCATCCTGATGTACCGCCAGCCAGTAATATTGTTCCGAACAGATCAACAGCAGTTCATAGTTATACTGGCTTAATTCTTGACATAGCGCGTTCAAAATGATTTCTGCAAGCTGTTCCTGCACATTGTAATATTTGCCCAAAAGCTGCTTAGATTTTTCATAGTGCGCATAAATCGGCTGAAGTTGCTTAGCTATGTCTTGATGCATTTGCGCAATATTGACCTGCAAATCCTGCAGTACAGCACTTTTTGCAAGATCCGCTTCGGTAAAATTCAGCGGGTCAAAGCTCATTATAAATGAGCGTTCATGCTGCGCTTTCTTTTCTGACAGCAGCCATAGGCTAAACTGCTCAAAACTGCTGCGGTTTTTAGCCTTTGGGATTTTTCGGGTTTGCAGCTCTGGATACCATGCCTGCAGCCATTGATATATTTTTTTATCATTCATCTTCTAATTTTTCTGCCGTTATTGCTTAAAACACCCAACAGCCTGCGACTTGGCTCTCATTTGCACAGCGCGTTTAAACAATCTAGCAAATTGATTTGAACAAAATATGACAGCACTTAAAACAGAACCGGATTTAAAACGGCAGCATCAGACGATTGGCCACATGCCTATTCAATTAAAACCATAGGCTCTTCATTGCCAAAGGCTTCATTAAATGTTGTGATGATCCGGTCAATCAGCTCCTCATTATTCGGCACCAGCATCCAATACGGATTTTCCTGCTCGATGACCAGCAGCGCTAAATCATAAGGTTCAATAAACATTTTTATATTATTAAATACAACACTATAGGTGAACTCAAAATCATAAGCATGCGCTGGTTCCGGATCAATTTCCTGATCACTTTCTTCATACATTTCAAAAAAAGCACGCATTTCAGCATCAATCTGATTGCTTAATTCATCCAGATCTATATGCAGCTGCTGCAAGCGGTGGCATTCAGCAATGCCGTTTTGACGGTAATCTATCATCTGCAGCTGCTGCAGGTTTGAATAATGCTGATTCAGCCAAAGCCTCAAACTCTCAAAATTATCCTGTTCTTCGGGCAATGGGGCGTCTTTTAGTTCCGGAAAAGCCACCTGCAATGCCTGATACAGTGTCTTATGCATACTCACACTCCCAACGAGAATCCCTCCAAGTCAATAAGCTTTTGTAATATATAATTTTGTAAGCTTGATAGCTGGAGCTGGAATAAACCGATAAAATAGCTCAAAACCAGCATAGACGAATAATTGAGCACTTTATAGCCAATAATCGTTAACAAATACAACATGAATATAGGGACCTGATTATATGGCGCAGTTTGCAGTCATTGGACTTGGGAGTTTCGGCGCAACCGTTGCAACAGAATTAGTCGGCCTCAAACATGATGTCATCGGCATCGACAGCAACAAAAAATTCGTAGAAAGCATTTCCGATCAGCTGACGCATGCCGTCATTGCCGATGCAACGGATGAACACGTCTTAAGTGAATTGAATATTCAAAAGTGCGAAGCAGTGGTGGTGGCAATTGGCGAAGATATTGAAGCCAGCATTCTTTGCGTGCTGCATCTCAAAAACTTAGGCATTGATAAAATTTGGGTCAAGGCCAAATCCAAAGCGCACCATATGATTTTAACCCATTTAGGGGTCAACAAAATCATTCATCCAGAGGAAGATATGGGAGTGCGTATTGCGCAATCACTGAGTTATCCAATGGTCAGCCGCTATATGGCGCTGGATGATAATCATTTTATTGTCAAGGTTGAACTGAAAGAGGCACAGCAAGGTTTGCGGTTCAATCAGCTTATGGAGCATGCGCCGGAAGTCAAAACGCTGATGCATAAGCGCGGCAAAGAAGTCGTCTTTAGCATTGATCCGAATATGATCTTGCAAAAAGGTGATATTTTAGTCATTGAAGGCTTATTAGAACCTTTGCGCCGTCTCTCTAAACACTTTAAAACTGTATGAAAAAACTGCACAACACCAAAAATGGCACCATCAATCTCAGTCCGCCTAGCCTGCTGGCCTTAGGTTTCCTAGCCCTGATTATTTTAGGCACCCTGCTGCTGAAGCTGCCTTTTGCTCATCATGGCGAGCTCTCTTGGCTGAATGCTGTTTTCACCTCTACATCCGCCGTTACCATTACAGGTCTTTCTGTGGTGAATGTCGGCGAGGCCTATACTGTTTTTGGCAAACTGGTGATTATGTTTTTGCTGCAATGCGGCGGTTTAGGCTTTATGAGCTTTGCTATTTTAGCTGTTATGAGCCTTTCCCCTCAGCTGGGGTTAAAACAGCAAATTATGGCGCAGGAAACCATTGGCCAAACCAGCCTGAAAAAGGTTACTTTTACGATTAAAGGGGTCTTTCTCTATTCACTATTCTTTGAAGCCGTCGGCACAGTCATCCTCACCATTGCATGGCTACAAGATTATGATTTTTCAAAAGCTTTTTTCTATGCCGCTTTTTACAGCATTTCCGCGTTCAATAATGGCGGATTTTCACTGTTCCCAAACAGCCTGATGAGCTTTGCAGATCAATATATCATCACCTTCACCATCAGCATGCTCTATATCATCGGCGGCATTGGCTTTTTAGTGCTGATGGATATTAAGCAGCATAAAAGCTGGAAAAAACTGAGCCCAAACAGCAAATTAATCTTATCCGCTATTGCAGGCCTGAACATCTTTGCATTCATTGTCATCTGGTGTTTAGAAGCCAGCAATCCGCTGACTCTGGCGCCGATGAGCTTAGGCGATCAGGCCGTCAATGCCTGGTTCCATGCGACTGTTCCCCGGTCTTCAGGCTTTAACAGCCTGCCAATGGATCAGCTTACAGATGCATCTTCTTTAATTACGATGATGCTGATGATTATTGGCGGCGGTTCGCTCAGCACAGCCGGCGGCATTAAAGTGGGAACATTTATTATCGTTGTGCTCAGCGTCATCAGCTTTTTGCGCCGTGAAGATGAAGTGCGTGTTTTTAATCATTCCGTGCCTGAAAAAACCACATTTAAAGCCCTTGCTGTTATTTTTATCACGGTTACACTGATATTTATGGGCTTTTTCTGCCTGCTGCTGCTTGAACCGAATCAGCGTTTTCAAGACTTATTGTTTGAAGCTGTTTCAGCAGCCTGCACTGTCGGTTTGTCACGCGGCATTACCGAAGAGCTGCAGCCTGCAAGCTTGGTCATATTAATGATGCTGATGTATGCAGGGCGTTTGGGCCCATTAACACTTGCTTACTTAATTGCCACGCCAAAAAAGAGCCGTTTAAAACATCCGCCGACGGAAATTCAAATTGGATAGAAATCCAGCTGAACTGTTTATAGCGTGCTGAATAATAAAAAACCGTGCTGATGCACGGTTTTTTATTATTCAAATTGATCTGATTGCGGACTAGAACCAATTCATGAGCGAAACACCAACACCGACATATGTTGCGCGATGGTTATAATCAATTAAGCTTTCACCATAGCCATCAAACAATTGGAACTGGCCACGCAGCTTACCGCTAATTGGGAAAGTCCAATCAAACTGTACGGCGCCATGCGAATCATCTCCGCCTTTTAAAGAGTGGCGCAGCATTAAGCTGAAATCGTGTTCTTTATAGCGGTAAAATGCCGTTAAATCACCGCGCCCCATATAATCTGTAATATCAGGATTATTATCATCTTTGGCATTTTCTTCAATGCGGTACCAAGGGCGCAGCATTAAAGCAAAATTATCTTTTTCAAAACCCAGATTCAAGATCATACGGTTCCAGCTGCGCGACAATGGGTCAGAGCGGCCATTCGATTGATGATTCAGCGTCAAGCCTAGCATCCGCCAGTTAATGCCCAGCAATTCATAATTCGTCCTAAAGACCAAACTGGCTTCGGGCTCATAATTGGTTTCACGAAATGGGCGGGATTCATCGGCGTTATACACCTGCCAGCGCGAAGACTGGGTATAGCCTAACCAAACATCTCCATTATCGCCAAACAAGTTCTCAACCGCTTTGGTTTTTAGCGACAGCTGGAATTTTGCTTCCATCGACTTCAGATCCTGCTCTTGATCAGCAGTTACCGTATTGTTCGGGTTTGGGCTAGAGGGGCGTTCATTTTTATCAGACGTCCAGTAACCCGGCATCAAATACACCGGCTGATAGCCACGGATATTCCAGGTTCCCAATTTACTGTCTTGCGAAAGCTCCCAGCGGCTGTCCAGTAAAGATAAGTTTGGATTCAGCTGCGGCGCTTCCACTGCAAATAAACGGTCTGAAAATGCGTGGCTGACTTTCTCTTTCAGCGTCAATTTTTCAGTAGGCGCTGGTTCCAGATCCTGCGCAGCTTGACGCTCTGAAACCAATACAGGTTTAACGCTGTCAGGAATTTTAAACAGCGCATCATAGCAAGCCAAACGCTCAGCATTTGATGACAGCGCAACACAAGCCTCCGGTGTTGCTGGTTTCGCAGCCACTTCTGCATTTTGCGCATACGCCCCCG
The DNA here is from genome assembly GCF_000368865.1 of Acinetobacter bouvetii DSM 14964 = CIP 107468. Taxonomy (GTDB): domain Bacteria; phylum Pseudomonadota; class Gammaproteobacteria; order Pseudomonadales; family Moraxellaceae; genus Acinetobacter; species Acinetobacter bouvetii. The sequence goes on from NZ_KB849727.1 coordinate 338,075, forward strand.
CCGACACTATTGTGCTGAGCAGAATGCTCAGCTGCAATGGTGTACGCTCAAATGAATTGAACGCCATACTCACCCCTTATTCTTTGAAAATTGCTTATTGTGAAATCGATGCCTATCAATTAACTTGCTTAATATCAAAGCCTAATTCAATTAAAGCTTCTCGCTTAGCCACTGGAGCAACGACGGCTTTCACTGGTTTTTGATCCAGCAAATACGTTTTGGCGACGCGTTTTAAATCATCCAGACTTACTTTCAGCAAGCGCTCACGCAGCACTTTACGGAAAGACGGCGTACGCTTATGCAGCAAAGAATAACATGCCGTAATCGCTTCGCCTGCCGGTGAACCCGGTTTGTCCATGCCGGCAATTAAGCCTAAAATCGCCTCTTCAAGCTGATGATCCAGCTGTTCTGCATTAAACAGCCACTGCACACTCGCTTCAAAATCTTTAAATGTTTCTGCTAAACGCGGATCACGGTAGCTGTAAAAGCGGAATGAACAGGCATTGCCGTCATAGCTTGCACCGCCGCCATATGCGCCGCCTTTCTCACGGATCGCGCTATGCAGAAAGCCGTTGCGCAAATACGCCGCCAAAACCATTAATGGCGCAGCATCAGGATGAGACACTTCCACAGCAGGATAAGCCGAAGCGCAGAATTGAACATTGGCTTGAATCAGCCACGCTTCATCTTTTTCGCTATGTTCGGGCTGAACTTGGGTTAATTCACGCTCTATATGATCAATTGAAACCTTATCCCAGACCGTTTGAACTTCTTCGACCAAGCGCTCAGACTGATGCTCTTCACAGACCACTAGGAACTGCTTCGGCGCTTTCAGCAAGCGGTTATGAATCAGTTTCAGCTCATCAATCAATGCATTGTAAGCCGCTTCGTCATTTTCAATTTTAACGGTTAAATCACTGAGCCAATTTAAAGCGCCAAGCCCTGTATTGTCATAATCACGCAACGCTAAAGCGCTGTGGTTGCGGCTGGCAATTTGCATCGCATAGCTGTGGCCTGCGCCTGAAACACGTGACTGCCAGCGTGTTTTTCTCTGCTGCAACAGCTCGATAATACGGTCTTTTTCGTCAAAACGCAGCTGTTCAAAAGCCAGCTTCAGCAGCTTAACCGCTTCTAAACTATTCACCAAAGATTTAGTGGTTAAGGTCATCCAAGCGCTGATTTGGTTTTTATCATCGACTTTTGAACGCAGTGATGCGCCCATGCCTAAACCGCCGCTGACAGCGGTCTGCAACTGCTGCAGCTCAAGGTAGCCATATTGTCCAGCCCCGACTTCACCCAGCAAAATCGACAGCAAGTTAAAATACGGAGATTTCACAATGTCATTTGGAATTTGAATCAGCACCTGCTGATAGTAAATGCCGTTGGTGCCTGCATGGTACAGATTCAGCGGCATATCCATATTATTGGAAATAATTTCACGCAGCTGGCCTTGTACAATTTGCATTTCCGCAGGCACATCTTCCAAACCGACTTTCGGCAGCAGGTTTAAATCATCTGGCGTATCTTGACGGATATTCAGCGCTTCCGTCTGTGCAATGATTTCCGCTTTTTCTTCCTCTGTCAGTTTTGCACCAATTTCAGCCAGGCGGGCTTTTTCAGCTTCGGCTTCTTTTGCGGATTTCTGCGCATCTGGAATTAAGGTCATTTGTACGCGGTGCGGATTATCAATCAAATGTGTTTTGATTAAATTTGACAGCCACATCGGGTCTTTTAATTCTTCTTTTACCTGCTCCATCGCGCTATCCACATCCCAGACATGTATAGGATCTGAATGATGAATCGCACTGCCCAAACCATTTAAAATCAGGCTTAAACCGTATGGCATGCCGTCACCGTTGATTTCGCGCTGATGCAATTCAATTTGATGCAGGATTGCGTCCACCAAAGCGCTGTCTACCGGCTTGGATGAAACATCTTCTAAAATCTGGAACACGCCATTTTTAAATTCTTCTGCATATTCAGGGTTGGAACCTTGCACGCCGCAGAAGAAAGTCATTTCAAAATTAGAATCATCTACCCCCATAATCGGGCCTGTAGATTGCGCATAGCCGCAAGTTTCTAAGTAATGGCGCAATGGCGATGCCGAATCTTCCAGCAGTACGCCTTCCACCAAACGCATGCCTAAACGGAGCTTGATATCGCTGGACTCAGGCAAAAGCCAAGAAATAATGTGATATGTTTTATCTTTCAGATCTTCCGCATCAACCGCATATGTTTCTGTAACCGCAACAGGCTGCTTCAAGCGGCGCTCAGGTTTTGAATACAGCGTTTCACCCTGCTTGAATTTAGACAATGCCAAAGTTTCAAACTGCTCTTGCAGCTTATAAGCGGGCTCATTGCCAAAAGTCATAAACACGGCATTGCTTGGGTGATAATGCGACTTATAGAAATTTACCAGCTCTTCGTAAGTCAAGTCAGGAATTTCTTTGGGATCACCGCCGGAATTATAATGGTAGGTGGTTTCCGGAAATAAATGATGCGCCAATTGATGATACAGCTGATCGGATGGCGAGCTCATCGCGCCTTTCATTTCATTGAAAACCACGCCCTTATACACCGGCTCGCCATTTTCAAGTTCAATGCGGATGCCTTCCTGCGCAAAATCCAGCGGATTTAGGTTCGCGGAAAAAGCGGCATCCATATACACTTCAAGCAAGTTCTGGAAATCTTTTTTATTCTGTGTCGCAAAGGGATACGCTGTCCAATCCGCTGCTGTAAACGCGTTCATGAACGTATTCAATGAACGGCGGATCATCAGGAAAAACGGGTCGCGCACCGGGAACTTTTCAGAGCCGCATAAGGCTGTGTGTTCTAAAATATGCGCTTCACCTTTGGAGTCCATCGGCTGCGTGCGGAAAGCCACCAAAAATACATTTTCATCATGCTTTGACGCCAAGTGGTAATGCACCGCGCCTGTCACTTTATGCTTATATTCAGACACGGCAATGTCTAAGGCTTCAACATGGTGTTGACGTACCAACTGAAACGCGGGATGAACAGTTTGTGAAATGGTTTCAGTGACATCTACAGTCATGTGATCTCCTAATCTAATGCATTTTTAAGACGTTTGAGTATACCTTAAAAACCAGATGAGGATTCAATCAAAGACAATTTTCCGAGTTATTTAGTCACCTTTAAAACTCTACATTTCATCCGTCTGTTTCAAAACAAAAAATGAAGCGGCAGCCCGAACCTGCTCCATTTTTTCTTGGCATAGCCAAAGCATTGATCATTCAGCATCACACTTCACTCAAAACACCAGCTTAGTCCTTATTCAATCAGCAGAAATCAAAGCGCATCTAAGAAAGAGGCCTGCCGCCTTTTGCATCCATGCGCTGTGACCAATAAACACAGAGTGAAATTGCAGCCAAAAGCACCGCAGACGCGGCAAAACGGCTCAAATCCAAACCGCCGGAACTGATCGGCTTATCCAAAAAATCCCCAACCACGGCACCTAATGGGCGGGTCAGCACAAAGGCAGCCCAAAACAGCAGCACACGCGAAACAGAGGTAAATTTGTAAAGTAAAAAGATCAGCATAATTAATCCGCTAAACAGCACTATACCGCCTGTATAGCCTAAACCGGCTGTATCGGCTGACCAGTCTCCCAGCGCTGTACCCAAAGTTTGCGAAAAGGTAATTGTCAGCCAGTAAAACAGTTCAGTCCGCGGCTGATGAACAACATGCGGAGTAATTGTGCCTTCAACCTTATGCCAAACCCATAAGGACAAACAAACTAAAGACAATAGAATTGTACTGCCGCCGACATAACCTATTCCGAGCGAACGGTCGACATAGTCTGCAAGTGTTGTCCCGACTGTCGTGCTTGAAATAATGGCAAACCAATACAAAAATGGATGAAAGACCTTAGACTTAATTTGCAAATAGACAGCTAAAACAAAAATGCCAGCAAAAATAAAGGTGCTGAGCAAATAACCCAAATTCAGCGACATCGATAATGCATCACCTGCAGTTTCACCAAAGGTCGTTGCAAAAATCTTCGTGACCCAGAAAAGCGCTGTAATTTGCGGCACTTTGGCCAGCATTTGGCGTGAACTATCATCAGGCGCAGCTGCAGTTATCATGTGCGACCCCCAAATAAGGAAACTTCACTCTATTGTTTGCATGCCAGCTTAAATACAGATTAAAAATAAGAAAATTTGCAGTACAGAATTTATTGTTTTAAAAATAGAAGCACTGCCAATAGTATCTGCAGCGCTTCTTAATAGACGGCCAGTGCAGCAGCCCGCTCAGGCGATCAGATATTTAAAATAATTATAATTTGGATGACTTTCGACAAAGACATAATTATGCTTTTGATAGAAATGCGCCGCACCCTTTTGATCTGTATTTAAGCAAAGTGCAGAATAATAAGGCTTTGCTAATTTTTCCAATTCTAAAAGCAGTTTTTTCCCCACACCATGCTGACGATATTGCGGATGCACATAAAAACGGCGGACACGCCCAATCCGTTCTTCAACTCCCGCATCGCCCCATTGCTGATTTAAACCGCCGCATCCCACCAATGTGTCACCATCAAATGCGAGCAGCAAACTCTCGCCTTTTTGGTCAAAACGGTTTTTACCGCTTTGAAACTCTTCGATTAAACGCTGAATAAATGCATAGCCTTCTTGATTTGCCAATGCAGCTAAATTTTCGATCTGCTTTGGCAATTGTTCGGCCTGACGAATACTTATTTCCATATACCCACGCTTTTTAATCTAATACTCAATTTATCTTTTTTCAGCAGTTTCAAAAGCGAAACTGCAAAAGAACCGTAGTGGCCTATGTAAATAAAAAAATGGCCGATGTTCAATAGCAAAGAGATACAAATGTAAGAATAATGCCAAAAAAAGCCTAAATCCGCCAGATCTGTCTAAATAAACGGCGCCCGCGGCAGATCATGAATTTTATTCAACAAACTACAGCAATCCTGAGCATTCGTGTAAACTTAGTGCTTTCATTTTTTGATGTGACTGAAAGACATGGCTACCGTTGATCTTTTTGCAATTGGCAATGCATTAATTGACCAGGAATTTAAAGTTTCTGATGATTTTCTTACTCAGCAGAATTTGCAGAAAGGCACAATGCAGCTGACTGACGGTGAAACTCAAGCCGCGCTTTACAGTAGCCTGCAAGCCAGTCAAGTGTATAAAGGTCAAGCTTCTGGCGGTTCAGCAGCCAATACTACAGTTGCATTCAGCGCATTAGGCGGTTCTGCATTCTATGCATGCCGTGTCGGCAATGATGATTTAGGCAAAATCTATCTAGATGGCCTAAATGATGCCGGCATCCAAACCGCAGCTCAGTCTATCAGTGACGGCGTTACCGGAACGTGCATGGTTTTGGTCAGTCAGGATTCTGAACGCACCATGCATACCTTTTTAGGCATCACAGCAGAACTTTCTGACAGCCAAATTGATTTCAGTCCGCTCAATTCGGCAAAATGGCTTTATATCGAAGGCTACCTGTCAACAAGCGATTCTGCCCGGGCAGCAGTTAAAGAAGCGCGCAAGATAGCCAAAGCCAATGGCGTGCAAATTGCTTTAACACTGTCAGATCCTGCAATGGTTCAATACGCGCGCCAAGGCTTAGATGAACTTCTGGACGATGGTGTAGATTTACTGTTCTGCAATGAACATGAAGCCATGATGTATACAGAAACGGATACTGTTGAAGCCGCTTTAGCAAAATTAAAATTACTAAGCAAACACATTGTCATTACACAAAGCGCGAAAGGTGCTTTGATTCATAATAATGAGCAAACGTTTATGGTGCCGGGCCGCAAAGTTACCGCTGTTGATGCCAATGGCGCTGGCGATGCCTTTGCAGGCGCATTTTTATATGCGCTGAATGCAGGTTTAGGCTATAAAACTGCAGCGGAGCTTGCGATTTTAATTTCAAGTGAAGTCGTGTCAAAGTTTGGCCCGCGTTTAGCCAATCATGAATACGCGCTTTTACTGCAAAATTTTCTAAAGGAATGTGCATAATGCATAAAATTTGCATGACTGAAGATGTGCCTGAGCGCGAAGCGCGCTCTTATGAGACGCCAAATGGCGATACCATTTTTGTGACTCAGCGTGACGGTTCTTTTTTTGCCTATCAAAATTTGTGCCCGCATTTGCAAGTCGAGCTGGAATTTTTAGAAAATCAATTTTTAGACCGTGATCAGGAATACATCGAGTGCTCTACGCATGGCGCTTTATTCCTAGTCGAAACCGGTGAATGCATTTCTGGCCCATGCCAAGGGCAATCACTTGAAAAAGTAGAGATTAACGTGCATTCTGATGGCGGAATCTATCTTTTAGACGAATAAAATTTGCAGGATCCTGCTATGCCTGAGTTTCTTACAAACTACAACTTAATGCCTTTTCATTTAAGTCTGATTGCTGTTGTATTGCTCGGCATGGCAGAAACTATCGGCTACTATATAAATCTGCGCCCTACAACCCTGTTCAAAAAACTTTCACCCAAGCATTTGGATGATTTACCCCTGCTGAACGTCAAATTTTCAAAAACACTGATTATCTTTTTTCTATTGATGAATTTCAGCTTTGCGGGCTATTTTTTGCAATTTTGCATTTATGCGCGCGAAATGACTTTTTTTCCTGCCTATTATTTAATGCTTCCAGCACTCATCATTGCAATTTTCTTCACTGTATTCATGATTCATTGCTTAGATCAGGTGATTCCAACCAAACGCATTAAGCAGCAGGTGAATTTGCTTGGACGACTAGCCACAATATCCAGCGGCAATGCGCGTCCCGGTTTTTCAGCTCAAGCGCGGGTCCGTGATGAATACGGACAGCTGCATTATGTTCAAGTCGAGCCTGAATTTGGCGAATTGGAATTCCAGTCTCAGGTTATCCTGATCCGCCCCAAAAAATCGCATTACATCGCTAAACGGATTTGCCCTTCCAACCGTTTATTCAATCTAGATTTAGGCACATAAGCTTTATAGCCACAAAACATCACAAATTCAGGCTGAATTCCATCTGCAGGAATCCACCAATGCTGGTCACCCAGCTTCTTAATTGACCATCTCCAGATAAATTAACGCTTCAGGAACCCAGAAACCAGCGACATCACTTGCTGAATGTCCGCATTGGCTTCTGTCTTGCTGGTTTGTTCGCCTTGCGGCGTCAGGGAATCAATGATCTGCGGCAATACCGATGAAATCGCATTGTAAATATCTTGCTTAGGCGCCTGTGTTTCCTGCGCTATTTTTGCAATTTCAGCATCATCGAATAGGCTCTGCAGCTGTTGAGGCTGCACCGCGGCATTATCGCCGGGAGCGGTTGACACCCAGTCATCCACCTGACTGCTGAAACCCTGTCCCCGCAGTGTATCCAAAGCCCCTTGCAAACCGCCCTGCTTTTGAATCCAGGCAAGAACCAGCGGCAGAACAGCAAATAGCAGAGAGGATGTATTTGCACCGCCTGCAGAAGTATTCTGTGGCTGCTGACCTGCACCGCCCAGCTGACCCAATACAGAACCTAGAATTCCGCCTAGACCGCCTTGCGCATTGGCTGATGGGGCATTATTGCCGAATTGCCCAAGTACAGAGCCTAGGATTCCCCCTAAACCGCCTTGCTGGTTTTGCTGAGCAGCATTGCCCAGCGCCTGCTGCGCTAAAATTTCCACAATATTGCTGAGATTTGTCATTTTTATCTTCCGAATTGAACCCAATAAACAGCATACGTAGAAAATTTAATCTCGCCGCAGTCAGATTGTTAAATTTTGCATCTGCTATTGCCTCAATAAATCTGATTACCAGCGGAATTTATTCCAGTTCTCCGGGTTTGCCCAAAATTTCGAGTTAAACCAGTCCGGTACATGCTTATAGGTTAAAATATTGAACTGCCACAATGCAAAATCGCTGTCATGTGCAGTTTTATCAATCAGCTGCGTAAAGCCCAGCGCCCGCAACAGCTGCTCATCGTGCAATTTGCTGACGACGACAATGCGCTTCGCCATCAAATCACGCAGTTTCACCAGCAGCCGAGATTTATCCTGTTTGGAAATATCCGCCATTTCAGACGTATCAAACAATACAAACCCCAAATCATAACGCTGACTAAAAGGCAGATTTAAAAACTCAGATACGCTAAAATATTGCCATTGAATTGATTGATTATTGCCGTATTGTTCAAGGTTTTGTCCAATACATAATGCAGTTGAAATTGGCTGTTCATTCGATAAATCGTCTAGCATTGAAGTGATGACATTTTGCCCAGCCATAACTGCATCCTTATTATTGAAGAGAGTATTTCATGGAACTACAAGGCATTTGCCATAAAATGCGTGCAGGTCTCACAGACCTTAGTGTAACTGATCAACAGACTCACAAGGCAAATGTAGAATACAAATTTATTTTAGACTGCTCAGAAACTGAGCTTCCATTCAGTTTAGGTCAAGAGATTGAAATTGAATGGACGGGCAATATCTACTGCGTGTCCTGCGGCAGCAAAACACCAAAATCCTATTCACAAGGCCATTGCTTCAAATGCTTTAAGACCAAAGCGGCTTGCGATATGTGCATCATGAAGCCGGAAACCTGCCATTATCATTTAGGCACCTGCCGTGAAGATGATTTTGCGCACGAAGTCTGCTTCCAGCCGCATATCGTCTACTTAGCTAATTCCAGCGCATTGAAAGTCGGCATTACCCGCATCGGCCAAATGCCGACCCGCTGGCTGGATCAGGGCGCAACTCAAGCCCTGCCGATTATGAAAGTCGGTTCACGCCGCCTGTCTGGTCAGCTGGAAATCATGTTTGGCACTCAAGTGGCCGATAAAACCGACTGGCGCAAGCTGCTTAAAGGTGAAGCCGAACCGATTAACCTGCTGGAGATCCGTGAACAGCTGGTTGAAGAGTTTGCGCCTAAAATCCAAACCATCCGGGATGAGTTCAGTCAAAATCTCGAATTCAACGAAACTGTTGAGCTGCTGGAAGATGAATTGCCGCGCGAATTTATTTATCCTGTAAATCAATATCCTGAAAAAGTAAAGTCTCACAATCTGGATAAAACTCCAGTGATCCGCGGCAAGCTGCAAGGCATCAAAGGTCAGTATTTAATTTTAGATACCGGTGTCATTAATATTCGCAAATACACGGGCTACGAAATTAAAATCCGTACTGAATAACCCCGCCATTAATCATCATTAAACCTAAAAATACAGGAGCTGCTTATACGGCTCCCGTATTTTTTAAATCATGGCAGAGACTGCACTTCCAGCTCATACAACTCTGGTTAACGCACTTTCTTTAAAAAACTCAGGTATGGCTGAACCATCAATTGCTCCGCTTCCAGAATGGGCATATGGCCAATACCGTCAAGCAGGATGGGCTGCTCTGCATTTTTTAATAGCGCTTTTAACTCTGAAGCCGCTTCTGCGTTAATCACCTGATCCTGCTTCCCCCAAACAATCATCGTTGGCGCATCAATAGCCTGCGCCATTAAAGCAAAAGAATCCGGCGTATACAGTTTTGACATTTCAACCAATTTCAGCACCATTTTCTCTGTGTTTTTAGACTGCGCAAGCATCAGCTTTTCCTGTGCATTTTTAAGTTCAAGCGGTATAAATGGCTGCGTTTGCATGGCTATCCGCATCAGCCTGTCAAAATCACCCGGCTGCTTGACCAGCAGTTGCCTTAACTGCTCAGGATCTTTTAAATACACTGTATTGGCCGTTTTAAATACCCCTGCCGCATCTGCCAGCATTAAAGACTTTACCTCTAAAGGATACTGCGCGCTATACAGCATGGCGACAGCGCCGCCCATTGAATGGCCGGCAATATGCAAATGAGGGTCTATCTTGGCCGCATCAGCAAAACGCCGCAGCTTTTCTGCCAGATTGGCAACGGACAAATCAAAATCATCAGGCACTCGGGTTTCACCATGCGCAGGCAAGTCAGGAATAATCACATGATAATTTGGCGTTAAATACCGCGCTACACGGTTCCAGTTGTCACGGGTACCTGAGAGGCCATGAAGCAGCAAAATAGTTGGATTTGATGGATTTCCACCCTCGCTGTATACCCATTCAATCTCTTCAGATTTAACTTTTTTGGTACTTAAACCTGCCCATGCGCGTTCCTGCTGCAAAATACTCTGAAAATTAATTTCAGCAGCATAAATCGGCGCCAATGGAAGCAAGATAAACAGTGCCAATATCAGTTTAATGATGCTAGCGCGCTTTACAGCACTTATTAACGAATTGTCCATTTCTTATTATCCTTATTTGCTTTTGATGGGTTTAATCAAGCTGCTTTATGATGATTAAATTTTGATCTCATTCAGCCTGCTACTCTAGCTTGAATAGCATTATGCTGCATTTGCCTAAACGTTATAAACTCAAAAAACACAGTCAATTTTTGCCATAAAAACCAGCCCTCGGGCTGGTTAGTCGTTGCATAATGCAAAATCAAGTCAATCAAGCCACCCAGTGAGCTGCCGGCTGCACTGCATCCAATTCAATCGCGCGATATTCGAAGCTGACGGATAAATTCTGAACCTCTTGCTGAGGCAAAACCGCATCAAGCTCCAAAATAGCATTTGGCTCCAGCCATACACTTTGCGCCTCACTCACCGGATCAGCACGAAGCAAGGAATCAACATCTATCGATGCTTGCAGATTTACCCCTTGATCTTGATGGCCTGTTTCGGTTTGTACATCGGCATAGGCAGTCAGCACATCAGATAAATCATTTTCTGGTGCAAGCGGCATTACCGCAATTTTAGCAATAGAAATTTCTACTGAATGAACACCATAACGATCTTCTGCATAGATGCTTGCAAAGCCGCCATTTTTGATTGGATTTTCTATTTTCCAGTATCCACCTGCATTAGCATGTGTTTCAAATTGCTGATCATAGGCCTTGATCACAATTTTCAAGTTCGGTGCAGACTTTCCTTCCAGCATATCTCCATTAACCAAAACCATAGGCGCAGCAATTGCATACTGCGGCGTTTCAGGCAATACCGGCGCAAAAGGCTCCGCCAGCAAGATTTCAGGCGACTGCCGGCCAAATTGATCTTGCGCGATCATAGACAATACCCCGCCATTTGCTATTGGATTATCAATGCGCCAATTACCCAAATCATCGGCAATCACCCGATACTCTGTATCATTCGCCTGAATAATGATGATTGCATGCGGATCCGCAGTGCCTGCCAGTACAGCACCGCTTTCCGTTACAGACGGAAAACTTGGCTGGATCGGCAATTCCGCTATTTTCGCAATTGCAATACTTACAGATGTACTGCCATATTGATTCATTGCATATATTTCAGCTGTGCCGCCGTTCGCTATTGGATTTTCAATACTCCAATTGCCCAAATCATCAACCAGCGTACGATAGTCCGCATCATTTGCCTTAATGACAATAATCGAGTTCGGCTCACCAGTTCCTGACAATACTTCATCATTTTCTATAATGACCGGTGTTTGAAGCGTAGATATTTTGGCTATAACAAGGTCATAAGAACGCATGCCAGCTGCATTAACCGCTGTGATCGTCATTGAACCCGCAGAAACCAGCGGATTCAGCATGCTCCAATGGCCATTTTCATCTGCAATGGCTATATATTCCTGCCCATTATGCGTCACGATTACCGTATTTCCGGGATCAGCTGTTCCAGACAAATACTCCTCACTTTCTATAATTTCAGGCATCTTAGGAGGCAAAATTAACGCTGGCAATTGAGCAATCTGAATGTCCTCTGAACGGACACCAAACTGATTAACAGAATAAATAGCCGCTGATCCCCCATCCTGAATTGGATTATCTATGCTCCAATTGCCTTGCACATCCGCTTTAACTCGATATTGCGCTTGGCCTACGCTAATCACCACCCAGCTTTTCGCATCTGCCGTTCCAGCCAATACCGAAGAAAATTCAGTGACACTCGGTACTGATGGCACGGCCGCATTTTGATCATGCCGATGAGCATGCATATATTGATGATTGTTTTGCCATGAAGAGTTTTTAAAAAAATGATCTAATCCTCTATGCTGTTTCATAACGCCTCGATTTTGTTATTTATATGATTTAAAATAATTAAAAAGCACCTAAATCAAAATTTAAATGATCTGAGCAAATCAGGCCAATGTTATTTTCATTATAAAATTGAGCCAATTCACAACTCTGCCGCCAAGTGTGCATCTGCATAAAAAATAAACATAAAAAAACCAGCACAAAGGCTGGTTTTTTTATTTACAGAATAATTATTTGATTTTTGCATGCGCTTTTAAATAACGCGTGTAATCATCAAATTCTTGCTGACCGCGCAGCTGCTGATACAGTTTAGTCAATTCATTCAACTGTTCTTCAGGTAAAGCGGCAGAATCCATTTTATTGACGTTGGTTACAGCAACCACCACCAATTCATCTGGAAGTTTCGCAGTCGATACTGACCAGTATCCCGCTTTAGGTGCAGGAAGACTGAATGCTGCGCGCTGAATATCACGTTTCAGCATACCGTCAGCACGGGTAAACGTGCCGGCACTGACAAAATTAATGCCTGATTTATTCACTTCAGCTGCAGGTTTAGTTTTAAACTCATTCAGCGCATTTTGAATTTTTGCTTTAGCCGCATCAAATGCTTTTTGCTCAATCAGTTTAGCTTTCACTTTTTCTTTCGCTTCAGCAAAAGTCTGCACGCCGGCGGGATGATAATTACGGACTTTCACCCATACTGCATCACCGTTTGCCAATAGAATGCTGCTCGAAACGTTGCGCTCGCCATTTTTAACATCATCATTAAACAGCTTCACTTTAACATTGGCATCGCTCAATACAGGATGTGAAGCTGATAAAGTAAAGCCTTTCACAGTTTGAACTTGAACACCCTTCACTTCTTGTGAAACCACATCTAAAGAATCACTGCTTACAACCATGTCATTCAAGCTGTTCACTGTGTCAGAGAATAGGTTGGCATTTTTAGTTTTCAGCACTTCTTGCGTTAAACGCGCTTTTTCTGATTCAAATGAAGGCACTTGCACAGCCGATGCTTCAGTTTCAATTAAATGATAGCCATAATCTGTCTTTACAGGAGCAGAAACTTGGCCCGCTTTTAAGCTAGCCACCGTTTGATCAAAGGCATTGCCAAAAACACCTTTTTGATAAACTGCGATTGTACCGCCATTTGCTTTGGAAGCCGGATCTTCTGAATACTGCGCGGCAACTGCTGCAAATGAAGTGCCTGCTTTGATTTTAGCAGCGGCCTCATCAGCCAACTTCTTCGCTTCAGCATCCGTACGGCCATCAACAGCAATGAGAATATGCTTCACAACTGGCTGAGCTGACTGCTGCTGTTTCTGCACGAAGCCGTTATAGGCCTGCTGCAGTTCCTCCTCCGTCACTTCGCTGGACGCGCCTTTAATATTTGCAGGAGAAATAACGACAAAATCTGCATCCACGCTGGTAACTTGCTTAAACTGAGCAGCATGCTTTTTATAGTATGCATTTAATTCCGCATCAGTCACTTTCACCGCATTTTTGTAATCGTCCAATTTTACACTGGCCAATTGAAGGGTACGCTGTTCAGTTTGCAGGTTCGCAATTTGCGCAATATCACCTTTACTGACTAATGCATAATCCATAAAAGTTGATGTCAGCATTTTTAAAGCATGATCTTTACGCAGGCTATCAATAAACGCGCGGTTTGTCATACCAATAGATTTTAAGTAATTTGCAAACAGTTCTTCTGAAAATTGACCATTTTGCTGAAAACTTGGCTGCTGCTGAATCATTTGCACTAACTGCTGATCGCTTAAGCTTATGCCTAGCTTCTCCGCTTGCTGAAGCAATAACTGACGCGCAATCAAAGTTTCTAAAGCTTTATTACTAATGAAATTCTGATTCAGTAAAGTTTCATCACCATTCGCATAAGTCAGATATTGCTCTTTTAGCGAGTTCGTCAGCTGTTCTAAATCCTTTTTAGAGATTTCAGCACCGTTGACTGACTTCACGGCATCTTTTGACCCGCTGCTAAAATATCCTTCTATACCGACAAGCGCTAAAGGGGTTAAAAACAAAATGAGCAAAGCCTTGCCCAGCCAGCCCTTAATGACTTTACGAAAAGATTCCATAAGTAATCCAATATTTTATTTGCGAAGGATTTTAACTGAAAACCAGCAATGAATGAATGCGTTAAAGCGCTAAATCATATTTATCAATAAAAAACGCGCCATGATGGCGCGTTTCGAAGCTCAATAATATTAAGCTACAGAATCTTTCAAGCCTTTACCAGCTTTAAAGCTTGGAACTTTGCTTGCTTTGATTTCTAAAGTTGCACCAGTTTGCGGGTTGCGTCCTGTGCGAGCAGCGCGTTCTTTAACGCTGAAAGTACCGAAGCCAACTAAAGTTACTGTATCGCCAGCTTTAAGAGCTTCAGTTACAGAAGCGATCGTTGCATCTAAAGCTTTACCTGCGTCAGCCTTAGATAATCCCCCTTTCTCTGCAATAGCATCAATTAATTCTGATTTATTCATGAAAATTACGTCCTCTTAATATCGTTTATTTAAGGTTCAGAAGTTGTTTAATTTGCCCTAGCGCCTTTATAGCAATGCTTTAGGGGGAAACGCAATACTCCTCAACCTCTTTTTTTGCAAAATTTTGACGAAAAAAACCTTGAAAAATGAATAATTGTTCACAAAACTCTATTTTTTAGCCAATTTCTCTTGAATTTTGCGCTGCTCTTCCGCCAAACGGTCAATTTTAGCGTGAAGCTGCAAAATCATTTTCTCAAGATGCTGCAAATCTTTAGCTGCCACCAAACCTAAGCGGTTTAAAGAGTGGTTTACACTGCTATCTAAAATTTTTTCAACTTTATCTTTGGTATCAATAACGGATTCTTTTGCTTTTTCAGACACTTTCTCTACAGTCTGATCTGCGATATCTGTGCTCTTCGATTCCAGCTCTTCACCCACTTTCACCAGCGAATCAAAAAGCTTATTTCCTTCTTCTTCAGCACGTGAAAAAGCGCCTAATCCTGCAAGCCAAATTTGTTTAGTATATTTACGAAAATCCAATACGGATTTGCGGTCATGCGGATGCCGGGACTTCGTCTTATTATGTTTTTCTGAAAGGTTCTGCTCAGGTGTGTCTGACTCAGTTGTATTTGTTTTATCCATACAAAGCACCGCTCCTAGTGATTTCATGTGCAAATTTATATGTCAATCTGCAAATTAACACTATAATAGCAAACTTAAGGCTTGATAGATTTGCAAAACTGTTCTACAAAGCAATTTAATTCAAGTGTTTTTAGTTTTAACCTGAAATCACCCACAGGCAGGATGCTTGTTTTTTTTATTTCAGGAAAGGATTGGATTTTTATGAGTGACACGCAACAAAGACAAAATCAGCCGCATTTGTTGCTCACAATGACCTTAATTGTTTTAGAAACAATTTTCACGTTTATCTTGAAACATGACCGTGTTGTCGCGCTGCAGGCAAAAAAATTCGTAGATGAAAAAATAGCCATCAAAATAAACAGCTATATCCCTTATTTCGACTTCTATGTGCAATTTACTGAAAATGGCATTCTATTTGATGATAAAGCGCCTGAAAAAGCGGTCGATTTAGATGTCCGCACCACATTAATGGATTTAATCAAAATCTTTATTTTCGGCAACCGCCGCAGCATCAAAGGCATGCGCATTGACGGCAATACCGTTTTAAAGGATGAATTCCGTGATTTGCTGTCACTGTTCAGCCTGCCTAAAGTACTCGCTGACTGGAAACAGTGGCTGACAGAACCGGCGGATGACCAGGATGTAATTGCATCCAAAAAGCGCATTGCGCCGCTATTGGAAAAAATTGATCAGCAGCGCTCTAGAATCAATACACTGCAAGTTGAAGTCATCCAATACAAAAACCGCATTAAGCGTATTGAACGCCGCCAAAAGCGGATAAACGTTATATTTACAATTATTACAATGCTTTTAATCGCGTTATTAGTGTATAATTTATGGCTTAGATAAATATAAATTTTTTATAAAAAATGCAAATTTAATAAACAATCTTAAAAAAACTTGACTATTTTAGTCAGGATTCTTAGAATCAGCACATCTAGTCTAATCACGTGTATTGAATCATGCGCTTAACAACTCGCGGTCGTTACGCAGTGACTGCTCTACTTGATCTAGCTTTGCAGCCTACTGAACAAACGATTACTCTTGCAGAAATTGCAACACGTCAAACAATTTCAGTAGCCTATCTAGAGCAGCTATTTGCGAAATTAAAGCGCCACGGCTTAGTTTCCAGTATCCGCGGTGCAAACGGCGGCTACCATTTAGCACGAAGCGCTGAAGAGATCACTGTTTTAGAAATTATTGAAGCTGTAAATGAAACAGTTGACGCCACCCGCTGTGACCATAAAGGCAATTGCCAAAATGGCGCGATGTGCTTAACTCATGATTTATGGCAAGAACTCTCCCATCATATTGCCGATTATCTCGCTAAAATCACACTTGCTGACTTAGTAGCGCGTGACAATGTACAAACCGTTGCCATCCGCCAAAACTCTTCAGCATTTGATTCAGCCCTTCTATCGGTTACAGGTATTTGACATGAAGCGTCCTATTTATCTTGATTATGCAGCAACTACTCCTGTAGATCCTCAAGTTGCAGAACGTATGATGGAGTGCCTAACGTTTGACGGTACTTTTGGCAATGCCGCATCGCGTTCGCACGCTTATGGCTGGCAGGCAGAAGAAAAAGTAGAATATGCACGTGAACAAGTCGCAAACTTAATTAAAGCTGATCCGCGTGAAATCGTATGGACTTCGGGCGCAACTGAATCTGACAACCTTGCACTAAAAGGTGTAGCTCAGTTTTACGCATCAAAAGGCAAGCACATCATTACGTCTAAAATTGAACATAAAGCAATTTTAGATACTTGCCGTGAATTAGAAGAAGAAGGCTTTGAAATTACATATATTGAGCCGCAGGAAAAAACTGGCTTAATTACACCGGAAATGGTTGAAGCGGCGATCCGCCCAGACACTATTCTTGTTTCCCTGATGATGGTAAACAATGAAATCGGCACCGTCACTGATGTTGCTGCCATTGGTGAAATTACCCGCGCTAAAAAAATCTTCTTCCATGTTGATGCGGCTCAAGCTGCAGGTAAAGTTGAGATTGACCTTTCTACAATGAAAGTTGATCTGATGAGCTTCTCTGCACACAAAATTTATGGCCCTAAAGGCATTGGTGCTCTATTTGTCCGCCGCTCTCCGCGTGTTCGCGTTAAAGCGCAAATGCATGGCGGCGGTCATGAGCGCGGCATGCGTTCAGGCACACTTGCAACTCACCAAATTGTGGGTATGGGTGAAGCGTTTGAACTTGCAGGTAAAAACCTGGCATCTGAACAAGCCCGCATTCGTGTATTGCGTGACAAGCTTTGGAATGGTCTGCAAGGCCTCGAACAGGTTTTCCTCAATGGCCATCCAACACTCAATGTTGCAAACTATTTAAATGTAAGCTTCAACTTTGTTGAAGGCGAATCATTGATGATGGCCTTGAAAGATGCCGCTGTATCTTCCGGTTCAGCATGTACATCTGCAACACTTGAGCCATCTTATGTGCTCCGCGCGCTCGGCTTGACTGATGAGCTTGCGCACAGTTCTATCCGCTTCAGTTTTGGCAAATACACGACTGAAGAAGATATCGACCATGTTCTTGAGATTACTAAAGCTGCTGTTGAGAAATTGCGTGACCTTTCTCCGCTTTGGGACATGTACAAAGATGGTATCGACCTTTCTACTGTTGAATGGGCTGAACACTAATTCATCCCGCTGAGATAGCTTTAACGATAAAGCTATCTCATTGAAAACTGTAATTTCACCCCCATATTTAATATTAGGCTGACCCCGAGGTTTGGAGAAGCATCATGGCTTATAGCGAAAAAGTAATCGACCATTACGAAAACCCCCGTAATGTTGGTGTTTTAGACAAAAATGCAGAAAATGTTGGTACAGGTATGGTCGGCGCACCCGCTTGTGGCGATGTAATGCGCCTTCAAATCCAAGTGGATGACAACGGTGTAATTGAAGAAGCGCGCTTTAAAACTTATGGCTGCGGTTCGGCAATCGCTTCCAGCTCATTGGTAACAGAATGGCTGAAAGGCAAAACACTGGATGAAGCTCAAGCGATCAAAAATATTGATATCGCGACTGAACTTGCCCTTCCTCCTGTCAAAGTACACTGTTCTGTACTTGCAGAAGACGCCATTAAAGCTGCTGTTGAAGATTACCGCAGCAAAAAAACTAAAGCTTAATCGTTTCAAGTTTTTGAAGTAAGTATTACGGAGTTTTCATGATTCACTTAACTGAAAATGCTGCAGCTCATATCAGCAATTATTTAAAGAATCGCGGTAAGGGTGAAGGTATTCGCGTTGGCGTGAAAACTTCAGGCTGTTCTGGTTTAGCCTATGTGCTTGAGTTCGTCGATGAAGTTGACACTCATGACCAAACATTTGAACAGTTTGGCGTTAAAGTCTTCGTTGACCCGAAAAGCTTAGTTTATCTTGAAGGCATGGAAATGGACTATGTTAAAAATGGTCTAAACGAAGGCTTCGAGTTTAACAACCCTAATAAAAAAGGCGAATGCGGCTGCGGTGAATCATTCACTGTTTAATCACAACTCGCCTTGTTTTGCATTAAAACAGTGTAAAATACACTGTTTTAATTGTATTTAAAGCATACTTTTGCACCTTAATCGCGGATCATTTCTCCCATGAATCATTTTGAGCTGTTCAACCTTCCTGCAGCACTCGATATTGATTTGGCAGCTTTAAAAGATGCTTTTCTTCAGCTGCAGCAGCAATATCACCCGGATAAAGCCGAAGATAAAGATCAAGCCTTGATTAAATCAAGCGAAATCAATCAGGCATTCAAAGCGTTATCAAATGTTGACAGCCGCGCTGCATATTTGCTCAGCTTAAAAAAGCAAGATTATCATCTGGATCAATCCATCAGTGATTTTGAGTTTTTGCAGTCTGCTTTGGAAATTCGCGAACAGCTGGATGATGCAGCCTCTGCCGATGATTTAATTTCATTGAAAACTGAGGTTGAACAATGGATCAGCGGTTTAGTCCGCGAATTTAAAATTGATTATGCAGATGAGGATTGGGCGGAAGCGCGTGATACAGTGCGCAAACTGCGATTCTTTGTAAAAGTCATGGCTGACATCAACAAAGCTGAAGACCGTTTTCTGGATGATGACAGCTTTGATTTAGATGATGATTTTTAATTTTACTTGTTTACAAATATTTAAGTTCTAAGGATGTAACACAATGGCTCTCTTGCAGATTGCAGAACCAGGTCAATCAAGTGCACCGCATGAACATCGCATTGCGATTGGTATCGATTTAGGCACCACCCATTCTTTGGTTGCCACTGTTCTTTCAGGTAAAGCCAAAGTGCTTCAAGACCAGCAAGGCCGTGTGTTACTTCCATCAATCGTGCACTATTCTGCTCAAAGCACCGAATATGGCGATGATGCAAAACCCTTTATTACAGCAGATCCTAAAAATACCATTGTCTCTGTAAAGCGTTTTATGGGCCGCTCTAAGGCAGACATTAAATTTCAGCATCCCTATGAATTGTCTGGCGAAGACAATCAAATGCCTGCCTTTGAAACTGCTCAGGGCCGAAAAACACCTGTTGAGATTTCAGCTGAAATTTTAAAGCAATTAAAAGACCGTGCAGAAGAAAGTTTAAAGAATCCAGTCAATGGCGCAGTCATTACTGTTCCAGCTTATTTTGATGAGGCGCAGCGCCAAGCAACGCGCGATGCCGCTCAGTTAGCCGGTTTAAATGTTCTCCGCTTGCTCAATGAGCCTACAGCTGCAGCTGTGGCTTATGGCTTAGACCAAGAAAGCAACTTAGCGCAAGACCGCAACTATGTCATTTATGACTTAGGCGGCGGTACATTTGATGTTTCCATTTTACGCTTTTCTCAAGGCGTATTTGAAGTTTTAGCAACAGGCGGCCATACTGCCCTGGGCGGTGACGATTTAGACCGCTTGATTGTGAAATGGGCAAAAAAACAGCTTCAAATTGAACATTTAAATGACAGCGAATTTGCACATTTCATTGTTGCAGCACGTAAAGCCAAAGAAGCGTTATCGGATGCTGAATCTGTCGAACTGAAACTTTTAAATCAAAGCTTAACCTTGGACCGCCCTGCATTTGAAGCCATCATCAAAGTTGCTTTAGACAAAACCATCAGTGTCTGCAAACGCGTGATGCGTGATGCCAAATTAGAGCTGAATGATATTCAGAATGTCGTTTTGGTGGGCGGCTCTACCCGTTCTTATGCGGTGCAAAAAGCTGTCGGTGAAGTCTTCAATCAAGAACCGCTTTGCACTATCAATCCTGACGAAGTCGTTGCCATTGGCGCATCCATTACAGCCAATCAGCTGATCGGCAATGCTCAAGATGGCGCCTTGCTGCTGGACGTTACCCCACTGTCTCTTGGCCTAGAGACCATGGGCGGCTTGGTAGAACGCTTAATTTCGCGCAATACCGCCATCCCCGTCGCGCGCCGCCAAGAATTCACTACATATCAAGATGGCCAAACCGCCATGCTGATTCATGTGGTTCAAGGTGAACGCGACTTAGTAGAACACTGCCGCAGCCTTGGCCGTTTTGTGTTGCGCGGCATTCCGCCAATGACTGCCGGTCAGGCCCGCATTGAAGTAACTTTCCAGGTTGATGCAGATGGCTTGCTTACTGTTTCAGCAACAGAAACGACTTCTGGCGTGCATGCGCAAATTGATATTAAACCTTCATATGGCTTATCAGACTCAGACACTGAACGCCTGCTGCTGGACGGTTTTAAATTTGCAGAAGAAGACAAAGCGCTTCGGCACCTGCAAGAAACCAAAGTTGAAGCTAAACGCGAACTTGAAGCTTTAGAGCAGGCTTTAAAAGCCGATGCGCAGCTCTTATCTGCATCAGAGTTGTCAGCTTTAAATACTGCCAAAGTTCAGCTCGAAGTTCAGCTTGAAGGTGATGAAATTAAAGCCATTGAAGATGCTGTAGAACAGCTTAAAATACACAGCGACGCCTTTGCTGCAGCGCGCATGAATCAGCATATCGATGCCGCACTTAAGGGCACCAAGCTCGACGACTGGTCAAACTCAAACTAATTTATAGGTAAAGACTATGCCACGTATTAAAGTATTGCCTCACGCAACCATTTGCCCTAATGGCGCTGAGTTTGAAGTTGAGCAGAATGCAAATCTATGCCAGAGCCTGCTCGATAACGGCATTAAAATTGAACATGCTTGCGACATGTCAAAAGCATGCACCACTTGCCATGTGATTGTCCGTAAAGGCTTTGACGGTTTAGACGAAATGGATGATATTGAAGCTGATTTACTAGACCGCGCATGGGGCTTGGAACCAGATTCCCGCCTATCTTGCCAAGTCAAAATTGAAGATGAAGATTTGGAAGTAGAAATTCCAAAGTACACCATCAATCATGCTTCTGAAAATCACTGATTGTTAAAATAAAAAAACCGCTGATTTCAGCGGTTTTTTTAATCTCGAAATGCAGAAAATTCATTAAACATTAAAAATAAATACCGGATCAGACACCAAATTTTTAAAAAACCGATAAATAATGCTTATTTTTGTTTGGCTGTCCAAATCATTAATGATGATGTGTTTCTTCCACAATCACTTCATCTTCCAGATTCAGCTTCACTATACCTTCTGAGTTGGTCATTTTTTGCTGGGTCTGCAAGCGTTTAATCATTTTTTCCAGCACCAGGATCAATTCCGGATATTCAAAGTTCTGCACTTCATCCAAATTCAGCAGCAAATGAAAACCTTTATACTCGTAATCAAACCAGCGCTGATAATCTGTCTTCTTCGAAGAATATTTTTCCATGACTTGCCAAGTCCGGACAGGCCCTTTAATGCCTTTCAAATAAATTGGCGCTTTCGGCGCACAAAGATAATCGTTTTTCACCAGCTGATGCGTATCATCAGAAATTAAAATTTCATCTACTTCAGCCGCGCTTTGCAGCCGCGCAGCCAAGTTGGCATCTCGGCCCACAATGGTATAAGCCATGCGGTGCGCCGCGCCATAGTTCCCAACGTGGCAATAGCCCGTCGAAATCCCCATGCGGATATGTAAGGGCGGATAGCCCATTTTAACCCAGCGCTCGCGTAGCAGCTTCATTTGCTGGCGCATGACCATCGCCATTTCCAGACAGACTTTAGCATCCTGCTCGACGCCTTGGCTATGCGGATCGCCAAAGAAAATCAGAATCGCATCACCCATGAATTTATCAACAGTTGCTTCATACTGCTTGGCGATCTCGGTCATGTGGCTAAGATAATCATTCAGCAGGAAGGCCAAGTCATCCGGAATCAGCGTTTCAGAAAGCTCAGTAAAACCTTGAATATCAGAAAAGAAAACCGTGAGCTTTTTACGCTTGTATTCAATTTTGGCTTCTGATTCACCTTTCATAATGGATTGCCACAACTGCACTGGCGCATAGCGGCTGAGCTGATTGGCAAATTCCATATAGCGGTTCATTTGATCAAAGTAATGATCTTTTTTCTTCGCGAGATAGTAAGTTTGGCCACTCTGATAAAAACTGCCCACACCAAAATAAGAAATTAAACAGATAAAGCCTAAAATGGTTAATTCGCTATTGGTCGGTTCAAAATATTCATGAAAGCCGAAAATAAAAATCGTGCAGAAATAAAAAACGACTATTCCGGTGAGGCTGGCTAAAGACACCATCAAAAAGGATATCTTGTTGCTGATGATTGTATACAGCAGCGCAAACAGGCCAAGAAACGTCAGCACCAAATTCAGATGTACTGCCGACAGCATGACCGAAAGCACAATAATATCAATAAAAAACAATACTGTGCGTTTAACTTTATTATTGTATCTATAGATCAGCCAATGCGAGAGTTTTGGCGTGATCAGCAAGATGAGCAGCAAAAAAATCGGGATATAGACTTGATATTCTGTATCTGGCTGAGTGTAGTAATAAACGACTACAACCAAAGACAGCATGATATACCCCATCAACCGATGAAAATATTCAAACTGTTTTGGCTCTTTATTGATCCAATCGTCTAATGGCACACACTCACTCCTAACAGACAATCACAGTCATACCCCGCTATAGACCGCTTTCTGATCAATCCATGCGCCAGTCAAATGGCATGTCGCCTTGACCGCGAAGTGCAAGCATTAAAGTTTGACGCATATGCGCCAGTACATCATTGCTGTATGGAACTGCCGGCGTGCCCCATACTGGTTTTGGCCAAGCCACATCGTTTTGATAGCGTACGACATGATGAAAATGCAGCTGCGGCACCATGTTGCCCAAAGCTGCAACATTCATTTTGTCGGCACGGAATACACGGGCCAATTGACTTGAAAGCCAGCTCGATTCACGCAGGAATTGCTCCTGATCAGCCTGGCTCAGTTCATAAAGTTCTGTAACGCCTGGTACGCGAGGGATCAAAATGAGCCACGGAAATTGCATATCATTCATTAAACGACATGTTGACAGTGGAAAATCGCCTACATAAAACGTATCTTGAGCAAGTTGTGGATGTAAACTAAACATATCTTTATAAATGATGCAAATTAGAATGATAGCCAATACTATCACATCCTTATGGACGTGAATATTCTCAGCTTTATGTTTTCAGTATAAATATCATTGCATTTAGCTGAATTGAATCACACATAAAACTTTAATAAATTTATGAAAAAAATCAAAGATTTCTTAAAAAGAATAAAATACGTGCAGAAATGCTGCTGCACATACCGCCATTCAGTAAAAAAACTTTACATTCAATGCAATTCTTTCATTAAATTATCCAGCAGATCATTCAAAAACTGTATGCGCTTTTCATAATCTTCCAGCATCACCATGACTTTTAAGCGCTGCCCGCCTTCCATTCTAAAAAAGGTCGGATGTTTCTGCATCATTTGAATAATGCTTATAGCCTGCACAGGAGTATCCGGTGAAAACTCTAAGTGCCCGCCATGACTGCTGATATCAATTTTAGTAATGCCCAGCTGTTCTGCTTTGAGGCGGATTTGATGCACAGCGAACAGCTGTTTGACCGGCTGCGGCGGCACACCAAAACGGTCGATCAGCTCCATCCGGATATTATCCAATTTGTCTGTGCTGTCTGTATTGCTGATACGTTTATAGAACAGCAGGCGCTGATGCACATCACCCAAATATTCATCTGGAATTAAAGCGGGCATATGCAAAGTAATTTCTGCAGTCAATGACAATGGCGCATCGAAATTCGGGGCTTTGCCCTTTTGAATGGCCTTTGTGGCTTTTTCAAGCATCTCCATATACAGGCTGTATCCAATGGCCTGCATCGAACCGCTTTGCTGTTCACCCAGCAGTTCACCTGCGCCGCGGATTTCCAAATCTTCTGTCGCCAGCATGAAGCCCGCGCCTAGGTTTGACGCACGGCTGATCGCATCAAGGCGTTTCTCCGCATCGCCTTTTAAGCCTTTTATCGACGGTACAAGCAAGTAGGCATAAGCTTGATGATGAGACCGGCCAACCCGTCCGCGCAATTGATGCAGCTGTGCCAAACCCAGCTTATCCGCCCGTTCAATCAATATGGTGTTGGCATTTGGCACATCAATGCCTGTTTCAATGATGGTTGAACACACCAGCACATTGTATTCTTTATGGTAGAACTGCTGCATGACCTGTTCCAGCTCACGCTCGCGCATCTGGCCATGCGCTACGGCTACACGCGCTTCCGGCACCAAGTCTCGAATATTCTCGGCTGTGCGCTCTATGGTGTCTACTTCATTGTGCAGGAAATACACCTGACCGCCGCGGAGCAATTCACGAAGAATCGCTTCTTTAATAGATTCAGCCGTATGTTCCTGCACAAAAGTTTTTACAGCTAAACGGCGGGCGGGCGGCGTCGCAATAATCGATAAATCCCGCATGCCGCTGAAAGCCATATTCAGCGTCCTCGGAATTGGGGTTGCGGTCAACGTCAGCATATCCACATCTGCGCGCAGGGCTTTGATCCGCTCTTTGTCACGCACGCCAAAGCGGTGCTCTTCATCAACAATCATCAGTCCCAGATTTTTGAACTGCACATTTTCCTGCAGGATCTTATGTGTGCCAATCACAATATCCACTTTGCCTTCAGCCAAATCTTCAATCGTTTTCGTATGTGACTTGGATGTGCCAAAACGCGATAACACCTCGATCCGTACCGGCCAATCGGCAAAACGGTCTTTAAATGATTCGTAATGCTGCTGTGCCAATAAGGTTGTTGGCACCAGAACGGCAACCTGCTTGTTATTTTGCACGGCAACAAAGGCCGCCCGCATTGCCACTTCTGTTTTGCCAAAACCGACATCACCGCAGACTAAACGGTCCATCGGTTTGGCTAACTGCATGTCATGCAGCGTGGCTTCAATTGCATTGGCCTGATCCAATGTCTCTTCATATGCAAAACCGCTGGCAAACTGCATATATAGACTATGATCCAGCTCAAATCCAAAACCCGGCTTAGACTGGCGGCGCGCCTGAATATGCAAAAGCTCTGCGGCCACATCATGGATCTGCTCCAGGGCTTTGCGTTTTGCTTTATTCCAGGCATCTGTACCCAGCTTATGCAAAGGCGCTAAATCAGGATCACCGCCGCTGTAACGGCTGATCAGATGCAAGTTGGTCACCGGCACATAAACCTTGGCGGCATCTGCATAATCCAGCTGTAAAAACTCATGATCCTGATCATCAATGCTTAAGGTGACTAACCCGGCATAACGGCCTACACCATAATCGATATGCACGACGGGAGCGCCCAGGCTCAGCTCGGTTAAGCTGCGGATTAAAAACTCTTCGGAAACATCCTGCTGACGTTTGCGGCGGCGCTGCACCACACGGTGTTCATACAGCTGATTTTCTGAAATGACGGTAATCTTGCCGGGCAGCAATAAACCGCGCTCTAAAGGCGCATTGGTAATGGCAACAGCCTGCATTGATTCGATAAAATCATTAAAATTCGAGACGTACGGAATATCACCTAAAGACGGACGCAAAGCATCTTTCAATGTTTCACGCCGGCCGGCGCTTTCTGCAACCAGCAGCACTGGGTGGCCGCTGCGGTCTATATAATTTTTAACTTCGGCAAATGGCTTTTCCCGCTTTGGATCCACAGGTAGCCTAGGCGGCAACTCCGACTCAATATTCAGCACACCCGGTTTTTCTTCAAAGCATTCACTTGATGCAATCACCCGGCCAAAAAGATTCAACTGCTCCAGCACTTGACTCGGCTGCATAAACAGATGTTCTGGCGCTAAAATCGGATGGTCAACATTATGCCGGCGGTCTTCATAACGGCGCACAGCTTCTTTCCAAAACTGGGTCAAACCCTCATCTACGTCTTTATCTGTAATGACAATGCCATTCTTGGGTAAGTACGCCATCAGCGTACTTTGGCTTTGCATCGCTTCAGCGCTGAAAAACAAAGGCAGATAAAACTCTAGCCCAGGAGATGCAATGCCTTCTAAAACATCCTGATAAATTGGATTTTTCTTTGGATTAGCTGCTGGAAACATATCCGCATAGCGGTCGCGGAATACAGCCCGGCCTTCTTTTAATGGAAATTCTTTAGCCGGAAGCACCGTAAAATTTTGCAGTGTTTCTGAAGTGCGTTGCGTTTCAGGATCAAAAAATTTCAGAGTTTCAATTTCATCATCAAACAAGTCTATGCGTATAGGCGCGGATTGACCTGAGGCATAGATATCCATGATGCTGCCGCGTACCGCAAATTCTCCATGATCATATACCGTATCGACCAGATGATAGCCCGCTTGAATCAGTTTGAGTTTTTGCTGTTCTAAATCAAATTTCTGTCCGACTTTAATATCAAAATGTTCACCCAGCACCCATGAAGCCGGCGCAATGCGCTGCGCTAAAGTAGACGCAGAAATCAGCAGCACGCCTGATTTCGGCATATTTGATAAAATTGCCAAACGTTCCGACACAATATCCTGATGCGGTGACAGGCGGTCATAAGGCAAAATTTCCCAATCCGGAAAAATTGTGGGCTTTATTCCGTAAAATTCCAGCTCACTTTCCAACTGGCCTAGATGCTGGCTGTTGCGGGCGACAATGACAAACAGCTGCTTATTCTGCGCTGCAATTTCTTTAAACAGCAGACCAGCCGCTGAGCCTTGCAAATTGCCAATCCAGCGCTTTTCACCAGCCTTGAGCTGGCCAAGTTTCAGTTGTGATATTTCTTGTTGGAACATGTATATAGCTTTAAAGTCTAAACAACATGTGTATTATTTTAGCACGATGTTTTTATTCCTCACCTGCTTTTTGCCTGCCAGCTTAAAGTTTCATTTTCTTTGCTGGCAAGACGGCAGATGCAGTCTTATTTACGGTCGCGCAGAAACTCTCTGTAATAGTCATTTAATATTTTTAGACAGCGCTTTAATTCCAGCAGATTTTCTTCAGTATTGCCCAAATGCGCTGTAAAACGCTGATGAGCAATTTCCAAATCAATTTTCTCATTAATAATGATAGCTGCGCTATATAAAGCTTTCAAATCATCAAAACTTGAAATACGGCGATTAGACAAATGCTCTAAGCGCTTACCATGCTCTTGATTCAGCAGAATACCCTTGATGATATAACCCGCACCTTCTTCAAATGAAATCTGATGCTCTTCCTTATACAGCTGCTCAGCTGTTGGCTTATTGCTTTTAAATATGGAGGAAATTTTGTCGAACATAACTATCTATGGATTCAGCAGCAAAACACTATTCTAGAACGAATCAGCGGCTTCAGATTCAACTGTTTTCTGCATTCATATAAAAAGCAGCCAATTCGGCTGCTTTTTATAGGGCACTTTATTCAAAACTGACTACACTTGAACTTTTAAAGCGCATCACAGCTGCAGTCATCGATTTTCATTAAGAGACCTGAGCCAATGCAGACTGCCCAAACTTTACTTCTGACACTAAGTTTTCAAAAGCAAAAATATGATCCAGCTGCTGCTGTGTCAGCAAGCCCTGCTCTAAAACCACCTGCTGAATGGTTTTATTTTCGGCGATACACTGCTTGCCAATTTCATCACACTTGGCATGCCCTAAAATTGGATCCAGCAGTGTGACAATGCCGACGCTGCGCATGACGGCATCATAACAAGCCTGTTCATTCGCCTGAATGCCTTGAATGCATTTTACATCTAAGGTTTGAATAGCCTGACACAGCAAATTAATCGATTCATTAATGGATACGGCAATCACAGGTTCCATCACATTCAGCTGCAATTGGCCAGCTTCGGCAGCCAATGTCACCGTCAAATCATTGCCGATTACTTTAAATGCAATCTGATTGACCACCTCAGGAATCACCGGGTTGACCTTGGCCGGCATAATTGAAGAACCCGCCTGCAGCTCAGGCAAGCGGATTTCAGCCAAACCTGTACGCGGACCAGAACTCAACAGGCGCAAATCATTGCTGATTTTGGATAATTTGACAGCAAGACGCTTTAATGTGCTGGATAAAATAATAAACACGCCGCAATCGCTGGTGGCTTCAACATAGTCTTCCGCGCCAATCAGCGCCAAACCTGTAATCTCTTTTAATGACTGAACTGCCTGCTCAGCGTAGCCTGCTGGCGTATTCACCCCTGTGCCTATCGCTGTCGCGCCTAAATTGATTTCTAGCAGCAGCTGGCGGGTTGCATCAATCAGCTTTAAGTCTTCTTTTAATAAAGTCGCAAAAGCGCGGAATTCTTGCCCTAATGTCATCGGCACAGCATCCTGCAGCTGCGTACGGCCCATTTTTATCACAAACTCGAATTCAGCGGCTTTTGCGTAAATGCTGTCAATAATTGTGCGCAAGACAGCCAGCAATTGATCCAAGCTGTAATACACCGCTAAACGCAAAGCGGTTGGATAAACATCATTGGTAGATTGTGACTTATTGACATGATCATTCGGATGAATATGTGAATAGCTGCCTTTATGCAACCCCAGCTGTTCCAATGCAATATTGGCAATGACTTCATTGCAGTTCATATTAATCGATGTCCCTGCGCCGCCCTGATACACATCCAGCGGAAAAGCATGGCTCCACTGTTCAGGTTCTGCAATTAAGCAGTCACAGGCCTGCTGTATTGCCGTACTGATTTCTGCTGAGATTTTATCAAACTGCAAATTGGTTTTTGCCGATGCTTTTTTCACCTGCGCTAAAGCGCGGATAAAAGGCAGGTTCTCACCGACCTTACTCGAAGAAATTTGGAAATTTTCCAATGCCCGCAAAGTATGAATGCCGTAATAGCTTTCTACTGGGACTTCTTTGGCGCCCAGCAAATCACGTTCTATTCTTGTTTTTTCCAATTGAACCATCGACACGTTACATACTCTCTATAAATGCACCATAGTTGTGCAAAATTATCGTATCTTGTCTTATAGCCGACTCCACAACATTTTTATTTCATTATGAAATAAATTATTAACAGTAAAGCCTTTACGTAAATACTGTGACAATTCGTAAATTAGCTGATACTCCTTCCTTTAGCGTCTTGCGTGATTTCAAATGAAATCAAATTGAAGTTTACATCATCTTATTTTCAAAACAGCTCGACCGGCTGGATAATATTCATACATATAGCCAAATTTAGAAAATCAATGAATTTCTTTTCTTTGTAACCAAATTTACAAACAGTTTCACAAAACTATAATAAATAGCACTCAACTGTAACAGAGCGTAATTTTTAAATTATGGTTGAATCTGCACCTCGGTCATATCGAACAATAATTCATCTTTGGAAAGATGGTCATTTGAACAGACAATGGATGGCATAGTTATGAGCCAACTCAATCCAACGCTAATCACGTTTATTTTCTATATCGTGGCAATGCTTGGCATCGGGCTTTACGCCTACAAGGCAACGACAAATTTTGACGACTATATTTTAGGCGGGCGCAGCTTAGGCAGCGTCGTTACCGCACTCTCTGCTGGCGCATCTGACATGAGCGGCTGGCTGCTGATGGGTTTGCCTGGCGCAATTTATTTATCCGGCTTATCAGAAGCATGGATTGCAATTGGTTTAATTATCGGTGCTTGGCTCAACTGGCTGCTGGTCGCTGGACGTCTGCGTGTTCATACCGAAGTACAGCATAATGCGTTAACATTGCCAGATTATTTCACCAGCCGTTTTGGTGATACTAAAAAAATTCTGCGCATTATTTCAGCATTTGTCATTCTTATCTTTTTTGCCATTTATTGCGCTTCCGGCATGGTTGCAGGCGCGCGCCTGTTTGAAAGCCTGTTTGGCTGGAATTACACTTCTGCACTTTGGATTGGCGCAATCGCCACGATCAGCTATGTCTGCATTGGCGGGTTTCTTGCCATCAGCTGGACAGACACTTTCCAAGCAGGCTTAATGATTTTTGCTCTGCTGCTGGCGCCCATCATGACCTATATGGCAATTGGCGATCATGCGCAGCAAGTTACGGCTGTGGTTGAATCAGTGCGCCCATTGGCAAATAATATGATTTCCGATTTGGGCGTAGTCGCAATTTTATCATCTATGGCATGGGGCTTGGGCTATTTTGGCCAGCCGCATATTCTTGTGCGCTTTATGGCTGCGGATTCCGTAAAATCCATTCCATCTGCGCGCCGCATTGGCATGACGTGGATGATTCTTTGCTTAGGCGGCGCAGTTGCCGTGGGCTACTTAGGCATCGCCTACTTCAACATTCATCCGGAGCATGCCGCCGCAGTGACTGCGAACCCTGAAACAGTGTTCATGGAATTGACTAAAATCCTGTTCAACCCATGGGTTTCAGGCGTAGTATTGGCTGCCATTTTAGCGGCAGTCATGAGTACGCTCAGCTGCCAGCTTTTGGTCTGTTCAAGCACATTGACCGAAGATTTATACAAAGCTTTCATCCGTAAAAATGCGTCTCAAAAAGAATTAGTTTGGATTGGCCGTTTGATGGTGCTTGCCATTGCGGTGCTTGCCATCATTCTGGCCCTCAATCCTGAAAGCAAAGTTCTTGGACTGGTGGCTTATGCATGGGCTGGGTTTGGCGCTGCATTTGGCCCATTGATTCTCCTGTCTTTGTTCTGGAAGCGCATGACATTGAATGGTGCGATTGCAGGCATGATCGTAGGCGCTGCGACGGTAATTTTGTGGAAAAACATGATGGCGGATACAGGCATTTATGAAATCATCCCTGGCTTTATTTTCTCCCTGATCAGCATCGTTATTTTCAGCTTAATCAGCAAAACGCCATCGAAAGAGGTCACTGACCGTTTTGACCAGGCCAATGCTCTGTATGAAAAAGAAATGCTTGAGCTTAAATCTAAGCAATAAGATTTGATTTAAGCATTTAATATAAAAGGGGCGCTCAGCCCCTTTTATATTGCCTGTACAGAACTGTTATTTTTTCAGCGGCTGCTTGATCTCAATCTGGGAAGACTCCTTAATCACTTCCATGACAGGGTAACTGCGGGTTTCCTTCACCCCCGGCAGCTGCCACAGCACCTGACCTGATATTTTTCTGAATTCTTCCATGCTGGCGCAGCGGATTTTCACCACAAAATCAAATCCCCCGCTGATCATGTGGCATTCCACAATTTCAGGATATTGAATAACGGCATCGGTAAATTCTTCCAGAACATTGGGCGTGGTTTTATCCAAAAGAATTTCGACAAAAACGACAAAACTTTTATTCAGCATGTCTGGATTGAGCTTTGCTTCATAGCCTAAAATAAACCCATCTTTCGTGAGTTTCTGCACTCTCGCCAAGGCTGCTGTGGGTGACAGATTCACCATTTCCGCCAGTTTAATATTCGAAAGCCGTCCATCTTTTTGCAGAATATCCAATATTCTGATATCTGTACGGTCCAACGTCATGATTGGGCTCGCCATTTGAATTTTTCCCTAAAAATTAAGCAAAATATAGTGAGTTGTACGCCATATTTTCTGTGATCATAAATTAAATAAACCCGAATACTCAATTTAAATTTTCACTGTCACAGGATGTTGGCGTAAAAATGATGGAAGCAAGATCTCAATTCAGCGAAGCCCAAACGCAGCCCGGTTATATCACCCCTTTTGATGTAAAAACCGAATATGAAATGGAAATCAACCGCGCATGGCGCCGTGATGAAAGTGAAACTGTCGAAAATTTGCTGGAAAACAGCAAAATCGATCCGGAAATTTCAGACCGTATTTACAAGCTGGCATTTGACTTAGCGCACAGCTTGCGTGAGCGCAAAGGCGATTCAGGCAAAGCCGGTATCGTGCAAGGGCTGCTGCAAGAGTTTTCTTTATCCTCTCAAGAAGGCATTGCACTGATGTGCTTGGCTGAAGCGCTGCTTCGCATTCCGGATACCGCCACCCGTGACTTATTAATTAAAGACAAAATCAACCAAGGCAACTGGAAAGACCATTTAGGTCAAAGCAGCCTGATGTTTGTCAACGCGGCGGCCTGGGGCTTAATGCTGACTGGGAAATTAATGGAAACGCCAAAATCCAACAGTCTGTCTGGCTTGCTGACCGGCCTATTGGCGCGCAGCGGCCGCGGCATTATCCGCAAAGCTGTTGACGCGGCAATGCGCATGATGGGCGAACAGTTTGTGACTGGGGAAACCATCAGCGAAGCGTTAAAAAATGCTGAAACCTTAGAAGATAAAGGCTTCCGCTATTCTTACGACATGCTGGGCGAAGCGGCTTTAACCGACCCTGATGCAGAACGCTATTATGATGATTATACCAATGCCATTCATGCCATTGGCCAATCCTCTGCCAATAAAGATGTTTATGACGGCCCTGGCATTTCTATCAAGCTTTCTGCGTTGCACCCGCGCTATCAGCGCGCTCAGATTGAACGCGTGCAAGACGAGCTGTATGACAAAGTGCTGAAGCTTGCTGTATTGGCAAAGCATTACAATATTGGCTTGAATATTGATGCTGAAGAATCTGAACGTTTAGAAATTTCACTGCAGCTTTTGGAACGGCTGTGCTTTGAACCGCAGCTGGAGGACTGGAAAGGCATCGGCTTTGTGATTCAAGCGTATCAAAAACGCTGTTTCTATGTGGTCGATTATGTGGTCGATCTAGCCAAACGCAGCCAAAAGCGCTTAATGATCCGATTGGTGAAAGGCGCGTATTGGGACAGTGAAATTAAGAAAGCGCAGATTGACGGCATGGCGGATTACCCGGTCTTTACCCGCAAAGTGCATACAGACCTGTCTTATATTGCCTGCGCCAAAAAGCTGCTGGATGCGCCTGAATTGATTTACCCGCAGTTTGCAACGCATAACGCGCAAACACTGGCAACAATCTATCATTTGGCAGATCCAGCAAAATACTATGCCGGCCAATACGAATTCCAATGCCTGCATGGCATGGGTGAGCCGCTGTATCAGCAAGTTGTCGGAGATAAGGAAGATCAAAAATTAGGCGTGCCTTGCCGTATCTACGCACCTGTGGGCAACCATGAAACTTTATTGGCTTATTTAGTGCGCCGCTTGCTGGAAAACGGCGCAAATACTTCTTTTGTAAACCGTATTGCAGATAAAACTTTACAGATTGATGACTTAATCGAAAACCCGCGCATTACTATCGAAGATGCCGCGCAAGCTGAAGGCAAAGCCGGCTTGAAGCATCCAGCGATTCCATATCCTGCCCATTTATACGGCGATATGCGCAAAAATTCTGCCGGTTTTGACTTAGCCAATGATCGCGACCTTTCGGCGCTAGACGCTACTGCGCAAGCGCTGCATCAGCAGCAATGGCAAGCCGCGCCTATGGG
The DNA here is from genome assembly GCF_000368865.1 of Acinetobacter bouvetii DSM 14964 = CIP 107468. Classification (GTDB taxonomy): domain Bacteria; phylum Pseudomonadota; class Gammaproteobacteria; order Pseudomonadales; family Moraxellaceae; genus Acinetobacter; species Acinetobacter bouvetii. The sequence continues at coordinate 371,933 of NZ_KB849727.1, forward strand.
CGGCAATTTGCGGGCAGCTGCAGACGCAACATCTATTGTTGTGCTGAATCCAGCTGATCATTTAGATGTTGTGGGGTATGTGACTGAAACGACTTTGGATCAAGTGGATTCTGCTTTAGCCAATGCAGAAGAAGCGCAGCAGGCGTGGAAAAGTTTAGCGAAGAATGACCGCGCAGCCTGCCTGCAGCGCGCCGCTGACAGCATGGAAAACAATCTGCAGCAGCTGATGGTTCTGCTTTGCCGTGAAAGCGGTAAAACTTATGCCAATGCCATTGCCGAAGTCCGCGAAGCTGTTGATTTCCTGCGCTACTATGCGGCGCAAATCATTGACTTGAATGATGCCGTACAAATCGAACCGTTAGGCACGGTGCTGTGCATTAGCCCATGGAACTTCCCGCTGGCCATTTTTTCAGGCCAAATTGCGGCGGCATTAGCCTCTGGCAACACGGTCATTGCCAAACCTGCTGAGCAAACTCCGCTGATTGCAGCGCAAGCTGTGCAAATGCTTTGGGATGCAGGCGTCCCTCCATCTGTATTGCAGCTATTGCCTGGCCGAGGCGAAACTGTCGGCGCCAAACTGAGTGCGGATGAGCGTGTGCAAGGCATCATGTTTACCGGATCGACTGAAGTTGCCAGAATTTTGCAAAAGACCGCAGCGCAGCGCTTGAGCCGTTCAGGACAGTCTATTCCGCTGATTGCGGAAACTGGCGGGCAAAACGCCATGATCGTGGACTCATCGGCATTAACAGAACAGGTCATTTTAGATGTAGTGAATTCAGCCTATGACAGTGCAGGCCAGCGCTGCTCTGCCCTGCGCATTCTTTGCGTGCAGGAAGACAATGCGCAAAGCGTGATTGCCATGCTCAAAGGCGCAATGCAGCAGCTGAATGTCGGCAAACCGTATTTATTAAATACGGATATTGGCCCAGTCATTGACCTTGAAGCCCAAGGCATTATTGATACGCACATTGATAAAATGCGCGCCAAAGGCCATCAGGTTCATCAATTCATGCGCAATAGCGATCAATCTGCCTTAACCTCAGGCACTTTTGTTGTGCCAACCCTGATTGAGTTGCCAAACTTAAATGATCTGGAACGTGAAGTCTTTGGCCCAGTCCTGCATGTCATTACCTATAAATACGGTGAGCTTAATCAGCTGATTGATCAAATCAATGCCAAAGGTTATGGACTGACCATGGGCCTGCATACCCGTATTGATGAAACCATTCAAACGGTCATCAGCAAAGCGGAAGTCGGCAACTTATACATTAACCGCAATATTGTCGGCGCAGTGGTAGGCGTGCAGCCATTTGGCGGCGAGGGCCTGTCAGGCACCGGCCCTAAAGCGGGCGGCCCGATCTATGCTTACCGCTTAATGCAGCATTGCAGCCATAAAAAACTGGCTCAGCCTTTTGCTGTAGGCAAAGCTGAAGCTCTGCCGAATCATCAGGCGCTGTATGAGCAATTCAAGCAATGGGCAGAACACATGTTTCCGCAGCATTCATTACAGCTGCCAGAAGACTTCTGCGCAGGCCAAAGTTTTGAACTGCAAGGCCCAACCGGTGAAAGCAACCAGTATGCTGTATTGCCGCGCAGCCGCGTACTGATGCTTGCAGAGCAAGAGCTGGATTATATCCATCAGCTGCTTGCAATCTTAAAAGTCGGTGCACAGCCTGCGGTCTTGGCAGAAAACACCTTCATTCTTAAATATTTGCAGCAAATGCCTAAAGCCGTTGCCGCCCGCATCGCCGTGCTGGCCACGATTGAAACAGGCAAGTTTGATGCCGTGCTGCTGCATGGCACAGAAGCGCAGCTGCTTCAGCTGCAAAAACAAATTGCTGCACGTGATGGCGCGATTATCGGCATTACTCGCTTAGAACCGGGCCAGTATGATATTCCGCTGGAACGTTTTGTCATCGAACGCGCGGTCAGCATCAATACTGCTGCTGCTGGCGGCAATGCCAGCCTGATGACTATGAGCTAACCAGTCCTCTACCCTCAGAGGAAGCAAACCCGTATCCGTACGGGTTTGCTTTTTATGCCAGCTGAAAATGATAAAAAAATGGCTATTTTGAAAGAATAATTTGACCGTTGAAGTTCAATCTTTGCTACCATCCCAGCTTTGAACATGTTTGTGATTTTTTCTGTATATGACTTCATCTTATCAGCAACAACTTGATGCAAAAGTTGAGCGTATTTCAGCGCAATTTGCCGAATTTAATCCTCCCTCATTAGAAGCTTTCAACTCACCAGAGCAAAACTTCCGCATGCGCGCAGAATTCCGTATTTGGCATACTGAAGATGATATGTTCTATGCGATGTTTGAACGTGATGCAGACGACCAAAAGAAAGTCATCGAAATCAAAGATTTTCCAATTGCGGATCAAAGCATTAATGCACTAATGCCGGTATTGCTTGATGAATTAAAAGCCCAAAAAATTCTCTCGAACCGCTTATTTGAAGTGCACTTTTTAGCAACGCTAAAAGGCGAAATGCTGGTGTCTTTGGTCTACCGCTGCCCGCTCAATGCAGAGTGGGAAACTGCCGCCAAGGCATTATCCAATAAACTGAATATTAAAATTTACGGCCGCAGCCGCGGACAGCGTGTCATTTTGACCGATGACTATGTGGTTGAAGAACTCAGCGTTTTCGGCCGTAGCTATCAATACAAGCAAATTGAAAGCAGCTTTACCCAGCCCAATGCAAAAGTGTGCCAGAAAATGCTGGAATGGGCCTGCAATGCAGCGCAGCATTCCAACAAAGACCTGCTGGAGCTTTACTGCGGCAACGGCAACTTTACACTGCCATTATCTACGCGCTTTAACCGTGTTTTAGCCACTGAATTGGCAAAGTCTTCGGTTTATGCTGCGAAGTGGAATATTGAAAAAAATGCCATTGATAACATTCAAGTTGCCCGCCTGTCTGCAGAAGAATTTACCCAAGCCTATAATGGCGAACGTGAATTCCGCCGCTTAGAAGAAGCTGGCATTGATATGAGCAGCTACGATTTTGACACGGTCTTTGTCGATCCGCCGCGCGCCGGTATTGATGATGAAACCCTCAAACTGCTGCAGCGTTTTGAACGTATTATCTATATCTCATGCAACCCGGATACCTTGCATGACAATTTGAAAACGCTATTGCAAAGCCATAAAATTGTGCAGTTTGCAATGTTTGACCAGTTCCCATACACCCATCATGTGGAATCTGGCGTTTTGCTGGAAAAGATTTAAACAATTTATTTCCAGTCATACTAATGCCATAAAAAAGGGTTTTATCTAAAACCCTTTTTATTTTATTAAAAATGAGTCACTTAAGCATTTACATACAATAAGATTCAGAAATTTCGCTTATTAAAGGCCTATCAATCGGAAAAAACAGCATTTGATTGATGCTTTTATCTCTCTTGTCGGCTTGCTTTATTTACTGGTTTGGATATATTTCGTCCTATGTTAGGCTGCAGATGAAGGCTCTATGAGTTTTTGGCAAAAACTGTTTTCGAATGAACAGGAAAACGAGCATAAAAATCAAATTGCTTGTGTTGAAAATGATTGTTCTTGCAAAACCAATGAACAGCTTCTTCAAGCGTTAGCGAAAGCCGCCGATGAAGATGTCATTATTGGCATTAAAAAAGTGTTAGCTTCTCGAGGCTACAGCCGCAAAGAGCTCAATGAACTTCAGCACTTGCCGCTTCAATAGCAGGTCTGAGTTTCAAAAAAAGGCATTTAGCATACTAAATGCCTTTTTTATTGAATGAATACTATCAACCTAACTTTGCTTTTATCTTTATTAAACAGTTATCTTGTTCTATATTCTCTGCTGTATTAAAAAACAACTCTAAAAAGCTTGAACAGCATTTTTTACTCGATGCCGTTTCAACATAAAAAACCATTCAATAATTATAGGGCAATCATGAAATCATTTAGCGTCATTACCAGCAGTATGGTTATTCTCAGTCTAAGCGCATGCAGCCAAGTGCCGAAGGAATGCAGCGAATCCTGGAAAAAGATCGAATCCCTTTCTAAGCAGATGGGAATGCCAGAAGATCAAATTAAAGCGCATAAAAAAGAGTTTGAAGACAGCATCAAGGGATTAAGCAAAGAAGATGCTGTTCAAGCCTGCAATATGCAAAGCGCATTTCTGAATATGGCATCTAAACAGCCTTAAAGTCTGCTTAAGTTAAAGCTTGCCCCAATTCAGCCTATTTACACGCTGACGGCTCACTGTATGCAAGCATCGGTCCTAAATCCCGCGATGCATCATGCAAATTTAAGCCGGTTGAATATATGCTGGAAATGCTGCCATCCAAATACAGCGCATTGTCTGTTTTCAAGCTGTCTTTGAAGTAGGATGCAAACTGATAAAATGTGACTGGCTCACGGCTGATGACAAAATACAGCTTCTGATCCTTAATACCAACCCCATTGCGGATTTTATGAGAGCTGGCATCCTGCAGGAAGTTGGTATTGATCCTGCCGTTAATCACCAGCATTGGGCCAGATTGCGTTGCATATTTGGCTTTAAAATGATTCCGCTGAAAAGCCTCAGTGGTCTGAATCAGCGCTTTTTGATCATTCCATGCCAAGACCCCGTTGGGCTGAATGAAAAAGTTGCCAAATCCATGTTTTGCCTTGTTCAGCTCGCGCAGCTGCTGACCATTTTCAACATACAGCCCCACTGGTGAAAAGTCGGAATGATACATGCCTGCATTCATGGCAAATTGCATACTTCTACAGCCTTTGCGCAATGCAGCTTCCAGCCTGCTGAACGTTAGATAAGGCGTGTTCTGAGGGCTGTAAAGGTACAACCCTAAGTTTTTAAAGTCCCGCACTTCAACGACTGCGCTCTGAATAGGTTCTTCAGATTCCCAGCTGCGCAGTTTTGCGGGTGCCTGCTGCGCAGCAAAAAGGCTCAACGCCAAGAAACTCGCCTTCACAGGCAGATTCCATATATTTAATAATTTCACTGCAGAATGCCCATCCCCATTAATTCCAAAATAGTCGATTAATTCGCAGAAAAGAAGTAGACTAGATCATAAAAATACACTTGCAGCTTTATTGGTAAACGTCTACATGCACCAGCAGACACCACGGATTCCTCTAGGGGCGCATTTAATCATTAAGCATCTTGGTTATAGCCATCATGGAATCTATGCAGGACGAGGCAGAGTAATTCATTACTCAGGTTTCGCTCATCTCTTCAAAAAGCACCCCATCGAAATCACTTCTTTGGAGGCTTTTTGCCATGGTAAAAAATTTAAAATCCAGCCTTACCGCGCGCCTAAATATACTGGCCGTAAAGTTGTACGCCGCATGCGCTCGCGCATGCATGAAAATAATTATCATCTGATCATCAATAACTGTGAACATCTATGCACTTGGGCCATTACAGGTGTAGAAAGCAGCCCTCAAGTCGTGCGCATGATGAACCGACTGACAACCATCGGCTATGTCAGTTCCGCAATGAGTTTTATGAACAGCATGATGCTGACCGTAACCACAACTTGTTTCGCCCTGGTCTTTTATATTAAGAAGAAATTACGCGAAAAAGCCAAAATGCAAATATCCGTTTATACAGAATTAAAGCAGCAGGAACATAAAAAACACTAGCTGAGATCTTGATGCGGCTATTGGATAAACTCCACTGTATTTTTTAGAATGGCGGAAACTTATCCTGCACAAAGTTCGCGTGAATACCATGTTCCAAATGTATTTTTGCAACATCCAGCACAGTCGTAAAACCGCCCGTACTGTCGATCACAAAGTTCATTAATGCATCTCCTTCAAGGGGGATATCATAATTTTTAATCGTCACATAGGTTTCCAGAGCCGAAATTTTTTCAAATACAAAATCAACTTTGCTTTTCGGCTCACCCCATATAATGCGAATTAATTTATTTTCTTGGATATCCAGCACATGCACATTGGATACTGCATTATATTTTTGCCATGTCCATTGTACAGACTTGCCTTTTTCCAAATAACCAGTGGATTGGCTAAACCAAAACTGTGTCGTGATTAGCGGATCTACAAAAGCATTAAAAACGATATTGGCTGATTTCCGTATCAGCATTTGGGTTTCAATCACTATGCTCATCACTTCATCCTTCCAAGTCTTACTGTTCGAGATCTTTCTGTGATAACACAGCTTTAAGCAGGCTTCATATCACAGAATTGTTATCTTCAAAATTGGAAGGCACAGCATTTTTCAGCTTAAATTACTCTTATGCGCATGGATGACTGGCGGCAGTTCAGCCCCTATTGATGTAAGCATTTCACGCTCAATATTGCGCACAATTGAATCCAGCGGCAGATCATTTTCCTGCTCACCAAAGGGCTCTTCCAGCTCAGCGCTGAGTGCATCCAGCCCTAAAAAAAGATACGCAATCAGCGCCACAATGACCGGCGTCCAAATGCCTAAGCTGGATTCCAAGCTGAACGGCAGAATAAAGCAGAAGGAATATACGGCGCGGTGCAGCAACACAGAATAGGAAAATGGCAGCGGTGTCGATGAAATGCGGTCACAGCCCGCATGAATATCGCCCAATGCGATGGTATGCCTGGTTAATGCGCTGTAGATAATATCGGTGATCAATCCTTGCTTATAAAAGCCAGCTAGATCTTTTTGCACAATTTCCATGACGTATTGCGGCGGGTTCAAATGCGCCTGCAATGTCTGCCACTGCTGCTCACTGAACAGAATATGCTTTTGGTAATGATCATACGCCGCATGTGATTTGCGCAGGCGGTCACGCAGCAAGTGCGTAAACAGCATCACACGGTAGATCATCACTTCACGCGCATCATCCTCCAGCACATATGTATCGCGTATGATATGCCGTGTATTTGCAATCAGTGCGCCCCAAAGCTTGCGCCCTTCCCACCAGCGGTCATAACAGGCGGTATTGCGGAAGCTTAAGAAGATGGAAAGAATGACCCCAAAAATGGTAAAGCCAATTGCGGGCACCTCCGGAACAGCTACGTAATGCCGAGCCGCCATATAAACCAAACCGGCAGATATCAGCACCACAACCAGCAATGCAGGAAAAACTTTTGGCAAAATTGTGCCATGCCATGCAAACAGCAATTTAAAGCTATTGGTTTTGTCTCGGATAATCACAGCTGTTCCTTTTGTTTTACAGATGAAGCGGCATGAAAAAGCCCAACCGAAGTTGAGCTTGATCTTAACCTATTTAGAATTCAAAGGTGAATCCCATTGAAAACACGAGGTTTTATTTACCTGGCTTGAAGCTGTCTTTTAAATCCAAGATGCGGTTAAACACCGGTTTGCTGCTTGTATGATCGTATTGATCTGCAACAAAGTAGCCTTCACGTTCAAATTGGAACCGGTCTTCAGGCTGCGCTTCTGCCAATGTAGGCTCAATCACCGCTTCAACAATCGTTAAAGAATTTGGATTTAAATTATCAAGGAAGTCTTCGCTAACTTCAGGGTCTGCTTCTGTGAATAAACGGTCATAAATACGCACTTCAGCTTTCACGCCTTTAGTCGCAGATACCCAGTGCACAACACCTTTCACCTTACGGCCTTCAGGGTTTTTGCCTAGAGTTTCCGGATCGATCGAGCATTTAAGCTCAATAACTTCACCATTTTCGTCTTTAATCACTTCGTCACACTTAATTACATAAGCATGGCGTAAACGCACTTCACCGCCCGGAATTAAACGCTTAAAGCCTTTTGGAGCAATTTCTTCAAAGTCTTTACGGTCGATATAAAGGTCTTGCGTTAATGGAATGATACGCTCGCCCATGTCCACGTTTGGATGGCGCGCATGCACCAAATCCATTGCTTCAGGCAAATTCGTTAAGGTCACTTTCAATGGATTTAACACCGCCATGCCGCGGCTTGCGGTATTTTCCAAAGACTGACGGATACAGAACTCAAGCATTGCCACATCTACAATACTGCCATCGACTTTTGTAACACCCACACGCTTACAGAATTCACGCAGGCCTTCTGCAGTAAAGCCGCGGCGGCGCATCCCCACAACTGTAGGCAAACGCGGATCGTCCCAGCCATTCACAAAACCGCCATCCACTAAACGGCGCAATTTACGCTTAGAGGTAATGGTGTAATCAACATTTAAGCGGCTTGATTCATACTGACGCGGCACAGAGGGTGATTTCACCTTCTCGATCACCCAGTCATAGAACGGACGGTGATCAACAAACTCTAATGTGCACAATGAATGCGTAATGCCTTCAATCGCATCAGATAAAGGATGCGCATAGTCGTACATTGGGTACATTTTCCATTTATCACCCGTTTGATGATGCTCTGAATGCAGTACGCGGTAAAGAATCGGATCACGCATGTGAACGTTAGGAGAAGTCATATCAATTTTGGCGCGTAAAACCGCCTGACCTTCACCCAGTTCGCCATTACGCATTTGTTCAAAGCGCGCTAAGTTTTCTGCAACCGTTGCATCACGCTGCGGTGAGTTTTTGCCCGGCTCTACAAAGTTGCCGCGGTTTAAACGAATTTCTTCAGGGCTTTGCAAGTCAACATACGCATCACCTTGCTCAATGAGCTGCACCGCCCAGGTATAAAGCTGGTCAAAATAGCTTGATGCATAGCGCGGTTCGCCATTCCATTCAAAGCCTAACCATTTTACGTCGTTGGCAATACCATCGACATATTCTTGTTCTTCGGCATCCGGGTTTGTATCATCAAAACGCAGGTTGCATAAGCCATCAAATTCTTGTGCAATACCAAAGTTCAAGCAAATTGCTTTTACATGGCCAATGTGCAGATAGCCATTCGGCTCTGGCGGAAAACGTGTAACCACTTGCTGCGTACGGCCAGAAGCCAAATCATCGGTAATCACTTGACGCACAAAGTCTAAGCCTGGCTGTTGTTCCTGCTGCACAGTGTCGACGGCGTTGCTATTTGGTGTCGGGGTGTTCGGCAGTGTTGAAACAACATCATTTGGCTTCATAACAGTAAAATCACTTTTAAAATAAAAATTAAGAGAATTAAAACGCTATTTGATCATTTTAACAAAGAAAATAACGTTTTTACTTGCCTTGTAGTTTACAGTTTGCTTATGCTTCTCACAACCAAAAAACCCATGGCTTTGCAGGCCATGTTCAGGAGATTACACCATGAGTTTTCCTCAAGTCGAATTAAACACCACTAAAGGCCGTATTGTGCTTGAGCTTAACAGTGAAAAAGCGCCAAAAACTGTTGCTAACTTTTTAGAATATGTTCGTGACGGTTTCTACGACGGCGTGATTTTCCACCGTGTGATTGATGGCTTCATGATCCAAGGCGGCGGCATGGATGAAAACTTCAAAGAAAAAGCAACACGTGATGCAATTGAAAACGAAGCTGACAACGGCTTGACCAATGACCTTGGCACAATTGCTATGGCGCGTACACAAGCACCTCACTCTGCATCTGCGCAATTCTTTATTAACGTTGGCAACAATGCTTTCCTGAACCACTCTGGCAAAAATGCACAAGGCTGGGGCTACGCAGTTTTCGGTAAAGTTACTGAAGGCCTAGATGTTGTAAACGAAATTAAAGGCGTTCGCACTGGCAACCGCGGTTACCACGCTGATGTGCCGCTAGAAAATGTTGTGATTGAATCTGCTAAAATCATTTCTGAATAATTTTTAAATCCTCCCCAGCCCTCCTTTAATTAAGGAGGGCGCTTCTTGACTAGATGCAAGTACACCTCCCTTTATCAAAGGGAGGCTGGGAGGGATTCTAAAATAAGGAAAAGATTCGTGACCTACCTGTTTATCGCAGATTTACACTTGTCACCAGATCACCCTCGGCTCGTTCGGGGGTTTCTAGATTTATTAGATGCTTATAAAAACAACAACACCCAGCTGTATATTTTAGGCGATTGGTTTAATGCATGGATTGGCGATGACTACAGTGCGCCATGGCTGGATGAAATCATCACTGCCTTAAAGCAGTTTAATGATGCCGGCAATCAAATTTACTTTTTATCCGGCAACCGCGACTTCGCATTAGGCAAAACATTTCTGCAAAAATTTGACGGCACATTGCTAAATGACATCGAATATTTAAAAATTGCACACTCCATTATCCGTTTAGAACACGGCGACCTGCTCTGTACCGATGATGTGTCTTATCAAAAATTCCGTAAAATTATCCGCAATCCGCTGTTACTGGGCTTTTTAAAGAAAATGCCTTTAAGCTTCCGGCAAAAACTCGCCAATGGCTTCCGCAAAAAAAGCCAGCAAGCCAATCAAATCAAAAGCTATGACGTTATGGATGTCAATCAGCACGCTGTTGAACTTGCTTTGTCAGATGCGGATATTTTAATTCATGGCCACACCCACCGCCCGCAAATCCATGATGTGCACGGCAAGCCGCGTATTGTTTTAGGCGACTGGCGTGAACATGAAGCGCTGATATTAGAGCTGGATCCGCAAAATCCTGAGCTAAATTTAAAGCTAAAAAAATGGCACTATTGATGCCATTTTTTAAATCACTCATTATTCAGCCAGATTTACTTCAAACGGAATAGTTGATTCTGTCCAATGTAAAAACTGGATCCGTCTAAATTCATAGGAACTGTTTGACCAGATTCCAATAAGATTTCTTCTCCTACCGGAACCCAAATAAAGCCGCCTACCGTATTTTGCTTACGGTTAAGCGGAACCACTTGTACTTGTACAATATCGCCATTTACGGCTATGGCTGTACGCCATTGATTTAAAATTTCCAAGATATTCACTCAACAATTGAGCTTTTTGTGACACAACAAAGAGGATTAATAAACGGGTTTGGAATAATAATTCTTCGACTGCAGCCATGCAGTTTTCTACACAGTTTTTAGGCCATTTGGCTATAAACTAATAAATCACAATCAGCTATAAAAAATTAAACAGGCAGATCGCCCATTCTTAAATAGGTTTTTATTATACATTGTCATTACAATATATGCAAAGCTTAGAATTAATCACTTATTATTCCAAACTTTGCATATATTAAATGCTCAATTTATAGGTACTACAGCATCCATATAAACACCCAAACGGCTGCTCTCTGCGCAATGCTGCTGGGCTTAATAGCCGCCTTCTGAACGGATGGATTCTGCATCTGGCTTATATTTTTGCAAAAGTTCACGCAGTGAATTCATCAATACACTGGTATCTACACCAACCGCAACAAATTCTGTTCCAAGCGCCATATATTGCTGCGTCGCTTCATGCTGTGTAGATAATATGCCAGCAGCCTTACCCGCTGCACGAATGCGCTGTATAGCATCAATGACAGCTTTTTGCACTTCCGGATGATTGGGATTGCCTTCATAGCCCATGGTTGCTGACAAATCAACAGCCCCGATAAATACCCCATCAATCCCGTCAATCTTCAGAATGTCATCTAGATTTTCCAATCCCGTGACTGACTCAATCTGAATCAGCAGGCAGATATTTTCATGCGCAGTGGTGTAATAATCAGGAATACTGTTCCAGCGCGTTGCCCGCGCTAAGGCTGCCCCCACGCCGCGCACGCCCATAGGCGGATAATGCACGGCTTTTACCATCATCTGTGCCTGCTCTACTGTTTCCACCATGGGAATCAGCAACGTCTGCGCACCTATATCCAGCAGCTGCTTGATCAGCTGCACACTGCCGATCGGCGGGCGCACAACCGCTTGTGACGGATAAGCAGCAATACTTTGCAGCTGCGCCAATGTGGTTCTTAAATCGCTGGGCGCATGTTCGCCATCAATCAGCAGCCAGTCATAGCCGGCGTTGGCCGCGATTTCAGTGCCGTACGCATCCGCCAAACCCACCCATAAGCCAATCTGCTGCTGGGTTTTCAATTTACGCTTAAAGTAGTTTGTATAATCAATCATGTACACACTCAATGCAAGATGAGATATTGATTTGATTAAACCCCTTTTAGCTAGAAGTACCAATAGTGAATTGCTATGTCCTCATTGAAATGAACTATAAGTCCGTGTGTAAATCAGCAGGAATTCATCCTTGCTCACCGGCGGCTTTCAAGACTTCTTTCTGGATTTTCTTTATCAGCTCTAAGTTATATGAAAATTCTTCTCATCTATTTGTCATTCGAATCAGGTAAGATAAAGCAAATTGATTAATGGAGAGCGCATTCATGGATTTGCTGAACGTTTCGAAAACCCGCTATACCACTAAAGCTTATGATCCTGCTAAAAAAATCCCTCAGGCACAGTTTGAGCGCCTGCTAGAAATCCTGCGGCTTGCCCCATCTTCCATTAATATTCAGCCTTGGCATTTTTTCATTGCAGACAATACGGCAGCGAAAGAGCGCATTGCCAAAGCGCTCGTTGGCAAATATGCATACAATGCCCCTAAAGTTTTAGATTCATCGCACACGATTTTGTTTTGCACCAAAGCAGACATCAGCGAAACCCATCTTGAAAATCTGCTGAACCGCGATGAAATCAGCGGACGCTTTAAAGATGAAAAAGCCAAGCAAGGTCAAAAAGACAGCCGCACAGGCTATGTCGATTACTACCGCAATGAAAAAGGTGATATTCAGCGCTGGGCAGAAAATCAGACTTTTATTGCGCTGGGCCAGGCCTTATTGGCAGCAGGCATTGAAGGCATCGATGCCACGCCTATTGGCGGCTTTGATGAGTCTATTCTTACAGAAGAACTGGGCTTGGCTGAAAAAGGCCTGATTCCATCCGTACTGCTGACATTGGGTTACCGCAGTGAAAATGACTTCAATGCAAAGCTGCCAAAATCACGCCTCGTGAAAGAAGATATTTTCACGGCGCTTTAATTTATAAATAAAAACGATGAAAGGGAGAATTTCTCCCTTTTTCTGTCATTTCAGGACTTATTTTTTAAACAATAATCGAGTATATTTTGCGCAAATACAAAATAGGTCACTCATTATGCCTGTTGCACCAAAATTACCCATGAAATTCAAATGTACAGCATGCAAAACTGTATATATGCATAAATACAATTCAGACGCATTTTTAAACTACCCAGCTTGCCCGAATTGCCAGAACGCAGGCCAATTGCAAGGCACAATCGAAACCCACGACCTTTTCAAATACCCGCTGGCCATCGCAAAGAGCTATTTGCAAGATTCTATGCTGCGCTTTAACCGTTAATATTGACGCCTAAATTCAACTGAAGCATTCGATTGATCAACAAGCGCCTCCCTTAAATGCGAGGCGCTGTTTTATCTGTACTTTTAGCTAAGCATCAGTTTAAAAAATCAATGGATTCGAATCATTTGGCCCAAGTTTTGCTTATTCCTTAAACACATACCAATTGCCTGATTGTGAGGTGTCCAATGGCTTTGAGCGTTCTTAGACTAAGTTTCACTCCTGCGCTATTCAACATGCCTATGAAGTTTGAATGCGCAGCATGCCATCAAAACTATTTGCATCCTTATACATTAGATGCCCATCATTACCCTGCCTGCCCTAACTGCCAGCAGGCGGGCCTGCTGCAAGGCCTTGCAGAAACAGAAGACTTAATTTATCATCCCATTCAATTTTTATCAAACTACAGGCGCATGCTGAAATCCGCATGCGACCAATCCAATTAAGGCCTTGGCTTTTTATTGCATGGCGAAAGGCATAAAAAAAGCCTGCTTCAGCAGGCCCTCTATTCTACAGATACGGCTATATCCAGTTTTAAAACATCGTGTAGGCCAAACACAATACACTCACAATGCCTAGGCACAATCCCAGACCAGACCAAATCCTTAATTTCTCTTTAAAAATAACAAGGCCGCTGAGTACACCAAACATCACCACTAAAATATTCACCCCTGCAAAGACAACGGCTGGAGTGTCTTTCAGGAGCATGTGGGCTTTGACATATAGCGCAATATTGGCAAAATTCAGCACCCCCAATCCCAGACCCGCAAGAATGTCCCTTCCAGCGCCAATGCTTTTATGCCGTACAGTGGTGTACAAAATAGATAAGGCAAAGGCATAAATAAAGACCAAATTCAGCGCCACTGAGAATTGCAGTCCCAAACCTGTCGTATATTTAAGCAGCACATCAATCAGCGCATAACCGACCCATACACCTGTTAAATATAAAATGGCATAGGGGCCTTCTGTTCTTTCTTCATCAGCACGGTGCGAAAGCAAAATGCACAGCACACTGCTGAGCCCCAATACAACACCGATAACTTTAAGCTGATTAAACTGCTCTTGAAATACAAAATACGCGGCCATTAAAGACAACACTACGGAAAGCCGCTGCGCAATTTCAGTTTTTAAAATGCCAGCGGTCTGCAGCGACTTCGCCAAACACAAAAAAATAGACGGCAATAAAATGCCTAAAATCAGGATCAGCCACCACGGCGTATGCTGCATCGAGATATGCTGTAAATCCGGCTTAAACCATAAAAAACACAAAATGCTCGCGGCTGCATAATTCCATGCAATCATCTGAAATGTGTTAAAGCCTTTTTCTTTGCAAATTTTAAGTAAAATAGATACTGCCACACTGCATAACGCAGCGGCAAAAATCAGTTCCATGACAATCTCTTTATCATTAAGTCATCGCTAACGCGCTATATTTTCAATGCTTCAATAAAAGAAAAGCCCACATAGTGTGGGCTTTTCTGAAAAAATAATCTATAGCAGATTATTTATAGCGGTCGACCATTTTCTCTAAAGAAATTGGACGAATCTTGTCTGCATTGCCCGCTGTGCCGAAAGCTTCGTAACGGTCAACACAGATCTGTTTCATGGCTTCAACAGTTTGAGCGAAGAATTTGCGCGGGTCGAATTCGCTTGGTTTTTCAGCCATCATACGGCGCATTGCGCCTGTAGAGGCTAAACGCAAGTCTGTATCGATGTTGATTTTACGGACACCGTGCTTGATTGCATCAACCAGCTGTTCAACAGGAACACCATACGTTTCTTTTATGTCGCCGCCGTATTGGTTAATGATTGCAAGCCATTCTTGAGGAACAGAGCTTGAACCGTGCATTACAAGGTGCGTATTTGGCAGCGCCGCATGAATTTCTTTGATGCGGTCAATAGCCAAGATATCGCCTGTAGGCGGACGCGTGAACTTGTAGGCGCCATGTGAAGTGCCTACAGCGATCGCTAAAGCATCAACATTGGTATCCGCAACGAATTGACGCGCTTCTTCAACAGAAGTTAAAAGCTGTGAATGGTCAAGTACGCCTTCTGCGCCTACGCCGTCTTCTTCACCCGCCATGCCGGTTTCCAGACTGCCTAAACAGCCAATCTCACCTTCTACAGAAACACCGCAGGCATGCGCCATAGCAACTGTACGGCGTGTTACGTCTACGTTGTATTCATAAGTTGTCGGTGTTTTACCGTCTGCACCCAGAGAACCGTCCATCATGACTGATGAGAAGCCCAATTGGATCGAACGCTGACATACATCAGGATCTGTACCATGGTCTTGATGCATCACGACAGGAATGTGTGGCCATTCTTCAATCGCAGCTAAAATAAGGTGACGCAAGAAAGGTGCGCCTGCATATTTGCGCGCGCCCGCAGAAGCTTGCACAATAACAGGTGAGTTTGTTGCATCTGCTGCAAGCATAATTGCGCGCATTTGTTCTAAGTTGTTTACGTTAAACGCTGGTACGCCGTAAGCATGTTCGCCGGCGTGATCCAAGAGCTGGCGCAATGAAATAAGAGCCATAGTGTCCTCCCAGGTAATGCGACATATTCTACATGCACAATGGTTTCAAATCAGCATCAAAAAGCCGTTTTATAAAAAAAATCCCTGCTTATGCAGGGACTTTTAAAATAAAAACAACAAACTTAGTGAGCTTCCGCATCCGCCGTTGCTGCATCTGCCGGCGCATTGGCCACTTCAGCAGGCACATCCTGATTCTTTTCATCAAGTACAGGCTTGTCCAGCGCATCAATTTTAGCTTGCTGTTCCAGTGTAGTTTGTTCATCGGCAGCGGGTGCAGATGCTTCAGTTTCAGCTTTTGACGCTTCTTCTTTCTTAGAACATGCTGTTAATGCAAGTGGCGCAATGATTAATGCAGCAAGTGCCAGTTTAAGATTCATCAGATTTTCCTACAGGTGGATGAGTAACTGCAGAAAATTTTATTGCAGTTATATTTCATTTTGATGACTATAAAATGAATCGTTTAAATATCAAAAAAAGAGCAATAAAAAAGGCTGAACATCTGTCAGCCTTTTTTAACGTGCTTTACGCTTTAAGCGCGTTCAAGCAATACCGCTACCGCCGGTAACGTTTTGCCTTCTACAAACTCAAGGAACGCGCCGCCACCAGTCGAAATGTAGCCAATTTTGTCTGCAACGCCATATTTATCAATTGCCGCTAAAGTATCACCGCCGCCGGCAATAGAGAATCCATTTGATTCAGCAATCGCTAAAGACAATGCTTTCGTGCCTTCACCAAATTGATCAACTTCAAAAACGCCGACTGGGCCATTCCAAAGAATGGTTTTAGATGTTTTTAGAATCTCTGCAAATGCTTTTGCAGTTTCTGGGCCAACATCCAAAATCATGTCATTGTCTGCAACATCTTCTACTTTCTTAACGACAGCTTTCGCTGCAGCCAAAGAACCTAAGAAATCGTCAAAGTTGATTTCAGAGGCATCCGCAACCACAACGTCTGTTGGCAGCGGAATAGAAACTTTTGCAGCAATGGCTTTTGCTGTATCAATTAAATCATGTTCGCACAATGATTTACCGACATTGAAACCTGCAGCCGCAAGGAATGTGTTGGCAATGCCTCCGCCTACAATAATTTGATCGCAAATGTCTGAAAGAGATGTCAAGACGTCCAATTTTGTCGAAACTTTAGAACCAGCAACAATGGCAGCCATTGGCTTTTCAGGTGTTTTCAGCGCACGGCCGAGTGCATCTAATTCAGCAGCCAGCAATGGACCTGCAGCCGCAACTTTCGCTAAACGCGCCACGCCTTCAGTCGATGCTTCTGCACGGTGTGCAGTACCAAAGGCATCCATCACAAATACATCGCAAAGCGCTGCATATTTTGCAGCCAGCTCTGGGTTGTTTTTCTTTTCGCCCGTATTGAAACGGCAGTTTTCAAGCAGGACCACTTGACCTGGCTGAACGTCAACGCCATCTAAGTAGTCAGTGACTAATTTCACTTCTTGACCCAATGCTTCTGTTAAATAAGCAGCCACTGGCGCCAAAGACTGTTCAGCTTTTGGTTCACCTTCAACAGGACGGCCTAGGTGAGAATAAACCATTACAGCTGCGCCTTTTTCCAAAGCAGCTTTAATTGTGGGCAATGCAGCGCGAAGGCGCGCATCGCTGGTAATCACACCGTTTTTAACAGGAACGTTTAAATCTTCACGGATTAGTACACGCTTGCCTGCTAAATCAAGGTCAGTCATACGCTGAAAGTTCATGTATAGCTCTCTTTATTGATATCAAAACGCGGAGATTTTAAATGATTATGCAGAAAAAGGTTAGCTTCTTTTGCAGAAAAGGCATCGAAAGCCAAACTTTTGCTATCATAGTCAAAAGCCCCTTTAAGATTCAGAGCTTATGTCAATTCATCCAGATCCAAATATTAACCGTTTAAACGTCTTAGGCGAGCCTTTAGCCAGCTGCTGCTATGACCCGATTACCGGATATTTCCGCAACGGTTTTTGCCATACAGCTGTGACTGATTTGGGACAGCACACCATGTGCGCTGAAATGACTTCTGAATTTTTAAGCTTTTCTCAAAAAGCAGGCAATGATTTAACCACACCGCTGCCTGAAGTCGGTTTTCCTGGCCTGCAGCCAGGCGATTTTTGGTGCATCTGTGTGACCCGTTGGGTGGAAGCATACCAAGCAGGCATTGCTCCGCCTATTAAAATACAAGCATGTCATCAAGCTGTACTTTCTTATGTACCGCTTAATGTCCTAATGGAATATGCAGTGTAATGAATACTCACAAGATCATTTTGGCGTCCAGCAGCCAAACCCGTAAAGATTTGATGGATCGTTTACGGATTGATTACCTGTCTATAGTGCCTGATATTGATGAATCGCCGCGCGGTGAAAGCCATGCCGATGATTTGGCCATGCGCTTGGCTTTAGAAAAAGCAAAATGCATTGCTGAACAGCATCCTGATGCGATTGTGATCGGTTCAGATCAGGTGGCTTGGCGTGAAGGCGCGCCAGATATCTTCATCGGCAAGCCGCTCAGTGCTGAGAAAGCGGTCAAGCAGCTGCAAGCCAATTCAGACAAGATTGTGTATTTCAGTACGGCGCTCAGCGTTCAGCGCTTAGCGTCTGGGTTTGAACAGACACTGGTCGAGCATTACAAAGTAAAGTTCCGCAAACTCAGCCTGCCGGAAATTGAACGCTATGTTGAAATAGAACAGCCTTTACATTGCGCGGGCAGCTTTAAATGTGAAAGTTTGGGCATCAGCCTATTTGAAGAAATGATCGGCCATGACCAAACGACCCTGATGGGCATGCCGATGATTCAGTTATGCAGCATTCTGCGCCAGCTGAATGTTTTAGTCCCTTAAGGTCTTGCATTCCCCGCGTGATATTCAATCAGTCAGCGAACAGTATGTTATAGCTATTCGCTGACTTTCCTCGAAAGATGCATTCCTTAGCAATAAATTACCAGCAGGCAATATGCTTAATCCTCTTTTTAGAATATCTAACGAGTGGATGCTGACATGTGCAGTTCAAAAAAAGCGTAAAAGTAAAATTCAATCATTCAATAAGCAGCCTTCATGCAATACTGACTGATTTGCAAATACCCCGCCGCGTATTTAAATAATGATATAACTGCTTGCGCCGCTCCCTTTGATCATAAGACAATAAGCCAATCTTGATTTAAGTTTGCTTAGGCTATTTTCATGTCTCAACCATTAGACGTTCTCGGCGGCATTAGCGCCGAGCAATTCCTTGCCGAATATTGGCAAAAAAAACCGCTCCTGGTCCGCAATGCACTTCCTGAAATTGCAGGCATGCTAGAACCCAATGACGTTATGGAATTGGCGCTGGATGAAAATATCACCGCCCGCCTGATCAAACAGAAAGACCGTGATCCAAACCAGTGGTCCGTCAAAACTTCACCGCTGCTGAAAGCAGATTTTCAAAAAATGCCAAAACTCTGGACGCTGCTGATTCAAGCGGTTGACCACTACTCTTTTGACTTGGCTGAGCTATGGAAGAAGTTTCCTTTCATCCCGCAATGGCGCCGCGATGACATTATGGTGTCTTATGCACCTCAAGGCGGCTCTGTAGGAAAACATTTTGATTTTTATGATGTGTTCCTTGTGCAAGGGCACGGCCACCGCCGCTGGCAGCTGGGTCAAATGTGTGATGCAGATACAGATTTTATTGCGGGCCAGCCCTTAAAATTGCTGCCTGAAATGGAGGTGCATTTTGATGAAGTGCTGGCACCTGGCGATTTACTGTATGTACCGCCCGGCTTATCTCATTACGGCGTTGCGGAAGATGACTGCCTCACCTTTTCTTTCGGTTTCCGCATGCCGAATGTTCCAGATATGATGGATCGCATCTGCGACAAATTCTCTGAAAATGATCTATTGAAAAATCCGCTTCTTGATATTGTCCGCAGCCAGCAAAGTTCAATGGGCCAAATGACGCAAAATGAGCTGGAATACTTAAAAGCAAAAATCTTCGAACAGCTGCAAAATTCTACAGTGATTGAAGATGCTATTGTCAGCTTAATGTCTGAACCCAAGTATCCTGAGAATATTCCAGAAGCTGAAGCCATTGGCACAGGAGATCTGGAAGAAGCCTTGGAACAGGGCTATCTGTTAATGCTTGAGCCTGCTTCACGCTTACTCTATACCGATCAGGACGGTGAGCTGCTGTTTTGGGCAAATGGTGAAAGCATCTGCATCTCAGAACAGTTTGCGCCGCATCTAAAAAAATTGGCCGACGGTCAGGCGATTGCCCTGAATGAAACTTTATTTGATCAAGATATTTTAGAAGATATTGCACAGCTGATGAATGAATCAGTACTCATGCTGCTGCCGGCAGATTCTGAAGAGTAATATTTCATGCGGAAAAAAGAGGACATTCTGTCCTCTTTTTTTTATTAAAAAAACACCACTATTCGGCTCTTTTGCGCTTATTGCAATGTAATGATGGCATGTATCTGAGTGAACCCCTTACCTGAATGAATGCTTAATTGCCCGCCCATTCTTTCAATCCGGCTCTGCATACTGCGCATGCCAATACTCATGCCATTTTGTTTCACACAATCCACATCAAAACCAACGCCATTATCCTGAATAATCAACTCCAGCTGCCTTGGACTCGTATAATACATGCTGACTTTAACCTGAATCGCCTGACTGTGTTTAATAACATTGGTCAAACTCTCTTCTAATACGCGGATTAAATTCAAGCATTGCAAGGCCGAAGGCTCTGCTTCCCACTGCTCTGCAAAACGCCACTCCGCATGAATATCCATTTCATCCATCAGCTGGCTGAAACGGTGGCGTACAGGAGCGGCCCAGAGCACAGGCGTTTCAGGAATCTTGCCATCCAATGCAGAACCGCTGTCGATAATTTGACGTAAATCATCACGCATGAGTTTCAGCATGGATAAGAATTGCTGATTGGGAATTTTCTGCTCACATTGATCGACTAAAATCATAGAGCGCACAATAGATGAACCCAATCCATCATGCAGGTCATGCGACAGTTTCATCCGCTCTTGTAACCGTGCATTAAAGACTTCCAAACGGTGCTGATCATTTAAACTGCTGCTTAAATCCAAACTGACCTGCTGTATTTTTGTAGACAGCTCTACATTAAACTGTTCAATCTTTTTAATGTTGCGGTCTAAGCGTGAACCAAGAATAATGACGATAAACAGCGTAAATAGCGGCGAAGTATATGGCGATAAAGGCATAAGGTCATAGCCGGGACCTAAAAAGGCAATTCTTAAATCATAGATGGAAATCAAGACAATGGCTGTCATGCAGATCGCCAGCAGAATATAATCTGAGCGCCTTACACGCCATGCGACCCAACACAAATAAAGATAAGTCGCAAAATAAATACAGCAATACACTAAGAATATAAAATTAAACAGCATTTTCATTTGAGCCAATGAAACTGTCCAAATACTGAGAATAAATACTGCAGTGATTATCAGAAAGAACCGTTCAATTTTGGGTTTTTTTACCTGTATAAATCTCAGCAAATATGTACAAAAACACAAAATATATAATAAAAAAACAATCAAATTAATGCGTGATGAAACGATAGAACTTGAAAACACATAAGTTTCTGTAGCTAAAATATTGGATATAAAGTAGATCCATAACAATGAGCTGAGTGCAAACCAGCCAAAACTAGTTTCTGAACGGCGGTACAGCCAGATCACAAAGCAAAACGTGCCGAGCGTAGCAGACAAAATTAAATTAATTTGAAAAAGTGTCCGCGTATTCCATATTCTTCGTTCATTCAAGGTATTGGCATTAATGGCATTATCAAAACTGATTTTGCCAATCCCCGCGCTCATTGCCGAGTAGCCTGTTACATATATCAGTATCTCATTGTCATTTTTCTTTAGGCCTGAAACTGGCATGATCCAAAATCTAGGCATGTTCCAGCTTCTAGACAAGGGCTCTTGCAGATTCTTATCCCGCCAAAGCAAATCACCATTTAAAAAAAGCGCACCCGCGGAATTAATATAACTAATGGAAAACGCAATAGGATCTGTCAGACGCGAATTGTTTTGGCAATTCCAATCCCAGATCAGCTTATACCATGCGCCTCCGGAGTACCCCGGCCACGTTCCATCCCAGTGGTCAGGCAGCTTTCTCACCGGTTCCCAGCCCTGCTGAGGCAACTCTAAATCTGATGATGTTTTTACTTTACTGATGCTGTTCAGCTGAACTTGGCATTGACTGTTAATTTCGTAGGAAACAGATGCGCGGCATATCGTACTGATCAGGCAGCACAAACATATACAGCATATATATTTCCATAAACCCATTTATAAAATCCCTAAAGAACGTGCAGCGCTGACTGCCTTCGTTCGCTTGGTCACCGACAGTTTTCGGTAAATATGCTTAATATGGCTTTCTACTGTATAGCGCGAGACAAATAGTTTCTCCGCAATTTCACGGTTACTCAAGCCCTGCGCCACTAAACCCAAAATTTCTTTTTCACGAATCGTCAGCAAGCCTTGATCTGCGTCATTGCTGCTGGTTTCCGCTTCAGTCTGCGGCTCTGCCTCCAAGACAGCAATTTGCTTAAGAATTTCACGCGCAATAAAAGGATCAATTGGCGCACCGCCGCGCAGAATACTGCGGATCGACAGCAGAACTTCAGCATCATCACGCTCTTTCAGCACATAGCCTGTCGCGCCAGCTTTAATCGCACTAAACAGGCTTTCCTGCGTACTCCATGCAGAAATCACCAGAATCAGCGCGTTGCTTTCAGAGGCTCGAATTTTTTCAATAATTTCCGTACCATGCCCATCAGGCAACCCCAAGTCAATCAAAGCCAGCGAAATAGGCTGCTGCTGCAAAATATCAAACGCCTCTTTTACATTTTTTGCAAACAGCAGCACGTCATTGGCATAGCCCAAATCAAGCAAAATTTTACGAAGCCGCAATTGGATAATTTCTTCATCTTCAACGACCAGAACTGGTACCGGTAAAACCACTTCCATAGCCATCACTCCTATTGCTCAAAACTATTTTCCAATTCTAAACAATTCGAAAACTGCACAACATCCCTATAATTAAGTATATTCCTGTTTATTCAGAAATTATTTTTAGCCTTTAACATTTTGATGATTCTGGCATGGCCTTTGGCTTTCATGACGCTAGCCATTGAATTTAAGCAGTTAAACCATATTGCTGTATTGCTGTTTTAAATATTTTACAATTTCGGCCGATTCAAATAATTTAACACCGGTATTGGGATCAACCAAATACGGCACTTGAATATTATCTCCCATAACCTTCAGCACCTGCTCACGCTTACCGCCCGGCAGTGGCGTATATTTGCCAGGTTTTAGGCGCAGAACAGCGGGACCTTGATCTTGCCAGCGCTCTTTTGCAGCATTGTGAAACGTATAAGGCAGCTCCAATTCAGTTAGTTCCGCGCGGACAATTCGTGTAAATGGGCTGGCCTCAAATCCCCACAGCTCTAAAAGCTGCTGTGGCGCTTCACGCTGTAAAATAGCCTGATTCACCCATACGCCGCGGGCACCATTTATAATCGTCCCAGCCAGCGCTGCGACAGGAATTTTTGGATAATGCGAATATTTCTTAGGTGTCTGTCCCGAATGCCCATAATGCTTAAATAAATGATGAATAATCTGCTGTGACTCATACAGCTGATCACCTGTATTGTCATCCACCAAAAAAGGAAATTGGGTTTTGCCGCCCAATTTCTTCATTTCATTTCGATAGCGCTGACCGCCTTTCGGGCAAGGATATACTTCATAATCTATATTTAAGGTTGTCAGCACTTCCCTGACCCGGCGGCAAAAAGGAGAACCTTCAAATTCATATAGTTTTAATATTTTGTCCGGCTGAATAGGATGCGGTGTGCCGCTTGTGCCGCGGCCGCCTGCGGCAAGGCTTGAAAGCAGAGACTGCGCCACTTTTATTTGATGTTTGAGCATATTTATTTTCCATCGTGCATAGCTGTTTTATTTTTTTGCTTGTCTAAAATAACACATAAATGGCTTCACACATTCACAGCCTATCCAGAAAAGTGAAAGATAACATAAACCTAGAACATTGTGCATCAGCCGATCTTTCGGCTGATGCACTTTTGACAGAACTTAGGCGCAGCATCATCTAAGCCGCCTTGAATACCCCGGAATGACCTGATGACTGCGCAAAAAAGCTTAAAGCGCAACCAGCGGTTCTTTTGCAATGACAATGCCATTATTGTCTGCATATACATAGTCGCCAGATTGAATGCTGACACCGCCAAATTCGAGCTGGATATCGGTTTCCCCAGCGCCTTTGCGGTTGCTCTTTTTCGGAGTAGAGGCCAAAGCGTGCACACCTAGATCCAAGGCTGCTATTGCATCGACATCACGGACACAGCCATAAATAATCACGCCATTCCAATGATTTTTTACTGCGGATTCAGCAATTAAATCCCCCATCAATGCACAGCGCATCGATGCGCCGCCATCCACAACCAAAACTTTGCCTGCGCCTTCAGTCGCCAATAGTTCTTTTACACGTGAATTATCTTCAAAACATTTGACTGTCACTGCCTGGCCGCCAAAGCTTTTGCGCGCGCCATAGCTTTTAAAAAACTTCCCGTCCATCGACGGCGTAACCACCTGAATGTCTTTTTCAGGATGATCATCCAGCAAATCACAAGTTACAAAAGGCACTGTAGACACGGTTTTATCCCTCATTTGGTTTTTTGTATGCGTAAATTATCATAAATCTGAAATTTTTCAGTTTGAGTTTGTCCAGCCTCGACCATAGTATGAGCCACCTGTGATGCTGTTACTGGCTTGTATTTAAAAGTATCCGGCACTAAATGCGAAAAACGCTGATAAAGCTTTTGCGCTGCATCTTCCAGCTTGCGCTGCTCTTGCCGCTGGCCCAGCAGCAAAGAAGGCCGAATGATGGAGGTACAAGGCAAATCCAAGCTTTTCACATAGTATTCCAGTTCGCCTTTAACCCGATTATAAAAAAAAGGGGATTTAGAATCTGCGCCTAATGCGCTGAGCAAAAGATAATGCGTATTCATATTTTCCAGCAGCTCAGCAAAATGCGCGTTAATCACAAAATCGGTATTGTAAAAATTCTCTTTTGAACCCGCCTGCTTCATTGTTGTGCCCAGACAGCTGAAAGCGTGAGTATATCCGCTGACATCCTGCTCATTCAGCATCAAGAAATCCGCCAGCTCAAATTGCTGCACTTTTTCCAAATGGTTAAATTCTTCGTCGCGCTTGCGGACTACCGCCGTAATATTTACACAATCTACATTTTGACTCAGCTGCCGAACCAGCTCCCGCCCAATTAAACCAGTCGCCCCGATCACAATCGCATTCTCAATAAATTTAATCATTTTTTGAACAATCTCCCTTCGATATCATTAATCTAACGTTTTCTTAGGAATTTTTCTTCAACTAAAATGTTGTCAAAGCATGTCAAGACTTGACTTAACTGCATAATCTAATCAAAATATGGCACTTGTTTACGGGCTGGTGATAGTTCTTCTGATGTTGGTTTTCAGTTGAGTTTCAGCCCGCCCAGACCAATCTATTTCAAGGAGTGCACGAGTGGCAAACTCTGCTCAAGCTAAAAAACGTGCCCGTCAAAACGTTAAAGCACGCAAACACAACGCTAGCTTACGTTCTATGGTTCGTACTTATCTTAAACGTACAGTAGCGGCTATTGCTGCTGGCGATTATGCTGCTGCTTCAGAAGCATACAAAACTGCGGTACCTGTAATTGACCGTATGGCTGATAAAGGCATCATCCATAAAAACAAAGCTGCTCGTCATAAGAGCCGTTTAAATGCACAAGTTAAAGCTTTAGCTAACTAATTTGTTGCAAAATAAAAAAAGCCCTTTTTAGGGCTTTTTTTATTGCTTTTTAATCGCATAAAACCAATAACGTTCACTTTTCAAAATATCAAATAATTCAATTTTCATCAGCTTAAAGTCAAACAGCTGCAGCACTCACATAAAAGTATCCAAAAAACTCGATCTGGCATTTTTCATGAAATGCGCGGTACGCCATTTTACGACTTGAGATTTATAAAATGCTGCTTATTGCAGAAAACAATGTATCTGCAATAAGCAATTGAATTACGCTTATTTAGCAAGCAGCTTCAAATTCTGCGGCTTCAAATACGCTAGAATTAAGCTTTGATTCGCAGTCAAATTTGTCCATTTTTGATTGGCATTATTATCACCACACCCATAACGAATCAGTATTTGACGGTTATTCACCAAATGTCCTGTATTTAAGTCCATACATTGCCCATCTTGGCGAATGGTTCCAGTGCCAGGGTTCATTGTCCAAACTTGAGTGTTCAAATTTGTGCCGCACTTACTCATGATGACCTTGCTGGCTGAACCGCCCGTACTTGTCAAACACTGATCAATCGCATTTTTATTATGAATACGGCCTAAGCCATCATATATCCACTGTTCTGTACTATCCGCCTTACAACCAGATGCGCCGCTGATGTAAAGATCATATTCACCATTGGCCAATGACGCACCTTTCAAGCAATTGCTGCCATTTTTGATCGGCGAGGCATTTTTAAACACATTGTCTTCTGCCAAACCCAAAGATGTCTTGAACTTATCAAGTGCTTCTATTGCCTTAGGCTTTTGTGCTTCCAAGTCTTTAGAATATACATTCATCCAACGGTTTAACCGGTACACTTTAGACTGTTGATCTTCAAAACGGCGCAACTCAGCCTGCGCAGCTCCAGACAGCTCATGAGCAAAAGTTTTATACGATTCATACAATGCGAAATTCGACGGCGACAAAGCGATAATCGCATTGCTTGATTGATTTACCAGCGCTTGTTCAAGCTCTGGAAGTTCAATCTTGCGTAAAGCGCTATACCCCGCTTCACGGCCGATTTTCACAGCCGGCTTGATCGTATCTGCATATACAGGAATATCAATTGTAGATAACAGCTTTTCAGCCTCATTGGCTTTTTTACAATACAGGTCTACTTTCTGAGGATGGTCAGCCAATGATAAATTGACATGCAGCTTATTCGCATTGCCTTCCGGTTTGTCTGTTATCCAAAGCCTTTGCGGCGCAAGTGCAATATTTGTCGATTTACCAGAGTACTGAACATTTAACCAACAAGATGCCTGTCCAATCGATGTATTCGCGCTTGGCAAGTCATAGACATTCCCCCAGTTAGAACGTGCAGCTGGATACAATAAGCCAACCTGAGCCACCGGGTCATAGCCGCCAAGAATCGTCAGTACCGGCTGACCAAAAACGCGAGGACGGGGATAATTTTGATTTGCGCTATACCATACCGGTGACGTGGAGTTTGGCATAACAGGCTGCGCGACTTCCATCTGACGTTTATCTTTATTCCATTTTTTATAGCCTGTAGGTGATTGTTCATCCCACACATAACGGTCAAAATGAGGCTGGATTTTTAAAAATGTACTGTAGCCCGTGTAATGGGTATATTTGGATATGCTGCTGTCTGTATAGCCACCCGACATCGCATCTTTACCGTAAGGGAACAGATTTTTAAAGTTTGGAATGCCATTCGAACCATCCCATTTCCACGTCGCAGTCCAAGATAAATTGCCGCGCATTTTGTTGCGGTAGCCGATATACCCCCACCCGCTGTCTGCATGATGCGCTGCCCAAAAATCATTTACTGTAGTTTTATCAATTTCAACACGGCCTGGGTAATGCCCTAAACCATAATGGTGGCCAATTTCATGACTAAACTCGTTACCTACAGAATCATACAGGGTCAGCATGCCGTTACCGCCGCTCAGACCATGACCTTTCACCCCATTGCTATAAACTCCCTGAGCATGATGCGCGATGACTGATTCAGTCAGCTGCGGCTGGCTCTGATCGCTCATAGATGCACTGGTCACGCCCCAATTCGCTAAATTAATACCAACACTAAACGTCGATTTCGCTGTATCTCCACGCATATCTCCAGAATAGGCGTCACCCTCTGTACTGCTTGCACTGCTGTAAATCGTGCCATTTGACACCATAACACGCGGTAAGAAAACATCGTCGTACTTCGCAACAATCATTTGAGCTGCTGGAATAGTCTGGAAATAATCTGTCCCTGCTTTCTCAGGCTCCAACAACATATAATGCCCATTCGAAACAGGCGCGGACGTCAACATTCCGATACGGATGTTATTCAGCACCAATTCACCTGGGGAAGCAAAATCAATCTTGCTTTCCGCCAGCTCACCTTGCCTGTTTTCTGAATCGATGAATTTAATATGTAAGCCAGGCTGAACTTCGTTCCAAGCGAGTTTGGTTGACCACGCCCGCTGGCTGTAAACAACAGATGGACGATTTTGAATAATGTTTTGATCTGAAGCCGGAATATCCTCAGGCGGAGATAAATCAACGGTTCTTAATAAAGTGCCATTACGATAAATTTCAACTTTTAGATTCGTTACAGACTGCAGTGCTTTTACAGGAGTGACTAATAACAGCGCCTCGCGTTCAGCAGTCAGCCTAGGCATTTTCTTTTTCTCATTGCCATTCGGGTCGACCACATGCCCCTGTCCAAATTGCACCATTGCCTGAAAATCCCCTTCTAAATCAGGGCGAATTTCACGCTCTTTATCATCCGCATTAAAGTCATAAAAACCAATACTTGCCGTATCAGCAACATCCTTCTCAGGTTCAGGATAGCTTTCGGTTCCGTCAGAATTCGATGAATCCCCACTTCCACCCGATGCAGATGCACCGTCGCTTGCCCCACCGCCACCGCATGCACTCAGCATCAGCGCTAAGATACAAACACTCAGCTTGCTAGACGTAAAATCAATCACACTTTTCATAATCCCCCCGAATTATCAAGCATTTTCACATTAAAATGTGAGTTAAAATTAACACATAAAATCAATAATTTATTTGAAAACATATAGTATAAAGATTCAGTATTAATTACAAATGGCGTGATTTGTCACAAAAAGACAATTTAAAAATTTAATCCATAAAAACGATTATTAATCAAAAAGATTGTGAGACAGAGATCTTCTTTTTTAATCACAATACTGCATAGCGCAGTATTATTTATGCTGATACAGTGTCAAAAAAAGTCATTATTTTTTTAACACAGCTCTTTATTTTTATAAAAACTTAACAAGCCATTTTCGGCGGGCTACGATTCTTTTGAGTTTTTTTAATCCGCCCAAAATACCCATAAAAAAATTATGGTATTCTCTGTTCAGAACTGAGAAACATTGAAAATAAAACAGGTGCATCTGATGATTAATAAATTTCTGCCAACACTTGAAAAATTTCAGCCTGCTGAACAGCAATATATTGAATACTTCACCGCAAAAGGCGAAAAGGATATTTTGGGTAAAGTTATTTCCAATATGAAAGGCACAGCAGAAATTCAAGCTTCGCAAGGTGTAGATGCCTGGCTGAGCTATGGCGTGTATTTACCCGCTATCGAGCGCATATTCGCGCTGCATCAAGGGGAAACTGAAGAAGGCTTCTATGCGCGCACGCAATATCCGGAAATAGTGATTAATGCTTATACTATTCCAGATCACCATATTGCAACTCTGATTGCTGCAGATAAATACAGCCGCCTGCATCAGCAGAGTACTCCTGTGAATACGTCCATCTGGCCTTTAAATGATGAAGGGCTGGCTATTGACCTGCAGGATTTTCCGCACCGGCTGAAAGCTAAAATTTAATACTGGAATAGCTGTAAAAAAGGCGCTAAAAAGAACACGATCTTTTCAGCGCCTTTGAGATATGGACTATATTTCCAGTTTTTGGAAGTCCTTAATATTCAGTTCATTAACTTCACCGCGCCACACCCATTTCAGCTTGGATTCCAGGAAAACATCCCCTTCAAACCAGACAAATAAGCCTTCCATCATTTTTGGCCAGTCATCTCTCGTCACAATATGCTTGCCTGAAATGACCGCTAAGATCGCAGCTAAAATAGTATCATGGCTTACAGCAAGGCTTAATCCATATGGATTCGTTGGGTGAGTGTTATAAATCAGCTCCAGCACATCAACCACGCCGCTAATCGGATGTTTCATGCCCGGCAATGCATTGTTTACAAAACTGTTGATAAAACCCAAAGCACCCTGTTTTTGAAAGTATGGGCCAGCCTGCTTAATATCCAGCACAAAACTGCCGGGTTCAACCAGCAGCCCCTGCTCAATAATTTCAATATGATGGGTATTGGGTTCTACCGTTTGCACATCCGCGCCTTGGATCATTAACGCAGCCGTATCTACACAGCGCTGTATCGGGCTGGAAATGCAATGCTGAATCACACGGTCTGTATTATCAATTAAATAAGAACCCCATGCTTGAGCCAAATCACGCCCTTGATTCGTCAGCTGCAAATCATAGCCCGCAAGCCCTTGCCCTGTTACCACTTCACGAATCGAATGCCGCGTGAACAAAGTGACAGGTGTTTTTGCGTCCGGCAATAAGTCTATTGCTTTGAACATACTGGGCGGGAGCAAATCTAAGGGCATAATTCATTAAACTCAATAATTCAAAACCACTATAGCATGAACAGTTTTTTGCTCAATGGCGTTTCTGCATCAATGCCAGCGCCTGTAGCGCAATATTTTTCATCTCTTGATTTTTAAATGCCATAAACCCCCCATTCAGCAATGTATCACGCTGATTATATGTAAAGGGGCGCCCCTCAAAATCAACCAGCCCGCCGCCAATGCGTTCGATCAGGCATTGCCCTGCACTGGTATCCCACTCGCAGGTTGGATGAAAGCGCGGATAAATATCCACCCGGTCTTCCAGCATCATGCAAAACTTATAGGCGCTGCCTGCCTTAAAGACACTGAATTCCGTTAAGGTTGATAAATATTCCAAATATTCAGCATATTTCGGCTTATTTTGACTGCTTTGGCTTAATCCGATCTGCACATTATTTTCATGATCTGCTGCGTAATAGATAGACCATTGCGCTGTCTTATAATTCAGCTTGAGCGGCATACCTTGTTCAGGGCAAAAATATATTGTCTGTTCGCCCGGTATCGCCAGTACAGCAAATACTGTTGCCGCGCCATCGACCAAGCTTAAATTGATGGTAAATTCAGGCCGCTTGTGCAAAAACTCCTTGGTGCCATCCAAAGGATCCAGCAGCCAAAATTTTTGCCACTTTTCACGCGCGCCTTTTTCACCCTCTTCCGACAGCAGCGGCAAGTCAGAAATTTTGGCCAGTTCACGTGTAATATAACTATTAGCACGGTAATCCGCCTGCGTGACAGGTGAATGATCCTCTTTTTCTTCCACATCAAATGCATCACCCGAACAATATCGCTGATATTCTTCTCGCAAAATTTCACAGGCCTGTGTCACAATGGGCACCAGCTGTAAAATCATCGGATCTTGCGGCGACGCTGCAGTTTTAAACATAGAAAGCCTTTATATGCCAAATTATTCAGAAAAACCCGTCATCATCTTTGATATGGACGGCACACTGCTTGATCTTGCCTATGATGATTTCATTTGGAATCATTTACTTCCAATCCGCTATGCGGAAACACATCATTGCTCGTTAGAACACAGCAGGCACACCCTGTCCGAATTCTACCAAGAGCATAATCATACCTTAAATTGGTACTCTTCACGCTTTTGGACAGCTAAAGTCGGCGTAGATGTATTGGCGATGCAAATCGAACATAAAGCGCGCGTCGCATTGCGCGAAGGCTGTCTTGAGTTACTGGCGTATTTAAAAAATAATGGCTATCCAATATGGCTGGCGACCAATGCAGATGAAGCTGGACTTGCATTCAAGCTTGAAAAAACAGGCATTGGCAAATATTTTGACGTCATGGTCAGCAGTGAAACCTTGGGACATGCCAAAGAATTCCAGCCCTTCTGGGAAAAACTGCAGGCCACCCATCCGTTCAATGCATCCTTCTGCTACTTTATTGACGATACCGAGAAAGTGCTGCATGGCGCAAAAAACTTCGGCATTGAAAATCTCTACAGCATTGCACAGCCATCTTCCGCCAATGCGCCAAGAAGCTCTTGCAATTACCCAATGCTGGACGCATTAACAGACTTAATCCCTATTTTAGAAAGCGCCGAGGAACAAAAGAAATATGCGTAAATCAAATCTGGCCGAAGATGCGGTTGGAATGCGTATAGACAAATGGCTATGGGCTGCGCGTTTTTTCAAGACCCGCTCCATTGCTAAAAATGCCATTGAAGGCGGTAAAGTCCATCATAATGGCGAGCGGGTGAAAGTTTCGCGTGAAGTCCGCGTCGGCATGGAGCTGACGATTGTGCAAGGCATTGAGAAAAAATCGGTCGTGGTTAAGGCGCTTTCCGATGTGCGCGGGCCGGCTCCCGCGGCACAGCTCCTATACGATGAAACAGAAGCCAGCATCAGCAAAAGAGAGTTGCTTGCATCACAGCGAAAGCTGCATAATCTGGCACGTCCAGATCATCGCCCAAGCAAAAAAGACCGGCGTGATATTGGCAAGTTTAAAAGAGAAAATGATCAGCAGTTTGACCAAAATTGGTCTTATAATGATGATGAATAAAGAGCGTCACAATATGTCGCATGTGTTGTGATTTTTACTGTACATAAGGATAATTTCTGTCACTATAGCCCTGTGGAAAAAGTTTTAAGCACATACATCCACTTGAGTATATAGTTTGTGACATCGTATTGAGGTTGTAAGATGGATGATAATAAAAGCAAGGCGCTGAATGCGGCTCTCAGCCAAATTGAAAAGCAATTCGGCAAGAACACGGTAATGCGTCTTGGTGACAATACTGTTCAGGCTGTTGAAGCAGTATCAACTGGCTCGTTAACTCTAGATATCGCGCTAGGCATTGGCGGCTTACCTAAAGGCCGTATTGTTGAAATTTATGGCCCTGAATCTTCAGGTAAAACCACTATGACACTGCAAGCCATTGCGCAATGTCAGAAAACTGGCGGAACTTGCGCATTCATCGATGCCGAACATGCGCTTGATCCTCAATATGCCCGCAAACTGGGTGTAGATATTGACAATCTTTTAGTTTCTCAGCCAGATAACGGCGAGCAAGCTTTAGAAATTGCCGACATGCTGGTTCGCTCTGGCGCAATCGACATGATCGTAGTCGACTCCGTAGCGGCATTAACGCCGCGCGCTGAAATTGAAGGCGAAATGGGTGATTCACACATGGGCCTGCAAGCGCGCTTAATGAGCCAAGCGCTACGTAAAATCACAGGTAATGCAAAGCGTTCAAACTGCATGGTGATTTTCATTAACCAAATCCGTATGAAGATTGGCGTGATGTTCGGCAGCCCTGAAACAACAACTGGCGGTAACGCGCTGAAATTCTATGCATCTGTACGCTTAGACATCCGCCGTATTGGCCAGGTAAAAGAAGGCGACGAAATCATTGGTTCAGAAACCAAAGTCAAAGTCGTTAAAAATAAAATGGCGCCCCCATTCCGCGAAGCCATCTTCCAAATCCTTTACGGCAAAGGCGTAAACCATTTGGGCGAATTGATTGACCTCGCTGTACAGCAAGAAATCGTGCAAAAAGCTGGTGCATGGTATTCATACCAAGGCGATAAAATTGGCCAAGGTAAAAACAATACAATCCGCCATTTAGAAGAGCATCCTGAACTTGCGCAAATCATTGAAAAAATGATTCGTGAGCAGCTTTTGACTACAGGCAATGTGCCAGTAGAAGATAAAGATGAAGTCGAGCCTGATTTTCTAGATGCTTAAGCTTTTTAGCTTAACGCAAGAATACTTAAACTTGAAAAGCTGACCGTATTGCCTTTTCAGGTTAAACTGGTAAACGCCCTTCGGGGCGTTTTTCTATCTAAGCATATACCGCAATGAATGATTCAAAATTTCCTAAACTACTCGATTATCAAGCGCTGAAACAGCAATTCGGCGATGATGGCAGCCAGCCTGCCGTCAGCAGCGCAGCAGAAAATTCAGCCGCTGATCATGCCTTAAGTTTCGAAGCAAAAGAAGCTGAGAAAAAACCGGGCCTGCAAGGCTCCCGTTTGCGTTCTTACGCATTTGCCGTCCTGACCCGCAAGGAATACTCCAAAGCTGAGTTGATTGAAAAACTGGCCTTATATGCAGAATCGCGAGATGAAGTGACAACACTCGTGGATGAGCTTTCGCGTGAAAACTATCAAAGTGACCAGCGTGTCGCAGAAATCATGCTGTCCAGCCAGAAGCGTAAAGGCAAAGGCCCGAATCAAATTAAAATGAAGCTGAAAAATAAAAAAATTGATACTGCCCTAATTGCGGAAGAACTCAAAGAAACCGATTGGGTTCAGCAGGCTTACGAACTGAAAGTCAGAAAGTATGGAACTGAAGTCACAAAAGATCCTAAAATCAAAGCCAAGCAGATTCGTTTTTTAATGTATCGAGGATTTGAAATGGATGCGATTATGAAAGCGATTTCACGCAAAGAAGATGATTTTCAATAAAGCTAGGAAAAAACCAACACTGAAAGCAGCTTAGGCAAATAAAAAATTGAAGAAAAACTAATGGATATAAAAGCAGAGAAAAATCGAATTATTATATAACTGGTGGCAACCCTGCCAGCAAGCCTTCGGCACATTATAGGTCTACTACCGTTGCTACCTTCCGGTCCTGGCGGGGTTCGTAGATTACAATTGCGAAGTAACCAGCAGGGCTACCATTGCAAGAACAGAGTATAGAGATTTTTAATGAACTTGCAAGGCAAATTGCTGAATTTCACTAAGCCACTCATTCGTTTGATTATTTATACAGCAGATTGCCAGTTTTTGATGCAAAAACACCCTAAAACATCAGGTAAGGATTTACTTTAAAACACAACAAGTTTGCAAAAGATTATTGCTTTTCAGACCTTTGACGTTTTTAATGTGCTTATCTCATTCAGACAAAGATGAATTTTTCTTGCGAGAAATAAGACATCTGCAAAACAATACGGAAATTTTATGATGTTACGTAAGCATGTTTTGGGCGCCATCGCCTTATTATGCTCCGCCCCTGTTCTGGCAAATGTTCCGATTGAATCCCGCGGCTTAAGCCAAAGCAGTTCCAGTTACAGCTCGAATACCCCTGCAGCTTATGCTTCAGGCAGCAGTACAGCCGCAGACAGCACACCAATTTCAACCAATTTGAACTGGCAGCTGATGCAGAAAAATCAGCAGCTGGAGAATGACCTGCGTACGCTGCGCGGAAAAATTGAAGAACAAGACAATGAAATTTCTCAATTAAAAAATGAACTCACTAACCGTTATGCTGATTTAGATCAGCGCCTAGAATTACTGCAGCAAAAAGTTGATCCAGCTTCAGAAGATAGCCATGCGGAGGATAACCAACAGGATACTGCACCCAGCAGCACTGCCAGCCAACCCGCAGCCTTAAAATCGCCAGCAGCAGCCAGTGCCGCGGCTCCTGCTCATACGCCTGCCATACAGCCGCCATCTGCGGGAAGTACACCGCAAACAGCCGCCGAATTGGATAAAGCCGCCTATACGGTTGCCTTGGATGCTTATAAGCAAGGTGGCGCTAAGAAAGCCATTGCGCCAATGCAGAACTTTATCAAAAACAACCCAAACAGCGTGTATATCAGCAATGCCCACTTTTGGCTAGCAGAATTCAACCTTGCAATTGAACCAACCAACTATGCAGAAGCGAAGCGCAACTACAGCATTGTTATCAACAAATATCCCAACTCATCACGCGCCTCACGGGCACTGTATCAGCTTTACAGCATAGCCAAAGATGTAGACCGCAATACAGCCCAAGCCGGACAGTATAAGCAAAAACTGTTAAAGAGCTATCCTCAATCCGAAGAAGCCAAGTATTTTAAATAAGCGCATTAGAAATAAAAAAACCGCCTTTAGGCGGTTTTTTAATGAGAAACTGTATTAACGCACAATACCGCGTTTAGACTGTTCTACAGAGTCAATCAGCAGCTGCGCTTCAGAAACCTCCGGTAAGATTTCTGCACGGATCTTTTGAAGAGCCTCGTCTGTGGTCAGGCCTGACTTATAAATCAATTTGAATGCTTCCCGCAGGCCTTGAATCACATCTTTAGACCAGCCTTTGCGGCGCATGCCTTCAACATTCATTGCAAATGCATGCGCAGGATTGCCTGAAACCATAACATAAGCAGGAACATCCTTAAGAATAAGCGATGCTCCGCCAATCATGCTGTAAGAATCAATTTTACAGAATTGATGAATGCCTGAGTTGCCGCCGACAATTACATAATCGCCGATATGCACATGACCAGCTACGCCCACATTATTTGCAAAAATATTATGGTCGCCTACAACGCAATCGTGCGCAATATGCGTATTCACCATCAATAAATTATGGCTGCCTACCTTGGTCAGGCCTTGATCTTGAACTGTGCCGCGGTGCAAGCTGCAATGTTCACGAATTGAATTATAGTCACCAATTTCCAGCCAAGTTTCCTCGCCTGCGTATTTCAAATCCTGGCAAACTTCACCGACACTGGCAAACTGAAAAATTTCATTGTTTTGACCAATACGGGTATATCCGCCAATCACAACATGTGAATGGATTTTTGTACCTGCGCCGATTGTGACATTTGGGCCAATAATCGAGTATGGGCCAATCTGCACATCTGGCGCAATTACTGCAGATGAGTCAATAATAGCGGTTGGGTGAATAAATTCGTTATTACTCATGCTTGCTCTGTTGTTTTCTGTTGCGTAATCATAATTTCCGCAGTCGCAGCGACAATGCCATCAACTGTAGCAATACAGTTGTATTTATAAATGCCGCGCTTCTGCATCACGAGCTCTGATTTTAAAACAAGCTGATCACCTGGCACAACCTGCTTTTTAAAACGAACGCGTTCTGCGCCTGCAAATAAGAAAATTTTGTCACTCGATGGTTTCTGATTATTCATGACAAAACCAAGAATGCCTGAAATTTGCGCCATTGCTTCAACAATCAGCACACCAGGCATAATAGGAAAGCCAGGGAAATGTCCTTGTAAAAATTCTTCATTCATCGAGACATTTTTATAGCCGACAATGCCTGAATCCGTAATATCAGTCACACGGTCTACAAGT
Source organism: Acinetobacter bouvetii DSM 14964 = CIP 107468 (assembly GCF_000368865.1). Taxonomy (GTDB): domain Bacteria; phylum Pseudomonadota; class Gammaproteobacteria; order Pseudomonadales; family Moraxellaceae; genus Acinetobacter; species Acinetobacter bouvetii. The sequence continues at coordinate 408,651 of NZ_KB849727.1, forward strand.
AAAAACGGATAGCGGTGCGGCAAATATTCACGAATAGTTTGAATTTGCATTGGCAGTTCAGGCTTTGTGAATGCGGGAGTATTCGACTCAGTCATCATAATTATTTACGCAATTTAAAAGTTGATTCAAGGGACTCTACTTGAGACTGCATATGATCAAGTTTTTTCATCAATTGGGTCAATGGCACATCTGCTAATTGTTTAAAGCGCACAGCTGCGCGTTTCCAATGCAGGCTTTCCAGCATAGGTGTGCCGGAAGAATAGCTTCCAGCTTCAGAAATACTTTTTGTGACCATTGACATCCCGGTAACTGTTACGTTATCGGCGATATTAATGTGGCCTACCACACCTACTGCACCCGCAAAGATGCAGTTTTTGCCAATTGTGGTGCTGCCCGCAATACCGCATTTGGCTGCCATCGCCGTATTCGCGCCGACTTTAACATTGTGGGCAATTTGCACAAGGTTATCAAGAATGACGCCATCTTCCAAAATCGTGTCATCCAATGCGCCGCGATCAATACTGCAGTTGGAGCCAATGCGCACGTCATTTCCAATCCGTACAGAGCCTAACTGCGCAATTCGATGCCACTTGCCTTGGTATGGAGCAAAGCCAAAGCCTTCACCGCCAACCACTGTATTGGCATGAATCCGCACACGGTCACCTAATTTGCACTGCCCTGTCAGCACGACATGCGAATCAATCAAGCACTGCTTGCCAATTTCAACGCCATCATCAATTTTGCAGTGCGATTGGATGACCGTTTCATCACCGACCACACAATGCTCACCAATGACGGCATAATGGCCAATATAGGCTGAATCAGAAATAATTGCAGAGGCGTCAATTTGCGCTGTGCTTTCAATGCCTGTTTTGGTGTGCTTTTTCTCAAATACGTGCGTCAAAATTGCAAAAGCCAAATAGGGATTGGCAACCACAATAAAATTCTGTTTTGATTTAATTTGTTCTTTTAAGGCTGCAGTCACAATCAAAGCGCCTGCTTTCGACTGCTCTGCTGAATCAATATACTTCTCGGCATTTACAAAAGCCAAATGCTGTGGCGCAGCATGCTCTAAGCTGGCGAGGCCCGCAAGCTGAAGGTCATGCTGACCAACACACTCGCCTTGCACAAGACGAGCGAGTTTTTCTAAGCTGAAATTTTGAGGATTCATTGATTATTTGATTGCATTGACCTTTTGAATCATTTTATCAGTTAAATCATACTTAGGGTCATAGGCAAGCGCTGAATTTTTATTCAAAACAACATCAAGATTATTCTCTTTACGCAATTGTTCAGCTGCTTGCTTAATTCTTGAGTCCATCGTTCTGTTTAGAGCCTGAATATTGGTCTCTACCGCACCCTGAACTTTTTGCTGCAAAGCATTCAACTCTTGCAGTTTGCTTTGATATTGCTGAGTCATGGTCTTCTTTTCAGCATCAGACAATTTTGCACCTTGCTGCGCGCGCTGCTGCAAAGATTCAAGCTCTTTGGTTAAGCTTTCAATTTTTGAGGTTTGCGGCTTGATCTGCTGCTGCATGCTGGCATTTTGCTGCTTAATATAAGCACTTTGCTCAACAATTTTTTCTAAATCCACGATACCGTAACCTGCTGCATGGCTCACCGATGTACACAGCATGCTCAAGGCAATTGCGCCGCCAAAATATTTTTTCATATTATTCCCTGAGTTTAAGTTGTTTTTTCAGCCGAAAAGGCCGTACTTAGAAAGTACGACCAATTTCAAATTGGATTTCTTTAGTTTCATCACCGGCTTTATCATTCAGCGGGAATGCATAGCTGAGTGACAGTGGGCCAATCATCGTAATCCAAGTAAAGCCTACGCCAACACTGTAACGCATATTGTTCATGTCGAAACCGAAGTTATCTTCACAGTATTGCTTAGCATCTACGCCTTGATCATTTACGCCACCCGACAAATAAAGCTTGCCAGATGGAATATCACATTGTGTATCAAAGACTTGAGCGCCTTCAGCAAACAACACCGGACGGACTTGGCGAGTCCAATCCCCTTTAAACGGCAACGGCAGCGCTAATTCAGCACCAAATTGCACTAAAGCATTACCGCCCACTTCTTCCGGATCATAATCTTTTTTGTGTGACTCGTTATATGTCACACCAGGATATTTTGGCCCTAGTGTACTGTTGTCATAACCGCGCACCGAGCCAAAACCGCCAGCGTAGAAGTTCTTAAAGAATGGCAAGTCATTACCATAACCCAACTTACCATAACCGCGCAGAACAAAATCTTTACCCAATGGGAAGAAAGCCTGCGCATCATAGGTCAATTTCTGATATTCAACATCACTGCCTGGCAAAGCAATTTCACCATTAATACGGTGAGACATACCGCTAGTAGGGAAAACTGGACGGTTTAACGTATTGTATGACCACCCCAAGTTCAAATTGTATGTTAAAAAATCACCAGAAAATTCATCATCAAATGAAGTAAAACCAACATCTGCATTCGTGCTGCTTACACAAAGTGAATCATCATAACCCGCAGGAATCGGATTAGGCTCCACATAATTGGCCCCATCTCTAGCTTTTTCAATCTCACGCTGAGACATCAACTTATCAGTCGAACAGTATTGACCCTGCCCTTTGGCCTTTCCGCCATTTTTAAGCAAATAGTCACGAACATAGGTGGACACATAAGGTCCTGTTGTTACTTCCGTTTGGTCAATATTCAAACCGGCGCTGATGCTTTGATTTTCATCAATTGGATAACCAAAGTTGATCCCGCCGCCAAAACTGTCTGTTACGTAGTTGTTAACGTTATAGTCATCATTCAGTTTTGTTTTGCGGTAGTACATATTGTAACCGCGGCGCACACCATCAATGGTAAAGTACGGATCCGTTACACTGAGGTTATAGTAATCTTGAGTCTCAGAACGCGACAAATCCACAGAGACTGAATTACCTGTACCCAAGAAGTTCGTTTGACTTAAGCCAGCCTGGAACGTTACACCGCCGCTTTGCGAGAAACCAACCGCCAATGTACTGGTACCTGAATGCTGCTCTTCTACATTCACGTTCAAATCAATCTGATCCGGTGAGTTTGGAATGCGCGCCGGCTTAATATCAACAGTTTTAAAGAAGCCCGTACGCTCTAGACGCACTTTAGACAAATCAATTTTTTCATTGCTTGCCAATGCGCCTTCCATTTGGCGCATTTCACGACGCAGGACTTCATCTGCCGTTTTAGAGTTGCCGGTAAAGTTAATTCGGCGAACCTTCACCTGCTGACCTGGGTTAATATAGTAATTTAAATCAACAACTTTAGTTTGATTATTAATTTCAGGCACGACGTTTACTTCGGCAAAGTAATATCCCGCATTACCATATTTGCGCAGCATAAGCTGCTTCACGCCATTCACTTTTTCCTGTGAATATAAATCACCATCTTTATACAGCTGCAATGGCTTCAATTCATCTTGCGTATAAAGCGCATCGCCTAAAAATTTAGTTTGGCCGAATTTAAACTGCTCGCCTTCATCAACAGTCACTTCAATAAAGACATGCTTTTTGTCTTCACTTAAGTTCAGGCTTGAATTGGTGATATTGAAATTGATATAACCTTTATTCAAGTACATTGCACGCAATGCTTCCAGGCTAGCCGCCATTTTTTCACGCGCATAGCGGTCATTGCGTGAAACAACTGAGCTCCAGCCGCTTTCTTTAACAGCAAAGGCTTGCTTAATTTCGCTATCTTTAAATATTGTATTGCCAATGATATTGATATCAAAGACTTTAGCAGCTTTGCCTTCCTCAAATTCAATCAATAAATCTACACGGTTATTCGGCTTAGGCGTGGTGGTTACAGTCACGTCCGCATCATAGCGGCCTTGCTGCATGTACTGCTGTTCCAGCTCGGTTTCTACAGTCTGCAATGCAGACTGCTTTAACACTTCACCTTCAGCCAACCCCATTTTTTTCAAGCCCTCTTGGAGCGCTTCTTTAGGAATCAGCTTATTGCCCTTCATTTCAATTTTAGAAATGACAGGGCGCTCGACAACCTTAAATACAAGCGTATTGCCTTCCTGAGCCGCTTTAATATCATCAAATAGGCCCGTGGCATATAAAGTACGTATCGCATTCGCAATCACTGGGTCATTAACGCGGTCACCGCTAGTCACCGGCAGCATGCCGTATACGCTTTCTGGCGTTAAACGGACCAAGCCGTCTACTCTTACATCCTGTACGATAAAATCATCTGCCGCATATACTTGTTGTGCTGCTGTCATAGCACTAACCAGTGCCAGAGGCATAAATAAATGTGTGTGCTGCATGCCAGTCTTTTCCGCTGTTAATTTATTTCATCTTCTATGCGTTTTATAAACGCATAAAATCATTAAAAAGTGCCAGCAGCATCATGCTGCCAAGCAGTACCATACCAATTTTCAGTCCAACCAATTGTATTTGTTCAGAAACAGGTTTACCACGAATTAATTCAACCAAATAGTACACCAAATGTCCGCCATCCAGCATTGGAATTGGCAGCAAATTCAGAATACCCAAACTCACGCTCATCAGCGCCATGAATGAAATAAAGGTTTGCCAGCCCATTTCCGCACTTTGACCTGCGACTTTCGCAATGGTGATGGGCCCTGACAAGTTATCGAAACCAATCAGCCCGCGCACCATTTTGACAATGGAATTCAGAATCATACTGGAAATTTGCCCAGTTTTATCCACTGCCATTGTAAACGCTTCTACTGGGGAATATTGTATGGTCTGCTTATATTCTGCAGGAATTGTGACTTTGCCTGGATCACTCTGCACTCCCAGCACACCCGTCACCTTACCCATATTATCCCGTTTCCCTTGCGGCATAACCTCAAGATGAAGCAGTTGATTATTTCTTAAAACATCAATCTTGAGCAATTTTTCAGGAGATGCCTGTACAACCTGCACCACATCAAACCACTCATTCATTTTTACGCCATTGATTGCCACAATTTTATCGCCAGCTTTCATGCCTTGACGAATCGCAGCGCCGTCTTTGCTGACGTCAGTCACGACTGCCGGAAAATGCGGGCGGTAAGGAATGAAACCTACAGCATCTAATGGTGATTGAGATTGATCTTTTAAAAAATTTTGAATCGGCAAATTAAAATTCTTGGTTTCACCCGCACGCTCTGCAGCAACAGCAATGCTGCCAGTTTCGCCAACACGGTCTACCAAAGCAAAGTTTAATTTTTCCCAAGTTGATACTGGCATGCCGTCAATTGCCGTAATTTTATCGCCTGCATGCATTTGCGCGGCAGCAGCCGGTGTATTCGGCAATACTTTGCCGACACGCGTGTTCAATTGCTCTTGCGCAGGCAGCAATAGAATCCAAAAAAGCACAACTGCAAATGCCAGATTGATCAGCGGGCCTGCAGCTACGATTGCAATTCGCTTCCAGGGATTTTGACGGTTGAATGCATAAGGCAAGTCCTGCTCAGCAACGCTGCCTTCACGCTCATCGAGCATTTTGACATAACCGCCCAGGGGTAATGCAGAAATTTGGTATTTAATGCCAGACTTCTTCGATGTCCATTTCAGCAATGTCGGGCCAAAACCAATGGAATACACTAAAACCTTTACGCCCAGTTTCCGCGCAACAATGTAATGGCCAAATTCATGTATCGCAATGAGCGGCCCTAACAAAAAAATTGCAGCGAGTATAATAAACAAGGCATTCATCGTTTCAGCTTCCTTTATTCATTACAAATTGCTGAGCAATAGCGCGCGCCGCCTGGTCAGCCTGCAAAATTACATCAATCGTGTCGGCTGTAGCATTTTCCATCCGATTCAGGGTTTGCTCAACAATTTGAGGAATCTGAGTAAATCCTATCTGATTATTTAAGAAAGCCGCAACTGCTATTTCGTTCGCTGCATTTAAAATTGCTGGCGCCAGACCACCCGATTTCATGGCTTGACGCGCCAGTTTCAACGCAGGAAAACGGGCCGTATCCGGTTCTTGGAAATTTAAATGTGAATGTGCAAATAGATCCAAAGCAGGCACATGCGTCTGTATGCGCTTCGGCCATGCCAAAGCATGCGCGATTGGCGTACACATATCAGGGTTGCCCATTTGCGCCAAAGTTGAACCATCCACATATTGAACCATGGAGTGAATGATACTCTGCGGATGAACAACAACTGTTACAAAATGTTCTGAAATTGCAAAGAGATGGCAGGCTTCAATTAACTCTAGTCCTTTATTCATTAAAGTAGCTGAATCTACTGAGATTTTTTGCCCCATCGACCAGTTCGGATGCTTGCATGCTTGTGCAGGCGTCACACTTTGCAGCTGTTCAATTGTATGATTTAAGAACGGGCCGCCTGATGCTGTCAGCAAAATACGGGAAACCCCCATTTTAGGCTGGCCATTGCGTTCAGCTTGAAAATACCCATCCGGCAGGCATTGAAAGATCGCATTATGTTCAGAATCTACTGGCAGCAAAGCAGCATGGTGATCTTTTGCCGCCTGCATCATGATATCGCCAGACATGACCAGCGCTTCTTTATTGGCTAAAAGCACCCGCTTGCCCGCTTTGACCGCGGCCAAAGTCGGCAGTAATCCCGCAGCGCCTACAATCGCCGCCATCACCACATCTACTTGCGGATGCTCAGACACAGCGATCAATCCAGCTTCGCCATGCAGGATTTCAATCTCTGTTAAACCGTCTTGAATCAGCAGCTGATGCAGCTCATCTACTTTATGCGATGGCACAACAGCGATTTTCGGTCGGTACTGTTTGCAAATTTCTGCCAATTCTACAATTCTGCTATGCGCTGTGACTGCAAAAACGGAATACTCTTCTGGGTGGCTGTCCAAAATTTTTAAGGTACTTTGACCAATGGAACCTGTGACGCCCAATATGCAAACAGACTGTGACATCTATAAATCTACACCTATAAGTTTTAAAACATATACGCCTGCCGCAAAAATTGGCGCTGCAGCAAGCAATGAATCAATACGGTCAAGCACGCCGCCATGGCCTGGCAAAATTCGGCCTGAGTCTTTAATGCCGGCGCGGCGCTTAATCATTGATTCAAATAAATCACCCAATACTGAACTGAATACCGTAATGACTGAAAGAATAAGGAAAAGGACATGCTCGGCTAAACTTAAATCCAAGTAAAGCACTTCAACAGCAATCACAATGACCATGGCCGTTGCAATACCGCCATACAAGCCTTCTACAGATTTATTCGGGCTGACATCTGGCGCAAGTTTTTTCTTGCCCAATTTACGCCCGACAAAATATGCACCGCTGTCTGCGCCCCAAACCAGCAGAAACAGGTACATCAGCCACCACGGGGAGCTTTGCCAAACAGCAAATATCGCCGTAACGGCTGCAGAAACTAGGATTAAGCCAATAAATTTTAATGAGTTATTATACCAGCTGTCATAGTCAGGATATGACTTCACCCAATAAACACTTAAGATCCAGGTGAAAATAGAGGCGATCCACAGCAGCAATGCAAAATCGCTGTACTGCAAAGCCAATGCAGATAAAACCGCAGTCACCAATCCATAGCCCCAGGCAAACGGTTTAATTACATTTTTTGATTTTCTAGGCATGAGTTTAAACCACTCATATCCAGCAACCCCTGCTGCAATGATCATCAGCATATACATTGGATAATGTGACTGCGCAGCAAACATACAGCTCAGTACAACTGCGACCAAAACCAATGCGGTAATAATCCGCTCTAACATTTATTAATTCTCAAGTTGCTCTTGTTGAACTTGCTCTGAAGTTTTACCAAAGCGGCGTTCGCGCCCTGCAAAGACAGAAAAGGCATCATCCAATTCTTCAATGGTAAATTCAGGCCACAATGTTTCCGTAAAGTACAGCTCAGCATACGCCGCCTGCCACAACAGAAAATTTGAAAGCCTAAAATCACCGCCTGTACGAATTAACAAATCCACAGCCGGCAGGTCATTCAAGCTGACATATTGACCAAACAGGTCTACATCAATTGTTTCAATATCTATTTTTTTACTGAGGACATCTGCCGCAATCTTTTTTGCAGCCTGCGCCATATCCCACATTCCGCCATAACTGATCGCGATCGTTAAAGTCATGCTTGTGAACTTAGCAGTACTTTCTTCGGCATGCAACATTAAGTCACAAAGCTCCGCTGACAACCGCGAGCGGTCACCAATAAAACGCAAAGCGATATTAAATTCTTCCATGCGCGGCAATTGCTCGCGAATGGTTTCTTCAAGCAGCTTCATCAGCAAATCAACCTCAAACTGAGGCCGATTCCAATTTTCACTTGAAAAGGCAAAAACAGTTAAAGCTTGAATATGATGAGAACGGCAATGCTCAACGATTGGATCCAGGACACTTTTACCTTCACGGTGCCCATCGCCTTTCTGCATTTGATTTTTTTTGGCAAAACGGTTGTTGCCATCCATGATGATGGCAACATGTTTTGGAAGACAGGAAGTTTCTTCAGTTGAAGTCATTAAAGCTTAGACCTTCAACAATTCAGCTTCTTTGGCAGCTAAACGCTTATCAACTTCTGCAACAAATTTATCCGTGATTTTTTGAATGTCGTCACTTGCGCGGCGCTCATCATCTTCAGAAATTTCTTTTTCTTTCAATAATGCTTTGATATCGCCAAGCACGTCACGGCGGATGTTGCGGATTGCAACTTTAGCGTTTTCCGCTTCGTTACGCGCAACTTTCTGCATATCGCGGCGTGTTTCCTCAGTCAATGCAGCCATTGGCACTCGGATCGCATCTGCAGTAATTGGGTTTAGGCCCAAATCTGATTCACGGATAGCTTTATCAATGGCAGCAACCATTGTGCGTTCAAACGGCTGAACCAGAAGTGTGCGTGAGTCTTCAACACCCACGTTCGCTACTTGGTTTAATGGAACGTCTGAACCATAGTAAGGAACCATCACACCATTTAAGATAGATGGGTGCGCACGGCCTGTACGTACTTTAGCAAAACCATGTTCTAAAGACTCTAAAGTCTTATTCATGCGGTCTTCGCTGTCTTTTTTAAGATCGTTAATCATGTGATCTTCCTTACTTAATTTTAAAAGATGTAATTTACAAAATAGTTTGCAGTATAAAACGCTTTCAGGCTCACGTCATTATTTGGTAACGTGAGTACCCTCTTTTTCGCCCATAACAACAGAAAGCAATGAACCGTTCTTATTCATATCAAATACTTGAAGCGGCACATTGTGATCACGGCATAAGCAAATTGCGGTTAAATCCATTACACCCAGCTTTTCATCCAGCACTTGATCAAACGTTAATGTGTCATATTTAACAGCATCATCATACTTGCTTGGGTCTTTGTTATACACACCGTCAACTTTTGTCGCTTTCAAGATTAAGTTCGCTTCAATTTCAATACCGCGCAAGCAAGCTGCTGTATCCGTAGTAAAGAATGGGTTGCCTGTACCGGCAACAAACACACACACTTCACCTTGAGTTAAATGACGGATCGCATCACGGCTAGAATATGATTCAACGACCGCGCCAATCGGCAAAGCAGACATCAAACGGGTTTTGATGTTGCGGCGGACCAAAGCATCACGCAGCGCCAAGCCATTCATCACTGTTGCCAGCATACCCATTTGGTCGCCCGTTACACGGCCAACCAAGCCGTCTTGCTGCAGCTGACTGCCGCGGTACAAGTTGCCGCCGCCCACAACAATACCCACTTGAACGCCCAAACCGACTAAATGCGCAATAGCCAAAGACATCTGATCGAGCACTTGCGCATCGATACCCATCTCTTTGTTGCCTGCAAGCGCTTCGCCTGACAATTTCAGCAAAATGCGTTCATAACGCGGTTTTTTTGAGTCCATCATCTAAAATACCTATATCTAATCTAAAATTTTATTCGTATATGCTGCTTTTAAGCAGATTTAATGCGGATCAGCTTGGCAAACAAGTCATACTCATCTGCATCAGTAATTTCAACTTCTAGCAAATCACCGGCTTTAATTTGCGATTTATCGATATCTTCGACAAAAACATTGCCGTCAATTTCTGGCGCATCAGCATAAGAACGCGCGACAGCCACCGGAAACTCTTCTTCAAAATCATCAACCAGCACCGTCATGGTTTGACCAATGCGCTTTTGCAGTTTCGCCGCAGAAATAGCCTGCTGCACTTCCATAAAGCGCTCATAGCGCTCTTGCTTCACGTCGTCAGGCACATGATCCGGCAAATCGTTGGCTGTTGCGCCTTCAACTGGAGAATAGGTAAAGCAGCCCACGCGGTCCAGCTGCGCCTCTTTCAGCCAATCCAGCAGCATTTGGAAATCTTCTTCAGTTTCACCTGGAAAGCCGACCACAAAGGTTGAACGGATGACTAAATCCGGACATTTTTCACGCCATACTTTTAAACGATCCAATGTATTTTCACTGTGAGCTGGTCGCTTCATCAATTTTAAGATGCGCGGACTGGCGTGCTGAAAAGGAATGTCTAAATATGGCAGAATTTTACCCTGCGCCATCAAATCAATCACTGCATCCACATGCGGATACGGATAGACATAATGCAAACGCACCCAGATACCCAGCTGACCCAATGCTTCACACATATCGTAAAACTTGGTTTTTACTGGCTGGCCATTCCAAAAATCCAGTTTGTATTTAGTATCTACGCCATAAGCAGAAGTATCTTGGGAGATTACGAGTACTTCTTTTACTCCGGCTTTTTTCAGCGCCTGCGCTTCACTCAGCACAGAACCAACTGGGCGTGACACCAAATCACCGCGCATGCTTGGAATAATGCAGAATGTGCAGCGGTGGTTGCAGCCTTCTGATATTTTTAAATATGCATAATGTTTTGGCGTCAGGCGAATGCCGTGATCCGGAACTAAATCGATAAATGGATTATGTTTTGGCGGTTCTGGAACATACTCGCGTACTGCTTCCATAACTTCTTGATATGCCGCTGCCCCGGTTACTTTTAAAACATTTGGGTGCATTTGGCGAATTTTGTCTTCATCTTTACCTAAACAGCCGGTCACAATTACGCGGCCGTTTGAGCTCATGGCTTCGCCAATCGCATCTAAAGACTCTTGCACTGCAGATTCAATAAAACCGCAGGTGTTTACAACAACTAAATCTGCACCATCATAATCTGATGCAACATCATAACCTTCAGTCTTCAACTGAGTTAAAATTCGTTCGGAATCTACCAATGCCTTAGGACAACCTAAAGAAACAAAACCGACTTTGGGGGATTTCATGAATCTGCGCTCCACTAGAATCCGCGTATTGTATGTCTTTTCGTATCATAAAAACAGGTAGAATCATCACTCTTTACACCACGCACTAAAATAATGCTATAAATTCACCCACATAATATTCAACGCACCATTTTGGGACATTATTTATTTACAGCCCTCATCAAATCCGCTATACATTTTTAAATCAGTCCACTTTCAGCGCATTTTTCAAAACAAGCACCAAAACTTAGTCATTTTTATAAAAGTTGGCGTGTATTTTGCATCATATCAGGCCTTATGAGATTAAACCGCCCGATTTATGAAGATGCCATTGCGCTATTTTAATACAGGAAACCATCGCTAATGGATCATCCTATCGCTATCGATTACCGCTTGCTGGTCGACAACTTAACCACAGCCATTCTACTGGTCGATAGCAATTTGAACATATTTTATCTGAATTCTGCATGTGAAGCGCTGTTTGACATCAGCCTGCTGCGCGCCTCTGGCATGCCTGTGCTGAATCTGCTGCACATGCCAAATGATGAATTCAACACTGAAGAAGCGCTCAAAAACACATTGCACTCCGGTCAGCACTACACCCGCCGAGAAGCCACCATCAATGTCAATTTCAAAGACATTCATGTGGACTATACCGCCTCACAGCTGAATTCCGGAAAGCCTTACCACCCGCTGCTATTGATTGAGTTAAATCAAATTGACCGCATGCTGAAAATATCAAAAGAAGAAAACCTGATTCAGCAGCATCAAGTTGCCCGCCAGCTGATCCGCGGCGTAGCGCATGAAATTAAAAATCCTTTAGGCGGCATCCGCGGCGCCACACAGCTTTTAGCGCGCAGCCTGAATGACCCGAAATACAGTGAATTCACCGACATCATCATCAGCGAAGTCGACCGCCTGCGTAATCTAGCCGATACCATGCTCGGTTCGCGCCAGCTGCCAAGCTATGAACCGGTCAATGTGCATGAGCCGCTAGAACGGGTACGCGCGTTGATTGTCAATCAAACCAAAAAGAAGATAAAAATCACCCGCGATTACGACTTGTCACTGCCAGACGTATTGGCGGACCGCGATCAGTTGATTCAAGTCATGCTGAACATCAGTGTCAATGCCGTGCAAGCCATGACTGAAAATAAAGAATTTTTTATAGATCATCAGCCGGAACTCGTTCTTAGAACCCGCATTCAGCGCCTTGTGACCATTAATGGCGTCCTGCAGCGCTCGGCCGTGCGCATTGACATCGAAGACAATGGGCCTGGTGTTCCCGAAGAAATCCTTGAATCAGTGTTCTACCCGCTCGTGACAGGCCGCGCAAAAGGAACAGGCTTAGGATTAAGCATTGCGCAAAACATTATGCATCAACATAACGGAATGATTGAATGTCAATCAGTTCCTGGAAAAACAGTATTTAGCTTATATTTACCTTGGGAGTCAGACCATGTCGCGAAATAAAATATGGGTAATTGATGATGACCGCGCCATGCGATGGGTGCTGGAAAAAACATTCAAAGAAGAAGGTTTTGATGTCACCAGTTTTGAAGAAGCCCAATCTGCGCTTGATCAGCTGAGTACAGATGCGCCGGATGTGATTCTAACCGACATCCGCATGCCGGGCATTGATGGCTTAACCTTCCTTGGCAAAGTCAAAGCCAACTATCCCGATTTGCCTGTCATCATTATGACGGCTCATTCAGATCTAGAATCTGCGGTTTCAAGCTACCAAACTGGCGCTTTTGAATACCTGCCTAAGCCGTTTGATATTGACGAAGCTTTGGCTTTAGTAAACCGCGCCATTTTACACATTGCCAAACTGCAGCAGCAGGAATCGGCAAAGACTGCTCCGCCAATTCAATCGACAGAAATTATCGGTGAATCACCTGCCATGCAGGAAGTATTCCGCGCGATTGGCCGCCTCTCTCAATCGCACATCACGGTATTGATTAATGGCGAATCCGGCACCGGCAAAGAATTGGTCGCGCATGCACTGCACCGTCACTCTCCGCGCAGCAGCAAGCCTTTTATTGCGCTGAATATGGCGGCCATCCCTAAAGACCTGATCGAAACAGAATTGTTTGGTCATGAAAAAGGCGCGTTTACTGGTGCAAACACCCAGCGTCAGGGACGTTTTGAGCAAGCCAATGGCGGCACACTGTTTTTAGATGAAATCGGTGACATGCCTTTTGAAACGCAAACGCGCTTATTGCGTGTTTTGGCGGACGGTGAATTCTACCGCGTGGGCGGACACATCCCCGTCAAAGTGGATGTGCGTATTGTGGCAGCGACGCATCAGGACCTAGAGAAGCTGGTGCACGAAGGCCGCTTCCGTGAAGACCTGTATCACCGTCTAAACGTAATCCGCATTCACATTCCAAAACTGGCGCACCGTAGTGAAGACATCCCTATGCTTGCGCAGCACTTCTTGGCCCGCGCTGGCAAAGAACTCGGTGTCAGCCCTAAAATTTTACGCCCTGAAACTCAGGAATACATGCAGAAATTGCCATGGCAAGGCAATGTGCGCCAATTGGAAAACACTTGCCGCTGGCTAACAGTCATGATCACTGGCCGCGAAGTATATCCTGAAGATTTGCCTTCTGAATTAAAGCAAATTCCAATTCATCAAAGCGGTGAAGGCGCTCAAGCGCCGCAAACCATTGACCGTGTTTCCATCCATCATTGGGATGAAATGCTCGGTCTATGGGCAATACAAAAACTAAAAAATGGCGAGATGAAAATTCTTGATATTGCCACGCCAATGTTCGAACGCACCCTGATTAATGCGGCGCTGCAGCAAACCCGCGGCCGCAAGCGTCACGCTGCAGAACTTCTAGGCTGGGGACGCAACACACTGACCCGCAAGCTGAAAGAACTGGGCATGGACAGTGCGGAAGATGATGTTGAAGAAGAGTTAGAAGGTTAATTCCTTTTAGCTTCATATAAAAAAGCCAGTCAAATGACTGGCTTTTTTTGCAATGCGGTCTAGCACCATTTTATGCAGTAAAACCGATATAACGTGAATAACCTTCAATCCCCAAATCAGACTGATAAATCGTGAATTCAGGATATTGCGCCGCCATTAATTCCGCAATCACACTGACCTGATCATCATTGGCATGCAGGTCATCCACTGTACGGCGCATGGTTTGCTCAAACTCATCTGTAATGTATTCAAAGCCAATATCCATAGCAATAAAGAGTGTATGCTCGCATGGCTGTACATATTGTTCTTCAGCCCAGTTAATTACTTGCTGCCGGCAATGCGGGCACTGAATATTATCTGTTGCCTGTATATCAAGCTGAACCAATTGATAAGCCATAAAATCACATTTTCAAAAAAACTGCCGTAGTGTATCAAAAAACTTAAAAAAAGAATCATCAGGTAAAACTGGATCTTAAAACGCAAAAAGGAAGCCTGAGCTTCCTTTTATCTGAATAAATCACATCAGTTTATTTCTTGCTTGCCTTATAAGCAGATAAAGCAGCTACAGCAATCGCTGACAATACAATGCCCGGCGCGCTGGCAGCCAAAATACCGGTTGTACCCAAACCTAAGGCCAAAATTTTACCCGTCAGCAATGGACCAGTCATTGCGCCTAATCGTCCCAGAGAAATTGCACTGCCCACGCCTGTCACCTTGCCTGCATTTGAGTAAAATATTGGTGAAATGCCATACAGAATCGATTGACCGCCTGTAGAGAAAATACCGCCTATTAAGCCCGCAAAGATCAAGAGTAGAATCGATTTGGTCGTAAAGAGAATCAATACTGCAATAAATAGACCTGTATAGATAATCACCGCCATTTGCCACAACTTTAAGCGATCCAGCAAGTAACCTAAGCCAAGCGTACCAATCACTGCACCCACCTGGAAAATCAGCATAATCATAAATGCTTGCGGTTTTTCTAAGCCTTGCTCCATAAGCAAGTTTGGCAGCCAGCTGATTAAAATGTAGTTCACCATCAGCGTAAAGAAGAAGCTCACCCACAATAGCAATGTGTATTTATAGCGATTTTCAGCAAACAATACTTGCGCCATTGGCGGGACAGCCTCCACGGGCGCTGATTCTGCTTTTTCCGTGCGCTTATCTTTTAAGATAATAGCCATGAACGGAATCAACAGCAATGGGGTTAAACCGCCAATCAAAAACAGCGTATGCCATGAAATATCTTTAAAGATAATAGCCAAGCCTGCAACAAAGATTGCACCGACCGGCAAGCCGCAGTACATCAAGCTATTAAGTTTACCCCGGTTTGCTTCTGTTGCCTCATCACCAACCACTGAAATCATGGTTGGCATTGCAGCCCCCAAACCCAAGCCTGTAAAGAAGCGCGCTGCATATAAAACTTCAACACTTGGCGCCAATGCCGTAATTGACATAAAGAGGCCAAAAATTGCAATTGATAACATCAGGACTTTTTTCTGTCCTAAATAATCCGCTACACGGCCGCCAAAAAATGCGCCGAATAACATACCAAATACGCCCAGACTGAACACATAGCCCATCTGAACTTGATCTAATGAAAATGTCGCCGCGATTCCCTTTGCCGCGATTCCAGGCGCTTGAAGATCAAAACCTTCAAAGAATGCGACCCAGAAACACAAAAATACCGTTAAAAATTTTTGCATTTTTCCAGTTTGTACTTGTGCCATGATTAAACTCCGTCCATAGTAAACAAATTACCCCGCAGTAACTTGCCTCACTATTTTCAGTTCAATCTTTTAAAATAAATACCACTACAATGGTCGGGTTTAATGTGCTGTACATCAAAGAAAACCATTCAAATTAGACATAAAAGATTAAACAAATAAACATCACAGATCTTAATATTATTTATTATATATAATTTTCAAATACTTATGTTTTCAGTAGTTATTTATGATCAAACCATAGTCAAAAGCAATGGTTTAAAATTAAACGATAAAAAAACCCTCATTACGCGGGCTTTTCATTAAAAATCCTATCAAATAAATTTAGTTCATTTATAATAAAAATATATTTTTTAACAACTTATAAACAATGAGCTTTACAGTAAAAGATATTGCAAAAACCTTAAGAGATAGCAAAAAACAAGGAACTCCAGTAATTGTTTTTACTGGTGCTGGTTGCTCAAAAAGCGCAGGCATGCCTTTAGCAAGCGAACTAATTACTGAAATCAATAAAAAATTCAAAGGTAATCTCAAAAGTTTAACTGAAGAACAAAGGAAAGATTACGGTGTGTGTATGAGTAAGCTCACACCTCATGAGCAAAAAATATTAATTGAGAAACACATTTCTAAAGCAAAGATTAATTGGGCTCATATTGCTTTAGCCAGCCTGCTAAAAAATGGTTATTTAGGAAAGGTGCTTACGTTTAATTTCGATAATATTTTGAATCGTGCATGTAGCTTAGATAACTTCTACCCTCCTACCTATGACTTAAAGGTTCTTTCAGAAGAGTATTTCTCTGCTATCCCGACTCAATCCATTGTTCACCTACATGGACAATGGAGTGGGTTTCAACTAGCCAATTCTGATATTGATACTGAAGCGCAAGCCAACAAATTAAAAAACTATATTAAAACCACTATTAATACATCACCAACTCTTTTTATTGGTTACAGTGGTGGTGCTGATGCCTTCTTCAAACTTGTAGAAGAAGGTTTCATTGGCCAACATCGTTTATTCTGGGTTGATTACGCTAAAAAACCCAATATGAATGTCAAAAAATTTATTGATGCAAATCCCAATCACAGAAATTTCATTTCAGAGCAAGATGCTGACCAATTTTTATTAGAATTAGCAATGGAGTTAAAATGCTTTCCTACAAATATGTTTGAAGACCCTATTAAACATATGCAAGAAGTTTTCGAGCTTATTAATGATTTCCCTCTTTCAGCAAAAAATGATCAAGTTGATATTCTTCAAGATACAAAAAGAACCCTAGAGATCACAAATCAAGCTAAACCTGCAATTGCTACAATCAAATTAGCTGAATTACTACATTATAAAAAATTTGATACTATTATTAATCAAACAACTTCATTAAATGTAGAGCATGAACCAGTCAGTAAAATATTAGCTTCCGCACATCTTGGCAAAGCCTTATCCTTTCTAACAAAGGATGACAATCAATTTGAGAAATATTTTAATAAAGCTACAGAAATAAACCCTAAATTTTATCAAGCTTATGCTCAAGTAGCTATTACATTAACTCGTACACCAAAAGATTCTTTTTTAGAACAATCCATTTTTTATTATGAGAAATGTTTAACAATAAAACCTAATTTCAAGGATGATTTTT
>NZ_KB849727.1:427193-665380 GCF_000368865.1 Acinetobacter bouvetii DSM 14964 = CIP 107468
TTTAAACAAGCTTTTGAGAAGTACGAGAAAGCCTTAAAAATTCAGCCTAATCATACTTACAATTTAGCATGCTACTACTCGATAAAGAATAATGAAAAACTCTGTAAAGAGAATTTTCTGCATGCGGCGGAGCATAATACCCTCCCGTCAAGTAAACATCTAAATGAAGATTCTGATTTAAACAATGTGCGAGCAGAACAATGGTTTATAGATTTTCTCGAACGCTTAAAAGAGCAAAAGCAAATGGTAGAAACTGCTTAAATAAAAACCCGCTCTAAAGCGGGTTTTCACAACTTAGATCAACTTAAGCAGATTTCTTGGTTTGTGCATTCTTACGAATCGTAATCATCACCAATTGAACCGCCGCTGGTGTCACACCCGGAATACGGCTGGCTTGACCCAAAGTTTCAGGACGAACATCCTTCAATTTCAATGTAATTTCACGTGAAAGACCCGAAACCACATCATAATTAAAATCAGCAGGAATACGCGTATCTTCCAAGCGCTTCATTTGCGCAACGTCTTCTTGCTGACGGTTAATATAGCCTGCATATTTCACTGCAATTTCAATTTGTTCACCGACAAATGCAGACACTTCTGAACCCGTCAATTCCGCAATTTGCGCAAAATTGATATTTGGACGCTTTAACAAATCAATTGCATTGGTTTCCTTAGACAAGTCATCACCTGTCATTTCAACGAACTTTTTACCCAATGGATTGTTTGGCGCTGCCCAAAGGTGCTGCAAACGGCCTTTTTCAGTTTCTACCGCTTCCATTTTTTGGCAGAACGAATCCCAGCGCGCATCATCCACCAGCCCCATTTCACGGCCAATGGCAGTTAAGCGCTGATCTGCATTGTCTTCACGCAGCATCAAACGGTATTCCGCACGTGAGGTAAACATACGGTACGGCTCTTTAGTGCCTAATGTAATTAAGTCGTCTACAAGCACACCCATGTACGCTTCATCACGTTTTGGTGTCCATTGCTCTTGATCCCATGCACGGCGTGCTGCGTTCAAGCCAGCAAGTAAGCCTTGCGCACCCGCTTCCTCATAACCAGTCGTACCGTTAATTTGACCTGCAAAATACAAGTTATTGATTGATTTGGTTTCAAGAGAGAATTTCAACGCTTGCGGATTGAAATAGTCATATTCAATTGCATAACCCGGACGAAGAATATGCGCATTTTCCATGCCGCGGATTGAGCGAACCAATTCAAACTGAACATCGAATGGCAAAGATGTTGAAATACCGTTTGGATAAAGCTCGTGTGTATCCAAACCTTCTGGCTCCAGGAATACTTGATGTGAGTCTTTATCGGCAAATTTATGAATTTTATCTTCAATCGATGGGCAATAGCGTGGGCCTACACCTTCAATTACGCCAGTATACATAGGCGAGCGGTCTAAACCGCCACGAATAATGTCGTGGGTGCGTTCATTGGTATGTGTGATATAGCAATTCACCTGCTCAGGATGCATTGATGCATCGCCCATGAATGACATGGTTGGTGACGGGAAATCGCCCGGCTGCGGCGTCATTACAGAGAAGTCTACAGAACGCGCATCAATACGCGGCGGTGTCCCTGTTTTTAAACGGCCTACAGGCAAGTTCAACTCACGAAGGCGCGCAGCCAATGAAATTGATGGAGGATCACCCGCACGGCCGCCTGAAGCATTATTCAAACCTACGTGAATGACACCGCCAAGGAATGTGCCTGTGGTTAACACAACGGTTTTCGCATCAAAGCGGATGCCCATTTGCGTTACCACACCTTTTACGGTATCGCCTTCAACAATTAAGTCGTCTGCCGCTTGCTGGAAAATATCCAGATTCGCTTGGTTTTCTAAAGTCTCGCGGATTGCTGCTTTATAACGGATACGGTCCGCTTGCGCACGTGTTGCGCGTACAGCTGCGCCTTTGCGCGAGTTTAAAATACGGAATTGAATACCGCCCTTATCGGCCGCCAATGCCATAGCGCCGCCCAAGGCGTCAATTTCACGCACAAGGTGCGACTTGCCAATACCACCAATGGCTGGGTTGCAGCTCATCTGCCCTAAAGTCTCAATGTTATGAGTAAGGAGTAAAGTCTGTCGACCCATACGTGCCGCAGCTAGCGCCGCTTCTGTACCCGCGTGACCGCCGCCGATAACAATGACATCGTAAACTTTAGGATAATGCATAGTGGTATTGAGAGAATTAAAAAATGGATAACCAAAGATTATAGCAAAAGTTCAGCCATAAGTTGACAGAATAAGTCAATTTTCTTGCTATTTGCTATCACAGCACCTCCATAGAGGCAATCATTTGTTATACAAAATTGCATAACTCATCAAAATGAAACAATTTTAAAGTAAAAATTACCTGATCGATATTGCATTATTCTGGTTATTTTTTATGCTTTTATATGATCCCATGAGAAACCACATAAGGACAACAATCATGAAGAAGAACTTTATTCTGTCATCGATTCTCTGCGGTTTGTGTTTGGCGCCATTTGCCGCTTCGGCCAATGATAAAGTCGAAACAGTTTACAATCCTCAAAAATACCAGCAAGTCTGTAAAGGCAAATCCCAAGGTGCACCAGTAAGCTTTGCCTATCGGGGAATTATCTGGAACGGCACTTGCGAGCCTCAATTCTTTGCTTCAGGCAAACATGCCATGATTAAAGGCGATGAGCCCGAATTATACAACACCTGCTCCAGCGCTTCAGGCGCTGCGTCAGTCACAATCGGCGGCACAGAAGTAAAGGGTAAATGCGCTCTGGGCTTTATGGCGCCCCGCCCTAAATAACCACTTATCCATAAACAGCTAACAAATGTTAACTGTTTCAAAAAGCGGGTAAAAATGTTTAATTTTCACCCGCTTTTATTTATTGCTAATTTAAAAAACTTGGTTACACTCAAAAAACATACAGAAGGACAAAAACAAAAAAGGATATTCCATGGATTCGGGGTTATTTGCTTTTTTCCTGCCGACCACGCTGGCCCTCATGATGATGGGCTTAGGCTTAGAGCTTTCAGTTAAAGATTTCATGCGTGTGGGGCGCTATCCCAAGGCTATTTTTTTAGCGCTTTTTACCCAGCAGATTATACTCGTGGGCATTGCTTTTCTTATCTGCAAAATGCTGAATTTACCGCCGCTGCTGTCCGTTGGCTTAATGCTGCTCGCTGCATCGCCCGGCGGCCCGACCGCCAACCTCTTCAGCTACATCTATAAAGGCGATGTCGCGCTCAATATTACATTGACCGCAATCAACTCTGTGATCTGCACATTCACTTTGCCATTTATTGTGAATTTATCCATTATCTATTTTTTAGGTGACAACCAAACCATCGGCATGCCCATCGAAAAAATTGCGCATGTCTTTTTAATCATATTTGTCCCCGTCAGCCTTGGCATGCTTCTCCGCTATGCTGTGCCTGCCCTCAGCTATCAGCTAACCCGGCCAATGCGCCTGATTTCAATTTTCTTTTTATTTTTTATTTTTCTCTATGCGCTTTTCAGGGAAAAATCAAATATCGTTCTGTATTTTGCCGATGTTGGCCTAGCAACTGGAATTTTCTGTTTTACCAGCCTATTTCTTGGATATTCCATTCCAAATTTTGCCAAAATTCCTGAACGTCAAGCGCGTGCCTGCACATTTGAAATCGGCATTCACAACACTGCCATTTCACTTACGATTGCGCTGTCCGTGCTATCCAACACCACCATTGCAATCCCAGCTGGGGTATACACAATTTTCATGTATGTTTTTGTGATGTTTTTTGGATTTATTCTAACGCGCAAAAATAATCAGTTAATGACAGCTTCCAATACGCCAAAAATTTAGTTTCCACTTAAAACAATAGACATAAAGAGAATAACTGCCAATTTAATCAAGGAGTGAACAGATGGATTCTGGAATCATCACCATTATGCTGCCGCTAGCCTTGGCCTTCATCATGATTGGCCTTGGCTTAGAACTCACGCCTAAAGATTTTGCACGGGTCACCAAACACCCCAAAGCCGTACTGATCGCATTATTCTGCCAACTCATTCTGCTGGTGGGCATTGCTTATGCACTCTGCAAGGTTTTTGCATTAGAGCCCTTATTGGCAGTGGGCTTAATGCTGCTGGCGGCCTCACCAGGCGGCAGCACGGCGAATTTATTCAGCTACCTGTTTAAGGGGGATTTAGCATTAAATATTACGTTAACCGCAATTAACTCTGTCATAGCTGCACTGACCTTGCCTTTAATCGTCAATTTTTCAATTATGCATTTCATGCAGGAAGGCCAGCAAATCAGCCTGCAGTTTTCCAAAATCCTGCAAGTATTCGGCATTATCATCATTCCTGTTTGCATTGGCATGCTGATCCGCCATTACGCGCCCGCACTCACTCACAAACTCAACAAACCCCTGCGGATTTTTGCCGTTATCTTTCTCATCTTAATCATTACTGGCGCAGTAGTCAGCGAGCGGCAAAACATCGCGAACTATTTAGGTCAAGTTGGCGCCGCTACTGCAATCTTTTGCATCTGCAGCCTATGCATCGGATATTTCATCCCGCGCATATTCAATATTAACAGCGCGCAAGCCAGAGCCTGCGCATTTGAGATCGGCATCCACAACAGCACACTGGCAATGACGATTGCACTCACCGTGATGTCCAGCGCGACTGTCGCCATGCCTGCCGCTGTATATTCCATCTTTATGTACATTTTTGCTGCAGTCTTTGGCACACTGATCAGCAGATATGCCCCCTTAAGCGCAGAATCACCAGAAGCCGCAAATTAAGCCCTCAAGACTTCGGCACAAGAACACCCATAAGGATGCCAAGGCATCCTTTATTTTTGCACGAATGAAATAAGTTATAGGCGCCGCATAACGAGTTCCGCTACAATAGCTTTTTACATAACAAATTTAGGTTTTTGCCGTGAAGTGGTTACAAATTCATATTACTGTTGATCAAGCGCAAGTCGATTACACTGAAACCCTGCTCAGCTCTTTAGGCGCAGTGAGTGTAACTTTGGACGACGCTGAGAATCAGGAACTGCTGGAACCGCTTCCAGGTGAGACGCCGCTATGGAATAAAGTCATTGTGACGGGCATCTACGCGCAGGAAGATGACGAAGAAATTGATGTAGCAGCCTTAGAAACCTTTATTAAAGCTCAATTGCCTGATGCGCCAATGCGCAGTGAGTTTATTGAAGATCAGGAATGGGAACGCACATGGATGGACGCCTATGAGCCAATCCAAATTGCTGAGAAATACTGGATTGTTCCTGAATGGATGGAAGCGCCTGAAGCGGACGCAGTAAACATTAAGCTTGATCCAGGCTTGGCCTTTGGCACAGGCAACCATGCATCTACATTCCTTTGCCTGCAGTGGCTAGGCCAAACGGATGTTAAAGATAAAGTTGTCATCGACTATGGATGCGGTTCAGGCATTTTAGGCGTTGCCGCATTGCTGCTAGGCGCTAAAAAAGTCTACGCAACAGATATTGACCCGCAAGCGGTGCATGCAACACAGCAAAATGCTGAACTCAATGGCGTGCTGGATAAACTTTATGTCGGCCTTCCTGAAGAATTCAATACGGAATTCAAAGGCCAGCAAGCAGATGTGCTGCTTGCAAACATTCTGGCAGGACCGCTGATGTCGCTTGCGCCTGAATTCTCAACTTTAATTAAATCTGCGGGTGAGTTCGCATTAGCGGGTGTAATTAAAGAGCAAGTTGATGATGTTTCTCGTGTTTATTCTGAATTTTTTGATATATTAGATGTTCAGGAACGTGAAGAACACTGGTGCCGAATCTCAGGTAAGCGCCAATCGCATTAACCGATTTACTTAAACACTTATGAGCAATAAACAGACATTCTGCCCGACTTGCGCTACAACTTATAAAGTAACTGTTGCTCAGCTGACTATGGCGCAGGGCATGGTTTGTTGCCCCAAGTGTTCCACATCGTTTAATGCGCTCAGCTATTTAGTCGCAGCCAAGGCTTTAATGCCTGAGGCTGCGGCAGCATTAGAGCTGCGCGACTCAAACATCCAATTTGAGCCTCAAGCCATCGACATCTCTAAGCTGAATTTGCAGAATGAACTGCAGAGCGCAGCTGAACAGCCCCGCAAGCTTCTGGATCTTTTTGAAGATAAAGTCGAAAACTCAAATATTGACCTGAAAACTTATCTGAACAATCTAAACTATTTCAGCACAGAGCCTATAGGCAACTTCCCTGCGCTGAATTGGTCTGAAAAAGCAGATACCGAATCTAAGCGCGGCGTTTTATATTATGCAATGTGGAGCATCATCAATATTGCATTAATCAGTACCCTGCTATTTCAATTTTTCTGGTTTAATCCCCAATACTTAAAAAACAGCCCGGTCATGGCTTTCGCATTCAATGCCGCCTGCGATGTCTTTAACTGCTCTAAACTGGAAGAGCATTACAATCTTATTGCCACTAAAAAAGTTAAAGTCCGCACCATTTCCAAAAAAGAAGTCGAATTCTCCGGCCAGCTGATTAATTACCATGAACGCAGTTTAGCTTTGCCCGTTATTAAAGTTGAGCTCAAGGATAACGGTACTGTTTTTTCCACCTATACCTTACAGCCGCAGCAATATTTAGCAGAAAGCTTATCTGGAATTCAGCGCATCCCTTCCAACAGCCCATTCAAATTCAATTTTAGACTGCCCGTCGACCGTAAAAGCTTCAATAGCTACGATTTAGAAATAATTCGGCCATAAGATTGAAAAAAACTATTAAAAATTGCAAAAAAACATAAAAAAAATGCAGTTTTCTTGCTCACTTTTTCTTAGACAATGGTATGATACGCGCCACGAAAGCTTTGCACTGCAAACTCCTCACTGATTTTTCACAACAAATATTATTCCGCAAAATGCGCATTATCCAATATTGCGTATAGAGCAGATTTTTTTGTTTGATTTTTGCCTGTAACAAATATTAATCTATTGTTACGCTTAAATTTCGATCAATCCTTTGAGTTGTGGCAAGCTAAAGCTAAATTGCAATGTCCACGTTTTAGAGCTTCTGTTTTAAGATCTAAAGCAGAGTTCATTGAATTTATAGACCACTTTTTTTATATCACTTTACCCAAGTGATAACTGATTTTTTCGGATCAATTCGCATGAATAGCAAATCTCCTATTTTTACTGCACAATCTGATGTCGCTCTTCGTATTCACGTAGACCGCGCAGTTCGTCATTACTTTGCACAGCTGCAAGGCGAACAGCCTTCTCAGGTGTATGACATGGTGCTGGCAGAAATGGAGAAACCTCTTTTATCTGTAGTTCTAGAATATACGCGTGGCAACCAGACACGCGCTGCCGAGATTCTCGGTTTAAACCGCGGGACTTTACGTAAAAAGTTAAAAGCTCACGGTTTAATGAGTGAATAAATGATAAAATGCTTGCGGCTTCCGCAGGCATTTTTTTTAACCTGTATTTGACCGATTTCTGTTTTAATCTGCACTTGAAAACTGTGACGAAGATCATGACTATTAAACGCGCTTTAATCTCTGTTTCCGATAAGACTGGTATTGTTGAATTTGCACAAAACCTTGTAGCTCTAGGGGTAGAAATTTTATCTACTGGCGGCACTTACAAATTGTTGAAAGACAATAATGTGGCTGTAGTTGAAGTTTCAGAGCACACAGGTTTCCCTGAAATGATGGACGGCCGTGTAAAAACACTGCATCCGAAAATTCATGGCGGTATCCTTGCCCGTCGCGGTCTAGATGAAGCTGTAATGGCTGAACACAATATCGATGCAATCGATTTAGTGGTTGTTAACCTTTATCCGTTTGCAGCAACAGTCGCTAAGCCAAACTGTTCACTTGCAGATGCCATTGAAAACATCGACATCGGCGGTCCAACAATGGTTCGTGCTGCTGCGAAAAACCATGCATCTGTAGGTATCGTAGTCAATGCTTCTGACTATGCAGCCGTTGTTGAAGAATTAAAAGCCAATGGCGCTTTATCACATGCAACTCGTTTTGACTTAGCTGTGAAAGCATTTGAACACACTGCTCAATACGACGGTATGATCGCATCTTACTTAGGCGCTCGCGTAGGTAAAGAAGACGGCCAAGCAGATAAATTTGCGCGTACTTTCAATACCCAGTTAAATAAAGTTCAAGATTTACGTTACGGTGAAAACCCGCACCAATCTGCGGCTTTCTATGTAGAGGCAACTGCAACTGAAGCTTCTGTTTCAACTGCGAAACAGCTTCAAGGTAAAGAACTTTCTTATAACAATATCGCAGATACAGATGCAGCGCTTGAATGTGTGAAATCATTTGCAAAACCTGCTTGCGTCATCGTTAAACATGCCAACCCATGTGGCGTTGCGGTTTCTCTAGACGGCATCCAAGCCGCTTATGACTTGGCTTATGCAACTGACCCTGAATCTGCATTCGGCGGCATCATTGCATTCAACCGTGAATTAGACGTTGCAACAGCGCAAGCGATTGTAGACCGTCAATTCGTTGAAGTGATCATTGCACCAAGCATTGCTGAAGGCGTATTAGAAGTGACTGGCGCGAAGAAAAACGTACGTGTACTTGTATGCGGCGAACTTCCTGCAATTGATGCCCGTCAATCTCAGTTAGACTACAAGCGTGTGAATGGCGGCTTATTGGTTCAAGACCAAGACTTAGGCATGATCACTAAAGATGATCTTAAAGTCGTGACTAAACGCGCGCCGACTGAACAAGAAATCGATGACATGATCTTTGCTTGGAAAGTTGCGAAATACGTTAAATCAAACGCAATTGTTTATGCTAAAAACCGTCAAACGATTGGTGTGGGCGCAGGTCAAATGAGCCGCGTTAACTCTGCCCGTATTGCGGCGATTAAAGCTGAGCACGCTGGCTTAGTGGTTGAAGGCGCTGTAATGGCATCTGATGCATTCTTCCCATTCCGTGATGGTATTGATAACGCAGCGAAAGCTGGTATCAAATGCATTATCCAACCGGGTGGTTCTATGCGTGATGAAGAAACAATTGCTGCTGCTGATGAAGCTGGTATTGCAATGGTATTCACTGGCATGCGTCACTTCCGTCACTAAGTTGACGACTTGATCATGACAATTAAGCACAGTCTTTTGCTTAATACACTAGATTTCTAATCTTGCATAAAGTCCTCTCCTGCTTTCAGGTTGAGGACTTTATGTCATTTTCGATTCATGGAGTATGAACCGATGAATATTTTAGTTTTGGGTAATGGCGGTCGTGAACATGCGCTTGCATGGAAAATCGCACAAGATGACAAAGTCGCAAAAGTATTTGTAGCGCCGGGTAATGCGGGTTCTGCAACTGAAAATAAATGCGAAAATGTTGCGCTTAACATTTTAGACAACGCTGCGATTATCGACTTTGCAAAAAACAATGCAGTTGATTTAATCGTGGTTGGCCCTGAAGCACCGCTTGTAAATGGCGTGGTAGATGCTTGCCGTGAAGCTGGCGTAAAAATTTGGGGTCCTACTCAATTTGCTGCACAGCTTGAAGGCTCTAAAGCATTCGCGAAGCACTTCCTTAAACGCCACAACATTCCAACTGCTTTCTATGATGTATTCACAGAAGTAGATGCAGCTAAAGCATTTGTTGAAAAAAATGGCGCACCAATCGTGATCAAGGCTGACGGTCTTGCTGCGGGTAAAGGCGTAATCGTTGCCATGACCAATCAAGAAGCCTTTGATGCGATTGATGACATGCTGGCAGGCAACAAATTTGGCGATGCTGGCTCACGTGTTGTCATCGAAGAGTTTCTTGCTGGTGAAGAAGCCTCTTTCATTTGTATGATTGATGGCGACAACATCTTACCTATGGCAACTTCACAAGATCACAAACGTATCTTTGAAGGCGACCAAGGCCCGAACACTGGCGGTATGGGTGCTTACTCTCCTGCTCCTGTTGTGACTGCTGATGTATTTGAAAAAACCATGAATGAAGTGATGCGTCCTACCGTTGAAGGTATGAAAAAAGACGGGCACGTTTATACAGGTTTCTTATACGCAGGCTTGATGATTGATGAACAAGGTCAACCAAAAGTGATCGAGTTCAACTGTCGTTTTGGTGACCCTGAAACTCAACCAATTATGATGCGTTTAAAATCATCTTTAGTTGATTTGGTTGAAGCTGGTATTGCAGGCAACCTACCTGCGGAAGCTGAATGGGATGAGCGTAAGACTGTAGGTATCGTACTTGCATCGAAGGGCTACCCTGAAACGTCTAGCAACGGTGATGTAATTTCAGGTTTAGACACTGAAATGGCGGATGCGAAAGTATTCCACGCAGGTACAAAAGCACTTGAGAATGGCGATATTGTCACTGCCGGCGGTCGTGTACTTTGTGTGACTGCACTTGGCGATACGATTGGTGAAGCGCAAGCAAAAGCGCTTGAACTGTGCCAAAAAGTGACTTTTGACGGCGTTCAATACCGCAAAGATATTGGTTACCGTGCGATTGCTCGTGAAAATGCTTAATCATTCATTTGATTAAGAAAAAACCCCGCTGATTGCGGGGTTTTTATTTAATTACACGTTATTTCTACAAAATCTTGATAATGTATAAGATACTTTGCATTACCCTCAATAAAATTTATATGCCGAAAACAAACCAATGGGAATTCACACCTAAACAATTACAAATAAAAAGAGAAAATCATTATGTTTGGGCTAATTACCTAAAAAATTGGTCTACAAATAATTCAGATGTCTGGTATACAACAAAAAAACTCAAAATAGCCTGTGATAGTGTCAAAGCGATAGCAAAGGAAAAAGATTTATATAAAGCCAAGCATCTTTCTAATGAGCATCTACAATTCATTTTACAATTATCAGCACAATCCCCAATAGAATTACAAAACCTTCATAGATCATTTTTAAATAGTTTTTTGCTACTTCAAAGAATGGAAAAACTCTATCTCTCACTAAACGGCATTGATGAACCGGATAAAAAGGTTATAGCTCATATTGAAGCATTTAGAAGCAATACCTTAGAAAACATTCATACTGCAATTGAAAAAAACGTCTATACAATTCTAGAAGAGCTACAAAAACAAAACTTGAAAATTTTAGATGAACTTGAAAACATGATTAATTTCATGAGTTTCTTTGGTCATCAAATCGCTAGAACAGCCCCTTTTCGGAATAAAATATTAGCGACTCAAACCAATTCAACTATGCAAACGATTTGTAAAGAATCTTGGTGGTGCATAAGCTATATATTTGGTATGAATATCGGAAAAAGTTTTTTTGAAACCCGAAAAGTCGATAAACATTGTTTGTTAATCAATAACTCAGATGAAGATTTTATTACATCAGACCATCCAATTATTAATGTACACTCAAAAATAAATGAAAATGATCTAAGTGCTCCTTCTAGCGAAGAAGCAGACTATTTTTATCCAATTTCTCCAAGACTAGCTTATATGATTAATAAATCAGATTTATTCCCAAATGGTGTAAATCATGTATCAATCGATTTCGTGAAAGATATGAATAAGAAACTAGCCTTTTATGCAGATCAATACATTATTGCTACCACAGAAAACCAATTAAAAAGTTATAAAGGTTTCGTTGGTCAACGACTAAAAGTTGTTAAAGAAATAAATAGTAAATAGGATATCAACCTAACACTGATTTCTGTATTTTATGAAAATCCACCTCCAAACCCCTCGCCTCATCCTCCGCCAATGGCAAGAATCTGACACTCCCCCATTTATCCAAATGTGTGCAGACGAATGATAATCAGCATCCTGATTGTTTGGTCGAATTGGTAGTGAATCGTGCGCTCGATCAAGCCTTTATTGAAGCTCAGCAAGTGCTGATCCAAAATTTAAAAGCGACGTATCTCGATCAATTGGCGCATGACTTTCAAGTGGAGCTGGATCGATATCAAAAACAATGATCACATTGATTCTAGGCAAAATACGCTAAAATAAAACCAAACCCTTCAATATTTAGTTTGATATGCCTAAACCCTCAAATCAAAACAACTGGATGACACGAGCACCCTCTCAGCATCATCAATTTGAGCGTATTGAAGCTTTTTTCTCTAATCACAGCTATAAACCTCATCGGCATGACACATACGCCATTGGCCAAACCCTGTCAGGCGTACAGAACTTTCATTATCGCGGTGCATTGCAACACAGCTTAGCCGGCATGACCATGGTGCTCCATCCAGATGAACAGCATGATGGTGAAGCCGGAACAACCGCAGGCTATCATTATCGGATGATTTATATTGAGCCGGCTTTAATCCAAAGCATATTACAAGGCAAACCGCTGCCCTTTATCCAGCAAGGCTTAAGTCAAGACCCGCGCCTGTTTCAGGCCACGCAAAATCTGCTTTTACACAAGCATCTCGATACTCTTGAAGAAGAAGATGCTCTGTTTGATTTAGCCACAAGGTTATGTGAAGTTTCTGATGGCAAATTACAGAGCACAAAAACGTTTGATTATTGCGCTGCAGAAACAGCCCGCGAATACATTCTGGCTTATCCGCAGGAAAACTTAAGCTTAAAAGATTTAGAACAACAGACCGATCGAGATCGCTGGAGCCTGTCACGCGATTTCAGGTTATTGTTTGGCACCAGCCCTCACCGCTATATGACTATGCGTCGCTTAGAAAGCGTCAAGGCCTATCTATCGCAAGGCGAATCACTGGTGAATGCTGCCATCCGCGCAGGATTCTTTGACCAAAGCCATATGACACGGCATTTCATTAAGTCCTTTGGCTTAAGCCCTGCGCAATGGAAAAAAATGAATGCAATTCATCAATTTAACCACACAAGAAAATAGATTTCTTCTCTAAATTCTATTCATTTCATCCTATAAGAGAAAAATAAAGAGGATGTCTAAAGCCATAAAAGAAGTCTACTCATAAAAAAGTGATTACGGCCCTCTCATACCTATTAGAAAATCATTGAACATAAATATACCTGACACAATCAGCAGAATACCCATGACTTTATTCAATCGGTTAAACCAGACTGGATTTGCAATTTTTTGCCCCAGTAATTGACCCATTAAGGCATATGCCAAAGGCGCACCTGATGCCCCAAGCGAAATCAGCAGCGATACAACAAAAATCATGCTTCCCCTGATATTTGCCGCAGGATACATAATGGTGGTGACAGGTAAAATCACCAAAATCGCTTTCGGATTAAGCAGCTGAATCCATAAGCCATTGAAAAAATTTAAAGCCGCAGGCTGCGACTGTGTCGATTCAACATTCGCCAACAGCATTTTTGCAGCTAAATAGAAGGTATAGATTGCCCCTACGAGCGCAATATAATGCAACCACGATTGCGGAATGGCAGCCGAACCCAGATAGCCAAATACTACAAATAAAATCAGCATGGCACAGCCCACACCTAGAAAAAAACCAATGGTTTTTTTTAACTGCCCCGTTAAACCGGCATTTAAACCCATAAAATTTACCGGGCCTGGGCTATACATCACACTTAAGGTATAAAGAAATATTTCCACAATTTACTCAATGATATCTCAACAATTCATAAAAGTGAAAATACAGCCTTGCAAATATTAAGTATTGTACGTTTGTGCATAAGCAGGCTGCGTAAAATCCGCCCCCTAATCAGGCTGCACTGCAGCATGATGCGCTTGCTATAAAAGCCATCGCTATTCTTCAATTTACTATATATATCTATTTTTCATATTTAGACTGAATAAAATCTTATAAAGGAAAAAGCAACTGTTTTTATTCAAATTATCAGTTAAAGTAAAAATAATATATTGTTTTAATTGCTATTAAAAAAATCTCATCAAATCGCCTTAAGCTTTTTATTCGCTAAATACAGCGTTTTTCTTCACTATATTGCATATCTATTTATTGCTATGATATTGAAAATTTCAGATCCCGTTAAAAATCTGTCATTCTTTAAATGGAACCATTTAACAGCTGCATTTAAAGAATCTTACTGTTTTGACTAAGATCGCATTGCATTGATAACTGGAGCATTTTAAAGTCATCTGCATTAATCAGTTGATCTGATTCAAGCTTGCTTTAATCTCTCTAATGACAATTCGTAAATTTATTAATCCATTAAATTTACTAGGACATATACATGAAAAAGCTCCTTGGCCTTGTGTTAGGCCTTTCAGTTGGCTTGGCTGGCTGCGGCAAACAAGAAGCGCCGAAAAATGATGCTGCACAGGCAGATGCAGGCAAAGAACAAGTTGTGACAATGGCTTCAACAGGTTCAGATGCTGACATCTGGCGCTACATTGCAACGCTTCCAGAAACAAAAGCTGCAGGCATTAAACTTGAAGTGAAAAACTTCACTGATTATGTGTCGATGAATACAGCTGTTGCCAATAAAGAAATCGATGTCAATGCATTCCAGTCTTATGCTTATATGGTTGCATTTAATGAAAGCAATAAAGAAAAAATTGCACCGCTTTCTACGACGTATTTAGAGCCAATGGGTCTTTACTCAAGCAACGTAAAAAAACTTGAAGACTTCAAAACTGGCGCAACTATTGCCATTCCTAACGACGGTGCAAATGAGTCACGCGCTTTGCTTCTGCTTCAGTCTGCCGGCTTGGTTAAATTAAAAGCAGATTTTGATGCTGTTAAAGGCACGCCTGCTGATATCACTGAAAACGCAAAGAAAATCGTAATCAAGCCAGTTCAAATGGCAACTGCTGTTCGTGTTAAAGATGAAGTGGATGCTATCGTTTTAGGCAACACACTGGCCATGGAAGGCGGCTTAAACGTGTTGAAAGATGCGATTTACTACGAGCCAGTCGATCAAAGCACAAAAATGAACGTCAATATTCTTGCTGTTGCTGCTGACCGTCAAAACGACCCTGTACTGAAAAAAGTAGGTGAACTTTACCACACGGCTGCAGTCGGCAAATATGTACAAGACCACTTCGGCGGCACAAAAGTTGATGTGAATAAGCCTGTAAGCTATCTTACAGACGCAAAATAGTACTATACTCTGCATAACTAAACAGGCAAATTCAATTTGCCTGTTTTTCTTTTATCTATAGCTTCTGACGATATGATTCAATTTAAAAATATTTCAAAGCATTTTGAGCTGAAAGGCCAAACTGTTACGGCGCTGGATCAAATCAATCTAGAGATCCCGGCCGGCTGCATATTTGGCATTATCGGCTACAGCGGTGCGGGAAAAAGCACCCTTATCCGCCTGATCAATCTGCTTGAACGCCCGAGCGAAGGTCAAATCATTATCAATGATAAAGATTTCACGGCGTTGAATGCTGCTGAATTGCGTCAGGAGCGTACAAATATCGGGATGATTTTCCAGCATTTCAATTTACTGCAAACCAAAACAGTTGCAGAGAACATTGAAATGCCGTTAAAGCTGCTGGGTGTTTCCAAAGCCGAACGCTCAAAGCGTTTAGATGAACTTTTAGAATTTATTGATTTAAAGCATAAAAAAGATGCGTTTCCAGATGAACTGTCTGGCGGTCAAAAGCAGCGTGTCGGCATTGCCCGCGCATTGGCAAACCATCCTAAAATTTTGCTGTGCGATGAAGCAACTTCGGCGCTTGATCCGCAAACCACTAAGTCTGTTTTGGCTTTATTAAAGAAAATTAATGAAGAACAAGGCATTACCATTGTCATGGTAACGCATGAAATGGATGTCATTGAATCCGTTTGCGATTATGTGACTGTGATGGAACAAGGCAAAGTGATTGAAACCGGCTCTACGCTGGACATTTTCAGTCAGCCGCAGCACTCAACCACCAAAACCTTTATTCAGACGGTACTTCAACAGCAGCTGCCTGTAAACATTTTGAATAACTTGGAAAATCAAAATCATAACAGCATTTACTGCTTAAAATTCCTAGGCAGTTCCGCTCAGGAAACCGTCATTCAAGCGGTGATTAAAACCTTTGATATCAGCCTGAATATTTTATTTGCCAACATGACTGAAATTAACGGTTCGGTGATTGGGCAAATGTTCATTCAGCTGCTGGGTGATGCAGAAGCAATTCAGCAGGCCGTCGCATTTCTGGAGAATAGCGGTGTAGAAGTGAGTCAGTCAGGAGTTCAAGCATGAGAGAATGGATTGTCCAATGGCTGACTGAAGTCACTGCGCCATTTTGGAAAAGCTCACTGTCTATAGATCAGTTTGTGACCGCGCTGCAGGAAACCTTTCACATGGTGTTTTTTGCCATGCTGTTTGGCTGCATCTGGGGCTTTATTCAGGCCATCATCCTGTTTGTCAGCCGCCCTGCCGGCATTCTGCCCAACCGCGTGATTTATCATGGCCTCAACCCGATTGTAAATGCTTTGCGCTCGTTGCCGTTTATCATTCTGCTGATTGCTGTAATTCCTTTAACCAAAGTTTTGGTAGGCACATCAATTGGCACATGGGCTGCGATTGTACCTTTAACCATTTATGTTGGTCCGTATATTGGCCGGCTCATTGAAACTTCCCTGCTGGAAGTCAACGAAGGCATTATTGAATCTGCCCAAGCCATGGGTGCTTCGCCTTGGCAGATTATTTTCAATTTTGTTTTGCCTGAATCGCGCAGCTCACTGATTTTAAACCTCACTACAGCCACCATCAGCCTGATTGGCGCAACTGCAATGGCTGGGGCCGTCGGTGCTGGCGGTATCGGTGACTTAGCCATTTCTTATGGCTATCAGCGTTTTGACACCAGCGTGGTTATTTTAACCGTTATTGTCCTGCTGATCTTAGTGCAGCTGGTGCAAAGCTTAGGTGATTGGCTGTCAAAATTGCGTTAAGTCCTTTAACACCGCATTTATTTTAAAGCCCTCTTCAGAGGGTTTTTTCTTGTTCGAAATTCAAGGCCCTTCAAATCTGTCAGCCCATACAAATAAGGTAATAACTCATATGTATTCAGCTGGTATAAGCTTAAAGTAAATAGATTAAGTGTTTTTGCCCAATCAGCCCTTTCTTAATCATAGCCTTAGACAATACAATCTATAGCCATAGCTCCATTGATGGGCATTTATAATTCCAGCAACTCATAGATAACAACAGGTTCATATAATGAAATATTCTTTAGCTTTAATCCCTTTTATTTTGATCAGCCATAGCGCGCAAGCATCCATCGCCCCATATGACCACATCAGCAGCATAAAAGTCAATGGCATTGAACTGGCATCGCCTGTCCCCGCTTCTCAGGCAAATGCCCTGCTGAATAAAACCCCAACTCAGTTAAAATATGAATATTCAGAATGTACTGGCAATACTGAATTCTCAGCCCAAACAAAAGAAAAATATTTAAAATTTGAAATTTTTTCTGAGGATAATCCTCAGGTCAAAAATGACCAATTCTATAAAAATAAAAACTCATTTTCCCAGCTCGGACAAACCAAAGGAAATATTTGGCTGGAATGGGATCAGGCAAATAAAATCACCGACAAAATTCAAATCGGTCAAAAAACCATAACGGCACAATACAGCTTTCAGCAATTTAAAAAGGATTTTCCGAAGAGTGCAAAATTGGCCGAAAACAATCTCCCAGCTTATGTAATTCTGCTCCCGCCTTCAGTTCTTAAATCCGCTTTAAAAACACCAGAAGACTATGATTTACCCTACATTGGAAACTTAGCATTCACATTCAAAAATGGCAAACTGGTGAAATTCTTGATTAACCAAGGCATTGCTTGCTAACACTGGCCAGTCCAGCGCGTTTATTGAACCTGCAGTGAACAGACAAAACTTCACCAATCCCGTTCAATAAACGCAAGATTAATCGCAGAGCATGCTAAAATGTTCAGCTGTTTTCGCAGGGACTCATCTATGCACTTTGTACATCTTGGTATTTATACAGAATTTTCCATCACAGAATCTATTGTACGCATACCTGATCTTGTAAAAGCTGCAGCTGCAGATGAAATGCCTGCTTTGGCCATTACTGACCTGTCGAACCTGCATGCCGCCGTTAAATTTTATAAAAAAAGCTTAGATAAAGGCATTAAGCCGATCTTTGGTTCGACCATCCGCCTGAATGACGCAGAACACCGCGCGACCTTGCTGGCAATGACCAAAAAAGGCTGGCGCAGCCTGACAGAAATTGTCTCTGAAGGCTATATCAGCGGTCAGCAGCTGGATATCCCCTGCATTCAAAAAGAATGGATTTTAAATCAGCACGAAGACCTGATTGTTTTGCTGGGTCAGCACAGTGATGTTGGCAAGATGCTGTTGACTTCAAATCCGCAAAAAGCCGAACCGCTGCTGCAGGAATGGATCGAAAAATTCGGCAACCGTGTTTACTTGGCGCTGACCCGAACCAACCGCCCGGGTGAAGAAGACTTTATTCAAGAAGCAGTGAAGCTGGCCAAAAAATACGGCATTGGCGTTGTTGCGCATAATGATGTGCACTTTGTCACGGCTGAAGACTATGAAGCGCATGAAGCCCGCGTCTGTATTGCAGACGGCTATGTGCTGGGTGATGACCGCCGTCCGAAAAACTACAGTCCAGAGCAGTATTTCAAAACTGGCGAGCAAATGACTGAACTGTTTGCAGACATTCCAAGCGCGATTGAAAACACCTATTACATTGCACAGCGCTGCAACGTTTCACTGCGCCTCGGCTTTAACGATTTGCCGGATTATCCAATTCCTGATGGCCACACCATCGACACCTACTTTGAACATTTATGCCAAGTTGGTCTGGAAGAGCGCCTCGACTTTCTATATCCCGTCAGTAACCGCGGTGACGATTGGCCAGAAATCCGCAAGCCTTATGATGAACGCCTTGATTTCGAAATCAAAATTATTTTGCAAATGGGCTTCCCCGGCTACTTCCTGATCGTTATGGACTTCATTCAGTGGTCTAAAGGCAATGGCGTACCCGTTGGCCCCGGCCGCGGTTCAGGTGCAGGCTCACTGGTTGCATACAGTTTAAAAATTACCGATTTGGATCCGCTGCGTTACGATCTGCTCTTCGAACGCTTCTTGAACCCCGAACGTGTATCCATGCCCGACTTTGAC
Source organism: Acinetobacter bouvetii DSM 14964 = CIP 107468 (assembly GCF_000368865.1). Classification (GTDB taxonomy): domain Bacteria; phylum Pseudomonadota; class Gammaproteobacteria; order Pseudomonadales; family Moraxellaceae; genus Acinetobacter; species Acinetobacter bouvetii. Next base: position 446,172 of record NZ_KB849727.1, read on the forward strand.
GTCGATTTCTGTATTGCAGGGCGTGACCGCGTGATTGACTATGTCGCCCGCACCTATGGCCGTGAAGCTGTGTCGCAGATTGCGACATTTGGTACGATGGCGGCCAAAGGCGCCATCCGTGATGTGGCCCGCGTGCTGGGTAAATCTTACGGCTTGGCAGACCGTGTTTCTAAAATGATTCCAACCAAACCATTAGGTTTGACGCTGGAAGAATCAATTGAAGCCGAACCTCAGCTTAAAGATGTCGTCACTAACCCCTCTAACCCAGACTACGATGACGCATCTGAAATCTGGGAAATGGCGCTGAAACTTGAAGGCATTACCCGAAATACCGGTAAGCATGCCGGCGGTGTCGTGATTGCGCCTACAAAACTCACTGACTATTCAGCGGTCATGTGTGATGCCGATGGCACAGCCCGCGTTGCCCAGTTCGATAAAGATGACGTAGAAGCGGCAGGACTGGTGAAGTTCGACTTCTTGGGCCTGCGTAACTTAACCGTAATTGAAGATGCGATTAAGCATATTAATGCGCGGCCAGATGTTACAGAGCCTGTCGATATTTCCTATATTCCACTGGATGATCCAATTGCTTATGACGTATTTGCCAAAGCGAATACGACTGCCGTATTCCAGTTTGAATCCGTCGGCATGAAAAAAATGCTGAAAGAGGCGCGTCCAAGCAAATTCGAAGAAATTATCGCCTTCGTATCCTTGTACCGTCCGGGTCCAATGGATCTGATTCCAGACTTTATCTTCCGTATGCACGGCGGAGAATTTGAATACCTGCATCCATTGCTGGAAAAAGTACTCGAGCCAACTTACGGCATTATGGTGTATCAGGAACAGGTGATGCAGGCTGCGCAGTTCTGTGCGGGCTATACACTGGGCGGTGCGGATTTGCTGCGCCGCGCCATGGGTAAAAAGAAAGTTGAGGAAATGGTCAAGCAGCGCCAAACCTTCATTGAAGGCGCTGCAAAAAAAGATATTGATGCCGATACGGCCAACCATATCTTCGACTATATGGAAAAATTTGCGGGCTACGGCTTCAACAAATCGCATGCTGCTGCCTATGCCCTTGTTGCGTATCAGACCGCTTGGCTGAAAGCGCATTACCCTGCAGAGTTCATGTCTGCAGTGATGACATCGGAAATGCAGAACACCGACAACGTGGTCTTCATTATTGACGACTGCCGCAGCAATGGTCTGGAAGTCCTGCCGCCTTCAGTGAATATGTCACTGTATAATTTCCATGCCAGCGACCCTAAAACCATTGTCTATGGTTTAGGCGCGATTAAAGGTGTGGGCGAAGCGGCCATGCAGTCCGTGATTGACTCACGGATTCATGAAGGCCCTTTCCGTGATTTATTTGACTTCTGCCACCGTATTGATTTAAAGAAAATCAATAAACGAACTTTAGAAGCCTTAATCCGTGCCGGCGCATTAGACTGCTTAGGCATTGAACGTTCAAGCCTCATGGCGCAGCTGCCTGAAGCCGTGCAAGCAGCGGAACAAGCGCGCAGCAACCGTGAAACAGGCATCATGGACTTGTTTGGCGAAGTGGAAGAAGTGCAGCGCAAACCAGCCAAACCGGTGAAGCCTTGGTCTGATGAAGTCCGCCTGAAAGGTGAGAAAGATACTCTTGGACTCTATCTTACGGGTCACCCGATTGATGTATACCGCCCAGAACTGAAATCATTCATTTCACAGCGCATCAATGAATTAACGCCGACCCGCCGCGGTGTAACCACAGTTTTTGCTGGACTCGTGGTCGATGTCGCTAACTTCCCGAACCGCATGATGGTCACACTGGATGACGGTACGGCGCGTATTGAAGTTTCCGCCAATCATGAACGCTTCCAGCGTTTTAAAGACATCATTCAGACAGAAAAAGTGGTGGTGATCGAAGGTGAAATTTATGAGCGTGAAGGCTTTGACCGCCCAATGGGCCGCTTAAGCAAAGCATTCAGCCTGAATGAAATCCGTCAAAAACGCGCCAACAGCATTCAAATCACGCTTGATTCAGAACACATCACGAAAACCTTAGCGCAAGATCTTCAAAAAATGATTGCGCCTTACTGCAATGTCGATATGTGCAGCCATATTCCTATTCAGCTTAAACTGGATTTTGACTATGCTTCCGCAGAACTGCATTGCGGCGCCAATTGGAATATCGCCCCGCTGGATGAAGCCTTAAGCAAGCTGCGTGACTACTTTGGCAAAGAAGCGCTGCATATTGAATATCAGGTGAAATCCAAAGCGGCCAAAGCAGTCAGCTACGAACAGGCGCAGCCAGCAAATGTGCCGCCGCCGCCAGCCGATATGAGCATGGACGACGCGATGGATATGTATCAGGCTGAAACCGCAAATCAATACTCGTGATAAAGCACGCTTGATTAGACAACTTTTAAATATTTAAATTTGGAACAATGATGAGTCAAATTGACAATGCTGCTGTTACAGCGCATCTCTCCCACGTGCGTATTGTGATGGTCAATACCACTCTGCCGGCAAATATTGGCAGCGCGCTGCGAGCCTTGAAAACCATGGGGCTATGCAAATTGGTGCTGGTTGCGCCTAAAACCTATCCGCATCCGGATATTGACGCGCTTGCAGCCGGCGCAGCCGATCTAATCGAACAGATTGAAATTGTCGAAAGCTTAGAAGATGCGATTAAAGACTGCCATATTGTCTTTGGCACCAGCGCACGCACCCGCACTATCCCATGGCCTTTACTGGATGCGCGCCCCGCTGCAGAAATGTCGCTGAAAGCAGTTTCTGAAAAGCAGCAGGAAGTTGCCGTTATTTTTGGCCGTGAAGACCGGGGCCTCACCAATGAAGAATTGGCGATGGCCAACTATCACGTCACGATTCCTGTAAACAGCGACTATGGCGTTCTGAATGTTGCGCAAGCCATTCAAGTCATTTGCTATGAAATGCGCATGGCAGCCATGCAGTTTGTTGAATATGCAGCAGATCCTGAAGCCCAAATGCATGTGACAGATCATGTGGATATGCAGTGGGATGAACCTTTAGTGACTCACGAACAGATGGAACAATTTTACCCGCATTTGGAAAAAATGCTGGCAGAGATTGAATTTATGGATCCTAAAAATCCAAGATTATTGCCTTTGCGCTTGCGTCGCCTATTTGGACGTATACAATTAGATCGTATGGAATATCATTTGCTTCGCGGTATATTTACCCGAGTACAAGCCCTGAATAACGGCACATGGAAAAAATCGAAGGATAAAGAGGATCAATCTAATGCTTAAACAGCTCAAAGAAGATATCCAAGCTGTCTTCGCGCGCGATCCTGCAGCACGAAACACACTGGAAGTTTTAACCACCTATCCGGGCATTCATGCCCTGATCATGCACCGCGTTGCGCATGAATTGTGGACTAAAGACTGTAAAGGCTCAGCTCGCCTCTTATCTTCTTTCAGCCGTTTTGCAACTGGCATTGAAATTCACCCAGGCGCGAAAATCGGCCGCCGTTTTTTCATCGATCATGGCATGGGTGTCGTGATTGGCGAAACTGCAGAAATTGGCGATGATGTCACCCTGTATCATGGCGTCACCCTTGGCGGCACCACATGGAATAAAGGCAAGCGCCATCCGACATTGGAAGATGGCGTGGTTGTCGGTGCAGGCGCTAAAATCTTAGGCCCCTTTACCGTAGGTAAAAATGCCAAAGTCGGTTCTAATGCCGTGGTGACCAAAGAAGTGCCGCCAGAAACAACCGCCGTCGGCAATCCTGCGCGCTTCATTACCAAAAACAAACCAAAAGATGATGAAGAAAACCGCCGCCGTGATTATGCAGAAAGCATAGGCTTCCAGCCTTATGCCGCAACACAGGATCAGTCTGATCCAATTCTGGACGGCATGCGTGTTTTGCTTGACCGCATTCAGCTGAATGAAAAGCGCATGAACACCTTGTGTCAGCGTTTGTCTCTGCTCGATCCAACCTTTAAAAAACAGCAGTTGAATGAACAGCCATTCAGTGATGAAGAATTGAAAATCATTGAAGAGGCGAAACGTGAATGTGAAGCGCAGAGCAGCCAATCAAAAGCTTAATGCTGCTGTTGAATAACACTCAAGTGCTTAGTAACTGACTTGCATGTTGATCAGAGTTTTTTTAGACTGACCAACATGCTTGAAAGTTTTTAAAATAAATTAAATGGAAGATCATTATGACGCTTAAGCCCTTGGCCGTTGCCTTAGTCGCTTTAACTCTTGCTGCATGCGGAAGCGCGCCAACCAAAAATAAAAATCCTGAAGGCGCAATGATCTTTGCAGAGCCTGAATTAACACCGCCATTCTACGCACTGAACCCATTTAACTACGATGCGCCGCCTCCATTTGAAATGGATCTGCAAAAAGCCGCGGCACAGCCTGTAACTAAAATGGAAGTGAATTTAGCCAGCGATCCATCTAAAAAAATGACTTTGGATGTTAACCGCCTCATCATTCCGACTGTGAACAGCAAAGTCCGCTCTATGAAATATGCGGTGCTTGCCGGTGACAACGAAATTGATATCACTGAAATAGATGACTTTCTGCAATTGGTCGAAGGCAAAGCGCGCCACTACCCGCCACGCTTTGTACAGCGCAATGAGCGTAAAGGGTTTGAGGCCAAACTGAAAGAAACAACTCAGCAGCTGGATACTTTGGCGTCTAAAGACAATGCATCTTTTGATATTTTAATCCGCGCATTCAAAGCCAGCGTTATGGCGCGCAATTTAGACTTGGGTTCTGTATACACCACCAAATCTTTAACTTATGCGCAGCGTATTCTCAAAATTAACCAAGATGATGCTGAGGCTAACTTCTGGTTTGGTTTTGGCTTATCTGAAGGCGGCGGTCAGCGTGAAGCGATTCCTTATTTAGACAAAGCAATGAAAGCTGGCGTACAGGAAGCTTACCTTTCCGCAGCCAATAACTACATCGCGATGGAACAAAAGAAAAGCGCCGTCAATGTGCTCAAAAACTATAAAGTAAAATATCCGCAAGAAGGTGAAGTTGCTGACCGCTTAATTCAAGAAATTGAAAAGCAAGGCCGCTGGAATGTATGGCAGGTTTTAAACCCGCCTAAAACATCTTAATCCTGCAAATAAAAAATAGGCCATTTACTGGCCTATTTTTTATTTTAAGCGAATTGAAAATCCTCAGGATTGCCGTATGATTTAAGCATTGAAAATTTGAAACTTCGTGAACACAGCATGCAGCATAAAATCAATAAATTACTGCTTATGGGATTAATGAGCACACTGCTGCTTAGCGGTTGCCAAGTCGTCAGCGTAAAAAATCAGGCTTTAAATGTTACGATTGCCAATGAGCGCGACAGCATTCTCTCACGCAATAAACTCAGTGAAGCCAGTTTGAATGTCCTGTCGATGACTGGGCGCGAAGCAAAAATCTGCACAGAATCTCCAGAAAGCTGCGTTGATGAAATCAAGCAAATCCCCCAGATTATCGATGAACAGCTGCTGTCGACCGCAAGTGAACTTTATCTGGCAAAGGCTATAGAACTTGAAAACTCAGCTGAATGCAAAATCAGCCTGTTAACCAAGCATATATCTCAGGAACGCCAACAAGCGCAGCAAGTTTCATATGAAAAATGTTTAAGCCAGCAGCTGTACATGCTGGATAAGAGCATCCGCTACAGCTACGCCTATATGTTTAAAACAAAACGCGGGCCGCAAGACCGCATTTTTGACAACAGACAGGTACAAATTCGAGATTTCTACAATCAAAGTATTGCGAAACTCGTCAATACGTATTATTTACGCTATAAGCCGACTGAAGTCACCAGTCAAATTAAGATTGGCCAAAGCATCTATAATATTGATTTTGACAACTATCCAGAGCTCAAAAAACGTAAGATTGAACAGCTCATGTCAACCTACAATCTGAACTTTTCCGGCTTGCGCTCGATCACCCGCCGTGATGGTTTCGGTTCAGAATTCTTGGTCGTTTTGCCTGATGACATCCCAAAGGCTTCAGGCAAAGCCAAATATATTATTTCCCCGATGTCATACAAATATCCAAGCGGCATCAATCCCAATATTCACCAAGCGCGTTATTTGGCAGCAACTTTAACAGCAGAACCGGCTTCTGCTGCTTCCGTTGAAGATATTCTGAATCAGGCAAATTTCCAGATTAAGGCCTATGACCCCTATAAATTTGAAAAATTAACCATCGGCAATAAGCAATATCCGCTGGCGGCCAACTTTTCCGCGCCCTACGGCCTTTGGCTTGCACAAAATAATTTAGGGAAATCAGCATACTTGTCACTCATTGACCGTGATGAACAGCTGACCATGCCTCATCTGTATATGCTGGAACCCTATAATCCAAATAAAAAAATCATTGTATTGGTGCATGGATTAGCCAGCAGCCCAGAAGCTTGGATCCGCCTGACCAATGATATAATGGGTGATCCTGTACTGCGCGAGCATTTTCAGGTTTGGCAGGTGTTTTATTCAACCAATATGCCGATTGTTGAAAGCCGGTTCCAAATTCATGCTGTCTTAACCCAAGCATTTGCCCAAGTCAGCAATCAAGCGCCGGCTAAGCATGATGCGGTACTCATCGGACACAGCATGGGCGGCATTATTGCCCGTCTGCTGGTAAGCGATGCAGATGTCACGCAAAATGCGCTTAAAATGATGAATGCCCGCCAAATCAATCAGTATAAAAACGTTAATGTCGTTAAAGACCGTTTGGTCATGAAAGACATCCCAAATTTCAGCCGCGCCATTTTCTTATCTGCACCTCACCGCGGAACCGAATTTGCAGACCGCTGGTTTACCAGAGCTGCCCGTAAAATAATCAAGCTGCCTGGCGCATTTCTATCCGCTATGGCCGATGTCCTCACGCAAGAAGAAGACCTTAAAGACCTGTTCAAAGAAATTGATCATGGCCTAATCCAAAATGGGCCAAGTGATTTAAGCTATAAATCCAAATTCATTGCTTTAACTGAAGACATCATGCCCAAAAAAGGCATGAAATATCATTCAATTATTGGCAATGCGACAAAAAGTGATGATCTGAATATCATCACTGACGATGTTGTTCCGTATAAAAGCGCGCATTTAGAAGGTGCAGTTTCTGAAAAGATTTTAAAAGGCGGGCATTCCATTCAGGAAACACCTGAAGCAGTGCTGGAACTGCGCCGGATTTTAAGACAGCATCTTGTAGAATTAGGATTATATAAACCTTAAGCTTGTACTGTAAAAAAACCGGCGCATTGTCCGGTTTTTTTAATTTTGTGATTCATTTATTCGAGATGAATCTTATAGCAGGCATCCAGCGCCATTTCATAATAGGCCAAACCTTCCTTAGCGGCGTTAAAAGCGCGCTGCTGAAGCGCCGGGCTTCCATCGGCCAAGCGCTTGATCAGCTCCATCGCTTCATAAGGATGCAAATCATCATAATGCGCATGCGCTCTAAGCCAGGCAATTGTACGCTTATTGATGGAAACCTCAGGATGAACTGTATAAGCTTGAATTCCCTTATACACCCTACTGCTCCAGTCACCCGTCGCCCATTCAATAGCAAGATTCGTCGCCGCTAAACTCTCACATAAACTGGCGCGTGTATTAATGTTCCAAAGAAAATGATTGACTGCGTTCATCGCTGCTGACGGCTTGACACTGTCCAATTCAGCAACCGCAATGCCAAAACCGCCAGCCCAGTCCCGGTACCAATTCAGATGCCTTTCTTCAACCTTAATATTTTGAATCAGCCAATCCCGTGTTTCCGCTACCCCGGATTCAGAAAAATGAGTTGCTTTTGCAAGCGCCAGCGCCATAAAGGATGGAAAATGGGCAACTAAAGGATAGAAGTGCAGCAGCGCATAGCGAAAGCTTTTAACCGTCAGCTGGCCGCTTGCCATATTCACAAAAAAGGGATGTTCACTTATTCTATTTTTATATGGGGTTAGGTCATCCCAGAACTTTTGAGACCAAGCATTATGCGGATTAATTTTGAGGCTTGAATCAACTTGCTTCTGTAAAGCCGTCATTTACTGCTCCATGTAATAATTTTTATGCATCTGCCATTCGATCATAATTTAATTCATAAACGAAACAAGTGATTTTTTTTAATCGCCATTCAACTATTAATCACTATTACTTATTAGACTTTAAACCCCATTGTCTCATTAATCACATAATTTATCTGTGTAACAGAAAAAAAGTCATATTTTCTACTTGTAGAGCATAAATTCTTTTGTTAAAACTAGTAACTGTAGGCTAAAAATGAAACCGTTAAAATTCCAAAAATGGGATTAAAACCATTAAAATATAAAAGATAATTTGGCAAAAGCATATGAAGTTAGAAGGTTCAAAACTTTTAAACCGAAATGAAATTCAAGCCTTAATTTCAAGAGGGCTCAATTATGTGCATTTTTCAAAAAAGCTTGAACCTATATATAAAAAACAATATCAGCATGAAGCTGCTTTAGAATTCCGTTTCCGCGCCCCTATTATATTCTTATTATATATTTATTTAAGTTATGGCATTTATCAAAACATTTCTGAAAGTGCGCAAGTCCATCAATGGTTAACTCTATACGCTTGGGTTGGGTTGATTATCTTTACCGCATGGATCGTTTCCTTTATCCGACGATTTGACCAGTACTTTGATCTCTACGCCGGAGTAGGCAGCGCCGCAGCTGTTGCAATATCCTTTGTCATTATTACCAGTGTTAATAATGACAATGATGCCCTTTTGCATGCCTCAATGATGTACGCTGTTATTATCATTTACAGCTTTGTAGGACTCCGCTTTTATACGGCATTAATTGCAGGCTGGCTGGGCGGATTGATCGCCATTGCTGTGACTAAATTTCTGAATTACCCCATTGATTGGACTTTTTTGAACAGGACTTATACGTTCAGCAGTTTCCTCGGCATGTCCGTCGCTTATGCAATTGACCGCCAGCATCGCGAAAATTATTTGCAAAATTGCATTATTGAGCTGAATAAGCTGGAAATGGATAAACAGTCTGAACAGCTTGAATTGCTGTCACAATTAGATTCACTCACAGGCCTTGCCAATCGCCGCCATCTGACATCAGTGCTGGATAAGCAATGGCATACGGCTATGCGGTATCAGATGCCGATCAGTATTCTGATGGTGGATATCGACTGTTTCAAAGAATATAACGATCATTTAGGTCATATCGCCGGCGATTTTTGCCTGCAGAAAATTGCTCAAGAGCTTCAATGTGTAACCTCCCGCAGTACTGATTTAGCGGCCCGTTACGGCGGGGAAGAATTCCTGCTCTTATTTCATATGCAAGATGAACGGCAAATTGAAAAAATAGCGGCAAAACTGTTAGAACGCATCTGCAATCTTGAACTCCCCCATCCAGCCAGTCCAATTTCGCCCTATGTGACGGTCAGCATTGGCGCCGCCACGATTATTCCGCAAGAGCATGATGAACTATCCGCCTTTATTCAGAGTGCCGATAAAGCATTGTATTTGGCAAAATCTAATGGCCGCAATCAGTACTTTATGGCAAAAAATGCGGTCGCTTAAATACGCTGCAGAACTTGAAATCTATTCGCCGATTCAAAACTAAACCATCAGAATTGTACTTTTTACATTCATCTAATCTTCAAGGCCTTTTTGCCTGCCGTATTTTTGCTAAAATCACTTGGCCTTATTTTATGAAGCGGCTTGATCTCAAAGCTTCGCAATTATGGCGATTGCTTATAAAGTACTGTATTTTCAGTTTTGCCTGCATCTTTGGCGCCGTTGAAACATCAAGACTGTAAAAATTGATCAACATGTATGAATCTATTTAATTTAAAAGGTATTTTTATCAAATGACTGCAGAAAAAACCAACATTGATCTAAGCTCACTTACACCAATGATGCAGCAATACATGTCGGTAAAAATGCAGCACCCGCATTCGCTGATGTTCTACCGCATGGGCGACTTTTACGAATTATTTTTTGAAGATGCGCATAAAGCCGCGAAACTGCTGGGCATTACATTAACTCACCGCGGCAAGGCATATGGTGAGCCTATCCCCATGGCAGGCGTTCCTTACCATGCTGCGGAAGGTTATCTGGCCCGTCTGGTTAAAAAAGGCGAAACTGTTGTCATCTGTGAGCAAATTGGCGAAGTTACAGGTAAAGCGCCTGTAGAGCGCGGTGTAGTGCGCATCATTACGCCAGGCACATTGACCGATGACGCCCTGCTGACTGCGCATCAAACTTCAAATCTTGTAGCATTGTGCATACAGCAAAATCAAATCGGTATTGCCCTGCTGGATTTAAGCGCAGGCTTATTTAAAGTTCAGCAGCAAGAATTCAAAACTGAACAGCTGGCAATTGAACTGTCACGTTTAATGCCCAGTGAAATCATTATTGATGAAGATATTATTGACCCCAATGTTATTGAGCATATTAAGCAGCAATTAGACTGCCCTATTACCAAGCGCCCCAATGTAGACTTCAACTTAAACAATGCGCAGAAAACGCTCTGCGATCAATTTTCAGTCTCCACTTTATCCGGCTTCGGCATAGATCATTTACCCTTAGCCAAAGCGGCCGCGGCGGCTTTAATTCATTATGGCAAAGAAACGCAAAAAACTGCATTGCCGCATATCCGCACCATTCAGCTGGAACAAAGTTCTGACTTTATCGCCCTTGACCCTGTAACCCGCCGAAATTTAGAACTGATAGAACCGCTATTTGATCATGGCACCTCATTATTCCAGCTGGTGAATGACTGCAAAACCGCCATGGGCGGGCGCCTGCTGCGCAGAACCTTAATGCAGCCATTGCGTGACACAGCAGTTTTAGATGGCCGATTGGATGCGGCTCAGGCTTTACTCAACGGTTATCATGAGTCGCCAGTCCGTTTGGTCTTAAAAGAAATCAGCGACATTGAACGTGTATTGAGCCGTGTCGCGCTCGGCAGCGCCCGCCCGCGCGATCTGGTTCAGCTGCGCCAAGCCTGCGCGCAAGTCCCTTATTTGCGCCATGCATTGCAGCCGATTATTGAAATGCAGCAGTCAAAACTGCTGACTGAATTAAATCATGAGCTTGGCGATTTTCATGGGCTGCATGAACGCCTGATGGCTGCCATTGTGGAACATCCGCCAGTTTTACTGCGTGACGGAAATGTCATTGCAGAAGGTTTTGACGCTGAGCTGGATGAATTGCGTAAAATCCGCGACCATGCAGGCCAATTCCTGATTGATTTGGAAATTAAAGAACGCGAAGCTTCAGGCATCAATACACTTAAAATCGGCTACAACCGCGTCAGCGGCTATTATATTGAACTGACCCGTGGCCAGGCTGAACAAGCACCTGAGCGGTACATCCGCCGTCAAACATTAAAAAATGCAGAACGCTATATTACGCCTGAACTCAAAGCATTTGAAGACAAAGTCTTATCCAGCGAATCCCGTGCATTAGCGCGTGAAAAAATGCTGTTCGAAATGCTGCTGAATGAATTGCGGCAGGATATCGGCAATCTGCAGATGATGAGCAGCGCAATTGCTCAGGTGGATATGATTGCTAACTTTGCCCATCAAGCCCGACTGCATCACTGGATACGCCCTGAGTTCAGCCCCGAAATCGGGGTAAAAATTAAAGCAGGCCGCCACCCAGTAGTTGAATCTCTCAGTAAAACGGCTTTTACTCCAAACGATACGTTCCTGGACTTTAACCGCCGCATGGCAATTATTACAGGCCCTAACATGGGCGGTAAATCAACCTTTATGCGCCAAACTGCCTTAATTGCCCTGCTGGCCTATTGCGGCAGTTATGTACCCGCAGAAGCTGCGGTATTAGGCCCAATTGACCGCATTTTTACCCGTATCGGTTCAGCAGATGATCTATCTACAGGCAAATCAACCTTTATGGTGGAAATGACCGAAACATCGCAAATTCTGCATCATGCCACCAGCCAATCTTTAGTTCTGATGGATGAAGTCGGGCGAGGAACCAGCACTTATGACGGCTTATCGCTGGCTTGGGCCTGCGTCCTTGATCTGACCAAGCGCATTAAATGCTTATGCCTTTTTGCGACGCATTACTTTGAACTGACGGAACTGGGGAAAGAGTCCGGCATTGACAATTACCATGTCACTGCAAAAGAATTAAATGGTAATCTGATTTTACTGCACAAAGTACAGCACGGGCCTGCAAGCCAAAGTCACGGTTTGCAAGTTGCCAAGCTGGCAGGAATTCCAGCCAATGTCATTAAAGAAGCCCAAAACCGTTTGCGCATTTTGGAAAAGCAGCAGCAATTACATTTAAACCATGCCGTGCAGAATGACTTATTTGCTGAAAACAGCGTGCCTGAAGTTGTGGAACGCATCATTGAAGTTGAAAAAACCTCTCCTGCGATAGATCTGCTGCAGGCCTTGGATATTGACAGCCTCAGCCCGCGTGAAGCGCTGCAGCAGCTGTATATGCTGAAAGACAATCTTTAAAAAAAATCCATTGAAGAAGGCTCTCAATTGAGAGTCTTTTTCATTTATAAGTATTTTTGATGAATATGGATGTTTTTTATCAAATTTAACAGCAGTATCTATATCAAATATCAATAAAAGGAATTGTTAGTTGCCTATGTTTTTGCCTAAAATACAGTATTAGTTATTAGAACCATATTTTTAGGTAGCTGTCGCCATGACCTTTGTTGTCACCGAAAACTGTATTAAATGTAAATATCAAGATTGCGTTGAAGTTTGCCCTGTAGACTGTTTCTATGAAGGCCCAAACTTTCTTGTAATTAATCCTGACGAATGCATCGATTGCGCGCTTTGCGAGCCAGAATGCCCTGCAAATGCAATCTTCTCTGAAGATGAATTGCCTGAAGGTCAAGAAGTTTTCATTGAACTGAATACTGAACTTTCACAAAAATGGCCGAACATCACGCAAATTGGCGACCAGCCTGCAGACCGTGAAGAATGGAACGGCAAAGCAGATAAACTGCAGTATTTAGAAAAGTAATTCCAGAAATTACAAAATAAAAAAGATCAGCCTTTGCTGATCTTTTTTTATACTGAAAGCACACATTTCATTGCAATTTATTCAAATTTTCTCAATCATTTTAGATTAAAATATAGCGATTGTGTAAATAATTGATTTTTATAATGAAGCATTTTATGAAGGCGTTGCTGGCAGTTGCAGCAATACCTCTAGTCTTTTTGGCAGGCTGCAGTACGTCGCCCAAAAAAGGTCAAACAATTACAACACCAGACGGTAAACGCATTTTTATTCCGCAAGAACGCATCAGTCTTGAGCGTCAAGTTCCGCCTAAAGTCATCCCTTATGCATATAACGCATGGGTTGCCGCAGCAGACAACTTACGCCGTGTCCGCGAATATGAAGTATTTTTAGAAAAAAATGGCGTCGGCAATATTATCCCCAGTTTTGAACTTATGCGTACTGCCCGTGATTGGCAAAAATGCGGCCGTTCACAATATATGGTGCCTAACCGAGAACTTTGGGCCAACCAAATTCCAACGCTCCGTGTATTTAAATACTTAGTTGCAGCTAAAGTACTGACCGACTTTGAAGTGACCTCAGTCTACCGCGACTTGCCAATGAACCAATGCGCTGGCGGCGCAAGCTCTTCACGCCATCTATACAATTCCGCAATCGATTTCCGTATCGGGCCTGAATATCCTCAACCTGAAGATTACGCTTATATTGAAAATACTAAATTCAAACTTTGCCAGTTCTGGACACAGCACGGCCCTAGTTTGAACATGGGCTTGGGGCTGTATGCCAGCGGTCAAATTCATATTGATACGCAAGGTTTCCGCACTTGGGGGCCAAATTTATCCAGACAATCATCGATGTGTAATTACTAGATCATTACATTGAAATTTCATGGCCTCACTCGAGGCTTTTTTGCTGATAAATTCTGCAAATATGATGCAAAAAATTGCGCTTCCAGATGAAAGGTTTAAAATGCATGCATCTAAAATGAGGCGCGAACACTATGCAGCAAATGTGGACTGAAATTGATGCTTATATTGATTCACATTTAATTCCAGAAGATCCTATCTTAGTTCAAACACTGAAACATACGGCAGAGCGCGGTTTCCCAGATCATTTGGCCGTCGCGCCAAACCAAGGCATGCTTTTGCAAATGCTGATTCAAATGAATCAATGTAAACGCGTGCTTGAACTGGGAACTTTTGCGGCTTACAGCACAATGTGGCTTGCGCGCGCACTGCCAGAAGATGGCTATATTTTAACAATTGAAGGCCGAGATACGCATGCTGCCTTAGGTCAGGAAAATATAGACAACGCCAAACTGCCTCAAACGATTGAACTGAAATGCGGCCGCGCAGCAGATGTGCTGCATGCATTGCCTGCAGATACAGAGGCTTTTGACTTTATTTTTGTTGATGCGGATAAGCAAAGCTATCCTGAATATTTGGAACTGAGTTTAAATTTATCACATTCAGGCACAATTATTGTGCTGGATAATGTCATCCGCGCAGGCGAAATTCTAAATCCAGAAAATCACAAGCCAAGCATTGAAGGCATTCGGGATATGTTCAAAGCCATGCAGAATCATCCGCGTATTTTGTCTTGCACGGCATTGCAAACCGTCGGCAGCAAGGGGCACGATGGTTTTGCAATTGCAATCGTAAAATAAGCGCAATCGCGCAAAAATCACCCATACCGATATTTTACAAATAAAACATAAGCTTACAAATACTTACCACAGAGTTATCCACAATATATGAGGATAACTCTGTTTTTAAAATTGCACTTATTTCACCACCAGCAATGGCACAGTTGAGTTCCTGAAAATCGTTGTCGCAATGCTGCCTAAGAAAAATTGATGAATTTTACTGTGGCTGAATGCACCCAGTACAATCAGCTGAATACCCTGCTCTTGCTGATATAACAGTATATTTTCTGCGACGTCGCCATAGCGGTATTCAGTCACGACATCTAAGCCTTCACTTTTCAGATACTGCATTGGCTCATTTAAAATTTCCGGATGATCGCCTACATACAGCAAATGGCATTGCAGCAGCTTTAACAGGTCACTTTGCCCAACCCGCTTCATCAGGCTGACACAGGTAGGTGAATATTCATAAGCAAAGATGAAACGTGTCGGCGGCTTGAAGGTTGAACCGACGGTCATCACGGTGCATTTGGCGCCGCGGATAAAGTTTTCAACATTGCTGCCGATAGGTTTATTGCGTTCAGCAGAGCGCTCGCCTACCCGCCCAATGACGGCAATATCATCAGGCTGAAGCACATTAAAGCTTTGTTCTAAAAAATCGCCTTTTTCTTGAATATGCGACGCGGTTACGCCATATTTTTCCTGAATCATTTCAGAAATATGCTTCAGCAGATTATTGCTGTAATCCAGCGCTAACTCACTCTGTTTCTGCTCTAATTCGGCTAACTCTTTCAGTAGCATGGCATTGCTTTCAAAACCGATTACGCCGCTGATTTCACCTAAATGATAACTGGCCGGGTAATAATCTAATACTTGAAGCAGCACGAGTTCACGCTGGGTTTCTTTAGCAATCCATACAGCGGCTTCTGCCAGTGCATTAATGCATGGTGAAGAGTCAATACACGCGATTACACGTTTCATAATTAGCCTCTCTTTCTAAGATAGCTGGGCTATAAGTTGCTTCATGTTTTTAACTTAGCACAACTTTTATTATCTTGGCAGGATTTTATGTAAGTACTTTTACAAGTTCAGCTTTTATGCACCATAACTTTCCCGCAATGAAACATTGCTATTCACGGTAGCGGATAAATGCCGCTGGATTGCCGCCAATGATGGCCTTTTTTTCGACATTTTTAGTCACCATGCTGTTCATGCCAATCACCGCATGATCATCAATATGTATGCCATCTTTTACCCCGACATGCGCGCCAAGCCAAACATCCCGCCCTATTTCAATACCGCGTGAACGCACAGGCTGCTGGTACACAGGCTGATCTAAATCCACGCCATGATCAAAAGCATATAAATGGCAGTAAGCGGCAATGCGCACTTGATCATGCAGCTTTATTCCAGCACGGCCGCCGTCCAAAATGCAGTGATGATTGATTGCAACTTCATTTCCGATCTCCAGCGGCCCATGCAGCGTACAGTCTGCGGCAATAAAAGTATTATCGCCGATTGTGATCTTGCGGCCTGGCTCGGCAAATATATGCGCCAAGGGAGAAATGAAACAGTTTTTGCCAATGTCTACAGTTTCCATCGCCATCAAATATGCTTGATACTCCTGCTGCCATGCTTCTGCCCACCCTTTATTTTTCGGCTTTAAACTCCAATACAGCCAAGGCATATAATTCAAGCGGTGCTTATGCTGTTCGCGGTATTTCAATAAAGGATCTTGTTCAGTCATCTTCTGGCTCTTCAATAATTTTCAGCTGTTCTCTGCCGCGTGTAACATCCTGCAGTTTCAGAGCAAGCGGCTGAATTTGATGCACCTGCAATAGCGCATGAACCGCCACACCCGCTGCAGTATATTCTTCGGAAAATTCAATCTGATGGAGGCTCAGCTCATATTGAAAAATGGCCCATTCATTAAACTGGCACTGAAAGCTGACCCTCTTTTTTTCAATTAATTCGATTTTTTCCGCCAGCATCAGGCATTGCCCTGCTGTACCTCCATACGCGCGCACCAAACCGCCTGTGCCCAGCTTTACGCCGCCATACCAGCGGTTCACCAGCACCAAAACATTCGTCAGCGCATTGCCTTCTATGGTTGCTAAAATTGGACGCCCCGCTGTACCTGAAGGTTCGCCGTCATCATTGAAGCGGACATTGTGGCCAATTTTCCATGCCCAGCACTGATGCGTGGTGCTGAAATCTTTATGTTCTGCTAAAAAATCTTTGACTGCCTGCTCATTTTCGACAGGCGCAGCAATGGCCAAAAAACGGCTCTTTTTAATGTCTTCCTCAAAACTGACAGGGCGGGCAATCGTAAACGGCATCTGGCTTCAAAATAGCAAAAATCGATTCAATTATAACGTTTTATTTCCTAAAAAGTTTTCAAAAGCGCAAAGAAAAGCCCCGCTGCTTGGGGGCTTTTTCTGAAATGCACTTGGACTAGCGCTCTCTCAGCGCTTCTTTCGCTTTATTAAACGGCTTGATCAGATAATCCAATACCGTCTTTTCACCCGTGCGGATATCTACAGTGGCAACCATGCCTGGGGTAATTGCAAAGTTTTTACCTGTTTTATTCACCAGTTTATCGCTATCGGTACGGATATAAGCGCGGTAATAAAATTGATCCTGCTTGACTTCATCCCTCAAAGTATCTGGAGAGATGATGGTGACTTTGCCTTTTAAACCGCCGTAAATGGAATAATCATAAGCGGTAATTTTCACCAAAGCTTCCTGTTCAGGATGAATAAATGCAATATCGCGCGGAGAAATCCGCGCTTCAACCAGAAGCTGCTCATCCAATGGCACAATCGTCATCAGCTTGCCATTTTGCGGCACAACACCGCCTAATGTCATGACATCAATTTCCTTAACAACACCGCGCACCGGCGATTTAAATACGGTACGGCTTAAAGTATCCGTCTTGCCGCGCACAACCTGCTGCTGCGTTTCAATATCCGTATTGGCTTTGGCCAGCTCTTCACGCGCTTTCACATAATACTGGTTCTGCACATCATTCATTTGATTGCGCAGTTCATTGGCCTGACGCTTCAAGCGCAGCACTTCAACTTCACTGGCTGCGCCTTTTGCAACCAAAGGCTGCGTCATCGACAGCTCCTGCTCAACCAGGAACAGCGCCTGTTTCAGTCCAGATAGCGACTCTTCTAAATTAGCCCGGCGCGATTGATACAAAGCGGTTTCTTCATTAACCAGCTTTGACTCTTTTGCCACTTCTGCAGGAAAACTGATCGGCGTGCCGCTTACTTCCGCACGCAGCCGCGCCGCCGTCGCTTTGCTTGCCATCAATAGTGACTCTGTTTCACCGACATTTGATTCAAAACGGGTGGGATCGAGCTGCGCCAATACTTGCCCCTGCTCAACAATTTGCCCTTCTTTGACATTCAGCGTGGTGAGTATGCCGCCATCTAAAGACTGAATAATCTGCTCTTTGGATGATGGAACAACCTTGCCCGTGCCCGTGGAAACCTCTTCCAGTTCAAACAGCCAAGCCCAAACTAAAATAGTCACCAAGCCTAGACAAATAATCCAGATCACCAGACTTGCTTTCGGCAGCGGCGGCTCCTGAAAAGCCGCTTTTGCTGAGCGCGTCATTACTTGATTATTTTCACTCATGCGCTCGCTCCAGTCACACGCTTTTGCACACCGCCCGATTGATTTAAAATCTGATCTCTTGGGCCATCCATGACAATTTTTCCGTCATTCACCACAATGATGCGGTCCACCAATTCCAGTACGGCCCGGCGGTGCGTTGCAACAACCAGTGTCCGATGCTTTAAGTAAAATCGAAGATGGTCAATCAGCTGCTTTTCTGAAACATCATCAATAGATGCAGTAGGCTCATCCAGGAGCAGAATATTCGGCTCACGAATCAGCAGCCGCGCCAGCAGCAAAGCTTGCCGCTGCCCGCCAGAAAAACCAAAACCACCTTCCAGCACAATATGGTCCAGCCCTTCTTTCTTTTCTTGCACAAAACCTAAAGCGCCTGTGATATTCAGCACATGCAATATTTGATCATCTGTCGCTAAAGGCGCACCCAGTGTTAAATTTTCCCGGATAGATCCATAAAACAGCTGTGACGTTTGATTCAGCTGCCCCAGATCCCGGCGGACATCTGAAGGATCAATCAAGCCAATATCAATGCCATCCAATTTGACTTTGCCCTGTGAAGGCGTCTGCATGCCAGACAGCAGCTGCAATAGCGTTGATTTTCCAGCGCCATTTCGGCCTAAAATAGCAATTTTCTCTCCGGGCTTGATATCCAGTTTAGGAATAATCAGGCTGGGTTTCGGGTCATCATCGCCATACTTAAACACCACGCCATTCAGCTCGTAACTGCCGTGTATCACAGGGCGATGAATCAGATGCGAATAATCAGGCTGATCCACCGGCTTTTTCATCAGTTCATCCAGCCCGGCTTTGGCTACTTTTGCCTGCTGCCAGCGGCCCAATACGCCGGTCAGCTGCGCAATAGGCGCCAGCATGCGCGAAGACAAAATTGAGCAGGCCACCAAAGCCCCCGTAGTCATGTCTCCTTTCATAACGGCAAAGCAGCCTACAAGCACGACAATGGCAAAAGCCAGCCCTTGAATTTTCTGCGTCCAAGCATTCATAAAGCCGACAATTTTGCGCTGCTGCATGCTGACATTGGCAGATACTTCATTCATGTGATTCCATTGATTCTGGAAGCGGGATTCTGCGCGCAGCAGTTTAATGTCTTCAATCCCTTGCACTGCCTCCACCAGCAATGCATTGCGGATCGCCGATTCACGCATGCCCATTTGCGCCAGCTGCGCCAATTTCTTCTGCGCAAGTATGCCTGGCAGCACCATCACCGGAACAATCAGCAGCATCACCCAAAACAGATTGCCGCCAATAATCCAAAAGATGGCCAAGAAAAGCAAAAAGAAAGGCAAGTCAGCAATGGCTGTCACCGTTGTAGAGGTCACTAATTCACGAACACCTTCCAATTCACGGATTTGCGAAATAAATGTCCCGGTTGATTTAGAACGTTCGCTGTTTTTTATGCGCAGCGCATGGCCAAAGACCCGGTCTGAAATTTTTAAATCTGAGCGCTTTCCAATAATGTCTGACAGATGAATACGGGTAATACGCAGCACAAACTCAAAAATCGCCGCCAGCAGCACACCGCTGGCCAGCACCCAGAGTGTTGAAACCGACTGGGACGGAATCACCCGGTCATAAACATTCATGGAAAAAAGCACGGTAGCCAGCGCTAAGATATTCGCCATCATTGAAGCAAGCATAATATCGATATAACGCTTCCAGTCTTGTAAGGCGATGCTCCAAAACCAGTTTTTCTCGAATGGTTTAATATATTCATCCACACGGATGTCTGGCACAGAGGATTCCGGACGCAAAATATAAATATTGCGTGCACCGTGATTCAGCCGTTCAATCGGAAATACCTGAGATAAGCCTTCATCGCCGCTGAGCTGCACACTAGCATTTCCATCCGTATCTATGCGTTCAACTACGCCGACTTCCCCGCTATTGAATTCAATCATGACAGGCAGGCGCCATGGATTCAGCAAATTGACATCGTATTTATTTTTGCGCACGCTCAAGCCAATCTGCTTGGCCATCACATTGATCAATTCTTCTAAATTGCCGTGCTGATTCCAATCCAGCTGTAGGCGAATCCGTTCTTCCGATGCTTCTATGCGGTAATGCTTAGCAATATTCTGTACGGCCTGAAGCCAAGGCTGATAATTTATTGTCTGTGTCATGGCTGAACTTCAACCCCCTGAATCATCTTATTATTTAATTCGTAGATCTCCCTGCTGCGTCCTGTCACCTGTATATACTGCGCAAGTCCTGAATAAATATCGTATTGTGAGTTTACGATTTCCATCGCTGCGCTATGAATAGACTGTTCCGCATTCAATAGGTCGACTACTGTTCTTGTGCCTAATTTATATTGTTCCTGATACAGCTCTTTGGTTCGCGCTGTCGTTTCCCTGCGCTGCACAAGTACCGACATCTGCCTTTTCTTATTCTCAATTTGTTCCCGAATTAAACGCACGCGATCCACGACATCTAAATAAGCGGCATTCACTTGCGCCCGCGCAGCGTCTTCCGCATAGCTGGCAGCGCGTGTTTGAGCAGCAATGGCGCCGCCCTGATAAAAATTGCTATTGGCTTCGAGCATAATAGAATTATAAAAGCCGTCATCTTCATTATTGTTTGGATTGCGGCCGTTTACCGCCTGACTGAGGCTGCCTTTAATATTGATGGTCGGATAAGCGCTCAGTTTCGCCTGCTGCTTTTGAAACTTTGCCACTTCTACACCCGCTTGCGCCTGCATAATACTCGGGATGAAGTTATATTCAGGGTCTTTATATAAATCCGACTTTTGCAAAATGGCCGCTGGAATTTCCCATTGGTTTGCAGACACATCAAAACCCAGCAGCGTTCTTAAGCGTTGCTGGTTTAGGCGAAGCTGCATTTGCTGTACAATCAGGTTGGATTCAGCCGCCTCTAAATTCGATTGAGCCTGAATAGGGTCGGCCTGACTGCTGATTCCTGCTTTTGCCCGCAAATTCGCAATCTCGGCAATCCGCCCAATGCCTTTAATCTGCTCTTGTGCAATTTTGCTGATTTCCTGATAGCGCTTGATATTGATAATGGCATCCGCCACATCATAAGAGACTTGATCTAAACTGACTAAAAAACCCGCCTGCTCTTGCAGCATTTTAGCTTCAGTAACATTGACACTGCTTTTCACCTTGCCAAAGTCATACAGCATTTGCGCAGCATTCAGTGAAACCACTTGCCCGCCGCGCTCACCCTTGGTTAAATCCGCCGTACTGAAACCGCCAGACAGCTGCGGAAAGTACTGCGATTTGGCTAAGTCAATATTGGTGCTTTGCTCAGAGACATTCGCAATATTTCTGCTGATTTCAGGCCTGCGCTGTACAGCGGCATGAATTGCATCAAGAAAGCTCAATTTCCCTGAAACAGGCCAGCCGGGATGAACATTAAGAGGATTGGAGGCTTGCGCCGAAGGCGTCAGCTCGCTCACTTTTGACGTATCAAAAGGAAATTTGCTCAATTCCGTAATATCAATTTTTTCAGCAGAACGCTTGGGTTTCGGCGCAAATAACTGCCCTATTCCACCGTTTAAAAGATGAAATTGATTTTTTTCCGCATTCTCTGCATGCGCATAGGAAAGGTGAAAAGGAATAATCAGAACAAACAGCGCTGTTCGTTTATTTTTTTCAAATTTTCCCCATAGTTTTAAATACTTACTATTTATTATTAGCATTGTTTCTACGCAATAATTTTTATTTGGGTTTTTATATGTAATTCGTAAATAAAATTACGTTTATCGAATATTTTTATTATTTTATTGAATAAGCCCCCTCACAACAATGACCCATTTCTCATTTTGTGAGGGTTTTTTGCCATTTAGACTGTAAAGTCATCGCCTAAATAGACTTTGCGGACAGTTTCATTTTCTAGAATTTCTTGCGGGGAACCTTCCGCAATAACGGAACCTTCACTGACAATATAGGCGTGCTCGCAAATCGCCAATGTTTCGCGCACGTTGTGATCAGTAATTAAAACACCGATGCCGCGGTCTTTTAATGTCCGGATAATGTCTTTGATGTCACCGACTGAAATCGGGTCAACCCCTGCAAATGGTTCATCCAGCAGCATAAATTTCGGATCTGCCGCCAATGCGCGGGCAATTTCTGCACGGCGCCGCTCACCGCCTGAGACGCTCATGCCCAAGGAGTCTTTAATATGGGTGATTTTAAAATCAGCTAGCAATTCTGCCAGACGCTGCTGGCGCTGCTGCTTATTTAAGTCTTTGCGGGTTTCCAAAATAGACATGATATTTTCAGAAATTGTCAATTTTCTAAAAATAGAGGCTTCCTGCGGCAAATAGCCAATGCCTTTACGTGCACGCTCATGCATAGCCAAGTCCGACATGTCCAAATCATCTAAATGGATTTCGCCTTTGTCCATGCGCACGAGGCCAACGACCATATAGAAGCTGGTGGTTTTACCGGCGCCATTCGGGCCAAGCAATCCTACAATCTGCCCGCTTTGCATGCTGAATGAAACATCTTTCACCACCCAGCGCTTGCTGTAATTCTTTGCTAAATGCTTAATGCATAAGGTTTGAGGCTGATTCAGCGGTTTCTCCATTAATCACGCGCTCCCGGGAATGACTTAGAACTGGACGGCGGAATAATGATTTGTACACGGCCAGAAGACGAGCCCGAACTATTTGGTGTGCCTTCAGCCACAATATCACCTTTGTTCATGCTGTACTTTAATGTATTGCCTTTGATGCTGGCGCCGTTCTGTTCCAATAAAGCGCTGCCAGACATGGTAAGAATGCCTGTTTCAGCATTATAGACAATCTTTTGCGCTTGGCCTTTAGCTAAGCCTTTAGCAGGATCTACTTTTTGCTGAAAACGGGCAGGCCCGCCAGTTGCAGTAATGGTGCTGATTTCTTTACGGCTATTCAGGTTGGCCACAATGGAATTTGCCTGCAGCTTCATCGTGCCCTGTTCAATAATGACATTGCCCGTATAAGTCGTAATACCCGTTTTTTCATTAAAAGTCGCGCGGTCAGCCACTAACGAAATTGGCTGATTGCGGTCAGAAGGCAATGCAAAAGCGCCTGCTGAACACAGTGCAAGTGAACCCATCAGCACTGCCTGTTTTAGGAAAGCGTTAGACAATAGTGGTTTATGATTAAGGTTCATACTTTCCTCGAATATTAAAAAATTCGTACTGACCGTCATTTAAATTGGCTTTCAGACCGTTACTGACAAATTCGGCTTGCGGAGTCTGCACTGTAACCTGTTTGTCAGTTTCTAATTCACGTGTTTTTGGAAAAGCAGTCAATTCATCTGTTAGAAAGACCATTTTTCCATTTTCCAGCAGTTTTGTTGCTTCAACTTTATGCCTTAGAACAACTTTTTCATTGTCATTATAACCATTGGCAACTTTGGCAAAAAATGTCGCATCTACACGCCCATCTTTATACGTGGATGCTCTCAGATTATCCAGCTGTGATGTTTTTTGCTGCAAATCCTGCTCTAAACGGTCGACTTGCGCGCGAATGTACAGCTTACCCTGCTCATCAGTTTGAGTCAGATTAATATTCTCTGCAGAATACTTCATGCTGCGCGCAGAATCGGCTTGGAGTTTATTGCCTTTTCCACTGTAATAGTAATAACCGCCGCTTACAGCCGCAATAGCGATTGCAGTAACGTATAAAACTTTTGTATCCATAAGCGGTTGTTTAATCCAAATTTAATGAATTATTAAGTTATTAATGCGGTGCGCTGGCAAATTTTTCAAGCATCTCTTGGTAAACGCCTTTCGACATCAGCAGCATATCGCAAATTTCACGCACAGCACCGCGGCCACCGTAAGCCTGTGTTACCAAATCTGCACGGCGGCGCACTTCTACATGGCCATTGGGCACGGTAATTTTCATGCCGGCAATCGCAAATGCAGATAAATCAGGCCAGTCGTCGCCCATATACAGGCAATCTCCTGGATCTAAATTCAGCTGCGCACATGCTTCACGAAGCGCTGTACCTTTATCCTCACGGCCTTGAAACACCAAGTCCACGCCTAAGTCAGACATTCGCTTTTCAACAATATTACTTTTTCGGCCAGTAATAATAATGACTTTAATACCCGCTTTTTGTACGAGTTTCATACCTAAACCGTCACGAATATCAAAAGACTTAATTTCGTCTCCCGAATTGGTCAAGGTTACAAAGCCGTCACTCAGAATTCCATCTACATCCAGCACCAAAGCTTGAATATGACGAGCCTGTTCCAATAATACATAAGAAGCCATTGCTTAATTTACCCCAGCCTGAATTAAATCATGCATGCTGATTACACCAATCACGGTATTGTCTTCATCAACAACAATGAACTGATTGATTTTTTTAGCATTCATTTTCTCTAGCGCTTCTACTGCGCGGGCTTCTTTTGAAATCGTTGACGGATGCTGAATCATCACTTCAGATACAGGCAGATTCACATCAAAGCCTTGCTGCTTGTCAATCAAACGGCGTAAATCGCCATCGGTAAAAATTCCGAGAAGCTTGTCATCAGCATCGACAACAGTTGTCAGCCCTAGCCGCTTATTGGAAATTTCATACAGCACTTTATTCATTGGCGTTTCAGGCGCAACTTTTGGCAGCTCTTCGCCTGTATGCATCAAGTGTTTGACATGCAGAAGCAAGCGCTTGCCTAAAGCGCCTGCAGGATGAGAGCGTGCAAAATCATCCGAAGTGAAACCGCGCGCTTCCAAAAGCGCAACAGCCAAAGCATCGCCTAAGGCCAATGTCGCCGTGGTGCTGGAAGTTGGCGCTAAACCTAGCGGACAAGCCTCTTGAATATCACCTAATGTTAATGCCACATCTGCATTTTGCGGCATTGGGCCTTTATCGTGCCCAGAAATCGTGATCAATGGTACGCCGACATGCTTAATCAGCGGCATCAGCATCATAATTTCATCGCTTTTGCCTGAATAGGAAATCGCGATCAGCACATCACCTTTCACCAGCATGCCCAAGTCACCATGGCCCGCTTCTCCGGGATGCATGAAAAATGACGGCGTCCCTGTGGATGCAAAAGTCGCCGCCATTTTACGGCCGATATGGCCGGACTTACCCATACCGGTAATCACTAAACGCCCTTTGCATTGCAAAATAATTTCGCAGGCTTGGGTAAAACGTTCATCTATCTCGGCAGCCAGTACGCTCAAAGCATTGCATTCAATGCTGAGGGTTTCCAATGCGACCTTTTGAAAATCAATTTGATTTGGCATATTTGGTGGATTCAAAGCCATTTTACCTTTATTAGTGCTGAACTCGCAGCGCTTCAATCACTATGAATAATTTAGCTGATTTTAGCATATCTGCATAAATTCAACGTTTATAAATGTTCAATTTATAATGTCTTATCGTCAGTTTTAACAATTTTACGCAAAAAAAAACCTTAGTCCGAAAACTAAGGTTTTTTCATATTCTGGAGCGGGAAAGGAGACTCGAACTCCCGACCCCAACCTTGGCAAGGTTATGCTCTACCAACTGAGCTATTCCCGCAATATGGGAATGCATTATAGAGAGTTTTTAAAGGTTGTCAACTCCCCACGCATTCAATTGGCGAATTAATCAGCACGGCGCCAAATAGTGCCTTGGCGTGTATCTTCCAATACGACACCTTGATCCAGCAGCGACTGGCGGATTTCGTCGGCTTTGGCAAATTCTTTGGCTTTTTTTGCATCTTGACGCTGCTGAATCAGATCTTCAATCTGTTCTTCCGTTAATCCCAACGCTTCTTGCCCAATATCCGACTTTAAGAAATCCTCTACGTTTTGCTGCACCAGACCTAAAATATTGGTCAAATGGCGCAATGTAGAATAATACACAGCGGCTTGATCCGCCTGCTCTTCTTTCACCGAGCGGTTGAGTTCTTTGTTCACCTCAAACAGCACGGCAATCGCTTCCGCTGTATTGAAGTCATCCCGCATTGCTGCATTAAAACGCTCTACCAATGCCTCATCTAAAGTATCAATAGTCTTGTCGCCATACGCCTGCTGATACGCTTTAAATGAATGATAAAAACGGGTTAAAGCATTTTTTGCTTCTTTCAAGGCAAAATCAGAGAAGTTCACTGGGCTGCGATAGTGTGAAGACACAATAAAGTAGCGGATGACTTCAGGATGGAATTTTTCCATCACATCACGAATGGTGAAGAAGTTGCCGAGTGATTTCGACATTTTTTCGCCATCTACATTAATAAAGCCAACGTGCATCCAGTAATTGACATACTGTTCGCCTGTTGAGGCTTCAGACTGCGCAATTTCATTTTCATGGTGCGGGAAGGTTAAGTCTGAACCGCCGCCGTGAATATCAAAATGGTTGCCCAAGCAGCAAGTAGACATTGCGGAACATTCAATATGCCAGCCCGGACGGCCATTGCCCCAAGGAGACGCCCAAGACGGCTCATTTTTTTTGGCATGCTTCCACAGTACAAAGTCAAATGGATGTTTCTTTTCAACTTCTACATCGACACGCTCAGATGCGCCAGCCTGCATATCTTCCAGTTTGCGGCCTGATAAGCGGCCATATTTTGCAAACTTTTCAACTTCAAAATACACATCACCATTATTAGACGGGTAAGCTGTGCCGTTGTTGACCAGCGTACCAATCATATTTTGCATTTGATCAATATAATCGGTTGCACGCGGCGCTTCATCCGGATGCAGGCAGCCTAGGTTTTCTGCATCTTCATTCATGGCTTGAATGAATCGGTCGGTTAAAGCCGTAATGCTTTCGCCATTTTCATTTGCGCGTTTAATAATTTTGTCGTCAATATCGGTAATATTGCGCACATATTTGACATTCCAGCCCTGACTGCGCAGGAAACGGATAATATAGTCAAATGCAACCATCACTCGAGCATGGCCAATATGACAGTAGTCATAGACCGTCATACCGCACACATACATGTCGATATGCCCTTCTTTACGCGGTACAAATTCTACTTTTTTACGCTGCTCTGAGTTATATAGAACAAAAGGTTGCATAGGTCTTTAAATTGTTTCTACCAAAAGATAGGTCATCTTAACCTAAGCATTATTTTTCATAAAGTTTTCAAAGAGAATTTTGTGATAAATCTTTCTTATATTTGATCAGATCTTTTTATACCTTGATCTATAGCGCCAAGAGCCTTGCATCATCGGTCTATAGCAACAGCCTGCCTGCACTCATTCACCCTCAGCGTACTTATGAGAACCTATCAAAAAACCTATTACATAAAATTACTTTCACAGCTACGCATTATTTCAAAATAGTTTTTATAGATTTTAGAAAGTGCAGCTTAATTCCAGCAGACAAATTACCTTAATAAATGTATGGAATTCAATTTTTTACTCTATTTAATTTTTTTTATAAAAAAAATTCTCATTCATCTTATTTCAGCCGTTTTCCTCAAATTTTCTCCATACTTTTAGACTAATCTTACGCAAAATTACATTTGGTACGTCCAATAATGAAACGCATGCCATCCACATTCAAACTCAGCGCTTTAACACTTTCTTTATGCGCGCTTTCTATGCCTGCATGGGCAGAGGACACGCCTCCTGCTGCAGCTATTCAGACGCTGCCGACCATGACTTTTCAGGTTGAACAAGCGCCAGCGGTAGAAAAAGATCCAGACATCAGTGCTGTTGCTAAAACAATTATTACCCGCGATGAAATGGAAAAATTTGGCGATCAAAGTGTAAATGATGCCCTGCGCCGTGCGGCAGGCTTTCAAATGCCCGCACCTGGACAAAGCCCGCGCGGCGGCAATGGCAGCATGCGTTTCCGCGGCGGCGGCGCGCCCGTCTTCCTCATCAATGGCGAACCGGTGCAAGGCGGCCCGCGCGGTGGCATGTCAGTCGTTGACAGCATCACCCCCGACATGATTGAACGCATTGAAATTGTCAAACAGCCTAGCGTTGCACAAGCTTCTGTCGCGTCCTCAGCCGTGATCAATATCATTTTAAAAGAACCGCTGGACGGCACCCGCATCAGCGGCACCGTCCGCGCAGGCTACGGCATAGCCAAATCCAGCCAAAAAGAAGAAGAACGCAAAAACATCTCGCTGCAAATGGACGGCAAAACTGATCCATGGACCTACAGCCTGTCTGCAAACCAGATGTGGAGCGACTCAGATTCAGTGACGACAACTGAAAATGCATCTGGAATCACATCTTCACAAAAGCGCATTACCAACAGAACATCACAGATGCTGAGCCCACGCGCTGAATATTCAATTGATGATCAGCAGAAGCTTGTGGCAGAACTGTTCTACCGCAACAATGAAAGCGAAGGCAGCATGCGTGATCAAATTCAGGAGGATAAAAACGACAGCATCCGCCTGAATACCCGCTATGAACGCAAAGACAAAGGCAATTCAGATAAAATCCGTTTGTCCGTGGAGCAGCAGAACGAAACCGAATTGACCCGCTCCAGTCAGCGCCAAAGCTATACCGATGAACAAATCAATGAGTACAGCCTCGCTTATGATGGCGTGCGCAAGTTTGATGAAACCAAACAAATTAAATTTGGTACAGATTTGCGTTCCAGCGAGTTAGAAAGCAATACCGCGGATACTTTAGATGAGCAGCGCTATGCTCTATATGCAGAAGGAAGCTGGCGCTTTACCCCGCGTCAAAGCTTAACACTGGGGGCGCGTCAGGAATGGATTCACCGTTCAGGACTGGTCGATTACAGCGACAGCCATTTGAGTCCTGTTTTAGCGCACCGCTTTGATTTCACAGACAGCTGGTCACTGCAAACCAATATCAGCCAAGCGTTCCGCAGTCCAAAATCAGATCAGCTGCTGCCCGCAGTTTCCATATCTACCGACATTGATGCAGGCTCATTGAACAATCCCGATCAAGGCGGCAACCCATTCTTGCGCCCTGAAAAAATCAATGCCTATGAAAGCACTTTGGGCTATAACACATCCGCAGGCGGTGTAAATATCACGGCGTATTACCGTGAAATCAATGACTACATTGAAAAAGCCATCCGCAGTGAAGATGCGCAAGGTCAAAGCTGCGCCACTGCCAATGACCCAAGCTGCCGATTTGTAGAGCGCCCATTCAATCAGGACAATGCAACAACTTACGGTGTAGAAGTTGCCGGCCGCTATGCATTGAAGCAAACAGAGGCGGGACATTCCTTCATGCTGAATGCGCAGCTGTCTACCGTGAGGGCAAAAATTGAAGAAGATAACGGCACAGAGCGCCTTGCAAGCGATGTAGCGCCTTATACGGCCAGCGCCGGCCTATCCTATAACTACCAGCCTTGGCGCGTATCCAGCAGTTTAAATGCCAGCTATACGCCGGCGTATACCCGTGAATTAAACAGTCAGGATTACAACGGTGAATTATATGAGCGCACCAGCAATCAACGCGTCAATGTTGATTTAAGCATTACAAAACGCTTTGACAATAACTGGGCCGCGTCGATCAATGCGCGCAATATTTTCAGTACAGATTATAAAGAGCGCCTGACTAAAGTCAGTGACGGCAGCCTCTATCAGGCCCGCAGCAATGAATCGATTCCAAGCCTGTTATTGAGTGTCGAAAAGAAATTCTAAGCCGCCATTTACAGAAAAAGCCGATATTTGCATATCGGCTTTTTTTATCAAAGCAATAGCTCCAGCTTAGAGCCTTACAGTTTTTGTAAATCTTTCAATAAGCTGGCGACACGCAACGTATTCTCTTTTTTTCCTTTTTTTTCCAAGATGTTCTGTTCGATCCACCATAGATATTCAAAAATCTCTGTTTCATTTGAATTTTCTCGAATCAATTTAAATATATTCGGAAGATAATCATCATATTCATCACGCATTGCAGGAATATGCCGAATCCGAAGCGGATCCCATTCTTTAAGCAAAATTTTATGTATCGCATGCAGCAGTGTTGCATCACGCGTATGTTCCACATCCATAAAACTGCCACTCCTGTATTTTTTTTAATAAAAAATCATATTCTTAGAATCAAGAAAGTTCCTTTTGGCATAAACTGAAAAATTCTATTTTTTTGTATAATACCTAGGCCGTATAAGATTAATATCTGTTTTTTCATTAGTTTTTTATAGACTGAATTAATATATATCAATTTTCAAATTATATATTCACCAATTTTCAACACTTTAAATAAATTTTAAGCCAAAAATGTAAGGTGTTTTTTATTTTATTGCAGAAATGTGAATTTACTCAATATCTTTACACTTAATTTCTACCCTGCAGTCACTTTTTTTTGCATTTATTATAACTCTCAGCGATTTCTATTCAATTGACCGAATGCAGCCTTTCTATTTGAGCTTTTTCAGGATAAATTCCATAATATCTTCACATTAAATAATTTGCTATGAGCACTGCATTTCCAGACACTATTTATGCCGTTCAACATCTTGCATTTGAGGATTTAGGCGCATTAGAAGATGTATTTTATCAGCAGGGTTTTCGTGTCCGCTATTTTGAGGCTGGCGTAGATGATTTGACCAAAGCCTTTGAGCATCCCGGTCTGACCATTATTTTAGGCGGCCCTATCGGTGTGTATGAAACAGCAGACTATCCTTTTCTTCAGCAGGAAATAGACTTGCTCAAAGCCCGCTTAGAGCAGAATTTACCGACTGTCGGCATTTGCCTAGGCGCGCAGCTGATTGCCCATGCCTTAGGCGCAAAAGTCTATGCAGGCCACGCTAAAGAAATTGGCTGGAGTAAACTGCAGCTGTCCAGCCAAGCCAACAATATTTTATCTCCGCTGGAAGGCACTCCTGTGCTGCATTGGCATGGCGACACCTTTGATTTACCTGAACAGGCAGAACTTCTTGCCAGCTCAGAATTGTATCCCAACCAGGCCTTCCGCAAAGGCAATCAAATTTTAGCATTGCAGTTCCATATAGAAGCTGCCGCAGACAGCATGGAAAAATGGCTGATTGGCCATACTTGCGAGCTGCGCAAAGCAAATCTTGATATCCCGGCCTTGCGTCAAAACAACAGCCTTTTCGCATCCGCATTGGAAGATAAAGCCGCGGCAATATTTTCACAGTGGCTGAAAACATTAATCGAGCGCTAGCGCTGTCCATGGAAAACCTGCCTAGACTTTCATAGCGTCAGGTTTTCCAGTCTCCCTAATCATGATTGCAATCCGTCATTTGACTTTCTTTTTTTGTTAAAAAATCATATAAAGTTTTATCTTCAAATGGCTTTGCTCAAATGACACCTTTAATCAGTATCGCCCTTATTCATTTTTTTGCATTGATCAGCCCAGGTCCGGACTTTTTCTTTGTGACTCAAAGCGCCATCCGCCAATCGCGCACTCATGCACTATTTGCGGCCTTAGGCATTTCACTCAGTATTTTGGCATGGTCAATATGCGCGATGAGCGGCCTGCATTACCTATTTCAAAAAATGGCATGGCTGCAGCAGGTCTTAATGATCTGCGGCGGTTTATATCTCTGCTATTTGGGCGTGCAGCTGTTTAAATCAGCATACAGCAAAACTGGCCCTGCTGTTGATGCTGCGGAAGCACAGAAAGAGCAAAAGTCCTGCAAAACCCTCCTCATGCAGGGCTTCTTTACCAATATGGCCAATCCTAAAGCGCTGGTGTATTTCAGCAGTGTATTTGCTTTAGCGATTAATACAGATGCAACGCTTGCCCAGCAAAGCTCTTTGCTGATTTTAATCTTCACCGAAAGCCTCTTATGGTTTGCATTGGTTGCGATTCTTTTCTCTGCGCCTAAAATCAATCATTACTATCAAAAATTCAGTAAAAAAATTGACGGCATTACGGGCGGTATTTTTATCAGT
Source organism: Acinetobacter bouvetii DSM 14964 = CIP 107468 (assembly GCF_000368865.1). Classification (GTDB taxonomy): domain Bacteria; phylum Pseudomonadota; class Gammaproteobacteria; order Pseudomonadales; family Moraxellaceae; genus Acinetobacter; species Acinetobacter bouvetii. Next base: position 478,213 of record NZ_KB849727.1, read on the forward strand.
TTTGGATGCATGCTGATCTTAAATCGTGATTAGTTTTTTAAAATTTTCAAAATAAAAAAGCACCTGTTCAGGTGCTTTTTCGTTTTAATTGAGGGAAATTAAAACTTATTTTGCGGCAGTTTTCGCAGCAGGAACAGAAGCTTCGGTTGTAATGCTGACTGTGATTTTGTCGCCTACGTTTGGAACATATGCGCCTACGCCAAATGCAGAACGGTTAAATGAAGTCGTTGCATTAAAGCCGACAGTTTCCGCTTTAGTCATCGGATGTACACCCTGCTTATTCAATACAGCATCTAAAACTACAGGCTTAGTTACATCTTTTACAGTTAGATTGCCTGTGATTTTGTATTTATTTTTACTGATGGCCTGAACTTTAGTACTTTGGAATGTAATGTTCGGGTATTTCGCAGCGTCAAAAAAGTCCGCAGTTTTCAAATGCTCATCCAGCGCTTTTACATTGGTATTCAAGCTAGACAAAGGAATAGTCACATTTACTGATGAATTTGCAGGCTTCGCATTATCCACATTAATTGTGCCTTGAATATCGCTGAAATTCGCTGATGGTGTTGAAAAACCAAAATGATTCCAAGTAAATACCGTTGCGGTATGTGTTGGATCAATTTGGTATGCAACAGGTTTAGCCACTGTTAATGTTGTTGCTGACGCGACTGCTAAACCGATTGCTAATACTTTAAAGTTCATGTTTTTATCTCACTTTTGAATACGATTAAGTCTATAGATTTTTTTACGCATTGCACCGTTAAAGATAAAACGTTTTGTTGCATATGTAGAACGATAAATTTGTAAACGCCAGCAGCTTTATGCTGCCTGGCCCATTACATGCGGTATTGTATAAATCCTGTCTTTTTCGCTACTCGGTCGTAGAGTTTTTGCGCAGTTTGATTTGTTTCATGCGTCAGCCAATATACCCGGTCACATTGACGCACCATGGCTTCATCATAAACATGCTGAATCAGTCTCCGCGCGACGCCTTGCCCGCGGAAATCTTCATGGGTATATAAATCCTGCAAATAGGCATACGGCCTAAGCGTCCAGCAGCTGTCATGCTAAATCACATGCACAATAGCTATGGCCTGATTTTCACTGATCGCGGCAAAGCCTTACATATGCGGTGTGTCAGCACTGCATAGCTTCTTCCAGGTATTGCAGCTGACCTCTTCTGAAAGTTTTGCGCCATAAAATGTTTGATAGCTCTGCCATAGCGGCATCCATTGTTCTTTGCTGATGCACTGCAGCGGCTGGATTTCAATTGCTTGCTTCATATCTTCTTTCCATACCTTTTTTAATCTATGTCCTGTTTCATTTGCTTTAAAAACTTAATTTCAACCGCTGCATTGTGAGCTGCAATCTTTTTCATGATTTTGAATGTTTTAAGTTTCAATTCTTGAATTGAATCATCTTATTGTTTCTCATCATATTCCCGATTTTAGGAAACTGTTTACTGCGCAGGCAAGTTTTTTCATGTCAATTTTTCTTTATGATTTTGACATCAGCACAATTTAACAAACAGCATTCATAACCTTGGAGAATTTCATGTCAGAACAAGAAACAGCTCAATCCGCAGCCTTAAACGCCATTGAAAAGGCACTGGCGACCAAAGCGCCGAAAGACGTCGTGCAGGCTTTTTTATTAAATACCGCAAAAGAGTCCGTGGCTTATGCCGCAGAAAAATTAATTGCTGAAAATGCGGATTATGTATCCTTGAATTTCAGCAATCCTGAACTGAAAAAATTGAACCCTGGGCAGGTTCCAGCCAAGGCCGTGACGTCTATATTTACACTTTTTCCAATGTAGGCACTTACTGGAATATTGACGATTTTCAAGTAACGGATATGATTTCTGAAAATGAAACTGTAGCCGTATTTGGTCAATTTACCTATACCTCTGTGCATGCCCAAAATACCTTCACGTTCCCCTTTGCCATTAAAGCTGTCGTCAAAGATGGCCTCATTACTTATTTCCAATTTATGGAAGATACTTACGCTTCGGCTACGTCGTTCCGTGTTGGCGGAGAATGGATCATTCAGCAAGATTCAGACAGCACAAAGAATTTTAGTGTGTCTAAAAATTCTTAACACATTTTTTGAAATTTTAAAGCTCCTTAAGGGGAGCTTTTTTTAACAAAAAACATCACTTTAAATCCAATGGCTGCATCGCTAATCTTGGCCAGCCTTTGTATATTAAAATGAATAACATGAGAACAGCACAAATATTATGATTCATAGCGCACTCGCCCAAAGCACCACAACACCTTACCGCGTTACCCTGACAGACCCGCAAGGCCATACGTGGCATGTTGATGAACCGGCAGCAAAAGGCGGACAAGATTCTGCGCCTAATCCAGTGCAGCTGCTGCTTTCTGCACTCGGCGCCTGCACTACCGTAACTTTACAGATGTATGCAGATAACAAAGGCATCCAGATTGATCATGTTGAAGTGCATCTGCAGCTCAATCCTGAAGCCGGCCAGAACATCATTGTGCGTAAAATTGTCTTAAAAGGCGACTTTAATGAGGAGCAGCATAAACGCTTGCTGAAAGTTGCAGAAAATTGCCCGATTCATAAGCTGCTGACGTCAAATATTCAGATTCAAACTGAACTTTTAATTTAATTTTTGCTTGGCATTCCGGAATGCCAAGCAAAAATTAAAGCCCCAAATGGGGCTTTTCTACCTTCAGCGCTTAAAGCTTTTCTACCAAAATACGGTCAACTTGCTTTAACCCTGTATGCTTTTCATGATTCTTGCGGCGAATTTTAATGACTTTGTCTTCCTGCAAATCCTGCAGCATCAGCTCAACCGCCATCATCGCGTCAAGTTCTAAATCAGCGCCAATCCATTTTTGCTCACCCGCATCCATTAGAACGATTTCATCATTAATTTGATCGTAAAGGCTCATTTCTTCCTCACTCTGGCAAATACTGCCAATTCTGCTGGATACTTCAATGAATAAATTAATTCTAAACCTTTGTTTTAAATCATTCGTTGAAATATCGTTATCTAAACATAAAAAAGACGCCCCAATGTTCGGGGCGCCTTTTTGCCAGTTAATCTTAAGCGATTAAGCTGTAATTTCTTTTACCGCTGCAACAACTGCATCAGCCGTAATACCAAAGTATTGGTACAAGTCTTTTGCAGGCGCAGACTCACCGTAAGTGGTCATACCGATCACTTTGCCGTCTAAACCAACAAATTTCCACCAGTAATCCACATGTGCAGCTTCAACCGCAACACGCGCACGGATTGCAGATGGAAGTACCGCTTCACGGTATGCCGCATCTTGCTTCACAAATTCTTCAGCACATGGCATAGAAACCACACGCACGCCGTCTAATTGAGCGTAAGCATCCATGGCCAATGAAACTTCTGAACCTGTTGCAATGATGATAGCTTTTAATTCGCCTTTTTCTTTCGCTAGCACATAACCGCCTTTGGCAACGTCAGCAATTTGATCTGCTGTGCGTGTTTGGAATGGCAAGTTTTGACGAGAGAAGATCAATGCAGTCGGACCTTCGCTGCGGGTTAAAGCAGATTTCCAAGAAATAGAGGCTTCAACTGTGTCACATGGACGCCAAGTATTTAAGTTTGGTGTACCGCGTAAAGATGCGATCTGCTCCACAGGCTGGTGTGTAGGGCCATCTTCACCTAGACCGATTGAGTCATGAGTATATACATGAATCACACGCTGTTTCATCAATGCAGACATACGCACTGCATTACGCGCATATTCCATAAACATCAGGAATGTTGCAACGTAAGGAATGAAACCGCCGTGCAGCGCAACACCATTGGCGATTGCAGTCATACCAAACTCACGTACACCGTAGTGAACATAGTTGCCTGCCGGATTAGTTTCAACGCCTTCTGCGCCTTTCCAAAGGGTCAAGTTAGAACCCGCAAGGTCAGCAGAACCGCCTAGAATTTCAGGAAGCAATGGTGCAAATGCCTGAATCGCATTTTGACTTGCTTTACGCGTCGCAATGGTTTCCGCCTTTGCATTCACTTCAGCAATATACGCATCCGCCTGTGCCAAGAATTCTGCAGGCAAATCACCATTTAAACGGCGCTTCAGTTCAGCAGCCTCAGCCGGATATTTTGCTGCATAAGCCGCAAAAGTTTCATTCCAAGCCGCTTCAGACGCAGTACCTTTGGCTTTAGCATCCCAAGCTGCATATACATCAGCAGGAATTTCAAACGGGCCTTCCGTCCAGCCTAATGCTTCACGAGTCAAAGCAATTTCGTCATTGCCCAGCGGCGCACCGTGGCAATCTTCTTTACCTTGTTTGTTTGGAGAACCTAAACCGATAATGGTTTTACAAATAACCAATGTCGGTTTTGCAGTTTCAGCTTGCGCTTCAACAGTTGCCGCACGCAAAGCATCGCTGTCGTGGCCATCAACTTTAATCACTTGCCAGCCGTATGCCAAGAAGCGCTGTTCTGTATCGTCAGAGAACCAGCCTTCTACTTCACCGTCAATCGAGATGCCGTTGTCGTCATAGTAAGCAATCAATTTGCCTAGGCCCAAAGTACCCGCCAATGAACACGCTTCGTGTGAAACACCTTCCATCAAGCAGCCATCGCCCAAGAAGCAGTAAGTAAAGTGATCTACAACTTTGATATCTTCTTTATTGAATTGCGCTGCTAACGTTTTTTCAGCAAGTGCAAAACCCACGGCATTAGCAATACCCTGACCCAATGGACCTGTTGTTGTTTCGATACCCGGCGCATAGCCAAGTTCTGGATGACCTGGAGTTTTTGAGTGCAACTGACGGAAAGATTTTAAATCTTCGATAGAAAGATCATAACCGGTTAAATGCAATAGCGCATATTGCAGCATAGAGCCATGGCCGTTAGACAATACAAAACGGTCGCGGTTTGCCCATTGCGGATTTGTTGGGTTGTGGTTCAAAAATTCACGCCAAACGACATCAGCGATATCTGCCATCCCCATTGGCGCGCCTGGATGGCCTGAATTAGCCTTTTGCACAGCATCCATTGCCAATACACGAATTGCGTTTGCAATCCGGCGTTCATTAAGTGGGGTTGTCATAGGTCAGCGTCCAAATAAATCGTTTAAAAGAATAAAATGAATAACAATTCAAAACTGCCGTACATTGTCTTAAAAAAAGCGTACAGGGTAAAGACTAAGGTCGAATTTTTCACGAATAAATCGTAATCAAAACCCTCTTCGTTCAGTTGTTGAACAGCTTTCCACTGCAATCAGCAGCAGAACTCATTTTTTTCTATTTTATACAGAATATTTAAAAATATTCGCTGAAACAGCAGCTTAAAACAACTTAAACACCAATATCACCTCTTTAAAGTTACGCCATACCGCTAAAAATTTTAATGAAATAACAATAATTTAAGGTATAAATGAATAAAATTCATTTTTTACCGTAAAAGGTGAGCAATATCTGATGCGCGCTCAATCTTCCCAATTCACAGATAAAAGAAATTCACAGAAAAGTTAAATTTAAATATTATATTTCAATTAATTATGAAACATAATTCAGAATTATCCTGTCAAAAACAGCCAAAACGCGATAATTTTAAAGCAGCTCTAGCTCTACAGTGAATTGCTCCTTTCAACGTGTTTATCAATTTTTTAGATGCTCATATCAAATAAAAAGTCAATAAATTGAAATAAATTCACCCATTTTGATCGTCTTGCGCTAGTCCTTTAAAGCAACTCGATGTAACATATCGCGTCTTTTAAATTTAACTGTGATAGGACTTATGCGCGAGTACGCTGTATTTACCTCGGAATCTGTAAGCGAAGGCCATCCAGATAAAATGGCTGACCAAATCAGTGATGCTATTCTGGATGCAATCTTAAAAGAAGACCCTTATGCACGGGTTGCTTGTGAAACGCTTGTAAAAACAGGTGCTGTAGTACTTGCTGGTGAAATCACAACAACTGCCAACGTTGACTTTGAAGCAATCGTTCGCCATACCGTAAATGGCATTGGCTATCATCACACTGACTTGGGTTTTGATGGTTCAACTTGCGCCGTGATCAACATGATCGGCAAGCAGTCTCCTGAAATTGCACAGGGTGTAGACCGTCAAAAACCTGAAGATCAAGGCGCGGGCGACCAAGGCTTAATGTTCGGTTATGCAAGCCGCGAAACTGATGTTTTAATGCCTGCCCCGATTTCATATGCTCACCGCTTAATGGAAAAGCAAGCAGAATTGCGCCGCAACGGCACACTGCCTTGGTTGCGTCCAGATGCAAAAAGCCAAGTGACTTTTGCTTATGAAAATGGCAAGCCTGTACGCTTAGATGCTGTTGTGCTTTCAACTCAGCACGATCCTGAAATTTCTCAATCCAACCTTAAAGAAGCGGTGATTGAAGAAATCGTCAAGAAAATTATTCCAGCTGAAATGTTTCATGCGGGCACTAAATTCCACATCAACCCAACGGGGCTGTTTGTGATTGGCGGTCCTGTAGGCGACTGCGGTTTAACGGGCCGTAAAATCATTGTCGATACTTACGGCGGCATGGCGCGCCATGGCGGCGGCGCTTTCTCGGGTAAAGATCCATCGAAAGTTGACCGCTCTGCTGCATACGCTGGCCGTTATGTAGCCAAAAACATTGTGGCTGCCGGTCTTGCTGACAAATGTGAAATTCAAGTGTCTTATGCGATTGGCGTTGCTGAACCGACATCTATTTCAATCAACACATTCAACACTGGCAAAGTGTCCGATGAATTGATTGTTCAATTGGTTCGTGAGCATTTTGACCTTCGCCCATATGGCATTACCCGCATGCTTGACCTCATTCAGCCAATGTATAAACAAACTGCGGCATATGGCCACTTCGGCCGTGAAGGTTCAGATACTGCATTTACATGGGAAAAAACAGACAAAGTTGAAGCGCTTAAAGCATCTGCTGGCCTTTAATTTTTCTTGCCGTCCCTAAAGCCTGCATTTATGTAGGCTTTTTTATCGCCTCAATTTATCTGTGCGTTCAAAATTTGACTCAAATTCCCTAAAAAATACCAATCTAAAACAAAATGACTGTGAATTTATCATGCATTGTTCTGATGAAGAATTGCATATCGTCATGGCAGCCTTTCCCTACTTTCAGTACCCCCATGCTGTCAAATAAACTGAATACACAGTGAATCTGACTTTACAAAGTGTTGATAGCATCCTTGAGAGTTGCAATTGCCAAACGCAGCAACTGGATAAATGATGGCGGCATTCGGCAGATGCTGCCATCGCGGTAAAAGTTTTACTGAATGACTGGATCAAAAATGTCTATGCATCAATTTTATTGCCAGCAACAATTGAAGTTTTAATGCGATTTAGATTCTTAGAATAGATAAAGAGGTCAACACTAAAAAATAAAAAATTACACTTAATCAACAATTTTCGTTCAGATCTTGATTGTTCTTTCGGCTAATATATTTTTCAGCCCATGCTACGGGCATAACAAAAAGAGGAATAACACAATGAATAAATTACTTGTTGCTTTAGGCTTGGCCGCTACTGTTGCGCTTGTAGGCTGTAACAAAGAAAAAGCGCCTGAAACCGGCGCGACTACTGGTGAACATTTAGAAAATGCAGCCAGCCAAGCAACTCATGACATTAAGAATGCAGCAGATCATGCCGCATCTGAAACTACAGCCGCTGCTGATCACGCTGCAGCTAAAATTGATGCAGCAGCTGATGAAGCGGCTGCTAAAACTGAGGCCGCTGCTCATGATGTAAAAGAAGTCACTAAAGAAGCAACGGCTGATGCCGCCGCCGCTGTTGAAAAAGGTGCAGCTGACGTGAAAGAAAAAGCGCAGCACTAAATCAGTTTCATAAAAAAGCCTTCTTTATGAAGGCTTTTTTTTCATCAAATCAGAGTTGTGAGCTTGCATCCTCAACTTAATTATGTTCTTTATACAATAAATGAACGCCACGAGTACGCTTCATGCCATTATCACATCATAGTGAAAAACATTATATTCATCGCACTGGCTGGCTCCGCGCAGCAGTATTGGGTGCAAACGACGGCATTATTTCAGTCACCAGCCTTATTATGGGCATGGCTGCCAGCGGCGCATCATCACATACCTTACTCATCACGTGTGTTGCAGGATTAATCTCTGGCGCAAGCTCAATGGCGGCTGGCGAATATATTTCAGTCAAGTCTCAAGTTGATATTGAAGAAGCTGACCTTCACATGGAAGCCAAAGAACTGGAAAAAAATCCGCACCATGAATTAAAGGAGCTGACCCAAATCTATATTCTCCGCGGTTTGACTCCGGAACTGGCACATGAGGTTGCACTGCAATTAACAGAAAAAGATGCATTAGAAGCACATGCCCGTGATGAAATCGGCATTCATGAAAACACCTCCGCCAATCCTTTGCAGGCAGCAGGTTCATCCGCACTGGCATTCTCCGTTGGCGCACTATTTCCAATGTTTTCCATATTGCTTAGCCCAGATCAATATATATCTGTCAGTGTGATGATTGTAGGCATATTATCCCTTGCATGCCTTGGCGCACTTTCCAGTTATGCTGCAGGGACACCTCTGCTCAAAGGCGCTATCCGGGTTACTGCATGGGGAATCGCGGCGATGCTGTTTTCCAGCTGGATAGGTTCTTTATTCAATGTTTCAGCAATGCCGTAGGTAAACCATGATAAGCAGCCAGCGCTCCATTATCCCAAGCTAAATGTATATTTCTGCAATGGGTTAGGGGGTTAAAGCCCCGCGCAAGTTGCAGCCAAAACCCATCCCCAGCTGCGCTTGCTTATATGTTGTATGCTCTTCCAAAATAAAGGTATAGAAAGCGTCTGCATTGGCAAATTTGCTTTTCAGGTTAGATGCAGGCGCATTGTTCATCTTCACCCCATCAAGCTGATTCAAATTAAAATGCCCTAAACGGTACAGCTCATTGAAATAAGCGTTCATCATTTTACAATAAGCTTCTTTGCTGGGTTTTAACGAAGTCGAACTGACTGTATGTAAATTCAGGGTTTTTAAATTATTCACATCTAAAACCGATTGATCTGAAAAAGCCAAACTTTCTGCCTGCTTAAAGCGCTTAAAATCTTCAGAAAATTGCATATTCAGCTGATTGATTTTCTGCTGTAAATCTTGCGCATCTTTGGCTGCATATGCTGCTTCATTCACCGCCGGCTGTTGCGGCTCTTGATTGGAACACGCCGTAAATAGCGCACTGGAAAATACTGCAGCAGCGGCAATTCGCTTCATATCTACCCTAAATTTAATTTCAATCTTGCGCGCCATTATGCCTGAAATCGCATATTTGAACAGGGAAACTCCATGTTCAGCAAAGCTTCGCAGCGGCTATTTTCAATATAGCCAATACCCTGCCCTTAAATTTGGAGCTCACCATACAGCAACTGTCAGCAAGCGTCCTATATATTATTCTCCGAAAAAATAGCGAATATAATTTGCTTAATGCACGCTCCTTGGGCAAAGTGAAGAGATACAAGGAGATAAGTGCATGAGCTTATTAAAACATTTGGGCATTAAACACCCAATTTTTTTAGCGCCAATGGCGGGCGTTTCAACACCTGAACTGGCCGCGGAAGTTTCCAATCAAGGCGGTTTAGGCGCTTTAGGCTTAGGCGCCAGTACGGTGTCCTCTGCACGGGATCAAATTTTAAAAACACAAGCACTGACAGATCAGCCTTTTCAAGTTAATTTTTTCTGCCATCAGCCCGCGGTTTTAGATCCGCATAAGGCTCAGCAATGGATTGACTACCTTAAACCCCAATTCAATACATACGGCGCAATGCCTCCGGCACAGCTGAATTGTATCTACCCAAGCTTTTTAGATAATGATGACTTTTTACAGCTGATCTTGGAAACACGCCCTCAAGCCGTCAGTTTCCATTTTGGCATACCGCATGCACATCAGATTCTGGCTTTAAAGTCCGCGGGCATTCTGACCATGGTTTCCGCAACAAATTTGGCGGAAGCTCTAGCAATTGAAGCGGCAGGCATCGATATCATTATTGCGCAAGGCATAGAAGCTGGCGGACACCGGGGCATCTTCAATGAAAGCTTTGACAGCAGTGTCAGAACTGCTGATTTAGTTCAATTATTTAAACAGCATTGTCAGCTGCCAATCGTGGCAGCCGGCGGAATTATGTCAGGCCAGCAGGCAAAGGGTTTGCTTAATTTGGGCGCAGATGGCGTACAGCTTGGCACTGCATTTGTTCAATGCAAAAGCTCCAACGCCAATGGCGCCTATCGCAAAGCGCTGTTTGACCAGCCAATCACCCAAATCACAGCCAGTATTTCAGGCCGCCCTGCGCGGGGATTAATCAATCATTGGCACATGGATATTGATACGCCCGACAGACCGTCAGTTCCCGCTTATCCTTATGCCTATGATATCGGCAAACAGCTGCATGCAGCCGCATCACAGCAAGGCGATCATGGTTTTGGCGCATTCTGGGCCGGCAGCAATGTAGCGCAGATCCGTGAATTAGAGGCGGCTGACCTGATTAATCAGCTGGTGCTGGAAATGAATTTTGCCTGAGCGCCAGCTTGTATTTTTGACAGCTATTCAGCTGAAAATAGCCGGTTCTGTTTTCAGCATTTTTTCATCAGCAATTGAAAACTGTCGATTTATTTATGCAAAAACAGCAAAAGGAATTGCAAAACTTGGTCACAAGGTAAACCTAAGTTTTTAAAATATTGAAAAATACCTAAAAATAGGGATACCGCATTTCGTTATAATTATGTAAATTTAGACACAATAATTTAAATAAAAGTTCAACACTATGGCTATCGCTCTGCTTGCATTGGTTTTAATCGGTTTCTCAGCGGATACAGCGATGCATATTAAGGCAGACCATGCTGCCGCCAGCAATTCATCTGTGCAATTGAGCCCAGAAAAGGTCAAAACGGATCCAGCCGCACAAAGTCAAACTGACGCATTGGCTAAAATTGAAGCTCCGCCTCAAAACATAAAATAAATGATGCAATGTATGCCAATGATTTTTTAAACCTCTTTAGGCATAAGAATAGATGCTGTTCAAAAATTAATGATCCAATAAATTTACAGCTTCTGCTTGCACATCACTCATAATTTCGCCATGCGCTAAAAGATGGTCAAAATATTCTTCAACAACTTTGTATTGATCGGCTGTGGATTCCACCTTGTACATATTTTGACGGAATTCATTGCTGGAACGCAGGCCTTTGGTATACCAGGCAATATGCTTGCGCGAAATCCGGCAGCCTGAGTATTCGCCATAAAACTCATACAGCTCGCTTAAATGGCCAAGCAATACAGTTTTGACTTCTTCAATATTAGGTGCAGTCAAATACTCGCCTGTTTCCAGATAATGGGCAATTTCACGGAAAATCCACGGACGCCCCTGCGCAGCGCGGCCAATCATCACGGCATCCGCACCTGTATAATCCAGCACATATTTAGCTTTTTCAGGGCTGTCAATATCGCCATTGGCAATCACTGGAATGTTCAGCATGCTTTTCACGTCTTTAATCAGCGAATAGCGAGCCGTGTTTAAATACATGTCTTCACGGGTCCGGCCATGCAAGGCTAAGGCGGCAATACCCGCTTCTTCTGCGCGCTTTGCAACACGCATAATATTTTCATGTCCATTTAAATAGCCCAAGCGTGTTTTCAGCGTGACCGGAACATCTACAGCTGCCACAACCGTATCCAAGATACGCGCAACCAAATCTTCATCCTGCAGCAAAGCGGAACCTGCCAGCTTATTGCAGACTTTTTTTGCAGGGCAGCCCATATTAATATCAACAATCTGCGCACCATTAGCAACTTGATAGCGCGCTGCTTCAGCAAGCTCTTGCGGATCTGAACCGGCAATTTGCGCTGAAATTGGCGCAATTTCACCATCAAAATTCGCGCGGTATAAACTCTTTTTGCTCATACGCAGCGTTTTATCTGCAGTCATCATTTCACTGACTGCATGGCCTGCACCAAAGTATTTGCACAATGTTCTGAATGGGCGGTCAGTGACGCCCGCCATCGGCGCAACCCATAGTTTTTTCCCAATAGGTTTATCAAACAATTCTTTGATTACAATATGCTGAGTCATGCAAAAGTGTCCACGCGCGATGATGATGCTGTACGTTGTGCAAAATGCCTTGCTGAATGGCCAAATAGAAAACGCCGTTTTCTAAATAGCCTGCAAAGGAAACCGCCATGCTGATATACAAGCAAAGAGAACGTGACAGCCCTTGAAGGAGAAATTTCAATGGGAAGCAAGTCTAAAACTTTCTGCACAAAAACTCTAGCCAATGCTGAGCAAATATAATAAGCCCTGACTGTGAAAGTTTTGGATGCAGCAGTCAGGACATTCAGCCAAGCGATTCAAAATTTAAGTTTCAATGCGCACAATTTTTCCCTGTTCATCATGATGAACAATACTGATTTTCTGCTGGCGCCCTTGCTCCACTTCCTGTACAGGCACATTAAAATGATGCACATAATCGGTCATGGTTTTTTGCTGTGTTTTTTGCACAGTCTTAGCAGGCATATAGTTAGACCACAGCAGTAAAGCTGCTGCGCAGGCCAGCAATGCGGTTATGCCGTGCTCTAGGCCCAAACCAAAAGCGCCGAATAAATGCTGCAATACATGGTGCTTTTGCAGGCTGATGAAACCTGCAACCAGCAGCACCGGACGCCACAGCAGCAGCCATACCGCCCACATCACGGCCGTACTGGTACTGGATGCATAGCGCTTATGCCATGGCAGATGACGGCGCAAATCAATAATTAAGCCGTTATTTTTCATTTGTTTTATTCTCTAATGAATTGTTGATGCGTATGCCGCGGTCTGGACTGACCCAGCGCGCACGCTGCCCCGTACCTAATTTTAAAACTTTTGGAAAAGCCACAATGCTTGCGGTGATGGTAATCAGCCAAAATACAAAGGGGTACCAAATCATCCAATAATAATTCTTCGCTAAGGCGGGCTCATAACGGCTGTCCATCCATTTGCTGACCGCAAATTGGAGCAGGCAGGTTGCCCCCAGCAACATCCCCGTTCCATACGGCAAAAATGGTGAACCGACATCTCCAACACCGGTGATAGGCACAATAAAATGCACTAGCCAGACCACGGCCAAGAGGAGCATCAAATAGGACCAAACCAGAGTCAAAATAAGTTCCATCATCAACGGCCATAAGAAATTCAGCTGCGGCTTCATCAAGACATCAATATTTTTCAGCAGCACTTGCGCCCCGCCCATGGCCCAGCGCAGGCGCTGTTTCCATAAGCCATTCAATGTTTCAGGCATCAGGATCCAAACCAGTGCATTGGGTTCAAAATGGATATTCCAGCCTGCCCGCTGCAGCTTCCAAGTGATGTCGATATCTTCAGTCAGCATATCTGGCGACCAATATCCAACAGAGTGCACAGCGCTTTTACGAAAAGCGGTAATGACCCCCGATACCGTAAACAGCCTGCCAAAGCTTTGCTGCGCACGTTTAATCATGCCGACAATGGAGGAAAATTCACCGACCTGAATCCGCCCGATTAATGTGGAACGGGTGCGGATACGCGGATTTCCGGTTACAGCGGCCACGGTTTCATCTTCAAGAAAGTGGCGCATCATCCATGACGCCGCATGCGGGTCGAGCAGCGCATCACCATCAATGCCAATTAAATATTCGGCATCCGTCAATAAACTGCCCGCCTGCAAGGCCATCGCTTTGCCTTGGTTTTGCGCCAAATGCACCACGCGCAGCTTTTCATGCTGCAGGGCGAGGCGGTTTAAAACCTCTGCCGTATTGTCAGAACTGCCATCATTGATCGCAATCACTTCAAAATTCGGGTACTGCAGCGCCAGCGCATGGCTGAGTGTTTCTTCCGCATTGTCACCTTCATTAAAGCAAGGCACCAAAACTGCAACTTTGGGATATTCCGTTAAAGCTGCAGGCTGCTGATACGGCGGATCTTTGCGCTCTTTCCAGTAGAAAATCAGTGCCCCAACCATCCAAAGGTATGACATAAACAATGGATAATAAAAAACAAAGTGCAAAGCCGAATGCCAAAAATGCTGAAATGCCGACATAATCAATTCCTCTAAGGAATAAGTTTGCTTGATTTCAAATCAAAGGCTTTGCGCATTACGCTGCTGTCTGGATGATCTTTAATCGGATCATCCGGATAATAGGCAACATGCATTGCACCCTGTTCATACAAGGACTGAATGGTTTTAGCCATCTCATCGGATGGAATCTTTTGATTGCTGCGCCAATCTACCGCCTGCAGTTCAAATACAGTCTTCTTAATGCCATTTGGATATTTTTCAACCCGATTGACAATATCCTGATAAAACTGCGCGGTATTCGGCGCCTGCTCCATATATGGCATCGCCATAATGGCCGTGAAATCATAGCGTCTTAAAGATTCCTCTAAAGACTGCGAATACCAGTTTTCCGCATAAGGCTTTAGCGCAACCTGCGCATACAGGTTACGCGCAGTCAGCAGAAATGGCTGATACTGGCGGACATCCGCAGCCAAAGACAAAGCAAAGTCATCAATCGATTTTGTTTTAAACGCGGTCCATTTCTGCAAATCGGCATCATTGCTGCGGATTACGGCCAGATCACTTGGCAGCCCAATAGACGCATAGGCTTGCATGGCTTGAGGACTGGCATCCTCATAATCGGACAAAGTCGTATCGTCGTGGAACAGAATTCCATTAAAAGGCACAGACTTTGCCAAATCTGTATAAATGCCGGCAATGGTTTTACGCGCATCTGAAGAAAAAGGGCTGAGGCGCTTATAGCCCATATTTAAATGTGCGCTGTCGCCGCTTTGCTGCGTGACGACAACATCATCCGCCACCGGATTATTTTTTGGCAGCTCCCACGCCAGCAAAGGCATCCACGCATATACACGGCTGACATGGGTGCGGGTTTGAATCTGCCAAGCCACCCGGTTGAATAAGTCCGCACGCATTGGCAAATAGCGGTTCGGGAAGTACACCATATCCGCAGAGCCATTCGCATCAGGATCTGAAAACGCCTGCAAATACACTGTATTCACTTTCATGGTTTCTATGCGGTCCAGCAGGTTGCTGAGATTCCGCTCCTGCTGTGCAGGATTCGAATCATAGATATAGTCCAAATCAATATGCATGATTTTCTGCGGGCGGTTGTTATCACCCAAATTCTTCTGCCGGTTTTCAATTTCCTGCGCCAAATCACTGGTGGACATATTGCCGTCTACCAAGATCCGGTTTAATTGGTTCAGCGCGCTTTTTGCAGAGTCAGCGCCATCATCCAGGCTAATGGCTATCGGCATGCCCAAATGCTTGGCAATAGACACTGTTTGCAAATTATAGCGTCCGTAAGGCCAAACCATCACACGCGGTGATTGAATGCCATGCGCTTTCAAAAGCTGATTGTTGTGCCTTAAATCTTCAGTAATGCGCTGCTGATAATGCAGGTCATCTTCATAAGAGGCTGTTTTCGGGTCATAGAGGCGTGTTACCGCAGCCGGCTCTGAATTGCCTTGCGGGTTGCCTAAAATACCGCGGTGCAGATTGTAGCTGTGGCTGGCAATTTCAACCAAACCGCTGTTTTGCATTTCTTTCAGCTGTTCCCACGACAGCATTGCATTGCGCGGAATGATCTCATCTGAGAAATTGACTTTCTGATTTTCCGCCGGTTCCAGCCAAGAGCCGACCACAGCCAGCACTGCAGGTATTTTATTGGCCTTAATGATTGGGTAAGCATTTTGATAAAAAGACTCATAGCCGTCATCTACGGTCAATAATACCGGTTTAACGGGCAAGCGTGCTTTGCCTGCATGCGCCTGCAGCAATTGATCGACACTGATAAAATGATAGCCATTCTTTTTCAGCCATTCGATATGCTTTTCAAATTGAGCCGAACTTACAGCATACTCAGGAATGAGCGCATTTTGCTTATTGATAATTTCATGATAGCCAATCACAGTCAAAGTTTGGTCGCTGGATGCTGCTTTCGCCCATGCCATAGGGGTGTAAAATACAGAGGCTGAAAGTGATGCTGCAAGAATATTAAGAAGAAAACGAATTTTCATGGAGATTTGCTCAAAATTAAAAGCAGAAACTGAATCTTGAACTTACATCATCCAGATATTTTCGTTTTCCTTAACAAAAATTCAAGTTCAGTTTCCGTTTATACTTTTTACCAACTCAAGATGAAATGAATCTTAAAATCACCATGCAGAAGAGCAATTTAGACTGAAAATCCTATTTAACAAACCACCTATACCCACTGCAGGCATGAAACACTCAAACTGTATTATTTTATTCGTTGGCGCCTCATCGCGCTGCGGCATTTTCACAGGTATGTGAATGTCCGCTTTCTGCACTTCAAGCTTCTGACAAGCCTTAGAACCTGCAAATCATTGCCGATATGATAAGCCGCATTAACTGCCGAATAACCTGAAGATATGCAACAAAACAGCACCAATAAAATAGTTGCTCAGCAGCATAGACAAAGGCCAAAAACTTGCTGTATTTTCAAGAAGGATACAAGATTAGTTCATCCTTTTGCCAGCAGCCATAGTATACTGCCCCTGCGGCTCATCTTTTCGGAACATGCTTTCTACGATATGAAAAAAACTTTTGCATACTCTGCCAGTGTTAGAACAATATCTGTTTTGGCCCTCTCAATCAGTTTAGCGGCTTGCGGCAATGGGTCTTGGTGGTCTAAAAATGATGAGCCCACCTTAAATGCAGAACAAATCCGCAAGGCGATTCCGCCGCGTGTGCAAAACCGCTCATCCTGGGCGCAAGATATTTACGACATTACTGATCAGCTGGGCATTCCTCAGACCAAGCAAAACATCTGCTCGATTGTGGCTGTGATTGATCAGGAATCCAACTTTGTTGCTGACCCGCAAGTGCCGGGCCTCGGTGAAAAAGCGGTTAAAGAAGTGCAAACCCGTTTGGACGAGAAGTTTAAAGAAAAATTAGGCGACGGTATTGGCGGTACAATGGCGGGCTATTTTGAAGAAGTCCTGAAAACCCAGCCCAGCCCAGACAATAACTATTTAAGCCAAATGCGCAAAGTCACAACAGAACGTCAGCTGGACGAGCTGTACCGCGAAATTTTTGACTATATGTCTAAGCACTACCATGTCAGCGCATTAACCGGCGCAGCCAAGCTGGTCGGTCAGGACATTGGTGAAAAAATGAACCCTATTACCACTCTGGGTTCTATGCAGGTTCATATTGGCTATGCCAAAGCGCATAAACGCCAAGGCGGCAGTATCGCTGAACTGCGTTCAGATATGTATACCCAGTACGGCGGCATGTATTACGGCATCCACCGCCTCATGATGTACCCGGCTGATTATGATAAGCCTATTTACCGCTTTGCCGACTACAACTCAGGGCGCTATTCGAGCCGCAATGCGGCCTTTCAAAGCATGCTGAATGATTTGACAGAAGCCGAATTAAGTCTGGATGGTGACTTATTGCTGTATGATAAAGACGGCTCGCCGCGTTCAGCAAAAAGTGAATCTGAACGCGAATTGCTTAAAGTCTTTTCGGCCAATAACGTGATTTTGACGCCGCGCCAAATCAGAGCTGATTTAAAGAAAGAAAAAGACCAAGATTTTGAAGATACAGCCACCTACCGTGCTGTCACCAAGTTGTACAAAGAAAAAACCGGCAAAGAGCCTTTTTATGCCATGATGCCGGAGGTTGTCATTTCGGGGCCAAAACTGAGCAGAGAATACAACACCAATTGGTTCGCGAGCAGAGTAAACGGACGCTATCAAACATGCATGAACAGAATAAAGCATCTAAAAATTTAGCACTTTTTGATTTTGATGGAACCCTGTGCAGCAAAGACAGTTTTACAGGGTTTATTTTTTATTCGCTTCGGAAGCGGCATATTGTCCGTCAAGGGATTAAAATCCTGCCGTGGATTCAAGGCTACTATTTAAATCTTTACCCCGCGCATGCCATGCGCCCAAAACTGTACCGCGCCATGTTCAGCAATTCGGATGCGCTTGATGTACAGCGCATCGCGGAAGAATATGCCGAAAAACTGCTGGACTCACTGAACCCTGCCCTGCTCAAGCAGCTGCGCGAACATCAAAATTTAGGACATGATGTCGCGCTGGTTTCCGCGTCAGTCGATCTGTATTTAAAACCCATCTGCCAATTATTAGGCATAGACCTAATCTGCTCTGAAGTCGAAATTAAAAACCAAAAAATTACAGGGCACTATCAGACTGCAGACTGCAGCGGTGAACAGAAAAAACTGCGCATTTTAGAAAAATTCAATCTGCAGGATTACGCCAATATCTATGCCTATGGCAACAGTTTTGAAGATCAGGAAATGCTGGAACTGGCAAACCACCGCTTTATGGTTGGAAACGATGCAGATCTGCCAAAATTGACTCATCCTCCCTCAAGCAGCTATGCCCATACACCTTAAATCATTCCTAAACTGATTCAATCTTAAAACAACGTAATTCTGCACAATAAAAAAGCCATGCATTGCATGGCTTTTTTATTGTGCAATTTATATTGCATACGGCTTACTTTTTAAATGGAAACGCATATTTCACAATACGCTTAATGACGCTGCCATACTGTTTAACCAGACTGGCATTGTTATAGTTCAAGCCATATTTTTCACAAACTGCCTGCACTTTTGGCGCCATTTTGCGGTAACGGCGCGCCGGAACATCCGGGTATAAGTGATGCTCAATTTGATGGCTTAAATGGCCAGTTAAAATATGGAAGGCCTCTGAACCTGTTAAGTTTGAAGAACCACGGATTTGACGCATGTACCAGTGACCGCGGCTTTCATTTTGCAGTACAGATTTAGGGAACACTTCCACATCTTTGGTAAAGTGGCCGCAGAAAATAATGCTGAAAGTCCAAATATTTCGGATTCCGTTTGCAACCAAGTTTCCAGTAAAGACCGGTAAAGCCGCTGGTCCGGCAATTAATGGAAAAAAGACATAGTCCTTAAACAATTGCTTGGTGATTTTTTTCTGCATCGGCTTCCATTCTTCTTTGGCCTGCGCTTTAGTCTTGCGTCCATACAGCAGTTTGCCGATTTCTAGGTTCTGAATGGCAACCCCCCATTGGAACAGCAAACAAAATGGAATGCTGTACAGCGGCTGTAGAAGATAGCCCGGTTTCCAGCGCTGCTCAGGGAACAGGCGCACCATACCATAACCGATGTCATCATCCATGCCTTTAATATTGGTATAAGTATGATGCTTATAGTTGTGGGTTTGACGCCAGTTGTCTGAAGTGCCGACAATATCCCACTCGTAGCTCGGCCCATGGAACTTCGGATCATTCATCCAGTCATATTGGCCATGCATGACATTATGGCCCAATTCCATATTTTCCATAATTTTGGCAAAGCCAAGAAGGCCTGTGCCCAGTACCCACGCCGGCGGAAACCATCCTGCAAATAACAGCGCGCGGCCTGCCAATGACGAATAGCGGATCGTTGAATACACGCGGCGGATATATTTGGCATCTTTTTCACCAATATCATCCAGCACTTCTTGCTTAATGGCATCCAGCTCAAGCGCAAGATTATCCAAGTCAGCCTGGCTCAGCTCACGATTTTTCGGGTTTTTAAAATATTCAAATTTTACAGGCATATTCATGTTAATTGTCCTACCTTATAAATCAATCACGAGATCGGACTGGGCCGAGTTCACGCAAATTTTCAATGCATTGCCAGGCTCTGAGTTTTGTGCGCCGTTCAGTAAATTTTTAGTTGCGCCTTCAGCCTTGTTGCACACGCATTTATTGCAGATGCCCATCCGGCAGCCATGTGTCGGCTTAAGATTCTGCTGTTCCAAGCCCGCTAAAATAGACTGGCCTTTTGGAATGCTGACCACTTTATTGGATTGCGTTAATGTAACATTCACAAAGCCAATATCGTCAGTTTGCGCAAGGCTCATACTGAATGCTTCACTTTTAAACACTTGCGCAGTTTGAGCAAATAATTCTTCTGCTTTGCCAGAAAAGCCTGAAGGCCCGCAAGCAAAGACTGCGCTTTCCTCTAAATCTGCAATTTCAGCCGCATGAGCTTCATTCAAGCGCGCATCGTGATCCGCTTCTTGTGTATAGAAAATCTGAACACTGAAATTTGGGTTTATTTCCGCCCACTGTTCAAAAATCGCTTTAAACGCCGCATCTTCATAATGCTTTACCCAATACATCAATTGGATCGGCTGTGCGTTGAGCTGATTGTTTTGGTTCAAGGATTTCAGCAAACTGTACATCGGCGTAATGCCGCTGCCTGCCGCCAGCAAAACCAAAGGTTTATCCATTGGAACGGTCATGTCACCGAATGGAATGCCAAATTCAAGAATATCGCCTGCTTTTGCCTGCTCTGTCAGCCATGTGCTAACTTTGCCTGCTTCTACTTTTTTTACACTCAGCAGCACATGCTGATGATCCAATTGAGTCAAACTGTAAGTCCGTTCATAACGCACGCCATTGACCGTTACAAATATTGGATGATGCTGACCTGCTTCACCGAATTTAAAATGGCGGTTGACCTGCAAAGTCAAACTGACCATGTCATCCGCGGCAAATTCCTTATGCACGACTTTCGCCAAAGCTTGATTGCTTGACCAAAGCGGATTGAATTTCTGCAGCCAAAAATTGACAGCATTGAAGTCGATAACGCTTTCTGTAAAGAAACTCAAAGGCTGTTTCGTTTTCTGAAGTGCATGCATTGTCATAGACATCTCATTGCGGTTTTATAATTATTATACACATGTATATATATTTGTATATATATTCGTTCATTTTATCTAAACCCTACAAAAACTGTAAGCTTTTGCGATAATATGGTATGGTTTCTAATCCCTTGAAAAATATGACTCCGTCTGCATTGAAAGCGAAAATAGGTACTATGCTCCAAGAACAAGCAATCCCTGAAACAAATGCTGTCCGCACAGTTGGCCGTAAAGCGACCATTACAAAAGAAGAACTGTTTCAAGCAGCATTGCATTTAATTGGTCCGCAAAAAAGCATCGCCTCATTGAGCCTGCGTGAAGTCGCACGGGAAGCCGGCATTGCGCCAAATAGCTTTTACCGCCATTTCAAAGATATTGATGAGCTGGCTATTGAACTGATTGACCGTTCAGGCTTGGTGCTGCGTCAAATTCTGCATGAAGCGCGGCTGAAAGCATCTAAACAGAACAGTATTATCCGCAGTTCTGTTGAAGTCTTTATAGAGCAGCTCAATATTGATAAAGGCAATTTAAGCCTATTGCTGCGCGAAGGCTATACAGGTTCAGCATCGTACAAGCAGGCGGTCGAACGCCAGCTGAACTTTTTCCAGCAAGAGCTGAAAGAAGACCTGATTGTTCTGGAAAGGCTCAACCAAAGCAAATTGGCGCATCCGGACATTGTCGCCAAGGGCATTACGCAGCTGGTATTTAATATGGGCGCAAAAGTGATTGATTTGCCGGCAGATGAACGCAAAGAAGTGGCCGAACAAACCATGATTATGATTCGGATGATTCTGGAAGGCGCTCGCCATCTGGATGAAGCGAAGATTCGTTAGATTGTAAATAGCGCAGCCTTAATGGATTAATCCAATCTGCTTGGCTGCGTGAATAGCTTTAGTTCTAGAATTCACAGCTAATTTCTGATAAATATTTTTTACATGCACATCTACCGTAAATTTTGAAATATTGAGTTCGGCACCAATTTCACGGTTGCTTAAGCCTGTTGCTACGCAAGCCAATATCTCCCTTTCTCTCGCTGATAAATTAAAATCATTTTTTTCATTTTGCTCTAATGATGGAATAGTAGTTGAGGTTAAATTTTTTAAAATTTTCTTTGCAATCACCGGATCAATAATTGCACCGCCATTTAGCATGGTCCGTATAGAGAACATGAGTTCAAAATCATCTTTTTCTTTCAAAACATAGCCTGTTGCACCCGCATGCAAAGCTTTATAAATAACATCGAATGTATTCCATGAAGAAAACACCATAATTGGAACAGTGCTTGCAATTTTATCCCGAATGCTTTGAATAAAATCAATACCGCTGCCATCAGGCAGATTTAAATCTACCAGCATAAATTCAACTGGATTTGAACGGCAGATATTTTTAGCAAAATCAATTGTTTGAGAAAATAAAATATCCTGCTTTTCATAACCAAAACTTTCCAAAATGTTATAAATTCTAGACTGATGTGCTGGATCATCTTCCAGAATCAGTATTGGCTTAAGTAAAGGGAAGTTCAGATTCAGCATTTTACTGTCCGATATATTTTTTTATATTTTTTGCTATATTTTGTAAAATTCCTATCCCTAGAATTGGGGATTTATTGATTAGGCATTCACTCTTTTTTTAGATAATTTTTAGCAGCTTAGCAAGCCAAAAGGCGGAAATTCAACTGAACAGCTTAGGCGGATTCTCGCGTGTCGCCGCATTGAATCATGACTGGGCTAGAAAGGCCTTTTTCCAAATAGAAACTTTATTAAAAAAATATCAGGCTGCTGTACAGTTCTGATTTTTTATGCAGCTCAGCGGATCAGAAATACTAAAAGCTGCGCAGCCTTTAGTATTTCTTCAAGCAGCTTACTTGATTGGCAGCGTATCGTAGAAGCCTTCCAATACTGCAGCGCCTTCCAGCGGTTTAAAAACTAAAGCCCACTTAGTTGTATTAACAGCATTCGGGTAAATTGGCTTAACTTCCACCTCAAAGCAGTAATGCGTTCCAGCAACAACCTGCTCATAATAAGCCGTTAAGGTATATTCACAGCCCAGAAGCTTTGAAAAAATTTCATCAAATGTTTTCCATACTGGACTGCCCAACAGTGGAGTTTTTTTCGCACTCCAAGCGCCAACTGCATGATTCATAATATTTTCCTTGTTATCATAATGCTTTATAAGCGTTAAATACTGCCTGATGGAATACTTAACGCTTATTTTTATAGTCATTTTAATTTTTCATGGGCATACCTAAAAATAAGTATTTTTCATGCGGGCCGAAAATTCATGATATATACCTAAATTTAGGTATCGCTAAAACTGCATTGCAGCAGCATAGTTTCACTTACTATGAAATAAGTTAAAGCTGACTGCTCATGCTCAAAATTAAAAATTTAGCTTTTTTAAGCGCAATACTCAGCTGCACGTTTACATTGAACAGCTACGCCGACAACTGCACCGTTACGGCGCCAGTCACAAATGTTAATTTAAATTACGCTCAAGCTGGGCGCGTATCTGCAAATTTTAAAAATTGTAAAATTCGAGTGCGCCCTTCTTTTCAATGGTCTAATCCCGCAGGCAATAGTTCAGTCTTCCGTTTAGACGGCAAACCCGATGTTTATATTCCGGTCAGCTTCTATTCCAGAATCGGAGGAGATTGGGATGGCAACTATCCTGTCGTAGGTGCATCAATGACCGCCGCAAATGCTTATGCAGATTTCAACGTCCACTTCAACAGCTCAAGCCAAACCAAAAACCTGAACACTTATGCAGAACTTTCTTCCTCTCACTATAAAGATTTAGCACAATATCCAGTCGGCACTTACAGAGCCAGCCTCACTTTATCCGCAGTTGAATGGTAGCGCTGCGTCATTCAATATTAAGGTTTTGGGTTATTAGGTTTTATTCATCAGGCTGATGATCAAACAATGCGCCGAATGAATTCAAAATACCTAAATTTAGTTATTCCCTAAAAATCATTCAAATCTAAACTCAATCATATATTTAACATTTTATAAATATATTTTTATTCAGCTATAACACAGCCCGTTTTTTAAGCCTTGGGAAATTAAAAACATGAAATTACTATTCAAACTAACCAGCGCCTTGCTGCTTGGAACAAGCGCTTTTGCAGCGCATGCAGCAACACAAAGTGTCACTGTGCAGTATACATTGACTGTTCCAACCGCATGTACGCTCTCCAAAGCCGGCACGACAGTTGCAAAGTCGCTGCCAGTTGATGGCACGCCTGTAAACGAAACTTTCAGCGTCATGTGCAATGCGGATTATACAATTTCGGCCCAAACCAAGAACTCTAGCGGTTCTGTAAATCAATCATGGCTGCGCTATGCCGGCCCTAAAGGAACCTCACTTATTTCATATCCAATTACCTTATCCAGCCCTTTACGCAATGTGCCTGTGAATAATGCGGCAGGCACTAAAGTTACAGCGGGGCTGTCAGCCACGCCTGAAATTTACACATTAACCGCAAGCGCTCCAGCTTTTTCGCTGTCCTCATTACTTGCAACAGACTACACCGACGAAGTTACGATTGAAATATCCTATTAATTGGTTTTATTAAGAAACATAAATTCATTTTATGTTTCTTAACTTATGTATTTTTAAGCCATGCTGCCTCAAAATATTTTAGCTGGCAAGCCTGTAATTGAACCGAACTGATTTTAAATAAATCATCTGAAGTCATGAGTAAATTAAATCTGCGCTGCGGAATGTTTAATTTATTTTGTTTATAAAATCATATACTTCCATCAAGCCGATTCATTCTCCCGAAGGGCTTTTTATGTGCCAGAAAAGACCTGCAGCTGTTTTTGAATTGCTTTGATTTTTAGATTTATTAGGGGAAAAAAGAATAAATGCCTTCCATCTTGAACAAATTATCGTGCCTGCTTATTGCTTCAATCGGGGCAGTCAGCATCCCCGCACATGCTGATTTGTCTATTTTTCCAATCAAGCTTTTCATCACTGGCGATAATGGGCAGCGCACAACCACGATGAATGTGATTTCTTCAAATGAAGAACCGCCGCAAAGCTATGAAGTTCATGTATTCCGCTGGACGCAGGATGACAAGGGCCATGAACTCTTAACTCCAGATACAGAGTTGATGATCAATCCGCTTACTTTTATGCTTGAACCGAACAGCAAGCGCATTATCCGCATGGGGTTCAAGCAGCCTATTGCGTCCATGCAGCTGCAGCAAGAAGCCGCCTGGCGGATCAAATTTATTCCCCTTCCTGATGCCGAGAAAGCTAAAGGCTTAAAATATGCTTACAGTTTTAATGTCCCATTATTTGCTGGTACGAACTTTAAGCCTGAGATGTCTTTTCAGCTGGCGAAAAACAATAAAAATCAGCCAGTGCTGCTGGCAAAAAATTCAGGTACCGCCCATTTTCAAATCACGGGTTTCAAACTACAGAATGCTGCTGGAAAAGAAATTTTTAATTCCCAAGAACTGAAGTATGTTTTGCCGCATAAACAAGTTGCATTTGATTTAAATACATTGGCTGTTAAGCCTGATTCAAACCTTAAGCTTATTGTTCAAACAGCAGACTCTAAAACACTGCAATTTGATGTGTCGGAGTAATGACAATGCTGATAAGACAATTATGCAAGATCCGCAAATCCCCGCCTGTGCTGATCCTGCTGCTGTGCTGCATTCAGTTAGAACATACGCAAGCGCAGGACGTTTCGCCTGCATCCGTAGCAAAGCCGCCTGTAAGCAGCCCAAATTCAGAAAATGCAATTTTGGGGCTTTGGATTAATGGTGTAGACCTGAAGCAGGATGCATTTATTTTAAGGGAAAACGGCCAGACCTATATCGAATGCAGCCTTTTAAAGGGCGGATTTGTCGATATATCCAAATTTATCCATTTAAATAAAGACAATCTGCAATATTGTTTAATTGACCGCCCGGATATCAGCAGTCAAATGGATGAACAGCATCAATTATTCAAGCTCAGCATTCCTGCGCAATATATGCTGGCGCAAAAGCTGTCATCTCAGCAGCCATACCTGCCGGATCTGCCCAATTTAGGCGGTTTTGTAAACTACAATCTCTATTTTCAAGATGGGGATTTTAATAAGCAGGCAAATGCCTCTACAGACTTAAATCTCTTCTGGAAAAATATACTCTTCAACAGCAGCCATGTTTTCCGGAAAAACTATAATCATGAGCAGGCTAATGTCCAGAACAGCAGCCGTTTAAATACCTCATTGAGTTTTGAGTTTCCAAAACAGATGAGCAGTTTAAAACTGGGCGATAATATCAGCACCTATACCGGCTTAAACCAGTCCTTCTATTTTGGCGGATTCAGCTTTGGCACCAACTTTACCAGCCGCCCCAATTATATCTATTGGAACACACCCTCGATTGAAGGCAGCGCGCTGACTCAATCCAGCGTCGATTTAATTATTAATGGCACACAAGCCTATAATGCCAAAGTCAATCCAGGCCAGTTCAATATAGACAGCAATCTTGGCTTTAATGGCCTCGGCAATGCTGAAATTGTCGTAAAGGACATACTAGGCAATACAACGGTTAAAAGCATACCGATCTTTGTCAATCAGCGCCTGCTGCGCCCCGGATTGACGGATTATAATATTTCCGCCGGCAAGCTCCGCTATAACTATGCCTATGATGACAATGATTACCGCGACTGGTTCGGAAGCGCCTATATCCGCAGAGGCATCAGCTCATCCACGACATTGGGCGCTGTTGCCGACTACAGCAAAAAACTGGAAAGCGCCGGGCTGTTATGGAGTCAGTATCTGTATAAGCTTGGCTTGCTGGAAGTGAATTCTTCCTATAGCCATGCAGATGGCCTCGGTTTAGAAGGCTATACCGTCAATACTGAATTTAAGCGTGATACGCAATCGTACAGTATTGGCTTGCGCGCTCAGTATTACAGCCCAGAATTCCGCATGCTGGGTTTAGATGACTATACAGCCAGTTACCTGCCTAAACAGGAAAGCCAAATCTACTTATCCAGAAATCAAATTCCATTCATTAACAACTTATCGTTAAGCTATGTTGAAAGAAAATACCGCGAAGGCACTGACCGGCAGGATCAGCGGATTTTCAACTTAAGAACCAGCCAATCCCTCGCAAAAGGGCTTTTTGGCAGCTTCGGCGTGGCCTATGATGCAGAAAGCGGCGACCGCGCCAGTGTCGATTTGATGCTGAGCTATAACTTTGATGACCGCAAGCATTCCGTCACCTTCTCACAGCATGATGATGACGAGACCAGCCTGCAGTTCAACAAGTATTCTTATGAAAACACAGGTTTTGACT
This sequence comes from Acinetobacter bouvetii DSM 14964 = CIP 107468, assembly GCF_000368865.1. GTDB lineage: Bacteria > Pseudomonadota > Gammaproteobacteria > Pseudomonadales > Moraxellaceae > Acinetobacter > Acinetobacter bouvetii. The sequence goes on from NZ_KB849727.1 coordinate 505,239, forward strand.
ACACGGTCGGCGCAAGCCGCTCACATGATGTATATTCCGGCAATCTCAGTACACGCTTTAAAACCAACGCCGGCGACTTGAATTTACAGTATTTGCAAACAGATGATCAAAAATATTACACCGCAAGCTATATGGGGTCACTCGTTTGGCTGGGCAATCGCTTTGACCTGAGCAAATACATCAACAACAGCTTTTCGCTCGTCCGCTTAGAAAATACGCCAAACATTGATGTGTACAGCAATGGCTCATATATAGGAAAAACCGATAAAAATGGGGAGATTTTCAGCTACAACTTAGCAGGCTATACCAAAAACAGCATTGCCTTTGATGAAAGCCAAGTCGGCATTGATGCCAATATTGCCGAAACATTCCATACCTTTATGCCAATGAATCAGCGCGGCTACATCGTTGATTTTCCAATTAGCAATCATCAAAGCAGAGATGTAACCTTCAGGTTTATTGATGTAAATCAGCAGGCTTTAGCCAGTGGCAGCGTGGTCCATATTTTAGGCATTCCAAATGCGAAATATCCGATTGCCAGCAGCAGTCTCGTTACATTCTATGACTTGATGCCTAGAGATTACAGTTTGGAAGTTCAAACTGCGGATAAAGTCTGTAAAAGTGAATTTACCTTGGGTCCCGATACAAAGGTCGATGAGCCAATTACCCTCACTTGCCAATAACACTCAAAAAACATTAAAAGGAGATTCTTAAGAATCTCCTTTTTTTACGGCCTGTAAATTTATTATTTTTTGCACACATTGAGCAGTTACTTCCGGCTGTTCCAGCGGGAACATATGCCCGCCATTAACAACACTAAACTCAATACCATACGTTTTTTTCATGCCTTGCGGCAATCCCTGCTTATAAAAATGGCTTTGATCTGCTGTGATGAGGTGTACAGGCATATTCGGCGCTTTACGCGGCGTCCGCCACCACCAAGCCGGTACAGTACGGAAAATATGCGCTTCTACATGCTTAGGAATGCTCAATGTCACGCCGCCGCGCTGTTCATCAGCCTGAATGCCATGTGCAAAATAATCATCAAAACATTCCTGATCAAAATTTTTAAACAAACGGTTATGGCGCAGTGCAACATAAGCTTCATCAAAACTTTGCCAGCAATCATTGCGCTTGAGCGTGATCGCTGCAGGCGTGATTTTATCAACCGCTTTCAGCCTTAACTTTTGCATGCCTTCAAAAATAGCCGATTTGGGACCAATTACAAAAGGCGGGTCCATAATGACCAATTGCGAAAACAGATCGGGACGCTGATACGCCGCCATTAAAGTCACCAAAGAGCCAAAGGAATGTCCTAAACCAATGACCTGCTGATTTGGAAACTGCTGTTCAATATCTTGAATCACTTGGCTGACCAAATGGCTCCATGTATACGTCACAGGAAATTGAGCACTCATTCCCAGCACAGGAATGGCTTTTATTTTATATTTTGCATCAAATGCCTGAAAAAATTTAGCATAGCTGCCAGCAGGAATACCGTTGGCGTGAGTAAAATGTATAGGCTGAAACATAAAATTTAAAGAACAGGAATCATTGCTAGTAGCCTATCGCGTTATGCATTTTTTAGTAATTGCATTTCTGCATATTCATCTGAATGTTCAGTCATTCTTCCATCTCAATACACCAGCAGGCAATCTGCTACTTTGCAGAAACCACCAAATTTTGATTTGGCATAAATGTTGCGCCGCAGGTGGTTTGATCTCCAGCAATGACCACCGCCCGCCCTTTAACCACCGTAGTTTGATTGGATGCAATCGCGACGGTCATCACGTTGCATTTTGGACAAAAATGCTTCATGCCGTTCAAATGCACAGCAATGCCATTAATTGTAAAGGTATTTTCGCATTCAGAGACCACGCCGCCATGTGAAGTTTGTGAGCCTAAAGTCACCAGTGCTTTTGCCATTCTTTTTATCCTCACTATATCCATTGTTTTAATTATGCGTGCATTTTAGCTGAATTGATCTCCAGCCTCCAGTCTCTGCACAATGTGCAGCTCTCATTTTATCAGGATAAGTGCCATATCTTGGCAATGATTAAGTTTTTAGCTGTATTCCAGCTATAATGTTTTTCAAACCATATGTTCCATTTTATGAGGCTTTCATGAATTCCGAAGAACGTTCTGAGTTATTTATTCAGCAAATTCAAAACGTATTGCTGCATGACTGGGATCCATTAAACATCCGCAAAGATGCATCGATGCAAGACGAATACGATGCGTATATTGTTGATGTCTTGGATGTGCTCGAAGATGAAAGCGCAGCAGCTGCTGAAATAGCCCGCTGCCTGCAGGAAATTGAACATGAATTTTTAGGCATAAAAAAGCAAACTGACCGCGCTGAAAAGGCCGCGGCCAAAATTTGGCAGCATTTTGAAAATTTTATCGCTTAACCAATATCAGCTTTTTACTTTGGCAAAATAGCCTGAATTATTTTCTAGCAGCTCATAAAAAAGCGCCCATAGGCGCTTTTTAAAAAAAATGATACGGCATTGAAAGCCTTGAATTAAGGCTTCACTACAACCATGACTTGAATCGCTTCCGGCGTAACAGACAGACCATCCAGCAAGCCCAAGCCTTCTTTTTGGAATTTCTGCAGACGCGTAATTTCATCTTCACGAATGCTTGGATTGAACTGCTTCAGGTAGCTTAAACGGTCAATTTCATACTGCCATTTACTGCCATACAATTCTTTAGCCTGCTGCTTGAAGTTTGGCAATGCTTCTTTCGCAATCTCCAGCGCTTGGTTATACCGCTCTTCAATCACATCACGGCGCGCTTTCACCACTTGACGGCAGCTGTTGCTGTCTAAATGATGCAAATAAGGCTTCAAAATTTCTGGCGCAATTTTTTGCGATAAATCTTGGCCTTTTTCACTCAGAAGCACACGCACCAATTGCTGCGGCAAGCTCGACGGCAAGTTCAGCGCTTTCGGCGCAATCACATCCACCTTAAACCACACTTCAATCAGCACAGAACCTTGCGGCAGCGCTGCCGATTTCAGCACAGCCACATTGGTGCTGCCGAAACCTTGAGTATTGATCATTTCCATCACGCTTTCTGTGAATGGATGTTCCAAAGTCAGATACTGCGCATCTTCACGCAGCTGCGCTTGGTCGCGGTAGAATGTCGCCGTCATGCCGTCTTCATCCAAGGTCAGGCCTTGAACCTGCATTTGATCAGTCGGCTTAATAATCACCGTGCCATTGCTTTGCTCATCAAAATCAATATTGGTTGCCGCCATAAAGCGCTTCATGAACATCGGCAAAGTGGTATTGTCGTCGTAATCTTCTAATGCAGTGACAATTTCCTGCGCGACGATTGGACGGCAAGAGTTGTATTCCAGCAAGCGGTCACGGCCGGCCTGCAGCTCGGCCTCCAGCGCTTCACGCTGTACAGACACTTCTTCCAGCAAATCTTCAAACTGCTGCCCTAAATCTGCCAATAAGCAGTCTTTTAAGCTCACAATGAAGTTTTCCTGCAAAGTTTGCGCCGTTGGCGAAATATTGCTGAAAATGTTCAGGCCTTCGTTGTACCAGCGGAACATGCGCTCTTGCGCAGTGCCTGCTAAGTACGGCACATGAATTTGAATGCGGTTTTGCTGGCCAATACGGTCTAAACGGCCAATACGCTGTTCCAGCACGTCAGGGTTTGCAGGCAAATCAAACAAAATTAAATCTGAGGCAAACTGGAAGTTGCGGCCTTCAGAACCAATTTCTGAACACAGTAAAATCTGCGCGCCATAAGACTCCTCTGCAAAGTATGCAGCCGCTTGGTCACGTTCCAGCAGGCTCATGCCTTCATGGAACATCGCTGTGCGGATACCGGCATGCAGGCGAAGTACATTTTCCAAGGCTTCAACCACTGGGCCGCTGCGGGCGATCAGCAAGACTTTATTGTGTTTTAAATCTGTTCGCAGTTTTTCCATCAGCCACATCACGCGCGGATCATGCTCCATCCAAGCGCCATCCAGCTGCGCTTCTTCTGGCCACATCTGTTCACGCAGCTTGCCGTCTTTAGACCAGTTTTCCGGCGCCGGCAATGGTGCAGGCTGACAGTCACGGCCTGGGAAGCCTTGAATCGCTTCACGCGTGTTGCGGAACAAAATGCGGCCTGTGCCATGACGGTCTAAAATTTCATGAATCGCGCGGAAGCGCTGTTCAGGCGTATCGTCTATACGCTGCCCCAGCAGCGCTTCAACCGCATCTAAATGCATTGCTTCTAACGGCATATCCGACATCAGCACTTCTGCAATTTTTGCAGTTTGCTGATACTGCTCTTCTTCATCCAAGAAACGGTCAAGTGAGTTGAACCGTGAAGGATCGAGCAAACGCAAGCGCGCAAAATGGCTTTCTACGCCCAGCTGCTCTGGCGTTGCAGTTAACAGCAGTACACCAGCCGTTTGCTGCGCCAATTCTTCAACCAGATCATAACGGTCATTGCCACCTTCTTCTTCGCTCCACATCAAATGATGCGCTTCATCGACCACCAGCAGATCGAAACCGGCCTCTAAAGCTTGTTCGCGCAAGTCATCGTGGTCAATCATTAAGTCAATGCTGGCAATAATGCGCTGTTCAGTTAAGAACGGATTCTGTTCTGGATCATGCTCTTTAATTGATGCGGTTCGGGTCAAATCAAACAAAGAGAATTCAAGATTGAAGCGGCGGCGCATTTCAATCATCCACTGATATTGCAGTGAATCCGGCACTAAAATCAGGATGCGCTCTGAACGGCCCGTTTTTAACTGCTGATGGATGATTAAGCCGGCTTCAATGGTTTTACCCAGACCCACTTCATCTGCCAGTAAAACACGCGGCGCGAAACGCTTGCCGACTTCATGCGCAATATACAGTTGATGCGGAATCAGGCCAACGCGTGAACCGACCAAACCGCGCAATGGGCTGGACTGCATATTGGCCTGCATCAGCAGTGACTCAATACGCAGGTCATACCATTCTTTGTAGTCAATTTGGCTGGCCAGCAGGCGGTCTAAAGGCTTAGACAGCTGAATGTTGGCGCCAATACGGGTTTCGTTCAGCGCTTTGCGCTCTTCAGTGCCATCCGCCAATGTCCGGATCACGTTGTAGCGCAATACGCCATGGCGGTCTTCTGCAGACTCAACTGACCATACTGTGCCTTCCTGATCCTGAAGTTCATCACCTGAGTTAAAAACAATACGGGATAAAGGCGCGTTGTGGCGTGCATACACACGGGTTTCATCGCTTTTGGGAAATAAAATGCTGACCGATCGTTCATCTACATCAATAAGAACCCCTAAGCCAAGTTCTGTTTCTGTGTCCGATAACCAACGTTGACCAATAGCGAACTGCTGCAATTTTTCCACCTTTATCTTTAGTAAGGACTGCAAATTTATGACCCAAATCCTGTTGGATATTTGAGCAAAAATTCACACCGAATAGCAATGTATTTTGACATAAAGCCCACTAAAAAGTGAGCCTCATTTTGAATGTTTAATCAGTATTTTCTAGAATGGCGCCGGACAATGAAATTCAATGACCTGATCTGTCACAGGATGCTGAAAACTCAAGCGTTCCGCATGCAGGCAAAGACGAGGCATGAGCGCTTGATGCGGTTCATCAGCATACAGCGTATCCCCTACAATCGGATGACCTAAATATTGCATATGCACCCGCAGCTGATGTGAGCGGCCTGTAATGGGCGTCAATTTTACACGTGTTACTGGCACACCATTAATTTGAAATTTTTCAATAACTTCCCAATGCGTGAGTGCTGGCTTATTGTGCGCTGGGTCTGCAATATGCAAGGGCGGACGGCTCGGATCATAAACCACGGGAACATCAACAGTGCCTTCACCTTCTAAAGTACCCGCCACAACAGCATGATAAGTTTTAGACGTTTGGCGCTCTTGAAATTGACGGGAGATGCGGTTTTGACCTAAGCGGGATAGACCAAAAACCAGAATACCTGATGTATCGCGGTCTAAGCGGTGAATCAGTAAGGTTTTTGGTTCTTCTTGGAGCAGACGGCTGATCAAGCAATCCTGCAAGTCTGGTGTTTTCCCTGGAACAGTGAGCAAGCCTGCTGGCTTGTGGATTACCATAAAATCCTCATCACGATGAATCAGATGTTCCGTCAGAAAACTATTCAATGTTTAATCCAGGCCAATCGCGAAAACAAGGGCGCAATGATAAAAAGCTTAGCCAAGAAATACAATGCGAAATGTCAGATTTAATACCGTTTTTTACGATTTTAGAAAAAAAAAATTCCAATTGGCCTAAATTAAATTTTTAGGCATCAATATTTACAGCAATTCATACGGAGTTGCATGCTTTAATAAATCTTCAAAGCTGATATTTGCCTCATTTTCGCGCCATAATCCCGCCAAGCTGACCATTGCTGTGGAGTCTAATCCGTACTGCAGCAAAGAACTGCAGCAAATGTACTGAAAGATCGGTTTCAATAAATGGAGAACCCGATCTTTGAGCAAAATCATTGAGGCATGCAATATGCTCATTGACATCTAATAAATAGAGATACCGTGTTAATAAAAGAGAACATCATAAATCCCCTAAATAATCTGCTCTCTGAAAGCTAGGCAGTTTGATTAAGCCACTTTCAAGAACTGTATTCTTTGAATTTGACCTTATTCTTAATGGCTGTAATATTGGTTTACTTTTCAAGTAACATTATTGCTGTTTAATAGCTATTGCTTTTATTTTCGGTTGAATTATATTCTGATAGACGAGGTTTTAAATGCAACCCGTTTTTTATCAAAACTTTTAAATAATATATAAATATCATTAACTTAATATTCAGGAAATCAATTATGACTCCCCCTAATAAAGAAGTAAAAGCAATGAAAATTGATATTGGTATTTCTCACAATGATCGAGAAAAGATTGTCGAAGGTTTATCTAAATTACTTGCTGATAGCTATACTTTGTATCTAATGACACATAATTTTCACTGGAATGTTACAGGGCTACAGTTCAACAGTTTACATACCATGTTTATGGATCAGTATACTGAACAATGGAATGCTTTAGATACAATAGCTGAGCGTATTAGAGCCTTGGGATTTCCTGCCCCTGGAACCTACAAACAGTTTGTTAAATTGACAGCAATTCAGGAAGTTGAGGGTGTCCCAAAAGCAGAAGAAATGGTTAGCTTATTGGTGAATGCTCACGAAACTGTTGCAAAAACAGCCAGAGGGATTTTCCCAATTGTCGATGAAGTTAATGATCAGCCTACAGCAGACTTAATTACGCAACGACTTGAAATACATGAAAAAACTGCATGGATGTTAAGAAGCACTCTAGAATATTAATAAATATGCATATAACTCTTAAATATTTAAGAGTTATATCAAAACAGAGCATCACATAGAATCGAGCTGTCCCCCCAACTGAACATACATAGACCACAGCCTTGTGGTCTTGGATTTAACTTAGATTTACCCCATACGGCTTATTCAAAATAAAATTTGAGAGATAAAGTTCATCTTGCTGCTCTGCAACTGCAAGCATTTCTGTGCAGAAGCGCCTCTCTACCGCCTTTATCACCAATGGCTGGTAAAAGATCGAATGCAAAAAAATTCTGAGCGGTATTTACCACGATACTAAACACGCTGTCCTTTCATGTTCTTTAGAGTCATAGACAGTATTATGCCCCCTACGGCTTTAGAGCAGCCAAAGCTGCTAGGGCTTTCTCTTGTGTTGATTCATCTTATTGTTCAAGCCATTCATTAAACCGATCTATCGAAATTTATGATGTTGGCAAATGAGCAATTTAAGACAATAAAAAGGCCCAACATCCTGTTGGGCCTTTTTACATATCAGTTGCGTTGGCATAACTCCTGTCGTACCTTCGTCCTTGTTCTTTGTTTTCTTATTCTTGTCTGGAGCATCCTGCTCTCTATGTCTCCATGATAGGAAATCAGTGTGAGATCGTATAGCGGCAAAGGGCGGGAATTGTTGTAAGCCAATGCGTACAAGGCTGATCACTTTTCCCTCTAAGAGTTGTCCGCAGAAATTGAAGGATGGTTTGAGCCATGGATGGGTTGATAATGCACAACAAAACATTAATTCAATTAAATATTGATCTGTTTTAATGGCTGAATATATCAAAATCGCTCACAAAAAAACCAATTTGTTTCTAAGTCGGCTTTTTGAGGTTTTTTCAGGTCGCTCACAAAATTTTAACAAACTGAAAAACAACAATATTTTAAATTTTCGTTTCGTATAGCAACCTTATGTTAAATGGATGTAGTTTGACACATCAGAATACATTGTATAAATTAACAGGAACGATTGTTCCAGTATGAATTTATGCGTGTTAAAGAATTTGATCCAGAAAAAGTTACTGAGTCTGCTATGGACGTCTTTTGGCGTAAAGGTTTTGCGGCTACTTCTATTCAGGATCTGGTTGAAGAGACTGGTTTATCACGCAGTAGTTTATATAGTACGTTTAAAAATAAAGAGGAATTGTACCAAAAAGCTCTACACCATTATCAAATCAAAACAAAAGCTAATATTGAATTATTATCTAGTCCAGGTTCAGTAAAAGATTTAATTAGCCAACTTTTATTTCAAATTATTAAAGATGAATTAACAGATTCACAGCATCGTGGCTGTCTAATTGCTAATGCTAGCCTAGAACTAGCAGGACAGGATGAAAAAATTGCTAAAACAGTAATTTATAACTTTGAAAGACTAAAAAAAGCATTGGAAAGCTTAATCATGAGAGGGCAAGAAAGTGGTGAAATTTCTATACATCATTCACCGCTCGCACTAGCTCTTTTTTTTGTGAATACAATTCAAGGGATAAGAGTTTTAAGTAAGGGCTGTACTGAAGAAACTCGTCAAGAATATCTGACTAATGTCGCTAAAGTTGCTTTAAATATATTGTAATAATTATTAATCGATCCTTAGCTAATATCGATGATAGCTAAGGATTTCATTTATCACCTATTGGAACGATCGTTCCTTTATAAATAAAAGTCTAGAGATATTTTCTATATGAACAGCGTCAATACCTTCACAACAGAGCACTTACCAATTGGGAAATTACTAGCATTCACACTTGCTGGCTTTATTACAATTATGACTGAAATTATCCCAGCAGGTTTATTGCCTTTGATAAGTAAAGACTTAGGTATTTCAGAGTCTTTAGCGGGACAATTAATTTCAGTATATGCATTAGGATCTGTAGTTACAGCAATCCCTATCGTTTCTGCAACACGCAGTTGGTCAAGAAAATCACTATTCTTATTAGCAATTAGTGGCTTATTTATTTTTAATAGTCTTACAGCGATATCCTCAAACTATATCGTCATATTATTACTAAGGTTTTTCGCAGGAATGTCTGCTGGAGTTATATGGGGAATTTTAGCTGGTTATGCTCGCAATATGGTATCTGGCAATCTACAAGGCAGAGCTATGGCGATCGTTGGCGTTGGTCAACCGATTGCTTTATGCATGGGAGTGCCTATAGCAACATGGCTAGGGAGTATGTTTGATTGGCGTGGCGTTTTCTTTATGATTTCTAGCTTAGCTTTGTGTTTAATCATTTGGGTACAAACAAAGTTACCTAATATCCAAGGGCAGTCGGTTGATAAAAAAACATCGGTAAAGGAAGTTTTCTACTATCCTGGAATACGTTCAATTTTAGCTGTTATTTTTTTATGGATATTTGCTCATAATATTTTGTATACCTTTATTGCTCCTTATCTTAGTTCAGTCCATCTCAATGAATCCCTTGATTTTATACTGTTAGTATTCGGTTTATCTTCAATTTTAGGTATTTGGATTACAGGTGTTTTTATTGATAAAGCATTAAGAAAATTAGTTTTAATTAATTTATTAGGTTTTGCTTTTGCCGCTATTTTTATGGGGCTGTTTAGTGGTCACACTTTGATGGTCATAATAGGTATAGCCTTATGGGGAGTTACCTTCGGCGGTGCTCCAACACTATTGCAAACGGCTATTGCAGATACTTCAGGGAATAATGTCGATATTGCTCAGTCTATGTTAGTGACTGTTTTTAACTTAGCTGTTGCAGGTGGCGGTATTGCAGGTGGAATTCTTCTCAAAGAAATAGGCATTAGTTCTTTTTTTGTCAGCATGACCTTTTTATCCTTGATTGGACTATTTATTGTATTTTCAGCACATAAAAATGGCTTTAAATCAGGTTCTCGACTTAGTATTGAATAAAATTAACATAATGCACCTTATACGAATTGCTTGAAGTTTTTTTATAAGCATCAATATTCTATATGAAACCATGATGGGGTTCAGCGCACTATCATGGTTTCTTTGTGACTATTCACGTTACACGCCTATTATTTAATACGCGCTCCGCAAGTTTGTAGAATTTACCTTAGGAATGCTTTGCACATTCCTAAACATAAAACCGTTAATGCACTTGCACTAAAAACTTTTCAATCGCCTGCTGCGCAATTTCCGCATCTTGAAAAGACTTCACGCCAGATACACCTACTGCCCCAACCAGCTGACCGTCATACACAATTGGTTCTCCGCCTTCCAGCATGCCATTAAAGGTATTCATGGTTAGAAAGCCCATCTGCCCGCCTTTAATCAAATCTTCAAACAGCTTTGACGGGCGTTTACTCATGGCAGAACACTTGGCTTTTTCTAAGCATAAGTTTGCCGTCATGGGTGAAGCGCCATCCATACGTTTCATCGCCAGCAAATTACCGGTTTCATCTGTAACCGCAATGCTGACATTAAAGCTGTTTTCAATTGCATATTGATGCGCCTGATTCAGCAAAAACTCAGCGTCTGCAAGTGTTAGATAATGTTTGGTTTTCATTGGCTCATTCCCTGTGCATTTATTTGCAAATTCATATAAAAAAGCCCGCAATATTATGCGGGCTTTTAGTGTACTGGATTTCAGCGCTTATGCATTTTTCATTTCAGCAAAAGTTTCTTTCGCCATTTCAATGGTAAATGCAATATCTTCATCACTGTGCGCGCTAGAGAAGAAACCGGCTTCAAAAGCGGACGGCGCCAAGTTTACGCCGCGTTGCAGCATGCCATGGAAGAACTTGCGGAAAGCATCGACGTCACATTTTAAAATGGCATCAAAACTGGTGATTTCTTCTTGATCGGTAAAATAAAGCCCAAACATGCCGCCGACTTGCTGGGTAAAGAATGGAATGCCCGCTTCATCTGCTGCAGACTGTAAGCCTGCCAGCAAGCCTGCCAATTTTTCAGTTAGGGTTTCATAGAAGCCTGGCTGACGCAGATGCTTAAACATTTCAATGCCGGCACGCATGGCTAATGGGTTGCCCGACAATGTGCCTGCTTGATACACCTTGCCTAAAGGCGCAATGCATTCCATCACTTCACGCTTGCCGCCAAATGCGCCAACCGGCAAACCTGCACCAATAATTTTACCCAACGTGGTTAAATCAGGTGTCACGCCATAATGCGCCTGCGCACCGCCAAGACCTACACGGAAACCCGTCATTACTTCATCAATAATGAACACTGAACCATGTTCATCACAGACATCACGAATGGCTTGCAAGAAACCTTCAATCGGTTTCACTAAATTCATGTTGCCTGCAACAGGTTCTACAATCACGCCTGCAATTTCAGAGCCGAATTTTGCAAAGCACTCTTTTAACATCGCAATATCGTTATACGGCAGCGTTAAAGTATGCTTGGCAAAATCTGCAGGCACACCAGCCGAAGTTGCTTCGCCTTCACCTTTGGTCAGCAAGCCAGAACCGGCTTTCACTAAAAGTGAGTCTGAATGGCCGTGATAACAGCCTTCAAATTTCACAATCTTGTCACGGCCTGTATAGCCGCGCGCCAGACGGATCGCGGTCATGGTGGCTTCTGTGCCTGAATTGGTCATTCGCACCAATTCAATTGACGGCATAATTTCACAGATAATATCCGCCAGAGTCGTTTCATGCACGGTAGGCGCGCCAAAACTTAAACCATCGACCGCGGCTTCTTGAACAGCCTTAATAATGTCTGGCTGGGCGTGGCCTAAAATCATTGGCCCCCATGAACCCACATAATCCACATAGCGTTTACCGTCTACATCATACAAGTATGCGCCTTGTGCTTTTTCAATAAATACTGGCGTACCGCCCACGCCGTTGAACGCACGTACAGGTGAGTTCACACCGCCGGGAATATGCTTGCTGGCTTGTTTAAACAGCTGTTCTTGCTTTGGAGATAAGCTCATGAAATGTCTCAACTAAAAATAAAGCCGCATCAAAAAAAAGCTTACGCTTTTGATGCAAATAAATCAGACCACTCTTCGATTCGTGCAGGAACTGCAGACATTGACCGGTTCAATATATCACTAATCACGGCGCAAAGGTCAGCGCCCGCTTCAATCACATCACCTGAATTTTCAACGGTTAAACCGCCAATCGCGCAAATTGGCACGTTAAATTTTGCTTTGGCTTGCTTTAACGTTTCTATACCGATATTGCCCGCTTCCGGCTTGGTATCCGTAGCATAAATTGCACCAAACGCCACATATGTCGCGCCTTGTGCAATAGCCTGTTCTGCAAGCTCTACCGAATTATTGCAGCTGCTGCCAATCAGCACATTTTTTGGCAACCGCGCTGCCGCTTCTGCAACTGAGCCGTCTTCTTGCCCTAGATGCACACCCACGCCATAGTGCACTGCCGCTTCAAGATCATCATTGATGACAAAAGGCACTTTATATTGCGCACATAGATGTTTCATGTACTCAATTTCATAAGCCTGATTTTCTTTAGGCACTTTTTTCCGGCGGTACTGCAATACTGCAACATCATAGGTCGCCATAGCCCCTTCAAGCTTAGCTAGAAGCAATTCAATAGGATCATCATTGGTAATTAGATATAAACCGCGCATACAACATTCACATCAATTAAATTTTTTCTATTATAGGCAAAGCGTGAATAATATTAAGCAGTTCTCATGTGAAATATTGTTTAAACCCGCTACAGACAATGCTGAACAAATAAAATTACGACCAGAAAGTTATGTAATGCCAATTTTAGAGTGAAAAATACCAAATTCTGGGGATAGCCTTGCTTTGGGTTAATTGTAAAATAACAGATATAGCGATAAAAAAATAAACTTAATAATTATAAATCACACCGCGCAAGATTAGGCCTTTTAATGATTTAAGATAAACGCATGGGGAGCGTAAATCATTAAAAGGCCTACCCTATTTTCAGAAAATCAAAACTTCTTAAAAAAACCGAAACCTTATAATAAAAAAAGCCTAGAGAAAGGTCGCTCTAGGCTTGGAAAGCATTGATCTTGCAAATGCTGTTCATCTTTTTCAAATATCAATCTTAATATTATTAGAACAATTACTTAAAAAATGCAATATTAAAATCTGAACAAAATTCAAGTTATTGATTCAGCAATAAATATATGCATATTTTTTAATCAGACGTCTGCAAACTCTGCATAATTATAACCATCATGCAGAATCCGCGATGAATTTCTCCATGGCAGCCCGCTTAGGTAGTTGAAATTCAGCTTTCAATTTTATCTCGACTGCGGTCTGCCAAGCTCAAATTGCCGCAAAGCACATCTGCAAGCATGCGCCAGTCAGATATAAAGCTGTAGATTGGCTGTTTAAAACTGGCAGGCTTATTCTTTTCAAATACAAAATGCCCTATCCATGCACAGGCATAGCCTGAAACCAAGCCGTAAACAAAATATTTAGCTTTGCGCTGGCGTACAGCCTTGGAAAAAAAATACAGCCCAATCGTGCTGCCAGCCACATGCAAGCGCCTGCTCATAATATTTCTGTGCTCAGTTAGATAAAAACGGTAAAAATCTGAATAGTTACGGATTGGCAATTCAAAAAACGGTTCTGATGAGGGCTCAATTGAAACTGGCGCTTGGACATTCATTTTTCGCATCTTCCTGATGATTTTCAATCACCATAGCGCAAATTTCAAGCAATGAAAAGCCAGTACAGCTGGAGCGTAAATATTTATTGCATGGCTATTTCATTGCCCTATGCTTGCGTGTTTTTCAGAAAATTGGTGCTAATCTCTGTTCAATTAAGCACTTTAGCATCGCGTCAAGTCTTACATGCATTTTGTTTTTGGTTAAAATCAAAAGCTAAAAAATGACATATGCATATTGCTGCAGGCATTTGATCAAGTGCTCCAAGCGCTGCGCCGATTAAATTGCCGACATAGATCTTATCAATTAGGACATAAACATGGTTGAAGTTGAATTGAAATTTCAAATTCCCGAAGCGCGCCGCACCGCGTTGCTGAAGGCGCTTGATCCAAAAAAATCACAGCAGATTCAACTGAAAGCTAAATATTACGATACGCCTGACCGATTAATGGCTCAAAAACATGCCGCTCTGCGTCAACGCTTGGAAGGCAGCCGCTGGATTCAAACTTTAAAAGCAGCCGGCAAAAGCCACATTGAACGCTTTGAACATAATGTAGATCTGGGTGAATCAGAACAAGCCCCCGAACTGAATCTGGAAATTTACGCACAGCACGCCGAGGCTCAAGCGGTACTGCAGAATGCTTTAGGCAATCAGCAGGATCAGCTCACTCTGCAATTTGAAACCGATATCGCCCGTACTTTACGGGTTATTCAGTATCAAGATGCAGAAATTGAAGTCAGCTTGGATATCGGCTGCATCCGTACCGGGCAAGCGGAACAGGAAGTGCATGAAATTGAGTTTGAACTGAAAAGCGGATCTATTCAGTCTTTATTGGCGTTTAGTTTTGAATGGGTGAAAAAATATCAGCTGTGGCTGGATGTGCGCAGCAAAGCCGAGCTTGGCAATTTATTAGCAATGCATCAGGCAGCCAGTCCTGCCACAAAAGCCAAAGAATTTGTACTGAGCAAAAAGGAAGCCGCCAATAAAAACTTACGGCAGCTGGTTGGCCAGCAGCTGCAGCACTTATTGCCAAATATTGCAGCAATGTCCGCGCAAACAGCTGCGCCAGAACATATAGAAGAAGCGCAACTGGCGCTGCAGCATTTGCAGCTGACTATTTCATTGCTGAAAGACTGGAACAGCGATATCTCCGATAAATGGGGCTATCAGCTGGAAGCATTTGAACAGCAGTTTGAACAATTGCATCATTTCGAACATATGCAAAATACGCTGGGCGCTTTTTTACAGAACCGGACCACCTCTGAAAATTTAGCCAAAGATATTTTATATGCTCAAGAAAAACTGCATAACTTGGTCAAGTCGACACTGAATGTGCATCACTATTTAGAACTGCTGATGTTCAGTTTAAATCCGCAAGACCAGCCGCAGCAGCATGATTTAAAATGGTTTGCGCAAAACACCCTGCAAAGCCAATATAAAGCGCTGCAAGACAGTTTAAATGATGCTGATATTGCCAATTTTGAAAGTTTGGATGTACTGGCAGCCAAAATTAAGGAGCTGAAATTCAGCTTTCCGATTTTGACATCCATTTATGATGTCAAAAATCTGCAAAAATACAGCAAGGCCTTAAATGATGCGCAATTGGCCGCCAAGGAATACCAAGTATTAGCCTCATCAGCAGCCTATATCCAGCAAACTGAGCTGGAAGCCAGCGACTGGTTTGTATTGGGCTGGCTGACGGCAAAGCAGGAAGTTTATGCGCAAAAACTGTTAGAAGCGACAGAACAATTTTTGGTGAGCCGTAAATTTATGAAATAGCTTCGGCTGAAAGAACCGTCCAGATGCAATACGGGCTGCCGCACACCCGCATTGCATCAATCTGTATATTTTTCAACCGCTTTGTTTTATAGTCAATACTCAAGATGTAATGCTGCTTTTAACTTACTGGGAAAGGTTGTTTTGCAATGTCCGAGATTGAACTTAAATTCCAAATTCCTCAGGCTAAACTGAAAGCCTTAAGCCGCTATGTGCAGCAGCAGAGCCCTAAGCGCTTGCAGCTGCATGCCAAATATTTTGATACTGCAGATTTATATTTACAGCAGCACCAGATTTCATTGCGCCAGCGCCTAGAAAATGAAAAATGGCTGCAGACCTTGAAAGCGCCTAAAAATAATATCGAACGGATTGAAATTGAAACCGAACTGAATCCGCACGAATCCAATTCAATCGGCTTAGAGCCCTATCTTCAGGAAAAGAGCCTGCAAGCCATACTTTTGCCTGCCCTGCAATCCCCATTATCTGTTCAATTTGAAACACAAATTCAGCGTCAGCAGATTCTGCAGTCATTCAATGGCAGTGAAATTGAAATTGCTTTTGACCAAGGACAAATCACAGCCAATGACCACGCCCTTCAGATTCATGAAATCGAATTTGAACTCAAGCAGGGCGATATACGCGATTTGATTCAAGCTATTCTGCCGTGGATTAAAAAATATCACATCTGGCTGGACAGCGGCAGTAAAGCGCTTAAAGGGCAAATGCTGCAGCAGTCGTGTTCAGCAGCGCCGGTTCAGTATCAATCTGCCCTTAAACTGAATGCGGCAGATGACTGCGATACGGCCCTGAAGAAAATCATCGCCAATTGCCTGGAACACCTGCTGCCAAATTCCAGCGCAATCGCTTCAGGTCAATTCAGTTCAGAGCATGTGCATCAAACCCGCGTTGCCATACGGCGCCTGCGCAGCGCGCTGAAAACCTTTGCTTTTGAATCGCCTGCGGTATCTAAAGCGGCCCTTTGGCAGCAAAAGCTGGCTGATTTGTTTCGGCAGTTTGGCACTACCCGCGACCGTGATGCCTTGTCTGAAAGCTTCATGCCCCAGTTAATTGCCGCTGGTTCACCGATTGTGCAATTGCCGCTGCTTCAAGAAACTGAAACTGTAAATATCCCTGATATATTTCAAACATCAGCAACAACGCTGCTTTTACTGGAGCTGATTGAATTTGCCTATTCACCGCCTCAGAAAAGCCCAAAACTCAAAAAACCGCTGAATAAACGGCTCGATAAAATGCATGCGCATATTTGCCGTGCGCAAACGCAATTTGCGCACATGCAGGATGCAGAAAAACACCAATTGCGCAAACGGGTAAAAACACTGCGTTATAGTGTAGAGTTTGCATCCTCACTCTATTCCAAAACCAAGGTAAAAACCTATTTAAAGGCCCTTAAGCCGTTGCAGGATAACTTAGGACGCTTTAATGACTTATCTGTCGCGTATTCATTATTTGAAAAAAATACACAGCAGCAGCCTGAAGCATGGTTTGTTCTCGGCTGGATCACAGCTGAAAAACAGCAGCTTGAAAAGCATATTGTTAAAAGTTTGAAACGCTTTAGCCAAGCGCAGCCCTTTTGGTAAATGTGCAAATGCATTTTTCGAATAAATCCGAAGCATCAGACCGGCTTCATTGATGCCATTCACCAAAGCGCATCTGAAATGAACTGATAATTAACGGTATTTGCCAAAAACTTTCCAAGTATGATTGTCAGCCAAGGGATCGCTATAACTGTCATTGCGCTGCTTGCGCGGTTTATCCCGAGCATCAACCAGCTGGAAATCATTTTCAACACTCAGCACAATGCCATTCACATAAAACCGTGTACGGGTATATTCGCTCTGCCCAAACTGAAAGACATAAGTGCGCAAGTCGATAAATTCACGGTGCGCAACCAAGGCCGCTGTATCATCTGCGTCCAGCCAGTGATGCATGGCGGATATTTCCTGAGGTTCAAACTGGCCGCATTTTTCCACTAAGCTTGCAATGCCGCGAAACGTTTTTGACTCTTTGGCGCGGGTTTTATTAATCCGGATGCGGTCTACATGAAAATAAAATAACGGCAAATTTAAATGGCTTGGCAAATGAATGGCGTCGATGACTTCATCTTCCATAAAAGGCTGGAACAGCACTTGCGCCCGCTCTATCAGCCCTTCCCATTGCTGATAATATTCATCAACTTGCTCTTTGCTGCCGTAGTAAATGGGCAAGCCTTCAACATTGGCTAAATTTGCCGGCGGCCAAATATTTTGACGCAATAACGCAATGTCGCTTTTTAAACTTTGTACTGCAATTGCATCTTGCATGGCGGTTTCCAATTTGCTTAGGCTATTTTTAGATTAAGTCAATGGTTTTGTTTCTGCAAGGCTTTGCCTATAATTAACCTTTAAGATTTTAGATGTCAGGAAAAATTCATGGTTCAAAAGATTGATGCGACCGATGTAACTGAAGAAGAAGCGTTAAATGCGGCTTTCTTTGAACGTGCTGATGAATTTATTAAACTTGCAAATGAATTTAGCCGCGTAGAAAAAGGTAGCCAAGAAAAGCCTGCTGAAAAACGCGCGCAAATCAGCGCTGCGATGCTGTTTGGCACAGCCCGTTTCAACACTTGGGTAGCAGCCAATAACTTCAAAGATGGCAATGAAATGCGCGATGCCAAAGATCAAGTCATGTCATATATCTTGCAGCAATTCCAAATGATGCTGGAAGACAACTACGATGAATACTGTGAACAGTTCGAAAACTATTTGCGCTTCCGCCATAATGAAGAATTCCATGCCAACAAGCATGATCACGATCATAAGCACTGAACGCCTTGAGTTTTGACCAAGTCATTCAGTCCTGCTGAATGCACGCAAACGCATTTAAAAGCCCTTCGGGGCTTTTATTGTTTTGATTGAATAGCATTCACCGCCTTAAAATACGCAGCGTTTTGTCATCTTTTTTGCAGATCTGCGGCTTTTTTATGATAAAAGTTTTGTTCAACACCACAATACTGCACATTAGGGAACGCCATGCAGCAGCTCGATTTTGGCATCATTGATGCGCACATTCACCAATGGGACCCCTACAGCACACCGCATGCGGCAGCCACCGCGGTAAAACTGCTGGGCAAGCACCCCAAGCTGCTGGACAAAATGATGCGCATGCTGAAACCCAGCGATCTGATAGAAACACTCGGACTGACCCAGCATGTCACATCGCCCTATTTACCTGCCGATTATAAAGCGGATATTGGCCGCTATGCCGTAGAGCAAGTGGTGCATGTTGAAGCCAGCTGGCATGACCATAAGGGCAAAGGCGTCATTGGCGAAACTGAGTTTATCTCTAAACTGCCTTTTGCACAGGAAGGCTTGAAGCTTGGCGCAATTGTCGGCACAGCAGACCCGAGAGACAGCAGCTTTAAGAAAATTTTAAAATTGCATCAAAAAGCGTCGCCAAAATTCCGCGGCATACGCAAAATGGCGGCGGCGCATGAAGACCGTCAAATTCATGCTTGGGCTGATGAGCCGCATTTATATGTCAATAAAAAATTCATGAAGGGTTTTGAAGCACTGGCGGCTCTAGATTTAAGCTTTGACGCATGGGTCTATTCCACTCAGCTGCCAGATTTAATCAAACTGGCTAAAGCGTTTCCTGAGACGTCAATTATATTAGATCACTTTGGCACACCTGCCGGCCTGTTTGGCCCTGTTGGCGCGCATACAGGCATCACCCAAACAGCTCGGGAAAATATTTTATTCCGCTGGCAGGATGATACCGCGGAACTGTCGCGCTGTCCCAATGTCTACACTAAAATGTCCGGCTTATTTATGCCGATCTTAGGCCACGGTTTTCATAAAGAACGCCGTTTAGCCAGCAAAGATGAAGTTTTTGATTTGGCATATCCGATGATTCATCATGTGCTGAACTGCTTTGGCAAATACCGTGTCATTTTTGCGTCCAATTTTCCTATGGACAGCGTCAGCACGTCACTGGTGAATATTATCGATGCATTCAGTGATGCCGTTGCAGCTTATGATCCAGATGCGCTTTCACACGTTTTTAGACATAATGCCAAACAGTTTTACCGTATGTAAATTTGCGGCGGGCTGACTGCCGCTTCAAATGCACAAGCTATAAAACAGAAACTTCAGCAGCAGAAGTAAAAAAACTCCCAGAGCGTCAAGCTCTGGGAGTTTTTTGCTGAATGCAATGAACATTGTATCAAATTATTTTTTATTGGGCGTTTGCGCTTTACCGTACTGATCCGCCATCACCTCGACCAGCTGATCTAGACGGATGTATTTTTTAATCGCAGCATCAACATCTGCCTTGGTTAATTTCGCAATGTCTTGATCACGCTTTTCGCGGTCAAGCAAATCACGCCCTTTTTCAAGCTGAGGAATCAGCATGCTGTGAATACGGCGTTCATCTTCCAAAGCAGTCACGCGCTTTTTCAGCATAGACGCTTTTGCAGACTCCAGCTCCTGCTCCGTCACACCCTTGTCCAATAAAGCCTGCAGCACTTTATGCACCGTCTGCGAAACTTGCGCTGATTTCCCAGCCGTATAATTTGCGCTGATCATTAAGGCGCCGGAATCTGTCCAGCTGTCAAAATTCATATTTGCGCCAAAGCCGTAAACCAGCGCGTTTTTCTCACGCAGCTCCTGCGCCAACCGTGACGATAGCTGCGAATCGCCTAAAATGTGCCGGAAAATTTGCAATGCAGGCATGTCTGGATGATCACTGCCGACAGGAACGGTTAGCAGAGCTTGATAGCTGCCGAACTCGCGCTGCTCTGACAGCGCATGCACTTTCTGCCCGCTATAGGCGGTATAGTCATCACTTAGGCGCTCATAAGGCTCCGCTGTAGTCCAGCTGCCAAATTCAGATTTCAATAATTTTTGAATTTTCTTGGCATCAAAATCACCAGTAATGGCAATTTGACCATGATTGGTTTTAAAGAATTGCTGATACAGCTGCTGCACCTGCTCGCGTGTCGCCGCCTGATACTGCTTTTTCACCAGTTCCGGCTCAAAGTGGTAGCGCAAATCACCCGGCTGATGCGTTTCAATTAAACGCGCCATGTTTAAAGCAGCAACCGTATCGGGCTCTGTATAGGGACGGTCTAAGCTAGACAAGCTTTGTGACTTAATCAAGTCAAACTGCGCCTGCTCAAAAACAGGGGTCTTCACCGCCTCTAAGAAATATTTAAAGAATTCTTCAAATTTGTCTTTTTTGGCAGAAATTTGAATAGTGAAACCATTGCCGCTGGCGCTGACACTGGCTGAACCGCCTGATTCAATAATCTTGTCCGCAATCTGCTGCAAGCTCTTGCCTTCCGATGCGCGGAACAGCAAATAAGCGGTCAAATCCAAAGTCACATCTTTATTCATCAGCGACTCTGCCGTGCCAAAATCCAAAGCAATCGAGGCATAGGTTTTGTCGTCACGCGTCGTTGTCGGGTACAGCGCATATTGAATGCCATTTTTAAGCTTGCCGCGCTGAATCTGTTTTTCTTTCTGCTCTAGGTATGTTTTTGACTGCTGAACATATTGCTTCACTTCCTCTTTATAAGCACTGGCATCTTTCAGCGGCTCTTCTGCAGCATCCTGCTGACCCAGTGTTTTAGCGGGCTGAGCTTTTTTCTGCTCCATTGCCTTTTTCTGATCTTCCGGTGTCGGCAGAATATTCCCGCTAATACGGTATTCAGGCTTTAAAAAGGCTTTATAAGTTTGATTCACCTCGGCTGGCGTCAGCTTTTGAATATCCTCTAAATCTTTAAAATAACGCGTCCAGTCGCCATTATACGCCGCATAATAATCACTGAGGCGGGAACCTAATGCCGCTGCATTATTTTTAATGCTGTCGGCCTGATTTCGGGTCATGCTTTTTACCCGATTCAGCTCTGTATCATCAAAGGCTTTGCTCTGCTCTACCCCTTGATTCAACTGCGCTTGAACTTTGGCGGCATCATGATTGGGCGCATACACAGCGCCTAAAAAGACCAA
The DNA here is from genome assembly GCF_000368865.1 of Acinetobacter bouvetii DSM 14964 = CIP 107468. Classification (GTDB taxonomy): domain Bacteria; phylum Pseudomonadota; class Gammaproteobacteria; order Pseudomonadales; family Moraxellaceae; genus Acinetobacter; species Acinetobacter bouvetii. The sequence continues at coordinate 526,925 of NZ_KB849727.1, forward strand.
GTTAAAATCCTTATCCAGCCACGTTGATGCCGCAACACCTGTCGCTAAACCAGTTTCTACGATACTTTGATATAGATGGCCGCTGGGCTGCAGCGTATAAAGCGCGGGGGATACTGACAGCGCAGGCACAATGGCCTGATCTACGCCATTCAGATAAATATTGAATTTGGCGAAATCACTGCCTTTTTGCACGCTGAACTGGCGCTGTTTGATCTTGCTGCCATCCAGTTTAGGCACAACCGCTTGCGCAGGCACAGCGCGTGATGCGATTGGGCTGAATTGCGCATCAATTTGCTTCAGCACCGCAGCTTTATCAAACTTGCCGGAAAGCACCATGACCGCATTGTTCGGCGCATACCACGCACGGTAGAACTGATTCAGCTCCTGCATGTTGATGGACTGCAGTTCTTTCAGATCGCCAATGGGCAAACGCCCCAAGTGCTGATTGCCATATGCGCTTTTAAACACCTGATCCATCAACACAGCAAAAGGTTGGTCTAAACGCACTTCACGTTCCCGCTTCACAATCGAAATTTCAGAAGGAACATATTTTTCCTGCAGCACCAGTTTATCCATGCGCTCCGCTTCAAGATGAATCACTTCATTCAAAGCCGCCTGTTCTGGGCGCACAATATTGGTGTACTTGGTCGAATAATAGTCCGTGCTGGCATTGGTCATTAAGGTGTACTGATCCAGTCTGCGCTGAAACTCATCGCCTTTGACATTCTGCGTGCCCTTAAAAGCCAAATGCTCCAGCAAATGCGCCAAGCCGCCTTTGCCTTGCGGATCATTCAATGAACCAGTCTTATAAACCGTGTTCATAAAAATTTTATTTTCTTTATTATTCTGCGCCAGAATAATACGAAAACCGTTGTCTAATTTATATTCTTCAATATCCTGTTCTGTTTTAACCAAAACCGGCTGTGCAAAAATTGCTGAGCTGCAGCCAAGAAAAAAAAGTGAGAGAGTAAGCTGTTTAAAACGCATGGATAAAATCTTTCCAATCAAGTCTATTAATTTGTAATGCTGTTTATTTTAGAGAATGATTCTCATTATATACAGAATTTTTTTAAATCTGCCGTACTTTTAATACATTTGCCATATGAATCCAGCACACATCAAGCTATCAAGCAAAATTGAATGCCTGCTTAAGCTTTAGCGAAAGCTAGCAATCCGTAAAAATTTCTGCCTGCATGTACAGCTTGGCATAGCCCGAAATCTCGATACGGTCATTTTCCAAAATGCGGCAATACAGCTCACCGCCCCGCGCCGAAGCCTGATACGCAGTAAGTTCTTTTTTGCCCAATTTATCGGCCCAAATCGGGACAATCCCTGTATGAATAGAACCGGTCACAGGGTCTTCATTAATGCCGTTGCCAGGAGCAAAATAGCGGGATACACAATCATACTGCTGATTGCCTGATGTAATTGCAACATCCACACAAACATCGCCATCTGAAGCGGTAATAGCTGTACGGATGCGGCCTAACTGTTTCAGCAATTCAAAATCAGGCTGCTCATCCAAGATATCCTGAACATTTTCATATTCAACAATATAAGCTTGGGCATTCAAATACACTTGCTTAAAGGGTTTAGTCAACGCTTGCCTTAAAAGATCAGGATATTCCGTCACTGCCTGCGCCCGGCGCATGGGGAAATTCATCTGAATTTGGCCGTCATCTGCCTGTACTACAGTAAAGATGCCCAATTTTTTAACGTGAAACTGAATCGTTTGAGCGTCGGTAAAATCTTTAAAAATGACATAGCTACTGGCCAATGTCGCATGCCCGCAAAAATCGACTTCTGTCGTGGGGGTAAACCAGCGGATTTCATAATTCAACGAATCCAGCATTTTCACAAATGCTGTTTCAGAGAGGTTATTTTCCAAAGCAATATTCTGCATGGCTGCTTCATCCAGCCAATGATCCAATACAATTACCGCTGCCGGATTGCCCTTAAACAGCTGCTTGGTGAATGCATCGACCTGATACATTTTCATCTGTGCTTTTCCCTGATTGATCACTGATTTTTCATCATCTTTGATATGTATGTGAAAAAGCCAACACGGATGCATTGGCTTTTAAATTTAACCTTATAGTCAGATTGTGTCTTTAAACGTGTGTTAAATCTACATCTTCTTGATTGAAAATTGTTTTATTCGTTTGCCCCAGCAGCTGGCTGGTCACTGTGCCTGCCGTCATCGACCCGCTGACATTCAGCGCAGTCCGCCCCATATCAATCAAAGGCTCAATCGAGATCAGCAGCGCCACCAAAGTCACAGGCAAGCCCATAATGGGCAGGACAATTAAAGCCGCAAAAGTCGCTCCGCCGCCCACACCCGCAACACCAATTGAACTGAGTGTCACCACACAGATTAAAGTCAGTATCCATAATGGGTCTAAAGGATTGATGCCAACCGTCGGCGCGACCATCACAGCCAGCATCGCTGGATACAGTCCTGCGCAGCCATTTTGACCAATGGTGGTGCCAAATGACGCAGAAAAGCTGGCGATTGACTCAGGCACGCCAATACGGCGGGTTTGCGCTTCAATATTCAAGGGGATGCTGGCTGCACTGGAACGGCTGGTAAAAGCAAAGGCCAAGACCGGCATGACTTTTTTAAAGAATTTAAAAGGATTCATGCCTGTAAGCGCCAAAATGACCGCATGCACCGCAAACATAATCGCAAGGCCAATATAAGACGCGACCAAGAACCCGCCGAGATTCAAAATATCCGCCAAATTTGAACTGGCGACCACTTTGGTAATTAAAGCAAATACACCATATGGCGTCAGCAGCATGACAATCCGCACCAGCTTCATCACCCAGCCTTGCAGCGTTTCAATGGCAGTTAATACACGGCGCCCTTTTTCAGGCTCTTCATTAATGAGCTTGATCCCTGCTATCCCCAGCATCACCGCAAAAATCACTACACTGATGATGGATGTCGGGTTCGCGCCTGTCAGTTCAGCAAAAGGATTGCTTGGAATAAATGACAGCACCAAATCCGGCACGCTTAAATCTGTCACTTTCGAGATGTATTCTGTATTCAGCTGGTTTAAACGCGCGGTCTCTTGAGTACCCTGCACCAAACCGGCAGCGCTTAAGCCAAATAAGTTGGTTACCATCACCCCGACAAAAGCGGCAATAAAAGTAGTCAGCAGCAGTGTGCCGATACTTAAAATACTGATTTTGCCTAATGAGCTGGCATCATGCAGCCTAATAACCGCCCCTAAAATGGAAATAAACACCAGCGGCATCACCACCATCTGCAGCAGCTTGACATAACCATTGCCAACAATATTGAACCACTGTATCGAGTCTTTTAAAATATCAGGTGAACTGCTGTAAACGGCATGCAGTCCTAAACCAAAAATCACACCTAGCCCTAAACCGGCAAAAACTTTCTTTGACAGGCTCCATTGGGTTTTATGCATCTGCGCAAGCAACAACAAGAGTGCAATAAATACTGCGATATTCAGCATTATTGGTGTATTCATGAGCTTTCCTTTAAATTTCTAGCTCTATTATACGCTTTCAGCTCAACGTTGCCCAAGAGCACCCATTCAGCCGGCCACAGCTATTTTGTATTTATTCCCCGCCTCTTGATGATATCTTCTTCAGCTTCATGTTTATGCGCAGTGCAGAATTACAAGCTTTGCAGTCCCTGCTTGATGGTTTAAGCTTCAATCAGCGTTCCCTCAGTTTATTAAATCCATTTAGATTTCAGGTTCACTGCATGCTTACACATCTTCTTCCCGTTGAATTAGAAAAATCATACCGCCTGCTCAATCATGGGCCAACAGTGCTGGTTTCGGCTCAGGATCATGAACATACCGATGTCATGACAGCCGCTTGGGCCTGCGCGCTGGAGTTCAGCCCCGCTAAAATCACAGTCGTGCTGGATAAGAGCACAAAAACCCGGGAAATTATTGAAAATTCAGGATACTTCGCACTGCAAGTTCCCACGCTAAAACAGCTGAAAATGGTGTATGCCTTAGGCATGATCAGCCTCAAGGATGCACCTGAGAAACTGCGCCATTCTGGGGCTGAACTGTTTAAATTTCCGCATTCCAATATTCCTGTTGTTGAAGGATGCGCCGCCTGGCTTCTATGCGAACTCATTCCAGAACCGCATAATCAGCAGACGCATGATTTATTTATTGGCAAGGTGATCGGCGCTTATGCAGATGAGCGGGTTTTCAGGGATGGCCATTGGCACTATCAGGATGCCGCAGATGAATGGAAAAGCCTGCATCATGTGGCTGGCGGGCATTTTTACACCATCGGCGATGCCGTCAGCGTTTACACGGATCAAGAATGAAGCGGATTCAGCAGAATGCCGATGCCGGACAGTTTCCGTATTTTTTGATATTAACACCCGCAAATATTCAATTTTTGCAGTATTAGCAATGCGCTTTACATGATAAGTTGAATTTATGCAAAAAATTAAGAAGTAAGCCCTATGTCTTTTAAAATTCACTGCATAGATGTTAAAAATGCGCTTCAAAATTACATCTGGCTTTTAGAACATAAAGATTCTCAAGATGTTATTGCCATCGATCCGACAGAAGCGGGCTTGGTTGAACAATACTGCCAAGCGCATCAGCTGAACTTAGCGCAAATTTGGCTGACACACTGGCACAAAGACCATGTTGGCGGCGTGCCGGAGCTGATCAGTGAGCGCAATATACCTGTTTATGGCCCGCGGGATGAATTATCTAAAATTCCATTTATCACTCACCCCTTGGCAGATGAAGACCATTTTGAATTTCACGGCTTAAAGATCGATATTATCGCTGTTCCAGGCCATACCCTTGGGCATATTGTGTATTTTATTGATGCTTTAGATGTGCTGTTCTGCGGTGATACACTGTTTGCAATGGGCTGCGGGCGCGTCTTTGAAGGAACCCATCCGCAAATGTTCCACTCATTAAACCGGCTGGCTGCCCTGCCGCCGCGGACCAAGGTCTATTGCACGCATGAATATACATTATCCAATGCGCAGTTTGCACTGCATGCAGAGCCCGACAATATGGCCATCAGAGAGCGTTTTGATCGTGTTGAAGCGCTGCGCATGCTGGGACAGTGCACTCTGCCCAGCACAATTGAATTAGAACTTGAAACCAATCCTTTTCTCCGAGCGGACAATGCAGAAGAGTTTCAGCGCTTAAGAGAAATGAAAGATCAGTTCTAAGGAAAAAGACTCGGACTTTAAGCAATATCCAAGTGCTAAAACTCGAATTTTTCTATCATAAAATTTGATTTGTTTCAGCGAATGCATCCAGTTCCGCCTGTGTCACCACACGGACTGCATGCATTTCATCCACACGGACCAAAAGCAGCCCACCCAATGCCGGCTGATAACGGCGCGCACTGCCAAATGGCGTATAGGCGACCTTCGATTCAGCAGAAAAAATCAGCCAGTCTTCATGGCCCAGCATCACCGCGGCTGGATCTTTATCACTTTGCGTCATTCTGTCAATTTGATTGGCAACGAATTGTTCAATGGTTTCAGACCGCATGACTATTTCCCCTCTTCGGTTTGGCTTTACTTGCAAACTCAAATATACAGCGCAAAAAATCCTGCATCATGCTGAAAGAATGATGCCTTGATCAAAGACCGCATTTTAGCGCTAACTGCATACTTTATTCTTTTTATCGCGTTTTATCGCGTTTTGATTTTGATCAGCTGTATGATTTACATTCAGATTTAATACAGCATAACCTTGAATAATATATTTTTCATTGCATTTAAGTTTGTTTTACCAATGCAATCATAATTAGTTACACTCTATAAAATAGATTATAAATTATATATTTAATTTAAAATCCTTATCATTTTAACCAATTTCATTGTTTATTTATTCAGCAAAAAAATGTAATTTTATAAAAAGTTCCATTTTGCCCTTTAAAAAATATTTAACCATCCCTATTAAATATTTATCAATGAATAAGGAGTTCTCTCGTGAAAAAAGTGGTTAAAGCAAAAAATCTGATCGCATTTCGTCTTTGGCTTGAAAAATTAGGCTATAACGTCCGCAGCTTAGCAGACAACCGCGGCTTCTCATTCAGTTTTAAAAAAGAATACGGCTTAGTCACCTGTGACCTCTCCGGCAATGCTTTGGCCATGCAGCTGGGCGAAGAATTTGAGGATCACTTAAAAGCATAATTCATCTGCCAATTTTTGATCGAGAAAAATGGATTTTTCGAACCTAGGCCCTCCACTGTGAGGGCTTATATTTTACAGCACTGCAGCTTTATCTTGCCTCAGGCAATAAAACACAAGGCTATAAACTCTGCCTCTGACTTTGTTGTACAAACCAATCATCAGTGTTTATTGAACTTTATCATTTATAAATAAATCTTCCCGCGCCTAACAATGAATGGGGGGCTTCTTAATGCGCTTTGATTAATCACAGAAATATAATATTGAGTTTGATCTCCGCACCCTATGGTACACCGAATCTACAGGCGGCCAGGGCAAAAACCATACTTATTCAGATACAGCCACCCCATCCTGCAGGGTGTTCAAGGCTTTATTTAGATTATCTTTGCATATGGCCGCAAGCTTTGTTCCAAGCATGATGAAATTTTGCAAGTTGAATTAGGCAGCGCCTGATTACCCAGCCCTTTGCAGACTGATGTGTGCTGATAAAAAAAGAAAACGTTGAATAGCCGCCAAAAATTTAGACACCTATTGCCCGTTTTATACGGCTGTCACTTGCACTAAGAAAGAGTATTTCAATAGATTCAACAAGATCTAATTTTGCTTCAATTCCCGATGCATCAGTTTTCTTTTTATTTCATCCCAAGTTTAACCGTTAAAATCGGTTGAACTTCAGCCTAATCAACGGCGTCCCAAACATTAAATTAAGCAATAAAAAAAGCCTTAATTCTTTTGAATTAAGGCTTTTTACTTCATATAAGGCTATATGAAGTTAAATTCTGGTGGGGATAGAGAGACTCGAACTCTCACGCCCAGAAGGCGCTGCGACCTGAACACAGTGCGTCTACCAATTCCGCCATATCCCCTTAGGTCGCCAATTATAACAAGATAAATGGACTTTTTCACATATTTCTGTTTAAAAAAACAGCTATTAAATCAATAATAAACCCATGATTTAATATTTGATGGTGGGGACGGAGAGACTCGAACTCTCACACCTTGCGGCGCTGGAACCTAAATCCAGTGCGTCTACCAATTTCGCCACGTCCCCATCAGGGTGCTGACACAAAGTCAGTCTTTTAAAGCTTGGCAGAGGATCAAGGACTCGAACCTTGACGAACGGTTTTGGAGACCGTCATGCTACCATTACATCAATCCTCTATTTTCTTAATGCTTAAACCTGAATCTAAGCTTTAAGTGGTGGGGACGGAGAGACTCGAACTCTCACACCTCGCGGCGCTGGAACCTAAATCCAGTGCGTCTACCAATTTCGCCACGTCCCCAGCTGGGTGCCAATTATATACAATATAAGTGGACTTCTTTAACAACATACTGCCGCTTTAAAACTTGCAATAAAAAAGCAAGGCCAACAACCTTGCTTTAATACTTGATGGTGGGGACGGAGAGACTCGAACTCTCACACCTTGCGGCGCTGGAACCTAAATCCAGTGCGTCTACCAATTTCGCCACGTCCCCATCAGGGTGCTGACACAAAGTCAGTCTTTTTAAAGCTTGGCAGAGGATCAAGGACTCGAACCTTGACGAACGGTTTTGGAGACCGTCATGCTACCATTACATCAATCCTCTATTTTCTTAATGCTTAAACCTGAATCTAAGCTTTAAGTGGTGGGGACGGAGAGACTCGAACTCTCACACCTCGCGGCGCTGGAACCTAAATCCAGTGCGTCTACCAATTTCGCCACGTCCCCAGCTGGGTGCCAATTATATACAATATAAGTGGACTTCTTTAACAACATACTGCCGCTTTAAAACTTGCAATAAAAAAGCAAGGCCAACAACCTTGCTTTAATACTTGATGGTGGGGACGGAGAGACTCGAACTCTCACACCTTGCGGCGCTGGAACCTAAATCCAGTGCGTCTACCAATTTCGCCACGTCCCCATCAGGGTGCTGACACAAAGTCAGTCTTTTAAAGCTTGGCAGAGGATCAAGGACTCGAACCTTGACGAACGGTTTTGGAGACCGTCATGCTACCATTACACCAATCCTCTATTTTCTTAATGCTTAAACTTAAATCTAAGCTTTAAGTGGTGGGGACGGAGAGACTCGAACTCTCACACCTTGCGGCGCTGGAACCTAAATCCAGTGCGTCTACCAATTTCGCCACGTCCCCAATGGCTGTGTATATTATAGAGATCACCTGTACATGACAAGCCTTTTTTAGAAAAAAGCATTTTGATTGCTTAAATAAAAATCAAAAAAGATAATTTGGAGATTTCTTAAACATTTTCAGATATTAAGCGCATTTTTATTTGCGAAAAATCACGCATTCTCTGCGTTTTTTGCTTCGCAAGCATATCTCGCAATATCGGTTCGAAAAATATAAATTGCTGTGGAAGATCAATTGTTAACCGCTGACAATGCAAAACAGCCCAATCTTCATATGTATGGGCCTGCAAACGCTGAGCTGTCAGCCATTCCAGCAGCACAATGCCTAAGGCGTAAAGATCACTTTGCACACTTTTGAGCTGCCCGTGGAATAACTCCGGCGCCATATAGCGCGGTGTTGCGTTCATAGCCGGGCGCTTTGCAGACGCTATCGGCACGGCCTGTTCAAAATCCAGCAGCCTCACCTGCCCTTGATAGCGCACAAAGTGCGCTGCTTTTAGATCTGCATGCAGCCACCCGAACTCAGTTAACTGCGCTAAGGCGCTAACAATCTCTATCATCAGCGCTTTAATTTGGCTTAAATTGAATTGATTCGAATCCCGACTAAAAATCGATTCTGCATGAGGCAACAGCAATAGTTGCGGATGCAGATGGTCTGCTTGAATTAACTGCCGGTGATCCAGCTGATTGACCGAGATAATGCGATGCGGCAGCAAAAAACTGTGACGCTGCAGAGACCACTGCTGATACAGCGCAAGTTCCTGTAAAAACCCTTGCTGTGCATGTTCAAAGCCATCTTCCCGCATGGACTGCCCTTTGAGCCAAAAACAGGAGGAATTAACTTGATCACCGTTAGACGCATTTTGCAGCTGATACAAGTACCGTCCAAAATTCAAACTCTGGGCTTTGGCTTTTAAGCGATATACAGCTGTCTGCAATAAATCCTGATCACACTGCAATAAATTCTGCATGCTGCTTTTCAGGTGATTTTTGATAATGCAGCAGCTCTAAACAATGCTGAATGGTTTTTCCAACCCGCGCATGGGTTTCAATCAGTGAAATTTTCGGCCAAGTCGCCCGTTCACCCTCTCGCTGCAACACTTTAAATAAATATGGGCGCGGGTTTTGCAGCATATAGCTGTAATGGCGCAGGCTCTGCTTACCGACAATATTTACATCGCCATAATAACGCTGATCAACCACGCCATAGCCATGATCCAGCAAACGGCGTATCGGCGGCACACTGCCTACACGTTCACGGGCAAAATCCATCACCCCTTTAGTAATCACCTTGCCCTGCCGGCGGATAATCCGCTCAGGCCAGCTCAGCATGTCTTTGCGGAAGCGGGAAATATCATTTTGCATAAAGGGCACAATATGCGGATTCACCTGACTGGCAATCGTATAATTGATGTTGTATAAGCGCGCCATTTTCTCCTGCGGAAAATCACTGCGCACACTGCCATCCACCCAGCGGGTAGATGCCATATAAGGCGTGAATTGACCATCATAGCGCTTGCTTGTCAGCTTAACTGGCGGAAATAGAATTGGCACTGCGCAAGAAGCCAGAACAGCACTCCACACCAGCAAATCCGGCGCAGTATATGCGTTCATAATGCGCGCATCCTGCGAAGCATCATAGGGCGCAACCGCAATATTGATATTCAGCCCAGAGGTTTTTTTCGCCTCTGCAAAGGTCATATCCCCTAAATTTTCTTTGAGAAAATTCTTTAAATATTTTACATCCGCCAATCCGCCATTGCCGCGCAGCAAATCGCTGAGCTTTCTAAAGTGAAAGGCTTCACTGTAAAAATTATGCCCCTTCAAAATTTCCATAAACTCAGACGGCTTTGACACGCCCAGCATGCCGGTCATGATGGCGCCGGCACTCGAACCAGACAGCACTTTAGGCATTAAATCCTGTTCCATCAGCGCCTTGCAGACGCCTGTATGAAACAGGCCGAGGGTTGACCCGCCAGAGAACATCATGGCAGGCTGTCCAAAAGCTTTTTGGCACTGTTCAAAGAAACCAATTTTTTCTTCTGATGTTAAACATTCACAGTCTTCGGAAGCGATAAAAGCCAAGCCTTCACTGACTTCCGAAACATAATCTTCAATAATTTTTTTTGTCCCGACATGCGTTACGGAAAAGAGCAATGGATGGCCAATATTCGCAATATCGTAAGTTAAGCCTTCACTCAAAATATACATCAGATCGCGAGTGCGCTTTTGCTGGCGGTAGCGCCTCAGCAAAGCCAAACGGTGCACAATAATTTCTGCATCAAAGTAGGGAGAGCAATTATCCAGCTTCCACTCTTGAGCGCCAGATTCCTCATCAATTTTCAGCGCAATGCTTTTCCACTCGGCATAGCTTTCTGCAGTTTCCAGTTGCCGGCTTAGTTTTTTTATTCTGTACGCCTGGTGCGGATTTACATCCCTTGCAAAGTCTTTAAATAGCATATCCATCCCTCAGCGCTGGCTTTTATCTGCTGCATAATCATTAGATTCTTATGCAGCTTAAACTTTTGCAAAATTTGATCATTAATTCAATAGGCAAAAGTTGCTTCCGTTGGCATATCATGCCGAAATACTATACATTGTTGTTGTAAAATTACATCTATTCATCGATTAATCACAAGCTGAATACCCATGCCAACCTTAGATTTACCAGATAATATTTTAGAGTCCCTGTCCAGCGTTCTTTTGCAATTGCAGCAAACGCTTCCTGAACTTAGAAAAGCGCCAGACTTTACCGCTGCTGCCTATAAATGGCAGGATAAACAGCTGAAAGCAATTCAGCAATCAAAAAAAATGTATCTGGAAGATTTAAAAGGCATTGAGCGCCAAAAAGAAAAAGTCATCCAAAACACTTTGCAGTTTTTAAAAGGCTTCCCTGCCAATGACGTTTTGCTTACAGGTTCACGCGGCACGGGCAAGTCGTCTATCGTGCGCGCGCTACTGACTGAATACGAATCTCAAGGCCTGCGCTTAATTGAAATTGAACGTGATGATTTGTCTGATCTGCCTGAAATTCAAAAACTCATTGCCGGCCGTCCGGAAAAATTTATTGTCTATTGTGATGATTTGGCCTTTAACGCAGAAGATGAAAATTACCGCAGCTTAAAAAGTGTTTTAGATGGCTCACTGCAGTCAGGTTCAAGCAATTTCATTATTTACGCCACCAGCAACCGCCGCCATTTGCTGCCTGAATTTATGCATGAAAACACGCCTGTAACCAAGGTGGATGTCCCTCAATATACAGAACTGCATCCGCAGGAAGCCATTGAAGAAAAAATCTCTCTGTCTGACCGTTTTGGCATGTGGCTGTCATTCTACCCCATGGACCAAAAGCTGTATCTGGAAATTGCTGAACATTATTTAGCGAAAGCCAATCTGCCATGGACCGAAGATGCCCGGACAGCGGCTTTAAGATGGTCTCAAGGACGCGGACAGCGTTCGGGGCGCGCAGCGTATCAATTTTCTAAACACTGGATTGGTTCACAGCAGTTATTGAATCTATAACTCTGTTTTTAAGTTTTAATTTCCTTCATACGGCAATAAAATAAAGGCCCTGTTTATTTTGAATAGAGCCTTTTTTCACAAAAACATGTTGATATTACAGGTCTTACCCACAAAATAAGCATAATTAAGATACTGACTTAAATACTTTTATGATTCATCAGCACATTATTTTTATCCCCTTTCCACCCCATAAATAGCGAACGTAGACTGCAGAGACAACGGTTATTTTTTTGAAAAACCCCTCTTGAATTAATCGATTGGCAGAATTTATAAAACTAAAATTCCATTTTCATCTTCTTAACGAAAAATACAGTCAATCCAACTATCTTTAAAATTTTTATCCACTATTCGTATCTAAACCGATTTCACTCCTCAGCGAGCTTGCATTTACTTCAACTGCCTTTCGCATCAAGAAATCAATTTCCCTAAAATAGTCTTATAACCGATATAAAAAAGCCCAGATCTCATGTCTGGGCTTTTTTATATCGGTTTGTGTGATTCAGTACTTAACCTTGTTCAGGATTGCTCAATTCCGTCATCGGCCAGCGCGGTGTTGTGGTTACCGCCAAGCCATCATGCTGTCCTGCTTTTAAGCGCTGATAACCCGCAAAAGCAATCATGGCGCCATTATCGGTACACAATGCAGGCTCTGCATAAAACACATGGGCACGAATTTTAGCCAGGTCGGCTTCTAAGCGTTCTCTCAGGCGGCTGTTGGCACTTACACCGCCAGCAATCACCAAACGCCGCAAGCCGGTTTGCTTTAATGCTTTCACTGATTTTTTCACCAGTGTATCCACCAATGCTTCTTGGAATGAAGCCGCAATATCGGCTTCGCGGCCTTCGCCTTCCACTTTTTTCAATTGCACAGATACTGCTGTTTTCAAACCACTGAAAGAAAAATCTAAACCTTGATGCAGCATTGGGCGTGGAAATGCAAATGCATTCATGTCACCAGCTGCAGCCAGCTTAGAAATATTCGGCCCGCCCGGATAAGGCAGACCCATCATTTTCGCGACTTTATCAAAGGCTTCGCCTGCTGCATCATCAATAGATTCGCCCAACAGTTCATATTGGCCAATGCCATACGCAGCCATGAGCTGTGTATGGCCGCCCGACACCAGCAAAGCGACAAATGGAAATTCTGGCGGAGTTTTGGACAGCAATGGCGCCAGCATATGACCTTCCATATGATGCACGCCAATCGCCGGCTTATTCAGCGCAAAGGCTAAAGTTCGGCCAAACAGCGCGCCTGTCATGAGCGCGCCCATCAGACCTGGCCCGCGGGTATAGGCAATGGCGTCAATTTCAGATTTTTTAATGCCGCTGTCTGCCAGCAATTGGGTGATTAAAGGAATTAATTTGCGCACATGGTCACGCGAAGCCAGCTCCGGCACGACGCCGCCATATTCTGCATGCAGTTTAATTTGGCTATACAGCACTTGCCCGCGCAAACCCAACTCGCTGTCATACAATGCGAGCCCTGTTTCATCACAAGATGTTTCTAAGCCTAAAACGATCATTAAACTGCCTATAACCTGTATCAAATCTATTGCGAAGCCTATTATAGACTTGTGGTATGAGATGTAAATGAGTAAAATACTGACCTTCACTTGTGATCGAAGGCAATTTCGCCCTAGATCTTATCCATAACTTAATGAGGATTCTTCATGCCACAAGTTAAATTGAAAGAAGGCGAACCAGTAGACGTAGCTATCCGTCGTTTCAAACGTTCATGCGAAAAAGCGGGTGTTCTTGCTGATGTTCGTAAACGCGAATTCTACGAAAAACCTACTCAAGAACGTAAGCGCAAAAAAGCTGCTGCTGTTAAACGCTACCAAAAGAAATTGGCGCGTGAATCAGTACGCACGACTCGCCTTTACTAAGATTAATTTGTGATTGATTGACTAACCTGGACAAAATAAATGACTACTTTAAAAAACCAAATAACTGATGTTTTGAAAGCAACTATGCGTGCTAAAGAAATGGGCAAGTTAACGGTAATTCGTAGTCTACAGGCAGCAATCAAGCAAATTGAAGTCGATGAACGCATTGAGCTTGACGATACTCAGGTTCTTGCGGTCATTGAAAAGCAAATCAAACAACGTAAAGAATCGATCAAAGCCTTTGAAGGCGCTGGTCGAGAAGATTTAGCTAGTAAGGAACAAGCCGAACTTGAGGTTTTATCTCAATTTCTACCAGAAGCTATGACTGAGGAAGAACTTGATTCCATCATTGCACAGACTATTACTGCGCAAGAAGCTACTAGCATGAAAGATATGGGTAAGGTGATGAACTCTCTGCGTCCGCTCATAGCCGGGCGCGCCGATCCTTCTCAAGTTTCTGCAAAAATTAAAGCAAAACTTGCTTAATACCCACACCGTTAAATCTTGTTTTGAGTATTTTTAATATTCAAAAATATGTTTGATTTGGTCTATTTGATTTAATTATTTTCTACATATAAATCAAATAGCCAATTAACTATGCACCCATAAACCATCCTCTCCAATAAAATAAGAATTATATCCGTCAATTTCTAAATTATATGTTCTCACTGCTAATTTCTTTGGTTTTGGTACATTCCAATGTGTATTATAGATATAATCCACTGCCCTATCATTAATGTAATCTGATTTTATAATTTGCGATTCCAATATATAGTAATCTGAATTGTATTTATTATGATTAACAAAGTAATAATTATCATCTGTAAACTGAATAATCATATCAAGTTCACGAGTTTCCTCAAATGTGAGTTCAAAACAACCACCCACACTCAAACCACCCTCCAAGCAACCATACCAAACAGTATGTGAATCCAAAAATCTTAAACTCTTTTCGTCACTTATATTTGACAACAAACTACAACCATCAAGCTTTGAAGCAACAATCCATTTTCGAAATGCCTGAACTTCAACAGTAGATTCCACCCAAAACAATTGTGATGCAGCTGCAAATTGAGTATAAATTACTGGGTAAGATTCTTCTATTTGAGCATTTTTAAAGCAACTTATACGTAAAATTTCTTCGGAAAGTAAACCACTTACTTCTGTCACATTTCTATATTCAATAACGCTACTATCAGATTTAGATAATACCAAATCACCGACTTTAATATTCTGAATCGGAAGAAGCCCCTGATCTGTATGAATTAAAGTACCAGCCACAAATCCAGACATTTTTCACCTATTTCAAATCACACTGAATATTATATTTTTTCAATAATTGCATTTCTGGTGACACTATCACTTTATCGATCACTGTTTGCTTAGTCATAGATTGTGCAGAAGGTGGTAAGTACGCACGGTTTTGATCTGTAGTTTGATACAAATCGTCGACGTATTTTTTGACAATTCCACAAAATTGCTGCTGTTGTTGTGCTGAAAATTGAGAAGTTTTAGCATCTAAACTGCGTAAAAATAACTTCATATCCACACTATATTGACTAGAAATTTTTTCTACATCACGAGCATACTGTTCAGCACTCGCGGCTTGCACTGCCTGTACAGCTATTCCCAAACCCAACAGGGTAAATATTAATTTTTTCATCAATTCAATCTTTATCGTTTATCTAAAGGCGCGCTTACAATTGTATCACCAGCCAACTTTCCAAACTATTTTAAATGTGTCTATGATAATGAATTTATACAAATAAATTCAGGCTGATATTCTTTATAAGCCAGTTCTTCAGGCGCAGGCAATGCGCCTTGTGTGACCGTTCCCAAACGCAGCCGCAAGACATCCGGCAAATCCGTACGGTACGAATACATCGGGCTGCCGCATTGACTGCAAAATACACGAGCCTTATTAGCTGTATGAAAATATTCCTTTAAAGCCTCACCACCTTGCAGCAGCTGAAACTTGGATTTATCAATTGGAGAGTTCCAGCCGAACAGCGCACCTTGCGCCAGCCTGCAATGCTGACAAAAACACAAAATGCTCCGTTCCAGTTCGGCCTCATACTGATATTTTACAGCACCGCACAAACACTGTCCCTGAATCATTACAGCACTCCATTATTTTGAATTATTATGCTTTAAATTGCGTTTGCTTAATCTTCACCCCTGCTGATCAATGCAGTGAAGACACCTTATGGAGAACTCCAGCGCTTTCACCTAGACAGCCAATTGCCAATCTTTCTGCATTTCTTTTAAGCGCTGGTCTATTACCGTTTCAAGTGACTTGCGCTCTTTGGCTAAACGCTTAGCATGCAATAAAGACTTTATGGCATTTTCTTCATTGCCGGTCCAAAATTCCACTTCCGCACGGTAGCGCAATACATTCACAGACCGCAGCGCAGAAGAATTATCAGCATTTGCAGACTGCTGCATTAGACGCCAGCCGGATACATCACGCGGGTTATTGCGTAAAAATTGACGCACCGTCAACTCCGCTTGAGCCGGCTGCTTATTAAGGATAAGCACTTCTGCATATTTATAATTTAACGCGCGGTTCTCTGGCATAACCGCCGCAGCACTGCTCATTAAACTGAATGCATTTTCAATTTTATTCTGCCCTAAGTAAACATCTGCCTGCAGCAGCGTCATCAGCACATGGCTGGATTTAATATTTTTAGCTTTATCAAGCGCGGTTTGTGCAGCCGAAAAATCACCATGCTGTATGTGAAAAGCAGCCAAGCCCATTAAACCCGCAAAATTATTTTGATTAGCCAACGCCTGCAGCTGCTGTTCGCTGCTCTGGCCAGACAGAACTCGGCTATATTGCTTAATTATTTCAAAATCTTCATTGTCTAAATTTGGCTTTACTTTCGGCAGCTGATTTGCCCTCAGGCGCGCCTCACTCATACGCTGTGTCGTGAGTGGGTGCGTCAGCCAAAAGTCCGGCAAAAAACTGACCTGACTTGTAGCGCGGTTCATGACTTCAAAAAAATCGGCCATGCTTTGCGGGTTATAGCCTGCAGCATACATATACTGCATCCCTATGCGGTCAGCTTCACGTTCTTGGTTTCGGCTATATGTCAGCTGCTTATCCAGCAGTGCCGCCTGCGAACCCAGCATCACAGCAGCGCCCGCATCACCATCCGCCTTGGAAGCAACCAATGCCCCTACCAGAATACCCGCCAATGAAAGCAAGCCCTGCCCCTTAAAGGCTTCTTGAGAGCGGCTATAATGGCGCTGTGTGACATGCGCAATTTCATGCGCCATTACACCAGCCATCTCATCCATGTTACGCGCAGAGTTAATCAAACCCGCATTCAGGGCAAATAATCCGCCAGGCACAGCAAAAGCATTAATTTGCGGATCATTAATAATTAAAAGGCCGACCGGCTGACTGAGCTGTGTCTGGCTTAAAATATGGGAAAATACTGCATACAAACGATCTTCAAGCCAAGGATTTTGCAGAACCGGCATCTGCTTATTGACTTCACGGAATACTTTTTCGCCAATGGCCTTTTCTTTTTGCTGATCAAGCAAACCAACGCCGCTGCCAATATCCGGCACAGCAAATTGAGCTGCCGAATTAAATTCTACCGTTTGACTCTGCGCGAGCATCGAACACAGTCCCAGACTGCAAGCCAGTAAAGTTTTTTTCAATGCCGCGTCCCAATCAAATCTATTTGCTTATCTATTCAGAAATATAGCATTGAAAAATGAGCCATTATGAAAGAAAGTGTTATTAAATTTTTAATTAATCCGCTTTCTTAACAGCGTAGCGAGGCTGCCTGCCCTCCAAAGCATCGACCAAATTCTCATATGCCAATTCAGCCATCCGCTTGCGGGTTTGTGCAGTTGCAGATCCGACATGCGGCAAGGTGACTGCATTATCCAGCTCAAATAACTCTGAAGCCTGCAGCGGCTCCTTTTCATATACATCCAATCCAGCTGCGAAAATACTGCGCGACTTTAAAGCATCAATAAGCGCCTTTTCATCAACCACGGAACCGCGCGAAATATTGACCAGCACCGCATGCGGCTGCATAAGCTGCAATTCGCGCGCGCCAATTAATGATTTGGATGCCGCATTTAAATCAACCGCAATTACAACAAAATCGGAACGGCTTAATAAATCATCCAGACTGCAGAATTCAGCTTTAAACTGTTCGGCTATTTCAAGTTTTTCATGACGGTTATGGTACAGCACATTCATATTGAATCCGTAAAAACCGCGTCTCGCAATCGCAGCGCCGATAGAGCCTAAACCGATAATGCCTAAGGTTTTCCCATAAATATCAACACCAAATTGCTCTGGGCCTGCCGTTCTGGACCATTGCCCCTGCTTCATCCAGGCATCCAATGATGGAACTTTTCTTGCTGCGCTCATTAAAAGCGTAAACGCCAAGTCTGCTGTCGTTTCAGTCAAAACGTGCGGGGTATGCGTCAGCCAAATATGCTTTTGATTTAGATATGACACATCATAATTGTCGTACCCCACACTCACACTGGAAATAATCTTGAGTTTTTCTGCATGTTTTAAATTGCTTTCATTCAGCCTCCGGCCAGCGCCGATCATCCCATCCGCATCACGGCTTTCTTCTAAAATTTGCTGATTGATATCGCCTTTTTTCGGATTAATTTGAACAACATGATATTGCTGTTCCAGTCTCATCAAAATTTCATTATCGATTTGGCTAAAAACAACAACTTTCTTTTTCATGTATTCATGATTCCTTCATTTTATTTTGCATAAATTGCCAAAGGCGTTTTTTCAACAAAGGCTGAATCAGCATTTCCTGCAATGAAGCCAGCTGAATAGAATGGGATGCCTGCAGGTGCGGAATTTCCCCTAAGCACAGCACATTTTTTTCTGTACTGAACACATCTAAAAAGCCTTGTATATAAGATGATGCACCGCGGCCATCCTGCATGTTCTGCCAAGCAAATGGCCATTGCAGATGATGAAATTCTGCAGAAACGGCACGCTGAATATTGCGCCATAATTGCTGCTGATCAGCCGTGATCGCAGTTGCGTCAACCAGCAGCACGCATTGCGGCAACACCATTGCCTCAATTGAAAAAGCGGGAATGTGAACTGCCGAAACTAAGGCTTCTTGCACTGCAGCGGGTGCTGTTTGCTGTTGTTCCGCCTCAGGGGCTGAAAGCACAGGCTCCTGATGGACAGGCGGCTGAGGCCGTTCCGGCTGTTCAGCCACCGCAGGCATGTGCGGCAGGATGATTTCCGAAATAGCTTCTTCAGGCGCCTGATCACGCCATATAGCAGGCTGATGCTGCTGACACAGAGCATCCTTAGGAATCCAAATATCAATTCCCAACGCCGCCATTATGTCACGCTGATGCCCCATCATGCTTTCATCATCACCAAAATTCTAGCCAATATTCTATCGAGATTAGGCGCACTTTGCTGTACTTTTATTTTAATTCAGCTTAAATGGTGCGCATCGTCAATTGTTAAACCGGATCGCCGCAGTCAAAACCCATTTGACGGATACCAACGCCACAGCTTAAACCCATCATTTAGATAATCATCAAGCTGTTTTTCTTTTGCATTAAATCAATCATTTCATCAGTTTCAAAACCTAAGCGCCAATACAGCAGCTCCAGCACATCCAGCTCATCCTGCGTGATAATCCGGTCATTCCATAAGCAAATTTCTGCAACAGCCAAAATACTGAATCGGTCGCGAAGCAAAAGCCCTGCAATATCATTTAGAATTTCCGCTAAATCAATGGGTTCATCTGAAATTTCGCTGTAACGCTCCAGCTCTTTTGAACTTAAAATACGCTTAAGAATTTTTTCACGCACTTCCAGCTGACTGTCACTGTTAATTTGCTGCACATGCAGCAAGGCATCAATCAAACGCACAATACTGGGCTTTACATCCTCTAAAGCTGTCGCTGTATGAATAGGCATCAGGTTCAGCTCAAACTTTACCCGCTCGAGCAGCAAAGCATCCAGCAGCCCAATTTCACCATCTTCCTGAATAATGAGCGCCAGCTTCATAAGGAACTGTCTTGCAATTGTTGCCGGCATACCGCCAATGTTTTTACAGGCTTCTTTAAAAATAGCAATATGGACCCGGCCATCCAAATTCAACAATGAATCGACAATAGCGCGGCTGACTTCCGCTTCCGTCGGAATAAATTCCCGATACTGACGAATCATTAAAATCGCCACCATCACTTCACGCGACCCCGTAGCCGTCTGCATCGCCCGGACAATCAATTCAGGTCGCTGCCAATTGGTGCGGATTTCAGGCTTTAAAGGTTTAATCGCATCTTTAATGGCAAAGCTGATTGGCGACAGCCGCAGCAAAGGCAAAGGCTGAGGTGAACTCCAAGGAATCGTAACATCCGGACTGACTTCTTCCAGCGAACGGAATAAGCTAAACAGCAGCTGATTTTTTAATTTTTTTAGATTTTCCAGCTGTAAATCCTGAATGACACCCGGATTCAACTCAAAAATGCGCTGCGCAATACTGGGATGAATATTCATCCAGTTTTGCGGGCTTAATGCGTTGGCAAAACACATATGAGAGATGGATTCAGCATATTCACTGTGAATTTGAGAACCCGAGTGATGGACATATATCCGCAGCAACGTTTGAATATTGGCATCATTTTGAATTAGACGCTTGGTCTTTTGGTCATTTCGGTATGTGCGCCCGCCCAAGGTAATAAACTTAATAAAGCGGGTAATCAGTATTCCTAAACTCCCTGTAAGCCAAATCAGCGCGCCAATGGCTACAAATACAGTTTCAAATTTATTTTCACGCACATAGCCGTTACGGTAAAAACCGCGTTTCGCAATTTTACTGCCCCACTGGCTGAATGTTGTCAAACCGCTGTATAAAATTTTAAGGCGGGTATTTTCAGCAGCTTCACCCGACAAAATTTTATTAAATTCATGGCTGAGCAAACCATACAACTCCATTTCATCTAAATTCTGCATTGCCCCCCATGTTAAAATGATAGCGGTATCTCGCGGGTAAAAACCCGCAGTTAAGGCATTCACCCCA
Source organism: Acinetobacter bouvetii DSM 14964 = CIP 107468 (assembly GCF_000368865.1). Taxonomy (GTDB): domain Bacteria; phylum Pseudomonadota; class Gammaproteobacteria; order Pseudomonadales; family Moraxellaceae; genus Acinetobacter; species Acinetobacter bouvetii. The sequence continues at coordinate 547,680 of NZ_KB849727.1, forward strand.
ACTTCATACGGCAGCACATATAAAGCCGGCATATCAATTAAAAATGTATCCGCCAGCTGTTCTGTAATTTTAAGCGCTGCGCTTTCTTCAGGAATGCTTTCTATCAGGCTTAATCGGCGCGCACCCAGCTGCTTTGCCAACGAATGTCCGCCCATTCTAAAAACATAAAATTCATAAATAACAGAAACCGACATGATCAAGATCAGCAGCGCAATTAAATATGGGCTGAGCATATGCCAATAAATTGATTGGGTTGAATCTACATAAAAAACCAATAAGCCGACAATTGTATTAATCAGCACAATCGTTAAAAGCACAGCAACCGCACAAATAGAAGCGGACCAAAACATATTTTTGTTTTTTATAAAAGCATAGCCGACTTTTCTCAATGCAATCCCTTAAAACAACATTGTCTTTTGTTTAACCATCATAAATGAAAAAAGCGGGAAATTCCCGCTTTTCATAGAGTTTTTGAAGTGATTACTCTTCGCGAACCCCTGTTAAGTCAACCGATGCCGCGTCGATATTAACATCAATATACTTGTCATTGTTTTCCAGCTTCGCCGAATCGCTGCGCTGTTTCTCCAATGCGTCCAAGTAAGCTTCATCAATGCCGCCCGCAACATACACGCCATTGAATACAGAACAGTCAAACTCTTGAAGTTCAGGAACTTTCGTCGTGCGCACAGCCGCTTTTAAGTCTTCCAAATCCTGAAAGACCAACCGGTCCGCACCGATAATTTCACGGATTTCTTCAACACTGCGGTTTGATGCAATCAGCTCAGATTTAGCAGGCATATCAATGCCGTATACATTTGGATATTTCACCATAGGCGCAGCAGAGGCAAAGAATACTTTTTTCGCACCTGCATCACGCGCCATCTGGATAATTTCGTTACATGTTGTGCCGCGGACAATAGAGTCATCCACCAGCAAGACATTTTTGCCTTGGAACTCCAATTCAACCGGGTTCAATTTTTGGCGAACTGACTTTTTACGCAGCTGCTGACCCGGCATAATGAAGGTACGGCCGATATAACGGTTCTTCATGAAGCCTTCGCGGAATTTCACACCCAAGGTATTTGCCAGCTCAAGCGCAGAAGTGCGTGATGTATCCGGAATTGGGATCACGACATCAATATCATGCTCTTCACCCCATTCACGCAAGATTTTCTGCGCAAGCTTCTCACCCATTTTTAAACGTGCTTTATACACTGAAATGCCGTCAATGGTTGCATCTGGACGCGCAAAATAAACGTATTCAAAAATGCATGGGCGGTATTCAGGTTCTGATGCGCACTGTTTCGTGAACATCTCACCCTGCGCCGTAATGAAGATCGCTTCGCCGGGCGCAATATCACGCTCAACTTTAAAGCCAAGGGCAGTAATCGCGACCGATTCAGAAGCAATAATATACTCTTTGCCCTGCTCTGTTTCACGAGAGCCATAGATCAGCGGGCGAATACCATTTGGATCGCGGAAGCCCACCAAGCCTTGCCCGGTAATCATCGTGACCACAGCATAGCCGCCCTTGCAGCGCTCATGCACGCGGGAAACCACATCAAAGATGTCTTCCGCTGACGCAGTCAATTTGCTGCGTTTTTGCAGCTCATGCGCAAAAACATTGAGCAGCACTTCTGAATCAGAATCCGTATTCATGTGGCGCAAATCTGTTTTAAACAGGTCCTCATGAATTTCCGCCGCATTGGTTAAGTTGCCGTTATGCGCCAATGTAATGCCGTAAGGCGAGTTTACATAAAATGGCTGGGCCTCAGCACTGCTTGAAGAACCCGCAGTTGGATAACGCACATGGCCAATACCGTAGTTCCCCTGCAAAGCGCGCATATGACGTGTATGAAACACATCACGCACCATACCGGTGTCCTTGCGAAGGAATAAGCGACCTTCATGGCAAGTTACGATCCCAGCGGCATCTTGTCCACGATGCTGTAACATCGTTAATGCATCAAACAACATTTGGTTAACGGGTGATTTACCAGCTATACCAACTACTCCACACATAGCAACCTCGCAGACAAGCTAGGATTAATAAAAAGGATTATTTGTTGACTTAACTTCAGACGGCGTTTTTTTAGCAGCCGCCTCAGATGAAAGTTCCGAAGACTTTGACTGGTCTTCAGAATGAATATGATGCATGGCCTCATTGGCAGCATCTTTGGACATTTGCGCAGCCCAAGGTGCATATGGCAATAATGCTTGAATAAATTTTGATTGCTTCCAGTGCGGTGAACTTTCCACCCAAGGCCCGACGCCTTGAATTGTAATCAGCACCACCAGCAAGCCCTTTAGGCCTCCAAATACACCGCCTGCCAAACGGTTTAACGGGCCTAATTTCAGGCTTTTTAAAATACCGTTCAGCAAGGATGTGGCTATCCATGTGAGGACAACAATCACCAGTACAATAAATGCAAAGGCCGCAATTTTTTGAACCACTGGATCCGAACTGAGCGCAAGCATCGAAGGCGCCAAAATGGATGCATATTTTGCCGCAACAATTAATGCCAGAATCCATCCTGCCAAGTTCGCAAAGGCTTTAATAAATCCTTGACGCAAACCGTTAAGCCCTCCAATGAGCAATATAATCAGTATAAAGATATCAATGGCATTCATAATCTTTATAGCGCGTCGACGCAGTCTTTAACAAGCCTAGGTCCAGTATATATGAGACCGCTGTAGACTTGTACAAGGGTGGCGCCGGCATTCTTTTTCGCCGCAGCATCTTCGCCTGACAAAATACCGCCCACGCCAATTAATGGAATTTGACCTTGCAGCGCTTTCGCAAAAGCCGCCAAACATGCTGTGCTTTTTGCAAATACTGGAGCACCAGATAAACCGCCCGCTTCATCGCCATGTTTCAGGTTTTCAACGCCTTCGCGCGACAAAGTGGTGTTGGTTACAATCAAACCGTCTATTTTAAATTGCAGCAATTGATTGCTGATGAACTGAATATCTTCCTGTTCTAAATCAGGCGCGACTTTAAGCACTAAAGGAACATAATGCTGATATTCTTCAGCCAATTCAAGCTGGCGCTTTTTCAGGGTTTCCAGCAATTCTGTTAAAGCCTCGCCGCTTTGCAGGCTGCGCAGATTTTTAGTATTGGGGGATGAAATATTAACCGTAATATATGATGCGTAATTGTAAACTTTTTCGAGGCAAATCAAATAATCATCAACCGCATTTTCAACCGGTGTCGCTGCATTTTTTCCGATATTAATGCCCAGAACACCTTTAAATTTCGCGGCTTTGACATTTTCAATCAGCTGATCTACGCCATCATTATTAAAACCCATGCGGTTAATGATGGCTTTGGCTTCCGGCAAACGGAAAAGGCGGGGTTCAGGATTGCCAGGCTGAGGCTTTGGCGTAATGGTGCCAATTTCGATAAAACCAAAACCCTGAGCTGCCAAGGCATCAATATAAGCGCCATTTTTATCCAGACCTGCCGCCAAACCGACCGGATTTGGAAACTCGATACCCATGCAGGTCACCGGTTTTGCAGCAACGGCCTGACGCATCAAGCCCATTTTATAGGATGATTTCAAAAGGGATAATGTCAGCTCATGTGCACGCTCTGGTGCTAAAGAAAACAACAAAGGGCGGGCAAGAGAATACAACATATCGGCAAAAGTCTACTGCTTTTTAAGTCGCCATATTATAGGCATAGCCACACTAAAACACCATGCTTGATAAAAGCTTATTTGATAAAGTTCTGATTTTATTGTTTCAATAATATACAACTTCATTCGATATTCTTCGCGGCATAATGCCGGAAAGAATATCCATCCAATTTATCACTGAATCCCAGCCGAGCAGCAGAACTCACACGATAGCTGGCATTTGCTGAAAAACCGCCTTTAAATACGCATTATGATCAATAGTTATACCTGACACATCCGTCGCGATAGCCTGTTCGCCATTATAGATGAATGTGCCGATGGAGAACGACTCTTAGCGGCAAGCAGCTGGCTGCGTAAACTCCTATTGCTAAGGCCTTTGCTGGCTGACTAACACTGGAAAAACGGCTTTCCAGATCAGTCCTGCTGTCAATTTACTTTTGTGATGCAGCCAATGCATCCGCACTTTTCACCGCGGCTTCAGCCGCACCCAGCTCTTTAACCCCAAAAGCAGAAGAACCGTTCATGCACTTGATCAGGCATCAACACGCATTAATGCACAACCGCAGTCAATTTAATCTGACCCGCTTCAGAATTTAACTCCATTTTTTCAATACTCAGGCCCATCTGCGCCATTTGGGTTAAAAAGTTAGCCAGTACAGCATAATTTTCATGCATGGCCGCAATTTGAATTTGATCGCCAGACTGCTGCGATGCAACTGACAGCCCCTGCTGCTGCGCGGCCCGCTGCACCTTATCTGCGGCAGATAAAACAGTATCACCCGCTGGCTTCATCGTCACTGCATTACTTTGCATCCAGACCATCGTATCTTTCAAATCATTGAGGCGCTTTTGCTGATATTCCGCCGCTTTATGCATATAAAAAAGCGCAGAACCCGCCGCCGCAACAATGACAAAGGCCGCTGTAAATACCACCATCACCCGCTCGCGCACAGAAAGGCCATCCAGATAATCCGTAACCTGTTCAACACGCTGATCAATACGGTGCTGTAAATTTTCTAATGCTTTCATTATTGTATTTTCACCAATCCCACCACACCGGAAGCGCTGGGCTGAATATTCCCCAATTCAGCTTTAAAGCCCTGCTGATTCAGCTGCTGGATTAAATTTTGCAGCAGTTCAGCTGAGCCTGCTTTCAGTTCCATATTTAAGGCCGATGCGTCATAAGATACACGGTTTGCCGTAATCTGCTGCTGCATCAGCAAAGGCCCAACGCGGCTAAGCAAAGATAAAGCCTGCGTACTGCCTGTTTGGCTTTGACGCAATTGCGCCTCAAACTGGCTTTTCAAGGTTTGCTCTGTCACCGGATAGCTTTGGCCAAACCAATATTTAAACTGATCAACCGCTTGCACTGCCATCGCATTCGCTACTTTTTTGTTTTGATGCCAGCGCACAGCATCATAACCAAACTGCACCACAAGCAGCCCAAGCAGTACAGCGGCGCAAGCTTTCCAATAACCCGATACTCCCTGCTGGTTTTTCGCTTTCGGCAGCACATTAAATGGATGCTGCTTAGGCTTTTTAATAACCGGGACTTCATAGTGGAAACTTTCTATCTGCTCTGCCGTCACAACCGCCTGCAGGCTATTCATCTGCTCTGCCGTCAGATTCGCAACCTGATATAAAGGCTGGGCTTGCTGATAATCTAAAAACAAGGATAAATCATCGACCGTTTTTCCCAAAAACTCATTTTCACGGACCAGCAAATGACCATTAATATTTGCTAAAACAGCTTGCCCCGCTTTCGGCTCAGGCAGCAGCAAAAAATCTGGCAGCAACGCGGTCACATTCATAGGAATTAAGGTCAAAGCATGCTGCAGGGTTTCTACTTTAGCATTCGCGATGCCAAAAACCGTTAACTGCTCTGGGTTTTGAAAATGGTGCAGCACTTTCATCAAGTCCAAAGGCAAAATAACATACTCTTCCAGCAAGTATTTCACGCCATCTGCGCCGAGTTTTTTATACTGCGCCTTAGGAAAACTCTGCTGAATAATCTGCGCATCCCTGCTTGGAAAAAAAACGACTGCTTCTTTGCCATGATGCTCTTTCAGATCTTGAATTAACTGCTCAAGATTAGAGGACTGTTTCCAGCATTCTCCATCTGACCACTGCCAAACCCCATTGGCTTCAGGTGTCCACAAATACAACATCGGTTTTGCTCTGCCGTTATAATTAATTTATTATGCTGCTGGTATAAAGCTTTTAATTTGTGTCGATAGTCCTGGCGCAATCACCGCCTGCTCATAAATTCGGGCTTCTGCCAGTGCAAAAGGCTGAAATGGCTCTGCCTGCAATATAGATGCAATATGTGCAACTACATTCATGTGGCACACCACAGCAACAGATTCATAGGGCAGATGCGAAAGCCACTCTACAGCCGTGCGCGCATCATCATCGGGTTTAATTGTATTGCAAATCACCACGGGTACATCTGGAAAATGCTGGCTCAAATGCGCAAGTGTTTCCTGCGCGCGAAGCAAAGGACTCACCACAAACACTTCAGGCTGAATCACACCTTTCAAAAAAGCCGCTGTTTGCTCAGCTTGCAGATGCCCTCTCGGCGTTAACGGACGCTTGGCATCATTCCCCATAACCGGCGGCGCTGCTTCCCCATGACGAACTAAAGTCAGTTGCATAAAATTTCCTTTTTTCTATGCTGCATTATAGCTTCTGTGTATGACAATTCATGCTGTCATTCTCAACAAAAGGCATATCACCTTCAAATTAAGCCTGCTGATGCGGCAAGACAAATTCTACATCACTGCGGTGGCCATTTTTCATTAATGACAGCGCAATACTCAGCGGCGGCGCGCCTTCAAAAATCACATTATACAACGCGCTGGTGATTGGCATATATACATTCAATTCTTCTGAACGCGCTTTCACTTGAACAATAGTGTTGATCCCTTCCGCCGTTTGGCCCAATTCCTGCGTTGCCTGCTCCAGGCTTTTGCCCGAACCCAATGCATAACCCACTTGGTAATTGCGGCTCAGCGGGCTGCTGCAGGTCGCAAACAGATCACCCACACCCGATAAGCCCAAGAAGGTTAATGGATTTGCACCAAGCTCGACTGCAAAACGGCTCATTTCAGCCAAAGCGCGGGTTAAAATCATGCTTTTGGTGTTTTCACCGACACCGTAAGCAGCTGCCATCCCCATTGCCACAGCGTAAATATTTTTCAATGCCCCGCCAAGTTCCACACCATTCACATCATCACTGGCAAATACACGGAACAATGCGCTATGCAAAGCTTGCTGCACAGCGTAGCGCACCATTTCCGACTGGCTGGCGATAACTGTTCCCGCTGGCTGCCCTGCAACAATTTCTTTTGCCAAATTTGGTCCAGACAGCACCCCATAAGGCACTTCAGGCAATACTTCGCGGATAATATCACTCATAAAGCTGAAGGTTTTCGCCTCAATACCCTTGGTTAAAGACACCACCGCCTGAGAGGTGATAAAAGGCTTAATCTGCTCCAGAACACTGCGGAAGGAATGGCTCGGAATTGCCACAAAAATTATGTCGCGGTTGCACACGGCTTCTTCTAAATCCGAAGTCGCGCGAAGTCCAGCTTCAAGCTGAAAATCTGGAAGATAGCGCTTATTGATATGTGACGTATTGATATCTGCCGCCGCAGCTTCATCACGAATCCAGATCATGGTATTGCAGCCGTTGCGCACTGCTGTATTGGCCATTGCCGTACCAAAACTGCCGCCGCCCAATACTGTCACTCTCAACGCTGTTTTATCCGCTGGCGCAACTGACTCAACCAAATCTGAAAATTTAAGTTCTGACATTGTTTTTATTTCCCAATACGTTCAATTTAAACGTTTATTACTTCCAATCACTGACAAATTCTGAAACATTAATGGCTGAACGCGGCGGAATCGCCTTGAATGCCGTTCCAATATAAATAATCCCTGCAATTAAATCAGATTCGTTCAAGCCCAACGATTGCTTGAACAGTTTAGACTCAACCACTGCGCCGCTGCGCCACATGGTCGAAAAGCCTTGCGCCTGCAGTGACAGCAGAAAATTCTGTATTGCCGCGCCGGAACTTAAAATTTGTTCAAAATGCGGCACCTTTGGATGATCCTGCAATTTTGTTAAAGCCAGAACCAGCAATGGCGCCCGAAAAGGATGATGCTTCACCCGCTCCAGCTGCGCTTCTTCGGTTTGTCCTGTATCTGCCAGCGCTTGGGAAAGCAGCTCGCCAAATGCCTCACGCTCTGATTCCGCCACCACAACAAAACGGGTCGGCTTTAACCGGTGATGATCTGGCGCTGTCAATGCCGCAGCAAAAGCCATTTCCAGTTGCGCAGCATTGGGTGCAGGCTCAACCAAATGCCCAATGGATTGGCGCTGATGAATATTTTGATGAACTGTTTCAACCGCAATATCTGACATTGATTTTATATATCACTTAAATAAGGCTAAGCTCAAGATTAGCATATTCTCAAGCACTTACTCCATATGGAATAAATCTGTCAGTTTCAAATTTGATAAGCATTTACACCATACAGTTCATCAATGAAAAGCAGCATAATTTATACAGGTTTTATGCATCGTTTTTTCAAAGCTATGTTCAAATAGATAAATTCTTAATCACAACGGGGAAAACAATGAAAAAACAATTCGCCATCTGCTCTTCTATCGCTTCAGCGCTTTTACTCAGCGCCTGCGCATCTAATACGCCAACACAGTCTCTCGCTATTCAAAAAGCCAATAATCAATATGAAGTGACAGGTGTCGGAAAATCCTCACTGATTTCTAAAAATAACGCCATCAGCGCAGCCAACAGCACTTGCGGCAAAAATGCAGTCCCTGTGATCTCTGATGAAAAAAGCGAATACAATGGCGCCTTAAAAGGCGTGCTGGATGAAAAAACGGGGCAAATGGTGCAAGCTGCAGCCAGTGTTTTAGGCACCATTACCGGCAACAGCGGCAATCTCAGCAAAGATGATGATTACCAAACGGTACTGACGTTTACCTGCAAAGCCAAATAATTCAGATACTGCATGTTTCAATGCTTAAAATAAAAAAACCGCTCAATGAGCGGTTTTTTTTACCATTACAGAATCAGCAGTAACCTTCCAAGCGGGTTAATGGCAATTTCTGTCCAATGGCTTTTTCAATTTCCGGCAGGTAAAAAGCATCGTCTTCCGACAAGAAGCTGATGCTGACACCGCGCGAACCAGCACGGCCAGTACGCCCGATACGGTGTACATAATCATCGGACTGTTCCGGCAACGTATAATTAATCACGTGTGAAACACCATCCACATGAATACCGCGGCCTGCAACATCGGTTGCAATCATAATATTGTGCTTGCCATTTTTAAACTGATCCAGCATTTTCAAGCGCTTGTCCTGTGCAATTTCGCCGGACAGCATGACCACTTTATAGCCATCTTTTTTCAAATGATCGTATAGTTTGCGCACTTGATCTCTGCGGTTGGCAAAGATCATCACTTTTTCAATCGGCTCGTCACGCAAAATCTCTTCAAGCAGTTTGTATTTATCTGATTTTGCAACCATATAAACACGCTGCTCCACATCTGCATTGGTTTTCTTTTCAGGTTCAATTTCAACAGTGACTGGCTCAAACAGCCACTGCTGCGCCAAATTCAGCACGTCATAGCTGAAAGTTGCAGAGAACATGAGCGTCTGGCGCTGCTCTTTGCGCGGCGAAAAACGCACGATGCGCTTGACTGAAGGAATAAAGCCCATATCCAGCAGGCGGTCTGCTTCATCAATCACTAAAAATTCAATTTGATCCAGCCAAACTTCTTTTTGCTCGACCAAATCAATCAGGCGGCCAGGTGTCGCCACAATAATATCGACAAAGTTTTTAGCCAGCTGGGCTTTTTGCTTATCAAAATCTACCCCGCCCAGCAAAGTTACTACATGCAGGTCCGTAAATTTTGTTAATTCTTTTGCATCGCTCTCAATTTGCAAAGCCAGCTCACGCGTAGGCGCCAAAATCAGCGCACGAGGTTCTCCGCGAAAGCGCTGCGTCTGAATCGGGTTATTCAGCAGATCATTAATCACACTGACCAAAAATGCAGCTGTTTTCCCTGTTCCCGTTTGCGCACGGCCAATTGCATCATGCCCCGCTAAAGTATATTTCAAAACTTTTTGCTGGATTGGCGTCATTTCCTTGAAACCCAAGGCGTCAATTGCCTGTTTCAACTGCGGATGTAAATTTAAGGTTTCAAAACCAGATGACATATAAATGCGCTCGAACGTTAGTAATCACAAAAAACTTGGAACAGTATAAACAAAAAACGCCCCAATTTACATTGGAGCGTTTTTAAGACCTTTTAGACGATTAGTCTAAAGGCTGAACTTCTTCAGCCTGGAAGCCTTTTTGACCTTTTACTACGCTGAATTCAACGCGTTGGCCATCACGAAGTGAACGGTGGCCGTCACCTTGGATAGCGCGGAAGTGAACGAATACATCGTCGCCGCCGTTACGTTGAATAAAGCCGAAACCTTTAGTGTCGTTGAACCATTTAACAACGCCTTGTTCACGTGCTGTCATAAGTTAATCCTCATTGTATAGCATAAAAAGGACAACCCGGTGTTGCAAACAGCAGAGCAAACAAGTTTAAAAATCTTTTTATTTCTAAGCTTGTAATCATTCTGTAAAACTATTAACAAAATCCCGGTTACATCCATTTGAAATAGGGCGACAAACAACTTTTGCTTATCTGAAATCCTAAATTCGGATCGAGCTTAACATGGGTTACTGACAAATAATAGAATTTTTTTCATCAATCTTAATTTTATCTCATAATTTTTTTCATAAGCTTCGAGTTTATTTTACTAATGAGCCATTTATAAAAAAATTTCAGCCTTATTGGGATTTGGCATTCAATTTGCTAATATTCATGTCCTTTTTTAAAAATCATGAACGGATTTTAAAATGAGTGAAAATTCAGCTGCCTGTATTATTATTGTGGATGCGATGGGCAGACCTTGCCCGATGCCCCTGCTGATGCTTAAAAAAGCATTAAAAAGCAATGCTGGGAAAAATTTCTTATTAATGTCGTCAGATCCGCATAGTCAGCAAGATGTTTCACGCTACTGCCAACTGCACGCATTAAAGTGTCAGCCTAGCAAAATTTCTGATTCTGAATATCACTACTTAATTGAATCTTAAATATTTTCGTTTAGACTAAAAGCTTCCTCAATCGTATTAAAGTTTACATTTCTCTACCCAATTTCCCATAATTCAGGTAAATATTAGATTAAGATAAAACTTAATTATTGGGCGAGAACCCATTTGACTCTTAAGGAGAACACATGCGTGACAGCAGCAATCAATTGATGCCCCTGTCATTATCAGCACCTGGGGTGAATCTTGGTGCTTATATCAGTACTGTCAACCAGATTCCTATTCTTACAGCTGAACAAGAAAAAGAGCTGGCAGAACGCTATTATTATGATCAAGATTTAGACGCAGCTAAAATGCTGGTCATGTCTCATTTGCGTTTTGTTGTTCATATTGCACGCAGTTATGCGGGTTATGGCCTGCCGCAAGGCGATTTAATCCAAGAAGGCAATTTAGGCTTAATGAAAGCTGTAAAGCGTTTTGACCCGAACATGGGTGTACGTTTAGTGTCTTTTGCTGTGCATTGGATTAAAGCTGAAATTCATGAGTACGTGATCCGCAACTGGCGTATTGTCAAAATTGCGACAACGAAAGCGCAGCGTAAATTATTTTTCAACTTGCGCAGCCTAAAAAAGTCATCTAAAAAATTAACATTGGCAGAAGCGCAGTCTATTGCAAAAGATTTAAATGTAACTGCTGAGCAAGTGCTGGAAATGGAAGGCCGTTTAACGGCTTATGATGCTGCATTTGAAGCGCAAGGCGATGATGATGATGAAGGCTCAACTCATGTGGCGCCTGCGCTGTATTTAGAAGACAACCGTTATGATCCAGCGCGTCTGGTCGAAAATGAAGACTATGAAGAACAGAGCACGTCAGCATTGCATGACGCAATGGACCAGCTAGATGACCGTTCCCGCAATATTCTGCAGCGCCGCTGGCTGGACGATGAAAAATCAACTTTGCATGAATTAGCGGCTGAATATAATGTTTCTGCAGAGCGCATCCGTCAGCTTGAAAAAAACGCGATGGAAAAAATTAAAGTCGCGATGTCATCCAACTAAAGAATTAGGCTAATTAAGCTTCTATAAAAAAGCGCTTCGGCGCTTTTTTATTGTCTAAATTTTTCTTATCCTGCGCAAAAAATAATGACACCTGTATGTATTCAATAAAATAAAGGCTGGCTATGACCATTATATATCAACAAAACTCCGCGCTTTAAAAAAAGCATTCAATGCCCCTATGCTATCCGGCGCCCATCTGCAACTTCGATTGGCGGCACTTTGGTGCGCGCAGTCAACAGTCTGACTTAGGCAATGGCTGGAAATCTACCGGCTTAGCGCAAGCGTTGATGCAAATGGCGCAATGTCCTACAGCAATTCCCCTGTGATGGTTTACATCTCTGACCGCTGAATTTCAGCTTTACTGACGATTCCACATTGAATACATGTGCCCAAGCCTAATATTAAAAAATGGCAGTTTTCGGCTTACCCGCCTGCCCTAAATATGCTATGGTTGAGCGCAAATTTTACCAAGGGCATCTTGTGTATGTGGATTGGAATTTCTGCAATTAACCTCGCTCTGGCCGTGATGCTTGGCGCATTCGGCGCACACGGTTTAAAAAAAATTGCATCGCCTGAACAGCTTGCCTGGTGGCAAACTGCAACAGATTATTTCTTTTATCATGCCTTGGGCCTTCTTGCCTTAGCCATCATCAGCAAAATCATTCCGCAGCTTCCCATAAAAGCCAGCTTTTGGCTGATTCAAATGGGCATCCTCTTTTTTTGCGGTTCACTCTATGTCATGGCTTTAGGCCTGCCCCGCATATTAGGCGCCATCACCCCGATTGGCGGTGCGCTGATGATTTTAGGCTGGCTGATTTTGGCTTGGAACGCATTTAAATTCGCAAAATAACCCCGTAGAGATTTTTGCATGCACATCTACCTGAATGGCGAGCCGCAGCAAACTGCTTGCCGCAATTTATTGGAACTCATTCAAGAACTCGCACTGGAAGGCAAGCGCTTTGCCGTCGAGAAAAATGAAATGATTATTCCGAAAAGCAGATTAGAACAGACCGCCATTTGCGATGAAGATCGCATCGAAATAATTCATGCCGTCGGCGGCGGCTAAATGGAGTCCCCATGGAAGACACTTTTAAAATCGGTTCACGTACTTTCAATTCACGCCTATTGGTCGGTACGGGAAAATATAAAGATTTGCACGAAACAGATTTAGCCATTCAAGCCAGCGGCGCTGAAATCGTGACCGTGGCAATCCGCCGTGTCAATATTGGCCAGCATCCAGATCAGCCAAACTTACTGTCCGTTGTCCCGCCTGAGAAATATACAATCCTGCCAAATACAGCAGGCTGTTTTGATGCCGACAGTGCAATCCGCACCTGCATGCTGGCGCGTGAATTGCTGGATGGCCATAACCTTGTGAAACTGGAAGTGCTGGGAGATGAAAAAACCCTTTATCCCAATATCACTGAAACCTTAAAAGCTGCCCGCACCTTAATTGATGATGGCTTTGAAATTATGGTCTACACCTCAGACGACCCTATTGTGGCTCAGGAACTTGAAAGCATGGGCTGCGTGGCCATTATGCCGTTGGGCAGCTTAATTGGCTCTGGCCTTGGAATTTTAAATCCGCACACCCTTTCAATTATTAAAGAAAATGCCAAAGTGCCGGTATTGGTGGATGCTGGCGTAGGGACAGCCAGTGATGCAGCCATTGCCATGGAACTAGGCTGTGACGGTGTACTGATGAATACGGCGATTGCCGCCGCGCAAAATCCAGTGCTGATGGCTTCTGCAATGAAAAAAGCCGTCGAAGCTGGCCGTGAAGCATTTTTAGCAGGCCGCATGCCGCGCAAGCGCATGGCCAATGCCAGCTCGCCAGAAACTGGGTATTTCTTTAAATAATCAGCAAAAATACCAAATAAAAGGATTCTTCGGAATCCTTTTATCCTTGATTGCTTTCAAATTTTATTTCCAGCATTTGATATGCTGCTGCATGTTCTACAAAAAATTTAAAAGGGCCAAAACATGCTATTAAAACAACGACTCTTCTGTTTTATTGCCGCGTCTTTAATGATCAGCAGCATTTCAGCACAAAAGCCTGCTTCAACAAGCTATCAGTCCTTTATTCCTGAACATTGGAAAGTCCTCAAAACAACCCAAGGCGACTTGAATGCGGACGGACTGCCCGATCTTGCTGTCATTATCGAAGATACTGACCCGAAAAAGATTGTCTTAAATGAAAACTTGGGCAGTGACAAACTCAACCTGAATCCGCGGAAATTGATGGTGCTGCTGCAGTCACAGCAAGGCTATCAGCTGGCTGCCAGCAACCAAAGCTTGCCGACCGAAGGTGATGCCGATGCTCCTTGCCTCGCTGACCCATTGGGTGAAGGTGAAACCTTAGTCATTCAGAAAGGCCTGCTTAAAATCAGCTTCCATTATTGGCTCAGCTGCGGCTCATGGTACGTCACTAATCAGACCTATACCTTCAAATATCAAAACCATGCATTTAAATTGATTGGCCTGGACAGCAATGACTTTCATCGCGCATCAGGCGATATCAGCGCACGCAGTATCAATTTCTTAACAGGAAAAATAAAAAGCACATCTGGAGAAAATGAATTTTCAGAAACTGCGCAGCCTGTTAAAGTAGAATGGTCAAAATTAAAAAATAAATATTCACTGAGCCTTGAGCAAATACAATTTAATGAACATGATGAGTTTGAGTAAAATAGCCCTGCGACGGGCTATTTTACAAATGCAATCAACTCATACCACTTGTTCCAGTATGCGCACTTGAACCTGCAATACAGCGCCTTGTATTGCCTCTTGATGCGCTTTCATATTAACGCTGTGCATATGCGTTTCCAGATCCTGCCGCGTTTCCCATTTTTCATACATAATAATGGAATATGGAACTTTCGCCTGCATAGCGCTTTCACCTGACAGATCATCAATATAAATGTCATAGCCATAGCAGCCCGCTTCCTGTAAAACCCGCGGACGGATCTTTTTAAATGACTCAAGCACCCTGACAAAATTAGTTTCTTCAGCACATAGAATTTCTGCAACAACAGTGAGCATAATAGTTTCCTTGATTGCCAATTAAGCAAAAGCCTGTATCAAATGTTCACGGTATTGCGCTTTGTAAGCTTCGACAGCTGGCGCCTTAATGACATCATTTGCAATAAATGTCGGCAGCGCCTGCAATCCTAAAAATTGATTGGCTTTATGAAACGGCAGATACACCCCATCCACACCCGCACCATGAAAGAACTGGTCAGGTTCATTAAATGCCGCCATCGGCGCATTCCAGGTTAATGACAGCATATATTTTTTATGCTGAATTAAACCGCCGGAACCATATTTTTTAGAGGCATCAGAACGCGATCTGCCATCACTTGCATATAAGCTGCCGTGCCCTTCGGTAAAAACATCATCAATATATTTCTTGACGGTCCAAGGTGCGCCCATCCACCAGCCTGGCATTTGGTAAATGACAGCATCCGCCCAAAGAAAATTCTGCACTTCATCCTTCGCATCATAATTGGAATCTGCACGGGAAATTTTAACCTGATGCCCCAAATCAGCCAGAACAGATGCCGCTAAATCAGTCAGGGTATCGTTCAACTCACCATTTGAATGCGCAAATGTTTTGGCGCCATTTACAATTAAGATGTTACTCATGTCTAAGCCTTGAATATTAAGTACTGCAGGCACTATAGCGGCAATGAATGCTGTTAAAAATTCCTGAATGCGCAAAATATTATTGAGTAAAAATCAGCAATCAGAGTAAAGGCATAAAAAAACGCCCAAGGGCGTTTTTTTATCATCTGGCGTTTTAAAGCTATTTTTTAAGGAATTAAGCCTTCGTCCCGCATCGCAATTTGCACAGACTGGCGCGCGGCGACCTTATTGCGAAGTGCAATAATATTTTTATACGGCGTTAAATCATGATGAATCAAATTCGACCAGTTTGTTAATACAAATAGGTATGCATCCGCTGGCCCAAAGTTATCATCCACCAAGTAATCATTGTCTGATTCGCTGATCGCTTTATCGATATAGCTCAACAAGCGGTCAATTTCTGCATAGCCTTTTGCCTTGGCCTCATCATTCAGCGGCGCGCCAAAAAACACCGCATAGGCATCATGCAATTCTGAGTTTAAATAGCCCAGCCACTCCAAAACCTTGGCGCGGCCCAAACCCGACGGCGGAATCAAATCTTGCTTCGGATCATGCTGTGCAAGAAACGGTAAAATTGCAACATTTTCAGTAAGGATCAAGCCTGGATTAATCTCTAAAGCCGGGACATAGCCCTTAGGATTAATTTCATAATAATCTGCGCCCTTTTCTGTTTTATGTGTTTTTAGATCGACGCGAACCAAATCAAAATCAACATTAATTTCATTTAGAATAATATGCGATGCCAATGAGCAAGCGCCTGGAGAATAGTAAAGCTTCATATCTGATCCTTGTTATTACACTATTAACTGTTTTAAATCGCTTCTAACAAACTTTCAAGTGATCACACCTATAAATTGCAAAAAAGCGTAAATGGATAAAAACCTTTACGCTTTGAATATTGTCTAAATTACAGCTTTTTTCAAGTGAATCTGCGATGCAATTTTGCTTCATGATGATTTACCATACGCCTGATTTAATTTTGATGAAAAAATTGTGGTTTTTAAAAAAGAAGAGTGGTTTTCCAATATACGTACAGATGTACTGGCAGGATTAGTCGTAGGGCTGGCGCTGATTCCTGAATCTATCGCTTTTTCCGCTATTGCCGGCGTAGACCCGCAAGTCGGTTTGTATGCATCTTTCTGCATTGCCGTCACCATTGCCTTTTTAGGCGGACGTCCCGCCATGATTTCAGCAGCGACTGGCGCTATGGCCCTGCTGATGATTACACTGGTCAAAGCGCATGGTTTGCAGTATTTGCTGGCCGCTACCGTATTAACAGGTGTGATACAAGTCATTGCGGGGTATTTTAAAGTCGCCAAGCTGATGCGCTTTGTCTCGCAGTCTGTTGTGTATGGCTTTCTCAATGCGCTGGCCATCTTAATTTTTGCGGCGCAGATTCCTGAAATAAGCCAGATGGATAGCTTAGGCTATTTATTTATGGCGCTGGGCCTCGCGATTATTTATCTGTTTCCATACATTCCTAAAATCGGCAAAACCATTCCTTCGCCACTCGTCTGTATTGTTGTTCTAAGCGGTTTGGCGCTTTTGCTGAGCGCTGATATGCGTACCGTCAGCGACTTAGGGCAATTCCCTGATACCTTGCCGATTTTCCTGATTCCAGAAATCCCGCTGAATTTAGAAACCTTACAGATCATCTTGCCTTATTCTATGACCTTGGCCACTGTCGGTTTGCTCGAAACCATGATGACCACAACCGTCATCAATGAAGTGACTGGCACTGAAGGCGACCGCCATCAGGAATGCCGCGGGCAAGGCTTTGCCAATATCATCAGCGGATTTATGGGCGGCATGGCTGGCTGCGCCATGATCGGCCAATCAATTATTAATGTTTCTTCAGGGGCACGCACCCGTTTATCCACTTTAGTGGCAGGCGTTTTTTTACTGTGCCTGGTGGTATTTTTTAAAGACTGGCTGGCCTATGTGCCTATGGCGGCTTTAGTCGCGATTATGGTCATGGTGTCTTTTACCACCTTCCAGTGGGGCTCAATCAAGCAATTCCGCAAGCATCCGGCTTCGTTTAATGCGGTGATGCTTGCCGTGGTTATTGTAGTGCTGGCAACGCACAATTTGGCTTTGGGTGTGTTGGTTGGCGTCTTGCTTTCTGCCCTGTTCATCATTAACAAACTGGAAAGTGAAGTCAAAGTGCAATCTGAGCGCAGCGGCAATATCCGCACATACAGCATTTACGGACAAATCTTTTTTAGCAGCTCAGATAAGTTTTTTCAATTTTTCAATTTTAAAGAAGATCTGCACAAGGTCATCATTGACCTGACTCATGCCCATATCTGGGATATGACTTCAGTGAATATGCTGAATACCGTAATTCAGAAGTTTAAAGATCAGCATATTGACGTTGAAATTATAGGAGTAAATGAAGCCAGCAGCACCTTAATTGACCGCTGCAATCCGCTTTAGTTTTTTACTAAAATAAAAATGAAGCCATTACTGCTATCATAAATAAAACCACCTATGCGATAGCAGTTCAAAACTAAAAATATAGGCAACAATATGAATATGAATCATTGGCTGGTGTGGGCCGCATTTTCTGCCTGCTTCGCTGCCTTAACTGCTATTTTTGCCAAAGTAGGCTTGCGGCAGATTGATTCTGACTTAGCAACACTAATTCGCACCATAATTATTGCATTTGTATTAAGTTTATTGGTTTGGGGCTTTGGTAAGTGGCAGAATCCCTTGCTACTCTCAGGCAAAACGTGGCTGTTTTTAACATTATCTGCTTTCGCCACTGGCGCATCATGGCTTTGTTATTTTCGCGCCCTACAGCTGGGTCAGGTATCGCAAGTGGCACCGATTGATAAGCTCAGTGTCGTGTTGGCAACCCTATTTGCTGTACTTTTTTTAGGTGAACGGCCCAGCGTTCAAGAATATCTGGGGATCATCCTCATTGCCCTTGGCGTACTCACTATTGCATTAAAATAAACGCTCGATATTTTTTAATGCCTCCTATCATCCAAGTTTCCTATAAACTTATGATTACGCCTTACTCATACACGTTATTGTTAATCGGTCAGATGTCTAATCGCAAATTTGGCCAAGCAGCGTTGGTTGCCCTTATGGCAATAAAGCCAGCAGCGCCTTAATTGACCGCCTCCATACTGAGCAAATCCAACTTCACCTTTTTGAAATTGCAAAATAGATGCGCAGAATCCGTTTCCATCCAAGCGGCATCAACAGCCCTGTCTAAGCGCCTTATTGAACGCTCAGGGTAATTATCTATATATTTTTCCTAAAAAAAATTATAAATTAAGCATTTACAGTATTTCATTTGCCGGCTTTCTGATTTCAGCTAAGTGTCATATTTTGTCTAGTTTTAACATAAGGTTTGGGGAAACACCTGTGATTGAGCTGAAAGACTCTGAATATCGTTCCAATCTGATCAAGCATGCCATCATTGCGTGCTTCATTTGGTTTGCGAGTTTCATTGGGGTATCCAGCAGCGTTTTTGCATCCTCGCAGCAGCACAGCGGCGCTGCAGAATGTCAGGCAAAAATACAGCGCATAGAAACCGCGCAAAGCAATCCAAATCAGGAAATACAGCGCCCTGCTCAAGGCTGGGTTACGCTGGAAAAACTGCCTGATCAGTGGGAAAAGCGCTGGCCTGACTATCACAGCAAGGCATGGTACAAAATTATTTTCAGCTATAGCTGTCAAAATCCTGCGCAAAACTCGCCTTTGGCACTGGCCATTGAAAGCATTACACAGACGGGGCAAGTATTTATTAATAATGACCTGCTTTGGCAAGATATTTCAACTGAAGAACCTATTGCACGCAATGCCGTTACACCGCATTTATGGAATATTCCAGCCTCAAGCCTGCATCAAGGTGAAAATATTCTGTGGGTACAAGTACAAGGCAGCTTGACCCAAAAGTCGGGCCTAGGCCAAGTGCTGATTGGCGATTATGCAAGTATTTATCAAGCCTATAGTAAATGGGTCCTTGAGAAGAAAACCTTGCCTTATTTAAACGCAATGCTGAATTTAGTGATTGCCATTATTTGCTTCTTGGTTTGGGTCATAGCGCGCAATGATTCCGCATTTTTATGGTTTGCACTGGTATCGATTGCCTGGGTGCTGTACAGCACACTGGTCGTGTATTCAGAGCCTCTGCCCTATTTGAACAGCACTGATGCAGACCGCCTGCAGAATATTATTTTCTGCTTTTATGTGGTTGCTGGCTGTTTGGGCGCATGGCGCTTTGCACGCAAGTCATTTCCTAAAATTGAAAAAGTACTGTATGCCTTTGCCTTTTGCGGAGCCGCTGTAATTGCCTTTGCGCCTGATGCCTATATCAATCAAACCATGCAGGTTTTTTTCGGCCTTGCCGTGCTGATCTTTTTAGCAAAATGCCTGACTTATCCTTATATCGCCTATAAGTCTAAAATCACTGAAACCTATTTTATGTCTGTGACATATCTCGTGTTTATTCCTATTGCGATTAATGACGCAATATTTATGACCACTTTGCAAGGTCAGCCGCTGTCGCCCTATACTGCGCCCTTTTCATCAATGTCCATCGGCATAATTTTGGCATTCCGCTTAGCCCGTGACTCACGTGAAATTGCGGCTTTTAATAAAACTCTAAATGAAAATATCATTCGCGCCAAAAGTGAACTCACTGAGTCTTTAGGCCTACAGCACAAACTGGCGCTGGAAAATGCCCGCCTGCAGGAACGCATACACCTTTCGCATGACCTGCATGATGGCTTAGGCGGCTCTATTGTCCGTTCCATCATCACACTGGAGCGCAATGAACAAATCAATAAGCCTCAAGTGATGTCTATTCTAAAAATGCTGCGCAGTGATCTGCGCCAAGTGATTGATACAGGATCTAGCCTTTCCGCTAAAGTTCCTGATACGCCTATTGAATGGGCTGCGCCGATTCGCCACAGATTTGTCCAGCTGTTTGAAGAAATAGAGATCCTTTCACAATGGTCTTTTGAGCCAACCTGGAAAAAACTGCCTACAGCGCTGCAGTGCCTAACCTTAACCCGCGTTGCAGAAGAGGCCCTGACCAACATTCTCAAACACAGCCAAGCTTCAAAAGTGTCGGTTTCTTTAACCCAAACAGGCAATCATGAATTGCTCATGCGCATTCACGACAATGGCGCTGGCTTTGACCCGCAAACTGTAGATGCTGGATTGCATGTCGGACTGCAAAGCATGCGCGCCCGCATTAGCCGTTTAGGCGGCACATTCGATATAGCTTCGCAATTCGGCAGCACCAGTATTCAGGTCAGCTTGCCTTTAGCCCCGAAACATAAAGCTTCTGCTGAAGCATGATGAAATAGGCACGCCTGATATTTTGCCAATCCTATCCATCTGCCGCTCAGACAAGAAGGTTTTAAAGATAAAATCAAGGCAAAAAGTTTGACTTGTTCAGCTCAGGACTTAAAATACCGCATTCTGAATTTTTTAGATTTGCCAAAGTTATGTCGAACGATCAATTAGACCAGCAAGTCGTAGAGCTGGACAATTTAAGCGAACAGCGTGAAATCGTGACGTTTATGCGCCGCTCAACTCCGCTGAACACCTCTCAACGTACTGCGCTTGAACAATATGGTCACTTAATTTTGGAATATCCTGTCGGCGATTTACGTCAGCATTTCGAACACCCTGAGCGTCCGCTGACGGTTGAAATTGGTTTCGGTATGGGCCGTTCATTAGTCCTGATGGCTAAAGCAAACCCGGAACGCAACTTTGTCGGCATTGAAGTGCATGTGCCGGGTATTGCACAATGTGTTTTTGAAGCCGGGATGTCTGAGCTGAAAAACTTGCGCGTCTTAGATGCCGATGCCATTCAAGTGCTGCGCGAAATGCCTGACAACAGCATCAATACCGTACAGCTATATTTCCCTGATCCATGGCAGAAGAAACGCCACTTCAAACGCCGCTTCGTATCGCATGACCGTATGCCACTGGTAGAGCAAAAGCTGGAACTCGGCGGCACTTTCCATGCCGCAACTGACTGGGAACCCTACGCTGAATGGATGCTGGATGTGCTGGACAACCGTCCAAATTTAGAAAATGTGGCAGGCAAAGGCAACAGCTACCCGCGCCCGGACTGGCGTCCGCAAACTAAATTTGAACGCCGCGGCTTAGAAGCTGGGCATAAGATTAATGACTTCCTTTTTAAGAAAATCGGTTAATTGCCAAAGCATAAAAAAAAGCGCTCCATTGAGCGCTTTTTTTTATGCTTTAAATGGGAAGTTCATTTAACGGATAAACAAACGGTAAATCAGCTTCTGAATAAATGTTCCATAAGGCGGATAAATCAGCTTCATCAAACTGAATTTGGGCCGTACAAAAACTGACTTGGCATGGCTGAAGGTTTTAAAACCCTCATGTCCGTGATAATGCCCCATGCCTGAAGCGCCAATACCGCCAAACGGCATATCTTCCATCCCTGCAGTCATCAGTGTTTCATTCAGGCAAACGCCGCCGCTGTGCGTTTCATGCAGTACCTTCTGCTGTTCTGCTTTGTCATAGCCAAAATAATACAAAGCCAAAGGGCGTTCACGCGCATTGACATATTCAATCGCCTCATCAATCTGTTGATAGCAGACAATCGGCAAAATCGGCCCAAAGATTTCATTTTGCATCAGCGCCATATCATCATTGACATTCGTCACTACAACATGCGGCATACGGCGCCCATCCGGCGCAGCATGCTCCTGAACAAGCTGCGCGCCTTTGGCATGCGCATCAGTGAGATAATGCTGCAGCCGCTCAAACTGACG
The DNA here is from genome assembly GCF_000368865.1 of Acinetobacter bouvetii DSM 14964 = CIP 107468. Taxonomy (GTDB): domain Bacteria; phylum Pseudomonadota; class Gammaproteobacteria; order Pseudomonadales; family Moraxellaceae; genus Acinetobacter; species Acinetobacter bouvetii. The sequence continues at coordinate 569,936 of NZ_KB849727.1, forward strand.
CACATTCACAATAGCTGTATAGTCAGGATTGCCTTCAATGCTGTTTGGGTAAAACTGCTTAAGCGCATCCATATAAGCCTGAATAAAGGCATCTTGCTGACTGCTGTGCACCAGCACATAATCTGGCGCCACACAGGTCTGGCCTGCATTCATGGTTTTACCGAAAGCAATGCGGCGGGCGCTCTCTTTTAAATCTGCATTCTGCGCAACAATAGAAGGCGACTTGCCTCCAAGCTCTAAGGTGACTGGCGTTAAATTGTCTGCCGCAGCATGCAATACATGCGAAGCAATTGAAGTCGCCCCTGTAAATAGCAAGTGATCAAAAGGCAAATGGGTAAACTGCTGCGCAATTTGTGCATTGCCTGTAATTACAGTGACATGACTTTCCCTAAAATTGTCCGCAATCAGCCTTTTAAACAGTACAGAAAAGTCCGGGGTAAATTCACTCATTTTCAGCATGACATTATTGCCAGCAGCCAGTGCCTGAGCCAGCGGACCTACAGCTAAAAATAATGGATAATTCCAAGGCACAATCACGCCAACCACGCCCAAAGGCTGATACAGCACATAGCCTTTAGCAGGCTGGAACAAGATACCGACATCGCGCTTGCTGGGCTTCATCCATTTTTTCAAGTATTTCAAGCTGTGCTTAATGCCGTTTAAGCTGGTCATTACTTCAAATAATCGGGTTTCATCGGCACTGCGGTTGGAAAAGTCGCGGCTGATTGCGGCAGCGATCTCGTCTTGGTGATCAACCAGCATTTGGTAAAGGGTCTGTAAATTCTGTTTGCGCTGTTCATAGCTGGGGTAGCTTTGCGCTTTAAATGCCAATTTCTGCTGTGTAAAAATCTGCTCTAAAGCAGCGCTATTCCCTGCTTGCGCCTGCTGCTGTTCCATTGCCATGCATTTTTCCTTTATTTAATCTTTGCAAAATAGGTGTATTTCAATCTTCGTCAGTACCGTGCTTTGCCTGATCAAGCCACATCTTTATAAATCTGGCTCTGACGAATCAAATCCACTGCTTTTTCAGCAATCATCACCACAGGCGCATTCGTGTTGCCATTCACAACTGTGGGCATAATAGAGGCATCAATGACCCTTAACTGGCCAATGCCGTACACGCGCAGCTCCGGATCAACGACCGCCATTTCATCGATGCCCATTTTACAGCTGCCTACAGGATGGTACACCGTATCCACCCGCGCCCTTAAAATATTGCGGATATCATCATCTGTATGCACATCCGCAGTAAATAAATCCTGCTTATACAGTTCAGATAAAGATGGAGACTGCATTAGCTGCTGTGTCAGCTTATAGCCTTGAACCAAGTCCTCCACATCACCGGCATCGCCTAGAAAGTTCGGATCGATTTTTAGCGGATCGGTAATTTTATTGCCGCTCAGCTGCACACTGCCCCGGCTCCGCGGATTCAATAAGCACACATGGCAGGATAAGCCATGGCTGGCGTGGAATTTACGCGCATGATCATCAACAAGCGCCATCACAAAATGCAGCTGCAAATTTGGAATGTCCAATGCAGGATCGCTTTTTAAGAAGCCGCCGCACTCCGCAAAGTTGGATGCAATCATGCCGCGGCGTTCGCTGCGGTAACGCTTAATCTGCTTGATCATCCCCAAGGAGCCAGACATGGACACACCAAATGTATTGGCGGTATCTTTCACGGTATAGCCGAAAATAAAATCAGGGTGATCATGAAAGTTTTTACCGACGCCTGGCAAATGGTGCTTCACTTCAATTTGATGCTCATTCAATTCCGCCTGATCGCCAATTCCTGACAGCATCAGAATTTGCGGAGACTGAATTGCTCCTGCGCACAGCAGCACTTCTTTACGCGCATGCAGCTGTTTGATTTGCCCTGCATGCTGCACTTCCACACCCGCCGCTATTTTGTTCTCGATCAGAATTTTATGTGTTATGGCCTGTGTCAGCACGATTAAATTCGGGCGGCTTAAGTGCGGAAAAAGATAGCCCCGGGCCACACTGCAGCGCTCACCGTTCACATGGGTCACTTGATATACGCCCAAACCTTCCTGTTCTGCGCCATTAAAATCATCCAGAACTTTATAGCCTTGCGCTTCCGCTGCAGCCATATAGCGCTGATGGATCGGATTGTCGGTACGCACATCACTGACTGAAAGCGGCCCTGCATTGCCATGAAATTCATTTTCAATGCGTTCATTATTTTCAGATTTGATAAAGTACGGCAGCACCTCGTCATACGACCAGCCTGCATTTCCCAATGCTGCCCAATGATCATAATCGGCGCGGTTTCCGCGGATGTAAATCATGGCATTAATGCCGGATGATCCGCCGAGGCATTTGCCGCGCGGCTGATAGCTTTTTCGGCCATTCAGGCCTGCCTGAGGCACCGTTTCAAAGGCCCAGTTATTGATTTTTGTTGGCAGGCTTACAACACAGGCCGCAGGAATATTCACCGTCCAGCTGTCGCCTTGCCCCCCAGCTTCCAGCAGGCAAACAGAAATATTCGGGTCTTCCGTTAAACGGCTGGCCAATACACTGCCGGCACTGCCTCCGCCGATAATAATGTAGTCAAATTCCTTTTGCATTTTGTTTTCCTTTGATTTTTATTTTTCATGTCTGTCTTTTATTTTAATAGCATATATCTGTAAAAAACGTCATCACGTATTTCACTTAAAGGTCATTTTTTTATATAAACAGCTGCTGAACCTAAAGATGATTTTACTTACCCGCAATAAAACCCTGATAGCATAAAATTTGCGTAAATGAAGACATCTGCTTAAAGCCGGCTTCTTGCAACAGCGCCAAAGTGTCCAATTCCGTTAAAGCATAAAAATCGTCATTCATCCGATGCAGCATAGCTTGTGTTTGCTTTTCCGCCAAACCGTTCATTTCACACAGCCGCTTTAAGGCCATCGCTTCCTGCTGGTCATGAAACTGCATTAAATCAAATGTCAAAAAAATCCCGCTGGATTTCAAACATTGCTGTGCGCCCTGCAAGAAACCCAGTTTTTCGCAAAAAGGAACGAAGTGCGTTACCAGTACCGAAAGCACGGCATCAAAACCTCCCTGCTCAGTCAATGCCGTATGCGGGCCCAAAACAAAATTTACCCGCTGATCGGCATTCCACGGCGCCGCATAGTGCCGCGCTTTTTCCAGCATCGGCTGGGACAATTCTGTCACGGTAAATCTGCACTTCGGAAAAGCCTGCAGCAGATAACCCAATTCATAGCCAGTCCCTGCACCAATAATCAGCACATTGGATTTCTCTGGCAGATATCCCTGTAAAATTGCCAAGATCTGCTGATGCGCCAGCTCATAGCCCGGAATCAATTTTCGAATATGCTGGTCATAACCATCAACCACCTGCTGACTGCTAAAATCCTTTGCCAAAATCCGCTCCTTCTCAAGCACCTGCCATTAATTGTTTCAATAAAATCATGAGTGATGCCGTTTTAAAATTTGTTCGCTCAGAAGTGCATAAACCGCTTTCAAATCTTGACGCTGTGATTGTTCCAGCATTTCTGCATGCATGGCGATAATATTTTTGTCTCCCCGCATGGCTGGGCCTGTCTGCATTGCCTTAGGATCAGCTGCAGTGGCTTTTTGCGCGGTTTCCAATATCAGCGGATACAGCAGGCTGAAATCGACCTGCTGCGCATCGACAACCTGTTTCGCCATGTCGTAGCAGTAATTGGCAAAATTGCAGGCATAAACCGCCGCCAAGTGCAGGCTCAGGCGCTGCGCTGAAGTGTATTCATATACCCGCTGGCTGAGCTCATTTGCCAATGCATTCAATATGGCTGAATCCTGCAGCTCTGCAGCTTCTATAAATACCGGGGTTTGCGCCCAATCAATTTCACGTTCAAAACTGAAGGTTTGCAAAGGATACAGCACGCCAGCTCTAGGATGAACTGCGGTTAATTTGGCAATGTCTGTGCTGCCGGATGTATGCGCAATCAAGACTTCTGGCGCATAGCGGTGAACAGATTGAATCACGTCTGCAATTGCGCTGTCACTCACGGCAATAATCAATAAATCAATCTCGGCCTTCAAGGCACTGAATGACGTTGCCGCTTCAGCGCCCACCGCCTGCGCCAGCGCGGCTGCATGTTCATATTTCCGGCTGCAGATTTGAACAATTTGGTGCCGCTCCTTTAAAGCCCGCGCCAAATGATGCGCCACCCGCCCTGCGCCAATAAAACTGATCCGCATAATTCCGCTGCATTATTAAAATGATGCCTAAGCATGCCTACAAAAAAAGGACGAATCAATTCGTCCTTCAGATTAATTTACCGCAGCTGCATTCATCCCCGCACTTTTCAATTCAATAAGGCGCTATTGCTTGCCGCGGCAAACAATGCTGCAGCGGCTATAAATTAATTAAACAGATTGTTCAAATAGACCGTGCGCTCTTTGGTTTTTTGGATAAAGCATTTGCTGTATTGAATCGCCTGATTCTGTGCAGACATCGCATCATTCCAATAGTCAGATTTCTTTTGGTAAGTCTCTAACTCTTTGTCATCCACCTGATGTACGCTTTTTTGCGACAGCACTTTACAGTCCACATCACGCTTTTCGAACCAATCTGACTGATCCTGCTGCTGGGAAGTTTTCTGCTCTGCCGTCAAACGGTCCCAAGCAGCGTTCAGCTTCTCTACCGAAGCATTCTGTTCACCATCAATTTCTTTTTGACGCACATCTAAGGCCTTTTGCGCCAGTTCACGCTGCGCAGTATCCTCTTCCACATATTTTTTAGACTCTTCTTTATTTTGTTCATTGGCCTTCATATATGATGCATACTGCACCGCCAATTCAGTCAAATATGCGGACTGGCTGATGACTGAATGATTTTCCATGGTCATGCTGATCTCATCTTTATCAGACTTATCAATATGATAAATAAAATCGATGCCATTCAGACGGTCATTTTTCAAAGTCAGGCCGGCAAACGAACTGCCCAGATAATCTTGCAGCGTCGTCGTGTTATCCGCTGCTTCACCTTCACACTCCTCACACGGCGCATCCATAAACGCATTTTCAGCCCGCTTTTGCAGGCCATTTGGCAAGATTGCTGTCACTAAACTGCTGCAGTCCAAGGTTTTAGCCTGCTCAGGATTTTCCGTCTTTGTGCTGATATGGGTAATTTCAAACTTTATATTTTTGCGGATTTTATCCAATAAGGCCTGATCTGCTTCAAAAGATGACTGGCGCAGGCGCTGATCTAAATCCTTAAGATATTCTTCCTTCAAATAATCCTGCAGCTGCTCTACATTTGCTGGCGCTGTACAGCTGAAATCTGTCACTTGCTGTGTTTTCGGTTCTTCTGAAGCGGCTTTATCTTTTTTATTTTTAAAATAATCACAGCCTGAAAACATTGCAGTACTGCACATGAGGCCGATCATTAAGTTTTTATTTATCATCTTTTAACCATACTGTTTTATAATTTTCGCGTATTAAATCAAAAACTCAGCATCTTGACCATAGCTTCTTGAAAAAACCCTGCAGCCAGTGCAAGGATTTTTCAGAATTAAAGAGCTGCTTAAAACATTACTGCACGGCATGCATGGCGTTAATAAGAATATTCTTTCACACCCTGTTCATCTACTGTACGCGCCACGCCTGTATCTTTATTCAACACTTCAAACTCAATGCGGCGGTTTTTAAACCGGCCTTCCTCTGTGGCATTTTCTGCTGCCGGTTTTTCCTGCCCCATGCCGACAGCCCTCAATTGCGCCGGATCTACACCCTTGCCAATAAGGTAATCCACAACAGCCTGGGCTCTGGCCTGAGACAATTTTTTATTGGCCGCCGCACTGCCTGTCGCATCAGTATGCCCCATTACAGTAAGTTCGACCTGCTTCGCGCGCTGCATTAAAGCGGCAGCCTGATCCAGGATTGATTTGTTGGCTTCAGGAATCTCTGCAGAGCCCGCAGCAAAATTAATAATTTGCATATTCAATGCAGTCGCAACATCCAGTGCGCGAATATGCTCAGGATTAATTGCAGCTAGCGCCTTTTGCGCCTCAGAAATACTATTATTCACGGCTGTATTGATATCAACAGGTTTCTGAACCGAAATATTCATGTTTTTTGCAATTTTCTTAATGTCACCGGCTAACCGTTCAGCATCCTGCGGGTTGGCTGCTTGAATCGACAATTGTTCACCGACCCAATTCAAGGAGACATTGGGTATGCCTTCAATAAGCTTCAATACCGATGGAATGGCATCCTGATCCGTATATACGGTATGGTAGCCAGCGTCCGCCGATGCGCCACAGCCTGCAGGACTGCTAAAAATCTGTTTCACTTGCTGCTGTAAAATATCGATATAGCTGCTGTTGTTGACATATATTTGGCAGCTGGCCAGCGCCCCCTGTTCATTCGTGCTGAGATGCAAAGATGCCGGCTGGGCCGCTGCGCTTTGCACATGAGGCCCTGCATCTTCCACGCTGTTTTTGCTCGAACAGGATTTATACCAAAACGCAGCCAGCAGCCCTAAAATGATAAGGGCTAACACAGGCAGCCATGCGCCGGATTTTTTCTCCTTAACCGCCACTGGCGCTGCAATTTCAGGCGCTTTGTTGGCTGTTTTCCCGATTGCTGTATTAATGCCTAATGCTTCCAGTATTCCAGCAGCCCACACGGGCAAAGCGCGGTGCACTGAATCTTGCTGTGTATTGATTAAATGCACCATTGCATCCGGGTCAGCAGAACCTGCCTGATTCTCCAGTACGCCTAAGACGGGCAGAATAGATTTGGATAATGTGCTTTCAATTTCGGGCGCAGGCGCTGCGCCGCGCAGAGAATCTAAAAACTGGGGCTTTAAGGCTGGATGGCTTTCAAATAAATCATTCAGCCGCGGATTCAGCTGATCCCTCAAACGCTCAATTAAATGGGGCTTTCCTCTTAAAATGCTCAGCAGGATGGGATAGAAAAGACTTAATGCCGTATTTTTTTCCGTAAGAAATGTGCTTTCTCCTTCCAGCACCCTTGCAGAGACTTGCTGTTTCAATATCTCAATTAAATTATTGCTCATCGGCCTGTTCCTTTGCTGTTTATCGTCATTTTTATTTTGCTTATTAATTAAACAGTTTATGCCCAACGAATTCTGCTTCTGTAATTAATTGTATTGCTTCAATAATCGAATTTCACATACAAAAAAAGCCAGCTGATGCTGGCTTTTCATTCAAGGACTTACTGAAGATTTATGCAGTAAATGTCCGTACGGCTTTCCCTGTTGCAGCTTGATTGATCAGCGGTGTATTTTTACCATTGGAAACAATGCTGTCTTTAGTAATGATCCATTCCAACGCAGGATTGACAAGAACCCAGCCCGCTTCCGCCAGCCAGCGATCATACATATTGGCAACTTTTGCAGGAGCAACAGTGACCTTTTCAACCCATTGCAGCGGCTCAAACAAGCCTTCATGAATCAACTGCAGGCCAAAAGGCACAAAGGTATCAAAAGCGGTAAAGCCTGGCAGCGTTTCAGCAAATGGCGCCATTTTTGCAGAACTGCTCAGTGGCTCATGATGCGTGGTAATGGCATCAATCACGCCATCCTTCAACCCCTGACGCAGCAATTCTTTGTCCTGCTCTGAACGCAGCGGCGGGCGCACATGCGCAAGCGAGTTAAAGCCATCAATCAGCTGATCTGTCAAATGCAATTGATGCATGGCAACATCACACGTCACGGGCAAGCCTTTGGCTTTCGCCTGTTTAATCAATTCAACCGAAGCGCCGCATGACAGCAAACCAAAATGAGCGCGTACCTTCGTTGCTTCAATCATCAACAGATACTTGGCGATAGCCACTGTTTCTGCCAAAGCCGGAATCATCGGCAGGCCCTGACGCGAAGCGACAAAACCTTCGTGCACACAGCCATCTTTGGCAATCTGAGGCTCTTCTGCATAGAACACGACTGTCATCTCTAAACCCGCCGCGTATTCCAGTGTGCGGATGACCACATCATCATCGGCAAACGGCGCATTGGCATTCGATACCGCTGTACAGCCGCCTTTTTTCAGACCCGCCATATTGGCCGGCTGATTGCCTTTTAAGCCTTGCGTCTGCGCACCAATCACCTGCAAATAAATGCCGCCATCCAGCATGGCTTTTTCAACCAAGCCATGAATCAGCGCGCCATTGTCCTGAACAATCGGCTTAGAATCCGGCGGCGTGAAGACATGCAGAATCCCATTTTCACGGGCTGCTTTACCTTCTGACTTTAATGTGCCGTGCTGCTGCTGGCCAGGTTCACGCATACGCGCGCACAGGTCAACCATCGTTGGCATCAGCCAAAGGCCTTGGCCATCAATTGTTTCACTGATTTGCGCTGATTCCGCCACCAGTTTGCCATTTTCGATATAAACCGTTTGCACGCCATCTGTTTGACGGATTGGGTCTAAGACACGCACATTTTCAATTTTTACAATAGTCATGACTTTCCCTTAACCCGCAATCGCTTCTAACAAACCTTTTTCCTGCAGCTGGCCTTGCATCGCCAACGCCAGCACCGCCATACGCACCGCAATGCCATTAGTCACCTGATGCAAAATAACCGATTGCGGACCATCTGCAATGCTGGAATCAATTTCAACCCCGCGGTTCATCGGGCCGGGATGCATCACGATGCAGTCCGGTTTTGCCAAAGCCAAACGCTCTTTATTCAAGCCGTACATTTTATAAAATTCAGCTTGCGACGACAGCGCCGGTGAATCAATGCGTTCATTCTGAATACGCAAAGTAATGATCACATCGCAATCTTTAATGCCGTCTTCCATTTTGTTAAACAAACGGACATCACTGCCATATTCTTCAAAACCGAAAGGCAGCAATGTATTCGGCGCAATCACACGGATATCTTTACAGCCCAAAGTTTGCAGCGCAGCCACATCGGAGCGTGCCACACGTGAATGCTTAATGTCGCCAATGATGGCGATGCTGATTTCTTCAAATTTCTTTTTCGTTTCACGGCGGATGGTCAGCATATCCAGCATCGCCTGCGTTGGATGAGCATGGCGGCCATCGCCTGCATTAATAATCGCGACATGCGGACATACATCTTTGGCAATAAAATGCGGTGCGCCTGAAGATGAATGGCGTACCACAAAAATATCAGTGGCCATCGCTTCAAGGTTCCACAGCGTATCTCGCAGTGTTTCACCTTTAGAAGTGCTTGAACGGGCAATATCAATATTCAGCACATTCGCAGAAAGGCGTTTTGCCGCCGCTTCAAAGGTGGTGCGGGTGCGGGTAGAATTCTCAAAAAAAAGATTCATCACCGTCCGGCCTTCTAGCAGATTATTGGTAATGAGCTGATTTTGGTCATTAAAAAAGGACTGCGCTGTGTCCAATATTTTTGTAAGGGTTTCTTTAGATAAACCATCGATGGTAAGAAAATGCTTTAAGTGGCCATCTTGGTTGAGTTGAATCTGGCTCGGTGTATGCAATGCCGCCAAGTGCATGAGAGATTCCTTATCGTTAAGTTAACGCATTATACAGAGAATCCTACGGTTTAGCAGTTGAAGTTTTCAGCGTTTACACAAAACTTATTCAGAAATAAAAAATAGATTCCCAAATTCCTATGCATAAATTCAATTAGATAATTTAAACAGAATCTATATACTCGATACTTTATTCCTATAATTTCATTGCTTTAATTGTCATTACGTTCCTGCCAGGCATCAGCAATGCATGAAAATGAAAATCCGCAGTCAATTCAGCCATCGCTTCAAAATAATTAATTATTTTCAACTCCCCCATTTGTCTACTTCTAAACTGAAAGCTGAACTTCTATTAAAATTTAAATTTTACATTTATTGCTTTAAGCAAATAGACAATACAGGCTTTAAAAAGTGATAGATTTTAAAGCCTGCCCAAAATCGAAAATATGATTTTGGTTAAAACTTAACGCAGCGCGCCAATATAATGATGTGAAACCTGCGCCTTATAAATTTCCTCGTCAGTCACCTCACGCGGCAGGCTCAAATCTTCAGGAGCTTCCGCTTGCTGAACTGCGGCATAGTTAGGCCGATCGATATTTTCCAGCAATGGATTCATGCTGTTTTCACGCTCGATTAGCGTATCTAAACGCATTGCATGACGCAACAAATCTGCGTCATTGGCAGCCAGAGCCAAATCTACTACATATTGTGCATAAACTCGGCTTTCTACCACATACATAACATCAATCAAACGGCCAGTAATGCGCCGTAAACGTGCATAAATTAATGTGGCGATAGAAAATGCTTCACCATGCTCCGAAAAACCGCTATTCATTAAATTATTCATATAAATATTCACCCCTTTAAAACAGTGTCAGCACAAGCTGTGCCCACAATTGCGCAATATGCTGCGTACCCAAGGCACGAACAGATGGTGCAAAACATGTGCCAAAGGCTTATTCAGCTTAAAAGATACCAAAGTGGCGAAGGCACATTTCTACAGAAATAATGATTAATGCCAGGCCCATCATCATATTAAAAATTCGCGCTCGATTTCCAATATTGAGAAAAACAGCCAGCTTTTCACCAGCAAAGCCCCAAATCAAAAGCGATAAATAACACACTGAAAAATAGATCAAAATGAATAAAGCCAATGCAAAAGAATAAGCTGAAGCTGAAAACAAAGCTGTTCCTGCAACGGCTGCGATCCACGCTTTAGGATTCAGCCACTGCATCAAAGCGCCTTGCATAAACGTTGGAATTTTAGATTCATCATTGAAATCAGTTTGGATGGTTTTCCCTTTTGCCCTCAGGATATTAACGCCAATCCACACCAGTAATGCTGTGCCTAAAAGGCTAATGATGTCTAATAGCGCAGGATAAAGCTCAATCACCTGATACAAGCCAAAACAGACTGCAGCCAAAAGCGCCGTGAATCCTAACGTCGCGCCAGAAATAAACGCAAAAGTGGGCTTAGCTCCAAAATTCATACTGCTGCTGAGAATCGTTAAATTTACAGGCCCGGGTGAAATGGACATCGACAATGAAAAAGTGAACATGGAAACAATCAAACTAAGCATATTTAAATATTTTTTTATTCACTCCTGCTTTTAATACGGATATATTGAATATATTTCAAGCAACTTTATACAACACCTCTGCTTTTTTTTAGCATTTTTCAAAATTTTCAGCGCATAAAATTTCAATCCGCAAGTTTTCGTAAGCAAAATACGCTAAAATGCGCGATTGCTTTAATGTCTTTGGAAATATTCATGAATTCGAAACCCCGTCTTTCTTCATATTGGGTCACCTGTGCAGATGGACTTGAAACCTTACTCCGCGAGGAAATTGAGGGTTTAGGAGTTCAAAATATTGAACAATTGCCGGGTCGTTTGATTTTCCAAGGCACACTCGAAGATGCTTACCGCATTTGCATGTGGTCACGCCTAGCATCCCGCGTGTTAATGCCAATACATACCCATGAGCTTGAATTTACGCATGATGCGCGTGATGTTGCGGAAGAACTCTATGAAGGCGCCATCAGTTTTGACTGGTCATTGATCTTTGCGCCGCAAAGCACTTTTGCAGTGCGCTTGCATATTGAACGCGACATTAAGGTGAATAGCCAGTTTGCAACGTTGCGTGTTAAAGACGGCGTGGTAGACTCATTCATGGAAGCTGTCGGCAAGCGTCCGAGCATCGATATTAAGCAGCCTGAAATCACCCTGTATGTGCTTGCAGGTAAAACTGAGCATACTTATTGCTTAGATTTATCAGGTGATTCACTGCATAAACGCGGTTACCGCCGCTTTATGACAGATGCGCCAATTAAAGAAAACTTGGCAGCAGCCATTCTGCAAAAAGCAAAACTGAAAGAACGCAATCCTGAAATTATTTTGGATCCAATGTGCGGTTCAGGCACATTCATTATTGAATCCCTGATGATTCTGACCGACCGTGCGCCGGGCTTAGTCCGCCGTTTTGGCTTTAATGGCTGGAATGGGCATAATCATGAATTGTGGATGGATATTAAAGCAGACGCTGCCGAGCGCCATGCCAAAGCATTAGAACAAGAATTGCCAAAATTCTATGCATTTGATGCAGACTGGGAAGCGGTAAAAGCGACCAAACAAAATATTATTGCAGCAGGTTTTGAATCTGTACTCGATCAAATCAAAATTGAAGAGCGTACTTTAGCCGACTGGCCAGACTTCCACGCTGAAGGAAAACGCGCTTTTGTGGTCACGAACCCGCCATATGGCGAACGGTTGGGCGATAAAGCGTCTAACCGCGCACTGTACTTAGGCTTGTCTGCGCTACTGCAAAAAAATTTTCCAAATCAATACGCAGCGGTCATTGCTGCTGCCGTTGAACAGGCCGATGTGCTTGCCTTTAATGAACCGCAAATTCTGCGCTTAATGAACGGTAAATTGCCAATTTATGTGCGTTTTGGCGTGATTAAGCCTGCGGCCGCAGCGCAGCCGTTCTTAGCCACTTGGCAGCCGCAGCAGTTTGAGGCCATTGAAGGCGCGGAAGACTTTACCAACCGCCTGCAAAAGAATATGCAGAACTTGAAAAAATGGGCCGTCAAAGAAAACATCTTCTGTTTGCGCCTATACGATGCGGATCTTCCAGACTTCAATGTTGCGGTAGATTTATACGGTGACCGCTTGCATGTGCAAGAATATGCGCCGCCAAAAACAATTGATCCAGAAAAAGCCAAAAAACGCTTCAACTTGGCTTTGGCCTCTATCCGCGCAGTAACAGGCTTGCCGCGTGATGCGATCTTTATTAAAACCCGCGCGCGCCAAGAAGGTAAAACCCAGTATTCAAAACAAAGTACAGCGTCAAAACGCTTTATTGTGCAGGAAGGCAAAGCCAAAATCCTGGTTAACTTGACGGACTACTTAGACACAGGCTTATTCCTTGACCACCGTCAAATGCGTTTGCGCATTGCTGCAGAAGCCAAGGGCAAACACTTCCTGAACTTATACAGCTATACGTCTACAGCCAGCTTACATGCAGCTTTAGGCGGCGCAGCCAGCACCACCAGCGTTGACCTTTCAAATACCTATTTAAACTGGTCTAAAGAAAACTTCGTCTTAAATGGCTTAACGGTCGACCATGCAGATGAACAGCACCAATTCTTTGCCAGCGACTGTTTTGAATGGTTAAAAGAAGGCCATGAACAATATGACCTGATCTTTATTGATCCGCCAACCTTCTCTAACTCTAAAAAATTCTACGGTACATTTGATGTACAGCGTGACCATATTTCACTGCTGAAACGGGCAATGAACCGCCTGACGACAGATGGCACGCTGTATTTCTCAAACAATTACCGCGGTTTTGAGATGGATGAAGAAATTGAAGCCATGTTTGATGTCAAAGAAATCAGCAATGAAACCATTGGTTTGGATTTCAAACGCAATACCAAAATCCACCGCGCATGGAAAATTCAGCATTTCCCTGTTTAAGCAAATGAATTGGGCAAGATGATATTTTATTTCCCGGCTTAAAAAAGATGAAGCACATTAATTGTGCTTCATCTCTACCACTAAACCATCAGGATATGAAATTGTGATATTTTCATGCTTCTCTTGATGCACAATTCTTCTCACATCAGGGATATCTGCCGATTTCCCGGCAGGCATAGACTCTCCCACTCTTTTTTTCTGCAGCAGATAGTCACTCATCGCTGAGCCGTCCAAGCTATTTTCCTGTAATTGCTTATTGATGCTGCTGGCTTTTTCTTTAGAAGCCTCGAGTTGCTTGGTCTGGCTTTGTTCAGCGTCTACAGATGCCTGCTGCAATGCATCTTGATTTAAAGTGCCGTTCATCCTCACGGCAGTTTCCAGCTTGTGATCTGGCAAATGCATTTTTGCATCCGCATGTGACACTAGCGGCATCAGCAGAATGCTGCCGATTATGCCTGCTTTGAATTGACCTAATATTTGGCTATAGATCCTCATAATGCTTATTCCTTTTATTTTTATAGCATTACCACGCTAACTATTTTCCAATCCTAAAACAATATCTGCAGTTTAACTCTCCGATAGATAACTGGTTCTCATCAAACATCAAATCATAAATTAATGATTTAAAAATATTTACAGATGCAAGAAATTTCAGCCCAAGAAAAAGCCGCTGAATTTAGCGGCTTTTTCCTGCATGTCATTTCAATATTAATTTTTCTTCGGATCTAAAAATTGCTTTTGACCGAATTGGTAATCCATCAGCAATTGAATGCTGTCGCCAGACCGCACAGCATGCCCGGACGTTTCCATACTGCTGAACATTGCTTCAATATCCTGTTCTGACATCATTTTATCTTCAGTCGCTTTCGCATAACTGTTGGTAAGAACCCTGAAAAGATTCTTATCAAATTCCAGCTCAGCTTTGAAGGTCAGTAGGCTCGGCAGCATTTTTGCAAAGGCCTGAACAGAGCCATGATGCCCCGGCATCATTTTGCCTGCAATATTGGCCGTTGCTAAGCCGTCCCCCATGCGCATCTGATTCTTTGATTCGAAATCAAGCCCATCATTTACAATATTCAGGAAAGCATTCGATGCATCCTCTTGCAGAAATTCATTGCTGGCACAGCTGTTTTGAGCCTTTTGCAAAATAGCCGATAATTCCTGCATGCGCTGCAAACTGATATTCTGCACGTCCAAATTCATCACAATATCTTTCGTCAGCGGTGAATTTGGCACATTCAGCTCGCCGATTTTAAAACTGCCATCAAATGAAACTTTGCCTTCTTTGACTTTGGTATCCAGCTGCAAATCTATATTTTTAATGCCGCCCGACAAATTAGAGTCTAAACGCTGAAAAGCGCCTATTGTAAACCGGGTATAGCCCGACTCAATTTCTGCCTGATTCAGGCCTTGCGTGGTTTCCAGCTGAATTTTTTGCGCTAGGATTTGACTTGGCCCTTTAACGACCGTAAACGCGGGAACATCCATAATCAGTTTGGAAACCTGAGACTCACCGTTGGCAGGTGAAGCCGCATAAATATGAACTTGGCTGGGATCAATACGGATTTTGAGTCCTTCCGCCTGCGTATCAATCCTTGGCAAATGCACTGTTGTTAAGGATTTCCCCAGCCAATTAATATGAGTTTCCGCATGCTGTTCGCCGCGCAGTGCCGCTTTGACTTTTTCATTGCCTGATTTCAGTGTATAGATGGAATCGATAGCATAGCCATTCCATTTCTTGTGTATTTTATCCTGCCCATGCAGCACAATAACGTCATTTGATTTGCATGGATCTGGCGTAATTGTCATCACCCAGTCTGCGGTGCCGCTGAATGGCCCTAATTGAATATTGCTGTATTTTATATTCGCCTCATCAACGGATTTTGCCAGTTGCGCCTGCTCATAATACGATGTTAACTTTTGATCTGCATACCAATTCGCCGCAGTGCCTGAAGCCGCCGCAGCTAAAAGAAAACCTGCACCCCAAATAATTTTAGACATTATTTGACTCTTTTTGATTATTCTATCAGTGCAGTATATTTAATTTATGTTTACAAAAAAATACATTTTTAAATAAAAAGTATAGTTTTTTCATATTTTCAGGGGATTTTGTGAACTAAATTCGACCGCTTTCAAAATAGCTGATTTTCGAACGGTCAAAATATCCGCAAGGATCTCCCTGAAAACTATGAAATGCATGTATTGCATGAATGACATGCGAACGGGTATTGTGCATGAGCTTAATTCTAGGATCATTCTTCGCTAAAGTGATGCAAAATGCGTATTTTCTATAATATTTTATTTGACTTTTGGCATGATACAGAAGGCTGCCAAACACTTGGGTGTACTGTGGATGGCATAAGGCGCTATGCAGCACTAGATAATCAATCGCGTGATCTTTTTTCGGTAGCAGCAGCGCGCCTTGAAATTGTGCATATACATTATAAAACGGCTTGGCCAGCGTCAAAGGCCACGAATAATGTACAACCCGTGTTTGCTTAAATGGCTTCTGATCCCATAACCCATATATGCCGACAATTTGATTTTCCAAATTATAAATAAGATGAAAATCATCCAGCTTTAATCCGCGCCAAAATGGATGATGCCCAGTGATCAGGTTAGAAAAGTCATAATTCGGCAAAAAATTATAATGCGCTTTCATCGCATCCGCAAAAGCGTTCGCTGCGGCAATCTTCTCGGGGCTTAAGCACTCAAAACGATACTGCTCATAGGTTTGTGGCTTTTTCATCTGAGACACCATAAAAGTCTGAATATCATCATAATGATATGGCACAGGAAAGCCCTTCCGCTTTTCGTGCAAAATTTGGCGCGCAGGCGCATTTCCTTCAAGCACAATACTTTCCAGCAGGCTGTCTGCCGGCAATTTATCCTGCAGATAATCCATCAATAACCGCAGAATTTTCTGTCCGCGATAGTCCCGATCTAAACGCAAATCTGAAACATAGCGAAGGACATCCGGTTTGCCATTGATAAAACAATATTTCCAGCCTAAATTCATCATGCCAACCACTTTGTCCGGCTGATTCTCTGGAACAACCACCCTGATATCTGGACGGTTGTACTGGGTATGCGTTGCATGTAAATAACTTGGATTACGCTCGAATGATAAGACCATGCCGTTGCTGGGCATATTTTCGGAAATTAATGTTCTCAGCTGCACATCATCTTCCCCCGTTGCAGCCCTTACATAAAAATGCGGCACTCTTTCGGAACGGTATATTTTTTCAACATTGTCTTCTAAGGCATTAGATATTTCTGCATTCATGACAACCTACTCAATCTATTTTTATTTTCATTTTCTTTAAAGGTTCTGGCTTGATATTGCCCTCTATCATGCCGTTATGCATCGCCAGAGTTTTATAATAATGCCATGCATCATCTACATGCTTAATTTCAGGCTCATCCAGTTGGCCTAAATTTCTTGCAAGTTCATAATGAAAGTTTTGTTTCAAATGTTCATCTAACTGCGCGGCTGAAGGCTGATGCTGCCCATTGCCTTCACTCAAGAGCACATAGTGCGGCTTTTTATCTGAGCATTGCTCTATGCCTAATAAACTGATAGGCACATAATCTTCTATTTGAAATTGGCTGAGCACATTGACTGCAACACTATGATCCAGTTTTTCACCCACCAAATCCACTGTCAGTTTGCGGCCCAAGAATTTAAAGCAAGGGACTTGCTGATAAAAGCCTGTAACCTCTAATTCATCATCAATAACATAGCGCATTAACCCTGAACCGGTTGTAATAACCGGGCTGACAATATCGCCTTGCTTGAGCTGCCAGCTTGGAATGGGCAGTTCTGCATCTTGAAGCAAAAATTCATAAAAATGAGATTGATAGCTCAAGGGGTATTGGCCATCGAAAGGCAGCGTCACTATACCTTCAGTCGCCCATAAGCCTTTGCCTTCAAAGCTGACTCCCGCAGCCCGCTTTTGCAGCTGAATTGCCCATTGTTCAGCGCTGGCAGTATCCCAGCTGGAAATTAACGTCAGTTTCGGCCACAGCTGCTTCCACACGTCTGAACTTTGAAAATCCAGCCCTCTTAGCTTGTAACTTTGCTCACAGGATTTAGGCGCTTCAAGAAAGTCCAGGCTCTTGCGCTGCCATTTTCCAGTCCTTAAGATCATCGAAATTTCTGCTTGATTTTGCTCAATCATGTCAAACAGCTGCAAAGCGAAAGTTGGGCTCCACACCGAAATCATGCCCAGATGCTTATCTGCGGCCAAATAAGTAACCGTCGCGAACATGGCGTCTTCTGCCGATTCTGCCAATGCAAT
Organism: Acinetobacter bouvetii DSM 14964 = CIP 107468; assembly: GCF_000368865.1. Lineage (GTDB taxonomy): Bacteria > Pseudomonadota > Gammaproteobacteria > Pseudomonadales > Moraxellaceae > Acinetobacter > Acinetobacter bouvetii. The sequence goes on from NZ_KB849727.1 coordinate 587,663, forward strand.
CTCAGCTGGCACAGACTGCGTAATTTTGCTCAATATGCGCTTTGACACATTCAGCAATGCGCTGTCATCATTGAGGTTGTCATTTTCCAGCAGCTTCCGCTGACTTTCAGGCAGCCATGATACAGACCAGTAATGTGTTGAATTTCTCAGCTTAGGGTATTGGCGGTATAGGCTTCTTAGCCAGAGTCCTATCGCCTGATCCAATTCATTTAAAAATGTTTGGGTATAAGGAATAAATTTCAGCGCTTCACTTGAGCCGCTGGTCGGCTGAAACCGGATAATTTTTTCTGCGCTTAAATAGTTTTTCCCGCTGCGGCGGGACTGTTCAATGTTGGATTTCCAATCCGCATACCGAGTCAGCGGGTACTTTTTAGCGAATTGCTCATAGCTTAACTGCTGGCCAGTATGCAGCAGCACCAAATGCTTCAGTTTTTTACGCTGCACCCATTCCAGCTGAGACGCTTGCTGCCGAAAACGCTGAAAAGCGCTTCGGCATGCGGCCTCTAGGACGCGGTGGGAAGCGGCCAGCAATATCCCCATTCTCAAGCCACCTTTGAATTAGTAGTTGCAGATTCAATATGCAGTGCCGGCTTTATTTTCTTTAAGCTGTCCCGTTTTCCTTTACTGTCCGATTTGGATAAGAATCGCTGAACATAACGGTACAAATCCAACCATGTCAGTTCGCCAATACAAGGCAATTCCGTTCCATCAACCCATGTCGGGTTCATGTCTTCAAAAAATGCAATCTTGACATTTTTTTCGCGCATTTCATGTGTAATCGGCGCAACATCTGCCTTCAATGGCTGATATTCTTCGCCAAAATTCAACAGCCCTGAGTTTTGGTCAAAATATTCACTGAAATACTGTTCACAATAGGAATTAATGTATTTTTCCAACCGCTGATGCTTCTCTCCATAATGCGGAAAATAGCTGTAATAATTATTGGCCAGCAGCAGGTAGGTTTTGAACCCTTTAGAAATGAGAATCCAATAGCATGGCGCAAAAGGATGGCGAATTTTATAAGTGATAATGTAGCGGTACATAGCCCGCTGCAGCGCCCTGCTGCCCCAGTACTGCTGCTCAATGATCGTGTCGCCGCTGAAAAAAGCATGATGCGCTTTGCCATCGACAATAAAATCACGTTCTAGAACTGTTGAAAATCCGACAATCTCTTTGGACTTAGGATCTCTGATTAAAAATACACCCGTCTTTTGCATGAAATCTTTTTCAAAAATTTCATATTCAGTATTGGCATAATATTTTTTATAAATGCTGTACATCCGTTTGAGTTCGTGAACTGAAATATCTGCAGCCAGCTTATACTCACTGTATGGCTCATTATTTAAACGGCGTAAAAGCTTAAATTCGATCATTGTATTTATTCCCTGTTGCCCTTTAGGCAGTATTTTTTTTGTTTTAACAGCCAGATCAAAGACCCTGTTCTCTTTGGAACGGTGGTCATATTAATTGCATCATTCAAAAAAATGCAATCTGGTTTACGTATTGAAACGAAAAATACGACAAGCGTTAAATAAATACACCTATAAAAAAACCTAGCCGAAGCTAGGTTTTTTTATGAAACATCAATGAATATACAAGGTCAAAATTAACTTAATTTCAGCTTTTCAAAATTAAGATGTCCATCTCCGCCTTTAATCACAATAGTATCTCCAGCTTCAAATTCTCCCGATAAGATCTTCTGAGCTAAAGGATTTTCAACTTGCTGCTGTATTGCGCGCTTCAATGGGCGGGCGCCGTATACTGGATCAAATCCTGCATCAATCAATTGATCAAAGGCACTGTCATCTACAGTTAAACTCATATCTTTTTCACTTAAACGTGAACGTAAGCGTGCCAATTGAATATCAGCAATACCGCGAATTTGATCTTTTTTAAGTGAATGGAAAATCACCAACTCATCGATACGGTTAATAAATTCTGGACGGAAGTGCTGTGTGACTGCGCTCATGACAACTGCCCGCATTTCAAACTCTGTTGCATCTTCACCCAATTCACGCACATCATTTGAGCCCAAGTTTGATGTCATGACAATGACCGTATTTTTAAAGTCAATGACACGGCCTTGCGAGTCCGTTAAGCGTCCATCATCCAAAACTTGAAGCAAGATATTGAATACATCCGGATGAGCTTTCTCAACTTCATCAAACAGCACAACGCTATAAGGTTTACGGCGCACCGCTTCGGTCAACACACCGCCTTCTTCATAGCCCACATAGCCTGGAGGCGCGCCCACCAAACGGCTGACCGAATGCTTCTCCATAAATTCTGACATGTCGATGCGGATCATGGCGTCATCACTGTCAAACAGGAAGTTTGCCAAAGCTTTGGTTAATTCAGTTTTACCTACACCTGTTGGGCCTAAGAATAAGAACGATCCGCTTGGACGGTTCGGGTCTGACAGGCCTGCACGTGAACGGCGCACCGCATTGGATACAGCCACAACAGCTTCATCCTGGCCCACAACACGGTTGTGCAGAAAGTCTTCCATATGCAGCAGCTTCTCACGCTCACCCTGCAGCATTTTCGCAACAGGGATGCCTGTAGCGGCACTGACCACTTCAGCAATTTCGTTTTCAGTCACTTTGGTCCGAATCAGTTTTGGCTCTTCATTGATTTCCGCAACTTCTTCTTCATTCAAGCGTTTTTGCAATTCTGGAATAACGCCATATTGCAAACGGCTCGCTTCTGCCAAGTCGCCTTCACGCTGGGCTTTTTCAAACGCAGTCCGCGCTTTATCCAGTTCTATCTGCGCTTGGTTTGTACCATCAACCAAACGCTTTTCCGCAATCCAGACTTCTTCCAAGTCACTGTATTCTTTCTGAACTTCAGCAATTTGCTTTTCAAGATGCTCAACTTCCGCCTTGCTTACAGAATCAGCATCTTTTTTCACCGCTTCAAGCTGCATTTTTAATTGAATCAGGCGGCGGTCAAGACGGTCTAACGGCTCTGGCTTTGAATCAATTTCCATCTTAATGCGTGAAGCGGCTTCATCAATCAAGTCAATGGCTTTATCAGGCAACTGGCGGTCAGTGATATAGCGGTGCGACATTTTTGCCGCCGCGATAATCGCAGAGTCTAAAATTTGCACACCATGATGGGTGGCATATTTATCTTTGAGTCCGCGCAAGATTGCAATGGTATCTTCTACACTCGGTTCATCAACCATCACTTTTTGGAAACGGCGTTCAAGCGCAGCATCTTTTTCAATATACTGGCGGTATTCATCCAAGGTGGTGGCACCGACACAGCGCAATTCACCGCGGGCTAATGCAGGTTTCAGCATATTGCCGGCGTCCATTGCGCCGTCGCCTTTACCGGCACCCACCAAGGTATGCAGCTCATCAATAAAGAGGATGATCTCCCCATCATATTTAGCCAAATCTTTCAGCACGGCTTTCAGGCGTTCTTCAAATTCACCGCGGTATTTAGCGCCAGCAAGCAATGAACCCAAATCAAGCGACAGCACCCGTTTTCCTTTTAAGCTTTCAGGAACCTCACCATTCACAATGCGCTGCGCCAAGCCTTCAACAATGGCTGTTTTCCCGACACCCGGCTCACCAATCAGCACAGGGTTATTTTTACTGCGCCGAGACAATACTTGAATCGTGCGGCGAATTTCTTCATCACGGCCAATCACAGGGTCAAGTCTCCCCTCTAAAGCGCGCGCATTCAGATCCAGTGTATATTTATTGAGTGAATCACGCTGATCTTCATGGTTATTACTCATTACTTGTTCACCGCCTCGTATATTTTCAATGGCTTTACGCAGCTTATCTGAAGTTACGCCTGCACTATTTAATAAAGACTTTGTTTTGCCTGTTTCAGCCAAACCTAAAATGACCCAATCGGTAGACAAGAACTCATCTCCAGCTTTTTGCGCAAAACTGTCTGCCAGGTTAAGCGCCTTTACGGCTTCTGGATTTAAATTAATATCTCCTGTTGGATTGGCGATGGTTGCTGTATCTGTTAATGCTTGCTGAAGCTTAGTTTTCAGCTCCGGCAGATTTGCGCCCGCCTGCTGCAGCAAACTTAGATTAGATGGCTCTTCCAGCAAAGCCGCCAGGATATGAATCCCCTCAATCGCAGTATGGTCTTTTCCCATTGCTAAAGATTGGGCGTCTGAGAGAGCTTGTTGCAGCCGGTTTGTAAATTTTTCAAAACGCATTCTTGTTATTCCTCACAACAAATTGTGTACTTAATGGATATATGGGAACGGTTTATCATTTTTCAAAGCAATATTTTGATATATTTTTCAAAAACTTAAATCAGCTTAATATTAAACCTTATATATAATATGGGTATAAAGAAAAATTATTTCAAGTGACGAATAGTTTTTTTTTCAACAAGTTTTGTATTAAGCCCTTGCACCATTAAAAACGATAATAATCATGTTTTTTATACAAAAAAAAGCGCTCATCAAAAAGCGCTTTTTTCTCATTTCAGTAAGATAAATTAAGGTGCAGGATTGGGCTGTTTTTGGTGAATCGCCTGAATGCCCTGTAAAACATCTTGAGACAAGTTAATTTCAAAAGCATCAATGTTTTCTTTCAGCTGATTCAAACTGGTTGCACCGATAATGGTGCTGGTGACAAAGAACTGCTGCTTAATAAACGCCAGCGCCAGCTGGGTTAATGTCAAATTATGCTTTTCTGCCAGCTGTGCATACTGTTCTACCGCCCACTCGCTTTCAGGATTGCTGTAGCGGCTGAAACGGCTATATAAAGTTACCCGGGCATTTTCTGGACGCGCGCCATTGCGGAATTTCCCTGTTAAATAGCCAAAAGCTAACGGCGAATAAGCCAGCAGGCCCACACCTTCATATTTCGCAATTTCAGACATGCCAATCTCATAAGTGCGGTTCAGCAGGCTGTAGGGATTCTGCACACTGACGACTTTTTCTAAACCCAGCTGTTCGGCCAAATGCAAAAATTTCAGTGTTCCCCATGGAGTTTCATTAGATAAGCCTATATGGCGGATCCGGCCTTTTTTCACTTCATTGCTGAGTGCAGTTAAAGTTTCGGCTAAATCAGTCACTTCACGCTCATTGAAAGCTTCTGCATTGTCATAGCCCAGCTTGCCGAAAAAGTTTACTGGACGCTGCGGCCAGTGCAATTGGTATACATCAATATAGTCCGTCTGCAGGCGTTTTAAATTGCCATCTAAAGCAGACTCAATGTCTGACGCAATAAAGCGGGTTTGCCCATTTCGGATTTGACTGCCGCCTTGAGATGGCCCTGCAATTTTAGAAGCCAAAATGATTTTGTCCCGCCCGCCGCGCGATGCCAGCCAATTGCCAATTACGGCTTCTGTTGATCCTTGGGTTTCAGGCTTGGGTGGTACAGGGTACATTTCGGCAGTATCCCAGAAATTCAGTCCGCGGTCTAAAGCATAGTCTAGCTGTGAAAAGCCTTCATCTTGGGTATTCTGCTCCCCAAATGTCATGGTGCCTAGACAAATTTCCGGCACTTGAATTCCTGAATGTCCCAGCGTTTTAAATTGCATATTTCTTCCATTCCTTTTTACTTTATTCAGATATATCAAAATGCATTTAGACTAACCAAATCTTATCATCAGGTTAAATCATTATTTCATGATAGTTTGTTCCTAAATATGAGAAAGGCCGCCATAAAAAAAGCAAATCCTAAGATTTGCTTTTTTGTCAAAACGCTATCTGGCTAAATCGCGTTTTGGCTTAACTATTCATCATTAAAATCGAAAACCTATTCTTCTTCAAATTCCTCAGAAGAGAATTCACTGTTTGCCTCTAAAGATGCATCAAAGATCAAGATTGCTTTACCGTCAGTCTCAATCATGCCCTGTTCTTCTAAAGTTTTCAGAACACGGCCAACCATCTCGCGCGAACAGCCTACAATACGGCCAATTTCTTGACGGGTAATGCGGATTTGACGGCCATTTGGCAGAATCATTGCTTCTGGCTGCGATGACAAATCGATTAAGCAGCGGGCAATACGGCCTGAAACATCTATAAACGCCAAGTCAGTCACTTTGCGTGTTGTATTTTTCAAGCGGCGCACCAGCTGAGCAAATACCGCATAGCTCAGGTCTGGATATTGCTTGCTTAATTCATGGAAGTTTTCGTAGGTAATTTCAGCAATTTCACAGACATCACGTGTGCGGACTTCCGCTGTGCGCTGTGCATTGGTTTCAAATAAACCCATTTCCCCAAAAAAATCACCCGCGTTTAAGTACGCTACTACGATTTCTCGCTCATCATCTTCACTTAAGATGATTGATACAGACCCCTTCAGAATCAAATATAAAGATTTTGACTCTGACCCTGCATCCACGATAGTCGTGCGTTTAGGATAACGATTAATATATGCACGTTTTAATAATGCTTTAACTGACTCAGGGAGTTGACCAGGAGACAGCGCATCAGTGCTTAGTTGTGAAAAGCTTGAAGTCATGCTAACAATTCCGATTATGGATAATTTATAGATCGCACAAGACCTAAAATGAACTTGTCACACGAAAGAGGTGAAATTCCTTATCATCTCAATTTATGTTAGTGTACAGGTACTGCGTAAATTTATAGCTTTTTTTAAGGACTTGCAATGCAATCGAGTGTTCATTGGCTAGAGAATGTCGCTTTTGAAGCAAAAACTCAAAGCGGCCACACTATAATCATGGATGGATCGCCTGAATACGGCGGTGAAAACCGCGGTGCACGCCCAATGGAGCTTATCCTGACAGGGCTTGGCGGCTGCGCTTCTTTTGACATTGTGACCATTCTGAAAAAAGCACGCCAAGATATTACCGATGTGCGCTGTGAACTTAAAGCTGACCGGGCAGACACAATTCCTGCTGTATTTACCAAAATTCATCTGCATTTTGTGATTACAGGCAATGGTGTTAAAGAAAAGCAAGTGTCAAAAGCCATCGAACTGTCTGCAGAAAAATACTGCTCTGCCAGCAAAATGCTGATGGATGGCGGTGTGGAAATTACCCACGATTTTGAAATTTTAGAAGCTGAAGCGGTTTAAAATTTTAATTTTAGCCGCTATAAAAAAAGTCGCATTTTATGCGACTTTTTTATAGCTTATCCTTCACATTAGATCTGCATGAGCACCGGCTTAAACGTCCACGTGTAGTCAATATTTACCCGCTGTTCTTTCGCAGATTTAAACGCGGCCAACGGTCCAAATTAAAGTTTAAAAATTAGACTTTAAAATTCTGCCGACAAGCATTTGCCAGTTCTGCCGTCTCTAGGCATCAGCCATTTTACGCTGGCGTTTGTTGTCATACATTTTTAAATCAGCAGTTTCCATTAATTGATCAATCGATTGCGCATCTTCGGGAAATACCGCCAGACCTATACTTGCGCCTATTTTCAAACTGACATTCTCAAAAGCAAAAGGCAAGCCGCAAGTTTCCGCAATCCGGTTCATCGCTTTAGTCGCCAAATCCAAATCGGCAATATTCGTCAGAATCACGGCAAATTCATCGCCACCCAAACGCGCCACTAAATCGTCATTACGGGTATGGCTGGCAATCCGCTGACCGATTTCTTTTAAAGCTGCATCCCCTGCGCGATGTCCATACCGATCATTAATCGGCTTCAGGCCGTCCATATCAATCATTAAAATGCCGATGACTTTTTTATTTTTCTTGGCGCTTTCCAAACCTTGACGCAAACAGTCTAAAAATAACGCGCGGTTGGCCAAGCCCGTTAAATTATCCTGAGTCGCCAGCTTATACAGCTCCTGCGCGCCATATTTGGTGGCATGGTACATGGCTGCTGCAATCAGTTCTGACATTAGGCCTAACAGCTGCAAATCACCTTCTTTAAAAGCATCAGCGCGTTCTGAGTATATTTTCAGTACACCAATCGCCTCATCACAATGCACAAGCGGCACCACTGCCATTGAACGCAGCCCAACCTTTCTGCAAGCCTCACGGTCAACCCGCACATCTGATTCTGAATCTTGGCAATAAAGTGTTTTGTTTTCTTCAATGCACAAGCCAGACAAACTGTTTTTCTGGCTCAGGCGCAAACCCAGCAAATGGCTTGCACCGCCCGAAACCGCTCGGTATACCATTTCGCCATCTTCCGCCAGTTCAACAACCGAACCTTCCGCATGGGTTAAAGACTGCGCCTGCTCAGCCACCAAAGTCATCACGGCATTCAAATCCAGACCCAATTTCGCAATAGCTGTTTGCGTTTGAATGACAGACATTAATTGCTTCGGCGTCGGCTGCTTAGACTTAGGCATGAAAGGCTCTTGAAAACTCAGATTGATTTAATTTTAAAAATTATTTGCAACCCTGTATAGGCTCAAAATCAATAATTTGATAACCCTGTCAAAAAATACAGACCGCATATGTGATGCAGTCTGCATAATTATCCATCCAGACCAAGGTACATTATGAAGAATAATATGTAGCGCGCTTTTGAGAAAATTTTTCCAGCTGCTTCAAGAAACCTTCAAAATAGCTTTTGTCTTTCTCTTCTGTTCTAAAACCGGCATATAAGGTACGGCGCAGGCCATTAGGCGACACGCAGGACAAGCGGCGAGACGTTACCCAACCCTTCTGCTCATATTCATTGACCACCCAGTCCGGCAGAGCAGCAATGCCCCGGCCGCTGGCCACTAGCTGAATCAGCATTTGCGTCAAATCTGTCGTGCGGATATGTTTAGGCTGAATATTCGCAGGAATAAACAGCTTCGCCATAATATCCAATCGGTGCTTATCGACAGGATAAGTAATTAGCGTTTCATTCGCCAGATCCTGCACAGTAATATTGTCCGCGCGCACCAGCGGATGTGTATGTGAAAGCACCAGTCTGGATTCATATTCAAAAATCGGAAAATATTCGATGCCTTTTAAGGTAATCGGATCTGCCGTAATCAGTAAATCAAATTCTGCATTTTGCAGCAGCTCGTGCGGATTGGCTTCAAAACCAGAGGCGAAATCTAAATCAACATCAGGATATTGCTGGCGGTAAGCATTCAGCAGCGGCATCAGCCAGTCAAAACAGCTGTGGCATTCTGAAGAAAAAGTGATCCGACCAGTTTGACCATGCACAATGCGGGTGATGTCCGATTGCGCAATCTGCACTTGCGGCAAAACATCATCAGCTAATTTCAGCAAACGCTGTCCAACATTAGAAAAAGTCACAGGCCGGGTACGCCGATTAACCACTTCCACCCCATACCAATGATCCAATTCTTTCAATTGATGTGAGATCGCAGATGGCGTTAAGCATAAATCATTGGCAGCAGAAACCAGTGAACCATGCTCTCTCAGTGCAGTTAATGTTTTTAAATGACGAATTTCCAGCATATCTGCTCTTTCCCGCGCAACGAATAGACTCTTAATGAAAAGTATACAGCTTTTCACTTAATTATTGAATATAATTCATTTTAACATGATTTAGGATCGTTTTTATTCATCTTCGGGTTTAATTGCTGGTAAATAGGCCATTCTTTCGGCGTTTAATACATCTGATAGCACAGTTCTAAATAAAACCCAATTTACAATTCTGGCAATTTTTTCCCGCAATGCGGACAATATTCATATAGATCCCGTTCTTGCTTCAAGGCCTCTTCACGCTGTTCGCGCATCAACTGCAAAAGAATATCCTGTGTCTGCTCTTTGGTGAGGCCTACATCTTTACGTATTTCTTCTATTTTTTCCTGATCAGCAACTAAATCAATTTCCGAATGCTGTAAAAGTTCCCTAAATTTAAGCTCCAGAAATTGTTTGCGCTGTTCCAATTCATTGGCCAGGCCATTAGCCAAAATACCCGCAGGCAAGGCTGCCAGCCCGACGCCCAGTATCGTAATCAGGGCGCCTAAAAACCGGCCCAAAGGCGTGATCGGGGTAACATCGCCATAGCCGACTGTCGTCAACGTTACCACCGCCCACCACATCGAGGCAGGAATAGAGGTAAACACATCTGGCTGCGCTTTATTTTCTACCACATAAATACAGGCAGCAGCCATCACAATCATAATGCTGAGAATAAAGATAACCGCTTGAAAGGAACCTTTTTCACGCTCTATGACCCGAAGCAAAATTTGCAGCGAGATAAAGTAACGCGTCAGCTTCAGCAGGCGCAATAAACGTAAAATTCGGAGGAATCTTAAATCAATAGGCACAAAGAAGTTAATATAAGCCGGTAAGATCGCCAGCAAATCAATAATGGCTCCGCCGCTTTTAATCCACTTCAGCCGGTTTTTCCAGCCTGATTCAAAGGGTTCCTGTTCTGCAATAGACCAGAGCCGGAGTAAATACTCCATGCTGAAAATGAAAATTGAAAGATGTTCAAAGCTGTCAAACAGCAGCTGGTAAGATTGATAGATATCATCAACGGATTCAAGCAGCACGGCTGTGGCATTGCCTAGGATCAACAGAATAAGAAAATAATTGACTGCACGGCTAAAGGCCGTTTCGTATTCATCATTATGCAAATTATTATAGACAAACTTTCGAAGCGTATACCAAGCCGTAAATGCCATAGCGATTGGATTTAATCTAAAAATTATGCATCAGTTTAACTGATATTATTAAAAAAAAACCAGCAGCTGCGGCATTCTATGCCCAAATCCTCGTCACTCTACAAACAGCAGCGCTAAGCGGACTTGATCATAGCCCATGCGCGGGCTGGTCAGCTCCACAATCGGACGCAGCTTAATGCTGCCGTCATCATTAAAATGCTCCGCATCATTGCGTTTAGTTAAGCGCTTATAAATCTTGCGGACTTGCTCGACGGATTCTTCGCCTGGGCTCGCAACAGAAATATCCAGCCCCTGCTCTTTGCGCAACCGGCCTAAATGATTAATGATGGTTGCTGGCGTTAAACCACGCTCTACAGCTATATCCTGAATTTCATAGCCTTCTTCAAACAAAGCGCGGGTTTCATCTAAGGTTGCAGATGCAAAGCTTTGCTTGCCGCCTGATTTTGCCAGTTTTTTCTCATTGCGCTCAATTTCATATTCATTCAAAGTGCCGCCGCAATGGCGGATAAACGCTTTATGCTGCACGGTAAAATCTGCATTTTCAAAATGCACATCTGCTTCTTCAGAAAGCTCTTGAAAACGGCGGTCTGCTTTAATGGCTAAACTGTCCAGCTGCAGCGCTTGCTCATTCATACCCAGCAATCTTAAACCGCCCAAACTTTTTAAGCGTGATAAAGCCACATAGCCCTGACCTTTTTCAAAGGTATGCGCCAAATTAATTTCCGCCGCTTCCAGCGTCATGCCCTGAGATTTATGAATGGTGATGGCCCAAGCCAAGCGCAGCGGAATCTGCTGAAAGCTGGCAATGGTCTTGCCTTCATCATTATCTACCGACCATGTTTCCGGCTCCACAATTAAGGTGGTTCCATCCGTCAGTTTCACCTTCGGCAGTACGCCATATTCATCATCTTCTTCAAAGGCAATCACCTCACCTAAGCTGCCGTTGATATACCCTAAGTCAAAGTTGTTTTTCACAAACATCACTTTGGCATGTTTCTTTAAGGTCAGATTTTCCGGCGCGCGCACAGACGACTTTAAAGTTTCGATCAGTTTTTCATTGCCGTCGCACTGCGCATCAAATTGACGGGATTCCTGATCAATTTCATTCAAGTGCTTAAAGTTGATGCTGTCCACATCCATATTATGGGTATACAGGCGGGTAAAGGTATCTCCGACATCTTGATTGCGGGTTTGTTCTAAGGCCTGCAAATGCGCCTCTGCAATGCTCTGCCCGCGAATCGCATTCAGGATATCATTTAAATAATCATTCCCCTGACGGTGCTGCTCAGTCAAATAGCACACGCGGAATTTTGCTTCCACCCAAGCCTCAGACATAAAGCAGAATTTGTCGCGGTTGCTTTCCTCTTTTTTGCCCACAGGCGGTAACTGGAAAAAATCTCCAGCCGCAATCACTTGAATGCCGCCAAAAGCCTCATCGCTCTCTTTAAAATATTTCAGCACTTTATTGACTAAATTCAGTTGCTTGGCATGTAGCATTGAAATCTCATCAATAATCAGCACTTGCGCGTTTTCCAAATGTTCCTTGAGGTACTTGCGCTCTTTCATGCGTTTCAGTTCATCTTCTGAAATTGCATCTTTAATGCCAATGCCTGCCCATGTATGTATGGTCATGCCATTCATATGGGTCGCCGCAATCCCAGTGGATGCAGTAATGGCGACCGTCACTTTGCGCGCTTTTAGATAATTGATGTATTGATTCAGCGTATAGGTTTTCCCTGCACCGGCTGAACCTGTCAAAAAGACATTTTCGCCCGCTTTTAATAACTTGAGTGCAGTTTCCTGTTTCATATGACCTAGACCGTGAAAGAACGGCTATAGCCTACCGAGTTTTGGCTAAAAAGTTAAGCGCGCAAAGAAATTTCCAATACGGCAAAGCAACCATCCGCAATTCAACGCTATAAATTTTAAAAAGTTTTACCCTGAATTTTTATTTATCGATTTCAGCATTCAGCCATTGAATAAACTGCTGGGCTGCCTGTACCAAATGTTCAGCCGCTTTTTCATTATTCGGCAATTCCAGCTGATCAAAACTCAGCTGCCCATTTTGACGGATACAGCCTAAAGTCATCCGCAGCGGATGCAGCAAATGTGACATGTGAAAAGCCGCATATTCCCCCTCTATAATGCGCTGCGCATAACTGGCAGCAAGGCAGTGCTGAAATTTTTTTGACTCTTCGATAATACGTTCCACACTTTGCAGCTCCTGAAAATGCCACTGCTCAAAATACACATCAGCCGCTGCACAAAACGGTTTCCAATCGGCTAAAGAAAACTCTTTTTTTAATTTTGCCAGTATTTCCTCTTTCTGATTATTTTCGTGCCAAGCCACTGATTGCTGAAACAGCCCTGACCATGTCACAGTTTTTGGCACCGCTTTGGTTTCTGCAAAATACGCGCTTAAATAGTCCCGCACATAAGCGTCGAAAATACTTTTGCGTATTGTGCCGCTGTTCTGCACATAAAATTGCTGACGGAATACATCCTGCGGCATTTTATGGCGCTGCAGTACTGTATAGAAGTCTCTGTCCCGCTGCGTTTCGGGCAAAATAAAAGCCATCAGATCTTCTGGAAAATTCAGGGTGACTTTCTGCAAATGCAGCATGAAAGCCTGCATGACACGGCTCAAGCGCAGATAAACTTTTTTCATGGCTAAATCATCATGCTTGGCAATATTGCTGGCCAAAGCCATCCATTCATCTAAATACAGAATAGAGGGGCGGATGGCCACGCGGTGATCATCCATGGCTTGCTTAGTCCCCTGCAGCACAACCGTTTTATTTTGCGGGTGTTCAAACCAGTTCTGCTCTATCGCGATGGCATGGCAGCTTTGTATAAATAAGCGTGCGCACACATGCTGAAAATATTGCAAGACGGCGAGAATAATCTGCGGGTGCATCTGACTGCAATCCACAAAGCTTAGCGCAGTCACCGCAGTGCGGATGTTGCTATGCTGAATATTTAGGCTGATCCAATCCAAGACCTCAGCGGATTGCTTAAACAGCCAATTTACAGCGCGCTTGCAGTCAAATAACGGCAGCAGCGCTGCCTTCTTTTGCCAAATCCGGTGGTTTGCCGTTAAGAAATACTGCTTAGACAGCAGGTCAGAACGGTGCCACACTTCACGATTCATCAAGCGCACAAAACCTAAAAGATGCGGCTGTTCCTTGGCATGCAGATAGAGCAAACGGATATCATCTTCCAGCTCTATCAGTTCATTCAGATTAAATTGCTCGCGATAGAACAGCGATACAATTCGATAAACTGAAGGATCTAAAAATTGCGCAGCGCTGAAGCAAAACTCATCAAAACTTTCCATTAATGGCTGCAAAGGCAGAAAATCATGCGCCAAGACCGTATCTAAGCGGCACAGCTGTTGAAAACACTGCAAAATATTTTTATCTATGGGCGTTTGATCAACCAAAGAATTCTGAACCGCCGGCACATGATAAAATTGTAAATCCATCATCAGCTGATCGGTAAACTGCGCTTGAGACGGATTCATGCGCTGCAGCGCCGCGGTCAGCTTTTGTTCCCCCAATACCCGATTGAAAATATCATCAGCCAAGATCTCTCTTAACTGCTGCGCTTTCCCGCGTAAAAAAAGCGGATGCTGCGCTTTTAAATCACCAGTTTGAAAATGAATATCTTGCAGAAAAAAATCTTCCAGCTGTTCCGACTTGTGATGCTGATAATCAAAATTGCTGCGGACCAAACTGTCAGCTGCATATTCTGCAGCGGGCTGAGGTGTGAAAAACTGAATATCAAAAAATGGATATGCAATGTGAATTCGGCGCTGTTCTTGATTGATTTTAAACAGCTGATGCGCAGTGATTTGAGACGCTAAATCCTGCTGATCCTGAATCAAATAACTCAGCTCAGGAGAAATGCGCAAAAGCTGCTGCGCAGCATTCGCCAATTCGGAAACTGACCGCTCCTTGTGCATAACGCCTCCTGCATCTTCAATGCACTTTCAATTTACCCAATATAATCAAACTAAATCAATGCCTCTATACTTTTTATCTAATTTTGGTCTCAAGCGCCGCCGCTGGCGCACGTCTTCAAGAAAAGTCTTTATGCGCTACCCATGATGAACAGCCAGGAAAAATGACTTTGCTAATTTTTTACAGCTTATCAGCCCTGCCGTTTCTTAATTCTTTTAAGTCGTCTAATGAATAGTAAATTGCTTGCTGAATTTGCAATCTGAAAGCGCTCAACTGTTCCATGTTTTCAATCTGCTTGAGGCTTTGCCGTGGCATAAACTGAAAATAAAACGGTATCCGCTTCGGAATCAGGTGGCTCGGCAATGACGGAATGACATCGCCATGACGCAGCAGTTTGCCTAGCTTAGGAATTTTCAGCAATTTCTGAAAGTATTTATTTTGAACAATATGGTTAGCATCAAAACCCAAATCAAAAACTTCATCACCGCCTAAGGCCGCAAAAGGCACAATGTCATAGCCAAACTCTTGCGCGAGTTTTAAAAAACCATAACGCTCTTTCCATATCAACTGATAGGCTTCGCCTTTACGTTTCAGCACTTCACGGCCCCCGCCCGGAAAAACCAGGATGGAATACCCCTGTGCCATTAAAGTTCTCGCATACTCCCGCACGCCATCCACAGCGCCAAACTTTTTGACAATACTGCGCCAAACCGGCAAATAAAAATGGCTATGGTCAGCCAAGCTCACCACAGCCACTTTATGTTCATTGAACAAGTAATCAATAATCATCGGCGCATCCAGCACACCGTAAATCGTATGATTGCCGACATACATTGCAGGCTTAGATGCGTCTAAATGCTCCGCGCCTAAAAATGTTGGCCTGAAATACAGTTTGGATAAAGCACTAACGCGCTTTATCCATTTTGCATCATGCTCAACCTGCAATGCTGTTTTCCTTAAGCTGCAACGTGTTTTTGCACAAGGATTGAACCCACAGAATAGCCCGCGCCAAAGGAACACAATACGCCAAATTCACCGTCATCCACTTGGTCTGCGGTACGGTGCAATGCAATAATGACACCTGCTGAAGAAGTATTGGCAAATTCATCTAAAATAATCGGCACAAGGTCCGGCTGTGCATTTTCTTTACCCACCACCAGTTTTAAAATGAGTTCATTCATGCTGGCATTGGCTTGATGCAGCCAGAAACGCTTCACGCTTTGCGGCGCAATTTCGTTTTTCTCAAGCTGCTTGGTAATCATTTTGGCAACCAGCGGGCAGACTTCTTTAAACACTTTGCGCCCGTCTTGACGGAAGCGGTTGTTGTCAATATCCGCATCCACTTCACTCAGATTCAAGTAACCGAAGTTGTTGCGGATATTGTTAGAAAACTGCGTAAACAGGCTGAAATCCAGCACCTCAAAGCCCGTCTTAGTTTCTGTGTCTTCAATAATCGAAGCTGTAGCAACATCACCGAAGATGAAGTGGCAGTCTCGCGAACGGAAGTCTGTATGGCCAGAAGTAATTTCCACATTTACCAATAATACGCGGCGGGCGCCAGCCTTAATGGCGTCATACGCCTGCTTAATGCCGAAAGTTGCTGCAGAGCATGCAACATTCATATCGTAAGCATAGCCTTCAATGCCAAGCGCTGTTTGAATCTCAATGGCTACAGCTGGATATGCGCGCTGAATATTTGAGCAAGACAGAATCACGACATCAATATCAGCCGCAGTGACGCCTGCATTTTCCATCGCTTGCTTCGCTGCGGCAACGCCCCATTCGGCTTGAATAGACAACTCGTCATTGGAACGCACATGCAACAGCGGACGCAGGCGTTTTGGATCTAAAATACCGGTCTTTTCCGCCACGTAGCGCCGCTTTACGCCAGACGCTTTTTCAATGAACTCTGCGCTAGATCCGCGGCGCGCTTCTAATTCGCCTGAGGCGATTTTTTCAGCATTCTCTGAGTTGTACTGTTCCACATAGGCATTTAAACCTTCAACTAACTCTTCGTTGGTAATAACATCTTCTGGATGATATAAGCCAGTACCTGTAATGCGGATGCCCATGTAAAACTCCTGTTTCAAATTACCTGTATTTTAATTGATTCCAAGTTTTTCCCATGCTTTCTGCAAGCGGGAAGGAGAAATCGGCATCTTGGTTTTCATCGGCTGGGAGAATAAAGAGATACGCAACTCCTCGACCATGAAATACAATTCTTTAAGGCGAGTGTCATTTTTAAACTTAAATAATTTTTCCATCCACGGATCTACTTGATCAATGGCAGAATTGTCCCTTTGAAGGTTATTTGGTAAGCGCTCCAAACGCAAGACCAAGGCTTTTAAATAACGCGGAAATTCTTGCCAAATATCGGAAGATTTGACATAGACAAAATCCGAAAGGCTCATTAAGTCAAGCTGATCTTCGACATCATCAATATTTTTTCCAAACACAGAATCGTCTAAAACCAGCAGTTTGCGCCGTATATCCTGCCATTGAATGAAGATATCGCTGAGCATTGCCAAAGCGTTTTGCCCATGCGTTAAGAAAGATTTTTTTACATTTAAAACCAAGTTTTGGTATTCATTAATATTGACAGGAAGCTCATTTATTGCCATCTGCAGTGTGGCATAAACTAACATTTGCTCTAATTTAGCTCGGTCGCCCAGCGAAGAATAAGCCAATGCCAGCGGTTTTGAAATCTGTTTTTTCAGCTGGCGCACGAGGTCGCCCAGCTGCAAATGCACTAAACGGATGACCCCTTCACGGTGCTGCTTCACCGCTTCAAATTGATCATTAAAGGTTTGAATCACGACGCCCGATTCATCTTTTTGCTCCAGTGAAGCAAAATCTTTCACAGGTACAAGCGCCTGATACTGCTTCACCACCACACCCGTGACTTTTTGCGATGCTTCAAAAACAAAGTTTTCAGGGAAAGTCTGGAACTCCCCTTTCAATTGCTTGACTGGACTGTGAGTCTCTGTGCGGCAGCGCGCTTTTAACTCCGATAAATCACGGCCTTGTTCAATCACACGGCCCTTTTCATCGATTACTTTAATCAGCGGCAATAAATATTGTTCAACCCGCTCAAAGCTGAAATCTTTTTCAGTAATTTGTTCGCCACGCAGCTGGAAGGCTAAAAAACTAAAAATATGCTGCTGCAGATGCACCGCATCTATTCGCTCAGACAGCTTCCGTGCAGTATCTGGGATAGGCACCAAGTGACGCCGCTTATCTTTAGGCAGCGCTTTGAGTAAGGCTTCAATTAAATCCTGACGCCAGCCGGGAATGCCCCACGACCAGATATTTTCATCTACCTGCGGCAGCGCCTGAACTGGAATTTTCATAGTTGCGCCATCTTCATCATGGCTTGGATCAAAACGGTAACTGGCAGCTAAACGCAACTCGCCATTGCGCAAATAATCAGGAAACTGCTGCGTGGCTGGGCGGTCATTCAGCCACAGCGCATCATCATCGACAAATAAATAGCGCGGCTCTTTAGACTCAACCGTAGCGCGCCAATCCTCAAACGAACGGCGGCTGGCCACCTCTTCCGGCACTTTAGACGCGTAGAATTGGTAAATGGTTTCTTCATCCACCACCAAGTCACGCCGGCGCAGCTTATCTTCTACCCGCTCAACTTCTTCCAGTTTCAGCAAATTGTGCTGCAAAAATGGCGGTGAAATTCCAAGATTCCCAGTCGTCAGCGCATCACGAAGGAAAATTTCATGCGCCGCAGGCTGATCCACTTTTTCGTAATTGATCTGACGTTTCGGCTCAATAATTAAGCCAAACAATGAGATTTGATCATAGGCATTCACCACCCCGGCTTTTTTCGACCAATGCGGTTCAAAATAGTGATGCTTCAGCAAATCGCCTGCGGCAAGCAAAATCCACTCAGGTTCAATTTTAGCCAAAGTCCGCAAATACACTTGAGACGTCTCAACCATTTCAAAAGCCATCACCCAGGGGGTATTACTCTTGTGCAGAGTCGAGGCCGGAAATACCCGGGCCTTTTGCTGGCGCACCGCCATAAAGACATTGCGCTCATCGGTCTTATTGGCAATAAACGACAATAAGCCTGTAAGCAAAGCGCGATGCAGATTTTCATAGTTGGCTTTCTTTTCATTAAATGAAAGCTTTAAGCCTTTTGCCAAATCGACCAGCTGTTCATGGGTTTTTTTCCATTCCCGCAACCGCAGCCAGCTTAAAAAGTGATTGCGTGCAAATGTGCGGCGTTTGTTTTCACTCATGTCACGGTTGGCAACCAAGGCTTCCCAAAGCTTAAGATAGAACAGAAAATCTGAATCTTCTTCGCGGAATAAAGCATGCTTTTGATCGGCCTGCATTTGCTTATCCGCAGGGCGTTCACGCGGGTCTTGCACCGCCAAAGCCGCGACAATCACCAAAACTTCATTCAGCACGCCAAAATGCGCGCCGCCTAAAATCATCCGTGACAAACGCGGGTCAATCGGCATTTTCGCCATTTGCTGACCGATTTTGGTTAAAGCGCCATCATTATTATTGGAGTGCCGCTGACTATTTTTTGATGAACTTTGTGCACTCGCTTGATCTGCTTTTGCTGATTTTTCTTTTAAAGCGCCCAGTTCAATTAAAAGCTTACGGCCATCATTGACTAAGCGATGATCAGGCGGCTCAATAAAGTCAAAGTCTTCTAAAGTTCCCAAACCCAAACTTTGCATTTGCAAAATAACCGAAGCCAAGTTGGTCCGCTTAATTTCAGGTTCGGTGAATTCAGGGCGGCTTTGGAAATCGTCTTCGCTATACAGGCGGATACAGACACCTGGGGCAATACGGCCGCATCGCCCTTTACGCTGATTGGCTGCCGCTTGCGAGATGGCTTCAATCGGCAGGCGCTGCACCCGGGAACGGTAGTTGTAGCGGGAAATACGGGCGAAACCGCTGTCAATCACGTAACGGATATTGGGTACGGTTAAAGCCGTTTCCGCAACGTTAGTCGCAATAATAATACGCCGCCCGCCGCCGGTGGGATTAAAGATTTTTTGCTGTTCTGCAAGGGCTAAACGCGCATACAGCGGCAAGACTTCAGTATGGCGCGGGCCATGCTTAATTAAAGTCTCTTGCAGTTCACGGATTTCCTGTTCCGTACTGGCGAAAATGAGGGTATCCGCATATTCAGGATGGCCTTTTTCCTGTGCGTCCCGGAAGCATTCTTCGACAGCCTGTACAACAGCGCGCGGCAGATTTTCCTCAAAATCATCAAACTCATCGTCATCACTGCCGCCGATATTCAGTTCTGAAATCGGACGGTAACGCAGTTCTACAGGAAAGCTGCGGCCTTCTACTTCAAAAATCGGCGCGCCATGAAAGTAATTGCTGAAACGGTTTACATCGAGTGTTGCAGACGTGATGATGACTTTTAAATCTTTGCGGCGCGGCAAGAGCTGCTTCAAATAGCCCATAATGAAATCGATATTCAGCGAACGTTCATGCGCCTCATCAATAATAATGGTGTCGTATTTGGTTAAAAAGTAGTCATTTGAAAGCTCTGCCAATAAAATACCATCCGTCATTAAGCGGAGTATTGAATCCTGTGAACCCTGTTCATTAAAGCGGACTTTAAACGAAATGGATTCGCCAAGCTTTTCACCCACTTCTTCTGCAATACGCTGTGACACGCTGCGCGCAGCCAGACGGCGCGGCTGCGTATGGCCAATCAATCCGGTTAAACCGCGGCCTGCCAGCATGGCAATTTGCGGCAGCTGCGTGGTTTTACCCGAACCGGTTTCACCTGCCACAATAATCACTTGATGCTTTTGAATCGCTTCAATCAGCTTGTCTGCATATTGAGTAACGGGCAAATCTTGATTGAGCTTGATGTTTGGAATGCGCTGAATCCGCTCACGGACTTTGGCATTGGATTTTTCGAATAATTCCTGATGCTGTTTTTGATCTGCATCTTTGCCCTTTTTCAGTCGGTTTAAACGGTGAAGGTCACGCGCCATCACAAGCTGATCTACATTTAAACGACTCTGCACAGAACAAGATTCCTAATAAAAACAACAAAGCGCTATTTTACGCTGTAATGACATGAAGCGGAAGAACATCTCAGCCCCGATCAAGTAGATAAATTTTGTTTAATTTTAACTTTTTTTTAATTTAGCCTTGAATTTTAACAGCAATGGCATCATGTTCTAAGCGAAGTTGAGGAACAGATGTTTTTTTACTGGTTTTTTCATTTCAGCATCATATGGCTATGTTAAAACAGCTTTGCTGGAACGGCGTCATAAAAATGGCTGAAACGTTTAAAATCATGATTTTGATGAGATGGCATTTTGGCTTAGTTCGGTTTTTCCGATCTATTTAATGTAAAAATACCATTTCAGCAATAACAAGAAGTCCTATACTCTATTGGAAATTAAATACAAACCTCAATCATGGAGACAATGATGAGCTTAATTAATACTGAAGTTAAACCATTCAAAGCACAAGCATTCCAAAACGGTAAATTCATTGAAGTTACCGAAGCCGATCTTAAAGGCAAATGGTCAGTTGTATTCTTCTATCCAGCAGACTTCACTTTCGTTTGCCCAACTGAGCTTGGCGACCTTGCAGACAACTACGCTGAATTCCAAAAATTAGGCGTTGAAATCTACTCAGTTTCTACTGACACGCACTTCACTCACAAAGCTTGGCATGATTCTTCAGAAGAAATCAAAAAAATCCAATATGTAATGGTGGGTGATGCGAACTGGACTCTTGCTAAAAACTTCGACGTATTAATTGAATCTGCTGGTCTTGCTGACCGCGGTACTTTCGTTATCGATCCAGAAGGCAAAATTCAAATCGTTGAAATCAATGCTGGCGGTATCGGCCGTGACGCTCAAGAACTTCTTCGCAAAGTTAAAGCAGCGCAATACGTTCACGCTCACCCAGGCGAAGTTTGCCCAGCTAAATGGAAAGAAGGCGACGCAACTCTTGCTCCTTCAATCGACCTAGTTGGTAAAATCTAATCTGCATTAGATTGAAGTGATCAAAAAACCGCGCAAATTGCGCGGTTTTTTTTGCTTCACGTTAAAGTCGAGAATCCGCCCGTAAAGCTGGCTGATTCAGCTCTTCCGCTTTACATTAACTAATGCCTAAAAAGACAAAAGGCTTCGTTTCTACAAAAGATGCTGTTGCATCCCCTGCATAAGTATTGCTTTGGTCTTTGCCTAAATTCAGCATTTTTGTTTTGCCGTCTTTAAAATTGATTTTGTTTAAATCAACCCAAAACACATTTGGTGAAACAGCAGACTCAAAGAAATAAAGATTGCGCTTATGATCCACCACCGTTCGCCAGCGGGTAGATGAAATATTCGGCTCTTCTTCCGTGTTCAGGCCGAATGGAACGGAAACATTGCGGATTACACTGAATACGCTGGCTAGACTGCTGTTGGAATCAGCTTTATTTGGAATGGCTTGAATATAAAAAGAAGCGCGCGCAAAACGGTCAGCCGCACGATTCGTTCCCGGAAGGAAGGTTGTGCCGCCAATTTGTTTCCAATACTGATTTAATGCCAGCTGCTGATCGAAGGTCGGAGAATTGGTCATGACCTGATAAGCTTTGCTGTGATGAATCACCTGCTTGCCACCAATATATTCAACAATTGCACTATCGCCGCTTTTATCCGAAATAGACAAATGCAGTGTAGCAAGGCGCTTTTCGCCTGGAACTTGATCTGTAATCACATCAAATGGTTCTTTTTGCAGAAATTTTATGGCTTCATCCACAGTTGAAAAATTATCTAAAACATATTGAGCCCATAAGGAAATACTCAATTTCGGTTTTTTTGATTTTCCAGTTTGCGGATATTCAGATTCTACCAGCCACAGCAGATTCGCATTCAGGCCGGCTTCATTTACACCATCCGTAGTAGAAATATCATAGCCCGTTGCAACAACACTGCCGTATTTCGCAGTCCAGCTTGCAGATTGAGGCCCTGCCTGTCCAGTGCGCTTTACACCGCTGGGCAAAATCCAAAGATTAGTCCCTACATCAGATTTCCAATCCATAGAGCGGGCTGTCATGACATTATTATTTTCACCATGAAAAACCACGCGCGTACATGCCTCAGCCAACGATGACAGCATAATTCCAGAAGCCGCCAATACGCAGCAAATCGTCTTTTTCATACCTGAAACCTCTCTAAAACCTAAAAAATACAAATTTGTTATAAAGTCTATTGATGTAAAATATGTAAAACTGCGCAGCTATATTATCGGACTCAAGCGGTCCGAAAATTCACTCAATCTCCTATCCAGCGGTAACCTAAAACCAGCTAAAAGCACGGCTGTTCGAGTTAAACCCTTATCCAAAGCGTAAAATGATTGTTTTTCCATTCAGATTGGCCTTTATTTTTATAACATGCCCTCTGCAAAATTAATAATTGTTAAACTTTTAGATTTCTTAACATATACGGCATTTACGCCGGCTCATATATTGCCGTTTTATTGGGCCATCCGCACTTCAGCGCCAAATCATAAAAGCGGTTTTAACAGCTGAAAAACATTTAAATATTCGATTTATTTTTACAATTCTGCTACATCGCCCCACCCAGATTTATCATAAGTTCAAATGAAGCCTGCGATAGTTTCAGCAGCTGAAACATAATAATTTTAAGGGGGTTGCTTATGGGAACGCCGCTTGCTGTAAAAACTTGGAAATACAGCGCTTCTTCACGCTATCTAAAAATTTTTTACACCAATGGAACAGGTGATTTATTCCACCCTGTGCCTGAATTTATTTATAACAACATGATGCGATGTAATGACAAAATGGCCTTTGTGCATAAATATTTAGAATATGATCTTCACTTTACCCGGGTCAGCATTCAGTAATTAAATTCTTTCGCTGATCAAAATACATGCTTTGAAATTGTGCTGAATTCTAAAAGCCATCAACCATTCAAATTGATGGCTTTTACATGAATAATACAGAATTATTTTAATTGGCTGTGACCAAGAGCAATCCAGCGCCTACAGGCAGTGTGACACACATGAATTGCTTACTCTCCTGCACCAAAGCAATAAATTCCGCCACTTCGGATGCATGCGACAGCACATTATCTACCACGAGCAATCCGCCTTTCTTTTTCAATAGATTCGGCAGATACTGCCAATACTCAACATAGGCATCGCGCTCTGCATCCAGCAGAATAAAATCATATATTTCATTGCATTGCTTTAGAAAATACAAAGCATCTGCAACTTGAAAATCAACCAGATTGCGCAGCTGAAGCTGTTCTGCATATGACTGGGCTTGCTTTGTGCGCTCGGAATCAATTTCAATAGTCGTAACATGGCCCTGTGTACTTTGCGCAGCATTGGCCAGCCACAATGTTGAATAGCCGGTCGATGTGCCAATTTCCAAAATGTTCTGCGCCTGCTGGGCACGGATCAGCACAGCCAGTAGATGCGCTGACTCCGGTTCTATATTGCGGTAACGGTTTAAACGGTCTGACTGCTGTGCGTCATGCGCTTGAAATTGCTGATACAGCGCATTAACTTGCTTTAAAAATTCTTCCGGAATGCTCATCAGCCCTCCTGCCTTAGTGAATACATTTGCAACAGTAGAACAGCAATGACTATTCCACTTCCTGAATCAGCTTAAAACGCTCAACTGTTTTGCCTTCATGCTCTACCGTCTCGCTAAACATCGTTAAAGGCCGCACCCACAATGAATAATCACCATATAAACATTGATATACCACTAGCTTTTCTTCTGTTTCACTATGCGTCGCCACATTAAACACTTGATACAGCTGACCCTTATAATGCTGATAAATACCTTTTTTAAGCATAAACTTACCCAGAGATGGTGATGAATTTCTGCATAAAGCATAGCACGGAGCATTCCAGTGAACAGACAAATTCCTTTAACTTTCAAAGCAGGCTTTGCAGTAAGCAATAAATAAATTCAATAAAACGATTAATAATATAAAAACAAACTGTTTTACCTATTTATTAAAATCTCCTATTATTCACTTATCAAGTAAATATTTACTCCTTTGGAGGCGTTAGCAATGTTGGATCAAAATACTTCTGCTCAATTAAAAACTCTGCTTGAACGTTTAGAAAGCCCAATCGAAATTGTGGCTACCTTAAACGCTTCTGACAAATCAGACAAAATCAAAGAATTGGTGACTGAAATTGCCGCACTTTCTGATTTGGTGACTGCACGCTTTGACGGCACAAATTCACGTGCGCCAAGCTTCGGCATTGCAAAAAAAGGCGAGCAGCCGCGTGTCAACTTTGCTGGCTTGCCGATGGGCCACGAGTTCACCTCTTTGATTCTGGCCTTGCTTCAAGTTTCCGGCTATGCGCCGAAAGTGTCTGATGAGGTGCTGGCGCAAATCAAGGGCCTGAACTTAACGGCGGACTTTGATGTCTTTGTGTCTTTAAGCTGCCATAACTGCCCTGACGTGGTTCAGGCGCTGAACCTGATTGCGATTTACAACCCGGGCGCCACAGCAACCATGATCGACGGCGCATTCTTCCAGGACGAAGTGGAAGAACGCAAAATCATGGCGGTGCCGATGGTCTTCCAAAACGGCGAGCATATCGGCCAAGGGCGCATGACCTTGGAAGAAATCATTGCCAAGCTGGACAGCGGCGCAGCAGCCAAAGATGCTGAGAAGCTGAATGCCAAAGGCGCGTTTGATGTGCTGGTGATCGGCGGCGGCCCTGCAGGCAACACCTCTGCGATCTATGCCGCGCGTAAAGGCATTAAAACCGGGATTGTGGCTGAGCGCATGGGCGGTCAGGTCATGGATACCATGGACATTGAAAACTATACCTCTATTCAAAAAACCCAAGGCCCTAAATTCGCAGCGGCGATGGAAGAGCATGTGCGTGAATACGGTGTAGACATCATGAACCTGCAGCGCGTATCAGACATTAAAGGCGCAGACCAAACGGCGAACGGCCTGGTGGAAGTGACTTTAGAGAACGGCGCGAAACTGCAGTCCAAAACTGTGATTCTGTCGACTGGCGCGCGCTGGAGAGAGATGAATGTTCCGGGCGAAAAAGAGTACAAAACCCGCGGCGTGGCTTACTGCCCGCACTGTGACGGCCCGCTGTTCAAAGGCAAGCGTGTTGCGGTGATAGGCGGTGGCAACTCCGGTGTGGAAGCGGCAATTGACCTTGCGGGCATTGTAGAGCATGTGACTTTGGTTGAATTTGATACCAAGCTGCGTGCAGACCAAGTGCTGCAGGACAAGCTGAACAGCCTGCCAAACACCACGGTGATTCTGAATGCTTTGTCTACTGAAGTGGTGGGTGACGGTTCACAAGTGACAGCGCTGAAATACAAAGACCGCGCAACAGATGAAATCAAAACCATCGAGCTGGCAGGGATCTTCGTTCAAATCGGCTTGCTGCCGAATACCGACTTCCTGAAAGGAACGGGCGTGGAACTTTCCAGCCGCGGCGAGATCGTGATTAACGAGCGCAACGAAACCAATGTAAAAGGCGTATTTGCAGCCGGTGACTGCACCACAGTGCCGTACAAGCAAATCATCATTGCAACGGGTGAAGGCGCGAAAGCTTCATTGTCCGCTTTTGATTACATCATCCGTTCTGGTCAATAGCTTTAAATCAATATTGGCAAAAGCCAGTCTCTATGACTGGCTTTTTTTATGCTGCCGATTTTATTTTATGTCAAATCAGGGGCAGAAAAAAGTACCTGTCCGCTGCCCCCCCTTGTTTTAGACATGCTGATCAAGAGCAATTTATAAACCTTGATCTTGTTTCAGCTCCTTTTAAACTCCTGTTTCAGCGCGGCATTCTCCTGACACCTGAATCAGGTTGACTTGACTCCCAAAGATGAATGCAAATCATTTCAGCACAGCCGATATTTGTAAGAATTTTTTAAATCATGTCTGTATTTAAATATGAAAAAACATGATTTTAGAAACAATAAGGTCATTCCAAATTCACTGTGACTGATCAAGGTGACGTTCAAACCTTGTCTATCTGCATGTCATCAAATATGATAAATAATCGGTCATTAAAAGATGACTGAAAATAAAAACAACAGACGTTGTCAGGAAAACAAGGAGAAGAAAATGCACTATCAGTATCACTGTGCCTGCTGCAATAAAGTTGTTGCTTCTACTGACAAAGAATGTGCCAATTGCGGCTCTCACACGATAAAAAGCCCATACGGATTCTGGATTTTTTGTATTTTGACCTGCCT
Source organism: Acinetobacter bouvetii DSM 14964 = CIP 107468 (assembly GCF_000368865.1). Lineage (GTDB taxonomy): Bacteria > Pseudomonadota > Gammaproteobacteria > Pseudomonadales > Moraxellaceae > Acinetobacter > Acinetobacter bouvetii. The sequence goes on from NZ_KB849727.1 coordinate 614,353, forward strand.
TATTGCAGCAGCCGTATTTAAAACAGTCCATGTGTACCTGCAAGATCATCAGGAAGTACCGGTACAGCAATCACTGTTTGAGGTTCTGCAGCAAGACAATAAAACGGCCGATAAATAGCAGGTATTTAATTTCGCGGTTCAGGACCAACGCCTGAAACTATTTTCAGGCTTTGGTTCATAGCATGCGCTGCATCTGCAGCGGCTTTGACTCAACACAGCGTCTTTAAGACGAAAATCATTGCATGCCATCAGTATTCTTTTTGATTTACCTGCACCCAAGTACTCAAAGTCGTTTAAAATAGCCTGCTAAACCACAGGGTGTAAATATGGTTCAATTGATTAAAAAAGGCGGCTTGCGTGAACGCGCTAACCGCAGCCGAAGCTACAAAGGCTCGGAAAATACTGAAACAACCTTAAAACCAAACCGTTACCGTACTGATGAAAAAAAAGAGGAACCCGCAGCTTCCTCTCCTCACCTTGATCCATCTGAATCTAGAGCATCTGACACCAATCAAGCGTAAAACATTTTGATGGCGTCATACCAAAGCCAAACCGCAAAGGCTAAAAACAGTCCGCCCGAGATAATATCGATATAACTGCCTGCACGCTGATACAGCACCTTAATTTTTGGCATTGAGACAATCATCATCAGCAGGCTGAAGACCAGAAACGTCTGTATCGGAATAATAAAAGCCAATTGAGTTTTTAAATCCGAACCCGCGGATGAACTCAAAGCCAAAGAAAACACACTGCTGAAATAAATCAGTGTTTTAGGATTGGATAAATTGGTCAATAAGCCCTGTATAAAATAATTCTGAGGCTTTTCAATTTCCTCTGAGCTGTCCAAAGCCACTTCTTGCTTGAGCAATTTTAAACCGCCGTTCAGCATACCCCAGCCCATTTTTGCCAAAAACAATCCGCCAACCATCATCAAAACTTGCTGAATCCATGGAAATTGCTCCACCAATACAGTAAAGCCCATCAAAGTCAGGACTACCCAAACCACAATTCCCGCAGAAATGCCGGCAATAATTTTTAATGTATTGAGCCGGGTATTCGAAGCCGCGCTTTTTGCAATAAGCAATACATCTGGCCCTGGGCTAAGCTGCGCCACAAAGTGCAGCAGGCAAATGGTCAAAAGAAGTGACATAAAGGCAGAAAAGAAATAATAAAAATCACATTATATCGCTTGTTCAAATCAAATGTGCAGGCAGATAGAATTTCGGGAATAAAAAAGCCGAATCATTTGATCCGGCTTTTCATCACTTCAAATTCATCACTTCAAAAAAATTATTTTGGATGAATATCTTTCATTTCAATTTTCTTCGCTTCCGGCGAAACTTCACGCGCTTCACCATCAATGATACTTGAATCTCGGCTGCCGCCCTGCTGATTCTGCATGTCCTGCATTTGGCGCATCATGTCTGCAAATGGATTTTGGCCCTGAGCGCCGCCCATGCCATTCATATCTCCCATCATGCCGCCCATCATTTTTTCCATCATAGCTTGCTGACGCTTCATCATCACATTCATCATGGCGGCTTTTAATGCATTTTGCACGGGCGGAATTAAAATCAGGACTGCCAGCAGATCAGAAATCAAACCTGGAACCATCAATAGAAAACCGGCAATAATCTTAGGCAAATTACCGGAAAGCGTTGGATCTGCACTCATTTGACCAGCTTGCATTTGCTGCATTTGAGGCATTAAGCCTGATGCATGCTTGCGCACGATATTCAGTCCGATGAAAAAAGCAGCAATAAACCAGAAGAACACATACCACATGCTGCCAACGAGGTCGCCCACGCCGATCCATACAAAGACTTCAAGAATTAAGCCCGCAAGGACAATTAGAAATAATTTCATGAAAACTAATCAAATCTCTATTAAATAAATAAGGTGCATCAATCAAGCGCTTAATCCGTATCAAGCTTTTTTGATCCGCTTATGTAACAATATGGGCGTTATTCAATTTTTAAAGGGTCAGCATGTCATTAATTATCGGTATTGACCCGGGTTCCCGCCTGACCGGCTACGGCATTATTGAACATGAAGGTTCTAAGCTGCGTTTTGTAGATGCTGGCACCATACGCACTGAAACGGCTGAGATGCCGGAGCGCTTAAAGCGGATTTTTGCGGGTGTAGACCGTATTGTAAAATTTCATGGACCGACTGAAGCCGCAGTTGAACAAGTCTTTATGGCGCAAAACCCTGACTCTGCATTGAAATTAGGGCAAGCGCGCGGAGCAGCCATTGCAGCATTAACTAATTTAGATTTACAAGTTGCAGAATATACAGCACGTCAGATCAAGCAATCCGTTGTTGGTTATGGCGCAGCCGATAAAGAACAAGTGCAGATGATGGTCATGAAGCTGCTGAATTTAGAGATTAAACCGCAGCAAGATGCCGCCGATGCCTTAGCCGCTGCCATCTGCCATGCGCATGCCTCTGGCAGCATGAGTAAAATGGCGGTACTGAATGCCCTTGGCGGTATGGCGCGCGGACGCAGCCGTTACAGCAGCAGACGGCGTTAGGTTTAATTCAGCCGAAACCGCCTTGATGTTCATTTAAGCGTCTGATTTTAGAGTCTGCCTTATCAAAGATATGGGGTAAAATCAGCGCACATCATTTCTTCAACAGATACTGCTGCTTCTTGGCATTGTATTGATAGCGATGCACAGCATTAACCGGCACTGCTTTCTGCTTTCCACCATGCTCTTTTAATTCTGTCCCGCTGTATTGAATTTCTATATCGTATAAGCCGTCATGTTCGCTTTTGTCTGATCCGCTGTTTAGCAACTTATACTGTGCCGTCTTATGGTAAGTTTCATCCTCACCAGAATCTTCATTATCATTGCCCAAATTCAGCGCATTTGATTGCTTCAGCGGCTGATCATCTGTAATCGGCATCACGTAGAGTTGGCTATGACTCTCACCATGACTGGATTCTGTAATTTCTTGAAGTATGCCTTGCTGTGCCGTTCCCAGCTTGCGCATATTTTTAACAATCTGAACGGGGTAATACATTTGCCGTTCATATGCTGGCGCATACCAGCCCTGATTTTCTGGCGAACGGGTCGTCAGTTGAAATTTTCCATCTAATGATTTTTTAAATAAAAAAACATCCGTCAGCTGATAGCAGGCGCCGCAATATGCAATTTCTTTACGATCCTCATCAATCACGGTATGAGTGACTGTTACAATATAGCGCTCCTCACCTTTTAAATTTTTGAACTTCTGCGCAACGTCAAATAACAGCACCTGAGATCTACCCTGATTATCCGGCAGGCTGCCAGTATATTGCTGTTTATTTTTATGTAACTCTGGAATATTCACCTGCCGGATTTGCTTTGAATAAAATCGCATCATCACAGTTTTAAAATCTAAATTAAGCAACGCAGCATCTGTTTCTGCATGCACCAATGATGCTTGAGCGGCACATAGTAACACCGCAGCAAATCCTGCATAATTTTTTTTAGTCATATTATTGATCATTTTCTATCTTTATTTTTTGCAGCAAGTCTAAGCAGAATTCTTCAAAATAGCCAATAAACCGCATAAAGCCATGCCGTTTAGTCACGAATCATTTTAAAGTCAGCAAAACCTGCATCATCCAGCTTTAATTCTGTTTGCTCAATAGAAGTAACATTGGCATGTGCAGGCCCAGCCAGACTCAGCTGAAGCATGTGATTCACGTTCAGTTCAGATCCAAGAATGACCGCCTCAACGTCACCGCTGGATAAATTCTTTACATAGCCTTTCAGCCCCAAATCCAAGGCTTGCTGTTCAAACCAGCGGCGGTAACCCACCCCTTGAACTTGGCCCTGAATCCGCAGTTTTAAAGCTTGCATAAACGGCCTGTCTTGCATCAATGCTATAGATTAACAGCGTGATATACCGCCTGCGCCATATCCTGCGCCTGCAGGCCACGCATGCCCCGCTGCGCCAAATAATCCCCTGCCAAAGCATGCAAAGTGACAATTTCATGCAAATGGATCATGTCATGAAATTGCGCTTTTAAACTGGAGATCATGCCTGCCAGCACATCGCCCATGCCGCCTGTCCCCATGCCGGCATTGCCTGCTGTGCAAATCCACAGCTCATCTTCCAAAATCAGGCTGCCTGCACCTTTCAGCACCCATTGACCTGCATATTTTTCCTGCAGAAAATGAATGGCCTGCACACGGTCTGCTTCTACTTCCTGCGTTGAGATGCCTAACAGCTTTGCAGCTTCCCCTGAGTGCGGTGTGGCATAACTGTGCGCTTTCAGCTTTTCTGGAAATTCGGCAAGGAACCACAAAGCATCTGCGTCTAAAACCGCTTCAACATCTGACTGCTGAATCAATGGGAACCACGTTTTAAATTGCTGCTCTGCCCATGCATCACGGCCTAAGCCCATACCAAAACTGACGGCATCTACATGCTCCAGCAAAGCCTGAATATCCGCGGCAGATAAGGCATTAATATCGCGCAGCATAATATTTGGCGCACGGGATAAAATTGCAGTATGGTGTTTTGCATCGCATGCACAGGTCACTTTGCCAGCGCCTGCGTGAAATGCCGCTTCAGCCGCCATAATGACTGCGCCCCCCATAGTGGCATGGCCGCCAGCAATTAAAACATGGCCATAGCTGCCCTTATGCCCAAAGGCCTGCCGCTGCGGCAATGAAATTTTATTTGGAGAAATCCGCGCAATCGGCTGCAATTTTTCATCCGCCGGAATGACATCAATAACCTGCACTTTACCGCAGAATTCTTTGCCCTGCCCCGTGAACAAGCCAGCTTTTAAGCCTAATGCGGTGAACGTATAATCCGCTTTTACTGCACAAGGCAAAGGCTGGCCGCTATTGGCTTGCAAACCGCTTGGAATATCAACAGCAATCCTCAAACCCTGCCGCCCATTAATCTTTTGAATAATGCTCTGCCAGTCAGTATTTAATTCCCGATTCAGCCCAATGCCAAATAAAGCATCTATATAGGCATCATATTCAGAAACAAATGTAAAATCTGAATAAATGGTTAACCCAGCCTGCTGCGCTTCTGCTGAAGCCAGATGCAAATCCTTCGACGCTCCCAATTCGGCCGCGTAAATATCAACACTGAAGCCCGCTTGAGTTAAGTATTTTGCCGTGAGATAGCCATCGCCAGCATTATTGCCCTGACCGCAGCAAACCGCTATGCGCTGAATGCCTTGCTCATGAAATATTGGAATTAGCCGCTGCGCAATAGTCCATGCAACTTGCTTCATTAAGCCATAAGAACTGTTTTGCTGACTAAACCAGCGCTGTTCCCATGCTTGAATACTTTGGCTATGATAAACTTGCGGCTGCATTCTTCTTCCTTCCAAATGGTTTATGGCAACTTCTGCTCAGTCAAAAATTCAACTTAATCAAGATGATTCCGAGTCACTCAAGACTTGGATTAAAGCCCAAGCTTTAGCTTTGGGTTTTTCTGATTGTGTCATTGCCAAACCGGATGCTCAAGAAGAATTACCGCGTTTTAAGGAATATTTGAAACGCGGCTATCATGGCGATATGAAATTCTTAGAAGAAAACCTAGAAAAACGCGCTGACCCAACGTTGCTCATCCCGGGGACAAAAAGCATCATTTGCGTACGCATGGACTACCTTGTAGAAACACCTAAGCCCCGGTATGTGCCGCATCAGCCTAATGCGGCCATAATTGCCCGCTATGCGCGCGGCCGTGATTATCATAAAGTCATGCGTGGGCGCCTGAAAACATTAGCTTCCATCATTCGCGAAAAAGTGGGCGATTTTGAGGCGCGCCCGTTTGCAGATTCTGCGCCTGTGTTTGAAAAATCTCTGGCTGAAAATGCAGGCATGGGCTGGACAGGCAAACACACCTTGCTCATTCATAAAAAATCGGGCTCATTCTTTGTGCTCGGAGAGTTATTCACCTCTTTAGATCTGCCTTTTGACAGCCCTGCCACCAAGCATTGCGGTTCCTGCACCGCCTGCATCGATATTTGTCCCACACAGGCTATTGTAGAGCCGTACATGCTGGATGCCCGCAAATGCATTGCCTATTTGACCATTGAATACAAAGGCATCATTCCTGAAGAATTGCGCAGAGGCATTGGCAACCGGGTATTTGGCTGTGATGACTGCCAGCTCATTTGCCCTTGGAACAGCTTTGCCAAAAAAACAACCATTGAAGATTTTAATCCGCGCCATGGTTTAGACCATTTGAACTTACTGGACTTGTGGCAATGGGATGAAGAAACCTTCTTATCCTGCACTGAAGGCAGTCCAATCCGCAGAACAGGCTATCAAAGCTTTATGCGCAACATTGCCATTGGCCTAGGCAATGCAGATTATTCAGATGAAATTTTGTGTGCATTGCAGCAAAAGCGTGTCCTGCATGATGAGATTGTGCAAGTCCATATTGATTGGGCCATTGCGGAACAACTAGCTAAAGCCTGATATTTTTTACGGTTCTTGCAGACATCTTGCTTTATCCAGTTTAAAGTCAAGTTTGCAGAATTTTAAAACCGAACTTGCCAGTTGTCTGCAAAGTTAAAATTAAGACAAAAAACTTTGCAATGATTTTTCAGAAAAAACAGCCAACTTTGCAGCCAAATATACAATCTTATATTTCCATATTTATGCATCTTTAATCGATAGATACTATCAAAGTTGACATATATTGCCTTTGGAAATGGCATGCTTTCTGTATGATAAACAGCACAAGATAACAATGATGATGGACAGCAATCATGAACTTACGTAATGACTGGGCTCGTGAAGAGATTCAGGCTTTATATGAGCAGCCTTTTTTAGATCTAGTGTTTGAAGCGCAGCGCGTACACCGTGAACATTTCACAGCTAATGCCATTCAGGTCAGCACATTGCTGTCTATCAAAACCGGTAAATGTCCGGAAGACTGCAAGTACTGCTCACAGTCAGCGCGCTACGATTCAAATTTAGAAGCAGAAAAACGCATTGCTGTGGATAAGGTTATTTCAGAAGCCAAAGAAGCGATAGCTTCCGGCTCTTCACGCTTTTGCATGGGCGCCGCGTGGCGCAACCCACATGAGCGCGATATGCCTTATGTTTTAGAAATGGTCAGAGAAGTCAAAGCGCTAGGCCTGGAAACATGCATGACTTTGGGCATGCTGAACCAGTCACAGGCGGAACGCTTAAAAGATGCAGGACTGGATTACTATAACCACAACTTAGACACGTCGCGTGAATATTATTCACACATCATCAGCACCCGCACATTTGATGACCGCCTGAATACACTCGAATATGTCCGCGGTGCGGGGATGAAAGTCTGCAGCGGCGGTATTGTCGGCCTGGGTGAAAACCGCAATGACCGCATTGGGCTATTGCAGGAATTAGCAACACTGCCAATTCACCCTGAATCTGTTCCGATTAATATGCTGGTGCCCATTGACGGCACACCGCTGGCTGACGTAGAAAAGCTGGATGTCACTGAGTGGATCAGAACCATTGCTGTAGCGCGCATTATTATGCCTCAGAGCTACATCCGCCTTTCTGCTGGACGCGAATCCTTGTCTGATTCAGATCAGGCCTTAGCCTTTATGGCAGGCGCCAACTCTTTATTTTCCGGCGAAAAACTGCTGACTACGCCAAATACCGGCGCAGGTAAAGATAAACAGCTGTTTGACAAGCTTGGATTAGTTGCAGAGAAAGCCAAACCTAATGCTGCATCACTTTCTGTAGATGCTATGGCAGTCTAATTAGAGAATTGATAAATAAAGCCCCGAATAATGGGGCTTTATTTATGTCTGCTCATTAGCAGTCTGATCCTATATTAGGGCTTTGCAAAATTATGCGCTGTAATTAAAATGCCGTAATTGGCATTTAGATAATCGCCTTCCCTAATGGTGTCTTGCCCATTGGCATGCATCACGCGCAGTTCCTTTTGCAGCGCATCATAGTGAAATGAATCAAAACAGTCTTGATGGCAGCAAAGCCAGGCCAATGTATCTTGAAGCTGATCATCAACAATGTAAGTATCAGCCAAAAAATCTTTAGACATATAAATATTTAAAATTTGTGTCAGATATTGGCATTTTAAACACTTTCTATATAAGCGGAAAGTTCAAATAAAAAAGTGAGCTTTCGCTCACTTTTTTCTATTTTGACACACCGCACTTGCGGCATTCCTTGTGTGCACCAATTTCTTCCATTTGCTCATATTCATAAATATGCATGCAGAAAAATTTTCTAAACAATTGAAGCATGTTGTTAAAACTCCCGTTTAATTTTTAAGATTGCTTCTTCAATATTTCTTCCTGAAATACGATGAAACCCTTAAAGGATCTCACACTTATTTATTAACATATTTTTCTTTTTAGTCAAATAACTTTCATCTGAATTAAGCCGAATTTTAATGTGTATATATCGACATTTTTAAAATATAAATGCTAATTTATTGACAAATTTGTTGAAAACTTAAACGCTAAAATTTATCATAACCTCAGAATGTTTTTCTCAATGTGCTGGAAAACCATTTTTCAAAAACAACAATTTATGAAAAATATTGAACAATTATCTGTCTCACATAAAAATCCAAATACACATATTGAGCAAGACATGACAATTTACTTGATTAGCCTGGAACAGTGCACTAAACGCGACATTACAGGCCTTGAAAAAAAAATCCTGCAATTAGGCAGTGTAACAAACAGTCCGCTAAAAAAAATGTGGCTGATTCAATCTGACTTAAATGCAGAAGAAATCCGGGATCAGCTCTTAACCTATGTGCATGCCAAAGATTCACTCTTGGTAATCCGCATTGATGCGGATCATTGGGCCTCTTGGAATGTGCATAAGAATACAGCGCTTTGGCTCAATCAGGCCAGTATCAAAATAGTCTGAATCCGATCAATGCTGAGGATTTTTTACTGAACCCTGCCCAATTTCTTCAGTTATCAAAAAGCACCTTTTTAAATTCACATGTAAATGGCTAATTAAGGTGTCCATTTGAGTTGATCACTCAATTGCCCAGCTTTATCACCGGTGTTATTTTCTCAAAAAATAAAGGCACCTGAATATTTAACAGCAATGAATCCCGCTTTTGACAAAATTGTTTGCTAATATAGTTAACATATTAATCAACTGAATAACCGCTGTGAAAACAAGCCGCATGTTTCAATCACTGCATTACAGAAATTTCCGCAATTACTTTATTGGCCATGCGCTTTCCACCTTAGGAACATGGATCCAGCAAGTCAGTTTGGCATGGATTATTTATGAGTTAACCAACTCGACTGCGCTGCTCGGTATCATTGGCTTTTGCGCACTCATTCCTCAGTTGTTTGTCAGCCCTTTTGCAGGCGCTTGGATTGATAAAATCGACAAACGCAAAACTTTGATCTTCATTCAAATTTTGCTGTTCTCCCAAGCCATCTTATTGGGTATTGCCTATCATTTTCACTGGCTCACTCCGTCTATACTGATTGGACTTTCCTTACTGCTAGGCATACTGAGCGCTATTGATACCCCGCTTCGCCAGTCCTTGCTCAGTATGATTATTGACGACAAAGCAGCGCTACCCAATGCATTAGCATTGAATGCTATGGTCTTCAATGCTTCCCGTTTTGTTGGCCCGCCTATTGCTGGACTCTTGCTGGCCACAATAGGAGCCGAATTATGCTTTTATTTAAATGGCCTGTCTTACTTAATGCTGGCTCTTGCTGTTTTATGCATGAAACAGGTTCAATCTTCAATCGCCAAAGGCAATATCAAAAATGTGCTCAGTGAAGGCTTTCAATTTGTGCGCCATCATGAAATTTTCAAATATCTCATGCTGACTGTTTTTGTTTTAAATATGACTGCATCCAGCTATGTCGCACTGCTGCCGGTATATGCCAAGGACATTTTGCATGGCGATGAAAAGACTTTAGGCATGCTGTGGGGGGCAGCAGGCATCGGTTCGCTGCTCTCCTCAATGCTCTTGGCAAGCCAAAAAAGCTTTCAAAATGTGCATGACAAAATTCTGCGGAATATCCTGTTCTGCGGCGTTGGCCTGATGCTGCTGGCGCTGTCTGCCAGTTTTCTGCCCTTAATGCTGGGCATGTTCCTATTGGGCTTTGGCATTTCAACCTCCAATATTTCCACCAATATTATTTTGCAGCAAGATACGCCGGAAGCTTTGCGCGGCCGCGTGGTATCCATTTACACATCCACCCGCTTTGGTTTTGATGCGCTGGGCGGCTTATGTGCAGGCTTGCTGGCCAGCCTGATTGCGCCGCAAAATGTCATGCTGCTTTCCGCTTTAATCTTGCTGAGCTATGCCCTCTTCAATTGGCTGAGGATTCTTCCCCGCATCAAAAAAGCGCCTCATTAATCAGGCGCTTTTCTTTTACAGTCTGAACTAGTCTTGCTTTAAGCTTTGAACCTCTTTCAGCAGCTCCATGAGCTGCTTCATTTTTTCTTCGCCTAAGCGGTCCTGAATTTTTTGATAGCGGCTTTCCATGCGTCCGCGCATTTGACTGAAAATCTTCTCGCCGTCTTCACTTAAAGAAATAAATGAAAAACGCTGATCTGCGTCCGAACGGCGGCGCACAATTAAGCCGGTTTCCAGCATGCGGTTAATAATGCCGGTCAAGCTTGGCTTTAAAATGCAGGCTTTTTCTGCCAGTGTCGTGCTGTCCAGTTCCTGATATTGCGCCAATGTCCGGATAATCCGCCACTGCTGTTCCGTTAAACCCATTTCATTCAATTCAGGACGGAAATGAGTCATTAATGCTTCACGTGCTTCCAGCAAAGCAAGCGTCAATGATGGGCGAATATTTTTCATATAAGGCGATGGCATAAATATTAATATATTAACTATTCTACCAACATTATGAAAAATTAAAATGATAATGGATATTCAATAATGACCCGCAATTCATCAATATCATTATATCGGTAACCATCTACAGCGCGGTGCGTCGCTTGTCTTAACTTGATATCCATGCCTTTGGCAAAGCCTGCAGGCACTTTATACGCCAGCTGAATATCCCGTTCCCAATGCGTTGTATCAATATTTTGATCATATACATGGCGCTTGGTATAAAACGGGTTATTGCTGCGGGTATTGTCAATATCCCAGCCATAGAGATAGCGCGCCATCAGGCTGAAGCCCGGCAATCCGTATGGAGCAAAATCGGCTTCATACTTAATTTGCCAAGATTTTTCTTTGGCTTCAGAAAATGTTGCAAATTGCGCTGCATTTAAAATGGATGAATTGCCACCAATGGTCGAAAAGCCAACCCAGTCAAAAGGCTCATTGCCAAATACCTGCTGGTAGCCGGCAGAAATCGTATGATTCTGATATTGGTAACCCAGCAATGCCGATGCAATGTGCGCATCAATATCGCCGCCTGCTTTTTTGCCGGTATCATTATTGCTGTAGCCTGCAAATGCGGCTTTAATTTTTTGATCAGGATCGCTCAGCGCCTTTTGGTATGTTGCGCCTAAAAAATACTGATTCCACACATCTTCCAGTTCTGAAGCATACACTGTCACTGACCCGACAGGCAGTTTATAAGTTCCGCCCAAAAAGCTGATGCTGTCCGCTTTAATGCCAGCGGCATAATCTGTGGTGAAATAACTCAGATCATGCGTCGAATCCAGCGGATTCATGCTGTAAAAATACCCCGCATTAATCAGCAGATGATCCAGCGTTTTATCCTGCAGGCTTAAACCAGTACTGACCGTTGGCAATAAGCGCACTGTGCTTGTCGCGATGACTGGCACATTTGGAAACTGATTGCCGTAAGCCAGCACCGTATCTTTATACTTGACTTTGACCGCACCACCTATTTCACCATAAGCATCTCTAGCCTCACCTGTTTTAGGATCAAAGGTAATTAAGTTTGTCCCTGTTTTATATTCATCACTGTACAGCTTAATGCCAACCATGCCGTAAGCATCAAAACCAATCTGCACTGCGCCATCGGTAAATCCTGAGCTGTACTGACCGATAATGCCGTGCGCCCATTCACTGCGGTAGCCTTCTCTTTCGGAAACAGGCAGCTGGGAATTTGCGCCTGATGGGTTGGAGCCGCCATTTCTAAAATCGCGGTAAAAATAGAAGTTCCGGTTCATCAAATCAAATTTGCCGTCTTCAAAGATGTTATTGGCAAAAATTTCTGGTGATAAAGGCATGAGCATCCCTATCACCAGTGAAAGTCTCACTGGCGTGTTCATTCAATTGTCCTTAATTTAAAAAGTTGCGAGGCTTTATTTGTCGCTGACAAATACGGCTTTGGCTGGAATCAGGAAGATCATAATTAAAGCAGCTGCCACCATGACACCCGCAATACTGAGCAGGGCTGCAGCATTCGTTCCTGTGCTTTCACGCATAATGCCAATCAGCCATGGGGCAAATAATCCGCTCATGGTTGCCAATGTACTGACCATTGCAATACCTGCTGGCGCAGTCTTATCTTTCAGATAAGCCGCTGGCAAAGACCATGCTACGACTACGCCGCCGCTGAATCCAAACCCGGCCAGACCTAAAATAATTAAGCGTGTGACCAACCCGCCTTCCCAGAAGGCAGCCAATGCCATCATGGCGGCGCCAAAAAGCATGCTGAAGGCATAATGCCAGCGGCGTTCACGGCGTTTGTCTGAACTGCGTCCAACAGTGATCATACCCACGGCAGCCAATGAAAATGGAATCACAGCATAAAAAGAAATCTGTGCAATATCGGTCACACCCATTTCCTTGATCATGGTGGGCAGCCAGAAATTGAAGCCGTAAGATCCGCAATAGGCGGCAAAAGCCAGTGACGCCAGCAAATACACCCGGACATCTTTGAGGCAGCTCAGCACGGCAGTACCGGTGTGGCCCGATGATTCTTCGGGTGCATCCTTTTTATCTTCCTGCATAATCTGCTTATGCAGCGCGCGTTCAGAGCTATCCAGCCACTTTGAAGATTGCGGTTTATCTGTTAAATACAATAAGCACAGGAAACCGATCACAATAATGGGCATAGCTTCAAGTGCAAACATCCACTGCCAGCCGCCTAGGCCATGCACACCATTCATGTGCGTCATGATTAAGCCTGAAATCGGGCCGCCAATAATGGGCGCCGCCAAAGTCGCTAAAATCAAAATAGATGTTACACGGCCGCGCATATAGCTTGGGAACCAGAAGCTGAGATATAAAATGACACCGGGAAAAAAACCCGCTTCAAAGATGCCCAGCAGCAAGCGCAAAAAATACAGCTGTGATGCAGTGCTGACAAACATGGTCGCAGCAGAAGCCAAGCCCCATAAAATCATAATGCGCGCCAAGGTTTTTCGCGCGCCAATTTTACCCATCAGAATGTTGCTTGGAATTTCAAAAAAGGCATAACCGATAAAGAAAATGCCTGCGGCCATGGCATATTGTGAATCTGTAAAACCGATAGCTTCCTGCATTTGCAATTTCGCATAGCCAATATTCACACGGTCTAAAAACGAAAAGAAATAAGCAATAAACAGTATCGGTAAAATTTTCCAAAACAGTTTAGTCAGCAGCTGCTGCTTTTCTAAATCACTCGCATTGGAAAGCGCAATGTTCGACGTTAGTTGGTTATCCATACCAAACCCCTCATCTTTAGCTTCTCAGCTAAAACAAAAAAATATTGTCCAATTAGCAAATCATTTGCCAATGAATAAAAATTAATATATTAACTAATATTAATCAATATCCAGAACAATAAAATTTTCTTATGAATTTTATAAATAAAAAAATAGAAGCAGCGCACATAAATTTGATCAATTCTGCAGTCACAGCACCGCCGCTCCAGCACTCGAATTGCCGAAGCTTATAGATAAAATAAAATAGCGGAGTGCGCAGTCCAACCCCTCCAGAAAAGGAAATCTTAGTGCGCAATCATAAGAAAATTGGAACTGCCATACGGAGCTGCCTGTTTAAGTATCAGACGATACAGAGGTAATATCCCGCTAATTTGCGCCGATGCTTTTAGACAATTCTAAAATTTTAGCGGAGAGGTACGCTTGCACCTGATCTTGCTGTTCCAGCAAAAGATCACTGATGTGAAAAATGGTAATGACAAACTGCACTTCTTCAGAAATGCTGAACACAGGGATACTGATGGAGCTTAAACCGCGGCTTGGACGGTCAATCATGACGGTCAGCTGTTCCGAACGCTGTTCCTTCATACGCTGCATAAAATCCTGCTTATCTTTTTGACTGAGCTTTTGCCCAGAACTTCGCATGCTGTCCAGCTCTAAAGACTGTTTCAGCAAATGTTCGGGAATGTACTTGGCAAAGGTATTGCCAATCGAGCTGTTCACTAAAGTCATCACTGAACCGACACGGATTTGCGAATACACACTGCGTGAAGGATCAAAAGTTTTAATGACTGTTGGCCCCAATGAGCCCCAAATGCTGACAGCAGTGCCATAGCCTGTTTCATAATTGATGGCTTTTGCCGTTTTGCATGCCTCTTCTACAGGGTCTAATGCATTCAGCGCGCGGAAAGATAAATTCAGCGCCAAAGCACCGACTTCATATTCATTATTTTCTGTTTTGTGCAGCAGGCCAATCCGTGTCAGGCTGACCAGATAACGGAAAATTTTTGCAGGGCTTTCACCCAGCTGCTGCGCAATCTCTTTCAGGCTTAAACGGGCTCGAGTTTTACAAAAAAGCTCCAGCACTTGCGCAGTGTAATCAATACTTTGAATGCCTGCATTTTCATTTAAATCATGCATGGCTGTTCTCCTGCAAATCACGCGCTGCAGCTTTTAGCTCAGCCAAAATCTGCTGAATTTTTTCCGGACTCAAATACTGGGTTTTGGCGAAAGCTGTAATGGCAAAACTGATTTGCCCCATTGCATTAAAGACGGGAACTGCATAGCTGCTGATACCGGGTGTCGGCGTATCAATTAAATCAGAATACCCCAAAGTGCGGATATCGGCTAAGCTGCGCTGAAAATCGGCGTTTAGAAATTGCTCATGCTCTTGTTGGAAGGCTTTCTGCAGGGACAGATTTTCTTCCGCCTGTACCGATTTATAGGCGGCGAAGAGCCTGCCCGTTGCGGTGCTCAGCGCCATTTTATTGCCCAAGCGGAAGCCTAGATTGAAAAACCCGGCAAATTCTTTATAGAACACAACCGTAGGGCCGTTTAAATCTGACCACAGTGAAGTAAACACATTCACTTCATGCTTTTCTGCAATTTGCATCAGCAGCTGCCGTGACTGCGCCACAACCTCATTGTGATTGATTTTAGCAATGCCTAAACGCAGGCTGAGTGCGCCTGCTTCAAATTCCAGCGTACTTTCATTGCGCTTTAATAAACCCGTCCGCTGCAGGCTGATCAGGTATTTATAGGCTGAGCCCGGAGCCAGTCCCAGCGCTTCAGCAATTTCGCTTAAGGAAAGTGATTTTGGCGAGCCGCATATCAGGTGCAATATTTCACCTGATAGATCAACTGTCTGAATCCCTCTTTGCTGACCAGCCATCCCTGCCCCTCTATCCAATATCACTTAAAAATTAAGCCCATACTAAACAGATCAAGCCGGAAAATAAATAGCCTTTTACACAGTCAAATAGCCGCCGTCTACGGGTAAAATGCAGCCTGTGACATAGCTGGCGGCATCGGAGCATAAAAATGCCGCCGGCCCGGCCAATTCTGCGGGCTGGCCCATGCGGTTCATCGGCACATGTCTTAAATACCCTTCCAAAGCGGCCGGATTAGCCCGCGTTGCCTCAGTCATTGGCGTTTCAATTACACCAGGGGCTATCGCATTGACACGAATATTGTATTTTGCCAATTCTGCTGCCAGTGTACGGGTCATTTGCGCCACTGCGCCTTTAGAAATGGCATAAGCCGTCGCACCCGTTGCAGCCACAAAAGACTGAATAGACGCCACATTGACAATATTGCCTTGGGTCTTTTTCAGCGACTCCAATAAAGCATTGATCAGGTAATAGCTGCCTTTAACATTCACATTGATGGTGTCGTCCAAGTCCTTCACCGCGCTTGCCGATTCGAAATTACTGCGGCGTAAAATACCTGCATTATTGATCAGCACATCAATATCCCCAATAGTGTCATGCACTTCTTTGGCAAAGTTTTGACAGCACTGCTGCTCCGCCACATTTAAGGCAAAGGCATAGGCGCGTCCGCCTGCTGCCTCAATGTCATTTTTTACATTTTGCAGTTTTTCAAAATTCATATCGGCTACAATCACCGTTGCACCCAGCGCTGCTAAGCTTTTAGCAATGGCTTCACCATTGCCTTGCGCCGCGCCAGTCACCACAATTTTCTTTTGCGTTAAATTAAACATTACACCCATCCTTGTACTTTTTAAGCGCCGTTACCCGCTTTCATTTTTAAATATGTCCTTTACCCAAAAGCGCATCGCTATTTTGAATGAAAAACCAATATCGTGTGAAATATCATCCTGCCACTCTTCACGGCCAAGATCGCAGTTTTGAATGCTCTTCAAATTTTGGACCTGCAGATCTGCCAGCCCGCGGATTTGCCGCAAATCATCCTGCCGGAACAATCCGCGCAACATTTTGATACCTTCTGCTTTTGCCGCACCTTGCATCAAAATCTGACTGCCCAATTTGATGATCCATTAGGCGGTCAATAAGGGCTTTCAGCTACATCCTTTGCATACAGCGCCTGCCCGTTTAGACTTCCGCTGTATGTCTGGCCGCTGGCGCTGCTGCAGGATTATTGTCTTTTCCTGTGGCAATAAAGAGCCCTGTTTGATAGCCAAAAACCAGCGCTGGCCCAAGCGTAATCCCTGCACCTGGATAATTGCCGCCCATGATGCTGGTCGCGTCATTGCCTACCGAATATAAGCCCTCAACTGCTTTTCCGGATTGATCCAGCACACGGCTGTGACGGTCGACAGGCAAGCCTGCATAAGTGCCAATATCGCCTGGATGCAGTTGCACTGCATAAAATGGGCCCTGCTCAATGGGTTTTAAGCATGGGTTTGGCATGTGCAGCGGATCGCCTTGATAGCGGTTATAGGCTTTTGAGCCTTTGCCAAAATCCGGGTCTTGACCGATTTTGGCCAATGGATTGAATGTCTTAATTGTCTCTTCAAGGCCTTTAGCGTCTATACCGCAATTTTTTGCCAGTTCAGCAACCGTATTGCCTTTCTTTAAATAGCCTGATTGCAGATGCTTGCCAATGGGCAGCGGCTGCGGCGGCACAGAGCCCAATCCATACATCCGTAAGGTTTTACGGTCACAGATCAGCCAGGAAGTAATTTGACCATCAATGTTGGCGCCATTCATCATCCCTTGAACAAAATCATGATAAGAATTGGCTTCATTGACAAAACGCTTGCCCAGCTTATTCACTGCAATCACCCCCGGCTTAGCGCGGTCAATAAAATGCGGCATGACGCCTGTTGTGCCGTCTTTGCGCTTAACCAATGACACTGGCGCCCAAGCAGCAGCATTCGGCAAATCAGTATCTACAGCAACATTTAATTTTTCCGTCATGGCAATACTGTCGCCTGTATTGGTTTCAGTAGTCGGCGACCAATGTTCTAAACCTGTCGGCGTATGTCCATACAGGCGTTTTCGCAATTCAACATTGTGCGGAAACCCGCCTGCGGCTAAAACTACAGCCTTAGAGGCATTCAGCCTAATCTTCTGATCGCCGGACTGGGCAATAAGCCCTGCAATTTTACCGTTTTCCAAGATCAGTTCTTTAGCCGCGGTATCTACCAATACTGGAATATTTAAATCTAATGCTGTTCTCGCTAAACGTCCTGCCAATGCATTGCCATTGGTCAGCAGCATGCCGCGTCCATACTTCATGCATTCGGCAAAGTGCGTTGAAAAGCGCTTGATGGTATAAATAGCCGACTCTAAAGAACGCGTGGCTTTCATAAAGTGGCGCAAGTCTGCACCTGAACCAATCATCATGCCAAAGACCGTCAGTTCTGGCAAAGGCGGTTCCAGCAAAGCCAAACGCTCACCTAGCTCACGCGCATCAAACGGGCGTGTCACCATAGAACGTCCGCCCTGCATCGCGCCCGGCGCTTCTGCATGATAATCAGGAAAAGTTAAAGGCATATCAAACTGTACAGCGGTTTTCTTGGTAAAAAAATCTACAGCATCAAAACAGTGATGAACAAATGAATCAACTCGGGCTTCGTTATAAGCAGCGCCGCCTTCATGCTTTAAATATGCTTTGACCGCTTCTGGAGAATCCTCATGACCATAGTTTTTACCCAGCTGTGTGCACGGCACCCATAGCCAGCCGCCCGAGCGCGCCGTTGTACCGCCATAATTTTTAGACTTTTCAATGACTGCGACATTTAAACCCAATAGTTTTGCTGTAATTGCAGTTGCCATGCCTGATGCGCCAGAACCGACCACCACGACATCAAAATCAAAATTCTTTTCCATGTTCACTCCCGAGAACGCTGCTTGATCCTTTAAAGCATTGCTTGCCATATAGTTAAGATATTAATTATAAATTATCCTATTAGCAAGTATTTTACTTTTGTTTAATTTGTATAAAAAAACTGCCGCAGCAGTTTTTAGCTAAAATCAATTTTCAAATGCCGATTAAATCTTTCAGCATTTTTTTGAACAGCGCCTTGTCTTGATCAGAGTATGCGCCAAACACATCCTGCTGATGGCTTTCTGCAATCTGATACAGCATTTGCGCACTATGCACACCCTGCTCAGTCAACTCATAAGAATGGCCTGTATCCACCATTAAGCCTTTGCGCACCAAAATTTCTGCTGCCTGTTCAATTTCACGCGCCGGCATGGCAACTTCACGCTGCAGGCACTCTTTAGACGTTGCTGTTTTACTTTCCAGCACCAGCAGCATACGCGCCTCACTGGTACGGAAGCCTGAAGCCAGCTGTTTCGGCTGATAATCATTGGTATAGGCGCGCACGGCCTGCGTCAGCAAGTAGTACATATTGTCATATAAGCGACCGGGAAAAATTTCTGCAGGGGTTGCCGCTTTTGCATTTAAGCTGGGATGCGGCAAAACAGATGAATACGCGCCTTGATGATACAGCAGCGGTGAACGGCCATTGTCTTGAAAATTGACCACACGGCCAAGAATGATCCAGTGATCGCCGCCCTCAAGAATACTGTGGCGCTCACATTCAAAAACGGCCGAGCATTCTTTTAGCAAAGGGGCATTGCCTTCGCCTAGATCAAACACTACATCGGCGTATTTGTCATCTTTAGAACGGGCAAATTTATTGGATAATTCAATTTGATCCGCCGCCAAAATATTGACTGCAAAATGCGTGGCTTCTTCAAATACCGCATAGCTTGAAGAACGCTTGTCTATGCTCCACAAAATCAGCGGCGGATCTAAAGATACCGAGTTAAAACTGTTGGCGGTCACACCGACTTTTTCGCCTTTGCTATTTTGCGCGGTCATAATGGTTACGCCTGTCGCAAAATTGCCTAATGCACGGCGGAAAGCTTTTGAGTCAAAACCGATTTCCGGCTGAATATTCATCGAATTCATTGCGGCTCTCCTTGCCTTATACCATGGTTGGATCGGGTTCAAGACCCATTAATTCACGTCCTAAAATTTGCGCGCAAACATCATAGTCCGTATACGCATGTGCGCCTGTCATATGTGAATCCCGGAATAAACGCTGCATTTCCTGACCATCCAGCCAGCTGGTTGCACCTGCTGCTGCAAATAAGCGGTCGACTGCTTCAATGCACATTTTGACGGCATAAGCTTGGTTAGTGCGCCAAAATGCCAATGTTTCCTGTGATGGATAAACTTTGTTTTCACCATGGATGCGGTGGTCTTCCCATGTTTTTTCTAAAAACGCGCGGGCTGCCGCCACTTGATGCGTCGATTCAGCTAAACGCATGAGTGCAGGTGTAGATGCGCCTAAGTTAGCGCCTGTATAAGCGCGAATACGTGTTTTTTGCTTTTCCTTAAATGCTTCCAGCATGCGTTCTGCTACGCCCAAACTGACTGCAGAGAAACCGCTGGCAAAGTATGGACGGTATGGCGAATAGAAAATCTTACTGTCTGGATATAAACCGAAGCCTGCTGATTTTCCTTCCATCATGTCTTTGGCTTTTTGGATTTGATATTCAGGAATAAATAAGTCCCGAATTTGCAATTGTTTTGAACCGCTGCTCTTGATGGCACCGGCAAACCAGTTGTCATGAATGACATAGTCTTTACGCGGAATCACGCCAAATGAATAGATTTTTTTGCCTTCAGCATCAAAACGGTTAAAGCCGACAATGGCATATTCGGCATGGTCACAGCCGCTGCTCCAGCCATAATCACCGCTTAATTTAATGCCGCCTTCGACTTCTTCCACTTTGCCAAAGGGCGCAATGGAACTGCTGGCTGTCGCATCTGGATTATTCAGCCAAATTTCGTCTTGCAGCTGTTTAGGAAATAGCGCAATTTGATGACTATGCGTACAGAGCAAGCTGAATGCCCAAGCGGTGCCGGCACAAGCACCTGCAAGGGTTACAATGCAGTTGGCAAAATCTGGCAGGCTCATTTCCAAACCGCCATAAAATTTTGGCTGAAATGCGCGGTGGAAACCAATTTCTTTCAGCAGCGTAATATTTTCATCCGGCACTTTGCGCAGCTGTTCTGCTCGTTCTGCATTGGCTGCAATTTTCGGCAGAATTTCTTTAATTTTCTCCAGCATGCTGCGCTCTTGCGCTGCTGAATGTAATGTTTTCGCTTCTACATAAGACATTCTGAATTGCCCTGAATCTAATTCATCCTGACCCGTTGAAACATCATTTGCATTAAAATCGATGGTATTTTCCATATCAAACTTTCCTTTTTACTTTATGTCTTCATCAATGAGGACACTGAGCGCTTCAATTCCTTACATAGCAGGAAATACTGCTGGGCTGACCTTATTATTCAAGAATGTTCAGCAAACTTTAATGTATTTTCCCGACTTTAATTGGCACTTTTCAAATTATACATATAATAATTATTTTCCAATAGGATAATTTTATACTTTAGCCGCAACAGCAAAAAAGCCTCTGAATATTCAGAGGCTTTTTAGTCCGGATATAGGCTTTATACCGGTTTAATGGGGCGATATAAGCTATGCAGCAATCAGCACGGCGTAGATGCGCTGCAGAAAATATTGCGGATATTGATTTCAAACAGCGTACGGATATTCTGCGCCTGATGCGGTGACAAGATGCCGTTATGCACAATCCCCATCCAAATGGGCGCAAGAATCAGCACGGTTAAAATTTCCGGCTGGCTGTCTGGCGGCAGCTCTTTACGGTCGATGGCGATCTGAATTAATTTTTGCAGCTCAACTTGACCGGGCTGATAAATTTTCTGTTCATATAATTCACGGATATGTTCAAAATTTTTGCCCTCACTTAAAACCAAACGGGCAATATTGGCGCGCCCTGCAGATTCGATATTGTCAATCGCAGGCAGCATTTGCTGCAAAATAAACGCAGCAACACTGACATTATCTGTCAGCTCATTGCTTTGGATCGGGTGATAAGTATCTTCAATCAGATAATCAATCACCCCTTCAAACAATTTTTCTTTGGTTTCAAAATATGAATAAATCGTGCCTTTGCCCACACCTGCAGAAACCGCAATTGAGGCAATTTTACTGTTGGCATACCCCAATTGATTAAATTCATTTAAGGCTGCAAGCGTAATTCTTTTACGGGTTTCAGCGGTTTTTTCTACTGAAGGGCTGCGTTTTTTCATGCCTTAAATCATCCTGAAGCAAAAAACAAAATTGACCTAAAAGTCATTTTTAAATAAAATCGACCCACTGGTCACTTTAAAGTATCTCTCATGCAGCCTTCCGCCACATATTTGGAATACATCATACTGTGTTTATGCCTTTGTTTGGGAGCTTTAAGCACGGCGCTTGCCAGCCCGCTGTATTCAATTTATGCAGAAACATGGCATATCAGCACCACAGAAATTGGCTATGCGTTTATTGCCTATATGTTTGGTGTCGTCTTCAGCTTATTATTTTTAAACAGCCTCAGCGCAAAATACGGCTATAAAAAAACCGTGATGGCTGGCCTTGCCATCAGCATCGCTGCACTGGCGTATTCAGCTTTAGCGGACAGCATTGTGCATTTATGCGCTGCCCGTTTTCTGATTGGCATTTCATCTGGCCTGCTGTCTACTGCCACCCTTATTGGCCTTGCACAAAAATATCCTTTTAAGCGTAAAGAAAATGCTGGAAAAATCGCCTCCATGCTGACTGTCTTTGGCTTTGGCCTCGGCCCACTCATTGGCGGACTGCTCGCAGACCATACCCATTCTCCACTTAGCACCCCCTATTGGATGATTGCCGCCGCCTCCATCGCAGTACTTTGCACCTGCCCGCTCATAAAATACCGCCACCAGCCGCCTGCAGCTGAGAAAAAGGCATCGATTTGGAATATTCCAGCCATGCCGCTGCATCAAAAAATTTTCTTTCCGTGCGCAATGACGGCAATCTGCTGTTTTAGCATGTTTAGCCTCTATGCTGCGCTTGCAGGCACATTTATGAAAGAACTTCCTCTGCCGCAATCTGCGACTTTAACCGGTATATCTATATCCATCATTCTATTCATTTCCACTTTGACCCAATTCATGTTCAAAGGCTTGAAAGAATCTACCAGCATGATGATTGGCTTGGTATTAACAGCGTTCGGCTGCATCTCCTTAATGATGGCGCAGTATACGCATCTGAACTTCTGGCTGATCAGCAGCATTTTATCAGTCGGCATTGGCCATGGCCTGTCTTTAAGCCCATCCTACTATTTGGTTGGATTAATTTCTCAAAAAGAAAAACCGGCGATATTCTCGACCTTTCTGCTATTAGGCTACCAAGGCACTATTTGGCCGGTGCTGCTGTCCAGCATGCTGATTGACCATTTCGGCATTATGGTTTCGCTGGCGGTATTTTCGCTGCTGATCATCTTTGCTGTAATTTGGGTGCTGACTCATCTGCAGTCGATTCAGCAGCGCAAGACCCAAAGCGCTTAATCATTCACTTTCATAGACTGAAGCGTAAAAAAACTGGGACTGGCCCAGCTTTTTTAGATGTGCATATCACATTGAAATAGTGCCGATTTACTTGCTATAGGCATGTTCACTCTTATTTTTCCCGATGCTGAATGCCGATTCGTTTTGCAAATCTTCATATTCAGGCCCCAAAGGAATACCGGAACGGTCGCGCAAAATTAGGGTAGCTCCTAATCCAATCAAGGTCATTGCGGCTAAATAAAAGGCAACAGCGGCCGTACTGCCAGTCATGCTGATCAGCCAAGATGCAATGAGCGGAGAAAATGCGCCGCCCAAAATCGCGCCTATGGCATAAGAAATGGAAACGCCAGAAAAGCGGATGGATGCAGGAAATAATTCTGAATAAAACGCAGCCTGAGCGCCATAAGTCATGCCAATACCAATAGACAAAAAGCACAGCCCGAAAGAGACCGACCAAATAGTGCCCATATTGACTAAAGGAAATAGCGCCAGCACACCGAACAGCTGCACAATAAAACCAATAATATAAGTATTGCGGCGGCCAATTTTGTCCGATAAACCGCCTGAAATCCATGTAAACAGCAGCCATACTGCAGCGGAAACCGTGACGCTGATTAAAATTGGCGTTCTTGGCAATGTCAAAGGCCCATCTGGATTGGTGGTATAGTTTTGAATAAAGCCGCCTGTGGTCATATAGCCAATCGCGCTATTGCCAGCAAACACCAGCGCCGCTGTAATCACCAGCCAAAAATGGTTTTTGAATAAATCCATAACTGGGGTTTTAGACGCTGAGCCGCGCTCTTTAATTTCTTCAAAAACTGGACTTTCTTCAACTGCCTTGCGCATCCAATGCCCCACAAACAGCAGCACAATGCTGAACAGGAAAGGGAATCGCCAGCCCCATTCTAAAAAGGCATCACCAGGAGCAATCACACCGCTCATCAATGCAAACATGCCTGATGCTAAAAGCAGGCCCAATGGAACACCTATTTGCGGAAATGAGCCAAAACGTCCGCGCTTATGTACTGGCGCATGTTCAACCGCCATTAATACGGCACCGCCCCATTCACCGCCTGCAGACAGACCTTGAATAATCCGCAGCAGTAAAAGCAAGATGGGCGCCCACAATCCAATGCTGTCATAGGTTGGCAATAAGCCAATCAGCGCTGTAGACAATCCCATGCAGATAAGCGTGACCACTAAAATTGCGCGGCGGCCGATTTTATCGCCAAAATGTCCCGCCAAAAATGCACCCAGCGGCCGGAACAAAAAGCTCAATCCAACCGTGGCAAAAGCCAGCAATGTGCCCAGCGTATGGCCTGCTGGCGCAAAAAATAATTGAGTAAATACGAGGCCTGCGGCCGCCGCATAAATAAAAAAGTCATACCATTCAATGGTCGTGCCAATAATTGTTGCAAAGGCAACTTTACGGTCATTCGCAGACATTTTGCCGCTATCTTGAACAGCATGTGCTGTAGACATGAGATGTCCCTCTCGAAAGGCTGATAAAGATCAGGATGAGAAAATCCATCCAGCAAAAATGAATCTGCCGGCTCATCACTGTTTTAATTCGGATTCTATGCGGGATAAGGAAATCGCTTTCCTTTAAAAGAAACAGCGGCTTAGCGCATTTTAAGCTGTGAGCTGACCCAGCGTTTAACCGCTGCATATAGGCTGGCCAGCGGATAAATAGCTGGAAATGGCGCATCAGGATAATAGTGCCGCAGCAGCTCTGGAGTTAATGCTTCATGCATGCGGACCGTTTGCGCTGCATCAAAATCTGTAATGTGATTTTCCATAATCAAATCCCTGCTTTTTCCTTGGATAACCTTATCCATGTCTATTTTTTAAATGATCTTCGATGTGCAATAAAGGTACTAAATTCAGTTTAAATTGCACTTTCCATGATCCGTATTTATCTCATTTTAAATCATCAAGTTGCTGACAGCTTAAAGGATAATTTTGTATTTAAAATAACACATATATCAAGTGAAACTTATAGTAAATTAGCGCACTTTAAACGGATGCACCAGCATCAGCACAACCCGCTGTATCTGTTGAAAATGCGTCTGATAAAACTGCTGCCAGCGATCTGCTTGGAAATCTGCCAATACACATGCATATTGCTCAAACCAAATGCTGAAAAACTGCTGCGGCACATGCAGTGAAAGAAAAAAA
This sequence comes from Acinetobacter bouvetii DSM 14964 = CIP 107468, assembly GCF_000368865.1. Classification (GTDB taxonomy): domain Bacteria; phylum Pseudomonadota; class Gammaproteobacteria; order Pseudomonadales; family Moraxellaceae; genus Acinetobacter; species Acinetobacter bouvetii. Next base: position 639,504 of record NZ_KB849727.1, read on the forward strand.
GGACCCGAAGATCCTTATTTTGAATATCAATATGAAATGCAGTTCAGGCTTAGATGCCCATGCACATGTATTTAATTTCCATGTAGTCTTCAATACCGTATTTCGAACCTTCACGGCCTGAACCAGATTCTTTAATCCCGCCAAATGGCGCGACTTCTGTTGAAATTAAACCTTCGTTAATCCCGACCATACCGTACTCAAGCGCTTCACCGATTTTCCAAGCGCGGCTCAGGCTTTCAGTATAGATGTACGATGCCAAACCAAATTCTGTGTCATTGGCCATCTGAATTGCTTCGGCATCTGTACTGAATTTAAAGACTGGTGCAAGCGGTGCAAAAGTTTCATCTTTCGCCACCAGCATGTCTTGAGTTACACCTGACAATACGGTTGGTTCAAAGAAAGTATGCCCCAAGACATGACGCTTGCCGCCAGCAACAATTTTGGCGCCTTTGCCAACAGCATCAGCAATGTGCTCTTCAATTTTATCTACCGATTTTTCATTAATCAGCGGGCCTTGTTCCGCACCCTGTTCAAATGCTGGCGCAACTTTCAGCTTGTTCACTTCTGCAACCAGCTTTTCAAGGAAGGCGTCATGAATGCTTTCATGCACCAATACACGGTTGGTGCATACACAAGTTTGGCCTGAGTTACGGAATTTAGAAGCAATCGCGCCCTGCACCGCTTTGTCCAAGTCAGCATCTTCAAACACAATAAATGGCGCGTTGCCGCCCAATTCCATGCTGACTTTTTTCATGGTGCTTGAGCACTGTTCCATCAGCAGTTTGCCGACTTGCGTTGAACCTGTGAAGGATACTTTTTTCACCGCCGGATGCGTGGTTAATACGCCGCCAATTTCACGAGAACTGCCTGTTACCACATTCACCACGCCTTTAGGAATGCCAGCCTGTTCTGCCAAAGCCACCAACGCCAAAGCTGATAAAGGTGTTTCAGACGCCGGTTTAATAATCACCGTACAGCCTGCAGCCAATGCTGGACCCACCTTACGGGTAATCATGGCGTTGGGGAAATTCCACGGCGTAATGGCTGCCACAACGCCCACAGGCTGTTTAATCACAACTAAGCGACGGCCTTGTTTGTCATGGGGAATCACATCGCCATAAGTACGTTTTGCTTCTTCTGCAAACCATTCAATAAAGCTTGCGCCATACAAAATTTCACCGCGGCTTTCGGTAATAGGCTTGCCTTGCTCTGTACTTAAAATGATAGCTAGATCTTCTTGGTTTTCCACAATCAGATTGAACCAAGTACGTAACAATGCTGAGCGCTCTTTCGCTGTTTTTTGTTTCCAGCCTTCCAGTGCAGCTTCAGCAGCTTGTACAGCCTGCTCGACTTGTGCAGCAGATACGCTTGGCACACGGCCAATAATTTCATCTGTTGCTGGGTTGGTGACCGGCAAACTTTTACCGTCATCTGCATCCAGCCATTGGCCGTTAATATAAACTTGCTGTTTCAGCAATTCAGAATTTTTGAGCTGCATCTATGTTCTCCTTAATAGACGCTTGGCGCAGCGCTGCTTTGTGGCGCTGACCCGTCTTTAAATTTTGCCAACAGCTGATTCATGGATTTCATGAGCAAACTAGTGTCTACGCCTACAGCAACAAATTCAGTTCCTAGCGCTAAGTATTGTTTTGCCAGCTTTTCATCAGCAGACAAAATACCTGCAGCTTTACCAGCAGAACGAATCTTCTGAATGCTGGAAATAATAATCTCCTGCACATCAGGATGACCCGGATTGCCACGATGGCCAAGCGCCGCCGATAAATCTGCGGGGCCAATAAATACGCCATCGACACCATCTACTTGTAAAATTGCGTCTAGATTTTCCAAGCCTTTTTTAGACTCGATCTGCACAATGACACAAATTTGCTCATCGGCATCGTTCAAATAGGTTGTTAAATTGTTCCAGCGTGAAGCGCGCGCTAAAGCTGAACCCACACCGCGAATACCTTCTGGCGGATAGCGGGTTGCACTCACCATCAACTCTGCTTGTTCTGCAGACTCGACCATTGGGATAAGCAATGTTTGCGCACCAATATCCAGCAGCTGCTTAATCAATCCTACATCACCCGTGACTGGACGGACAACCGCTTGGCTTTTATAAGCCGCAATAGACTGCAATTGATGTAAAATTGTGCGCAAATCGTTTGGCGCGTGCTCACCGTCAATCAGCAGCCAGTCAAAATTGGCATTGGCTGCAATCTCTGCCACATAGCCATCCGCCATGCCCAGCCACATGCCAATCTGCTGCTGTGTTTTCAGTTTTTGCTTAAAGTAATTGGTCGTATCTAACATTGCCCTTTCTCCTTAAACAAAACGGAACGCGATTGAACCCAGCTGATCATAATCAACATGGAACGTATCGCCTGGACGGGCAGCTACTGGACGCGTGAACGAACCGCCCAAAATGATTTGTCCGGCTTTTAGCGTTACACCGTGCGGATGCAGTTTATTGGCTAACCACGCCACGCCTTTGACAGGGTTATTCAATACAGCTGCCGACACACCTGATTCTTCAATCACACCATTGCGGTACAAAATTGCAGAGATACGGCGCAAGTCCAGCTCATGCGGCTTGATTGGGCGGCCGCCTAAAACGATACCTGCATTGGCAGCATTGTCAGAAATAGTGTCAAATACTTTACGAGTAATGCCCGTCTCAGGATCTGTATTATGCAAGCGCGCATCAATGATTTCGACCGCAGGAATAATGTAATCCGTTGCATCGAGCACATCAAAAATCGTGCAGTTTGGACCTGTTAGGTCTTTACCTAAAATGAAAGCCAGTTCGACTTCTACACGCGGTACAATAAAACGCTCGAATGGAATATCTGAACCTTCTTCAAAAACCATATCATCCAGCAATGCGCCATAATCTGGCTCTGTGATGTTCGACGATACTTGCATTGCACGTGAAGTCAGGCCAATTTTATGACCGATTAATTTGCGGCCTTCCGCAATTTTATGCGCAACCCATGCTTTCTGAATGGCATAAGCATCTTCAATGGTCATTTCAGGGTACTGCAGCGAAAACTGGCGCATTTGCGTATTGTTTTTTTCAGCATCATCCAGCTGCAGCGCTAAGGCTTTAATTTTGTCTTGATCTAGCATATGAGAATCCGTTCTTATTTCTATGCATTTAAGAATTGATGGATATTGTTCGACTTAAAGTTCAATACCGAATCAAGTTCTGTCATTTCAAAAGAGACCGCCAGCAGGCGCTTGTCTTTTAATGGCTTAAAGTAAGCATCGATCAGCGCGAAGAGTTCTTCTGCTACACGCTGACGGGTTTCCAAATCACGCCCCGCCCCAACCTTTAAGGTCATATGAATAAAGGCATAATCGTGCTTGGCATCTGCAATCACATAATCATCCATGCGGATGGCGCGGCTGCGGATGCCGCCTAATGGGAAAACACCGGTATTGCCTAAAAATGTATTCACCTGTCCAAAGAATTCTTGGAAGTCGATGTCATCCTTAATATTGGCGCTGTATTCAGCAGTAAAATGAGGCATGATTTGGACTCCTGTTATTCCACTGGGAAAATCGCGTTAATTTGACCTGTGCCTGAGCTTGGAAAAGCTGGCGTCACGATTTCAACTGGCTTGCTGTAGCTATCCCAACCCAATAGACCAAGCAGCATCGCAGTGTCGTGCATACCACCTTCGCCATAACAGTACTCTGCATATTCAGGCAGCATCTCTGTGAATTCTTTCCACTCAGCGCGTTCCCACATACCTACTACGTGCTTATCGACCTGACGGTCCCACTCACGTGTGTATGAGTCCATACCGCGATGCGCTTCACGATCCCAAATAAAGCGATGTGACAATGAACCGCTGGCAAACACAGCAACAGTACCATCGTATTTTTCAATCGCGTTTAATAAGCCTTCGCCAAATTTACGGCTGTCTTGCAGTTCATGCGACGTAAGGAACGCAGATACAGAAACCACTTTAAATTTTTTGTCTTGGTTCATATAACGCATTGGAACCAATGTGCCATATTCAAGATGCAAGCTTTCAATGTTATGCGCCTGAACACGAATACCCGTTTTCGCAATCTCTTCTTGCATCAATTGTCCGAATTCAGGGTTGCCGTCGTAATCAAACTCCATATTTTTAATGAAGTGCGGCAATTCATTACTGGTATACACGCCTTCAAAATGCGCGCCGCAGTTAATATGAAATGCGCTGTTGACTAGCCAATGACTGTCAAACACTACAATGGTATCTACACCCAGTTCACGGCAGCGGCGGCCGATTTCGATGTGCCCGTCAATTGCAGCCTGACGGCAGCCATTTTGCGGGCCCGGCAGTTCAGATAAATACATCGATGGCACATGCGTAATTTTTGCAGCTAAAGCGAGCTTACCCATATTCTTTCTTCCTGAAATTTTAAAATTCTTTATTCATTTCCCGAAGGGAGCGTTTAAACGCCCCACTTTGGAATATGGTGTGAACCCATTGAGATACATACGTTTTTCAGCTCAGTGAACACTTCTAAGCTGTACTCGCCGCCTTCACGGCCCGTACCAGAACCTTTAATGCCGCCAAATGGCTGACGCAGGTCACGCACGTTTTGACTGTTGATGAACACCATGCCTGCTTCAATGCCTGCAGCAATACGGTGCGCTTTACCAATGTCTTGCGTCCAGATGTAAGATGCTAGACCATATTCAGTGTCATTTGCCAAACGAAGCGCTTCAGCTTCATCTTTGAACTTGATCAAACATACCACTGGGCCAAAGATTTCTTCTTGGGCAATACGCATACGGTTATCAACATCAGCAAATACGGTTGGCTGAACGAAGTGACCATTTTTCAAATGATCCGCTAGACCTGCTGGACGCTCTAAACCGCCTGCAACTAAGTTTGCGCCTTCTTCCATACCAATTTTGATATAGCCCGTCACTTTATCGTAATGCGCCTTGGTAATCATTGAACCGACTTGGGTTTTCGGATCTTGCGGGTCACCCACCAAAATGTTTTTTGCGCGGCGTGCAAATTCTTTTACGAACTCATCATATACAGACTCTTGAATGAAGATACGGCTGCCTGCAGTACAACGTTCGCCATTTAAAGAGAAGATTGTGAATAATGCAGCATCCAATGCGCGGTCAAGATCAGCATCTTCAAAAATCACTACTGGAGACTTGCCGCCAAGTTCCATAGAGTACTTTTTCAGACCAGCACCAGCCATGATTTTTCGGCCAGTTGCTGTACCGCCTGTGAATGAAATTGCGCGTACATCAGGGTGTTTTACAAGTGCATCGCCTGCATTTGCGCCATAACCTTGAACAACGTTAAATACGCCTTCAGGAATACCGGCTTCAAGCGCCAAACGGCCAAGTTCGTTCGCTGTAAGCGGCGAAAGCTCAGACATTTTCAATACAGCAGTATTACCCAATGCTAAACATGGGGCAGTTTTCCACGTTGCCGTCATGAACGGTACGTTCCACGGCGAAACCAGACCGCATACGCCCACAGGCTGGTGCAGTGTGTAGTTCAGCATTTGGTCATCTACAGGGTAAGTATGACCATTTAGACGTGTACATACTTCAGCAAAGAAATTGAAGTTATGCGATGCGCGAGGAATCAAAACATTCTTGGTTTGGTGAATAGGCAAACCTGTATCTAAAGTTTCCAGTTCAGCAATTTTCGCCACGTTTTGGTCAATCAAATCACCCAAATTGCGCATTAAACGCGCACGTTCTTTGGCAGGTGTTTTTGCCCAGCCCGGTGCTGCGCGTTTCGCCGCTGCAACTGCCAAGTCAATTTCTTCTTGACCGCCGCTGGCCACTTCACCAATCGCTTGATTAGTTGCAGGGTTGTAGTTGGTAAATGTTTCTTTGCTTTCGACTTCTTTGCCGTCAATCCAATGCTTAATCATGCTGTTAATCCTTTAACCTTATGCTGTTTTAAAAAATTCTGATTCTGAAACAATGAAGTTGCGCAGTTTGCCTACACCTTCAATTTCCACGATAACTTCATCACCTGGCACAACGTCAGATAAGCCTTCTGGTGTACCTGTTGCAATCATGTCGCCTGGCTGTAAAGTCATAAATGAAGAGATGTATTCAATTAAGAACGGCACATCAAAAATCATGTCTGAAGTCGTGCCTTCTTGACGAAGCTCACCGTTCACCCAAGTTTTTAATACAAGGTTGTTTGGCGATGGAACCAATGATTTATCAATAATATATGGACCTACTGGTGTCGTAGAATGACGGTTTTTCACACGTAAATTCGGACGGTAGTAGTTTTCTAAGAAGTCACGGATTGCGTAGTCGTTACATAGTGTGTAACCCGCTACATAATCCAGAGCATCTTCACGTTTTACATTTTTCGCCGTTTTGCCAATTACTGCTACAAGCTCACACTCATAATGCATGTATTCAACATTGTCGGGACGCCAAGTATTTTCGTTATGGCCTGTATATGTATTTGGCGCTTTAATAAAAATCAACGGTTCTTTTGGCGGTTCAAATGCCAGCTCGCGCGCGTGGTCTGCATAGTTAAGACCTAGCGCAAACATGGTGCCGTTTGCAGGCGGCAGCCATTCTACATCTTGCTCATTGAGTACTTGGCCATTCGGAAGCGTCACCTGAAGCTGATCATTCACTTCAACATTGAAAATTTCACCATTGTGGCGGATGCGTGCAGTTTTCATTAATTAGTTCCCTTCTTCCTGAATTGTATTTGTCACTGAACCGAGCTGATCAATTTCCACACGAACTTCATCACCTGCATTTAAGTCCACACGGCCAAACGGTGTGCCCGTCAAAATAATGTCACCTTCATTCAGCGGCATATATTCAGAAATTTCTTCAATAATTTGCGCAGGTGTACGAATCCAATTGGCTGTTGTGCCTTCTTGTTTCAGTTCACCGTTGACAAATACACGCAAAGCTAAATTGTTCAAATCTGTTACCGCATCTGTAGCCACAGGTGTACCTAATACACAAAAACCGTCTTGGCATTTCGCTTTAATCGCAGGACGATAGTAACTATCTTCTGGTAAGCTCAATTCATTCACTGCAACAAAACCCGCCACATGCGATAAAGCATCATTTTCCGAAACGCGGCTGGTACTTTTGCCGATCACGATGCCAAGCGCAGGGCCTGCTTGCAAAATCTCGCCTTTTTTCTTAATGACAATATTTCCAGATGCATTGCGGGTATTTGGTGTTTTAATAAACAAAACTGGCTTCTTTGGCTCATTCACATATGGCTTTTCATTAAACTGAGCTTGAAGTTTTTCGTATAAGCATTTGTAATTCAATGCGATACCAAAAATATTTCCATCCATGCTGATCTTATTTAACTCACTCATTTGAGACTCTCTATCTATGATCTGATCAATTATTGACTAGACATTTTGCAAATTAGTTAATATATTAACTTTATAATTAACATATTAACTTTTTTCAAGCACTTTTTGCAGGTAAAGTTAAAAATTATACTTTTCATGGACTAGAAGGTATGAATCCCATGCAGATTCCAAATATCAAATTAGGCGAAGTCTACGATCAGCGCTATATGGATTCGGAAATTCATTATGATGCGCAAGGCAAACTGGCTGACTTCTTTGGCGTGAACATGCCCGCGCACCGCCATGACGGTTTTTTTCAAATTCACTTTTTTACTAAAGGCTCAATCCGCATCTTTTTAGATGATGTGAAATATGTCTGCAAAGCGCCCGTGTGCTTTTTGACGCCGCCGTCTGTTGCGCATGCCTTTATTACTGACCCCATGTGTGAAGGCCACGTGCTGACCGTACAGCAGAATTTGGTCTGGCCTTTATTGCAGGTCGATTTAAAAGTGCAGAATATTGTGCCGCTGTGCATTTCACTCGACGGCTTAAAAAATAAAAACACCGAAGACCTGATGCAGCTGGAACATTACTTTGATGATTTGCAGCGAGAGTTCCAGTCCAACAAGCCGCATCGGCAAACGTCTTTAAGAAATCTGGTGACCTTAATTTTTATTCAAATGATCCGCCTTGGCGATGTTACGGCGCCGCGCATTAACAGCTGCAGCGGCGACTTAGCCACTTTCCGTTCATTTAATGAATTGATCGAAAATCACTTTTTAGAACATTGGCCGCTGCATGAATATGCCCAAGCGCTGAATGTAACTGAGACCCGTTTAAATGACATTTGCCGGCGCGTAGCGGATATCTCTTCAAAGAAACTGATATTTGACCGTCAAATGCAGGAAGCCAAACGCTTGCTGATTTTTTCGGATTCAACCATCAACACCGTGTGCTACCAGCTGGGCTTTAAAGACCCTGCTTATTTCAGCCGCTTTTTTACCCGTCATGCAGGTGTCCGCCCATCGGACTACCGCAGCACGCATATGAATACGGTAAGAATGTAATGTCTAAAACAGAAAATGCAGTTCCTAAATCCATCATAGTTTTACTCAGCGCTTTGGTGGCTTTTGGCCCCTTATCCATAGATATGTATTTGCCCAGCCTGCCTTTAATCGCACAGGATTTGCAGACGCAAGTCAGTGAAGTACAAAAAACTATTACCTTATTCTTAATCGGCTTCAGCGCCGGCATGCTGGTCTACGGGCCGCTCTCTGACCGGTTTGGACGCAAAAAGCTGCTGCTGATTGGCATGGTGATTTATATCTTAGCGACACTGGGCTGTGTGTTTTCCAGCCAAATTGAACATCTGCAATTCTACCGCCTGCTGCAGGCGATTGGCGGCGCCAGCGCTTCCGTGCTTTCCCGCGCCTTGGTTCGCGACTTATTCAGCAATGATGAAATTCCTAAAATTCTGTCGCTGATGCATATCATCACCATTATGGCAACGCTGGCTGCCCCAGTATTTGGCGCGATGATCGCGGAGCATTTCAGCTGGAACAGCATATTTATCTTCTTATTCATCTATGCGCTGCTGTGCCTGATTTGGAGCAAAATTGCCATTCATGCGCCGCCCAGCACGCATGTCCCCGCAGGTATCCTCAGCAACTACAAAACCGTATTGAGCCAACGCTATGCTTGGGGTTTAATGCTCAGCAACAGTTTTTCTTTTGGCGGCATGTTTGCCTACATTACCGCTTCATCTTTTGTCTTTATTCAGCATTATGGCTTTAGCCCAACCCAATATGGCTATCTGTTTGCCTTTAATTTGTTTTCAGTTTTAGTCTTTACCAGCATCAACACCCGCACTTTAAAATATATTTCTTCTCTAAAACTGCTGAAGATTATGGCCTGCATATCCTGCATTTCCGGCCTGTATTTAGCCGCCATTGGCAGTTTAGATTTAACCTCACCTGTTTGGCTGATCATCGGGTTGGCGTGTTTTGTCGGTGTAACCGGATCTATCGGCGCAAACTCGATGGCAAATTTACTCAGAATTCTGCCGCAGCAGGCAGGTACAGCGTCTGGGCTTTCTGTCTCGATGCAGTTTGGCATGGGCGCAATTATGAGTTATTTGGTCAGCCTATTATTTTCCAGCTATGGCGCTGCATCCATGAATGCGGTGATTGGCATCAGCGCCAGCCTGTGCTTAATCAGCCTGCTGCTGACCAAAGGCATGCATGAAAGCTGATGATTTTATCTCAAAGAATCTCTCAAAATAAAAAAGAGCGGATGACCGCTCTTTTTTATTCGTTCAATATTACTGGGTTTTAGACCATGCGCCATAACTGACATTGGGCAGCACAATAAAACGGTCACCGAATTTTTCTTTATTGCTTTTAACGGCTTCTGCGCGCTCTTGAGGTGTCTGCTGATTGCTGAAAGCTGCTGAAAAATCATGCAGCGTATCACCCAGCAGCATCACAACATCATAGTCCGCACTGACCGTTTGACGGCGCTGTTCTTTAGACGTGCCATACAGCAAAATCTGCTGGCTGTGCACTTGCGGCAGATTCAGCTGTTTCATGGCGTGCATTGTCGATGCTCTGAATTTTTCGGAGCGGTCCGAAACATAGAAAATTTTTACCCCATGCTGGTCGGCATAGTTTAAAAAATCCAGGCTGCCTTCAATGATCTGCGGCTGCCCTGATTTTTCCCACTCATCCCAGGACTTCCAGTTGGTATAGTCTTCACAGCGTTTTAAATCCTGCACAAACACATCCGTATTATCCAAAATAGTTTCATCTAAATCAGTCACAATCGCCAAGTTTTTAGCATTCGGATGTTCCTGCAAAATTTCTTTTAAACGATGTGTTGCTACATTAAAAGCCTGCAGCTGCAAGGCCTGTACTTCTGCAGAACGGTTTTGAAATTTCAGGCTCATGCCGTATTGCTGTACAGCTGCACAATTCGGATATTCTTTCGCCTGAAGGTTTGCAGCGCCTAAAACAGCGAGCATCGCTAATACTGAATTCAGGCTGTTTTTTTTCATATTCATATTTAAACTCATTTTTTGGCAGCACATGAAATTGCCTTTGCAATAGCTGGCCGCATCTCATTCAATCACCGAATCATTTTAAAGATGTCATTACAATGTCACTGTATTTTGCTGCTCTGCTTTCCATTGCTGCTTCCACATGCGCCAGCCATTCAATGCCAGCAGAATAAAAAGGAAATATAAGAGCGCAGTCAAATTCAGTGATTTATACAAATACATCAGCACATAAATGGCATCTAAAATGCACCACATGGCCCAGCTTTCAATATATTTTTTGGCCGCCCAATAGCTAGCCACTAAACTGAATGATGCCAGCATTGAATCCAGCCAAGGCAAAGACGCTTGGGTATAGACAGAAAACAGCAGGCCTAAAAACAAGCCGCCTGCAGCGCCAACAGCGATGCTTTTCGCCATCATCGGCCTATGCATATAGCCAGCAAGCAAAGGCCGATCCGCAGAAGCTTTCGACCAGCTGTACCAGCCGTAAATTTGCATAATGACAAACACCCCTTGCAGCGCAGCATCGGCAAATAAATGCACTTGGTAAAAAAGAACCATGTAGAGAATCACCGCAATAATATTGACGAGCCAGCACATGCGGTACTGCTTGGAGGTCAGCCAGACCCCCAAGACATTCAAAATAAAGGCGGCGATTTCTAAATGCGACATAGCCAAGACCTGCTTAGAAATTTAATTTCAGGGCAACATTGGCAGTACGCGGCGCGCCTAAGAACATATAGCCGTCGCCATCTGACTCACCGACATCTCGCCAATATTTTTTATTTAACAGGTTGTCTACATTTAGACGCAGTTCTGCATCAGCTTTATTCCATTTAAAGGCATAGGCAGCGCCTGCATCAAAAACACTGTAACCGCCGACTTTTGCTGTGGCTTCACGGTTGGCAAATTTGCTTGAGCTGTAGCGTCCGCCCGCCATCAGTTTGAGCCCCTCAACTTGCGGCAGATCATAAGCAATAAAGCTGGCAGCGCGGAATTTCGGCGCATTTTGCATTTGATGGCCTGAGTAAGCAGTATTGGATACATCTTCCAAACGGGTGCGGGTAAATGCCATTGTGCCGTTCATGCTTAAGCGCGGGCTTAAATTGCCCGACACGCCAAATTCTACACCGCGGCTATGCTGTTCGCCTTCTTGAATAAAATAGTACTTATTATCTGCTGGGTTCAGCGCTGTATATTGATTGTCCTGACGCAAATCAAACAGCGCCGCGGTTAACAAAAACTGATTGATTTGCTGTTTATAACCCAACTCATACTGTTCAGATTGAATAGGCGCCAAAATATCATCGCCATTTTCTGCATACCATGCTGCTGATCGGCCATCCGACAGTCCTTTTGCATAAGAGGCATACAGTGTTGCATCAGCTGTTGGGCTGTAACTGATCGCCAATTGCGGTAAAAATTTATCTAAATTGGTATCGCGGGTTTGTACGCCTTTTCGGCTATACGCCTGCTCATCTAAATCTATCCATTTAGCGCCTAATAACGCTGACCATTGTGAGCCCAATTCAATACGGTCAGAAACTGTTAGCGCAAGCTGAGAACTGTCCAGCGCCTTAGTACGCACACCCACCTGTTCTGAGGTTGGATTAAGATCAACCGTATCTTCATAAATATTGCCATAGCCGATATATTCATTGACACGGTCAGAGCGCTTGCGTGATTTATCCGTTTGCGCCAGTTCAACATTTAAATGATGCAAGGTATTGGCTAAGGACCATTGCCCTTGCAGCTGCGCTTTCAGCTGGCGTGTCACATAGGTATCATCTGGGTTTTGATAGTCATAAATATCATAATTGCCATTGGCATCAAAACCATTGCCTAGGCCGCTATACTGACAGACACTGCTGTAACAGCCCCATGCAAATGTAGAGTAATCATCAATTTTTACCCGGCTGTAAGCGCCCACCAGATTTGCTGTCCAGAGATCATTCAAGGCATAGCTGTATTTTAAGCTGCTGTTGATGCTGTCCATCGTAACTGGCTTGCCCCAGCTCTGATAGGCCAATAAGCGGTCTGCTTGCACATTTTGCGGCACTTTGCCATCTAAAAGCTGATAGCCAGGCACTGAACGCTGCTGCTGGCGCTGCGATTCAAAATCAAACTGCAATGCGGACTTGTCTGTGATATTCCAGTCCAGCGCCGCAGAACCCATATAGCGCTTGCCGCCCACATGATCGACATAGCTGTTGATCTGCTCGCCGACCAAATTCACCCGGTAACCGAACTGCTGTTCATTGCCTGCAAAACCGCCCAAGTCTGCTGCAACAGAAAACCGCCCATATTCATCTGCATTAAAACTGACCGACTTCACATCCGCTGGGCGCTTAGACACATAATTCACCACACCGCCCGGAGTCGACATGCCGCTTTGAATCGCAGAAATGCCTTTTAAAATTTCCACCCGCTCTTTATTTTCTAAAGACAGATTTTGCTCACCGCGCACCACGTTGCCATTCAGCAGATAGCTGGAACCTAAATCCAGCGCAAAGCCGCGCGATACAAAATTGGAGTAATAGCCGATCGGCGCATAGCTGTCGCCAACTGAGGCGTCATTTTTCACAACATCGGTAAGAATGCGGGCATGCTGATCTTCGATCAGATCTGCATTAAGCACAGTAATGGATGCTGGCGCCTTTTTTAATTCTTGTGTGCCAAAGCCTTCCAATGCCACGGATTTTTTATTAACCGAAGCCTCTTGCGGCGCTGCGACCACAATGGTCTCCAATGTCTTGACCGCATCTTCTGCAAATACTGCCGGCGCAATACAGAACTGTGACAACACAGCCGCTTTCACCGCCATAACCAATGGATTCTGCTTAAATTGAAGATTCATGCTTAACTTTTCCGCCTTTCCCTAAAATGCGGTGCATTCTGTATCTTGCGAATACACCAATGCTCCTGCGATAAAATGAATAAATTTAAATAAATGAAGTGCAGTACAAGACAGCCTGCTGAAAGATTTCTTGCAAGCTGTGCTGATCTGATTGGGCATGAAATCATCAATCATGCTTTGGCCTGCTGAATCAGCTTTGCCAGCAGCTGGCAGAATTTCTGCCCTTGCGGCTGAAAAAACCAAGCGGTATGTGCCCGCAGCCAGCCATAGTAAGCCGCATCTGCATGCTTGAAATTACGGGTGATGCCGGCAAAATATTCCAGCTCTGACAGTGCAAAATCGGTATGCACAATTTTGATCAGCTCAGGCAAAATTTCGAGTTCCTTTAAGGGAGCAGCATTTGCCAAATAAGCCCGAATAAAAGCACTCAGCCCTGCAGTATCAATATGAAGGTCAGCAGTCTGCTCTAGCGCCAGCCAGTCAATAAAATTGCGCTCAATCGTGACCGCTAAATCATAAACAGCGGAGTTATAATCAGCTAAGCCAAAGTCAATTACCGTGCTGATTTCGGCCTGATCGCCGCTTTCTGTCCACAGCAAATTTGAGGCATGCAGGTCATTATGCGTCCATATTTTTGACGCCTGCTGCATGGCATTTTTTATGTTTCCGTGTACCGCTTTCAGCTGATCCAGCCAAACCGCATCCAGATCTTTATCTGCAAAATATGCGCTGAGCGCTGAACTGCTTTTAATGCGCTGCTGTATGGCTGCTTCAATATCGTGACTTTCTAATATGTCTTGATTTGAAATCAAATATTTTGCGCTGCGGCCATGCTGTACAGGATAGTTTTGAACGGCCTGATGCAGCTTTGCCAGCATCTCTCCCGCTTTAGCTGCATGCGATGCAGAGAAAAAAGGCTTCCAAGACAAGTGATCTGCATAGAGGTCAAAGCCTTGCGCCTTTTCATGCACCTCACAGCTCCAATCCCCCAGCTCTGCCGCCGTCGCCCCATCTTTTGAGCAGAGCAGTACAGGAACAGAAATGCCTTGAGCCGCCAAATGCTGAATCAGCTGGTGTTCTTGCTGCAAATCTGATGCGCTGCGGAATGAGCGGTGACTGCGCTTAATAAAATAGCTGCGGTGTTCTGTTTGAATCAATACAGCAGATGAAAATGGCCGCGGACTGCGCCACAGCACCGTGAACTTGCCCTGCAATTGCGGATAGACCTGCTGCAGCAGGCGAAAATCATCTGCTGAAATGTCCTGCCAGTCTTTGGCTTCTGGACTTTCCCCCATGCCATGGCCTAGGTTTGCGGAAGACTCAGCCATGAGCATACCCCTGAGTCTTCTGACTCTGGACGCTCCAAATAGGCAATAAAAAAAAGCACTCGCTGCGAAGCGCAAAGCATAGAAAATCTTGCTTCTTTTTACTGCAACCGCAAAAATTCGCCATACATCACTCCGCAACCATTTTAAACAGTGCGAAATTTAGTAGATATAAGTGGTACATACCAATATTATTTACTGATTAAATTATTTTTTTAAACTATTTATTCGATAATTAATTTATTTCTAATTTAAAAATACTTTTATTCGTCCAACACCTTAAGCATTAACATCTAAAATCATTTCTATTTTATCTTCAGGCCAGATTTCAATATCAAACTCAATCACCTGATCATCTGACTTCGAAATCCGCTCAATCCGGATTGCGGTTTGGCTGGATGGAATGCCCAGCTGTTTTCCATCAAATTCATCAGCAGCGGTATTTTTAATCTTTAAACGGCTGCTGCTGTATTTAACATTAAACTGATTTTTAACCACCTCTTCCACAGATGGAATGATTTCATAATTGATAAAGCCAGGAAAAAATGAAACAGGCAGATAATTATATTCCAATAGGACGGGCACATTGTCTGCGTAACGCAAGCGGATAATTTCATAAAAGCCCTGTGCGCCGATGGCTGCATCAAATAAATCTGAGCCTGCAAAAACATCCACCTGCTGTGCTGAGATCAATTCAGTTTTGGCGCTAAAACCCTGCGATTTTAGATAACGGTTAAAGTTTTCAATAGATGCCGGGTAATACTGAATTTTTTTATTGCTGGCAAACCAGCCGACATTTTGCACTTTGTATATTTTATCTTCTGCCCGCAGCTGCTCATAGGCTTTACGTACCGTTTCCCGGGAGCAATTGTATTTCAGCGCCAGATAGCGCTCTGATGGAATCAGCTGATTGGGAGCATAATTTTTTAGCTCCTGCCCAATCAAATCTCTGATTTCCATATATTTCATTTATTCAGTCCTCTATAACAGTGCATTTTGCCTAGATATTCGGCTCAGAAAGCCTCTTGCTTACAGCCTTAGATATCCGCAATGACAGCATCGGCAGCTCAACTCAATTCTAGATTAAGAATTATAGGACATGCCATTTGATTTATTAAGAATAAACATCAACTTTAACCATCGCATCCTTTATCCAGCTGATTGGCCGATCTATTGATAAGCCATTATAGGCTGACCGATGAACTGGCTTGATGCTCCGTTTCCCCCTATCTTTCGCGGATAATCAGTCATTGCTGCAATGAGCTCCATATCCAAACAAAACTATAGGAAAAATCAAATAATCAATAAATAAACTGCCTGAAAAAATACCCATCAAGGATAAGTTAAAGGGCATTTTTTTCAGGTTCATCCTTTGTGATTAAACCACCGAAACAGCTACTGTTTTGTTTTTCTGTTTCAGATTCCGGTTGAGCAATACGCGCCTTGATGTGCGGGCTTGACTTCATATTAACCATGTTTTGAGACTGTATTTAGCCTCGAAATGCCGCCTCAATTGCCGCGACATCAATTTTCTTCATGGTCATCATCGCGTCAAACGCCCGTTTGGCAGCTGCGCGGTCTGGACTTGTAAATGCCTTTGTTAAAGCAATCGGCGTAATTTGCCATGAAATGCCCCACTTATCCTTACACCAGCCGCAGTCACTTTCCTGACCGCCATGGCCGACAATTGCATTCCAGTAACGGTCTGTTTCATTTTGATCTTCGGTGGCAACTTGAAATGAGAAGGCTTCGTTATGCTTGAATGCCGGGCCCCCATTGAGTCCAAGGCATGCCACCCCCAGCACAGTAAATTCAACGGTCAGCACATCCCCTTCTTTTCCTGAAGGATAATCTCCTGGCGCGCGGTGAACTGCACTGACAAAAGAATCGGGAAAGGTCTCTGCATAAAATTTTGCAGCCTCCTCAGCATTGTCATCGTACCAAAGGCAGATTGTGTTCTTTGCTATTTTTGTCATTTCACATCTCCTAACAAGACTAGATTCAGACTATTTTGCATGACTTTAACGCGGTACGCATATCTGCCTAAAGATCTTTTACAATTTGATTTTTACAACGTGGCTATCTGACTGAATTAATAATGGACTACCTTTCTCTTAAGGCTTCCTGCGCCTTATTGAATGGTTTAATTAAATAATCCAGCACAGTTTTTTCACCGGTTTTAATATCTACCGTTGCCACCATGCCGGGGGTAATTGCAAACTTTTGGCCGTCTTTATTCTGCAATTTATCAGCATCAGTGCGGATATAAACACGGTAATAAAATTGATCCTGCTTTACTTCATCACGCAGCGTATCCGGCGAAATCACCGTAACTTTGCCTTTGAGTCCGCCATAAATGGAATAATCATATGCTGTAATCTTCACCAGCGCTTCCTGCTCCGGATGAATAAAAGCAATATCGCGCGGCGAAATCCGCGCTTCGACCAGCAGCTGTTCATCTAAAGGCACGATGGTCATCAGCTTGCCGTTTTGCGCAATGACGCCGCCAATGGTCATGACATCAATTTCTTTAATAATGCCCCGCACCGGTGATTTAAAGACTGTACGGCTCAGTGAATCTGACTTGCCTTTCACTACCTGTGATTGCGTTTCAATATCGGTATTGGCCTTTGCCAGTTCTTCACGCGCTTTTACAAGATATTGGTTTTGCGCATCATTCATCTGGTTGCGCAGTTCATTGGCTTGACGCTTTAGGCGCAGCACTTCGACTTCACTGGCTGCGCCCTTGGCGACCAAGGGTTCAGTCATTCTCAATTCCTGATCGACTAAAACCAGCGCTTGCTTTAGCCCCGCCAAAGATTCCTCCAAATTGGCGCGGCGCGAGTGATACAGCGCAGTTTCTTCTTTCACCAAAGCTGGATCTTTCAGCACTTCCGCAGGAAATTTCAATGATGCGCCATTCACTTCTGCCCGCAGCCGCGCAGCAGTTGCTTGAGAAGACAGCAGCAATGAAGCGGACTCGCCGACATTCGATGCAAAACGCGTTGGATCGAGCAGAGCCAGCACTTGCCCCTGTTCGACAATTTGCCCTTCATGCACATTTAATTTGGTCAAGATCCCGCCTTCCAGCG
Organism: Acinetobacter bouvetii DSM 14964 = CIP 107468; assembly: GCF_000368865.1. Classification (GTDB taxonomy): domain Bacteria; phylum Pseudomonadota; class Gammaproteobacteria; order Pseudomonadales; family Moraxellaceae; genus Acinetobacter; species Acinetobacter bouvetii. Next base: position 657,165 of record NZ_KB849727.1, read on the forward strand.
ATTGAATCACTTGCTCCTTGGAAGATGGAATCACCTTGCCCGTGCCATTGGATACTTCTTCCAGCTTAAACAGCCATGCCCATATCAGCAAAGCCAGCAGCCCAAGGCAGATGATCCAAATGAATAGGCTTGGTTTTGGCAAACTTGGCTCTGTTTCCCTTAATTTACCCGACTTGCCGTGCTGACTCATTCTTCTGCCCCTGATTCAATGTTGACTGTTTTAATACTTGTTCTTTTGGCCCATCCATCACAATTCTGCCCTCGTGCACCACAATAATGCGGTCAACCAGTTCCAGCACTGCCCGGCGGTGTGTGGCAATCACTAAGGTTTTTTGTCCAAGCCATGATTTTAGCTGATCGATCAGTATTTTTTCTGACACATCATCAATAGCCGCTGTCGGCTCATCCAGCAAAAGAATATTCGGCTGGCGCAGCAGCAAGCGGGCCAGCAGCAAAGCTTGACGCTGACCGCCAGAGAAACCGATGCCGCCTTCTAAGATTTGGTAATCCAGGCCTTCTTTCTTATCCATGACAAAATTTAAAGCGCCTGTAATTTTCAACACATGCAGAATTTCATCGTCATTCGCCAAAGGTGCGCCCAATTTTAAATTTTCCCGCACAGAACCAAAAAACAAATGCGCATTCTGATTCAGCAGCCCCATGTCCCGGCGTACATCCGATGGGTCAATTAACCCTAAATCAATGCCATCCAGTTTAATTTTTCCTTGCACAGGCTCCTGCATGCCGGACAGCAGCTGCAGCAATGTCGACTTGCCCGCGCCATTGCGGCCCAGAATTGCAATTTTTTCGCCGGGCTTAATTTCCAGTTTAGGAATCGCCAAAGAGGCGCGCTCATCATCCTGTTCATATTGGAAAATGACATTGTTTAACTCGTAATGCCCCATAATGGCTGGACGATGAATCAAATGCGCTTGCTCAGGCTGATCAACCGGTTTCTTCATCAGCTCATCCAGACTGGATTTTGCCACTTTGGCTTGCTGCAGCCGGCCCAATACACCCGCAATTTGCGCAATCGGCGCCAGCATCCGTGAAGATAAAATTGAACATGCGACCAATGCGCCTGTCGTCATATCGCCCTTCATCACTGCAAAGCAGCCAACCAGCACAACAATGGCAAAAGTTAAGCCCTGAATTTTCTGCGTCCATGCGGTCATCACGCCCACCAGCTTGCGTTGGCGCATTGAAATATCCGCAGACACTTCATTCATGTGATTCCATTGATTTTGAAAGCGTGACTCAGCGCGCAGCAGCTTGATGTCTTCAATGCCCTGCACGGCTTCGACCAGTGTGGCATTGCGGATTGCGCCTTCACGCATGCCTTCAGATGCCAGCTTCGCTAACGGCTTTTGAATAAGAATGCCCGGAATAATCATCAGAGGGACAACCAGCACCATTACCCAAAACAGATTGCCGCCAATCAGCCAGAAAATCGCCAGAAACAGTAAAAAGAATGGCAAATCTGCAATTGCAGAAATTGTCGTCGAGGTCACTAACTCCCGCACGCCTTCCAATTCACGGATTTGTGAAATAAAGGTGCCTGTAGATTTTGAACGCTCTTTATTTTTAATTCTCAGCGCATGTCCAAATACCCGGTCAGAAATTTTCAAATCGGCGCGCTTGCCAATAATGTCCGATAAGTAAATCCGCGCAACGCGCAGGCCAAATTCAAAAACAGCCGCAATCAGCACACCGCCCGCCAGCACCCACAAAGTCGGAATAGACTGTGCAGGAATGACGCGGTCATAAACATTCATCGAAAATAAAATGGTGGCCAGCGCAAGTATATTCGCCATCATCGAGGCAAACATAATATCAACATAGCGCTTCCAGTCTTTCAGCACAATTGACCAAAACCAGCTGGCTTCATAAGGCTTAACGTATTCATCGACACGGACATCGGCAATGGATTTTTCTGGCCGCAAAATGTAGACATTGGCCGTATTCTGCTTAAGCAGGTCAATCGTTAAAACCTGCGCCAGGCCTTGATCGCCGCTGAATTGAATGCTGGCATTGCCTTCAGCATCCACCTTATCCAAAACGCCGACTTGTCCATCTTGCATTTCAATAATGACAGGCAAACGCCAAGGATTCAGCACATCTTCACTGAAGCTGCTTTTTCTCAGGCTTAAGCCTATTTGGCGGCATACCGTGCCCAGCACCTCATCAACGGTCTGGTTTGGATTCCAATCCAGCTGTAACCGCAGCCGCTCTTCCGAGGGTTCCATGCGGTAATGCTTGGCAATGGTGAGTACGGCATTTAGCCATGGCTGATATTGTATAGAATTGCTCATGGCTCTATCTCAATCCCTTGAATAGATAAGTTATTTAACTGATAAAATTCACGAGAACGGCCTGTGACCTTGATGTATTCGGTCAGGCCTGAATAAATATCATATCTGGCATTTTCTATTTCTTGCGCCACGCTATGAATGGACTGCTCAGCATTTAATAAATCAACAACGGTACGTGTTCCTAATTTATATTGTTCCTGATACAGCTCTTTGGTGCGTGCCGTCGTTTCTCTGCGTGAAGACAGAACCTCCATCTGCTTTTGCTTATTTGCGACTTGCTCCCGGATTAAGCGCACCTGATCATTGACATCTCGATATACAACATTGACCTGCGCCTTAGCCGCTTCTTCTGCATAACTGGCCGCACGCGCTCTTGAGCGGATTGCGCCGCCTTGAAAGAAATCACTGCTGGCTTCGAGCATGATGGAACTGTAGAGGCCATCATCTTCGTTGTTATTTGGATTGCGTCCATTTAAGGCTTGGCTGAGGCCGCCCTTAATATTAATGGTGGGATAGGCATTCAGCTTTGCCTGTTCTTTTTGCGACTTGGCAATTTCAACTTCGGCCTGCGCCGCCATCATCTCTGGAATCCGCGTAAATTCAGGATCTTGATATAATCCTGCATTTCGCACGATATAATCTGGAATATTAAATCTTACCGCCGAAACATCATAGCCTAACAATGTTCTCAGCTTCTGCTGATACTGACGCAGCGCTGTTTCCTGCACAATTTTATTGCTTTGCGCCGCTTCTAAAGTGGATTGCGCCTGTACTGGATCGGCCTGGCTGCTGATGCCGGCATTGGCGCGCAAATTAGCAATTTCCGCAATGCGGGCAACCCCTTTAATCTGCTGATCGGCAATTTTTACAATTTCTTGATAACGGTTGATATTCACAATGGCATTGACCGTCTGATAGGCAATATCATCCACACTGACAAGCAATGATGCTTGCTTTTCCAACAATTTAGCTTCTTCTGTATTTACAGATGTTTTGACTTTGCCGAAGTCATACAGCATCTGTGTTGCGGACAAAGTATACAGCTGTCTGCCCCGCTCTCCAGTGGTCAAATCGGCACTGCTGATACCGCCTGAAATTTGCGGATAATACTGCGATTTTGCTGTATCTATATTGGCATTTTGCCCAGCCATGCTAGCAATATTTTGTGCGATATTCGGATGCTGCTGTAAAGCCTGATGTATTGCATCAATCAGCGACACTTCCATTGTGCCGGATGACTGACCGTTCAAAACCGAGACTGCTGGAGCGCCTGTCATTGCTCTAGAGCCTGTAACCATAGGCAGCGCTTCCCGCTGCTGCGGCTGTTGCAGCTGAAAGCTGCTTAATGCTTGAATACTGATTTTGTTGCTGACGCTTTGCTGAGGGTTAAATATTTGACTAATTTCTTTCTTGGCTGAATTTAAATAGTCTTGAAATGCAGCTGCCTGCACTTGCTGTAAAGCCAGAGGTAGAGGCAGCAATAAAATCAGCCCTAACCTTAATTTAATAGTACTCATTATAGAAATTTATTTTTAACCCTTGCATATTTTTTATATGGCAGGACTATATTGAAAATATAATCCTAATTCCTTTTAAACCAGAAAAAGCAGCATTAAAACTGCTTTTTTCCATACTGTTATTTTAAATTAATGCTTTCCATATTTTTGCCACGTTATCTTCTTTATACTTACTAATAGATCCGTAAGCGCTTTGTGACATTTTTTCCAACTTACCTTTAGCACTTAATATTTTTGAAATTTCCTGAGCCATCATTTTATAATTTCCATGCTCTACAAGTATTCCATTTACATTATTTTGAATCATGCTTGATGGGCCATAAGGAATATCATAAGAAGCTGCAGGAACACCATGGCAAAGGCTTTCTAAAACAGCCAATGAAAAACCTTCACAGCGGCTCGTCAGCAATGAAAAAACAGCGTCATTGTAAGCCTTCGAAATATCTTCAACATAACCTATTAAATGAATATTATGATTCAAATTTAACTCATTTATTTTATTAACAATATTTGTCTTTTCCCCTCCATCCCCATAAATATAAAGCTGCATTGCAGGATTGGTCTTTAATAGTTCGCTCATCATCAAAACCATATCTATCACTTGCTTTTCTGGCGCTAAACGGCAGAGAGCAACAATTTTATTAGGATCACGCTGTTTAAATATAATTTTTTCCGGTTCATCATCAATACTGTGCGGAATGGCTGTTATATTATTGACTTGATTAAATCTTTTTTGGATATCGATTTTTTGATGATCTGTCAGTGTAATAATATGGTCAACAGTATATTTCTTCTCAAGTACATATTTAAAATTAGAGTTTAATTGACCTGTCATAATATCATCTTCCATTTCAACCAAATGACTGCTATGGAAGACAGATATGCTCTTTTGGCCATTTTGTTCATGAAAATTTCTTAAAGCAATATTCCAATTCGGGTTCCTATCTATAATAAAGCATGACTTTTCATTAATATCAATGATCTTTCTCAGCCAATAATCAACCAATTGTTCTTCACCTGTAAAAATCTGATCGACCATTCCAGATTGAGTAAATAAAACAATTTTTAATAATCGGCTATTTTCACCAAAATATCTTTGCAATACTAAATGGCCATCAATATGAATGAGATCTTCAATTGTCACTTTCCCATTTTCATCCAATTCTTGAATTGCAAAAATCCTTCCATTTTTATCAAATTTTTCTCTTTTTATAATTTTGTTGTTAAATAGGTTATTAACAAAAACGATTTTTTCTTTTTTTATATTATTCCACACGACATATTTATAGAAATTTTGATCAACTTTAGAGATCCATTTCTCATGCATAGGATTCACATCAACTTCAACTACATTGTATAAGGATTGATCTAAAGCAAAATGATTGCTGATTTTTAACTCATTGGTGTACCCGCCCCTCAGATATTCATACACATTGAGCACATCACAAGATTTTGGCATCCAGCCAATTTTTTTAAGATTTTCTATATTTTCATCGAGCTCTGTATTGAATCTGCTCGTTAAAAACACAGCAGATATGCCAAAATAATTTTTGAAAAGCCGAGCTCTTTTTAGCGCTGCCCGCTCTACACCGGTTAACTGTTTTCCGAAGTCCAAGTTACAGAAATAAAAATTTTTATAATCCGTCATAAAACCCTCTATAAATCTTATAAATTATTAATTTAAATAAATAAAATTTTAAATCATTTTCTATTTTTTTTGTTAAAAATTACGTTTCTTAACAAAAAAAAGAGGCTCCTAAGAGCCTCTTTTTTAGATGTGTTTTTTAGAAACTTAGAACAGCAAATGATTGCCTTTTAACAGTTCCTCAAGTGTCGTGGTTTCATTAATAGTGATTAAATCAACCTTAGATGTATACGCTGGGCCACTACCATCACGATCAATTGAAATGGTTGAAACGCCATTCGCAGTTGTCACACTGACATAATTTGCAATGTTGTCAGCCGTTGCGCCAGTAAGCAATGAACTGATATCAATGACATCACCTTGCGCTTTACTGAAATCACTCCAAGTATCATGACCATTGCCGCCGTGAGCATCAGCCGCATTCAATACATTGAATATCAATGTATCTTGACCAGTACCTAAGATAAATGTCTCAGCTCCAGCTTGTGATACGGCTGTATCATTACCAGCTGTACCGCCTGCAGGATCTCCAATCAGTACAGAATCCTTACCAAGCGTAATGCTTAAGGTAGAGCTCGCACTTGAACCGTCTAAAGTCTCAACTTTATACGTAAAGACATCAACTTTGCCTAGGTCACTGACCTTACCATTGGCCAGGTAACTATATGAACCATCTCCATTAATTGTCAGTGTTCCATAACTGCCCACAACCTGAGTTCCAGTACCCACATTGTAGCCTGCCGGATCAGTTGTACCTGCTACAGCACCAAGTTTGAAGCTAGAAGAATACAAGGTATCCTCACCAGCACCGGCTGTACCTGTTATTACATTGCCTGTTACAGCAGTTGCAGTATAAGTTGGCGCTTTAATATCTAAATTAATATTATTCACACCAAACTGTTTACCAACCGTAGCATCCCATGTGTATGCCAGGCTACCATCACTACCAGAAACATTTAATGTATAAGTTGCAGCAGATGTTCCAGTATTGGTGACTTTATAGTAATGAACCGTACCGCTTTGAGCCGCAGTGCTGCTCCAAGTCGCTAAATTACCCAATACACCGTTTTGCGACAACTGCACCGTAGTTGTGTAGGCACTTGTTTGGTTACCTACTAACGGGAAACTCTGGGTAGAATTCACTGGTACAACTGTAGTAAACGCAATATATGCCGTTTGACCCGCTGCTACAGTAAATGTGCCGCTATCGTTTGGAATTGTTTGTACAACTGTACCTTGCCCAGTAGTTAGGATCGAACCATCAGCATCACCAGTTCCTTTTACAGCTAGATTGTATTGGTTGCCGATCGTTGCTGCTGTGCCATCTACATCTGCAACTAGAACATTTGCACCTTTCGTTGCCTCTTGTGCTCCTGTTTTACCTGTCCAATCTAAATTCACTAAGTCCGAATCTAAGCGGATATAGATATTTGCTGTGGCACTATGTGTATCCCCATCGGCAACAATATAAGTAAATGTCTCTACTTTACCGAGCGCTGTTGGGCCAGCAGTCATTTGATAACTGTAAGAGCCATCTGCATGAATAGTTAATGTGCCGTAATCTCCTTCGATTTTGGTTTCAACGCCAGCAGTAACGCCTTTATTTTCAGAGCCATGACTAATTGTAGTCACTTTCACATCTAGCCCAACTGGGTGAATCACATCGTTGGTGAATACATTTCCAGTTACAGGATCAGTGTTATTAATAGTGGCAACAACGGTTCCATTTGCATCCAAGTTCAGTGAGCCAAGAACATTCAATGATAAAAGCTGCGTTAAGAGATTATTCGTTTCCGAACCGTTTTGAGTTAATACAAAACTATATTTTCCAGCTTCATTCAACGTAACAGTTGTACTGCCGCTAGCACTAAATGAAAGCAATACGTTAGTTAACTGGTATGCATTTTCAATACGGTCATAAACCTCATACTTTCCAGCTCCATTGTCTTTCAGTATCACTAGATCCATAGAACCATTAATACTTCCACCTGCCAAAATTGCATCAAGAATAGCACCAACACCAGCCCCAGTAATACCAGTTGCCCCAGAGGCAGTAAGCGTAAAGTTTAGGGTTTCATTGCTTCCAACTGTGACTTTTGGATTTGCTGAAGTGCTTAAATCAACAGAAATCAAATCACCTAGAACCCCCACATTGGCAAGAGTGAAAATATTGCCTTCAATGTCTGGACGAGCTTCAGTAGTACTTAACTCATAGTTAGTTTCATTTTGATCATCATCTGCAGTAATCGAGTGCGCAGCTTCCGAAGCAGATACAGATTCAGATATTGATGAAGATTCGGATGCTGATTCAGACGCCGATGCAGATTCTGATGCTGAAGCTGACTCAGATGCTGAACTTGATGCAGATTCAGAAGCTGAAGCTGACGCCGACTCAGATGCTGAAGTGGATGCCGATTCAGAAGCTGACGCCGATGCAGATTCAGAAGCTGATGCCGACGCGGACTCAGAAGCTGAAGTCGATGCCGATTCAGACGCTGATGCCGATGCCGATTCAGAAGCCGACGTAGACGCGGATTCAGAAGCCGAAGCCGATTCAGAAGCTGAAGCCGATGCAGATTCAGAAGCCGACGTGGATGCCGATTCAGAAGCTGACGTAGACGCGGATTCAGAAGCTGACGTAGATGCAGATTCAGACGCTGACGTAGATGCAGATTCAGACGTTGATGCAGATGCTGATTCAGAGGCCGAAGCCGATGCGGACTCAGAAGCTGAAGTGGACGC
>NZ_KB849727.1:669682-670229 GCF_000368865.1 Acinetobacter bouvetii DSM 14964 = CIP 107468
GATTCAGAGGCCGACGTAGACGCGGATTCAGACGCTGAAGCCGATGCTGACTCAGAAGCTGACGCAGATTCAGAGGCCGATGTCGACGCCGATTCAGAGGCTGATGTCGATGACGACTCAGAAGCTGATGTAGATGCGGACTCAGATGCCGAAGCCGATTCAGATGCCGATGCAGATTCTGAATCCGTTACAAAACTAACAGTTACCTGAGTACTATCCGATATATTTCCTGCAGAATCTTTAAGTACAGCTTGAACAATATCACCATTAATTAAGCCAGGATTTGGAACCTCCCATTTACCCTGCCCATCTACAACCACACTGTCAGTTAATCCATCTGGGAATGTGATTATCAATGTAGTACCAATTTCACCTGTACCAGTGATTGGATTATTTTCAGTAATCGTATTTATAATTGGAGCATCTGGCGCAGTCGTATCATCCGCTGTAACCGGCGCTGGCGCAGACGCATTGCCTGCCGCATCCGTTACCGTGACTTGCAGTATTTCACCATTCTTTTGCGCTGGATTTACTGCGACTTCGAAAT
>NZ_KB849727.1:672744-880400 GCF_000368865.1 Acinetobacter bouvetii DSM 14964 = CIP 107468
GCCGTGACTTGCAGTGTTTCGCCATTCTTTTGCGCAGGATTCAACGCTACTTCGAAATTGCCATTTGCATCCGCTGTGCCAGAGCCGATCACATTGCCATTGGCATCTTTGACTTCAATTTTAGAACCCGGCTCCGCCTTTCCTGTCACCTTAGTGCCGTCATTACTAATCAGAAGATTCTTTGGAGATTCAGGCGGAGTATGATCTCTATTATCACCATCATCACCAGAAGAAGATGATGAGTTTGCAGCAATTGCCGCCACACCACCTACAACTCCAGCGCCAATCAGCCACGGCTGTATGGATGAAGCAGTCTCGCCATACAGTAATGGCGTAATCTCATTTAAAGGATTATATACAATTGAAGGGGTTACATTACCTGCAGCATCTGTAAACTGAACCCAATAAAGTCCATCTTTACCCTCAAGTACAATACTGTTGGCATCAATAGAGCCATTGAAAAAATTTTCAATAACAATAGTTTCACCATTTTTCAGCTTGACTACGGCAGAGTTCCCATCACGTGTGATGCTTTCCACCAACTCTTTATCAACATTTATTTTTACAACTGAATTCTCCGTTAAGAGAACTTTATTATCGAGTGTCTTGTCCAAAACCTTATGGCTTTGCTTGGACACAACCTGAATATTAGCCATAAAAATACTCCCTCTGATTGTTATATGACTTTTATAAATTTATGAATTATGTTTAATCAGTTTTTATTAACGTTATATATTTAGCTATTTTCGTAAAGGGATTGAATTGCAAAAAAAATGAAGGCAATCAAACTCACAAACCACACACACCTTGAAAGCTATTGGAAAAAATAAGATTTTGTTAATTAATGATTTTTTTTAAAAAAACACACATAAAATAATTGTTATTTTATGTATACTTAATTGGTCGGAATATAAATCCACTATTTTTATTGTATCTTTTTACAAAAAATTGAATCTTATTAAAGGAAATATTATATAATCGGCGGATTATGCAAACAAAATCACAATATATTTAAAATATGCAAATATGGTCGATAATTATCCAAACTATTAACTTTTCCTAAAAAAATAATTAAAATTTATTTACAAAATTTAATTCATATTTTTTTTATGGTTTTTTTTAGATTGGTATATTTTGCCAATCGCATGCAGAGCCTGTCTGCGATAAGACTCAATCTAAAAAATATCTTATTGCCAATTGGACTTTTTACATGAGCAGCATGTCATGGAGAATTATAATTTGGTTTGACTCCTGTACTTGGTAGGTATGCAAAATTAAGGCAGGAAACTAGATAGAAATTAGACCTATTTAATGCAGTTTAATGATTAGTCACTGATAAGGATGACGAATACTGCTGCCTTTTTTTATATGGCATGCCCAAACAAATTTAAAACTAACACATTGTTTTTAATAAAAAATACAAAATAAATATCAGAATAAAACGTTTAAATGCTGTCTTTTTCAATCAATCCAACTCTTTTTATTCCGTGTAATGGTCAAGTAAAATCAGTCACATTAATAATTAAATTTTAATGATTTTTTCTAATTGAGCACGACATTATAACGGCTCAAATTTGAGTTATAACTCGGCTATGTGGTCTGCCTCATTCTGTAAATTTATTGAGGACTGCCCCTCATTCATGTACCTCATTCACCGGACTTCAAAAGTTCCTTGCGCTAAGCTTGCCGCTCAATAAGTTAATGCAATGCATCTTGGTTTCAACCAAGCTTCGCGCTGATAACCCAGTCCTTTTTTCCAGATTGCCCTACCTGAGAAGCGCCGCTTCGCAAAATTTATGGTCATAAAAAATTCATTTTGTTTAATAGAACTCGCCCTTGTATCTCTCTAAGGCTAAGCATCATCAGCTCCATCAGTATAGACAGAATCAATTCATTCATCTTGCGGAAGCTAATCAAGTAAATTTCCGAGTACTTGTGAATCACATACCTTATTCGCTGTGAGCCGAATTGCCTGTATTTGAAAGGTCTCTGTATCAATACCAATGTGAAATTTATGCCATTTCCAGCGAGATTCAGCTCGGTTGCGACAAGCAATATAATCCATCACATTACTTTTCTGGCAGCTAGCCGCAACAGCTATCTGCTTTTGTCCGCAGCAGAGTTAACAATCTGCTGCGGTCCGAGCAAGCCCACACAATTTAATCAAACTTTGAACAAAATCTGCGGCCATTAAAAAATTCAGAATACCATTACGAATACAGAACGTGTTTTGATAAGGGTTTATCCAAGGCAATAAAAAACCCTTAATTCTTTTTAAATTAAGGGTTTGAAAATCAGATAAAGCGATATAAGTATAAAATTTGGTGGGCCCAGACAGACTTGAACTGTCGACCAACGGATTATGAGTCCGCTGCTCTAACCAACTGAGCTATAGGCCCTATAGGCTGAACTCGTTATATATCAATAAGTTCAAGCGGAAAGAATAGTATCGGAGATTATTTTAAAATACAAGCATTTTTAAGACTGCTTGCACATTAAGACAACAATCCAAAAAAAATGGCCAATCTATAGCAAAAGAGTGAACAGCAGCCTTTTCAAAAATCAAAAAAAATGATGATAAATAAAGCAATAAACAATCAAGAAAAAAGATAAAAACCGCGGCCAATTGCAGCATTGATACTTTATAAGTATCAGAACATCACACACCAATAAGGTTGATTATTTCAGAAATAAGATCCGCGATTTAAATTTAAATCCCGCTGATCTCCAGAATTAGAGATCAAACTGTTCCTGCTTTTTTGATTCTGCATAAAACTCAACCAGCGACCATACCAGCACTAAAGCAAAAATTACTGATGCAAACAAAAAAGCAGTCAAATAAGTCATTTTTCTCAGCCTCTGCAGAATATTCATGACTTAAAAAATCATCGTACATTTTTCAAGCCCTACGACAAAAGTCTAATAAGAATTAGGCTGTCTGAATAGACATGAGGCATTTTTTTTAATACTCTTTTTCTATGTTTTGAGACTAATTTTATATCAATACAAATAGAATTATCGTTTTAAAGTCTTAGTTAGCTTCCTGCATCTCTATTTGCAATAGACTATAAAAATGCAAATGTATTTTATTTATCTGCTTTCGCAAATTTCCTATTGACTGTCCTCTGAAACAGGCAGAAATTAGCGCAGATTGCCTTTGCAGAAACTGTAATTTTGTATGTTGAAAAAATTTATCGGTGAAACCTCATTCAAATTGGCTGGCTGGACTTATGAAGTAAAGCCGGATGTGCTTGAAAATAAGCAAGTCATTGTCGGCTTTGAACACACCTCTATGATGGATGCGGTGCTGTCTCTAGCCCTCTTCCAAATTTATGACCTAAAAATTCATACCCTGATTAAAAAAGAACTGTTTAAAGGGCCTTTAAAGCCTTTTTTAACGGCGGTTGGCGGCATTCCTGTAGACCGCAAGTCGAGCAAAGATATTGTTTCACAAATGGTTGAGCATTTTGAAAAAAATGAAAAATTCAATCTGGTGATTGCGCCTGAGGCGACACGTGCAGAGCGCGGTGAAGCCCGAAAACCCATCCGCACTGGGTTCTGGCACATTGCTAAAGCGGCTGGCGTCCCCATTGTTTTAATGTATGCCAACTCTAAAACCAAGCAAGGCGGCATCTTTGGAAAAATTTATCCAACAGAACTCGACCATGACCTCGCTTTGATGAAAAAACTGTATAAAGAAAATGTTGGACTGGACATTATTATTCCAGAACCCAAAAATCAGGCATGATTGTTTAAAAACTCGAAGGCTAGCCCTTTATCAAAAAAAAGGGCTTATGGTAGAATTTGCACAATCTGATAGGCATAAAGCCAATCTACAAGGAGCATATTTCGCATGGCGGGTCATTCCAAGTGGGCTAACACAAAGCATCGTAAAGCAAAACAAGATGCGAGCCGCGCTAAAGTATTCACAAAATTTATTCGTGAAATCGTTACAGCTGCCCGTTTAGGCGGCGGTGATGTTGCGTCTAACCCACGTTTACGTGCTGTCGTTGAGAAAGCCTTAGTTGCAAACATGACACGTGACACCATCAACCGCGCAGTTCAGCGCGGTGTTGGCGGTGAAGAAAATGCTGATTTAAAAGAAGTCACTTACGAAGGTTATGGCGTTGGCGGCGTTGCGGTTATTATTGAAACAATGACTGACAACTTAAACCGTACAGTGCCTGATGTACGCCATTGTTTCTCTAAAACGGACGGTAACTTAGGTACTGCTGGTTCAGTGGCATATATGTTTACTAAACGCGGGGAAATTACGTTTGAAGATGTGTCTTTAGAAGACAAAATCATGGACGTCGCTTTAGAAGCCGGCGCAGAAGATATTGAAGTGGCTGAAGATGAAATTTTAGTCATCACTACACCTGAAACTTTTGGTGAAGTTCAAGATGCGCTTACAGCGGCAGGTTTAAAGTCTGACAATGCTGAAGTAGTAATGAACCCTTCAACCAAAGCCTTAATTTCAGATGTTGATCAAGCGAAAAAAATCGTAAAAATGATTGATATGTTTGAAGATTTAGATGATGTGCAAAACGTTTATACAAACGTTGAATTCACAGAAGAAGTTTTAGCTCAGCTTGATGAGTAATCTTTCAAAAAATAAAAAAACGCGCCTATAAGCGCGTTTTTTTATGCCTGCCTGTAATCAACAGGCTGATGATGATAAATGATGCTGATCAGCCGCTGCTTTTTTAAGCTTTGCTCAGCAAACCTGTGCAGTTAAATACATTGTATTCTTTAATCACAAAGCTCGAATGCAGCGCCACGACATGTTCAATTTTACCAATGCGCTTAAGCAGGACATCACTGTAATTTTCCATATCCTTCGCAACAACTTCCACAATAAAATCAGCCGACTGCCCCGTGACTAAAAATGCATTTATCACCTCAGGAATGCTTTCCAGTTCTTCTAAAAATTTTGCAAAGGTGTCTGTATCATGCTTACTCAGCGACACCTGCAAAAGCACATGCAGGCTAAACCCCAGCTTTTGATAATTCAGTTCCCGTTTCAGTCCAGAAATCACCCCCGCATCAATAAGATGCTTAATTCGGCGGTGCACAGAACTGACTGAAAGATTGATGCGTTCAGATAATTCATTCAGATTTAAATCTTCATGCGTTAAAATTTCTAAGATTTGCTTATCAAAACGATCCAATTCCATTTTTTCTCCAGTCACTGCCCGACGCATATGCATGTTTCAATGCATTGAATAAATAACTTTGAACAGCCGATGGGGATTCCCCCCGATCAAGGCCATTTAAATTATTCTTAAAATGCCTGACAGTTTTTAAAATTTATTTTCATGTATCCTCCATATATAAAAAATATATTTATATTTTGCAAATTATTTTGACTTATTTTTTCTTTTTGATTGCTGTTAACCGTAAAATTTCCTACTTTCAACCCGCTTATCCGTTCTGTGAATTTCACACCTCAAACTGTAGATTTTTTATACCGCTCATCCGCAAAACCTTATCATCCGATGAATATTTTTTTGTTTAAAAATAATTGATTATAAATAGGACCAAACCTAAAGAGAGACTTATATCACATTAAACTGCGGACGGATGTGTCATGCAAATTTTACTTTCCTTTAGAAATGCTTTAAAAAATTTCAGTTTGAAAAAGAACAATAAATCTTAAAACAATAAGGAATAAGTACACATGGCGATCAAGTCTCTTAGCGCTCTGACCTCTAAACTCAGTTCAGCTCTCAGTCCTGCTTTTCAGCTGAATTCAGCATCGGCGCAATTAAAGCTGAACAGCACGGCGCTCAGCAGCCTGCTAAACCCTGACAAAATCAGCAGCACCCTCTCAAACTTATTTAGCGCTGCCAGCGCACCTAAATCCAGTGCAATTGACCTAAGCAGCTTGACCAATTCATTGCCTAAAATTATGGATCTGATGCAAAGCATTCTCGCTAATCAAACTTCAAGCAGCAATTCAAATACACTGAATACGTTGATGCAGACCTTACAGCCGTTGCTTCAATCCTTGAACGGAACAGGCTCGGCACAGCAAGGCGAAGTGCTTCAGGCTTTGCCGGCTGTAGTCAGCAGCGTGCAGACGCTGATCAGCAGCTTTAATGGTCAAAGCAATCTGCCGGACAATCTTTCATCGGCCTTAACCGCCATTAAACCGCTGCTGAATGTGCTAAGCAGTGCGGCAGCAAATACCGATGCTGCGCAAATTATTTCAACATTGAATCAAGTTTTAGAACACGCGCAGCCTTTAATTCAAGCGGCCGGTTCAATCGCTGCTGGCCATACAGACTTAGGGGATATTGCTCAAGGCACAGCGCAGGCCCTAATGCCTCTGCTGGCATCAATTGATACAGGCAATACAAATATTGATATGGCCAAGCTGCAGCAAGCGCTTCCAGCGGTGATTGGCAGTGTGACAACTTTGATTGCCACGATGACCCAAGCCAATCAAGGCAATATTCCTGAAACCATTTCTGGCGTGATTAAGGGCATTAATCCCCTGCTTAAAATTTTGGAAAACAGCGGCGCCTTAGACAGCACCCAGGCGGATACAGTGCACAAAGTTTATGATGTCTTAAACAGCGTGAAAACTGTTTTAGACTTTGTCAATGATCCTTCCTTGCTGACGCTGTCTAAAGATTTAAACCAAGTGATCGACTCACTGAAGCCTGTCATTGCCATGATTGACCAAAAAGGCGATTTCAGCGCGCTGCTGGATCACATTGAAATTCCTGACTTAAGCGGCCTGCTGACCGGCGCCTATAAACCTGAGCTGTTAGCAGGCAGCACGAAAAGCGCATTAGGAGACCTGCTGAATGGAACAGAAAATCATCTTCCCAATATTAGTGACTTGTTTCAGAATACCAGCAGCCTAGGCACAATCAATTTAAGCGATCTCATTCCGCAAGCGCCTGCATCGGCTGTAGCCCCAAATACCGCTCAAACTGCGCCGCAAGACTATACGGCATTGCCGAATCCAGCGGTCCAGTTAGATCTTGAACAGGCCGCACACTACATTTGATTGCAGCTTGCTGCTTTAGCGCAATAAAAAACGCACCTTAACGTGCGTTTTTTATTGTGGCATTGAACGATTAAACCCCGCGCCAATCCACCCGTGAATTGCGTTCAGTCTGATAAATACGCAGCACATACTGGCCAAGCGGCAAATCCGTTAAATATGCTTTATAGGCTTTAAAATCTTCAGATAAATTGTCGGAATGCTCTTTTTCCCAAGGCGTTCCAGCAATTTCC
Organism: Acinetobacter bouvetii DSM 14964 = CIP 107468; assembly: GCF_000368865.1. Classification (GTDB taxonomy): domain Bacteria; phylum Pseudomonadota; class Gammaproteobacteria; order Pseudomonadales; family Moraxellaceae; genus Acinetobacter; species Acinetobacter bouvetii. Next base: position 679,996 of record NZ_KB849727.1, read on the forward strand.
AAAATCGGTGCGAGCATTGAACAAACCGCTATATCCGCCAAGCCTAAGCGGTCGCCAACCAAATAGCGGCAGCCATGCTGAATGAGCCGCCCATTTAATTCTTCAATAATGCCTTGCATCGCCTCTTTCGAGTGTTCAACCCGGTCAGAGTCTAATTGATACCCTTTCGAGACCAGCGCCTTAATCAACGGTTTTGAATATTTTTCAAATTGGCGCAAATAGCCCTTCTCGCCAATTAAAATATCTAAAGATTCTTCATTTTCTTTCAGCACATGCGACAGCGCCCAGCGGCGCACATGGCGGCCTAATTCAACAGATAGTTCATTGATCTCCAGCGCCTGCTGACGGAGGTCTGCATCCGCACGCAGCAAGGCATGTTCAGGATACTGTTCATCCAGATACAGCGCGATTTGGGTGGAGTCTGCAATCCACTGCTCCCCATCACGTAAAATAGGCAATTTGTTCTGCCCGGTTTTTAATTGCGCAAAGGCCCGGTGCACACCGGGCATCAAATTATGAGCGGTATATTCCAGTTCTTTGTAATCCAGCAGCCAGCGCGCTTTTTCACAGAAGTGTGATAACGGAAACTGGTATAACGTACGCATAAATGCTCCGAATTTATTGTTTTACACGACCCAGCATTGCTAAGTATTTTAGTGGGATACTTTAGACATACCGTTTTAGAAAAACAATGGACTTTTTACCTTAAATTAAATATTAAAAGCATTTGCTAATGAATACATTTATACATATTTAGCGCATGAATATATTAAAAGATGATATTAAATTTATAATTTTAATTTCAAATTAAATAAATTTAATATTTTTCATAATCTTAACATATAAAAATACAATACATATTAATCAATAATTCTCTAAAAGACATTTTTTGATATTTAAATCTGAATCCATCATTTAATTTTTCTACACTGAACAGTTAGCGTTTTGATATCTAGTACAGGTGTCATTATGTCTCGTTTAACTGCTGAAAATATTCATATAATCGAAAGCGATCAAGATGCCATTACGGCTGCCTATCATGTGGCAGATTTTGCCTTGGAAGGCCGCAATGGGCGTGATCAAAACCGTCAGCTTCCCTTTGCCGAAATTGATTTATTCAGTCAAAAAGGCTTAGGCGGCATCCGCATTCCGCAAGCATTCGGCGGCGCGTTTGTTAGCAACAAAACCCTCGCACAAGTCTTCCGTATTTTAAACAAAGCCGACTCCAGTGTCGGGCAAATTCCGCAAAATCAAATTGCCCTGCTGAACATGATTGACATCATAGGAACAGCTGAGCAAAAAACCTTTATTTTCAATGAAATTTTAAAAGGAAAGCGCTTGGCCAATGGCGGCCCTGAACGCAATACCAAAGATACAAAAACCTTAAGCACTTTTTTGCAGATTGAAGATGGCAAATATTTTATAGACGGTGAAAAATTCTATTCAACCGGCAGCAGTTTTGCGCATTGGCTGGCCATCAAAGCCATTCATCCTGAAGGCCATGTGGTTTTAACCATTGTTGACCGCCAGTCTCCAGGCGTATCTGTAATTGATAATTGGGATGGCTTTGGACAGCGCACAACGTCAAGCGGCACGGTTAAACTCAATCATGTTGAAGTGGATGCTTTTTTAATTTTTGATGAACGCAAACTGGCGTCGCAGCCGAGTTACCGCGGCGCTTTCTCACAGCTGCTTCAAGTTGCCATTGATGTCGGCATTGCCGAAGCGGCTTTTGCAGATACCGTTGCAGCCGTCAAAAAAGCGCGGCCTATTGCCGATGCGCAGGTGGAAAAAGCCAGTGAAGAGCATTACACCCTGCAGGAAGTCGGCAAATCTGCTGTGCTGCTGGATGCCGCCATCTTGCTGCTGGATGAAGCTGCTGAATATTTAGATGAGCTGGATCTGCTGAAAAATGTCAGTGATGAGCAGGCCGCCAAAGCCTCGATTTTAGTGGCGGAAGCCAAAGTCTATGCCAATGATGCCGCATTGCAGATCTCTGAAAAACTCTTAGAGCTGGGCGGCAGCCGCTCCAGCTTAAATGTGCACAATTTTGACCAGCACTGGCGCAACGCCCGCGTGCATACCCTGCATGACCCAATCCGCTGGAAACTGCATGCTCTAGGCGACTATTACCTGAACCATACCTTGCCCGCCCGCCACGCTTGGATTTAAGGAGAACACGATGACTTCATTTCAAAATATTGTGCCGTTTAAATCGGGTACTGCCTCTGAAACAGCGCATGCGCATATTATTCGCTCTGATGCTGAAGCTTTGGAAATCGCGCAGCGTTTGGCTGAAGAATTCAAACAGACCGCCGTGGCCCGAGATGCACAGCGCATTTTGCCGTTTGAGGAAATTGAAGCGTACAGCCAATCTGGCTTATGGGCCATTACCGTGCCGAAAGCATACGGCGGCGCCGATGTTTCCAGCTATACCGTCGCGCAAGTCATTGCGATAATGAGCGGTGCAGACGGTTCAATCGGCCAAATTCCGCAAAACCACTTTTATGCGCTGGAAGTGCTGCGCAATACCGGGACTGAACAGCAGAAACAAAAACTGTATGCAGAAGTGCTGCAAGGCGCACGATTTGGCAATGCCTTAGCGGAATTTAAAACCAAAAGCGCATCTCAAAAACAAACCGTAATTTCACCCAAAGCGGATGGCTATGAAATCAATGGCGAAAAATTCTACTGCACAGGCAGCCTGTTTGCGCACCGCATTCCCACATTAGTCAAAGATGCGGAGGGCAATGAGTTTTTAGCTTTTCTTCCGCGTGACAGCCAAGGCTTAGAACTGATTGATGACTGGTCTGGCTTTGGGCAGCGCACCACAGGCAGCGGCACAGTAAAGTTTCATCGTGTCCCCGTCGCTGCTGAAGATGTCATTCCATTCAGCACCGCTTTTTCTGAACCCACCCTGGTTGGCCCATTTGCGCAGATTATGCATGCGGCGATTGAAACCGGCATAGCCCGCGCCGCTTTTGAAGAAACCCTTGTCCGTGTCCGTCAAGCCCGCCCATGGATTGATTCTGGTGTCGAACATGCGGCCGATGACCCGCTGACCAAATTTGAACTTGGACGCATTATTGCCGATGTGCGCGCCAGCGAAGTGTTACTGAAACAGGCCGGACGCTCAATTGATGCTGCCCGCCCTCAGCCGACTGCTGAAAATGTCGCCAAAGCCTCTTTAGATGTGGCCAAAGTCCGCGCGCACAGCTCAGAAACTGCACTCAAAGCATCTTCCAAGCTGATTGAACTGGCAGGCAGCCGCGGCAGCCAGCGTGCAGACGGCTTAGACCGATTTTGGCGCAATGCCCGCGTGCATACCCTGCACGATGCCTCACGCTGGAAATATTATTTTATTGCCAATTATTTGTTAAACGGTGTCCTGCCGCCGCGCAGAGGGACATTGTAATGACAAATAACCACACTGCAGATACATCAAAACAAATCATCCTGAATGCCTTTGACATGAATTGTGCAGGCCATATCAATCATGGCCTATGGACGCACCCGCGTGATGAATCGCACCGCTTCAATGAACTCAGCTATTGGACAGACCTTGCCAAGACCTTGGAACAAGGCCTATTTGACGGCTTATTCATTGCGGACATTACCGGCGTGTATGACGTCTATCAGGGCAATATCGACCTGACGTTGAAAGAGTCCATCCAGCTGCCGAGCCATGATCCAAGTACTTTAGTCTCCGCGATGGCAGCCGTGACGGAACATCTCGGCTTTGGCGTCACGGTGAATTTAAGCTATGAAACGCCCTATCAATTTGCACGGCGCTTGGCCAGCTTGGATCATCTGACCCAAGGCCGCATTGGCTGGAACATTGTCACCGGCTATTTAGACAGCGCTGAACGGCTGATTGGACAAAAAGGCCTAAAAGATCATGACCTGCGCTATGAACAAGCCGAAGAGTTTCTAGAACTTTGCTATAAGTTCTGGGAAGGCTCTTGGGAAGATGATGCCGTGCGCAAAGACAAAACCCGGCGGATTTTCTCTGACCCGGCCAAAGTGCATGCCATTCAGCATCAAGGGCAGTTTTATCAAAGCCAGGGCGTGTTCCAGGTGTCGCCTTCTCTCCAGCGGACACCAGTACTGTATCAGGCAGGCGCTTCCCCGCGAGGCCTTGCATTTGCCACACAGCATGCAGAAGGAATGTTTATCGGCGCAGACAAGCCTGAAAAAATAAAGCAGCAGGTGGATAAAATCCGCGCCCAAGCGCTGGAACAAGGCCGTGACCCGCATGCCATCAAGCTGTTTGTCGGCATCAGCGTGGTAACGGCAGAAACCGATGAACTGGCGCAGGAGAAGCTGGCTGAATATATCCGCTATGCCAGCCCGGAAGCTGGCCTCGCGCATTTTTCCAGCTCGGTCGGCATGGACCTGAGCAAATTTTCAGATGATGAAGCGATTCCTTATCAGAAAACCAACAGCATTGCCTCAGTCAACAGCAAATTCAAAGAACAGAAAATCACACCAAAGGATTTAAAGGCGCAGCTCAAACTCGGCGGGCGCTACCCCCTGATTGTCGGCAGCGGCGCTTCGGTTGCCGAGCAGCTTATTGATCTATTGGATGAGACTGGAGTCGACGGCTTTAACCTCACCCGCACGGTTGCGCCAGAATCACATCAGGATTTTATCCGTTGGGTCATTCCAGAGCTGCAGCAGCGCGGGCGCTACAAAACTGAGTATGCGCATGGCAGCTTGCGCAACAAGCTGTTCCAAAACGGCAACCGCCTGTCTGCTCCGCACCCTGCTGACCAATACCGGTTGCACAGCGCAGCGCAAAAGCTGGCGCCGCAATCTGCCGAGCACACTGAATAAACACATTACACAGACTTAAAAATTTCGAGGAAACCTATGGCGCTTAATTCAAAATCCAAACTGACATTGATCGGCGCAATTGCAGCCGTCTTGATTATCGGACTGCTGGTTTGGAATCATCAGAAAAAATCAGTTGCAGATGAATTGGTGATTGGCATCAGCCCATCATTTGCCAAACCGCTGCAGGCGGCTGCAGAAGAAGCTAAACAGCAAGGGCTGAATGTCAAATTGGTGGAATTTTCCGATTGGAATACCCCCAATATTACTTTAGATCATGGCGATATAGACGCCAACTTTTTCCAGCATCAGCCATTTTTAGACAATGCAAAAAAAGAAACTGATTTTAAAATCAAAGCCTTTGATGTCGGCGCTGCCACACATGTGGGCCTGTATTCAAAAAAAGTTAAAAGCTTTGACGAACTTCAGCAAAATGCAAAAGTTGTCATTCCAAATGACCCTGTTAACCAAGGCCGCGCCCTGCAGCTGCTGCAGCAAGCCAAACTGATTACGCTGAAACAGCCGGATAACTTCCTGTCTGGTGTAAATGATATTGCTGAAAATCCGAAAAAACTGCAGTTTATTGAAGTTGAAGGCCCGCAAACTGCCCGCGCTATTGACGATGCCGACTTGGCTTTTGGCTACCCGCATTACTTGCGTCTGGCCAAAACGGCAGATCCGGAAAGCGCATTGCTGTTTGACTCTAATACTGACAAACGCTTTGCCATTTTATTTGCGGTGCGTGACGACTACCAAGACACCAACGGCAAGCTGCGCAAATTTGTTGATATTTACCAAAATTCTCCAAAAGTAAAACAGGCGCTGGATGCTGACTTTGGCGCAAAACTTTGGTTCCCAGGCTGGAAATAAGGGTTGCACGATGCCAAGTTTACTCCGCAAAAACCGTAAAATTTGGACAATCGCCATTGCGGCGGCTGTCCTCGCGCTCAGCCTCATTGCTTACCGCTGGTCAACGCAGCACACGCAGCGCAATACGCTGAAAATCGGCATTAGTCCGCCCTATGCTGAACTGCTGCAAAGTGTCGCGGATGACCTTAAACCGCAAGGCATCCATGTGGAGCTGATTGAATTCTCCGACTGGCAAGCGCCAAATGTTGCCGTGCAAAATGGCGATATTGACGCCAACTTTTTCCAGCAAAGCGTGTTTCTTGCCAATGCAGTGCAGCAAACCGGCTATAAGCTGCATGCTTTTGCCACAGGTAGCGGCAGCCATGTTGGCCTGTATTCCAAACACTATAAAACACTGGACGCACTGCCGCAAAAAGCGCGCGTGGTCATACCAAGCGACCCGGTCAATTCCGCCCGCGCTTTAATTCTATTGAATCGCGCCGGACTGATTCAGCTCAAAGATATCAAGAATGAACATTCAACCCTTGCCGATATTGTTTCCAACCCGAAACTGCTGCAGTTCCTTGAAGTTGAAGGCCCGCAAACTGCGCTCGCCTATGACGATGCCGATTTAATCTTTGGCTTTCCGCATTACTTAAACATGGCAAAAAAAGCGGACCCGCACAGCGCGCTGTTTTTAGACCCGATTGATAAAAAATACGCGATCCTTTTTGTCACGCGCAAAGACTATGCGGATGAAAACCAAAAATTGGCCGCCTTTGTCAGCACCTTTCAGAACTCTGAAAAAGTGAAAGCGATTTTAGACCGCGACTTTGGCAAAGGCATGTGGTTTGCAGGCTGGAAATAAGGAGAATGACCATGGTTAGTTTTGGCGCACATACGGAATTTTCCGTTCCCTATATTAAAATCCGCAACCTGAATAAATATTATACTGTTCAAGGAACACAGGTCCATGCATTGAAGGATATCAATTTAGATATTCCTAAAGGCTCCATTTTCGGCATTATCGGCAAAAGCGGCGCAGGCAAATCCTCCCTGATCCGCACACTGAATGGTTTGGAAAGCGTGAGTGACGGCAGTATTCATATTCACCAGCAAGATTTAGCTCAGCTCAATCACGCAGAGCTGATTCAGCTGCGTCAAAAAACCGGCATGATCTTTCAGCACTTCAATTTAATGTCAGCCAAAACAGTCTATGAAAATGTCGCGCTGCCGTTAAAAGTCGCGTCCTATCCGAAAGATCAGATTGATGCGCGTGTCAATGAAGTGCTCAATTTAGTTGGACTGAGCAATAAAGCTGACAGTTACCCCTCTCAGCTGTCCGGCGGTCAGAAACAGCGTGTCGGCATTGCCCGCGCGCTGGTGCATCACCCGGAAGTGCTGCTGTGTGATGAAGCAACCTCTGCGCTTGACCCGGAAAGCACCTCGGTTGTCCTGTCTTTACTGAAAGAAATTAATCAGACGTTAGGTATTACCATTGTACTCATCACCCATGAAATGCAGGTGATCCGTGAAATCTGCGATCAGGTCGTGGTGATTGATCACGGTGAAATTGCAGAATCAGGCCAAGTCTGGTCAGTGTTTTCATCACCGCAGCAAAAAATCACGCAGGAATTGCTGAATCTGGAACAGCTGGATCTTCCGATTGATTATCTGCCGGACATACAGCCAGACAGCGCTTACAGCATTTTAAAATTGCGCTATGAATCTGCCGTTGATCAATCCCCCAATTTAAAGACGATTTTTGAACAGTTTGATGCGCCTGTGCATTTACTGCAAAGCCATGTCGATACCATTCAAAACTATCTGATTGGTTCATTCATTATTGCTTTGAAGCAAACCGATGCTGATTTCAACGCATTGTCTGCCAAATTAAAACCGTCTATTGCACAGCTGGAGGTGCTGGGTTATGCAAAATCAGCTTATTGATTTATTAGTGACTGGCCTGATCGACACCCTCTTGATGGTTGGGTCTTCGGCCATTCTGGCGTTTTTAATTGGCCTGCCGTTGGCTATTCTGCTGGTTATCAGCTCTGAACATGGCATCTACCCATCTAAAGGCATTAACCAAAGCTTAGGATGGATCGTGAACGTAACGCGCTCTGTGCCATTTTTAATTTTGATGGTTGCGCTGATTCCCCTGACCCGCTGGATTGTCGGCACCAGTTATGGCGTTTGGGCCGCCGTTGTGCCGCTGACTTTAGCTGCGACGCCATTTTTTGCCCGTATCGCTGAAGTCAGCCTGCGCGAAGTGGATCATGGCCTGATTGAAGCCGCGCAAGCCATCGGCTGCAACCGCAAGCAAATTATCTGGCATGTGCTGCTGCCTGAAGCGCTGCCGGGCATTGTCGCAGGCTTTACCGTCACCCTCGTCACCATGATTAATTCATCTGCCATTGCAGGCGCAATTGGCGCAGGCGGCTTGGGCGATATTGCCTACCGTTATGGCTATCAGCGCTTTGATATGCACATCATGCTGGCGGTGATTGTGGTGCTGGTCATTTTAGTCATGCTGGTGCAGGCTGCCGGAGATACCATTTCCGCACAGCTGGATAAGCGCAAGATTTGAGCCTAACGTATTTGCCTGCTCCCGCAGCTCAACCAAGCCATGACTTTGTCATGGCTTTCATGTAAAATCATCGGCAATTTTTATATAACACTGTGTGAGTCATTTCATGGGTTTTAATTGCGGTATTGTCGGCTTGCCGAACGTTGGTAAATCTACACTTTTCAATGCATTGACTAAAGCTGCGATTGCTGCAGAAAACTTCCCATTCTGTACCATCGAACCAAACACAGGCATCGTGCCTGTACCTGACCCACGATTGGATAAACTGACTGCTATTGTTAAACCGCAGCGCGTCATCCCAACCACGATGGAATTCGTCGACATCGCAGGCCTTGTAGCCGGCGCATCTAAAGGCGAAGGCTTGGGCAACCAGTTCCTTGCAAATATCCGTGAAACCGATGCAATTGCTCATGTAGTGCGCTGTTTTGAAGATGAAAACGTGATTCACGTAAATGGCAAAATTGACCCGCTGGACGATATTGCCACCATCAACACAGAACTGGCGCTGGCTGACTTAGATACAATTACTAAAGCAATCACACGTTTAGCAAAATCTGCCAAAGGCGGCGACAAAGACGCGATTGCAACCAAAGCGGTTTTAGACAAGATCTTGCCTTTACTTGAAGAAGGCAAACCTGCCCGCGCTGCGGACTTAGACGATGATGAACGCAAGCTAGTACGCGGTTTCGGCTTAATGACTTTAAAACCGACAATGTACATTGCCAACGTGGCGGAAGACGGTTTTGAAAACAACCCTCACCTTGATGCTGTAAAAAAGTTAGCTGCTGAAGAAAATGCAATTGTGGTGCCGCTGTGCAACCAAATTGAAGCTGAAATTTCATTGCTTGAAGATGAAGACCGTGCTGAATTCTTAGAAGCTTTAGGTATGGCAGAACCAGGCTTAAATGTCGTAATCCGCGCAGGTTATGGCTTACTTGGCCTGCAAACATACTTTACGGCTGGCGTACAGGAAGTCCGCGCTTGGACAGTTAAAATTGGCGCAACGGCACCGCAAGCGGCTGGCGTTATTCACACTGACTTCGAAAAAGGCTTTATCCGCGCTGAATGCATAGCGTATGATGACTTTGTTCAGTACAACGGTGAAGCTGGCGCGAAAGAGGCTGGCAAATGGCGTTTAGAAGGCAAAACATATATCGTTCAAGACGGTGATGTATTGCACTTCCGTTTTAACGTTTAAACCCAATTGGAAAAGCCAGCGTTAAGCTGGCTTTTTTATTTTCAAAATTTTTGCATTGCCCATCTTTCATAAACGCTGCGATGCGCAGCATGTGCGTTCGTTATGCTAGATTCTTTTCTTTCTATGTTCTGCGGTATTTTGATTAAAATTCATAAAAAATGATGCTCTTTGATTAATTTTCTGATTGTTATTTTTTGATCAATACAAGCTTAAATCCTGCTTAAAATCTCAAAAAAACCCACAATTTCACTGCAGTTGATTGCGTTTCAGCAACCGCATTGCAACTGAATCATGAATCATATTTGCCTAATTTGGAAACAGGCGCTGATGCCTGTTTCCAAAGAATAACAGCAATGAAAAAACTCAGCACAATCCTGACTGCAGCAATCCTCACCATGCTTAGCGCAACAGCATTTGCATGCCCTAAAGGAACAACCGCTACCGGCGGCACAGGCCCCAATCATAAAGGCGGCACCTGTGTTCCAGCCAAAATGCATGCCGCTAAACCGCATGAAAAAGCCAAAAGCCAGGCTGCTAAAGAACACGCCAATATGATGAAACCTGCAGAGCAAAATATGCACAATGCCAATATGAAAATGAACAAGCCGGCAACAGATATGAATAAAACCCATACCGAGATGAATAAGACCAAACCATAAGGTTAAAAAAGCCGGTTCAATAAACCGGCTTTTTTATCATTCAGCTTTTTAAATTAAGAGATGTTCATGATTTTGGCATCCATCAATGCCCGCTGCTTTCTTGCTTCTTCCAGCATGCGCTGTTCTATCTCTTTTCTAAAGCCCAGCATAAACACCACTTCCGCTAACACAAATAACGGCCCTATGGCTAAGCCAATCACATCATCCATAAAGGCTGGTTTTTTCTTTTCATAAAAGTGCCCGATAAACTGAATAATCCAGCCGACAACAAAAAAACCGATGCTGGCAAGCAGCCATGCGGCCAAGGGCCATTGCGCAATTGAGTATGCCAGCGGATAAGCCAGCGCAAAAATGGCCAGCATAATCAGTCCGAAAATTTTATCCAGACTTAAATAATAAATAATGGTGATGGCCATAATCACTAAAGCCAGTGTTAATTCAAATCCAGACAGCATCACGCCCGCCCGAGCCGTTAAACACATGATAGAAAAAACAATCAGGGGAATACCGGCAAAATGGCTCACAATATTTTTGTGGTTCAAATGATAAGCCGCATACTGGCTCAGCAGCTGTTCGAGTTTAGTCATGGTGATGCATCCTTGTACCGATTATGCTTTCACTATATAAGAATAATGGTAAGCAAGATGTCGCTCAGCCGACAACTGAAGTCAAAAAATATAAATGGAATTTACCCTAATGCTCGATCCGCAATATTTGCCGCATTTAAAGAATAATTTCTGGTATGCGCAGCTCAGCCCAGCTTATCAGCACTATATTTTAGAACATGCTCAGCTGCTTCAAGTGCAAAAGGATCAAAATATTTTCCTTTCAGGTGATTCTTTTGATGGCTTATATGCAGTTTTGGAAGGCGCTGTACGCTTAGGCTACATTAATATTCACGGCAAAGAAGCGCTGGCTGCCATTGCAGAACCGATTATGTGGTTCGGTGAGATTTCACTGGTCGATCAGCGGCCCCGCTCACATGACGCCATTGCCATGCAAAAATCCACGATTCTGCATTTGCCCAGCAGCAGCATTCAGCAGCTTGTGACTCTGCATCCGCAATTTTGGTTTCATATCGCGCAGCTCACCAGCCAGAAACTGCGTTTCGCATTTTTAGAACTGATTTCCATACAGACGCAAAATATCACACAGCGTTTAGCGCAGCGCCTGCTGTTTATTTTAAATGGCTATGGCAATCACATTGAAATCGCGCAGCACAGCATACATCTATCACAAGAGCGGCTGGCGCAGCTGCTGGTATGCTCCAGACAGACGGTTAACCAAGAGCTGCAAGAACTGGAAAGGCTTGGCGTGCTGAAAGTGGCTTTTCGTAAAATTGAAATACTGGATGCTGCTCTGCTGCATCGGATTGCGCATGCATTGCCTCAAACTTAATGATTCAATTCTGAATTTGACACAGCATCTGTGTGCAATTTCAGTGCAGTATTGCGCACTCTTTCGGAACGATTTTTTTTTGTGATTTAAAACAGTGCTTTTAGTATGTCACTAGAAAATTTTAAGACAATAACTCGCAGACATTAACGCTATCAAAACCATTGGTACAGGCCGCTACTTCTTGGGAGCTGGAATCGGCTTGTCCTTTTGTATTTGCCTGTACATTTGCAGCTGCGGTCATAACGGCAAATAGAACTAGCATCACTAATGCTTTTTTCATATTAATCACCCATTCATCTTCTTTAAATTTACTGATACAACTCATCTTTTACGAGGATATTTTTACACATTTTATCAAATAGCGATAATTTTCATTTTTTATAATGTTATTGTATTTTTATATTACTCAGCGTTTTAAGATATTAAATAAAACCATTCCCACTTTAGGATTCATATTTTTTATATTGATAAATTAATAATTTAGACTAAATACAAAAGATAAAACAACGCTAACCAAGCAAGTTCATCATACTCATTAAGATGCAAGACTTATTAAATAAAAAATATTTTTAATATGAGATTTCTTAAATTAATGATTATCTATTTCTACAGATTTATTTTTTATGATGATTCAAAAAGCCGCAATGGAATTGCCTTTGCGGCCTGAAAAAAACTCAAACACCCACTTTTTTCGGATCTGTATTGCCTAAATCCGGGTTTTCAATTGCACCCTGGCACTGCTTTTTATCTCTCTCATAATCCACCTGCTTTTGTGCCGCTGTATCAGTCTGTTCCATGGTTTCCCTGGCCCAAATTTCCAAACTGGTCAGCGCTTTACGGCAAAGCGCATATTTGCCTTCAGTCACCGAATCCGTCATTTTGACATTAATGCGCCAGTCTGTGCTGAGCTTGCGAGCCGGCTTGCGGACGTGCTCTTCCAGCTGATCAAGCTTCTTGCTGTAAACTAGCCCGTCTACTTGATTAATGAATTTCCATGCTTCATTTGCATAAGTCGTTGCGTCATTGCTGAGTTTTGGTGCAGGCTTGATCACAACCTTTTCTTCTGCCTGATCTGACGGTTTGCCGCAGGCTTGCAGGAACAGCACACTGCTGGCCAAAATGACTGCTTTAAAAGCATTCGAAGTAAAGCTGAACATCTTAAGTTTACTCATACAAACATTTCGGCACTATGCTAGTAAATTCAGCTACAATACACAATCTTATTTGACCCATTGATCAACTCTCCCGCTAAGGTGTGTCGTGTCAGAGTACAGTCCTTCTCCAGTACAGCCTGCTGGCTTTTGGCAAGGCGCTAAAGACAGCCAAGCCATTATTTTTACCTATCTTCCTGTTTCTTTTGCCTTTGGCGTATCTGCAACCCAATTCGGCTTCAGCGCATGGGAAGCTTTGTTTCTCTCCTGTTCTATGTATGCGGGCGCCAGTCAATTTTTAGTGGTTGCATTATTGGGCAGCGGCACATCCATTTGGATGACGGCGCTTACTGTCATCGCGCTGGATATCCGCCATTTACTTTACGGCCCAGCCTTGCAAAACCTGATTCAAGACCGCTTAAACCTAAAGAAAACAGCCGTTTGGGCATGGGGTTTGACTGACGAGGTTTTTGCTTCCGGCATGATCAAGCTGTCACAGCGCCGTCAGGAATGGTCTGAATCATGGATGCTGGGACTCAGCCTTTTCAGCTGGATGTCATGGGCGCTAGGGTCTTTTTTAGGCGGCTTGTTTGCCGATCAAGTCAGCAATCTGCCTCAGTTTTTGCAAGCTGCACTGGATTTCCTGCTGCCAGCACTGTTCCTCAGCTTCTTATTGGCTGCCTTTGAGAAAAAGCATACCTTTGTCGTCGCAGTGACTATCATCGTTTCTGCCGTTGCCTGTTATTTTATCGATTTATCTGCCGCCATTTTCATTGGCATTTCATCGGGTATCTGTGCAGGATTATTTAAGCATTATGTGCTGAAACAACCAGACCCAGAGCATATTGGAGGCTAGGATGAGCTTAGAAATTATTTTAGTTGGCCTCCTGGTTGGCATTGCCAATTTTGCTTCACGCTTTGGACCATTTTATTTTATTCAAAAATTCCAGCAAGGCACTCAGCAGCGCGGCTCATTATGGCTAAAAATCGCTCTAGGATCGATTGGCATTTCAGCCATTAGCTCCATGCTGGTGGTTGCTACTTTACCCCCACTTTTAGAAACACCGAATAAAAGCATGGCGATGCTGGCGGGCTTTATCGTGCTTGCTGGCTTATATTTTAAATTCAAGAAAATTGTTCCCGCCACGCTGACCGCAGCACTCACCTATGGTTTGGTCTATACCTATGTGCCTTTCAATTTTTAAGCCTTTAACGCACTCGCATTATGCACAGCGCCTGTGATGATCATAGGCGCTGCGCGGCCATCCTTTCCCAGCGTTTCTTCATAAATAAAATTGTTGGACAATATCATTTATTTCTGTGAATCGGCGCTTAATCCATCAGTCAGTTCTGTTATGCTAAAAGCCCATAAAATCAAGCATGGATGATTCACATGAGCGTGACTATTGGTACCCCACTTCAATCTTCTGCTTTTAAGGTTTTACTTTTAGGCTCTGGCGAACTGGGTAAGGAAGTGGTGATTTCTTTGCAGCGTTTAGGTGTAGAAGTCCACGCTGCAGACCGTTATGAACACGCCCCAGCCATGCAAGTTGCGCATTTCTCTTATGCGCTGAATATGGCCGATCCAGTTGCACTGAAAGCGCTGATTAATCAAGTACAGCCCAATCTGATTGTTCCTGAAATTGAAGCAATTGCAACGCAGGTTTTAGTCGAAATTGAAGAGCAGAATATTGCCACGGTGATTCCTTCCGCCAAAGCGGTTAATCTCACCATGAACCGTGAAGGCATACGCCGCCTTGCTGCTGAAGAATTAGGCCTTCCAACATCTGCTTACCGTTTTGCCGATACACTGGAATCTTTCCGCGCCGCTTGCGACGATATTGGCTACCCAAATTTTGTAAAACCCGTGATGTCTTCTTCAGGCAAAGGCCAATCCCGCGTAAAAAGCTTTGCAGAAGTGGATGCCGCTTGGGAATATGCGCAAACAGGCGGACGGGTGAATCAAGGCAAAGTCATTGTGGAATCGCAAATTGATTTTGATTTTGAAATTACCCTGCTGACCGTGCGCGCTAAAAATGCTGAAACAGGTGAAATAGAAACATCATTCTGCGATCCGATTGGCCACCGCCAAGACGCTGGCGATTACGTTGAAAGCTGGCAGCCGCAAGCCATGGCACCTGCCGCTCTGGAAGAATCTAAACGCATTGCCAATAAAGTGACCGTTGCGCTTGGCGGCTGCGGCATTTTTGGCGTTGAACTATTTGTCAAAGGCGACAAAGTGTGGTTTAGTGAAGTATCCCCCCGCCCGCATGATACAGGCCTTGTCACGCTTGCCTCTCAATTCCAAAGCGAATTTGAACTGCATGCGCGCGCAATCTTAGGTTTGCCGGTAAATACTGCACGCCATAGTACAGCAGCCAGCGCGGTCATTTATGCGGGGGTTGATGACACGAATTTATCATTTTCTGGCTTAAATCTTGCTTTGGCAAATCCAAATACTGATTTGCGCCTCTTTGGCAAACCAGAAGGTTTTAAACGCCGCCGCATGGGTGTCGCAACTGCACGTGCAGAAACAACAGATCAGGCGCGCGAACTTGCCGAATTTACTGCGCAGCAAGTCAGTGTTCATCAAAACTAAGCTTGCAACACCATAACGGACCACTGTTCATGATCAATACTTTACCGCTGCTGAATTACATTAAAAGTAATCAAGACATTCAAGCAATCAATCAATGGCGCACAGATGTTGAAAATCAGCTGCAGGAATATTTTGACAATGGACAGTCTATCCGTGATGTGATTTTGGCGCGTTCCAATATTATTGATGAAGCGCTGCAATTTTTATGGACACATGCCCACTTAGACCAGACAAATTTAGGTTTGTTTGCAGTTGGCGGTTATGGCCGCCGCGAAATGCTGCCTTACTCTGACGTCGACATCATGATTCTGTCAGAAGACAGTATTTCTGAAGAAGATGAAAAACTGATTTCAACGTTTATCTCATCTCTTTGGGATGTCGGTAACTTCAAACCCGGCATTAGTGTGCGCACCATTGCTGACTGCGTAACACAAGCGACCAATGATTTAACCGTAGCAACAGCACTGATCGAATCGCGTTTAATCAGCGGCAATCAGCATTTAGCCAAATGGCCGCGTCGCATTGTTTCGCAAACATGGACAGACAAAACGTTCTATGATGCCAAAATGCAGGAACAGCTTAAACGCCATGCACAGCACAACAACACAGAAAGCAACCTAGAACCCGATATTAAAAATGCGCCGGGCGGCATCCGCGACATCAACCAGATTGGCTGGATCGCCAAGCGCCATTTCCGTGTTAACCGCATTTATGATCTTGTACATTTGGGTTTTATTTCCGAATTTGAACTGGGCGTACTAGAGGCGGCTGAAAGTTTCCTTTGGGAAATCCGCCATCATCTGCACCGTTTAACCAAACGCGATGAAAACCGCTTACTGTTTGATTATCAGCGTGAAATCGCAGCGAAATTCGGCTATGTGCGCGAAGAGGATAAATCGCCGAATTATCCAATTGAACAGTTCATGAAGCGCTATTACCGCAATGCGCAGCAAGTATCCACCTTAAATGAAATGCTGCTGGCGTATTTCAATGAATCGGTTATTACTCCGCGCCTGCCGGACTATAGCCGCAGCATTGAAGAGATTAACAGCAACTTTAAGCTGGTTGACGGCAAACTGGCTGTGCAGCATCACAAAATTTTTTCAGAAAATCCAAGCGCGATTTTAGAAATTTTCTATCTGCTGGCGAACCGTCCTGAAATTACTGGCATCCGCGCGCGCACACTGCGCCTGCTGACTTTGGCTGCAAAACGCATCAATCAAAATTTCAGGGATAACCCAGAACACCAAGCCATGTTTATGGCTATTATCCGCTCGCCTTACCGTCTGTATGACACTATGGTTGCCATGAAGCGCTACGGTGTTTTAGGCAATTACATTCCTGCTTTTGGGCAAATCATGGGGCTGATGCAGTATGATTTATTCCATATTTATACGGTTGATGCGCATACTTTATTGCTGATCCGTAATTTAAACCGCTTTAAAGAACCTGAATTTGCTAAGGATTTTCCTGTAGTCAGCTCAGTCTTCCAGCGCCTTGCCCGCAGAGACATTGTTTACCTCGCGGCTATTTTCCATGACATTGCCAAAGGCCGCGGCGGCGATCACAGCGAGCTGGGCGCAGCCGATGCGATTAAATTCTGCATGACGCATGGCTTTAGCGAGCGCGAAGCCAATCTTGTCGCCTGGCTCGTCAACAATCATTTGCAAATGTCGGTGACAGCACAGAAAAAAGATATTTCAGACCCTGATGTTGTGCGCACATTCGCAGAGAAAATGGGCGACATGGAACACTTGGATTATCTGTATGCCCTGACGGTGGCAGATATCAACGCCACCAATCCAACATTATGGAATACATGGCGCGCATCATTGATGCGCCAGCTGTACACCCAAGCGCGCGATGTGATCCGTTCCGGCCTTGGCCGTCCAGTCGACTATCAAATGCTGATTGAAGACACAAAATTTGCGGCCAGCGAACAGCTGGTCGAAGAATTCTCATTGGACGAAGTGGAAAAAGTCTGGCAGGAATTAGGCGATGAATACTTCATTAAGGAATCTGCTGATGAAATTGCATGGCACACCCGCGCGATTCTGAAACACGGCGATAATCCTGAACCGCTGGTACTGATGCGCGCGCACCGCAAATATGCGCAAGATGCCGTGCAGATTTTTATTTACACGCAAGATCAGCCTAACCTCTTTGCCACAACAGTGGCCATTCTAGACCGCATGAATTTAGACGTGCAGGATGCACGGATTATTACCGCATTAAAAGCATTCAGTCTGGATACCTATGTGGTCTTGGACCGTTTTGGCACCCTGCTGAATGACCCTGAACGGCAGGAAACCGTGATTCAAGCGCTGGTGAAAGCACTCAGCCAGTCTGATAAATATCCAGGCCTGATGCAGCGCCGCATTCCGCGCCAGCTGCGCCACTTTGATATTGAAAATACAGTAGATATCTCACTGAACGAAGCCTTGCAGCAAAATATGGTTGAAATTGCGACACTTGACCACCCTGGCCTACTTGCCAAAGTCGGCGGTTTATTTATGATGCAGGGGCTGGATATTCACTCTGCAAGAATTGCTACTTTAGGCGAACGCGCTGAAGATATTTTCTTTGTGACTAAAAAAGATGGCACGCCAATGAATGCTGATGAAGCCGAAACCTTCGCTGCTCAGCTGAAGTCCGCGCTGGACGAAGCCTCGCATTTAGTTTGCGGCCATCATTAACTTATTTGAACCGGTAACCATTCCATGAACTCTAGTTTGTCATTATTGCACCCATATCCATTCGAAAAGCTGAATAAGCTTTTTCAGGACGTTACACCTGCAGATTTGCCTTTGATTCCACTATCTATTGGTGAACCAAAGCATCCTGCACCTGAATTTGTGAAGCAGGCAATTATTGACAACTTCCAGCATCTCTCCACTTATCCAAACAGCAAAGGCTTACCAGAACTTCGCTGCAACATTGCCAACTGGCTAACACGCCGTTTCAAGCTCAACAGCATCAGTGCTGAAAATCATGTGCTGCCTGTTTCCGGCACACGTGAAGCCATCTTCTCGTTTGTGCAGGCTTTGGTAAACCGTGAAGATGCGCCTTATGTCGTGATGCCGAATCCGTTTTATCAAATTTATGAAGGCGCGGCACTGCTTGCTGGCGCTACGCCTTATTTCATCAACTGCACTGAAGAAAATAACTACATAGGCGATTTCGATGCCGTTCCAGCTGAAGTATGGGAAAAAACAGCCTTGCTTTTTGTCTGCACACCGGGCAACCCTACAGGTGCGGTATTGTCTAAAGAACAGTTTAAAAAGCTGATTGCGCTTTCTGACCAATACAACTTTGTTATTGCATCAGATGAATGTTATTCAGAGTTATGGTTTGATGAAGCGCCTGCAGGCTTATTGGAAGTTTGCGCCGAAATCGGCCGGGATGACTATAAAAACTGTGTCGTCTTTCACTCCCTGTCTAAGCGCTCCAACTTGCCGGGCATGCGTTCTGGCTTTGTCGCGGGCGATGCAGCGCTGCTGAAGCCTTTTTTGAAATACCGTACTTATCACGGCGCAGCTATGCCGGTGCAGCATCAAATAGCATCGATTGCAGCATGGGATGATGAAACCCATGTCGAAGAGAACCGTAAGCTCTACCGCGCGAAATTTGAATTATTCCAAACTGAATTAGGCCACTTATTACCGCTTAAAAAACCCGATGCTGGTTTTTATTACTGGCTCAAAGTAGACAATGATGAAGCTTTTGCAAAGATGCTGATGGAAAAAGCGCATATTAAAGTGCTTCCTGGCCGTTATTTGTCACGTGAAACACCTGAAGGAAATCCAGGTGAAAACCATGTCCGCATGGCATTGGTTGCCGATATTGCGCAATGTGATGAAGCCATTCAGCGCCTGAAAGCAATTTTGTAATGCTTTAAGATTCGCATTGACAGGCTGCTTTGACATTGTCGGAGCAATGCTTATGAAATGTGATCCAGATTAAATAAAACCCGCTTTACTCAGCGGGTTTTATTTTTTTAAACATCAGGCGGAAAGAAAATAATAAAGGCGCTTATGCGCCTTTAAATCTTATATTTGGAAAATTTTAACCAGCTAAAGCCTTTTCAATATCTTCCTGCAAGGCTTCCGGCTTGGTTGTCGGCGCATAACGGTTTAATACCTTGCCATCTTTGCCAATTAAAAATTTAGTGAAATTCCATTTAATGCCATTTCCCAATACGCCTTTAGAATTATTGGTTAAGTAACGGAAAATCGCATGCGCTTCAGGGCCTTTTACATCCACTTTGGCAAACATTGGAAAATCTACGCCATAGTTTTTTTGGCAAAAAGCGCCGATCTGATCATTGCTGCCCGGATCCTGCCCGCCAAATTGATTGCATGGAAAACCCAGCACCAGAAATCCTTGGTCTTTATACTGCTGATACAGTTTTTCCAATCCTGCAAATTGCGGGGTAAAACCGCATTTGCTTGCGGTATTCACAACCAGTAAAACTTTCCCTTCGTAATCTGCGAAAGATTTATTTTTACCGTCCAACAACTCAGCTTCAAACTGATAAATGCTTGTCATGGATAAGTTTCCTCGTCATTTTTTTCTTGTGTTTTTAAGTCTAATGAAGCCGAATTCACGCAATAGCGCAATCCTGTCGGCTGCGGACCATCTGGGAAAACATGCCCTAAATGTGCGTCACAATGATGACAGACAATTTCTGTTCTCAGCATGCCGTGCGATGTATCTTGATGCTCCTCAATCACTGTCCCATTTACAGGGCGGAAAAAACTTGGCCAGCCGCATCCGCTGTCAAACTTTGTTTCAGAAGTAAATAATGGCTCTCCGCAGCAGCGGCAAACATATGTGCCTTCTTGCTTAGTATTCCAGTATTTTCCCGTAAAAGCCGGTTCAGTTCCCTTCTGACGTGTAATGCGAAACTCTTCTGGCGATAACTCTCGTTGCCATTCTCTTTCTGTTTTATTGAGTTTTCCCATGATGACGTCCCTTTATATTGTGCTATTTAAAATAGGATAATCGTATATTTACGTCATTCAATCTTAAATTTCTAGTCTTTATTCAACAATTTACAAAATCAATATAATGCTCAAAAAAGCAAAAGGTAAGCAAATATAAAATCAAGGTAAGCAATTCTAAAAATTAAATGCTTTTTTGTGAGCAAATTTAGTGTTAGGCTTGGTCTGACTCTTGCTCAGGATTAAAAAATGTCGCAGAAAAAGAGCGTAATTTTTAAAAATCTGCTGCCCGTGATTAAACAATATCAACAGGCAGGGTTTACGCATGAAAAAATTGTTGCTTTACTCAGAGATGAACATCATCTCGATTTGGTAACAACCGAGACATTTAAAAGCTATTTATACCGTTATGCAAAAGTGACCTCCACTCTTTCCGAGAACATTAAAATGCCGAACACTTTCCACACCCCACGCGAAATTAAGAAATCGTCTAAGCTCGAGCATGTATGCTACGACATTCGCGGGCCAGTGTTGCGAGCGGCCAACGAAATGGAAGAGGCTGGACACAAAATCATTAAGCTGAATATTGGCAACCCTGCCCCATTCGGTTTTGAAGCCCCTCAAGAAATCATCAATGATGTTGCATTGAACCTGCCAAATGCGATTGGCTATACAGATTCAAAAGGCATCTTCCCTGCGCGTAAAGCCATTTGCCAGTATTACCAGCAAAAAGGCATTCTGAACATGCATGTAAACGACGTGTATGTGGGCAATGGCGTATCAGAACTGATTGTAATGGCGATGCAGGGCCTGCTGGATGACGGCGATGAAATGCTGGTGCCCATGCCGGATTATCCGCTTTGGACTGCTGCCGTTAACTTATCTGGCGGCACCGCCATTCACTACAAATGCGATGAAGAAAACTACTGGTATCCAGACATTGCGGATATGGAAAGCAAAATCACGCCCAATACCCGCGGTATTGTGATTATCAATCCAAACAATCCGACTGGTGCGGTATACCCTCGCCATGTGCTGGAACAAATTGTTGCCTTAGCCAAAAAATATGACTTAATTTTGTTTGCTGACGAAATTTACGACAAAATTATTTATGACGGCATTGAGCATGTATCCGTAGCAGCTTTAGCCGGTGATCAGCTGTGCATTTCTTTTAATGGTTTGTCCAAAGCGTACCGCATTGCAGGCTACCGTTCAGGCTGGATGGCCATCACTGGCGATAAATCCCGCGCCATGGATTATATTGAAGGTTTGGACATGCTGGCGTCTATGCGCCTGTGCGCCAACCATCAAGCGCAATATGCGATTCAAACCGCTCTTGGCGGTTATCAGTCTATTAATGATCTGATCCGCCCAGGCGGCCGTTTATACGAACAGCGCAACATTGCATGGGAAATGCTGAATGAGATTCCTGGCGTATCTTGTGTGAAGCCGGAAGGCGCAATGTACTGCTTCCCTAAATTAGACCCTGAAGTTTATCCAATTGAAGATGATGAAAAATTCATGCTGGATTTCTTAAGGGCTGAAAAAGTGTTGCTGGTTCAAGGAACGGGCTTCAACTGGCCGACACCGGATCACTTCCGCGTTGTCTTCCTGCCAGCAGAAAATGAACTTCGTGAAGCAATTACACGCTTAGGACGTTTCTTGTCTAAAATGCGTTAAGCCACAAAACTAAAAAACCGCACTGTTGTGCGGTTTTTTAGTTTTCATAATAAAGTTAAATTTAATGCAACTTAAGCGGATTGCCGAATTGCTTAATGTAGGCTAAGCCTAATTGCTGTGAACCTATATAATTTAGATGATTATCATCTTTATTTCGGTACAGCGGCACGCCATTTATATTGATGCTGCACAATGCTGCGCCACAAATTGAAGAGGCAGGACGGATAACCTTAAGCTGTGGAAACTGATGCTCTGCCCGCGCAACCATCTTATAAAACTGGATTAAATCCCGCTGAAACACTTGCCGGGAAACAGCGCAATTGACTCGTGTATTTAATATTTCATTTCGCACAATGCAATCTGCGGGAACATCATTCCGCATTAAACGCGGCATATCATCCAGCAGGATCACTTGGTCAGCAGATTGGGAAGCAATTGCAATTGCTTTCATCAGCCCTTTTTCAAAGATCTCTTCGCTGCTGTGTTCTGTGCCATCCTGCAATTTCCATCCCTGATGAAAATACGGATAGTACCCGCCAGCCAAGATAACCATAGGATAATGCTTATGCGCTAGATGTTCAGTAACAGCATCATTTCTTTGCTTCGTTTGTTCTAATTCTACCCACTTGCCATAATTCATTTGCAAGGTATGCACATCTGGCAAATAGAATGTTGAACTTTGTGTCACATCATAACCGCGCAACTGAGCATCTTTAGCCCAAACATCCAGCATGCCGCTATAACTATTGGCATGTGAATCACCAATCAGTAAAAAATCAATTTCATCTTTTTGCCGGCCCAATACGCAGTCTTCAGGTTTTGGCAAAGTGCTGGGATCTTCAGTATCCATGCATTTATAGCGGATCTCATGCGCAAAAGCATTCAAGGCCGCTGTTTGCGTATAGATCGCTTGGGGAAAACGCTGCGGATAGCCTTTTTCCAGCCACATCGAAAATGCCGCACTGGAAAATAGCAAGGCTGGCATTACAAAACCCGCTAAAATCACCGTCTTATTCGGCAGCATGACAAAGCGTTTCGAGGGCTTTTCAATGAATATATAAGTTATATATGCCAGTGAGATGGAAATCGCCAGAACCCAAAGCTGGTTAAGTTCATTCATCGGCCGCATATACATATAAAACAGAACAATAACCGGCCAATGCCAAAGATACAGCGGATAAGAAATTTTCCCCACCCATCGGCTAAAACCATTGCTGAGCAGCAAATTGTGCCGCGGCGCTGAACCGCCAGCATAAATAATCAGTGCAGCAGCCACGCAGGGAAACAGCGCCATTACTCCCGGAAATGGCGTTTTATGATCCATCAAGCATGCCGTAGCAAAAATAACCGCCAAACTAAACCAGACAATGAGCTTAGTTACAGCGGCCGGCAACTGAATTTTAGGCATAAAGCAGATCAATGCTCCGCAAAGCAGCTCGAAAGCCCGTACTGGCATGCTGTAATACGCTTTTTCTGCATTATCATGAAGTTCAAATTGCGCATAGGCCAAAGACACAATAAATAAAGCGCCAATCAGCCACAGGACATGCTTAAATCCCCATTTCTGAACAAAAAACAGCAGGATCAACGGCCAAAAAATATAAAACTGCTCTTCCACGCCTAAAGACCATAAGTGCAGCAAAGGCGTTTCGTGCACACTTTGACTAAAGTAATCTCCCACTTCCTTCTGCATAAAAATATTAGCCATTAAAAACGTTGCATACAGCACGCTTTTAAAGTAAGTCATAAGATCATCAGGTAAAAGCACATGCCAAGCGCAAAGTGATACAGCAGTCAATACCGTAAAATACGCAGGCGCTAATCGGATCACCCGCTTCTTATAAAAACGAGCTACTGAAAATTTTTCTGTCTGAATATCATGAATCACCGTCGTTGTTATCAAATAACCAGAGATCACAAAAAAAATATCCACACCAATATAACCGCCGGAAAAAAAAGTCCAGCCTATATGATTGAAAATGACCAATAAAACTGCAGCCGCTCTTAGACCGTCAATATCAGCGCGGTATGAAAGATTCATGATTTATGACAGTGGCAAAATAGTATCGCGATTGTATGCCTTTCTTTCGAAAATTCAATTTGCAAGCTTAAACGTTTTATTCACTGTACGCCTGAGTACAAGACAAACATACAAGCTGAGGATATGGGCCTCTTTTTTATCATTTTTTGTGATTTACAGTCCTACAAAACCTGCCTTATTCATGCTATTTTTTAAGCAAATGTAGAACCTAATGAGTACAGGATGTCCTCAACCCGCGTTAAATTAAGTATTTTTTTATGCCTATGCATGTGTTTAGGCATTGGCATTCTGCGTTTTTCCTATACCGCGCTTTTACCGACAACACGTGAATCTTTTGGCTGGACAGCTCATTTCGCCAGCATCCTCGGCAGTGCAAATTTATTGGGTTATTTAATGGGCGCATTTTGGGCGATGCGTTTGCCGCAAACCCGTGTCATGGCAGCCTATATTCAAGCCGCAGCCTTTGCTGGCATGTTCAGTTTAATGAGCTGCGCCTTTTCCGGCTTTCCTGACCTGTGGTATCTATTTTGGCGGGTTATTTCCGGCATCTGCGGCGGTCTGATCATGATTCTTTCACCCAGCATTGTGGCGCAGTGCTGCGAGTTAAAAGACCGTTTTAAAATCAACTTTATCGGCTTTAGCGGCATAGGCATCGGAGTTTTGCTGGCCACGCTGTTCCTGCCCTATTTGGACCAAATCGCAGTCCGTACCGCTTGGCTCATCTTAAGCGCATTTGCACTGGCGATCAGTGTCTGCTTAAGTGTGCTGCTGCAAGACTTTAAACCGCTGCTCAGCACCCGTTCGGTAAAACAGCATGAGCAAGTGCAGCTGAATACCGTATTTTTAAGCTTAATTGCAGTCTATGGCTGCAGCGCTTTTGCTTATGTGCCGCATTCATTATTTTGGATTGATTATTTAACCCAAGTGTTAAAGCTGGACTTATATTGGATGAATTTCAACTGGATTCTATATGGTTCCGGCAGCGCCCTAGGCGCATTCTGCTCTTATCTCTTAGCCAAGAAATTAGGGAATTTCAACACTTTAAAAATTCTTTACTGCACCTATGTTTTTGCTATTGCCGTGGCAGTACTTAACATCAGCCCATTCTTTACCTTTATGTCCTCATTTTTGACAGGCCTGCTCAACCCTGCCGTGGTCTTTTTAACCTCTTACACCATTTTGCAATTATACGGCAACGCCTATAAAAAGCTGTGGAGCATTGCCACACTGACTTTTGCCGCCATCCAATTGATCGGAGGGCTGAGCTTCAGCGCACTGCAGCATTTTGGCGTCAGCTATCATCAGCAATTCATGATTGCTTCTGCTGTTTTGCTGATTGGCACTTTGCAGTTATTTTGGGCAACACGAAGCAATGCACATATAGCGGCTCAGTAGTTCCGTGAGTTAAGCCTGTCATCCAGCAGAAAAGAATACTGCTATTGATGGCAAAAACAAACAGGCGTCAAATCCCTTGACGCCTGTTTGTTTTATAGCTTTTGCTATGGGTTTTATTCTTAGCCAAAACACTGTCTAATTCCAAAGCAATGCCTTGCCTATTGAGCCTAAATCTTTAAAAACTCCATATAAACACTGTCATTCGCAACTCAGCTGAAACTTTAGCGCTGCTGCTGATTGCGTTGATTTTTCTGGTTGTGCTGCTGTTTGCCAGATTTCTGATCTTGCTGCGGTTGCTGTTGCTGTTGTTGATTCTGCTGGTTTTGCTGTTGCTGATCCTGTTGCTGCTGGTTTTGCTGTTGCTGCTGATGACGGGCCATTTCATGTAACTCCTGCTCTGTGAAATGAAATCAATGCATACACCTAAAGCCATGTATCCATCTGTGATAAAAATACCGCTTTGTTCAGCTTTCCTTATTCAACATCTTGGCAATAACCACTTTAGCCCAGTTATCCGTGTTTCCAAGCCCTGAGCTGTTTCAAAATGCTTCAATGTAATGACACTTTAAATAAAATGAATAAATTCAGCAGCCCGATAATTTAATATTTACGGAATTAACGCTACTGCTAACGATGCAAACTTAATTAAACACAATCTTCAGCAGAGTAAAAATTTTTCCCGACTGTACTGCAAATACTGAGCCTGCATAGCCTCATGCCGCAATAGATCTGAAAATCATCTGATGCAGCGCTGGGCTATCTATCCCTTCAGATCATGTCCCAAGCTGCAGGCCAAACAATCAGGATGTGCATCACTTATGCGAATAATAATCCCGCAAAAAGCGGGATTATTATTTGACGGCAATTAGGCACTATACAAACTTGCTTTAAGCGCTGCTTTCAACACTGAAGGCCTAGCGCTCTTTCGTCATTTTGTAAGCATCTTGCGCAATGGCTAAACTTTTCTTTTTGCCTTCGTCTGTATCAGCAATTTCATTCGTTGTGCCATTTTTTGCTTTAGGCTGAATGGGAGCACGGGTTTGGCCGTATAGCCGCCGCTGCTCTTGCTGAAAATTGGCATCTGCTGTCGCACCCGGACAAGGCTTGGACTGATAGATGATTGAACCTTTAAGATTGCATTTATACACTGCGCCAGCCTGCGCTAAACATGGCATTCCCAGCAAAATTAAAATTGACCAGTAAAGCTTCATTTTTTATTTCCCTTATAATTTCCGTACAAAATATCATCAAGTTTTTTAAAATTCTAGCTTTTACAAACAAATAACCCGCAATATATGCGGGTTATTCGAAACTGGATGGAGCTTCTTGCCGGCAGCTATTCCATATTATCAATAATGGCTTGGCCAAATTCAGAACACCGAAGCAGCGTTGCATCCGGCATTAAACGCTCAAAATCGTAAGTAACGGTCTTGGCCGCAATTGCCCCGGAAATGCCTTTGATAATTAAGTCAGCAGCCTCTTCCCAGCCCATATCGCGCAGCATCATTTCGGCAGAAAGAATAATGGAGCCTGGATTTACCTTATCTTGACCTGCATATTTGGGCGCAGTGCCATGTGTCGCTTCATACACCTGAACCGCACCGCCAATATTCGCTCCCGGAGCAATGCCAATACCGCCAACTTCGGCCGCCAGCGCATCTGATATATAGTCGCCGTTTAAGTTCAGCGTCGCAATTACGGAATAGTCGGATGGACGCATTAAAATCTGCTGCAGGAATGCATCAGCAATCACATCTTTAATAATGATGTCTTTACCTGTTTTAGGGTTTTTAATTTTAACCCAAGGGCCACCGTCAATCAGTTCGCCGCCAAAACGCTCCAGTGCCAGTTCATAGCCCCACTCTTTAAATGCGCCTTCGGTATATTTCATAATGTTGCCTTTGTGAACCAGCGTCACAGACGGCTTATTGTTATCAATCGCAAATTGAATGGCTTTACGAACCAGACGCTGAGTGCCTTCCTTAGAGACCGGTTTAATGCCAATACCGCAGTTCTCTTCAAAACGGATCTTGGTGACGCCCATTTCTTCTTTTAAAAATTTGATGACTTTTTTCGCTTCCGGAGAATCCGCTTTCCATTCAATGCCTGCATAAATATCTTCAGAATTTTCACGGAAAATCACCATGTCGGTCTGTTCCGGATGCTGCACAGGAGACGGCACACCTTTAAACCAGCGCACTGGGCGCACGCAGACATATAAGTCAAGTTCCTGACGCAGTGCAACATTAAGCGAGCGGATACCGCCGCCTACGGGAGTTGTCAGCGGGCCTTTAATCGATACAACATATTCGCGCAGCGCTTCCAAAGTTTCATCCGGCATATAAGTGCCGTAAATTTTATTGGCCTTTTCACCGCAATAAACTTCCATCCATTCAATAGAGCGCTTGCCGCCGTAAGCTTTTTGCACAGCCGCATCAACCACGGCTTTCATGGCTGGGGTAATGTCAACGCCAATGCCGTCCCCTTCAATAAAAGGGATAATCGGCTGATTAGGCACGTTTAATGACAAATCTGAATTTACGCTTATTTTACTGCCATCCACGGGTACGGCAATTTTCTGATAACCCATTTTCTGTAATTCTCCTTCTTCTTTATCTGGCAATCTAAAAAATATTTGCCAATTCACAATACTTTCATTCTATCTTCACGCATAATAGATTAATCGAATTCAAACATCTTTGAGATTTATAAGGGAAATAGCCTTATTTCCCGCTTAAATAAAACTCGATGTTTCTTTTATTTATATTAGTGAAGAAGCTATTTCATATGAAAATCGTCATTCTCAATAAGCCTTATGACGTGCTCTCCCAATTCCGTAAAGACGAAGCGCACTTGACCATGTCCGACTTCGTAGACGATCCAACTTTGCGTTTGGCTGGCCGTCTAGATATGGACTCCGAAGGTTTAGTCTTCCTAACCGATCACGGCGGTCTAAACCAATACATTACCAACCCTGCCAATAAAAAGTTTAAAACTTATTTGGTTCAGGTTGAAGGTGATGTCACTGAAGAAGCACTTGAGCAGCTTCGCAAAGGCGTAGAGCTAAAAGACGGCATGACACTTCCTGCCAAAGCGGACAAAGTTGAACAGCCTGAATGGTTGTGGGACCGTGATCCTCCTGTACGTTTCCGCGCCTCTATTCCTACATCTTGGGTTGAAATTTCAATCTGTGAAGGCCGTAACCGCCAAGTGCGCCGTATGTGCGCTGCTGTAGGTTTCCCAGTTTTGCGCTTGATCCGCACTCAAATTGGCGGAATCAGTCTGGTTCAAATGGACTTAAAGCCAGGTGAAACAAAAGAGATTGAACCGCTGCTTTACCCAGACTTCCAAAATATTCCTGCGGAAGAGCCTTACCGTTCACGTTCTTATGTGAAAAAACCAGGCGGTACGGGCGGTAAGCCAATGGTGCGTAAAAACAAAGATGGCTCTGTGAAGAAGTCTGGTACAAAGCGTATTTGGCAAATGGATGATAGCGAGAAGCCGAAACGCCGCACCAACGGTACGACACGCCCAAATACTAAAGCGCCACGCGGCCGCGGACGTAATGGCCGTTAAGATTTAAGAATATTAAAGCTCACGTAAGTGGGCTTTTTTATGCTTCATACTTTAATTCTTTATCCAAATGCATGTTTACGTGAAAAAATGGTGAATTTACGTTTCTTGGATATAATTGCATGAATAAATCTCTTTGAATTTCAAATCCATTCTTACATTCGTAAGACACATTGAAGAGTTCTTCTAACTGTTTATTCAAATTTAATTGATCAACTAATTCTGTTGATAGATGAAGTTTCATTTCTGCTTTATCAGATCTCTTCAAAAGATCTATATTTTCTAAACACTCTAATGTCTTTTTTTCAATAATTTTAAAGTGATAGGCATCTTCACCTAAGTTTTCTAAATTAAAATATATAGTAATAAAAACTGCATTATCGTAAATGTATTCACCTGAGCTATTGTCTGCCGACAGATTATTACCGAAAGCAGCTCTTGCTTGAAAATCTGAAATGAAAAGTTTCGGAAATAACAGCTGCCGCTGTTCCGACTGCTGCTCTTTTTGTGTTTGAACCAATTGTCTTTGCTGCTCTATTCCTTTTTGCATCTCATCAATTTGCAACTGAAGCGCTCTTTCTTGCTGTTCCAAAGCTTTGGTATTTTGATCTAATTGCTTACCTTGTTGGACATAACCCATAATCAGCCAAAGAAATGCAATGGGCGCGACAATTCCTGCTAATGCATCACCTAATTCATTTAAAGATGATGGAGATTTCAATCCTCCAAAAAACCAAACAATAATAATTACAGTCAACCAAATGCCTGTAATAGCAATACCCCAATTTAAACTTTTCTGATTCATCTTTTTCTAATAAAAAACCCATACCTAAGTATGGGTTTTACCTTAAAATTAAAGGCTTATCAAATTAAGCTTTCAGCCATAAATCCGCTTTGGCCTGATCTACAACTTTCAGTTCAACTTCACTCAGTTCAGAACCTGCAGCCTTCACATCAAAAGACATCAATTCATCACGGCGGAATGCAAGTACAGTATAACTGCCCGCTTGCTTGGCATACTGTTCAAGCAGTTTGGCTGTCGCCTTCAAGCCATCAACAGCAATAATGATGTCATTTGCAGATAAGCCTGCTTGAGCGCCAGTACCATTACGGCGCGCAGACTGAACCAGAACGCCTTCAGGCTTATCGGCAAGCTTTAAGCCAAATGGCAATGTTTTGTCATTTTTCAGGCTATAGCTTAAACCAAACTCTGGGAACAGCTGGTCTAACGGCAATTCATCTGTGGTATTGATCAAATGATTAATCTGTTCCAGCCAGCTGTCACCCGTCAGTTCTTTACATAAATCGAAAATGGTGCGTTCATTGACTTGAATGCCATTTTGCGCATTTTCATACAGCTTACGCATTAACGCATCCAAGCTCGAACCGCGCATCCGCAAGCCCAAATCCAAGCACAGCGCCACTAGACAGCCTTTGTTATAGTAGCTCGTACCCGCATTATTTGAGTTTTCATCCTGACGGTAAAACTTCACCCATGCATCAAAGCTAGACTCAGACACTGACTGCACGAAACGTCCAGGGTTTTGCAAATAACGGTCTATTTGCGCTTTCAGCAATGTCAAATATGAATCCTGATGAATCACGCCGCTGCGCAGTAAAATCAGGTCATCATAATATGAGGTAAACCCTTCAAAGATCCACAGCAAAGAAGTATAGCCTTCTTTGTTCAGGTCATAATTGACGAAATTTTCAGGGCGGATAAATTTCACCAGCCATGAGTGGAAATATTCGTGACTGCATAAGCCCAAAAAGCGCTGATAGTCCTTTGACGGCTCTTCCGGTTCATCGGCTTTTGGCAGGTCATCACGCGGTGTAATCAGGCTCGTACTGTTTGGATGCTCTAAACCGCCATAGCTGCTGCCAGTCGCCATGGTCATAAAGGTATAGTCCGTGAACGGCGCTGCACCAAACATTGAAATTTCAGTACTGCAGATTTTTTCAATGTCCTGCTGCATGCGCTGCGCATTCATGGCATGTTTGCCAGACACCACAAACTCATGCGGAATGCCATCGGCTTCAAAGCTAAACCGTGTTTGATCTGCAAGCTCAAAAGGCGAATCAATCAGCTGCGCATAATTGTCGGCATACAGGGTGTAACGGCCTTTCACCAAAGTTTTAGACTTTAAGCCGGTGGCAATTTGGAAATGCTTCAGCTCTTCAGGCAAGAAAATTTCTGCTTCAATGGCCTTGTGTTCCTGCCCTTCCAAACCTAAACAGGCGCAAGCTGGATTCACATATAAACGTGACTGGTCAACATAAGCGCCGCGCACTGACAAATCATAAGCATAGACATCATATTCAACCGTAATCAGCTCATGATCGGTGTTAAATAAGCGCCATTTATTCTTTTCAAATTTTTGAATCTGCAGCTGGCGCCCGTCTTCATCGTAAGCGCGTACCGCTTCAATATGTTTTGAAAACTCGCGGATTAAATAGCTTCCCGGTATCCAAGACGGCAGTGACAGCACTTGCGTAGGATCTGCCAAAAAACGCGCAGTGACATGAATAAGGTGCTGACGATAATCGTCAAATTCGATTTGATAATGCAGCATAATGGGCAATACAAAATAAAAAAAGATAACTTGGCAATAAGCTTAACATTTTTTGACACAACGGTGCGCAACAGTCTTAATTGTCTACAATTAAGACTAGTCAGCGGAAAAAAAAAGGCATAGCATTCCTTAAATTTTTTGTATTTTCGGCCTACGGAAAGGCTATAAGGAATCTCATTGAAACGCGTAATTTACTTCATCGTGGCGCTATGCGCTTTATGCTCCACGGTAGCAAATGCTGCACTGCTGAACATCAATCCAGAAACGGTAGAAGCTGAAGCTTGGACTATTCTAGATCCGCAATCTGGACAAGTGATTGCTGAACACAATAGCCATGTACAGCGCGCTCCTGCCTCTTTAACCAAAATGATGGTGGCCTATATTGCCCTGAAAGAAATCAAAGCGGGCCATTTGAATAAAAATGAAGTTCTGACGGCGACCCCAGTGGTCAATGTGGTTCAGTGGGATGAATCGCAAATGTATTTAAAGCAAGGCGAGCAAATTACGGTTGATCACCTGTTGGCAGGCCTAGTGGTTATGTCCGCTAATGATGCGGCGGTCACTCTGGCAGAGAAAATTTCCGGCGGGCTTCCGCAATTTATTGAGCGCATGAATAAAGAAGCCAAAGCGCTCGGCATGAATGACACCCACTTTCAAAACCCGGCAGGCATTACTATGCCGGAGCACTATTCTTCCGCAGCAGACCTCGCGCGTTTGGGCCGCGCCTTAGTGCAGGAAACACCGGACTATCTCAACTATTCCAAACAAACCAGCTTCAGCTATAACAATCATTTTCATAAAGCGACCAATATCCTGCTGAAGCAAGACCCGACAGTCGATGGCATGAAAACCGGCTTTACCAAAGCGGCTGGCTATAACCTGGCCTTAACTGCCAACCGCCCATCTGGCCTGCATAATGTGCCTGACCGCCGTTTAATTGTAGTGGTTATGGGCACTAAAAGCGGGCTGAAGCGCGCTGAAGTAGCCCATAAGCTGATGAACCTTGCTTATGTCTATACCCGCAATGAAGTTGCCATAAAAGACAAACAGCTGATTGCCGAATTGCCAGTCATTAAGTCCACTCTAAAAATGTTTAAAGTGGAAACAAAAAAGCCGCAAATTATTACCACATCATTATTTGACCCTGCGCTGACCATTGATATGAACACCTTTGATCAGCCGCATCAGCGCATCATGCTGGATACCGGCAATGGCTTAATGCAAGGCATTGAACCGCTGCAGCAGACTCAAACGCATATGAATATCGAAGTGAATGAGAAATTGCTCACGGCACCTTTGGCTCAAGTGATGAAATTAGTCACTGTAAATGTGTATCAAAACAACCAGCTGATCAACACCATTGATATTGAAGATGACGTAAATATTGATGAAGCCAATGTTTTCGAACGCTTCCTATTTTGGCTTAAAAGTGTTTTCGGTATTTTCTCATCAGATTCAGGCGCTGTAAAAACCTACCCATTGCAGCAATAATCGGCCTGCAGAATTCTTATCGGTGAGATAATGTAACTTGTAAGACAATTCAAAAAACACCCATAAAAAGAAGATGGCATACTCCTGCCATCTTCTTTTTTTACAATAAAAATAGGCATTTCAATGAATCCTGAAAAGAATAGTGATCTGCACCGGATTGTCATTGTCGGCGGCGGCGCAGGCGGTCTGGAGTTAGCCACACAATTAGGCGGCAGTCTTGGAAAATCAGGCAAAGCGCATATTACTTTGGTTGATATGAAACTCACCCATGTCTGGAAGCCGCTGCTGCATGAAATTGCAGCCGGCACCATGAATATCAATGAAGAAGCCACCAATTATTATGCCCATGCCGCCAAGCATTCTTATGAGTTTGTTTTAGGCTGTTTGGAAAACATCATTCCTGCAGAAAAGCGCATTGTTCTGAACCGGAAACCATTGGGAAAATACGGCAGTTCAGACGAAAATTTGATGCTGCATTACGACACCCTTATTTTAGCTGTAGGTTCTGTTTCCAATGATTTTGGCACAGCTGGCGTATCCGAGCATTGCCATTATTTAGACAGCCTGCAGCAGGCTGAAATTTTTCAGCAGGATCTGCTGCGTCTGTACTTGGATGCGCAAAACAGCAATGAACCCCGCCAGCTGAACATCGGCATTATTGGCGCTGGCGCGACTGGCGTAGAGCTTTCTGCCGCGCTGACAGAAGCCAAGCACAATTTTTATAAATTCGGGCTCAATAAAATCTTGCCCCAGAATGTGCAAATCACCTTAATTGAAGGCGCTGACAGAATTTTGCCCGCCTTGCCCGAAAAACTGGCCGATCATGCATATAAACAGCTGGACCGCATGAAAATTGATGTGCTGACCTCTAAGCGCGTCGCAAAAGTCGATGCTGACAAAATTTACTTTGATGACGGCAGCAGCATTCATGCAGAACTCAAGGTCTGGGCAGCAGGCATTAAAGCCCCGCCAGTCATTGCCAGCCTGCCAGGCTTTGCCAAAGACCGTATGGGCCGCATAGACGTTTATGCTACCCTGCAGACCAAGGCAGACCCGAATATTTTTGCCTTTGGGGATTGTGCGCATTGCCAGCCGCGGGCCGATGAGCCTGTACTTGGCCCGCGGGCGCAGGTTGCAAGCCAGCAGGCGTCTTTTTTGGCAGAAGCCTTAAAAGCCCGCCTGAACGGTCAGCCGCTGCCCATGTTTAACTTTTCAGATAAAGGCTCTTTAGTTTCACTCAGTAAAAATAAAGCCGTCGGTGAATTATTAGGCCAGGTTAATGTGCAGGGCTTTATTGCAAAATCCATATATGTGTCTTTATACCGCATGCATCAAGCCGCCATTTACGGCTATGCGCATGCAGGTTTACTGACCGCTAAAGATTTTGTGAGCAGAAAAATCTCGCCAAAAATAAAAATGCATTGAAATTTTAATATTCACCCCGATTAATGAAAAAACCATCATCTGAATAGTAAAAGTGCAATTTTTTAGTAAATTTAGTCTACAAAAAAGCAATTTCACTTTATGATGTACCCTTAAAAAATTGAATGGATCAATAACATGACTGCTATTGCAAATAACCTTGTGGTTTCTTTCCACTACACATTGACTAATGCTGAAGGTGAAACACTTGACCAATCTCAAGGTGAACCACTTGCCTATTTGCACGGCGCTGGCAACATCATCCCTGGCCTAGAAAAAGCATTATTAGGCAAAACAGTTGGTGAAAAATTTACTGTAACTGTTCCTGCTGCTGAAGGTTATGGCGAATACAACCCAGACCTAGTACAAGAAGTTCCAGCTCAAATGTTCCAAGGCGTTGACAATATTCAAGCTGGCATGCAATTCCAAGCTCAAACTGATGACGGCGTTCAAATCGTAACTGTTAAAGCAGTTGAAGGCGACAATGTTGTTGTAGATGCAAACTTCCCGCTTGCTGGCCAAGATCTGACTTTTGCCGTTGAAATCATTGAAATCCGTGAACCTTCTCAAGAAGAATTAGATCACGGTCACGTACACGGTGCCGGCGGCCACCACCACTAAGATCTTATGATCTGACGTGCAAAAGGCAAAGTTTTTACTTTGCCTTTTTTATTGCTGATAAATGACAAATGATATTCCGCACCCAGCGCAGTTTCGGCTATTCATCCGGCTTTAGATCATTTCATACTGCAGCACAGTTTATTGTTAAACTTATATGTGAACACCCAATCATTCTCTAAGCGCCTGCACTAGCGCTAAAAAAAGCGCATTATAAAACCCGCTGTGGCTATTGAATAGATAGCTAAATCGGGATGAATGACTTCAAATCCTGCTTAGCTAGCATGCAAGTGCCAAGGTACACATCATCATCTGAATAAACATCGGCCTTAAAACAACGTCTCCGTTTAACTTAAAAATTAGATCGCATAAAAAAGCAGAGCATAGGCTCTGCTTTTTTATCGGAATTTATATCCTGCGCATGTGTTTTAAATTTCTTTATCTGCGTTGGTTGTAAATCTGCTGCGCAGCCGGCAGGTTTTTACGCATGGCATCAATCCGCTGGCTATTTGACGGGTGAGTCGACAGGAATGATGAACCGCCAGCGCCTTCAAGCTTATTCATTTTTTCCCACAGCGTAATTGCAGCCTGAGGATTATAGCCTGCCCGCGCCATCAGCATTAAGCCGCCCTGATCCGCTCGGCTTTCCAAACTGCGTGAATAGGGCAAGCCAATCCCAATTTGGCTGCCCAATTGCGCTGCCGCTGTTCCTGTCTGACCGACACCCGCTGCGCTTAAGCCAATGCCCAGCGCCAAATCTGTCAGCGCCTGCGCGCCAACTTTATTCTTCGAATGCTCTTCTAGGGCATGCACCATTTCATGGCCCATCACCGCGGCAATTTCAGCATCTGTCAGGTTCAGCTTCGTGACAATCCCTGTATAAAATACAACTTTACCGCCTGGCGCCACATAAGCATTGACTTGCGGCGATTTCAGCACTGCAAGCTGCCAGTCAAATTTAGTCCCGGTTTGGTTCATTTGATCGGCATAAGGCTTAAGGCGGGTAAACACGCTGTAAATACGCTTATAAGTCGCAGATGAGGTGTCTAAAGTATTGCTGTTGCGCGCTTCAGTGACCGTTTTATTAAAACCTTGAGTCGCTGCCGCGTTCAGTGTTGCGGTATCCGCGCCAGCCATATCAGCCACAGTTGTACAGCCAGAAATTGTTACAGCACCTGCTGCACATAAGCTCATTAATATTTTTTTATTCATTATTCAGGACTCCAAACCCGCAATCTAAACAGCATGAATTATAGCAATTATATTCTTCAAATTTAGGAGGTTGAATGAAGTTAAAGCACATTATGATAGGATTTATGTAAAATATGTTCATCCAATAAACTGAATATAAAGCCAATAGAGCAAACAGCAGGCATTCAAAAATAGATACAGCTTGCACAGCGGCTCGACCTTTGTCTCAAGTGTTTCACTTTTACGTTTAAAAAATAGAAATGCATTTTGAATCAATATAATTGGCACTAAAATACAGGCAATCATGGCCGATAATCCAACGAAAGCTGTATAAATAATTTCAGGATTTGAGGTTTGCGCCCGAATAATCATCATCGCAATTGTGGGCGCACCGCCCATGGCAAACAGCAAAGAATAAAAGATGGTTCCTGATATGTACTTCTGCATCCTGCAGCGCCTGAAATATGAAGTGAAATGCATTTTAGCAACTCTGCTGACGCTGTACAGCACACTGGACTGCAACTTTAGTATCGGCTAATCCAAACTCAGATTTTATTCAGAGACTGAGGCTTCGCAGAAACGGCTTTACAGATTTGATCAGATTCGGCTTAGGCATTCCGTTGCTGTTTACAGCTGTAAAAAAGCCCCGCTTTTGCGGGGCTTTTTTTGCATCATATTCTAAGCATTAAGCTTGGAACGGGTGACGCAGAATCATCGTTTCTTCACGGTCTGGACCTGTAGAAATGATGTCGATTGGACATTCAATCAGCTGCTCGATACGCTTAATGTAGTTGATCGCATTTTGAGGCAATTGATCTAAAGATTTTGCACCAAAAGTTGACTCAGACCAGCCTGGCATCGTTTCGTAGATTGGCTTTAAAGTTTCAAATGCAAGCGCATCAGAAGAACCCACACAGCCCGAATCTGCAGCTTCATAACCCACACAGATTTTCACTTCTTCTAAACCGTCAAGAACGTCAAGTTTAGTTAAGCAAATGCCTGAAAGCGAGTTGACATCTACAGAACGGCGCAGTATTTCAGCATCAAACCAGCCGCAGCGGCGCTGACGGCCTGTAGACGCGCCAAATTCTGAACCGATTGTACCCAAGTGTTTACCAATCGCATCGCCAACATCATTGGCAGCATCGTAAACAAGTTCAGTTGGGAATGGTCCAGCGCCGACACGGGTAGTGTACGCTTTGGTAATACCCAAAACATAATCCAGGTGCAATGGGCCAAGGCCTGAACCAGAGCTTACGCCGCCAGCAGTAGTATTTGAAGAGGTTACATACGGATATGTACCATGGTCGACGTCAAGAAGTGAACCTTGCGCGCCTTCAAACATAATGTTGTCGCCGTTTTTACGGTAGTTGTGAAGCTCTGTTGTTACGTCAATAACCAGCGGAGCAACGACTTTACGCCATTCATCACACAGTGCAATCACGTCATCAACATTCACGGCGTCAACGCCGAAGAATTGAGTCAATTGGAAGTTGTGGTATTCAAGAAGCTCTTCCAGCTGCGCCTTAAGATGCTCACCGCCGCGTACCAAGTCAGCAACACGGATTGCACGGCGTGCAACTTTATCTTCATACGCTGGGCCAATACCGCGGCCGGTGGTGCCAATTTTTGCATTGCCGCGCTTAATTTCACGCGCCTGGTCTAACGCAATGTGGTGCGGAAGAATCAATGGGCAGTTTGGAGAAATACGCAGACGCTCACGAACTGGCACACCTTCTTTTTCAAGAATGTCCATTTCTTTAATCAGCGCTTCCGGTGAAAGTACAACACCATTACCAATTAAGCACAGTACGTTTTCACGCAAGATGCCAGATGGAATGAGGTGTAATACAGTTTTCTTACCACCAACTACGAGAGTATGGCCAGCGTTGTGACCGCCTTGATAGCGAACAACCGCAGCCGCTTGATCTGTGAGCAGGTCGACGATCTTGCCTTTGCCTTCGTCGCCCCATTGGGTACCAAGTACCACAACATTCTTGCCCATAATAGCCTCATTACATCATGCTGTTAAAATTGAGAGTAAAGCTGAATGACATGAACATTCAGCCTTGCCATTAAACTGTTTCGATTAAACCGCTTCGACTTTCCACTCGCCTGCAACATTCACCAATTGATGCGTTGCATTTGGAACTGATTTTAAATCATCGTTCCCAAGTAACTGAATTACACTTAAGCCTTGTGCGCGGACGTCCGCAATTGCGTCAAGCAATGCCTTGTCTGTGCCTTTAGGCGCAACAACTTTTTGAATCTGCTTAAATTGACCCGCACATAATGCATAAAGGTCACAAGAGAAGCCTGTTGCTGGACGCGCGCGTCCAAAGTGCTGGCCAATCCCGTCATAACGTCCGCCTTGAGCCAGCGGCGCTGCACGGTTTGGCGCATATACGGCATACATTAAACCAGTGTGATAGTGATATGAACGTAGCTCTACAACATCTATACCAATATGCAGCGCTGGCCAGCGCGCCTGAATTTCTGACTGGGTTTGCTTAACAGCATCAAATGCCTGCTTAAACTCAGGATTTTCAAAAATCTCAGCACTTAAATTCGCCTGCAGCGCATCTAAATCGCTTGCATAACGGCCTAAATTATAAAAATCTGCACCGAATTTTAATTCTTGAGTAAATTCAGCCAGTTCAGGCAATGCTTTGCGCTGATATAAATCAGAAAGCTGACGCTCAACTGCTTTCGATAAGCCTGCATGCGCCACTAGGCTGCGGAATAATCCGACATGGCCTAAATCCAGATGAATGCCATCAGCCAAACCAGCTGTTTGAAGCAAGCTCAGCATCACATCGACCATTTCAACGTCGGCATCAATGCTGTCTGAACCAAATAATTCTGCACCCAGCTGCAGCGGCGCGCGTGTGGTATTAAAACCCTGTGGTTTAGTGTGTAAAACCGTGCCAGCGTAGCAATAACGCGCTACGCCTTCGACTGGATGTACATGCGCATCGATACGGGCCACTTGCGGTGTCATATCGGCACGCACACCAAGCAACCGGCCAGACAGCTGGTCAATCACTTTAAAAGTGGCTAAGTCTAAATCTTGATTCGATTCGGAGAGAGAAGAAAGAGATTCGATGTATTCGATAAATGGCGTGTACACCAGCTGATAACCTCGAGTTGCGAGGAAATCCAATGCTTCACGGCGCAAAGCTTCAATCACTTGCGCTTGTTCTGGTAATACATCAGCTACACCATCAGGTAATAACCATGTCTCTGAAATGGGCATGTTGTAAACCTAAATACTTGTCAGCGCGGAAATAATCCGCATAAAAAAATCGGGAACACACCCGATTTCTCATAGTGTAGCACGTTCAATTTAGCCATGCATCAGACAATTCAGGAAAATTTCATTTATCGTGTTAAAGCCGTACAGGCAGGCTTAGAGCCGCAGCCTCAATTGCACAGGCAGGCAGCAGCTCCAAATTTAAACGCGTTGAAAAAAGTGACGCTCCGCCCCATAGGATTTATTGATTAAATTTATTTAAAACATGATTTTATCCTTAAATTTCAATTATAAAAAGAATGGTTCAGGCCGCTAATTCATCTATACTTTTGTTCAATTCAGCATCAACAACAAGTCCAGCCGAACATTTATTCAATGCTTTGATTACGCAATTTCACTTTGGGGAAAAGATATGGAATTACATAGCAATTTGTATTACAGGCATGCAGATGCTCAAATAATGTCAAAATTAGACCGTTTATTTGAAGAGCACCGTGGCGATTCAGATAAATTTATCGCCCTCGCCTGTGACATTAATCCCGAAAATGGCGCTGAGCTGGCTAGAGAAATTTTAGATACTGTGGATAACATTGAATTTGATCTGGGACCAGAACTGCTGTACCCGATCGAAGGCTATTCAATTGCGCATTTTGTGCATGGCTCGTCAGGCGATGAATTTATTGAAGCGATTTTATTTTTTCTAAAGGCGCTGGCTCCGTCTATCCGCGCTCAGGCTTGGGGATGCGGTGATGATGATCCTTGGGAATTTTGGTTCAAATTTGAGGGCGATGAACTGCTCCGTGAAGATGATGAGCCATTCAATGATCCGGAAGAAGACGAAGAAATTAAAGCCAATATTTATACTTGGTGGCATGCCGGCCTGCCTCAGCAAATCAAAGAAGGCTTTTTAAACGAAAACGTTGAGCAGTAAAAGCTTTGAACACCTGAAAACCCGCAGCTTGAGGCGGCGATTACGCCTCTCAGGCGGCAGAGAGCAATACATAAAATCTGAGTATCATTTGTGCTCTAAAAAATACTTCCGCATCGTTACAGAATAGGCAATGCGGTAGTCTGCTTGATTTTCTGCAGCGGAATTTCAGTCTTCACATTTTGAATACTGGAAATTTTATTCAAGCGCTGAATTTGAAACTGGCGGTAGGCATCCAAATCCGCCACCATAATTCTCAGGAAAAAATCACAGTCTCCTGCCATCAGCTGGCATTCCACCACTTCATCCATAGACTGAATCGCCTCTACAAAGGCATTGACCGTTTTCTCATCCTGTCCTTTTAGCCAAATTCGGGCGAATACGGTCAGCCCTAAATTGATTTTTTGCGGATTCAGCAGCGCCACATATTTTTCGATAATGCCGTCATCTTCCAGCTGTTTGACACGGCGCAAACATGGCGATGGTGAAAGCCCCACTTTCTGAGCCAAATCGACATTCTGCAGCTTGCCATTGCGCTGAACCTCCCAAAGAATCCGCTTATCAATAAGATCCATCTTAAACCCCAGCAGTTCATGCTAATTTTTTATACATTTAAAGCATATTGTGCCAAAAGTAAAAGCATATAAATTAAATTCAGCGCCAAATGCTGCAGTGAAGCTTTTACAATGTTTCTCTTTGTAATTAAAAGATTGGAAAGCCTCATGTTGACCTTTCGGACTGCCGCAGATGATACCCCAACCTCAGAAAAGCTTTCAGAATTCAAACGCGGTCTGAAAACATCCATTCCCCTGCTGCTCGGCATTATTCCCTTTGCTTTGGTGCTTGGCGCGCAAGCCACTCAAAAAGGCTTATCATTTGCAGAAGTTTCATTGCTGACTGGCTTAAACTTTGCTGGCGGTTCTGAGTTTGCCATTTTGGAAGTATGGACTAATCCGCCAAACATTATCATGCTGATTTTCATCACTTTCCTTGTGAATAGCCGGCACTTGTTAATGGGCGCAAGTCTGGCGCCCTATTTACGGCATTTGCCAAACCGCACAGCGTTTTCCGCCCTGTTTTTTATGTGCGATGAGAGCTGGGCTTTAAGTTTAGCCGACGCGCAAAAGAAACAGCACTATTTAGGCGTGCAGCGCGCATTCAGCATGCTGTTCTACGCAGGCCTTTGTTTTGCGCTTTACCTCATGTGGATTGGCTTCACCACACTCGGCGCAATAATTGGCCCCGTGCTGGGAGATGTCAGCCGTTTCGGTTTTGATATGGCTTTTCCTGCTGTCTTTTTGGTGCTGCTGCGCGGCATGTGGAAAGGCATACGCGCTGCCCGCCCATGGCTGGTCAGCTTAGTGGCCGCAGCATTGGCTTATTTATATTTGCCTTCCGGCTGGCATGTGCCTATCGGCGCGGTTTGCGGAATTATCTCTGCTGTATTCTTAACAGGAGATGAAGCATGATTCACGCATCCACAGTCATCGCGATTTTATTTATTGCCTTCACCACTTATCTGACCCGCGTCCTTGGCTATGTTTTGCTGAAGCATAAAACCTTAAGCCAAAAACAGCGCCAGATTTTGGAGGTTGTGCCCGGCTGCGTGCTGATTTCTGTGATTGCGCCTTATTTTGTAAAAGACAACCCTGCAGACCTGATCGCAATCGTTATTACCCTGCTTGTTGCATCGCGTTTTTCATTATTGCCGACCGTGGCCATCAGCATGGCATCCGCTGCATGTTTGCGGCTGGTGCTGGTTTGACCCCACAGCCGCGCAAAAAATAAAGCCTCCCATGTTCATCACAGAGAGGCTTTTGTAAATAGGATTATGCTTTCGCGCTTAACTCTCAATCTTTAGGCGCCATGACTTTCGCCAGCAAATTCACCAGCTCTGCATTTTGCAGCTCAACCTGCTGCAGCTTTTGCGATGTTTGATCCATCGTCTCCTGCTGCACATGCATCTTTTTCGCTAAATCCTGCATAATTTCTAAGGTTTTCTTCAAATTCGCTTCTAAATGGACGATTTTTTCTTCCAAGTGCAAGCTTGCTTGAACTTCTGCATTGTCATCTTGATTTTTAAACTGCAGCCATATCAGAAAGATCACTGCCATCGACAGTAAAAAAATAAATCCCCACAATAGAATCATCAGCTTTGCTCTTTTTAATCATTCATTTGTTTCATCTTACCTAATTTTTTAAAGGTTTTTTTCAGAAAAAACAGTTATTTCATTACTTTTACGATCAATGATGCAATTCCAGCGATCAAAACAAGGCTATTTCACTTTCAGTTCGAATAATCCAGCGCCTTTAGGCGCTTTAAACTGATAGCGTCACGTAAAAGATTCGCAAAGATCCAGCAGGCGGTTGGCATAGCCCCACTCATTGTCATACCAGGCAAAAACTTTGGCTTGCCGCCCGACAGTCATGGTTTGACTTAAATCGACAATTAAAGAATACGGCGAATGGTTAAAATCGCTGGAGACCAGCGGTTCATCTGTCACCGACATAATTGCAGCGTAATCATGCTCAGCAGATTTCACCAAAACCTCATTCAAGCGATGCTGAGTGATGGGCGACTGTGCGATAAACGTCAGATCAATTGCCGCCACATTAATGGTAGGCACTCGAATAGAAAAACCGTCGATGCGGTCTTCCATTTTTGGCATTACACGTTTTAAAGCGCCTAAAGCAGAAGATGTAGTTGGAATGATGTTTTGCCCTGACGCACGCGCGCGGCGCAGATCCCGGTGCGCATGATCTAAAACCGACTGATCCGCGGTGACCGCATGAATTTCAGTCATCAGCGCAGACTCTATGCCAAAAGCATCATCAATAATTTTCACCAAAGGCACTAAGGCTTGAGTCGTACAGG
The DNA here is from genome assembly GCF_000368865.1 of Acinetobacter bouvetii DSM 14964 = CIP 107468. Classification (GTDB taxonomy): domain Bacteria; phylum Pseudomonadota; class Gammaproteobacteria; order Pseudomonadales; family Moraxellaceae; genus Acinetobacter; species Acinetobacter bouvetii. The sequence continues at coordinate 723,256 of NZ_KB849727.1, forward strand.
ACACACTGGAAATAATCTGATCGTGCGCTTTGACATCATGATGATTCACGCCGTACACAATAGCGGCATCCACACTGTCAAAAGGCGCCGCACCAATGATCACGCGTTTCGCCCCAGCATGAATATGCTGAGTGGCCGCTTCTCGCGAACGGAATAATCCTGTGCACTCTAAAACTACATCAACATTCAAGGCTTGCCATGGCAGTAAAACCGGCTCTGCGCTGCGCAATACCTGAACCCGCAGCGCAGCCTCGCCGGCCCGTATGCTTAGAAATTGCTTGCCATTTTCGGTTTCTATTTGCACTTCGCCCTGAAACCGGCCATGGGTTGAATCGTATTTGAATAGGTGCAATAAAGTTTCGATGTCCGCAACATCGTTAATGGCAATAATTTCGAAATGAAATTGTTTAGGATTTTCAAACCAAGCTCTGAGAACATTGCGCCCAATTCGCCCAAATCCGTTAATTGCCACACGTTGCATCATTATTCCTTACAATTGAAACAAGGGTTTTCACGCTTATGTTATCGGATTTCTTAGCTTTTACGGAGAATATTTGTCAAAATTAGCGAGAAATATTTACATTAAAAATAAATGCCATATATCCAATACTTTGTGAAAAATAAAATGAATCCATTTAAGCAAATTTCGAAATTATGTTTATGTCTTTTCGCCTTCTATAGTGCTGAACTATTAGCCACACCGCTTTATTCCTCTTGTGCGCCAGAACAGACAGCTAAACTGATTCAAGAGCTAAAACTACTTACAAGCAAGACATTGAAATCTGATGAACTGCAAGAGCGTTCAGATTGTATTTATTTCGATGCCAACACCTTGCTTATTGCAACTGCTAACCTCACCCCAAATAAAGAAAATATTTATCAAATTCAGCTTTACCTGCTTAATCCAAATCACAAAAAAATCTTGTTCAAATATATACATCCACAAATGATTTCTGAGGGAAATGGCAGATTTTCATCGATTAAATTTGATCGTGTTCCCTACTCTAGTTTACCAAATGAAAATGTGGTTGGACTCAATACCCATCATTTGAACAATGGCTACTTTAGCTATGACTTGGATAAATTCAATTTATTTCGCGTTCAATCCAATCCAAATTCTCAAAAATACAATATTCAATGGGTGCTTAGAGATATCCAGACCAATATCCAAACCAATTGGCGTCCTGCATATGGCTGTGAAAATGGAACAAATGACGATATTAAAAGTATTTTCATTCTCCAAAATAGTCAAAGCCATCAACTGCAAGATATTCTTTTAAAACAAATTAAGAAATCAGAAGATACTGATGAAAAATGTAAAGCGATGCACTCCAAGAAAGCTGAACAACAACTTTTAAAATTTAATGGGGAATATTATCAAATCAATAAAAAGCAACTGTTAACATCGGAAGATATCAGAGATGAATAAATCAAATTTATGAAAAAAATCTATTTAAAGTCTTCCCCTTGGGTCTCCCTTTATTTTCTTAAAACGCTAGCGCCGCTCCCATACCTGAGCCTAAATGCAAATCAAAAACTGCCCGCCATTAGTAACTCTATACAGTTAAAAGAAGACGTTTCGGATTATTATTTAAAATTGTTTTCCATTGATGTTCATCTTTATAAAATTATGAAAAGCTATAAAGAATCGTTCAGCACAGCTTCCGAAGCCTCACACTTTGAAATATCCGGTTTGATATCACCCCTTTTCACTTTCACATCAACGAAAACTGGCAGGTCTTCGATATCAACATGGACATTATCCAAAAGACATGTGATACATTTAAACCCACATATCACAAATGGCTTACAAGATATAATATTAACGGAATACAAACCTCGACTGATTTTTGATGATCTAAATCAGGACAACATTAAACCTAAAGCAAAAATTTCAAAAGAGACACACGCCTTCAAGGCTAATACTCAACAATATCAAGTTGATGCAAAAAAGCTTTTCATGCTACATGAATAAAATACCGAGCTGAAAAATAAAATAACAATGACCATGCATACTCAAATTTAAGGGGCAAAATTACATTTTCCATAAATCACAATTTTTGCAGTTTGATGGCTTTTGAATCTTTTAGATTAACCAGTGCAACGAATTATAAAAAATAATAATTCACCTTAAAATCATTGGTGCATACAGCATTTTCCGTTATAATTTGTCGTTTTAAAATTTTAAGCCAGCATATCAAGTCAGCTTGAATCAATAAGTAAGACTCGCTTGTTATGCTATCCGCCAAATACAAAATTGAGGAGTGACTTGGTTGTGAGTACTCGTTTTATGACAACTGCTGAAATACGTGAAGCATTTTTGCGCTACTTTGAATCGCAAGGACATACACGTGTCGCGTCAAGTTCACTTGTACCTGCCAATGACCCTACTCTGCTATTCACTAACGCAGGGATGAACCAATTCAAAGACTGTTTCCTCGGTCTTGAAAAACGTGACTATGTCCGTGCAACAACATCACAAAAATGTGTACGTGCAGGCGGCAAACACAACGACTTAGACAACGTCGGTTATACCGCACGTCACCATACATTCTTTGAAATGCTGGGCAACTTCTCATTTGGCGATTATTTCAAACATGATGCCATCCGTTTTGCTTGGGACTTTTTAACAGGCGAAGAATGGTTAGCGCTGCCTAAAGATAAATTGTATGCCACTGTTTATCACACCGATGACGAAGCATTTGATATCTGGAACAAAGAAATTGGTCTAGATGCAAGCCGCATTATCCGCATTGGCGACAACAAAGGCGGCCAATACGCATCAGACAACTTCTGGGCAATGGGCGATACAGGCCCTTGCGGTCCATGTTCTGAAATCTTCTTTGACCATGGCGACCACATTTGGGGCGGCTTACCGGGCACGCCTGAAGAAGACGGCGACCGTTTCATTGAAATCTGGAACAACGTATTCATGCAGTTCAACCGCACTGCAGATGGCGTGTTGCATAATCTTCCTGCACCTTCTGTCGATACAGGCATGGGCTTGGAACGTATTTCTGCAGTTTTGCAGCACGTCAACTCGAACTACGAAATTGATTTATTCCAGCACTTGCTCAAATCAGCGGCTGAAATTATCGGTGTAGATACGGCTGAAGCTGAAGCAGCGGCCAAAGAATCAGGCAAACCTGTTGAATACCCAGCTTCACTGAAAGTGGTTGCGGATCATGCGCGTTCTTGCTGCTTCCTGATTGCAGATGGCGTGAACCCTTCTAATGAAGGCCGTGGCTATGTATTGCGCCGAATTATCCGCCGCGCAGTGCGTCACGGCAACAAACTTGGCGCAACAGGTGCATTCTTCTACAAAATGCTGCAGCCGCTGATTGACGTAATGGGTCAGGCTTATCCTGAACTTGAAGCGCAAAAAGCTCGTATCGAAGCGCAATTGCTGAAAGAAGAAGAACAGTTTGCAAAAACACTTGAGCAAGGCTTGAAATTGCTTGAAGGCGAATTGGCAAATCTTAAAGGTTCTGTCATTCCAGGTGAAGTCGTATTTAAACTTTACGACACGTATGGCTTCCCTGCTGACTTAACGGCTGATATTGCACGTGAACGTGATTTAACCATCGACGAAGCTGGCTTTGACGTTGAAATGGCAGCACAGCGTCAACGTGCTCGTGATGCCGGCAAGTTTGCAATTGATTACAACTCAATTGTAAAAGTTGAAGGCGAAACTCAATTTGATGGCTATGATGCAACGCAAGGTCAAGGTCAAATCATTGCAATCTATAAAGATGGCGAGCCAGTTGATGAAGTCGTTGAAGGCGATGAAGCGTTCATCGTATTGAACCAGACCCCTTTCTATGCGGAAAGCGGCGGTCAAATCGGCGATACAGGAATCTTCAAAAACGATACCGGTATTTTCGAAGTTCAAGATACCAAAAAATCTGGGGGCGCATTTGTCCACCAAGGTATCGTGACCATGGGCAGCTTAAAAGCCGCTCAAAATGTTGAAGCGATTGTCAAAGCTGATCTTCGTGACGCAACTGCACGCAACCACTCTGCAACGCATTTACTGCACGCTGCTTTACGTCAAGTTCTTGGCGAGCATGTGCAGCAAAAAGGTTCATTGGTTGCCTCAGAAGTTTTACGTTTCGACTTTGCCAATGACCAGCCTGTTTCATTTGAGCAATTGCAAGAAATTGAACGTATTGTCAATGCTGAAGTGATTGCCAATACTGCTGTTTCGACTGAACTTTTAAACATTGAAGCGGCCAAAGAGAAAGGCGCAATGATGTTGTTCGGCGAAAAGTATGGCGATGAAGTCCGTGTGCTTGCGATGGGTACGACAAAGGATGAGAAAAACTTCTCAATCGAACTTTGTGGTGGTATCCATGTGAAACGTACGGGTGATATTGGTTTATTCAAAATCACTTCTGAAGGCGGTGTGGCTGCCGGCGTCCGCCGTATCGAAGCGGTAACAGGCACGAAAGCGCTAGAAGCGGTTCAAAAAGTTGATGCGGATATCGTCCACATCAATGATTTGCTCAAAGCTCAAAAAGACCAAACTGTTGAGAAAGTTGAAGCTACTGTTGAAACAGCACATCAATTGCAAAAGCAAATTGAGCAGTTGAATCAAAAACTGGCGAACTTCCAAGCGTCTGAACTGATGAATCAAGTTCAGGAAATTGCTGGCCGCCAAACACTGATTGCCGCAGTTCAAGGACAAGATGCGAAATCACTTCGCCATCTGCATGACAGTGTTAAATCTAAATTAGACCATGCTGTGATTGTACTGGCAGGTGCTGAGGGCGACAAAGTCAGCCTGATCGCTTCTGTTGCGAAAGACTTCACTTCAGCAGTAAAAGCGGGCGACATTATCAAGCATTTAGCCACTGAGTTGGGCGGCAAAGGCGGCGGTAAACCTGATCTCGCTCAAGGCGGCGCGCCACTCAATGAGAAGTTTGAATCCGTTATGGCCGATTTAACCGCTTGGCTTGCACAGAAATAAGCCGCAAGTATTTCAGGTACAAGCTGGCCATGCTGTTGGCTTTTACCTTCCCCAGTTCAGCTTATAAGATGCCGTGTTAAGCCACGCGGTTTGGAACAGCATCGCTTAAGCGGATAAAGCAAGCGTCAGACGCTGCAAATGATATTTATGCTGAAATCACACAATGACAGCCGCTGAATAATCAAGATGGAACCTGATGACTGTTTTGTGCAGTATCAGGCGTAAAGTATCCCGATAAATTGCAATTGCAGATTGCAATTTAGGAGCTGCGTGGTATTTTGGGGCTGCTCACTGCAGTGAGCTCCAAATATGTGTAAGTGCTTTAAGTCTTTAGACTTATTTACTTGGTAAGGATAGTTATGGCATTAATCGTTCAAAAATATGGCGGTACCTCTATGGGTACTCCCGAGCGCATTTTAAATGTAGCTCGTCGTGTAAAGCGCTGGCATGATCATGGTCACAAAGTGGTTGTGGTAGTTTCAGCAATGAGTGGAGAAACCAACCGCTTATTGGCTTTAGCGAAAGCCATTACCGAAACCCCTGATCCTCGTGAACTAGACCAAATGGTGTCTACGGGTGAACAGGTAACGATTTCAATGTTAGCAATGGCGCTCAATTCGATTGGTGTTGAAGCTAAGTCACTTACAGGCCGCCAAGTTGGGATTAAAACCGACAGCGCATTTACCAAAGCACGTATTGAATCGATTGATACCGATGTAATGTCGGGGCATTTAGATGCAGGCCGTGTGATCGTGGTTGCTGGTTTCCAAGGTTTTGATGCTGAAGGAAACATCACAACTTTAGGCCGTGGCGGTTCTGATACTTCAGGTGTTGCGCTTGCAGCAGCGCTGAAAGCAGATGAATGCCAAATTTACACAGATGTAGACGGTGTATATACCACTGACCCGCGTGTTGCGCCTAAAGCGAAAAAAGTGGATCGCATTTCTTTTGAAGAAATGCTGGAAATGGCATCTCTTGGTTCTAAAGTTCTTCAAATTCGTTCAGTTGAATTTGCAGGCAAATACCAAGTGCCTTTACGCGTATTATCAAGTTTTGATAATGACAATGATGGCGCATTCGACGAAAACTTTAAACAAAACGTCGGAACACTAATCACCACTGAAGCGGAAGATAATATGGAACAGCCAATTATTTCAGGTATCGCGTTTAACCGTGACGAAGCAAAATTAACCATTTTAGGTGTGCCTGATGTTCCTGGTATTGCCTCTAAAATCTTATCACCTATCGGCGCTGCAAACATTGAAGTGGATATGATTATCCAAAATGTTGAAGAAGATGGTACGACTGATTTCACCTTTACAGTGAACCGTGGTGACTTTAAAAAAGCCAAAGCAATTTTAGAAGCGACTGCTCAAGCAATTGGCGCGCGTGAAGTTGCAGCACGTGACGACATTGTAAAAGTATCTATCGTAGGCGTAGGCATGCGCTCTCATGCAGGCGTTGCAAGTAAAATGTTTACTGCTCTTGCTGACGAAGGCATCAACATTTTAATGATCTCAACATCTGAAATTAAAATTTCAGTCATCATTGAAGAAAATTACCTGGAACTTGCAGTGCGCGCATTGCACACAGCATTTGGTCTTGACCGTGAACACGGCGAATCAAGTGCACGTGCGTAATAAATGTATCAACAATTGTCATTGTTAGACAGTATTTGAAAAACATTACAAATAAACTAGAGCCACTATAGTTTTTCTTATAGTGGCTCTGTTATATTAAGCCTGAGGATTTTTAGAAACTTTATTAGAATTAAATCTGTAACAACGATGGTTACTGTTATCTGGTGAATTTTCTTTGCTTTTTCAGGTTGTGTTTTTACATTCTAGATCAATTGCAGGTTTAGCGTTTTGCAAGGAGATAAACATGCTGATTCTGACTCGACGTGTCGGAGAAACATTGATGATTGGGGACCAGGTCAGCGTGACTGTGCTTGGGGTTAAAGGCAATCAAGTGCGTATTGGCGTAAATGCTCCAAAAGAAGTATCCGTTCATCGTGAAGAAATTTACCAACGTATTCAACATGAACGAGCTATGCACGAGCATCTTCAACATCTCGATCAAGATTATCAGCCTTCTTTTGAAGATGATAATTTTTCACAGAACAACTTCAATCGCTAATATTGACGTTGTTCTGTGAAAATAAAGCGGCTACCTAGCCGCTTTAAACTTTTTAAGCATCTCAATTTTTACTTTTCTGCTTTTATTTCCCGCCCTGCTCAACAATCACTTTGCGCACCGGTCCAAAACTTCGGCGATGCTCATCAATCACACCATATTGCGCAATTGCTTCAAAATGAGCTTTGGTCGGATACCCTTTATGCTTAGCAAAACCATATTGCGGATATTTTGCATCCAGTTCCACCATTTCACGGTCACGGGTCACTTTTGCCAAAATACTGGCTGCTGAAATCTCAGGATGCAGCGCATCACCGCCCACCACCGCATCACAGCTCATGCTTAAGCCTTGGGGCACTTTATTGCCATCCACCAGCAAATGTTCCGGCTGAACTGAAAGCTTCTCTACAGCACGGCGCATCGCCAGCAGTGATGCCTGCAAAATATTGTATTCATCAATTTCAGCAGCAGAACATTCCGCAATTGCCCAAGCTAAAGCCTTTTCCTGAATTTCAATAAATAACTTTTCCCGTTTTTTTTCACTGAGCTTTTTTGAATCGTTCAGTCCTTCAATCGGATTATTCGGATCCAATATCACAGCAGCAGCGACCACCGAACCCACCAAAGGTCCGCGTCCCGCTTCATCAGCACCTGCAATTTTCATCATTACTACCTTTTTAATATCATAAAAATAGGCTGAACCGGTCAGCCTATTTTCAAACTGCTATTTCATTTCAGCCATATTGAAAACAGCATTCGAATAGCGGCAAATCACTCATGCTTAGCTAACAGCTTCCTGCACACATGCATTAATTGTTTTAGACACAACATTGCTGACGATTGTAGCACGCGCATTCGGATCAAGCGCAGCCGTTGCCAAATCAACAGCCGTGACGCTTTGCGGCGCTTTTTCACTGACACAGCCGCAAATCTCGGATTGAATATTTTGCTTTTGTGTTGAAGTCATTACTTTAGTGGCGGTTTGCCATGCTGGAAGCGTATTTAATTCAGTTGTGCATTTTGCGTTAATCGCAATTTTGATCGCAGCCATTCCCAGCTGCTGTGTCGCAGTCTGTGCGCCAGTTGAAGTCGTCGATGTGCCGGTTGCTGTACAAGCCGAAAGAACGATTGCGAGTGGCGCCATAACAGCAAGAAGTTTTTTCACTGCGTTTCCTTATCATGTTTATAAAATTCAGCAGCGCTATTTTGCCCAAAGTTGAAATTTTAAGAAATAGCTGCAATACAAATACACGGCAGATGTATATTAATAAAACATTATTGAGCGTTGCAGATTTTCAACGCTATGTTCTTAAATTTCACTTTCTTCCCGCTCAGATATAAAATAGGATCTATCAACCTCAAATAGCTTGATGCCAAAATGAAAAATACAACTGGATACTACACGCGCACAGCACAGCTGCTGCATTGGCTTATGGCAATTATTTTTATCGCCGCATGGCTCATTGGATTTTACAGCGGCAATTTTTTAAGCTATGAAACAGATGGCAGCTTTAAAGGGGAAGTGATTACCCTGCATAAAAATATTGCAACTACCATCATCTTTTTAGTAGTCATCCGGATTTTCTGGCGCTACACTCACCCCGCGCCGGAGCTGCCTGCAAGCATGTTGCCGCTGATGAAAAAATTGGCACATTTGGGCCATTTAGCGCTTTATTTAGTTTTACTTGCACTACCGATTACCGGCTGTCTGTTCAGCTGGAGCGCAGGCCATCCCGCCCCTGTACTGTATTTATTTGATATTCCGCGCTTAGTGCAGGAAGATCCGGATATCCTCGCGATTGTTAAACCGCTGCATATTTATATCTCATGGGCTGCTGGCCTGCTGCTTGCGGGTCACATACTGGCGGCTTTAAAGCATCACTTTATTGATAAAGACAACGTCTTAAGAAGCATGATCCACCAAGGCAAATAAACCGCAATTTCACCCTAACACCCATTAAAAGCGCCTTAAGGCGCTTTTACTTTTTCTGCTGTATGACACAGTTTTTTACCGTATTCAGCACAGCTGTTTTAATCAGCTGATTTTTAGCCTCAGCGCTTACTGCGGCATGCGCCAATTCTGACGCCGGCACATCATTCAGCGCATTGGCACTGACACAGCTGCAGACATCCTGCTCAAATTGCCACTTATTGCCTGCTGTCATTAAAAACGTAGAAGCTTTCCATAAGTTAGAATCTTTCAATTCTAAAGCGCATTGATGTTCAATCACGGGATTCAGCATTTTCTGCATTGCAGACTGGCCGGCTTCTGCACTGCAAAAATAGAGCATGCTGCAGAAAAATACAGATGCTTTGGCACATACATTCATTTTTGATGTCGATTCAATTTTCTTGATTTAAAAAAAGGGCAGCTGATGCTGCCCTCTATTCGCTCAGCGCTTAGTGCAAGTTTTCAATCTGCAGCTTCCATTTCTGCTTTTCTTCAGCAGAAATAAATGAAGCTTCAAATGAATTAATTGCCAGCTGCTTCAGCTCCTCATTGCTTAAATCCAATGCTTGAGCAATCGCTATGAAATTGTCATTCATATAGCCGCCAAAGTACGATGGGTCATCAGAATTGACCGTGACATGCACGCCCTGCTGCAGCAAGCGGCGGATGTTATGCTCTGCCATATCGTTGACCACACACAGCTTTAAGTTGCTGAGCGGACAGACTGTTAACGGCATTTTTTCAGCAATCAGGCGCTGCATCAGTTTCGGATCTTCTTCCGAACGCACACCGTGATCAATGCGGTTTACTTTCAGCAAATCCAGCGCTTCCCAGACATATTCCGCTGGCCCTTCTTCGCCCGCATGCGCAACAATCAGAAAGCCCTGCTCACGCGCTTTGGCAAAGACACGTTCAAATTTTGCCGGCGGATGCCCCATTTCACTGGAATCCAAGCCTACGCCAATAATTTGATCTTTAAACGGCAGCGCCTGCTCCAGCGTTTCAAAAGCAGCCTCTTCACTTAAATGGCGCAGGAAGCACATGATTAAATGCGATGTAATGCCCAATTTCGCTTTTGCGTCATCACAGGCGCGCTGCAGGCCATTGATCACTGTTTCAAATGCGATACCGCGGTCGGTATGTGTTTGCGGATCAAAGAACATTTCTGTATGAACCACATTGTCTTCTGCGCATTTTTCAAAATACGCCCAAGCCAAATCGTAAAAATCCTGCTCATGAATGAGCACATTCGCGCCTGCATAATAAATGTCTAAAAAAGACTGTAAATTATGAAAGTTATACGCTTGCTTTACTTCTTCTACAGATTGATAAGGGATTGCAATTTGGTTGCGCTGCGCAATTTCAAACATTAACTCGGGTTCAAAAGTCCCTTCAATATGCACATGCAGCTCTGCTTTAGGCAAAGCGCGAATCAGCTCAAGTTGATCCATCTCTTATCCTCATAAAAATAAAAAAGGGTGTAAACTGAGTTTACACCCTTTGACTTGCCTGGCGAATTAACCGCCAAACATCGCAAATTTCAATGCCCAAAGCGCAGCAATAATCCATACCATATACGGTACAGTTTTCGCTTTGCCAGTAAACAATTTAATTAATGCATAGCTGATGAAACCCATTGCAATGCCGTCTGCAATTGAATAGGTAAACGGCATAAAGACAATGGTTAAGAATGCTGGAACTGCTTCCGTAATTTCATCCCATTCAATATGCACAATCCCCTGAATCATCAGTACGCCAACAAACAGAAGCGCTGGCGCTGTGGCAAAGCCAGGCACCGATTGCGCTAATGGCGCTAAAAATAAGCACAGGACAAACAGGATAGCGACAACGACAGCAGTCAATCCTGTACGGCCGCCTGCAGCAACACCGGCAGAAGATTCAATATATGGCGTCGTAGATGATGTGCCTAATGCAGCGCCGGCAACAATCGCTGTCGAATCAGCGAATAAGGCTTTTTTCAAACGCGGCAGTTTGCCATCTTTCAACAGGCCTGCACGGTGTGATACACCAACCAATGTCCCTGTTGAGTCAAATAAATCGACCAAAAAGAATACAAAGATGACGCCAATCAGACTCGCTTCAAACAAGCCTGAAAAATCCATTTGCATGAACGTTGGCGCAATTGAAGGAATTTCACCGACTACGCCTTGGAACTGGTTATAGCCTAAAGCAGTAGAAATCGCTGTAATCACCAAAATACTGATGATAATTGAACCGCGGACTTTAAACTGATGCATGATCACAATTAACAAAAAGCCCAGCAGCGCTAACATTGCAGGAGGCTGACCCAGGTCGCCCAAGCCCACCAAAGTTGCATCATTTTTGACAATAATGCCTGCATTTTTCAATGCAACCAGCGCAAGGAACAAGCCAATACCGCCGCCAATCGCCAGTTTCAGCGACATTGGAATTGCATTGACAATTGCTTCTCGGATTTTGAACATGCTGATGGCAATAAAAATTAAGCCTGACACAAAGACTGCTGCCAAAGCCGTTTGCCAAGGCACACCCATGCCTAAACACACTGAATAAGTAAAGTAGGCATTCAAGCCCATACCCGGCGCAAGCGCAATAGGATAGTTTGCAACCAGCCCCATTACCAAACAGCCGATGGCTGCTGCAAGACAAGTTGCAACAAAGACAGCGCCATGATCCATGCCTGTTTCAGACAAAATCATTGGATTCACAATAATGATGTAACACATCGTAAGGAATGTCGTTACACCTGCTAATACCTCTGTTCTAAAGCTGGTTTTGTTTTCACTCAGCTTGAACAGGCGTTCAAGTATATTTTCTGAAGATGGATTAGGAGTCGTCATGACCTAGCCCCTATTGAGTAAACTTTATGCCCTAAGCACTCCACAAAATTAATCACAATTGAAATATCATTAATTTTGTGGATGTTCTAGCAATCTGTATGCCAGCATTTTCATACTGCAAGAAAAAAATATTTATGCAATCAACCAATTAAGCGATATATTGCAAACAGCTAAACGGTCATCAACAAAAAAGCTGCATAGTCTTATGCAGCTTCATTTACCTGAATTAAATCAGAAGCTTAAAAAGCAATAAACCGATCTAATTTTACATGCCGCAAATTATAACACATTGATTTTTATTGTTTCTAAATTTTATTGCGCTGATAAATTTATTATATTTAAGATATTGGTTTTATTTAAAAGAAATTCGATTTTCTAAAAAAGTTAAGCTTTTTATCCTGCCGGCTATTTTTCTGCAGTTTGAGCAGGATTAAGCGCAAAAGAGCTGTCCATCTCTTCCACGTTTTGGGTCTGATTGACTTCATTCATCAGCTCATTCAGTTCCTGCTGCCTCTTGACCTCTGTATCTTTATAGACCACAAATCCCAAGATGCACACGAGCATAATAAAAAATGGAATGATAAGACTTTTCATAACTGGCTTTTATTGTTTACTTAACTTTTTATTATAATAACAAAACTAAAACACAAAGTGTGATTCAAATCACGTTTCATTTGATTAATTTACTATTTTTATCTTATTTATCAGAAAATTTATAATTTATTTTAAAAATAAACTTACTTATAGTTACTGGCTAAATAAAAAATAGCCACCTGCTTCAGGCAATATTCTATTTTTAATACAGCCGAAGTGAAGTACATACATTTCCTTTTTGCTGAGCATGCGGCACACCATTCAGCAATACGTATTCCCGGTAAAATGTATTGCTGAAAATATGATTCAGGACTATTCATAATTTGCCTGGCGCTTTATCGCATGAGCCAATAAAGCGCCATTCAGGCAAAATTAAATTAAGGCTTTAAGCGGCCTGCTCATCACGCTTAAACACCAATTCGCTTTGGGATGAGCTATCTGCATCAAAATAGTACCCTCCCGTATTAAATGACTTTAAGTCTTCAGCCCGTTCAATTTTATGTTCAAGCATATAGCGCGCCATTAAACCGCGGGCTTTTTTGGCATAAAAACTGATGACTTTATATTTGCCATTTTTCTGATCCAAGAACACAGGCTTAATAATCTGAGCTTGAATCCCGCTTTCCTTGACCGACTTGTAATACTCATCTGAAGCGATGTTTAGCAGAAGCTCAGAGCCGGCTTCCGCCAAGTCCTTATTAATCATTTTCGTGATGTGGTCGCCCCAAAATTCATAAAGATTATGGCCGCGCGGGTTTTGCAGTTTCGTTCCCATTTCCAAACGGTACGGCATCATTAAATCTAAGGGGCGCAATAGTCCATATAAGCCCGAAAGCATGCGCAAATGCTTTTGCGCATAATCGATTTGCTGATCATTCAGGCTATATGCATCTAGACCCGTATACACATCGCCTTTGAATGCAAACAGCGCCTGCCGCGCATTAGAAAAATTCAGGTCGGACTGCCAATCCCGAAAGCGCGCTGCGTTTAAAGTCGCGATTTTCTCACTCACACTCATCAAATTGGCGATATCTGAAGCGGAAAGCTTACGACTTACGTCGATAAGCGCTTGTGAATGATCCAGCAATCTTGGTAATGTGTTTAGATCTGTAGGCAATGCAGTTTCATAATCCAAGGTTTTGGCAGGAGAAATTAAAGCGAGCATAAATAACTTGATTAAAATTTAAGTAAACAAACTATAACAGTAGACTTATTTTATTTCCAATCTGTGTTTTTACTGAGCATTATCGGTAGAATAGTATATTCTCCCGCCATTTAATCTCTCCTTATGTCTGAACAGATTTTCCTTCAAGGCACAGCCGGCCAAATTGAAGTTTTTGTAGATTATCCACAGGGTGAAGTGAAAGGATTCGCGGTAGTTACCCACCCCCACCCGCTGCAAGGCGGCACGCCGCAGCACAAAGTCCCTGTACTTTTAGCGCAAATGTTTTTAGAACGCGGCTGTATTGTATACCGCCCTAGTTTTCGCGGTTCTGGTCAAAGTGCCGGTATACATGACGACGGCAACGGTGAAACCCAAGACACCATGGATGTCATTCAATACGCGCGCAGCCAACATGCCGATTTGCCGTTTTATGCAGGCGGCTTCAGTTTTGGCGCAAATGTAATGACCAAATGCTATGCCCTGCTTCCTGTTGACTTACAGCCCGTGCAAACGATTTTATGCGGTTTACCGACCACAACAGTCGCAGGTGTCCGCCACTATGTAACACCGCATATTAAAGGTGACATTTTATTTATTCATGGCGAAGCCGATGATGTAACTCTGCTGTCCGACTTAATTCAATGGGCTAAACCGCAGCGCCATTTAATTACAGTTTTACCTGGCGCAAATCACTTCTTTACAGGCTATTTAAAGCAACTGCGCATTGCAATTAGCCGTTTTTTAATTGTAAGTTGATTTTTTCAATCTATTGAATAAAAAAAGCCATGAAGATTATGGCTTTTTTTATTCATAGCATTTTATATTTCAGCCGAATTCACGCATCACCAGCAGGTTTTCAGACAAAATAGAATACTGGGAAAATCCGTCCCCAATTGCTAAAAATTAAGCATTATTGCAATTCATATAATAAACTAATAAAAATACAATCAACTACTTAGCCAATATTGGCTTTTAGACTTTATATGGAACTTCTTTCATACTTACAGGGATACTATGAAAACATTCATTGGGATAATGAGTCTTGCTTTGCTATGTTCTTCTGCAATGGCGCAAAATATTACAGGAACATGGCGTTACATGGATGATAAAACAGGCGAAGCTAAAGGGCTGGTAAAAATAGAACAGCAAGCCGATGGAACTTATGCCGGCACTGCTCTAAAAGCCACTCCACGCGCGGGCTATATACCGAAAGAGTTCTGTACCAATTGCCCTGCACCCTATACCAATAAGCCAATTATCGGCATGCAAGTCATCACAGGCTTAAAAACATCAGATCAAGTGAATTATACCGATGGGCGAATCATCGACCCTGTTTCAGGAAAAATCTACCGCTTAAAAGGTAAATTAAACTCTAGCGGGAAAAAATTATTTCTGCGCGGCTATATTGGCGTTGCTGCGGTAGGACGCAATCAAACGTGGCTGCGTGTGGAATAAAATGCAACTCAGAAGCACCCATTTATGCATGACAGCTATTGATTAACCGCTTAAAAAAACAGCATGGGAGACTGCGTATTACCGCTATCTGCCATGCAAACTATAAATTTATTTTTCTCTAAACATTCAGAGCAGCAAAATCAGCTTTTCCACTGAAACTGACTAAATGACTCATCTTCTTTCAGCGTATTTTCAACCGCCTGCGCCAATTGATTCAATAAACTCTGCTCTGCAATGCGGTCTAACCAATCCTGATCTTCATCCGGATATGATGTAATTTCACATACCAAATGGCCATCTACATTATGTCCTTGGCACGTTACTGATAATGGCAAAGCATGATTGTCTACACTCACCGCAATTTGATCGCCGCTTTGAGATAAGGTTTGAAAACCATATTGACTCAGTTTAGCCGCCAATAAATCAGCCACTTGTTTTTGCACGACATTATAGTCATCTACTTTTGGCTGATGGGCACAGTTCGCCGCAAATTGTAATTTTCTCATCGTGTTATCCAAAGGCATTTTTGTTGTATGGTTTTAGAATAAGCAATTAAAACAGAACAGCCAAGCTTTTGCTTGGCTGTTGTCTAACAAATGTACAAAATTAGACTAATTATTCACTGACTTGAATCGTTAAGCCCGCCTGATTTGCCAATGCGGTGAATGTTGGGAAGCTTGTCGCCACAGTCTCAGTGCCAACAATTTTGATCTCGCCAGAAGTCCGCAGTCCAGCCATAGAAAAACTCATGGCAATACGGTGATCGTGATGCGACTCAATTTCACCGCCAGTGAATATTGCGCCCCACTCGCCTGCTTTGCCTTTTCCTTCAATGATGATGCCATCATCGGTTGGCGTGCAGTCAATGCCCATAATTTTCAGGCCGTCCGCCATCACTTGAATACGGTCAGATTCTTTTACGCGGAGTTCCGCAGCGCCTGTCAAAATGGTTTGGCCTTCGGCACAGGCCGCAGCGATAAACAATGCAGGAAATTCATCAATGGCCAACGGCACTTGATCTTCCGGCATATGAATGCCTTTCAATGTCCGCGTTCCGCGGATACGGATGTCTGCAATCGGCTCACCGCCTGCAATGCGCTCATTTTCCACAGTCAGGTCAGCGCCCATCTGTTTTAAAATTTCAATGACACCCGTACGCGTTGGGTTAATGCCCACAGCTTCCAGTGTTACATCTGAACCTTCAGTAATGGCAGCGCCCACCATAAAGA
This sequence comes from Acinetobacter bouvetii DSM 14964 = CIP 107468, assembly GCF_000368865.1. Lineage (GTDB taxonomy): Bacteria > Pseudomonadota > Gammaproteobacteria > Pseudomonadales > Moraxellaceae > Acinetobacter > Acinetobacter bouvetii. The sequence goes on from NZ_KB849727.1 coordinate 739,595, forward strand.
AGGCCGCCGATGAAATGTCAGATGGCACTTGAATATCGGTAGCCATTAGCTTGCCGCCGCCTTGCAGTGAAATACGGTTGCCTTCAGTTTTCACCTCATAGCCAAAAGCGCGGAGCATGCGTTCTGAATGATCCCGCGTCGGTTCTGGTTCAGTAACCGCTGTTTCACCTTCAGCCCAAAGCCCTGCCAATAAAATACCTGATTTCACTTGTGCAGACGCCATTGGCAAATCGTATTGAATCCCTTTTAAAGGCTGATTGCCCGTAATTGATACAGGCGGTGTTCCGCGCTCACCCGTAGTCTGAATATGCGCGCCCATTGCACGCAGGGGCTTGGCAATACGCTCCATTGGGCGCTTAGACAGTGATGCATCACCGGTCATGACAGAATCGAATTTCTGTGCAGACAGCATGCCTGCAAGCAAGCGCATCGATGTGCCTGAATTGCCCATATACAGCGCGCTGGCCGGTGCTTTCAAACCATGCATCCCCACACCGTGAATGGTCACTTCGCCATTTTTAGGGCCTTCAATGCTCACCCCCATATCCCGGAAAGCCTGAAGTGTTGCAAGCGCATCTTCGCCTTCCAAAAAGCCAGTCACGTGCGTTGTGCCTTCAGCAATGGCGCCAAACATGATGGAGCGGTGTGACACAGATTTGTCGCCTGGCACGGTAAATTTACCTTGGAAATTTTTCTGGCCCGGTAAAATAGTAAATTGCTGTGTCGTCACTTTGTTTTTCTCCATCAAAGGTTTGTTGGCAAGCATATGGTTAAAATGCTGGCGGGCTGCCTGTGCATGTCCCAATACACCCATGAGTGCTTGAGAATTTTCATCTTCAATCAATTGACGCAAAGTCTTAAGCTGTTTTTCAAAGCCGTCGACCGCATTTAAAATTGCTTTTTTATTGGCAAAAAAAATGTCATGCCACATTTGCGGATCACTGGCTGCAATTCTGGAAAAATCGCGGAAGCCGCCAGCGGCATAACGGAATATATCTAAATTATCTTCACGGTTGGCCAATTGCTCAACCAAATTAAAGGCCATTAAGTGCGGAAGATGGCTGGTATGCGCAAGCACTTCATCATGCTTTTCAACATCCATGCAAATCACTTCCGCCTTGGCGGCTTGCCACAGTTGAATCAGTTTTTCTACCGCCCAGTCTGCACTGCTTGGCAGCGGCGTTAAGATCACTTTATGGTTGGCAAATAAATCGACCTTGCCTGCATGCACGCCTGTATGTTCTGCACCTGCAATCGGATGGCCCGGTACAAACCCAGCCGGCAAATGTTCACCATATACCGCTTTAGCAGCATCAACCACATTGCCTTTGGTGCTGCCGACATCGGTCAAAATCACATTTTCTGACAAATAAGGCTGAATGGCTTCCAGCACCTTTTGCGTCGCACGGACCGGCAATGCCAAAACCACTAAATCTGCACCTTTGACGGCTTCAATCGGGTCACTATAGCCTTCTTGAATTAAACCCAAGGCTTTTGCATCTTCCAGCGTCTGTTTAGACCGGGTCGATGCGACGATTTGTGTTGCCAAATTTTCAGCAATCATCACGCGGGCAAGGCTTGAACCAATCAGCCCAAGCCCGATAAAAGCTACTTTTTCAAACAGTGGTGCAGACATAACTTATGCAACAGCCTCTAATTCCAGCACTTTTGCCAAAGCTGCTAAGAACTTCGCATTTTCTGCTTCGGTGCCAATAGATACACGCAAATGATTTGCAATGCCCACCGGACGCACAATGACGCCTTCTTTCAGCAGGCCATTGAATGTTTGCGCAGGATCTGCCTGTACATCCACCAAAATAAAGTTGGCGCGTGAAGGCACATAGTTTAAGCCCAGCTTTTCAAAACCCGCCTGCAGCTGCGCCATGCCTGTTTTGTTCACTTCGCGAGATTTTGCAATAAAATCTTCATCTTTTAGGGCAGCAACCGCAGCCACCATCGCCAAGTGGTTCACATTGAATGGCTGGCGGATACGGTTTAAATAATCAGTCACTTCTGCAGATGCCAAAGCAAAACCGACGCGCAGCGCTGCCAAGCCATAGCATTTAGATAATGTGCGGCTGACAATCAGGTTTGGATACTGTTCTAAGAATTTCAGGCTGTTGAAGTTTTCCGGGAAATATTCCACATAGGCTTCATCCAGCACCACAATCACATCAGCGGGCACTTTTTGCATGAAAGCATCAAATTCAGCTTCTTCAAACCAAGTTCCCGTCGGATTGTTCGGGTTGGCAATAAAAATCAGCTTGGTATTTTCTTTTACCGCCGCAGCCATTGCGTCTAAGTCATGCGCAAAGCCTTTGGCTGGCACTTCGATTGCTTCTGCATTAATGGCTTGCGTAACTAAGCTGTACACAGCAAAAGCATGCTGGCTGTACACCACAGAATCGCTTGAAGATACGAATGCGCGGGCAAACATTTCCAAAAGGTCGTTTGAACCGTTGCCCAGTGTAATACGGTCATGCGCAACACCAAACTGCGCTTGCACTTGGTCTTTTAAAATAAAACCGCCGCCGTCTGGATATCGCCCAATTTCAGCCAACTCTGCTGCAACCGCTTCTTTCACCTTATCTGAACAGCCCAATGGATTTTCATTTGAGGCTAATTTGACAATATCAGTAATCCCCAACTCGCGTTCAAGTTCACTGATCGGCTTACCCGGTTGATACGGCTTAAGTTTTGCGATGCCTTCATTGGCTGGGACAAACGTCATTTTACACTTCCGATGATTTCAAGTGATACATGCACTGAACCTCAATGAAGATTCAGTGCCTGTGATTTATAAAACGGCAATAGGATATGAACCCAATACGCGAAGCTCTTTCACCAATGGGCGGATTTCTTCCAGAGCAGCTTTGACATTGTCCTGCTCGACATGGCCTTCCAAATCAATGAAGAACACATAGGCCCATTTTTCAGGCAGCGCTGGACGGGTTTCAATACTGGTCAAACTGATTTTATGCTTAGCGAACGGCGCCAAGATTTCCAGCAATGCGCCAGCGCGGTCATGTGCTGAAATTAACAAAGAGGTTTTATCATTGCCGCTTTGCGGAATTTTTTCACGGCCAATCACCAAGAAACGTGTGGTGTTTTCTGGGTTGTCTTCAATGTTGCTGTGCAGAATTTCCAGGTTATAGATATTGGCAGCCACTTCTGACGCAATCGCGGCAGAATGCCATTCATTGCGGATACGGCGCGCCGCTTCTGCATTTGAGCTGAGCGCTACGCGTTCCACACCCGGATAATGCGCATCCAGCCAGCTGCGGCACTGCGCCAACGTTTGCTGATGCGCATAAATCTGCTTAATGCTGTCTTTGCGGGTATTTTCAGAAATCAAAAATTGGTGATGAATGGGCAATTCAACTTCGCCAATCACATTTAAATGCGAAGTTTTAAAGCAGTCCAATGTATGGTTAACCACGCCTTCAGACGAGTTTTCCACCGGCACCAGACCATAATGCGCACTGCCCGCTTCAACTTCACGGAAAACTTCATCAATCGTCGGCAATGGGCGGATCACTGCATCCTGACCAAAATGCTTTAACACGGCTGAATGCGTATACGTGCCGACTGGGCCTAAAAATGCAATGCTTTGCGGGGCTTCCAGCGCCAGGCAAGCCGACATAATTTCACGGAATAAGCGCGCCATTGTAGCGTCTGACAGCGGACCTTCATTGCGCTCCATAACTTTGCGTAAAACTTGCGCTTCACGTTCAGGACGGTAAAACAGCGGGTTCTCTTCAGCAGCAAATTTCGCTTTAGCAACGGCTTCTGCCAATTTTGCGCGGCGGTTTATCAGCTGTTGAATCTGCATATCAACCGAGTCAATGTCCTCGCGGATTTGAACTAGGTCAAGAGAAGCCGTGGTGTTCTGATCGTCATTGATCATTGTTATGTCGCCCTTCAAAATCATGGTTGCAAACAGTATAACAATAGTTAGGTTTCAAATGTTGCGCAATACGACATTGATTGATTCAGCCTTAAAAACATACAGTTGTTTAAACCATCAGCAGTGCTGAAAAACCTCATCAAAAAAACAAATATAAGGACTGGAATAAACAAAGCGGTTTAGCAATCCTGTTACCTCCATTGTATGCGAAGCGCCAAGCCGCTGATGCATCATTTCCCGATGAGCACAGATGTTTTATCTATAAAGAAAACCATGCAAAGTGATAGTTTTTTAAGCAAAAGTCATTTAGATTTGAAGATCAAGGCTTTTCCGCCGCAACCAAAATCCATCTATTTAAAACTGAATACATTTTACTTTTAGCAAATGTTTTCAATAACATTATTAGACCAATATGCTGCAAAGCAATCACAGATTTTTAATATTTTTCCTATAGTCTTTTAGAATGCAATACTGGAACAGGAATTTCGCTCATGCGCAAAAGAATCGCGGTACTGGTCACTCATGATTTTGAAGATTCAGAATATGCCGAGCCGGTTGAAGCATTCCGCGCAGCCCGGCATTGCATTTCCAACATTGAGCATCGCGCCGGCAATATTGTCTATGGGAAAAACAGAACCTACGCCGTCACTATCGACCAAAGTATAGACCACGTTTCAATTCATGATTTTGATGCGTTGCTGATCCCTGGAGGGCACTCACCCAGCTTGCTGCGCAGTGATGAGCGCTATGTGGAGTTTGTCCGTGATTTTGCCGGCGCCTACAAGCCGATTATGTGCATTTGCCACGGACCGCAGCTGCTGATTAATGCGCAAGTGGTGAAAGGCCGCAGAATGACCTCGATTGAACCTATAATGATTGAACTGCAGAATGCAGGCGCCGTCTATTTTGACAAGCCGGTCGTGAATGACAATAATTTATATATTACTTCCCGCGCGCCGGCAGACCTGCCTGAATTTATCCGTGAAACGCTGCATGTTCTCAGCCAGTAAGCCGCAATAAAAAAGAGCGCGGAAGCTCTTTTTTATTGCCTGCCTGCAGCCATTAGCGGCCTAACATGCCGCGCGCGACAATTTCTTTCATAATTTCATTGGTGCCGCCATAAATGCGCTGAATCCGCGCATCGACAAAGAAGCGTGAAATCGGATATTCAGTCATATAGCCGTAGCCGCCAAACAGCTGCAGTAAATTGTCTGCAATCTTCATCTGCATATCTGTTGAGAAACTCTTTAAGGCAGCTGCGGTTTCTACATCTAATTTGCCTTGCATATACAGTTCAACATTGCGCTCATAAAATGCTGCTGTAGCCAGTTCATCTATTTTGGCCTGCGCCAAGACAAAGCGGGTATTTTGGAACTGGCCTACCGCTTGGCCAAAAGCCTGACGCTCTTTGACATATTGAACAGCCAAATCAATAGAGCCGCGGATGGCGCCTATTGCCGTTGATGCGATGGCAGTGCGTTCACGCGGCAATTCCTGCATTAAATAAGCAAAACCTTGGCCAGCCTGCCCCAAAAGCTGTTCTTTGGGAACTTTAACATTGTCATAGAACAGCTCCGAAGTGTCCTGTGAATGCAGGCCAATCTTGTCGAGGTTTGTCCCCTTCTTAAAGCCGTCTAAATGCGTATCTACCAGCAGTAAAGAAACGCCTTTTGCGCGCGCTTGCGGATCTGTTTTCGCCGCCAGCACCACTAAATCTGCATGCTGTCCATTGGAAATAAAGGTTTTAGAACCATTCAGCAGATAATAATCGCCTTGCAAAATTGCGCTGCTGCGCATGGATTGCAAATCTGAACCTGCCCCCGGCTCGGTCATGCCAATTGCGCCCACGACTTCACCGCTGACCATTTTCGGCAGCCAATATTGCTTTTGCTCTTCTGAGCCAATGTGCAGAATATACGGCGCAGCAATTTCTGAATGGCATGAAATGCCTGTCGACAGCGCACTGAATCCCGCACGGGCAGACTCTTCCACCAGCATCAGAGAATAGTGTGTCGGCACCCCATATCCGCCATATTCTTCTGGCACATCTACGCACAGGAAGCCATTTTCACCTAAAGCAGTCCAAACCGAACGCGGCATAATACCCTCACGCTCCCATTGCTCATAATGCGGCGCAATCTGTTCCTGCATAAAGCGGCGGAAATTATCTCTAAATAATTCTAAATCTGCATCATAAGCCAGCATGGCGCATTTCCTTGTTCACATTGTTGTTTTGATTCACACCATCCTATTCGAGTTTTTTGCATGCGTCATGAAAGAAAACCTCAGCGTTCAAATTTCGCGGCCGCTGAATCATGTAGCCCACAGCGGACATAAAAAAAGGAAGCCGAAGCTTCCTTTTTAACAGCAAAACAAATTAAGCATGCGCCTGATTGTTTTCCTCAAGCATTTTGCGGTCAACTTCTGCAGGATTATTCAATGCATCATTCAGCTTATCAGTATCTAACTGGCCAACCCATTTTGCTACCACAATAGTTGCCAAAGAGTTGCCGACCAAGTTGGTTAATGCGCGGGCTTCTGACATGAAACGGTCAATACCTAAAATCAATGCCAAGCCTGCAACAGGAATATGGCCGACAGCAGACAATGTCGCCGCCATGACAATAAAGCCTGAACCTGTTACGCCAGCAGCGCCTTTAGATGAAATCAGCAGCACCGCTAAAAGCGTAATTTCATGCGCTAAATCCAACTGTGTATTAGTCGCTTGCGCAATAAAGATTGCGGCCATTGTTAAATAGATGGATGTACCGTCTAAGTTAAATGAGTAGCCGGTCGGAATCACCAGACCCACAACCGATTTTTCACAGCCGGCAATTTCCAGCTTTTTCAGCATGCGCGGCAATACAGATTCAGAAGATGATGTGCCCAGTACAATCAGCAATTCTTCACGAATCATGCGGATCATTTTTAAAATACTGAAGCCGCTGAAACGCGCGATAGAACCCAATACAATAAAAATAAACAGCAAGCACGTGATATAGAAGCAGATGATTAATTGCGCCAATTGAGCCAAAGAACCAATGCCGTATTTACCAATCGTAAATGCCATTGCGCCAAATGCGCCAATTGGAGCCAGCTTCATGATCATGTTCACAATGTTAAAGAATACATGTGAAATTTGGTCAATAAATTTCAATACCGGCTTGCCTGCATCGCCTAATTTATGCAGCGCAAAACCAAACAGCAGCGCAAACAGCAGGACTTGCAGAATTTCGCCTTCCGCAAATGCGCCAACAACGGTATTTGGGATAATATGCAGCAAGAAATCAACTGTCGATTGCGAAGCGCCAGATTCTACGTATTTAGAAATGCCCGATACATCTAAAGTCGCAGGGTCGATGTTCATGCCCACACCCGGCTTGGCGATATTAATCACCAGCAGGCCAATAACCAATGCCAGGGTCGACACGACTTCAAAGTAAAGCAGCGCGATACCGCCGGTTTTACCGACAGACTTCATGCTTTCCATGCCGGCAATACCGCTGACAACTGTACAGAAAATTACAGGCGCAATGATCATTTTGATGAGCTTAATAAAAGCATCACCCAATGGTTTCAGCTGCTCACCCAATCCAGGTACGCTTTGTTTTACGCCGTTTACTATTTCAGTGGAACTTGGTGAGAAATGCCCCACCAGAACACCCAAAATAATAGCAACAATAACCTGAAAATACAGCGACTTATAAATTGGTTTTTTCGTCATGAGAATACTTCACGATCAGCTTCCGTTTCCAGAAAATTTCCATTTTTATGTTTATTTCCTAAGAAATAAACAGCCCAAACTCATTTGCCGCTGACAAAAGAGCACTATCGTATTGAATATCATCCAATACTTAAAAAATCTTAAAAAGTGTGAGTGTGATTTTTAAGGGGAAAAAAACCACGTCAAGCCAACATTACATGCAGTAAATGCTCAGGAGATAAAGAACACACAAGAATACGGTTAAATTTTACCAATTTCTTAAGCCGATTTTTTGCCTTAAATGTTAAATTTGATCAATAAACGCTCATTTTTTATTAGACTATAGTCTAGCATCTACTAAATGGTCATAAAAAATTGGCTGAAAAATACCAAATGAAAACGTAAACTGAAATGTTTGCCTATACTTTTAAAAAATCCCGTCCCATGAATACCAAACGAAATATTTATAAAGATGCTGAACATCCATTTGCCCAATTTATCCGCATTATCGGCAAAGGGAAAAATGGCGCCCGCTCATTAAGCTATGACGAAGCCTATCAAGCCTTCAGCATGATTTTGAAAGATGAAGTCCTGGACGTGCAATTAGGCGCATTTCTGATGCTGCTGCGGGTAAAAGAAGAATCGGTAGATGAACTGGCCGGTTTTGTACAGGCGACCCGTGATCAATTAAATTTTAAATCTTTACAGGTCGATTTAGACTGGTCTTCATATGCAGGAAAACGCAAGCACTACCCGTGGTTTTTACTTGCGGCGCTGACTTTGGCAAAGCATGGCTATAAAGTGGTGATGCATGGCGCATCAGGACACACAATTAACCGCCTGTATACCGAGCAGGTTTTAGAATACCTCGGTTACCCAATCTGCAGCAGCGATACTGAAGTGGAAGCACAGCTGGCTGAACGGAATTTTGCTTATCTGCCTTTGCATGCCATTTCTCCAATCCTCAGCGATTTAATTGCCCTGCGCAATGTGATGGGGCTGCGTTCCCCTATTCATACTTTGGCGCGATTGATTAATCCATTTAATGCCAAAGCCACGATGCAGGCCATTTTCCACCCGGCATACCGCAGTTCACATCAGCAGGCCGCTTTTAAACTGGGTTATCAGAACAGTGCTGTCATTAAAGGCGAAGGCGGCGAGTTTGAGCGCAATCCAGATGCAAAAACCTTAATTTGCGGCATTCAGGATGGCGAGATGTATGAACATGAATTGCCAAAACTGACGGTCAACCGCAGCCCAGTCGAAGAAGAATTGGATTTAGCGGTCTTTAAGGCGGTTTGGGAAGGCAAACAAAGTCATGAATATGGTGAACTTGCAGCTGTAGAGACCATGGGCATCGCGCTGTATGCCATGGGCGCCGTCCGCAGTTTTGAAGAAGCAATGCCGCTGGCTCAAAACCTATGGCTGAAACGCGGCGCTGCATCTGGAATTGCGGAATAAATTGCTGCAAGATTAATACAGAGCAAGATGAGATCCGCTAGGCATAGCGGATCAGCCATGCTAATTTACTTATGTGCATCCGTTATCATAAATAAAATAAAGAGGGACCCACATGGCAATATCAATGCATACCCGCGCTGCGGAAAAAGAATCGCAGGCCCGCAACGCCTTATTTGACGCCATTAGTTTTAGAAACTCATTTACCCAAGTGGTCATGCAGTTTATCCAGCATCATTTAGACACCATCCCTGACGCATATTGGACTGCGCATTTTGGCAGCCCTAAACCAAGCACAGAACAAATTATTGATAAATTGGAACTGGATGACCATTACGCGCTAAATGCCGATGATTTGACCGATGATGAAATCCTGTTTCATGAAAATCATTTAGATTTTGTACTGCCTGCAGATGTCAGCATCTACGCGCTGTGTGTCAGCTTTGAAAATGGCAAAATGTACAGCATCAGCATTGCCAATTAAAAAGCCAGCATTATGCTGGCTTTTTAGAAGCTGTGCCGAAATCAATCACACAAAACGAATTGGCTTGAACTCTGGCTCTTCAACATGAGAATCACAATGTTCATCTTCTTCTTTGGTTCCGCGGTCTATGTAGCCGCTGCGCTCAGTTTCCGGTAAATTCTTAATTTCCCATGCATAGACCGCTTGCATGCAGGTTTTACGCTGTTCTGGCGTAAGCGCCACGCCATTGGGCCATTTTCCAATTTCAATTGCTGTCTTTAATCGTGCAACAATTTCAGGATCGAGTACAGCAAGCATTTGTTCAATATTCATGGGCTAATCCTGTTTAAATGAGTCAAAGTCTTGATTCCAGCCAAGCTTGGTACGGCAAGCCATATAGAAGTCATAACCTGGCGGGTGAAGCAAATTTAGTTTAAATGGGTGCTTACGGATGTGTAAGCTGTCGCCGACACCCAGCGTTACACTGTTTTGGCCGTCCGCGCTGACCATGGGCAGCACGCGGTTTTCACGGATGAAAATCTTAATTTCACTTTGGCCGCCCACCACAATCGGGCGGGATGACAGCGTATGCGGATGCATCGGCACTAAAGCTATCGCATCCATGCTGGGATGCACAATTGGCCCGCCGCCAGACAGCGCATAGGCTGTAGAACCGGTCGGTGTAGAGACAATTAAGCCATCACTATGCTGGCGGTAAACATACTGACCGTCAATATTCAATTCAAAGTCAATCATGTGCACCGATTTGCCTGAATGCAGCACCACATCATTTAAGGCAATCGCGTCATAAATAGTTTCGCCTTTTGAGCGGATTTCAATTTCCAGCAAAAAGCGCCGATCTTGCTGAAACTCACCTTTCAATACTTGATCCAGCTTAAAAATCACTTCTGTTGGCTTGATGTCAGTTAGAAAGCCTAAACGTCCGCGGTTGACCCCGATGACTGGGGTATTGAACTTGACCAGTGACCGCGCGGCATGCAGCAAAGAACCGTCACCGCCGACAACGATGACCAAATCCACGACTTCACCCAGCAATGCCTTGCTGACCGTTTGGGTATTGCTGTAAGGAACCAGCTGTGCTGTTTCCGTATCAAAAACCGGATGCAGCCCTAAACTCAATAAATGATCATGTATCAGGCATAAGGTTTCAACCACTGACGATTTGTCAGGACGTCCAATTAATCCGATATTACGAAAAGCCTTATGTGAAATATGCACCTGCGCCATTGCTCCGCTACGCCTCATGCTTATCATAGCATTAACGCTTTTGATTTAAAAAAACTTTGAATTGCAAATTAATCAGACCTCAAACTTCTTATTTTGCATAGTTATACAGTTTAAATATTGCAAATTACGCAAAAGCTTCGCATGATTAGCAAAATTTCTCAGGATCTTATAATAATTTATGAAGTCTGAACGCGGCATAGGCGCTATCGCATTTATTTTCTGTATTTTGGTCATTGGCGCATTCGTCGCTTTCAGTGTGTATCTGATCAAAATTGATAATGTGGTAAGGGCCAAATTTGAAGGACAGCGCTGGGACATTCCTGCGAAAGTATTCGCACGCCCAATGGAAATCTTTACCAATGCGCCTGTCAGTCAGGATGATATGCAGGAAGAGCTGAAAATGCTCGGCTACAAAAATGCTGAAAGCTATGCAAAGACTGGCAGCTATGTTACTTCCGGCAACGAAATGTATGTGCATACCCGCGGTTTTGACTTCGGCGACAGCCTTGAGCCTGAGCAAGTCTTAAAAATTTCATTTGGCAAAGACACGGTTACCGATGTCAGCGCAACCAAGCCGTCATCAAATGGCATTGCCCGTTTAGAACCTTTATTGATCGGCGGCATTTATCCGCAGCACAATGAAGACCGCGTGCTGATCAAGCTGAAAAATGTGCCTAAGCCGCTGATAGAAGCCTTAATTGCCACCGAAGACCGCAATTTTTATCACCATCATGGCGTATCCGTGCGCGGCACTGCCCGCGCGATCGTCAGCAACGTGACAGGCGGCAAGCGTCAGGGCGGTTCAACTTTAACTCAGCAGCTGGTCAAAAACTTTTACTTAAGTCCTGAGAAAACACTTAAGCGTAAGGTCAATGAAGCGCTGATGGCGCTGCTGATTGAGCTGCATTACGATAAAGATGAAATTCTTGAAGCGTATTTGAATGAAGTAAATTTAGGCCAAAACGGCAACTATTCGATTAATGGCTATGGCTTGGCATCGCAGTTTTACTTTGGCCTGCCTTTGCGTGAGCTGAATATTGCCCAGCAGGCTTATCTGGTCGGGTTGGTGCAAGGGCCAACACTGTATAATCCTTGGCGCAACCCGGAAGCGGCTATAAAGCGCCGCAATATTGTGCTGAACAATATGCTGGTGATGGGCTACTTAACTCAGCAGCAATATGAAATAGAATCTGCGCGTCCGCTCAATGTTATTGCAAAACCGACCCTTGGCCCTGCCCGCTTTCCGGATTTCTTAGATATTGTCCGCCGCCAGCTGCGTACAGAATATCAAGAAAGCGACTTGACCAACCAAGGCCTGAAGATTTTCACCACTTTAGACCCCTTGGCGCAAACCCGTATTCAAAACAGCTTTAAAGAAACTGTAACGCGTTTGAGCAATGCCAACCCAAACCGTTTGAAGGAACTGCAAGGCGCAGTGCTGATTACTCATCCTGAAAATGGCGAATTAGTCGCGGCTGTCGGCTCTACGCAAGATTTTACCGGTTTTAACCGCGCTGTAGATGCCAAACGCCAAGTTGGATCTTTGCTGAAACCAGTGATTTACCTGAGCGCAATTGAATCTGGACGCTATAACTGGGCCAGCCCAATCGAAGACAGCGCCATCAGCATTCAAAGCGAAGGAAAAGCCTGGACGCCGAAAAACTACAGTGGCGGCGAACACGGCGTTGTTCCAATGGTGCAGGCGCTGTCACAATCCTATAACCTGGCGGCAGTGCGCTTAGGTCAGGAATTTGGCATTTCAACCTTCATTAACCATCTGAAAAAATTTGGCGTCACCTCAAATATTCCCAGCTACCCATCCATTTATTTGGGGGCGGTCGATATGTCGCCAATGGATGTCATGAGCATCTATGGCAACTTTGCAACAGGCGGCTTTAAATATCCAGTAAAGTCAATCCGTTCAGTTGTAGATAACAATGGACATACGCTGGAACGCTACAGTTTATCCGTGCAGCCGACCATTGACCCTGCTGCGGCCTATGTCTTGAACTATGGCTTGCAGCAAGTGATGAATTCAGGCACTGGCCGCTCAGCCTACAGCACTCTTCCGACTTCACTGGAACTGGCTGGAAAATCAGGCACCACCAATGATACCCGCGACTCATGGTTTGCCGGTTATGCTGGCAACTATGCTGCCGTAGTTTGGCTGGGTCTGGATGACAACAAAATTACCGGATTAACTGGCTCTTCAGGCGCATTGCCGGTTTGGATCAATGTGATGAAACAGCTGCGCCTGAAGCCGGTTAATTTACGCCAGCCTGCCGATGTGCAATGGCATTGGCTGGACAGCGCTACCGGTGAACTGTCTGCATCCGGCTGCGCAGGCGCTATTCATATTCCGCTGCTGCGCAGTTCTATGCCTAACCGCGCAACGGCATGCGGCCAGTCACAATATGAAGTGCAGCCGCAGCCTTACACAAGCGATACTGAAACCCCTCAAGAAACTGCCCCGCAAAATGATAGTTTAGACAACTACATCCGCGAGAGTGATTCGGGTACAGAGCAAGACTCATCTGATAATCCGCGTGTCATTTCCAGCGGCAGTTTTAACAACTGAGGTTAACCATTGATTTTAAGAAAGACGCTGATCAGCGCAATTGTATTGGGTCTTGCAGGCTGCCAAAGCCTGCCGGCTCCTGAGCAGAATGCGCCAGAGAAAAAAGTACAGAAAGAACCGCCCAAAGAAATCCGCGATCCTTCCGGCGTTATGATTCATCCTTATGACCGCCCTGACATTGAGCGCAAGCGCCTTGTGATTCCGGAACAGCAGGAACGCGTTCAAAGATTTGAAGATGGCCGCAACCTGCCAGCCTTTAAAAAGCTCATGCAGCAGACACAAGCGTTTTATGCCAAAGGGGAACTGAATAAAGCTGAAGATAGCGCAATGCAGGCACAGCGCCTGGCGCCGCAATCAGCTGAAACCTTTATGTACCTGGCAATGATTGCCAGCCGCAAAAATCAGCCAGCCAATGCCGAAGCCTTGGCGCAGCGCGGTTTAAGCTATGCGCAAAGCGGCCCGATGAAAAAGCAGCTCTGGAAAATTATTCTGCAGGCTGGACAAAAGCAAAAGAAAACCCAAACCATTCAAAAAGCACAGCAAGCATTAAAATCCCTTTAAAGGGCTTTTAATGCTGAAGGCTGGAATTTTTATAGAAAGCGCGCACCTGCAATGCCATAGCCATGATGATGCTGCACATCAGTTAAGCGCTCTGGCGTCATCCCGCCCAATGCAAATACGGGAATATCCAATTGCTTTGCTATCTGCGCAAACTGTTCCCAGCCTAAAGGCCGCGCATCCGGATGTGTTGCTGTCGGCAAAACAGGGCTGAGCAGAATGGCATCACAGCCTATGGCCTGCGCGTGCAAAGCAGAGATTAAATCATGACAGGCTGCAATATGGCGGCAGCCAATTTTTAAATCACCTGGCTTCAAGTGCATCAATTGCGCCTGCTTAAGGTGAATTGCGCCTATATTCTGCTGCTGAATGCTGTTCAGCTGCTTCCAGAGTTCTATATTGATGATCAATTTATCCAGCAGATTAATATTGCATGCCGCCAGCGCGATCAAATTTTCCTGATTCGCCTCAACCCGCCAATACATCAGCTGCTGCGCATTCAGCTGCTCCACTGCAGACAGATCACTAGAAATCTTGATTTGATGCTGCCAATGCAGGCGCTTCAGCATTGCTTTATTGGCTTTCGGAAAATTTAAACCCAGCAATTGATCACGGCTGTACCATGTCCACGGCTGCTGAATTTCATTCAGCAGTTCATCAGGCACTGCGGCTTGAAACACATGCAGATTCACCACGACATCATCATATTCATGGCGGATAAAATCGAACGCTTGCCAATTGTTCAGCCCTATGCCGACCTCTTCATATATTTCACGGCGGCAGGCTTCGGCAGGTGTTTCGCCATCTTCGACTTTTCCGCCTGGAAATTCATGCTTATTGCCCTGATGCTGCGATGCTTCACGCCAGCCCACCAAAACTTTCCCCTGATGCAGCAAAATGCCGATCGCTATATGCAGATTTGGCTTTGACATAAAACCGGTTCCATTTTGTTAAAATTTTACTGAGTGTAAGCAAATTTGAGTTTTTTATAAAATATTATCATTTACCGTTGACAGGTCTATTCGATAATGATTATCATTTAAATCACTCAAACACACCACGGAGTCAACGGAATGAACGCACCATTTAGCTTATTTACACGCCACACAGAATCTCATCATGCATTGCCAATGCTGCACTCGAATAACTTATTTGCATTAGGCCGTGAAATCCGAATCATGCACGCGGGTGAAGAATACCGCTTACGTTTAACGCGCAACAACCGGCTGATTCTCACAAAATAATTAAAATAGCGAAAGAATAATAAACGTGGGAATAAGCAGTATGCGCTACTTCATACTGCTTTTTTTAATGCCGCTGATTATATTAAAAAATGAAAGCGCAAAAAATCAGCTGATCCGCTCTGCCTGAGGCAGCAGAATTTGCACTTGCAAACCGGCCATGGCCGACTTTGAAAAGACCACTTCGCCTTGATGCAATTCGATAATTTTTTTACAAATGGATAAGCCGAGCCCCGACCCTTGAGTTTGCGTACCCAAAGCGCGGTAGAAACGTTCACCTAAGCGCGCTAAAATCTCCTCAGTAACCTCTGTGCCATTATCCTCAATCTTCCACTCCACCTGCTGATTCACTTCTGTCATCTGAATCTGCAGCTGCCCATTGCGGCTGGCGTAGCGCACGGCGTTATCCACTAAATTGCGCAGGCAGGTAAACAGAAGCTCTGTATTGCCAAAGACCTGCAACGGACTCGCGTGCACCGCTACATGGATTTCTTTTTGCTGTATAAATGGCGCGAGCGCCTGCAGCACCTCATGTGTGACGTCGGCCAAATCAATGCGTGTTTTGATTAAATCATTTGGCTTGGATGGATCCAGCCTTGCTAGCAGCAGCAAGTTTTCCAGCACTTGCGTGCCACGGCTGACGTCCTGCTGAATTTGCAGCAATTCTGCCGGCAATTGCGGATGATCCTGATATTTACGCTTTAAAACCTGCACCCGCATTTGAATGGCCGACAGCGGAGAACGCAATTCATGTGAAGCATCTGCGGTAAAACGCTGCTCTGCAAGCAAAGCCTGCTTGACCCGTTCCAGCATATGATTGAGCTGCTGCACCATCGGCTGCAGCTCAGCCAATTCAGGCTCAGGTGAGTTAATCGGTTCTAGATCATCAGCGCTTTTTTCTGAGATTTGCTGTGATAGAGCATGAATATTTTTAAATTGCCGCTTTACAGACAGATGCACAATCAGCCATTGCAAACACCACAGCACCGCTAAAACCGCCGCATAACCCGCCGCCGTAGAAATGATCTCTGCAAAACGCACGTCTAATGGCTGCACGGCATACAGCGTCATCCCTGATTCATTTTGAACATAAGTCCGCCACAGTTCCCCTCTATGCCACATGATGGAGTAGCCATGTTCAGAATGATGCTGCGCCAAATACTGAAAAACTTCATTTTGCGCATCTTCAGACTGGGTCAGGGTTTGCCCCTCATAAATCAGGCGGTAATGAATATCAAACTGGTCACTCAGCTCATCAATTTGATGTCCCGAACTATGCGCTATATCAGTCAGCAGCAGCATATCTGAGATTTCATCCATAATCTCATCCTGCAAATGCATGGTCTGATACACTGAAATGCCCAGCAGCAGCAGCAGGGAAATTAAACCCGCAGCAATCGAGCTGAAAACCGAGGTTTTGACCAGCCGATGCTGCAGCGAAACCGCCTGTTTTTTCTGCATGCCTTATTCCTGCGGCTGATTCATGCGGTAACCCAGGCCGCGTATCGTTTTAATGTACTGACTGCCAATTTTTTTGCGCAGCTGGTAAATAAAAACTTCAATGGCGTTGCTCTCAATTTCATCGCCCCATGCATACAGTGACTCTTCTAGCTGTTCCCGGGTAATGACATGTTCTGGCTTTTGCATGAGTTTATAGAGGATTTGAAATTCTTTGGCCGTCAGTGTCAGCGTTTCATCATTTTGAATGACAATTTTTGCCTGCGTATCCAAAGTTAAATCTGCGAAATGGATTTGCTGGCTATTCACACAATGCTTCTGGCGCATTTGCGAACGCACACGGGCCGACAGCTCTTCCAGGCTGAACGGCTTAACCAAGTAATCATTGGCGCCTAAGTCCAGACCTTCTACACGGTCTTGCACACTGTCCCTTGCCGTTAAGAAGATCACTGGCGTATTCAGCTGCTTCTTCCGCAGGGCTTGAAGAATTTCATCGCCTGTTGCCTTCGGCAAGCCGCGGTCCAGCAGTACGCAATCATATTGATGCTGCTCAATCGCAGAGATGGCAAAATCGCCACGCTCCACCCAGTCAATGCTGTAGCCATCCATTTCCAGCCAAGTTTTTATACTTTGCGCCTGAGAGGCATCATCTTCTGCAAGTAAAATTCTCATAAAGCCTCTGCCTATTGATTGCTAATCTTTGATTCATGATACTGCTTAAATTTCTTTACAGCATTGTTATTGCACAAATAAAAACAGCATGCCTATAGCAGTAGCGGCATGCTGTCCTTTGATTCAAAGCTGCTGTTCATTGGCCTATGCGCGGATTAGAACTTGACTGAATCCACATCAATGCTGACACGTTTTGCCGGCTTATAATCAATATCAATTTCGCCAGTGATGGTTACCGGTGTTTTGGCCAAGACTTTTTTGCCATGCCAAAGCTTGTCGTCAATTTCTACTGTAATGGTGCCAGTGCTGTCGCGGAACTGATATTTTTCATCGCCCAGCGACTTGACCACATGGCCTTTTAATTCAACTTTGGCATCATCTTTCATTGCCAGCGCCTGCTTCACTGTAACGGCCTTGGCAAAAGAAGCATGATTGACCGCTTCCTGCCCTGCATGCTCCGGCATTGCAGGCGCCTTTGCCGTATTCGCCATAGACACCGCTGATACAGCAGTAAAACCAGCAGCCAAAATGACTTTAGTGAACTTATTCATGGTCTAGCCTCATAGTTGTGTTGTATTGCGTTAAAATCATTTAAACAATTGCAAATGAACTGAACCTTAAGAGCGCATTGCCGGCTGAAAGCGCTACCGATCTTAATTCAGCGGCACAACCCTTAGCACCTCTTCTAAGGTGGTGATGCCGGCAACCACTTTACGCGCGCCCGCAATCCTCAGCGGCTCAATGCCTTCCTTGCGCGCCTGCAAACGCAGCTGGGCCAAGTCGGCATGGGCGCCAATCAAATGCTTAGCCTCCAAACTCAAGGGCATGAACTCATAGATGCCGACACGCCCTTTATAGCCGGTATGGCGGCAAGCCTCGCAGCCGACTGCTTTAAACACAAATTCAGGTGTTTTTACATTGTAGTCGAAGGTTAAATGTTTCCATTCCTGATCATTGATAAAGGTTTCTGCCTTGCAGTGCGGACATAACTGACGCACCAAACGCTGCGCTAATACCCCAAGGATTGTTGCTGCGGTTAAAAATGGCTGAACACCCAAATCATGCAGGCGGGTTAAACTGGACGGCGCATCATTGGTATGCAGTGTCGACAACACCAAATGTCCTGTCAATGCAGCCTGAATCGCCATATTGGCGGTATCCTGATCCCGGATTTCCCCGACCATAATAATATCCGGGTCTTGACGCATCAGCGCGCGCACACCGTCAGCAAAGCCAAGGTCAATGCCTGTATTGACCTGCATCTGGTTAAAGCTCGGCTCCAGCATTTCAATCGGATCTTCAATAGTGCAGACATTGACCTGTTCTGTCGCCAGCTGCTTCAGCGATGAATACAGCGTGGTGGTTTTGCCTGAACCCGTAGGGCCCGTCACTAAAATGATGCCGTGACTGTGGCTGGTCAGCTGATTCCATGATTCCTGCAGGCGGCCTTCAAATCCGAGCTGCTGAAAGCTTCGCACCAGCACGTCTGGATCAAAAATACGCATGACCATTTTTTCACCGAAGGCTGTCGGCAGTGTCGATAAACGCAGCTCCGTTTCCTGCCCTTTTGGCGTTCGGGTTTTTAAGCGCCCATCCTGCGGCTTGCGCTTTTCCGCAACATTCATGCGGCCTAAAATCTTGATCCGGGAAATCACCGCGGTCAAAGTATTCGCAGGCATGTTGTAAATGGTATGCAGCACGCCGTCAATACGGAAACGCACCTTGCCGGTATCCTTGCGCGGCTCTAAGTGAATATCGCTGGCGCCCTGCTCAAAGGCAAACTGCAGCACCCAGTCCACCAGCTTAACAATATGCTGATCATTGGCATCCGGGTTTTGCGAATCTCCCAGCTGCAGCAGCGCCTCAACTCCTTTATTTTCACGCTCATAAGACGATGATTTCTGCGATGAATTCACCGCACGGCTGACTTGGTAATATTCCACCAAATAACGCTGCAGCTGATCTGGGCTAAGCAGCACACGCTTAATCTTTCTTGGGAGCACTGTCCGCTCTAAATTGCCCACCCACTCAGATTTATAAGGCTGATCGGTTGCAATTAAGACATATTCATTTTGCAGCTCTACCGCCAAAATCTTATTGCGCATGGCAAATTCTTGCGACATGACACTGGTCAGCGCCTGAACATCAGCTTTTAAAGGATCAATAATATAAAACGGCAGATCGGCTTTTTCTGACAGCCACTGGCACAGCCGGTTCAGCGTTAATTTGCTTTGCGGATGGCTCAAATCGGCTAAATTGAAATTGGCAATCCACTGCAAAGGATGCCATTTCAGCTGATCACGCTGACGGTGCGTGGTTTGCACCAGCATTTTTTCACGTTCTGTAATGCGGCCGTCTTTTTGTAATTGCTCTAAACACCAAGAGGTGTCAATCTCAAAATTAAATGTCATTTGTTCATGTCCCCAAACATGGCCCAACTATAGCAAGTTTTCACAGCGCTGTTGCACTATAAAAAGGACTTATCTGCCGCTCACTGGCCTCCATATAATCCAATCTCAGAAAAATACTGTTAATACCCTATTATTTTTAAGGATTAGTGAATTTAAGCTGATTTTTGCTTGATCACCCCTGAACGCATCGCCTATATTTTAGACTCATATGCTCTTTTAAACTTAGGGGGTAATGCTTGGATTTTTCAATGCTTTCAGTCAGTACAGGTAATTTTCAGGAACTGCTTGCCATGTTTGCCTCTGCATTGGGATGCGGACTGCTGATTGGCTTAGAGCGTGAGCGCAGCAAGCAGCGGGAAAATCAGCACAGTTTTGCAGGACTGCGTTCTTTTGCTGTCTGCGCGCTGCTGGGCGCAATGTGCTTTTTATTGGGCCCTGCGGTTGGCATTACCGGCGCAATTATTGTTGGCGGCATTGTAGTGTTATCCCTCAAAAATCAGCCGGAAGATCCAGGCATTACCACTGAGCTTGCCTTTGTTATGACGTATTTTATTGGCGCTATGTGCCTTTGGAATGCGCCCTTAGCCGCAGGACTGTCGGTATTTTTGACTGTTATTTTAATGGCAAAACGCTCGATGCACAGCATTGCTGGAAAATGGATCACTGAAGCTGAATTCAGAGACGGCTTGTTCCTGCTGGCGCTGATTTTAATTGCGCTGCCTTTAACCCCCAATACGCCGCTTTGGGGAGCGGTGCTGAACCCCTATGTCATTTTAAAACTGCTGAGCCTGATTTTAGCGGTGCAGTCCTTAGCGCATATTGCTAAACGCCTGCTGAGCTCTAAAAATGCCATGATTTTGTCTGCTGTCGCGTCTGGCTTTGTATCCAGCACCGCAACGATTGCCAGCTTAGGCATGGAAGTCCGCGCCGGACGTGCAGATGCCAAAGCCAATGCAGGAGCCGCACTGATGTCCTGCGTCGCCACCTTGCTGCAGCTGCTGATTATTGTCGCCGGCGTCAGCATGCTGTGGCTGAAAACAATTATTCTTCCAACCATAATTGCCGCCGTGATTTTAGCCTGCTGCGCGTATTGGCTGCTGCGTACAGCGGCGCCGGCAGAGCAAATGATGCAGACGGATACCCGCATGTTCAGCCTAAAAGAAGCAGGCATCATTGCCTTAAGCTTAACGCTTATTCAAGCTGGCGTTTACGGGCTGAATCTATGGCTGGGAGACGCAGGCTTAATCGCAGGCACGCTGCTGGCTTCTTTATTTGAAATTCATGCGGCTATGGCGACAGTCGTC
Source organism: Acinetobacter bouvetii DSM 14964 = CIP 107468 (assembly GCF_000368865.1). Lineage (GTDB taxonomy): Bacteria > Pseudomonadota > Gammaproteobacteria > Pseudomonadales > Moraxellaceae > Acinetobacter > Acinetobacter bouvetii. The sequence goes on from NZ_KB849727.1 coordinate 760,596, forward strand.
ATACAAGGAACACCTGCGGATCAAGCGGTATTTTGGGCCTTCATTTTAGGACTGGGCGCGCACGCTGCGGCAAAGTCAGTCAATGCCTTACTGACCGGCGGCTGGAAGTTCTTTCTGGCCTTCGCGCCTGTGCAATTTTTCCACATGGCCGTGCTGATCGCCCTTTTATGGTGGACTGTAAAAATGTAATTACTTCGTGCACACAGTCAGACCAGTAATATGCACCACATCTGCTTCAACTTTAAATGCCGCATCGACGGCAGCAAAACGCAGCTTGTACACCCGGTCAGCATCGTCCTGATACGCAGGACGCGGATCCAGAGACAGCACTTGCTCCAACTCTTCAGTCATTTGCGCTGTGATATGCGACTGTTGCATCAAATACAGCTCATGTTGCTGCGCATCACTGGTCCAAAGCACCTGTTTGCGCTTCGGTTCTTGCTGCGCATAGCCGCTGCGCGCATCCAGCACCGCATCTGAATAGCGGATATACGGCTTGATATCAATAATCGGCGTTCCATCCAGCAAGTCACTGCCTGTGACATAAACCCGCACAGATTTACCAACTTTTTTTACTTCCTTCAGCTGCACCACCGAAAGTCCTACCGGTGCAGGACGGTACATGCTGCGTGTTGCAAATACACCGATTTTTTTATTGCCACCTAAACGCGGCGGCCGCACTTGCGGCCGGAATGCAGCCTGTTCCTGCTGATTTTTATTGTCATGAAATTGCCACAGCAGCCAAAGATGACTGAATTCATCAATCCCCTCAAATGCCAATTCATCATTATACGGCGCCTGCATTTCAATATAGGACTCTACCTGCACTAAATTGGGCTGGCGCGGAATACCGAACTTTTCTTTGTAGGGAGAATTCATATACCCAATAATTGGCAGATTTAAGCCGGTCATAATCACTTTTTCTGATAAGTTCAATTAAATATATTCAGTTTATCGAGAATGTTTTTAGATTAGAATAGCAAGCTGTTCTAATTTGATAATTTATTGAGACCTTTAATGGCTGCTTTCAACGTCGAAAAGATTACTCACGTACACCACTGGAATGACACTTTATTCAGTTTTAAAACCACCCGCGATACTGCGCTGCGTTTTAAAAATGGTCAATTTGTGATGATTGGTCTTGAAGTGAATGGCAAGCCTTTAATGCGCGCATATTCGATCGCCAGCGCAAACTACGAAGAAGAGCTAGAGTTTTTCTCTATTAAAGTGCCAGATGGCCCTTTAACGTCTATTTTGCAAAAAGTAAAAGTGGGCGACGACATTCTTGTCTCTAAGAAACCTACAGGCACATTAGTTCTTGACGACCTAAACCCAGGTAAAAACCTGTACCTGCTTTCTTCTGGTACTGGTCTTGCACCATTCTTGTCTACGATCCGCGATCCAGAAACATACGAACGCTTTGAAAAAATCATTGTCGTTCACGGTACACGTTTTGTTTCTGAATTGGCATACCAAGACCTGATTGAAAACGAAATCCCAAATCACGAATTCTTCGGTGAGTTAGGCGCTAAAGAAAAGTTAGTTTACTACCCTACTGTTACTCGTGAAGACTTCCACACTCAAGGCCGTGTAACCACTGCTATTGAATCTGGCCAGCTCTTTGAAAAAATCGGCCTGCCGCGTTTCAATCCAGAAACTGACCGCGCAATGCTTTGCGGCTCACCTGCATTCCTTGATGATGTTGCAGCGCTTCTTGATCAGCACGGTCTAAAAGAATCTCCTAAAATGGGTGTTCTAGGCGACTACGTGATTGAACGCGCATTCGTAGAAAAATAAGATCTCCTGAATCTTTAAAACCGAGCTGAGACAGCTCGGTTTTTTATTGCGCAAACGTTATTTCTCTTTTTTAAGTTTGAATTATCAAATTAAGAATATTGAATAATGAAAATCCATAAAAAGCTTAAATATTAAACAGCCTTTTCTCTTTTTTTTACTAAGTGTTATAATATTTTCACAAATCCCCATCATCATTGATGAATTCTTTACCCAAGAGTAAATCAATCACTGACTTTGTTACATAGACATCTATCCGATGTGAATTGACCAAGCATTTACCTTTCTCAGTTTACTTTTCTTGCCTATGCAACCAAGCCATTAATTTAATAGGCATGGTATGAGCACAGAAACACCCTCCTCTCCAGAGCGCACTGGAGCTAAAGTCTATCGGTATTTTTTTATCGTTTTGACTGTACTCATTGCGTTATTTCTTATTATTCAAGGCTCTAAATTACTTAGCCTTGGCGGTACAAGCTATTATCTCATTGCCGGCATCGCGTATTTTGCGGTCGCTGTTTTATATGCAATGAAAAAAACAGCCGGCTTGCAGCTTTCTATTGTCACATTGATCGCCACCGTTCTTTGGTCTATTGCCGAAGTTCAGGCACTCGATTTTTGGCAATATATCCCGCGTTTAGTCGTGCCAACCATTTTGTTTGTGCTCAGCCTTTGGGCCAGCCGCAGCCTTCCCGCTTTAAAAACAGGCAAAGTAAAAATCGCCAATGCTGTTGGCTTTGCAGGTTTTGCTGCCTGTGTGATGGCTTTAATTGCCATGTTCTTCCCGCACGGCAAAATTTTGAACCCGATTGATATTGTTCAAGACCCTGCATTAGCAAAACCCAATGCTGAAAACTCAGATAACTGGGAATACTTTGGCCGCAACGGCAACGGCACGCGTTTTGCGCCTTATAGCGACATTACCCCCGAAAATGTCAAAGATTTAAAAGTGGCCTGGACGTATCACACCGGCCGCGATACCAAAGCTGGGGTTGATGAAAATACCCCGATTCAAATCGGCAGCACGTTATATTCGTGCACACCCACCAATATTATTGCTGCAATTGACGGTGACAGCGGCAAGGCGCTTTGGAAATATGATCCTAAAGCAAAAACTGCTGAGCACATTACCTGCCGCGGTGTCGGTTATTATGACGCAGCGAAGGACCAATCTTTAACTGCTGCGGATTTAGCATCTCCAGCGTTAAAAGCGTGTCCACAACGCATTTTAACGTCTACTGTTGATGGCCGCTTAATTGCCTTAAACGCTAAAACGGGCGCACTTTGCCCTGGGTTTGGTGTCAATGGCCAAGTCGATGTCTTGCATGACATGGGGCCTACCGAACAAAGCAAGCGTTACCACCCAACCTCTACACCGCTTATCGCAGGCCATGTTGCCATTCTTGGCGGCTGGGTCCGCGATATTGTGCATGGTGAACCGTCTGGTGTGGTCCGTGCTTATGACGTGCGTACCGGCAAACTCGCTTGGGCTTGGGATGTGGGTAATCCTGAACTGACAGGTGAGCCGAAAGATGGCAAAAGCTTCAGCAAAGAAACCCCCAATATGTGGACAATTCCGACATATGACAAAGATTTAAACCTTGTTTACCTGCCTACAGGTAATGGCCCTCCTGACTATTGGGGCGGTGACCGCAGCGCAGCCAATGAAAAATTTGGTTCGTCAGTTGTCGCAGTCAATGCGTCTACAGGTAAAACGGTTTGGTCTTATCAAATGGTGCACCATGACGTCTGGGACTATGACATTCCGTCACAGCCCGTGCTTTATGATGTCACCAATGACCAAGGCCAAAAAATTCCTGCATTAATTCAAACCACTAAAATGGGCATGATCTTTGTTCTGGACCGCCGTACCGGCAAACCCATCACGAAAGTGGAAGAGCGCCCTGTCGATACCCATGGTGCTGAAGGTGAAAAACTCTCTCCGACTCAGCCGTTCTCTGTCGGCATGCCGCAAATTGGCAACACCACACTGACTGAACAGGATATGTGGGGCATTTCTACCTTTGACCAATTGGCTTGCCGTATTGACTTCAAAGACTCGGTCTACAAAGGCATGTATACAGCGCCGGGTGAAAAACCCTATATTGAATGGCCAAGCTTGCTGGGCGGCATGAACTGGGGCGGTATGTCGATTGATGAATCGACCGGCATCATGTATGTCAACGATATGCGTATGCCGCTTCGGATGTCTTTAGTGCGTAAAGAAGACGCGGCTAAATACAAAATTTCGACTGATGAAGTGCCTGGATTCATGGGCACCATTCGTCCGCAATATGCAGGCGCTTATGCAGGTATCAAAATTGATATCATGCAGTCTAAATTAGGCGTTCCATGCAACAAACCGCCCTTTGGCACCATGACTGCCATTGACTTGAAAACCAAAAAAGTCATCTGGGAAGTGCCAATGGGGACAGCCAAAGAATTAGGTCCATTGGGTGTAAAAACACACATGCCAATGCCTTTAGGCATGCCGACTTTAGGCGGCCCAACAACAACGGCTTCCGGTTTGGTGTTCTTTGCCGGCACTCAAGATTACTACTTGCGTGCACTGGACTCTAAAACAGGTAAAGAAGTCTGGAAAGCGGAACTTCCTGTAGGCGCCGTTGCAGCACCGCTGATTTATAAATCACCGAAAACCGGCAAACAATATGTAGTCATTTCTGCAGGCGGCGCCAGCCACTCTAAAGATGTCGGTGACTACATTATTGCTTATGCCTTGCCCGATCAAAAGTAAGCTCAATTTTTAGAATTGCTTTCAGACCGAAATAAAAACCGGAGCTCAGGCTCCGGTTTTTTATTGATTAAGCATTAAAACAGGATCATCTTTCATAGTTTTTTGGCAGTGAATGGGCATCCCTGAAGGCATTGGGGCAACCGGTAAAAATACCAATGAACTGCCGGATAAGCTCAACATCTGATTCTCAGCCCAATCAAATTTCTGGAAAACTTCCTTCAGGCGGGCAGCATAGGCTGGATCATCAGACTGAACAGCCTTCAGCTGGATTTGGCTCAGCCGGATTGTATTGCCCTTTAAAGACCAGCCCGCCTCCACGTGAATGGAAGATTGCCTTTCACGTTCACCCTGCCGTATTTGTGTGACACTTTCAGAACGATAGGTGCCATCTGCACGGTACTCATCCCGCGTATTGGTTTTAATTTGATACTCGGCAATCTCAGAACGGCAGTGCCATTTTCCAATCAGTTTGAGACGGTTCTGACTTTCCATCTGGGTAAAGGCGGTTTCTGCAGATACCGCAGCCAGCGCATGCTGAGCACTGACAAATATCAGTGCCAATAAGCCTATTTTTAGAAGAGTTAATTTTTGCATTTTTTTAAATGAATTATCAGCTTGCTGGCATATTAAGCAATAAATGGCATTAAAAGATAGTCCTTTAAAAAAGCGCACGGTTCTTTTGGAGAATACCGCATTCAATGCATCTTTCCGTTCTGCAGCAACATCCGCACCACATGAGCGTCTAATTCCCGGCCAGCCTAAAAGCCATAAAAAAACTCCAAAAATAGCTTATAAACTTATATTTACTCTGATTTTTATTTTGCCTAAACTTCATTTACAACGATAAATTTAAAAAACAGCACGTTATGACGTTTCCAGAACTCAAGTTTAAAGACTTTTTACACCCGCGCCCGCAGCCCAAAGGGCTTGATGTGCAATGCAAGCTGCAGCATTTTGCCTTAGTCACCTATGCCTTAGACCCTGAGCGCTTTACCCATATCATTCCTGAACGCTTTAAGCTGGATACCATTCATTATCAGGGCAGAGAACAGGCGTTAATGTCGGTTGTTCCTTTTATCGATGTGGATTTTACCTCTGCGGTTTATCCTTTTCCCAAATTCCGAATGGGGCAAACCAATTACCGTGTTTATGTGATTGATCAGGAAACACAGGAACGCTGCGTCTGGTTTATTGGCACCACGCTGGATTCCTGGACGCTGATCGTGCCCCGCTATGTATGGCAATTGCCCTGGCATGCAGCCGAGTTTACCTTTGACTGTCATCAGGATGCTTTAGGCTTCTACAGCCAATATGAAATGCAGACCCGGTCGGCTTGGGCCGCAGCTGAATTAAGCCTCAGCCAATCTGCAAATGATCCGTGGAATTTTGAAGGCTTTCCAGGCTTAGAAAGCTATCAAGTTTTTTTAACTCATCCTTTAGCAGGTTTTTATCACCGCAGAGATGGAAAATTAGGCACTTACCGGGTCTGGCATGACCGGCTGCAGCCTAAACCGGCAAAACTGCTGCATGCGCGTTTTGAACTATTGGCGAGACTGAATCTAGTTTCATTCGAAGAGCAATTAAAGCCTTATAGCGTGCTTATAGAACCGGTCAATGAATTTACAATTTATCTGCCTCCAGCACTAATCAGCAAATGAATAAGCAAAAAAAGGCATATTTTGTAAATTTTCAGCACAATTGTAAAAAAAATGAACAAAAATAGATAAGCTTTTGTTGTTTTTTAAATCAGAACCCTTATAATTTAGCAAAACAGACAAGTCTGTCTACTTTGCTGCTAAAAACCGAATGAATTAAACATTCAGAGGGTACAAAATAAATACAAGAAGATGCTTTAAGCTTCTCATCCCCAGTGTGTTCATTGTTGCTGCAATGGTGAACACACTGGAACATAAAACTATTTATCAGCAGAGCGTGATTAACCCAGTTAATCACGCTTTTTTATTTTCAGTACTGCCCAGCTAGAGCGAAGATCTCAAGATGGCCGCAGCGCAACCGAAATTTATGGGCTTAAGCGTCATTATGCTTAAGCTAATTCCAGCTGAATCAAGGTTTCCACCCGTTTCCAATAGTCGTCTAGATGAACTTGCGCGGAATCAATTTGCGCCTGTATGGTCATTCCATCCAAAATACTGGATAAAAAAGTGGCCAGCTGTTCCGGCTGCCGAATGCCCAAATGCTGCAATGCATTGCTCAGCTGCGCTTTCAGCCATTCCTTATAATCAATGGCCGGCTGCAATGAAGATGGATAAATTTTTGAAATTTCTTCTACCGCTTTCTGGAACATGCATCCGTTAAAATCGGCGGCGCGAAACCAAGCGTCATACCACACAAATATGGTTCTAATATGAGACAGGTAGTCATGCGAATCACATTGAGCGATTGCAGCATCTAAAGACTGCTGCAAATTCTGATTTCTGGTCACCAGACATTCTTCAATTAATTTTGCCTTAGATGGAAAATATTTATAAAACGTCATTTTAGCAACGCCAGATTCGCTGATGATCCGGTCTATGCCAATAGAATTATAACTATGGGAGTTGAACAGATTCAGCGCCGTGTTAATGATGTCTTGTTTTTTTGACATTTATTTTACCTGATGTACAAAACTTTAAAATTAAAATTAAGCCATTGGGATGTAAGAACAGCACATGAATAAAAAGTGCATCGAAAATATTATATGAATTATATCTTAAATTTAGAGCAATACTGTTTTTTTATAAAAAATACTGTGTATGCAAAAAAGCAAGACATTGAAATATAAGTAATTAAATTACACAAAAAACTGGCAGAATGCAAAAAATTTTACTATGATAAAAAAAGATGAAAATTAAAATTTAATGCCGTATATGAATACATTCTCCTTTACTCAATCTGAACAGACCCGCACAGAACTTCTGCATTTTATTCAGAATTCCTTAAATGCTGAGTTATGGAAAACCAATACGCAGGCAGTCAATGCATTAAAGCAGTCTATCGCTGACCATGCTTTATTCCAGCACCCTATGCTGCAGAAACTTCATCAATGCCAGCTCAGCCTAGAACAGCTTAAATTTATACATCTCAACTATTTTACTGCAATTGTTAAAAATTTTACGGATGCGTTGAGCATGGCCATTTATCAGGCATGCGGTTTAGAAAAATGCCCGAATATTGATGCCGGAAAACGCATAGCATCCAAAATTTATGCCCGTTACTTACTGTCGCTGAACTTGATGGATGAGCTGGGGTTCAATACCCACCAGCTGGAAAAAAGTTCGGCGGCCAAATCGCATTTAGTTTATTTTTTAACCTTACTGCAGCAGCTGAACTTAGACCCAGCAAACCATCAGCACACAGAACCAGAAGCATTTGCACTCGCGCAGTTTATTCAAAAACATATTAATTCATATGCTGATTTATTGCTGATTTTGGCCTGCACAGAGCTTCAGGTGATAAAATTCAGTGAAGCATTGCGAAATAATATGTCTGTGTATGACCGCCTTTTTACTGAAGGCTACTATGCCTGCCACGGCATTGCTGAACAAGGCAGCGCAGAGCTCGCCAACGATGACAATCATGAAGATGATATTTGGGCCCTGCTGACGCAGTGCTATTCTCAAGAAAATGAACTGCATTTCACGCAACTGCAGTCTGAATATTTAGAACTCTGGAATCATTTTTGGAGCAAAATGCAGCCGCATGCAGCCTCACTTGAAACACTCTAATCCCGGCTGCAGCCAGCAATACGCCTAGCTGCAAGTCTGCTTTAACACAAGTGAAAGGCGTTGCGCTGATTTTGCCGACAAATCAGCTGTATTCATGCGAACACTAAAAAATCAGTCATTGTGAATGTCGTAATGGGATCACAAATTTTCATTCAAGCGCCTGTTTTTCCAAAGGGTTATTTCTGCGCTCCTGCAATGCATTGAGGATCACTTGATAACCGCTCGTTAACCCCAGCACAGCCATAATCACAGCGACAATAATATCCGGCAGCAGGCTGCCTGTGCCAAAAACTCCAATGGCGGCCAAAATCACCGCCGCATTGCCAATCGCATCATTACGGCTGCAGAGCCACACCGATTTCATATTGGAATCGCCATCGCGGAAAGCATATAAAATTGCCGCAGATGTGACATTTGCAGTCAGCGCAAGCACGCCAATTGCGCCCATAGTCATTGCTTCAGGCGGAAGGCCTTGGATGGCGGCATAAACGACTTTAGCCATGACAATTAAGCCAAACACTGCCATGACCAGCCCCTTCGCTAATGCAACCGTTGCACGCCAATACAGGCTTGCGCCAAACACGGCCAAAGAAACGGCATAATTGGCTGCATCACCCAAAAAATCCAGTGCATCTGCCCATAAGGATGAAGAATGCGCATAGGCGCCGCCAATCAGTTCAACGAAAAACATGGCAATATTAATGAATAATGCAATCCACAATGCGGTTCTGAATTTGCTGTCCGGCTTTTGCGGCGCCGGTGCATGACTGCAGGTACAAGCCATTTAAAAATCCCCCTATTCGTATTATGCTTATTCAAAACTATGGACTAACTCCAAGGTCAAGCCCTATGAACCCAAATAGCGCTGCTGGATATTTAATTAAAGATTTAGTGCGGAAAACTGGGCTAAGTGCCGATACCATCCGCTTTTATGAAAAAAAGCAGCTGATACAGCCCAGCTTTCGGGGTGCAAATAATTACCGCTATTATAATGACGATGCTTTGCGCAGATTGGTTTTTATTCAGCGCTGCCGCGCATTGGATATGACCTTAAAAGAAATTCAACGGCTGATTGAACTGGAGCAGAACCCTGAACAGGACTGCCGCGCCGTCAATGATTTAATCGATGAGCATTTGCAGCATGTGCGGAACCGCATTGCGGAACTGCATAAATTTGAAGCGCAGCTGCTGCAGCTGCGCCAATCCTGCACGTCTCAAAGCACAGTTGATGACTGCCAAATTTTAAAGCAGCTCGAGTCTTTCAATTAAATAAGCGAACTTGGCCAATGACTAATGCATAACAAGGCAGAACGCTTTAAATCGCGCGCTGATTGACCCGTTTCGACAGCGCTTCAGCGGATTCCATACGCTCTGAATAGCGGTCGGTTAAATACCCTGCCTGCCCTCGCGTCAGCAGCGTGAACTTGTACAGTTCCTCCATCACATCCACAATCCGGTCATAATAGCTGGACGGTTTCATGCGGTCATTTTCATCAAATTCCAGAAAGGCTTTGGGCACAGATGACTGATTCGGGATGGCAATCATGCGCATCCAGCGCCCCAGCACACGCATTTGATTCAAGGTATTAAATGACTGTGAACCGCCGCAGACCTGCATTAAAGCCAAAGTCTTGCCTTGTGTGGCGCGGATTGCTCCTGCTGCCAGCGGTATCCAGTCAATCTGCGCTTTCAAGATAGAGCTCATCGCGCCGTGGCGCTCTGGCGAACACCACACCATGCCTTCCGCCCATGCCAAAAGCTCATGCAGCTCCTGCACTTTCGGATGTGAAGCTTCCGCATCTTCCGGCAGCGGCAGGCCTTTAGGATGGAAGATTTTCACCTCTGCGCCAAACTGCTGCAAAATACGCCCAGCTTCCAGCACCGCCAGACGGCTGAAAGAACGCTCACGGTTTGAACCATACAGCAGCAAAATGCGCGGCGCATGCGCCAAAGCTTTGGCCTGCACCTGTTCAAATTCAGGTGTTTCCAGCAGTTCTAAATCAATATTCGGCAAACTCATATTTAACTCTCTATTAAGTGCATCTAGCCCACCCATATATCTCCCATACTGATGAGCAATAGGTGTATGGAATATGGCTGAGACAGTGCAAATTAATCCATTGGTGATGGATGCGCCGTTAAAAAACTTTTTTGCGCAGCCATAAGGACACACTGACCAAAGCAATCAGCACAGGCACTTCAACCAAGGGTCCAATAACTGTGGTAAAAGCTACAGGTGACGCCAAACCGAAGGCGGCTATTGCGACTGCCAAAGCCAGCTCAAAGTTATTGCCTGCAGCTGTAAAAGAAACGGCGGCAGTTTTCGCATAATCATTGCCGACCCATTTGCTCATATAAAAGCTCAGGAAGTACATCAGCACAAAATAAATGCTCAATGGAATTGCAATTCTGAACACATCCATGGGCAGGCTCAGCACTTCCCCGCCTTTTAAACTGAACATGGCTACAATGGTAAACAGCAATGCCAACAGGCTTACAGGACTGATCTTTGGAATAAACTTTTGCTGATACCAATCCAGCCCCTTGCGTCTGACTAAAATGTTCCGCGTCAGGAAACCCATTAAAAATGGAATGCCCAAATACACCAGCACTGCCTGGGTAACTGTCCAGTAACTGACATCAATGACTTGAGCTGCCACGCCCAGGTATGGCGGCAAAACCGTCAAAAACAGCCATGCATAAGTGCTGAAAAACACAATTTGAAAAATGCTGTTAAACGCAACTAACGCCGCAGCATATTGATTATCGCCGCCAGCCAGATCATTCCAGACTAGAACCATTGCAATACAGCGCGCCAAACCGATTAAAATCAGACCTGTCATATACTCTGGATAATTCTGCAGAAACACGACAGCAAGGATAAACATCAGGCATGGGGCAATGAGCCAGTTCTGAACCAAAGATAAAATCAGCGTACGCTTATCCTGAAATACCGCAGGCAAAGCGTGATAATCGACTTTGGCCAAGGGCGGGTACAACATTAAAATTAAGCCTATTGCAATCGGCAGATTGACAGATCCGAGGCTGAATTGATTCAAATGTTCTGGCACTTGCGGAAACACTGCTCCTACGGCAATGCCAAACGCCATGGCGATAAAAATCCAAAGTGTTAAATTACGGTCTAAAAATGATAGTTTTTTAGCAGTCATGTCAGACTCAATTATGCAATTTCAGCAATTTTTTCAATTTCTTTGTTTAATTCTTGTTTCGTTAAATGGGCAAAATCCAGCATAAAAAATGTATCCAGACGGCGGTTAATATGGTCTGCCGTGGCCTGAAAGGCCGCCAATTTTTCAGTTTCAGGCAGGTCTAAATGCGAGGGATCTTCCAGCCCCCAATGCGCTTTCAACGCTTTGCCCAAATACAGCGGGCATGGTTCCTGCGCCGCCGAACTGCAAACGGTAATGACAATTTCCGGCTGAAACGCTTCACAATCCTGCATGCTTTTGCTGCTAAAACGGCCAGTCGAAATTCCTAAACTCTGCAAAGTTTTAATGGTTAAGGGATGCACCTGCCCTGATGGCTGGCTGCCCGCGCTGCAGGCACTGAAACCTTCAGGCGCGCGCGCATTGAATAAGGCTTCCGATAAAATGCTGCGGCAGCTGTTTCCTGTACATAAAAATAAAAATTTCATAATATTTACAATAACCTGAAAAAAATTAGTCGCAGCAGCTACTATCTACACATGCTTTCTGTTGAAAGCCAGAATGCGCTCCTGCCGAAGCCTGCAAAACGTCATGGCACCAGCCGGGCAAACTGTCATGCAGGCGGTAATATACCCATTGCCCTTGGCGCCGATCTTGCAAAATCCCCCCCTTGCGCAGCAGCGCCAAATGACGGGAAATTTTTGGCTGGCTCATGCCCAGTCCGGCAGTTAAATCACAGACACAGCGCTCGCCTTCCTGCACGATCATCATCACGATATCCAGCCGCGTACGGTCGGCTAAGCATTTAAAAAATTCGTCTTGATTCATAGCATATATGCATATCTGTATTTCCATATATAATAATACAGAAATTGTTTCATTTAAAGGGCTATGCAACTTTTTTGAGCAGCAATCCCGAGCTTTTTACTGGGTTGAATCCTTTTTTTTTATCCCTAAAATAAAGCCATAAATTTTTTATGCCTTTAATGACATGACCATTTCACACGTGACTGAACTCCTCTCTCCTGCCGGTTCGCTGAAGAATATGCGCTACGCATTTGCTTATGGCGCAGACGCCGTATATGCAGGTCAGCCGCGTTACAGCCTGCGTGTGCGCAACAATGCTTTTGATCATGACAATCTGCAAATCGGGATTTCCGAGGCGCATGCGCTGGGCAAAAAGTTTTATGTGGTGGTGAACATTCAGCCACATAATTCTAAGCTGAAAAACTTCATCCGGGATTTAGCACCTGTGGTGGCCATGCAGCCTGATGCGCTGATTATGTCTGATCCTGGCTTAATCATGATGGTGCGTGAACACTTTCCGGATGTGCCTGTGCATTTGTCTGTACAGGCCAATGCGGTCAATTGGGCCACTGTAAAATTTTGGAAAAACATGGGCCTGACCCGTGTGATTTTGTCGCGCGAGCTGTCTATGGAAGAAATTGAGGAAATTAAGCATAACGTGCCGGATATGGAAATTGAAGTTTTCGTACATGGCGCGTTATGCATGGCTTATTCCGGCCGCTGCTTACTTTCCGGCTATATGAACAAACGTGATGCCAATCAAGGCGCTTGCACCAATGCGTGCCGCTGGGACTATAAAATTCACGAGGCAGCTGAAGATGAAACTGGCGATGTTATACCAGTAACACAAATTGAAGAATCATCATGCTGTCAAAACAAAGATGCCGACGAGCAGCACGCCATACAACAACACCAATTTGGCGAGCCGGTTTTATTACAACGCAATGAAGAAGAGATGTTTTCAGCCGAAGAGGATGAGCATGGCACTTACTTCATGAACTCAAAAGATCTGCGTGCCGTGCAGCACGTGGGCCGTTTGACTCAAATGGGCATTCATTCGCTGAAGATTGAAGGCCGAACCAAATCTTATTTTTACTGCGCCCGCACAGCGCAAATTTACCGCAAAGCCATTGATGATGCTTTAGAAGGCAAGCCTTTTGATCCTGCGTTAATGTCACAGCTGGAAGGCTTGGCCAACCGCGGCTATACCGAAGGCTTTTTACGCCGCCATGTACACAGTGAATACCAAAATTATGAAACTGGTTCATCGCGCTTTGACCATCAGCAGTTTGTCGGTGAAGTTTTAGAGCGCAATGATGGTTACCTCAAAATTGAAGTCAAAAACCGCTTCATTGTTGGCGACTCGCTGGAACTCATGACCACTTCAGGCAATATCACGTTTACGCTAACGGAAATGAAAGACAAAAAAGGCAATCTGATAGAAGATGCTAAAGGCTCTGGCCATATTGTCGATATTCCTGTTCCGGCGGATGTTGATATGGCTTATGCCCTGCTGATCCGCAATTTGCCTAATTCGGCTGCCGATATTTCTGCAGCGTCTTTGGCTTATCAGGCTTAAAGGCTTGCTATGGCATTGCTGATTACCGACAAGTGCATTAACTGCGACATGTGCTTGCCTGAATGCCCGAATGAGGCCATTTATGAAGGTGAAAAAGTCTATGAAATAGATGCAGAGCGCTGCACAGAATGTGTGGGTTTTTATGACCACCAAACCTGTGTTTCAGTCTGCCCGATTGAATGCATTATTCCGCATCCTGAACATGTGGAAACGCAGGAACAGTTAATGAAAAAATTCGAGGGTTTAAATTTATTTAGCAAATAACCTTGGGGAAGGCAGGATAAGAGGAACAAAGCGGTTAGAAAGTTCCCAACAATAATAATATGTACAATGAAAACAACATCTAACACACTGTGTTAAGAACAAGCCAAAGTAACTGGGGATACTTTGGCTTGTTCTTTTCTATTGGACATAAAAAAAGGAACTTTGGTGTTAGCATCCAAAGTTCCCAAGAGGTGAAATCTAAAGCGTATTTACATTCATATTTTACTGATTGCGCTCAAATGCGGGCATCTGAGCGCAATAGCATATTCACTGTACAGGCTTACATTCCTGAACGGATAATGTAATCAAAAGCGGACAATGATGCTTTCGCGCCTTCACCCGTTGCAATGATGATTTGCTTGTACGGCACGGTGGTGCAGTCACCGGCTGCAAATACGCCTTTTACATTGGTTTCATTGCGTTCGTTAATTACAATCTCGCCGCGGCTGGAAAGCTCGACACCCGTTCCTTTCAGGAAATCCGTATTCGGCAGCAAGCCGATTTGAACAAAGATCCCTGCCAGCTCGATGGTTTTGATTTCATCTGTTGCGCGGTCTTTGTATTTCAGCGCAGTCACTTGTGAACCGTCACCCACCACTTCAGTTGACAAAGCATTTAAAATCACCGTGGTGTTTGGCAGGCTGTTCAGCTTGTCCTGCAGCACTTGGTCTGCGCGCAGCTTGGTATCAAATTCAACCAAAGTCACATGCTCTACAATGCCCGCAAGGTCAATCGCCGCTTCCACACCGGAGTTGCCGCCGCCTATCACCGCAACACGCTTGCCTTTGAACAGCGGGCCGTCACAGTGCGGGCAGTAAGCCACGCCGCGGGTTTTATACTCTTTTTCGCCCGGAACATTCATCTCTCTCCAGCGCGCGCCAGTCGACAGAATCACAGTTTTGGACTGCAGTTTTGCGCCGTTCTCTAAAGTCACTTCCACCAGGCCGTTTGCTGTTTGGTCTGCGCCTTTAATGTCAGTTACGCGCTGCAGGTTCATGATGTCTACACCGTATTCACGCACGTGCTCTTCCATCGCCGCTGCGAATTTAGGGCCTTGGGTTTTTTGAATAGAGGTATAGTTTTCAATATCCATGGTATCCATGACCTGACCGCCCATGCGCTCAGCCACAATCCCGGTTTTAATGCCTTTACGCGCCGCATAGATCGCAGAGGTGTTGCCTGCTGGGCCGCCGCCGATCACCAGCACATCAAATGCGCCTTTGGCATTTAATTTCTCAGCATCTTTGGCTGCTGCGCCGCTGTCCAGTTTGGCAATGATTTCTTCCAAGGTCATGCGCCCTTGGCCGATATGCTCGCCGTTTTGGAAAACCATCGGCACCGCCATGATTTTGCGTTCTTCCACTTCGTCCTGAAAGAAGGCGCCGTCGATCATGGTTGCAGTGGTGCCCGGGTTGTAAATCGCAATCAGGTTCAGCGCCTGAACCACGTCAGGACAGTTATGGCAGCTTAAAGATACAAAGACGTCAAAGTCTGCAGTCAAGTTCAGGCCCTTGATTTGCGCCAGCACCTCATCAGACACTTTTGGCGCATAGCCGGAAACTTGAAGCAAGGCCAGAATCAAAGAGGTGAACTCGTGGCCCATCGGCAAGCCAGCAAAGTTGACACGCGGCTGCTCGCCTTTTTTTGCAATGCCGAAGCTTGGCGCACGTGAATTTGTGCCGTCAAAGCGTGCAGTCACCAAATCAGAAAGTGCGGCAATTTCAGTCACCAATTCTTTGATTTTGTCTGATTTGTCAGAAGCGTTTAGGGTAGCCACAATTTCGATTGGGCTTTCTAAACGTTCAAGCAGAGTTTTTAATTGAGCAGAAGTATTTTGATCCAACATTGCTAACGCCTCCAAAGGAGTCAATATTTATTTGATAAATGAATAATAGGAGATTTTAATAAATAGGTAAAACAGTTTGTTTTTATAACAATGATCGAATTATTAAATCAAAGTAAAAAAACAAACTGAATAACAACAGTTTATATATGGGTATCAAAGAATATTTTTCAATATGCCTGAACCAAAACATGAAAATTAATCTTTTAATTCACGCTTATTTCAGCTGAAATGATGAATAGAGCCCAACGAGTCACTGGATACGCTGTTCAATCCGTACAGTCCTATTTTTAATCTGCCGAGCCAATGCATATAAAATTAAACTCAGCACAGCGGCCAGCGCAATAACAAACATCAGCACCCATCTTAAAGCACTGTTTAGCAGTTCAGCCTGCGCCGCCTGCTTACTGACGCTCTGCGCCATAGGCGTCATGGTTTTTTGAAACAGCTGATGCTGCATCGTCCACAGCTGCTCAGGCTTAAAGCCGTATTCTAAAAACTGCGGGTCATTTTTTTCTGCCTGAATTAAAGCTTGAACTTGAGGTATTGCCGCAGCGCGGTCAGCAGGATGATGCAGCAGCGCCGTTTGCGCCAATAAATAACTTTTCACTGGAGCAGGAAAATCTGAATCGGTCAAATAATGGGATATTTCACTGTCCTGTATATTTTTGTCATATTGAACCAGCTGCTGATATTCTTGGTTCTGACCGCTGTTCCAGTCGTACTGAACATAGGTTAAAGCGCCCCAAATCAGCATAAATGCAATCAGCCAGCCCACAAATTTAAGGACAAAAGACTGAAAGCGCACATAGAAAAACCGAATTTTCCTAAGCAGATGCACAGCAATAAATGCCCCGACAAAAGCAGCAAACAGCTTTAAAAACAGCCAGCCGAACCATGACAGCAAATTAATAAAATAATCGGATTGATGGCCCAAAGACGCAAAATCTCCAGCAATGCTGCTGGGCAGATGCAGCTGCTGGACCTGCGTGGTCAAGCCAAAGAAACTGTAGACAAATTCCTGCTGCACAAACAGTCCAATCACTGAAGCAATGAGCGCTGCAGCAGATGCGGCGGTCAGCAGCATCAAATTGCGCTGACGTTTTTTTAAAATCTGAAGACCATTTTGCAGCTGCTGCGGATTGAGCGCATAGTCATCTAAGGGAGGCAAATAAGTTCTCCTGAACGGTTTTTAAACGGCCTCCCTAAGCACATGCATAAGATGACTTAGTTCGGATTTGACCCGCTTGAGCTGGACTCAAGAACCAAATGATTCAAATTATCCTGAAGGGTGCGCAAACGGCTGGCCGCTTCGTCACGCTTCTGCATGCCTTCTTTCTGGATTTGGATGACATCATTTACTGTTTTAATGAGGGTATTCTGCACATGTTCAAGTGTTTCAATATCAATCACTGAACGCTGATTGGCTTTGGCGGTATCTACCGAGTTCTGATGCAGCAGATCGGCATTGCGTTTCAGCAGCTCATTGGTGGCATCATCAATGCTATTCGCCAGCTGTACGCTATTTTTTTGCTCTTGCAGTGAAATCGCCAAGCTGATTTGGTTTTTCCACGCCGGCAGCGTAATGTTTTTAATCGCGTAAAATTTATCAACCAGCATTAAATTATTGGATTGAATAATCCGGATCATCGGCAAAGTCTGCATAGCGGACTGCTGCAGCACCTGCAAATCACTCACCCGCTTTTCCAAATTATTTGCCAAATGATTCAGGTCATATATCTTTTGTGTGGTGGACTGATCCTGCTCTTGCGCCGTCAGAACCGCAATTTCCTGCTGAATCTCCTGCTCTTTCAGCTTGCCCGCAGCCACATAAACCCCCAGCTGCTTGTATTCTTCCTGAACGCCGCCAAACATTTTATCCAGCGTATTCACCCGCGCTTTCAAGCCATTCTGCGAGGTTTCAATTTCTTTTACCAAAGCATCAATCTGCTCTTTGGTGGTATTAAAGTGCTGATCAAAACTGTTTTTAGCGCCTTTAAATTTGCTGAAGATGCTGCCAAAAAAGCCTGAGTTCTTCGATTTATTTAAAATGCTGCTGGTATTCAGCTGCTGCGCCACCTGCACGACCTGATTCAGCTTTTGCCCTGTGGCATCCAAATCTTTGTTTTGGACCAAATTCAGCAGCTCATCGGTATAGCTGGAGGTTTTAGTCGCAATATTTTTGCCATATTCAGCCACTGCATTATGATTTATTTCCGCCAGCTCTTTATGCGCCGCCATAACATCCTGAAAATCAGCGGGCTGCAAACCAATGCTTTGCAAATCCAGCTGCTGGAATTTTTGCTCCACCTCGGCAATGCCGGTATTTGGAGTTTCCTTCAGTTCAATGTCAGCCTGTAATTGGGTATTTTCCGGATGTGTCATAGCGCACCTTGTACTGATTATGTTTTAGAGGGTTTCTCTAATGATTTTTTTAACATTTTAATAAGTTTATCACGGCTATTATCAAGCCTTTCCAATGAACTTGTCGAGCCGCTTTGCTGGCTTTGTTGCACATGATGCTGCCATGCCGGTATCAGCACCTGCTGCGCCTCTTTATATCTGTCCAGCAAGGAAAAGGATAACTGCTGCGACAGATGCATTTGCATCATGGCAATATCATTGCTGGCCTGCAATGTTTTTAATGTTTGGATTTTCTTAGAGAGCCTTTCAGCAAAACTGTCCAATGGCAATGGCTGCTGCGCAAAGCTGGGATATTCCTGCAAAAACTCCTCTGCAGCCTGAATATATTTTGCCATTTGCTCGCGCAGCCCCTGCAGCTGATTAAACCGTGACTGCGCTTTTTGGATCTCAATCTGCAGGCGCTGACTCAGATGATTGGCTTCATCTAAATTGCGGTCTATATTTTTATAATATTCCACTTGATTAGAACCGAATTCTAAATCCAAGCCCAGCCATTTCTGCAGCCCATTAAATTTACGCTTTTTTAAATATTTTTTTGAATCCGATAACAACTGAATCAGATTTTCTATCACTTGGCTCAGCCGCTGCGTTAATTGCGGGTCAATCCCCTTCAGCAGCGCTGACTGCGCTTGAATCAACTGATCCGCATAATGATTCAGGCGGTAAGGATCATTCAGCAAGGGCAGCAATTCATTGCGCTTAATCGCCAGCGCATCTTCCGGATGTACTGGAATGTCAGCAATAGCCACCAAAACTTCAGTTGAACTCATAAACAATTAAACTCAATAAAATCATTTTTATACTACGTCTTTCGGTCAGCTTTTCATGTATTTTTTTGCAATGCAAATTTAAAAATTCCAATCAAAACGCTGTTAAAGGCCTCACCAAATTTCGAAACTAAGAATGTCGAATACTGATTTTGCTGCAACCAGCAATCCACAATACTACTTTATTGTGCTTTTTCAAATTTTACATGCAGCTCCGATACGCTCAACCTCATACCTGCAGACAAGATTTATTTTTCGATAAAAATATCAAAAAAGATCGTTTTAATATTTAAAAATTCCAGCGCCCGCTTCTAGCAGCCTGTCCGCCGCTTATTCTATACTCAGACAACAATAACATTAAAAGAATCATCATGATAACCAATTATTTAAAAAATGAATCTGCTGCTCACACATCAGCGACACAGCGTATGCAAGACATACGTCAGCGCTTTAAAAATGCAGATCATCAATATGAGTTTTATATTGCAAATGCATTTAATACCGTCAATTTTGATCAAAGCTTTGAAAGCTTCCAACGGCTTGATCAATTATTTACTGCTTTCAAAAATCAAATTGGTGTCTTAGACATCCGGCATGATGCTGACCCGAGCCAATCAAATAGTTTAATGCTGATTGCCAGCCATTTAGGTCAATTTTTAGCAGAACGCACTTCTACACCTGAGCAGTGGTTTTCACGCGAAGAATTAAAACAAAATTTGCCGCAAAATAATGTGTCATTGCCTGAATCTTTTTTATATGACTATGCCCTCGTCTTAACCAATAAAATTGTTTTCCCACTCTTGGTCACGCATCAATACTTTAAACAAGCAGATAATGCACAGCCTTTTAGTCAGCACATTGAAAGCGAAATTTTGAATCATCTGATTATGAGCGGCGAAGAAAAAAATAAAATTGCTGAAGAAATGCATGCTTTGCAAAATATGTATCAAAAGAATTACACGCTGAATTGTGGCAGCGCCTTTCTAAAATTGGTTGAAATTTCTAATTTGGACTATTCCCTGCAGAGTCTAGACCGCTTAGATGAATTAATGCGTGAACTGCGTCAAAACTATATTGCCTCTGCCGAAAAGTTTCTTTCAGATCAAAGCAACTTTTACTTTGTCTTATTCCTCAGCGGTTACTTAGGCCGTGTCATTGCTCAGCATGCAGGGACATCTCTAAGATGGCTTAATCCACAACAAGTCAGCCAAATGATTGGCAGTGAAATTGCGCCGCAATTGCAAACTTGCCGTGTTGCACAAATTCACAATCAAGTGTTTTTTACGACAGGCCATATCGCTGATTTTCTATTTGCACCCGTGATTCAAACCAGCTCATTGCAATATGCCAAACAAATCATCAATGATATTTTAAAAGTCCGCACACCGCTCTATTTGGCGCATCCATCAAAAAGTTCAACTTATCAAACCTCTGTCTTTCATGATGTTTTACATCAGGCTGGCTTTTTACTCGGCTATGTTTTTCAATTTATTCATGGTGTCATGCCTAGGCACGATCCAAATGCCAGTATGGATCCGACCAGCTTCCCGCCAGGGAATACCTTTATTAAACATATGGATGGGCCAGACGCCGGCTTAAAACAGCTCGAACTTAACCCGCAAGATTATCCTTATAATGTAATGGCTTATGAAATGTATGCTTGTTTGCCTCACCTGAGAACCGATGCGATTTCGTTGCATATACGCCAGTATGGAGAACATGCAATCAATTTACACGTGGTTGTACCTTATTTTCCTGTTTTCGACTACCGCGGTTTTCAAATTCTTCAACCTTATTTAAGTGCTTGCGATAGTAAGACGGAACAGGAAATGCCTTTGATTTTAGAAAATATGCAGGCTTTTTTTGATGGCATTCATACCTTTGAAATGCCGCTTCCAACTGAACGAAAAGTTTGGGCAGCACATTACAAGCCGGCATCACATCCTTACCCGCAAAATTTTAGTCAAAACTAAAATATAAAAAACTCCAGATTGGGTTAAATCTGGAGTTTCTTATCAATAATTTACCTATTACGGCGCAGTGCTTACCACTTGCTGTAATTATAAATAATTGCCTTCACGCTCTGGCTGATATAGCACTTTTTCGATTTTAACTTTCATAATATGGCCATCCGGCTGCGGCCATTCAATTTCTTGACCTTCAGATAAGCCTAGAATCGCGGCACCCACAGGCGCCAGCACATTGACTTGGCCTTTCTCTCCGATGAATTCATGCGGATAAACCAGCGTGATTTCCGTCGGCTCAATAGCAGGCGCAATCGTAATTAAAACTTTCGCATTCATGCTGACAACATTGGCTGGCACATCTTGAGGCGCCACCACCTCTGCACGCGCCATTTCTTCTTCCAAATGCTCCATGGTCGGCGTCAACTTAGATTGATGTTCCAGCATGGTTTCTAATCGATGCAGGTCTTGCTCAGAAAGAATGATGTTCGGTTTTGTCATCTGCATTTTCCTTTGAATCTTATCTACCCGTCAAAATAGCAGCAGTCTAATTATAAAGTTATAAGTACTTTCATTCTGTTATAGCAGAATTTCATGAAAAGCAGCTAGTAAATACTTTTACTGCGGCCATAAAAAAAGCCCCTTGAGGGGCTTTTCTCAAGTCAAACTTATTTCGCGTAAACTGGGAATTTCGCGCAAACCGCTTCAACTTTTGCTTTCACAGTATTGATCACGGCTTCATCGCCTTTCGCATCCAAAATGTCTGCGATCCAGCCAGCCAAGTCACGCACTTCAGCTTCGCCGAAACCGCGGGTGGTTACTGCAGGCGTACCGATACGGATGCCTGAAGTCACAAATGGAGAACGCGGATCGTTTGGAACAGAGTTCTTATTCACAGTAATGTGAGCTGCGCCTAACCAAGCGTCAGCTTCTTTACCAGTGATGTCACCTTGTTTGATTAAAGACAACAAGAACAGGTGGTTTTCTGTGCCGCCAGAAACAACGTCATAGCCGCGTGCAATTAATACTTCAGCCATTGCTTTAGCATTTACGACAACTTGCTTTTGGTATTCTTTGTATTCAGGCGCCATCGCTTCTTTAAAGCAGATTGCTTTCGCCGCTACAGCGTGAACCAAAGGACCGCCTTGGTTGCCAGGGAATACAGCTGACTGTAATTTTTTCTCAATTTCTTCGTTTGCTTTCGCAAGGATTAAGCCTGAACGCGGGCCGCGAAGTGTTTTATGAGTCGTTGTAGTCGTTACGTCAGCAATTTGCACTGGGCTTGGGTATACGCCAGCAGCAACAAGGCCAGCAACGTGAGCCATATCTACAAACAGGTAAGCGCCAACTTTATCCGCGATGTCACGGAAACGCTGCCAGTCAACGATTTGGCTGTACGCAGAGAAACCAGCAACGATCATGCGCGGTTTGTGTTCTTCTGCTAAACGTTCAACTTCTTCGTAATCGATTTCACCCGTTTCTGGGTTCAAACCGTATTGAATTGCATTGTAAGTTTTACCAGAGAAGCTGACTTTAGCACCGTGAGTCAAGTGACCGCCGTGAGCCAAGCTCATGCCCAACACTGTATCGCCTGGGTTAAGAAGCGCTAAATAAACCGCTGAGTTCGCTTGCGAACCTGCATGCGGCTGAACGTTTGCATAGTCAGCGCCGAAAAGTTCTTTAGCACGGTCAATCGCTAATTGTTCAATTACGTCTACATATTCGCAGCCGCCGTAATAGCGTTTGCCTGGGTAGCCTTCCGCATATTTGTTAGTGAGTTTTGACCCTTGAGCTTCCATTACTGCTGGTGAGCAGTAGTTTTCTGAAGCGATGAGTTCGATGTGCGCTTCTTGGCGGGCATCTTCTTGAGAAATTGCTTTCGCGATTTCTGGATCAAATTCAGCAATAGAGATGTTGGCAAACATTAGCGAGGTCCTATTAAATTAGGGCTTTTAAGCCGTGCTAAGATTGGCGCGTATTGTAGCATGAAGTTTATAAATTTTGAGAAGGATGTTTGCTCAGTTTTAAATAAAAAAATGCCCATCTTCGTCAGAAAGATGAGCATTTTATTTAAATCAAGTTATTGAATTGGCATGAAAGATTTTACATCCAGTACAATTTCATCCCAATTGTCTGTATAAACTGTTCCATGATTCCATTTTGGGTCAATTGAATTATCACTATCAGTGACGTAATTAATGTTGGTTCCTTTTGCTTTTGCAGCCTGTACGAGAATATCTGTCACTTGCTTTGGCACAGTATCATCATTAGAACCCTGATAAATGAAAATTGGAGTATTCAATTTTATCAGTAAAGGCTGTGAATCATTTTCTAAGAATTTTTTAACCTCTGGAATAGCCGTCATAAAGTTTGGCTGTGTACGCGGATAATTATCTAAAGTCCCATATTTGGTTTTATATAGCATCATTGCACCACCTAGCTTCTGGCCAAGAACATCATAACAAATGGTTTCAGCCTCAGCCGCCACCAGATCTGTTGGTGATGCAAATACTTCACTATATTTCAAAGTTGGATGCGGATTTCTTAATCCAGCAGTAATCAGGGCTGTAAATGTATCTAAAGGGGCAAGAATGCTGATTTTAGTGTCTAAGTCAGCTTCAAGTGCGGCTTTTTGCTCACCGCCATTTAAAATTGAACTTAAATAAGACGCAGGCGCTACAGCAACTGTGCCTTTATAAGTTAACTGAGCACGAGAGGCATATTGCGCTGCTCCCAGTGCCGCCTGCCCGCCCTGAGAATGCCCAACAACAGCCCATCTTTTTTCAGTCGTATTACCCAAGTTTTTACTGGCAGCGACCACGGCATCGGTAATGGAATATGCCTCACTTTTTAAATTTAAGAAAGGATGCAGCTCTTTACCGCTTGGCTCACCTAAACCTTCATAATCAGGCGCAACTACGGCATATCCAGCGGCTAAAAGTTTCGCAATGAAATATTCATTGCCCTTCAGACCTTGCTGACTTGGCGCACAAGCATCCGCTACACCCGTTGTACCATGCGCCCAAGCTACTATTGGCCAGCCTCCGGCTGGTTTTATTCCTTTCGGCGTAAATACAAGCGCAGTAGCTTGAGTCTCAGTTCCATTCACGCCCAGCATTTTATATGTCATCAATGTACGAGAAGCGCTTGCACTATCTAATACTGTATTTGTATTTGCGTTGGCATCAACATAAACCTGTGTTTTCACCACAGGATTTACAATATTATTTTTTGGGATTCCATCATCCACAACATATGTCGAATCTCCCCCATCGCCGCTGCCGCAGGCCGTGAGCAAAAATGCGCTGCTGATTAACACCGTTAAGACATGTTTTTTCATTTTACGTTCCTTCGCCATTTGCTTGTTATTAATTTTGATTTAACAGTATGTATTACCTGTTATTTCGACTGAACACAATAGCTTTTAAGATCGATGGTATCGCAATCCTAAATTTTCTTATATCACATTGTTTTTAATATTTTTATTTAAAACACAATGACAAAATTAATCCAATCCGCTGGCCGCAGCACAATTCTGCCAAATACGTGAACGTATGATGTAAAGCCGCAGATCGCTCATCAACAAAGCAAATTGCTTTAAGCCTGCCCATTGGCTGATCCCCGCAGTAAATCCGCAGCAATCAATCAGGGCTAAAAAATTTGAATACAATCGCTTGATCAAAGATTCTAGTCCGACAGAAGTATCAAAAAAACTAAAGGCTCATAAATGCACAATCTTTAATGCGCTGATGACATAAAGCCCCGCTAATTCTTTAACTACGGTTTGTCAATAACTTAGGCAAATGATAAATTGAACGTTTTAATACACTCTCCTGATGGAATAGGTTATGCAAGCCATAATTCTCGATACCGAAACTCATACTTTAAATGGCCAGCCGATTGAAATTGCATATGCGCCTATTCAAATTTCAAACCACAAAATTACTTTAGATAAGTCCCAGCTTTTTGATCAGCTGTATAGCGTTGATGAACCCATCTCATTTGCAGCCATGGCGGTGCATCATATTCTAGAATCTGATCTAGAAAATAAGCCCCATTACACAACCTTCAAGCTGCCTGAAGATACGCTGTATATTATTGGCCACAATATTGATTATGACATCCGCGCTTTAGAAAAATGCGGGGTAGATTCAACCCGCATTAAAGCCATCTGCACGCTTGCTTTAGCACGCTTAGTCTGGCCGGATGCCGAAGCGCACAATATATCCGCGCTCATTTACATGATCAGCAAAGGCAGCGAAAAAGCGCGTGAAATGATCCGTAAAGCGCACCGTGCCGACATGGACATCATTTTGACAGCAAATATTTTAATGCATATTGTTCATCACTTAAAAATCAACAGCATTGAAGAACTGTATGCAGCGTCTGAAGATGCCCGCATTCCGCGCAGCATTAATTTCGGCAAACACCGCGGCACAGCCATTGCTGATTTGCCGGCAGATTATGTGCAATGGCTGATGCGTCAGGAAGATTTGGACCCTTATCTGCGCAAAGCGCTGGAAAATACAGCAATCACAACGCTTTAATGATTTAAAGTCCTCAACGGCATTGTCATAAAAGCTTCATGCAAGTGTAATTTTCACACAATATGATGGGCCTTAATTTATTGGGGAATAAATTAAGGCATGGATACATTTTATAAAACTGAATTGGGTTTCCGCACACTCAAGCTTCGCGATCTGCCGCTGAATGCCAGACAGCGGAGGCTGCTGGTGCTGATCGGCACAGATGATTTTTCGGCTTTGAATACAGCCATGAAGCATCGCATTGCAGAGCCTGACTTACTGCAGCAATTGATTGATTTGGGTTTAATTTTTAAAGAAGAAAATCAGGCCGAACCGCTGCAGAAACAGGAAGAAGCATCCGTTGAGCCGCAGCCCCAAATTTTAACGCAGCCTTCCGAAATTCATACGGCTTTAAATGTTCCATCCTCTACAGCAACTGAGGATTATTCTTTTCAGCTGGAAAAGGCTCAACCTGCAACTGGGCCAGCGCAGCCCATCAGCGCTGCAGATGGGCCAATCGAACCTTTAAGCCCTTTGGCTTTTGATGAATTGAAGCAATTTATGATGCAGCACCTGCAGCAGTATTGCGGCTTAATGGCCAAACAGCTGATACTGAATATTCAAGCGGCGGAGCAGGTTTCACAGCTGAAAATGTGCCAAATCCAATGGATTACCCTGCTGCAGGAATCACGGATTGTGCCAAAATTGCTGAATCATGCTTTGCAGCAAGTGAATCTGAGCATGCGCAAGCTTCAATCCGCTTGATTTTTGCCGTTGCAAAACATTTCGAACTAAGAGTTATTTCATCGGCTCTCATTCAAAAAATGACTTAATAGCTTATTAAATTTTTACAGATAAAATCTTATCTTCATGAATTTTATTTCTTTTTAGCAGTTCAATTTAAAACTCCCATTTTATAATTTTTTTACTACGACTTTGTTTTAATGGTTTATTTGAGCCATTCAGAGCATATATAGGCTAGAAGATATTTTTGGGGGAGCATTTGGAGTTATGGCGTATTATTTGCAGTTTGACACGTTTGATAATCCTATGCAGCTCAGCAAAGTGGGCAATTGGATTATTACATTTTTAAGCCCTCAAGATGACTTAGCCCATATTCAGCTGGCCATTACGCATGTGCTGCCGCGCCAAGTATGTGATCATCTGCAGCCGCGTCGTCTCATTATGCACAACAGCCCGGCCGACAATTTTTGGAAAATTGAGAATATTGAATGCTTTGACAGCAGCTTAAATCAAGAACTGGTTTTTTTGCCTGAATCCCCGCAGGCACAGACAGTTATACAAACCATCTTAAAAGAATTTGAGCGATATGATGTCTGTGTCAATATTAAGCAAGACGTTAACCTATAGGCAGTCAATTGTTATCGAATGCCGGCCTAAAAGACCCTTCAGACATTGAGGCAATAAAAACTGAATTGACGGCAGATTGGAAAATAAAAAAACTCACCTGTTGAAGTGAGTTTTTTTTAACATCGTATCTGATTGAATTAAGCTTCAATCACTTTGTAAATGCTGGATGAATTTTGGCTTTCGAATAACAGCTCAATACTCGGTAAAATCACTTCTCCATCTACCACAATATGTTCAATTCTTTTAATCATATCCTGAGTTTCAGACGCCGAATTTAGCAAGGCTTGGGCATCGACAATTTGGCTATACTGATTCTTCACTTTAATATCAATCATATTGGTCATAGTCATTACTCTATTTCTTTGAATTAGCATTTTTATAGCACATGCCCCGATCTTCACCTTCGCAAAAAATGTTAGATTTCTTGGCATTGTAACTGAATAAAAATTTAATTAACTATAAATCAATAAGATAATAAATCACTCTGTAAATTGTATGACAATAACTCACCTTTTATTGCTGTTTATCTATAAATACCGCCTAGAAAACAGGCATTAAAAAAGCCCGCATTGCTGCGGGCTCTATGTTGGAAGGCTAGTGCTGATTTTTTGTCTTAACCGAAGTTTGCGACTCAATTAGCTGTCATTGATCCGTCCAACTCATAGTAGCGTCTTTTGTTTTACGACCTACTGTAGTATCAATATAGCACTGTATTTTCTGCTGGCAAGAGGCTTTTACACTTCGGCACAATCACTCAAAATAAATACAATTGAAATTCTGAAGTATAAGGCGGATAATACATTCGCATTAATATTGCTTCGCACCAATCACCTTAAACAGCTGATTTTTCAATGTAAAAAAGCTGCTCAAAATATTCAAACCCTTAACCAGGGAAAATTCCTCTCTCTTTACGCGCTTTTAAAATGCGTTCGCACGCCAAAATATAAGCTGCGGTACGCAATGTGCAGCCATTGCTATTTGCGCACGTCCAAACATCTTCAACGGCCTGAACCATCAGCTTGTCTAAACGGTCATTAATTTCCGCCTCACTCCAGAAATAGCTCGCCATATCCTGCACCCATTCGAAATAGCTGACCGTCACACCGCCTGCATTGCAAATCACATCAGGGACAATCATGATGCCGCGTTCATTCAGGATGTCGTCGGCCTCAGGATAAGTCGGCCCATTTGCGCCTTCCAAAACCATTTTGGCTTTTAGACGGTGCGCGCGCGCTACTGTAATCTGCCCTTCTAAAGCAGCGGGGATAATAATATCTGTTTCCACATCCCAAAATGCTTCATTGTCAATTCGCTCTGCGCCTTCAAAACCGGCAACACCTTGATACTGCTCTATATAGGCATGCAGCGCATTCAGCTCAATGCCGCTTGCGTTAAAAATCGTTCCGGTATGGTCTTGAATGCATACAATCTTGGCATTGGACAAATAGAATAAATTGGCCGCTTCACTGCCCACATTGCCAAAGCCTTGAATGCTAACTTTGGCATTTTCAATATTCAGGCTGAGCTTTTCGGCAACTTGGCAGCCGGTAATGTAAACGCCTCGCCCTGTTGCTTTTACGCGCCCTAAAGAACCGCCCAAATGCACGGGCTTGCCAGTGACTACACCAGTGACTGTGTAGCCCTGTCCAGATGAATAAGTATCCATCATCCAGCCCATAACATTGGGGTTGGTGCCGACATCCGGTGCAGGAATGTCTTTTTGCGGGCCAATAATGTGCGCGATTTCACTGGTAAAACGGCGTGTTAAACGTTCGAGCTCACGTGCAGACAATTTGCGCGGATCTACACGCACACCGCCCTTTGCGCCCCCAAAAGGCAAATTTAATACGGCTGTTTTGATGGTCATCCAAGCCGCCAGCGCCATGACTTCATTTAACTCGACATCTGGATGGTAGCGGATACCGCCTTTGCCCGGCCCGCGTGAAAGGTTGTGCTGCACACGGTAACCTTCAAAATGCTGAATTGAACCGTCATCCATAATGATCGGAACATCCACAATCAGCGCGCGTTTCGGACGTTTCAAAGTATCGACATAGTCTGCCAGGTCTTCACTGAGATACGGCGCAACGCGGTCGACTTGCGCCAAAAACGTTTGCCATGCACCGTTGCCGCCATTGGCATAAGAGAGATTAGACATTTTAGGTCCTCTGATTATTGATTATTCTTTGGATAAAACATGTATTGATAGGCAATGAAAGCCGCCAGCCGCGCGGTAATATTGTCCTGATCAAAGTGAGGATTGCATTCAGCAATATCCAGCAGTTTGATCTTTCCGCTGTCGTGTATATGTTTCATTAAATGTTCAAAAATACGCAGATCAATGCCTTTGACTGCAGGCGCACTGACACCCGGCGCAATCGATGCTGCAAATACATCTAAATCAACCGTGACATACAGCACATCTACAGCATCAATAAAATGATCTAATTTATTTTTTAAAACCGCTAAATGGCCCATTTCTATTTCATCATCAAAAATATAATGGCAGCCCAGGCGGTCAGCAGTCTGAAACAGTTTTTGCGTATTCGAGTGTTTTGCTACGCCAATACATAGATAATGAAAGGCTTTGCCATGCTGCTCAGACAGTTTCGCTGCCTGTAGAAATGGTGTTCCTGAAGTGGCTTGCTCAGCTTCACGCAAATCGAAATGCGCATCAAAATTGATGATGCCAATTTTCTGACCAGGCTGGGTATTTTGCACATACTGAAAAATACCGCTGAAGCTGCCGAAAGCAATTTCATGGCCGCCGCCCAATACAATCGGCTGCATGCCCTGCTGCAAGGCCAATTCCACTTGATCCGCCAATTCAGCTTGCGCCTTTTCCAGCCCGCTGTCCACGCAGACCACTGTACCCATATCCTGAATGCGGATCGGCACATGTATAGGCAAATTTGCCAGCTGCTGACGGATTAGATTCGGCGCATTTGCCGCGCCAGTCCGGCCTCGGTTTCGGCGCACGCCTTCGTCAGAGCTGAAGCCCAGTATCGCAAAATCGGCACTATCAGACTGATTGACCAGATGAAAGATGCGCATATGTTCTGCGCCATCGCCATCATGCCTGCCCTGCCATTGAAATGACTGATCCATAATTCATCCTGTTATTCTTCAAACTCAATTTTTTGAAGAAAAAATTTAAAATTGAATTAATTTGCCTTTTTGAATGACTTGCTTCTTTAAATCACCGCCCAGCCAATAGGTAATTTCAGACGGATGCTGTATGTCCCAAGCTACAAAATCGGCAAATTTGCCGACGTCTAAGCTGCCATGCGTATCCTGCAGCCCCAAAGCCTGGGCAGCATGAATGGTCACGCCTGCCAATACCTGTTCAGGAGTTAAACGGAACAAGGTACTGCCCATATTCATCATTAAACGCAGGGATAAAACTGGTGACGTTCCGGGATTTAAATCGGTCGATAGGGCAATTTTTACCCCATGTGCAACTAAGCTTTCTATAGGCGGATACTGTGTTTCCCGCAGTAAATAAAACGCACCCGGTAAAAGCACCGCAACCGTATCCGATGCAGCCATGGCTTTTACGTCATCTTCAGTCATATATTCCAAGTGATCTGCCGATAAAGCCTGATACTTGGCCGCCAGGCTTGAACCGCCCAAGGCAGACAGCTGTTCTGCATGCAGCTTCACAGGCAAATTCAGCGACTGCGCCGTTTGGAAAACCCGCTCCACCTGGCTTGGAGAGAAAGCCAAATGCTCACAAAAGGCATCTACCGCATCGACTAAGTTTTCTGCATGCAGCTGCGGCAGCATTTCTGTGCAGATATAATCAATATAGTCATCACTGGCATCTTTAAACTCAGGCGGCAAAGCATGGGCAGCCAAGCAGGTACTGCGCACCGTCATTGGCAAAGCATCACCTAACTGCCGAATTACTTGCAGCATTTTGCGTTCAGTGACTAAATCCAGTCCATAACCCGATTTAATTTCAATCGTGGTTACACCGTCCTTAAGTAAGTTTAAAATTCGCTGCTGAGCTGAATGGAATAATTCTGCATGACTGGCTTCACGGGTTGCACGAACGGTACTGGCAATGCCGCCGCCATTTTTAGCAATTTCGGCATAGCTCACACCTTGCAGGCGCTGCTCAAATTCAACACTGCGGTTGCCGCCGAAAACGCTGTGCGTATGACAGTCAATCAAGCCCGGCGTCACCCAAGCCCCATGCAGATCGATTTGTTCAGTCAACGCTACAGCTGGACATTCAGCTTGCGGACCAATCCAGTGAATCCTTTCACCGTCTGTCAGCATCGCAGCATGTTCTATTATGCTGTATTGACCATGTTGCATAGTCGCAATATGACAATTCAACCAAAGCTTCATCGTTGTATTTCCTGTTCCGCCTCAGCACATGCCTTGGCGGAAACATTTAAGTATTAAGAATTAGATTCAAATTGTTGTGCTGTATTGCTGTTCGCATGATTCAAGTTCATCTTTGGGCGCACTTTCACAATATAGGCAATCCATAAAATCACCAGCCATGCAGCACCGACATAGATCGCAGGGCGAGAGTCTGGGAAATACGCAATGATGCCCAAAATAAACAGCATGAATGCCACAGCGAATGCAGGTGCATACGGCCAGCCCACGACTGGGAAATCCAAAGCTTTAATTTCAGCGGCAGACAGTTTACGGCGCATGCCAATCTGTGAAAGTAAAATCATCAGCCAGACCCATACCGTTGCAAAAGTTGCAATTGAGGCAATGATGATGAAAATATTTTTGGGAATCAGATAGTTCAGCACGACACCAATCAGCAATACACCCGCCATCACCACAACCGTCATCCAAGGCACACCATTTTTAGACAGCTTGGTGAACACTTTTGGCGCTTGGCCATCTTGCGCCATGCCGTAAAGCATGCGTCCTGCGCCAAACACATCACTGTTAATGGCAGAAACCGCCGCTGAAATCACCACGATATTTAAAATCGTAGCTGCTGAACCAATACCCAGATTTTCAAAAATCTGCACAAATGGGCTGCCTTGTGTACCAATCTGATTCCAAGGGAAAATCGCCATGAGGACAAAAATGGTCAAGACATAAAACAGTAAAATACGTACAGGTACTGCATTGATGGCTTTAGGAATCGACTTTTTCGGTTCTGCGGTTTCGCCAGCAGTAATGCCAATAATTTCAATACCGCCAAAAGCAAACACCACCACAGACAAACATGCAATCAATCCGCCAATACCATTTGGCATAAAACCGTCATGAATCCATAGGTTTTGCAAGCCCGCAGCAGCGGTACCGTGATCTGCATGGAAGCCGTACAGCATGAGGCCAAAACCGCCGACAATCATGGCAATAATAGCGGTCACTTTAATAATCGATAGCCAAAATTCCAGCTCGCCAAAGACTTTGACATGGATTAAATTGATGCCGCCGAGGAACATGATCAGCGAGAGAATCCAGATCCAGCGCGGCACATCAGGGTACCAAAAGCCCATGTAAATACCAAAAGCCGTGACATCCGCCAGCGCCACAATGATCATTTCAAAGACGTAGGTCCACCCTGTCGTAAAGCCTGCAAATGGACTAATGTACTGGCTGGCATAATGGCTGAATGAGCCGGAAACTGGGTTATGTACAGACATTTCGCCGAGGGCGCGCATAACGATATAAATCGCAATACCCGCAACAATATAGGCGATTAAAACGGATGGCCCTGCCATCTGAATGGCCGTTGCCGAACCGTAAAACAGGCCTGTGCCAATGGCTGAACCTAAAGCTAAAAACCGGATATGGCGGGTATTGAGTCCCCGCTGTAAAGTGGAACTTTGTGATGCTTCTTGTGACATTTCGATCTCCAATCCATGAGGAAATTTTTATTTGATCGAGCCGCATCATGCGGCCCTATTCTCAATCACAAACTTATTTTAGGCTTGGCAGCAAACCATCAAGGATCAACGCGTTTAAGCAGCCGCTGGCCAATAATTCACTCGCCTGTTCGATATCCGGCGCGAAGAAACGGTCTTCACTGTAATAAGGAACATGATCACGCAGCGCTTTACGCGCGCGTTCCAATTTCACAGAGCTTTTTAAGCCTTTACGGAAATCCAGGCCTTGGCATGCGCCCAGCCATTCAATCGCTAAAATGCCGCGTACATTGTCCGCCATATACCATAAGCGCTTGCCGGCATTTGGCGCCATCGACACATGGTCTTCCTGATTTGCCGATGTCGGCAGACTGTCCACACTTGCAGGATGCGCCAGCGCTTTGTTATCGCTTGCCAGTGCAGCCGCAGTCACCTGTGCAATCATAAAGCCCGAATTGACGCCGCCATTTTCCACCAAGAACGGCGGAAGCTGCGACATGTGGCGGTCCATCATCATCGAGATACGGCGTTCAGACAATGAGCCAACTTCCGCAATCGCCAAGGCAAGATTATCCGCAGCCATAGCGACAGGTTCTGCATGGAAATTGCCGCCCGAAATTACATCGCCTTCTTTGGCAAAGACCAATGGGTTATCTGAAACCGCATTGGCTTCAATTTCAAGGACTTCAGCAGCCTGACGGATTTGCGTTAAGCATGCGCCCATCACCTGCGGCTGACAGCGCAGTGAATATGGATCCTGCACTTTTTCACAGTCTTCGTGTGAATGACCGATTTCACTTTCTTCAGTTAATAAGTCACGGTATGCCGCTGCCACATCAATTTGACCGCGCTGGCCGCGCACTTCATGCACGCGCGCATCGAATGGAGAACGAGAACCGAGCATTGCTTCAACACTTAAGCCGCCGCAAACGGTCGCTGCAGCGAATAAATCTTCTGCTTCAAATAACCCGCGCAATGCATAAGCCGTTGATACTTGCGTACCATTCAACAGTGCTAGGCCTTCTTTGGCAGCCAAAGCAATCGGCTCTAAACCTGCAATTTTCAGCGCCTCAACGGCTGGCAGCCATTCACCTTTATAGCGCGCTTTGCTTTCACCCAGCAGCACCAAAGACATATGCGCCAGCGGCGCTAAATCGCCTGAGGCACCGACTGAACCTTTCAATGGAATATGCGGATAAACTTCAGCATTAATTAACGCCAACAGCGCTTCAATCACTTTTAAGCGGATGCCGGAAAAGCCGCGCGCCAAGCTGTTGGCCTTCAGCAGCATAATCAGGCGAACCATTGAATCATCTAACGCTTCGCCCACGCCAGCAGCGTGAGACAGCACCAGCGAGCGCTGCAATTGTTCTAAGTCTTCTTGCGCAATTTTAGTTGAGGCCAATAAGCCAAAACCTGTATTGATGCCGTATGCGGTACGGCCCTCACGGATAATCTGTTCTACACAATCTACACTGGCCTGAATCGCAGGAATCGCCTGCTCATCCAGTTTTACTTTGATTGGCTTTAAAAAGGCTTCGCGTAAATCTGCGAGATTCAGTTTGCCTGGTTGAATTAAAAGTTCCATGTATACAGCCCTATATCCTATTCTTTTATATGCTGCGGATTCATCATGAATGAGAGATGAAGATAAATCCGCAGCATTCCTTGCTTAGCTCAGCCTTAACCGGTAATCATCGGTAAATTTAAGCCTTGTTCCTTCGCGCAATCAATTGCAATATCATAACCCGCATCTGCATGGCGCATTACACCTGTCGCAGGGTCATTGGTCAATACTCGGGCAATACGCTCTGCAGCTTCATCTGTACCGTCACATACAATCACCACGCCCGAGTGCTGTGAAAAGCCCATGCCAACACCGCCGCCATGATGCAAAGACACCCATGTTGCGCCGCCCGCAGTATTCAGCAAAGCATTTAATAATGGCCAATCCGATACCGCATCTGAACCATCCTGCATCGATTCTGTTTCACGGTTTGGACTGGATACAGAGCCGGAATCCAAATGGTCACGGCCAATCACAACCGGCGCAGACAATTCACCCGAGCGCACCATTTCGTTGAATGCCAAGCCCAATTTTGCACGCAGGCCTAAACCTACCCAGCAAATACGCGCTGGCAAGCCTTGGAATGCAATGCGTTCACGCGCCATATCCAGCCAGTGATGCAAATGCTCATCATCAGGGATCAGCTCTTTCACTTTTGCATCAGTTTTGTAAATATCTTCAGGATCCCCCGAAAGCGCTGCCCAGCGGAATGGCCCAATGCCGCGGCAGAATAATGGGCGGATATATGCAGGTACAAAGCCCGGGAAGTCAAAAGCGTTTTCTACGCCTTCTTCTTTGGCCATTTGACGGATATTGTTGCCATAGTCAAAAGTCGGCACACCCATTTCCTGGAAGTCCAGCATCGCCTGTACATGCTGCGCCATCGACTGCTTGGCCGCTTTTACCACAGCGTCAGGTTCTGTTTGCGCGCGCTCACGGTATTCTTCCCAAGTCCATCCAACTGGCAAATAGCCATTCAATGGATCATGCGCACTCGTTTGGTCTGTCACCATATCTGGACGGATACCGCGGCGAACCAGCTCAGGTAAAATCTCTGCCGCATTGCCATGCAATGCAATAGAAATGGCTTTGCCCTCTTTGGTATAGCGGTCAATACGCGCAAGCGCATCATCCAAATCAGCCGCTTGCTCATCGACATAGCGGGTACGTAAACGGAAATCGATGCTGGCCTGCTGGCATTCAATATTTAAAGAGCAGGCGCCGGCTAAAGTTGCAGCCAATGGCTGTGCGCCACCCATGCCGCCTAAGCCCGCAGTCAGTACCCAGCGGCCTGTTAAATCGCCGTTATAGTGCTGACGGCCTGCTTCCACAAAAGTTTCGTATGTGCCTTGCACGATGCCTTGACTGCCAATGTAAATCCATGAGCCCGCTGTCATTTGGCCATACATTGCCAAACCTTTGGCATCCATTTCATTGAAATGCTTCCAGTTTGCCCAATGCGGCACAAGATTGGAATTTGCAATTAATACTCGCGGCGCATCTTTATGCGTTTTGAATACACCTACTGGCTTGCCTGATTGCACCAATAGCGTTTCGTAGTCTTCTAAATCTTTCAGCGTTTCAACAATTTTGTCATAGCATTCCCAGTTGCGCGCTGCACGGCCAATACCGCCGTACACCACTAACTCTTTCGGATTTTCTGCAACATCAGGATCTAAATTATTCATCAGCATGCGTAAAGGCGCTTCAGTCAGCCAGCTTTTTGCATTGAGGGTTGTACCGCGCGGCGCGCGGATTTCTACATCACGAAATTTAGTCATGGTCACAGTCGGACTCCTTCCTTTGAACTTACTGTAATTGTATTCTTTGCATCCAGTCAGCATTGATATAAACATGTGCTTACTTGTATATACATGTACATATAATATGCATGACTTTTAATCTTTGAAAAGACCCTTTTCTTTAAAAAGATGAAATTAGTAAATAAGCAAATGTTTTAATTGGTTTTAAAGTTTTTTAACTTTAGTTGTAGTGGGAATTTTTGTGCGATTTATTTGGCATTTTATCTTGAGCTGGAACATTCAAACAGCTCAATCAAACAGCAATCCTTGGCTGAATTTTGCAGCAACTGCAGCGTCAGCGCTTCATCCTGATTGGATATTTTCAGGCAATCAAAAGCCTCTAATGTATAACTTTGCGCTGCGACAGAAACTTGCATCACGTCTGCCATATTAAAAATAAGCATGTCCTGCGCCGCAGACAGGATGGTTTGACTATGGCTTCCTGTCAGCCACTGCATGCGCGGGAAAACTTTATCCGCACGATAAATCAAGTTTAAGTCGCGGATTGGCCCATTCAGCAACCGGCAATACACAGGCTGCTCACCATCAAAAGCAAATAAATTTCGAGAGCAAATATCAACATGCGGCTGATCTGCAATACTGAGCTGCATCCCTATGCCGCTCAGTGTGGAAATAATGCGCTTTTTACCTGAAAAATAAGAAAATTCACCATCATTTTTCACATCGGCCATAGACACACGCCAGTCAAAATCATCCGTTTCAGCTGACGGCTTTCGAGCAATCTCGAAGGTAAATCCTAGACCATTTTTCCACGGCATTTTTTGGAAATCATGCAGTTTGAGCAGATGAATCATTGCACAAATTTCCCTTCCAGATAGTAGCGGCTGCCCGGATAAGTCAACCGCGCGCTGGAAATCAAATGCTTATTTGACCATGTGCGGCGGCGGATGAGCAGGCAGGGTTCCTGTTTGGTAATTTTCAGCCATTTGCATTCTTGAGTATTCGCCAGTACCGCTTCTACGATATGTTCACCTTCGGTGACCGGAGCCTGCGCCATTAAATAAGCATTGGGGGTAATCTTGCTGAAATCCTGCTTTAAATAATCAGGAATGAGCGCCGCATTGACCAAACGGTCTTCAATTTGCACCGGCACTTCATTTTCATAATGAATAATAATGGAATGAAAAAGCGGCTCGCCTTCTTTCGTTTGCATAAATAAAGCTTGCTGCACATCCGCTTTAATTTTATCTAGCTTTATCACTTCTGCGCGGTGACTGTGATTGCGCGCCAGAATTTCATCCGCAATATTATTAATTTGAAATAATGCGGAATGGCCTTGCCCTTCAGCCACAAATGATCCCACCCCTTGTACGCGCACCAGCATTTTATCCGCAGTCAATTCGCGCAGCGCGCGGTTCACCGTCATCCGGCTGCAGCCTAAGAGTTTGACCAATTCACTTTCAGAAGGAATCTTGTCATTCACTTTCCATTCGCCGCTGTATATTTTGCTCTGAATAAACTGTTTCACCTGCGCATATAAAGGCGAAGGCGCTTCTAATCCTAAGGGTGTTTTATTTTCTTCTGTTGAAGTGCTGATGGGCATTTTTCATCTCTGCAAAGAACCGCTTTAAAATGGGATACCGATCTTCTAATGCCTGCACACAACGCGGCAAACCGGCAAGATCAATATCTGAATTTGATTATACTCAATTCGCCAAACTTGTATATACAAGTTGTATTTTTTAGCGGCTGTCAGAGATGAGCTGTATGGTCATCGAATTTTATAAAGATAAGCTAATGTAAATTAAATAAAAAAATCAAAGAAAACTGTCCATTTTGAAGATTCCAGCCAGCACTGCGGCTCCGATCCTATGCCACGCTTCATCAAAGGATGATGTGTCATTCTGACCATTATGCCTTCGAAGCACGCCAAGGAACCATTGAATCAGATGAAAATTGCTTCACTGGAATTCGTAAAGGAAAACAAAATCAAGGTG
This sequence comes from Acinetobacter bouvetii DSM 14964 = CIP 107468, assembly GCF_000368865.1. Lineage (GTDB taxonomy): Bacteria > Pseudomonadota > Gammaproteobacteria > Pseudomonadales > Moraxellaceae > Acinetobacter > Acinetobacter bouvetii. Next base: position 798,761 of record NZ_KB849727.1, read on the forward strand.
CAGCCGCAAAGATGATTTTTGGGCTGCTCAAATGCTATCGCACGGTTTATACAGTCAGCGCGTGAGCCCAGTTAAGCGCCGAATGGACTGCAACTGAATTCCAGATTTTTCTTTTAAATAGTGAGCTTAATTTAATGCATCCCATAAAAAACGCTGCAGAAATGTTCCTGCAGCGTTTCTATCTATGCATAATCCCTGATCAAGGCTTCAGCATAAATCTTTTTCAGCACTCTTTAATGCATTAAATATGATGCTGAACTACAGCTTAAAGCTGTCCATTAAGAAGCTTCACGTTCTTCAATTGATACCACTTTACGCAACTCAGGACCAGTATAATCCGCACTCGGACGGATAATGCGGTTGTCTGCACGCTGCTCCATCACATGTGCCGCCCAGCCGGTTACCCGGCTCATCACGAAGATGGGCGTGAACAGTTTGGTCGCAATGTCCATGAAGTGGTAAGCCGATGCATGGAAGAAGTCTGCATTGCAGAACAGTTTCTTCTCGCGCCACATCACTTCTTCACAGCGCACGGATACTGGATAAAGCACCGTATCGCCCACATCTTTGGCTAAGCGCTCTGACCAGATTTTGATGATGCCGTTGCGCGGATCATTGTCTTTATAGATCGCATGGCCAAAGCCCATGATCTTTTCTTTACGTTCCAGCTTGCCCAGCATTTCACGTTCTGCTTCTTCAGGCGACGTCCAGTTTTCAATCATTTCCATCGCCGCTTCATTCGCGCCGCCATGCAATGGACCGCGCAGTGAACCAATTGCACCGGTGATGCATGAATGCATATCGGATAAGGTGGATGCGCATACACGTGCGGTGAAGGTCGATGCGTTGAATTCATGCTCTGCATATAGAATCAGCGATACATTCATCACCTGCTCATGCAATTCATTTGGTTTTTCACCGCGTAGCAAATGCAGGAATTGCGCGCCGATAGAGTCATCATCGGTATTTTCTTCAATGCGCACGCCGTCATGGCTGAAGCGGTACCAGTAGCAGATGATCGCTGGCAGCGTTGCCAAAATGCGGTCTGCTGCGTCCTGCTGTTCTGCAAAGGATTGTTCTGTTTCTATGTTGCCGAGCATGGAAACGCCTGTGCGCATCACATCCATCGGGTGTGAATCCGCAGGAATGCGCTCTAACACTTCTTTGAGCGCTTGCGGCAATTGGCGCAGTGATTTCAGTTTTGCTTTATATGCAGCCAGCTGTTCTGCGGTTGGCAATTCACCAAAGAAAATCAGGTAAGCCACTTCTTCAAACTGGCAGTTCTCAGCCAAGTCTTGAACGTCATAGCCGCGGTACGTGAGGCCTGCACCGCTTTTGCCTACAGTTGAAAGTGCGGTTTTTCCTGCCACTTGTCCGCGCAGGCCAGCGCCTGTGAGTACTTTTCCTTCAGCCATTTTTCAATTCTCCTTTTTGAATGATTTATTTGAACAGTTTATCCAGCGTATTTTCAAAGGTGTGGTAATCGAGAAATTCATACAATTCTTTGCGCGGCTGCATTTTGTCCAGCACATTCACTTGCGTGCCGTCTTTGCGGATCGAATGCATCACTTCCAGCGCAGCTTTCTGCATGGCGCGTGTCGCAGAGAGCGGATACAGCACCATTGAAATGCCCTGTTCGCCCAGTTCATCTACCGTGTAATAAGGCGTGTCGCCAAACTCTGTGATGTTGGCCAAAACAGGCACGCCTACCGCATCGCAGACGGTTTTGTACATGGTGATGTCGGTCATGGCTTCAGCAAAAATGGCATCGGCGCCCGCTTCTACGCAGGCGCAGGCGCGGTCAATCACTGCCTGCAAGCCTTCTTTTTGCAGCGCATCGGTACGCGCCATCACCACAAAGTCTGAATCGGTTTTCGCATCTACCGCGGCTTTAATGCGGTCGACCATTTCCTGCTGCGTGACAATTTCTTTGTTGGGACGGTGGCCGCAGCGTTTCTGCGCCACTTGGTCTTCGATATGCACTGCCGCCGCGCCTGCAGCGATCATTTGCTTGACGCTGCGCGCGATATTGAATGCGCCGCCCCAGCCTGTATCGATATCAACTAAAAGCGGCGTGTCTACACGTTCGGTAATGCGGCGGACGTCTTCAAGCACATTGTCCAAACTGGTCATGCCAAGGTCAGGCAAGCCATAAGAATAGTTCGCAACACCGGCGCCCGAAACATAAATCGCCTTGTAGCCGGCCTGTTTGGCCATCATGGCTGCATAAGCGTTGACTGTGCCGATAATTTGTAATGGTTTTTCCACTTCCAGTGCTTGTCTAAATCTTAAGCCTGCAGACGTTTGTTGTGTCATATTCCTTTCCATGAATATCCGAGGTGAATGAAATAAAAAGTTAAGCAGGAACAGCAGCCAATAAAATTGAACCGTACGCTTCACGCAAATCTTTTTTCAGAATTTTTCCTGTACCGCCGACAGGAATTGCATCAACAAAAACCACTTTGTCTGGAATTTGCCATTTCGCAATTTTATTTGCATAGAAGTCTAAGATTTCGGCTTCGGATAAGCTGCTTGCAGCAGATTTTTTAGCAATCAGAATAGGTCTTTCATCCCATTTGGGATGTGTCGCAGCTATCACAGCAACCATATCCAGTTCTGGATGGGCAATGGCAATATTTTCCAGCTCAACCGATGAAATCCACTCACCGCCTGATTTGATCAGGTCTTTAGATCGGTCGCTGATTTGCATATAGCCGTCCTGATCTAAGGTTGCAATATCCCCCGTATCAAACCAGCCATCTTGCGTTAAAGCATGATTAAACTGATCAAAATAGGATTCAACAATCCAATGGCCTTTAATTTGTAAATGGCCCGGCAACTGTCCGTCACGCGCAGATTCAGCTGTGCCTTTTTCGTCTTGGCAGACACGCAGGCTGACGCCATAAGGCGGACGGCCCTGTGCAAATCGGAGTTTAAATTTTTCTGAATCATCCAGCGCGGCATGCTTTGCTTTCAGCTGATTGACTGCGCCTAAAGGACTGGTTTCGGTCATGCCCCACGCATGGATGGTTTCGCATTGAAAATCGTCTTTAAACGCTTTCAGCATATTCGGCGGACACGCTGCACCGCCCACCACGTTGCGGACTAAACTTTCAAGTTTGCTGCCGCATTGATAGGCTGCGTTTAATAAACCTTGCCAGATGGTCGGCACCCCCAATGCATTGGTGACTTCATACTCATCAATCAGCTGCACTAAACTTTCGCCATCCAGCATTGGCCCTGGCAGCACCATGCTGCAGCCGACCATTGCAGCGGAATACGGCGTTCCCCACGCATTGACATGAAACATGGGAACGACTGGCAATATGCGGTCTTGAGCTGAAAAATGGAATGAGTCCGGCAGACTGGCTGCATAGCTATGCAGTACCGTCGAGCGATGGCTGTATAAAACGCCTTTTGGATTCCCCGTTGTGCCCGAGGTGTAGCAGAGTGAGCTAGCCTTAGTCTCATCCAATTCAGGCCATTCAAAATGCTCACTGTGCTGCGCGATTAGGTCGTCATAGAACAGGACTTCAGGAAATGCCTGCAAAATGTCTTCATCATAGGCATCAAGGCAAATGAAATGCTCAACATACGGAATCGCCTCTTTAATAGACAGCACTAAATTCAAAAATGTTTTATCGAAAATCAGAACTTTGTCATTGGCATCATTCACCATATATTTATGCTGTTCAGGGAAAAGCCTTGGATTAATGGTATGACAGACTAAGCCGCTGCCTGAGATGCCATACCAGCTTTCTAAATGACGATGGTTATTCCACGCAATCGTAGCAACCCGGTCACTCACAGTTAAACCAAAAGACTGCAAAACATTGGCAAAACGCTTAGAATTTTGAGCAATTTGTCCCCAAGCCGTTTCGGTCATGGAGCCATCTGTATTTTTAGAGATAATCGCTGTATCTGCATGATACAGCGCAGCATGCTCAATAAGGCTGCTGATCAGCAGCGGCTGAAACATCATATTTCCGATCATCTGAAACATCCCTATTCACATTATTTAGACTAATTTATTCATATCCATCGACTGCTCTTCAGCTGTCATTTATTCTTAAATTACCCACTTTTATTTTTCTGTTTTTGTCATTTAGAGGATATTTTTTGTCATTTCGTCACATAAGGATGAAAAACTTTCACCAATTATCAATTTATTGTTTTTATTGATTTAATTAAAAAAATAACTCATTCGTATTTTATATTCCCCATAAAATGCGATTTAAAAACACAAAAATATAGAGTGATTTGACCGCAGATGTATTGAAATAAAAGCACGGCGCAAAAGCGGAAATATAAAATACCAGTCAATTTATGCCGCGATATAGGCGCGGCGCCAGCGTCCCGGAGTGATGCCATACCAGCGTTTAAAAGCTCGGGTAAAATTGGCTTGGTCGTCATAGCCGACTTGATTGGCCACATCAATAATCATCAGATTTTTATTTTTAAGCAGCTCCGCTGCAATTTTCTTACGCGTAGCTTCAAGCAAGGCGTCGAAACTGGTCTGATGTTTATTTAAATAACGGTACAAAGTAAAACGGTGAATTGAAAAATATTCAGCCACACGTTCGACATTACAGCTTCGGTGCGGCAATAATTCCTCAATAATTTTACAAATCTGACCAACCAGATCGACACGATCATGGCTTTGCAGTTCAGACAAATGCTGACGCAAAAATTGATCTAACTGATGGTCATGCCCTGCTCTTTTTTGATCGAGCTGTTCCTGCGGAAATAAAATTTCGTGCTGTGACTGGCTGAACCACACAGGACAGCCAAATGCTTTTTCGTACAGATGCGCGCACTTCGGCTTTGGATAAGAGATGCGCACCAATGCTGGACGCCAAGATTTACCCAAAATCAGCTCGATAATAGACACCATCGCAACCAAATACGCAGTTTGATATTGTTCTTTTCCAGGAATATCACCATCGATATGCATGCAAATACGCGCATAGCCATCATCTTCTTTCAAATCTAGCCTTTGCCCTCTGTACCACATACTGCCGTATTGAAAGAGGCTCTGCATGGCATCCCGCATGGTCGCGGCATTCAGCACCAGAAAACGCAATGGGCCAATATTTGAAAATTGGGCTTTTTTTCCAATGACTAAACCCAAATGATCACAGCCCGTTAATGCTTCAGCGGCTTGAAAAATACTGCCCTGTGTTTGCAGAGAAATCGGCAATAAATTGTTCTTTAAATCTTCGCGCTGAATCCCAAAATGCTCAAATACAGTACGTGCATCGAAACTGTGTTCTTCTAAATAGTTGGCAATCAGGTTTAAAATACCAATAGGATTGGATTGTGGCTGTCTTATTAAATCGATGCTGTGCATAGTTCCCTCTCTATATGGCAATATATTCAGCATATGATGGCCTGATATGCCTCTTCATTTTGAATCTTTAATCATTCAAATATGATTTCAAAATTCTAATTGCATTGCATTTAAATCCAGTGCCCATGCAACGAAATCATGGTCTGTTTAGACCATGCTTCAGATGAGCCAAATCTTCACTTGCAAACAAACATCCTATCTCTTTTTAAAAATTCACTTTGAATGCGAGCGAGGCAAAATCTCGGTCATCGATGGTACTGAAGTCATTTGAACCAAAGAAACTGGTATAAGCCATTTCTGCAGTATATCGTTGGCGGTATGTTGCAGACACCGCTGCGGCAACACTCATTTGACCTTCCTGAAAGTTTTGGCTAAAGCCATCGACATCATGACGGAACAACACACTCGGGGTAATCACAGTTGCAGGCAGCAAATCTTTATAGACTAAAGCGCCACGCAAACGATATCCGTATGACCATTCTGTAAAAAAGCCTTCAGTATTACAAAAGCGTTCATTTAAACGGTCAATTTCATCATTCGACAGATGTGCTGTTCCATAAGGAGTACATTGGTTGGCTTTGGTTTCTGGATCATACGCACCCGATGACAACTCGCTACGTCCAAAAGCACCGACACGACCAAAACGGTGATTTCCAATCTCACCAATATGATTTACCGCCAATTCGGCAGCCCAAGTAAAGGTATTGGCTCCGAGGACATTTATTAGACTATTCCCTGCACCGAGTGAAAACTGGGTCACGGGCGCACGCGCATAACCTTGCAAATATTGCCCAAACTGGGCCGATGTTCCCGCATCTGTCAGCGGCGTATTTTTGTCTAAGACTTGTGCATAAACAATATCTGTCCCATTAAACTGCAAAGGCTGATTGGGTTTATGAGTTAACTCACTAAACACTGAGGTTGTACCGACTTTGCCTGCCAAGCTGAGTCCATACATTTTGATGTCTTCAGGATAGATCGAGAAAAACTGTGCGGTACTAAAATTTGCTGGCCCTGCTGCAGTGACTGCTGTCCCGTCAAAATTCGCAGTTCGATTGTGATAATTTGCAAAATACAGCCCGAGCTCAGCATTGTTCAACTTGGGCAACGTTTGCTTTAAGGAAAAACCATACTGTCCGCTGTCTTTGGCATAACGGCTTTCACTACGTGGAATATAAGATTTGGTATCTAAAGCCGTATCGGTAAGTTTATCGCCCGGCATCACAGTAATGACGATCGGTCCGCAATTTTCTGGCACAAAGTCTGAAATGGCAAAGAATGTCCCACAGCCATCCACCACAGACGGTCTAAACTTAAACTGATAGAAACCTTCAAATTTTAAATGTTCATTGATTCCAGCTTCAAAGGAAAACATTTCGGTTGGAATCACGCGCTCTCTGGCATCACCACCGGGACGATTCATTGCAGCATAATCAAAAGCACTGACACTATTGAGTCCATTTTGGAAGAACTGTGATTTGCCCCACTGCAAGGTATGTTTGCCCAGTTTCATATTGACACTTTGCCCATTATCTAAAGCAAAGTTTTTCCAAACATAGGCATCCCACAGGTCGATGCCCTTAAATTTCGCTAGTCGTGGCCACGCCGAATCATCAAAAGCTTTTAAATCGCCTTCACCTGTTTCATAAGCATGGTCATACCAATACTTCGCGCTGACCACTGCACCCTGCTGTTTTCCTTTTAAATTCAGCTCGGTAAAACCTTTCACCACTTGTGAAATCACATTGCCTTTATTAAAGTTCACGTGACCATCATCACCATTGATATCAATGCTATGACCCTCTTTTCCAATATGGTTTGCATCGGGTTTATAGACCAGTGAACTAGACGCCTCTTGAGTACTCCAGTTTGTTCCAAAGCTGAGTGCGGTTTTGGTTTCAAGCTTCCATTCCTCATTTAGATCAAGACTCGCTGCTGAAACTTCCGAGATTGCCAAAGCTAGGCTTAAACAAAGAACCGTTTTTTTCATCAATGCAATATGATGATTTTGTCTGTTTAAAGACACAAATTGACCGACCATACCATCTCCATATCGATATGATTTATTTTTAAATACTGTGTTTTATTTCAATACAAGCGCTGAAGATTTCAGGCTATTACACCGCCACCTTCCACAAAGAGTGTTTCTTTAAACTCAACATTTTCTCTCCACATCTCTAATTATTCTGTAAAGCCATCCTTTGGCTCAGGACTTAAATTAACTGTTTTAAAATGTTTAAATTGGTCTTTAGATCATTTGCGTGGATTGATTTTTGAGATTGAAATTCCAAGATGAAATCTGTATCTCGACTATGAAACTTGCTCTATTTCCAAAGCATCCAACTGCAAAATCAACTGTTCCGCCTGAGGCCAATCGCCAAACCCTGCAGCTGGGTTCAAATGCCCTACAGCACCGGCATTAACTAACTGACCACCCCACGTCTCAGCCATCGCTTCAACGGCTTGATATTGCGCTAAATGATCATTGGTACTCGCCACCACAATGCTTGGAAATGGCAGTTTTTGAGTCGGTAAGGGACTCCAGCCTTCACTTCTAAGAATCTCAGGACTTGGATAATTTTCAGGCCAGCTTTCCGCCAAGTCCGGTGGTGTAACCAGCAATGCCCCTTGAATATCATGCTGATGCAACGCAGCCCAATGCACAGTCATCAACACGCCCGCGCTATGCGCCACCAAAATAACCGGCCCTTCAATTTTTTTCAGCTCTGCTTCAATGCGTGCGACACGGTTTGCGCAATTCAATTTGTCAGTTTCTGCTGGCGGGACAGCGCGAACTTTTACGAGTTTCGACTCAAGCAATGTTTGCCAGTGTGCAGCAACATGATCGCGCAAACCCGGAATAATGAGGACCGTTGCCTGTGTAAATATTTTTTCCATGGATACACCTATTTAAGCCTGATGCTTTTTAAGCAATGCAATGCATTGTTGTATTCAACATAGAGGGATGGTTGCCAATTCGATATACATAGGGCGACATTTGCTTTTCATTTGATGACAAATCATCAAATCTACAACATTTTCAAACACTCACCACAAACATTTCAAATATTTGATTTTAATAATATTAATTAAATTTTTAGTTTTATTTATTCAACATATTTCATGTTTTTCCTCAATTTTTGCCGATTGCTTAAAAAAATAACTGCCTCAATAATACGTTTGCGTTTCAGTAAGGATCCGCTGAAACCATAAAAAAAAATAGCAAATGAAAAGGAAATTAAAATGAGTCAAATCTGTAAAATAGTCGTGCCTTTTGCATGCCTATTATCAGTAAATTTTGCTTATGCGGATTCTACAAACTTTAAACGCTGGGCAGTCAGTGCAGGCTGGATGCATGTGATGCCTCAGGGGAAGGCCAACTCCACCCACGTGACAACTGCTGTTGAAGAAGGTGGCAGTTATGGTGTCGGATCGTTATGGGGTGCAGATCTTGGTAAATACGCATTAAATGGTGGAGATCTGAAAAGTTCTACGGGAAAATTGCTATTTAACGCTTTTGTCAAAAATGGTCAAAAAGATCCTGAATATAAAGTGCCTGCAAACCTAATGAATGGTGCCAGAGCCGATATCACGGGTATTTCGGACTATACTGCCGAAGGTGGTATGGAAGTTGATGATACTGACACACTGGGTCTGACTTTAAGCTATTTTGTTAATGACAATGTCTCTTTAGAGTTGGTGGGTGGTATTCCTCCTAAAGTTGATGTAAAAGGTGTGGGTGAAATTCGCGCAACGGCTTTATCCACGTCTAATTCATCTCATCTGCCTCCATTCACACCACCCACATATTTTGATGGTTTAGAACTGCTCAAAGACACTTTAATTACAGATCTTGGTGCGCATGGCACTGTGGCTGAAGTGACTGCGTGGACACCAGCAGTCACAGCAAAATACCACTTCGGCACTTCGGGTAAGAATAAGTTCCGCCCATTTGTTGGTGCAGGTGTTACATATGGTCATTTCAATAAATTAAAGCTCAATAGCGGTGTCGAAGAAGATCTGATCCAAGCAGGCTACATGATTGATAATATTTTGAATGGCCGCGCTGGTGAAGCACTGCATGGCGGTAAAGGCAGCTCTACCGCAACCCCTGAAGTAAAAGTCAAAACCAGTGATGCCTTAGCACCTGTGCTGACGGCAGGCTTTACCTATGACTTTACCGACCGTTGGTTTAGTACAGGTTCACTCAGCTATATGCCTAACTTCAATAATGTCGCAACGGTCACGGTCACCGATACGTCTACAGGCCGGCAATTAATCAAGTCCACCACCAAGATTGATCTCGACCCATTAGTGACTTATGTCGGGGTTGGCTATCGTTTCTAAGTGGTAGAGAATACTGAACATCTCAAATGAAACATCGCATTCAGATTTTTATCACCCCTGATTGGCCACCTTGCTCACCCAAGTAAATTTCTGAAAAATACTCTCGTTTGAGACTCAAGTCACCGCATTTTGTTTAAAGGCTAATTCTTATTTGATATAGGAATTAGTCATTTTTCAATCTGAACGGTTTCTTGATAAAATAAAGCCTATTTAAATCAAAAAACCGCACAACTTAAGTGTGAAAACTGATACTTTTATAGTACTGGATATTGCTTAGAAATAAGTTCAGTCAGGACGACTGAAGTAAAAATAGGGAGCTTAAAGTGATTCCACTTGCCCATACGGCTGTACTCAAAAATTATTTGAATGTTAGCCAGCAATTCAACTTCAATCCTTATTATTTGCTTTCTAATGCAGGACTTAATCCTGCGCAGCTCAATGACCCAAAACAACGTATCCCTGTCGACAAAGCCATCGCACTGTTAGAACAATCTGCTGAAATAAGCGGCTGCGAAGTATTCGGGCTGCTTATGGCGGAACAGCGTCAGATTGCCGACTTTGGTGAATTGAGCCTGCTCTTAAGTTATCAGCACACTTTACGTGACGCACTACAAACCATTGTTATGTATAGAAACTTCATTAACAATGCGCTTGAAATGTATATCGAAGAAGCTGGGAATACGGTGATTATTCATTTGGAGGTTGTTGGCGCATCGACCGAGTACAGCCGCCAAGCGATTGAATTGGCTTTGGGCGTTACCCATCGTTTTTGTGCCATGTTGCTTTCGCAAAAGTGGCGTCCTCTGGGTGTACATTTCACCCATAGCGCACCACAAAACTTGGCTATTCACCAGCGTGTTTTTGGTTGTGCTTTAGAGTTCGGCAGCGAATTTAATGGCATTGTCTGCACCACGGCCGAACTGGATAAAGCCAACCCACAAGCCAATACAGCCATGGCAGATCATGCGAAGCGCTATCTTGAGATTGATCTGCTGCAAAATGAAAATGAATCCTCCATCATTTTTGATATCCGTAAAAGTATCTATTTATTGCTGCCAATGGGGCGTGCCACGATTGATCAAGTAGCACATTTACATGGAATCAATGTCCGAACATTACAGCGCAAATTAGAAGCGTCTCAAACCAGTTTTAGTATTTTAATCAACGATGTGCGTCGGGCTTTAGTCTTCCGTTATCTGCAAAATATGAACTACTCTTTGGGACAAGTCTCAGACATTTTAGGCTATTCTATGCCAAGCTCATTTACCCGCTGGTTTATCAGCCAGTTTGGGATTTCTCCAACGGCTTGGCGGCAACAAGCATCTTAATGCCTGAAATGAATTGTACGCAAAAACAATAAGCATCTTGGACATCATGAACAGCGTTGACTATCCTGTAAAATAAAAGGCCTTTGTTGAACAAAGGCCTTTTGGCTAAATAAATCTAAAAAATGAAATCGAGCATTTTTAAAATAGCCAATGCATCACTGCTAACACCAGACAAACCAGAAAAATACTTTCGCCCAACATCAAGAGAATAGGTTTTATGCCTACAGTTGCCAGCTCTTTCAATTGAGTTTTCATTCCTAATGCACTGATGGAAATCACTAAACACCAGCGTGATAATTCATTGATGCCGCCTTGCACCATCACTGGCACCCAGCCTGTGCTGTTGATACAGGCCAGCAATAAAAAACCGACTGCAAACCAAGGCAGCAGCGGCGGACGTTTTCCGGTGCTTTCCACCCCCTTCATCCGGGTGATCATAGCAGCGCAAACAATGACCGGCAACAGCATCGCGACACGCATCAGCTTGACAACTGTGGCCGTGTCCCCTGTTTCCGTAGACATACTGTAGCCTGCGCCGACAACCTGCGCCACATCGTGAATGGTGGCGCCTAAAAAAATACCGGCGGCTTGCGGCGACAGCTCCAGCCATTTCGCAATCATCGGGTAAATGATCATCGCTAAAGTTGACAGTGCGGATACGCCAATCACGGTAAACAATGTGGCTTTTTCTTTTTGCGGGTGATTGGGTAAAGCCACTGACAAGGCTAGTGCCGCTGAAGCGCCGCAAATAGCTGTTGCGCCGCCCGTCAACATGCCGAATAAACGCTGAAAACCCATCAGTTTTGCTGCAATCACAGATACAGAAATGGTCACGATAATAAGTGTGATGACTAAAACAATCGGCTGCCAGCCTAAAGCGGTAATTTGCTCTAAAGTAATCCGCATCCCTAAAAAGGCGATGCCGATGCGCATAACGGTACGGGCGGTAAACTCAATACCCGCTTTACACGGCCCGTCCGTGGCTAAAAAGCTTAATCCCATCCCGAGCAGCAGTGCGAACAGCATTACCGGCGCAGTATAGTGCTCAGAAAGAAAGGTCGCTGCCGCGGCAACCACCAGGCTGACTGAAAAACCTGGAGCGAGTTCTCGAATACGCTGGCCTAAAGCCAAGGATGCGTTTAATTCAATCTGCTTAGAATTATTCATGCTTCGTTCCAGAATCCAGCACAATGCAAACCTGCTCACCCGCCTGTTCTACCTCATATGTGGCCACTTTCAGCAGCTTGGAATTCACCATGCAGCCATCCGCCAGATTAAAACGCAGGCCATGGGCACAGCACTGAATCATGCAGCCGTCCAATTTTCCGCTAAATAGCGATGCGCCCTGATGAGGACAGCTGTCATTAATCGCATACAGTTGATTTTCTACATTAAAGAGCGCAATCGATTGCTCACCGATCTGCAAAAAAGTTCGGCCGCCTGATGCAGGGATTTTCCCTTGGGGCACTTCAAAACGACTCTTCATACTTCAGCTCCTTGCGCCTCAAATGCTTCAAGCAGGGCCTGATAGAGCATCGCTGCAGGCTGTGCGCCAGCCAAAGCGAATGCCCCGTCAAACACAAAATAAGGAACGCCCTTTCCACCGGTATTTACAGAAATAAACGGGGTATTCGGCTCATCCAAAAGCGCTTTAATCGGCGCTTCTGCATAACCGCAATACGTTGCGATTTTCTGCAATACAGCAGGATCTGAGATGTTTTCAGAATGATGAAAATAAGCGGAAAAGATTCCTTCAAGCAGAAGGTCGTATTGGCTAGGAGCAGCCAACTGGAGTGCATTGCTGAGCAAGCTATGCGCCTTTGCTGTATTCGGCATGCGCGGAATCCGTTCAAAGTCGATGTCCACACCGACCGCTTTAGCCGCCTGGCGCACTTGCTCCTGCCGCATTCTCACTGCAGTGGTCGTACCTAAGCGCTGCAAATAAAATGCTTTAAACGGTATGCCATCCACAGGGATGGACGGCAGCAGCTGAACGCCGCGCCATTTTATCGCCACTTGTATCTGCGGATGGGTTTGCTTCAATTTCTCAATCGCAGCGTGCAGCTGACGCTTTCCAATCAAGCACCAAGGACAGATAAAATCAAAAAAAACTTCAACACTAATCTTGGCTTGCATCATTGGTCACCTGTTTTAGCCGGCTGATTCGGAAATGCATGCTGCTCTGCAGCCACTTGAAGATGAAAGCGCGCCACATCGCGTAAATAATGGCGTTTGGCGTAAAAGAATACCGCCGCCGCCACAATACTCATCGCAGGCATGATTTGAAATGCATTGTGCAAACCAATGGCATCTGAAAGCTTGCCCACCACTAAAGGCCCCAAAGCCAAACCTAAGAAGTTATTCGCCAATGTTAAGGTCGCAAATGCCGTACTGTGCACCGAATTATGCGTCAAATTCGCAACCATCGCGCTTGAAGGGCCATTCGTGCCAAGGACGATAAACATGCCTATAGCAATCATGATTAATTGCGCATGGCCCGCCGGCATAGCAAATGCAATCATCAATAACAGGCATCCAAGCAGGCAATATGCAATCGCCAGTGTGACCTTGCGATCCGGACGGTCTTTACCTAAACGGTCACATAACATGCCGCACAAAATAGTGCCTACCGCACTGCTTAAGATAATGACTGCCGCCATGACACCCGCTTTATCCGTCGCCATTCCGTAATAGCGGTTAAGATAGCTGGGGAACCAAACAATGACCGTACCGCCAACAAACAGCTGTAAGCCGCTGGCAATATAAGTTGCGACCACAGACCGGCTTGAATAGATCGTTCTGAGCGGATTGGCAGCAGATGGATCTTTTTGCTTTGCATTTAATATTTTCTGAGTTGAACCAATTTTTTTTTCTTTCACTAAAATTGGATATAAAAGTGCCAGTATCAGGCCAAATATTGCCATGCCGCCAAATGCCCAGCGCCATCCCAAATGCTCAGCCAGCACGCCGCCGAGCGCCATGCCTAAAAATGAGCCAAACACGCCGCCCGCCATAAATGAGCTGGCTAATGTTGCGCGCATATCCCGAGGGAAAACTGCAACCACCACGGCAATACCCACGCTGCCATAAGCCGCCTCACCTACACCAACTAAAAAACGGGCAAACAGCATATGTTCATAGCTCTCTGCAATTGCACAGCCTAAAGTGGCTAAACTCCACAACACGGCCATCAGCGTTAAGCTTTTTACTTTGCCGAAACGGTCTGCCAAAATTGATAAAGGCAATGTCAGTAAACCCACCATCAAGGCCACAATGCCGCTGAGTAAGCCCAGCTGGCTGTCCGTCAGCGCCCACTCATTTTTGATCAATGGAAAGACTGCATTCAGCACCTGACGGGACATATAGTCAGAAATCAGCAGGCCAAATGTCAGCGCAAAAACAATCCATGCATAACGGCGGGGAATGCCGATAGATGTATCTATGCCAGTCGCAGGAGCAGAATACTCATGTGCACCCATATAACCTCCTTGTATTTTTATTCTATCTTCTTGATTGAGCGGCGGAAGAATTACGCAGTCATCTGCAGCCTAATTCTTCCGTTCTCTGCTGACACAAGTTCAAAAATCCTTCTTGCTTAAGTCAGTTTGACTAGCGCTGCGGTACGCCCTTTTGGCCTGGTTTACGGTTTGGCGCCATGCCATTGGCCAGCAATGTTTCTTCAATGCTGCCGTACTGTACACCAATACGGTAAATTTCACGGGCTTCTTGACCATTGGCCACTTCACGGCCTAATTCATGGGCAATACGGACGGTTTGCTTGATTTGCTCAACAGAGGAAAAACGCTCACCTTTATGATCAATAATCGTGTCTTCATTCCCCACACGCGCATGCAGTCCCATTGCCATTGAAATGGTATTCAGCGGCAAAACATTCTTTAGCAGCGATTCAGAGGTCAAGGTGCAGCCATCGGGAACACGGTGAACGAAATTAAAGAAGTTGAACGGATTAGGGCCATCAAAACCGCCGCCAATACCAATCCAAGTAATATTCATTGGGCCTTTATATAAGCCTTTGCGCACCAGCCGCTCCAAGGTTTCCAGGCCATGCATGCCCGTCAGCTGGAAATGCGGCTGAATGCCATTTGCAGCTAAGCGCTTAAGATGCTCAATTAACCATTCAGGGCCTGCCGGCACCGTCATTTCTGCATAAGCGGCCTGAATTGCAGGATGCTCTAAAGATGTGCCTTTTAAATACTCAGGATACAGAAGTTCCATAATATTCATTTGCGTGGTATTGACGGCAACAGTCACTTGGTCAGGTTTCGGATCGAGTTCCGCCAATTTATGACGGGTGTCATCGCTTAGCCAAAGTGCAGCTTCACCGTCACTTTCAGGCGCAAAAGAAATTGAACCGCCCACCTGAATGATCATGTCAGGTACAGCTTTACGCACCCCTGCAATCAGCTCATTAAATTTTGATAAGCGTTTTGAGCCTTTGCCATCCAGTTCGCGCACATGCAAATGCAGCACAGAAGCCCCAGCGTCATAGCATTCCACGGCTTTTTGAATCTGCTCTTCCATTGTGACAGGAATATCTTCAGGAAAATCCTGTGGCATCCATTCCGGGCCATATGGCGCAACCGTAATCACCACTTTTTCCATATTTTCCGGGTGCAAAGAATCGTCAAAGAATTGCATATGCAGCTCCTAATGTTTTTTTCAATTGTGAAATTAATAAATGTGAGTTATTGCAAACTTAGTACGTCGCATCGCCGATAATGCCGGCACGCTCCATTTTGCGGTGGCATGCCGGATAGTCCATTACGGCATAATGCTGCGTGCTGCGGTTGTCCCAAATGGCAATACTGTTCGGCTTCCAGCGCCAGCGCACCTGATACTCTGGGATATACGCCTGAGTAATCAAATAGCGCAGCAGTTCCGATGCGCCGGGATTGGCATCCTGTCCATAGCGCACATGTTCTTTGGTATGAAAATTACTCAGATGTGTGGTGAAGGCATTCACATACAGAATTTTCTCGCCTGTTTCCGGATGGGTGCGAACAACCCGGTGTTCTGCATCGGGAAATTGCGCTTTTAAAGCCAGACGCTTTTCAATAGGCATGGCTGCGCCAAAACTTGCTTCAATGCTGTGATAAGCGCGCAGGTCAGCAATTTTTTCTTTAATATGCTCAGGCAAGTTTTCATATGCCATCACCATATTGGTCCACATGGTGTCGCCGCCGACAGTTGGGCATTCAATACAGCGCAAGACACACCCCATCGGCGGGACTTTGCGCCAGCTCGCATCGCTATGCCAGGCATTCTCATAACGGTCGATTGGGCTATCCGGGCTTTTATAAATCTGCACCAGCCCCGGATGTTCCGGATGGCTGCCTACAGCGGGATGGTCTTCCAGTTGTCCAAAACGTTCCGCAAATGCCACATGTTCTGCACGTGTAATATGCTGGTCTCTTAAAAACACAACACGGTGCTGCAATAAATTACTGCGGATTTCTGCAAATAAATCATCATCATGAATCGCATCTGCTAAATTTATGCCGCTTATTTCTGCCCCAATATGGCAGCTTAATTTTTCAACCTGCATATGAAAATCCTTTTCAAATTACAAAAATTGATGATCCTGTCGTTTTACGCGCTTCTAAATCGCGGTGTGCCTGAACTGCATCTTTGAGTGCATAACGCTGATTAATTTCAATCTTGATGCGCCCGCTGCTGACATGGCCGAATATCTCATCAGCCAGTGCCTGTTTTTCTGCTGGGTCTGCAATGTAGTCTGCTAAGGCAGGACGGGTAATAAAGAGTGACCCTTTTATGGCCAGCAAAACCGGATTGAAATCCGGGATTGGCCCAGAGGCTGTACCTACGCAAACCAATAAGCCGCGGCGTTTAAGAGAGTCAAGTGAAGACATAAAGGTATCTTTGCCGACACTGTCAAACACCACATTGACACCGACACCATTCGTCAATTCACGTACGCGTTCAGCCACATTTTCATGACTGTAATTAATCACATGATCACAGCCATGAGCGCGGGCAATCGCGGCTTTTTCTTCTGAAGACGTGGTGCCAATGACGGTTAATCCCAGCAGTTTTGCCCATTGAGAAACAATCAGCCCGACACCGCCAGCCGCGGCATGCAATAAAATCGTATCGCCCTTTTTAAAGTCATAAATGCGGCGCATCAAATAAGCTGAAGTTAAACCGCGCATGGTCATCGCCGCCGCAGTTTCACAGGAAATGCCTTCCGGCAATTTGATGAGTACATTGGCATCAACCAATCTTGCTGTACTGTATGCGCCAAGCGTATTGATAAAACCCGTATAGGTGACACGGTCGCCGACCTGAACATTGCTGACGCCTTCACCAACGGCATCGACAACTCCCGAAGCTTCTACCCCCATGCCATTCGGCAGCGTAATCTTGTAAGTGCCGTCACGGAAATAGGTATCTGCATAATTCAGTCCAACCGCAACATGGCGGACGCGAACCTGCCCCGCTGCCGGTTCACCGACTTCAATATTTTCCAGATACATCACATCTGGCGCGCCTGCTTCATTGAACCGTACTGCTTGATTTAAAGTCATCTTCTATCCCTGCTGATTTTTATTCAGTGCCAATAAGCTATTCAGCAAAACTACATCACTCAGAAGACAGACCACTTTACATATCACGACACCGGCTTAGCATTTTGCGACACAGCTATTTGCTAATTTCGTATATCTAATTACAAATTAAAGATTTAGCATTTTTCTTATTTAAATTTAATCACTCAGAAATTCACAGAGGATGCGCAACAGAGATGCATTTAGCTTTGGCGCAAGATGGGCTTCTTTCCCTTCTATTGCATAAAGCTGTATTGCTGCAGATAAAGGCCGTTCAGACCTAAGTGCACTGCTTGCGGAAATGACTGGCATCCGCGGCCTTAGAATTAAAAATAAAGCACTTTGCGTAAAAATTTGTCTTATCCCTATTTATAAAACATGCAAAATGCCTTAAAAAAGATGCCAATTTTTAATCTTTTCATTCTTTTATTTATGCACAATCTTGAACTGCTGAAAGCCTTGTTTTTAGGGCTTATTGAAGGTTTAACCGAATTCTTGCCTATTTCGAGTACAGGGCATCTGATCCTTTTTGGCCACCTTATCGATTTTCAATCGGATTCTGGGCGCGCTTTCGAAGTGATTATTCAGCTGGGCGCCATTCTTGCCGTGTGCTGGCTATATCGGCAAAAAATTGCAGATCTGCTTAAAGGCTTTTTCTCTGGCGATATGCATGCCAGACGCTTTTCCGTTAATGTCTTTTTGGCCTTTCTTCCTGCTGTTGTGATTGGGATCTTCGCTGTCGATTTTATTAAGCAGGTTTTATTTAGCCCGCTGGTCGTCGCTTGTGCGCTTATCATAGGCGGTCTGATTATTTTTGCAGTCGAAGCCAAAGAATTTAAACCTAAAACCATTGAAGCCACGGACATTACGTTCAAGCAAGCCATCCTTGTCGGCTTTGCCCAATGCCTGGCCATGATTCCAGGCACATCCCGTTCAGGCGCAACCATTATTGGCGGCATGCTTTCCGGTTTATCGCGCAAAGCGGCTACAGAATTTTCTTTTTTTCTGGCCATGCCGACCATGCTGGGCGCAGCCACCTATGATCTCATCCGAAATGCAAGTGTCTTATCCTCAGATAATATGATGAATATTGCGGCCGGTTTTGCCGCAGCCTTTATTGCGGCCTTGCTTGTCGTCAAAGCCTTGGTTAAATTTGTCGAAAAACATACCTTAAGAGTATTTGCTTGGTATCGGGTGATATTGGGTGTGGTTTTATTGATTGTATTTTTATAGCTGGGTTTTGAGTGGCTTCGCGGCACACATTTAAATGCCAGCTAACCGCTATTTAATATAAAAGCTGTTTAAAAAAGCAAAAGATAGCCGAACACCGGCTATCTCATTGCCTTACTCAATAATTCCGCTGAATCAGATAGACCTCATATAAAATAGTGCATGCGAATTGGGGATTGCTGTCAAGCGAGATGGCGATATTTCCACAGCTGCCCAAAATCCGATTATCAGATGGCCAGTTTTGTGCACGATAAATTTTAGGTATGGGTTATTCATTGGAGAATTATCGTGCTAAATAAGCCCCTGCAGAATGATTTGTGCAACAACGCTATATAAATCTAAAATGCCATCAATCTGCTTTGGTATCTGCAAACTGTATTCCAGTAATTCAGGATGCAGCAGCAAAGCTTTACCGTTTTGATTTTAATCAATTCATTTTAATTCCAAAATACAGTGACTTTTCTTGCTGCGGTAACAACTCTTTTAAAATTGCTCTGATTTTTGCAGCCCCATCATCTTCAATTTTATTATTACTACTGTCTGTAATATTCTGACCATTACTGCCCACAATTGGCAATATATTCGCAGATGCCCATTGCTTCGTATAAGCCGGATACATGTCATTAATAATGACGTTGCTTAAAGTTTCACTGCCTGAGTTTTTTACCATAATGCGGTAGATTAAACACTGACTTGGTTTCAAACTTTCATTTTGTACTGTATAGGTTGAATTAATAACCGACTGTGCATTGGCTATGATGCAGCTTGCAACTTTGAATTGTGATTTCAAAATTTGCAATTGGCTCGGGCTAACAGTAATCAGATCGGTATTGCTCAAATCTGCCAGAGTAACTGCCTTTCCGGTATTGTCTGGTTTCGCAATTAACCTGACTTGACTGCTCATTCCATTGGTTGCTGTTGCAGGCGCTTCGACCTTAATAAATAAAGTCACAGACTTGTTTGGTTCAATAATATTGCTTAATTCAGTTTCGGCCGCAGAAAGTAATGTGTCACTCGCATCGAGCGTATTATTGCCATTTTGATCTAAGAACAAGGTATATAAGAAGCCATTGTTATTTGTTGAACTTAGTCCTACTTTTACCTTCGTTTCATTTTCTACACCATAATTAGTTAAACGGTGTAAAAATACATAGCTTCCTCCAATACTCACTTGAGCAGTCTGATCATTGCTCAGTTCAAGTGAACGTTTTTGTGGCTGTGGAATAATAGCGTCTAAAATAATATCGCCCAATCCAGACTGCAGCGATTCAATGGCAAACCAGATATTGGTTTTTGCCACTGCCGATGAGTAAGCGGTAATGACTGCGCAGACTTGACCAGTCGTATTGGCCGCCACATTCAGCTGGGTAATTTGCTGGCTGCTGATGCCCGCTTTGCACTGTCCGATGTCGGCTTTATAAAATTCAACTTTCAGACCCGAAGTAAATGGTGTTATTCCGCTTTTGACCAATGTTGAATAATCGCCTGTACTTTGAGTTGGCACAATGGCTGTGCTTGAAGCATATAACTGATAATCCTGTGCCAAATTACTATAATTTTGAATATTCAATGGAAAATAGGCTTTTTGGCTGCTGTCTGCATTTTGAGTCAATAAAGGTGTAACACCTGTTCTGCCTTCCTTACTACTATAAAATAGACCCACACCTGTTTCTGTTACAGGAGCACCGGCCTTATTATTTGACAGGTCATTTTTAGCAGCCATCAATGTTTTGACAGTTGATATATCATTACCTGGGGCAAGATCATTCATCTTAGTTGTTTCAATAGTCGCGGTATTAACTACATAACCAGCATTTGCAGTATCTGTATCTGTAACCTTTAAGTTTTTTACTGTAAATCTATATTTCGCATTTGCAGGAATATTACCCAGACTTAAACCACTGCCTACAGTAGTCGTAAATAAGGAAGTTAATGCATTAGAATCAGTCCATGCAGCTGGACAAGCTTTACTTGTACCACTGGTTAAATCTTCACAAACTAATGCTGTTTGACCTGTTACTCTGAGTAGGTTTTTAAAATCATCCCTTAAAACAACTCCATCAGCCTGAACATTAGTGTTATTTGCAATATCTAAAGTATAAGATACAAGATTATCTTTTAAGACAACTGATTCAGCAGTTAAACTTTTGACTACACTTAAGTCGACATCATCTTCTTGGATTTTTAAATCAAAATTAACATCTGCTGTCACATTACCGCAAGCACTGAGAGATGTTGCAATCGCACCACTGTTCGCATCCAATGCAAAAGAAAAAGGCAAAGTAATATCAGCATTTGTTTGAGTATTGCCAAAAATTTTGATCACCAAATCATTTACTTGCACACCCTTACTATAATCCAAACTTGAGTTATATACTGGCGTATAATTAAACGTTACCTTATCAGGATTAGATATATTTAAACTATCCGAAGCAGAAGTTAATTCGACTAAATTACCCCCTACACGTTTATATAAACGGTAATTTGTACCATAAACAGCCTTTGTCTGTGCATAACCGGATGGATATTCAATTTTGAATTGCAATATTGGCAAAGCACTTTGACTTGCAATTTGTCCTACGATATTAAAAGGTACGGAATATTCTTTACCTGCTGCACCGCTGCCTCCTTCATAAAAACTACCCGAAGCCGCACTAAACTCAACAGCAGGTCTCAGATTCAATGTGATGTCATCAATAAAGTTCCCTAGAGTTGCATCAGTGCCAAATGCTGTTGCATCAAAAATAAACTGATAGATACCACTTGCAACATTTACTTTTGCTTTAGTTCCGTTAGGATTTGCATCTTTCCATTGAAATAGCTGTGTAACAGCTTGACTTGTACCAATAGTCTGATCTTGAGTAAAGCTAAAACGGTCTGTTGATACTTTACCAATATAAAAGGTCGTTTGTTCCTTGGTACTTGAACGTGCCGCGTGTCTAAAATTCCAAGCAAACTCTTCATCTTTAAATAAACAAACATTCTGATAAAGTGCTGATTTTGCGCTTGCATTTAGTTCAGCATATTGATTCGCCGTTGCAGAACTAAAGGCTCCTCCATTTGCATCTCTCCAAGCTTGAGTATCATTCGCACCTGAACCTCTCCAAACTTCTATTAACTTTGGATTTGGATGAGTCGTTTTCCACCCTTCCACATCTGCTTCAGGATGTTGTTTATAAGCAGAGGTCAATTTCGGATTATTAAAACTTAAATTGACAAAACTACGTTGAATTTTTACTTTGGTTGTATCTGCTGCCGTATCCGCCGCATAAACCTTAGCTGTACCAGCCAGCAAAAGCGAAGATGCTAAAACATGACCTAAAAATTGCTTCATCATTTTAGTTCACCTTCACTTTTTGCTGATCTGATTCTATCTGTAAATCTTGCCACTGCGGTTCTAATCTCACTTGAATCTGCTCACTGCTGCTGAGCTGCAAAACCACCCGGCGGCTTTTGGCGGATGCCAGCTTGGGGTCTGCATCGGCCTGTAAATCCGCTGCGCCTTTCGCTTCGGGCTGAATGCGCTCCGCTGCAATGCCTTGCGCTGCCAAATAATCCTGTACAGACTGAATACGGCGCTGCGCAAGCTCGAGATTGTATTTCTGAGTTGCCCGCTTATCGGTATAACCCAACAAGGTCACATCTATTTTTGGATACTTTTGCAAAACGTTCAGCAGTTGATCCAGCACAGCTTGGCTGGCTAAACTGAGTGCTGCACTATTTGACGCAAAATGTACAACATTCTGAACCTTATGCGCTGCATTCAACTCAGCGGCCTTATCCATCGGCCAAAATTCGGCAGTGACCCCACGGCAACCTTGACCATTAAGCTGTGCCATCGACGCCAGCTGATTCATCGCCCCGTTTATTGGTACAGGCTTAATCTCTGATAATTTAATCGCCTGATACAGAGCTTGCTCCGCAGCATGAAAATGTTCATTGGCATGGCGCCAGCCCAGCTCACAATATTCTGCAGCAGCCCAAACCAGCATAACTTCAGCATGCGCCAAACTTTCTGGTGCTTTATCAATTGCCCCAGACTGCTTTAAGTATTCAATTTGTTGCCATAAATCACGGCGCATGACCTGCGAAGCACTTAAAATAGGGGTGGTTAAGGATAAAGTTTGATGCTGCTGTAAGCCATTCGAAATCATTTTAGCCTGCTGCCAAGCTTCTAGCCCTGCTGAAGTCAGGCTGCCTTCAGACCGTTCATTTTGCGCATAGCTTAACCACATTTTCCCCTTATAAGCCTGATAGCGCGCTTGCCCCGCACTCTGCCGATACTGCTGTTCCAAAACAGTTGCCAATTCATCTATTTGCACAGCGCTCGGCCTTTGCTGCGAGGCAACGTCTGGCGCATGCTTGGCTGATACAGTACTTATGCAGCTTCCCAAAACGGCTAGGCATAATAATGTTGTTTTCATTATTTACTGCCCCTGCCCTGGTTCTAAAGAAAAATTGGTCTTGCTTGAGCGGCGGCTAAATAAATCTTCATCAAACTTAAATCTAAAACGTAAATATGCGCCTTGTCCCGTAGAACTGGTATTGGCCAGTTCATCATCCTGATAACCCAAAAAGTTATATCCTGCAGACAGCCATAAATTCGTTGTCACTAAATATCCAAATTCAGCGCCAAGCAAATAACGTGATCCCATACCTCGGTTTGCCCACAGCACGCCGGTTTGCAAACTTGCATCCCAACGTTCATTGATGTCATACAGCACACGGCCACCGACTAACTGAGTAAATGCCGAACTGCGTACATCATATTCATCTAAGACAGACCATTTCGCTGCGTATTGGCCGGACAAAGTCACTGGGCGCGAAGGATGCCAGTTAACATGCGTGGAGCTCACATAAGATGTCCGCTCAAATTCTGCTTCTAAGTCCGTCGCATTATTTTCATAGTAGTGTTCAACTTTAGAGAGCACGTCTAGTTTATTTTGATCAAAGTCACGCCATGCCATTCCTAACTGGAAACGGTTTCTAAAATGATCGCCTTGTTCAGCTGCCTTATTGTTGACAAAATTCAAAGTATTTTTCGTCAAAATTGTCATGCGCTCATTCAACTTGTGCGCATAGCCCAGAGTGCTGATTAAGGTATCTGATTGATCCGAACGGCGGCCTTCCAAACGTGTCATGGCTTTCCAGTCTTTTGGAGCTAAATATTCCAGCCCGAAGGTAGCGGCAGTTGAATCATTGCCATCATTTTCCGTGTTTTTAGAAAGTGTTTTCACTTGCTCAAAACTGGTGCTCAAATACACCTGAGGCATAATTTGCCAGCGATTACGCAACCCTAAAGCAGCCTCGGCTTCACGATTGCTTATACCATCAGCCACACGATATTCACTAAATGCAGAACCATCTTTCATGTAGCTACTGCTGATACCGAAAACCGTGCTATTAGTTTCTTCGGTAGTATTTAACGAATACAGACCATCAATGGAAGAAATCACTTCATGGCGTGCATACAAATCTGTATTCGGCAAAACTTTCACCGTTCCGCCTAAAGCCAAAACTTGTTTTTCTGAATCTTGAATATCTTGCTCATACTCGGCAAAAACACTTGCACCTTTCCATGGGAGTTTACCGGTAAATTTTACTCTGGCAGTCGTACCGTTATAAGCACCCATATTCTCTGTTGCTTTGGTTGCAGCATCCTGAGTTTCATCGTAGTGACGTAAACCTAGCTCTATGGCAAGCACTTTAAAGAAATTCCGCTCAATACTTGCCGCAATTCCTGTACGTGTGCCATGATTATTTTGGTCTTCTGTGCGGATCGCTTCTATACGTGCCAAGCCCACGCTGGCAATTGGCAGTGACGCTTTAATACCGCTTTCCATACGCCCGGCACTAATGGTTGCCGCATCGTTTTGGAAACCATCCTGGGCTTGCTGATGGTACACACGAAGGCTTCCAGCTCTTGGCGTATATTCAAACTCAACGCGCGCTGCTGTGCCGCTGTCTTTGCTGCCTGTCGGCTCGCTATTGATTTGGGGCATTTGGTCATCATCAGCATTGGTATTTTTCGATTGCGCAACTTCAGCAATCAGCTTTCCGTGCTGACCAATTTTAATGACGCTATTCACACTGGCGATTTGTTCTTCTTTTAAAGGATCATTGCTTTGCACAAAAGAACCGCCAAGCTTTAAATGGCTCTTTACTGCATAACTGAAGCTCACCCCGCCGACTTGATATTCTTCACCAATATCATCTGCTTCTACAGTAATGCGCACATAGTTCGGATTCAGGTCAGCATCTACACTGGCTACCGCCTCTTTTAAATAGATACTGTTGCTGTATGTATCTACGTCATAGTCAACAAAGCGTGTGAGCGTTTGACGTGAAATAATCAACCCGGGATTATTACGGTCACGTGTTAGAATTTCGACTTTTTCACTATTTTCAAGAATTTGGTCGTTACTGATTGCACCTAAACTGTAAGGACCAGAAATGCCGATAGCGCGATTTTCAGTCACCACCTGACGTGATTTAGTTTCAGCGCCAAATGCAGCAACTTCAAGCTTATCTCCGTCATGTCCCAGTTTTAGACCGGTTAATGAGCGGTTGTATTGCCCTAAAGAAAGCCCTTCATCTTTTTCAGTCCGGGTCACATAGTCCCCATACATGGCATAGGAACGGCCTTTATCTACACGTACGTAGAGTTTACTGGTCGACTGCGCTTCAAAACCTTTTGCAGCAGCATCACCATAAACCGGATAATATTCATCGGGTTGAATATCACGGAATAATCGCTGATTTGAGCTTTTATCTGAGTCATAGGCTAAGGTGAGCAGATAATCACCTTTCACTTTACCCTTCAGGAAAAGTGCCGCCCGTCCATTCAGGCTGGTCTCATTGCCCCAATCTGCAACTTCATTCAGTTGTTCTTCGAAGCCATCATTGCGGGTCACACTATGCAATTTATTGCCATCAAAGTTATTAAAATTAATTGCACCTTCAACTAAACCCACAGCAATCAATGGACGCAAATCTGCCAAGAACTGTATGTCCGTTTCTTGTTTCAATACACCGCTGCTCACACGCAACTTGCCACGTCCCGGCGCATTGGGTGCAAGTACAGGAATGATCATTTCCCCACCTTCAATAAAGGTTTGGATGCCCGGTTCATTTGGATTTAAATCCGGTAAATTGATGAGTCCAATATCACTTTCTAAAGTAATGCTGGTGCGTGTTGCAATTTTCACCCCATTTTTATCTTTAAGGCGGAGAATCAGCGCTAAAACATCTTTGCCATTCGCTGTGGCAGTCGCGCTACCATGCTCAAGCTGCAACTGATGCATTTCTCCAGGAACAACCACTTGCACCTGCTGGCTTTCACGAACATTGCCCATGAAATCCAATTGTTCAACACGGATTTCATTTTTACCGGTATTCAGTTCAACGCCAACAAACTCTTTGCCTTGCTTTTGTTGATCCGCCAAAACCGACAGTTTCCCCAGCCGTTTTTCAGATACAGCTTGACCATTAATGAGTACACGCTGATTGGCGCCTGCCATGCCCTGAACTTGAATCGTTGTCTGTGCAAAAGGCAGAATCTGGCCATCTTTTAAATTGAGGATGCTTAAAGCATTGCTATCGCTGCGCTTCAAAAGCTCCTCAAGATCGACCAATGCCGGCGGCTTGACCGGATCAATCGCCAACTGTTTATCTTGAGCAAAATCAGCATTGTTCTTATTTAAAATACACGTTTGATCATGATCATTGGCTAAGCAGCCACTGGTGTTGTCTGAACGGGTACTTTTTTCTATATAGCTTGGAGCATCAATAGAGAGTTGCTTATTGATGGCTTTTTCCAAGTTTAAATTATGGCTATTAATTTTTTCCTGACGCTGTTTGATCATATTGATCAGCGGTGCAGAACAGGCACCCGCTTGATCTGCCATGGCAAAGTCTGCGCGATGCAGTTCGCCACGCTTTACATCGATAAAACGACTTGCGGGATCACCTGCATTTCGATTGGATTGAGTCACCAATTCTACACCTGCAGGCAAGGTGGTACGGTCCAGTTTTAGTACATGCGTTTTTGCTGAAACGCCATAAAAGTCATATTTCCCTTCGCTGTCGGTAATGACATAGCTGCCATCTTCCATGTACAGACGCACACCCGGAACACCCAATTCACCTTTGTCTTGCATGCCGTTACGATTGCAGTCGGTATACACTTTCCCAATCACAAAAGCATCTGAACTGAATACACCCGGGCGCACTTTTACTTTGGCTTGCGCTTCGTTTGACGTCACACTTTTACTGACTGCACGCGCACGGTTAATACCATCACCATTCAGCGCATTCGGCCCAACCAGCACACGGTATTCAATTTTAGCTGTGGCATCCACAGCCAGATCCCCCAGGCCCAAAGTCAAATAAGGCCCTTTACCGCCTTCGGGATCTGCAACAGGCTTGCCATTAACTCGCATGGTATTCGGAACATAACTGAATCCGCGAGGCAAGTTATCTTGAACTTTGACATCCTGAGCCAGCTCATCCCCTTGATTACTCACGGTAATGCTGTAATTGGTGAAATCCCCCAATTCAACACTGCTGTCCAAAGCCACTTTTTTTACTGTTAAGCGCTGACTCGTACTTAACGGGTCAATAGGAATATCAATATTTAGTGCCGGACTGGTTAAATCCAGCTTAAAACTGCGTCCATATGAATAATCTGGATCAACTGCTGTAATACCAAAAGACTTAAAAGAACTGATAGGGTACGTATTTTGGTCACTGCTGAATTGATAGCTCTTCCCATTAATTGGAGATGAAGTATCCACCAAGAAAATGTATTCACCAGGCATCACAAATGGATAAATGAATTCACCATTGACATTGGTCTGTTGCTCAGCAGGAATTGTTCCTGCCATTTTTCCAGAAGCATCTTGACCAAAGGCAATGTTTGCTTTTACAGGTACGCCATTTTTATCGGCTAAAATGACCCGCGCATTGGCGACAGGTTGACCAGTTTTTGCATTAAATACAATCCCATAGGGATCTATCAGGATATTTGTAGAAATATTTGGATTTGGCGTATTGGTGCTGCTTCCATTCTGGTCCAGACAATCAATAATCGTTGCCGTCACTTGGTCACGGCGTAGCGTTTGCAAAATCTGATCTGCGGTATTTGGCGCTGTGCCGTCCCAGGCCGCCGTATTAATTTCAAAGTGGAAAATCCCGCTATTCGCTTCAGATTCTTTTCCGTTAACATATAAAAAGTCACCTGTTAACGTAGATTTAACCAAGACTTTCACTTGATCTTGCTGATGGGAAGCATTACAAATTGCAGCGTCGGCTTTTAAGTAAATCGGCTCATTCACCTTGCCTGTTTTAATGACATTATTATAATCTGGCGTCGTTCCATTTAGAGTCGCATCTGTCGCATTAATAATAGTTTGCACTAAATCAGAAGTAGTTTTTCTTGGCTGATTAGCTGCATTATTCCATGAAAATAAATAGGCCTGATTTTTTAAAATGCTATAGCTTAAATTTGCATTGGTTTTCACTTTTAACGTGATTTTACTTTCTTGTCCCGCTGCAAAATTTTTATAGCCGACAACAGCATGGCTAATTGCATTTTTATTTGCTGGCTGTGCTGAGCTATACACCCCTTCAGCCATTTTATAAAGTACACTCGCTCCGGCTGTATTGACTAAAACATCATCATATACCGTATTTCCAGGCAATGGATCTTCAACAATAATCCAGTCCCCTTGTGAGCCATCTACACTCACCGGCAGCGGTGCAATCGGTAGGTTGCCATTATTTTTAACGGTTAATGTATAGGTAATAGCTTCCTGAGCGCCTTGATATTGAATATTGGTTTTATCTACCGCTTTTCGGATATCCAGTTGAGGTACAACAATGTTAACAGGATCTTCAACTGTACTGCTTGGTTGTGATCCTTCCTGAATTTGTGCGGTAACAGGCATTTTAATCAGTGAGTTATTTGGCGTATCTTTAGAGGTTTCTGCCAGCACCCATAGATATACTTTTTCACCGGGTTTAAGCACAATACCAGCAGTGAGGAGCTGATCTAAATTTGTCTCAAACTGATTATCACCATTATCCAGATAAATACGAACATTAGATAAATAACTGGTATTTTCACTACTGAGCTTAAGCGTTGCTTGTGTATTGCTTAAATTCACCAGTTCATTGAACCAATACACCGTCGTGCCAGCTTCAACCACTTTTTGAACATCTGGAGACAGTTTCAGTGCATATAATTCTGAAATCTGAACTTCAACTTTATTTGATTGTGTTTCTTTTACATGGAGTAATCCATCACTCCCCATAATTTCATACTTTGCATAGGCAATATTGGGAATAATCGTGCCAGCATTTGGCATACTTGCAGTCGCGGCATGTCCATATTGAGCAAAAAATAAAGCAGACGCGAGTGCGGATAACGACAGTGCATCGACTTTTTTATTGATTGCCTTTTTCATTGACAAGCCCCAAAACAAAAATGAACCACAAATAATAAAAAAAATAAGCGTTCCCTCCCTTTCGAAAAAGGGAGGTGACAGATTTAAAAAGGATTATGGTGTCGTTGCTTTGTCAACCGTAACCGCAAACTTCAGTGTTGCTGAAGCGCCAGGGGTTAAAGTGCCAACGTTGTAATTGACATTGCCGCCAGCTTCAGTTGGCGCAGTGCCCTGAGTTACTGGATCACGTGCAATAGAACCGGTTTTGTATGTTGTATATGCCGGTACAGCATCGTTAATCACAACAGCCGTTGCGCCAGCATTACCTTGGTTTGTTGCTGTAACTTTGTAGAAAACGCACTGGCCCGGCTTGGCATTCTGAAGATTGATTGTATAGTCGGCATCTGCGGGGACTGCCGTACAATCTGCAGCAAACTGGAATTTTTCCAAGCGGACTGAACCCAGGTTAATAACCGTGCGGTCTGTAATTGACAGAATGCTGTTTGAACCTAATACGGCACCAGCTTCAGGCTGAATTTGCACTGTAGATGTATAAGACTGACCTGCAGTTGCAGTTGCAGCTGCTTCAACTTTTACATAGACAGTAACCGACTCGCCTTGCTGTAATCCTGCCAGTCCATTTTTATCGAATTTAGCATTTTGCAATATTTCATTTAGAGAATGACCTGTTGCAGTGCTAACAAGCTCCTCAGCATCCAGTACACCATCACCATCCGCGTCTACATAAACAGTAACGGTTTCACCAGCTGCCGGCGTTGGTAAAGCAAAGTTCAGTGTTTTGCCGCCCGCTGCTTCAGCCACGTTACCAATGTTGCTTAGGGTATGGCTATAAATAATGCTGCCGCCTGGCGCTAACTGACCTTGGCGGTCTGGTGTAAAGCTAATCGCACGCTGTTCTGCAATGGTCAGCTTAAACCCAATGCTGTCGTTGCTGCCGGTAGATGGTGAGCTGATCTTGACTGTAATGGTTTCTGGAATATTCGTTGCCGGCGTGCCGTTTGGCGCAGTAACGACCAGGCAGTAACTGCCAGTACCGCCATTAGCAATCGTGCCTGAATTGGTTACTTTCGTATTTGTGCAATTGCCTGATGCATCTTTTCCAAAAAGCTCTGCTGTCCAGCCAGTTGGAACGCCTTCAACTGCAATATTATAGTTATCTGGCGTACCGCCTGTATTTTTGATCGTAACATCCAGCGGTTTAGATGTGCCTGGTACTAAAGCTGTATCCGGAACGCCTGTGCTGCTATTCTGGCCATCACCGACATAATCAGGCAAAGCCGCGGTTCCTTTATTATGTACTAAATCCACAGCACTTTTGGTAAATGAATCAACAACTAAAGAAATAGTATC
Organism: Acinetobacter bouvetii DSM 14964 = CIP 107468; assembly: GCF_000368865.1. GTDB lineage: Bacteria > Pseudomonadota > Gammaproteobacteria > Pseudomonadales > Moraxellaceae > Acinetobacter > Acinetobacter bouvetii. Next base: position 829,416 of record NZ_KB849727.1, read on the forward strand.
TTTATTGCTGCCATTGCTGACTGAGGCACTGGTCATGATCAGTTTAGTACCCGGAACGACTGTGCCGCTGGTTGGCAAAGTGACACGTACTACAAATTTTAAGCTGCCGCCAGCTTCAATCGGGCCTGTATTGTTGTCTGTTACCGGTGTTTTACCATCAGCTTTCAGAATTTCAATAATGCTTCCCGCCGGCAAAGATGAACCTGCCGCAGCAGCAACACTCAGATTATAACTGTCTGCAGTTGTGCCTGAGTTATGGACGTAAATAACATCGCCACCTGTCGCGTTATTGCCAAAGACAATCGCCTGGCCTTGCGCTGCCGCCGCATGAACTTGATCGTCAATGCCTGCAGCGCTGCCGGCTGGAACATTGTTGTCAGTCCAGGAGACAGATGCGTCATCGTTAATTGAGTGAGCCGTTGTACCCACCACAGTGACATTGTTCGGGTTCGATGGAACCAGAGTTGTATCTGTAGTTACCGGTGGAACAGATGGAACATTATCCGGTGTTAACGGCGTATTTGTGCCTGGTGTGAAGCCGTCAGTATCCGCATATGCAGTGTTCGTGATTTTTTCACCATTTGCCGCTGCATTTTTTACTTTAACAGTAAAAGACAATTTTCCTGTTGAACCTGCGGCAAGCTTTCCTGCATTAAAGGTAAAAGCTTCTTTTGCATCACTGCGCGTCTTAAAGTAGAAACCGTCCGCATCGGCATTGCCAGGATTAAGCGCAGTTGAACTGCCATTGTAATAAGCAACCAGCTTAGCATCAGGCACTGTAGATGTATCAAATGTTACATTGCTTGGCAGTACGTCATAAATAATGACATCTGAAGTAGCTGCAGCTGTGCCTTTATTCTGGAACGTCAAGGTATAGGTAATATAGCCATTTGCACCAATTGTGCTGACACTGGCTTCTTTTTTAATTTCAATGACTGCGCCGGTAATAATTGTCGCTTTGTCCGTATTTGACGCCGTATTTTTGCCAGCATCATATAAAGCTGTTGTTTTTGCTGTTGCAGTCAAAATCAAGCTGTCATTCTGGCCTGCCGTTGCTGCTAACGGCGTTTTAGCAACCACAACCAGACCGATAGATTCACCTGCAGCTAATTCAATCGCTGTTGTAGATGTTAAAGCAGCCGCACCATCATCCGCGATACCATCCTGATTACGGTCAATATAAACATTATAGCTGGCCCAATCGAAAGTACCGGCATCATTTGTAATGTTAAGCGTAAATGAGTCTGTGCCATTACCCGTATTGGTTAAAATATGCGGGAAGCTTACACTGCTGTTGGCTGCTGTTTGACGTTCGTTAGACTGTACAAGAGTAAAGCTGCCCACTTGTGCCACAAGGGTTTTAACCACGTTAGAAGTAACGACACGCTCAGTATTTGTATTATCAGTATACGTTGCAGTTGCTACGTTACTGATATTCTGTCCAGCTAGAGGCGTAGATGTTGCTGCCATTGCAGAACTGCCAAAGAAGGATACCCCACCGACAACTGCCAAGGCAGTCGCGATTTTACTTAATTGAAAACGTTGTTTCATAAGAAAACTCAACAATAAAGACGTTTAAACGACTAGAAATTTTTATTTAGAAGCATTGACACGCACTTGGGCTGAAACTGTAACTTTCTGTTTCGGTTTCAACTCGCTGATATTCCATTGCAATGCACGGTATTCACGCAGTGGAACATTGACTTTTTTGCCATTTTCAACACGAGTAAGCGGTGCTTTAGCAAAGCTTTTCCCGTCTAATGAGGCATAAGTATCTTTTGGCGCACTTTGACCGGTGTAAGTGACATACTCTGGAAGCGGTAGATTTAATTTCAAATTTTTTAGACTATTTGAAGAGACATTTGAGTAATCAACTCGATATTCCAAAACAGAGTTTGGTTTGACTTGATCAGTTGCTTTTAACTCTTTTTGTCCTTTTTGTTTTGCATCTACTTCAAATACCTTCATCTCCGCTACTAAAGGCTGGGTATTTGCTGCTGCGGCATGTGCAGCCCCCATGATTGATAGAGACGATAAAAAAAGTAAAATTGATTTGCTGCTACTGAACATTAAAATTTTCTTCTTAACATGAATATCACACAATATTACATAAAAAATTAAAAAAGATACACAAAATGTGACTTGGTTATTGTTTTTTGGATTTTAGTTGAATTGTCACTATTTAATTTTGGTTAAGAAAAGTGTCTTTTTAACACTTAAAGTAACAAATAATTGAAGAAAAACTTATCAATCAAGGGGGAAATAATATATGTTTGAATATATTTTTTTACAATTAAAATATAGCCATATTCTAAATACCAAAACAGCATCCATTTAAATGCATAAAAAACCCTATCAAAAGTGAAGAATACAGGTATAAAAATTAGCCACTATTCACCCATTTCGAACAATAACCTTGCAATCAACTTTGTTGCAAAAAATCACTTTTAAGAATTATTCAGCAGTAAAATTTCACAATGATCTTGTTAAAACAGTTAATCATTTAGGCTGAAGAATATTGAGAAAATGGCCGGCTTATCCTTATCACTGAAGTAAGTTTCGTTGAGTCAAAAATACACTGCAGCAAAATTATTAAATGGAAAATTAACAGCCTGAAATTTCCTGTGCCAAGTAAGTGAGATTTACAGAAATTGCTTTACTGAATAAAAATTTATACGTTAGGCAGGCTTTAGACCTGAGTTGTATCCTGCATTTGGATGGCATTGGATGAGCCTTGAAGGATTTAAGGCAGCTTCAAAATGAAGCTGTGATGTCTAAGATACTGGGAGTAATTCAGATTCAGGGAGCCTTGCTTACTTGCCTACATCTGCATGTGGTTTAGCCTATTTATCCAATATTAATGCTGACGATTTTTCAAGAATTGCAGAGCGCGAAGGCTTTGAAAAAGCTAAGCTCTTAGGAGCGAACTCGCCGAAGAACCTTGGACAACTGACACAGATGGCAGAGGCATCGCGTGAGCGAGGTTATGGTTTAATTTCAGATACCTATGAACTGGGTATGACTGCAATGGCAAAAACCATTATTAACCCACACACAAACAAACCATTCGGTACTGTCAGTATTGCAGGCCCTTCATTCCGACTCAATGAACAACGAGTTCAGGAACTCGCATCAAAATTAATTTCTACTGCACAGCAGTTAGGTGAAATTATTCATTTAGTGCAAATCTAAAAAGCCCCGCATTTCAGAATTTAAACATCGGCCCTGAAATGCTGGGACATGAAGATCAGTTCAACACAATAACTTTAATTCTCTAAACTGTACGCAACCACATAATCACCATGATCAGGCGACTGACGTGCCCCACCTGCGGAAATGACCACATATTGCTTGCCTGTTTTTGGAGAAATGTAGCTCATCGGTGTACCTTGGCTACCTACGGGTAAACGCGCTTTCCATAACTCTTCACCATTAGATGAATTGAAGGCACGTAAGTAGAAGTCTTGTGTTGCAGCAAAGAACACTAAACCACCTTGGGTCGCCATTGGGCCACCAATGGTTGGCATACCAATCGGCGCTTTTAAGCCCATTTTAATGCCCATTGGACCAGTATCTTCAACCGTACCTAAAGGCACCTGCCAAGCCACTTGACGGGTTTTCATATCAATCGCCGTCATGGTCCCGAAAGGCGGTTTTTGACATGGAATGCCTAGTACCGACATAAAGCGGTTTTTATTCACTTTATACGGTGTACCTTTCATTGGCACTGCGCCCATACCAGTGTTGACCTTCTCTCCGCCACTGGCTTCAAGTTTTAGGTCTTCAGGCGTTTGTTTAATCAGCTGAATCCACAGACCTAGGCGCATATCGTTGACAAACATATAACGATGCGTTGGGTCAAATGCGATACTGCCCCAGTTCATCCCACCCAGCGAACCCGGAAAACTTAAAGATATATCAGAACCCGGTGCTGTAAAGAGACCGTCATAACGCATGGATTTAAAGTTAATACGACACATCAACTGGTCAAATGGCGTTGCGCCCCACATGTCCGATTCAGTCAAAGTTTGATTACCAATCTGTGGCATTTCAACTGAACGTGGCTGAGTTGCACTGTATTGTTCATCAGGAATATCTGCAGCTTTTACAGGTTGCTCAACCACTTTGGTTAAAGGCTGACCCGTAATACGGTCGAGTACAAAGAACTGACCTGACTTGGTGCCAATGACAACAGCAGGTTTGGTTTGCCCATTTTGCATTGGAAAATCGACCAAGCTTGGCTGCATGGGTAAATCGAAGTCCCAGAGGTCATTGTGAACGGTTTGATAAACCCACTTTTCTTTACCTGTGGTTGCATCCAAAGCCAAAACGGAAGAATTGTACTTATGATCGACAGGTTGACGATTTCCGCCCCAGACATCGACTGACGAACTGCCCATCGGTAAAAATACCGTGTTCATTTGTGGGTCGTAGGACATTGCCGCCCAAGAGTTAGCTGAACTACGTTTATAGATTTCACCCGGTTTTAGGACATAGTTTGGATTTGGGTTACGTGGATCAAAAGCCCAACGCAGCTGCCCAGTAATCACGTCATAGGCACGAATCACACCACCCGGCATATCGGCTGCAAAGTTGTCAGCAATACGACTCCCGACAATGATGCTGGTTCCTGCAATGGTTGGCGCCGAGGTCACTTCAAAACGAGGCGCTTGCGTGCCCGCACCTAGACCTTCCAGTAAGTTCACCGTTCCATCGACACCAAAGTCTTTACAGCGTTCGCCTGTATCGGCATTGACTGCAATTAAACGACCATCAGGTGTATTGGTATAAACACGACGTGGACATGCGGTATTATTTGCCACCGCTGTAACCGCACTTGCACCAGCTAAAGTCGGTTGTACCAAGGCTTGAGTCGAGTCAAAGTAACCCACACCGCGGCAACGCTCCCAAGCATCGGCTTTAGAATTCACTTCAGCCTTCCAGATTTGTTTACCTGTGTCCGCATCTAAAGCAATAATGTTGTTATGCGGTGTACATAAAAAGACTTTATCACCGACCTGTAAAGGCGTGAGCTGGTCTTCTGCGCCATTACCCGTACCTGTGGTCATATCGCCTGTTTGAAAGCGCCATGCTTCCTTTAACTTAGATACATTATTTCGGTTGATCTGATCCAGTGCAGCAAAACGACTTCCACCAGCATCATTACCATAGTGCGACCAATTCACTTGTTGGGTTTGAGCTGTTACAGGCACTAGGGGTAGTTCTTCACCACTGGCTTTTACCGTTGGATGTGGAATAAACATGCCATACAAACCACCGAGCATACCTAACACTGTCAAACCACCTAAGGCATAAGCGGGTGCCGAAGGCGAAATTTGAAATTGGTACTTACGAATAGCAGGCAAGGTAAAACAGAGTGCGGCAAATAAACCCGCCGGAAACATTAACCGTGAATGGAGTGCCCAAAAATCCCAACCTGCATCAAACAGTGCCCAGACCACGGTTCCAAGAAAAACCAGTGCAAAAATCCAGACACCCAATGCTTTTTTTCTAAAAATAAATATTGCAGAAATAGTGGTTAATAAACCTGCAATGAAGAAGTACCATGAACCACCTAGACTAATCAGTTTTCCACCACCGATTAAATAAAATAAGCCAGTCAGCAATAAAGCTAAGCCTAATATAAAGCACCATATTTTAAATATGGGTTGAGATTGCGCTTCGGACATACTTTTTACTCCAAATGCTGTGTTTTAAATGATCTCTCCTACTTTTTTTTGAGCATCATTCACACCACATCCAAACTTTGAGCATCCACAATTAACTTGCTTCAACAATGAAAAAAGAGTGTTTAAATTCAGCAATAGTATTGCTTACATTTTAAACACTCTTTCACTTTAAAAACGATTAAAAATTCACCTTAACGCTAAGACCAGCCACCCAAGCATCATCCACTTCTTTCACGCCAGAGGGTTGATAGATATATTGTAGGTTGGGTCTGAGCATCACCGCAGGAGACCACTGATAGGTATAGTTCAACTCAACATTGAGTTCGTCATGTTGAATTGGGACGTAATCGCTGGCAAGCGCGTCATAACTGTAATAACCACGGCCTTCGTTAGTGGCGATTTGCTTGTCCGTCACACGGTCATTCACCACATAGTTGGCCAAACCAAAACCAATAGAATCATTTGGACGGCTATCAAAAGGGCCTTTGTACCAAAGTGCCAGTTGTTGTGTACTTCCTACAGCAGTCGTGTCTCGGTCATTGATGACCCCATTGAAACTGATATATAAACCGCGCTTCGGATCAGCCCCGTGTTGAGTCAGTTGTTGTTGAGCATTCAACCAAAAACTATATTTGCCATCGTGGATTTCTCCTGATGTACCCACATCTTTAGCTTCTGCTGTGGAATATAGTGCACCGAGTTTATATTCACCTGGTAAGCCATTAAATGTGGCAAGTTTTGGTTTCCAAGCCAGTTCAACTGGAATGGTCGCCCCTTCGACATTGTCCATATCGAAGTTGAAGCCATCACTGTCTGAGTCTGTTTTGACATTGTCTGGGTTGACTTCATAGACGCCAATGCCAAGTGACCAGTCTGGTGCAAATTGGTATTTAACATTGGTGCCCCATAAACTGACAGGCCAGTTATACCAAATCGAACCGATGGATTTTCCAAGCTGTCCGCCACACAAAAGTAAATTCTGAAATTCACATTGCGAACTATTAAAGTCATCCGACATGCCCATACGACCAATCTTAAATTGAACGCGGTTATCATCAAATCCAGTTTTGATCCAAGCCTGAGTTAAGCGCCAAATTTTGCCACGACCATAAATTTCTTGGCTGTTGCCCAAGGTACTGGCACGAGGGTCTTTAATTCGTTCAAGCGTTAGGGCGTTACCATCACGTTTGGTAATCATCAAGCCTGCTGTGGTATTTTCCCAACCTGCAATTTTGTTTAAATCAAAATTGGCACCTAAGGTCAACTGCGCGGCATTATCAAAACTTCGGTCATCGTTATAACCACCAGCCAAATTGGTCGCTGCTTGACTCATAATTGAAGCTGTAAATTTATAACCTTGATCTTCCAGTTGCTTCCGTTCACCGTTCCAATCACCGAATAACCATTGACGGTCTGCTGAATAAAATTCATTGGCTGAAGCCAATTGGCAAGTTAAAAGCGCCAAAGATAATGCGCCTAGCTTTAATAGTTGTTGCATCCCAAACATCCTTTTTTGTGAGGAAAGCTCAACGCAGGTGAGCTTTCCATGCGGTTTTTATTATTTAATGCGAACGGCTGGACTCAGTTCAGAAGTTGCACCCAAGTGGTCTGTGACATTGGCGGTCACATTCGCCGTCACACTTGCAGCACTATTCAATGCTTTCCACGTTGCTTGACCTTGACCTTGTGCATTCGTGGTCACCACTTGAGTACCTAAATACTGCTCTGCTTCTTGACTCTTCGCTTGATAATTGGCAAAGAATTCAACTTGGTAGCGTTGATTTGGCTGTGCTTGAACTGTCGCGGTAATCTGTCCTTTGCTATAGCTTAAACGTGGAGCTTGAATGTTTTGGTTTGGCATCGCATTACAGCCCTGCTCATTTGGCTGGGTACAGGTTTTTTGCAGTTTCGCCGCTTCAATGACCACGCCACCACCACGAGAACCCACAAAGCCAGCATGTTCAAGCGCAGGCACAGCAAACACAATTGCGCCTAAACGCTGATTAGGTACACACGAACCACCCGCTTCACAGCGTTTAATATCTTTGCCATTGCCCCAAATTAGGTTTTTGGTCAATGTCGTACGGGCATTGGCATCTTTTTCTGAACGAATGGCAATGCCAAGACGGTTACCATGAACTCTGTTACTGTCAAAAATGTTGCCATCACCAGTGAGGTTAAAGCCAATCGAGTTGTTGGTCAGTTCGTTATAAGCAATGTAATTGCGCTTACCCCAGTTGATTTGTAAACCATCCGAGTAGTTTTCAAATTTGTTGCCGACCACCGCATTGTCATTGCCCCACAAGATTTCGATACCTTGCGACGGTTCTGGGTTGGCTTTGGTTGAAGTAAATAGATTGTTGGCCACAAGGTTAAATGCCGCGCCACGCGTCAGCTCTAAACCATCGCCATTATCTACAAACAAGTTGTTCAAAACTTTGTTGTTATTGGTGGTGGTAGAGGTCGGATTGCCCTTACCGTCATCACCCGTCAACATCACGCCTGAACCACCGTAGTTATTACTGATACGGTTATGTTGAATCAAGTTGTTGCTTGAACGGTTCACCAAAACGCCAATACAAAAACGGTGAATATCCAGACCTTTTAAGGTCACACCATTCACGTCTTGAAGAACCAGACCCGGTAAAGTCGTGGTACGGACATTGGTGCCATACTGTTCAGGATTTGCCCCCGGGCAGGCTTTCGCACCTTCACCTTTAATATAGTTTGAACCATCAATCGCAATAAACTCGCCTGTTTTGTCCCATTGCGTCCCAATGATCTTTACTGAAGATTTAATTGGTGGTAAAGGCTGATTCAGTTTAATTGCATAGGGTGCTTTGTCCACAGCTTGGATTTGAATTTCATTTTCTTGCGTCGCATTGGCATTCGATTGTTCAATCGCCCAACGCAGTGAACCTTTTACACTATCATCCTGATAGCGATCCACAATATAAGTTTCTGCACTGGCAAAACCTGATGCCGCTAAACTCAAAACCAATGTGGTCAAACGTAAGGTTGATGGTTTCATATTTTAAATCCTTTTCTATCCTTGAAGATGAATAACACAGTGCATTAAGGGGTCGGTTGTACTGTTTTGAGCAACTGTTTGAGTTGAGTCACATCAATTTGACCCGGTGCAGAGGCTTCACCAATCATGCCGAAACTTAAGCTGCCGCCCATGTTGCCCGTAGCGACACGTGAAATGGTGCCCAACTGCCCCATTGACATAGTCAGTAAGGGTTTATGACTTTTTTGACTCACAGCCAACGTGGCATTCATGAGGGTAAAGACGTCTTGTTTTGACTTTGGCATTACCGCAATTTTCAGAATATCGGCACCCATCTGATCTTGTTTTAGCAAACGGTTTTCAATTTCTTGTTGTTCGGGGGTTTTGGCAAAATCATGATTTGACATGATCACCAACACGTTCTTTTCATGTGCCAATTTGGTTAATTTCGCCACACTGCCTGCATCACGGAACATTTCAATATCCAGCAATTGCATAAATGGCTTTTTCAGGTATTCACGATAAATCTTTTCATAGTCTTGGTCAGACACCGTCATTTTTCCACCTTCGTTATGAGTACGAATGGTCGCGATCAACGGTTTGTCTTTTAAAATTTGATTCAGCTGCTGACCCAATGCGATAACTTTTTTAGTGTCCGCAGAAAATTCCAATAAGTCGATGCGAAACTCAGCCACATCTGCGTTTGGGTTGCTGGCAATCATTTGCGCTTGGGCAATGGCTTGCTCAGCTGTCTTTGCGGTAATCGGCACAATAGTTTTGACAGGTAAGTCACCAATATTGAGGTTTTTCACCATATAGTGTTGTGTCGTAGGGGCAACTTCGGCTGAAAATGCCGTAGGCATTGCCGCTAAAACAGCACTGCTTAAGCAAAGTTGCATCGCAATTTTTTTGATTGTCATCATTACATTTCCTTGTATTTACAAACTATTGCCTGACTTCTGTTATCAATGGCAAATATACGTGGGATGAATGAAATGGGTCATACCATCACCACGTATAAACTTTTATCTATCGAGCCAGTGCAAAGTGTTCTGCACTGAACTTAATCAACTTAGATATCTAAAAAGACCGTTTCATCTTCACCTTGAATACGAATGTCAAAGCGATACACCACTTCACCATCACGCTCTTCACGTTTTGCGATGAGCGTTTGACGACGAGGTGCCCACTCAATGCCTTTCAGTACAGGATCTTGTGCATTGGCTTCCGCTTCATCATCAAAGTAAACACGCGTGTTTAAGCCAATGTTAATCCCGCGAGCAAAGATGATCAGTGCAATATGCGGTGCCTGAGTTGTACCTTTACGTCCCGGAACCGCACCTGGTTTAATGGTATTGAAACTCCAAAAACCAGTTTCGAAGTCTGCGCCTGTACGTCCCCAACCGAGAAAGTTTGGATCGACTGCTTTGCCTTGAATATCGGCCGCACTTGGATAGACACCATTGGCATCCGCCTGCCAGATTTCAATTAACACATCACGTAGCGGCAAGCCTAAACCGTCGAACACTTGACCTTCTAAGCGAATATGTTCGCCTAAAGTATTTTCTTTAACTAGCTGGTTGTTAAAGTTATTTTCAAAGACTTCAATGTTGGCTTGTTGTGGTAACAAACCAATGTGTACGTATGGTCCACCTGTTTGAGATGGAGTTTCATGCAATTCTTGAAAGTTCCAATGGTTCATGTTGTTCTCCCTGAATTAAGTCAAATCATTTTCGAAATAAGTCGCACGACGACCACGTAAAGTGATGTCAAAGCGGTAACAACGGCTGTCTGCTTCAATGAAGTTGCTTTTGTCTTCTAAAGCAATCAGCGCGCGACGTTGTTGTTCCGAAGGAATGGTTTTAATAATCGGACACGAATCAATCAGCGTATCACCCTCAAAATAAAACTGAGAAATCAGACGCTGCGCCCAACCATCTGCAAGTAAAGAGAAATGGATATGCGCTGGACGCCATTCGTTAATGCGGTTACGCCATGGGTAAGGACCCGGCTTAATAGTACGGAATACAAAATAACCGTTAGCATCAGTCATCATACGGCCACAGCCGCCAAAGTTCGGGTCCATCGCACCAATAAACTGATCATTTGGATGACGATAACGGCCAGAAGCATTGGCTTGCCACACTTCGAGCAAAGCATTTTTAACTGGACGTCCAAACTGATCACGGACATAACCATGCACAATAATGCGCTCACCAACTGGTAAACCTTCTTTGGCATAATTCAAAATCAAATCGTTATCTTTAGGCCCAAACTGTTCGGCACTAAACTGCGGTGAAGTCACTTCAGTTAAAGTTTCTGCAATTGAGATCAACGCATTTTTTGGCGAGCGTAATACACTGGTTTTATAGCCGGGTGCATATGCTGGCGGGTGATCTTCGGTATTGCGTTGTGCATAAGCACCTAAAATAAGTTGCGACATGTGACGTCCCTCTTAATCTTGTTCCATTACTCTTGATTGGTTTGTGCTTGGCTAAGTTGCTGTTCGCTCAGCTTTTGCGGGGCAATACCCAAATCTGCAAAAACCTCTTCTGCCATGTGCATGGCTGCATTGGCTGCGGGCAAACCGGCATACAGTGAACAGTGCAAAATCAACTCTTTTAAGTCGTCCTTGGTCACACCATTGTTAAAACAAGCACGTAAATGCATACGCAATTCGTCTTCACGGCCCAATGCCAATAACACGGCAATGGTGACTAAGCTACGGGTATGGCGCGGCATGCCTGGTCTAGACCAGACTTCGCCCCACGCAAAACGGCTAATAAAATTTTGAAAGTCGGCATTGAAATCATTCAAGTTCTCAAGTGAACGACCGACATGCTTTTCACCCAGCACTTCAGTGCGTACGGTAATTCCTTGTTCATAACGTTGTTCATCATTCATGGGAGAAACCTCAATTAGGTCGCATCGGTATGTGCGACCAATGATTTAACAAAAATAGCGACCGCTGCTGCTGTTGCTGGAATTAACAGCAGACTTAAAATGGCAGTAAATGACCAGTCATTACCCAGTAAAACTGCGCCGATCCATGCACCAAATACCGCACCAAAACGTCCAATCCCAGACATCCATGCCACACCTGTTGCACGGCATTGGGTTGGATAAAAACGAGCACTCAGTGCTGGCATTGCCGACTGCGCACCATTAATTGCAACACCTGCACAAAGCACTAAAATGGCAAGTAAGGTTGGATTTGCTAAGCTCTGACCTACAGCAAAGGCAAAGATCCCAGCCACAAAGTAGAAGCCTGCAATAATGCGGTTCGGGTTGAAACGGTCCATTGCCCAGCCAATAAATAAAGCACTGAGAACACCGCCAAACTGGAATAAACCACCGATAAATGCAGCGCGTTCCATGGTTGCGCCTGTTTCACGCATCAAGGTTGGCAACCAACTGGTGAGCAGATAAATCATCACCAAACCCATAAAATAGGTCAGCCACAATAAAACCGTGCCTTTGACATATTTCTGAGAGAACAGCATGCCAAACACACCTTTCTTCTCTCCACCTTCCGTTTTTTCTTCAGGTACATGAAACTCAGTAACACCATGTACTTGCGTCGGTGCAATACGCGTTAGAATTTTGCGAACTTTTTCGGGGTCACGACCTTTCACAATCAAGAAACGATAAGATTCTGGCAGGAAGAAAATCACCAAGATCATCAAAATCAGTGGCGACCAACCGCCCAGTAAAAATAAGCTGTGCCAACCAAAGGTTGGGATCAACCAACTGCTAATAAAACCACCTGTTGCCATACCCAAGTTGTAACCACAGAACATACAGGTCACGAGTAGCGAGCGAGAGCGCTGCGGGCAATATTCAGAAAATAACGTGGTTGCATTCGGCATCGCAGCACCCAAACCAATGCCGGTTAAAAAGCGCAGTATCACCAAGGTATTTAAGTCAGCTGCATATGCCGATGCCAAAGTAAAGCCACCAAAAATCAGCATCGAAACACTTAAAACAATCTTTCGCCCAAAGCGGTCAGCGGTTGGACCAGACACCAAAGCACCAATAATCATGCCGCCTAAAGCCGCACTCATGACTGGACCCAGTTGCGAGCGGTCTATTCCCCAGTCTTGTGCCAAGGCTGGAGCAATAAAACCCATTGCCGCAGTATCAATACCATCAACAAAAACAATGAGAAAACATACAATTGCGATCAACCACTGATATTTGCTAATCGGTGCATCATTAATCAGTGCTTGTGCGTCTATACTCGTTTTTTGAGTAGCGTATTCCTGAGACGCCATACCTGCCTCCTTGGGCTGAAAGTCCTTTTAAAAATCCTTAAACTATTGAATCGATCCAATGAACTGACTGAGGGTTTGGTTAAACAGCTCAGGTTGCTCAATATTGGAAAGATGCGATGCATCAATCACCGCTAATTCACACTTTTGAATCTGTTGTTGCATAAAGATGCCATCTGCCACGGTCGTAACTGGGTCAAATGCGCCTGCAATCACTAAAGTTGGAATCTGAATCTGTTGAATTTGAGTAGATAGATCTGCTTGCGCGAGCGCTCGGCAAGATTCTGCATAGCCAAGTGCTGGCGTAGTCGCTAAAGATTGAATTGTGCGCTGTGCCAAAGCATCGTGTTGATAATCAAACTGCTCACTAAACCAGCGTGTATGCGTAGTCGCGACCAAGTCTGCTAAGCCATTGGCTGTCACAGCATCTGCACGAGCATTCCAACCTTCTTCAGTCCAAATTTTGGCTGCTGAATTCGCCACAGTGATGCTATGAAAACGATCTGCATGGTGAATACCGAGCCACAAAGCTGTCATGCCGCCCATTGAAATCCCGCAAAAATGCGCTTTTTCAATGTTTAAACCGTTCAGAATATCAATCACATCTTCTGCAAGGTTTTGTACAGTGGTCTGCTCAATCACATCACTTTGCCCATGACCACGCGTGTCATAAGTCACCACTTTGAACTGCTGTTCAAATGCCACAACTTGCGGCTGCCACATGCCTTTATCTGTACCCAATGAGTTTGAAAATACAATCACAGGTGCATGATCTTGCCCACTGATTGCAACAGATAAAGTCTTGCCTTGACGATTGGTCATCGTGATATTCACTTTGCCTCTCCTTTTGCTTCTTGCAACACCGCATCAATCTGGTCTTGAATATTGCCGAGATATGACGCGGGTTTAAAAATTTCTGAAATCTGAGCAGCGCTAAACAAGTCTTTGACTTGATCCAATTCCGCAATCACATCTTTTAAGTGCACACCTTTTTCAACGGCTGTTTTACATGCTGCTTCCACCAAATGATGAGCCTGTAAGCGACCCATATGTGGTGCCAATGCCATCATTACAGCTTCTGCCATAATTAAACCTTGGGTACTACATTCCAAATTACGCTGCATGTTCTCAGCATTAACTTGCATGGCTTGTAACACGTCTAAAGTCCGCTCTAAAGCGCCTGCACACAGTTGGAAAATTTCAGGCAATGCCAACCATTCTGCATGCCATCCACCTAGACTACGCTCATGTTCCTGCACCATGCTTTGGTACAAACTCGACATCAGCACAGGCACACGATTGGCTGCTGCCAAAACGGATGCCGCAGCGACAGGATTACGCTTGTGTGGCATCGTCGATGACCCACCGCGCCCTTTCGCTGCTGGCTCAAATACTTCTGCAATTTCAGTTTGCATCATCAACGACCAGTCACGTGCCATTTTGCCCAAACTACCTGTCACCATTGCTAAGATGCTCGCGATTTCAACAATACGGTCGCGCTCACCATGCCAAGTACAGCTTGGAACAGAAAGTTGTAACTGCGCTGCAAATGCTTGAACTACCGCTGTTCCTTGAGATTGCAATGAAGCCAATGAACCAACGGCACCGCCTAATTGAGCAGTAAAAACACGTGCTTTCATGGCTTCAATACGTGCTAAATCACGATGAAATGCCGAGGCCCAACGCGCGAATTTATGCCCCAAAGTAATCGGCAACCCTTGCTGCAACCATGTGCGCCCAATCATCACTTGTGCACGATACTGTTCAGCTTGAGCCAATGCAGTGCGGTAACATTGGTGAATTAAAGCTTCAACATGCGTCATTGCAGCACGACATTGCAAAATACAAGCTGTATCTAAAATGTCTTGACTGGTTGCACCCCAATGCACATATCGAGCAGCATCTTCATCACTTTGTTTCACAATCGCAGTCAATTGCTTCACAAAAGGAATCGCGATATTGCCCGCCAAGCCTGTAGCAACCGCTAAAGCATCAAAGTCAATCTGATTGAGTGCAGTTGCTGCGATGTTTGAAATTGCTGTTGCCGCAGATTCTGGAATGACACCGACTTGAGCCTGTGCTTGTGCCAAGGCAACTTCAGCCTCAATCATGTATGACACCAACGCGCGATCACTGAAAATTTCAGTCACCTCGTTTTGGTAAAATAAGCTGGCATATAACTGGCTCATGATCGCTATCCTTAACTCTGCTTTAAACGCGCTGAATAATCATTGCAATGCCTTGACCGACACCAATACACATTGAACACAAGGCATAGGTTCCACCGGTTTGTTCTAACTGGTTTAAAGCCGTGGTGACTAAACGTGCACCTGAAGCCCCCAGTGGATGACCAATCGCAATTGCACCGCCATTTGGATTCACTTGTGTCGTATCGTCTGCCAGACCTAAATCACGGGTAACCGCCAGTGCTTGTGCTGCAAAGGCTTCATTCAGTTCAATCACATCCATCTGCTCGATTGTGAGATTGGCTTGTTTGAGTAACTTTTTGATGGCAGGTGCTGGTGCAAAGCCCATGATGCGCGGCTCTACACCCACTGCTGTTGAAGCAATGATTTTGGCACGCGGTTTAAGCTGGTACACTTGAATCGCTTGTTCTGAAGCAATCAGTACAGCAGCCGCACCGTCATTGATGCCTGATGCGTTTCCTGCAGTGACGGTGCCTTCTGCTGTCACGACTGGCTTCAGTTTTGCCAAAGCTTCCAAGGTGGTCGATGCACGTGGATGTTCATCCGTGTCGACCACAATCGGATCACCCTTACGCTGTGGAATATTCACAGGGATGATCTCATGTGTAAAAAAGCCTTGAGCTTGCGCGGTTGCGGTGCGCTGTTGACTCGCCAAGGCAAACTGGTCTTGATCTGCGCGATCAATATTAAATTGTTGTGCCACGTTCTCCGCGGTTTGCGGCATGGTGTCTACACCATACATCGCTTTGAGCTTAGGATTAATAAAACGCCAGCCCATGGTGGTGTCTTCAATCTTCTGGCTACGGCCATAAGCTGTTTCTGATTTACCCATCACAAAAGGTGCACGAGACATACTTTCGACGCCACCTGCGATGATTAAATCTGCTTCGCCGGCTTTAATTGCACGGGCTGCTATCGCAATGGCATCTAGGGATGAACCACATAAGCGATTCACTGTCGTGGCAGGAACTTCAACGGGTAAACCTGCAAGCAGTGCAGACATACGACCGACATTACGGTTGTCTTCACCTGCTTGGTTGGCGCAGCCGTAGATCACGTCATCGACTTGGGTCCAATCCACACTAGGGTTGCGTTGCATTAAGGCTTGAATCGGCACTGCACCCAAGTCATCGGCACGGATCGGAGCGAGTCCACCGGCATAACGTCCGAATGGGGTACGGATGGCATCGATAATATAAGCGTTTTTCATTTTTAATCTTGTCCTTTAAAACGGGACTCTGCTGATAGATCAACTGTATCTAGTCACGACGGAGTCTTACCGTGTTCAGTCAAATACCAGTAGCTCGTTCTTGTCACTTTTTTAAAAAAGTGACCAAAAACTTTGTCATCAACAAAACCTGTTCACTCGCAGCAATTTTCCACTGCTGTTGCAAAAACAATACTGTTAAAGCGCTCGACAGGTTGTTAATGACTGTAAGCTCTAGCAAATTTTTCTGAAATTTACAGTGTGGCATCCACCAACGGAGCACCCGTCATCGCCTGCAATTCTGCAAAGCTTAGACCGTCGACTTTTTCAATGACTTTTAAACCGTCTGCGGTGACGTCAATTACACACAGGTCGGTATAAATACGATCGACACATTTCAAACCTGTCGCGGGATAGCTCAGTTCAGCCACGATCTTTGGTTCACCTTGTTTAGTGGTATGGTCAGTGGTGATAAAGACTTTCTTTGCACCGACGGCTAAGTCCATCGCACCGCCCACAGCAGGAATCGCATCCGGCGCACCAGTATGCCAATTGGCCAAATCACCATTGGCTGCCACTTGAAAGGCACCAAGCACAGCAATATCTAAATGACCACCCCGCATCATGGCAAACGAATCGCCATGATGGAAAAAGGCACCACCTTGCAGCATGGTCACATATTCTTTACCCGCGTTGATCAGCTCAGGATCTTCTTGACCTGCGGCTGGCGGTGGACCAAAAGCCAATAAGCCATTTTCAGAATGTAAGAACACGTCTTTGTCTGACGGGAGGTAGCTGGCAATCTTGGTCGGTAAGCCAATACCTAAGTTGACATAAGCCCCATCGGGAATATCTTGTGCGACACGTTCTGCAATTTGGTTACGGCTGAGTTTTTGATAGCTCATGATGTTCTCCCGATTACACAGCAATAGGTTCAGGTTGAACCTGCACCACGTGTTGAACAAAAATACCTGCAGTGATGATGTGTTCAGGGTCTAAAGCTCCTAAGTCCACCACTTCAGAGACTTGCGCAATGGTTACACCTGCCGCCATGGCCATAATCGGGCCGAAGTTACGTGCCGATTTGCGGTAGACCAGATTGCCCCAACGGTCGCCTTGCTGCGCTTTAATCAAAGCAAAGTCGGCTTTGATTGGATATTCCAGTACATAATCTTTACCGTCGATGTGACGGGTTTCTTTGCCTTCGGCCAATAAAGTACCAAAGCCTGTAGGAGTAAAGACTGCACCGAGTCCCATGCCTGCGGCTTGAATACGACAGGCCAAATTGCCTTGTGGTACCAGCTCTAACTCAATTTTGCCTGCACGATAGAGTTCATCGAAGACCCAAGAGTCGGACTGACGTGGGAACGAACAGATGACTTTTTTCACGGCACCTGCTTTCAGCAGCTTGGCTAAACCATAGTCGCCATTGCCAGCATTGTTGCTGACGATGGTGAGGTCTTTAATGCCGAGTTGAATTAAGCCATCGATCAGTTCAGCCGGCTGTCCTGCTGTACCAAAACCACCAATCATGATGGTTGAGCCGTCGGTGATTTGGGAGAGCGCTTCCGTTAAGGTCGCTGCACTTTTATCTATCATTAGATAACTCCATTGTGCATCATGCAAAATTTGAAAAGGCGCGGAAACCTAACTTGTACTGGAGAGCAATTCAGCTAAAACCACATTCCCTAGTCTTTTAGTTCGATTTCCTTATCTGTTCATTTTTTATAATTTCTCCGCTTTGGGATAGATAGTGATCACAGGTTTTGTTCGATCATCGAACAAAATACTTAAATATCGAACAAAACCTGATTATTTCACTCTGATTTCACGTTATAGTAAAAATAATGAAGAAATAAAAATGCATAAAGGGAACACGATGGAAGAAACAACCGAGACAAGAGAAAAGTGTCTTCAACACAAAGACAATAAAAAAACCATTCGGCATGAAGATTTTGTCGCAGGGATCAGTAAAGGCATGGCCATTCTCGACAGCTTTGGTACTGACCGGCATCGTTTAAATATTACTATGGCAGCGGAACGCACAGGCATGACCCGTGCCGCAGCGCGGCGCCATTTACTCACCCTTGAATATTTAGGCTATTTAGAATCTGATGGTCATTATTTTTATTTAACCCCTAAAATTCTTAAGTTTTCAGGATCTTATTTAGGCGGAGCGCAACTTCCCAAAATTTCTCAGCCCCTGCTAAATTTGCTGACCAACCAAACCTCACTGATTTTTTCCGTTATGGTTTTAGATGGCTATGAAGCTATTACCATTGCACGCAGCGCCGCGCACCAGCAAACGGATCGCGTCAATCCTTATGGCCTGCATTTGGGAAATCGTTTACCTGCACATGCCACATCGGCAGGTAAAATTTTACTGGCCTATCTCGATGATCAGGAACAATGTGAATGGCTGAATCAGTATCCGCTGCAACGCCTTACTAAATATACGCATACCGATAATGAAACGTTTCTGGCTTTATTGCATGAAATTCGAGAGCAAGGTTGGTGCTATTCATGTGAGGAACATGAATTGGGGGTACATGCCTTAGCTGTTCCAATTTACGGACCAAAAGGAAATGTTGTCGCGGCATTGAATATTGTTTCTCCTACCATGCGCACAACCAAAGAGTATTTGATTCAACACATACTGCCATTACTACAAGAAACAGCAAGAGAGCTTAGGAATGTCATTTAAAAATACTGTGAGTGCATATTTTTTATGAATTAATTTAAATATTAAACCGAGCCTTTCTCCCCCTATTTCACGAGTTCTATGCATAACGATGATGCTCTTAATCAAATTTTACCTATTCTTTTCTGAGACTGTAAATAAATTGTGTAATTGCCTGAACTTACAGCGTATCTCGAACATGAAAAGAATTGCTCTGCATGCTGATGGCTCAGAATGAATATACGGAGTTCTGGCTGAATCTTCTGACTGAGCTTAAAAACCGAGGATTGCTAGAAATTCTTATTACTTATTAATTGTGTCGATGGGTTAAAGGGTTTTTATGATGCCGTTAACAGCGTAAACCCATATCCAACTGTGGCCCCGTATCCCAAACAAAAGACAGCCTCATTTTGAGGCTGCCTCACCTTAAATACTTCTGAGCTTATTCCATCGATTGCTAAACATTTGCAGCTCTATTTCCATCATTTTGAATTTTCCGGCGCCATCAGCCACTTTACACTCGCATCGAATAGTTTAACCCCATCTGAAGACAAGTCTGAAAAAGTGTCATTATGAAGAAAGAACATCAGCCGTTTAGCTGGCGCTAAAGATTCATAATCCATAGTTGCGCCTTTTTCATATCCCCAAATTGCTGCTTTTTCTGGTTCGCCGTAGACCGTTGCAATGATTGTAGCCCCTAATCCAGGTTTCCCCCAATTCATCATGGTTTGTTTTTTATAAACATTCAGCGTACCCGCAGGTAAATTCGCAGATAAACGGTGTGGCGCATTTACAAGCCATAAATATCGGGCTTTATCGACTTCACCAAAATCCTGACCTGAGCGTTTCCCCGTCATGGCTAAATCATCAATATAATCACTTTCCCACGTCATCAGTGGAATTTCTAACTGCCGCCATCCTGCTTTTAAATTTTTTGATCCAACTGTTGAAGATAAAATAATTGCATCAACTTGTTTCATTTGTTTTGGATCTTGGAGCTGGTCTAATATTTGAACGGTATATCCCAAGGCTTCCAAGTGCCCCTTTATGGCCAAATCATTTGCGTATGATGGCCCGTTTGTCTGAGAAATTAATGCGATATGCGTACTCACTTTAGCTGCAAATGCACTCATGGATGCTGTTAAAAAACCTAAGCTCAGTGCAGCAATCAACATTAAAAAAAGTTTTTTCACTGTGTGATACCTTAAAAGACATCGGAACTTTGATCGTTCAAATCAAAGTTCCTCAAAAATATATGGTTAAATTTAACTACAAAATGTTCAATGGACGAAAAACAAGAACTGATTAATATTTAAACTTCACATTAAAGAGAAAAGTGCGCGGGCTGCCAAAACTGAGCAACTGGGCATTGGGTGTTGTACCTTGAATATAATCTTTATCAAATAAATTTTTAATGCTTAAACCCATGCCCCAACGTTGAGCATCGTAACCAGCATTCACATCAAATAACGTATAACTTGGCATACGCACAAAATATGTTCCACGCTGTGCTGTTCGTTCCCCTTGAAGGCGTACTCCTGCCCCCATATTCCATCCCAGTTTATCTGGGCTAAAATAATATTGGCTAGACAATGATGCTGCATTTTTAGGGACATGATTAATGCGCTTCCCAATCTCACTGCTGGTTAAACTTTCAGTGACTTCAGCAGTTGGGATATAGCTATAGGCAGCGGATACATGCCATTGGTTCGACAAAGCTGCAGATAATTCTGCTTCGTAGCCTTTGGTTTGCTGCTCACCGGTTTGAATTGAATAGCCTAGAGTTGAATCATTTTCTGTAACATTGCGGCGCGTGAGATAATAGTAAGCGATATACCCTTGTAAACGCTGGTCAAGTCCCTGAAACTTCATACCAACTTCCGTCTGTTTACCTTCTTCGGGGTCAAGTAATGTACTATTCGCTCCAGTATCTGTTACAGGCATAAATGAAGTTGAATAGCTAATATAGGGCGCAAAGAAATCATTGATGCGATACATCAATGATGCACTGCCCGTAAATGCGTTATCCGAGTTTTGTACGGTTGTATTATTTATTTGGTTTTCAACACTCACTTGCGTCCAATCATGGCGTCCAGATAAGCCTAAAATCCATTGATCATCAATTTTAATGGTATTTCTTAAATAAAACCCGGTATATTGATTATAGGTCAAATTCCATGACGGCTTGCCTTGCGTCGTAGTGGTAATGCCATACTCTAAGTTATCAGCATCAATCGGGTTTACGTTATCAACACGCTGATAGTAGTCACTGCGCTCTTTCATCATATCAACTCCGGCTGTCACCTCGTAATCAATATGATCCGTTTTAAAACTCCGCTGCAGATAATTATCTAATGCAAAATTGGTATCTTGCTTATCCTGATAATTGACTTGCCGTTTCACAATTGGGAAAGTTGCGCCAGAAGCCGCAAAAACTGAGTTACTCCAGCTGCTATTTTTCGTCACAGCAAAATTCTGCTTAAAAATCCAATCATTATCAAAATAATGAGTGAAATTGCTGCCTACGCGATATACGTCCACATCATAATAGCGATCAGGCTCTCCAATAAAGAAGTTACGTCCATAATTTTGGTAGTTTTGCGGAATTCCCTGATTTCGGATATATTTTCTGTGCTGATAGCTCGCAATTACAGAAAGATCATTTTTATCATTTAAATCAAAATTATATGATGATGCTAAATACTGATTTTTAAAATATACATAATCTGTCGGATCATCTTGATCAGACACACGGCCAACGAAACGAAATGCCCCTTTTTCAGTTTGATCTGGCGCATAGTTAATATCAAATGTGCCTTCTTTAAGCCCATAACTGCCATAGCTCAAATTGGTACGATAAAACGTTTCCGCTTCAGGGCGCTTTGTCGTTAAATTCACCAAGCCGCCAGGCAGCGCTAAACCAAAACCCACAGAAGTAGGCCCTTTCACGACTTGAATAGAATCTAATCCACTTATATCTTCAGATCTTAAGACATTTGTTGAAGTTTGTACGCGCAATCCATCAACATAGGTTTGCGCACTCGAAATTTGACCACGAATGATAAAGTCATCCCAGCCACGGCGGCCATATGAACCCGATGCAACACCGGCAACACCTTCTAAAGCTTCGGCAACAGTTTTAAGCTGTTTTTCTTGAATTTGCTCGCTCGTTACGACACTAATAGATTGTGCCGTTTCAAATAAAGGATCATTCGAACGCAATACAGAGGATGCGGTTTTTGCTGCATACTCTTCATTTTCCTTTTGCTCGGCTGGCGCCTGAACTGTTATCGTCGGTAAACTTTGAGCCGTTTCAGTATCCGTTGCCTGAGCATGAGCCGACACATTAATGATTGCTAATATTGCTAAACTTAGCGGGGAGAATTTGTATGGCATTTGGCTACACAATGAATAAAAATAAACTGCGGCAGTATAAAAAAATAAAAATCTAATTGATAATGATTTTTATTTATCACCCATATTTATTGAGTCTATGAAGTATTTTTAAAGAAAATAGTCTGGCTATTCTCGGTTTGATGCTGCCCTAGGCCGAATATTTATTTTCTTACCCCCCCATAGTTTTGATGGTTTCATATCTAAGCCAATTAAAAAATAAAACTTAAACGGCGCCAAGCTCAGCAAATTGAAGGACCGCTTCAGGATCAGTGATGAGGTTAATTCATCAGGATTAAATAAAGGTTCGTACTGAGAATAAAAAGTATTTCCGCCCTGAATTTATGCATGGTATTCATGGGAATTTATAAATTTTTAGAGATTACCCCCCCTCCATCACCTTTATATATACTGAACAGCAGATCATCTCAGTGGATGAATGCAAGATAGGCTAAGGTTGAGAAATCAACTGCCTATCTGATCAGCATAATGGCATTCCTCACAAAGGGTTTTCCGAATGAATATTCGTTTTAAGATTGAAGGCACAGCAGAGCCTGCGTTTGTTCACTTAAAAGACTCACCTACTGCACAGGACTGTTTCAGGCAGCTTCCGATTAAATTAGATCTGACTGATTATGCGTCAACAGAAAAATGGCCGACTGCCAGAAAAACTGAGCTCACAGCATGTACTGCAATAAAAAATTAACTGATTAATACTTAATAGCTTTTAGCACTTAAAGCTGTCTTTGCATGTGACATAGGATGCATCTGCGATTCCTTATTGATTTAAAAAGATATAAAGCCAAGTAAATACTTCGTCACTGCAATCAGCGATGGGGCAAATAGCACCATAATAATTCCAGAAATAATCATCGAGAGACTGGCAATGACGCCTTCCACTTCATGCCGCTGTCTTGCCCGGGCTATGCCCATAGCATGTGCGGCATTACCCAGTGCTGCACCCGAAGCAAGGTGATTTTTATATTTCATCCAAAGCAAAAGGAGGTCTCCCAACAACATGCCGATCAGACCTGTAATTACGGTAAAGAGCGGGATCAGGCTGATAGAGCCCCCCACTTTTTCGGTGAGCACTAAAGCAAAGGGGATTGAAATGGAACGCGCCAACAGGCTATTTTTAACGATGTCATCAAAGTCCAATAGGCTCGCCAAAAACCAGCTGCTGAAAAGACCCACCAACATGGCAAGGCTGGAACTGAAGAGCAACACTTTAAAATGCTGCTGAATCATGCGGCGATAACGAAATACAGGAATCGCAAAAGCCACCGTAATTGGGCCGAGCATGGCCACCAAATATTGGGTATAAAAGTAATAGTCTTGAAACTGATGCCGTAACATAAAAATCAGCACGATGCTCAAAACAGGGACGACAATAATTGGCGATAAATAGATTTTTTGTGTTCGAACAAAAAGCTGCTTTGCCATGAAATAGCACAGCACGGTCCAAACCAAGTAAAAAAGCCCCCAGCATTCAGTCATACTGATCTTCCTGTTTGGGTTCTTGATTTAGCTCTGGCTGCTTTAACAGCAACCGCACGCTATATACAGAAACCATCATCACCAAAGCGGTACTGATTAAAATCACCAGCAGAATTTTCCAACCACTGGCAATCAATAAATCCTGATATTGAATCACGCCGACCACCGGCGGAATGAAAAACAGCAGCAGTTCCGCCAGTAACAGATCGGCACCGCGTTCAACGTGGGCTAATTTCAGCCACTTCATTTCAAGTAAGAACAGCAGCAGAAAAAAACCAAGTACTCCTGATGCCACAGGCAAATTCAACAGCTTTTGCAAGACGTAAGCACAGCTCCAAACGGCCAAAATAATGATGATTTGGCAGCTCGCGGTTTTTAGCTTCTTCAGCCGAGTCTGATCATGCAACATCTCAATTTATATCCGCATATGCCCGCTCTTTAAACGGCTGGATCGAGACACGTTTGTAGGTTTCTAAAAAAGATTCATGCTCCAAACGCAAATCCAGATAAGTATTTAGAATTTCTTCGAGCACATCAGGAATATCTTCTGCGGGAAATGATGGCCCTAAAATATCACCGAGGGATGCATCATGATCCGAATTACCGCCTAAGCTAATTTGGTAATATTCAGCGCCTTTTTTATCGACACCTAGAATGCCAATATTGCCGACATGGTGGTGTCCACACGCATTCATACAGCCTGAAATGTTTAGATCGACCTTGCCTAAATGATATAAAGCATCCAAATCATCAAAACGGCGAGCAATTGCTTCATACACCGGAATGGATTTGGCATTTGCCAAGGAGCAAAAATCGCCGCCCGGACAGCAAATCATGTCAGTCAGGAAGCCAATATGTGCACGGGCCAAATTGCCGTGATCCAAGACTTGCCACAGTTCAAACAGATCCTTTTGGCGCACGTCGGTTAAGGCAATATTTTGCTCATGCGTAGTTCGCAGCTCACCAAAGGTATATTGGTCAGCCAAATCTGCAATTAAACGCATTTCATCGGAGGTCATATCGCCCGGCGCCACACCTGCCCGCTTCAGGCTGATCGTGACGATGCGGTAGCCTGTTACTTTATGAGGGTGAGTATTGATATTGAACCAGTGTTTAAACTTCGGATACAGCTGGAACCAGGCCTCAAAATTTTCCGCTTCTAAAGGTTCATAGGCAAATGGCTGAAATACTGCATCCATTTGCGCCAAGACACTGGGCTGAACTTTAAGCAGTGTTTGAGTATGTGCAAATTCCGCTTCAACTTTTTCCGCAAAGCCGGCTGGAGTGAGGGCTTTTACTAAAATTTTAATGCGCGCTTTGTATTTATTATCACGGCGGCCATGCAAATTATAGACACGCATGATGGCATCTAAATAGGCAATTAAATCTTCACGGGCTAAAAATGGCTTAATGACATGCCCTGCTAATGGTGTACGCCCAAGCCCGCCGCCGACTTTAATTTGATAGCCCAACTCTCCAGTCTCATTTTCTACCAGATAAACCCCAACATCATGAAAGGTCGTAGCAGCGCGGTCTTGCTCAGGGTGTGCACAAACCGCTATTTTAAATTTACGCGGCAGGAATGAAAATTCTGGATGAAAGGTACTCCACTGGCGAATCAGTTCACAGGTAGGACGCGGGTCTGTGAGCTCCCCATCAACCACACCTGCATACTGGTCTGTGGTGGTGTTTCGAATACAGTTGCCACTGGTCTGGATAGAATGCATGTGTACCGCAGCGAGTTCCTGCAAAATATCAGGAACATCTTCAAGCTGCGGCCAATTCAATTGAATATTTTGACGCGTTGAAATATGCGCATAACCACGGTCATACTTCTGCGCAACCTCAGCCACTTTCCGCAGTTGCTTCGAATTCATTAAGCCATAAGGCACCGCCAAACGCAGCATGGGCGCATAGCGCTGAATGTACAAACCATTTTGCAATCGCAATGGACGGTATTCTTCTTCGGTCAGTTTCCCCTCTAAATAACGCTGGGTTTGGTCGCGGAATTGTGCGACACGTTCGTTTAATAAATTTTGATCAAAGTCTGTATATAAAAACATTTGAGCGGCCTATGTATATGCATCAATATGAAAGAAAAACTGTTTTAACTGCGAGATCAAAAACGTAAGTTAGGCAAAAAAAGTCACCTGATTTCGGGACCCGCCATGTTGTAGGCAGGTCTGCATATACTCGGCATAGACCGATAATTTTTCATAAATATGCTCTGCATAAAACATATCTTCCACCAGCTGCTTGGCTTGAGCCTGACTATAACGACCACTCACAGATAGCAACTGTGCATTGAGTTTTGAAAATTTTTCACATAAATCGATATATTGCTGATCTTTGTTTTTAAAGAATAATTTGCGCATATTGAGTTCAGTGCTGACCATAATTTTGTCTAACGGATCAGTATGAATAGAGTGAATCCTAATTTTAAAAAACTGTTCAATTTCAGCAATTTTTTGACTATCAAGCTTTAAGTGCGTAATTAAAAAAATCTGGGAAATATCAGCTCTGCATAAGGCATGCAGCAACGCATAATAAAAGAAATCAACATCATCCAAGTCGGTATCATGCAAGTCTAAATAAATATTTAAAGCTTCTAGCACATCATCAATTTTTAAGTGCTGCTTTTTCTCAGCCTGATAGTATCGGCTTAATAGATTCAGTACAGGAGCTGTTGCCTGGCTATGATAGATGGCTGTTTGATTTAAATTTCCCAGAATAAATGGCGCAAACAGGTAGGCTAAACTTGATTGCTCATTCTGAATCGCAGACTGCACAATATAATCTGCTTTCGCCTTGGAGAGTTCGCGCAGCACTTTTGCACGCAGCAGTGTTGCTTCTAAATTGACGAATTTCTGAGTCAATTTCTGTTTCAGTTTTTCAGATAAAATACCTTGTTCAATAATCTCAGGAATTTTATTCAGACTCTTTGTAACAAACATTTCAGCACCATCCAGATCCATTTATAGTTGTTATTTTTAATTCTTTTTCACATCGGCAGTAGCTACAGAATTGTGCTGTATAAATATAACAGAGCACCTTTATCTGCGTTTCCTGTTATATTTTATATGACACGTTTTTGTACCTACATCTTGAATTCTCTGTCCTGCAAAATCGGGATAATTATTCAAAGTAGGTAGTTTTGATGAAACGATCTATCATTTTTTACACCTCCTATCTAGTCAGCCTTGAGTTATCAGCGATTAGATGCCTCAGCCAGCAATGGAGGTTTCTATGAGCCTTGGATTGACTGCACTAGAACTCGCTCGAATTCAATTCGCCTTTACAGTTTCTTTTCACATCATCTTCCCTGCTACTTCGATTGGCTTAGCCTGCTTTCTGGCGCTGCTGGAATGGAAATGGCTGCGCACTCAAAACCCGATTTATAAAGATCTGTTCAAATACTGGATTAAAATTTTTGCCGTTGCCTTTGCCATGGGTGTGGTATCGGGCATTGTCATGGCGTATCAGTTCGGTACCAACTGGAGTGAATTTTCTCGCATTGCCGGTTCGGTCACTGGTCCATTACTGACTTATGAAGTGCTGAGCGCCTTTTTCCTTGAAGCCGGGTTTCTCGGCATCATGCTGTTCGGCTGGGGGCGTGTCGGGCCTAAGGCACATTTCTTTGCGACCTTGATGGTCGCCATTGGGACCTGTATTTCCATGTTCTGGATTTTATCGTCCAACAGCTGGATGCAGACCCCGCAAGGCTTTGCTATCGAAAATGGCATTATTGTCCCCTCTGACTGGTGGGCCATTGTGTTTAACCCATCCTTCCCCTACCGCTTTGCCCATATGGCAACCGCGGCTTTCCTTGTATCTTCCTTATTGGTTGTGGGGACAGCTGCATGGCATTTATTCAAAGGCCGCCGCGACGCGTTAGTCAAGAAGTCCTTCTCCATGGGACTTTGGATGGTGCTCGTCACGTCTTGCCTGCAAGTGGTGATTGGGGATCAGCACGGTTTGAATACCCTTGAGCATCAACCGGCTAAATTGGCAGCCATTGAAGGTCACTGGGAAACCAATCGTGATCATGGTATGCCTTTACTGCTATTTGCTTTGCCTGATATGGAGAATGAACGCAATAACCTAGAAGTCGGCATCCCGAACTTAGGCAGCTTAATTTTAACCCATTCCATGGATGGAAAAGTCACAGGCTTAAAAGACTTCGCCCCTGAAGATCGTCCGCCTGTTCCCATCGTGTTCTGGAGTTTCCGCGTGATGGTGGGACTCGGCATGCTGATGGTGTTGATGTCACTGACTGCTTTATGGCTGCGTAAACAAGACCGGTTATATGAAAGCCGCTGGTTTCATAAGTTTGCCACCGTTATGGGGCCTACAGGCTATATCGCCTTACTCGCAGGCTGGGTGACTACGGAGGTCGGCAGACAGCCTTGGGTGGTCTATGGCGTCATTCGCACCCAGCATGGTTTATCGCATACCGTGACTGCAGAACAAGTCGGGCTCAGTCTGATTATTTTTGTACTGGTCTATACCGTGGTTTTCGGCACAGGTATCTATTACATGCTGAAATTAATCAAGGCCGGTCCCGTACATATAGACAGCCTTGATCAGCAGCTTGCCGGTCCTGGGCATTTTAAAACGCCGATGCGGCCATTGAGTGCCGTCGATGAAGCAATTGATGGCTCAGCAAGCCAAACCCCTGCAAATAAGGAGCAGCATCATGATTGATCTTGCATTGGTCTGGGTCGGTATCATTGGCTTGGGCGTCTTAATTTACGTGGTGATGGATGGCTTTGATCTCGGGATTGGCATACTGTTCCCGTTTATTCAAGGGCAGCAAGAACGCGATGTTATGATGAATACCGTGGCGCCTGTCTGGGATGGCAACGAAACCTGGATGGTCTTGGGCGGTGCAGGTCTATTTGCCGCCTTTCCTCTGGTCTATTCCACCGTGTTATCTGCCTTGTATTTACCCATCATTTTTATGGTGGTGGCTTTGATTTTCCGAGGCGTAGCCTTTGAGTTCCGCTTTAAAGCCCATCGCAGCAAGCCGCTATGGGATCAGGCCTTTATTTGGGGTTCATTCTTTTCCAGCTTCTTCCAAGGCGTGATTCTCGGCGCGTACATTCAAGGGATTGAAACGCAAAATGGCATTTATAGTGGCGGCTCACTCGACTGGCTGACTCCATTCTCTTTGTTTGTGGGCTTAGGGGTGGTTATCATGTATAGCGCATTAGGCTGCGCATGGCTCATCATGAAAACCGAGGCAGATTTACAAGCGAAAATGTATGCGCTGATGCCTAAGCTCATTATTACCTTATTGATTGTCTTTGGCACCGTCAGTATCTATACACCTATCAGCCATCCCGAAATTGCGCAGCGCTGGTTTAGCTTACCGAATCTGTTCTATTTCAGCCCTGTGCCTGCGTTGGTGCTGATCTGTTCTGGGCTTATTTTGAAAGCATGCGCGCAGCGAAAAGATGCGCAGCCCTTTGTTTTAACGCTGGGTCTGGTATTTCTAGCCTTTACGGGTTTTGTGATCAGTTTATGGCCCAACATCATTCCGCCAGCTGTTTCCATCTGGCAAGCTGCTGCTCCTAAATCAAGTATGAGATTTGCACTGATCGGTGCGGTCATTCTAATCCCGATTATTCTGGTTTATACCTTTTTATCCTACTGGGTATTCCGTGACAAAGTGCGTATTGGTGATGAAGGCTATCATTAAGCAAGGTGACCCTGATGAAAAAAATACAAAATCGTTTGAATCCTGCTACATGGTTCATATTATTATGGTGTTTTGGTTTCCTGTCCCTAGGCTTAATTGCAGGAGTTTTTAGACTGCTGCTCAGCTTGGCCTATTAAAAGCATATTGGATAAAACCTTGGATAGCAGTGAAATCATTGCTATCCCTTTCTCATATGAGCATGTCACTTTATGTATAAATCAGAACAACTCGCCTTAAGCCTAAAACATCTGATTGAAACAGGGGCTTGGAAAGCGCATGAGAAACTTCCCTCTTTAAGGCAGCAGGTCGAAATTTCAGGGTTTAGCTTAATTACAGTCATGAATGCCTATCAGGAACTTGAAGCTCAAGGACTGATCTATTCAAAAGAAAAATTAGGTTACTTTGTTGCAGAGAATCCCTTACAGGCAGCACTCGCAAAAAAAGTCATTGTGAATGAAAAAATTGAGATTAACTCACTGGTATTCCGTTATTTAAAATCCATTCAATCTGAAAAAATTATTCCCTTGGGAAGCGCTTTTCCCGATAGCCAACTGCTTTATTCTCCGAAGCTGATGCAAACCTTGGCGCAACAGGCAAAATACCGAGTCGGCTATGAGCAAATGCCGAGCTTACCGCCGGGAAACTACGAGCTCAGAAAACTGATCGCTCAACGCTATTGCATGCAAGGCATTCCCACCGATCCCTCTGACATTGTGATTACCTCTGGCGGACTGGATGCTTTAAATTTGTCTTTAAGAGCCATGACCCAGGCAGGTGATTATATTCTGCTGCAAGAAACGATTTTCTATGGAGCTTGGCAAGCAGCTGAAAATCTGGGCTTAAAGGTCATTACTATTCCAGAACACCCAGAACATGGGCTGGATATAGAAGCCTTTAAAAAAGCCATTACAAGCTATCCAATTAAAGTCTGTTTAATGATGCTGAACAGCCATAATCCGATTGGATTTACAGTCAGTGACGAGATTAAATTTGAATTGGCTAAATTGCTGCATCAGCATGAAATTTATTTGATTGAAGATGATGTCTATGAAGAGCTTTATTATGATCAAAAACGGCCTCTATCCATGAAGTATTATGATCAACAAAACTTGGTCTTGCACTGCTCTTCTTTTTCCAAAACGTTGGGGGCTGGTTTCCGTGTTGGCTGGGTTTATGCGGGAAAATTTTCTGAACATATACAGCATCTGCAATTGATGAGCACCATCTCTGTAAACTCATTCATTCAAAATGCTTTAGTCGATTACCTCTCACACCGTCATTATGAAAAACATTTAAAAGGCCTGCGTACAACCTTAAAACGGCTTAAAAATCAATATTATCAATATCTCAGCAAGAATTTACCCGAAAATTGCACTGTGCATTATTATCCATCAGGCTATTTTCTGTGGGTGACACTGCCTGAAGAAGCAGATAGCAGCCGAATTTACGAAAGCATGATCCAAAACAATATTGGCATCGCGCCAAGTATTCTCTTTTATCGTGAAAATAAAAAACAGAACCACATCCGTATCAATTGTTCATTTGAAATGAATGAAACCATCATTCAAGCACTTGATCTAATGATCGTACAAATTTTAGAAATAGGATTGCGATCTTGACAGCCAATTTGTTTAAACAGATAGATCATCATACTTGCAGCTTTAAACTCTACTGCCATGCAGAGCATGCCAGATTTCATGGCAGTGTGTGAGCCTTTGATTTTTGCAAAGTTGAGGAAGCCCGCATCATCACCAATTACAGAGCCCATTTAGGCAGCGAGTTGAAACCAACTTTTACAACCGTACGCGCGTCATAAGAAATACGCTTGCCGCCGGTTTAAATGCCTTTGCATATCGAAAGGCTTGAGAGGCCTTACTCCTCATTCGCTTTGCTGACCCTATTTTTCTTTGCCGCTCATACAGTCACCATACTTCTAAAATTTGCGATGGTGCAATACTGTCTATTTGATAATTACCAATTGCAGCATATAACGTATCCCAAACAAAATTATTTCGACGCTGAGTACTTGGCTCGAACTCTTCTGTCTTGCGGTATTCATCTGCTATTAGTTTAAAACTGCATAAGTTCATCGTTACGTTACGTTTGAATTGCTGAATCAATATTTTGGGCAAGCAACTCTCTATAAAATGATAAAGAACAGACCTTTACCATCTGCGAGTTTGCTTTGAACCTTAACTGATAATTTTTTGTGTGAATTTAAAGCCAATCGTATTTACGTATCTGTAAGATTTAAAAAATTTGGCATTTCTACGGTAAACCCCTGCAGTAAATGTTTGATTACTGCAAAAAATACCGTAAAAACTAAGATAAACGAAAATATCGTCAGACAGCACCAGATAAAAGTACTGCGTAAGTTATTTATTTTTAATTTTATTAGATGGCTGAAACAGGAAAATGGTGCGCTCAGCGGACACTTTTGGTAATTTCGTGTTTTCTTATCTTTTCTCATTTTATCTAATTTTCTTCTTTATTATTATCATCTTAACAAGTCATTTTGAGGTAGCTAGTTACATGTTACCTCATTATTCCTTATTATTCCTTCTGAATTGATTACGCCAAAATTACGCCACGACATTTTAGAGAGAAAAATATGTAACTGAAAACATCAAAGGTCGAAGATGGAATTTAGCTTTAGTATCAAAATGGTTGAGTGAAAGACCTGAAGATTTGAAAAAAGCAGTAGGCAGACCCCGAAAAATATAGCGGGGTTTACTTTTGATTATATTGATTAAATATTATTTGAGTAGCTTGCTCACTATTGGTATCTGCAAAATAGTGCCCATTTACAAATTTAAAATCTTTCCATAAATCATGAAGCATTAAGGTATTATCTGTTTTGCAAATATCATCAAAAAGACAAACTTCATATTTAGAAGTAGTTTTCAAAACTGATTCGGCAACTCCAATAGTCCCTACAAATAGTATTAACCAAGTTAGTAATAATATTATTCCCGAGGCTATTGGGACACGACTTACAGAGTAACGCCCACTAATTAATGCTTTAGACACCTTATCAAAGAGTTCTGCTTCTTTTATGTTTTGACTTTTTTTATATGTTTGCTTCTTCACTTTAATTTCATACTTCTGTCTTTCACTTACATTCTCAAAATCAAATAAAGAAATAAAACTATCAGAATCACCCGTTAACTGTTCCATTTTTGCTTTTAACTTGTTTTCAATGTCGCTAGTTCTGACTTCCCACCATTCTTGCCAATATTTAGCACCTGCCGCCACCTTGATTTGATGCCAAGATATAAATACACCCATTAAACAAATAAAGAATTCGACATAAGGTTTACTAGCTTGGTTGCTAAAAACAGCAGCTAATACAACCCCTTGGAATAGCATAAAAAAATTATTTCGATGGATTAAATTTGTGATTTCAAAGTTTCTAGTCTCTATACTTAGCTTATAAACAGATTTAAGTTCGCTAATTTCGTTTTCAAGAATCTTCTTTTTGCTTTCATCAATAATTTTTTTTGGACTGGGTTTCTTATTCTCCTCAAATATAGAGGTGTTATCATTGAAGTTCTTTGCTTCATCAAATCGTTTTTTAAAAGATTGGTAAAATTTTAAAGGTAATTTCACAATGCTAAAGTAACTCAAGAATATCCCCTAATAATATGGATTACGCCAAAATTACGCCAAACTATGTATAAGTTATTGATTTTATAATAAGATATGGTGCGCTCAGCGGGACTCGAACCCACGCCACAGGCTTCGGAGACCTGTACTCTATCCAGTTGAGCTATGAGCGCGCGTGCACATCATATCAAAAAAATCAGTAAGGTAAAGCAACTATATCTAGGTTATGCATTTTTGTGCCTATACTTTGTACAATATCCCAAATTTGAAACGCAGTATTCCCTGTGAGTTACTTGGTTTATTGAGTCAATTCGCTCACAATAGCCCCATTATTCACCAGGTAATATTTTCATGACTGATGCATTGACGCTAAGGGATTTATCTAAAACCTATAAAAACGGTTTTCAAGCGCTGAAAGGAATCAATTTAACCGTTCCTGAAGGTGAGTTCTATGCGCTATTAGGTCCAAATGGTGCAGGTAAATCAACAACTATCAGCATCATCAGCTCCCTGACGAAAAAAACATCTGGCAGCGTGGAAATTTTCGGGCATAATTTAGACACTCACCCGTCTGAAGCGAAACAATGCCTAGGTGTCGTCCCGCAAGAATTCAATTTTGGGCAATTTGAAAAGACCTTTGATATTTTAGTGACGCAAGCCGGCTACTACGGCATTCCTAAGAAAATCGCCGAAAAGCGCGCCGAAGAATATTTAGAAAAGCTCGGTTTATGGGAAAAGCGCAATACCCAAGGCCGTATGCTGTCAGGCGGCATGAAACGCCGCCTGATGATCGCCCGCGCCATGATGCACGAGCCAAAATTGCTGATATTGGATGAACCGACTGCCGGTGTCGATATTGAACTGCGCCGCTCGATGTGGGAATTCCTGACCGAAATGAATGAAAAAGGCACGTCTATCATTCTAACAACGCACTATTTAGAAGAAGCGGAAATGCTGTGCCGCCGGATTGCCATCATTGACCGCGGCGTGATTAAAGAAGATACCAGTATGAAAGACTTCTTAAATCAGCTAAATGAAGAATCTTTTATTTTTGATTTGGCCGCGCCGATTGAACCGCTGCATGTCGATATTATTGGCGTGCGTTTTAATTTGATCGACCCCGTCACCCTAGAAGTAACGATGGACAAAGCGCATACATTAAATCAGCTGTTCCAATTGATGGAAGCACAGGGCATTCAAGTGCGCAGCATGCGCAACAAATCCAACCGTTTAGAGGAACTGTTTGTCAAAATGGTGGAAAAAAATCTTGATGGAGCCGCGCAATGAATTTAAGCCAGCTAAAAGTCGCACTCTATACGCTTGTACATAAAGAAATCCGGCGCTTTATGCGGATTTGGCCGCAGACACTGCTGCCGCCAGCGATTACCATGAGCCTGTATTTTGTGATTTTCGGCAATTTGGTCGGGTCACGCATTGGCACTATGGGCGGTTTCACTTATATGCAGTTTATTGTGCCCGGCTTAATTATGATGGCCGTGATTACCAACAGCTATGCCAACGTGTCTTCAAGTTTCTTCAGCGCCAAATTCCAAAAAAGCATTGAAGAACTGATTATGAGCCCCGTTCCGTTGCATGCCATTTTATGGGGCTATGTCTTGGGCGGCGTTTGCCGCGGCGTTTTAGTCGGCATTATCGTAACAGCCATGAGCCTGTTTTTTACTGACCTCTATATTACCAATTGGTTTGTGACTATATATACTGTATTGATTACGTCCTTCTTATTTTCATTGGGCGGCTTTATTAATGCCGTGTATGCAAAATCTTTTGATGATATTTCAATTATCCCAACCTTCGTACTGACACCGCTGACTTACTTAGGCGGAGTATTTTACGCCATTTCGGCGCTCAGCCCATTTTGGCAAAACTTATCCTTGATTAACCCCATTGTGTATATGGTCAACGCATTCCGCTACGGCATCTTGGGCCACAGCGATGTCAATGTTGGCATTTCACTTGGCGTTGTCACATTATGCTGTGCCGTACTCTACGGCATTGCTTACTATTTACTTTCTCGTGGTTCAGGAATGCGTGAATAATGAGTGTAGAACATTCTCTTTTAGGTAAAGACACCAACTATCCAACAGAATATCAGCCGGATATTCTGTTTCCCATCGCCCGTGCTCAGTCACGTGAAAACTATGCGCATGTAGAAGGCATCCAGCAAGGCAAAGACTGGTGGCATGTTTTTGAAATTTCATGGCTGAATCATGCCGGCATCCCCCAAGTCGCCATTGGCCGCTTGACCCTGCCTGCAGCCTCGCCGAATCTGATCGAGTCAAAATCGTTAAAGCTTTACTTTAACAGTATGAACTTCACCAAGTTTGACTCTAAAGATGCCTTTAAAGCCACTGTAGAAAAAGATTTATCCGCGGCTGCCGGAGCGCCCGTCACGATCGATTTATTTCATGCAGATGGTGTTGAGGTTTCTGAGCCGGAAGGTTTTTGCATCGATGAGCTGATTCCAGCTCAATTGGAAAACCATCCCAATGCTGCGCTTTTGGCTTTGGATGCGGCTCAGGATGAAAATATCGAAGTCCAGTTTTATTCACATTTACTCAGAAGTAACTGCCCAGTCACTGGACAACCCGACTGGGGCACGGTATTTATAAGATATCAAGGTAAAAAGCCGTCTTACGAGAGTATTTTGGCTTATATTATCTCGTACCGTCAGCATAACGGTTTCCACGAGCAATGCGTAGAACAGATTTATGCTGACATTTGGCAAAACCTGAAGCCTGAAAAGCTGATGGTATATGCCGCCTATACACGCCGCGGCGGTTTAGACATTAACCCTTGCCGTGTATCGGACTTAACATGGATGCCTCGCCCCATTCGATTGGCGCGACAATAAAATAAAGAACATTGAGGTTTATACGATGCCATTTTTTGGTTTTATTCCATCTGATTCGCTTTTAGACAGCATTGAGACTGGCCATAACAGCAAGAACTCAAGCGAGCCGCTGTACCCTTTACGGGATAAAACAGCCTTGCTGATCAATGATGAAATCATTGATGCCACAATTCTTGGCCCTGTTCGCCTTTTTCCTGCCAGTGACAAGCGCGATACGGCTGAAAAACTTGCAGGATATGTAAAGTCGACTGTTGCTGTGCTGCTGAAGCAGCTATTGAGCAAGGCAGATAATAATGTAGTCAAGCAATCCATTGAGTTTTCTGAAAGAAGCCTATTTACAGATGCTTCTGGCGCTAAACGCGTTGGGGAACCGCTAGACAGCAGCTTAGTTGCCAATTTAAAAGCATCTTATGCAGAGATTAAAGCCGGAAATGACATTAATAAGTCCGCATTTGCAGCCTTGTACAAACAATTTGCCGAAGCGACTGTGCGCCATTTCATGAATGACTTCAACAAAACACTGGATTTAGGCATGATTAAGCGCAAAGCGGCCGATATCGGTTCCTCTGCGGTCATTAAGGCAGTTCACATTGCCATTGATAAGATCTTCCCGAACTTAACCAAAGAAGAGCTTGGCGCACTTGCTGAAGCGCACGATCCGATGTTCAATCCATAAATTATTCTGCATGGTTTGATAATTCCCGAGCCGCACTTAAATTCAATTTAAGCGCGGCTTTTTACCGCGCGCTGTTTACCGTACTCTTCATGCAGACGCAGTCCCAAACAGCCTCTCCACCGATTGCGCACAATAGAATTTTTGATAAAAATTTAAACGAACGTTAAATTGATGCCTTTCATGACTATATACATGCGTTTATATAAAACGATTTGCCTGCAACGTTGAAGCGCAAGCGCATCTTCAGCTGATTTGATACAATCAGATTTCCTCCAAATCTCCAGATCCATCAGCAACCTAATCGCTCTTCGCAGCGCACGGCTTAAAGCAGAACATCAATTCAAAACCATGTTTATTCAGCATCACCTGTTCTTCGACTATATATACATACAAATTTGCAGAAATGACGGATGAAACTTTTCCTTTTGATCAATCCTTGTCTAGTTTTATAGAACTTTTTGTTAACTTGCAGCTCATGAGTGTTATCTTAAGATCATTAAGCAATACACCCTTTGAAATCAGCATTTTTTGATGCTTTTATCCCCTGCAGCGAGCAGCTGCTTTACGGTCATTTGATTCGTATTGATAATAATTTTGGAATACAGCCCAATATGTTTAAACAGCATTTTTATAAGAAGCTAAAAACCTTGGCGCTAGCAGCTGGCGCCCTGTCAATTACCAGTTTCTGCCAAGCCAATGATTTTCAAAACACGCCGCAATATTTTAATTTTAAGCAAAAAACTATGCAGACTTACGGCCTCAGCGCGGAACAAGTCGACTGGGCAATGAATGGCGCAAAAAATCTGCCCAATATTATCAATATTATGAACCGTCCAGGTGAAAGCAAGCCCTGGTATGAATATAAAACCAATTTTTTAGCCGAAAGCACGATTCAGCGCGGTGTTCGCTTTAAACAGCAGTATGCAGACACGCTCAACCGCGCAGAACAGCAGTTTGGCGTACCTCAATCCATCATTTTGGGTATTTTAGGGGTAGAGACAGGTTTTGGCGCAAACAAGGGCTCTTTTGTCACCCGTGACGCTTTAGCAACGCTTGGGTTTGGCTATGAACGCCGCGGCGCTTATTTTCAAGATGAATTAGGCGCTTTAATTGCATGGTCATATAAAGACGGCGTGCCGGCAAATTCAATTGTCGGATCTTATGCAGGGGCTGTGGGCTATCCGCAATTCATGCCGAGCAATATTCCTAAATTTGGCGTGGACTATGACGGCAATGGCCATGTTGATTTAAGAAATTCTGCCGTAGACGCCATTGGCTCAATTGCCAATTATCTGGCGCAGCATGGCTGGCAGCGCAATCAGCCGATTGCATTTCCCGCCCGCTATTCAGGCAGCAATCCCGCTTCTGTCATCTCGGCCGATTTAAATCAGCCTGCCCCTTATGGCGCAATCAAGACTCAGGGCATTAGCCCCTTGAATCCTATTATAAAAATTGATGACTTGGATTTGGTGAATGTCATACAGCTGCAAGAAAATTATGGGCCAATTTATTACATCACTTACCCGAATTTTCAAGTCATTACCACTTACAACAAAAGCCGCATGTATGCTACAGCACTGTGGCTTTTAGGGACTGAAATTGCCAGCCGTTAAGGCCGGCAATTTCCTTTGAAATAAAAAAGTCAATAAAAAAAATATTAAAAAAGATCACAAAACCCTCATTTTACACACCATGTTACAATATTGATTATTTTTTAATCAATATTTGTTTCTTTTGCGTTCTTTTTTTAACTATTTTAATTAAAGACTAGACAGCCTATTGACTGCATGAATATTATCCATTTCGTCAAATGTAGTTGCAAAAGTGAAATAACAGGCAACATTGCATAATTTTCAAACACTTGAAATTAGCTGCAAATATGCCCTTGGGAGATAAACAATGCAGTCATCACTTATTAAATATGTCTTAGCGGTTGCCACGACGGTTGCCCTAAGCCAATCACAAGCCGAGATGGTTCAGTCATCATTTACCAATGATAACGATAACTCTCGCCTTGCCGCGCGCGCCTTGAACAAAGAAGCGCAAAGCTTTAACTCAAATTTTAAAAACTTGAGCAGCCTTTCAATCACTGAGCGTTCTGGCGATAAAATCCGCCGCGAAACCATCGCTGCAAAAATTGAGATCCCTGAAGAAGAACCTTCAGTGATTGAAAAGTTGAATACCGTAGCTTCAAACACTGTGCGCCGTTTCAGCCAGAGTGGTACAGCTTCATGGTATGGCCGCCAATTCCATGGCCGTAAAACTGCCAGCGGCGATACATTCGATATGAATGGATTAACTGCAGCCCACCGCAGCCTGCCGCTAAACTGCTTTATTCGTGTAACGAATAAAAACAATGGCAAAAGCGTAGTCGTAAAGGTTAATGACCGCGGCCCATTCCATGGCAACCGTGTACTGGATTTGTCATATGGTGCGGCTAAGCAATTAGGCATTACCAATTCAGGTACAGCAAGTGTCAATATCGAACGGGTCGAAGGTCCGAACTCTTAAGGCTTTACTTACTGCATTTGACTGAAAAGCCGCCCTGCGGCTTTTTTCATTTCAACCTGTTTGAGAGTCTGATGCAAACCGCCCAGCTGCTCTGCATGACCTTTCACAAGGTCAAATAAATCCAATATCGCCTAACGCTCTTCATTTTCAAAACCGGAAAAATGCCCCAGCAGGCATCCTCAGCTTAAATCGCATTTTTTAGCGCAGCGCTTAAAGCCCGAGCCGTCATGCTGCTGATTTGAATCTTTTGACGGATCCTCTTTTCTTGATTATATTTTACTCAGAAATATAGATAAGAAGGGATGCCGCATGAAAACAGTCACCGAATGGCTTGATGAATACAGTGAAAGCCATCAGAACAAAACCAATAAGCTGATCCATTGGGTTTGCGTGCCTACCATTTATTTTTCGATTATCGGCATCCTCGCACATTTCAGTGTTTTACTTACGGCTCTGCTGGTTGTTTTAGCCATGGTGTTTTATATGCGCCTTGATATTGTTTTAGCCATTGCCATGGCTGCGCTGACACTGCTGATGGTTTGGCTGATTTTCATCCTGCCTGCAGGTGCAGGTCTGTACATCGCGCTGTTCACTGCAGCATGGATCGGGCAATTTTACGGCCATAAAGTGGAAGGGAAAAAACCATCTTTCTTTAAAGATCTTCAATTCCTCCTCATTGGCCCTCTATGGTGTGTAGACGCCTACCTAGGCAAAGTTAGCACTAAATGGAAAACCCGCCAAAAAACGCAAATGACGAGCATTTAGCGCACGGATTTTCCAGCTGGGATGAAAAAGGCTTTTTGTTTAGCTTTTTTCATCAAATCAGCCCTCTTATTTGAATTATTTTCATCTCATTTTTAAAAATCGAAAAAATAAATCATGACATAAAAAAATAGCAAACTCAGCGCAATGCTGATCAGCATTTTGCGTGTAATTGCAGTCACGAAAACAGCAAAAATAGCGCCATAAAAATAGCTGTTGCTGAGGATTCCTTTCCATTCACTGTGCTCAAAAAAGACAATCGGTGTAGAAATGGAAACCATCAGGCACGGCGCCGCATATTTCAGCATACGCAGGGTAAAATCTGGCAATTTAATTGCTGTTTTAGGCTCCAGAAAAAGGTAGCGGTTAAAAAAAGTCACCGCTGTCAGGCTGAATAGCAATATCCAACTCATCATCGGCTCCCTCTCCAATCCAGCCATGCTGCAGCCAGCATGCCGCACAGCCCTGCCAGCACAATGGCCGCTTCCAGTTTCAGCCAAGAAAACACGGTTGCTGAAAGCGCTGAAACACATACGCCAACAATGGCCAGCCTGTTATTCAGCAGCAAAACCGCCATCACCAAAAAGATGACAACAATCGAGAATTCCAAATGAAAGGCGCTCAAATCCGGAACCATTGCGGCCAGCCCAATCCCTGCAATGCTGAACCCCACCCAGCACAGATAAAAGCTCAGCCCAGCCCCCAATAGATACCGATAAGGCCGCTGATCAGTCAGCATAGCAGTGGCATATAACTCATCCGTCAGCAAAAAACCAAGGCAGAGCCGTTTTGCCAATGGCAATTTGACCGCTTCATCCCTCAAATGCAGTGCATAAATAAAATGCTGGCTGGTTAAGAAAAATATGGTGAGCACAATACTGACAGCAGATGCGCCTGCTGACAGCATGCTCAAACTGACCAGCTGCGCAGCGCCCGCAAATACAAAAGCAGACATGCCAATCGCCTGCATTAAGCTTAATCCCGCATTGACTGCTGCAGATCCGGCCAGAATCCCCCATGGAATGACGGCAATAGATAAGGGCAACATATCCTGCACACCCTGCCAAAAGCCTAAAGACGGAGTGCCTTTCGCTGAATAAGGCCATGTTTTCATCATTACGGATTCGTCCCAAGTTCCAATCTCTAAAAAGGATGAATCTAAATGCACTGAATTGATTGAATAAAATTGCGGTATGCAGAAACAATGCAAGAAAAGAAAATAAAAACCGTTTCGCATACCTGCTGTATTCGAAGATTGATGCATGCTAAAAAAAGCTATGCAAAATTTTTATGAAGTCTGTATTGCGCAGGCGTACAGCCCAGCGATTTTTTAAAATGCCGTGTAAAGTGGCTTTGATCAGAAAAACCGCACAACTGTGCAGTTAAAGCGATATCCTGGCCCTGTTTCAGCAGCTTCAGCGATTTCCGCAAGCGGCATTGCACCAGCCAGGCATGCGGCGGCAGCCCTGTATATTTCTTATATTGGCGCAATAAGTGCCACTGGCTTAAACCCACCATCTGCGCCAAATCGGCCAATTGATGCTCTTTTTCGGGTTCTGCGGCCAAGAACTCCTGTATAAGCTGAATTTTTTGCTGCGCCTCGGGTAACGATTTTAAACTTTGCTTTTCCCGCGCATGCTTAGTGAATAAATAGGCCAGTGTAGAAAGATACAAGCTTTGCTTAAATAATGCATTTTTAGGCTGCAGCAATAAATCGAACAGCATATGCAGCTGCTCCGCCAGCCCCTTATCATGCACCACTGCCTGCGGAAACCATGGGGCGGCGCCGGTTTCTCTGAAAAAGCCGACACTGATTTCTTCCATCATTTCTGGCGTCGGATAAATCGCCCGATAGCGCCAGCCGGTCTCAACGGCTGAAGAACCGGTATGCACTTCATCCGCATTCACCAGAATAATGTCCCCCTTGGGGGCAATATGCTGACTCCCCATGGTCAAAAACGACTGAGCCCCTTCATCAATTAAGCCAATGCAATAGCCTTCATGCGTATGTTTTGAGAACTGAGTCTGCTGATAGGATGCTTTCAGCAGCTCCAGTCCGCCCAGCTCCTGGACATGCCAATAATCTGCAAATTCAAGCGCTTTGTTCTCTTGCATGACCGCTCCTGTCTTATCAACATCTAACATAGCTATTTTTTAACGCATGCATAGAACAAAATTGCTTATTGAGCTTTATCCAATCATGGCATTATTACTGATAAATTTTCCCATCATGTTTTAACCAGCCATCTTCATGACGCTGATTGGGATCCAAATGCGTCCAATGAATCACCCCGCCTTGATTGGAATACTCATATTCTCCATAAAATTCGACGGTATCGCCTTTTTGCAGATTTTGAATCCTCGGCGATAAATCAATATTATGCGCAACTAGAACAGTCTGTCCATTGCTCAGTTTTAAAATAAATTTCTGGTGCTTTGAACCTTCCGCATCATCACGCAATACGGCCTTGACTTCGCCGCTTGCATGTACCTGTACATTGCTTTGCTGCTGTGCATATGCTTTTCCAATTAATGCAGTGTCATTCTGCATATCATCGGCAGCAGGCTGACGGTTTGCAGAATTTTCCGCATCCTGCGGGCCATTGTTCTCTGCTGGGCGTTGAACCTCGCTCACTTGCTGTGATGCAGGCTGTTCAGTTTTATTTTGCTGCAGATCAATGCCGAAATATGCAGCCGCCAGCAGCGCAATCACTGCGCCAATACTTAAATTTGTTTTATTTGCCATACATCATCTAATGTCAAAATTATTCTGCTTATATTAAATCAGAACAATTCACTGATTATTATAAATGCTGTGAATTTTGCTTTGACTTAAAAGTGTATAAGCCGATGCGGAAACATAAAAAAGCCCCAAAAATGGGGCTTTTTTATGCAAATAATTTGAGCCTAAAGGCTAAAATTATTGAGCAGCAGCAGCTTGAGCAGCAGCAACTTCATCAGCGAAGCTCATTTCTGCTTTCTTCTCAATGCCTTCGCCTACTTCAAAGCGAACGAATTGAGCAACAACAGTACCAGTCGCTTTCAATACGTCAGCAACTTTTTTGTCATTGTCGATTACGTACATTTGACGCTCAAGAACCACTTCGTTCAAGTATTTCTCTACTGAACCAGTGACCATTTTCTCAACGATGTTTGCTGGCTTGCCAGATTCGATCGCTTTCGCTTCAGCAATTTCTTTTTCTTTCGCGATAAGATCTGCAGAAACTTGGTCAGCTGTAACGGCAACTGGGTTGAATGCAGCAACATGCATTGCAATGCCTTTACCTGTATCAGCGTCGCCAGTGTAAGAAACAACAACACCGATTTTTAAACCGTGTTTGTAAACTGCAAGGTTTTCACCTTCAACAATTGACGCGCGGCGAACTTGGATGTTTTCACCGATTTTTTGAACAAGTGCAATACGCGCTTCTTCTACAGTGTGGCCATCTTCAAGTTTCAATTCAGCAATTTGAGCAGCATCAGTTACGCCAGCAGCAAGTGCAGCAGCAGCAACTTTTGCAGAGAAACCAGCAAAGTTTTCGTCTTTAGCAACGAAGTCAGTTTGGCAGTTTACTTCTAAAAGAATAGCTTTGTTGCCTTCTTGAGCAATCGTAATCGCGCCGTCAGCCGCAAT
Organism: Acinetobacter bouvetii DSM 14964 = CIP 107468; assembly: GCF_000368865.1. Classification (GTDB taxonomy): domain Bacteria; phylum Pseudomonadota; class Gammaproteobacteria; order Pseudomonadales; family Moraxellaceae; genus Acinetobacter; species Acinetobacter bouvetii. The sequence continues at coordinate 873,133 of NZ_KB849727.1, forward strand.
GTTGCCTGCTTTTTTAGCAGCTTTTGCTTGACCAGATTTACGAAGGTTGTCAATCGCTAATTCGATGTCACCGCCCGCTTCTGTCAATGCTTTTTTACATTCCATCATTGCCAAACCAGTACGGTCGCGCAATTCTTTAACCATGCTTGCTGTAACTGCAGTCATGTCAATCTCCTAAATTCGGTAGAAAATGAATTCTTTTTAGAACAGAAACGGCCCAGAGGATTCTCATGGGCCGTCTGCATACATGACGCTTACATTGCCACCATCACATGTCGCAAAAATGACAAGCTTGCGTCAAACGCATTAAGCCTCTGGAGCTTCTTTAACGTCTTCAGCTTTTGCTTGCGCATTTGCTTGTGATTGAGCGTATTCTTTACCAGCAATAATCGCATCAGCCATAGCAGAAGCATAAAGAGTAACTGCACGGATCGCATCATCGTTACCCGGAATAACGTAGTCTACGTTGTCTGGGTTAGAGTTTGTATCAACGATACCGATTACAGGAATACCAAGGTTTTTAGCTTCTTTAATTGCAATTGCTTCGTGATCAACATCGATTACGAATAATGCATCAGGTAAACCACCCATGTTTTTAACGCCGCCTAAAGCGCGTTCAAGTTTTTCCATCTCACGAGTACGCTCTAAAGCTTCACGTTTAGTCAGCTTAGCGAAAGTGCCATCTTGAGATTGAGTTTGAAGGTCTTTAAGACGGTTGATTGACTGACGAAGAGTTTTCCAGTTAGTCAACATACCACCCAACCAGCGGTGATCAACGTATGGCTGACCTGCGCGTTGAGCTTGTTCACGGATGATGTTAGAAGCAGCACGTTTAGTACCAACGAACAAAACTTTGTTCTTTTTGCTAGCCAAGTTGTTAGCAAAGTTCAAAGCATCATTTAACGCAGGAACAGTGTGCTCAAGGTTAATGATGTGAATTTTGTTGCGCGCGCCGAAGATGTATTCGCGCATTTTTGGATTCCAAAAACGTGTTTGGTGACCGAAGTGAGCGCCTGCTTGAAGAAGGTCGCGCATGCTTACGTTGTAATCTGCCATTTTCTTTACCTTAAAGTTTGGGTTAGGCCTCCATATATCCGCATTCTCCACCCCAAAGGGCACCCAGAGAAATGTGTCGATATATGTGCGGATTTTATTGCCCCATCGCACAAAGCCCGTGAAATTTATTCACGAAAAAGCATTTGATAAAATGGGCGGCTATTTATACCATAGTCACATACAAATTTCCAAAAGTTTTTAGAGATCATGAACCGTACTTACGAAGCTCCCCGCCGTTTAATAAAAACTCCAGACGAAATTGAAAAAATGCGTGTCGCTGGACGGCTGGCGGCAGAAGTTTTGGATATGATCAAACCGCATATTGTTCCCGGTGTGACTACCCTCGAACTTGATACGATTTGTCATGACTATATTGTCAATAAACAAGAGGCGATTCCAGCATGTTTAGGTTACGGCGCTGCGCCTGGCCGCCCTGCGTTCCAGCATGTAATCTGCACATCTGTAAACCATGTCGTTTGCCACGGCATTCCGTCTGACAGTAAAGTTTTGAAAAAAGGCGACATCTTGAATATTGATGTCACCGTCATTAAAGATGGCTATCACGGCGATACCAACATGATGTACATCGTAGGCGGTGAAACGTCAATCCTGGCAAACCGTTTATGCAAAGTGGCTCAAGAAGCCATGTACCGCGGCATGGAAGTGGTTAAACCAGGTGCAACCATTGGCGATATTGGCCATGCCATTCAACAATATGTCGAATCAGAACGTTTTGGCGTAGTCCGCGAATATTGCGGCCACGGCATTGGCACGGTATTTCATGATGAACCGCAAGTGCTTCACTACGGCCAGCCTGATACCGGCATGATTTTAGAAGAAGGCATGACCTTTACCATTGAGCCCATGGTTAATGGCGGCGACTGGAAAACTAAATTATTGGGCGATAAATGGACTGTGGTGACGAAAGACCATAGCCTGTCTGCGCAGTATGAACATACGCTGCTGGTCACCAAAAACGGGGTTGAAGTATTAACTGCGCGCCCTGAAGAAGATTTATCACGCTTTCAAAAATAAGCTGAAATAGGCGATAAAAAAGGCCAGCGCTATGCGGCCTTTTTTATCTTTTAATTTTCGGCCGGCTTTCAATCAAGAATACTAAATTTATAAATAATGCCTTTTATATCAAAAGAATAAATTCCTCCTGCTGCTCATTCAAACTAAAGCTTTGTATTTGTAAGGACACTCAAATGTATTTGAAAATATTTTTGCAGAGTTTTTTTCATAATGGTGCAATTCATACTCCCCTTTATGCGCCATTTTAGGCTAAGATAATGTGCTTTTTAATTTTTAATCCCTATAAGAAGGAATACTGCCGTGGACGTACGTCTCTCTGATCGTGTAAATGCCATCAAACCGTCCCCAACTCTTGCGGTAACGAACAAAGCAGCTGAATTGAAAGCTGCGGGTAAAAACGTTATTGGTTTGGGCGCTGGCGAACCTGATTTCGACACACCACAACACATCAAAGACGCAGCAATTGCAGCGATTAACAACGGCTTTACCAAATATACAGCTGTTGACGGTACTCCAGGCCTTAAAAAAGCAATTATTGCTAAATTAAAACGCGACAATAATCTTGACTATGCAGCGAACCAAATCTTGGTTTCTTGCGGCGGCAAACAATCATTCTTTAACTTGGCGCTTGCTTTGTTAAATAAAGGCGATGAAGTGATCATCCCTGCGCCATTCTGGGTAAGCTACCCTGACATGGTAATCATCGCTGAAGGCGTGCCTGTCATTGTGAAATGCGGTGAAGAACAGCGTTTCAAAATCACTCCAGCTCAATTAGAAGCGGCAATCACTGACAAAACTCGTTTAGTGGTTCTAAACAGCCCTTCAAACCCAACTGGCATGATCTACACGAAAGAAGAATTACTTGCTTTAGCTGAAGTTCTTCGCAAATACCCAGAAGTTCTAGTTGCTTCTGACGATATGTACGAACCAATCCGCTGGGAAGATGAATTCTACAACATCGCAACTGTTGCCCCAGACCTTTACGACCGCGTAATCGTTCTAAATGGTGTATCTAAAGCGTATGCTATGACTGGCTGGCGCATCGGCTATGCAGCGGGCCCTGCTAAATTGATTGGCGCGATGAAAAAAATCCAGTCTCAATCAACTTCTAATCCAACGTCTATTTCGCAAGTTGCTGCAGAAGCTGCATTGAATGGCCCTCAAGACGTTCTTGAGCCAATGATTGAAGCGTTCAAACGCCGTCATGACTTAGTGGTAAAAGGCTTGAATGACATCAACGGCATCACTTGCCTTCCTGCTGACGGCGCATTCTATGCATACGCCAACATCCGCCCATTGATTCGTGCAAAAGGCTTAAAATCTTGCACGGAATTCTCTGCATGGTTATTGGAAGAAACTGGCGTTGCAGTTGTTCCTGGCGATGCATTCGGTCTAGGCGGCTACATGCGTATTTCTTATGCAACTGCTGACGAAGTGCTTGTAGATGCGCTTGCGCGTATCAAGAAAGCGGCTGATTCAATCGAAGGCGTAGACGCTGCGATTGCTTCTATTGCTGCTGAAAAATAATTTGATTTAAATATCAAATTTAAAAAACCCGCGAATTTCGCGGGTTTTTTTATGGTTTAAATTTCACGGCTTAAATCTTTAAAGACTCAATAATTCGGTGTTTAAATCTCATGCAGCCCCCAATAGACTTCAGTTTTAGGCGTACAAAAGAATCCTTCGAAAGGATAATTTTCAAGAATTTTGTCAATATTTGATTTAGATGAACATAGAAACGAAAAATGACTATCCCAATGCGTTGCGAAAAGTAATTTATGATCTTCTGTATAATTACAATTATGTGTTTGCTGTGTAAGCAATAACTCATCTATATCATGCAAGCTGGGCTGCTGATAAGAAAACTCATCTACAAGCCAAAGTTTAGAGTATCCTAAAAGTTTTACACTTTTTAGCATCGCATCTGACAAAAAAGGGGAAATTATTCCACAGCTATCATCTGGAATCGCTATTTTTGTTTTCTCATACAGTCCAGCCAATTCAGAAATGCAGGAACACTCAATACCATTACCCTCACCGCTATTCAATTTATTCCATGCCTTATGTATTTGAGAATAATTCTCAAATTTTGTTAATGCAATAACATCTTTCCACAGCACTATTTTACAGCCATTTCTCAGTTGATCATCATCAAACCAAAATTCATCATTCTCCTGATCTAAATTTAGAGTTATTCCTTTATAAAATGGATGCAAAACGATATACACCGATTCAAAAACGCCCTGATAATATTCTAAAATCTTTCCATCATAAGGGTAAGAGGCGTAAATTTCAGGAATCAATACATTATTTTCTTTCATGATTTATATCTTCAAATTTTCAATTTCTTTTATATTACCCTTCTTTGCCGAAGCCCAAATCACCAAGCCAATCCCTGCTAAAACAATGACTGCCGACAAAATAATACGCAAGCTCAAAGGTTCACCAATAAACAATGCACCGCCGATAATCGCCAAGCATGGCACAGACAGCTGCACACTGCTGGCCGTCACACGGTCAATCTGCTTCACAATGGCGTACCACAGCACGTAAGCGCCGCTGGATGCTAAACCGCCCGACACTATCGCAAGAATCACCCCTCTAGGCTGCACAAAGCTCTGACTGTAAAAAACCAGATAAACCAATCCAACAAAAGGAACAGCCAGCACAAAATTGGCAAGGCTGCTCGCCAATGGATTTTGCATATTTTTGCCTGCGATGCTGTACATCGCCCAACCTAGGCCTGAAAGCACCATCATCGCGGCATAGCCCAAATGAGGCGCTGATGCACCAGGCAGCAACAAGATGAAAATGCCTAGAATGGCAATCGCCAGCCCGATACCGCGGCGCAGATTGATTTTTTCACCATGGCACAGCCCATAAGCCACCATACTGATCTGAACGGTGCCAAACAGCAGCAACGCCCCCACACCCGCATCGATATGCACATAAGCCAATGAAAAAGCCACAATATATAAGGAAAGAAAAAATCCGTTTTTTACACTCCACTCTATTTGGGCTTTGTGTGCAGAACACATATACAGTAAAAACAGCGCCACTGCCCCACTGCACACACGGATTAGGCTGAAACTCATGGGATCAATCTGTTGCTGGGCTAAAGCCAAACGGCACAAAATCGAATTTGCCGCAAATGCCAGCATGGCGATGCAAATTTTAAACAGCATGGTTGAGCATCCTTATTCAACGGCATGCTCTAGGTATATCGAATTCTGCTTATGAAATCTACTATGCTTTTCTACTCACCCTTATTCAAATTACTCATTAGCTTACTTTGCCTGCTATTCGGCCATAAACAGTTCAGCAGCGTATCAATCACTTGAAATCACACTGATTCTGCATATTGCCAAAGTCTATGCTCTGAGCTTTTTGATACATTTATCTATTTAATTGCTTTGCAAAAAAAATGCTTTAAGCTCTAAAATAGCCACGATAAAGCTTATAGAGGTTTTTACCTGCTCATGCGCTATAAAATTATTGATGTTTATCAAAAAGAAAACTTAAAACACTATATTGCAAAAAGCCTAAAGCCGCGCTCTCCTCAATTTATTATCATTCAAAGTCAGCAAACCCTCTGTCTGAATTTAGACATCATTGATGTCCATCCGCAAACAGCGGTTACGACGTGGGCGACCGGCGAAGAGATTGCCATGAAAATTCTGCGGCAATTTGACTGTTTTGATAAAGCCTATCTCTCCTAACACAGACCAATAAATGTACTGATGAATTCAAATCTGCGCATTGACGCCCGCGGATGAATTTTGTTTAATCAATATCAAGTTCCAAAAAGGAACTAGATATTAAAGAAAGGAAGAACAGAATGCATCCAAAAGAAATGACAGGATTACAGCTGCTGCAGGCCATGTGTGACGGCAAAATCCCTCCCGCAAGCATCAGTGAAACGATTCCTATGCAGCCTTTTGAAGTTGCTGAGGGAAGCATCAGCTTTAAAGCTAAAGCCGATCACCGCCACTTAAATCCGCTGGGCGGCGTGCATGGCGGTTTTGCCGCGACGGTGCTGGATTCAGTCACCGGCTGCGCAGTGCATACGATGCTTGAAGCTGGCGTAGGCTATGGCACCATCGATCTGAATATTAAAATGTGCCGCCCCATCCCGCAAAACAAAGAACTTTTGGCTGTCGGCACACTGATCAATATCAGTAAAAATTTAGGCATTTCAGAAGGGAAAATTATTGATGAAGACGGCAAGCTGTATGCCCATGCCACTGCAACCTGCATGATCATCCGCCCTTAAGCATTGATTGGCGTTATAGCGCTTTGTTTTAAAACCCCTGAACCGAATGTGCAATGCTGGCTGGAATCGTTAATTGGCTGGTTTCAGCGCTGAGCATCCCAGCCAATGGCGGCAAGCGCCTTAAACCGGCTGCTGCAATGATTTTGCTTGAGGTTTGGGGCGGTTTAAGCTTTTAAAGATGCAGTAAAACTGAAATAAACTCCCCACATTCAATGTTTCGCACTGTGATGCGTGAATTGACCAAGCCTGAGCAACGTGCCGGCCAGTAAATAAATTTCCTTCAAGCTTAAATAGATAACGGTCAAATTCAGTGACGGGCTTATTTTTATCGCGCAAAATGGTATTGATCAGCGGCGATTTTTCCGTGTTCACAATCCACTTATCACTCAGCCACAGCTGCAGCAAGTCCCCCAGATAGAGCGGCTGTCTTGCAGCGGGCCATACGTGAATATAGGCATCTTCTACGGGCGTAAAGTACTGTTCTGCGTTCTGCAGAATCGAAAGATACTGAGCTTGATAAGATTGAAGATTTGAAAATAGATGAGAAATAGTCAGCGCATTCATTCGCTTTCTCCTGTTTAGCCATTTTAGTGCTGGCAAGTTGGTTTAAATCCACACCGTCTAAGCTTGCGCTTAAACTCTCTGTTGTTAAATTCAGACTAACAAGTGGATTTTCCTATTGCAAGGCTTTCTGGCTGTAAATTTTAAAAGCAAACCCTTTTGTTTAAATAAAAAGCATATAGTTAAAAAATGCCATAAAGATGACAGTTTTCGCTTGACCCTCGGGAAAATCTCCTTATAATCGCATGCAGATTCTCCAATAGCTCAGTCGGTAGAGCGACGGACTGTTAATCCGCAGGTCCCTGGTTCGAGCCCAGGTTGGAGAGCCAAATTCTAAAAGCCC
>NZ_KB849727.1:880985-944793 GCF_000368865.1 Acinetobacter bouvetii DSM 14964 = CIP 107468
GTAGAGCGACGGACTGTTAATCCGCAGGTCCCTGGTTCGAGCCCAGGTTGGAGAGCCAAATTCTAAAAGCCCACGCATTATGACGTGGGCTTTTTCTTCGGTATAGCAAAAGTTCCCGTGTTCAATTTAACTCAAATTATTTTTTTTATTATCGGCTGCCTTGCAAGCTTTGCTTTAGTTTGCATTCTGTTTCCCCGGCTTTTTTTCCGTAAGCAGAAATATTTTCCCAAACGCGTTATCACCCCCTTCGAAAGCAAAATGTACACGCGCTTAATCAGCGCTTTTCCGCAGCATCATGTGTTGGCGCAGGTGGCTTTCAGCGCACTCATTACCAATCAAAACTACAAAATACGCAATCAGTTCAACCGCAAGGTGACCGACTTTGTGCTGCTGGATAAAGACTGCAGCGTGATCGTGATTATTGAATTGGATGATCCCAGCCACATCGGCAAGGAAAAAGAAGATGCTGAACGGGATGCCATGCTGCAGGAGGCCGGTTACCGTGTGCTGCGCTATACCAGCATCCCCAGCGCGCATAATCTGCAAAAGGATATTTTGTAAAGCGCCTTTGGGGTTTGACTTTTCTGCATCTATGTTAATCGCAGCAGCGGGTTAACCTGCTCCATGCAGAACTGTAATAAAAAATCCCAGACGCTTTGCAGCGGCTAGGATTTGGTGCATCAAGTATACAATCAATCTTCAAAAACTTTAGCCTGATGAATCAGCTGCTGGTACACGGCGCCATCCTGGATTTGATTGGCGCTGAGTAAAGCCAGTTTGACCAAAAACAGCTCACGCTTTTGTTCAGGCACGGCATCTAAGGTTTCGGCCAGCAGGTCATATACTTTTTCTAAATCTGGAATGCTGATTGCGTTCATGCTGCGGCTCCTTCGGCGGCTTGAAGAAATTGTTGAAAGGTTTGGGTAATGGCATTTTCGCGGTAATTGATCCATCGCCCGTTAATATGATGCCCTGGACGGACTAAATAAATTGCTCCAGCCTGCGCAAAGAAGCGCTCTGCAGCCACGTCCGGCGCAATGGCAGCCGTGCGGTCTGCCCCATCAGCCGTCACGCCATCCAATGCTAAAGCTACGAGCTGCACTGGAATGCCTTGCTTTTTCAGCGCAGCAATTTCTGCATGCAATGAAGCAGGAAGCTGGCCTTGCTCTGTCAGTGCCAATACCGTGAATTTTCCAGAGATGGCATCATAAAGGAACGAACCATCGGCAAATTTAACATTCGGTATCAGCGCGCCATTTTCTGTCAATTCATTCATTTGCGCATTATCATCATGCTGACTGTTTAATGGCGAATGCGTATAGGCATGCGGGCGGGATGTGCGCCAATGGTACAGCGGACGCACAAATTCATGCGCTAAAGACAAGGACAGCACGGCGTTACGCAGCAGGCGGTAACCTTCCGTCGGCGGCGCCATAAAGCGGGTCGATTTTCCGGCCTCTGCAATAATTTCACGCGCCGCGCCAACCCGGTCACAACTGTAGCTTTCTAAAAGCTTTTCAGGCGCCCAGCCCTTCACGACCGCCGCCAGTTTCCATGCCAAATCCTGTGCATCCTGAAAACCGGTATTGGCGCCGCGCACGCCAAAAATCGGCAGCAGATGCGCGGCATCACCGGCGAAAATAATCCGGTTATGCACATAATTATCCAAGGTCAGCGCCCGTGCAGAATACACAGTGCTCCAGTCCATTTCCCATGCTAAATGATCTTTGCCAATCATCTTCAGCTGATCATTGACCGCTTTATGCAGATTTTCCGGCAGTAAAGCTTCTTCTGGAGAAACCGCAGGATCGAGCTGGTAATCAAAGCGCCAAATGCTGTCCGGCTCACGGTGCATCAAAATGGTATTGCCCGGATTCCAGTCAGGAGAGAAATAAGCCAAGCGTTCTGTTGGATAATCCAGTTTAATGCGGATATCCGCAATGACAAAACGCCCTTCGTAGCTTGCGCCTTCCATCCGCAGCTTCATGCGCTCACGGATCGGCGAACGGCCGCCATCGGCTGCCACCACCCATTTAGACGTGTGCTGATAAGCGCCTTCCGGCGTTTCAATAGTTAAAGTGACTTGATCATGGGTTTGCTCATGATCCACCACTTTGTTGCCCCAGCGCATTTCAATGTTCGGCTGCTGCTGAATTTCTTCCAGCAAAAAATGCTCCAGCCAGTTTTGCTGCAGATTATTCAATGGTGCAAACTGATCATGCTCACTGACCGGTGACGCCATGCGGAAGGCAATTTGCCCTTTATATATAGAATTGCCATGCGTCCACGGCAATGCTTTGGCCATAATGCGCTCAGCTGCGCCTGCCGCCTGCAGAATTTCCATTGAGCGCTTGGTATACACCAGTGCGCGGCTGCCTTCTGACAGCTGCAGTTCCGCAGACAGCAAAATGACCTTTACGCCCTGCTTGGCCAGCAGCAATGCGGCGGTCATGCCGATGGGCCCAGCGCCAACAACGGTGACCGTTTGATCATCCGCCGTTTCGGATGCCGCGCCATGATAGTGCGGAAAAACTTGATAATTGTAATACAGTGATTTTCTTGGCTCTGCCGCTGGAAAATGCATCTTGAACTCCTTGTCTTCATTACAATAAATAAATATTTTTAGCCGCTTAACCTGCTGGCTGCAGCGGCATGCTGTCTTTAAGTTGAATCGAATCTTCAGCTGTATGGCTGCGGTACGCTTTGCTTCCATTTAAGCCCACAGCATAAAAGCTCAGCAGCAATACAGTTAAAAATGAACAAAGCACCCAGACCATGGTGAATGAACCTGTCGCGGCTGCAATCATTGAAATTGCCGGAACGCCAGCGGCAATCCCCAGCGTCTGAAAGCGCAGGCAAATGCCGTAAACTTCACCGTAATATGCTGGGCCATAGGTTTTGGAGGCCACAACAGCCGGCGTTACCGTGCCTATGCAATTACCTACACCCCAAAACATCGCACCGAACAGCCCCAGCATCCACATATCTGCAGAAACGGTAAAAATAAAGGGAATACAGGTCAGTAAAACCGATGCCGCCACTAAAGCTGTGGTTTTGAGTGACCCGAATTTGTCATACAGCCAGCCCAATGCCACTTTTGCAAAAATCATGATGCCAAGAGTAATCACTAAAAATGTTGCCGCCTGCTCCATGCCAAAAGTATTTTGCAGATAAACCGGCAGCTGCAGCACAATCCCCCCGCCGACAAAACCCACCAAAAATTGAGCCGCCAGCATCGACCAGAAAAAAGGCTTTTTCTTTAATACGGCAGGCGCCAAATGCACCAGTGCAGTTTGATTTCCCGGCACGGACTGTTTCAGCGCCTGCTCTGCGCCATATGCTTTTAAACCTATGCTTTCCGGACTGTCTTTGATGATAAAGACAATCAACACGGCTCCTGCCGCAAACATGATCGCCGCCACCGTCTGATAAGCAAAAGCCAGACTGAAATGCTGAATGCAGTAGGTGATATATTTACTGAGCGCCATGCCAAAGAATGCGCTGCCCGAAAGCGCAATGCTCATCGCCAAGCCTTTCTTTTCTGCAAACCAGCGATTTACCAATATATTGGGCGGAATAAAGGTTAAACCGGTCGAAAAAAAACCGAACAGCGCCGCGGTGGCATACAGCGCCGCAATGCTGCTGACTATTGAAAATGCGGCATAACTCAGGCAAAAACCGGTTAAGAAAAACAGTAAGGCTTTTTGGGTATGCGCCTGCAGGATTTTGCCAACTTTCGGTGAAAACAGCATCACCGTAATATTGATAATGGTTGAGCACAATGCAAATTGCGTCGCGCTGATGCCCGCCTGCTGGGTGAATGCGTTCAGATAGATATTGAATGTTGTAATGGTCAGCGCAAGGGCTGAACCTGAAACCGCCATCAGCGCCAATACAATCCACCAGCCGTAAAAAAACTGATTTTCCGTTTTTTTCATTTTGCTTTCCCTAGTTCCTTGCATATATTCTGCTCAAGGAAAGCAAAGGCTTAACCTTGAGAGATCAATTCCGTTAAAGCAGATGCTGTTCCTTTTAGCGCTTTAACTTTTTCATTATTAAAATCAATTGGCAGATGCGCGTCACTGCCCAATGCCGCAATGGAAAATTCAATTTCACCATGGCGGTTAAACACTGGCACACACACCGCATTTACCCCAGCAAGCAAGTCTCCAGAGACGGTCGCTGCGCCCTTGTCACAAATCGCGCGTTTCATCTTCTGAAACTCATCCCAATTGGCTGGATAGACCTGCTGACCCAAACTTTGGCGCTGCTGCCATTCCTTTTCCAGTAAAGGCCGCACAATGTCTTCTGCCATAAAAGCGGCAAAAGTGCGTCCGGTTGCTGAATTCAGCATCGGCATGACAGAACCGACCCGCGTAATCACCGACACGGGCTGATCCGGTTCAATCCACTGCACCACCAATGGCCCTTGTGACGTCCATTTGCTGATTTGCAGGCCGCAGTTGATTTCACGGTGCAGCGCATGAATCATCGGCTGAGCCGCCTGAATCATATCTGTGCGCTGTATACAGCTCAGCCCTAAACGCCAGGCCTGATCACCAAGCGCATAGCGCCCGTCATCCAGCTGCTTGGCGTAATTCATCCGCACCAGACTCACCACATAGCGGTGAACCTTTGCCGGATGCATCGACAGCTTTTCAGAAAGTTCTTTCAGCATCATCGGCGTACGGTGCGCAATCAGTGCATCCAATACATTTAAGCCGACCTCTAAAGACTGCACCCCGCCTTGTGTTTTTTCTTCAGACATTCGTCTTTTAACTCTCAATTTAATGATCAGTATTTTACGCGAAGCAGTCTGATTAAAAAGCGCTAAACACAAAATTGGCCGCAATAAACTTTTAAGCAATGCTCCTGATCTGTTAATTTCAAAACCCATAAATTACGTAATTCATAATTAATTTATATATTGCGTAATTTGTTAAAATGAGTATGATGAGATTAATCGTAAAAATCAAGGCTTCTAAGACCTTAGGCGTAATTTTTTATAAAACATTTATATTTCAAAGTTTTATAAAAATATGATTTGCAAAATCATCAATTTGCGCAATGCCTGGAACCCCTGATGCTTATTTTTCTCAATGCAAACGTGTCAAACGCATGGATTGCTTTGCTCAGTCAAAAGGAATATAGAAATGACCCGCCCATTGAACTCATTTATAGACGTCGCCCAAAATTCAGATTTTCCAATTCAAAACCTGCCTTATGGCATTTTCAGCAACACTCAAGACGGCGTGCGCCGCGCAGGTACAGCCATCGGCGAATGGGTGCTGGACTTGGCGGCCCTCGAAGCGAATGGCTATTTGAAAATTCAAGCTGGCGAAACTTACTTTGCGCAAAGCACATTGAACAAATTCATTGAATCCGGCAAAGCCAACTGGTCTAAAATCCGTGCTGAACTTCAGGAATTGCTGTCTGCAGACAATGCCGAACTGCGCGACAACCCAGCCCTGCGTGAACAAGTGTTCTTTAAGCAGGACGATGTCACTTTGCATCTGCCCGTGCACGTGCCTGGCTATACCGATTTTTATTCATCTAAAGAACATGCCACCAATGTCGGCTGCATGTTCCGCGACCCTAAAAATGCCCTGCTGCCGAACTGGTCAGAACTGCCTGTCGGCTATAACGGCCGCGCAAGCTCTGTCATCGTCAGCGGCACAGATATTGTCCGCCCTTCTGGCCAGATCAAACTGCCCCATGCCGACCGTCCGCAATTTTCTGCCTGCCGCAAACTGGACTTTGAATTGGAAACCGGCTTTATTGTGGGCAAAGCCAACAATTTAGGCGAACCGATTGCCATTGAAAATGCATGGGATCATATCTTTGGCATGGTGCTGTTTAATGACTGGTCTGCACGTGACTTACAGCAGTGGGAATACGTGCCGCTCGGCCCGTTCAATGCCAAGACCTTTGCCTCATCAATCTCGCCTTGGATTGTGACTTTGGAAGCGCTTGAACCTTTCAAAACCCATTCGCCAGTCCAAGAGCCGCAGCCGCTGGCTTACTTGCGCGAAGACCACAGCAGCAACAGCTATGACATCAATTTATCTGTCGAAATTCAACCTGAAGGTGCGGTACAAGCGGATGTGATTTCCGAAACCAACTTTAAATATATGTACTGGTCGATGGCGCAGCAGTTAACCCACCACACGATTGCCGGCTGCAATGTGCAAGTTGGTGATTTAATGGGCTCTGGCACCATTTCCGGTCCAACGCCTAACTCATATGGTTCACTGCTGGAAATTACTTGGAATGCCACCAAGCCGTTAACACTGTCGAATGGCGAAGAACGCAGCTTTATTCAAGATGGCGACACCCTCATTATGAAAGGCTTTTGTGAAAGAGGCGGTTTGCGCATTGGCTTTGGCGAAGTCACAGGCAAAGTGCGTCCTGCCGTTGCATTTCATTTTGCTGAACATGCTGCCGAAGTATCATGCGCATGAAGCTTTACAGTTATTTCCGCAGCTCTGCGGCTTACCGCGTGCGTATTGCACTGAATCTAAAGCAGCTCAATGCAGAGATAATTCCAGTGCATTTACTGAATAACGGCGGTGAACAGCACAGCGAAGCTTACCGTGCAGTTAATCCAAGTGAATTGGTTCCTGCTTTGGTGGATGATGCTTTCACCCTGACCCAGTCACTCAGCATTTTGGAATATCTTGAAGAAAAATTTCCAGCGCATAACATTCTGCCGCAAGACCTGCAGCAGCGTGCGCTTGCCCGTGCATTCAGCCTGAGCATCGCCTGCGACATTCACCCATTAAACAACCTGCGCGTACTGCAGCATTTAACTGGTGAATTGGGCTTAAGCAATGAACAGAAAAATGCATGGTATACGCATTGGGTCAAAGTGGGCTTTGATGCTTTAGAAGCGCAGCTGGTTCATTCCAATGGGCGATTCTGTTTTGGCGACGACCCAACCATTGCTGACTGCTGCCTGATTCCGCAAGTGTACAACGCGCTGCGTTTCAATATTGATTTATCAGCTTACCCAAAAATTCAATCTATATACGCCCACTGCAATGCATTGGATGCATTCCAAAAGGCTGCGCCCGAAACGCAGCCAGATGCGGCTTAACTGTTAATTACGCAAATAAGGATATTCAACATGACCATTCAAATTGAAAAAATTCACCACGTGGCCTACCGCTGTAAAGATGCAAAAGAAACGGTAGAATGGTACAAAAAGAACCTGAATATGGACTTTATTTTAGCTTTTGCTGAAGACCATGTGCCGTCGACCAAAGCCTTTGATCCCTATATGCATTTGTTTTTAGATGCAGGCAATGGCAATGTTCTCGCCTTCTTTGAGCTGCCGACCCAGCCAGAAATGGGCCGTGACGAAAACACCCCGAAATGGGTGCAGCATATTGCGCTGAAAGTCAAAGACCGCACTGCATTAATTGAAGCAAAAGCGCATTTAGAAGAAAACGGCATTGATGTGCTGGGCATTACCAATCACGGTATTTTCCATTCAATTTACTTCTTTGATCCCAACGGCCACCGTTTGGAACTGGCATATGACGATGAAAAAGCGCCTGAAAAAATTGCCATGATCACGGAAGACATGAAGCATGACATGCTGGAGCAATGGTCTAAGACCAAGCGCGCGCCTGATCATACGCACTTCCTGCATGCATCAGAGTTAGACAACAACTCAGCCGCTGCGAAAGTGGATGCCTAAGCCATCCCCCCAGAAACAATGATAAAAAAGCAGTTCAACCCTGAGCTGCTTTTTTAAATGAAATCAGCAAAAGCGTATGCGCAGTACAGCTATTTATTACGCAACTCAAATTGGCGGTACCAATGCAAGGAATGGATGCGCCACATTAGCTTTAAACTTTTGATCTGAAAGCACATTATATTTTTAATATTTAAAAAACACATAATGCTGAATAGCCAACATCTTAAAACTCCCGCAATCCGTATTTTTCAGCTTATAATTATTAATACAAACTATTGAATAAAATATCAGTTCATTTTCCTGTGTTTTTATCAAGTTCGGCTTGAACTTTAAGCAGATGAATGCCAATTTTATCAGCCTTCGCTATTATGAACCGTTATTGACTTCTTTTGATAAGGCCCACGGATGACACTCAAGCAGTTAAAAGCCTTTTTAGTCTTAGCGCGCGCATTAAATTATGCCAATGCCGCCAATGAATTGTGCCTAAGCCAATCCGCTTTGAGTTTGAGCATCAAGACCTTAGAGGAAGAACTGGGCGGCAAACTCTTTAAACGCAATACCCGCCGAGTAGAAATGACTGCGGAAGGCCAATCACTCATCCCCTATGCAAGAAAATTATTGGCCAATTGGGAGGATATGGAAAAAGATGTCAAGCAGCGGTTCAAATTAAACCGCGGCACTTTAAACATTGCCTCCATGCCTTTTGCGACACATGCTATCCTGCCCGCCGTCATGCAGAATTTCTCAAAGCGCTATCCCAATATTAATTTTTCCATTCATGACATCCCCAATGAAAAAATTATTGAAAAAGTGCAGGAAGGCATTTTTGAAATCGGCATTTGCTTTAATCCGCAAATGAGCGATCAGTTGATTTTTCAGCCTTTATTTAATGAGGATTTCTTAGCCTTGCTGCCAAAGGGCCATGCTTTAAGCAGCCGAAAGAGCATCACTTGGCTGGAGCTATGCTCTCAGCCTTTTGTCACGCTGCAAAGCCCTTCCATTATCCGCAAGGTCATCGAACAGCACTGCGCTTTGCACAAGATTCACTTAGATTTAAAAGTTGAGTGTCACCAGATCAGCTCCCTATCGCATTTTACCGCTTACGGCATGGGGGTCAGCGCCATTCCCCGCCATTTCAAAAATTTTATTAATTTAGAACAAAACGTATTAATTGAAATTGAAGACAATGATGTTCAGCTTCCTGTGGGCATCATTTATAAAAAAGATGATGAACTTTCCAATATTTCCACACATTTTATAGAAACTGTTTTACAGCATGATTTTCATTGAGCCATGCTTTAAAGCATCTTCATCAATGAACCATAAAACCAATTAAATTATTCATAAAAAATTCTTCATTTTCAAAATCCGCTTGCCCTGCATGCAGGCTTCACACGGCTGCCTTGCGTGCATTAATGAGTTTTTCTGATCAGGCGTTAGAAAGAATCAATTTCTCAATTGTTAAGCGCGGTGTTAAAAAATAATAAAGCAAAAAAGGAATTTGAGAATGAACAAACTGGCGGCAAGTGCAGAACTTGCTTTAGCGGATATTGCGGCAGACAATCAAACATTTGCCGTTGGCGGTTTTGGTTTATGCGGCATTCCTGAAGCGCTGATCGACGCTTTAAAAAATACCGGCGTGACGGGCCTGACCTGTATTTCCAACAATGCGGGTGTAGATGATTTCGGCTTAGGCAAACTGCTGCACACCAAGCAAATCAAAAAAATGATTTCTTCTTATGTCGGCGAGAACAAAGAATTTGAACGCCAATATTTAAATGGCGAATTAGAAGTTGAACTCACCCCTCAAGGCACATTGGCCGAAAAACTGCGTGCTGGCGGCGCAGGAATTCCCGCATTCTTTACCCAAACTGGCGTGGGCACTTTAATTGCCGAAGGCAAGGAAGTACGGGAATTTGACGGCAAAGAATACATTTTAGAACCCTCTCTTACGGCAGATGTCGCTTTAGTGAAAGCCTATAAGGCCGATAAAGCCGGAAATTTAGTATTTCGCAAAACCGCGCGCAATTTTAATCCTGAGTGCGCCATGGCAGGCAAGATTACCATCGCTGAAGTTGAAGAAGTGGTAGAGATTGGCGAAATAGATCCAGATGATATTCATCTGCCGGGCATTTATGTCAACCGCATTGTGCTCAATACAGCGCCTGAAAAACGCATTGAACAATTAACCTTAAAGGCGGAGGCTTGATCATGGCTTGGACACGTAATGAAATGGCGCAGCGCGCGGCTTTAGAATTGGAAGATGGCTTTTATGTCAATTTAGGCATTGGCCTGCCAACCTTAGTTGCCAACTATATTCCAGAGAATATCAACGTGTGGCTGCAGTCTGAAAATGGCCTGCTCGGCATTGATGAATTTCCAACTGAAGAAACAGTCGATGCAGATTTAATCAATGCGGGCAAACAGACCGTCACTGCGCGTAAAGGCGCGGCATTCTTTTCCAGCTCAGAGTCTTTCGCGATGATCCGCGGCGGTCATGTCAATATTGCGATTTTAGGCGCAATGGAAGTTTCTGAAACTGGCGATCTCGCCAACTGGATGATTCCGGGCAAAAAGGTCAAAGGCATGGGCGGCGCTATGGATTTGGTGGCTGGCGTGCAAAAAGTAGTGGTGCTGATGGAGCACAATGCCAAAGACGGCAGTCCGAAAATTGTGCCGCAATGCACCCTGCCGCTGACGGGTAAAGGTGTGGTAACCCGCATCATCTCGGATTTAGGCGTGATGGATATAACTGAAAAAGGGATTGCTTTAGTGGAATTGGCGAAAGATGTCACACTCGAGCAGATTAAAGCCGTGACGGGCGCGGCGCTGATCACCCATGCGTTAGATGCGGCCTGATTGGCAGCAAAACCATCATAATTTTGCAGGGGTGGAAGATTAAAGCTCATCCATGCCAGCAATTAAAAAAGTACCGCAATTGCGGTACTTTTTTAATTGGTTCGTTTTGCATTTAATACAGATACTGCAGAATCAGCTGAGCATAAACATTGCTGCCTGTACCGCCCGCTTGGCTGCCGCCATGATCGATATCTTTTTTCGGCTTGTACCAGCCAGCCAAAGGAATCACATTGATATTTGCTGTCGGTGACCACACGGCAAAAGCATCGACTTCATGGCCATCTAAATTTTCAATCTCTTTTTTTATAGTATCAAACTGATAGGCCAGCAATCCTACATGCAAATTCTCTTTCATAGATGCCTGCAGTGACAGCTGATGAATCCGCGCATTGCTGCTGAACGGCCCTGCATAATTGCCAGCGACTTCACCTTGAAACCATGTGCCGAAGCCTGCATCGGTATTGCCGTAAAACAGCGGATCATAATTTTCTGAGAAAGATGAATAGCGGTAGCCTAAAACAGGCTGATACGGCAGCTGATCAAAGGTGTAATGTGCAGCGGCGTACCATGCATTTTCATTATGATGTTGTTGATCTTGATGCACATATTCTCCGCTGAACGCCAGCTGCGCATTGACTTGCGCTTTCACCCGCAGCGAAATATCTTTCAGGTCATCACGCAATGAGTCCTGATTTGGATCATCAAGATCGGTCACTTGCAGATAGGTCAATCCAGCAGATGCTTTGCCAAAGTCATATTCTGCATCTGCTGCCCATAACTTTGGTTGATATTGCGCTTTATTGTCTGACTCTAAATAATACACTTGGGTTTTCAGCTGTTCATTCAGCTGCAGCTTCATTTGCACAGCAAAATCAAAACTGCGGCGCGCCGCCAAATAGTAGCCGCCGCCGCGGTTCAGCTCACCATCTGCAATGCCTTTGCCCACATTCAGCGCATCGCCCGCCACAATAAATCCATCGGCGATTTGAATATTTTGCCGGCCAGCCCGCAGATCAAAACTGGCGTCTTCCGCCGAACCATTGCGCCAGCCGGCTGTCCATTCTTCCAACGAAGTTCTTCGCTCTTTGCCTGTGGTCATGCCGCCTGCATCTCCATCCCCAAAAGTACCGGAACTCAGGCCCATCACGCTGCCGTATAATGCGCCGCCATTATGCTGAACTTCAGCTTCAAAACCGTATTTGGCATAGGCTTCCTGCCAAGATACCTCACCTGATGCATCCGGATTGTTATAGCTTTTATCACTGTAAAAAGCGCCTAAGGTCACATCTAAAACAGGTTTAATTTTTACATTTTCAGGCAAACTGGCCATGTCCGCCTGCACTGTGCCGCCGCTCAGCAGCAATGCCGCCGCACACATTGTCTTTCTCATTTGATTCCCCTTAAAACTTATTTTTCAATCTTCCAAAAAAAAGAGGACCCGCTGCCTGCTGATCCTCCTGATGCATCCATCAGTGCTTGTGCTGTTCTTTTTCAGCAGCCTGCTTTTGATCTGCGCCATTGTTCAGGGTTGGCGTACTGTCAAAGAAATTCCATGGCTTCAGCATGGTATAGACCCATTCTGTCGGCATAATCGGCCATTCTTCAGCGCGCGCGACATGTGTTGTGCCTGTCGTCATCCACACCACCAAGTCTTTATTTTCAATATTGTCGTTATTGGCAACGAACTCGCCCAGCCCTGTATCTTTCACCGAACGGTTTGAATATTTTCCTTCAGGAAACTGTTCATTTTGATCACGCTTGGTGACCCAAATTTGCTTATCCATAAAGCTTAAACGCTTGAAGAGCCATTCGTCAGGCGCAAAGTTCGCGCCTTTCGCGATTGGATGCGTACCGCCTGCAAACGGAATCATTTGATAAGACACTGGATTGCCCATGCGGTTTTCTTTGTTGGCATTGGAAATTAAGCGGATGGTTGATGGGTCAAATTTCTGCGCCGCTTCCTGTTCGGTTGCCACAGTGCGTTCTTTGACCTCCATTGCGCTGCTGCGCGGGCCGCCGCGGGTATTTTTAGCAACGACGGGATCCAGCTCCATAAAGCTGTTATTGCCGCCATCGACATCCATATCCAAACGGAAGTTATAAATATGCTGATGCGTTGTGCCGACAATATTGTGGTCAATCAATGTACCGTAGCGGGTATCTTCTTTTGCAGTCGCATCATGCATGGTTCGGGCTTTGACGCCTTTAACCGCTTCAATGCCTGTCGCGCCGGCGTTGATGCCGATAATGCCGTTATTATTAAAGACCCAGTCAAAGATATAGTCATAGTTGCCCACGGTGCTGATCCAGCGCACCACCAATTCACGGCGTTCTGAACTGATATTCGGCTGGTTCATTTCCTGATGCTTAAACTCAGGGCCTGCATAACGCTCAAAAATGGCAATGGCGTTCGGAATGACGCGCGGCTGCCCGGTGTAATCGGCAATAACGGCATCCAGCAATACTGCATTGTCTGGCGCATCAATGCCTTTTTCAATGGAAGAGGTCAGCGTGCCCATGCCGTATTCGCCAGAATCCAGATAGGATTTGAAGTACCAGCCCATATCCGGATCACCATAAGGCACCACCATGCCGCCAAGGTTCCCTTCATACATGACCTTGCGTTTTTCACCTTTATCTTTATAGGTGACAGTCGATACTTTTAAGCCCACACGGGAATCTAAACCGACATGGAAGCACCATGGCCCCCAATGCACCGTTTGGCCGGTAATGGAAAAGTTTTTGCCCTCAGGCTCAACCATATTCAGCGGCTTAAACTGTGATTTGTCATTTTTATTGGCAATCGAATTGGGCGACATCGGCACTGGAATAATCGCGCCCTCTTCAAGCTTTACAATTTTTTTCTGGTCTAGATCCACCACGGCCACCAGATTTTCAATCGGATGCGCCCAATAATTGCCATCCCCCGTATCTAAATAGGAAACCACTTTCAGCACATTCAGCTCTTGACCTAAACCGTCTTTACCGCCAAAAAAGCCCACTGTCAGCGGCGTCGTTACCACTTTAGAAACATCTTTAACGCCGCGTTTTGCCAAGGCCTTTTTATAGTTTTTATCTTTGGTGATGATTTCCTGCACCGCGACCATATCATCGTACAGCACCATGCCATGGGTGTTTTCCAAGACTTTCCATTGCGTCACTTTTTGCGTTTTCAGGTCGACCGTCCCTTCAATCACCGATTTGCCTTTAAGCAAAGTGAATTCCGCCACACGGTCTTGCGTCAATTCTTTATGGTTAATGAAAGCATCCCAAACTTGGTCTTTTTCAGGATCTTTTAATTTAATCTCTGAAAAACGCATATTCGGATAAGCATATTCAGACTTGCTGATCGCTTCAAAAGTCTGTGAAATTTCCTGTGAGGTTAAACCGTTTAAAGGATGCGCTGCAGATTCCACTTTAAAGGTCTGATCTAAGCCTGATTGAAAAATTTCTGATGCAAATTCTTTACTGACTTCGGCCTTGCCATTTTTGACCAGCAAAGGCACGCTGACTTTCAGCGGCTTGCCATTGACTAAAACGGTATCTGAATTGGGCTTAGCCCGTACCACCAAAGAGCCTTTTGAAATGGTATAGGTATTGGTGAAGTCATCTTTTTTTACATCAGCGCCAAAATCGCTCATGTTCTGATACAGCGGCACCATGTCTGCAGCCTGCCCATGCGCCAAAGCCTGCTGATGCACGCCAATTAAGGCCGCGGCAACCGTTAAATTCAAACCGGCCCATTTTTTTAAGGACTGTGTAATTCGATTATATTTCATTCCCAAAATCCATAATTAATAAAACACTATGGATTTAAAATAGAGGATTTAATATTATAAAAAATCCACCTTAAGGATGATTTTATCTTAAAAATTTACAGATTAATTCCTGACGGTTTTTGACATTTATTTTTTGATAAATATGCTGCACATGTGTTTTAACTGTTGCCAGGCTGCAGTTTAAATTTAATGAAATTTCGCTATTATTAATGCCGTTCATTAACTGTTCTAAAACCGCAATTTCTTTTTTGGTTAAACTGTATGAAGCAGACATATCCGCTTTATCAATGGTATCGGTATGATGGTAAAAATACTTTTTAGACAGCTGATAAAAAGACTCTAAAACTCTCTGATCCTGCACGGTAAAAGGCACCTTTTCATTTTCACGCACAATGCTAAGCCCCAGTATAGGGTCGCCATTTCTTTTGCGGAAAAAAATTTCTGCGGTATCCTGTATTTTCCAGCGCGCCATAAAGTCTGCATAGCTTTCATCACACTGATGATGACTGAGCAATTCCACATTATTATTTTTATTGTTATAAAACCGGGTAAATGACACAGGATCATTTTCAACTTTATGATTTAAATACTCATCCAAAGAGTTTTTAGGTATATTGAATGCATGATAACCATAAGCCCGATCAATATGATCAATCGAATATACTAAATATCCATCAATATTAATTATCCGCTGCACCTGCTCTATAAAGTTTTGACTGAATTCTGTTAAAAACTGATGATTAAGCATAATTTCCACCTATCCTTACCGGAAATTTAATAAGCAATATATAAGCCAAGAAAGCCTCCTACATCCTGTAAGAGGCGCTTATTTTCAGCCGCTGATATGCACTGCCTGCTTATGGGTAAATAAAAGCAAGCCTTCCAAGCCAAAAGAATACCCTAAACCCGATAATTTCCAGCCGCCAAACGGCGCCGCAGGCGATAAATCAGAATGGCTGTTAATCCAGACCGTCCCCGTTTCCATTTGGCTGGCAATCTGTTCCGCTTTGGCCAAATCCGTGCTCCAAATTGAACCGCCTAAGCCAAACTGCGTATTATTGCTGCGCTCCAGCACTTCATCAACGGCATTAAATTTAATAATCGGCAGCACCGGGCCAAACTGCTCCTCATCCACTAAAGCAATGCCTTCCTGCACATTGGCGATTAACGCAGGCGCAATAAAATATCCATGATCCGGCAGCGCTTTTGACGCCGTCAAAACCTGACCGCCCCTCGCTACGGCATCTGCAATCAGCGCATTCACTTTGTCATACTGCATTTTATTCTGTACTGGGCCAAAGGTCACTTCAGGATTCGCGCCATCGCCAATCACTTGCGCATTTGCAATCTGCACCAGCTTTTCAGTCAAAGCCTCATAAACACTTTCATGCACATACAGCCGCTTCAGCGCTGCACAGGTTTGCCCCGCATTTAAAAAGGCAGAGGCAAAAATGCCTTGCGCAGTACGTTCCACATCAGCATCCGCCAAAACAATGCCGGCGTCATTGCCGCCCAATTCCAGCACCACGCTTTTCAGCGAGCTGACCGAATGGCTTAAAATGCTCTGTCCAGTACGTGTCGAGCCTGTAAAAGTCACTTTCGCAACATCAGCATGCTCCGTCAGCGCCTGCCCAATCTCACCTTTGCCTAAAACAATGCTGCACACGCCAGCAGGCACATGGCGGTTAATAATTTCCACCAGCTTGATGGTGCTGAGCGGCGTATATTCTGATGGCTTGTTGATGACGCAGTTTTTAGTTTTAAGCGCAGGAAAGATATGCCACACTGCAATCATGAACGGCCAATTCCACGGCGTCACAGAAGCAACCACCCCCAATGGGCGGTTATAGACTTTAATGGTTTTACCCTTAGGTTCCTGTATCGTTTCTACGGGAATGTCCAAACCTGAAAGATAATCAATCCAGCTGGCGCCAGCATCCACTTCAAACTGCGCCATGCCGATGGTTTTGCCTTGCTCCAAGGTAATCAGTTGCGCTATTTCATCTTTTTCCGCACGGATATCAGCCGCGATTTTTGCAAAAGCCTGTTTAACCGCATCATCTGATACATTTTTCCAAGCTTTAAATGCCTGCAATGCAGTGCGAACTGCATCATTGACCTGTCCCGCTGACGCACTGGCCACTTCTGCAATAACACTTTCATTGGCTGGGTTGATGACTGCAAAGCTTAATGCCTGCCCCTGAATCTGCTGTCCGTTGATGATTAAATCTGTATGCATCGCTCTTCCTTGTTTATGGTCTGACAATACCTAGCATTCTAGCGGTGTCGATCTGCACCGAAGTCATCCCAAAGGATGATTTTTCCAACTTCTCTGCCTTTTTTCAGTTCCATCCATTGACTTGAAAATAAGCGTACTATTAAATTTTTAATATTTATTTCAATTACATAAAGAATTAAAAATAGTTAACATATTTAATAATTCATAACTATACTGAATCTGATGCTAAATGACAAACTTTCCATCCAGATCAAATAAAAACCGCCATCATCGACGGCGGTTTTTTATTGGACACGGCAAGCCCTCAAATGAATAAGCTCAATTGACTTGGCGTTAAATCCGGCTGATTTTCAGCTGCTCCCGATACGGCTTATTGCTGTTGAGCGGCATCATTCTGCTGTTTATTTTTCAAATTTTCATTTTGTGCAACTTTAGGCTGATCTTGCGCTGCTTTAGCCCGTTCCGCCGCTTCACGCGCTTCTATGCGTTTCAGCATTTCAGCCTTTTGCTGTGCATATTTTTCTTGATTTTTGGCGTCACTGTTCACAGCTAAAATAGCCATAGTGACGAGAAAAATTGGAATCAGCAAACCCAGCGCCATCAAAATAATGACTTTTTTCTTACTGGTTTTCGCTGCATTTGACTGTGGCTGCTGCATACCCATTTACCTGCTATATCACTGCATTTAAAGTTTCGAACGCTAATATAACAAATTCATCTGAAATTGCGCGTCATTGAATAGATGCTTCCACCATTTTACATCCGCAAAAAAAAGCCGGCATAGGCTGCCGGCTTGGATAAAATAGGCTCCAAAATTTATCTAAACGTGTTAAACACTCAGCTGAATCTGCGCCAGCACCTGTTTTAAGACTGCAGCATAGTCATAACCCTCGTTTGGCTTATTTACCATACGCCACGCGACATAACCATCTGGACGCACCAGCACCGCGCCTGCTTCAGGCACTTCCGATTTGGCATTCCATGCGCCATACACATCACGGAATTGGCGCGAACCAATTTGAACCACGTCTAAATAAGGCAATGCCAATGCTTCAGCAGCCGCTTTCCAGCCAGTGCCCGAAAGGCCTGTCATTAAGGTAAAGCGGCCTTTGCCGCTAATATCCAAAGTCGAACGCTTTTGCCCTTTGGCATCCACCAGCCAAGCATGCGGCACTTTCGCGCCTGGGCGCGTAGTCGCTTGCAGATGCAATTGCGGGTCTTGCAGGAAGACTTCTTCATCCGATTCTGCAACCACAGCATTGGATGCATAGCGCTGGTTCAATTCTGTGCCCTGCGCATTAAACTCATAATGTTTAATCTCCAGCGCTTTAAATAATTGCTCACGGATTTCTGCCGCTTCCTCTGTTTCTGCAAAAATCCGATCCAGCATTTGCGCCTGCGTGGTCACCCCTTGATCAAAACCAAATACATCTTTTAAATGCCTATAGTCGAAACGGGATTGGTTGGCGCGGGCGACGATCTGCTTGCCGACTGGCGCCCGTTCCTCAGTATAGGATGCCAGCAGACTTGGCTGCGCCCAGCCTTTCACCGCATAAGCCAGTTTCCACGCCAAATTAAAAGCATCCTGCATGCAGGTATTCGAGCCTAAGCCGCTGGATGGCGGATGACGGTGCACAGCATCGCCGCCGCAGAATACGCGGCCGACCGAATAGTTGGCTGCCCAAGTCTGATTGACATACCAGTAAGACACCTTCTGAATTTCAACATCGTCAATTTCAGTTCCCACAAAAGCATTTAAACGCGCACGCACCTGTGTTTCTGTCACCTGTGGTTCGCCCTGTTCAATGTCAAAGCCCCAGCCCATAATCCATTCATCCCACGGACTGATGGCGCGGAGCAATCCCATGCCGATATCCCCAAAGCCGGCTTCAGGATTCACAATCCACTGTAAAATAGCGGGACGGTGCTGCACATATTGCGACAGATCTGCTTTAAACGTTACATATACCGTACCCGCACGCGACATCACCCCTTCCAAAGGCAAATTCAGCTGCTCAACGATTTTTGAACGCGCGCCATCCATGCCCACTAAATATTTGGCGCGCAGGCTAAATTCCTGACCTGTAATTTGATTGATAAAAGCTGCCGTTACACCATCGTCATCTTGAGTATGCGACAAATACTCGGTATTAAAATGATAAATCGCGCCGCGCTCACCGGCATTCTTTACCAGCAATGCTTCCATTTTCGGCTGAATCAAATCGACCAAAGGGCATGGACTGCCCTGCACATAATCACCATGGCGTTCATCGCCTGTTCCCCACGCGCTCATGCGGGCAATTTCTTCGCCAACAAGGCTGGTGGTAATCAAGCTTTCCCCCATCTCTTGCCACGGCGTCGCAATGCCTTTGACTTGTTCTTCTACACCTAAATCGCGCAGCACTTCCATCGCGCGCTGATTGGTAATATGGGCGCGCGGGCTATTGGCGAGCCAATTAAATTGTGTAAAGAGCTGCACTTTAATGCCATAGTTCGCCAAAGCCAAACCTAAAGTAGAGCCGGCAGGCCCAGTCCCCACAATTAAAACGTCCGTATCGTATTGCTTCGGCATATCAAGCTCCGCATTTGAATTACTGTATAGCTTTGGCCTACAGGCCAAAAGCGCTGCTAAGCAGTTTAAAAAAGTTTGAAGCTGCGCCCCACACCCAGACCTCTAAACGATAGTTGCATATTTTTTTCGTCTGCTTGAATGCATACTCATTTGAATTTGAAGCCGCGTTTGGCTGCAGATTCTTTTTAATTTTTCAACGGTCATACGCTATGGAATTGCGCCATTTAAAATATTTTGCAGCAGTTGCAGAATACGGCAGTTTTACCAAAGCAGCAGAACAGCTGTTTACCGCTCAGCCGTCCCTAAGTCAGCAAATTAAGGATTTGGAAGCAGAGGTTGGCGTACAGCTGATCGACCGCTCCAGCAAGCAAATCAAATTGACCGATGAAGGGCGGACTTTTTTAAAGCATGCTTTAAATGCGATAGAAAGCGCCAATTTAGCCGCGGCGGCCGCTCAGCAGGTGGCGCATCAAAAGAAAAATCAAATTCATATCGGTTTTTTAAATGTGGCGGAATTAAAAATCATGCCGCTGATTTTAGAAAAGCTGAAAAAGCAGCTTCCCAATATCAGCATTCATATTCAAAGCCTAACCTGCCTAGAGCAGATTCATAAACTGAAAAAATCTGAGCTGGACATCAGCTTTACCCGTTTTGCACTGCAGCATGACGACTATGACAATATTCAGCTGATGACCGAGAAAATCTATTTAGTGGCGTCCAAAAAACTGCACAGCAGCGGCCATACGGTAACGCGCAACTATTTAAGCAAGCAGAGCATCATTATGTGCGAACAAGGCGCCTCCCCGGTATTTTATGAAAATATTCATCAAATCATTGCGCTGGAACAGCTGCCGCAGCGGCAGATGCATTGGGTCACCAATGTGCTGCAGCATATCAATCTGATTAATATGGGCATGGGCTACAGCTTTGCGCCAGAATACCTGCTGAAGTTTTTAAGTGAGGATGTGCAGACCGTCGCAACCGATTTTGAAATCACGCCGCTGCATCTGTATGCCAGTTTCAGAAAAAATTCCAGCCATCAGGCCTTGCAGATGATTTGCCGGGAATTAAAAGCCGCAACAATACACTAAAAATCATACAAGGAGCCAATGCTCCTTGTATGATGGCAATCTGTTGTTTAATTAGCGGTCATCAAGTCATGAATCTCATCCGCCAAAGCCGGAATATTATTAGAGAAGACCGTTGAATGCGTTTCACCCGCGAAAGGCTCCAGCCGGACATCTGTACCCAATCCATCCATATTGACCGCCAAATCCGTCGTAATATCCACTGGAACCGTCGTATCCGCCTCGCCCTGATAAATCACTACAGGCTTATCTAATTTGACCATTCCCGGTGTATTATCATTCAGATATTGCCCAATATCCGGATCAGTTAAGAAATTTGGCTGCAAAGCCGTATAGGTAAAAAATTTGCTGTAATCTGTTCCCATATATTGCTGCATGTCTGCGGCGAATTTTATCCCCAGCTCTGGTGAACAAATGCTTTCCGCCAATGCAGCGATAGGAGCTTTTGCCGGCAGAAATGACTGCGCATATTGAAATGCTGGCGTTTCAGCTTTAATGCCTGAACTGACAATGGCCGCATAAGCGTAGGCTGTCGCTGCAATGCCGATGGCCTGGCCAAATGCGGCAGCATCCCCCGCGCTTAAAGCTGCTGCCGCTTTGTTTTGCGCCGTATTTAGATCTTCATCCAGTGTTTCTGCTAAATAAGAAGCAGGCGCAATGGCTACAGTGCCTTTAAAATTATAGCCCAGCAGCGCTTGCTGGTACTGAGCCGCCGCCAAGGCCGCATGACCGCCCTGAGACCAGCCAATCACACTCCAGTTTTTAGATAAATTTCCATACTGATCATGCGCAGCTTTCACCGCTGACAGAATAGATGTTGCCGCGCTTTCCAGATTCAAATAAGGGTGCGGAACTGCAGTATTGCCCAAACCCTCATAATCAGGGGCAACAACAGCATACCCTTTAGCCAGTAAAGCTTTCACTAGAGCCTTTTCAGAGCCCGCTAAAACATTCTGAGATGGAGCGCATCGGTCAGCAGCGCCTGTTGTGCCATGCGCCCAAACCACAACAGGCCAGCCACCTGAGGGTGCAGCGCCAGCAGGAATAAAAATTAAGGTTGTTGCATTAATCTCCTTGCCTGCGACACTTTGCATTTTATAAGTCAAAATTTCATGTTTCGCCGCCAGTGCAGACACATCGGGATCCACTGCATAAGCGTTTATATTAGAAGACCATATATTCCAGTCCTCGTCATCTCCACTGCCGCAAGCCGTTAAAAATAAGGCTGAAGAATATGCAGCCGCCAACAAACTTTGTTTAAGCACCTGATTCATTTTTCATGTCCCTTTCTTGTTATTCGCCGGAATCTCATCACGAGATTTAAATAATTAAGCATAAAAAAAGCACCTCAATTAGGTGCTTTTCGTAATATGCGTCAATATATTATTTATTTTTTGTAAATTGCATCACACTTTCTTATGCACATATTTCATAAAACCGCAAAGAAAATGCCGATAAAGATAATAAGCCCAACCCAGCGGTTATGGCGGAAAGCCCAAAAACAGCGCTGCGGATCGCGGTCACGGGTTTTGGTCCATTGATAGATAAAATCAGCAGCCACAGCCAGTAACGCCAGCAAACCAAATGGCAGCAGCAAGTGTTCTAAATACAGTGCCGAACCAATCAGTACAATACTTAAAGCCTGCAGTGCCGAAATAATTTCAATGTCATATTTGCCAAATAAAATTGCGGTGGATTTTACGCCAATTTTTAAATCATATTCACGGTCGGTGATCGCGTATTGCGTATCATACGCCACCGTCCACGCCAAATTGCCAAAGTATAAAAGCCAGCAGGTTAAATCTAACGGTTTGCCTATTGCTGTAAAGGACATTGGAATTCCCCATGAAAAAGCCATGCCTAAAACAACCTGAGGCAAATGCGTATAGCGCTTCATAAAAGGATAGATAAAAGCGAGAAAAAGCCCGCCTAAAGCACAATAAAACGTTTCAATGGGCAGAAACAGCAACATGCATGCACTAGCGAAGACTAAAGCAAGAAACACATAAATGGCTTCTTTTGCAGAAATAATGCCTGTTGCCAAAGGGCGGGTTTTGGTGCGCTCAACATGTGCATCCACTTTGCGGTCGGCAAAATCATTGATGGCGCAGCCAGCCGCACGCATAAATATCGTGCCTAGTACCATCGGAATCAGAATACCAATTGGCGGTATGCCCTCTGCTGCAATCCACAGCGCCCACATGGTCGGCCAAAAAACCAATTCTGTGCCAATCGGCTTATCAAAACGGCAGAGGTAATAATAGGCTTCTAGACGTTCACGCCAAGTAATTTGATGCACAGCTGTCATAACGATCCTTAACCTGCAGAATGTTGCTTTTGCAAATACTGTTCAAAACTTTCCAGAAAAGTTTCCTGCACAATGAATTTGCAGCCGTGCCAAGTATAACAGCTCTGCCGAGTCCAGCCATCTTCAAGCCAAATCACACGGCGTTCACATGCTGGGTTTGTGCGCTGAAACAAAAAAAAGCCAATCGGTTTAGTGCCAATATGCTTAAATATCCGCGCGCGCTGCTGCAAGCTCAAGATCGGAAAAATGCTTTTGGCTTTCACCCAAGGCTGTTCTTCACAGCCGTATAAATAGCTTTCACGCACCCAGGATGTGTGCTGATAAGGCATTTTCATCCATTTTGCATCGATAAAGTTCAGACGCTGAAAATGTTCTTTTACCGGCTGAACCATAAATTTTCCATCTGCTAAATCAGTCAGCTGCTGGGTCAATGAACCTGACGCATACAGCCATGATTTCAGTTCAGCGGGAATATGCTGCATAACTCTACCTGTAAAATATCTGTTTAACGCTTTTTGTTGGCGCATCATTGAACATGGTTAATTCGATCATTAACCATTGTCTGTTTTTGCAATCACTTCAAATTTGCCGCTGGGCATTTTTTGTAAAATCAATCCTTCACTGCTCAAATAAAAGCTTTGAGGATAATCATATTGCAAAGCCAGTTCAGGATTTTTTAATGCCACAAATTGCGCCTGCTTATAGCCTTCAGGAGTACGGCCGACTTCTATATAAGTCACTTCTGAAAAATTCAGCTTGAAGCCTTTTGCATGATCCTTGGGGTCATTCCAAGGGAAAAACCCTGTATGCTTTTTACGCTGCGCCATAAATTTGGATGCCATATCTGAAACGTATCAATGCATGATACAAAAAAACCCGCACAAGGCGGGTTTTTTTTACAGTTGTGATTCTAGGTCTAAAGACCGGAAGAATTACAGGCTGTAGTACATGTCGAATTCAACAGGGTGAGTTGTTGTATTTAAACGGCGAACATCTTCACGTTTAAGTTCAACATAAGCACCCAGCATTTCTTTAGTGAACACGCCGCCTTTAAGAAGGAATTCGTTGTCCGCTTCAAGAGCATCAAGCGCCATTTCCAAGCTGTGAGCAACAGTTGGAATTTTTGCTTCTTCTTCAGGAGGAAGATCGTACAGGTTCTTGTCAGCAGCTTCACCTGGGTGAATCTTGTTTTGGATACCGTCAAGACCAGCCATCAGCAATGCAGCGAAACCTAAGTACGGGTTCATCATTGGATCAGGGAAACGCGCTTCGATACGCTTGCCTTTCGGGCTAGATACGTAAGGAATACGGATAGAAGCAGAACGGTTGCGCGCTGAGTAAGCAAGCATGATCGGCGCTTCAAAGTGCGGCACTAAACGCTTGTACGAGTTTGTAGAAGGGTTCGTAATTGCGTTCAATGCACGAGCGTGCTTGATTACACCGCCGATGAAGTACAGCGCCATTTCAGAAAGGCCTGCATATTCATCACCAGCAAACAAGTTCTTGCCGTCTTTAGAGATCGACATGTGAACGTGCATGCCTGAACCGTTATCGCCAACCATTGGTTTAGGCATGAAAGTCGCAGTTTTTGCATATTGGTGAGCAACGTTCCAAACAGCATATTTGAACTGTTGAACTTCGTCAGCTTTGCGAACCATCGTATTGAAGCTTACGCCGATTTCTAATTGGCAAGATGCAACTTCATGGTGATGAACTTCTACACGGCCTGGGCCCATGATGTCTTCAATTTTTGCACACATGTCTGCACGCATATCTTGTGAAGAATCTACAGGAGGTACTGGGAAGTAGCCGCCTTTAACGCGTGGACGGTGGCCAGAGTTGCCCGCTTCGTAGTCTTTACCAGTAGACCAAGCCGCTTCTTCAGCAATCAATGTATGGCGCGCGCCAGACATATCGATGTCCCATTTTACTTCGTCAAATACGAAGAATTCTGGTTCTGGGCCAAAGAATGCTGTATCACCGATACCTGTAGATTTCAGGTATTCTTCTGCACGGCGAGCGATCGAGCGCGGGTCACGGTCATAGCCTTGACCAGTAGATGGCTCAATTACGTCACAAGTTACAACAACTGTTGCTTCAGCGAAGAACGGGTCAAGGAAGCAAGTTTCTGCATCTGGACGTAAAATCATGTCAGATGCTTCGATGCCTTTCCAGCCGGCAATTGAAGAACCGTCAAACATTTTGCCGTCTTCAAATGTGTCTTCGTCGATTGTATCAGCAGGGTAAGTTACATGCTGCTCTTTACCCTTAGTGTCAGTAAAGCGAAAATCGACCCATTTTGCGCCACTTTCTTGGATGAGTTGAAGGACCTTGTTCGCCATGCTCATTTTGCTCCGATGTTTTTTTGTTGCACTTGCTAAGTGCGTGTTAGCAGTTGGCAGTTATAAAGCAATTACCGTACCAACTTTTAAAAACAAAGATAATATATTGAATTCCTTATCAGAATTAAAGATTACGCTGCTTTGCTTTGTGTCTATTATACTGAGTGCCAAAGTAAATGCACCATATTCAAACACTCTCATTTAATTTTGTTCAAAAAGCGCCACAACATGTTCCAATTTGGTGCAATCATGCATATCCACTTATTCCTGCGCCTTTTACGCTGCGGTATTTCCGCATGCATGCATTTAAATAGCCTGAATAAAATCAATACTCATCTTTTTGTTTAATCTTCAATACTTAAGGCATCTTGTTTAATATTTTTAAGCGCTCAAACCCCAGCTCTCGGCAGGTTTGGCGCTGTAAATTCAGACATTCAAATCATCCAAGGCTGAAGCTGTATTTTTTCGGTAAAATAATGCTGAAAAAAGATGCAGGCAAAAAATGCACCTTTTGAGTGAATATTTCTTTCCAGCAGTGTTTTATCCAGATTCTGCACATCAGCAATTCATTTTGCTGCTCAACAATTATTCCCCAGCAGTTAACTGCAATCCATTTAATGACTGCAGCATTTTCTCTAAATCGTGAGCTGCTCGCAGGACAGCAATTGCATGTTAGACATGAATGACTGCCGCATCCATTTAAGCGGTTGCCTGCTTGAACAGCGGCGTTAATCAGCAGCCATCAGGCCAATTAGCGCCAAATCTGAATATCACTAAAACCTAATAGCGATATCGGCAGAATCCACGAGGCCACGCCCCTGTTCCTCGAAATAGTTCAGCCGAAAATGATTATTTTTTGCTATGATGACTTGCGCTCCATTTTCCTGATTTATTTATCTTTATATAAATAATCAATGCTGCATTTCTCCAGCAAGGAAAACTGTGGGCCGCTTTGGACTAATCAAGCACAGTTAAGTGCGTAATTTCAATAGGTTAAGCTCATGCTTTTAATGATCGACAACTATGACTCTTTTACCTACAACATCGTCCAGTATTTTGGCGAGTTAAATCAGGAAGTAAAAGTAGTGCGTAATGATGCCGTGACTTTAGAAGATATTGAGCGATGGCAACCGAAGTATTTGGTCATTGGCCCAGGCCCTTGTTCGCCAAGTGAAGCAGGTATTTCTATTCCTGCCATTCAGCATTTTGCAGGCAAGATTCCATTGCTGGGTGTGTGTTTAGGCCACCAAGCCATTGGACAGGCTTTTGGCGGTGATATTATCCGCGCAAAAAAAGTCATGCATGGCCGCTTGTCTGACATGTATCACAGCGATAAGGGCATTTTCAGTAATCTGCCTTCTCCATTTTCCGCAACGCGCTATCACTCTTTGGTGATTGATCAGGCGACGCTGCCAGAATGCTTAGAAGTCACCTGCTGGACCAATGAAGAAGATGGCTCCATGGAAGAGATTATGGGGGTAAAACATAAGACATTGCCGGTTGAAGGCGTGCAGTTTCACCCTGAATCTATTTTAAGCCAGCACGGCCATCAGATTTTCAAAAACTTCTTAGAAATTTACGCATAACAGAGCGCATCCAAGATTATGAATATTCAGCAAGCTTTAAATAATATTACGAAAAATATCGAACTCACTCAGCCGCAAATGGAAGAAGTGATGCGCACCATTATGAATGGTGATGCAACAGACGCGCAGATTGGCGCACTGATGATGGGCCTGCGCCAAAAAGGCGAAAGCATTGACGAAATTACCGCCGCAGCCCGTGTCATGCGTGAGTATGCCATTAAAATTGATGTCAGCGATTTGCCGCATTTGGTGGATATTGTCGGTACTGGCGGCGATGGCCAAAACCTGTTTAATGTGTCTACAGCTTCTTCTTTTGTCATTGCCGCTGCTGGCGCAAATATTGCCAAGCATGGCGGACGCGGCGTGTCCTCTAAATCAGGCTCTTCTGACCTTTTAGAACAGGCTGGCATTAACCTTGATTTAAATATGCAGCAAACTGAGCGCTGCATCCGTGATTTAGGTGTCGGCTTCTTATTTGCGCCCAACCATCATAAGGCCATGAAATATGCTGCTGGCCCGCGTAAAGAACTGGGCTTCCGCAGCATTTTCAACTTACTCGGCCCGCTTACGAATCCGGCTGGCGTTAAGCGTTTTGTGATTGGGGTCTTTTCTACTGAGCTGTGCCGCCCAATTGCAGAAGTTTTGAAACAGCTGGGCGCAGAACATGTCATGGTGGTGCATTCTAAAGACGGCTTAGATGAAATCAGCCTTGCATCTTCTACCTATGTGGCAGAACTGAAAAACGGCGAAATTACCGAATGGGAAATTCAGCCTGAAGCGGTGGATATAGAATCTCAAACTTTAACCGGCTTATCTGTAGACAGCTCTGCAGAAAGCTTGGCGCTGATTAAAAATGCGTTGGGCAAAAAGAAAACAGCGATTGGTGAAAAAGCGGCCAGCATGATCGCATTGAATGCTGGCGCGGGCATCTATGTATCAGGCCTGACCACCTCATATAAGCAAGGCGTGGCCTTGGCGCATGACATCATCTATGGCGGTCAGGCTTTAGAAAAAATGGATGTGCTGTCTGAATTTACCAAAACGCTAAAACAATACGAAGCTTAACCGGTCAAGGAAATTTAAATCATGGTTGATATCGCAAATACCATCTTGGGTAAAATTGTTGACCGCAAGCAGGAAGAATTTGCCGCGCGCTTAAAGCAGCGCAGCTATAAAGATGTGGAAGAACTGGCGCAGGCGGCAACACCGGTACGCGGTTTTGCGCAGTCTTTGTACAGCAAGCGCCCTGGGGTGATTGCTGAAATTAAGAAAGCCTCGCCGTCTAAAGGCGTAATCCGTGAAAACTTTAACCCTGCAGAAATTGCCCAGCAGTATCAAGATGCTGGCGCGGCATGTTTATCTGTTTTAACCGATGCGGATTTTTTCCAAGGCGCCGATGAGAACATTCAGATTGCCCGTACGCATTGCGGCTTGCCTGCCCTGCGCAAAGACTTTTTGATTGATCCATACGGCGTGATTGAAGCGCGCGCTTTGCATGCCGACTGCATTTTGCTGATTGTGGCGTGTTTGTCAGATCAGCAATTGGAAGAAATGTCTAAAACAGCATTTGAACATAACTTAGATGTTTTGGTTGAAGTGCATGATGAAGAAGAGCTAGAACGCGCGCTGCGCCTGTCTGAGCGCTGCCTGCTGGGCGTAAACAACCGCAATTTAAAAACCTTTGATGTGGATTTAAATACCTCACTGCGTTTGAAAAAACTGCTGGCGCCTTCACGCTTATTGGTGACTGAAAGCGGGATTGCCACGCCTGCCGATGTCGCCATGATGCAGGAACATGACATCCATGCGTTCTTGGTCGGTGAAAGCTTTATGAAGCAGCCGCGCCCCGATCAAGCGTTCAAAGAATTGTTTGGTGTACCAAAAACGATTTAAGAAACACAAATTTCAGGGTGCTACGGCATCCTGATTTTTTCTTCACAAACTCGATAGCGCATATATGTCTCATTTTTCTGTTAAAGAAATTATCAATCAAGCCCAACATTTCACCCCCTATGAGCAGATGATTATCGGCATCAATCATTGCTTAGGTATCAATAAATATAAACAAGATTTAAAAAAAGGACGTACATGGATATGGGTATCTGCAGCCTACTATGGACTCTTTATTGCGCAATATAATTGGGCGTTAAGCTGGGTAGAATCACCAAATTATAAAATTGCTCATGATATTACGCTTGATGAGTTAAAAGTCTTAGCTGAGAAAAATGACTTAGCTGCTTTGTATATGCTA
The DNA here is from genome assembly GCF_000368865.1 of Acinetobacter bouvetii DSM 14964 = CIP 107468. GTDB lineage: Bacteria > Pseudomonadota > Gammaproteobacteria > Pseudomonadales > Moraxellaceae > Acinetobacter > Acinetobacter bouvetii. The sequence continues at coordinate 909,712 of NZ_KB849727.1, forward strand.
GGCGTGCATTTTACTGACAGCGATCCTGCCCTTGCCGTTCAGTATTATCAAAAAGCCGCCAATAACAATTTCTATCCCGCTATCAATAATTTAGCAGACAAATATGAGACAGGCTTAGGTGCTGAGCAAAATATTCACAAAGCAATTGAGTTATATGAAATCGCAGCTCAACATCATATTGCAGCTGCCGAATGGAGTCTCGGATTTCTTTATTTTAATGGCAAACTCATAAATCAAGATCTTGAGTTGGCAAAATTTTGGTTAACTAAAGCAGATAAAAATGGTTGGCCGCAAGCTCAAGAACTTTTAGATATGTTAGATGGAGTTTGACGACTGATAAATGAATATCTAGATTGAACTTTTTGATATTCACTACTTGAGCCAAATAAGACTTAGATCAATAGAAAGCCTTTACAGTTCAAATCAAGAGCATTTCGGACTATAATTTAGCGATATATCCGCATCCTTTCTGTTTTTATCCATTATGAGCAAACACGATTCTTCGCTGTCTAAAGAACAATACAACTTACTGAATGCTTTTAAAAAGCAAATCAGCAAGCCGGCGCCTGCGCCAGAACCGATTGCGCCTATAGAAAAAACACCTGAACAGGAACAGCAGGAAGAATTAGATTTTTTCCGCAAGCAGATGCAGGGCGTGCATAAAATGAATGCAGGAAATATGGCAAAAACGGTTAAGCACACCAAAAAAAAACCGGATGCGCAGACTTTAGCAAAGCGCGCTTCTGCTGTTGGTCCAACGCAAACCGATGAAGCCCTGCTATCCAACACGCAGGCCATGCTGAATCCTGTTGCGAGCCAAGCTAAACTCAGCTACCGCATTGCGACCCTGCAGCATCGGGTGTTTGAAGATTTAAAAGCTGGCAATCTGCGCTGGTTTGAAGCCGTTGATCTGCATGGCTGTACCGTAGAAGATGCCCGCACAGCTGTACTGCAGATTATTCAAATGGCCAAGGATGACAATCAAAACGTGATTAAAATTGTGCATGGCAAAGGCCCCGAAGCCATTTTAAAAACGCATGTCAACAGCTGGCTGCGCCAGCACCGTGATGTGCTGGCTTTTGTCAGCGCGCCTGAAAATCAGGGCGGAACTGGCGCAGTTCTGGTTTTGCTCAAACGCGCAGAAAAGAACCCGCAGTTTAAACAGTAATCGGATTTTTCCTTTAAAAGCAGGCATTGTAATGGTTTTCTGCTACAATGCCGTCCTTGTTCAATCTCTCTGTGTAAGTGAACACGTCTTATGTCTATGCAGCAATCCTACGCTAACATTCTTACTGCCGTTGGTGAAGACCTTAATCGCCCAGGTCTTAAAGATACCCCTATGCGTGCTGCTAAAGCCTTCTCCTATTTAACGTCCGGCTATAGCCAAACTCTGGAAGAAGTAACCAATAAAGCGGTCTTCCCTTCTGATAACCGTGAAATGGTGCTTGTTAAAAATATCGAGTTCTATTCACTCTGCGAACATCATCTGCTGCCGTTTCATGGCCGGGTGCATATTGCCTATCTGCCGGAAGGCAATGTTTTAGGCTTGTCTAAATTTGCCCGAATTACCGAAATGTTTGCGCGCCGCCTGCAGATTCAGGAAAACTTGACGCAGCAAATTGCAGAAGCTGTGGCGGAGGTGACTGGCGCCCGCGGTGTAGCTGTGATGATTGATTCCGCCCATATGTGCATGATGATGCGCGGTGTCGGCAAACAAGAATCTACAACCCGAACAGTATCATTTGTCGGCGACTTTAAAACCAATAAAGAAGAACGCCGAGAGTTTTTAAGCGCGGTCCCGGAAAGCTATTAATTCAGCCTTCATTAAAGCCTCAACCTGTGTTGGGGCTTTTTTTAGCCACATCATTTAAATTTCATTTTAAAACACTTATTGAATGTATTGAGCAAGGAATCTGCTATGTCAGCTATTTCAGTTGCGGGCCAAGGGCCAACTCAAAGTGAACGCACCGTTGATTTCCCGCGGCCAGACCGCTTGGTCAAAGGCAATCCTGAGCGCCATACCTGCAGCTTATATGAGCACCCCAATATGGACTGCGGCATATGGCAATGTGAAGTGGGCGCTTGGAATATTGTTTTTGCGCCAAATAAGCAAGAATTCTTTACGGTGATTGAAGGCCATGTGCGTATTCATCACAAACATTCCAATATCATGATTGAAGTCGGCCCTGGCGAAGCAGGCATTATTCCGCCTGGCTTTGAAGGCACGTTTGAAGTGGTTGAAGCAGTCAAAAAATATTATGTGAATGTCGCGGTTTGAGCGGTTTAAGTTACAGATTCATCACATGAATTCGCTGTAAATTTGCATGTTTATTGGCATAGTACTTCAAGCAATTTTCAGAGTTCAATGGATGAATCCCTTCACAAAATACTGTGCAATTTTATGCCCCATAATTTTTCTGGGCGCCTGCACAATATCCCCTTTTTCACACGATCAAGCGCATTCTGCCCATGCCAGCCAATTAACAGATGCAGCCACTATCCGCAATTTGTTTAATCAAGCCAATGTTCAGGGCGTGATTCTCATTAAAAGCGGCAATGATCTTCAAGCATATGGCAATGCGATACAGCGCGCAGATCAGCCATTTATACCGGCCTCCACGTTTAAAATGCTGAATGCCCTGATTGGCATTGAACACAACAAAACTTCCCCAGACGAAGTATTCAAATGGAATGGGGAAAAACGCAGCTTTCCAGCTTGGGAAAAAGATTTAACCTTAGCGCAGGCCATGACCGCCTCTGCCGTACCGGTATATCAAGAATTGGCGCACAGAATTGGCTTAGAGCTGATGCAAAATGAAGTGAAGCGGGTTCAATTTGGCAATGGCGATATTGGCGCTCAAGTCGATAATTTCTGGCTGATGGGCCCGCTTAAAATTACACCAAGGCAGGAAGTGCAATTTGCCGATCAGCTGTCCCACTTGCAATTGCCCTTTCGCAAAAGCACACAGCAACAAGTGATTCAAATGCTGTTTATTGAACAGATCGGCAGTAAAGCGCTCTATGCCAAAAGCGGCTGGGGCATGGATGTTGAGCCTCAAGTCGGCTGGTATACCGGCTGGGTTGAAGATGCTCAAGGCAAAACCACAGCCTTTTCACTCAACCTAGAAATGGATCAATCCACACCGGCATCTCTGCGTAAAGAGCTGGTGATCAGCAGCTTAAAGCAGCTCAAAATCCTATAAGCCCTTTTTTAAAATCCCAACACGGATTGAATTACCCCCATAAATTGGAATAGAAAAGCCGCAAATTGCGGCTTTTCTATTCCGCCGCGACTATTGGGTACTCAATTTTGCTAAATACACATTATTGCGGCCTTTGTTTTTAGCGGCATACAGCGCGGCATCGGCAGCATCTAAAAAGCGCTGATAATCTGGATGCCCGTCATACAGTGCACAGCCAATGCTGACCGTAAAATTAAAACTGCTGCCCAGCGATGAACGGATGGGCGTGTCCTGCACACGTTTACGGATACGCTCTGCAATTTCCTGCGCCCGGATCAAATCACTGTCGACCAGCAAGAGCAAAAACTCTTCTCCGCCAATTCGGAAGGCATAGTCACTGCCCCGCACAGATTCTAAAAGCACTTCGCTAATAAACTGCAGCGCCAAATCTCCTGCAGCGTGGCCATGCTTATCATTAATCCGTTTAAAGAAGTCCGCATCAATTGCCAGCAGTGACAACGGTGAATGATTCTTGCGAGAAAAATGAATCTCACGCGAAACAATGGTCTCTAAATAACGGCGGTTCAGCAGCTGTGTCAGCGCATCATTGCCTGAATCAATATATTCAGCCACTTGGAACAGCTGATCAATTAGATGCTGAATTTCTCTATTTTTACTGCGCATCTGCTGAATCAGCGCAATAGTCTGCTCTTTCTGCCCGCATTCCAGCACATGATTATTCAGTAAATCCACTTCATAGATCCGGCTGATAATTTCATCCACCTGCTCTGAACCGCTAAAAGCGTAAGCCGCTTTATGAATAAACCAGAGGCCGAATTCAGATTTTGACAGTGCAGGATGCGTAAACCGCTGCGTATCTGAAAATACTTTAAACATCAATTCATTTTCCCAATCCAGCAATGAACTGCGCTGCTTGTCTTTTTGCACAGACGCATCCTGCATGGCGGAAAATAAACGGTAGCTGTGCTTAATGTCATTATTCTTTTCAATATTGACTTCATAGGAACGGCATATAATTTCTGAACTGAAACCCAGAATCTGAAAAATATAGCTGATCATGCTTAAAGTATAATTTTCAGCATACTGAGATTCAGCCTTCAGGCTGAATATTTTCTTTTCGATTTCCCGAATGCCGCGCATGATCAGCCAAGACGGTATGCCAATCCGCGCATGAACTTTGCCAACCATTTGCTGCTTCGCGGCAACCTCTTCAAACTTGTGCTGCAGCGGCGCATTAAAGGATTCAATCAGCCATTGATTCAGCGTCTTGGTTAAGCGGTTTTGGACAATATCATCCGAAAGAAAATACGAGGCCTCTTTTTCCAGCATCATGTTTTTATAAAATTCAACGACCAAAATTTCAGAGTGCCTTTGTATGAATTGAACAGCATCATTTAAAATATCGACTGAATAATCATCGCAAATGAGTTTCCATTGTTTTGCATGCTTTGCAATGCTTTCAGTATTCATACATTTGTCCCAGCGGCTATAACATCCAGCCATCAAAAAAATAATAGTGCCGCAAATTATACATAATATGAATAGTGTGACCCAATCAATCTTTTTATAAAAAACAGTATTTTAATTTTAAATATTTGCATAAAATTGCATGATAAGTATGCTAAAAATCAAAATAAAAAAATCAGACGGTTGGTCTCAATAAGCAGTGTTTTTTCAGACAGGATAGAATGCTTTTACAGAATAGCTGAACAAATGGGAAGCGCTCTTAAACAGGGCTATGATTTACCCATCGTTCAGAGGGATGCTTTTCCGCAATTCAAAATCCGGCATGGCTTAAAAGAAATGAACAAATTCGAAACTGGCTTTATCCCAATCAAAGCCATGCTGCTGCTGAAACTCCCAGCCCAAACGCAGCGCATTTTGTGCATCCAATGCATATTGAATTTGACTATTCAGCCTGATATTCCATTGGTTCTGATCTTGCCAAAAAGGCAGTTCGACCTGCACCAAGCTGTTGATGTTATCTGACCAGATATTTTGACAACCCAGCGCTGGTCCAGCCCCGGCACGCCAGCCGTCATCCAGCGCCTTGCTGCTTTGAAAATGCACTTGCATTTGCGCATAGCATAAATGGCGCCGGCCGCTGTTTGCCCTGCTGAAACCTGCCTGCATACTCAAATTGGCCACACCATGCTGCTGTGTTTCACTGAACTGGCCATGGGCACCTAAGGCCTCCTGCTGCCAGCCAAAGTTAAAGCCCCACGACAGCGGAGTCTTAAACGGCGTGATGGGGTTATAGGAATTGACAGATAAAAAGTCAAAATGCTCCAGCTTCAGTGTATCTTGCCGATATTGCACTGCGCCATCCCAAAACATCAGCTGTGTGCCTGTACGGAAGCCGCCCTGCGGATCCATTAGATCATGATAGGCTTGCCGGTGCCCCAGTTCAACGAAGCTGTCCCCCTGCACTTCACCGGCTTTAAACTGAAAATTTCTGGCATGATGCCCCTGTACAGGGTCCATATTTGGGCGCGGCGCATCGGTGCGCTGTTTTTCCGCAGGGATTTCACTGCGCAGCACCAAAAGCTGGCGCAGCCGCGGCTGAGCAAATTCACCTTCAACTTTACGTGAGGTTAAATAAAGGTATAAATCGTCATACGCCATTTCTAAAATTTTAGCGCGCTCTGTTTCTGAATAGGCAGACAATTGCGCCTGCATATGCAGCGGCGCTGTAAAAGCCAGCTGGTGCGCCTTTTGCGCCAAAATACGGCCATGCTGGCGGGCCTGCGCCAAGAGCTGCGTTTCCAAGGCTGGACGGTAGACCGTATCTGCAACCAGCCCCTGCCGTTCGACCGAACGTATGGTTTCAATTGGAACCGCAGCGACTTTAAACTGGTTCTTCAAGTCCAGTTCTGGACGGACAGTATCCAGCAGCCCCAGCAAGCGGTATGCGCAGTTGTCACTGACAAAATAATAAGGAAAGGTGACTTTCTGCATTTCCCAAATATGCTTGACCAAAAACTGGGTTTCCGCCTCAGATAAATTCAGTTCATATTCCCACAAGTCGCGGCTTTCAAAATCGCCATATTCTTTCACTTTGCGGTAATACGGCATGAGTGAATATTCACCCGGGTATTGCCCTGTTAAGCCTTTCCATGCAAATGACCAGCCATCGGTATTGGTGACCGTCGCAGCATAATTAATGGCGTACGAGACTAAATTCAGCTGTTTCTGATCTTTAGGATCAATACGCAAAAGCGTATGCCCAAACATTGAACTGGGATTGCCCATAAAGTCTGTGGCGTAGATCAGGGTTGCTTTATACGGATTGATTTTACCAAACCAGTCATCCAATTCAGGACATTGAACCGCCGGCAATTGCGCAGACTGAATATTCAGCTGTTCCATCAGCCATTGGCTGCGGGCAGGAAAACGGCAGCGGATGGATTGATTGGGCAAAGCAGCCTGAAACAGCGCTTGTATATTGGCGCTCAGTTCACTGTGCAGATTATGCTGTCCATCTTGAGAGAAAAAATAACCGCTGTAAGTGACTTCACTTTTTCCATGCTGATCTGCGTACATTAAACGATGCCAAATGATTTCATCCGCCAGCCGCTGCTGTTCTGCCTGCTGCACATACGCCTGCGCATGGGCAGGAATTTCATTTGATGGACTTTGCGCGAAAGTGACCCCAGACACAGCAAATGCACAGCATAAAGCAAATAATTTCATGGACACCTAATCATCCGGGAGAATATTTTGAACATGCAGATATAACAAAACCCTGCCAGATGGACAGGGTTTTGCTTAAAGAAATTAAACGTATGCTTTTAATACATTGTCTTGCGCCATAACGCTTTGTAAAGATGCCAACACTTGCACAGAAGACGCATTTTCAGCTGCGTAGATTTTAGAGAAATTGGCTTTAGATACCGCAAAGAAATGCGCTTTATCTGCCGCTTTAATATTCAGCAGTTCTGCTAGGACATTCAGGCTTTCGCCTTGGCCAACCGCCATATCACGCGCTAAAGATTCCGAGTTTTCATTGGTAAATGTAACCGCCTGCGCTGTTACAGTTCCTGTACCGCTGCAGCCTAAGGTACCAAAAGTAATACCGAACAATTGGTTAGCAAATAGACCGTTAGTTGTTGCCGCTAAAATCTTTGGAACCTTCCCTGACTGGCCTGCCCAGACTTGAGAGCCGATACCGCAGCCGGCGTCACGGTCTGCGAAAGCAGCTGTAGAACCAGCCGCTAAAACTGCAGCTAAAGCTAATTTTTTGAACATAGCATTTCTCCAGAAAAATCATTTTTCAATGTTTTTAATTATTAAAAAGTGTACAAATTTTATTGTACTTTGGCAGATTACCGTTATATAACAAAGAACGCAAAACAATTTTAGAATAAAGAGTTGATCAAATATCAACCTCTTGTTTAAGCGGATTTTTTAAGCTCCCACACACCATTGTCTTGCCGTGTGCCTAATATTTTCAACACCAAAACCAGACTGAGCAGCAGCAGCAGATACCAGGAGCCCAGTTTGCCCCAGCCCACCATATGCCATGCATCGACCTGGCTTGGGTACAGCCAGATTTTATAGAATGTGCTGATGTTTTCCGCAATCCAGATGATAAATGCCAAAATAGCCAAGACCGGAAGCATTGGCAGCTGAAATTGATGGCGCTGCAGCTGAAATTTGATTCTGGTTTTCCAAAAAATGGCTATGCTCCAGACAAATAAAATCATTCGAATGTCTGGAACAAAAAATTTGCTCATGAAATTAAGATAAGACAATAACGCCAGTGTCAGCATATTGCCAAAGCTCGGCAGCTTTTCAAATGAGACCTGATATAAACGTAAAGACCGGGCAAAAAAACTGCCTACGGCGGAATACATAAATCCGGCAAATAGCGGCACGGTTAGAATTTTAAATACCGCCGGCTGCGGATACTGCCATGAGGCAATTTGCGGATGAGTGAGAAAAATTTCCATCACCATCGCCATCATATGAAAAAAGGCGATGACCTTGGCTTCCGCCCAGGATTCCAGCTTTAAATACAGCAAACAGGCTTGAATAGTCAGCGCATAAAACAGCAGATAATCGTAACGGAAAAAACCGTAAAACTCTTGGCTGCCCATAAATGCGGTCAGCACAAAAGCGGCAAGCAGCAATATCCCAAATAAAGCAGCCGAAGCTGCCTTATAGGAAAACTCAAAACAAGATTTAAAAATTGAGATCACACTAAAAAATCCGACTTCACTGTACTCAATTCATTACAAATATTTTGCGCTGTATTCATGCACCGTATCAATAAAGGCTTTCGGATTTGCAGGATCCACCCATTGCGTAATGCCGTGGCCTAAATTCGCCACATAACCGGTTTTTTCACCATGGGCATACGCATCATCCAGCATGGCTTTGGTGGCTTTCTCGATGGTCTCATGCGAACCATATAATGTTGCCGGATCTAAATTGCCCTGCAGCGCAGCGCGGCCCGCCACGGTCTGGCGCGCAACATTCAGCGGTGTCGTCCAGTCTAAGCCAAATGCATCAGCGCCTGTCGCGACCATCGGCTCAAGCCATTGGCCGCCGCCTTTGGTAAATAAAATTACCGGCACTTTGCGGCCATCTTTTTCACGCTGCAAGCCCGCTACAATTTTCTGCATATAGTTCAGAGAAAATTCGATATATTCACGGTGCGCCAATGCGCCGCCCCAGCTATCAAAAATCTGCACCGCCTGCGCGCCCGCATCAATTTGCGCATTCAGATAGTCAATCACTGCATCCGCCAAACGACCGAGCAGCGCATGCAGCACTTCAGGCTGCGCATACATCATTTGCTTGGTAAAGCGGAAATCCTTGCTTGAACCGCCCTCAACCATATAAGTTGCCAGCGTCCACGGGCTGCCTGAGAAGCCGATTAAAGGCACTTGGCCGCCTAAAGCAGAACGGATCGCACTCACCGCATTCATGACATAGCCCAAATCTGACTTGGCATTAAATGCAGGCAGATTTGCAACATCCTGTTCTGTACGGACAGTTTTATGAAATTTTGGGCCTTCGCCGGCCTCAAAATACAAACCTAAACCCAGTGCATCCGGTACGGTCAAAATATCAGAGAACAGAATTGCTGCGTCCAAATCGTAACGGCGCAAGGGCTGCAGGGTGACTTCACAGGCAAAATCGGTATTTTTGCACAGAGAAAGGAAATCGCCCGCTTTGGCGCGTGTTTCACGGTACTCGGGTAAATAACGGCCGGCTTGACGCATCATCCATACGGGAGTGGCGTCTACTGGCTCGCGCAGCAATGCACGCAGGAAACGATCATTTTTGAGGGCCGTCATTTACTTTTCCATCTATTTTCAACTTTGCAACATCATAACAAAAACCCTTCAAATTGAGTAATTTCTCAGAATTTTAAAAATCGTTTATTGTCAAAGATAAATATGATATTTACACAAAACAAATACTGCATCCCCCCAATTTTTCTGCAATACTTGCAACCGTTTTTTCACATTGTAAATGAATAATTCTTAAGGTTGAGTTACATGTTCGTTCGCACAATGCTCGCAATGAGTTTAAGCTGCATAATTGCGGGTACAGCTTTTGCCGCAGCCACTTCTGAACAACCATTAAATCCAAAGGTAATTACGGATGTAGCTGTTCAAGACCCGATTGATCCGCTTGCCGCTGATTCAGCATCTTCTGCATCAACACAAATTACGTCACAAGAACAACAAGATTTAAATAAAGCGTCTCAAACGCTGAACGATCTGCAAAAATCTGAAGATCAAACCGCCGATGTTGGCGCCGCTCCTGCTGCAGCGCCAAAAACTGCGCCCAAAGTTTCTGCCGGCAGCGCCTCTGCTGCAAAAGCATCGTGGACATTAGACGGCTTGAATAATGCGCAGTGGTATGAAGATATTGGCAAAGGCCAATTCCCTGTATATGCCCGCGCGCATGTCATGCTGAACAATGCGCATGCTTCACCAGGCGCAATTGACGGCTCAAGCGGTAAAAATACGCTAAAAGCAATTGCTTCATTCCAGCAAATGAATGGCCTTAAACCGACCGGGACATTGACCAAAGAAACTTGGGATGCATTAATTGCAAAGCAAGGCAGCAAACCTGCATTTATTGAATACACTATTACGGATGCAGACCTAAAAGGTCCTTATGCCGCATCAATTCCACGTGATTATGCGCTGCAAGCCAAAATGAAGGGTTTGTATTACACCCGCGTAACTGAAATGCTGGGTGAAAAATTCCATATGGATGAAGATTTTTTAAAGAAAATCAATCCTAAGGCAACGTTCAGCAAAGCTGGCGAAAAAATTATTGTGGCCAATATCCGCAATGAAGTGCCTGAAGACATTCATCTAATTGTGGCGCACAAAGGCGCGAAGCAGCTGTACTTGTTTAACAGCCGCAACCAAATGATCGGTTCGTTCCCTGCAACCATCGGCAGCTCAGATACGCCGTCGCCAACAGGAACGTACAAAGTGACGGGTGTCGCGCCAAATCCGTGGTACAGCTACTCGCCAAGCAACTTTGTGCAAGGCAAAAATACCAAACCGCTGTCTTTGCCGCCCGGCCCGAACGGCCCAGTGGGCAACATCTGGATTGGCTTAAGCAAAAAATCATTTGGTATTCACGGTACGCCAAATCCTTCAGCGATTTCCAAAACTGCGTCACACGGCTGTATCCGCCTGACCAACTGGGATGCCAACGATTTGGGCAAAAAAGTGAAATCTGGCGTGACGGTTAAATTCTTAGAGTAATTGCTGCGTCGCAAATCAATAAAAGTGTTTTATTTTCGAATAAAGCACTTTTTTTATGGCATTTCATTTTAAATAACAGTTATACAGTGCGTTCATTTACATCAAAAACATCACAATAAAAAACATTTAAGGTTCAATATGAAACTGAGCTTAGAACAGGCTTTCTATACTTTAGGCATCACCGCAGGCCTATTTTTTTCAACATTACACATGACGCATGCAGCGCTGGACATAGAAGAGCAAAATGTTATCTATATTGACGCTTCTTCTGATGACGGCGATGAGTCTATTTATCCTGAAAATTGGTCTGATCAAAAAAAGATCCGCGATCAGAAATACAATCCGCACAATGACTCTTCACAGCATTTTTTAAGCAACGCCCGCTACTTTGTCATTAATGGGAAAAATGCCGTGCGCTACTATCCTTTATCAGAGGCGGAAAATCCGGCACTGCTGTATACCAGCGTAGGCAGCAAAAGCTATTTTGCCCTCGTTCAGTCTTATGGAGCTGCGATGCAGCCCATCATGCTCAAACCGCAATTACCGCATCAGCTTAAAGACCATCAGCTTTTCGGCATTCAGCCGCACGATAAAAATCTAGTGCTGATTTTCCGCAGCCGATATTTCCATACGCCTGCGGAAATGGCGCGGAATATTGCCTTGAATCCAAATTTTAAAAGCTATTTTTACCGGACCAGCTATGAGCTGATTGAAGTCACGCCTCAAGGCAAAATTCTTCACCGCACTCAATTTGCTGCGCCTTCCCCAGAAAACGGCTTAGGTTTTGGCCCGAAAATGAATGAAAATAATGGCGAATATGAAGACAGCACTATCGAGTACACCACCCGTACGCCTGGTGTTTATCAGACTTTGAACCCATATGATATTGAGTACAGCTATGCTTATACGCATGGAAAATTGACTAAACATACTGAAAAACGCCTGCTGACACCGAGCGAACGGGCTGAAATCAAAGTTGATCATGGCGGTGTCAATGCCGAAAATATGCACGATGAATATAATGAAGCCAATCAAGACCGGCGACCAGAACCGAGCAGCTGTTTAGAGGATTACTGGGTGTATCATGATAAAGCTGCGGCTAAAAATGTGCTCTGGGGCAATCCGTGGCTGCAGCGCCAGCCAGCTTTGTATCAAAATTTTTTAAGGGATTATGCAAACGGCAAAACCTATAGCTGGCTGCAGTTCAGACAACATTTTTGCAATGCGCAGCAGCCTTAATATGGAAAACTCATTTGTCTTAAATATGAAACGCTGTATTGCTTTTATATACTTTCACTTGCAGATATAAAACAATAAACTGATCTCAAGTTAACAAGAATAGAGGAATAAGATGATGAATGCTTATTTACACCGCAGTGAATCCCGTGGACATGTGAAAATGGGCTGGCTGGAATCTAAACACAGCTTTTCCTTTGGCAACTGGTATGACCCAAAACATATGGGCATCAGCGCGCTGCGCGTGATTAATGATGACTTGATTGCCGGGCATCAAGGCTTTGGCCAGCACCCGCATGACAATATGGAAATTTTAACCTGCGTGTTAAAAGGCACCATTACGCATAAAGACAGCATGGGCAACCATGGCGGTATTGCAGCGGGCGAATGGCAATTGATGAGCGCCGGCACGGGTATTCAGCATAGTGAAATGAATCAGGGTGATGAACAGGTGCATTTACTGCAGATTTGGATCATTCCCAATGAACGCAATGCTGAACCGACATATCAGCAAATTAAATGTGACCCGCGCGAGCAGCCTAATCAGTGGCACCTGATTGTTGGGCCCAATGCCAATGCGCCGATGCACATCCGTCAAAATGCTGAGGTGAAAACTGCCTTCATTGAAAAAGGCCAATCTTTGGAAGTGAAAGCCGTACAGCACATCAATTATGTGCATGTCATTTCGGGTGCGGTGCAAATAGACGAACATACTGTCAATGCAGGTGATGCCATTGCATTTGTCGACGCTGCGCAAATGAAGGCGCTAGAAGATACGCAAGTGATTTGGTTTGATTTGCCTGAAAAAATTCAGTGATTTCACCATCTGAAATGAGCAATAAAAAAGCCTTCGCAATGAAGGCTTTTTTATGTGCGGCGCATTCAGTATGCATGAGCAAAGCATGAATCACTTGAATAGCCTTAAACTTTCTCCAGTGTTGATCTGTCAACACGGTACAAAGCATAGCCAATAGCAGCATTAGGTTTAGCGATTTAATTCTGCTACTTTGCTATTTTTTAAGCTAAAAGCGTCAACACGCCCTAAAAACACATTGATCATTTTTTTTGATCAAGAGATCTAATTTACACCTCTTACCAATCCACATTTACACGGCGATTAGGCCCAAGGCAATCAATTAAACTTGCACTGCGCTGGCCATTCTCACACTTTTGATATAAATCAGTTTTACTGTTTCCTTCAATCCTAATCCTATTCGGCGATACACCATATTGAACCAATAACTGAGCCACGGTATTGGCGCGCGCCTGAGAAAGCTTCTGATTATAGTCATCTGAACCTAATCGATCCGTATAACCCGCCACAATGACAGAGCTGGTCTGGCTGGTTCGATTAATGCGATTTGCCAATGCTTTTATAGAATTTTCACCTGTCACAATTCCTGCCGCATCTGAACGGTCAAATTCAAAAAGAATGTCGGCTGCAGTCTCTGTTGCAGCTGCAGTTTCAGCTGCTAGCGGTACTGGTTGAGGCTTTGCTGCCTGCTCGGAATACTGCGTAAGTTTTTCACAAGCATCGCCTTTCCAGCTTAAACGTTCAGACAACGATTGACGGTCAAAATCAACTCTTAACTGACAGCGTTTATATTGCTGGCTATTTGGCACTCGAATATCTAAAACATAGTTCCACGTTTTAGCGCCAAATATGCCTTCATTAAATTGTGGATCACCTAAGATATGCCGAAATTGATTCTTATCCAAACCCACATCGAGCCGTGCGACATCATTCACTTCATAACGCTTAACTTGTTTCAAATAGCTTTTCTTGAGTTCCGGAAAACTGACTTGCTGATCTGTTGCAGCAGGTACTTCTGCTGTAACAGTCGATAAAGGAACACACAACATCACACAATAAAAAAGTATATTTTTCATAGCAGTTATTCTCATTCATATTCTAAGTAAAATGGACAAATTTAAAGACTTAACTTAAAGGTCTAATCGATCACACCACTAAATCCAATACGTACACTTGGATCGCCCTGTGATGCCGCAGCCACGCCGCCAGTCAATGACCAGCGTCCATTGTCAGCAGTCTTACGCAATGTGACACCAACAGCATTTTCCCCGCCATGGTATGCGGCCCCAACAGCATAGGTGAATTTTCCTGCTACAAATGGCGCACCCTCCATTGCCATAGCAGCGGCAATGCCTGCATTTGCCTTTTTCTCTACATCGTCTATTCGTCCATTGGTGTCATAGAATACCTGCTCTATACGGTCTCCTAAATTTGTAATTTTATTGCCTAAATCAATGTCCGCCTGATTAAGCGCGCCTAGAGCATCTCCTACATTATGGTAGGTTCCATTATTTACATTATAGGTCGGGGCTGTAAATTGTCCGTTTTCATATTTTGCGCCCCCACCTAATGATGTCGTAATATATTGATTTGACGCATTTAACTGTGAACCATTTACTGCATCTTTAGACGTGCTTGAAACTTCACCCGCTGCCACATTGGTAATTTTTTTGTTGCCCGCATTAATTCCATTTTGGTCAATAACAACATCTCCAACTTTGACTGTATTTGCAGTAACCGTATTGGATGTCACTGAATTGAATTCCACATCATCCGCCGTCGCAACCTTATATTCTTTTCCGCCAGAGCTATTCGTTGTTTCTGTAACAGTCATATTTTGACCCGCAACCACGGTAGAATGCTGCCCAGCTTTTTGATTGATCGAACTAATGGCGTCATTAATATTCGTCGCACCCGTCCCGCCTATGTTCGTAATGGTATTTCCATCACCGCCTTGGAATGCGCCATCACCAATAATGTCGTGAATCTGGCTGCCGTTGACAGCATCTTTGCTGTTTTGTGCAATGCTGCCTTCAGCAACATTTGTCACTTTAGTGCCTGCAGCATCTATGCCATTTTTCGTAACACTTGGCCCGCCCTTGATCGTTAATCCATCATTATTAACTACAGTGTCTCCAGCCGTAACGCTATCCACCTTAATATCTTTGGCCAATTCAACGCTGACGTTGTTTCCGCTATTATTGATATTAATATTTCCATCTTTACTAGAAAAATCAACGGTATCTGCCGGCTTCACTTGGCTAGTATTTCCCCCATTAGTCGTTAAGTTCCATCCTTTGTTTGCATTCTGAGCGATATCACTCACTTGTTTTAACTGATCTTCTGTCGCAGCTTGCCCGCTAACAAAATTATTGGGATCAAAGGTTTTATTGGTTAGACCGCTGATGGTTCCTGTAGAACCATTTACCATGATAGGATTTGCTCCACCCACAATAATTTGGGTTGGGCCTACCTGAGTTTGATAAGTACCATTACTGACACTGATATTGCCTGCGCCAATTAGGCTGCTGTTGGTGCCATCACTGACCGCAGTCCCGTCAACTGTACTAATATTCGATTTGTTACCATCTTTGAGTTCAACTTTTCCATCGGTAATTTTACTTTTTCCGACCGTCAAGCTGCCTGCAGAAGTCAAATCAATATTTTTAGCTAGTTCAACTTGAACTTTTCCACCAGAAACTTTGGTACTGATGTTGCTATCTGCACCAATCACATCAATGGTTTCGCCTAGTTTCTTCGTAACAGTAGTGCCATCCTCAGCTTTTAAGCCAAAGCCAGCATCTGTTAGCCCTGTTTGCATTGCTTTCAGCTGTTCTTCGGTTGCTGCGCGGCCAGCTGTCGCAAAGTCACTGCTAGTGGTGGTTTTATTGGTTAAACCTTCAAGCGTTCCTTTATTGGCGTCAAGTACAACATTATTTACAGTATTTTTAACAATAATACTGCCTGCATTTATAGCACTTTGAGTGGCGCCATCCTGTACTGTCACGCCATCTTTATTGAGGACAGTCTTGTCTGTTCCAGTACCTGCAGTGACACTGTCAACATTCAGATCTTTATTTAAGCTGAAATCAATTATGGTTGTCCCATTAGCATCGTTTGCCGCAGCAACTTTTAAGTTATTCTCACCCGTTGCTAATCCAATATCGACAGTATCTCCTGGTTTGACCTGTGTTGTTCCTAAAACTGTGTCTGTTTTAACATTCCAGCCTTGGTTGGCATTTTGAGCAACATCACTGACTTGCTTTAACTGCTCTTCTGTCGCAGCCTGTTTTTGATTATAAATCCCATTTGGGTCCCATGTTGTATTGCTCAATCCGCTTACACGCCCAGTGGAACCATTTACTGTAACTTGATTTGCACCGCCCACAATAATCTGCGTCGGCCCTACTTCAGTTTGGTATGTGCCATTGCTCACATGAATAACACCTGCACCAACAGTGCTGATATTACTTCCATTGCTTACAGTCGTTCCGTCAACTGTACTAATATTCGATTTGTTACCATCTTTGAGTTCAACTTTGCCATCGGTAATTTTACTTTTTCCGACGGTTAAACTGCCTGCAGAAGTCAAATCAATATTTTTAGCTAGTTCAACTTGAACTTTTCCACCAGAAACTTTGGTACTGATGTTGCTATCTGCACCGATGACCTCAATGCTTTCACCTAATGTTTTAGTTACAGTATTGCCATCTTCCGCGGTTAAGCCAAAGCCTGCATTGTTTAGACCTGTTTGCATTGCTTTCAGCTGTTCTTCAGTCGCCGCACGGCCTGCTGTCGCAAAATCACTGCTGGTGGTGGTTTTATTGGTTAAGCCTGTAATGGTGCCAATATTGCCATTGATCGTCACAGGATTGCCGCCTGTGGCTGGTCCAATTTTAACGACGGGCTCTAAACCGAAAGTAATGCCGTTGTTGCCCGTATTGGTAATTTTAATATTGCTGTCGGCCGCACTGAAATCAACATTCTCCCCCAGTGCAATGGTATCTTTGGCTGTGGTGTCTGCATTTGCACTGACACTAAACCCTTTATCAACAATCTGTTTAATTTGACTGCCATTGACAGCGTCCATCGAACTATCAGTAATATCGCCAGCTGCAACATTGGTGATTTTATTGGTGCCTGCATTAATGCCTGCAACTGTTACACTTGGAGAGTTAGGGACAGCGCCGCCACTTGAGTTCACAAAAGTTAAACCTTTGCTATCAATGATTGTCCCGCCAGCATTGACGCTATCGAGCTTAATATCTTTAGCAAGTTTTATCGTGAGCTTATTATCGGTACTGTCTGCGACCACGCCAATATTGTTATCCGTCAGATTTGATGCAACGGATTCTCCACCGACAATGCTTAAGCGCTGCCCTAGCCTTCTGTCGACATTTACCCCTGCATTGTCTCCGACAAAAGTGAGCGGTGTAGCCAATTGATCTTCTGTTGCAGCCCGCCCAGCAACATAATTCACTGGGTCAAAGGTGGTATTGGTCAGACCTGTAATCGTGCCATTTTTACCATTAAGCGCAATGGTTGAACCTCCTGGAAGGCCGCCAATATTCACCACTTCCGCCAGTTTCAAATCAACATCTGCGCCAGTATTGCTGATAACTAAATTACTGTCGCTATTTGAAAAATCGACCGTCTCATCTGGTGCAATATTGGTGCTGCTGGTTACGTCTTTATTGGTGGTTAAGTTCCAGCCCTTATTCGCATTTTGAGCCGTATCATTCACTAATTTAAGCTGTTCTTCAGTCGCTGCTCGGCCCACTGTCGCAAAATCAGCTGCCGTGAGTGTCTTGTTGGTTAGCCCCGTTAAAGTACCTGTTGTGCCGCTGAGCAATACATTATTGGTCGTATTTTTTAAGTTAATGCTGCTGGCATCGCTGGTATTGCTGTTTGCGCCAGAGGTAATCACGTTTTGAGTGGAAGTACTAACATTGCTGTTATTTGCGCCGTCTTTAATTTCAACCAGGCCATCCGTCACTTTGGTTGTACCCACAGTCAAACTGCCTTGTGCAGTAAGGTTTACATCTTTTGCCAATTTAAGCTGCAAAGTATCTGTACCATTTGCGACAACACCAATATTGCCCTCGGTAAGCACTCCTGTGGCGCCCCCTTTAACATCGAGCTGCTGCCCTAATTTACGCTCCACCTTGGCGCCACTATCACCAGCGAAACTCAGCGCAGTATCGGCTAAGTCTGTAATCGCCTGATTGGTTTGATAGAGTTGGCTGCCATTAACCGCATCTGTACTTGAACTGCTAATCCGCCCTGCCGCAACATTAACAATGGTTCGCTCAGATCCAGCATCTCCGACGCTTACACTCGATGACGCAGTTGGAGCGCCTGCAAAGTTATAGGTTTTTCCATTAATTGTGGTTGATGAAGTGGCAACATACGCCGCAGAAACCGAATTATTCCCAAGAACGACGGCGTTTTCATGCGAAGCTGTTGCTGATTTACCAAATACAGATGCACCTTTAGCCGTTACGGAAGCACTGTTCCCTATAGCAACTGCATCTTCCTGCAGCGCTGTCGAACTTGTACCTAAAGCAATCGAGTTCAATGCATTGGCATTGGACTGTTTGCCCAATGCAATTGCATTCACGCCATTTGAGGTTGCATTATTGCCTATCGCGGTTGCATCACGGGCACGGCTGATACTATTCACGCCAAAAGCAATTGCATTTTCACCTGAGCTTTCAGCATTTTGCCCGATTGCTGTCGCTTTTGCAGCAAAACTCTTTGCCTGTGAACCAATTGCCAAACCATCTTGCGCTGTACTATTGGCATCAGACCCGATTGAAGTCGAGCTAATACCCGAAGCTTTAGAATTATCCCCAAATGCCATCGCATCTTCTGCACTGGCATTCGCAAAGCGCCCTAGAGCAACTCCCTGAGCACCACTGACTTTAGCCTGATAACCAATGGCGGTGCCATTATCCCCTTGTGAAAGGGCTTGACGTCCAATTGCAATGCCCTGATTGGCAGAATTAACTTCTGCTTCACTTCCGACCACAACTGCGTAATCAGATTTCGTTCCATCAGCTTCTGAGCCATTGCCTATCACAATGGTATCTGCACCACGGCTTTCAGCACTTTTACCCATCGCAATATTATTTGTACCCGATGCAATCGAAGAATCACCAATTGAAATTGAAGAAGCGCCAACAGCACCTGCACCTGCTCCAATTGCAACAGCATGCTCTCTGGCTGCAATTACATTATTACCGAGCGCGACACTCCCGACTGCAAGTGTTGAAGTACTCGCGCTTGGACCAATGGCTAATGAATCATCCCCGCTTGCACCCGAATTATTTTTATTATCCATATCGCTTGTTTTGACTGAAAAATACTGCGGTCCAGCTTCGGCAACTGCTGCTTTCAACTGCCCAACATTAACAGCTGAAGTCAGATCATTATTATCCGCCTTCACATTACGAATAATGGTTCCATCTGCGCCGACTAAATTTACCACTGACTTGTCTGAGTTATAAAGTACAGCATCGGGTACAATGCCGCCAATTTGCCCACTTCCCAACAAGTCAAAAGCATCTTGAATGGTGGTTGGCAACTTGGTGGTATTCCCTGTCGAATCCTTCACATTGACTTGAATTAAAGGCAACTTACCATTACTGTCAACAGCCGCAGGGTTTCCAGTTGAATCTGTTGCCCCCATCACACGAATAATATCATTCTGTAATGCCTTAATCTGATTAACCGTCACGGCATCTTGTCCATCCGAACCATCAGCAACATTGGTAATTCGGCGTTGTACCGTGGAACTGCCAACTGAGACAATGTTTAAACCGCCAATTCCAGCAGATGAATTTGTAATATACCCATCACCTAATGAATTCGTTTGAGCAACACTGCCTGCTCCCAATGCAACGTCGTTTTGGTTGGCGACAGAATCTAAGCCGATGGCAACGCCTGATGTTCCGATCACACTGGAATCATAGCCTAATGCTATCCCTCCTTGAGCAGCATTGGCTCGCGTCCCTACTGCAACAGCCAAACTTTCAGTAATCGTTGCTGCACCTAAAGCTACAGAACTTTGTATCGTGTCATTTCTGTCTTTATTACTGCCAAAACCAATGGAAATATTTTGATTCCCAGATAAATTAGACCCGGCATTTGTACCTAATGCAATATTGTAATCTGAACTGGTTGTATTCAACGCTGAGTTGCTGCCTGCTCCCACCCCAATCGCAATAGACTGATTACCTTCAATATTTTTCCCTGAATTCGCCCCGATTGCGATATGACCATTACGGTCTACGGTACCAGAGCCAATTGACCCAGCCCCTGCATTACTACCAATCGAAATTCCATCAGCAACACTGGCTTTAGCCCCATCGCCAACAGCTACAGAACTGGCGCCTCCCGATGCAGTTTGGTTACCAATTGCGACACTCTCACTCCCACCTGCAGCTGCAGCATTGCCCACCGCGGTGGCATTGGTCGTTGCCGAAGCTGATGTTCCAATAGCATTTGCGTTGCTCCCTCCGGCATTTGCACCATTACCAATTGCATTTGAATTGGTTCCTGTTGCTAATGCTGCATTACCAACGGCGACACTTGATGGACCGCCAGCAAGAGTAGATGCGCCCAGTGAAACACTTTTGTCACCTACAGCCATATTTGCGCCATTTTGAATGGCGCTGACAAACTGGGTCACTTGTGCAGGTGTAACCGCTACACCGTTAATCTCCGTAATGCTTGAAATATCGGTACCTGTAGCAGTAACAGGAATTCCATTAATCGCTACAATTTGAGTACTTGAAATATTATAGGTGGGGGTAAGTGTCCGAGTTTGACCGCCATTACCAATAGAAGTCGAGTTTGCGCCTAGAGCACCTGTTTCTTTACCAAAAGCAATCGAATAATCATTTAAAGCATTTGCGGTATTACCTACTGCAATACTGTTTAATCCTGTTGCATTAGAAAAATGTCCAACAGCAATGGACGATTCACCTGTTGATTTTGCGACTGGGCCAATAGCAACTGAATCTAAACCTGTTGCCTCTGAATCAGCCAAGGTTGAATTGGTATGAAAATATTTAATCCCCTGACCGCTTTGGAATAGCAAATCATTAATTTGACCGCCTGTTATTGCATCGGTAGAGCCTGCTGCAATACTGCCGTCCGCCAAATTAGTTAGTTTATCTCCTCCTAAATCCAAACCATCTGCGGTACTGGATAAAGTCGTATTATTGCTCGCATCGCCAATTTTTACAGTGCTGAATTCAGGATTCTCAACCGTTGCGATTGAAATATTCGTTCCTGCATTGGTCACTGTTATATTTTTTCCATTCACAAAATTTACAGTATCCGTTGATTTAACAGCCGTCGCTGCTCCCCCATTGGTTTGTAAACTCCATGTTTGATTTTTCAGTACATCTAAATCAGCAGCAGATACTTTGCTTGCCAAGCCTGTTGTTGCATCATTAACTTGATTATTCAGCGTATTTAAACTGTTTTGAGTTTGATTTAAATCTGTTTGGGAAGCCTTGCTTGCAAGACCTGTATTTGCATCATTGACCTGATTATCCAAAGTGTCAAAATCAGACTGAGATACCTTTGTCGCCAAACCTGTTGTGGCATTATTCACTTGATCATTGAGTGCGGTTAAATCATTTTGTGTTTGGGTCAAATCACTGCCAACTGCAGCCAAGGATATCCCGTTTGCAACCACGTCCCCAGTAGAAGTTAAAGTACCTGTCAGTGTAGTATCTCCGGCCACCGCCAGATTACCATTGACGTTCAAATTTTCATTAATATCCTGTGCCAATACAACACCAGAATTTAAAATTGATAACACTAAGACCGAACTTTGAATTAGTTTATTTACTGATGATTTCTTTTTACCTTTTGCTATTTCAGAAACTGCAACCCAAACTTCTAAAATGACATTCCACACCAGCTTGTATACTTTATTCATATTATTACCTATTTGGATTTATTAGAAGAATCACATTTTTATAAATAATAAAATGCACAATTTCTCCACTCTTTTACCAAAAGATACATTTATTAAACAAAGAAATGATACATTATAAAAAATACAACTAAAGAAAATATTTTATTATCAAATTGTTACAATAAAATAACGTAATTTTCAAAATACCCACTATACATTTAAAGTTTTTATTTCAAATAAATTATTATATATTCACACAACAAAATAAAATTTAATTAGTTTTTAAGAATCAGAAGACTAAAACAAGTTTTTATAAATATACTTCTAAAACAACCACTTAAAAAATAAATAAACCTTAAAAATGAACAAATAGACAAAACCAAAAACTGCTTCATTAAATAAATAGAATTGTAAATCTATTTCAGAAACATCTATTTAAAAGAATATTTTTAAAAACACAAAAACAAATTAAAGTATAGTACTGAAATACTGTTGTTTTTATCCTTTGCTATTGTTTTTAGATTGGTCATTTACAATTTGAAAGTGTAGCTAGTACTTTACTTATCGCCATTGTATTAAATTGAATTGGTGCACCAGTAAATAATAGAATTCTTTAGAAGGAATAGGCTTTGTTGTACAAAGGTTTAAAAGCTAGTTTGCCACCTAAGCCACTCAAATTTATGTGACAACTTAGGTATGAGGCCTGCCTAATTCCGTAAATTTATTGAGTACTGCTATGCGTGTGTGAATTACATTGACTTGGCTATTGAAGTTTCTAGCACTCTGTTTGTCACCTAATAATTTAATTTTAGTTTCTACCAAGCTGTGACGATGATCGCTAGGCCACTTTTTCCAAATTGTTCTTCCTAGGTGTTTGACTGTTTTCAGCAATTCATTTCTCTCTAAAGATCTCAGCGTCTTATCTTTCAATGGCCTTGCATTTTTTAGGTGGAAGCGCCGCATGTGCTTGTCGATCTGAAATGACTTGTCGGCCGTATTCGGTATCACAAGCTTCATCTGCATAGACAGAATAATTTTCTCATCAGGTAGGATTTTATCCAGCGAATCACTGACATTATTTGCAGCCATCTGAACAGCCCTTATTTGCAAGGGTTCAGTATATCGATACCGCAATTAGTTATCTCATTGTTGCAATGCATTTTTCATTTGTCCAAATGAATCCCCTTTAATTACTGCAACTTTTCGTTCCCCCAATTCATTCATTAATTCAATTTTGTAACTAGGCATTCGCAATATCTTATGATTCTTCTTTATCTCCACCTTGCACTTTATCTTTTAAAAAGAAAATTCATCATAACTTGTGGCATTATATTCATTTGGATATCTATACTGACACATTAATCCTAAACAATATAAAGGAAACTTTTAATATAAGACGTCTTCCAACAAGATACTCCGCTTAATTCATTAATAAGTGCATTTTATCCTTTAGAATTAGAATAATATCCCCACAATCTACAAGGTATTATTTATGACTTTAACAGATGGATTACTTTAACTTTTTTTATTGTATTTTAAGATTTTTCTAAATATTTATATAAAGTTTAAATTTTCTCCACATCTATTTATGTTTACTAAATTTTATTTTCTAACAATTAACATCAGACAATACAACACCCATGCTAAATTAGGTTTTACTCAATTAAATCACTACTAACATCATTCCCTCTTAAATATTCATCTCTATGATCTAATAAATCAAGATAGCATCTTTTATTTTCAAAAAAAAATTTTAATTTTTCAGCTATACTTTCATTACTCTATTAAAATAATACTTTGACTATTGTAAAATATATCCAAATAAGATTTCACATCAGAAATATCAAGATTTATGATATTTTAAACTGTTTATTTATAATTCTATTAATACCTAGTAATTTCAATTTTATACTCCTTAAAGATTTCTTGCACAAACCTACCATTAGATACGTATTCGGCAATATAATTTCGGATAAATAAGTCTGCACCTAAAATCCATCGTACAACCAATTGGCCCACTTACAACCACACTCTTATGAATAGAGGTAATATTTCGATTTAATTTGATCCTAGCACTCAATGGTATGCTCAGCTAAAAGGCGAACAAGGTCGAAATCAAACTTATTCTGATATTGCTGAATGAGCCATCAATGATAAGTTTGTGCAACAAAGCCTATTTCCACCTAAAAGGCTCATTCGTGAGCCATTTTTTTGTGTATTAAAAGTCTTTTTTTTCACAGCCTAAACTGCATATAGAATTATTAAAGTTTTTATATTGATTTCTTATTCAGTCCAAAACTATCCCATCTTTACTTTTTAAATCCAAAATTTTATTTGGGATAGGTTGTGGAGTAACCCATTAGGTAATAAAAAAGCCCTTGTAATAACAAGGGCTTTTTTAAGTATTTGGCGGAAGCGGTGAGATTCGAACTCACGGAGGGGGTAAACCCTCGTCGGTTTTCAAGACCGGTGCATTAAACCGCTCTGCCACGCTTCCATGGACGCCATCATATAAATAATTTTAACCTTTGGCAAATGCTTTTGGTTTTTTTTAGTTTAACTGTTCAAAATAAAATCAAAAAATATATTAATCCGGCTTTTCAGACGGCTCATACCGGATTGCATTGATAAACCATGTTTTTTTACCTGAAGGTGTCATCACTTCTGCTTCGTCATCCACCTGTTTAGACAGCAAGGCACGCGCCATAGGTGAATCAATTGAAATATGCTGCGGATGGTGATCATATATTTCATCCACCCCGACAATTCTTAAAGTCTTTTGTTCACCTGCTTCATTTTCAATATCAACCCAAGCACCAAAATATACTTTGCCTGCCTGTTCTGCTGAAAAGTCGACAATATGCAGCTCTTCAAGCCGTTTTCCTAAGTAACGTACACGGCGGTCAATTTTACGCAAAATTTGCTTATTGTATTGGTAATCTGCATTTTCAGAACGATCACCAAGGCTTGCTGCCCAGTTCACTTTTTTTGTAATTTCAGGACGTTCTTCGTGCCATAAATGCTTTAATTCAGCAACCAGCAAGTCATGTCCACCGCGTGTAATTAAGTTAGATTTCATAATATTTTTTTGGCTTGACTGTTGCTTTTCACGTACAGGAAATCACCATATTACCCTCTTTCTGCATATAAAAAAAGGCTATGAAATTAATTCATTAATAAAATTAACAAGTTATATTACAAATCTTCACTAATTCATGTACAAAATTTGACAAGCCTTTTTTTCATCTTTATTATGCGCACATCTTTTGATCTTGAGTGTTTTTTAATCAATACAGTTTTTCTGTATATTTCCCAACTAATCCTTAGTCATTTTGAATGACGTCATGACTGCCCAACCCTTATCGCATTTAGCTGACTTGTAAAAGTTACAGGCTTATTCGCCTTGGCTTTTTAGGGCATAAATACCTGTAGCGGAGACAACATGCACAGTAGTTCAACTTCTGGGTCGAGGCTTTGCCTTAACTCTTTAAAATCCCTCCCAATTAAAACACTTGCTTTTGGTACTTTAATTCTCCCATTCCATAGTATTAATGCAAGCAAAACAGCATATCAATTTGATAATGTCGTCAACACCAATAAATTGGTTGTTGTATCTGTGGTGAATCCCACTGCTGTCTTTGATGACAGTGAACATTTGCACGGTTTTGGCTATGATTTAGTCCGCAACTATGCAGACAGCTTAAACGTAAAGCTTGAGTTTAAAACGGTAGATGACAATGCCACGGCTCTGAAATGGGTTAAGCAAGGCAAAGCCAGCTTCGCCATGACGACTGCCAGTATTCAGACCATTGAAGGCAAAAATTTAACTTCATTTTCAGCGTCCTGCGGTGAAACTGCTTCCTTGCAGAAAAATGGCCTGAACACTGACTTAAACTGGGTCTTCAAAGCGGCCAATGATCCGCTCAGTGAAACAGCCAGCGGCTTTATTTGCCGCGCCAAACAAAGCGGCACGCTGCAGCAATTGGCGAATTTCTACAACCAAAATGTGATTAAAGAAGAATCCTGGGACAGCATTCAGCGCGATTTAAACAGCCGCATGCCAATTTATAAAGCCAGTTTTCAGCGTACTGCGCAGCAATACAATTTAGACTGGCATTTATTGGCTGCGATTGGCTATCAGGAATCGTATTTAAAGCCGAACTCTGTATCACCTACAGGAGTCCGCGGCTTAATGATGCTCACCAACAGCACAGCCAAAGCCATGGGTGTCAGCAACCGTACCGATCCTGCTCAAAGCATTCAGGGCGGCGCTAAATATTATGACTCCATGCTCGATCAGTTCTCGGACATTCCGTATCCTGACCGCAATTGGTATGCCTTAGTGGCTTATAATATGGGGCCGGGCGCTGTAAACCAGCTGCAAAACCGCATCAAGAACCAGGGCAAAGACCCCAATAAATGGGTCAATTTATACGCCTATCTCGACAGCAATAAAGCCAGCAATGGCCGTTACCGTCAAGCGGTGCAATATGTCACCCGCATCCGCGCTTATCTAGAGCACATTAAGACGACACCTCAGCTGGTGAATATATAACCGCTGAGATCGAGTGCAAAAAAAAAGCTTACCAGTCGGTAAGCTTTTTTTTATGTAAGCGGATTAAGCCGTCAGCTCAAGCACTTTTTTAAATAAATCTTTTTGCTCTTGGCTTGGCTTGGCTGTTTGCAAAGCCATCAATTGCGACATATCGCCTTGAACTTTAATTTTGCCAGTCATGAAAGCCTGCATCGCAGCAGCCATGTCAAACTCAAGGAATACTTTGCGCAGTGTTTCTGCATCCATATTGAGCGTTGTTTTTGCATTGCCCGAAAGGCCTTTCTTAATTGCCCCGCCATCTAAAGATAATTCAGTATTGCCAGAAGCGTCTGCAACGACCAGGTTGATTGCCAGATTTGCCAATGCAGGCGGTAAGTTTAGGTTACCAGCTTGCGCAGTAAGAGTTTCGACAGTTGAAAACCAATCATCAGTTAAAAAAGCAGGCATGATGTTTCCTCAATTTATTTGTGCATTGTGTGAAGCCTATCCAGGCCGCATCTTTTGAAGCTATTTTGCTTGTTGCCTGTTATAGCATGTAATTTTAACTTATGCCTAAAGTTTTTTGTACGCAGCGTTCAGTTTTTACCCAAACCCTATATAATCAATAAAAATCAAAAACATAAAAAAAGCATCTTTAAAATAAAGATGCTTTTTTGAATACAAATACAGGCTTAATCGGCAGCAAAACCTAAATTGACCATATTAATCCGCTTGCTTTCGCCTTCCGCAGCGTCTTCAGTTGAGCAGCTCTGCTTAAAGTCAAATTCACGCTCACTGTCCAGGGCTTCAAAGTCAAACAGCTCACGGTCAGCCAATTGGGATGGCGATACGTTCTGCAAAGCGCCAAAGATGCTATGCAGGCGTTTTGGATAATCTTTGTCCCACTGACGCAGCATATCATTCAACATGGCGCGCTGCAGGTTTTCCTGCGAACCGCACAAGTTGCACGGAATAATCGGGAACTTGCGCATTTCTGCATATTTAATAATGTCCTTCTCTTCCACATAAGCCAAAGGACGGATCAAAATATTCTTTTTATCTGAAGACAACAGCTTTGGCGGCATCGCTTTTAAACTGCCCCCATGGAACAAGTTTAAAAAGAACGTTGCCAAGATATCATCACGGTGATGGCCAAGCGCCACTTTAGTTGCGCCAATTTCCTGCGCAAAGCCATACAGCGAACCGCGGCGTAAACGCGAGCAGACTGCGCAATACGTTTTGCCTTCCGGCGTAAGCTTCTTGGTGATGCTGTAGGTGTCTTTTTCTAAGATGTAGTACGGAATGTTATTTTCTTCTAAATAACGTGGCAAAACATCTTCAGGAAAGCCCGGCTGCTTTTGGTCTAAATTCACCGCCACTACATCAAAATTGATCGGCGCGATGCGTTTGAACTGCAGCATGATGTCCAGCAAGGTATAGCTGTCCTTCCCGCCTGAAATGCACACCATCACTTTGTCGCCATCTTCAATCATTTTAAAATCACGAATGGCGTGTCCGACCTGACGGCGCAGCTTTTTCAGCAGACGATAATACGCAGAGCTGGTTGGCAGTTCTGGTTTGAAATTAAATCCTTGTTCGGACTCAACTGGCGAGAACATAGACGAGTTAAACCTTAAAAAAAATACCGCGCAATTTTATCCGATTCGAAGTCATCACGCACCTAAAGAATGTAATTTCTGAAAAATGTAAAAACAATGTCATCTTCGGGTCATGGCGCGCATGATAATTTGAACGGTTAAGTTCATTTTTTAGCCAAGATGCTTACCTTTTGGACTTTTCCACAGTTGTCCACAAATCCTGTGGATAACTTTGTGGATTTAAAACAGCTTGACAGCGTGTCTTGCCCTGAGTTTAAGGCTTTTATTTAAATTGATCATTTTTTGATCAATTTAAAATACATTAAATAACAATTACTTAACACTGTCAAGTTATGCCCGCTAAAAAAAAATTAATTTTTTTTTTGATTATTGAATCAGCAAAATGACTTGATTTTTACAAACTCGCTGAGAAATAAATTGATCATGCCTTTTCAATCATCTTTTTTTTGCTAAACTCTTAATAACTGTTGGGGACAGAAGTTTACTTACTTACTACAATGAACAATAATTTTGGGCTATTTATATTATCTGTATGCGGCACTGCGGCTATCTGTTTAGGCGCAGCTTCGGCGCATGCCGGTCAAATCTATATTTACAAAGACAACAACGGCAGTACGCTGCTGACCAACCGCAAAAATTCAGACCGCTCACTGACCAAAGTAAAAGTGACGTATTACCCTGAAAGCAATATTCACAGCTACAGCAATTGGGGCGCCAGCGAATCGTCCGTTTTGCCAAGCTACAGCCGCAATAAAAATGCTTTTGACCACATTATCAAGCAGGCTGCACAGCAGCATGGCGTTGCTGAAGGCTTAATTAAAGCAGTCATGCATACCGAATCCGGCTTTAATGTGAATGCCCGCTCGCCTGTAGGCGCACAAGGCCTGATGCAGCTTATGCCAGCCACGGCAAGGCGTTTTAATGTTTCAAACGCCTTTGATCCTTATCAGAACATTATGGCTGGCGCGCGTTATTTGGCTTGGCTCAGCAAGCGCTTCAACGGCAACACCTCATTAGTGCTTGCCGGCTATAATGCCGGTGAAGGCAACGTGCAAAAATACGGCGGCGTCCCGCCTTTCCGCGAAACGCAAGATTATGTCCGCCGGGTAAGCAGCCGCTTCAGCAACTTATATTCCAATGGCTCAGGCTTGGTCAGCGATATTCCTTCCTCATCCTCACAGGGCAAAATTGTCGCCAGCTCTGGCGGCTATGAGCAGCCTGCAGCTGAACTGAAGGAATCAAAATATCAGCGCCATATCATTCGCACAGCAGACGGCAATTATACCGACGCGCCAGGATCATACGCGACAGCAAATGCATCTGCTTCAGCGCATATTTACTTCAAAGAATAAAATTCAGCTTTTTTGATTTTTCTGCAGGATTTACGTTTTTTTCCTTGAATTATGAGGAGTTTCACCTCATATTCTTTTAACTGATTTTGATTAGCAAATCAGATTATTTTTATTTTATAAGAGGATTTTCTCAATGATGCGGATTGGTTTGTTCTTGCTAACCAACCTCGCGGTACTGGTTGTAGCTGGCATTATCTTGTCACTCTTCGGTGTCGGCAGTTACCATGGCGCCGGCGGCTTAAACATCGGTAACCTGCTGGTTATCTGTTTTGTCTTCGGTATGGTGGGCTCTTTAATTTCCCTGTTCATGTCTAAATGGATGGCGAAGAAAACAACTGGTACTGAGCTTATTGACCCGAACGCTCCTCGTAGCCAAGCTGAAGCATGGTTATTACAAGAAGTTGCTCAACTCTCTCAACGCGCTGGCATTAATATGCCTGAAGTCGGTATTTTCCCATCGTATCAATCGAATGCTTTCGCCACTGGCTGGAATAAAAACGACGCACTCGTCGCGGTTTCCACAGGCCTGCTGGAACGCATGAATAAAGATGAATTGCGTGCGGTCTTAGCGCATGAAATCGGCCATGTGGCCAACGGCGATATGGTGACCTTGGCGTTAATTCAAGGTGTTGTCAACGCTTTCGTGATGTTCTTTGCCCGTATTGTCGGCGATTTTATCGACCGCAATCTATTTGGACGCGAAGAGGGTGAAGCGCCCGGCATCGCCTATTTTATTACGACCATTGTTTTAGATATTGTCTTTGGCATTTTAGCGTCCGCAATCGTTATGTGGTTCTCGCGTTACCGTGAATACCGCGCAGATGAAGCTGGCGCCCGCTTAGCAGGCAAACAGGCGATGATTTCAGCATTGCTTCGCCTGCAGGCTGAATCTGAACTGCCGGATCAAATGCCGAAAGAAATGAAAGCGTTTGCAATTGCGGAAGGTAAGGAACAAGGCTTTAGCTTAGCCGCTTTATTCCAGACTCACCCAACAATTGAACAGCGTGTCGCGGCTTTACAGCAATTAGATTGCCCTTAAGCCCGATCATCTCCTTTAAAAAAAAGCCTCCCTATGGAGGCTTTTTTGCAAGCGGCGCTTCAGTCTGCGGTCTGGATACAGCGCAATAAGCTGCCGTTGAGATCGATCATGCAAAATTGACGGATTTCAGCCAGATGCTGAATCTCAGTGATTCGCGCATGCTTATATGCCCGCCAATCAAAGCTAGACCAATATCGATAATAGCTTTCAATATCTGGTACACGAATGCAGGCACTGTGCCAAGAAGCCTGCGGATCCAGCGCTGGATGATGAAAGAACTCCAGCACCATGCTGCCCAAGCGCATAATCATCCATTCGGCAGATTGATACTGCAACTTAAAGCCCAACCCTTGGTAGAATAATGCCGTTTGATCAAAATCAACAGCAGGCAGATTTGCAGTGATTTGTCCTTCAAAATTCATTGGCTTGCCTATCCCGCATTCATCGATTGAAACCATTGCCATAGCCAGACACCGCCCATCCACATGGCAAAGCCGAGCAGCACAATAAACAGCAGGCCAAGCAAATCCGGCAAATGCAGCCAGATCCAAGCCACTGCCGGATTGCGCCAAAAAGCGGATTGCTGCTGTTTTCTTTCTAAATTTTCATGCAAAAAAGGATGCATCACATGCGATTCGCTGCTGATTTGATATTCAGTGCGGATATGCTCATGCACGACATCCAGCGCCTTGCGGCTCGGACGGATAAAGATATCAAACACTGTTCCTAAAATAGGAATAAAGCCGACTACAGCATCAATCATCGCCATTTTGAGCACCGGGCTGAGTTTATGCTGCGGCACACCAATTTGTTTCGCTTTATAAATCGCATAGCAGGTTAAAATAAATCCGGCTGCATCGCCGGCAATTGGAATGGTGCTCAGCGCGGCATCCGCCCCGATACCCTGCTTGGTAAATGGAATCCGTATGACAGAATCCATCATATTGGCAAACTTTGCTAAATCGCGTTCTATGCGGATGACCTCTTGCTGTGTTAATTTTTTTTCCGGCATCAAGTTTTCCATCATTCCATCATCTTTATGGCGCTGTGCTGAATAAAACATTTTATCGCGATGCTGTCTGCAGCATTCATTTATTTTTAAGAACGCCAGACTTATGCAGAGTGTACACGAGCCTTGCATATCCATGGCTGCGCATGCGGGATTTATTTATCAGCCTTCATATGCCAATACAGCCATCCATTGCAATCATTTAAGCATTTTTATACATTTTTTCTTCATTTTTATAGTATATAAACAAAGAGCTTCTCTATGGATTCGATGCATCAATCAGCAATTGATGCCGGCATCTTCGCTTTCATTACCTTTATACGGAACTTTTCAGGCGCTACGGAAAGTAAAATAACTTATGCTCTCTCAATATTTTATCCAGCGGCCAATTTTTGCATTTGTACTTGCAATATTTGTAATGGCGGGCGGCCTATTTGCCTTAAAAAACCTTCCTGTAGAGCGCTATCCCGATATTGCGCCGCCCAGAATCGCCATCAGTGCCACCTATTCGGGCGCCGATGCCGAAACGGTAGAAGAAAGCGTCACACAAATTTTAGAAGAACAGATCAAAGGGCTGGATCACCTGCTGTATTTCAGCTCCAGCAGTGATTCTACTGGCCGCAGCCGGATTAATATCAGTTTTGAAAATGGCACAGATCCGGATACTGCGCAAGTTCAAGTCCAAAACTCAATCAACAGCGCACTCAGCCGCCTGCCTGAAGATGTGCAGCGCCAAGGTGTCGAAGTTTTTAAATCCCTCGGCGATACCCATATGGTTATTGGCCTGTATGATGAAAGCCGTAAAAGCAGCAATATCGAACTGTCTGATTATCTGCAGACACATTTAGAAAGTGAAATTTCCCGGGTCGAAGGCGTAGGTGAAGTGGATGTCTTCGGTTCGCAATTTGCCATGCGCATTTGGCTCGATCCAAATAAATTGCGTGAATACAAGCTCATGCCAAGCGATGTGCAAAAGGCTGTAGAAGCGCAGAATACACAGGTCGCTGCCGGTGGCATCGGCGAGCTGCCCGCAGTGAGTGAACAGTATTTAAATGCTAAAGTCACATCCGGCTCCCGCCTGAAAACAGCTGAGGAATTTAATTCGATTATTTTAAAGGCCAGCGCGAACGGCGGATTTGTCTACTTAAAAGATGTGGCCCGTGTTGAGCTGGGCGCAGAGAATTATCAATCCTACAGCTCCATCAATGGCTACCCCTCTGCCGGCATGGCCATATCGCTGGCTTCTGGCGCCAATGCCATTGCAAGCTCCAAGCTGATCAATCAAACCGTAGATCACATTGCTCAAACACTGCCGGCAGGCTACAAGCTGGTTTACCCGCGCGACAATACGCCCTTTGTGCAAGAGTCAATTAAGGAAGTCGTTAAAACCCTGTTTGAAGCCATTTTACTGGTGGTTGCAGTCATGTTTTTATTTCTGCAGAACTGGCGCGCAACGCTTATTCCAGCCATTACTGTTCCTGTGGTGATTTTAGGCACTCTGGCGGTACTGTATGTGCTGGGCATGACCATCAACACCCTGACGCTTTTTGCTTTGGTGCTCGCCATCGGCTTACTGGTTGATGATGCCATTGTGGTGGTTGAAAATGTCGAACGTCTGATGTATGAACAGCGCATGACAGCCAAGCAGGCGTCTATTGAGTCCATGCATGAAATCAGCGGCGCGTTAGTCGGCATTACGCTGGTGCTGACGGCTGTATTTATTCCCATGGCTTTTTTTGGCGGCTCGACAGGTGTAATTTACCGCCAATTTTCAATTACCTTAGTCACAGCCATGGCGATTTCCCTGTCTGTGGCGCTGGTGCTGACCCCCGCGCTGTGCGCATTAATCTTAAAGCCGGCTGGTCAGACCTACCGCTGGGCCGCCAGTTTTAACCGCATGCTGCATCAAACCAAAAGCAAATACATTCAGGTCTCGCAGCTGGCTATGCATAACCGTTTAGCCGCCTTGGTCATCGCAGGCGCACTGATCATTGTCTTTGCCTTATTTTACCGCGCGCTGCCGACCAGTTTTTTACCCAATGAAGATCAGGGTTCACTGAGCCTGCAAGTGACACTGCAAGACAATGCGCCAATGTCAAAAACCATTGAGGCCGGTGAAGCGGTCCGCAGCTATTTTCTGGAACATGAAAAAGACAATGTTGATTTGGTCATGGTGCGTTATGGCCGCAACCGCACAGGGACAGGCCAGCATTTAGCTCAGGGCTTTATCCAGCTGAAACCGTGGGATGAACGGTCAGGCCAGGCAAACAGCGCAGATGCTATCCGCGAACGCGCCAACAAGTATTTCAGCAAAGCCCCAAATGCCCGTATTAATATTTCAATGCCGCCTGTGGTTAACGGCTTAGGTGATACTGACAGCTTAACCTTTTGGGTGCGCGATATTAATGGCCAAGGGCGGCATTTCCTCAATCAAAAATTTGATGAGCTGAAAAATGAAGCCAAACATTTTGATGCATTTGAAAATCTTGATAAAAAATCTGCGCCAGATAAAGCAAAACTGGAAGTGCACATTGATCAGAAAGCGGCAATGGCTTCCGGCCTTGCCTTGACAGATATCAACAGCACCCTTTCGGCGGCCTTAGGCGGCAAATATATTAACGATTTTATTGACCGCGGACGCATCAAAAGGGTCATGATGCAAAGTGACGCCCCTTACCGCGCCAAGCCTGAAGACTTGCAGTACTGGAGTGTCAGAAACAGCAATAATGAAATGGTGCCATTTTCCAGCTTTTCGACCACCGGCTGGTCTGGAGGGCCGGAAATCGTCAACCGCTTTAATGGCTACAGTGCAGTCGAAATGGAAGCAGAGAAAGCGGCTGGCGTGAGTTCGGGTCAGGCAATGCAGCAAATTGAGCTGCTGGTCAATAAAGTGTCAGATATCGATTTGGCCTGGAGCGGCTTATCTTTTGAAGAGCAGAAAACCAGCAACCAGGCATTCATGTTGTACCTGATCTCTATTGGCTTTATTTTTCTCTGCTTAGCGGCTTTATATGAAAGCTGGTCCATTCCGGCTGCAGTGATGGCTGCCATTCCGCTTGGCATCGGAGGAAGCATTTTATTTTCATTTATCGGCGGATTCCCAAATGATATTTATTTTCAGATTGCCCTGCTGACCACCATTGGCCTGTCCTGTAAAAATGCCATCCTTATTATTGAATTTGCAGATGCTGCGCAGCGGCGAGGTAAAAAAGCCGTTGAAGCCGCGATTGAAGGGGCCAGCCTGCGTTTCCGCCCTATTCTCATGACTTCTTTAGCCTTTGGCGCAGGCGTAATTCCGCTGATTTTCGCTCAAGGCGCCGGTGCGGTCAGCCGTCAGGAAATCGGATTAAGCGTGTTTGGCGGTGTGCTGTTTGGGACCGTGCTGGTGCTTATTTTTATTCCTTTTGCCTTTGTTATGATCCGGTCTATTTTTAAAGCGGCAGCAGTGGATCCTAAATAAATCCCGCGTTCACTCTCAAAGTTCCATAAAAAAAGACGCACCATGCGTCTTTTTTTATTGCACAGAATATATTTTATTCTGCAGGTGTTGCAGGTGTTGCAGGTGTTGCAGGTGTTGCAGGTGTTGCAGGTGTTGCAGG
>NZ_KB849727.1:944903-983606 GCF_000368865.1 Acinetobacter bouvetii DSM 14964 = CIP 107468
GTTGCAGGTGTTGCAGGTGTTGCAGGTGTTGCAGGTGTTGCAGGTGTTGCAGGTGAGCCTATTGGGCTCCATTCAAAACTTCCAGCCTTATTTTGCTTGATTTTTCCAATGCCGGGAAAAGGCAAATGTGCGGCGGCAATTAAGCTGTCCTGAGCCGCATAATTTTTGAAAAAATGCTCCCGATTTTTGCCAGACTGGACAGGATCAAAATCAAAATTGACGGACAGCGCAGGATATTCAAATTGCAAATTCGCAGAATGCACAATATCTCCAACAAAAACCAGATGCCGCCCTTGATACTGCAGCTGGTATGAAACATGCCCTGGCGTATGCCCTGCGCTTTCGACAGCCTCAATGCCGTTAATCACCGCACCTGTTTTAAATGTCCGCACACTGCGTATCTGGTGATAGGGCGCCAAAGCGGCTTTTATTTGGGCTGCAGTCGATGTGCATTGCGCCTGCTGATCCGCCGTTAAATGCGCGAGAGTGTTTTCAGAAAGCCAATAGGACAGTTCTTTTTCACTCACATAGACTGTGGCAAACGGAAAAACGGCCTTGGTTTGATTTTCTATCCCGCACACATGATCAGGGTGTAAATGTGTCAGCAGCACGGTGCCAACATCAGAGGTTTTATAGCCGGCTGCTGCAATTTGCTGAACAGCGGCCCCCCGATGATTTCCCTCACAGTTTCCTGCGCCGCTGTCAATTAACGTTAAATTTCCTAAGTCGTCTTCAATTAAAAAGGCATTCACGCTGGTCTGCATCGGTTTTACCGGATCAGCGCTTTGCCCCTGAAATATCGCCTGTACTTCCTGTTGGCTAAAATTTTGATCAAATACAGCTGGATTCAGCGCCATATCGCCATCATGCAAGGCGGTAATTTTATATGGGCCAAATTGGATCGATTTAAGCGGCAATGCCTGATCAGCAGAATGCGCGACAGCAGCCTCATCCCCTTGCGTATGCGCAATACAAAGCCCTGACCATGCTGCAAGCAGCATCACCAATAGAATTTTTTTCATTATTTACCTTTATAAAATTATTCTCGTACCAGTATGTTTTTATGTTTTATTCATTATTAGAATTTGTGACGCAATTCTGCCTGAAAACCATTCCATTTTTAAGTCATTTTTTGCATTTTCATTTCTTCTATTCAGAGTATTTGCAAAATTTCACCCGCTTTTAATCTCATTCCATTGTGTTTTCAGATTTCTTTCAGGTTCACCGATTAACATAGTATAAAAAGATACATAGCTCCCCATACATGACTGAGATTTCACCTTTCAAAGGCAAAACCGGCCTTAAACGGATTGCCCATGCCACAGGCTATTCACTGTCCGGCTTTAAGTCAGCCTTTCAGAACGAAGCTGCATTCCGTCAAATCATTCTCATTAATGCCATACTGATCCCCCTCAGCTGTTTCTTGAATATCAGCCGCGCCGAACATGCCGTGCTGATCGCTGCAGGCTTATTGGCCATTATTGTTGAACTCTTTAACTCTGCAATTGAGGCCGTGGTAGACCGTGTCTCTTTAGAACAGCACCCGCTTTCAAAAAATGCCAAAGATATGGGCAGCGCGGCACAGTTTACAGCGTTAAGCATTATATTTTTCACTTGGCTGATTATCCTCTGGCCCTGATAAATGAACCATAAAAAGCAGGCGCTCAGCCTGCTTTTTGCGCTTGAAAATACTTCAATTCAAATAAAAAAACCCGGCTTCCGCCGGGTTTTTAGAATCAGTTCAGTGCTTAGTGAGCAGAGAATTGGTTCATTGTGTTTTTAGCATCGTCATGCGCTTTAAGTGCATTGTCACCAGAGAAGATTTCTTTGTGATCATCACCGATGTCAGAACCAGCCATTGCTTGGTGTTTAACGCAAGCGATTGTGCCGCGGATTTCTTTACGTTGAACGCCAGCTACATAAGCAAGCATACCTTGGTCACCGAAGTAACCTTGAGCAAGCTCGTGAGTAGAAAGAGCAGCAGTGTGGTAAGTCGGAAGTGTGATCAAGTGATGGAACACGCCCGCTTCACGAGAAGCATCCGCTTGGAATGTACGTACTTTTTCGTCAGCATCAGCAGCCAATTCAGTTGCATCGTACTCAGCGCTCATTAGTTTAGCGCGGTCGTAAGCAGAAACGTCTTTACCTTCAGCAACCCAACGGTCGTAAGCTTGTTGACGGAAGTTTAAAGTCCAGTTGAATGAAGGCGAGTTGTTGTAAACAAGCTTAGCATTTGGAACTGTTTCTTTAACACGGTTAACCATGTGAGCGATTTCTTCAACGTTTGGCGTTGCAGTTTCGATCCAAAGAAGGTCAGCGCCGTTTTGAAGGCTAGATACACAGTCAAGTACAACGCGGTCGATTTGCGTGTCTGGACGGAATTGGTACAAGCCAGAAGCAAGACGTTTTGGACGGTGAAGTTTACCATCACGCTTGATTAGGATTTCGTCTTCTTGAGCATCTGCAATGTCAATTTCAACAGTGTCTAGGAAACCGATGTATTGAGAAGCGATGTCGCCTGGCTCTTTAACCACTGGGATTTTTTGAGTCAAGTCAGCGCCTTCAGAGTCAGTACGCGCAACGATGATACCGTCGTCAAGGCCCATTTCTAAGAATGCATAGCGAAGTGCATGGATTTTAGAGATGAAGTCTTCGTGTGGAACTGTAACTTTACCAGCTTGGTGACCGCATTGTTTAGCGTCAGATACTTGGTTTTCGATTTGTAGCGCACAAGCGCCCGCTTCAATCATTTTCTTAGCAAGTAAGTAAGTCGCTTCTTCGTTACCGAAACCAGCATCGATGTCCGCAATAATTGGCACAACGTGAGTTTGGAAACCGTCGATTTGAGCAGTGATTTCAGCTGCTTTAGCAGTGTCGCCCGCTTCGTTTGCTTTTTTAAGCGCACGGAACAAATCGTTTAATTCTTTCGCATCAGCTTGGCGAAGGAAAGTGTAGATTTCTTCGATCAATGCAGGTACTGAAGTTTTTTCGTGCATAGATTGGTCAGGAAGCGGACCGAATTCTGAACGAAGCGCAGCAACCATCCAGCCAGAAAGGTAGATGTAGCGGCGTTCAGTCGTACCGAAGTATTTTTTGTTCGCAATCATTTTTTGTTGTGCGATGAAACCGTGCCAGCAGCCCAAAGATTGAGTGTATTTGCTAGAGTCAGCATCATAAGCCGCCATATCACGACGCATAATCGCAGCTGTATATTTAGCAATGTCTAAACCAGTTTTGAAACGGTTTTGCATTTGCATACGCGCAGCATCTTCAGGACTGATGTCTGCCCAAGTGCTTCCGAATTTTGCTTTTAATTCGCGGATTGCATCAATCGCTGTTTGGTATGTAGTCATGATATTTCCTGTATATAATAATAGGACTTGCTGCAACGGATGGCTAAAATCATACCCTCAATGATTTGTACAGATTTAGAGCACATCGGTTTGATGAACCTAGATTAGATTGACTGAAAAAATTAATCCAATATCCTGCATTAATTTTCAGTATTTATTTAAAAAATGGATAGATCAAAGTCTAATTATATTTTAAGCAGAAAATTATAATTCATTGTTAATCAATGATTTTATGAAAAACCACCCTGATTAAACCTTAAACATCCTGCTGTTATTTTATTCATTAGACTTAAGTCTGGTCAGTTCATAAAAATGCTTGCAATGGCAAAAAGTTGTCAAAATTGACCTAAATGACCAGCCTTAGCGCGCAAATTGCAATGTTTTCTATTTATACCGGCGGCGGCTGAAAATATGCCATTTCAGAAATAAAGGCCCATCAAATTTAACGGCAGAAAAGATGATCTGCAGATGCTGAAAAATGGGGAAATACACCCTGTTTTACTGCGCTGTTTACAGGGCATATCTGCATTAGGCGGCATGAATGCCACGGTAAATAGACGGCTTTATTTTCATCAGTTTCTCACACAAGGCTGATGGCTTATGGCATAATCAAAATAATTTCATGATTTTATTTTCGGTATTTATTTTATGAATCTGGAGCGGGTCGATCTTAATCTACTAATTTACCTTGACGTTCTTCTTCGTGAAAAAAATGTGACGCGTGCAGCTGAACAATTGGGGGTGACCCAACCGGCAATGAGCAACATTTTACGGCGTTTGCGTAATTTATTTAATGATCCGCTTTTAATCCGTTCTTCTGAAGGCATGACCCCGACTGAGCGCGCTTTAGAATTGCAGCCGCGCATCCGCGACGCGCTTGCTGACTTATCGATGATTTTGGAACCGCGCACTGAGTTCCGGCCTTATACCTCCAACCGCGTTTTCCGCATTATGACCTCAGATTATGCTGAGGCCACTTTAGTCCCTCGGCTAGTCAAA
Source organism: Acinetobacter bouvetii DSM 14964 = CIP 107468 (assembly GCF_000368865.1). Classification (GTDB taxonomy): domain Bacteria; phylum Pseudomonadota; class Gammaproteobacteria; order Pseudomonadales; family Moraxellaceae; genus Acinetobacter; species Acinetobacter bouvetii. The sequence goes on from NZ_KB849727.1 coordinate 949,256, forward strand.
GCCTTGCGCTCTGAAGCGCCGAATGTCGTACTCGACTTCTTAACCCCGAGTGATGTGTCATACCGTGACATGGAACAAGGCAAAGTTGATTTGGCCATTAACCGCTTTAACGAAATTCCGCAAAGCTTTCACCAAGTTTTAGTTTGGCGTGACAGTTTTTCTTGCCTGCTGAACAATAAGCACCCAGCTGCCGGCAATCTCAATTTAAAAAGCTATTTGGATGCGCAGCATATTTGGGTCTCTAAAACCGGCATGGGCGTCGGTTTCGGGGTCAATCCAGAAAAGCAAGCCGGCCTGGGCTGGATTGATCAGGCTTTAGAGCGGATTGGACAAAAGCGTAAAATTTCGGTATTTACCCGCCATTATCAAATGCCGGGATTACTCGCGTCTAATGTTGATTTAGTGGCAACGCTGCCAACCCGTATAGCCCGCCTGCAAGCCAAGAGCCAAAATTTACTGCTTAAAGATCCGCCTTTTTATATTCCAGAATTTGAATTGAAAATGGCATGGTGCCCTTTATTGCATCATCACCCTGCACACCGTTGGCTACGCCAGCTGATTTTGTATGTTGCCCGCCAAATGATTGAGGAAGAAAACCGCGAATTTTTGATGAATAACTCTCAATTTTCACACTATTGAGCATTATTTTTCTTAAATTCTTCTTTTTTAAGCCTATACTATGACTTGAGGTAATAATTGACTTATTCCCTCAAGTTTTTTTATGTTAAAAATATTCATAATAATGATGATCCGCAGGTGGATTCGTGAGCCTCTTCCAAAATATTGTAATTATCGTCATCCTCATTGCGGGAGCCGGTTTTTTATCTTTAACGGAAATCGCTCTTGCTGGCGCGCGTAAAGTTAAACTGAAAATCTTGGCAGAATCCGGTGATGAACGCGCCCAAAAAGTGCTGGATTTGCAGGAAAACTCTGCTGATTTCTTTGCTGCCTCACAAATAGGACTCAATGCTGTCGCAATCTTAGGCGGTATCTTAGGAGAAGGCGCTTTCCGCCCCTATTTCCTTGAATTCGTTTCCCGCTTTTATCAAGGCCCTTGGGCAGAATCCATTGGCTTTGCGCTTTCATTCACCTTGGTCACTTCATTATTCATTCTGTTCGCAGACCTCATGCCTAAACGCTTGGCCATGATTGCGCCTGAAAAAATTGCTGTTTCGGTGATTAATCCGATCCAAGTGTTCATTGTAGCCTGCAAGCCTTTGGCCTGGTTCATCAACGCGATTGCCAACTTGCTGTTCCGCTTGTTTAAAGTCAACACAACACGTGAAGACAACATTACCTTTGATGATATTTCTGCAGTAATGGATGCCGGTGCGCAGGCTGGCGTACTGCAAAAACAGGAACATCATTTCATTGAAAACGTATTCGAGCTGGAAGAGCGCAATGTGCCCTCCAGCATGACCACGCGTGAAAATGTAGTGTTCTTTACGCTAAAAGAATCTGAAGCCAGCATTCGCCAAAAACTGGCAGAATATCCCTACTCTAAATTTTTAGTCTGTAATGATGATATTGACAGTGTGATTGGCTATGTGGATGCCAAAGATATTTTGGTGCGGATCCTCAATAATCAGTCGTTATTGCAATTGAATGAAAACACCATTCGTAATGTCCTGACCATTCCAGACACTTTAACCCTGTCTGAACTCCTCGACCGTTTCCGTTCAACCAAAGAAAAATTTGCCGTGGTGATTAATGAATATGCTTTGGTTGTTGGTGTCATTACGCTGTCAGATATTATGATTACGGTGATGGGTGACTGGGTCACGCCAATAGAAGCTGATCAGCAAATTATCAAGCGCGACAATAATTCATGGCTGATTGAAGGCAGCACGCCCATTGAAGATCTGATGCATGCGCTCGCGATTGATGAAATGCCGGACACTGACAATTACGAAACGCTGGCTGGATTTATGATGTATAAGCTTCGTAAAATTCCACGTCCAGCAGATGCTGTTATTTTTGGCGGCTACAAATTTGAAGTGGTCGATGTCGATCATTTTAAAATTGACCAATTATTGGTGACTCGATTACTCGAATCCCCCGAAGCGCCCATCGAAGAAAAATCAGAGTAATATCTGATTTTTTTTTTGCCGAGTATTGCACTGTATAGCCCATTTAGGCACTTTAATCACATCCAGATTGTCTGCCTAATTTTTCTATTCAAATTCAGTTTAACCCCATAAACCAGCCCATTCTGATATCATTTTTAAATTATTCAGTTTAAAATATGTGATTAATCACATTTAAGCTTTTGATTTTTAAATTTCATTTTCTATAAAAATAATAATAATTTTCACATTTTATTTGTGATGTTTTCCATCCATCTCATTTGCTTTACCCTGTTTTTTCCTTTTCTAGCGCTAATTAAAAGATTAATTCAAAGGATTGAACTGAATGCTTACCTTGCTTGGCTTAGGCATGATTATCTGCTTTATGTATTTAATTATGTCTCGGCGCATGAGTCCACTTGTGGCCTTAACACTGATTCCTGTACTTTTTGCCTTACTTGCTTGGAGCCTTGGCTTCTACTTCGACAGCCTTAGCCATATTCAGTTAAATGGATTGGGCGAAATGATGCTCGATGGTGTCAAAAAATTAGCACCTACCGGCATTATGCTGCTGTTCGCAATTTTGTACTTTGCCATCATGATTGATACAGGCCTATTCGACCCTTCTGTAAAATTCATTCTTAAAATGGTAAAAGGCGATCCGCTCAAAGTCATTTTAGGCACCATTACCTTAACAATTATTGTGTCATTGGATGGTGATGGCTCTACAACTTATATGATTTGTGTCGCAGCCATGTTGCCGCTGTATAAACGTCTCGACATGAGTCCGCTTATTATGGCCTGCCTAATGATGCTCGCCAGCGGCATTATGAATTTAACCCCTTGGGGCGGGCCAACCGCACGTGCAGCCAGCGCACTGCATGTAGATCCGAGTGCGGTTTTCGTTCCGATGATACTGCCGATGCTTTTTGCAATCGCATGGGTCTATTTCCTGGGTTTTCTGTATGGCCGCATGGAGCGTAAACGCCTAGGCATTATAGAGCTGGACATTAGCCATGGTGATAATATCCAAATCTCAAATAATCCAGAAGCTAATCGCGCTCATCTACGCTGGTTTAATGGCTTATTGACCGCTACCTTAATGATTTGTTTGGTCATGAGTGTCTTACCGATGCCGATTTTGTTTATGATCGCGCTTTGTATTGCACTGGTTGTTAATTACAAAAATATTGATATGCAGAAAAGTTTGATTGCGCACCATGCAGGCAGTGCCTTAAATGTTGTTGGGATTATTTTCGCTGCGGGTATTTTTACTGGCATTTTAGCGGGAACAGGGATGGTCGAAGCCATGTCTAGAGAGCTTGTTGCCGTAATTCCGGAAAGCATGGGGCCATATTTAGCGCCCATTACTGCCGTCATCAGCATACCATTGACCTTTTTCATGTCTAATGACGCCTTCTATTTTGGCGTACTGCCTATTCTATCCGAAGCAGCTGTTCACTACGGCATTGAGCCTGTAGAAATGGCCCGTGCAGCAATTGTTGGTCAACCAGTGCACTTACTCTCACCGCTTGTTCCATCTACATATTTACTTTGCGGATTAGCTGGTATTGAATTTGGACAGCATCAGAAATTTACAATTATTTGGGCTATTGCGACCTGTTTTGTCATGCTTTTTTCAGGGCTTATTTTTGGAATGTTCCCATTCTATTCAACACTTGGATAAATATTACTGTTAAAAAAAGCGCCTTCTGGCGCTTTTTTTATATTGCTCATTAATGCTTTGAAATCAATACATCTAAAACGGCTTGATAATGAATTGTTATGTCTTCTGCAAGGATGGCATAGGCATTATCAAATTGAACCATTGGCCAGCCTTCTTTCCAAAATGGGAAGATATTATGCAAATCATGCGTAACAACAGCATCTTCACGCGTAATGGCCTGAAAGATTTGTGACAGTACTTGCGCTGTTTCCGCGCCGTCGATGGCCATATAATCAATTCCGCGCGCTTTTAAAATGCGGATGCGGTCTTTCTTATAGCGGATTTTCTTGCTTTGGCCTTCGTTCAGCTGCAATGCCAAAGTCACCGCTTCTACAAATTTATCTTCGAAAGATTGATTTAAAGCCACTAAAGCTTTTTTATGCGACTCCTGACGTCCAGCTTTACCGCCCTCACGGATAATGTTTTTCGCTTCTGTATTCAGCTCATCATTTTTCATGGAGGTTAAAATATCTAAGATTTCAATATCACTTAAATTTTCAGGAGATTGCACAGCCATAGCTTGCCTTTCAATACGGGTATAAAAACGCATTTTCTCATACTTCTGGCGCTAAAAGTGGAATATCTCAATCTTTGGCCTGAATCAGCGCTTTTAGCGAGAAAAAAACACACCATTAGACAAAAAATAAATTATATTGTTTAGCACGTTTTTCCACACTGCACTTTGCATGATTAAAGATAAACAGGCCGCCCTCTTTCTCGAGCAGCTGAAATTGCTCCATCCTGCCGCATTCAAGCACAATTATATTTTTTACGGCATGATGAAAACCAAAGGCATGCTGGATGAATTAAAAGAGCTTATCCCTTGGATTCTGGCAGCCATGATTTTCGTGTCGATTAGCATGAGTCTAGGCGTCTATTTCCAATCCGCATGGCCACATTTAGGGAAGTTTCGCGCGGAAGGTTTAGCCGTTTTAGCAATTATGCTGTTTTTCATGCTCATTGCGCCGCTGATCATTAAGCAAATGAAGCACAGCTCAATCTCACTTTATAAGCAGCTGTGCAATACCCCCCTTAAACTGGCGGGCATTATTCTGCTGCAAGCCCTGAATATTGCCTATATTGAAAGCGGCTTTTTGCAGTCAGTGCTGTTCTTTTTTGCCATGAGTTTTGGCTTTGTGCGCTTTTATAAAGAAAATCTATTCCGCGAACACAGTGACAATCTGCAATTCCATTATTTGCAGGAAACACGCCGTATCTGCTTTTGGTCTTATAAGCAAATTTTAAAGCTGAAGTTCCAGCTCCTTTTCTGCAAACGCAGCGCGGACCGGGCACAATTTTTGAAACAAAAATTAAAACAGCAGCAAGAATTGCATGCGCAAACCATGCGCTTTGAAAACCAGCTGTGCAAAAGCTTCAAGCATACCAACTTAGATACTTATTTAGATGAGCTTATGAAGTAACAGGCCAATTTAAATGCCTGGCCGGAAGCTCTGCTGAGAACCGAAGCTTGAATTGCTGAAATTGATTATGCCTGTTTTCTTGGACTCTTAGACGAACTGCTATAAGCGCTTACTGCGCCACTCATTTCACAGCGCATTATTTTAATTTTCCCATATGTATTCCAGCATTTTTAAATATAAATGGATGTTTTGGCTGTAATTAAATCAAATGTTCGGATTTATGCTTGCCAAGCACAAGTTCGTCCACTATTATTGCGCACATGCCCGAGTGGTGAAATCGGTAGACACAGGGGATTTAAAATCCCCCGCCCACAAAGCGTGCCAGTTCGAGTCTGGCCTCGGGCACCATTTTAGATTTTGTTAAAATGGTGCAATAAAATACCCAGCAGTTTGCTGGTTTTTTTATGCCTGAAACTCAATAAATGAAAGAAGAATAAAATGAAGATCATTCAATATCTCGCCATCAGCCTGTTTCTGTGCTTATCACATCATGCTTCTGCAAACGACAGCACATCGTCACCGGCTGATCAAGAACGATTCTATGATCTCTTTCCCGGCACGCTGCTGGAGAAAAATAATCAGCTCTATCTCCACAGCTGCCAAACCATAGATGCTGAATTTAAGCTCAAATTTAACCATCCGGCCGATGAACAGCACATTAGAAAACTCATGCAAAAATATAATAAGTTTTGGCTTTATTTAACGGCAGATGCAGACATGAAAGATGATGAATATTTGATGACTGTAGATGGAATCGCGGAAGAGCATCTCAATAAAACCTGTCATCTTACTGAGTTGCTGGATGAACTGTGAATACTGAATAAAAAAGCCATGATTGAAATATCAAAAAAATAGAGAGCGCTTTACCACTCTCTATTGGCAACCAGCTCTTCCATTTCAATATCCATATAGCCTTCTGCTTGAGCAGCCATCATCATGGCTTCGGCAATATAGTCCGCAGCGGTATCATCCAAAGAAGAATCCAGATCTTCAAACTGCGGCTTCATCGCATTAATTGAAATGACCGCTTCATGTGCAAAATGATAAATGTCATGTTCCGTCAACTCTGGTTTAGACAGTTTTTTGGCAAACTGTTCAACGCATTGCTTTACTTCTGCAACCAGAATATCTGGGTAATAATCATCATCAAACATTGGGAGAAGTAAATCTGCAAACATACAGGCACTCTGAGCACACTAAAACTAAGCGTGCTTATATAACATACCTATACAGAATTACCAAATAAAACACATAAAACATTTTCCTGCACTCAGCGCCTGCCGCCTTCTAGCTAGCTGACTGCATGGCCTGCCACATCATTACCGCATCAGACATCGCTTTCACATCGTGGGCCCGCACCATGCATGCTCCCTGCTGGATACTGAACATATGCGCTGCAACAGAGCCGACAGCGCGGTTTTGCGCATCGGCCCCCTTCAGGGCCTCACCGATAAAGCGCTTGCGCGATAAAGCAGATAAGACCGGGTAGCCCAGTACATGCAGTTTATAAAACTCATTCAGCAGCTTTAAATTTTGCGATGCATTTTTGGCAAAGCCAAACCCTGGATCAATGATAATATTTTCAGACCGAACCCCTGCAGCCAAGGCATCGTCAACGCGCTGCTTGATCTCAGCAATGACATCCAATGTAACATCATCATACTGATCCAGATGATTCATGGTGGTCGGCTCACCGCGCATATGCATAATAATGACAGGAATATTCAGCAGCGCAGCTGTTTCTAAAGCCTGCGGGCGCGTCAGCGCGCGCACATCATTCCAAATATGCGCACCGGCCTTGACTGCAGCCTGAATCACTGCCGGCTGTGATGTATCGATAGAAATGACCACATTCAGTTTTGCCAGCTCTTCCACCACAGGCACTACACGGCAAATTTCCTCTTCAACTGTCACCGGTGAAGCGCCTGGGCGGGTAGATTCACCGCCAACATCAATAACAGTTGCGCCATCGGCAATCATCTGTTTTGCATGCGCCACCGCCTGCGCTTTGCCGTTATGCTTCCCGCCATCACTGAATGAGTCTGGCGTAACATTTAAAATCCCCATGACATGCGGCACAGATAAATCCAATTCTAAATGGCCGCACTTTAAGATTTTATTGGGCAAAGGCATCAGCTGCATTGATATACTCCTCGTATTTTGTGGGCATTTTAGCAATTTTAATTCTGACCGGGCTGAAATCTTTTCAAGAACATATGCACTGCCGCCAAAGGGCTGCAAATACATGTCCCACGGTGCTGCACTTACCCTATTCAGCTGTTATTTCAGCAATAAAAAAGCCCCAATTGCTTGGGGCTTTTTTATATCTCTTTTACAGTCTTGAATCAGCTTGCCGGCAAAGGCGGCGGCGTTGCTGGGCCATCAGTCGGCACAACATCAATCACTGGATTATCAGCCACGTACACTTTTGGCGGCTGCGGTTCACGGCCTTCCATAATATCGCGGATTTGCTCACGGTCAATGGTTTCCCACTCAAGCAAAGCTTTCACCATGGCATGCGCGATATCTTTGTTATTTTCCAAAATATCACGCGCGACACGGTACTGTTCATCAATAATGCGGCGCACCTCAGCATCAACTTGCTGCTGTGTCGCTTCCGAAATCGTACGGGTGCCAATGCTGCCCATGAACGACTGCTGTGTGTCTTCTTCGTAAACCATTACGCCCAGCTTTTCAGACATGCCGTATTTCGTTACCATTGCGCGCGCCATTTTCGTTGCACGTTCAAAGTCATTCGAAGCGCCAGTCGACATTTGATTAATGAAGACTTCCTCTGCAATACGGCCGCCAAACAAAATTGAAAGTTCGTTCAGCATTTTGTCTTTGTAATGACTGGTTTGGTCATGTTCCGGAAGCTGCCATGTCACACCCAAAGCCCAGCCGCGCGGCATAATCGTCACTTTATGGACAGGATCTGTACCCGGCAAAATCTCTGCAACAATTGCATGGCCGGCTTCATGATAGGCCGTCGCACGGCGCTCTTCTTCACGAAGCACCATTGATTTGCGTTCAGGCCCCATGTACAGCTTGTCTTTCGCATCTTCAAAGTCATGCATATCCACCGTATTTTTATTGCGGCGGGCAGCAAACAGCGCTGCTTCATTCACAAGGTTTGCCAGCTGCGCACCAGAGAATCCCGGTGTACCGCGTGCAAGCACTTTCACATCAACACCGGTGATAGACGGCAATTTCTTCAAATGAACATTTAAGATCTGCTCGCGGCCTTTAATATCCGGCAAGCCCACCATCACTTGGCGGTCAAAACGGCCAGGACGAAGCAGGGCTTTATCCAGTACATCTGCACGGTTTGTCGCAGCGATGACAATAATGCCTTCATTGCCTTCAAAGCCATCCATTTCCACCAGCATCTGGTTCAGGGTCTGTTCACGCTCGTCATGCCCGCCGCCTGTACCTGAACCGCGGTGACGGCCCACAGCATCAATTTCATCAATGAAAATAATACATGGCGCATGGCGTTTCGCCTGTTCGAACATATCACGGACACGTGATGCGCCGACACCGACAAACATTTCCACAAAGTCAGAACCGGAAATACTGAAGAATGGCACTTTCGCTTCGCCGGCAATCGCTTTTGCAAGCAATGTCTTACCCGTACCTGGAGGGCCAACCATCAATACGCCTTTAGGAATTGTTGCGCCCAAACGCTTGAATTTTGCAGGGTCTTTTAAGAAATCAACGATTTCTACAACTTCTTGCTTCGCTTCATCACAGCCGGCAACATCTGTAAAAGTGACCTTAATTTGATCTTCAGACAGCATTTTCGCTTTAGACTTGCCGAAGCTCATTGGGCCATTCTTACCGCCTGCACCGCCGCCCATGTTGCGCATAAAGAACATGAACAGCAAAATGATTAGAAGCACAGGGAAGCTGGCAATGAGAAGCTGCATTAACAATCCTTGACGCTGAGGCGCTGTGCCTTCAACAACAACGTTGTTTTTAATCAGGTTCGGCATCAGTTCCGGATCTTGAACCGCTGGACGAATACTTTCAAATTCAGAACCGTTCGACTTTTCGCCGCGGATTCTTTCGCCATCAATTGTGACTTGTTTAATTTGACCAGCATTCACCGCTGCCACGAACTCTGAATAGTTCATTGCTGTCGGCTGACTCCGGTCACTGACGTTGCTGAAAATGAGCACCAGCACACCCAGTATAATGAGCCACAATACGGCATTCTTAAAAAGATCGCTCAAAGCTTTATTCCCATATCAATCTAATTCGATCATGCCCAACCAAGGGGTTGACCCTAATATTTACGCTGCAGACCAGCTTTGCAATAAGTTAAAAAGGTACAAAATGCACAATTTTTAACGTATTGGCAAGCAGACTTTACTTGAAACCCTTCTTACGCCCTTGCCCAATCAGAAATACTTCTTTAGATCGGGCACGCGACGCCGCCGGTTTTGCTGTCTTCAATACATCAAAATTATCAACGACCTGCTTGCGGAACTCATCAAAACCGGTTCCTTGGAAAACTTTTACGACAAATTGGCCTTTGGGGCCAAGCACTTTGGTCGCAAAATCCAGTGCAAGCTCGCACAAATAAATTTGGCGCGGTTGATCTACAGCCTTATTACCTGATGTATTGGGGGCCATATCAGAAATTACAACGTCTACCGTGCGTCCATTTAAAATATTTAACAATTTTTCGAACACTTCTTCTTCCCTGAAGTCGCCTTGCAGGAAAGTCACATCTGGCAGCGCATCCATTTCCAGAATATCTGATGCAATCACCAAGCCCTTATCGCCAACCAGCTTGCCGGCAATCTGCGACCAGCTTCCAGGCGCAGCGCCCAAATCCACTACAGTCATGCCCGGTTTAATCAGTTTATATTTTTCTTGAATTTCAAGAAGCTTGTAAGCGGCACGCGCGCGATAACCTTCCTTTTGCGCCTTTTTAACAAAAGGATCATCTAAATGTTCCCGCATCCAGTCGCGGCTGCTCTTGGATAATTTTTGGTTGGTAATGCGCGTCGCCATAACTCTCTAAATAAAATAAACTTCTAATCCTTGATTGTACGTGAAAAACACCGTATTTGCAGTATACATGTGTATCTAAATCGAGGTTTCATGCCAGTTTTTTTCAATAATTTGCATCGATATTTTCAGAGAATTTAAAGCGTTTAACCTTTGCATTTGCTATACTAAGCCGTTTTTAAAATCAGGTTACATTTATGGCGGCTTTATCTATTCAAGAACGCAAGCGTTTGCGTCAAATCGGACATGCGCTTAACCCAGTTGTGATGGTGGGCGACAAAGGCTTAACTGAAAATGTAATTGAAGAATTGGCTCGCGCATTAAACGATCACGAGCTTATTAAAGTAAAAGTAGTTGCTGAAGACCGCGAAGCGCGCGCTGCATTAACTGCTGAAATTGCTGCAGCGTCTGGTGCAGAAATTGTTCAGACTATTGGTAAAATTGTATTACTGTACAAAAAAGCAGCCAAACAGAATGCAAAATTATCCAATCTTGTTCGTCATGCTCATTTATCTAACTAACTGATAAAATGGCCAGTTATGATCTAAGTGCATTTGACCGCCGTTTTGAAGCAATTTCACTCGTTGGCGCAATTGAGCAGCAAAGCCCATTTACATTAAATGTGGGCTTCTGGCTGCGTGACCCAAATCAGTTTGTGCAATGGCCTCAGCCTACTGCATCTCACCCGCGTCAAGATTTTCTGTGGGAACAGACCTGTTTTGAAATTTTCATTGGCGTGCACAATGAAGATTTTTACCGTGAAATCAACCTCTCCCCTTCTCAGGCATGGCAGGCTTATCAGTTTGAAGAATACCGCTATCCTGAAGATATGCCGCCGAAAGCAGCTTATGATATTGAACTGAATCAGCTGAAACGCACTCATTATGGGATGAATGTCAGCATCGACCTCACCGAATTCATGTTGCTGCATAAACTGAAGTGGTCAGATATCTACATTGGCTTAAGCGCCGTGTTAAAAACGACTCAGGGCGATCACTTCTATGCCATGCAGCATAGCAGTCCAAATGCAGATTTTCATAACAAGCGTGACTGGCTGCATCAGTTCTAAACTGGATGCAGGCTGTAAAAAAGCAAAAGGCGATCCTTTTGCTTTTTTTATGCCCGACGTTCTATAACTTCAGTCAATTTATTGGATTGAATTACTGTATTTCTATCACAATTTTTCGCACCATTCTTGCGCTTTGTAGCTATCGCGATATAACCCAAACCACATTAACCATGCAAACAGCTCAATTTATTGAATTATTAATAGCAAAAAAAGAGCAATACATCACCGTATTGCTCTCTTTTTATTGCGGAAAAAGCTGAAATTAAATTCAGTTTTTTAAATTTAAGCGCCAGCCTCTGATTTATCAGCTTCCGGCTTAGTGCTTGAAACTTTTTTCCATGCATCTAAGGTATGCTCTTTTGAACGCTTATAAGTTTCTGTCAACTGATCTTTATGTTTCAAAGAAATTTGACTCACGTCCTCTTTCAGCTCTTTACTTAACTTAGAAATATCTTCAATCACAGCGTTGAACTCAGTTTTCACAAAGTCCTTTAATTCTGTTAAATCTTTTTGTGACGAACCCAAATGCAATTTCAGCTGTTCAATTTTTTGCAGAACATCTTGTTTAAGCTGACGCAGCTGATCCTGCACACTCGCATTCAGCTGTTTTGCTTCCGCCTGAATGATTTCTTTGCTTTCAGCAACGGCCTCTACAACTTGACCAGTTGCATCTTTCGCTGCCTGTTCCAGCTGCTCTGCACCATCTGCAGCAATGGTTTTAAGCGTTTTTGCAGTTTCATTTTGTTTTTGTGATGCCGCCATGATCTTATACCTATAGTTATTGATTACTTTTTAATCTTAGCTCAATTTGATAAATTTTAATTTCTGATTTGTCAGACAATAATTAAATGCTTACATTTTTCGCAAGACTAAAAAACAAACTTTCAGCTGAAATGCAAGCCCTTTATCTTCGATATAAAGGATAAATAGAATGGACTTCACGGGGCTTTCTGCGTATAATGCCGTGTTAAGTTCAAGCGAGCAGACATAGGGAGGGTAGGTTTTATAATAGCCTTCCTTTTTTTTCGTCTTCTCGCTTTTTTACAGCCTAAATTTCAGGAGCTTTGGTTTGAGCACCCCAGCAATTTTAGCCCTTGCCGATGGTACTATTTTTAAAGGTACTTCAATTGGCGCATCGGGTAGTACGACTGGTGAAGTCGTTTTCAACACTGCCATGACTGGCTATCAAGAAATTTTGACTGACCCGAGTTATGCACAGCAGCTTGTAACACTAACTTACCCGCATATTGGTAATACAGGCTGCAATGATGAAGACGCTGAGTCAGGTCGAATTCATAAAGTATGGGCCAACGGATTGATCATTCGTGACCTGCCTTTATTGCATAGCAACTTCCGATCAACGCAATCTTTAGGCGAATACTTAGAAGAACATAACGTTGTCGCGATTGCAGATATTGATACGCGCAAATTAACGCGTATTTTGCGCGACAAAGGCGCGCAAAATGGCTGCATTCTTGCCGGCGAAAACATTACAGAAGAAGAAGCTTTAGCTAAAGCGCGTGCATTTGGCGGTCTTAATGGTTTAGACCTCGCTAAAGAATGCTGTGACCCTGAAGGTTTCGAATGGACTGAAGGTTCTTGGACTCTTGGAAAAGGTTTCTCCCAACCTGAACTTAAATTCCATGTAGTTGCATACGATTACGGTGTCAAAACCAACATCTTACGTATGCTCGCAGACCGCGGCTGCAAATTGACCGTCGTGCCTGCGCAAACGCCTGCTGAAAAAGTACTTGCTTTGAATCCAGATGGCGTGTTCCTGTCAAACGGCCCTGGCGATCCAGCTGCATGTGACTATGCAATTGAAGCTGTAAAAACAATTGTAGAAACGACTGAAATTCCAGTATTTGGTATTTGTTTAGGTCACCAAATTCTTGCACTTGCATCAGGTGCAAAAACCGTGAAGATGCCTCACGGCCACCACGGTGCTAACCATCCTGTACAAAATCTTGAAGATGGTACTGTGATGATTACTTCTCAAAACCACGGCTTCGCAGTAGATACCGATTCGCTGCCGGCAAACTTGAAAGCAACGCACAAATCACTGTTCGATCAAACCTTGCAAGGCATGCATCGTACAGACAAACCTGCGTTCAGCTTCCAGGGTCACCCTGAAGCAAGCCCTGGTCCACATGACTGCGCACCACTGTTCGATCATTTCATCGAACTTATCGAAGCATCTAAGAAGTAATTAAGGAAGCGATCATGGCTAAACGTACAGACATTAAAAGCATCTTAATTATTGGTGCAGGCCCGATTGTGATCGGACAGGCATGTGAGTTTGACTACTCAGGTGCGCAAGCATGTAAAGCCCTTCGTGAAGAAGGCTACCGTGTTATTTTGGTGAACTCTAACCCAGCGACCATTATGACTGACCCTGCTATGGCAGATGCAACTTACATCGAGCCAATCACTTGGCAAACTGTAGCTGCAATCATTGAGAAAGAACGCCCAGACGCAGTTCTTCCGACAATGGGCGGTCAAACTGCATTGAACTGTGCGCTTGCACTGGATGCAAACGGTATTTTAGAAAAATACAATGTTGAATTGATTGGCGCGACCAAAGAAGCGATCGAAAAAGCGGAAGACCGTAAACTTTTTGATATTGCAATGCGTAAAATCGGTTTGGAATGCCCACGTGCAGACGTTGCAGAAGACATGGAACATGCGCTTGAAATTCAAGCTCGTTTCGGTTTCCCTGTCATTATCCGTCCATCATTTACCATGGGTGGTTCAGGCGGCGGTATCGCATACAACCGTGAAGAATTCATTGAAATCTGTGAACGCGGTTTCGATCTTTCTCCAACGAAACAATTATTGATCGATGAATCATTGATTGGCTGGAAAGAGTACGAAATGGAAGTTGTTCGTGACAAAAACGACAACTGTATCATTGTATGTACCATTGAAAACTTTGACCCAATGGGCGTACATACAGGTGACTCAATCACTGTTGCACCTGCACAAACATTGACAGACAAAGAGTTCCAGTTACTTCGTAATGCCTCTTTAGCTGTGCTTCGTGAAATTGGTGTAGAAACAGGCGGTTCAAACGTACAGTTCGGTATTAACCCGAAAGACGGCCGTATGGTTGTGATCGAGATGAACCCGCGTGTTTCTCGTTCATCTGCTCTTGCTTCTAAAGCAACGGGTTTCCCAATTGCGAAAATCGCTGCGAAACTGGCGGTTGGTTATACCCTTGATGAGTTAAAAAACGACATCACTGGCGGTACAACACCTGCATCGTTCGAACCAGCAATTGACTACGTTGTAACGAAGATTCCTCGTTTTAACTTCGAGAAATTCCCGCAAGCTGACGCAACTTTGACTACACAGATGAAATCTGTAGGTGAAGTAATGGCCATTGGCCGTAACTTCCAAGAGTCTGTTTCTAAAGCGCTTCGCGGTCTTGAAGTTGGTGCATGCGGTTTTGACGAAAAAATCGCAGTGGGCACTGAAGGCGCACGTGAGAAAATTCTTGTTGAGTTGAAAGTTCCAGGTCCTGAGCGTATTTGGTACGTGGGCGATGCATTCCGTCACGGCTTTACTTTAGATGAAGTATTTGCTGCGACAAACATTGACCGTTGGTTCTTGATTCAAATCGAAGACATCATCAAAACTGAAAACCAAATCAAAACTTTAGGTTTTGGTGATTTGAATGCGGACAACATCCGTTCATTCAAGCGTAAAGGTTTATCTGACCTTCGCATTGCGGACTTGATGGGCATTTCACAAAAACAATTCCGTAAACACCGTTGGAACTTGGGCGTAACTCCAGTTTATAAACGTGTAGATACATGTGCTGCAGAGTTTGAATCTGACACAGCTTACATGTATTCAACTTACGATGAAGAATGTGAAGCGAATCCATCTAACCGTGACAAAATCATGGTGATTGGCGGCGGTCCTAACCGTATTGGTCAAGGTATCGAGTTCGATTACTGCTGTGTACACGCTGCCCTTGCAATGCGTGATGACGGCTATGAAACCATCATGGTGAACTGTAACCCTGAAACCGTTTCTACGGATTACGACACGTCTGACCGTTTGTACTTCGAACCAATCACTTTGGAAGATGTATTGGAAATCGTGCGTATCGAGAAGCCTAAAGGCATTATCGTTCAGTACGGCGGCCAAACACCTTTGAAATTGGCTCGTGCGCTTGAAGAAGCTGGTGCGCCAATTATCGGTACATCTCCAGACGCGATTGACCGTGCAGAAGACCGTGAACGTTTCCAGCAAATGATCCAGCGCCTGCAACTTCGCCAACCCAACAACAGCATCGTTAAATCTGCTGAAGAAGGCATGGCTGAAGCATCTAAAGTGGGTTATCCGCTGGTTGTACGTCCATCATATGTACTTGGCGGCCGTGCGATGGAAATCGTGTATAACGATGATGAACTTAAACGCTACTTGCGTGATGCAGTTCAGGCTTCAAATGATGCCCCAGTACTGCTTGACCATTTCTTAGATGATGCGATTGAAGTTGACGTAGACTGCGTATCTGACGGCAAAGACGTTGTGATTGGCGGCATCATGCAGCACATCGAACAAGCCGGTATTCACTCAGGCGACTCAGCATGTTCTATTCCTCCTTACTCTTTATCTAAAGAAGTTCAGGACGAAATGCGCCGTCAAACCATCGCGATGGCAAAAGAGCTTGGCGTAATTGGTCTGATGAACGTACAGTTTGCAGTTAAAGGCACTGACGTATACATCTTAGAAGTGAACCCGCGTGCATCACGTACAGTTCCGTTCGTTTCTAAATGTATCGGCGAATCTTTAGCAAAAGTTGCTGCGCGCTGTATGGCGGGTCAATCTCTTGAATCTCAAGGATTCACCAAAGAGATCATCCCAACTCACTTCTCTGTTAAAGAAGCAGTGTTCCCATTCAACAAGTTCCCGGGTGTTGACCCAATTCTTGGTCCTGAGATGAAATCTACAGGCGAAGTAATGGGTGTGGGTAAAACATTTGGTGAAGCATTCTATAAAGCTGTTTTAGGTGCGAATGAACGTTTACCTGGTCTTCCAACGGAAGGCGAAGTGAAGCATGCATTTATCTCTGTACGTGACTCTGATAAGCCACGCGCAGCAGGCATTGCGAAACAACTTGCTGGTTTTGGCTTCAAGATTCTTGCAACTGGCGGCACGTATGACGTGATTAAAGAAGCAGGTATTGAATGTGAACGTGTGAACAAAGTTACAGAAGGCCGTCCTAATATCGTGGACCGCTTGAAAAATGGCGAAATTCACCTCATTATCAATACAACTGAAGGTAAACAAGCTCAGCAGGATTCATTCTCAATCCGCCGCTCTGCGCTTCAAGGTAAGGTGTATCATACAACTACTTTGAATGGCGCTGACGCTGTATGCCAAGCATTAGCAATCAAATTGCCGATGGATGTATACCGCCTGCAAGACCTGACTAAAGGTTAATTAAGTTACTGATAAGACCCGTCACCTTATCGGTGGCGGGCTTTTTTATTTTATAAACCTGTATTTTTTACATACCCATTTATGAGGGACAACAATGCAACGTTATCCTATGACTCCCGAAGGCAAAATTGCCTTAGAGAAAGAATTACAGCAACTTAAAAGTGTTGACCGTCCACGCATTATTGCAGCCATTGCTGAAGCGCGTGAACATGGGGATTTGAAAGAAAACGCGGAATACCACGCTGCCCGCGAACAGCAAGGTTTCTGTGAAGGCCGTATTCAAGACATCGAAGGCAAACTCGGCGCGTGCCAAGTGGTTGACGTGAAAGCACTTGAACAAAATGGCCGTGTGGTTTTTGGTGTAACCGTGACCATTGAAAACTTAGACACTGAAGAACAAAAAACCTACAAGATTGTCGGCGATGATGAAGCAGACTTTAAGATCAACAAGATCTCTGTGAACTCTCCTATTGCCCGCGGCCTGCTGAGTAAAAATGAAGGCGACGAAGCAAAAATCATCACTCCGCAAGGTGAAGTGGAATACGAAATTGTCAGTGTGAAATATATCTAATCCACTCGACTAAGCGATTAAAGAACTCTTCATCCTTTGAAGAGTTCTTTTGTTTCAGGCATTCTATATTCCTATTAGGGATATTATTTTGTGGGACTACTACACTATAATAGAATAAGAATTTTTTTATTAATAATTCATCAGGTTAAACCTAAGAAAGTCATATAAAATTAAAATTTAGTTTCTTTTTGTAAAAAAAGGTAAAATAATGTACAAAAAAGCTCGCTTTGCACTCATCAGTACAATTTCTCTGGCATTGGTTGCTTGTGGTGGTGGTAATAGCGGAGATGGTAGTAATTCATCTACACCTGCCACACCTGCATTATTACTTACACCAACTACTCTAAATCAAACACTGTACGAAGGTGAATCACAAGAATTAAATCTTAAAGCAACTGTAAATACAACAATAGTCAATGGATCAGTATATGTATTGGTCATTGATTCTTCTAACGTCATAGAACCAAGCATCCTAGTTTCACCAGAAAGTTCTAATTTATATAATGTTAGAATGACCACCAAAGCATCATTAGCATTAGGAAAACATATTGGCGCTCTAGATATTATGTTATGCCGTGATAGTGCGTGCAAACAACAATATCCAGGGTCACCGGTAAAAGCCCCATATTCTTTTACAGTTACTCCTCCTCCACCAAGTTTTAGCACGAGCCCTACCGCAATTACACTTGAACAAGATGTGGACGATAACTCAAAAGCAGTCATACAAATTCAAGTTACAGACAGAATTAAAAATGTCTTACCTAAAGTTACAATATCTGGTGATATTCATTTTACGCAATCATTCAGCCAGACAGATGCAAAAAAATACAATTTAGAACTAACTGTACCTAGTGACTTAGCAGTGGGAACACATACTGGTACGGTAAATGTCTCCTTATGTTTAGATGAAAGCTGCTCTAAAACCTATGCAGGCTCTCCTCAAAAAATTCCTTATACGATTAAGATTAAACCTATCGTGAATCTAACAGCATTAATACCAATTACTGGAGTAACTGGCTGGGAAATGTTCCAAGGTAATGCTGCCCATACTGGCTATGTTCCTATCACCATTGACCCTAAAAAGATTACCCGTCGATGGAGTTGGAACAAACCATCAGC
Source organism: Acinetobacter bouvetii DSM 14964 = CIP 107468 (assembly GCF_000368865.1). Classification (GTDB taxonomy): domain Bacteria; phylum Pseudomonadota; class Gammaproteobacteria; order Pseudomonadales; family Moraxellaceae; genus Acinetobacter; species Acinetobacter bouvetii. The sequence goes on from NZ_KB849727.1 coordinate 967,701, forward strand.
TGATAATGGAGCTTTAAGTACTATTACTGCTAGTCAGGGGAAAATATTTGCTGTGAGCTATGTTATTACGTCTACTGGATCTAAACGATATTCTATTCATTCTATTAATGAGAATAACGCAAGCACTGCATGGACTCAAAACTTTAACAGCCATACCGTCAATCCTCCATCAGTATCTGATGGTAAAGTTTTTGTAGCATCTTCTGGTCATGGAGATACAGCAATGTGGCAATTTGATGCGGCAACTGGAGTACCTTTATTTAAAACACCTTTTTATTCTCAATGGGATAATTATCTTGCACCTACGATAAAAAATGGAAAAGTCTATACCAATGGCGGTTATTATGGTGGTGTAAATAGTTTCAATATTTCAGATGGCACCGACTCTTGGTTTCAGGCATTAAATCCATATGATATGTGGACTCCAGCGGTAGATGCAAATTATGTATATGCCTATACAGGTAATATGTTTAGTGTCTTAAGTGCAAAAGATGGTCATAAAGTCTTTGAAATTCCAGACCCAACGTATAACAGAGGTTCATATAGTATTAATAGTGCACCTGTCATCGGTAGCCTTGGTAATGTACTTGTGGCCAATGGTCTGGGACATGGTGGTTCGAATAATCTGATTAGTTATAATATTGCTCAGCGAAATGTAAATTGGACGCTTAACGGTGAATTCAAAAGCATGCCCGCTGTTGCAAATAAGGTTGTTTATGTCACCAATGCTTCACCATTTCGCTTAGAAGCACGCAATGAAGCTGATGGCACACTTATATGGAGTTGGTTGCCTGATAATGCATCAACAACGCAATTTATAGGCAATATAGTTGTGACAACTAACCTTATTTTTGTAGCAACAAATGCAGGAACCTATGCAATTGATAAGACCACACATGTTCCAGTATGGCACTTCAAAAAAACTGGGAATCTTGCCATTACATCAAATGGGATACTCTTAGTGAATGATGCATCCACGATCTATGCAATCAATCTGAAGTAATATATTTTTATTTTATCTAAAATAAAAATATCTCTTCATGATAATATCCGCAAGTGAAGAAAATAAATAAAATGAGTGTATCTAGATATGCTCATTTTATATCATTTGGTCTCAATAATTAGACTGCAAATAAAGCTGTATAAATATTTAAACTAATATCTAATAGCATTAGGACTAAATAAATGTAATTTCTTCATTCTAAGCCAATATATCTGTATTAATTTTGGATTTCATATGGATTTATCTTTTATTAACTCCCCCGTAAAACATTGGTGCGAATTTGAGTTCATTTCCAAAACAGTGAAGAACCCGAATATTCATATTAAGGGCAATTACTCCTACTATTCAGCATATTGGGATCAGGGTTTTGAGCGCTGCGTGGTGCGCTATTTGCATGATAAGCCAGCAACTCCAGAGAAGCCGATTGATCAGTTGCATATCGGCAATTTCGTCTGTTTTGGCGCAGAATGCGTGATTATGATGGGTGGCAACCAACTGCACCGTACCGACTGGATTTCGGCCTTTCCGTTTGATACACGCAGTTTTGTGCCCGCTGGCGATACGGTTATTGGCGATGGCTGCTGGATTGGCTCACGCGCCATGATTATGCAAGGCGTGACGCTCGGAGAAGGCGCTGTAGTCGCTACAGGCGCGGTGGTGACGAAAGACGTGCCACCTTATGCGGTTGTCGGCGGCGTGCCTGCAAAGATTATTAAATACCGCTTTTCTGAGGAAGATATAGAAAAACTGCTTTCTCTTAAGCTTTATGACTTAGATGAAAAGCAGTTTTTAAAGATGCGGGAGCAGTTGCAAACTGACAATCTTGAACAAATAAATAATACATTAAATAATTTAAGATAGTCTCAAACCACCTCAAAGATCTCTAATGACTCATATAGAATCACACCTTCAACACCACAGCTTGGTTCAAAATATACGAGTTGTAATTCATGCGCCGTGATTTTATCTATAAAGTTTTCAATAGATTCTGTATTTAAATAACTTCCTGCATCCGAAAGGCTGGTTACCCATTTTAAATAGTATTCAATATCATGATTCGTATGATCATTTAGATTTAAAAAATTAAGTTTTGAAATTATATTTTGCTGAATAAAATCAATAAATCGAAAAGATTTTACATCTGTAAAGTCCAATTTCAGCTTTTGCCCGAAATCTGTTTGAATCTCGACTGAAAGCTGATCTTTAGATCCGGATTGAATACTTAAAATTTCAGCATCATGGATGATTTTTAACAACTCTTTAATTTCCACTATATTCACCCCAACGAGCATCCAAAGCCAACACAGCTCCGCAATTTAAACGATCAACATAATTTATGAGTTGTTCCCCTAAGCGTCGGCGATCCCATAAATCACCCTCCCATGCTCTTTGGATATTCTCAAAATTATCTTTTGGCCACTTCAATTGATCTACTGTCATTTATGATTCTTATCAAGTCTAATTGCTCATCAGTATACTGATATTTATAGTTTTATCATTTTAATCTGCAATTTTTCCTCATATGACATAGCTATAAACCTTGCCAAGCTCTATAAATAAAGTTCATCAAAAACAAAAAAATAGGACATGGAATGCCCCTCAACATCAGTAAAACAGGAATCCTTGCTTTAGCCTTACTTGCAGCTATTGTCGCTACACTCTGCGACGCCAACCATGTCTTTACTCAAACGCTTAGTTACCCCAATCCCCTATTTTTTCAGCAAGCTTGGTGGGTCTTTCCAGCCTTTTTTATTGCCTTCTTATTTATGGCAATCAATTACCTCTATGTTAGCCGCGTACTTAGTCAAAAACTGGATATCAAGCTAAGTACCACTCATGGAAGCTGGCGCAGCCTATCCGAAGATTTAATCGCATTTGCCTGTGCATACCTGCTCAGCGGTTTTGGCAATTTTCATCCTGCTTTATTGTGCTTTATTTTTTATCTTACTTTTATTATTCGGCTAAGTTTCACTTACGAGCGCGCCTGGCTGTGCATACTGGCAATCTTATTGGCCATAGGCGGCATGTTTTTTGAAGGGCTTTTGGCAGAATTTGGACTGGTCAAATACCGCCATACGGATATTTTTAATGTGCCTTATTGGTTAGGCGGCGTATACATGCACGGCGCATTTGCCTTACGCTCTGGCATGCGCGCACTGGTATATAAATCGTCTTAATTTTTTACTCATGAACCAGCGATTGCAAACAAGATCTTCAAAAATTTCAGGCAAAAAAAAGACCGCGTTTTGGAACGTGGTCTATAAAAATGGTGGCTATGACGGGACTTGAACCTGTGACCCCCGCATTATGAGTGCGGTGCTCTAACCAACTGAGCTACATAGCCTTAAACTGTGCGCGCATTATGTGGTTTTATCCAAAGTACGTCAAGTACTTAATGCGCTTAATTGATCAAAATTTGGTAAAGTGAGCCGATAAGCCGGGTTCTGTCGTGAACGATCATTCCTCTAGGCGCACAATCACTCGTACGCTCAAGCGACCTACCCGGATCCAGCACGGGCCGTGCCTCAGGATCCCTATTTGGTCTTGCTTCTGGTGGGGTTTACCTTGCCGTGAACTGTTACCAGACACGCGGTGCGCTCTTACCGCACCCTTTCACCCTTACCTCCGAATCCGATTGCTCGAAAACATCATGGAGGCGGTCTACTCTCTGCTGCACTTGCCGTCGGCTTTCGCCGCCCAGGCGTTACCTGGCACCCTGCCCTATGAAGCCCGGACTTTCCTCCCCTGCTTCAATCACGGAGATTTCCACAGCAGCGATCGTCTGGCTCACTTCGAGCGGGATGATAGCAAATAAACAAACTAATTGCTTGATGTTTTTTGATCAGTCAGCTTTTCATACTTCAGCTGCAGCTCTTCCTGCGTCTCTGCATGATTGGGATCAAGCGGGATGCAGTCGACAGGGCAAAATAATTGACACTGCGGCTTATCATGATGTCCAACGCACTCTGTACATAAATCAGGGTTGATCTCATAAATGACCTCCCCCATAAAAATTGCCTCATTGGGGCATACAGGTTCGCAGACATCACAATTGATGCATTCATCGGTGATATATAAAGACACGCTACCAGCCTTGTTGTAGTTTGCGCTCAAAGGCAGCTTCGACATTTGCAGGAACAAACTTCGTCACATCGCCTTTCAAGCGGGCAATTTCACGCACTAATGTGGATGAAATAAAGGAATACTGTTCTGACGGCGTCAGAAATACCGCTTCAAATTTAGAATCGAGCTGGCGGTTCATATTCGCCAATTGAAACTCATATTCAAAATCGGACACGGCGCGCAATCCGCGCAATACTGCGGTTGCATTCTGCTCATGAAAGAAATTCACCAGCAGGCCATCAAAGCCTACAAATTCAACATTGTCTAAATGGCTTAATGATTCTTTTGCTAATTCTACACGCTCTTCCAAACTGAATAATGGATTTTTATGATGACCAATAGCAATTGCGACCACCACTTCATCAAACATGCGTGATGCGCGTGTAACTAAATCAATATGGCCATTGGTAATTGGATCGAATGTGCCCGGATAAATTACGCGAGTTTGAGACATCCATTTGTACTCAGTTTGTTTTGTAGAAACTTATTTTAGCAAAATCTTGTTTTTGGGTGAAGAAACTCCATCAATTTAAACAGTCCATAAGCATATAAGTTCGGGTACAATAGCCTTAACTTTGGAAGTTTCTGATTATGTCGAAAGTAACTGTTGTTAAAAAAAATAACGGCGGAACGATTGCGCAGAACAAACGCGCCCGCCACGATTATTTTATTGAAGAGAAATTTGAAGCTGGACTTTCCTTGCAAGGCTGGGAAGTTAAGTCGCTTCGTGCTGGCCGTATGACCCTTAGCGAAAGCTATATCACCTTTAAAAATGGCGAAGCGTATTTGTTTGGCGCTCAAATTCAGCCCTTGCTGAGCGCATCTACGCACATTGTGCCTGAAGCCCGCCGTACACGTAAACTATTGCTCAGTAAGCGTGAAATAGAAAAGCTAATGGGTTCCGTCGATCAAAAAGGCTATTCATGTGTTCCTCTCGCCTGTTACTGGAAAGGCCGTTTAGCGAAACTGGAAATTGCTTTGGTGAAAGGCAAGCAGCTGCATGACAAGCGCGCCACTGAAAAAGACCGCGACTGGCAGCGTGATAAAGCCCGCATTATGCATAAATAAACCGCACATCATAAAAACATCCAGCTGGAGGTTTTTATTGATCAATAATGAATGAATTTTTCAGTTCAGCATGATTTTATTAGTGACAGCTGTCCCAGCATATTCTTCAAAATTGCCCATAAAGAAAAAAGCCAAAAGAATTTAATTTTCTTTTGGCTTTTTAAATACTTATAGCTGAATATTTAAACAATTAAAAAAATAAATTATTTAAATTTATTCAATGTCAGGGCTAAATATTCACCAAACCAGATGGCAGTGTTCAAATCACCTGTGGGCGGTGTCACCTCAACTGGCGCATTATCTGACTGAGTCATTAAACCCAGAAAGCTTGACATGCGGTTCAGGTCTTGCGCACTGCGCCCCGTGGGCATCATCGGCAAGCCAGACCACAGCATGCCATGCTGCATGGCAAATAAATTAATCTGCTGCAAAACGGCCAATTTGTCGCCGCTTAAACCGCCACCATTGGTAAAACCGGCCGCCAATTTGCCTTGCCAAGTCCGCGCAAGCCAGCGTTTAGAAGACTGTTCCATAAACTGCTTCAAGCCTGATGTAATGCTGCCCATATACGTCGGACAGCCAAATACAATGGCATCGGCCTGGTCTAAAACCTCCCAATCTATCTGTTCAATATTCATGCTATGCACTGCAATGCCGGCCTGTTCCGCACCCTGAGCAATGCAGGAAGCGACTTTTGCTGTATGGCCGTAAGGGCTGTGATAAACAATAGCGATAGATTTTGCGGATAAAGGCATAGTAATTAAAAGTCTACAGATTCAATCAAGTTTAGCATTTTCATGCCATAAACACGAACGTTGCCATGCGGCCGGTTCGAGATTCCCGGCGGTAAGAAAAAAAATCCTCCGGCTGCTGATAAGAGCACTGATCGCCTCCCAGCACGGTATTCACCCCATGCAAAGCTAAAATATACCGCGCAATGGCATACAGATCGGCATAGTACTTTCCTTCTTTCAGGCCTGCTTTGAATGCGCTGTCCAGCTCAGGATATTTAGAGCAAAACGCCTGTTTCACTTCAGCGCCAATTTCAAAATTGTCTTGGCAAATAGCCGCCCCGAGCCACGCCCATGCCGGCGGATTTTTCATCTCGCCAATTGTAGCTTCGATGATGCCGCCAGCCAAACCGCGCCAGCCTGCATGCAGATTGGCCACCTCAGTGCCTTCTGTGTTGCCCAGCACCACAGGCAAACAATCCGCAGTCATCATCATTAAGGCATGGCCAGCTGTTTGTGTAACCAAGCCATCACCCACCAGCGCATCAAAAGGCATTTCCGCATTGATGGTGCGGCAGATGGTGCTGTGCGTTTGAGTCATCCATGTGATTTTACGCACGCCATAAACAGAAAACTCTTCCAGCAGCGCCATACGGTGGCGCTGCACACGCTGCGGATCATCATTGACATGCAAGGCCAAATTAAAGCCTGCCAATTCAGGCATTTCTGACGGTAGCGCCTTTTCATGATGCACTCGGGTCTGGCCTGCATACACACCTTTCGGCAGCCCTTGAACAAATTGCATGTCTTCATCCTTTTCATTTTAGACTGAACGCATTCAGCCCTTGCCTCAATACGCTTTGTTTTCAGTACGCAAAACATCAACCAAGTGGCTGAAGTCTTCAGGCCACGGCGCTTCAAACATCATATCTTCGCCTGTGCGCGGGTGCACCAGCCCCAGTTTAGCCGCATGCAAAGCCTGACGCTTAAAGCCGCGCAGCGTATCTGCCAGCAGTTCCGATGCGCCTGCAGGCACGCGCACACGGTTCATATATACAGAATCGCCAATCAGGCCATGACCGATATAGCTGAAATGTACACGGATCTGATGGGTGCGGCCTGTTTCCAAACGCGCTTGGATGCGGGTGAAGTGCTGAAAGCGCTCTTTCACATTATAGTGCGTGACCGCTTCTTTCCCGCCCGGCAGAATGGCCATTTTAATGCGGTCTACCGGATGGCGCTTAATCGGCTCATCAATGGTGCCGCCGGCAATAATGGCACCATAAGCCACCAGATCATAAATCCGGTAAACCGATTTCTTCGCCAATTGCTTGCTGAGCGAGAACTGCGCTTCCAGATTTTTTGCAACAACCAGCAAGCCGGATGTATCTTTATCAATACGGTGCACTAAGCCCGCGCGGGTCAATTCCACAGATTTAGGATAATGATGCAGCAAGGCGTTCACCAGCGTTCCTGTCGAATTGCCGGCGCCCGGATGCACCACCATGCCTACAGGCTTATTAATGACAATAATGTCATCATCTTCATAGACAATGTCTAAAGGAATGTCTTCAGGCAGGCTGCGGGTTTGCGCTTCCAGCTCAACGTCAAGCGTGAGCAGTTCATCACCCTCGGATTTATACTTTGGCTTGACGCTGTTACCATTCACTAACAAATGGCCTTCTTTCAGCCACTGCTTCAGTTTTTCGCGTGAAAAATCAGGCCAAACGGTTGCTGCGACTTGGTCGATACGCTGTCCAAAAAAGCTGTCATCCAATTGAAATTGCAACGATAAACGTGTTGCAGTTGAGTCTGAAGTATGGTTATCTGCATCCTCAGAATCTTCAAGCAAATTGAAGTCGGTTTCAGGGATATTGGAATTAGAAGATTGTGCTTGAGTCATTTGATCATTCAGGCAAAAGTGGTTTAATAGTGCAATTGTAGCTCATTGCCAGTATTAACAGAGGAATTTTTATGTCGCTGCCACATTATAAAAAGACAATGCTTGCTCTAACGATTGGTATTGCAGCCGCAATGTCAGGCTGCAGCAGCAATCCAAAAAAAGATGTGGTCGATACTGGTCCGCAATCCAGCGAACAGGTTTATATTGAAAAAGCTAAAAAAGCGCTTGATCGCCATCAATATACAGATGCGGCAAAACATCTTGAAGCTCTAGAAACGTATTACCCAACTGGCAGCTATGCAGCGCAGGCGCAGCTGGAACTGCTTTACGTTAAATTCCAGCAAAAAGACTATGAAGCCGCTATCACTTTGGCAGAACGTTTTATCCGCTTGAATCCGCAGCACCCAAATGTAGATTATGCGTATTATGTCCGCGGTGTTGCCAATATGGAGCAAAACTATGACGGCCTGCTGCGCTATACGTCATTAAAGCAGTCACACCGTGATGTGAGCTATTTAAAAGTGGCTTATCAGAATTTTGTAGATTTTATCCGCCGTTATCCGTCCAGCACCTATGCGGTAGACGCAGCGCAGCGCATGAAGTTTATTGGCCAGGAATTGGCTGAAAGCGAAATGAACGCCGCCCGCTTCAACATTAAGCGTAAAGCCTACCTTGCGGCTGTGGAGCGTTCATTATGGGTCATTGAACACTATCCGCAAACTCCGCAAATTCCAGAAGCTTTGGCGACAGCCGCTTACGGTTATGACAAACTCGGCGATAAAGCGACGTCCCAGCAGTATATTGATATCTTGAAATTGAACTATCCTGAACTGGTGAAATCTGACGGCACGGTCAACATGCGCGCCGCCCGCAGTGAAGGCAGTTTCTGGAACCGCGCGACTTTAGGCGTCTTTGGCAAAGAAGGCCGCACCCATTCTGAACAGGATGCAGTGAAAAACACAGACAGCGGAGAAAAGCGCAGCCTAACCAACCGCTTATCTTTTGGCTTGCTGGACCGCCCTAAAGCGGAAGCGGCTGAGATTCAGCAGCCTGTTGAATCGGATGCAGCGCAGCCAGCCGAATAAATCCGGCATTTAGGATGATTTTTCATAAAGGGCAAGTTATCATACTTGCCCTTTATCATTTCAGGCTGACGCAGATCACCGCTTGATCCGAATGCTCAAAAAGGATACAAATGACTGATCGGCATGTCCGCCAGCCGCTGGCTTGCACTTAAATGCGATCAGCAAAAAATTGACCCTTTCTATTTTCCGCAGACTTTGAAGACATATTGATATAACAGCATGGCGATTCCTCAGCACACCATTGATCAAATTTTAGACCGCACCGATATTGTCGATGTGATCGGTCAATTTGTGAAATTAAAAAAGACTGGGCGTACCTATTCAGGCTGCTGCCCGTTTCATCAGGAAAAATCGCCATCTTTTCACGTATACCGTGACAAGCAGTATTTCCACTGCTTCGGCTGTCAGGCCAATGGCAATGCCATCCGTTTTTTAATGGATATCGGCAGCCGAAATTTCATTGAAGTCATGAAGGACCTTTCGAGTCAAACCGGCATTGAACTGCCAAAAGACAATTTTGACTCCAACAAATTAAAATACAAGCGGGAAGCGCAGAAACCGAAAGCGCCTGCGGAATCAGCGCAAACCGCACAGCCTACCCCAGCTCAGGCAAAAACTGCGCCTGCAGCCGGTGAACAGCAGCCCGCATTTGAGCATGATCCATTTGCAGAATTTCAGCCTCAGGATGACGCCTTTTACGGCAATGATCCTTTTGCGGCCTTTGATCAGCCTGCAGCCTTTGAACAGGCCCAGCCGGACGGCAATCTGTACGACTTGCTGGAAAATATTGCACAATTTTACGCGCATCAACTGCCGCACAGCAAAACGGCGCAGCAGTATTTTAAACAGCGCGGTCTGTCTGCGGAAACCATTGCGTATTGGCGCTTAGGCTATGCGCCAGAAGACTGGCAGCATTTAGAAAAAGCTTTTCCGCAGGATATTGAAGGCTTAAAACTGCTGGGCCTGATCCGCACCAGTGACAGCGGCCGTGATTTTGACTTGCTGCGCGACCGGGTCATTTTCCCGATCCGTGACCCGAAAGGCCGGGTGGTCGGCTTTGGCGGCCGGGCGCTGAATGACGAAATCAAGCCCAAATACATTAACTCGCCAGATTCTGAAGTTTTCCATAAAAATCAGCTGCTGTATGGCTTATATGAAGGCCGCAAGCAAAAAGCCCAAGACTGGCTGATGGTCGAAGGCTATATGGATGTTATTGCCCTGCAGCAGTATGGCATTGCAGGCGCAGTTGCAACTTTGGGCACAGCCAGCAACACTGAACATCTGAATATTCTGTTCAAGCAAAATAACCGCATCACCATTGCCTTTGACGGTGACGCTGCCGGGCAAAAAGCCGCCCGCCGCACTTTAGAAATTGCCCTGCCGCTGCTGAATGACGGCCGTGAGCTGAAATTCTTTGTGCTGCCGAATGATCACGACCCAGATTCCTTAATCCGCCGTGAAGGCATTGAAAATTTTAGACGGCTGTTAGATACAGCGCCTTTGCTGTCTGAGTTTGTCTTTGCGCATTTAACTCAAAATTTTGATGTCACCAAACCTGAAGGCAAAAGCCAAGTGATGGGTGAACTCAAACAGCTGACAGAGTTGCTGCCGAAAACGGGGTCATACCGTTATCTGCTGCAGCAGTATTTCCGTGAAAAACTCGGCTTCAGCCGTAAATGGCAGCCGCAGGTCAATAACGACGCCTCACTCAGCTTCAGCACCAAAATTGATGCTGAAGAATATGTCATAGCGATTTTAATCAATCATCCCTATCTGTACATTCATTTTGAGCCGCTGCGCGCGCTGATTTCATCCGACTTATTGCTGTTTAATATTCTGAATATTTTCAATACTATTTTTGATGATTTGCCGGATGATCCTGAACTGTCCCGCTATTATGTTTTAGGCGCATGTTCGGCGTATCACCATGAATTGCAGCATATTTTAGAAAATGCCAATATCAGCGATTATACGTCGTCTCCTGAACAGGCAGACAAATTGGCCGCAGATTTTTCGGTCAAACTGCAATACGAATGCCTGCAGCAAAAGATCAAATCGAAGAAATTTTCCAGTCTTGCTGAAATGCGCAATCTGAAACAGAAAATTTATGAGATCAGCAAAAAAAGGTCGCTGACGCTCTTAGATGAATAAGCGCAAACGGAAGCCAATACAAGCCGTCTAAGTGATACTTTTTAAAATCCGGTTTCATTCGGTTCGCCGATACAGGCGCATGCATGACAAAATCATATGGCTGCATCCGCTTTATGGGCAGCTGAATGCAAAAAAGCCCTGCAGCCATGCTGTGTGCGTCTAAGAGACATTAAAAATCAAGAAAAACCCTAAACAGCTTTGCTTCATCTTAATGTAAATTGACTCCCATTTTAGAACCGTTTTTGAACTTCAGCGCTTAGATTTACGGCGCTTTTCCGCAACGCCCGCCAACTCCCGCTCCAGCATTTCAAAGTAGGCCGGATCTTCAGCAGTGGCTGCATGGCGCAGCAGGATTGACGTCGGATGCAGCAGTTTATTGGTCAGCCGGTAAGAAAACTCCTGCAGCACCTGTTCTGCAGCTTCCCCTTTTTGCAAACGCTCCAAGGCCAGCGCCAGCTCTTCTTGCCTTAAACTCTCACCATGCGCTCTATAAGCATGAATTGTCGCGCCAGCCAAATTCACCTTTTGCTGAATGACCAGCTCAGTCGCCAATTGGTTAACCATAACCTCGGCTTCCACTGCGGCTTGGCGGCGCTGCGCGAGGTTCTCATCAATCACGCTTTGCAGATCATCGACACCATACAGGTAGACGCCATCCAAACTTTCAACCTTCGCTTCAATATCACGCGGCACGGCTAAATCGACCAGCAGCATCTGCTTATATTTGCGTTTTTTTAACGCTGCTTTCACATCTTTAAAATAAATAACCTGATGCAAACTGCCTGTACAGCTGGAAATTACATCGGCGCGGTGCAAATTCTCCGCCAGCTGAGCAAAATCAATAATCTCAACCTCTGCGCGATGCGCAATTTCCTGCGCCAGCGCTTCTGCGCGGCTGCGGGTACGGTTGCAAATAATGATTTTGCCCACGCCCATTTCCGCCAAATGCTTTGCCACCAGGCTGTTCATTTCACCGGCTGCAACCATCATAACGGTTAACTGCTCAGGCTTGCTGAAGACCTGCAAAGCCAGCTGCGCAACTGCATAGCCCATGGAAACTGCATGGCTGCCGACGGCGGTTTCCGAGCGCACGCGCTTGGCTGCATAAAAAGCATATTCAAAAATTCGGTTTAAATTGGACGATACCGTTTCTGCATCTTTCGCTAAAGACAGCGCGGTTTTGACTTGGCCTAAAATTTGCGGTTCGCCCAGCATCAGTGAGTCGAGCCCGCTGGCAACCCGCATAAGATGTGTTACCGCCTGCGCGTTTTCGTAGCGGTACACATGATTTGACAATTGCTTTACATCAATATGATTTGCTTGGGCGAGCCAATTTAATACCATATCCGGATTCTCAGACATGGCATAAACTTCTGTACGGTTACATGTAGAAACCACCACCATATCATTCAGATATTCGGCATGGCTTTGCTGTGCAAGTAGCGCACTTAACTTTTCAGGGTTAAATGCGATTTTTTCACGCAGCTCTACAGAGGCGGTTTGATGGTTGACACCCAATGCAAAGAAAGACATATCAGATCATCATTTCGCTAAATTTATGCTATTGTGCAATATCGGTGTCATAAAAAGCATTACTTGGATCAAGAAAAATTGCGTCAAACAAATAGCCGGCTCAGCGGCTCGACAATTAAGCAGTATTCTACCACATTCTTGCTGGTCGGTAGCATGGCTTCCAGTGCTCAAGTTCGGGCATTTGGAGAAGTTTACCACGCCAATCCAAATTATGATGCCATAAAACAAAGCATGATTGCAGAGTTTGCCCTAGCCTATGACGACATTCCAACCGCATTGCATAACTATACTGTGCTTGCTATTAAAAGCAACTCTACCTCGGTCAAGCAGCGCGCGCTGAATGTCGCGCTGGAACAAAATGATCTGCAGGCCGCTTTAGATATTGCCACGCATTGGGTAGTGCAGGAGCCGGAAGATGTTCCTGCCCTGTTTTATCTGTCACATATTGCCTTAAAAGCGCATGAATATGATCTGGCGGCAGAAACCTTAGATAAAATTTTAAATATTGACCCGAATGCAGATTTGGAACAGATTTTAGCAGGCATCTCGCCTGAATCAGCCGATGACCGCGACTTTCTGATCAATGCATTGCGGACCAGCAAAGAGAACCGCAATCCATCCATCCTTGTGCTGATTGCCGCCTTAGAAGCGCAGAATGGACAATTGAATGATGCGCTGAATACGGTCAATCTCGCTTTAAAAAAACGCCCAAAAACAACGGGCTACATCTTAATGAAAGCCAACTTGCTCACCGCCTTAGGTGATGAAGAGGCTGCGCGTGAATGGTATGAAAAATCCAGCCGCAAGCACCGCAGCAATCTGGATGTCCGCTTAGCGGAAGCCAAGTATTTAGTCAAAATCAATGAATCTGAGCTCGCGCTGAAAAAACTGGAAGACATTATCAAAAAATGGCCCAAAGCCGAAGAAGCGCTGTTTTTGGGCGGCCTCACCAGCATTGATTTAGAGCAGTATGAAAAAGCCGAAAAGTACTTGGTTGAACTGCGCTACTCCGCTCAGTATCAAAATGAAGCCTATTATTATTTAGCCGTTAATGCTGAGCGGAAACAGCATTTTGAGACGGCAAAAGCCTATTACCGCTTGGTGGATGGCAGCCTGTATACCGTCTCGCGGCGCAGCATGATCAATATTTTTACCCAGCAAAATAAGCTGCATGATGTGCTGCGCTTTTTGACGCAGGAACGCGTCAACTACCCGCAGCATGCCAGTTTCCTGTATTTAGCGCAGGCAGACATCTTAAAGCGCATGGACAATAAAAAAGCGGCCATGCGGCTTTTGGATGAAGCCATTAAAAACTTGCCTGATGACCCTGAGCTGATTTATGCAGAGGTTCTGATTCTAGACCCTTATCAAGAACGGGATAAGCTCGATAAGCGGCTAAACAGCCTGCTTGCGATTGAACCGAACAGCCCGACCTATCTGAATGCATATGCTTATACCTTAGCCTTGCAAAACCGGCGGCTGGATGATGCACGCAGATTTGTAGAGCACGCCTTAGAATTTGCCCCAGAGCAGGCCTCTATCTTAGATACGCTGGGCTATATCTGCTATTTGCAGAACGACTTTGCCACCTCCGCAGAAGTATTGAAAAAAGCCTACGGATTGAGCGGCAGCGTTAAAATTGGGGTGAACTATGCCCGCTCTGTGTATATGCAGGGCAACATTGCAGAATTTAGCCAAGTGTTACAACAACTCAAACAAAAACACCCGAATGATCCTCAATTGGAACAATTGAATACGTTATTGTTGCCTCAGCACATGAAAAAGAGTTAACCCCCGTTTATGCATATCCTTTCTAAATTCTGCCTGTCTGTTATCGCTGGCAGCACCTTGGCTTTAACCGGCTGCCAACAGTACATTCAGCCTCAGGAGCCGCTGCCGGCCCCCTCGCTAGAAGCGCCAAATCAATTCAACCTGCAAGGCAAAATTGGCGTGCGCACTCCGCAGCAGTCCGGCAGCGCTTTCTTTACCTGGGCGCAGGAACAGGATGAGTTTGATATCGAACTGAGCGGCATTTTAGGCGTCGGCAAAACCCAAATTTCCGGAAAACCCGGCGAAGCAACACTGAACAGCGCGAAAACAGGCCTGATCAGCGCGGCCTCACCTGAAGAGCTGCTGGAGCGCGCCACAGGCTGGAACGCGCCTATTACCCATCTAGTCAAATGGGTACAAGCCAAACCCGCCACTCAGCATGCGCAGCTCAACAAAGATGGCAGCGGCCGTATTGCGCAAATTCTTGAAGACGGCTGGCAGGTCGATTTAAGCTATGAAAACAGCGACCCATTGCCCAATAAACTGGTTTTAAAGCAAGCGCTTGAAACTGGAAAAGAAAACCGTATTACAATGGTGATACAAAACCGCTAAGCCAACAAAGTTTGAATTGTTATGATCCGAGTTCCCTCTCCTGCCAAACTTAACTTGTTCTTGCATATTACGGGGCGCCGTGCAGACGGTTACCATGAACTGCAAAGCATTTTTCAGCTGATTGATTTATATGACTGGCTGGAATTTACGCAAACAGGATCACCGCAAATCAGCATTGACGGCTTAAACAGTGTCGATCTGGAACAAAACTTAATCTATCGCGCGGCGCAAGCGCTTTTGCCTTACGCAAAACAGCCGGGCGGCATCAATATCCGCATCGAAAAAAATATTCCAATGGGTGCCGGACTCGGCGGCGGTTCTTCAAATGCGGCCGCCACGCTGATCGTGCTGAATAAATTATGGCAATGCGGCTTAGATACTGAACAGCTGGCAAGACTCGGACTTAAACTCGGAGCCGATGTGCCTATTTTTATTCATGGCCGCAATGCCTGGGCGGAAGGCATTGGTGAACACTTAACATTCATAGACTTAGATCAAAAACAATACATAGTGCTGAAACCTGATTGTTTTATCAGCACTCAACTGCTTTTTTCGCAAAAAACATTGACAAGAGACACGAAGCCTACTAAATTTTGCGCCTATCAGCTAACGCCGTTTAGTTTTGGAAATAACTTTGAGCCAGTGGCAAGAAGTTTATATCCGGAAGTAAATGAAGCAATGCAGTATTTAGATCAGTTCAGTACAGCAAAGCTTACAGGTACAGGTGCTTGTGTTTTTGCTGAGGTAACGGAAAATATGAATGTGAATGACATTCTGAAAAACGCGCCATGTAAATCTTACTTGGTCAACAGTTTAACAGAATCGCCATTGCGTCATTTTGAAGTTTGATAGGGGCGTCGCCAAGTGGTAAGGCACCGGGTTTTGATCTCGGCATCCGTTGGTTCGAATCCAGCCGCCCCTGCCATT
>NZ_KB849727.1:984149-1010989 GCF_000368865.1 Acinetobacter bouvetii DSM 14964 = CIP 107468
ATTAAAGTTCTGCCGCATTAGGGGCGTCGCCAAGTGGTAAGGCACCGGGTTTTGATCTCGGCATCCGTTGGTTCGAATCCAGCCGCCCCTGCCATCTATTTCCATACATATCAACCGCCAAGGGTGCTTCATGCCCAATCTTGTCGTTTTTAGTGGAACCGCGCATCCACAATTCGCTCAAAAAGTCGTTAGCCACTTACATATCCCACTAGGTGCTGCTGCTGTTTCAACCTTTTCTGATGGTGAAATTGCTGTAGAAATCACTGAGAATGTGCGTGGTAAAGACGTATTTGTTGTACAGCCTACTTGTGCCCCGACTAATGATAACCTGATGGAAATCTTAGTTATGGCAGACGCGCTTCGCCGCGCAAGTGCAGGCCGTATCACTGCCGTTATTCCTTACTTCGGTTATGCCCGTCAAGACCGTCGTCCTCGTTCATCACGTGTTCCTATTACCGCTAAAGTTGTTGCAGACATGCTGACTACAGTAGGTATTGACCGTGTTGTAATGATTGATCTGCATGCAGACCAAATCCAAGGCTTCTTCGATATCCCTGTAGACAACATCTACGGTACGCCAGCATTGCTTGCTGACTTGCGCCAACAGTCCCATGACAACTTAATGGTTGTTTCTCCGGACGTAGGCGGTGTAGTCCGCGCTCGCGCAGTTGCGAAGC
This sequence comes from Acinetobacter bouvetii DSM 14964 = CIP 107468, assembly GCF_000368865.1. Taxonomy (GTDB): domain Bacteria; phylum Pseudomonadota; class Gammaproteobacteria; order Pseudomonadales; family Moraxellaceae; genus Acinetobacter; species Acinetobacter bouvetii. Next base: position 984,827 of record NZ_KB849727.1, read on the forward strand.
AAATGGGCGATATTGATCTTGCGATCATTGATAAACGCCGTCAAAAAGCGAATGAATCACAAGTGATGCATTTGATTGGCGATGTGAAAGGCCGTGACTGCGTTATTGTCGATGACATGGTCGATACAGCAGGTACTTTATGTAAAGCTGCTGACGCGCTGAAAACATTTGGCGCACGCCGTGTTGTTGCCTATGCAACTCACCCTGTTTTATCAGGCAAAGCGATCGAAAACTTGAAAAATTCAGTGATTGATGAATTGGTTGTGACTGACACCATTCCGCTTTCTGAAGAAGCTCAAGCGCTCGGCAAGATTCGCCAAGTTTCAGTAGCAAGCATGGTTGCTGAAACAATTCGTCGTATTAACAACGAAGAATCTATTAGCGCAATGTTTGATTCTTATCTATAATATAGCGCTAAATTTTCAAAACCCTGCTCTTAGCAGGGTTTTCTATCGCTGAACTGGTCGAAAGTTCAGCTCAATTAAACTTAAATAGGATGTCTATCATGGCAAACTTCGTATTAAACGCAGCAGCACGTGAAGAAGCAGTTCAAGGGAAAGGTTCGAGCCGCCGCCTTCGCCTGCAAAGCAAAGTACCAGCAATCATCTACGGTTCAGGCGAACCTGTTGCTGTAACTTTAGAACTTCGTGAGCTTGTTAAAGCTTTAGAAAACAACGCATTCTTTGAAGAAGTTGTAGAAATCAAAGTTGGCGACAAAACTGAAAGCGTTAAAATCAAAGCGTTACAGCGTCACCCAGCTAAAAACACGCCTATGCACGCTGACTTTGTTCGCGCATAAGTGTTATTGGTGTAATTAGTGTCAAATATTTCACTGATTGTCGGTTTGGGCAACCCTGGTAAAGAGTATGCCCAAACCCGCCATAATGCAGGCTTCTGGTTTGTAGAACGCCTTGCAGAGCAATATGGCATAAATTTAAAAGCTGACCCGAAATTCAATGGAATCAGCGGGCGCGGCAATATAGAAGGCCATGACGTTCGTCTGCTGCTGCCTACAACATTTATGAACCTCTCCGGTAAAAGTGTTGTCCCCTTCGCAAAATTCTACAATATCTCTCCTGAAACCATGCTCATCGCACATGATGAACTGGATATGAACCCAGGCATTATCCGCCTAAAAACTGGCGGCGGTCACGGCGGTCACAACGGTTTGCGTGACATCGTTCCGCACACAGGTCCAAATTTCCACCGTTTACGCATTGGAATAGGCCACCCCGGTTCTAAAGAACGTGTCTCAGGACATGTTTTAAGCAAAGCGCCAAGCAGTGAACAAGATTTAATGGACGATGCAATCAGCCATGCTTTAGCCCGCATCAATATGCTGGTGAATGGTGAAATTCAGCCTGCCATGAATCAAATCAATGCTTACAAACCAAACTGATAAGTCAATAAATTGTTGAACCATGCTGCTTGCCATGCTGCCATTTTAAGGGCAAAATGCGCTTGCCTGATTGCTGATCCAGCAAGTTCAGTTTGATTCAACCACAAGATGAAAATCTTAGGTCCACTAAGGAGACGCTAGCCATGCTATCTCGTTTATTAAAAGCTAAAATTCACCGTTGCGTCGTTACACAAGCAGAATTACATTATGAAGGTTCTTGTGCAATTGACGGCATTTTATTGGATTTAGCCGGTATCCGCGAATATGAAGAAATTCACATGTGGAACGTGACTAATGGTAAGCGTTTCAGCACGTATGCGATTCGCGGTGAAGAAGGTTCCGGCATCATTTCAGTCAATGGCGGTGCAGCGCATCAAGCAGATGTTGGCGATTTAATGATTATTGCCACATTTGGCGATTTTACAGAAGCCGAAGCAAATGCGCATAAGCCGCGCTTGGTGTATGCAAATCCAAACAATACTGTGAACCACACTGCGAACTGTATTCCTGTTCAAGTTGCGTAATACCCGAATTCTTTAAAAAAGCCCGCATGAATGCGGGCTTTTTTAAACTCAAAATTTTAGTTGTGACTGCCCTTCCACCAGTCATTTTGCTGTTCGCAATTCAGCGCTTTCAAGTTTTCACCCACCAAATTCACTAGCAGCGGCTGCCCGTTTTCACGCACTTTCAGCTCAGCAAATTGCGCATTGCGATAGCATGGCTCCAAACCTTCTGCAAATAGAAAGCTGCGGGCTGCCGGATACAGCCCTTCAAAGGTATTGTGAGGATTCCGCAGCACTAATTTTGCAGATGCATCGGGATAGTCATTCAGCAGCTGCGGATCAAAGCGGGTCTGAATGACTCTGCGCTGCGCATCAAGCTGTACATAGCTTAAGATGCTGGATTGATTATAAAAATACACTTTTTCCGCATCGGATGGCAAATGATCTTCTATCAATTCCATCGCAGGCGGCAGCTCAGCCAGATACAGCTGATAATTCAGCGCCATATAATCCCCTTGTAAAATTGAGCGGGGGTCAACAGGCTTGAGTTTCACATAAATGCTGCCACTGTGCGCCAAATGCCATTCATGCCGGCCAATCATAATCAGAAAAAGCGCAATACTGAATGCCGCCAGCCATAAGGGAATCATTTTCTTCATGGTGCAGCTCCCTGCAATTTCACATCTGAGGATTTCAACAGCAGCTGAGCCATAGCCAGCAGCAGCGCGCCAGACACAAGAATGCTCAGACTTTTCAGCAGAAAGCTCAAATCCAAATTGTAATACAGCAGCCATAACATCAAGATCAGCAGAACAATAGTCAGCCCTTGCACCAGCCGCTGTTGATACGCGACAGCCCATGACAGGAATACCAGCAGCAGGAAAATTTCAAAATAGCCCATCAAGATCAGGGTGAAGCCTAAAGCCGCCGCCAGCCACTTTTCCAAACCTGTATCATGCGGATCTGAGAGCCCGATATACAGACAGAGCCATAACAGCGGCAGACCGTAGACAATCGTATTCTGCACCGCCGGACTGAATGAAAAATCCAAGTGCATAAAATTGCTCAGCGGCGTTTGCAGCACCGCCGCGGCCCATACAATAAACAGCATCCAGAGTGAAAATGCCTTGCGGTACATGGATTTTAGCCACCAGCTTCCTGTACACAGCAGGCCAATCAACAGCAGGCCGTTTAGGATCATTATGCTGAAAAACAAATGCTCATCCGTACGGAACAAATTACCCCTGCCCAAAGCCGCAATACTCAATCCATAACAGGCCACCAGCTGAATCAGCACAATCAGCCAATGCATGCGGCTAAGCATGCACAACAGCGTAAAGCCCAGCTGAATCAGCAAAATAATGGCAAAACTATCTGTCAGCATTTGCGTGTGCACCAATACAGCGACTTGCCCGCATAACCACAAGCAATAAGCAAATTGCCGGGAAAATACACTGGAAACACGGCGGATCATCCACCAAGCGAGGGCAACAAAGGCCAGCCCCATCAAAATCGAAAAAATTTTCCAATAGGTCAGCAGCAAAGACGCCAAAATAATGCCTGCAAACCAAGCGCCGATCGCCAGAGGGATCACGGCAAATTGAGTGTTAGGCAGCATTTTTATCAGCAGTAAGCTGATCACCGCAAACCAGGCAAAAATCAGTAAAGCCAGCACCAGCAAGCCGGCAATAGAATCATCCAGCAGATGTTCGGCAAAATGAAAGATTAAAATGCTGACACTGGCCGCCAGCCCGGCTGCCTGCAAACTGGTTTCTAAAGATAACCGCTGTTTATAGAAATACCCGCACAGGCAAAGCGGCAAAAAAATCGAAAGCTCCAGATACGGCCATTGATACGGTGCTTGGCCGCTGCAGAAATTAAACATGCAATACGCCGATATCGCCGCAATAAACGCAATAAAAACAAAACGTAAAGCTGGATAAAACTTTAGACAAAAGGCAGCGCTTAGCGCTGTGAGCACATTCATGCCGAACAGATACAGTAGCTCTTTCTGCTCAAAAAGAAAACTTTGTTTAAAAAATAGAGACAGCGCCAGCTGGCTTACTGCACAAAACAGCGCGAATACGCCAATATTAGGCCGATAAAGCCATGGCAAAAGCAGCACAGCCCAGATTAAAAACAGCAAATAGCTGTCTGCACCTGTCTGATACACTTGCCCAATGACCGCCATGCTCATCCCCAGCATTAACCCGCTGATGCAGTCTAAACTCTGCCGAATCCAGCTGTGTGCTGTAAAATAAATACTGGACAAAGCACTGCACAGCAGCAGAGTCATCGGAATAGCCAACTGCAGATATTTTGGAATCATCAGCCAATTCGCGGCGATTAAATACACGATGCTGGCCGCAATCAGTGACAGTCCAATAACCTGTAAGTATTGAATGACTTGGGCTTTGCAAAATAAGCGCGGAGAAAATTCATTTTTGGGCGCTGAAAATTCGGAATCAGTCATTTTTATGATTATTTATCCGTTTTAAAGATCTTTTGGCAAGATAGCACGCTTTTGCAGATTCAATAAAAAAGCTTACAAATCAAATTATCTGTTTTGCTTATCTTAAATTTTGCAATGATTCACGATAAAAAATCCCCCCTTAAATACTGAAACAGGCATATACTCATGGCACATCGCTTCAGGGCGGGGTGCAATTCCCCACCGGTGGTAAGTTCAGCATAAAATCATTATGACTGAATCAGCCCACGAGCCTATCGCTTAACCGCGATTCGCAGATTTGGTGAAATACCAAAGCCGACGGTATAGTCCGGATGAAAGAAGACGACGTTAAAAGTTTCAATTACAGCCTCTGCTGCAATTGATCTGCTGCGCCTATTTTTCAATGTCCTGAAATGTTCAACCGTATTTTAAAACTTACGAGAGCGTTTCAATGTCCAGTTTAATTCAACCCGAAATTTTCTTTTCAGCCCTTCCTCCATTCGAGCAGCGCATAGCGCAAGCGCTTGAAGATATGCGCCAAGGCAAACCCGTTTTGGTCATGGATGATTTTGACCGCGAAAATGAAGCCGACCTGATTGTCGCTGCGGAAACCCTGAATGTCGAAACCATGGCCCGCATGATTCGAGACGGTTCAGGCATCGTTTGCTTAACGCTGACCAATGAATTGGCCGACCATCTCGAATTGCCGCCTATGGTGACAGACAACTCCAGCCAGTTTAAAACCGCATTCACTGTGACTATTGAAGCTGCTGAAGGTGTCACCACTGGGGTTTCAGCCCAAGACCGCACCACCACCATTCATGCCGCCGTTAAAGATGGCGCAGCAGCTAGCGATTTAAACCGTCCGGGACATGTATTTCCTTTACGCGCACGTGATGGCGGCGTTCTCACCCGACGCGGTCATACTGAAGGCAGTGTAGATCTGGCGCGCTTGGCTGGCCTCAAACCTGCCGGCGTCCTCTGTGAAGTGACCAATCCAGATGGCTCAATGGCTTCCGGCATTCAAGTCTTGTCTTATGCGCAAACACACAATCTCACTCTCATTACCATTGAAGAAATTGTGCAATATCGGCTTGCGCACCAAATTTAATATAAAGCTTTAATAAAAGGCCCAGCCTGTACGCTGGGCTTTTTTCTGCAGGTCGAAAAATGTTTGCTTTTTAGTCACATTTAATTTAATAAAAGAATATAACCAATAATTACAAATAAATAAGGTTCAATCATGCTCAGCCATTTTTCAGATTTAAGCCGTAAAGACAGCCAATTCATCCAGCGTACTTATCAGGTGCTTTTCGGCGCTTTAGCACTAATGACCTTATTAGGCATATTTTCCTACACCCATCTGCCGCCCGCCTCCGTTGGCCCGCTGATGCTTTTAGATTCCATTATCTGGATTACATGCGGCTGGTTTGGTTTACGCAACCCGATTAAAGCGGTTTTTCCAGTATTTTTAGTCATTACAGGGTTATGCCTAGGCCAAATTGCACACTTATACCGTCCAGATGTCTTTCTGACAGCTGCTGTAACCACCATGGCGATTTTTGCGGGAACCAGCTGCTATGTTTTTTTCAGTAAAAAAGATTTTTCCTTTTTACGCGCTAGTTTAAATATCGGATTTTGGGTCATTCTTGCCCTATCAGTTATTTCATTCTTTGTTCATATCAGCGCTTTATCTCTATTTATCGGTATTTTCGGCTCAGTCATATTTATTGGCTGGATCCTTTACGATACCAGCCAAATTTTAATGCGTGCAGATCAGCTCGGCTATAACGCGCATATGGGTGCTTTCGATTTATTTATGGACATTATCGGCCTGTTCAGCTTTGTTCGTCATCTATTTAATTTCATTGATGATTAATCCAGTGTGAAAAGTATAGCTAGCAGATGCATATACGCTACATCTGCATGGCCTCATCCTAAAATATAGCTGCTACTTTCGCGGCAGCGATTCACTCTTTCATTTTACTATGCCATAAGGCCAAACCATACTCTGGCCATGGCTTGCTGCTGCGCCAATTATTCACAGCATAGGCTACAGCCACTAGACTGACCGCACCGGATAAAACTGGAAACAGCAAAAATCCCCAATCATAGTGTACGGCCGGCGCCGTCAATAAAATGACCAAAGGATTGGCGCCGGCTGGCGGATGCACGCATCTAAAAAATTGCATGCAGCAAATGGCCAAACCGATAGCTATAGCAATACTGAAAGTATTAACTGGAAAATACAGTGCAACACATAAGCCTATAGCCGCAGATACCACGTGCCCAAAAATCAAATTGCGCGGCTGAGCCAAAGGCGATTGCGGCACAGCGTACAGCAATACACAGCTCGCGCCGAACGGCGCCATAATCCAAGGCTGATGCGCGTAACCACTCAGCAGCAATAAAATAAAAATACTCAGCATGCCGCCTGCAAACCCGCGCAGCAGCATGCCTGCACTGGGTTTAGGCGCTAATTTTTCTTTGCCTGACAATAAAAACATAATGCAGCCCTTCGATATTGATTTCAGAGATAGCGCGCGCTAAAATCAAAATAGTACAGATCTGTACTATTTGTAAATAGCCGATTTCAAAAATCGGCGATGCGGTAATATTCATTGGATCCAATGCGAGCGTAAATGCATGTCTAAATCGGCAGATAAAATTTTAAAAACTGCGGAACAGCTGTTTAATCAGCAAAGTTTCAGCGGTGTAGGCGTTGATTTAATCCGCGATGAATCGGGCTGTTCGAAAACAACGCTCTATACCTATTACAGCAATAAGCATCAATTGGTTCAGAGTGTGCTGCAAGCCCGTGATCAGCGTTTTAGGAAAAGCCTGCAAGCTGCTGTGGATGGCCTGCAAGGCGTGGACGCTTTAAAAAAAATCTATGATTGGCATATTCAATGGTTTCAAAGCGACCATTTCAAAGGCTGTTTGTTTGTCCGCGCAGTTGGCGAATCCAGCCCAGACGATCACAGCATCATTGCCATCGCCCAGCAGCATAAACAATGGGTTCGCTCTCTGATTCAAACGCAAACCCTTAAGCTAAAACGCGGTCAAGCCATTACACAGCTGATGTATTTACAGCTGGAGGGCTTAATCAATCAATTTCTGGTCGAAGGCTTTCAAGCACAAACAGCGGCAATGAGCAGAGCGCTGATTTTTGATGTCATTGAATCTTTTCAGACGCAAACCGAGGATCAAAACCAGATGCCGTAAATGCCATAGATCGCGACGGCAATCAAGATCAGCCCGCATAAGGCCAGCAGCTTTGGATACCAGGCGGATTGGGCTAAGCGGTTAAATGACAAATAGACCATGCTTAATGTTGCAAAATCCAAGATGATCCAGCTCATAGTCAAGACGATTAAACTGAGGTTTAAATCGGCGGTAACACCGGTAAATTGCGGGAAAAATGAGGCAAAAAAGATAATATCTTTGGGATTGGAAATCCCCACTAAAAAGCCTTTTTTAAAACCGCCAGACACTGCATTGAGTGTCATTTCATTTTCGGCAGAAGAGCGTGACGCCACTTCTTTCAGAATATCAAAACCGATATAGGCAATATAGAAGCAGCCCAGCACCTTAATGCCATTCAGCCATTGTTCATTAATATTCAGTGCGCCTTTTAAAATCAGCACCGATAGCAAAATCAGCACCAGCGAAGCAAAATTAGTTCCAAAAATGGTTTGCAGCGCACGCTTATAGCCGCCCTGCAGCCCCGCACTGGCGACGAGCAGCATCACTGGCCCTGGCGTCGCGATCATTACCACAACAGCCGCGCAATATAAAAAATATTCCGCAAAATTCACTTTATGCCCCCATTATTCATTTTTAATTTCATAAAAAAAGAGGACTTAGTCCTCTTCATCCATGCTTTGAAGCAAATGCATACTCATGCCGTCCGCTCTTAAAAAAGCCAGATCATAACTGGCCGTTGCTAAAGCCAAAATGCGGCGTTCAAACTCATCCCAAAGCGGACGGACTTGCTTATAATGAATGCCTAAACCGCTTTCATCGGTAAAGTGGCGGTTTTTTTCACATAGCTTCAAAGCATGATAGAGCTTACGGCCGCGGGTCGCATCTGGACGCAGGCGCACCCGTTTAGACAGCACAAAACCTTCCACATGCCGCAGATCCGCCAGCGGCAACAGCGGCACTAAAATTTGATCCAGCTGTGCATCCAGCCGATGCCAAACTGCACTGTGCTGTTCCGGCGTGTAGGTATTCCATCTGATCACTTCATGATTAAAGCGCCTACAGCCGCGGCAGACTGAATCACCAAATACCGTCGAACAGCGTCCCGCACAAGGGGTTAATGAGGCAATCCGGCGATCCGTAGTCAATGCAAGCTCCCATATAATTCATCAAATCTGCACGGCCGGCATTTTGCCGGCTGGTCAAGAATATACACGCTCTGCTGCTGGATGAGAAGCCATGAATCTGTATAGGATGACTCGCTTATTGCGGCAATTCACGTTAAAATATGTGCCTTTCAAAATTCTTAATTTTCAATTGGAGTATCCATGAACGCTACTGTAGAACAGCTTGCACCTGTAGAACAGCATGCGGCCGATGGCTGGGTTGTTGCGGCGCTTTATCAATTCAAAGAAGTACAGGACTCTGCTGATTTACAGCAGCGCCTGCTGGATTTGGTAAAAACCATCAACTTATGCGGTACTCTGATTGTTGCAGATGAAGGCATTAACGGCACTGTTGCGGGTGACCGTCAAGCGGTTGACGCTATTCATCAATTTCTTTTGAATGAAGGTTTTGCATCCATGGAATATAAAGAGTCTCACAGCTCTGAGAAGCCATTCCGCAAGATGAAAATCAAACACAAAAAAGAAATTGTCACCTTGGGCGTAGAAGTTAAGCCGCGTGATTTGGTCGGACACTATCTTGACCCGAAAGAGTGGAATGAACTGATCGCCCGTGATGACGTGATCCTGGTTGATACCCGCAACGATTATGAATATAAAGCAGGCACCTTCAAAGGCGCGATTGATCCTCAAACAGAAACTTTCCGCGAATTTCCTAACTACGTAAAAAAACAGCTGGAACAGCACAAAGACAAGAAAATTGCGATGTTCTGCACAGGCGGCATCCGCTGTGAAAAATCAACATCTCTGCTTCTGCAAGAAGGTTTCAATGAGGTTTACCACCTCAAAGGCGGCATTTTAAAATATTTAGAAGAAACCCCGGCAGAAGAAAGCATGTGGGAAGGTGAATGTTTCGTCTTTGACGGCCGTACCGCGGTTACACATGGCATGGAAGAAGGCGAAAATATCAAGTGTCACGCTTGCGGCTGGCCACTGCTTCCTGCAGAAGTCGAACTGCCAAGCTATGAACATGGCGTATCATGCAAATACTGCATCGACAAAACATCTGAACAGCAAAAAGCAGGCTTCCGCATGCGCCAGTCCCAAATTTTAGCGGCCAAACGCAAGCGCCTATAACGCTTACTGCCAGCAGGCAGTGTGAAATTTTCTTCATCAGGCCCTCTTAGCAGGGCCTGATTTTTTACATCCGACATACACAATAGAAATAAAAAGTGACAAAAATCACAATTTAAACACTTTTCGGCGGCGCTCCTGCTCTATATATTTTGAATTATAAATTGCCGTTTCGATTCACAATTAATTGAAAAGGAAAGTAAAATGCCTAAAAATTTAGCTGCGCCAGTACAGCACAACCACCGTATGCCGCATCATCACCAATATGCTGAATTAAATAAAATCAATCAGATGCTGCATCAGCAATCTCATCTTTTTATTGTCGTTTTGGGGACACTCATTGGCGCACTGATCGCGCTTTTTATCGCTTATCACCTTAAAACAACCACTGCCAATGTTCTATTGCTCAGCTGGATTCCTTTTGCGCTCCCCTACCTGCTGCGTGAAATCTATATCTACACACTCATCCATATGCAAGACGATGATGAGTATTAAAGGCCAGCCTGACTTTCATGGAGAGTACAGCCGCACATGAAGCGCACGCGGGCTTTGCACCACACTGTGCAGCTTCAGTCCGCCGCCAAATCATCGGCGGCTTCACTGATATTGATGCTTTACGGAAGCGGCAATAACGCTTAGGATAATTTGGATATATTTGAATACTTAAAGCATGAATTTAACCGAGTGGATACTGTCCATCATGGAACAGCTGGGCTATTTAGGCATTGCCCTGCTGATGTTTTTAGACAATGTAATTCCGCCCATTCCTTCTGAAATTATTATGCCTTCCGCAGGCTATGCCGCGTCACAAGGGCAGCTGCTGCTCAGCGGCGTTATTATTGCAGGCTGCATCGGTTCTCTGACTGCAGCGGCCTTGCTGTATTGGATTGGCTATCAATTTAACCATGATGCCATTTTCCGCTTCACAGACCGCTATGGAAAATATCTATTTATAAAATCTGAAGATATCCAAAAGTCACTGCTTTGGTTTGAAAAATATGGCCACCGTATTGTATTTTTTGGGCGCATGGTGCCTGCTGTACGTTCACTGATCAGCATCCCTGCCGGCATGAGCCGCATGCCTTTTTGGAAATTCATGTTCTACAGCGCGCTAGGCACGATTATTTGGACCACATTCCTGGCCTGTGTCGGTTTTTATTTTGGTGAAAATCAGGCATTGATGCATGAAATTTTCAGCCGTGTCGGTTATGTCATTATCACGATCGTCGTTTTCGTGCTGCTATGGCATTACTATCGCAAACTCAAAAACAAGAATCTTTAGCACGCCGCTCAGTGTGCTTGGAAAGCATAATTTTTTTTAATAAAGCATATTTTCAACTTACTATCTGGTTAATCCATTGTAATTTTAAAGATTTTCAAGGGGGATAAAAAACATATGAAGCCGTATTTATGGATATTTACAGGAGCATACACCGTAGCCCTGATGATATTTGGAGTCATCTCTCTATTTATTCATATAGGAAGCAGCAGTGGTGTTCCAACACTGATTGCCGGCGGTTTTTTTACAGCTTGGCATTTTGTTAAGCGGGAAAAACGCATCCCCAATGCAGATGAAAAGGTTCAACTCATTTGGGGATCTATCGCTTGTACATTCATTATCAGCGCGTTGCTGGTCTTTATTTTTGTCTTAGCGACAGGAACAAGCCAAGCCGTCATTGCAAGCTTACAGCTTATCCCAATGTGGATTTGGCTGATTGCTATTGCTTTTATTATTCTTATTGAGTTTGCAGTGTTTTATTTTAGTTATGGCTGGTTTGCAATAAAATGCTTAGAAGGACAGCATAAAAAACGTCAACGCTAATTTTACAAATTCATCAGCCCAGAATATAAAAAAAGCGCCTGAACGGCGCTTTTTTTAACTTTAAAAAATTAATTCGGTGTGTGATACATCAAATACAATTCATTTAAATTCTCTGGGATTTCTTCTGCCAACTCGTCCATTAACTGCCCGTTGCGGCGGAAAGTTTCCATTTGCGGATCTTCGTCGTCAATACCGCTGAATACCATAATCGGCAATGTCAGATCGACCAGCTGCTCTTCGAATTCTTCTGTAAACCAAGCTTCTTCATTCAGGAACATGGCATCAACAAAGCCCACACTCCAGTCGCCTAAGCTGGATTCAACATCCGCTTCTTCAATTTCAAAAGGAAATTCAATTCCTTCTTCATTCGCCAAGTTCTGACGGATAGATTCCAGCCATGCTTTGATTTGCGCAATAATTTCAGCCGGCACTTTCTTTTGATTATGATCAAAAAGTTCGTCCAGCCATTGAGCAAATGCCGGGCCAACCGCAATTGCGCAAAGAAAACCGTGAGTTGCAGCAAAATCTAGACCGTGTTCATTGTCATCACCGTCGAGATATTCACTTAATAGGTCTAAATCTAAAGCACTCATTTCACATCCAAACATAGAAACTTAAAGCCGTAGCATAGCATTTTCATGGCCTGTGCAGAATCAGATTTTATTCCTCATCATCATCCAGATCATCATCGTCGAAATCGTAATCAAATTCTTTTAATTCTCTTTCTAAACGGCGCTGTGCCAAAAGATCATCGATTAAGCGGCGTTTTTCCAACGATTCCTTTGCACTTATCTTGCTGCCGGCTTCATCGAAATTAACGTCATCATCACCGTAGTTATCATCTAGTTCAAAATCTGTAGAAGACACTAAAACTACCTCATAATGAAAAATGTGAAGGGTCCTAGGCGCTATTTATATGGGTTATGAAACCTTGTCAAGTTTTATTTTCATTTAACCAATTTAATTTGCATTTAAATTGAATTTTGCTCTTTTATTCTGACCGAATTCTATGGCATGATATAATCCACCCTGCGTCTTTCAGTTTTATGACCTTTTTTATGCTTATGCCGTAAAATGGAAAATAGAAGCGCGCTAGGGATGAACTTGAAAACAACAATTTCACCCCCATCTAAATTACTGAATTTATTTTTTTAATATTTCGTCAGGCAGCGAAGCGCTGAATATTCCTGATGAAATACGCAAGCTATCCACTGATAAATTGATTAAGCGAATTGTGCTGAAATGCACGGTTTTTTTACTGCCACAGATTCAACGAAGAGTAAGCAAAAGATGAGCGATATGACTTCCCCTACTTCCCAAGTAGCGGCTCTGATTAGCCGAGGCAAAGAGCAAGGTTACCTGACTTTCGCCGAGGTTAACGATCATCTCCCGGACTCGATCACGGAAAGCGAACAGATTGAAGACATCATTCAAATGCTGAATGACGTCGGTATTCCTGTACATGATCGCGCGCCTGAAACTGATGATGCGATGTTCGAAGGCGGCAATGAAGCGGCTGACGAAGTTGCTGAAGAAGAAGCTGCTGCTGTACTTGCATCTGTAGAAAATGAACCAGGCCGAACGACTGACCCTGTCCGCATGTATATGCGTGAAATGGGCACAGTTGAACTGTTAACGCGTGAAGGCGAGATCAGCATTGCAAAGCGCATTGAAGAAGGCATTCGTGATGTTCTTCATTCTATTGCTTACTGGCCAAACGCTGTAGAAGTGGTATTGCAGGAATACAAAGATTATGAAGCGGGCGAACGCCGTCTTGCCGACATTCTTTCAGGCTATTTAGATCCTGAATCAGATGAAGAGATTCCTGAAGTTTTAGAAGAAGAATCTGACATTGACGAAGATGAATCATCAGACAGCAAATCAACCAAAGACGTAAAATTGGATGATGATGACGAAGAAGAAGAATCTGAAAGCAGCGATGATGATTCTGAAGGTGAATCGGGGCCAGATCCTGAAATAGCCAAAGCGCGTTTTACCGAACTTGAAAATGCCTGGAAAAATACCAAAGCAGCCATTGAAAAGCACGGCCGCAACAGCCAAGAAGGCGCAGATGCGCTTGAAGCGCTGGCATCCGTGTTCATGATGTTCAAATTTACCCCGCGCCTGTTTGATATTATCTCTGAATTAATCCGCGGCACTCACGAGCAGATCCGTACTTCTGAGCGTGAAGTGATGCGCTATGCGATCCGCCGCGGCCGTATGGACCGCACGCAGTTCCGCACCTCTTTCCCAGGTCAGGAATCGAACTTTGCGTGGCTGGATGAACAGATTGCGAAAGCTTCGCCAGATCAAAAAGGCTACTTGGAAAAAGTCCGTCCAGACATTTTGGCATTCCAGCAGAAAATTGCGGATATCGAAAAAGAACTGGTTTTGAACGTAAAAGAAATCAAGGACATTTCTAAACGCATGGCGGTGGGTGAAGCGAAAGCGCGCCGCGCGAAAAAAGAAATGGTTGAAGCCAACTTGCGTTTGGTGATTTCGATTGCGAAAAAATACACCAACCGCGGTCTGCAATTCCTGGACTTGATTCAAGAAGGCAACATCGGCTTGATGAAAGCCGTAGACAAGTTTGAATACCGCCGCGGCTATAAATTCTCGACATACGCAACGTGGTGGATCCGTCAGGCCATTACCCGTTCGATTGCCGATCAGGCACGTACTATTCGTATTCCAGTACACATGATCGAAACGATTAATAAGATCAACCGTGTATCTCGTCAGCTTCTTCAAGAAATGGGCCGTGAGCCGACGCCTGAAGAATTAGGCGAACGTCTGGAAATGGACGAAGTGAAAGTCCGTAAAGTGCTGAAAATCGCCAAAGAACCGATTTCAATGGAAACACCGATTGGCGATGATGAAGATTCGCATTTGGGTGACTTCATTGAAGATGGCAACATCACATCTCCAATTGATGCTGCGACTTCAGAAGGCCTGAAAGAAGCAACCCGTGAAGTGCTGGAAAACTTGACTGAACGTGAAGCAAAAGTTCTGAAAATGCGTTTTGGTATCGACATGCCTACAGATCATACTCTGGAAGAAGTCGGCAAACAGTTTGATGTGACCCGTGAACGTATCCGTCAAATTGAGGCGAAAGCTTTACGTAAATTGCGTCATCCTTCCCGCTCTGAACATTTGCGTTCATTCTTGGAAAATGACTGATAGCTAAGCATGCAATGCAGGCTTGAATTTTTTCAGACAGCCTCCATTAAGTACTTATATGAAAACACAAAGCCTGCACTGTTGCAGGCTTTGTCTATAAAATTTGAGGTGAACTATGATAGACCGCACTCCATCTCGCGAACTCCGTGAAGATCTTTGGATATTCCCTATGGACTACCCGATTAAACTCATTGGTAATGCAGGTGCAGATTTGCACGGCGCTGTCGTAGGAATTTTAGTGAAACATTTCCCAGAGTTTGATGAAGCTACATTAACAGTGCAGCCATCGCGCACAGGCAAATATCACTCTATTACTGCGCAGCTTCGTTTCGAAGAGCTTGAACAGGTGCATGCGCTGTATGCAGACTTGGCCGCTTGTGAACATATCCGGACTGCCCTGTAAGCATTCATCCAGTCTTGGAAAAACACGCTTTAGGGCGTGTTTTTTTTGGCCTTACAGCGCAAAAAACATGCATCTGCATCCCCTTGCGCAAAACAATTCCCTATAATGTGATGAATACCAATCATTCCCAAAAGGATGCTGCCGACGTGACTGATTCTACTGTCAAACCGTCTTTAATCATTCGCCAGTACAACTCGCTGACTCCATATGAAGACCGTTTTCTAGAAATGAAGGCACTGACGGAACAGCGCGATGAAAACACGCCTGATGAATTATGGATTCTGCAGCACCACGATGTGCTGACCCAAGGCCAAGCCGGAAAACCAGAACATATCCTGATGGCCAGCAGCATTCCTGTTGTGCAGACCGACCGCGGCGGACAAGTGACATGGCATGGTCCAGGCCAGCTGGTGGCTTATTTCATGTTTGACTTAAACCGCCTTGGCTGGAATGTCCGCACACTGGTGTCCTATGCAGAAAATCTAATGATTGAACTGGTCAAGAAATACGGTATTGAAGCTTATGCCAAACCGGATGCTCCCGGTGTATATGTGAATGAGCGCAAAATCGGCTCACTGGGCTTTAAGATCCGCAAAGGCCGCTCTTATCATGGGCTGGCGTTGAATATCGACTGTGACCTGTCTGGCTTTCACACCATCAACCCCTGCGGTTATGCAGGGTTAGAAATGGTACGCGTTCAGGATTTAGTAGAAAACTATCCTAAATTTGAGAACTTATGCGTCGATATGATTGCAACATTACAGAACAGCGGTTACTTTAAGGAAGTTCGAGTCGAACAGCGATAAAGTTTTTGCTTTCAGCATAAAAATAAATTAGAGTATTTACTCTAAATAAATAATATTCAAAAAAGGGATGAACGCGTGATTGCAGCAAAATCCGTTAAGCCCGCTTTGCAGCTAGCCTATGTCAAACTCATGATGGACGTGATTGGCAGAGGCTTAGTCATGGCGAGCCAAGTCGATGAAGAAGTCAAACAGGAAGTCGCCAAATTTCCAGATCATTTCACCCTGTCAATGAAAGTTTTTCCGCATGGTCCCGCTTTTATTGCTCGAGTGACTGAAAGCAAGCATCTTGAACTGGTGCCTGATTTAGACATCAAGCCAGATCTGACCATTACTTTCAAACACCTCAATCATGCTTTTTTAGTATTTTCCTTCCAAGAGAGCACAGCGCAGGCCTTTGCCAATGACCGCATGATTGCAGACGGCGATATTTCCTACGCCATCCGCCTTGTGCGGTGCTTAAATAAGATGGAAGCGCTGATTTTGCCAAAACTGGTTGCAGAGCTTGCGGTCAAAGAATATCCAAGCAATTTAAGCCTAAAAGAAAAATTAACTGGAGCTGCCGGCATCTACTTAAAAGTAGCTCAATCTTATTTCAAACGGAGCGCCTAACTCATGGCTAAGCCTTATTACGAATTTTTCTGTCCAGTGAAAGTGATTGCTGGCCATGCAGCCTTGGAACATATCCCGTTTGAACTTGCAGCATTAGGCGCAGCCCGTCCGCTGATCATTACCGATAAAGGCGTGCGCAGCAACAATCTGCTCGCGCCGATAGAAGCGGCATTTGAATCAACAGATGCAGTCATTGGCTGTATTTTTGATGATGTGCCGCCAGATTCAAGCCTTGAAACGGTGCGCAAAGCCGCGCAGCTGTACCGTGAAAACAACTGTGACGCCATTATTGCCGTGGGCGGCGGCTCAGTCATTGATACCTCCAAAGCTACGAATATCCTAGTGTCTGAAGGCGGTGACGACCTGCTGAAATACTCAGGCGCGCATAATCTGCCGAGACCGCTTAAACCCTTTTTTGTGATTCCAACCACATCCGGCACAGGTTCTGAAGTCACTATGGTTGCCGTAGTGTCAGACAATCAGAAAAATGTAAAAATGCCGTTCGCATCCTATTATTTGATGCCGCATGCGGCGATTTTAGATCCGCGCATGACCCAAACGCTGCCGCCGCATTTAACTGCGATGACGGCTATGGATGCCATGACCCATGCCGTGGAAGCCTATACCTGTCTGGCAGCCAATCCAATTTCAGACGCCTATGCCACTGCAGCGATTAAAAAAATCAGCGCCAACTTATTTAATGTGCTGGATAACCCGACTGAGGCGAATGGCCGTTTAGAGCTGGCTCAGGCTTCCACCATGGCGGGCATCGCATTCTCCAACTCCATGGTTGGCCTCGTGCACTCCTTAGGCCATTCCTTAGGCGCTGTTGCTCACCTGCCGCATGGCCTGTGCATGAACCTGTTCTTGCCGTATGTGCTCGAATACAATAAAGAAATCAATGCCGATAAATTGGCGGATCTGCTGCTGCCTTTAGCTGGCCCAGATATTTATGCACAAACCCCTGCCCATTTGCGCGCAGATAAAACCATTTCCACCCTTCAAACCATGCGTGACCGCATCTACGCGTTAACTAAATTGCCTCGCACATTGCGTGAAACGGGCAAGGTTTCCGAGGCGCAGTTTGATGAGATTGCAGAGAAAGCGCTCAACGATGGTTCGATTATCTATAATCCGAAAGAAGCCACGCTTCAAGATTTAAAGACTATCTTAGAAAAAGCTTGGTAATTACTGAAAAATAAGCGAATATAGCGAAAAATAAGCCTGATGTTTTTTTAAACATCGGGCTTTTATCTTGCCGATCGGATAACTTTAGCACTTTTAAGCAAACTGGCATATTTTCTGCTAATAAAATTTGCAAAGTTACTGACAAAATGCGCCTTTTTAGGGTAGATTGGCGCGCTTTTAAATTAAACATAGGGAGGGGTCGTTCGTCTCAAACGATCCTTATTTAGTATGACTGATCCTTGATCAACGATTAAGAGGAAACGCCGTTGACAAATATCTCTGGGACTCAATCTGCAGCTAAACTGCAAAAAACACTAGGGCTCTGGCACATTATTATCATTGGCTTAGCTTATATTCAGCCAATGACCTTGTTTGATACTTTCGGCCTCGTTTCGGAAGAGAGTCATTACCATGTGCCGACATCCTATATTATTGCTTTAGTTGCAATTTTGTTTACTTCCATCAGTTACGGACATATGATCCGCCGCTATCCATCTTCGGGTTCTGCATACACCTATGCGCAAAAATCCATTCACCCGAATGTTGGCTTTATGGTGGGCTGGTCATCTTGGCTGGATTATTTATTATCGCCAATGGTCAACATCATTTTGGCCGTAATTTACCTGGAAGCGCTTTTCCCAGATATTAATCACTGGGTTTGGGTCATTGGCCTCACCGCCTTCATGACTGCTGTGAACTTACGCGGCGCAAAGTTTGTGGCTAACTTTAACAGCCTGATCGTATTTGTTCAGCTGGGCGTGATTGCATACTTTACCTGGCTGGTTTACAGCTTGCTGGCCAGCGGCGTAAATGCTGACGGCACATTAGTCAATGCAAAATACCAGCTTTGGAGCTTAGAGCCATTCTGGAATGAACTGACTCAAATTGGTCCATTAATTACTGGCGCTACACTTCTTTGCTTCTCATTCACGGGCTTTGACTCCTTAAGTTCGCTTGCTGAAGAAACCAAAGATACAGAGAAAACACTGCCTAAAGCGATTTTCTTAACCGCTTTGCTTGCCGGTGTCATCTTCATTATCAGCACCTACTTTATGCAGATTTATTTCCCGAATGATCCAAAGACTTATTTTGAGGATGTTGCTGCAACACAGCCGGATATTCTTCAAGCTGTCGGCGGTGCGGCTTTCAAAACTGTTGTGCTGTATTTCGCCATTGTCACAGTGATGGCATCAGGTATTTCTGCACATGCCGGCGTTTCACGCTTAATGTATGTGATGGGCCGTGATGGCGTCATCAACAAAAAAATCTTCGGCCATATCAGCCATAAAAGCTATACACCGTCATACAATATTATGATTGTCGGCGCAGTCGCATTGACTGCAGGCTTTATGGATCTGGACATTGTCATTTCAATGATCAGTTTTGGCGCATTAACCGCATTTACTTTCGTCAACTTGTCTGTAATTTCGCGTTATGCCCTGCGTGACGGCCGCACCAAAAACCTGAAAGACATTATCAGCTTCATTGTAATTCCTTTGCTCGGCTTCATCAGCATCTTTGCGATGTGGCTGGAAATTGAAGAAACTGCACTGAAATTTGGCTTATGGTGGGCAATGTTCGGCATCTTGTACCTTGGCTATAAAACCAAAGGCTTCAAGCACCCTGCACCGCAGCATAACGAATTTGATGATACTCATCATTGATGCATGAAGAACCATCCTTAAAAAGGCGCAACATGCGCCTTTTTTATTGTCCTCTGAAATGAAAACCGCCTTTGCCATTTTCACTTCTGAAATCACCAAGTGCTGAAGCGAAGGCTCAGCTATCTCAGCCGGCAGTTAAACCCCATTTGGGTATCAACGATATTATTTTTATAACCCAAAGCTTGAATAAACAAATTGCGGTCTTGCAAAAGCTTCCGGTCCGCTTCAGACAACCGGTCTTGATTTTGCACAGCCAATTTTAAAGTTTCATCCAGCACCTCCTGATAAATGCCGCACACTTCCTGGCGTTTCGGCTTTTTTAAAATCCGCCCAAACCAGCTTCTTTCAAAATCATCAGGCTTTAGAGTTTTGCCCCACTCTTCTATGCGCTGGTTTTGCCGGGCGCTTAAGTCCGACATGCCTTGCTGAATTTCTTCTTTGGTTAAGGGTTTAATATCGGCGGGCTGAATGCTTTCAACAACTGCCGCGGCAGCCGCAGGCTGATTTTCAGTTTGAGCCGCCCAGCCAGATGAAGCCGTCAACCCTGCCGCCAGCATCACTGCACATACATTCAAATTTACAAATTTCAAGTTCTAAGTGCCTGTTTTTAATTCTTTCATTTTTTGTTATACACAGTTTTAGATTTGTTCAGAAGCATCCTCACCCTTAATTTTACAAAATCTCATCACTGTAAAATGTGCAATGCCATGTTGAGCCATAAAAAAACCGCTCTATTGAGCGGTTCTGTTGATGGTTCAACAGGCTTAAGCCAATGTTTTGAAATCCTGCTGCCGCCATGCTTCATACAAAATGACTGCCGTTGCATTGGATAAATTCAAGCTGCGGGAATTTTCAGCCATTGGCAGGCGAATCCAATGCTCTTTGGGAAACATCATGCGCACAGCTTCCGGCAAGCCGCGGGTTTCGGGCCCCATCAGCAAAGCGACTGGGCGGTTCAAATGAGATGTATGCGGTGTTTCAACCCCTTTGGTGGTTAAAGGATAAACCGCATCATTGGCGATGCCTTGCGTTTCTAAATATGCAAGACATTCGGTAAAATTTTCCCATACTTTCATATGCGCCCATTCGTGATAATCCAAACCGGCACGGCGCAACTTCTTATCATCCAGCTCAAACCCTAAAGGCTTGACCAAATGCAGCTGCGCTCCTGTATTGGCACACAAACGAATGATATTCCCTGTATTGGCTGGAATTTCTGGCTCGTATAACACTACATGGATCACTGGACTTCTCTACTCTTTTAAATAATGCAGCAAGGCTGAATTAGCCTTGCCACTGCAATTGTTCCCGCAGGCTGACCACATCGCCAATAATGGTCAATGTTGGCGCCTGTATCTGATGCTCGACCACTTTAGATGCAATGTCTGCAAGCGTGCCAACCACGACTTTCTGCTCGGGCGTTGTGCCTTTAGAAACCAGTGCAACCGGCATGTCTGGGCGCTGGCCGTGAGCAATCAAATTTTCACAGATTTTTTCTAGGCCGACTAAGCCCATATACAGCACCAAAGTTTGGTTTTGATAAACCAGCTCATTCCAAGGCAGTTCAGGAGAACCTTCTTTTAAATGACCCGTTAAAAAACGCACACTCTGTGCATAATCACGATGGGTCAATGGAATGCCTGCATAGGCTGAGCAGCCGGATGCTGCGGTAATGCCCGGCACGACTTGAAATGCGATTCCCGCTGCGAACAGCTCCTGAATTTCTTCACCGCCGCGGCCAAAGATAAACGGATCCCCGCCTTTTAAGCGGCAGACCCGTTTGCCTTCAGATGCATATTTAACCAGCAAGGCATTGATGCCGTCTTGCGGCACAGCATGATTGGAACGCGCTTTGCCGACATAGATTTTTTCCGCATCGCGGCGGCACAATTCCATAATCGGTGCTGATACCAGCCGGTCATAAATAACCACATCGGCCTGCTGCATTAAACGCAAGGCTTTCAAAGTCAGCAGCTCAGGGTCGCCTGGGCCGGCCCCCACCAAATAGACTTCACCTTTGGGCTGTTTCCACTCTATTAACGCCTGTTCAATTAAGCGGTCAGCTTCAGCAGCATTGCCATTAAACACCTGCTCCTTGAGCGGACTTGCATACAAATCCTCCCAGAAAATGCGGCGTTCATCCGGATTTTCAATCTTAGCTTTAACGGCTGTCCGCCATTTTCCTGAAAAATCAGCAAGCTTACCCATGCCGTGCGGAATGCTGGCTTCAAGCTGCGTCCGGATTTGGCGGGATAACACTGGCGATGCGCCATTCGTGGCGATAGACACCACCAGCGGCGAACGGTCAATAATAGCCGGCACCATGAAACGGCAATGCGGCGGATCATCAACACTGTTGACCAAAACATTTTCAGCTTCACAAGCCTCAAATACGGCCTGATTGACTGCCTTATCATCCGTTGCCGCAATCACCAGACGGTAATCGCGCAGCGCAAAACCTGCACCATAAGCAGCTTTTGTATATTGACCGCCGCTCTGTTCCACAATTTCAAGCAGATTGGCATCTATATTCGGCGAAATCACATGCAGCGCAGCGCCCGCTTTTGCAAGCAGCACGGCCTTACGGTAGGCAATATGGCCGCCGCCGACAATCAGACAAGGCTGCTGCTGCAGCTTCAAAGAGATTGGAAAGATATCCACACACTACCTCAATAGTTTAAATCTGATTGTCTTAA
Organism: Acinetobacter bouvetii DSM 14964 = CIP 107468; assembly: GCF_000368865.1. GTDB lineage: Bacteria > Pseudomonadota > Gammaproteobacteria > Pseudomonadales > Moraxellaceae > Acinetobacter > Acinetobacter bouvetii. Next base: position 1,007,011 of record NZ_KB849727.1, read on the forward strand.
GCAATTTTTGTGCACAAATGCATGCACCTTATCGATAATTAATCGATAAATTCAGCACCGCCCATATAAGGGCGCAAAACTTCCGGCACTTCAATTGAACCGTCTGCACGCTGGTAATTTTCCATTACAGCCAGCAAAGTGCGGCCAACGGCCAAACCAGAACCATTCAGCGTATGGACAAATTCAGTTTTCTTTTGATCTGCACGGTAACGCGCCTTCATGCGGCGCGCCTGGAAATCACCCATGCATGAGCAAGATGAAATTTCACGGTAAGTATTTTGGCTTGGCACCCAAACTTCCAAATCATAAGTTTTAATTGCGCCAAAGCCCATATCGCCGCCGCACAGAATAATCTTACGGTATGGCAAGCCTAAAGCTTGCAGAATGCCTTCTGCATGGCCAGTCAGCTCTTCCAGCGCATTCATTGAATCCTCTGGCTTCACAATTTGCACCATCTCAACTTTGTCAAATTGGTGCTGGCGGATCAAACCGCGCGTATCGCGGCCATACGAACCCGCTTCACTGCGGAAGCATGGGGTATGCGCTGCATATTTCAAAGGAAGGCGTGCCGGATCGATAATTTCATCGCGGACAAAATTGGTCACCGGCACTTCTGCAGTCGGGATGAGGTAATATTCTTTTTCGCCTTGCAGCTTGAATAAATCTTCTTCAAATTTAGGCAGCTGGCCTGTGCCGCGCAAAGAATCGGCATTGACCAAATAAGGCACATACGCTTCAGTATAGCCATTCACATCGGTATGGGTATTCAGCATGAACTGCGTGATGGCGCGCTGCAAACGCGCTAGCGGGCCTTTCAGTACGCTAAAGCGTGTCCCGGTCAGCTTGGTTGCCGTTTCAAACTCTAAACCGCCCATCATTTCGCCAAGATCGGTATGATCCTTAATCTCGAAATCAAATTCGCGCGGTGTGCCCCATTTTAAGATTTCAACATTGTCACTTTCATCTTTGCCTTCAGGCACAGATTCATGCGGCATATTCGGAATAGATAAAGATTTAGTTTCAATTTCTGCCTGAAGTTCTGTCAGCGCAGTTTCCGCAGCTTTAATTTCATCACCAATGGCAGACATGCGCGCCATAATTTCGGATGCATCGCCACCCGATTTTTTAATTTGACCGACTTGTTTTGCGCCCGCATTGCGTTCAGCCTGCAAGCTTTCAGTTTTAGACTGAATTTCTTTACGGCGCGCTTCCAATGCGGCCCATTCTGCCGCGTCCAGCTGAACGCCGCGTTTTGCCAAGGCTAAATTTACAGCCTCAATATTATTTCTGAGTAATTTCGGGTCGATCATAGCCAATCATTTGCAAAGAAAAAAACTGGCTATAGTGTAAGCTCTTAACGCTAAAAAATACAGTAATCGAGCTTACAGCTGAGGCTTATTAGTACAATAAACTGCAAGATTTTTACAGTTTACTGATTTTCATAATTGGGCAAATTCGGCAGATATTCAGGCTTAAACAGGCCTTTAGTCATCTGATAAGGCAAATTCAGCTCGGTCATGCCTTCAGCATAGCTGGCTAATTCGTACAGCGGATAAACAAAGACTATGCCGCTGGCGCCATAATAAAAATTATCACTCAGCTGCAGCTTGCCGCGTTCAATATTATGCTCTTCCAGCCACATCGAATTGGCATCATACAGCGCGCTCAGCACTTTGGCCTCAGCGCCTTTTGCCAATACATCCTGCAGCGCCAAACGTTTTTTTGCCTGTAAATCAAAGTTGACATATTCCACATGAGACATGCCATGCGCGGCGCCCGCTGTATACGTATAACTTTCTAAAGCGAATGTCGCTATTTTACCCCACTGACTGATATAGCGCACATGGGTTATGCTTTGCCCCAGCCCAGGTTCTGCGCCTTCCGCCAAATTCACTTTTTCATTCGGCGCCGTTGAAAATGCAATCGGGTCTGCTTTCTTAATGCGCTCCGCAAAATACTGGTTGATCCAGTTCACATTGGTTTCAACCGTTTGAATAGAATACTGGGTGCAGCCTTCAGCATCACAGGCTTCCGGCTTAGCCAGCTTCATTGCAACAGTTTTAGACTGAATCAGAGGAATGCTTTGCTCTTTTACCTGCGCTGCCTGCGCTTTGTGCTGATTGTCCTGCACAGGCTCATTCCGCGGCTGGCATGCAGTCAGCAGACCCAGTGAAAGAAAAGCAACGCCTGCAGCAGCCCAAACATTTTTATAAACTGTATTCATCACTCAATCCCTATTGCCAAAAGCGGAAAACAAATAAAACGATCCCACTATACCCAGTCTATACACCTGATAACATTACGAAATGTATCTGCAATTCTGCACAAGAACCGCACTAACAAAAAAAAGCAGGCTTGCGCCTGCTTTTTAATTTTGCCTCAAGAGATTTCAGCGTCAGCAGCCGGTTCATTCACCCAACTGACTGATGATGACTTACTGATCAATGATGTCAGTCCCTTTAGGCGGGGTAAAATTGAAAGTTGATGCGGGAATGGGTACATTCACTTTCATATTGTTAAAGCGCACATATGTAGTTTGGCCCAATGAATCCGCCAGAATCATCAGCGTTGGCGCTTTATTTGCGCCAAAACTAATGGTCAAGCTTTGGAAAGCGCCATCACCATGTTTTGGATACAGCGTGTAATAGGTTTTGGCTTTATTCGGCTGCGTCACACGGTATGACTTCATAATTTGGCTGGTATTGCCTGAAAGCAGCAACGCCGGAGTATTCGCCACTTGGTCGTCTAAACTTTGGCGCACGGCTTGCTGCAGATCTGGGTCATAAATCCATACAGTCTTGCCAGAGGTCACAGTGGTCTGTTTTGATGGACTTGAGGTTTCCCAGAAAAATTTACCCGGACGCTCAACCTTCATCACCCCTTTAAAGGTTTGATTCATATGCTGAGCAGACAGGCCTTTTTTCTGTACAGCCTTGCCGCCAGTGACTTTCGTCGTCTGTTCAAAATTTGCAGAAAAACTTTTCACACCGCTCAGCTGCTGAACCAAGCTAGCTGTCGCTTGCTGCTCCGATGCTGCGGTGGCAGCAAAAACTGTTGTACTTATCACAGGTGCCAATGTCGCTGCACCCAATGCCATAGCACACATGGTTTTACGAAGCATATTCATAGATTCACCTTTTATATTTGCAGCATTGCAATTTGTCAGATAGCCCATCTTAAACCAATTTCTCAAACGAACATGAGCGAAAACAATAAGTTTTGTATTGTTATTAATGCAAATCAGAAGATTTTATTCATCATGATGGAGAAATGCACACAATATAAAAAAGCTCCCGATCGATTGGGAGCTTTTAATCAGTTAAATGATTCAGCATTATTTCCACTGCCACCCTATTGAAGCACCTGCACCAAAGTCACCTTCCGTATTGGTTGTGGCGGCCAGTTTATAAACATACTTGTTATTTTCTGACACACCGCTAAAACCAACCGCAAAGCCTTGCTCGCCTTCCCATGTTCCCACACCGGCACTGAACATACTATAGCCGGCGTCTGTCGGCTGCGGCAGAGATGCGATTGCAATACTAGATGCGACGGCTGCATATACCCCATCCTCTAGACGGTCAATCCTGTGATTCAATTCATCGGCACGGCTGTCCGTGTAGCTTTTCGCCTCATTCAAGCCGTTTCCACCATCCTGCCCAGCAGGCCCCCTCAAACTCAGCAGCCATTCTCCTTGCGTGCCTTCAAAGCCATTATCAACAGCAATCTCATAAGCGCTCAAACCGCTTGCCCCCGTATCCCCGGCTGCACCTGTGGCGCCTGTTTGACCTGTAGCGCCAGTTTCACCCTGAGGGCCTTGCGGGCCAACAGGCCCAGCAGCGCCTGTTTCACCTTGAGGGCCTGGCACACCGCCATGTCCATGACCGTGTCCGCTGCCGCCGCCATTACCATTGCCATGTCCGCCGCCATTGCCATGGCCGTTGCCGTTGCCGTTGCCGTTGCCGTTGCCGTTGCCGTT
>NZ_KB849727.1:1010999-1245121 GCF_000368865.1 Acinetobacter bouvetii DSM 14964 = CIP 107468
CCGTTGCCGTTGCCGTTGCCGTTGCCGTTGCCGTGATCATTATGACCACCCTGTCCGCCACCGCCATGGCCACCTTGCCCATTTTCATGCCCGCCACCGCTGCCGCCGTGACCATCATGGCCTGAGCTGCATCCCGTATGGCAAGAATTATCCGCAATAACAGGATCTATGCTGTTTCCTGCCCATGCCGCACTGCCGATTGCAAATAGAATGCTTACAGCCAGCATTTTAGGCATTGCTTGCGCAACTGGTGAATGTGGTTTTGGTTCACGCATCATGCTGTTTGAGAAATGAGTTGAATCTTCAAGCCCTGTAACTCTCAAACCATTTTCAGGAAGTTTCCTACTTTTGGAGCAGGTATTTATGAATACTTTTCTTAATATTCTATTCATGTCCTTATCCTTTTTTTGTACTTCTCCCCTCCTATTACACACATTCATTTATGTGACGTAAATCACATTTAATTACACTTTAGAGATTTAATTATTAGTAAAGATTTCAGGTTATTATTTATTTTTCTTGTGAATTTTTATTTGTTTTATTGAAATAAATCTTTTTGGAATGATTTGTTTGGCAAAAAAAAACCCGCAAAATTTGCGGGTTTTTTTCTATTAAAGCTTAAACTTCAACAGATACGTAGCGACGACCGAATTGGCCTTTCACTTCGAATTTGATTACGCCGTCAGCAGTAGCGAACAAAGTATGGTCACGGCCCATACCTACGTTTGCACCAGCGTGGAATTCTGTACCACGTTGACGAACGATAATGTTACCAGCAGTCACAGATTGACCGCCGTACATTTTAACACCTAACATTTTAGGATTCGAGTCACGACCGTTTTTAGTCGAACCACCGGCTTTTTTAGTTGCCATGTCTATTTACTCCTCGTAATTAGCCTGAAATAGCTGTAATTTTCAACTCAGTGAACCATTGACGGTGACCTTGTTGTTTACGATAGTGTTTACGACGGCGCATTTTGATAATGCGGATTTTGTCGTGACGACCATGGCTAACTACTTCAGCAGTAACAGTAGCGCCAGCAACAACTGGAGCACCGATTTGAATGCTGTCACCGTTAACAAGCATCAACACGTCATCAAACGTAATTGTTGCGCCAGTTTCAGCTTTCAATAATTCTACTTTAAGGGTTTCACCCTCAACCACACGGTGTTGTTTACCACCGCTCTGGATAACTGCGTACATAATGTACTCCAAACATGCCCGTGTCGCCGTGCCGGTAAAGGAATATACCGATCTTAAGACGATCGCCACTGGGGTCATACAAGGGCAAGGATTTTAAGCGATCTGCATAAAAACAACAAGCCATTTGCACAAAAAATTATCCAAAAGCAGCGGCTGTTTTATAAACAAATATTTTTAGCGCCTGCACATTCGCGCAACTGCAGAAAACATCTTTCAAAAATTCAAATAGATTTTTAAAATCAATTCGCTACTATAAGGCTTAAGATGAATCACAAAATGCCAGCCAGACTTACTTCACTCAGCATTTTATATTCACATCAGGTGATCTGAACTTAGCCTGATTTAAAATTATCATCTAATTTTAAATCAGCCGCCGAGCTTCATATCTGTAATTATTATACGAAATTGCTAAACTATAGTGGCAATTCAAAATTACTGAGGTTCTTCTTCACATGACCATCGACTTCAAGCAAGACATTCTCGCTCCTGTTGCTACTGACTTTGCCGCGATGGACAAATTTATCAATGAAGGGATTACCTCAAAAGTTGCTTTAGTCATGGCCGTCAGCAAACATGTGGTTGAAGCTGGCGGCAAACGCATGCGTCCCATTATGTGCTTACTTGCCGCCAAAGCCTGCGGCGCAGAAGACATCGCAGAGCACCGCAAATTAGCCGCCATTATTGAAATGCTGCATACTGCAACCCTGGTGCATGATGATGTTGTCGATGAATCAGGCTTGCGCCGCGGGCGCCCGACAGCCAATGCCACCTGGAATAACCAGACTGCGGTTTTGGTCGGAGACTTCCTGATTTCACGCGCATTCGACCTGCTGGTCGACCTGAATGACATGGTGCTGCTGAAAGACTTTTCTACTGGCACCTGTGAAATTGCAGAAGGCGAAGTCTTGCAGCTGCAGTCTCAGCATCAGCCGGATACTACGGAACAGACCTATTTAGATATTATTCACGGCAAAACTTCACGCCTGTTTGAATTGGCAACAGAAGGCGCAGCTATTCTTTCAGGTAAACCCGAATACCGCGAGCCGCTGCGAAAATTTGCCGGCCACTTTGGCAATGCCTTTCAAATCATTGATGATATTTTAGATTACACCTCAGATGCTGAAACATTAGGTAAAAATATCGGTGATGATTTAATGGAAGGCAAACCCACTTTGCCTTTAATCTCTGCACTGAAGAATACCTCTGGTGAAGAGCACGACATAATCCGCCGCAGCATCGCTACTGGCGGCACGGCAGACTTAGAACGGGTAATTTCCATAGTTCAGACTTCTGGCGCCTTGGATTACTGCAGCCGGCGCGCCACCGAAGAAACCAACGCAGCGCTGGATGCATTGAATGCGCTTCCTGACAGTGAATACCGCCAAGCGCTGATTAATCTCGCAAATTTGGCATTGCACCGCATTCAATAAACTAAAGAATCGTAACCGCTTGCTTATGCATATAAAATTGAATGATTTATTCCTGCAAATGCAGCACCAGCTTGACACCCGTCAGGCTGTGCTGGATCACAATCTATTGATCGAGCTGGTGAACCGCATCCGACCAGCAGACACCAAAAACACAGAAGAAATACATCAAAAATTTAAAGCCTTTTACACAGCCTTATTGTTGACGCCGGATGCCGCCTCTACGCTGCAAAGTTTTGTTCTTAAATTAATTAGCCGCTATAAGCAAACCAGCCTCTATGCGGATACCGGAATTCTGTCTTTAGATGGATTCTTTAATCAGCTGATGCAGCGTTTGGGCGCCCACTTTTTACCTTTAATTCATGACGAAAGCCAGCTGCAGGAACTATTGCGTCAAGTTTTTCATCAGCGCAGCGATAAATACTGGCTGGATGAAATTGACGATGCAGAATGGCAAAATCTGTTTAGGCTGTTCAATCAAGGCCATGGCAATCAGGATGAAAAAAAGCAAATCCGCCGTGAATTGATTAAAGCCATCACAATTTTGTCATACCGTGTCAGCGGCATCGGCTTATACCCTGAATTTATCAATGCGCACCCAGAATTGACCGAGTATGAATCGCCGTTTTTAGTTCAGAACCGTGAAATTAATGAGTTTATTCAGCAATATAAGCATCTGCACCAAAATGCGGAGCAAATGAGCGCCGTCGAGCCACCAGATGCATCGCAAGCGCTGGTGATGCTGGATCAATGCCGTGAAGTAACGCTTAAAATCCGCAGAGCCACCAAGCGCAGCGGGGTCAGCGTCAGCCTGACTTATTTACTGTCGTTACTGGAACAATGTTTGGAACGCATTGAAATTCTGCTGAACCTGATTGTGGAAGAAGATGATGTCCGCTACAGCTCGATTGGCGCATTGCTGGTTGATGTTACCGACGCCCTGTATAGTGAACGCAGCGTCCGTTCTTTATTAGCGACAAACAGTGAGTTGATGGCGCTGCAAGTCACCGAGAATGCCAGCAAGACAGGCGAACATTACGTCAGCAGCGATAAAAAGGGCTTTATTGCCATGTATAAAGCTGCTGCTGGCGCCGGCGTTATCATCGCGGTCATGGCGTCACTGAAAATTCTGGCAGCCCGCTTAACATTGGCGCCGCTGATGCAGGCCTTTCTGTTCAGCATGAACTACTCTTTTGGCTTTATGCTGATTCATGTGCTGCATTTTACCGTCGCGACCAAACAGCCGGCAATGACTGCAGCCGCATTGGCGGCCACGGTGCAACACCGGAAAGGCTCAAAAAATGCGCAAATAGCAGAATTGGCTGCGCTGATTATCAATATTATACGAACCCAATTTATCGCCATTTTGGGCAATATCTCAATTGCGATTCCAACGGCCGCACTGATTACTTATTTTTGGCAAGCCGCCATGCATGAGCCTTTGCTGAGCCATGCCAAAGCCTCTCACCTGCTGCACAGCTTAGACCCCTTTACCTCACTGGCGATACCGCATGCTGCGATTGCCGGCGTCTGCTTGTTCTTGTCTGGCTTGCTGGCCGGATATTTTGACAACATGGCCATTTACCGCAAAGTCGGGCCGCGCATTCAAGCCCACCCTGCGCTTAGGGAAATCATGGGGCAAGAGCGTTTAAATGCATTCGCGGCTTATATCGAACGCAATTTAGGGGCTTTGGCAGGCAACTTCTTATTTGGCATCATGCTCGGCAGCATGGGAACGCTGGGGTATATTCTCGGCTTGCCGCTGGATATCCGCCATATTGCCTTTGCATCCGCCAACTTTATTCAGGGTTTGATGTGCATCAATGGCGGACCTGAAATCGGCTTGGCGATTGTCTCGTTCTTAGGAGTGCTGTGCATCGGCCTGACCAACTTATTTGTCAGCTTTACCCTCACCATTATTGTGGCGCTGCGGGCGCGCCGTGTGCGCTTTGAGCAATGGAAACCCTTGGCAAAATTGGTGCTGACGCATTTCCTGACCCGCCCTAGCGACTTTTTCTGGCCGCCGAAACAGCCTTTGGAAATTGAAGATTCATCCCATGGGCAGAAGTAAAGTCATTAAAAAAATTGTTAATTTATATTATCAAGTGTTAAAAAAACACAAAAAAGAAATTAGCATAATTTACACACACTTGAAATAAAGTGTACTGATGAGTACACTTTACCACTTAATTTATTCGGACTTGTTCCTTATAAAACAACAAGGATTCAAGCATGCCGAAACTCTTGCTTTTCCTGAGTTTGTTATCATTGACAATCAGTATGTTGCTATACAAATCACCTGCCTTTAGCGCTTATGATTTAGGCGCTGTGGCATGGATGTACGAACACAGAACCCCTGTCTTAAATATCGCAGCTCAAGGGTTTTCTATCGCAGGCGGCATGCCATTTGTATTATTTTTAGCCACACTATGGTGTTTACGCCAAGCATGGTATAAAAAATATTCAGATATTGTTTTTATCAGTATAGGATTGGTTGGAAGTATTTGCATCGCTTGGGTGCTTAAGTATTTCGTCTCTAGACCGCGTCCACCTGAAATGTATTTCTTGGTGAAAACCTATGGAGATTCATTTCCAAGTGGACATAGCCTTTATGCGGCTGCTTTAGGCTGTTTGGCGATGTACATTTCCCAGCAGCATCCACGGCATAAACTGATCTGCCTCATTGCAAGTCTATGGATTTTGCTGATGGGCATTTCAAGAGTCTATGCCGGCGTGCATTTTCCTTCCGATGTCTTTTCTGGCTGGAGCATAAGTTTTATTTGGATCACGCTGCTGTATTTCGCACTCGTAAAATACCAGCAGCCTAAATAAATAATTTTAGATAAAAATCTAATATAGAGGTGAAAGAATGATGTCTGCAAAGCTTTGGGCTCCTGCCCTGACTGCTTGCGCATTAGCAACAAGTATTGCACTTGTCGGTTGTAGCAAAGATCCAAAAGACGCACAGCAAGCTGGCGCTGCTCAGCAGATGCCTCCAACTGAAGTTGGCGTGCTTGTTGCCCAGCCGCAAAGCGTAGAACAGTCTGTAGAACTTTCAGGCCGCACTACAGCATATGAAATTTCTGAAGTGCGGCCGCAAACCAGCGGTGTCGTTCTGAAACGTCTATTTGCTGAAGGCAGCTATGTCCGTGAAGGCCAAGCGCTTTACGAGATCGATTCCAGCTCAAACCGTGCGAATGTTGACAATGCGCGCGCGGCGATTGCCAGCGCTGAAGCAAATTTAAATGTTCTGCGTGTAAAAGAAGGGCGTTACCGCCAGTTGGTGGGTTCAAATGCCATTTCTAAGCAAGAGTATGACGATATTGTCGGTCAGGTAAAACTGGCTGAAGCAACGCTGAATGCTAACCAAGCGGTCTTAAAGAATGCGCAAATCAACTTGGGCTATTCAACTGTCCGTGCGCCAATTTCAGGTCAAACCAACCGCTCAACAGTCACTGTCGGCGCATTGGTAACCGCCAATCAGGCAGAACCGCTGGTGACCATTCAGCGCTTAGATCCAATCTATGTGGATATCAACCAGTCCAGCGCAGAATTGCTTCGCTTGCGTCAGCAGCTGAGCAAAGGCGCAGTGGACAGCAGCAACAACACCAAAGTGCAGCTGAAGCTGGAAGATGGCAGTGACTACCCTGTGGAAGGCCGTTTAGCATTCTCTGATGCCAGCGTGAATCCAGATACAGGCACAGTCACTTTGCGTGCCGTATTTTCCAACCCGAGCCACTTGCTGCTTCCAGGCATGTTCGCGAACGCAAAAATTGTACAGGCCGTTATTCCAAATGCGTACCTGATTCCGCAAGCCGCGCTTACCCGCACACCGACTGGCCAAGCAATGGCTATGTTAGTAAATGCAAAAGGCGCTGTTGAATCCCGCCCAGTAACCACTGTTGGCGTTCAAGGCAAAGACTGGATTGTCACTGACGGCTTAAAAGCCGGCGATAAAGTCATTGTAGACGGCATTGCGAAAGTGAAGCCTGAACAGCAAGTTACAGCTAAACCTTACCAGCCTCAAGCTGCTCAAGGCGCCGCTGGCCAAGCAAAACCAGCTGCTCAAGCTGCTGCCAAGCCTGAACAAAAAGCTACTTCAAATTCATAAGGGGTAGACTGAATGGCTCAATTCTTTATCCATCGCCCAATTTTTGCTTGGGTGATTGCGTTAGTCATTATGCTGGCGGGTATTCTCACGCTGACAAAAATGCCTATCGCGCAGTATCCAACCATTGCCCCGCCAACGGTAACGATTTCTGCAACTTATCCAGGTGCATCTGCAGCGACTGTTGAAAATACAGTAACGCAGATCATCGAACAGCAAATGAATGGCCTTGACGGTCTGCGCTATATTTCATCAAACAGCGCAGGCAATGGCCAGGCTTCTATTCAGCTGAACTTTAACCAAGGTGTTGATCCGGATATCGCGCAAGTTCAGGTGCAGAACAAATTACAGTCTGCAACTGCGCTTTTGCCTGAAGATGTTCAGCGTCAAGGGGTAAAAGTCACTAAATCAGGCGCAAGCTTCCTGCAAGTTATTGCATTCTATTCGCCTGACAGCAGCTTATCTGCAGATGACATTAAAGACTATGTAAACTCGAATATTTCAGAACCGCTCAGCCGTGTTGCCGGTGTCGGTGAAGTACAGGTATTCGGCGGTTCATATGCGATGCGCATTTGGATGGATCCTGCCAAAATGGCAAGCCTTCAAGTAACGCCAAGCGATATCGCCGCAGCATTGAAAACGCAAAATGCTCAAGTGGCTGTCGGCCAACTGGGCGGCGCACCGTCTGTGCAAGGCCAAGTGCTGAACGCAACTGTGAATGCGCAAAGCCTGCTGACAACGCCTGAAGAATTTAAAAACATCTTCTTGAAAAACACAACAAGCGGCGCACAAGTGCGTTTGGGCGATGTTGCCCGCGTCGAATTGGGTGCAGACAACTATCAGTTTGACTCCAAATTCAACGGCAAACCTGCCGGCGGTGTGGCCATCAAGCTCGCTACTGGCGCGAATGCCTTAGATACAGCCGCTGCAGTTGAAGCCCGCCTTGTAGACCTTCGTAAAAACTACCCGACAGGCATGCAGGACAAACTTGCATTTGATACAACGCCGTTCATTCAATTGTCAATTGAGAGTGTGGTTCACACCTTGGTTGAAGCGGTGATTCTTGTATTCCTGGTCATGTTCCTGTTCTTGCAGAACTGGCGCGCGACCATCATTCCAACAATGGCTGTGCCAGTCGTAGTATTGGGCACATTTGCTGTTATTAATGTCTTCGGCTTCTCTATCAACACGCTCACCATGTTTGCCATGGTGCTTGCGATTGGCCTTCTGGTCGATGATGCAATTGTTGTCGTGGAAAACGTTGAACGGATTATGGCCGAAGAGCATCTGGATCCTGTGGAAGCCACAGAGATCTCGATGAAGCAAATTTCCGGCGCATTGGTCGGCATTACTTCTGTACTGTCAGCGGTATTCGTACCAATGGCATTTATGAGCGGGACCACAGGTGTAATTTACCGCCAGTTCTCGATCACGCTGGTTACAGCCATGGTCCTGTCACTGCTTGTCGCGTTGACCTTTACCCCTGCCCTGTGTGCGACCATCCTGAAACAGCATGATAAAAATGCGGCGCCAAGCAACAGCTTGCCTGCGCGTTTCTTCCGCTGGTTTAATGAAACATTCGACAAAGTCGCCGGCAAGTATCAAAACGGCGTAAACCGCATGACGCACCATAAGCTGTTTTCAGGCTTACTGTATGGCGCCGTGATTGTGGTTTTAGGCCTTCTGTTTACTAAACTGCCGTCTTCGTTCCTTCCGGATGAAGACCAGGGTGTCGTGATGACACTGGTGCAATTGCCGCCAAACGCGACATTGGACCGCACAGACAAAACCATCAGCACCATGACTGACTACTTCCTGAACAAGGAAAAAGATTACGTTGAATCCGTATTCAGCGTATCGGGCTTCTCGTTTACAGGTGTCGGTCAAAATGCTGGTTTAGCTTTTATTAAATTAAAAGACTGGGAAGACCGGACCACACCGGAAGCTCAAATCGGTAAGATTATTCAGCGCGGCATGGCATTGAACATGATCGTTAAAGATGCTTCTTACATCATGCCATTGCAGCTTCCAGCAATGCCTGAATTGGGTGTGACTGCTGGCTTTAACCTGCAGCTGAAAGATTCAAGCGGTTTAGGCCACGAGCAGCTGCTAAATGCGCGTAATGCCATTTTAGGCATGGCTGCACAAGACAAGCGCTTAACTGGCGTGCGTCCGAACGGTCAGGAAGATACCCCTCAGTACAAAATCATTGTTGACCAAGCGCAAGCTGGCGCTATGGGTGTGAGCATCTCTGAGATCAACACCACAATGGGTATGGCATGGGGCGGTTCTTACATCAATGACTTTGTTGACCGCGGCCGCGTGAAAAAAGTTTATGTTCAGGGCGAAGCGGATTCCCGCATGATGCCTGAAGACCTGAATAAATGGTATGTCCGCAACAACCAAGGCACCATGGTTCCGTTCTCGGCATTTGCAACAGGCGAATGGACTTACGGTTCACCGCGTCTGGAACGCTATAACGGCATTTCATCGATGAACATTCAAGGCACACCTGCTCCGGGTGTCAGCTCTGGCGATGCAATGGCGGCGATGGAAGAAATCATTGCGAAACTTCCGTCTATGGGCCTAAAAGGCTTTGATTATGAATGGACAGGCTTGTCACTTGAAGAGCGTGAATCTGGTGCTCAAGCGCCGATTATTTACGCGCTGTCTTTATTGATCGTATTCCTGTGCCTGGCTGCGCTGTATGAAAGCTGGTCAATTCCATTCTCTGTACTTTTAGTTGTCCCTCTAGGTGTTGTCGGTGCAGTCGCATTAACCTTCCTTGGCATGGTATTGCTTAAAGATTCAAATCTTTCAAATAACATCTACTTCCAAGTCGCGATCGTAGCAGTCATTGGTTTGGCTGCCAAAAACGCGATTTTGATTGTAGAATTTGCGAAAGAACTTCAGGAAAAAGGCGAAGATCTGTTTGAAGCGACAATGCATGCCGCAAGAATGCGTTTGCGCCCAATCATCATGACAACCCTAGCCTTTGGTTTTGGTGTACTTCCGCTTGCGTTAGCATCTGGCGCGGGTGCAGGCAGCCAGCACTCTGTAGGTTATGGCGTACTGGGCGGCGTAATCAGCTCGACCTTATTAGGTATCTTCTTTATCCCTGTGTTCTACGTATGGATTCGAAGCATCTTTAAGTACAAACCAAAACAACAAAATAATCAGGAGCACACATCGTGATGCAAAATATATGGTCTATTACAGGTCGTAGCATTGCGGTTTCTTCACTTGCGCTTGCTTTGGCTGCCTGCCAAAGCATGCGCGGTCCAGAACCAGCAGCACAAGCAAACATTCCGCAAGGCTATACAGCAAGCGCGTCTGGCACTTCTGCTGCAGAGCAAGGCTATAAGGACTTTTTCTCAGACCAGCGTTTGGTTCAAGTTCTGGATTTAGCACTGGCAAACAACCGTGATTTGCGCACTGCAGCCCTGAACATTCAGCGCGCACAGCAGCAATACCAAATCACTGAAAATAACCAGCTGCCGACCATTGGCGCAAGCGGCAGTGTGCTGCGCCAAGATACCCTAAACTCACAAAAGCCAGTTACGTCGTATAACGTTGGCCTCGGTGTGACAGCGTATGAACTGGACTTATGGGGCCGTGTCCGCAGCTTAAAAGACAATGCCTTGGACAGCTACCTTGCAACTGCAAGCGCACGCGATGCAACTCAAATTGCATTGATCGGCCAAGTTGCGCAAGCATGGCTCAGCTATTCATTTTCAAATGCAAATTTGAAACTGGCTGATCAAACGTTAAAAACACAGCTTGAATCTTACAATCTGAACAAAAAACGTTTTGATGTCGGCATTGACAGTGAAGTTCCTGTTCGCCAGGCGCAAATCTCTGTAGAAACCGCCCGCAATGACGTTGCAAACTATAAGACTCAAGTGGCGCAAGCGAAAAACTTGCTGAATCTTCTGGTCGGCCAGCAAGTGCCTGACAACCTGATGCCAAATCAGCGGGTCACCCGCATTACCTCAGCCAGCGCTATCGGCTCTGGCTTGCCAAGCGACTTGCTGAACAACCGTCCTGATGTGCGCGCAGCGGAATACAAACTGTCTGCAGCTGGCGCAAACATTGGCGCAGCCAAAGCGCGCCTGTTCCCGACCATCAGCCTGACCGGCACTGCGGGTTATGCATCGACTGATTTGAGTGATTTGTTTAAATCAGGCAGTTTTGTCTGGGGCTTAGGGCCAAGCCTAGATATTCCAATCTTCGACTGGGGCACACGCAAAGCCAACATCAAAATTTCAGAAACAGAGCAGCAAATTGCGCTGTCTGATTATGAAAAATCAATTCAGTCTGCATTCCGTGAAGTCAACGATGCTTTGGCTGTGCGCCAAAACATTGGTGACCGCTTGTCTGCCCAGCGCCGCTTGGTGGATGCGACCAATACAACTTACAAACTGTCGAATGCCCGCTTCCGTGCAGGGATCGACAGCTACTTAACCGTATTGGACGCGCAGCGTACCTCATATGCCGCTGAACAAGGCTTGCTGTTGCTTGAACAAGGCAATTTAAACAGCCAAGTTGAACTGTATAAATCTTTAGGCGGCGGCATTAAAGCCAATAGCGGCGATGCTGTTCAACAGCAGCCCTCTACCGCTGAACGCAAGGCAGATGCCGCGAAATAAGCAGATTGCTTAAAACATAAACAAGCTCACTCCGGTGGGCTTTTTTATTGCCCAGCTGATTTATCAATCAGCAATCTTGCTTTTATTCAATACATTGCCTATCTTCAATGCATCTAAAATACACACATGAATCACCCTATGATTTTAAGCAATCTTGAGACTGTGCCTGGACATACCATTACCCAGCAATTGGATGTTGTCTATGGCAGCACCGTGCGCAGCAAACACGCTGGCCGCGACTTTATGGCTGGGCTGAAAAACATTGTCGGCGGCGAACTCAAAGGCTATACCGAACTGCTGGAAGAGTCACGCCAAGAAGCCATGAGCCGCATGATTGAAAAAGCCCGCGGCTTAGGCGCCAATGCCATTGTCGGCATCCGTTTTTCGACCTCAAACATTGCGCAAGGCGCATCTGAATTATTTGTTTACGGCACTGCCGTGCGGGCGGAAGCCAATATGCCGAAACTGGCTGACCCTTTCCCTGCCCAAGGCTAAAGCGATGGATGCTTTTTTATTTAAAGTCCTTGTTTTTGTGATTTTGTTTACGGTGGGATGGGCTTTCGGCCGCCATGCAGAACGCAAGCATTTAAACGAATTGGAGCTGCAGGAACGGCGCTTGGCCTACATCCGCATAGACAATAACCGCTTCAAAACCAGTGAGCATTTAGGTCAGCTGGTTTCAAGCAATGTGGTAATCTCGCATGATTATTTTAAATATGTGATTGCCAATATTCAGAACTTTTTCGGCGGCCGCCTGACCAGCTATGAAAGTGTCGTTGACCGCGCGCGCCGTGAAGCTGTCGTGCGTTTAAAACTGGAAGCTGAAAAAATGGGCGCCACCCATATCATGGGGCTGCGTTTGAGCACCACTGAATTAGGCATGCAAGGCGGCATGATTGAAGTCTTTGCATATGGGACCGCCATTCAAGGTCCTTAAATAGCGACTATTTACCCATCATCCATTCACTAAACTCAAACAGCATGAGCTTTCAAAATAGCTCATGCTCTCTCACCTTCTACCGCACACCTTGATGGCAGATTTCTCGCTAGAGCATAACGCTCTACACTGAACACAATAAAAATGGACATCACCTACACTGCAAAGAGGCCACAGATAATGAAATCTTTAGCACTGAAAATAAGTATGAGTGTACTTATTATGCTTCCACTTGCAGCCAAAGCTGAATTAATTGTACTGGCATCCCCTCAAAGCAATGATGCTTACTATGCAAAAATGATTGATGATATTTTCGATTTTCATGTCGATTATGCAAAAAAAATTATTAAAAACGGAGACAATGTCGTTGTTCTGGCGGATAAACATCTCTACCCCGACTATGTCAAAGCCTTGGGCAAAAAACATGTGGCGATCGCGCCGATGCATGATATTTGGATGCGCGACTTCACCAGTGCCAATCCAGCCCAGCCTGTCATGTTCCGCTACACGGCCGCAGGACAAGGTGGCGCTAAAAAAGCTCAGGCCATTTCAGATGAAGTGCAGGACGAGTTTAAATACTACAGCCAAAAGGCAGGCTTACAGTTTATTCAAAGCAAACTGTTGAATGATGGCGGAAACTGGGTTGAAGATGGTTATGGCAATGTCGTCCTCAGCACCAAATTCCTAGCGGATAACAAGCTCACTGAAAGCGAAGCCCGTAAAAAACTCATGGCATTGACTGGTGCCAAGCAGATTGCGTTCATTGAAGCCGATGAACAAGGGGGCTTGGAACATGCCGATGGCGTAGTCAGCTTTGTCGACCAAAACACCTTGGTGATTAATTCCTACCCAGATAATCCTGACTATGCCAAGCAGCTTAAAGCAGATTTAAAGCGCGGCCTTCCCAATGTTAAAATTCATGAAATCATCACGCCTTATGACGGTAGCGAAATCTACGATGAAAAATTTGGTTCTGCATGTGGCTTATACACCAACATGTTAGTTACGCCTGATCGGATTTACTTCCCGCAATTTGGTATTAAAGAGGATGCTGTCGCTTTACGGCAAATTCGCAGCGTAACCAAACGCACCGTGATTCCTGTACAGTCTTCTCATGTCTGTCATATGGGCGGCGGTGTGCGCTGTATGTCCTGGCAAGTGCGTGGGAAAAATGCGGAATTGTTCTTAAACTATTTAAATAACATCAGTAAGTAGGGCTGCTCTGTTCCCCTATCAAAACATCGGGGATGGAATATGGGAACAGCATGATCCCTAAAGGCAGGTGGAAGTGGCTTTCCTCCCGCCTTTTAAATTTACTTCACCTGCGCTTTACGGATCATTTTATACAGCATGCTTGGCGATAAACGCGAGACCCAAGTCCCCAAGACTTCTTTACGGCCGCCGACAACAATATATTCCTCACCTTTCAGCAATGCTTTTACTGTCATTTGCGCAAATTCATCGGCTTCCAAACCATTGGCTGTTGCTTCATTATCATAGCCCTGCGCCTTGCCCTCACCATTGAGCGCATTAATCGACACATTGGTTTTAACAAAACCCGGGAAAATTACCGAAACATTTACCCCGTCGTCAGCAACTTCTGCACGCAAGCTATTGGCCCACATGTGAATCGCCGCTTTGGCTGCAGAATAAGATGCGCGGTATTGCGTGCCTAATAAACCAGCCACACTGGACACAAAGACAATGCGTCCGGATTTTTGCTTTAAGAAAGCTGGCAATACGGTTTTGGTTAAAAAGACTTGAGAGAAATAATCCACTTCCATAATGGCGCGTTCAGTCTGCATGGTGGTGTCGGCAATCAAAGCGCGCTGGCTTAAGCCTGCATTATTCACCAGCCAGTCAATTCGGCTCTTGCATTCCAGCACTTTTTCATAGGCATGGCGGACTTGGCCCTCGTCGGTAATATCGGCTGGAATAGATACATGCTGATCCGGGTTCAGCAAACCGACCCGGACATTTTCCAGCTCCTCAAAACGGCGCGCCGTCAACACCACTTGCGCGCCCTGCAAAGCGCATTCCTGCGCCAAGGCTTTGCCCAAACCGGATGAAGCGCCTGTAATCCATACGACCTTACCCTTTAAATCATCCAGCTTTGCCATGATGCATTCCTTATGAAATCATTGTTTTATTAAAAAGTTGCTATCCCGCAGTTTAATCGTTTTTTTGCGTCTGCTCATTATTCAAAAAAACCAAAAAGTGGTCAAAATAACCGCTTATCGAGTTGGCATCATAAATTTTACCCAATTTATCAAAACGCTTATAGCCCAGCTGGGTCGTCACATGAATCACGCCATTGAGCGTTTTATCCACCACCACATTAAATTTCAGCATTTTTTTCGGCTCGCGGATTAAATGCGTGACCCCTTGATCCACCACTTCTGTAAATGCTTTTAATGCCGGCGGAACGCAGGCATTGTTGCCGTCTTTCATTTTCTCGACATGCCCCAGCAGCTCATTGGCCAAGCTATGGTCTATGGGATAGGTCACATAAAAATGCCCGTTCTTCTCTATGGTCAAATCACGCAGATAATTCACCATCGGCACCAGACGCTCATTAGCGAAAAATGAGACCGACCATGGCATATATTTACGGGTGGTGTCTAAAATCTGCTGAATTACTTTTTCAGATTCATGATCCCCAGAGGTCGACATTTTGGCAATATTGCCAAAGACCTGATCAATAATTTCACAGGCAATATCCGCCAAATTCTCCCCGAGCGGCTTTGCCAGGCTTTCTTGATCTCCTGCATTCAGCTTTCGATGCAAATCGGTAAAACGCTGATGTGTTTCCGGCAAAATTTTCAAAGAGATAGAATAACTCATGCACTGAACTCCTTTTTTTATAATGTGCTGCGAACCTTGCGCTTATATCTGCCCCTATCATAAAGCCTTAGATGAAAACTGCCAACTGGTTCTTATTTTCAGGCTGCAAACGGATAAAGTTTCCATGCGCGCAAAGTGCCTAAACCCCGTTTTTTTTTGCTACAATAGATGCAATTTTTTATCTACTTTTGATCTGTTTAGACTATGACTGATTCAGCGCAAAATATTGCTACGACCTACGATCCTACCGAGATCGAGAAAAAATGGTACAAGACTTGGGAAGAACGCGGCTACTTTAAGCCCTCTAAAAAAGGAGAATCATTCTGCATCATGATTCCGCCGCCTAACGTCACAGGCAATTTGCACATGGGTCATGGTTTCAACAATGCCATCATGGATGCCCTTACCCGCTACAACCGCATGTCGGGTAAAAATACTTTATGGCAGCCAGGGACTGACCATGCCGGTATTGCAACGCAAATGGTGGTTGAGCGCCAGCTGGGCGCGCAAGGTGTCAGCCGTCATGACTTGGGCCGTGAAAAGTTCATCGAAAAAGTGTGGGAATGGAAAGAACAATCGGGCGGCAACATTACCAACCAAATCCGCCGTTTAGGTTCATCTGTAGACTGGTCTCGTGAACGCTTCACTATGGATGAAGGCCTTTCAAACGCGGTTAAAGAAGTGTTTGTAAAACTTCATGAAGAAGGCTTGATCTACCGCGGCAAGCGCCTTGTAAACTGGGACCCTAAACTGCAGACTGCCCTTTCTGACTTAGAAGTTGAATCGGATAAAGAAGAAGCGGGTTCATTGTGGCACTTCAAATACTTCTTTGAAGACAAGTCACTGCGTACTCACGACGGCAAAGACCACATTGTGGTTGCAACCACTCGTCCTGAAACATTGCTTGGCGATACAGCCGTTGCGGTTGCCCTAGATGATAAACGCTATGCTGCATTGGTTGGCAAAAACATCATCCTGCCGATTACAGGCCGTGCTGTTCCTATCGTTAAAGATGAATATGTAGACAAAGAATTTGGTACAGGCTGTGTAAAAATCACCCCTGCGCACGACTTCAATGACTATGAAGTCGGCAAACGCTGCGAATTGCCAATCATCAACATCTTCAACAAAAATGCTGAAGTGCTGGCTGAGTTTGAATACATCGCAAAAGCGGGCGAACAAATTTCTAAAACCATCCCTGCCCCTGCAGACTACATTGGCTTAGAGCGTTTTGAAGCGCGTAAAAAGCTAGTCGAACAAGCGGAAGCGGAAGGCTGGTTAGACCAAATTCAACCGTATACACTGAAACCGCCTCGCGGTGACCGTTCGGGCGTGATCGTTGAGCCGTTACTGACGGATCAATGGTATGTAAAAATTGCACCATTGGCTGAACCTGCAATTAAAGCAGTGAAAGACGGCGACATCAAATTTGTCCCTGAGCAATACAGCAACATGTACATGGCTTGGATGAACAACATTCAAGACTGGTGCATCTCGCGTCAATTGTGGTGGGGCCACCGCATTCCTGCTTGGTATGACGCAGATGGCAACATCTATGTGGGCCGTAACGAAGCTGAAGTTCGTGAGAAAAATGGCATCCCTGCGGATGTGCAATTGGATCAAGACGAAGATGTACTCGATACATGGTTCTCTTCTGCGCTGTGGACTTTCTCAACATTGGGCTGGACTGGCGACGCGAAAAAAGATGCAGAAAACTATTTCTTAAATACTTTCCACCCGACGGATGTATTGGTGACTGGTTTTGACATCATCTTCTTCTGGGTTGCACGTATGATTATGTTTACGCTGCACTTTATGAAGAATGAAGACGGTACGCCGCAAGTGCCGTTCAAAACTGTATACGTACACGGTTTGGTGCGTGACGGTGAAGGTCAGAAGATGTCTAAATCTAAGGGCAACGTGCTTGACCCATTAGATTTGATTGACGGTGTGGATCTTGAAACTTTAGTACAAAAACGTACAACAGGTTTGATGAACCCGAAACAGGCATCGAAGATTGAAAAATCAACGCGTAAAGAATTCCCTGAAGGCATTCAATCTTACGGTACTGACGCTGTTCGTTTCACTTTCTGCGCGCTTGCCAATACAGGCCGTGACATTAAGTTCGACATGAAGCGTGTTGAAGGCTACCGTAACTTTGCCAATAAAATCTGGAATGCAACGCGTTTCGTAATGATGAATATTGAAGGCCAAACCATTGGTACTGAAGTTCGTCAAGACCTTTGGGAATTGCCTGAACAGTGGATCGTGAGCCGTCTGCAAAAAGCAGAACAAGCGGTGCAAACAGCGTTTTCAACCTACCGTTTAGACTTGGCTGCGCAAGCGATCTACGAGTTCATTTGGAATGAATACTGTGACTGGTATGTAGAATTAACCAAACCAGTTCTGAACGATGAAAATGTTTCTGAAGAGCGTAAAGCGGAAGTTCGCCGTGTTCTTCTTGCTGTAATGGAAGCGTCTTTGCGTTTAGCGCATCCGTTAATGCCTTACCTAACAGAAGAAATTTGGCAAACGCTTGCACCGAAACTCGGCATCTCTGGCGAAACGATTATGTTGGCGCAGTACCCTGTTACCGATGAAGCGAAAATCAATGAACAAGCTGAAGCAGATATGCAATGGCTGCAAGGTTTGATTGGCGCGGTACGTAACATCCGTGGTGAAATGGGCTTAGGTAATGCTCGCTTGTTGCCTGTTCTTCTTCAAAACACGACTGATACTGAAAAAGCGCAGATCGCTCGTATTGAGCCATTGTTCAAAGCATTGGCAAAAGTTGAAAGCATTACTTTCCTTGCTGATGGCGAACAACCGCCATTGTCATCGTCATCTGTAGTCGGACATGTGTCTGTATTCGTTCCAATGAAAGGCTTAATTGACCCGAAAGCGGAATTGGGCCGTCTGCAAAAAGACTTAGACAAAGTGCAAAAACAGCATGACCAAATTGCCACTAAACTTGGCAATGAAGGTTTTGTAGCGAAAGCACCTGCTGCAGTGGTTGAAGGCGAGAAAGTGAAACTTGCTGAATTTGCTGACCAGTTAGCGAAGATTAAAGCGAATATGGAGCAAATTGCAGCGCTTTGATGTGTTGTTAATTTAACCTAACCTGTAGTATAAAGGGCTGATTATTCAGCCCTTTATTTTTATAAATATGAAAGACTTATTAGAACCTATTTACCTTAATGAAAAGATGCTTCTCAACTGTGCTGGATATTTATTTGATGGAGTCGAAACCTCAACCAATATATCTCATACTAATTCTGATCAAAATAATAAGAGACTAAAAGGTACTGCCAATATTGGTACAAATGGCATTCTTGAATGGTTAGCGAAGGCTGAAGGAAATTTTGAAGGAAACTTAGATAATCAAAGCCATAACAATTATTCTAAGAGTTCAACAAAGTATTTAACCCTCGGTGCTATTCATATGAAAGTACTAAAGGAGTTATATGTAAATGAATATGTTCATGAAATTAAAGATCTTACAAAGATTGAAAGTGATATACCTTATAAGAAAATTGAGGGTATTTTACAACCTGTCGACTTTTTCGAAATTATACAAATAATTAAGTCTCTAACACCTCACTTTGAAACCATTTTCAATCTATTTGGTAATGAAATTTTTAGTAATAAAACAATTCCTCAAAAAGGGAATAAACCAAGTAATCAAGCCCTAAATGCAAAAAATGGTATTCAAATTTTAACTGGTGTTATCAATGAACTAGAAAAAAATTATTTAGAATCTAATTTACTTGAAATGATGATTTTAGATAATCAAGGAAAATGTATCGGTATTGTTGATTTAGACATTAATGATCAAGACCCTAAAAGAATCAAAGCCCAACTCACTGATGGATACTTTCACATTTATGGGAAAATCACAAAAACAGTTAGCCCTGATGGTGAAATTGATTTAATTCAACGTAGTTTAATCTCCCCATTACTTCGTATTCTTGAACAAGGTTTTATCGCTTGGCAAGAACATCAAAAAGCTATTCAATTTTTATTAGTGAAAGAATTTATTATGCAAAAATTAAATCAAGTTCTTAAATTAAAAATTCAGGGTCCCGCTGTGAGAATTCGAGCTATGTCGATTTGTATCTAATACCCTCACCCCAGCCCTCTCCCATAGGGAGAGGGAGCAACCTTTGTGAATTTCAGCGTTGTTTGACGCTCAATGAATGTTCCCTCTCCTTTTAGGAGAGGGTTAGGGAGAGGTCTGTTTTAATTCAGAATATCTCTGCCACAAATCCTCCAAAACTACATCCGTCCGCCCCAACACATCATGATTCCAATACCGTACAACTGTTAAACCCAAAGCCTCTAAAAACTTGGTTCGTTCAGTATCATATTCAATCGCATCGTCTGTGCCATGCTGACTGCCATCTAACTCAATGACTAAACCCAACTCATGACAGTAAAAATCCACAATATATGGTGCAATCACATGCTGTCTGCGAAATTTAAGGTTCATAAAACGCTTATTACGTAAAAGTTGCCACATTAAAATTTCAGCATCGGTGGCGGTGTGGCGCATGGATTTGGCAAACTCTAATAATGCAGGATCTATTTTCATTTTTATTTCCCTCTCCCCCTTGCGAAGCAGTGCTTCTCATCCCATAGGGAGAGGGAACTTTCATTGTGAATCTAATTTTTATTATGAAATTTTAGCCCCACCAATATATCGAAATTTATAACTTAAATTTGATATGTAATGGATTTCCCCTCTCCTTTCAGGAGAGGGTCAGGGAGAGGTGAATCTAAAAACAACCCCTCACCCCGACCCTCTCCCAAAGGGAGAGGGCGAAAAGCTTAAAGCACTTGATGCTCCAACAACATCTCCAACCCACTCTCTTTTCCCATATAGCCTAGCCGTTGCTTTTCTACTTTCACTTGCTGTTTTAAAGCCGAAGTGTCTGCATCAATCTGCTTATACAAGTCCTCAATTTTTAGTTTGCCTTTAGACTTTTGCACGGTAATTTTAGCGCTTTCAGACCATACCAAAGCATCAATCAAATCATCTATTTGGCTTTGCAGTTTCTGACATTGCGCATCCAGCGCCATTTTATAAAACTTGACCTGCTCGGCACTTAAACCCTTTTGCGAACTGCTTTGACTGGATTCCACCTGCAGCTGCAATTTCAGCAGATAAAACAAATCCTGCTGTTCATAGGCTTCATTGGCGCGCTGGAATAATTTGGTTTTTTCTAATTTTTTAGTTTCATCAGGTTCGCGGTCAGGGTGAATGCTGGCCGCAATTTTTAAATACACCGTTTTCAGCGACTGCTCGACTAGCTTTTCTGCCTGTTCGCGTTTTTCTTGCTGGCGTTTGAATTTGGCCTGTTCACGCGCTTGACTGTAATGCTCTCCGTTCCAATCCTCATGCTCCCACTCGGTATTTTCCCAATCCTCAGCCTCGTCCATTTCATTGGCTTCTTTAAAATCACCATTCAGATCTGAATACGCTGCATCATTTTTCTTTTTAGATTTCTTATTGAGCTCATACTCAGCCATTTGCTGATAATATGCATACAGCTCATCCACCTTTTCCAGCTGCGCTTGATTCAGCAGCTTTGAAGATTTCAGTATTTTGGCCAAGGCATAAATTTTATCATCCAGCTGCGCAGCATCGGCTTTGCTGAACTCATAACGGCTTAGGCTATTCCAAAGCTGTTCTAATTGCTTAAATAACACTTCATGCAGCGCTGCATACACCGGCATAAAGCGCTTGCGGCTATATAGTTGAATATCTGATTTTGCATTTTCCCATGCCGCCAGTTCCCGTTTCAGCTGTTCAATTTGATCAATTAAACGGTTGAGCTTTTTCTCAGGAGTAGAGCGCTCGATATTGGGCTGAACCGTGGTTTTTAAATCAAAAGCCATAAGTAAATGCAAAGCAAAAGAGCGATTATAGCGCAACTTTATGAATGAACACCCAAAGCCTGAATCGGCTATTAATGCCATATCGTTTCCATGCAATAGTTGGCACAATCAAGACAACAATAAAATGAGAATATTCAATGCCAACACAAGCAGATTTAATATTTAATCAAGAACTAGCCGCGTGGGTGCAAGCCGTCGGTTCCGTCATTGCCATTTTCGTGGCCATTAGTGTACCTCTATATTTAAACCATTTAGAACTACAGCGTGACCGCACATTGCAAAACATACAAAAGCAAAAATATTTTGTGACACTCCTGCCCACGCTCTACCGCATTAAGCGCTACAGTGACGATTTCCTTATACAAATGCAGCAAAATAAACAAAGTACCGAAAATATTTTGCATACCCTAGAAACCGAATATTTAGAACTCATTCCAGTCTTTGCCAAAGAACTGCATATTTTTGTGCATAGCCAAATATACGATGCCAATTTAAACCAGCTGGCTTTTGAACTGTTTCATTCTGAAGAAATCCTGCAACAGCATTTATTGTTAGCCAACGACAAAAAACAGATTAAACATCAAAATGCATTAATAGAGCATGGACAGCATATTCATCGCCTGAGCATGGCTTTAATTGAACACATAGAACAATATTATGAAACATCTAAATAAAGGCAACATCTGAATAATTGATTCAACAGAATAGTTTATTCTAATCAAAGCGAGCCTTAACCTTTTTACTTCTGCATCCCATAGTTCTATTTTTTTAAAAATAGCAGCCCTGTTCAGCAGGCTACTTTTGTCTAAATTGAAATTAAAAATCAGCATAGCTGGCACATATTGTGCTGTACTTTTCTTATATTTCTGCGCCATAAAAACTGTTTAAATCATAACCATTTACCGTTAACAAATCGTAAAAAAATTTGCTTGAGCAATTCTTCAAATCTCGCTTAAGATGAAATCTAATGTACGGTTTTTGTACATGTCAGAAATCATCTTTGCAACAACCTGATGGCTTTAAACCATCGACAATTAAAGCAATTGATGAACAAGCAATAAAAAGGAGTTTTGCCAATGATCTATAAACGCACCATGACCTCCCTGTTCTGTGCAAGTGCTCTCATGCTCGGTCTGAGTGCCTGCAGCGACAATAAAGCTCCATCTTCTGATAAGCCTGCGGGCGGCGAAGCAACAGCTTCCGACTCAGGTACTTTAGATAAAATCAAAAAGTCCGGCACCATTGTCTTGGGCTACCGCGACTCCTCTATTCCATTTTCATATATTGCCGATAATCCAAACCAGCCCGTTGGCTATGCGCATGACCTGCAGCTGAAAGTGGTAGAAGCGGTCAAAAAGAAATTAAACATGCCGGATTTAAAAGTCCGCTATAACCTTGTCACCAGCCAGAACCGTATTCCTTTAGTCTCTAACGGCACTGTCGATTTAGAGTGCGGTTCCACCACCAACAACAAAGAACGCCAGCAGCAAGTGGCCTTCTCTACAGGCTTCTTTGAAGTCGGTTCCCGCCTGCTTACCGCCAAAGATTCCGGTGTCAAAGACTTTGCTGACCTTAAAGGCAAAAAACTGGTGACCACTGCGGGCACAACATCAGAGCGCTACATCCGCCAGCATGAAAAAGAGCTGGGCATTGGTGAAGTCATTTCGGCCAAAGACCATGCGGAATCGTTCTTAATGCTGCAGAATGGCCGCGCGGCAGCCTTTATGATGGATGACATTCTACTGGCAGGTGAAAAATCGAAGGCACAAGATCCAAATAAATGGGAAATTGTCGGCACTGCGCCGATTCATGAGATTTACGGCTGCATGATGCGTAAAGGCGATACAGGCTTTAAGCAGGTTGTTGACGATGCCATTAAAGCGACTTACAGCTCAGGCGAAATCAACGAAATGTATAAGAAATGGTTCCAAATGCCAATTCCGCCTAAAAATATTAACTTGAATTTCCCAATGTCCGATCAGCTGAAGGCGCTTATCAGCAATCCGCATGACCGTGACGAATAATCATCCCTAAACATTCTGTAAATGCTTAAGCCAAAAGGAATTTGGCTTAAGCTAAAAAGGGAGTTTCTATGAATTATAGCTGGAATTGGGGTGTGCTCTTCCAATCCACAGGTGTGGGAGATTCCACATATCTGGAGTGGATTTTAATTGGCCTGGGCTGGCTGTTTGTGATTGCGCTGGTCGCATGGAGCATTGCCATGGTGCTCGGCAGCATTTTAGGCATCATGCGGACTTTGCCCAGCCCGGTTGCCCGCGGCATCGGTACGGCCTACGTAACCATTTTCCGAAATGTGCCGCTGTTGATTCAACTCTTTATCTGGTTTTATGTGGTGCCTAATTTCCTGCCGGCTGGAATTAAAAACTGGTGGATGAATGATTTAGGCGCCAACACCACGGCGTTAATCTCGGCCAGTGTCGGCTTAGGCTTATTCACCGCCGCCCGCGTTTGTGAACAGGTGCGTACGGGCATTGAAGCTTTGCCTGTCGGGCAAACCAATGCGGGCTATGCGATGGGTTTTTCCACAGCTCAGCTGTACCGCCACATTATTTTGCCACAGTCTTTCCGCACCATTTTGCCGCCGCTCAGTTCTGAACTGACCAACTGTGTAAAAAATACCTCGGTCGCCTCTTTGGTTGGGGTCGCAGAAATTATTGCGCAAATGAAAACTATCAGTGAGTACACGCAAAACACCATCGAAATTTACACCTATGTCACCATTATTTTCATGGTCATTAATGTTTGCCTGATTGGCTTTATGACCTATCTGGAAAAACGCCTGCGTGTTCCTGGCCTAATTGCAGGAGATAAATAATGGATTGGCTGACTTCATTTATTCAAGATTTGCAGCAGTCTGGCCCTGCTCTGTGGCATGGTTTAAGCATCACGCTCAAAGTGGTGATCAGCGCAACGATCGGCGGGGTCTTTATTGGCACGCTGCTCGCATTGATGCGTTTGTCTTCCATTAAAGCGCTGAATTGGTTTGCCAAAGGCTATGTCAATTTATTCCGCTCCATTCCACTGCTTTTGGTCTTAATGTGGTTTTATTTTGCGGTGCCTTTTATCTATACCGGAATTACAGGCAATTACCTCACCATCGACACGGCGCTGGTATCCAGCATTGTGGCCTTTATGCTGTTTGAAGCGGCCTATTTTTCTGAAATTGTCCGTGCCGGCATTCAGTCCATCCCTAAAGGGCAAACTTCAGCGGCTTATGCGCTGGGCATGAGCTACAGTCAAGCCATGCGCTTGATCATTCTGCCTCAGGCATTCCGCAAAATGACGCCTTTGCTGCTGCAGCAAACCATCATTCTATTTCAGGATTCCACCATGGTTTACGCCATTGGACTTTTGGACTTTTTCCGCACCAACTACGTGCGCGGCGACTTAATGTCCCTGCTTACTCAATATATTTTATTCGCTGGTTTGGTGTATTTCACCATCAGCATGATCGCAACGTATGCAGTTAAAAAATTGCAGCGGAGGTTAAGTGTATGACAGATCAAAAAGTAATGATTGACCTCCAAAATGTCAGCAAATGGTATAAAGACTTTCAGGTATTGACTGACTGCACTACGCAGATTTGCCAAGGCGAAGTGGTTGTCGTTTGCGGGCCTTCAGGTTCTGGAAAATCGACCCTCATTAAAACAGTGAATGGTTTAGAGCCTTTTCAGTCCGGCACCATTTTGGTAGATGGCATTTCCATTAATGATCCGAAAACAGATTTAAATAAGCTGCGCAGCCGTGTCGGCATGGTGTTCCAGCATTTTGAGCTATTCCCGCATTTATCCATTACTGAAAACCTGACCATTGCGCAAGTTAAAGTTTTAGGCCGTTCGGAAGAAGACGCCAAGAAAAAAGGCTTGGCCTATTTAGATCGTGTCGGCCTCAGCGCGCAGGCCGCTAAATTCCCTGCACAGCTGTCTGGCGGACAGCAGCAGCGTGTTGCCATTGCCCGGGCGCTCAGCATGGATCCGATCGCCATGCTGTTTGATGAACCGACCTCGGCCCTAGACCCTGAAATGATTAATGAAGTGCTGGATGTAATGGTGCAGCTGGCCAAAGAAGGCATGACCATGATGTGCGTCACGCATGAAATGGGCTTTGCCCGGCAAGTTGCCAACCGCATTATTTTTATGGATCAGGGCAAAATTGTCGAAGACTGCACCAAAGATGAGTTCTTTAATACTCAGCGCGGTGAACGGGCGCAGCAGTTCCTTAACAAAATTTTGCATTGATTCAGCACCATCAAAAGCAGATCTGCGGATCTGCTTTTTTTTTATCCATCATTAGACCTCAGCATGTTGCAAGCCAAATCTCCCCGTGTATTCACCCGTACAGCATGCAATCCTAAAAGAGCATTGCTGCCATCACAGCACATTTTCACTGAAGGCTAAAATAAGATTGCTTTGATTCATATGCCTGCTCCAGTGCCGCCGCTGATGCATTGCAGAGTTTTCATAAGGGATAGTTTTCACGTGCAAATACGGCTTATTGGAGTGACAGGCTTTTTTTAATTTTTAATCATTGCGCCCAATGCGCTTAAAATTCACATCATAAAAAATAGATGTTAACGGCCTTGAGCTAAAATTGGTTTATCTCGGTGCATTAAGCGCGGACTACTCTGAATAATTTTGCATTTTGTTTATGCAGCGGACATTCGTTAAATTGGGGACAATGATGCACCTTTGCAAAACACTGAAATAAAATCCACTATTTAATAAATATAAATATATGAAATAAAATAAATTTATAGAAATTAATTAACATAAAAAACGCACTAATATAGTGCAACATCTAAGTATTTGCTTTATATCGAGTCTTGCATATTTTTAATCTAAATTAATCAAAATTTCCCTTAATCAATCCTCTTTTCGAAATCGCCTGCATCGATATACTGGGTTTCTTTTGTGACACTACGCACTAAATTAGGACTCACAATGCAAAATATTGACTTACTTTTTCTCCTCCTTGGTGCAGTTTTAGTGCTTGCAATGCATGCTGGATTCGCGTTTCTTGAACTCGGCACTGTACGCCATAAAAACCAAGTGAATGCGCTCAGTAAAATTTTAACGGACTTCTCCCTTTCCGCCATTGCCTATTTTTTTATTGGCTATTATATCTCCTACGGTCAGCATTTTTTCCATGCAGGCGCAGCCCTGGCTGCCGATCACGGCTACAATTTAATGCGCTGCTTCTTTTTACTGACCTTTGCCGCAGCCATCCCCGCCATCATTTCAGGCGGCATTGCGGAACGCGCCAAAATGCGCTCTCAGGCGCTGGCC
The DNA here is from genome assembly GCF_000368865.1 of Acinetobacter bouvetii DSM 14964 = CIP 107468. Lineage (GTDB taxonomy): Bacteria > Pseudomonadota > Gammaproteobacteria > Pseudomonadales > Moraxellaceae > Acinetobacter > Acinetobacter bouvetii. The sequence continues at coordinate 1,037,373 of NZ_KB849727.1, forward strand.
ACTTTACTGCTGGTGGCCTTGGTTTATCCATTTTTTGAAGGCATGATCTGGAACAGCAACTTTGGCTTCCAAAGCTGGCTGCAGCATACTTTTGGCGCCAGTTTCCATGACTTTGCAGGTTCCGTCGTGGTGCATGCCATGGGCGGATGGATTGCGCTGGCGGCGGTGCTTTTGCTTGGCCCGCGCTATGGGCGCTATAAAAAAGATGGCCGCATCAGCGCTCACCCGCCCTCTTCTATTCCATTTCTGGCCCTCGGTTCATGGATTTTAATCGTCGGCTGGTTTGGCTTTAACGTCATGAGCGCACAGCGTCTAGATGCCATTTCAGGGCTGGTGGCCATTAATTCACTGATGGCCATGGTGGGCGGCACGATTTCAGCAAACTTCATGGGCAAAAATGACCCCGGCTTTTTGCATAATGGCCCACTGGCAGGCCTCGTCGCGATTTGCGCAGGCTCAGATATTGTTCATCCTGTAGGCGCATTAATCATTGGCGCGGCGGCAGGCATTATTTTTGTCAAACTGTTCACATATACCCAAAATAAGCTGAAAATTGATGATGTTCTGGGAGTCTGGCCATTGCATGGCGTATGCGGCGCATTCGGCGGCATTGCTGTGGGAATTTTCGGTCAGCAATGGCTAGGCGGCCTCGGCGGCGTTTCTTTGCTTTCACAAATTCTTGGCACCGCTCTGGCGATTGCTATTGCGCTTGCAGGCGGCTTTACGATATACGGCCTTCTAAAAGTCACCATGGGGATCCGCCTCAGCCAAGAAGAAGAATTCCGCGGCGCAGACCTCTCTATCCACCGCATCAGCGCCAACTCAGAAGATGCTATGTTCTAAGTAAAGGAATCCTGTCCGGCAATTTAAGCAAAGCGGCCAAATTCAACCGCTTTGCTTAAATTGCCTGCCTTTTGATTGCAGCCTAGCCTAAAAATGTCCAGATCTGATCCAGCTGCTGTATGCGGTTAGAAACCATCAGCTGATCTGTATCTGCCGGATGAAAACCTTCCAGCAGAATGGCCTGCATGCCTGCACCTAAGGCCCCCTGCACATCATTCACGGGATGATCGCCAATAAACAGGCAGCGCTCTGGCGCTATGCCCAACTTCGCGCTGGCCTGCAGAAAAATTTCAGGTTTCGGTTTACTGATCCCCGCCAATTCAGAACTGACAATTTCATCAAAATAATGCGTAAAGCCTAAACCCTGCAAAATATTCAGCCGTGTAGCATGGCCGCCATTTGAAATGACGGCCAATTTATAGCGTTTTTGCTTTAAATTTTGCAGTAAAAACTCTGCACCCGGCATTGCAACCGCATGCCGTCCAAAGTGTTCAAACCAGAACGCGCTCAATTCCTTCAAATCCGGCACGGTTTTCCAGTGCAGTTCCTGCAATAAGGCATAGGCAACCGATGCGCCAATGCTGGGATGCGTTAACTCTTCTTTTTTAGGATAGCCGCCATTGTCTATGCGGTTAATAATGCGCTGAATTTTAGGCAAATCCATCTCCAGCAGCTGTGCTGCATAGCGCTGCGCAAGAAACTGGCTATAAGCGCCGATACTCTGCCCGCGGTGAGTCAAGGTATTGTCCAAATCAAACAGTACGGCTTGTATGCTCATAAGGATTCATTCGCTATCGGCATGTTTTGACTTACTTTAGCATGGCTGGCTTTCGCGCCTTTGCCGCATGTCTGATAAGCATATTACAAAGCTGAAAATAGCTTTCCATGCTGCCATTTTAAGCGCAATTTAAGCTGACTTTGCTGCAATGAAGCATCCTTAAAATTCATACACGTTACATGACTGATCAACAGCGTTTTACTTTTATTCAAGCCAGCCTGCTGCTCTGCTGCAGCGCCGTGCTTTGGGTGTTTTTTCCTGTGGGCGGCGCGCTGGACTTAAGCCTGATTGAACCCTGGATGAGTGAAGCCGGTGAATTCCCGCTGCGCTATGATTGGGCCTTGGCCGTATTGAATCACAGCTGGGTCAAAAATGTGCTGATTGCCGCCTATGTGGTGATTCTTCTGCAATGGCTGGCCTCCTTTAAATTTGCCCCCTTAAAGCCTCGACGATTTGAATTAGGCTATTTCTTTTGGGTGGCTATGCTGTGCACGGCTGTCGTTGGCATTTTAAAGTCTCAGTCTGCGCATGCCTGCCCTTGGTCGATGACCGCTGCTTTGCCGCACGGATTTCTTTGGGTGCTTAAAAATGAAAACGGACACTGCTTTCCTGGCGGGCACGCTTCTACTGGCTTTGCTTTTATGACAGGATATTTTGTCTATCGACTCTCCAATCCCAAACGCGCCTATTTCTTTTTATTTTCTGGATTTATTTTAGGCTTTGCCATGGGCTGGGCGCAAATGATGCGCGGCGCGCATTTCCTCAGCCACAATCTATGGACGGCATGGGTGGTATGGCTGGTCAATGTCCTTATTTACGGCATTTTCTATAAGCGCATTGCGCTGCAGGCGCAGCCGGTCAGCCGTCTGAGCAGCGGCGGCGCTGAGCCGCATACGCCTCTGCCCTAACCCTTTAAATATTAGGCTTTGGGCAGCTGCACATTGACTTGCAAACCGCCCAAACTGGCGCTGCTGCCAAAACTTAAACGGCCATTCAAGCGCTCTACGGCTTTATCGACAATAGACAGCCCCAGCCCGCTGCCCACTTCCTGATGGTGATGCACGCGGTAAAACCGCTTTAAAATTTGCGCATGCAGGGCGGGATCAATCCCCGGCCCGCTGTCCTCTATCTGCAGGATAGCCATGCCATCTTGCTGAAAGACAGAAACATTAATCACGCCATGCTCCGGTGTATATTTAATGGCGTTATCTATTAAATTATAGATCACTGAATGCACCGCCGTTTCTTGCAGATTGACCATGAGCGCTTCATTGCGCTCCATGCCCAGATCAATATCTTTCTGCATAGCCAAATGCATCAGAGCTTCAACGCAATGCACCGCGGTTTCATTTAAATAAAATGGATGCTTGTTTTCCAGTTCAGGCAAAGACGCATCCTGTTTTGCCAAACTCAGCAGCTGCGCAACCAAATGCTGCATGCGGATTAAGCCTAAAGCTAAATTATTTAATGCTTTATGTTCTGGAAATTCCTGCAGCAGCACTTTAACTTGCAATGTTAAAGCTGTGATTGGCGTACGCAGCTCATGCGCGGCATCGGCAATAAATTGGCGCTGTTCCTGCTGCGCCAATGAGATGCGCTCAAACAGAGCGTTCATTTCGTCAATGGTGGGCGCAATTTCAATAGGATAATGCTGCGATTGAATCGGGTTCAGTGCTTTGGAATCGCGCTGCGTCAACTCAGCTTTAAAGTCATCCAGCGGCTGTAAAATCCGGCTGATCATCCAGCCTAATCCCCAAAGCATAAACGGCATAAACAGTAAATAGGGAATAAACATGCTGCCCGCCAGCTCAATCGCCAGATTTTGACGCACAGACTGCTGCTGGCTGACCTGAACCTGATAGTCTTTTAAAGGCAGGACATATGTGCGCCATGTGCCATGGGATGTTTTATGAGTATAAAAGCCTGCTTTACGGATAGGCTGAATCAACAAGTTGAATTCATGATACTGATGCGACTGCTGCGAATAAGGCCATACATCCACAAACAAATCTTCTTCATGATAATGCTTTTCAGGATCAAACTGACTCTGCATCAATTCTGGCGAATGCGCAGCAACCCGCTCTGCCAAATTTTTCATCTGCGCATCTAAAATTTCTTTGGTCTCTTCCAGTGAAATTTTGTACGCAGACACCATCAGCAGGCAGCCTAGAACCACACTGAAAAATGAAGTGTACAGAATCAGCTTCCGCTTTAACGAATTGCCTGTCAGCAGCGCCATATTTTGAAAGATCCTAAAGGTTTAAAGCTGCCCCAGACGGTAACCCAAGCCACGAATTGTCCGGATGAAATCTTTACCCAGCTTATTGCGCAAATGATGCACATAGACTTCGATAGTATTGCTGCTGATTTCACTGTCGAAGTCATAAAGCTTATCTTCCAAATTGGTTTTGGAAAAGATTTTATTCGGATGCGTAACCAAGGGAATCAGGATTGCCCACTCCCGATTCGAGAGATCAATATATTCGCCTTTAAATTTGGCCAAATGCTGTTCAATATCCAAGATCAAATCGCCATAGCTTAAAATTGACTGGCTGTTTTGCAGCTGTACTTTTCCGCTGCGGCGCAGCAAGGCATGCAGGCGCGCCAGCAATTCATCAAATTCGTATGGCTTGATCAGATAATCGTCGGCCCCTTGATTCAGGCCATCCACCCGCTGCTGCAGCTGGTCGCGCGCCGAGATGATCAATACAGGCAGTGCCGGATGGATTTGCCGGATCTGCTTCAGCACCTGCATGCCATCCATCATTGGCAAGCCTAAATCCAGCAGCACAGCATCAACCTGCTCCTGCTGGATCTTTTTAAGACCATCGATGCCGTTATTCACCCAAATCACCTCAAAACCCTGATATTGCAGCAGGGTTTGAGTCGATTCAGCAATCATAAAGTCATCTTCAATGATTAGTATCTTGCTCATCAGTTCAGTACTCTCTTAAGCAGCCGGTGCGCAGTGTTGCAGCATGTTATTTTTTTCATCAATGACGTTGCTTTGCACGTCCAGCAGGCTCAGCAAGCTCGAAAATAAATTGTCTTGGCTTAATTCTTTGCTTTTTTGCGCGCTGAGGCAAGCAATTTGCTGTGCATTTTTCGTTTTCCAGTCTACCGAAAACCACATCAGCATCGGCACATGCGTTTGCTGCTCAGGGGCAATGGCATACGGCGCGCCATGCAGATACATGCCATGTTCACCGGTTGATTCTCCATGGTCTGACAAATACCAGAATCCTGTTTGGTATTTTTGGCTGCCCTGCAATGTGCCGATAATTTTGCTCAGCACATAGTCCGTATACACAATGGAGTTGTCATATGTATTGATTAAAGCCTCCTGCGTGCAGCCCTGAATGGCATTGGTGTCGCAAGTCGGCTTAAATGGCTGGTGCTCCGCGGTGGTGCGGGCATAATACGCCGGGCCATGGCTGCCCATCTGGTGCAGCACAATCAGGCGCGGCGTCAAGTCATTCGCCGGAATGGCATCAAGATACTGCTTTAAACCGTCTGCCAGAATTTCGTCTTGGCATTCCCCTTGGGTGCCGCTGCACCATTTTTTCTTTAATTCAGGGCTGAACTGCACTTGCTCAATGCGGTTGCATGTCCCTTTACAGCCTGAGTTATTGTCCAGCCAAGCCACTTTATAGCCTGCACGCTTAGCAATATCCAAGAGCCCCTCACGGTGGCTGGCCAGCTGCTCATCATAGTCTTTGCGCGGCATGCCAGAGAACATGCATGGTACAGAGACTGCAGTTGCAGTGCCGCAAGAGCTGACTTGGCTGAAGTTAATGATGTCTAATTTAGAGAGCTGCGGATTGGTATTTTTCGCATAGCCATTTAAGGAAAAGCTTTCAGCCCGCGCTGTTTCACCGACAACCAGCACCATCAGCTTAGGCTTGCCGCCATGCGATGCAGGCACATTGCGGTGCGCATCTGTGCCGTAAGCAACCAAAGGCAGGTTTTCTTTTGGCGCCTGATGACGGTAATATGACACGCCCGATGCAATGGCATTTTGCGGTGACAGCATGCCTTTCAAATCCCGGTGCTCACGAAAAATGGCTGCGTAATCAACATAAAAGACGAACAGCAGCCCGCCAATAACTGCAAATGACGCAGCAATGCTGAGCGCTTTTTTCAGCAGCACCTTTGATATTTGCTCTTTTTGAATTTTGATTTGCGAAAAAACAGCGATCGGCAAAATCACCATCAGCACAGTCCAAAACAGCAGATGGACCGAAGCTAAATCTTTTAGCTCATTGGGATCTGTTTGCACCGCATTTTGAATTTGATCAGGAGAAATGACCACGCCTAGACTCGCCACAAAATATGCGCTGAAGCCGCCAATAAAAACCCAAATGAAAGCCAGAATCTTGGCATTCCAGCGCCATTGCAGCAGCTGAAGGAGCGCATTATACAGTGCAATAACCACCGCAACCGTAGCCGCGATAAAGAGCTGCGCCTTGATCCCTTGATAGGGCGTGAGCGCTTGAATTTTTTGATAAAAAACCACATTGAGCGCCAAGCCAAGCCACAGCGCTACAAAAAAATTAAACCAGCCTAAAGAGATTGGCGGAATTTTGTTCTTCAAATTCGTTAACTGTGTCAGCATCTAAATTCATCATGGGCTTTCATGGATGCTGTTAAGGTAAATGTTCAAACTTAAAACTGGCTTAATTGTTTTTCAGGCCAGCCTTTGACGCGCGCATGCACCGATGGAATGCTTTTCTTTCACTCTTTCCAATTGAACGCCGATATCAGGCCTGCATGCTTCCATCGGCAGATTTAGCCTGCAAAAATTTCCAGCCCCATTCGGCCAATTAAGAACAGCAGCAGAATAAAGAAAAATATTCGGATAAAACCGCTGCCGTAACGCAGCGCCAAAAAGGTACCGCAGATAGAACCGGCAATATTGCATAGCGCCACCATGCCGCCGATCATCCAAAGTACATGCCCAGAAGGAATAAAGAACAAGAGAGATGCGCTGAATGTGCCTAAATTGACCAGTTTGGCCGATGCAGAAGCATTCAAAAAATCAAATCCGAATACTTTTACAAACAAGAAAAGCAGAAAACTGCCGCTGCCGGGGCCAAATACACCGTCATAAAAACCAATCAGCGCGCCAAAGCCAATGCCCAGCATAATTTGTTTTTTCCCGCACTGAATTTGCGTGTGCAGCTTGCCCAGATCCTTTTTTATAAAGGTGTAAACAGCCATCACAATCAGCAGAAAAAACACTGCATATTGCATCAAAGCCTTTGGAATATAAGCCACAGACATTGCGCCAAAAAATGCAAAGACAAAGGCCGCCAGCATAGTCTGCAGCAGCAGCGCCCAAACAATTTTTATCCTCTGCATATAGCTGAAGAATGATGAAAAGGTTCCGGCTAAAACCGCCAGTTTATTGGTGCCGAACACTGTCGCAAGGCTGTATTGAGGCAAGGCATGCATCAATGCCGGCAATTGAACCAGCCCTCCGCCGCCCACGGCGGCATCAATCAATCCGCCGCAAAATGCAAAAAAGCCTAACGCGATAAAGACCGGTTCAATATCCATATTGAAATATGCGCAAAATATACTCAGCTATCTTTGGCTATTCTGCCGGCTCTGTCAATTCACGCGTTTTAAAAATACAGCGTCCCCAGCGATAAATCGGAATTAAGCACACCGCAGCAATCAGCGTAATAATAATCAAATAATTGCTATACCCCAAAGCATCCGCCGCAATACCGCTTAAGCTGTACAGCACGCCGCTGACGGTCGCCAGCAGCGACACATGAAAGGTAAAATCTGTAGCGGCCAAATGCCTGCGGCTGTATTGCATGACCACCGTCAGCATCACCACCAAAAGCATGGCAGACACCGTATCTTCCAATGCATTAATGGCATAAATGACCCGCGGCGGCACCGATTGCTGGGTATCATATTGCCAGGCCAGCCATGCATAAGCCGCTAAACTGCATACTTTAAGCATGGAAAAAATCAGCAGCGCCTGAAAACGCGAGCAATACTTTAAAGCAATGCCTGCCAAACCGGCGCCTGCAAGCGCAGCAGCGGCCCCCAGCATGCTGACATAAACGCCTATTTGGCTGAAACTCAGCCCCATATCCACCATCAGCGGCTTTAAAATAGGCCCCGCCAAACCGTCAGCCACCTTGAAAGTGATCAGTACCCACAGCCATCGCCTCAGCTCAGCGCTTTCAACGAAATAGCCCAGATAATGCCGGATCTCCGCCCACTTTTGTTGCAGCGGCGCCGGCTGTTGAGCATTCATTAAAGCGGACACATCATGCGCAATTGCACTCGTGCGCGGCGCTTCCTCATATATCAAAACAGGCCAAGTATTGATCAGCACCAAGCCAGCCAAAATTAAAAATGTAGGCTGCCACTGCAGCCAGTCCAAGGCCCATAAAATCGCCCCGCCGCCAACAATGAAGCCAAGGCGGGATCCCACCACCTGAAACGTATTGCCCCAATGCTGCTGTTCGCCTTTCAAGATATTGACAGCCAGGCCGTCTGTCGCAACATCCTGTGTTGCTCCAATCAAATTCATGCTCAGCAAAACTGCAAAAAAAACCAGCAGATACAGCGGCTGATTTAAGGCCTGAATGGGTAAAAAAGACAGTCCGATGAGCACAAATACTGTCAACAGCTGCGCTGGAATAATCCATGACCGGTAATGGCCCTGCTTCGCGCTGCCGATGCGGTCGACCCAAGGCGCCCAGAAAATCTTGATTGACCACGGCAGCATCAGCAGGCCAAAACCGCCAATATGCGCCAAAGACACCCCCTGCGCTCTTAAAACCACTGGCAGCGCATGCGTCATAAAGCCGACAGGCAAACCCTGCGCCCAATACAGTGAAAACAGCAGCAGATAGACATTGCGCATTTGAAGCATGAAATTTCCTTGCGGTTTTGGAAAGCATCGGCAGAGACTGCTTCGGCACGTGACACCGCTGATCAGGGCCATTGGTCAGACTGCACAATCTTGCCAATGCAGTCCCAAGATCAACAGCCTATGATAATGTAAATAAATGGATATCAATGATAAAAACAATGACCCAGTATTTTCCAGCATTGCCAGACCAAGTGCCTGCACGCGGTTCTGCATTAACCAAACGGATCTTTAGGCAAATTTTTTTGGCTCAAGGCTGGAGCTTTGAAGGCGAATTTCCCAATTTGCCTAAAGCGGTCGCCATTATTTCACCGCATACCTCCAATATAGATGCATGGCATGGCTTTACCGCCCTGCTCGGACTCGGCATTCAAATCACGATCTTTGGCAAGCACACCTTGTTTAATACGCCTTTAAAGCCGCTGCTGGAATGGATTGGCGTAATTCCGGTCAACCGTGCCAGTCAGCAGGGCCTGACCAAACAGATTGCCGAAATTATTCACGCAAAAGACCGGATTTGGGTAGGCATGGCGCCTGAAGGCACCCGTAAAAAAGCCGATAAAATCAAAAGCGGCTTTTATTATATTGCCTATGAGGCCCGCATTCCGATTGTGATGTTCTCCTTTGATTATGAAAATAAAACAATTCATTGCTTAGGCGTTTTTGAGCCGACAGGCCATTTTGAACAGGATTTAGAGCAGATTCTGCAGCGCTACGAAGGCAAGTTTTCCCCTAAAAATCCAGATTGGCTGGCCAAGCCGTTACAAAAGCAATGGAAAAAACACTAGCTATATCTGCATTTTTTTGCTGAGATGTGCGCCTATTTGAACAGAACTTAATCAGTTTTAATTTTATGAGATTATTGCATTACTCTTTGATTGGGCTGCTGGGCCTTAGCCTTGCAGGCTGTGACAAAGTTGTGAACACCCCCGTCAAAACCACGCCGATTAAAGCCCGTGAACCCGTGATCGCCATTGCGCTGGGCGGCGGCGGCGCCAAAGGCTTTGCCCATATCGGCGTTTTAAAAGTTTTAGAATCGCACGGCATTAAGCCGAAAATCGTCACTGGCACCAGCGCCGGCAGTTTCGTCGGCAGCCTGTACGCCAGCGGCAAAACACCGTATCAGATGCAGCAAATTGCTCTTGGCTTCAAAGAATCCGATATCCGTGACCTGACCTTAAACCGCCAAGGGGTAATTTTGGGTCAAAAGCTGCAAGACTATGTCAATAAAAACGTCGGCCATAAGCCAATCGAAAAATTTCCAATCCGTTTTGCCGCTGTAGCCACCCGCTTAGACAACGGTCGTAAGGCAGATTTTATGAAAGGCAATGCAGGACAAGCCGTGCGCGCCTCCTGCAGCATTCCCAACGTCTTTGTCCCTGCCACGATAGGCGGTTTAAAATATGTTGATGGCGGCTTGGTCAGCCCTATTCCTGTCAAAACGGCAAAAGATATGGGCGCTGACATCGTGATTGCCGTCGATATTTCTGCCCGTCCAGACGGAAGCAAGGCGCTGAATATGCTTGGCGTGCTGGATCAAACCCTGAATATTATGGGCCAGCAAAGCATTAATGAAGAATTGGACCGCGCGAATATTGTGATTCAGCCCAAAGTCGGCCACATTGGCACACTGGATTTAAAAGCCAGCAATGAAACCATTTTAGAAGGCGAAAAAGCCGCTCAGCTGAAAATCCGATCCATCCAAAAAGCCATTGCAGATTTTAAGGCGTCTCCAGCAGCGCTCAAGCCTGCGCCGGCTTCTAAATTTAAAATTTAGTATTCTTTTAAATATTCAAAAACTTATTCATCTGCTACATTGATATAGATGCTTGGTCATCTATATCAATTACGGCAATACACGGGCAGATGTATGGAATTTGTTTTAGAACCTTGGCACTGGTTTGTTTTAGGCGTTTTGCTGATTCTGTCAGAACTGCTGCTGCCTGCATTTGCGGCGCTGTGGTTTGGCATTGGCGCCATCATGGTTGGCGTTTTATATTTTCTTTTTCCAATGATGGGCACCACCACCCAGTTTGTGACCTGGATCATTCTGTCTGTGCTATGCACCATCGCATGGTTTAAATTCATTAAACCCTTATCGACAGACAGAACCAAAGCCGGTTTGTCCCGCGAAGCCACGATTGGCCAAGTCGGCATGGTGATTCAAACCAATTTAGAGCATGAGCAAATCAAGGTGCGCTTTCCAATGCCGGTCTTGGGTTCAGATGAATGGAACTGCCGCAGCTTATCCGCAGTTCAAGTGGGTGACCGGGTCCGAGTCGTCGACATTTTAGGCAATGACCTCGTTGTGCAATTGCACAATCAAACTGACAACGAAAAAAGTGAGTAAATAAATGAGCGCAGCTACGATTGTTGTATTTGCCCTGCTGGCCTTTGTTGCCGTCACCATTTTTAAAGGTGTGCGCATTGTGCCGCAAGGCTATAAATGGATTGTTCAACGTTTAGGCAAATATCACACCACCCTCAGTCCAGGCTTGAACTTTGTCATTCCTTATGTCGATGAAGTCTCTTACAAAGTCACCACCAAAGACATTGTGCTGGATATTCCGTCTCAGGAAGTCATCACCCGCGACAATGCTGTTTTATTGATGAATGCTGTGGCCTACATCAACCTGACCACGCCTGAAAAAGCAGTGTACGGGATCGAAAACTACACATGGGCAATTCAGAACCTCGTGCAGACAGCCTTGCGTTCCATTGTCGGTGAAATGGATTTAGATGATGCGCTTTCATCACGCGATCATATCAAAGCCCGATTGAAAGCCAGTATTTCCGATGATATTTCGGACTGGGGAATTACGTTAAAAACCGTAGAAATTCAAGATATTAAACCATCAAGCACTATGCAGTCCGCAATGGAAGAACAGGCAGCGGCTGAACGTCAGCGCCGCGCCACGGTCACCAAAGCGGATGGTGAAAAACAGGCCGCCATTTTAGAAGCAGACGGCCGTTTGGAAGCATCACGCCGCGATGCGGAAGCGCAAGTGGTCTTGGCGGAAGCCTCGCAAAAAGCCATTGAAATGGTGACCTCGGCAGTAGGCGACAAAGAAATTCCTGTCGCTTACCTTCTAGGCGAGCAGTATGTGAAAGCCATGCAGGATATGTCGAAATCCAATAATGCTAAAACAGTGGTTTTACCTGCAGACATTATGAATACCATTCGCGGCGTGATGGGCCGAAATAACTAATTCATCATGCTTTTCAAAACAATAGACAGCTTTTTTGCTGTCTATTTTTATTTAAGCTGATAAAAAGCCAGCAAAATTTGTTTATTTATGGTTAAATTTCGCGTTAATTTTTGAAATCTCTTGAATTGATGGCAGTTTATTTTGCCTTCAATTGGCTCTCCCTTTGCTGTCAATTCATATTTCGATCTGCTGTCCAACTCGAAAATGGATATTGTATGAGCTCCCTGAATCCAACCTTAATCACCTTTCTTTTTTATATTGCCGCCATGATCGTGATTGGCTTGATGGCATACCGGGCAACAAGCAATTTTTCCGATTACATTTTAGGGGGCCGCCGTCTAGGAAGTTTTGTTACCGCCCTTTCTGCAGGCGCATCTGACATGAGCGGCTGGCTGCTGATGGGCTTGCCGGGCGCCATTTACCTTTCAGGCTTATCTGAAATGTGGATTGCCATCGGTTTAATTATTGGCGCATGGCTAAACTGGCTGCTCGTTGCCGGACGGCTGCGCGTGCATACTGAAGTGCAGCACAATGCCTTAACCCTGCCCGATTATTTCTCCAACCGCTTTAACGACCAGAAAAAAGTTTTACGCATCGTTTCAGCAGTTGTCATCTTGGTGTTCTTTGCTATTTACTGCGCTTCCGGCATGGTTGCCGGCGCACGCCTGTTTGAAAGCATGTTTGACATGTCCTACAGCACCGCGCTGTGGATCAGCGCGATTGCAACCATCAGCTATGTCTTTATTGGCGGCTTTCTTGCTGTCAGCTGGACAGATACCATTCAGGCAGGCTTAATGATTTTCGCCTTGCTGCTGACCCCGATTGTCGCGCTCATGTCCTTCTCAGACATGAGCCAGGTGACTTTGGCGCTTGAAGCCGCCCGTCCGCAAGCCACCGATATCATCGGCAATTTAAGTGTTGTTACCATCGTGTCACTCATGGCATGGGGCTTGGGCTATTTCGGTCAGCCGCATATTCTTGTCCGTTTTATGGCCGCAGATTCGGTGAAGTCCATTCCCAATGCACGCCGCATCGGCATGACGTGGATGACACTCTGCCTAGGCGGCGCAGTCGCAGCGGGTTTCTTCGGCATCGCCTACTTCCAGCAGCATCCAGAACTGGCGGGCGCAGTAAATGCGAACCCTGAAACCGTGTTTATGGAACTGACCAAAATCCTGTTTAATCCGTGGATTGCCGGCATCGTACTGGCGGCTATTTTGGCTGCGGTCATGAGTACTTTAAGCTGTCAGCTTTTAGTATGCTCAAGCACCTTGACAGAAGATTTCTATAAGTCTTTCCTGCGTAAGCATGCGTCACAGAAAGAATTGGTGTGGGTCGGCCGCCTGATGGTGCTCTTGATTGCCTTGCTGGCCATTTGGATGGCAGGCAATCCTGAATCTAAAGTTTTAGGCTTAGTGGCTTATGCATGGGCCGGTTTTGGCGCGGCATTTGGCCCATTGATTATTCTTTCACTGTTCTGGAAACGCATGACCCTAAATGGCGCTTTAGCCGGCATGGTCGTTGGCGCAGTCATGGTGATTTTATGGAAGAATGTTTGGGGTGATACTGGCGTTTATGAAATTATTCCTGGCTTTATCTGCTCATTCATCGCCATTATTGCGGTCAGCTTAATGGGCAAAGCACCTAGTAAAGACATTACCGAGCGTTTTGAAGAAGCGGAACGGATTTACAAAGAAAGCTTATAAGCGTATTAAACAAAAAAAGGAGAACAGCTTGTTCTCCTTTTTTGTTTTCATTCTTTAATCTCAACTGAGATCAGCTTTTCCGCGACAGCAGAAATTGGGTGATTTGGCTTAATTGCTCAGCTTTATCACCAAAATAAGCCAATGCGCCTATCGCCTGATTATGCAAATCCTGAGCATAAGCCTTGGCTTGTTCCAGCCCCATCAAGGCGGGATAAGTTGATTTCTCAACCTGCTGATCTTTGCCAGCCGTTTTTCCCAGAACTTCAGTCTCGGAAACAATATCCAAAATATCATCCTGAACTTGGAAAGCCAGCCCAATCGCCTGCCCATACTCTCGCAGTTTCGGAATCGCCTGATCAGTCCCTTCAAACAGCGTTACGGCAGCCATCATCACGGCTGCCGTAATCAGCGCCCCAGTTTTATTGCGGTGAATGTTTTCTAATGCATCCTGTGTAATTTTTTTACCTTCAGCCTGCAAATCCAGAACTTGGCCATTCACCATTTTTGAAGACGCTGTCGCTAGAATCTGCATTTGTTTCAGCACAATAGACGCTTCAACGGCTGGCCCCTGATCAAACAAGCGGCTGCCTAAAATTTCAAAAGCCATCGACTGCAGAATATCTCCAGCCAATAGCGCCGTGTCCTCGCCAAAAGCCACGTGGCATGTCGGCTGGCCGCGGCGCAGCAGATCATTGTCCATGCAGGGCAAATCGTCATGCGCCAATGAATAGCAGTGAATAAACTCTATGGCAACCGCTGCGCGGCGCACCGCTGCGGCATTCGGATTTTGCTTTAATGCGCCGGCTGCATAGCAAAGCGCTGGACGCACCCGCTTGCCGCCCAGCATAACGGCATGGTGCACTGCGCCTTTTAACGGTTCTGGAATTGCAAAGGCATCCAGCGCAGTCAGTAAATCCTGCTGAATGCGGTTCTGTGCTTCTGTCAGTGCATGAGCCTGCACATCAGTTAAAGACGACACGTTCACCTCAATTTTTTTATCTAAGCGGTATGACAAACTGGCGCTGCATAGAGCCTTAAAAATTTGGCCTGCATCAGTTTCTGGCTTGTTGCATCATACTGCTTTTGCCTTGTTTTCTCTATCACGAAACTGAATTCTTAAAACTTAAATCTATAATCATGCTCTTTCTGCTAAACGAACCGCAAATTACTCTAAAGCCATGAATCTGATCTTGAGGTGAAAGGCTGCAGCGGGTGATTCGATGCTGATTGTTATTTTATCCATGCCGTTGAATCGATGAATTGAGCGCTCTGCGTAACAGCTCATAGAACGTTCTTAAACTGATCTCAAAAATAAAGCCCCTGTTCAGGGGCTTTAAAATATTTTCAATCAATTACATGCACATTGAATTACACAATCACGCGATATCAATCGATGATTATTTCAAGGCATCTTGCGGAATGCGCACCCAGCCTTCCATCAATACGCGCGCGCTGCGGCTCATCACCGCTTTCTTCACAGCCCATTGTCCATTTTCCTGTACGGCTTGCGCGCCAACACGCAAAGTTCCGGACGGATGGCCAAAACGTACAGCTTCCCGCTCACCGCCGCCAGCCGCCAAATTCACCAACGTGCCGGGAATCGCCGCGGCTGTGCCGATTGCGACAGCGGCAGTTCCCATCATTGCATGATGCAATTTGCCCATCGACAGTGCGCGTACCAGAAGATCTGTATCCTGCTCGCCAATGGCCTTTCCGCTGGAAGACACATAGCTTTTCGGCCCAGAGACGAAGGCAATTTTTGGCGTATGCTGGCGTTTTTCCGCTTCAGCAATATCTTGAATTAAGCCCATTTGCTTAGCGCCATACGCGCGGATTTTCTCAAAACGCGCCAAGGCTGCGGCATCACCGTTAATTGCATCCTGCAGTTCGGTGCCTTCATAACCGATATCTGCTGCATTTAAGAAAATTGTTGGAATGCCGGCATTAATGAAGGTCGCTTGAAACTCGCCAACCTCTGGTACAAGCAAGGTATCAACCAGATTGCCTGTTGGGAACATCGCGCCGCCATCTTCACCGTCATCTGCTGGATCTAAAAATTCAATCTGCACTTCTGCTGCAGGAAAAGTGACGCCATCCAGTTCAAAATCACCTGTTTCCTGCACCTGACCCTGAGTGATTGGCACATGCGCAATAATGGTTTTTTGAATATTGGCCTGCCAAATATGCACCGTGCAAATGCCATTTTCCGGGATTTTTTCCGCCGCGACTAAACCATTTGCAATTGCAAAAGCGCCTACGGCAGCAGTTAAGTTGCCGCAATTGCCGCTCCAGTCTACAAAAGCGCTGTCAATGGACACCTGCCCAAATAAATAATCCACATCATGATGCGGCTGCGCGCTTTTATCTAAAATAACTGTTTTACTGGTGCTGGATGTTGCGCCGCCCATGCCGTCAATTTGCTTGCCGTAAGGATCTGGACTGCCAATGACACGAAGCAGCAGCTGATCACGAATAGCGCCTGCCTGCTGCGCGGCTTCCGGCAGATCACTGCGCTTAAAAAATACACCCTTACTGGTGCCGCCACGCATATAAGTTGCTGGAATTTTAATTTGGGGAGCAAATGGCATATTCTGAATCCTTATTTATCATTGTATTGCACAATACCAATCCGATATTGATCGCGCATTATCATAACGGCTTTTACTGAAAATACATTAGCCACAGGACTTAAGTATAAAAAAACGGCATCTGTCAGATTTCCGCCGGCAGCACAGATTCATCTTTCATAAATAAAATAAAATTAATCTGTTGATTCATTTATTGTTTAATGATTAATTTTATTAAAAAATATTTAATGAAACCTATAACTTTTTTTCATATTTTTTGAGCTACTAGGCTATTTCTTCTTGATCTATTACAATCCAAATCACATATTCATTGTCGGGCTGAAATAACTTGAATAAAGAGTCGTCTCAACTTCAGCGTGGCTTAAAAAACCGTCATATTCAATTGATTGCCATGGGTGGTGCAATTGGTACTGGCTTATTTTTAGGTTCCGCACACGTGATTGAATCTGCCGGTCCATCCATTATTTTGGGTTATGCGATTGGCGGATTAATTGCTTTTTTAATTATGCGTCAACTCGGGGAAATGATTGTTGAAGAGCCTGTAGCAGGCTCATTCAGTCATTTTGCGAACAAATACTGGGGCAAATTCGCCGGTTTTCTTGCAGGCTGGAACTATTGGATTTTATATGTCCTCGTTGCCATGACAGAACTGACCGCCGTCGCGAAATACATCAATTATTGGTGGCCTCACATTCCTGCCTGGGCATCGGTGCTGACCTTCTTTGTCATTATCACCTTAGTGAACCTTGGCAATGTAAAATTTTATGGCGAATCTGAATTCTGGCTCTCTATTGTTAAAGTCACTGCTGTTGTCGCGATGATTGTATTCGGTATTTACTTACTGGTTACAGCAGGCCCGGATTCCACCGCATCTTTCAGCAATCTTTGGACGCATGGTGGCTTCTTCCCGCACGGCTTTGAAGGTTTGTTTTACATGCTGGCCTTCCTCATGTTCGCTTTTGGCGGTATTGAGCTGATTGGCATGGCGGCAGCTGAAGCCAAAGATCCGCAAAAGACCATTCCAAAAGCCATTAACCAAGTCGTTTTGCGTATTCTGGTTTTCTATGTCGGCTCAATGACGATTTTACTGTCGCTTGTGCCATGGAACGAACTGCAGCTGGGCGGTTTAGACAAAAGCCCATTTGTAATGATCTTCAGCCAGCTGGGTATTGGCTGGGCCGCGCATTTGCTTAACTTTATTATTTTAACGGCGGCGCTTTCTGTTTATAACAGCGGCATGTATGCCAACAGCCGCATGCTGTTTGGTCTAGCGCAGCAAGGCAATGCGCCGAAAATCTTTACGCAGACCAATAAGCAAGGTGTGCCAATTCCTGCCGTTCTGTTTTCTGCCTTGCTTATTTTTGGCTGTGTATTACTAAACTACTTTGCACCGGAAGATGCTTTAAGCAACCTGATTTATATCGTGGTTGGCGCTTTAGTCTTAAACTGGGCAATGATCAGCTTAACGCACCTTAAGTTCATTAAAGCAATGAAAGCAGAAACTAAGGTATCGCAATTCCCTGCGCTTTGGTCGCCATTCAGCAACTACCTGGTTCTTGCCTTCATTGCGGTTGTGCTCTACATCATGTGGACGCAAGGTTTAAGCGGCGCCGTGATCATGATTCCAATTTGGATTGCGCTCATGTTTATTCTATTCAAAATACTTTATAGAAAAGCGTAATTTTCTTAAGCGTTTAAAAAGTTATTGTTTCGGCAATAACTTTTTTTTTGTTTGAAATTGGAGTAAATTAACTGCGTTTTACGCGCCCTTAGCTTAACTGGATAGAGCAGTTGCCTCCTAAGCGACCGACGTGGGTTCGAGTCCCGCAGGGCGTACCATCTTGGTGTTTCTTTTGATCTGCAGTATTCCAAATAAATAACAAAACCAATTAAATTCAATAAATTAATAAAGAATATCTAAATGCCTCTTACAAAATCTAAAAGTGCATATGTATTCCCTGTAGCCACATCTAACTTCAAGCCGATATCAGAAAGCACCATTAATCAGGCACTGCGTCGTTTAGGCTATATCTGTGAACAAGCCTGTAGACATGGCTTCCGTGCTTCAGCACATCCGATTTTAGAAGAAGTTTTAGAATGTACAATTGAACTGATTGAGCGGCAATTGGCCCATCAGATCAAAGATATGCATGGCTGGGCTTATCACCGTACTCAACATTTGGAAAAGAAAAAAAGCAATGATGCAGAAGCGGACAGATTATTGTGGTGGGTGAAATAATAAGCCTCCATGTATTGATTTTCACACACACATCTTATTATTGAATAGTGCTAAGCTTTTGGCGGTATTGAGCAAGTCATTCAGAGCCTCCGAAGCCAAATAAGCAATGATGACCAATTATTTGAATTATCCAATCATATTTTTGATGGCCTTTATGCCAACCTATCTAGAGAATAATCATGGAACAAGAACTGATTCCTCCCCCAGAAGCGGAAATAAAAACTGTTTCATTTTGGCAGGCCTTTCTGTTTTGGCTTAAATTAGGATTTATTAGTTTTGGCGGACCTGCAGGTCAAATCGCGGTCATGCACCAAGAACTGGTTGAACAGAAGCGCTGGATTTCCGAGAAGCGTTTTTTGCATGCGCTGAACTACTGTATGTTGCTGCCTGGGCCTGAAGCACAGCAATTAGCGACCTATATCGGCTGGTTAATGCACAGAACCGCTGGTGGATTAGTTGCAGGCATTCTTTTTGTCTTGCCCTCCCTGTTTATTTTAATCGGCCTTTCATGGGTCTATGTCAAATTTGGTGATGTCCCCATCATCGCTGGACTTTTTTACGGCATTAAACCCGCTGTGGTTGCCATTGTTTTTCATGCAACTCACCGGATCGGCAGCCGGTCACTCAAGAATAATTTTTTGTGGCTGATTGCCACGCTCTCATTTATCGCGATTTTTTTCTTCAGCGCACCTTTTCCTTTAATCGTTTTCTCTGCCGCGATCATTGGATATCTGACCAGCAAAAAGTATCCGGCCCTATTTTCTAATGGAAACACGCATCAGCAGAGTAAAAAAGACTATGGGGCTGCATTAATTGACGATGATACTCCCACACCAGCACATGCGATCTTTAGCTGGAAACGATTGGGGAGTATTGTTCTGATCGGCGCTCTGCTGTGGCTGATTCCGATCATCAGTCTAAGCTTAACGCTTGGATGGGATCATGCGTATACGCAAATGGCATGGTTCTTTACTAAAGCTGCGCTGCTGACCTTTGGCGGTGCATATGCCGTTTTACCTTATGTTTATCAAGGGGCTGTGAACTATTATGGCTGGTTAAGCCCAACGCAAATGATCGATGGTCTTGCACTGGGTGAAAGCACACCAGGCCCACTGATTATGGTGGTGGCATTTGTTGGCTTTTTAGGGGCATTCAATCATGCGCTCTTAGGCTCGGATCATCTATTCTTGGCAGGCGCAATTGGCGCAACAATCGTCACTTGGTTTACCTTTTTATTTTCTTTTATTTTTATCTTTGCTGGCGCACCGATTATTGAATCGACACATAACGAGCTCAAATTTACGGCGCCACTAACCGCCATTACAGCAGCGGTTGTCGGCGTGATTCTTAACCTTGCACTATTTTTTAGCTATCACGTGCTTTGGCCAACCGGTTTTAGCGGTTCCTTTGATTTCGTTGCGGCGCTCATTGCCTGTGCTGCCCTGATTGGACTGTTCTATTTTGAGTTGAAAGTCATGTATGTCCTTGCTGCTTCTGCGTTAATTGGCTTGCTTTGTTTTAGCTTTCTTTAATGTATATCAATTGAATGAAGGCCTTCTTTTCTGGGATTTGATTGAATCAATCCCACAATATTTTTAAGTCCCTTGTGTTCTCTTGAAGTTGATCGCTAGGATTCACCCAAAAAACGCAACCCCACGCCTGCAATGGTAAAAATATATTTTGGAGTGACCGCAGAATCTCCAATTTTGCTGCGGAGTTTTTTCACCAAGATTCGAAGATAATGGGTATCTTCTTCATGACTAATACCCCATAACTCCGTCATAATTTGTTTTTGTGTGACGATCTTGCCCTGATGGCGAATCAAGAGTGCTAACAGTTGAAATTCTTTTTTGCTGAGCACAATTTCTTCCTGTGCAAACCTCACCACATGTTCAGCCACATCCACAGATAATTGACCATCATCAAATACAATATTCTGTTCAGACTGTTGCGGTTTATTGCGAAACATCACCCGAATACGGGCACATAATTCCTGAATGCTAAACGGTTTGGTGACATAATCATTTGCACCTGCATCGAGCAATTTAATTTTTTGATTTTCATCAGGACGTGCAGATAACACAATCACAGGAATATCTGACCACTGCCGCATCTCGGTCAACACCTGCTGTCCTTCCATATCAGGTAAACCCAAATCTAAAATCAGTAAATCCGCGCCTCGTGTTGCCAAAATTTCTAAGCCTTTCATGCCATTTTCAGCAACATGCACCTGATAGCCTTGTGCGCGTAAAGCAATGTCTAAAAATTTTCGAATTTGAGGTTCATCATCAATAATTAAAATTGATGCACTCGGATAGATTGTTTGTGGCATAAAAGATCATTTAACCCAGATGTAACGGTAATCGTATGCGAATTAAAGTACCTTGACCATCTGTTCCAGCAAAAGCTTCAATACTGCCCATATGAGCGCCAATAATGGCTTTGACAATCGCAAGTCCTAAACCTGTACCTGTTTTCCCTCGATCACCGCGTTGCATGGTGTAGAACATATCAAAGATTTGCTCACGTTCATGTTCAGGAATTCCTATCCCTTGATCCATAATGTCAATTTGCAGAAATTGTTCCTCTTGCTGAATCTTCACTTCAATCGGGACATCATCTGGTGAAAATTTAGCGGCATTTTCTAAGACATTAAAAATAGCTTGTTCAATTAAAGCAGGATGCACATACAATTGCGGAAGTTCATCAGCTAAAGCAACTTCGATTTTTACCTCAGGCTGATAGCGTTTAAGACGTTGCGTTGCCGAGCCAATCAGTTCATCCACACCAATCCAAGCACGACTTAAAGTCAAACCCTGATGACCTAATCGAGTCATATCCAACAGGTTTTGAATATAACGATCCAATCGTTCCCCTTCAATGTGAATGGTGTCTAATAATTCATGGCGATCACTTTCAGGCATCTGTTCACCATAATATTTAAGCGTATCTGCTGAACCAATCATCGCGGCTAAGGGTGAACGTAAATCATGCGATACCGAAGACAGCAAGGCGGAGCGGAGCTTTTCCGTTTCAGCCACTACTCTAGAATTTTCTAACTGTAACGAGAGTTGAACCCGAGCAACGGTTTGCGCAATATCTTCAATCATCAACTCAGTTAAACGCTGCAATTCAAAACTGATGCTTTGAGCATTTTGATGAAAGCGAATTGCAATCACGCCATATTCTTTCACCAAATTTAACGGAATAAACCACCAATCAGAATTGGTCAACGTATTGGTAAAACGTCCACAGGGTTTCGCATTCTTCTGCGTCCAATCTGCGGCAATTTGATCTTTTTCATTTAATGCGGATGGATCACCTAAAGACTGATTTTCAACTTTTAACCAGACCGTGGCATTTAATGAAGTTTCCAAATGTTGTTTGGCAATGATTAGTACTTGCTCAATATCTACACAGGTCGATAGCTTGCGCTCTAATTCTTGTAACTGTAACGACACTGAATTTGCAGCACGTAGGCTAAGCACCTGAGCACGTAATTGATTGGCTAAACGCCCAACCAGTAAGGCTGAAACAATAAACGTGATAATGGTAATCACGCCACGTTCAGCACTAATCATAAAGGTAAAGCGAGGTTCGATAAAAAAGTAGTTGTAGAGTAAAAAACAGACGAATACGCTGATAATCGTAATCAACATGCGTGCGCGTATCGCAACAAGTAATACAGTCACAATAAAAATTAAAGCTAAATCACTATACCCAATAAAATGATCACTGATTGCAGCCACAATCAATCCTAGCAATACAATGATAATACTTTCAAACACTTCACGTTGATTAAACGCTAAGCCTTGTTCCAGCCAAGATGAATAAGCCACATCTTTCTGCAAACGCTTTTCATTATTTTTGGCTTTTAAAGGCTGAACAAAGGTGATTTCAAAAGGATGCTGTTTCTCTAACAGTTGATCGGCAATATGATCTGAAAATAGGCGCTGCCATAGCGATTTTTGAGGGCTTTTGCCGAGTAAAATATTAGATGTACCATAATCATAAGCTGCCTGTAAAATGGTCGATGCAATATGATTGTTATACAGCAAATAGGTATCTGCACCGAGCTTACGCGCTAGATTAAAGGCTTTAGTCACAGCAAAAGCTTGGGCCGTTTCAACCTTACTTTTTTGAATCGAAATGACGCTCCACGTTGCATTGAGCCTTTCTGCAATCCGATGGGCACGGCGCACCAAATCTTCAGAGAATTCAGAACCATCTATCGCCAACATGACATGATTTTGAATCGGGATAATCTGCCCTTGTGCAACAAATTTTTCTCGATAATCAATATCGACCTGCCCTGCAACAGTTTGAATTGCCAGATCACGTAACGCTGTCAAATTTGCAGCTTTAAAAAAACCTTGTAATGCATGGGGGGCAACATCGGCGAAATAAATCTTGCCATGATTCATTCGTTCTAATAATTCAGGAACAGGTAAATCAACCAGTCGAATATCTTTCAAACGTTTAAGTAGTGCATCGGGGACAGTTTCAGTTACCCGAATCCCCGTAATTTGAAAAACCACATCATTGAGGCTTTCCAAATGCTGAATATTTAAGGTGCTATAGACATCAATGCCTGCATCCAACAACTCATTGACATCTTGCCAACGATATTCATGCCGACTATTGGGTACATTGCGATGGGCAAGTTCATCAACAAGTACAATTTGAGGCTTTAATTTAAGAATTTGGTCGAGATCCATCTCATCCAACATTCGCCCCTGATATTCCACAGGCTTCCTTGGAATAACATTCAGCCCTCGAATCAAACGTTCGGTATCAGATCGACCGTGAGTTTCCACCACGCCGACCACCACATGCTGCCCTTGTTGCATCAGTTCATGCGCTCGGGTCAGCATGGCATAGGTTTTCCCTACCCCAGGTGCTGCACCCAAGAAAATGGTCAAACGTCCAGATTGTTCACGCTGACTATGTGCCAACCATGCATCTGCTTTGTTATTACGGTCGATCTGCATAATTACGCTCTATCAACGTGTGGTCGATGACAATTGATCTAAGGCTAAATTTAACTGCAACACATTCACTCGCGCTTGCCCATAGACGCCGAATTGTGCAGGCTGAATTTGTTGTTGTACCAAATCACGCACTTGCTGCTCAGGTAAATGGCGTTGCTGTGCCACGCGTTTCACCTGTAATAAAGCACTTTCAGGTGAAATATCTGGGTCAATTCCGCTGCCTGATGCTGTGACCATATCGTTCGGTACCTGTTGCTCTGAAATATGATTATTTTGCGCAAATTGCATCGTTCTTTCTTTCATTTGTTTTTGTAAATCAGGATTCGAGATGGCCAAATTACTCCCCGCCATCCCATCAACATTGTAACTTACAGCACTGGGACGGCCATGGAAATATTGTTCACCAACAAAGTTTTGTCCTACCAAGCTTGAACCAATAATTTTACCATCCAGTTCAATGACACTACCATTGGCTTGTTTGGGAAAGATCAACTGCGCAATGGAGACACTTGCTGTAACGTACAACATGCCTGCAATGAAAAAACCAACCACAATCAAACCAAGACTCGGACGTAGGACTGAATGTCCTAGACTAGATAATGCTAAGTCCTGTTGATTCAATTGCTCATGACTCAATAAAGTATTCATATCTCGCTCCTAAATCCACAATGACACAACAAGATCAATGAGCTTGATCGCAATAAACGGAAAGATCACCCCACCTACACCGTAAATCAGCATATTACGGCGTAACAATTGCAGCGCACTGGCAGGTTTGAATTGAACGCCTTTGAGTGCCAATGGAATCAGCATGGGAATAATCAAGGCATTAAAGATCAATGCAGAAATTACTGCGCTGCTCGGGCTACTCAACTGCAAAATATTCAGTATCCCAAGTTGTGGAATCGCCACGGCAAACAAGGCAGGTAAGATCACAAAGTACTTAGAGACATCATTTGCCAAGGAAAAAGTGGTTAAAGCACCGCGGGTAATCAGTTGCTGCTTCCCAATTTCGACCACATCTAGCAATTTGGTCGGATCGGAATCCAAGTCCACCATATTGCCAGCTTCTTTGGCTGCTTGGGTACCCGAATTCATGGCTAAGCCAATATCTGCCTGCGCCAAGGCTGGTGCATCATTGGTACCATCACCCACCATTGCGACCAATTTTCCTGCTACTTGCTCATTACGAATACACGCCAATTTGTCCTCAGGTCTCGCTTCTGCAATATAGTCATCCACCCCTGCTTCGGCAGCAATCGCAGCCGCGGTTAATGGATTGTCTCCTGTGACCATAATAGTTTTGATGCCCATCTCACGTAACAGTGCAAAGCGCTCTTTAATGCCTTTCTTAATCACATCTGAGAGTTCAATCACGCCTAAAATACTGTGATTTGAAGCCACCACAAGAGGTGTTGCACCTTTAGAAGCCACTTGCTCTACACGGGTTTTAAGCTCAATGTTGTCTTTGATTTCTTGATGGGTAAATTTAAGAATGGCATCGACAGCACCTTTACGAATCGTTTGTCCCGTAGCCAAGTCCACACCCGATAAACGTGTTGAGGCACTAAACTGAATGAACTCAACATCTTTCGGCTCTTGGATGCTTTCACCTAACTCTTTCCCAAGGCTGATGACCGACTTACCTTCAGGGGTTGGATCAGCAAAAGAAGTGAGCATTGCTGCTTGGCGTAACTCACTTGGTGTCACACCTGCCAATGGATAAAAAGCGGTGGCTTGGCGATCTCCATAGGTGATCGTGCCTGTTTTATCCAATAGCAACACATCAATATCACCCGCAACTTCAACCGCTTTACCTGATTTTGCTAAGACATTGGCTTTTAAAGCACGGTTCATCCCCGCAATCCCAATCGCAGGCAGCAAGCCGCCAATCGTAGTTGGAATCAAACAGACCAATAGGGCAATCAACAAGACCATACTGATTTTGATCCCGACCATTGAACCAATCACAGGTAAAGTCAGCACCACCACAATAAAAGTAATGGTCATGATGTTGAGCAAAATACTGAGTGCAACCTCATTCGGTGTTTTTTGACGGTTGGCACCTTCAACCAAAGCAATCATACGATCTAAGAAGCTATGACCTGCTTCATTACTCACGCGAATAATAATTTCATCGGACAAGACCTTAGTCCCACCAATCACCCCTGAACGATCGGTATGAGCTTCACGCAATACGGGCGCAGACTCACCAGTAACGGCTGATTCATTGATAGTCGCAAAGCCCTGAATAATTTCACCATCCGCAGGGACAATCTCACCCGCTTTAACAACGACGAGATCATCTTTTTTAAGTAGATTGGCAGAAATCGTATTCGGTACCGCATTTAAATCGAGAATGCGATTTGCGGTTAAGTTTTCACGGGCCTGACGTAAAGATGCAGCTTGTCCACGACCTTTGGCTTCTGCGACTGCTTCAGCATAATTGGCGAATAAGACGGTGATCAATAAAATCAAGCTTAGGACTAAACCAAAACCTAAACTGGCATTTCCCATCAAAGTGGCAACAAGGGTTAAAACTGTTCCCACCCAGACACATGCCATCACTGGATTTTTAAAAGCATGTTGAGGCAACAATTTATGGAAAGTTTGCTGAATAATTTCTTTATTCAAAATATCCATGTGTTGTGTCGCATTTGAATGTTTCATTGTGCTTGCTCCACGCTTAAACTTTTATCGATAAATAGTCAGCAATTGGCCCAATCACCAACACTGGCATGAATTGCAATAAGGTCAGAATCAGTACGATCCCAATTAAAGTCAGAGCAAAGGTGGGAGATTCGATCTGTAAAGAACCTCTGCTTTCGGCTGCTTGTGGTTTGGTTGCTAAACTCACTGCAATCAATACTGGGATAATCAATACGCTATAACGTCCTGCCAATAACGCGACACTGGCACTCAGGTTCCACCATAAAGTGTTATCGCCTAGGCCTTCAAAACCAGAACCATTATTGGCGTAGGCAGAGACATACTCATAAAACACTTGGCTAATGCCGTGAAAAGCTGGATTTGAACTTCCTGTCATTGATGGGAATGCAATTGCAATCGCAGTCAAACCAAGAATCACCACAGGTTGCAGTAGAATTACGAAAGCCAATAACTTAATTTCAGCCACTTCAACTTTTCGCCCAAACAATTCAGGGCTACGCCCTGTCATCAAGCCTGCGATAAAGACCGCTAAAAACAGGTAAATAAAGAACTGTAATAGCCCACAACCAATCCCCCCCCAAATGGAATTAATCAGCATATTGCACAGTTCAACCAATCCAGTCAGTGGTGAGGCAGAGTCATGCATCATATTCACAGAGCCGTTATTCACTTGCGTGGTCAAGCTTCCCCACAATGCAGATGCATCCGCACCGAGACGAAGCTCTTTCCCTTCCATCAACGCAGCATTAACACTTAAAGATGATTTTTCGGTCCACAACGTTAATGAGGTTGAAGCCAACGACATCAGCAACATGCTGCCAAAAATCATCCACATCAATTTCTTGCGTTGAATAAAACGCCCAACCATAAACACCGTAGAAAGTGGAATCAGTAAAATTGCGATCATCTCAATCACATTGGACAACGGGGTTGGGTTTTCTAAAGGCACAGTACTGTTTGGCCCATACCAACCGCCACCATTACTGCCGAGTTGTTTAATCGCCACCATCGGTGCAACAGGACCAAGCGGAATATGCTGAGTTTTGACTTCTGTGCTTTGCTCTAAAACTTGCGCTGTTGGACCTGCGGATAGTGTTGCAGGGACACCTTGAAAGGTCAGTAGCAAAGAAAAAATAAGACCTAATGGAATAAAAAATCTAAATAATGGGCGAATGATATCCATCCAATAATTACCTAGATTAATATGATTCCAATTCTTTGGATCTGAATCTTCCGCTTGGCATGATTGCAGGAATAAAGCCCTTAACATTGCAACCAATAAAGCCAGTCCAATAATTGGAGACAAATATTGCAGTCCAACAATGACTGTCATTTGCGATAAATAAGACAGTTGCGCTTGGCCTGAATAATGCTGCTGGTTGGTATTGGTCAGGAATGAAATGGTGGTATGTAATGCCAGATCCCAATTCATATTTGGAATATGGTCGGGGTTTAAAGGTAACCATGCCTGAGTCATCAAAACTGCGACACTGGCGCCAAGCAATAAAACATTACTCAGGACAAAAGCACCCAGATACTGCCGCCAATTCATACCGACCTGCTTCACATTTAGAACAGCGTAAATTGGTTGTTCAATCCATTTAAAGAATCGGTCGCTTTTCATTGGTTTTGCCTGCATCACATCGGCGAGGTAAGCACCAAACGGATAAGCCAGTAGCAATGAAAAGACAAATACAGAAATAAATTCCCACATAGCAAATGCCATTTAAAATAGGTCAGCATTAGTATGGAAATTGAGGGCGTAAATTCTCTATATTCAAAAATGTGGATGGCGTAAATTTTGCGTAAATTCTGAAAGAAAAATTTTATTTTTTACCCAAAGAAAAAAGCAGATACTCCGCTGCTTTTGTTTTTAGAATCAAGCATTTTTATAAGACAAGCATAATGACAATCCCAAGTATAATCTTGTAGCAAGCAAAGACTCTTGAGGTATGCTTTTCAACAAACCGAACCCGTACTTTTACGACAAATAATGCTGAATACGATGCTCGCTAAGTTATCTTTAATCAGAACACTGATCCCAGACAGTATAGCGGACAACAAACCCTCTAAATTCTTAAAATCTTTCTGCTCAAAAGCTTCAGGGCTTAGCCAGCCATTTGCAGAATGTCTTCTAACCCAATTGTCATAACTCCCAATAGAGTCAAAAAAGACAGCATTAATTAAGATTAAAATTCACATATTTTTGTTTTTTTTATAACTCACTAGTTCTCATTTAAATTTATTTTTTCCAATTTAAAAACAGATAGTTATAAAATCACACTTTAAATAATTAGTGCAATTACTCCAAACAGACGCATTTTTATTCTGATTTTTTTATCTAGAGCATTTACTCTTATTTTTTTTGTGCTATTTTTGTCACATGGAGTAACAATTCAGCGCATTGGAAGCCAAAGATTTATCCATAGCCAATGCCCCTGTAACTCAAATAAAAATGCAGTAACTTCAATTTGTACACCAAGGAAAGATGAAGAATGAAATTAAAAAAGCTAACGACAGCATTAATTCTTGCAACATTACCAGCCACTGGCGTATTTGCAGCAGCGCTAGATCGTTCTGGTCAATCCATTGCTGCATTTTTACAGCCTGGCAACTACTTTGAAGCAGGCATCTCAGTTTTAGATCCAGATGTTTCAGGAACCACCCTTCCAGCCCTAGGCAATCAAAATACTGGTGATATGGCTGGCGATTACTATTTCCCAAGTGCTGCGCTTAAACTTCAATTAACTGATCACTTCTCTTTTGGCCTTCTTTATGACCAGCCATTTGGTGCTGATGCTGAATATACCCAGTCTGTTGCTTTTACTCATCCTTCACAAGGAAACACCAGTGTTGAAGTTGATACTCAAAACATCTCAATGATTTTTGGTTTCCAGCCAACAGAAAATTGGAATATTTATGGCGGTGGTGTTTACCAAACTGTAAAAGGCAACGTCCATCTGCGTGGCGCAGCATATAGCGTATATGGCGGATATAGTGGCAGCACAGCTGCCCCAGCAACTGCTATTCCAGCATATGATGCAAATATTGGTGAAGATTCATCAGCTGGCTGGTTAGCAGGTTTTGCATATCAAATTCCTGAAATCGCTTTGAAAGCCTCGCTTACATATCGCTCAGAAATTAAACATGACATCAATGTTCAAGAAACAATTGTCAATCCAGCCAATATAAATTTACCAACATCGATTATCGCAGGATACACCGATGGTTCAACTGAGATTACAACACCTCAATCTGTGAACTTAGATTTTCAAACTGGCATCATGACGAATACCGTAGCATTTGCAAATTTACGCTGGGTTAACTGGAAAGATTTTTCAATTCGTCCCGATAAATTTGGTC
Source organism: Acinetobacter bouvetii DSM 14964 = CIP 107468 (assembly GCF_000368865.1). Taxonomy (GTDB): domain Bacteria; phylum Pseudomonadota; class Gammaproteobacteria; order Pseudomonadales; family Moraxellaceae; genus Acinetobacter; species Acinetobacter bouvetii. Next base: position 1,066,658 of record NZ_KB849727.1, read on the forward strand.
AATTAGCAACAGCACTAACTAAAGCAGGGCAAGTTCCTGGAAAAACAAACGGCTTTGACCTCGTTGCTTATTCTGATGATCAAATCAATGCTACAGTTGGTGTTGGCCGAAAACTCAATGACAAATGGGCTGGTAATGTCTCTGTAGGCTGGGATTCTGGTGCTGGCAACCCAGTTACAACTTTAGGTCCAACCGAAGGATACTGGAACGTAGGTTTAGGCATGCAGTATAGTCCAGCAGCGAATTACTTTATTGCTGGCGGTGTTAAATACTTCTGGCTAGGCGATGCTGATGCTCAATCAGGCGCTCAATTTGGCACACCTGCTACCGTAGCAAAATTTGAAGACAATACAGCTTGGGCTTATGGCTTAAAAATCGGTTATAGATTCTAATTAATTAAAATTGTAAGAAGACCCTAGTTTGCTAGGGTTTTCTTCTTATTTCTTCACAACGAATCAATTGCTTTAAAAACACCCATTTAATTTTTTTGATAATAAAATATAAAAATTAAAATAAATACTCTATTTTCCTATTAAAAATCATTTAGATAGATTACTCCAAATAGACTTTTTACTCTATACAACTACTTTTTTTGCATTCCCGCGTTCATTTCTAGAGCACTCCTGAGTATTTACTCATTTTTATATTATGTTACTTTCCCTGCATTGATCGATTACTAAAAGTTACAAACAGGGAAAACTATGCAGCTCAGCCAGTTATCTAAAGCGATTCTCATCAGCTTATTGCCAGCCACTTCTGTTTTTGCAGCAGGATTAGACCGCTCTGGTCAGTCTATTTCAGCCTTCCTTCAACCTGGAAATTATGCTGAAGCAGGTTTTACTGTCCTTGACCCGACAGTAGAAGGTAAAGATATCGCTGGCAATAAAGTAAGTGATATGGGCGATGATTACTACTTTCCATCTGCTGCAATCAAAGTGCAAGCAACTGATAAAATTTCATTAGGTTTAATTTATGATCAGCCCTATGGTGCCGATGCAACTTATGTAACCGAAAACAGTATTTTTGCAGAAATGTCAAAAAACCAAGGAACACATGTAGAAGTTAGAACCAATAACATCACGGCATTAATTGGCTACCAGCCAAATGAAAATTGGAATTTTTATGCAGGCCCTGTTTATCAAACAGTTAAAGGCCAAGTGTCACTGCGCGGCCAAGCCTACGGCGGCCCAACTAAACTAGGCGGCTATGACATTAACCTTAAAGAAGATGATGCATTCGGCTGGATTGCAGGCGCAGCATACTCTATTCCTGAAATTGCATTGAAAGCCGCCGTCACTTACCGTTCTGAAATCAAACATGAATTAGAATCATCTGAAACATTCGGTTTTGGTTCTGTCATTTATCCAAATAGCCAGACAGAAGTTGTGACTCCTCAATCAGTCAATTTAGACTTACAGTCAGGTATCGCAAAAAATACTTTGGCTTTTGCTAATATCCGTTGGGTACATTGGGATCAATTTGCGGTGAAACCTGCATATTTAGCAGCATCTACATTACTCGTTCAAGGCAAAGCGCAAAATTTGATCGACTACTCTGATGACCAATGGTCTATTAACACAGGTGTTTCCCGCAAGTTTAATGACAAATGGGCAGGAACTGCTTCAGTCGGTTATGATTCTGGCGCAGGCAACCCTGTAACTACACTTGGCCCAACAGAAGGCTTTTGGAGTGTAGGCTTAGGCGGTCAATACAGCCCTGCTGAAAGCTATTTCATTGCCGCTGGTGTCAAATACCTGTGGTTAGGTGATGCTAAAGCACAAACAGGCGGAAATGTTGTTGGCAGCTTTGAAGACAACAATGCAATCGCTTACGGCATGAAAATCGGTTACCGCTTCTAATTGATATGACTTGAATTAGAATGCAAAAAAGGGCGCCAACGGCGCCCTTCTCTTTTTCAGCAATAAAATGTCTGCAGGGTTAAATCAAGCAGGAATATTGCGCACAGATGATTTACGGATCGCTTCTTTCAGTGCTTCATAGCCATGAATCGGCGGGAACTGCGGAAATTCTGCAATGACATTTTCAGGCGCATCAAACAAGAAGCCATGATCAGCCTCACCCAGCATAGTTGTATCATTATAAGAATCGCCGGCAGCGATAACGCGGAAGTTTAAGCCATGCAATGCTTTTACCGCTTGACGCTTTTGATCCGGCTGACGCAGCTTATAATCGGTAATCATGCCATTTTCATCTGTTTCTAATTTATGGCAGAAAATCGTTGGCCAATCTAGCTGCTTCATTAACGGATGCGCAAATTCATAGAATGTGTCAGACAGAATAATCAGCTGGAAATGCGTGCTCACCCATTTTACAAATTCTTTCGCGCCTTCAAATGGCCCCATATCTGCAATAACCGCTTGAATATCATTTAAGCCTAAGCCATGCTCTTTTAAAATATTCAACCGCTGAGTCATCAGCACATCGTAGTCTGGAATATCGCGTGTAGTTGCTTCCAACTCTTTAATTCCAGTTTTTTTAGCAAAATTAATCCAGATTTCCGGAACTAAAACACCTTCTAAATCAAGACATACGATTTCCATGGACTCTCCCAATCTCAGTGAAAAAATTTGCACTATCATAGCTTAAGAAATAGCTTTTGCCTTGTTCTTTTTTAAATCTATTTTTTTCATAAGTATCTATTTTTTAGTGATAAGTCGTATTTATCAATTCTATTAAAATAGTTGTGAAATAAATTAATATAGGCTTAATGTTTCCAAGCCTATCGCCAGGACAATCATGACAACAATCCCAACGATCGATATTGTAGATGCGCTTGCAGCTGAATATGCAGATAAATCTCCAAACGAAATTATTGAACTTGCACTGAGTCAAGAAGGCGAAATTGCCATTTCATTTTCCGGTGCAGAAGATGTGGTTCTTATTGATATGGCCTCGCATTTAGGCAAGCCTTTTCGTGTTTTCAGCCTGGATACAGGCCGCCTGCATGCCGAAACTTATCAATTCATTGATGCAGTGCGTAAACACTATAATATTGATATTGAGATTTGCTTCCCTGAAACTGAAGCGATTCAGCAATTAGTGACTGAAAAAGGCTTCTTCAGCTTTTATCAGGATGATCATAAAGAATGCTGCGGCATCCGTAAAGTTCAGCCGCTGCGTAAAAAACTGGCGACTTTAGATGGCTGGATTACCGGCCAGCGTAAAGATCAGAGCCCAGGCACCCGCAATGATATTCCGGTCGTGCAAGCTGACCCAGGTTTTTCAGGCCCGGGCAAGCAGCTGATTAAATATAATCCTTTAGCCAACTGGTCTAGCGCCGATGTCTGGAACTATATCCGCCTGATGGAAATTCCTTATAATCCATTGCACGAACGCGGCTTTATTTCCATCGGCTGTGAACCGTGCACCCGGCCTGTATTGCCAAATCAGCATGAACGCGAAGGCCGCTGGTGGTGGGAAGACGCCACACATAAAGAATGCGGCTTACACGCCGGAAACTTAAAGAAATAATCAAGCCTAAACCATTGCCTGAGCAGTGGTTTTTTTCATCGTATTGATACATATAAAGCAGTTTTATTCTGATGGAAAACAGCTATAATTTCAGAGTAATTTATAATTCTAACAAGGCAGCTCATATAGGAGCGTCCCTAGACATTGCAGTGAGGCAATCCACGCTATGCGTCCATTACATCCGATTGATTTTATATTTCTCACTTTAGAAAAGCGTCAGCAGCCGATGCATGTTGGCGGACTATTTTTATTTACGATTCCAGATAATGCGCCATCCAGTTTTATTCAAGATCTGGTTACAGATATCCGAAATTCCAAATCAATTCCAATCCCGCCCTTCAATAACCGCTTAAATGGCTTTTTTTGGGATGAAGATGAAGAGTTCGATTTAGATCACCATTTCCGCCACATTGCCCTGCCGCACCCTGGCCGAATCCGTGAGCTTTTGACTTATATATCGCAAGAGCACAGTACGCTGATTGACCGCGCTAAACCGCTGTGGACTTGCCATATTATTGAAGGCATTGAAGGCAACCGTTTTGGCATGTATTTTAAAATCCACCATGCCATGGTCGACGGCATTGCAGGCATGCGCTTAGTGGAAAAATCGCTTTCAGATGACCCGAATGCAAAACGCATTGTTCCGCCCTGGTGTGTTGAAGGCCCCCGCGCGAAGCGTTTAAAAGCGCCAAAAGTCAGCCGTATCAAAGGTTTAATGGATGGACTGAAAGGTCAGCTGGAATCGACACCGCGTGTGATTTATGAACTGTCTCAGACTGTAATGAAAGACATGGGGCGCAATCCTGATTATGTCTCCAGCTTTCAGGCGCCAAGTTCCATTCTGAATCAGCGTGTCAGTTCGTCGCGCCGTTTCGCCGCGCAATCCTTTGAGTTTGCAAGATTAGCGCATATTGCCAAAGAATTGGGTGTGACCATTAATGATATTGTTTTGGCCATTTGTTCAGGCGCACTGCGTGAATATCTCATCAGCCAAAATGCGCTGCCGAAAAAACCGTTGATTGCCATGGTTCCCGCATCTGTGCGTACGGATGATTCGGATATGTCTAACCGCATTACCATGATTCTGGCCAACTTAGGCACTCACAAAGAAGATCCGCTTGAGCGCCTTAAAATTGTGCGCCGCAGCGTACTGAATGCTAAAGAACGTTTTAAACGCATGAACGCCAATCAGATTTTAAATTACAGCGCTTTTGTTTATGGCGCTGCCGGCTTAAATATCGCTTCCGGCTTAATGCCAAAACGTCAGGCATTCAATTTGGTGATTTCTAATGTGCCGGGACCGCGTGAACCTTTGTACTGGAATGGCGCGCGCCTAGATGCGCTCTACCCGGCCTCTATTGTTTTAGACGGTCAAGCGCTGAACATTACCATGACCAGCTATTTGGACAAATTGGAAGTGGGCCTGACCGCATGCCGCAATGCATTGCCGAAAATGCAAAACCTGCTGACACATTTGGAAGAAGAAATTCAAAGATTTGAAGAAATCGTGAATAAAAACAGCCCAAAGCTTCAGGCGGTTAGCTGACCGCAAACCCGCTGGAATAAATTGCCAATCAGGTTTGGCAGAATGTTGTAATTAATATTTCAAAAAATTGATTAAAAAAAAGGGGCTTTTAAATTGCCCCTTAATTTTTAATATTTCGGCACTGTTTTAATAATTGATGGCATGCTGTGCGGATCATCGATGCAGTGATTTGCACTTCATTGCCGCGCTCATCTACGATATAAGCTGAATGCATTGTTTTAACGTCCAGCATATGCTTTAAACCTGTACTCATTACTGCTTTACTTACACCCATCTCACACCTCACATTGCTAAACCTGTTCAAAAAAGGTTTTGGCTATTCGATGTGTTAAGTATAAAAAATACAGTTCAAAAGTAAAATTTCAGTTGTAACAAGTGTTTAACGATATTCTGTTACAATTTCAGCTCAAGATGATATCGTATTGCTCTTGCGTATATAGATTTTCCACCTGGAACTTAATCACGCCGCTGATAAAGTGCTCTAAATCAGAGACAGCTGGCGCTTCTGCTGTTAACAAGCGGTCAATCACCGATGGATGCGCAACGACAGTAAAGCCACTCTGATTTTCAAAAGCCCGCGCATAGCGCAAGATTTCCCGAAAGATTTCGTAACACACTGTCTCGGCCGTTTTCACATAACCCCGCCCCTGACAGGTCGGACACGATTCACACAGCAAATGCTCCAAAGATTCACGGGTACGCTTTCGGGTCATTTCCACCAAGCCCAGCTCTGAAACTTGGGTAATTTTGGTTTTGGCATGATCCCGTTCCAGCATTTTTTCAAACTGGCTCATCACCTGTTCACGATGATGCGCTTCCTGCATATCAATGAAATCGATAATGATAATGCCGCCCAAATTGCGCAGGCGCAGCTGGCGCGCAATGACCTGTGTCGCTTCCATGTTTGTTTTGAAAACAGTATCTTCTAATGTGCGGCCACCGACATAAGAGCCCGTATTCACATCGATGGTAGTCATCGCTTCAGTCTGATCAATCATCAGATAACCGCCAGATTTCAGCGCAACACGGGTCTGCAGGGCCTTCTGAATGTCTTCCTCAACATTGTATAAATCAAAGATTGGACGTTCGCCCGGATAATGAATCAGGCGGTTGCGCATAGTCGGCACAAATTCGTCTACAAACTCGGTCAGTTTGGCGTGGATTTCCCGTGAATCGACATGAATTTTAGAGGTCTCTGCATTAGCCAAATCACGGATCACCCGCTGCGGCAAAGGCAATTCTTCAAAAATCAATGAAGGCACCGCGATGATTTTTTGCTTGCGCTGAATAAATTCCCACAATTTCGCCAAATAGGCCATATCCTGAGCAATTTCAGCTTCAGCAATGCCTTCCGCGGCGGTGCGCACAATGACGGAGCCCGGCAATTTATGTTCCGCCTGAATGCGCTCAATCATGCTGCGAAGGCGGTCACGCTCTTCTTCAGATTCAATCCGCTGCGACACGCCGGTATGACTGCCAAAAGGCATCATGACCAAATAGCGGGATGGAATGGATAGATCAGTGCTTAAACGGGCGCCTTTCGTGCCCAGCATATCTTTCATGACTTGAACCGTCAGAACCTGACCAGGCTGCAGCAGTTCAAAGACATTTGGCGTCGGCTGATTTTTTGGCCAGACCATATCATTGATATGCAGAAATGCAGTGCGTGACAGCCCAATATCAACAAAAGCCGCCTGCATGCCGGGCAGCACGCGAACCACTTTTCCTTTGTAAATATTGCCCACTAACCCGCGTTTAACAGTACGCTCAACAAATAATTCATTGACTGTACCATTTTCGATTAACGCGACACGGCACTCCATCGGTGTGACGTTAATCAGCAACTCGTCAGACATAATAAAACTCAAAGCATTATAAAAATTCTTTTTTTCAGCAGTTAATTTAGTGCTTTAACTGTCTGTAATAACTGTGCAGTTTCATGCAGAGGCAATCCGACAACATTTGAATAGCTGCCGTCAATGCGTGGAATATAGCGGGCGGCAATGCCTTGAATCGCATAGGCTCCCGCCTTGCCCAAAGGTTCACCCGTAGCCCAGTAATCTTCCATATCCCTGAGGCTCAGCGCCTGAAATTCAACCTGTGTACGCACTACTATACTGCAAATTTGTTCTTTTGTACGTACGCAAACACCTGAAAAAACATCATGTTTTCGGCCTGAGATTTGCGCCCAAATTTCAAAGGCATGCTGTTTGGATTCAGGCTTGCCTAAAATACGCCCATCCACACCTAGACTGGTATCCGCAGCCACAATGACTGCTTCTGGGAAGCGCATCTGTACGGCTTTGGCTTTCATTCTGGCCAAACGCTCGACATATACCGCGGCGGTTTCACCATGCAGTATAGACTCGTCAATGTCCGGGCTGTAGACATCAAATGTCAGCCCCAGCTGGCTGAGCAGCTCATTGCGCCGAGGCGAACTGGAAGCCAGAATTAAATGCGCCATTTTTTCAGCAAATAATAAATGACAGGCCAGACCAATACGCTGCTTAGCAGCGGCTGCCAATGACGCGCAAAAGAAAAATGCACGCCGCTCATCACCTGCGCGATCCAAATAAAGAACAGATGCGCAAGAATTGCAATCGACGAGATAATCCATAGATTGCCGAAGGTTAAAATGCGGCGTTCACGCGTCAAAAATCTGGCTATAAATGCGATCAGCACAAAACTCAGCGCATTCATGCCCAATGGCGCATCGACCAATAGATCAACAAAAAGACCTGTGCCAAAAGCAAACCATACCCCGCACCATGTGGGCTGGCACAGCACCCAAAACAGCGTAATCATCAGCATGAATAACGGACGCCAGCCCGAAACTTCATAGGACAATGGATAGACCATCAGCGCCGATGCCATGATCACCGAAATAATAATAGCAAACAGCGGATCCCGGCTTGTCGGCCGGTTCAGTTTAGCGATCGGCATTCGGCTGCTCCATCGCTAATGAGTCTGAAAACAGCACCACCACATGGTGTCCGCCCGCTAATTGCGCAGCAGGAATGACATCAATCTGTGAAAATTCACCCGAGTTATGGCGCTGCACCTTAGACACCGTACCGACTAAATAGCCTGCCGGGAAATGTGCCCCTAGGCCGGAGCTATACACTTTTTCACCTACTTTGATATTGGCGCTGGTTGGAACATATTCCATTTTTAAGCGCCCAAGATCACCTGTACCGGTTACAATTGCGCGCATGCCTGTACGTTCCAAACGCACAGATAAAGAATGTTCCTTATCAGACAGCAGCATGATTCGGCTGCTATGCGGGTAGACATTGACTATCTGCCCCATAATGCCTTTATCATCCAGCACTGTTTGGCCGACTTTCAGCTGGCTGCTGGCTCCGCGGTTAATCACAATAATATGGCGCAATGGATCTGCATCGGTGCCAATCACTTCTGCAATTTCCATGCGGCCGTCAATAATTAAAGGCGTGTCTAATAAGCCGCGCAAACGGGTATTCTCTGCAGAGAGCTCAGAGAGTTTTTGCAACCGGACTTGAGCCTGAAGCAGTTCAGCCTGCATCGCGGTGTTTTCACGGCGCAGTTGAGCTTCTGACTTGGTTTGTTGATTCAGCCATTCTCGCGATAACACTGGATAGCTTGCAGCAGCATAAATGGGATTATAGGCTGCATACAAAACGTCTCTTGCCGGCTGAATTACATGCGGCATGCGCCAATCAAAGAAAAGCACCACCAAACATGCAATCACCGCAATGATAAATGAGCGAAAAGATGGCGGCTGTCTTGAAAACAGTTGAGTTTGCACCCGCCCAGTCCTTGTCTTAGCCTACAAACAGCATATCGTGATTTGGATTATCGAAGAAATCGAGTACTTTACCGCCGCCGCGAGTGACACAAGTTAATGGATCCTCGGCAACCACCACCGGCAAGCCTGTTTCTTTCGCTAGCAATTTATCCAGATTGCGAAGCAATGCGCCGCCGCCTGTCAATACAATACCGCGCTCTGCAATATCTGACGACAGTTCAGGAGGCGTCTGCTCCAGCGCAGATTTCACTGCAGACACAATGCTTTGCAGCGGATCAGAAATCGCTTGGGTAATTTCATCCGAAGTCACTGTAATCGCGCGAGGTACGCCTTCTGCAAGGTTGCGGCCGCGGACTTCAATTTCCAGCGCTTTTGCGCCTTCTTCAGGAAGCGCCATGCCTACTTCTTTTTTAATGGTTTCAGCCGTGGTTTCACCAATGACACAGCCATGCGCTTTACGGACATAATTAATGATCTGTTCATCAAAGACATCGCCACCAATACGCAATGAGTCTGCATAGACACAGCCCTGCAATGAAATAATGGCAATTTCTGTTGTACCGCCGCCCACATCAACCACCATCGAACCGCAAGCCTGCTCGACCGGCATGCCGGCACCAATCGCCGCCGCCATTGGCTCTTCAATTAAACGCACATCGCGCGCGCCGGCGTTATAAACCGCTTCACGGATCGCGCGGCGCTCTACCAAGGTTGATTTGCACGGCACACAGACCACGACACGCGGCGCTGGCGGAAACAGGCGTTTTTCATGCACTTTGCCAATAAACTGGTTCAGCATGGTTTCCGTCACTTCAAAATCCGCAATCACACCGTCTTTCATTGGGCGGATTGCAGAAATATTCGCGGGTGTACGGCCTAGCATCTGCTTAGCATCAAGGCCGACTGCCGATACAATTTTTTGTGAGCCGCTGTGGCGAATCGCCACAACCGTCGGTTCATTTAATATAATGCCTCGTCCTGGCGCATAAATAAGTGTATTTGCTGTACCTAAATCAATGGCTAGATCGGGCGAAAACAAGCCAATTAGTCTTTTTAGAATCACGGAGACGTTCTCGATTAAACTTTATGTGGACGCAAGGTGGCAACTTTAACTAAATGTGATGATTTGAACAAGTCAATCGCTTATTATAACGCACGATAATTTGAAATTTTTTAATACTGATTAGGTAATGTTATGTCTACATCGGATGCACAGCAGTCTGCAGATCTCAATGCAAAAACAGTTTCAGCAATTGCCCATTTGGCGCGATTATCGCTGAATGAGGCGCAATCTGCTGAATATGCTCAAAGTTTAAATAAAATTTTAGGCATGATGGAAACTTTAAAAGGCATCAATACTGACGGTGTTGAACCGCTGAAAAGTCCATTCGACCACCCGCAGCCATTACGTGAAGATGTGGTGACTGAAGAAAATCATCGTGAGGAATATCAATTCATTGCACCTGCAACGCAAGACGGCTTGTACCTTGTTCCGCGCGTAATTGAGTAATTACTGCTCAGTCCATCTATTTTCTTAAAATTAAACGTAAAGAATTATTTCTCATGACAGATTTACACCGCTTATCCGTTCGTGAACTGACAGAAGGCTTAGCTGCGGCTAAATTTTCTTCTCGCGAACTGACCGAACACTATTTAAAACGCATTGAAAAAATCGATGCACGAGTACAGTCGTATGTCACCGTCACCGCTGAACAGGCTTTGGCTGAAGCAGATGCAGCCGACGCTTTGCGTAAAGCTGGCGGCGCTACAGTGCTGACTGGCGTGCCAATTGCGCATAAAGATATTTTCTGTACGCACGGCATTAAAACTACAGCCGGCTCTAAAATGCTGGACAACTTTATCTCTCCTTACGACGCCACCGTTGTAGCGAAAGGCAAAGTTGCCGGTTTGGTGACGTTGGGTAAAGTGAACATGGATGAATTCGCCATGGGCTCTACCTCTGAATCATCTTACTTTGGCGCGACGGCAAACCCTTGGGCGCTGGACCACGTTCCTGGCGGCTCTTCAGGCGGTTCTGCTGCTGCTGTTGCTGCTGACCTTGCTCCGTTTGCTACAGGTACAGACACAGGCGGTTCTATTCGTCAGCCTGCATCTTTCTGCGGTTTGACAGGTCTTAAACCGACATATGGCCGTGTTTCTCGCTTTGGTATGATCGCTTATGCATCATCTTTAGACCAAGGCGGCCCAATGGCGCGTTCGGCTGAAGACTGCGCTTACCTGATGAACGTGATGGCGGGCCATGACGCCAAAGATTCAACATCGGTTGAAAAAAATGTTGATGATTACGTTGCAAACTTAAACGGCACCTCTGTAAAAGGCCTGCGCATTGGCATTCCTAAACAGTATTTCAATACCGCTGGTTTAGATGCCGATGTCAAAGCGCGCGTTGAAGAATCTTTGAAAAAATTGGAAGAAATGGGCGCAACCTTGGTTGAGATTGACCTCAACATGACTGAAAGCTATGTGCCGACGTATTACCTGATTGCCCCTGCTGAAGCCTCTTCAAACCTGTCACGTTTTGACGGCGTGCGTTACGGCTACCGTGCAGAAAATCCTGTGGACTTGATGGATTTGTACAAGCGTTCACGTTCTGAAGGTTTTGGTAAAGAAGTTCAGCAGCGCATTTTGATTGGTACTTACGCACTTTCTGCGGGTTACTACGACGCCTACTATGTAAAAGCGCAAAAAGTACGCCGTTTAATTCAGCAAGACTTCTTAAAAGCCTTTGAAACTGTGGATGTGATTGCTGCTCCTTCTGCACCAACAACTGCATATAGAATCGGTGCAAACCTGTCTCAGGTTGAGATGTACTTAGGTGACATTTATACCATCGCAGTCAACCTTGCGGGCCTTCCTGCAATCAATGCCCCGGTCGGTTTTGACAAAGACAGCCTGCCTGTGGGCCTACAGCTGATTGGCAACTACTGGTCAGAATCTCAATTATTGTCTGTGGTGCATCAGTACCAGCAAGCAACCGATTGGCATACAAAACGCGCGGCAATTGCTGAGGAGAATGCATAATGGCTCAAGCTCAAAAATCGGCTAAACCAAAATCTAACCTGATTGATGGCTGGGAAGTGGTGATTGGCATCGAGATTCACACTCAGCTTGCCACCAATACCAAAATCTTCTCTGGCTCTTCAACCACGTTTGGTCAAGACCCAAATACACAAGCGAGCCTTGTTGATTTGGCCATGCCTGGCGTATTGCCAGTACTCAACAAAGAAGTGGTTGATCTTGCGATCCGCTTTGGTTTGGGGATTGATGCGTACATTGACCAAGCCTCTGTGTTTGCGCGTAAAAACTACTTCTACCCAGACTCACCTAAAGGCTACCAAATCAGCCAGATGGACAACCCTATTGTGGGCTTGGGCCATATCGACATCCAGCTTGAAGATGGCACGGTAAAACGCATTGGCGTGACCCGTGCGCACCTTGAGGAAGATGCTGGTAAATCCATCCATGACCAATTTGAAGGCATGTCAGGCATCGACTTGAACCGCGCAGGTACGCCTCTGCTCGAAATCGTCTCTGAACCGGATATGCGTTCAGTTGAAGAAGCTGTGGCTTACATTAAGTCGATTCACACGTTGGTACGCTGGTTAGGCATTTCTGACGGCAACATGGCGGAAGGTTCGTTCCGCTGTGACTGCAACGTGTCTTTACGCCGTCCGGGCAATGAGTTTGGTACACGCTGTGAGCTGAAAAACCTCAACTCATTCCGTTTCATTGAACAAGCAATTAACGTTGAAATTGAACGTCAAATGGAAATCTTGGAATGGGATGGCACCATTGACCAAGAAACGCGTTTGTTCGACCCTGTGAAGATGGAAACGCGTTCTATGCGTTCGAAAGAAGAAGCGAACGATTACCGTTATTTCCCAGACCCTGACTTATTGCCTGTTGTGATTGCAGATGCGCAAATTGAAGCGGCACGTGCTGCCCTTCCTGAATTGCCTGCTGCACGCCGTGAACGCTTTGTCGCTGACTTTGGCGTGACTGAATACGATGCGCACGTTTTAACGCTGACTCGTGAAATGTCAGAGTTTTACGAAGCTGTAGTAAATGCTGCGGGCGGCGCTGCGCAAGGTAAAGTGGCTGCTAACTGGGTAATGGGCGAATTCTCAGGCGCTTTAAACAAAGCAGGCTTAGAATTAGCTGATGCTCCTGTAACAGCAGAAAAACTTGGCGGCATGATCGCGCGTATTGTGGACAACACCATTAACGGTAAGATTGCGAAGCAAGTGTTCGGCTTTATGTGGGAAGAAGGCAAAACTGCGGACGAAATTATTGCTGAAAAAGGCTTGAAACAGGAAACTGATACAGGCGCAGTTGAAGCAATTATTAAAGACGTACTTGCTGCGAACGAGAAGATGGTTGAAGAGTATAAATCTGGTAAAGAGAAAGCTTTCAATGGTCTTGTGGGTCAAGTGATGAAAGCAGCGAAAGGTAAAGCTAACCCTGCGCAAGTGAATGAATTGATGAAAAAATTGATTGGTTGATCTGATCTATTTTAAAAAAAACCCGCTTTAGAGCGGGTTTTTTTGTATAATTAACACTACAATTCCTTACAAAAGAAAACAAATGTTGAATACTTATTTTTTTTGTATTAGTGCCGGGCAAACTATCACTAGAAAGAAAAAAACACCTTTCTCATTAAAACATAGATATTTAAACTATGGCCTACTTTCATTAGCGACTCTTTTAAAAGAGCAAAATCTTCCTGCAATACAAATCCAAGGACTTTTTTATAGTCCCCAAAGAACTCTTCAAATCTGTATCGATGAATATAACTTTTTAGATTCTAACTATCCTCTTTTTTTATCTATTCCAAGTTTTTATGCCTTAGATTGGGCAAAAGAGTTTATTAATTTGATATATCGAGTCAAACCTGAACAAAAAGTTATTATTGGTGGTCGTTGGGTCGTAGGAGACTCAGTAGAGAATATCAAGAAAGTGCTTCCGCCTGTTGATCAAATCATTCCAGGATTAGGAGAGATTAAACTACCTGCTGTACTTTCTAAATACGGCATAACGTTTCTGAAAAAGGTATCAGAACATTATCAACTTAACTACAAACTATTACATGAAAGTCATCTTTATCAACCAAGTTTCGAAATTTCTCGCGGATGCGGTATGGGTTGTGCTTTTTGTCAAGAAAAAGATGAAAAATTAACCCCTTTAAAACCTGTAACACAGCTCATAAATGAACTTAAACATTTCATACTTTCAAACAATACAAACGAAATTACTCCATACTTTGAAACCTCCATGTTTACACCCAATCGAAAATGGGCTGTTCAACTAAATGAGAAATTGAAGGAGGAAGGATTAAAAATCAGATGGCGTACAGAAGGACGTATTGATTCAATTAGTCCTGAAAACCTTCTACATTTATCTGAAGCAGGATTAACTGTTTTAGATTTAGGTTTAGAAAGTGCATCCCATCAGCAACTAATATCAATGAAAAAAACTAGTAATCCCCAAGTTTATTTAGAACGAGCATCTAAATTAATAATTAAAGCTCATGAAATTGGGATTAAAATTAAAATTAACATTCTATTATATGCTGGAGAAACAAAGAAGACTCTACAAGAAACTGAAGATTGGCTTGAAAAACATAAGAATTATATTGCTGGGGTATCTATCGGACCGGTAACTATATACGGATGGGATGAAGACACTACTGCATATATGAATGAATTAATATTACTAGGAGCTTCTATCTCACACACTTCAGTCGGTATTAAATATTTAAATTTAAGCTCAGAGATAACCTTTGAAAATTCTTTAGAAATTTCAAGACAACTTAGTAAAAAGTTTATGACGAAAGAGAATTACTTTTTCCTTAAATCTTTTTCATATTTACCAAGAGATTATAAGTATGAAGATTTTTTAATAGATTTAGAAAAAATTGAAAATAAAAGTGATTTAAGTTTTTCTGTTATCTAAAAAATTTTTTAATATGGCTATCAAAAAATAGCCTCCATCAAAAACTTGAATATTGAAGAAGTATTCCCTCCCTCTGCGGGAGGGGGAGGAACCTTCCATTACAAATTATTTGATATCATGAATTTAATAATGAATATTCCCTCTTCTTTTTAAAAAATAAGCTTATTACGCGCAAGAGATAGATTATTACCGTGTTTGGTGTCATCAACACCAGCGAAATAAACAAAATCCACTTGCCGATCTTTTGGAATCTGACAGAGTAAGCTACTAAAGATCTGTAAGTCACTAACATTGTTTATTCTGAGCTGAACTGTCCATATTTGTATTGCTTCAACCGCTATCCCTATGCGGCATTTATACGCCATTGTCGGCAGTATTCAGGTTAAATGCTTCCATTTACATCTACCCACAACTCGATTTCGCCTTTTTTAGATGCAAAATTTAACTATTCATGAGCATAAAATAGGTTCTAAAACATTGAATTGACATCATGCTGTTTGATGCTCACCCGACTAAAGCGAACCACAGTATTCTATGTTGGTAACTTCTTGTGTCCTCTTGATTTTATTTGTTATGAATTTTGTGCATTGCTGTACATCATATTGCTGAAAACACCGAATATGGTTAAAAATAACTCACTAAACAAGAATAATGATGCGCCGCTTCATTTCATTTTTAGCTATAGGGCAAATGTTTCATATCACTTGAGTCAGGGGTCACAAACATAACCTCCTATTTGGAGAATAGACCATGAATTTCCCTAAAATATTAATTCTTACCAGTTGTATTGTCCTATCAGCACCTAACCTCTTTGCAGCGCAGACCAAGGCTGCTACTCACGGCAGCACCGCAGCAGCTGACCAAAAAGCTATTGCGAGCGCAATGAGCGCAGCGCCAAAAAAAGTGGCTGCAGCAGCAACCATTGTGGCCATGGGCAAAGATGGCAAGATGCATACCTTGCGTAAAGGCCATAACAACTTTACCTGCATGCCTGATAATCCAGCGACCCCAGGCCCGGACCCGATGTGCATGGACAAGGCGGCTTTGGAATGGGCAGAAGCCTGGATGGGTCACCAGCCGCCCAAAGCCGGTAAAATTGGCTTTATGTACATGCTGGAAGGCGGAACCGATGCCAGCAATGTTGATCCTTATGCCCAAAAGCCAACCGCAGGCAACCATTGGATCAAGACCGGCCCCCATGTCATGATTGTCGGCGCGAAACCCGGCTTTTATGATATGTATCCTAAGAGTGCCCAGCCGGACACCAGCATACCTTACATCATGTGGCCCGGAACACCTTATCAGCACTTAATGATTCCGGTAAAGTGAGCCTTAATATTCACATTACAGCTCTGGCCCAAACATAAAACGTCAAGGGATTCTGCCCGCGGCTGGCCAAACAAGTCTGTGCCAGCTGCTGTGATTGAGAGAGGCCTATCGGCCATCGCAAGAAAATATACCATCTATCCTTTCAGCTGCCTGTTAAATGACTGCTGAAATTCAAATTGTTCTAAAATAAGGCGTGTTGAGGTTCCGTGAAATCATCAAATAAATATGCAGGCCAAAACCGCAGAATTTTCATAATTTCGCTTTAGCTTGCCATCTTGTGTTGCGATTTTTCTTAATTGCTTCAATTGGCAAAACAACACTGATTTCATCAAATTTATAATATTGAACATTCCTTAGCACAGTCTTGCTGCGGCCAAAACTCAAAGCCGAAAAAGGCTGATCCTAGTGAGAGAAGGAGCGTTCATGAGCAATTAAACACGAGCATGAATTTAATATTGAATGTTCCCTCTCCTTTTAGGAGAGGGCTAGGGAGAGGATTACTATTTATGCTATAAAATCAAAAACATTAAAGAAAAACAAAAATGGCACCAGAACTTTTACAATCTATCATTCAATGTGCCCTTGGACTGATTCTAATCCTTATCATTGTGATGCTGACCCATCTCAAATGGCGTAAAAAGCCCACACAGCCTGAAGTCTATTCACCAAAAAAACAGCGAGGAATAGGCTTACTCTATGGCATCAAATTCATCTCCTATCCTATTTTGGGGCTATTTAAAATTATCTTTTCAATCTTTAAATAACCCGATGGATTTATTGTCGAGTCGAACCCAGTTTATTCCAAAGCTCAGGCGTTAAAAAGGTCATCACCAATTTATTCATATCCACATAGCGCAGCACGCCTTGCAACTGCGATTTCACTTCAGGATTCTTCAAAATTTCTTCGCCCGTGATGCTGCCAAGTTCCTGAAAACTCTCACCCACGGCCTGCATGCCTTCAGCCTTAATCACCGCTTTGGCCTGAGCAGAACACTGCTCCGTCAAAATCCGCTGCAAAGTCTGCGCTAAATTTTTATCCAGCTGAGTCCGCTGTGCATCTGTCACCTGACTGTATGCCTTTAAGTCTGGATGAGCCGACAAAGCGCTAAATGTCCATTGCAATACGGCGGTTTTATCTGCAGCTGTGGTTGATTTCACCAAACAGTCACTAAGCTGATCCACCGTTGGCCCTGCTGCGGCAATCTGGCTGACTCCACATAGAAATACGGCCATCAAGCTCAGGCAGCCCATGCGGGATTTTTTTGGGCGTACAGCAGTGAAAACATTGCGTGACATAAAGCAAACTCCAGTGAATATTCCACCTCTTTGTATCACAAAGTATGGCGGTGCACCTGTTACGACTCTGTAAAATAACACCCGTGATGCATCCTGCATAAAAACCTGATGATTTGATGCAGCAGCTTGCTTCGACTAAAGAGCAATGCTTACTGATTTTTCTAAACCTCCCGCATGTGCTATGGTCATTGAAAAAGCAATATAAATCACATCTAAACAGAGGGAAAAAACATGGCCAAACAAATTTTAATGCTGGTGGGCGACTATGCCGAAGACTATGAGACCATGGTGCCTTTTCAGTTCCTGACGGCGCTTGGCTATACCGTACACGCAGTTTGTCCGGATAAAAAAGCCGGCGGCAGCATTGCCACTGCCATTCACGACTTTGAAGGTGAGCAAACCTATAGCGAAAAACGCGGCCATAACTTTGCCATCAATTATGATTTTAGCGCAGTCAACACTCAGGATTATACCGGCTTGGTGATTCCGGGCGGACGGGCGCCTGAATATTTACGCATGAATGGCCGCGTGGTGGAAATTGTGCGTGAATTTGACGCTGCGGAAAAGCCGATTGCCTCAGTCTGCCACGGCGCACAGCTTTTAGCTGCAGCCGATGTCCTAAAAGGCCGTCTATGTTCTGCTTATCCAGCCTGCGCAGCGGAAGTAAAACTGGCGGGTGGAACGTATGCGGATATTGCCGTGACTGAAGCTGTAACCGATGGCCATTTGGTGACAGCGCCCGCTTGGCCTGCACATCCTGCATGGATGGCGCAATTTGCAAAAGCCTTAGGCGCTTCAATCAGCATCTAAACCATCAGAAGCTTTCAAAGCCAAAATTAAAAACCGCTAAGCATTTCTGCACTTAGCGGTTATCTGCTAATCCGCACATTCACGTCAGACCATCTGAACCATTCGATGGCTTCATTGATGCTGCGTCATTCACACTACTTCATTTGGCCAAGCATATGCTTTGCGCCTGCATGATTGTAATTATTAGACAAATTCTGCAGTATGCGCGTTGCTTGCACTTTTGAATTGGAAAAACGGTTTTTATACGCGGGTACACTGGTTAAGCAGCGCGCTACCAGCATGCCGGATTCTGTATAGACTTTCGTGCCGTCAGTTCCCTGCAGCTTGCCATAGTTATATGCACGCTGCGCATTATTGCACGCATTGACCTGATTTTGCCCTTTCCCTAAATCACGGCGTGCAGCCACATAATATTGCATTTGCTGCTGCTGCTCAGTCAGTGCAGGTTGCGCCATCCGCTTCACAGGCTCTGCAGCAGTACTGTCTTTTTTCTCTTCAACTTCTTTGACAGGAGCTTTCACTGCACTGCTTTTTGCTGCAGGCGCGGCAGGCATTTTTTTACTTGGATTCACGTTGGCACTGCTGTTTTTATAGAAGCGCCGCGCTTCATCTGCACTCATCATATCGGTCTTTAAGCGCACAGCTCGTGCATCTGCAAATTGCGATGACCGCAATTCAGATACAGGCTCAATGGACACGATCCAATGCTGGCCATTTTTCTGCGCACACTGATAAGCACCAATGCCTTGCTTAATATTGGCATGCGCAGCTAAAGCATTTTTAGACTTCGCCTCTTTAACCAAACTTAGCGTACTTTTATACAGCAAGGAAAAGCTGCCATTTTGGCTATGGCAGTAGTTGCTTAAATACTTGCGGGGATACAGAGACTGCGGTTCAGCATCACCATGCTTGGCTCCCCATGCATAGACATATTCTTTGGCGCTGCCATTGGCTTCGTTAATATTTTTTTGATCAATCACCTGCTGTGCCGACGCATATTTATCAAAGGCTTCTGAACCTGTTTTTCCAACAGTCGCGCAGCCATGCAGCGCCATGCCTGCACTAAACATCAACAATAATGTTTTGAAATTCACGCATATATTCTCAATCATGCTGAGAAAATGAACATATACCAAATACCCTTAAATCTCAAATACAACACTTTGTTTTTCATGTGTTTTTTAATTGAACCAATCTATGTTTTTGAAAAACAACTGCCAAGCAAGCAGGCCATTTATCCAATTACCTGAACCATGCATCCTTTTTATTTGTTTAAAAAGCAGCAATTTAAATCTCTTTTACCGCTGTGTTGCTGAGCCGCCCAATAAAAAGCCCGCTCGTCGCGGGCTTTTTTAGCAATCATCAGATGGAATCTTAAGAGATAAATCCACTATTGATCCAAGGTGGATTCAAAGGCTTTTAGTCGCTTATAGATTGACAGCAGTTCGATGATGGTTGGCCAAGAAGCGATTAAATACTGGAAAGATTCACGCACTTTGCCGAAAACGTTAGAAATCTGCATCATTAGGCCCAGTGTAATGGCGCCTGCAGCAATACTTGGAAACAGTACAAATAGGCCATACAAATTATCCAGCTGCATGTACCAGATACGCACCATATTGAAATAAGTATAGTGGAAATACAGTCGGAAATAGTTAAAGCGCACCTTGCTGAATAATTCTTTCAAGGTTGCTGGATCTGCGCGCTCAGCATGATCTTCACCATAGACCAATTCCTTCCGGTAGGCGGCTTCTACCTTTTGGTTATTGAACTCTAAGCCCGGCAGCTTATACCCCACTGCCATCAAAATGACAGTGCCGGCCACAGACCAAGTCACCGCTGCCCACATTAAGGCATGCGGGATTTCGCCGACAATCGGCAAGGCCTTCACATGGGAGGACAGTGAAAATAAAACCGGCAAAAAGGCCAATAAAGTCATCAGGGCCTCGATTAAACTCACGCCAAGCCCTTCCAATGTTCTGGCAAAACGCATGGTATCTTCCTGAATACGCTGTGAAGCCCCTTCAATCTGGCGCAGCTTGCCCCAATTGGCCGTGTAATAATCGTTCATTGCCGTGCGCCAGCGAAAGACATAATGATTCACAAAGAATATATTAAGAACCGCAGTCGTTACATAAACCATTGCCACATATAAGAATGTCATTACACCGCTGTACAGCAGCATGACATCCCCGCCGCCATTACTGAGCATTTTTTGAATGAGGTCATAGAACGGGTTATACCAAGCATTCACCACCAGGCTGACCTGAACGCCAAACCAGATATTGAACAGAATGAATGCCGAGCCCCATACCGACCATCTTTGCCATGGATTATTGGACTTGAATTGCCAAAAAAGGGCAAATATGACAGTCGAAATAAAAAACCATAAATAAAACCAAAGGAAGGATGGCGCCCAAAAGCGGCTCACCCCGATTGGCAATTCTGCAGAGGCATAGCCCTGCGGCATCCCTAGAAATGTTCCCCAGCTGTTGCCTCCGCTGTACCAAAGCGCGATATTAATGACGAACCATAGGATTAACGATCCAAAAAACCATTTTGGATGAGGAAAAAAGGATTTAAACATTCTGCTGCTGGTGTCCTTTATTATTGCTATGAAGAATATGAATCGATCTTAAAACTTAAACCTTAATTTTTCTTTTAAAATTTGCAATTTTGTCGGATATTTTGTTGCGTTTGTTCTGCATCATGCGCTTGATATGACGCTTTTAAAAGGTGTTGCTTATCTAAACTATGAAAAATTAGCAGACTGAGCAGGCTATTTTCTCAGACCGCATCCTTTGCCTGTTTTCGCTTGGATGTTTCCTGCATTGCATGAATAAGGGCTGCCCCGGTCTGCGGCCAGATCAGCAGAGACCGGGCTGATCGCGCCAAGTACAGCGCTTTCAAAATAGCCGCGGAATTCCAGCGCTATTCAGTTCAAAAATACAGCGATTATGATTCAATCTAAAGTACTAAAATGAAGCGGCGCTTAAAAAGCGAATAATTTTTTATATTAACTACCCTTCATTTATGGTTTTTTATATGACACGATCAGCAGTATTTACAACAAGAGTTAAAAAACAATAGAATGTGCTAATATCATAAAACAAACCATATAAATTTAAAGGGGATTAAAATGGACAACTTAATTATAGAACTGCTTAAACCGGTCACGCTGGAAAAAGAAAACTGCGAACCGCTGACATTTGAACAAGGCACAGTGCTGAAAGTCGTTATGCACACCCCTAAAGGCTTATTGGTCAGCAATGATGATAAGTTTAACTTCATGATTTCACTCAAAGACCAAAATACTGTTTGGCGCGAAATCTAAGCTGTTTTTCTAAAATAGATATACTGCATCTGTAAATTTCATTCCCTTAAATAGGTGCAGTATTCCTCGCTTTTACCTCTAACTTCTCACCATTGCCTATTTTATTCACTTAAAGTTTATTAACCGCACGTTTTAAGCCATATACCCAATCATAGGGATAGACAAATACGTGTACAGTTATTTTTTCAATTTCACAATATTTATTTCTCCCCCTCTGCATATTATTCAGTATTCATTTTCTTTCCCTCTCATTTTGGACAGGCCGCAATTTCCCGATTTTAAATGCACTATGAAACCGTCTTGCAATTATCCGCTGCCCTGCTGAGCCTGGTTCATCCGCACCCAAAGTGCTAAGTTTTCAGCCCATGCTAAAACCTGTGTGCATGCCCTGCTTAGCGCTTTGCAAATACAGAACTGAAGACGGCAGAAATGCGCTAAATTGACAGATGGGCAAGAAGATTCAGGCGCGGCACTGATTCTCTGATTTTCACCGCCCGCCAGCTGAACCGGCTAAAAGAGGGAATGCAATCATGACCGCCAAAGCAAAAAAAGCAGCAAAAACACCGCTGACCCGTTCAGAAAACATGGCTGCCATCCATTCTAAAAATACCAAGCCTGAAATTCTGATTCGTAAAGCGCTGCATCATTTGGGCTACCGTTACCGCCTGCATGATAAAAGCTTAGCAGGCAAGCCGGATATTGTGCTGAAAAAGTACAATACCGTCATTTTTGTACACGGCTGCTTTTGGCATCGGCATGACTGCAAATATTTTCATTGGCCTAAAAGCAATTTGGACTATTGGCAGCCGAAGATCCTAAAAAATGTTGAACGGGATACGGCCCACACCCTGCAGCTGCTGCAGGCTGGCTGGAAAGTCTGTATTTGGTGGGAATGCGCAACGCGCAATACAGCAGACTTTGAATGGTCTTTAATGCATTTTCAGAAATGGCTGCTGGACGCGGACAGCAAGTCTTTAGAACTTTAAGATGCAGCAATATAGCCTAGCGCATTGCAACGTTAAGATGGTCAAAAACCAATTTCGCCTCATGGCTTTAATTATCCCGCATGCACGCGCATCAATTTATTTTGCACGCCTGCCCTTGCACTGCAATAAATTCAGCACTGAATTGACTTACAAAACTTAACAATTAATAAAAGCATAAACTTGTTCTAAACATTAAAACTTTTTGTTATTAATTTCATTACTTTATATTATAAACATCTCAACAAAATATATTTATTACGTATTTCGTAATTAATTTATGTATTGAATAATTTTATTGCCGCTTTATGATGAAACAACAGATTGATTTTATCGAATATGTTTCATGAAATTGCTTTCAGCAAGTTCGTAAAATTAAATTTAGGCAAATGGAATTGTCATAAAAATTAGTTAGATATCATAAGTATGCACGTCCATTTGCGCTATACAACAAACTTAAATACGGCAATAGGATTGCCTGAAAAAAATGAGGACGTTTTATGAATGAGTTAGCAAATCCTTTAGAACTCTGCGGATTTGAATTTATTGAGTTTGTCTCTCAAGACGGTGAACTGGATGCAATTTTTCAAACCATCGGCTTCAGCAAAGTCGCAAAGCATAAATCTAAAAATGTGTATTTATGGCGTCAGGGCAATATCAACATCATTTTGAATTATCAGCCTGAATCCTATGCGGCATTTTTTTACAAAGAGCACGGCCCTTCTGCCTGCGCAATGGGTTTCAGAACTAAAGATGCAGCGAAAGCATTTAATAAGGCCGTTGAATTAGGCGCAGAACCGATTTACAGCACAATCGGCCCAATGGAATTGAACATTCCCGCCATTAAAGGTATTGGCGGTTCCCCTATTTTCCTGGTTGACCGTGATATTTATGAAAGCGATTTTATCTTTATTGAAGGCAAAGACCCGCACCCCGCAGGAACTGGCCTCAAAGAAATCGACCATTTGACCCATAATGTTTATAAAGGCCGTATGGACTATTGGGCCAATTTTTACGAGAAAATCTTTAATTTTCAAGAAATCCGCTACTTTGACATTAAGGGTGAATATACCGGCCTAACCTCTAAAGCACTGACTGCGCCAGACGGCAAAATCCGTATCCCGCTGAACGAAGACTCAGACAAAGGCAATGGGCAAATTGCAGAATTCTTAAGTGAATTCAATGGTGAAGGCATTCAGCATATCGCATTTATTACCGATGACCTGCTTGGCACTTGGGACAAGCTGAAAGCATTGGGCGCTAAATTTATGACGCCGCCGCCTAGCACCTATTACGACATGCTGCCGGAACGCCTGCCAAATCACGGCGAACCGACAAAGGAACTGCAAAAACGCGGCATCTTGCTGGACGGCAATACGAAAGATGGCAATCACCGCCTGCTGCTTCAGATTTTCTCTGAAAATATGCTTGGCCCAGTTTTTTTTGAATTTATTCAGCGCAAAGATGATGACGGTTTTGGCGAAGGCAATTTCAAAGCCTTGTTTGAATCGATTGAACGCGACCAAATTAAGCGCGGCGTACTGGATATTGCCAATGCCTGATTTTAGGTATGCACTGTAAAGCCATGCTGCGGCTTGCCTAGGCATTTAATCAAACCGAGCCTAGGCAATGCTCTTTTTATGAGCATGATCTTCAAAAAATTACGATACTGCTCTGATGGCCCAAGCAAAACAATAAGAATACGGACATTCAATGATAGAGTACGATCACGACACGGATGATGGAAGCAAATGCCTCAAACACCTCAACATCAACAAGGAAACCTGAAAAAAGGTTTAAGCAGCCGCCACATTCAGCTGATTGCTTTAGGCGGTTCAATCGGCACCGGTTTATTCCTTGGTATTGCGCAAACGATCAAACTGGCTGGCCCTTCGGTCATTCTCGGCTATGCCATTGCAGGCCTGATCGCATTTTTAATGATGCGCCAATTAGGCGAAATGATTGTTGAAGAACCCGTCAGCGGTTCATTCAGCCACTTTGCCTATAAATATTGGGGCAAATTTGCTGGCTTTATGTCGGGCTGGAACTATTGGGTGCTGAATATTTTGGTCTGCATGGCTGAGCTCAGCGCGATTGGCCTATATATTCATTACTGGTGGCCCGATGTTCCGACCTGGGTCTCGGCTTTAGGCTTTTTCATTTTTATTAATGTCATTAACCTGCTCAACGTGAAACTGTTTGGCGAAATGGAGTTCTGGCTCGCGATTATTAAGGTCATCGCCATTATTGCCATGATTGCATTCGGCAGTTACTTGCTGGCCAGCGGCAACGGCGCCGCAAGCTCCAATTTAAGCAATTTGTGGGCCTTGGGCGGCTTTTTCCCGAATGGCGTCATGGGCCTTGTGATGGCCATGGCCATGATTATGTTTGCCTTTGGCGGGATTGAACTGGTTGGCATTGCCGCTGCAGAAACCGATAATCCAAAAACCACTTTACCCAAAGCCATTAACCAAATTGTCTACCGCGTACTGCTGTTTTATATTTTGAGCCTGGTGATTATTTTATCGCTGTACCCATGGAATCAAATGGCGCAAGGCGGCAGTCCTTTTGTACTGATTTTTGATTCATTAGGCAGCCAAACCGCAGCAACGGTGCTGAATTTTGTCGTGCTGACCGCTGCGGTTTCCGTCTATAACAGCACCAATTACTGCACCAGCCGCATGCTGCTGGGCTTAGCAGAACAAGGCAATGCGCCTAAGCTTTTCAGCAAAATTAATGACCGCGGCATTCCTGTAAATGCGGTGATGGCCTCTGCATTTTTTACCCTGCTCTGCGTACTGATCAATTACTTATTTCCAGAAAAGGCCTTCAGCCTGCTGATGATGCTGGTGGTCGCGGCTATCGTCATTAACTGGGTGGTAATCTCGTATACGCACTTGAAGTTTAAACAGCGCATGATCGCGACGAATACGCCGACGCTGTTTCCCAGCATTGCCTATCCGCTGAGCAATTATTTGTGCATTGCCTTTATGTGCGGCATTTTATTGATTATGAGCCTGACACCGGATATGCGGATTGCGGTATGGATGATTCCCATCTGGATTTCAATTTTGCTGATTGCCTATTTCTTTCAAAAGAAAAAAACCGCTGATCATGCAATACTGTCCAAGGATAATGTCCGTCTTTTATAAAGACGGCGCGTAAACACGAAAAAGAAGGTTAAACCATGTTTCAACATGTAGATGCTTATGCCGGTGATCCAATTCTTTCCTTGATGGAAGACTTTGTGAAAGATGAACGGACTCAGAAAGTTAATTTAAGTATTGGGCTGTATTACAACGAAAGCAATATTGTGCCGCAGTTAAAGTCTGTCCAAGCCGCTTATAAAAATATTGAAGCAGGCAATGACAAGGTTAAGCTGTATTTGCCCATGGATGGCCTAAAGCCTTATAACCAGGCAACGCAAGCATTAGTGCTAGGCGAAGGCAGCCCAGCCCGCCGTGATGGCCGCGCAGTCACGATTCAAACGCTGGGCGGTTCAGGCGCACTGAAAGTCGGCGCAGATTTTCTGAAAAAATACTTTCCTCAGTCTGATGTTTGGGTCAGCCAGCCGACATGGGAAAACCATATTGCGATTTTTAACGGCGCAGGCATTGCATCCCACTTTTACCCATATTTTGATGAAAAGACGAATGGCGTAAATGTGCCGGCCATGCTGGACACCCTCAGTACGCTTCCTGCAAAAAGTATTGTACTGCTGCACCCCTGCTGCCATAACCCGACAGGCGCGGATTTAACGCCAGCTGAATGGGATCAAGTCATTGCTGTATTAAAGCAGCAGGATTTAATTCCATTTTTGGATATCGCGTATCAGGGCTTTGGTCAAGGCTTAGAGCAGGATGCCTACGCCATCCGCGCACTGGATCAATCCGGCATGAATTTTATTGTCAGCAATTCATTTTCTAAAATCTTTTCCCTGTATGGCGAACGCGTAGGCGGTTTAACCTTTGTCTGCGATGATGCAGACACTGCGCAAAAAGTTTTAGGCCAGCTGAAAGCCACTGTCCGCCGCATTTACTCCAGCCCAGCCACAACAGGCGCGCTGTTAGTTGAAAATGTATTGCATACGCCTGAACTGAACGCCTTATGGCAGACTGAACTGAATGAAATGCGCGAGCGGATCATTCATATGCGTGAATTGCTCAGCAGCAAATTGCGCTTAGCGCTGCCCGAACATAATTTTGACTATTTGCTGAAACAGCAAGGCATGTTCAGCTATACCGGTTTAACTGCGGCGCAAGTGGATCAGCTGAAAGATCAGTACGGCATTTATTTAGTGCGCAGCGGACGCATGTGCGTGGCAGGGTTAAATTTGAACAATATTGATTATGTCGCAGATTCGATCGCCAGCGTCATTCAGGCCACGGCTTGAAGGCTGCGTTTGAATTATTGCCGTATTTAAAAGACTGACAGTGAAATGCCCGCAGCTGCGGGCATTTTAATTTACAGCGGCATGAGCAAAAATCACATTGACCGGACTTCAACATTGCATTCAGTTTGCCGCCTGAGAGGGCGGACTAATACACCAATAAAAAATGATTTTGTTCAAAAAGTCGAATTAAACGATATTCTACGCAGTATGTATTGACTCAATTATTTTAATAAATACTATCCAATTAATCATTTATATAATCCTATTTTTTATTTTGGATGGTCAAAAATTAAAAAATTTTGTTTTTCGGGAAGAACATGGATGGATACAATATCTACAATATTGTTTTAACCGCAATCTTTTCAGTTGTCATTTTAGGGATTTTTTGAGGTGCGGAAAAAAAACAGAAAAATTATTGTCTTTAGAGATTATGATAATCTTGGACTCACTTTTCTAATTCCAACAGCATTTTTCGGTATTATTTTTCTATTTCATATGTTTGGTAGAAATCCTCTATATGGCACTGTTTTAGCGGGTGTTGTTTCTTTTATTTTATTGATCATCTTGATTAAAAATAGCTATGCAGATAATAACCGAGTGATTTGGTTACCAAGTTCCCACCCGCTTTTCTATGGGTGATTAATTTATTTTCACTCATTAAACCAAGTGGTCAAACAGCCAAACAGCGAAGAGAAAGCCAAGCAACAGCACTTTTAGTTTTAACGGCCATTACCCCTATTATTGGGATTCTAGTTGTCGATAAATCTGGAGAACTGTTTAGCCCTCGGCAATGGATTAAAGGTAAAAGAGTTGGCCGTATCCGAAATCATATGTAAAAAGTTTTATTATTTAGCTGTCTTTTCTACATATTCAGCTTTTTGAGTGTTGTAATTGAATATGCTTTTGTATGGCTTGTTTTCTTTGCCTTTGTCAGTGTATGTCACTTCTATAGGATAATATTTTGAATTATTTACAACGACCTTTAATTTAGAGCTTGTACTAGATGCACGTTGAGGTCGGCCGGCATAAAAGCCTGCTGTACTACCGCCAGCCGAACCAATTTCTAAAGCTTGGATCTTACCGACATCTGGAAGTAGCAAGGCAAACCATATAGAAACTTCTTGTCCGCCTGCACCAGTAAATGAAGCTTTGCTATAACTTCCCATTTTGTCTATACCAAAAGGCTGTATGTTGTTTTGTAGATCAATTTGAAAATTAAAGCTGAAATGCCCATTTGCTGAAGGTATTTGGGTTTGATCTTTTGCTGAATTGATCAAGATAAATTGATCCTTTTTCTTTTTATAAAGTAAAAAATCAGCTGTACTCGAGCAAGCTCGACAACCTTGGATATATCCATCAGAAATGCCGACTTTCTCAACGATAACAAGGTAACGCTCTTCACCCTGGATATTTTTAAATTGGATCGTTGGGTGGATAAATCCGAGTACATTTGTATCCAGTTGTTCACTTGGTAGTTTTTTAAAATAGTCATCTAGTTCTTGAGGTTCAACGTATGCCATGGCATTACTCAGCGTATAGGGATATGCCGTTTCAAGTATTGTATTTTTATTGAGCAATATTGACGTAGTGGATGATTGTTTTTGTATTGGAGATAATGCATAGCTTAGGTTCAGCCCTGAAAGGAGTAGGATTGCTGTTAGTACAACGGATAATTTTATTGTTTTCATATTGTTCCTATTTTTCTAAAGTTTTACAGTTTGACTGTATAGCGGATTCATCGCGGATAGTGACATGCAGGAGTTTTATATTGTTGTGCTTTTAATAAAAGATTTTCATATTTTTGAATAAGTTGTTCTTCAAGTTCTGCCATTTTCTATTATCTCTATTATTTATATTTTACTGAATCCACAAAGCACAGTACTTTTGTTGTGTGATGTGCTGTTTCTGCGCGGAATAATTCAGAACATTTCACATCAATCGCTTTACCTTCTTTCTTAAAATATTGGTTATAGCGTTGCATGTTTGAATCCGCCAATTGAATCAGTTTGGTTTTTTCTAAGCCTTCTTCACCATTTACATTAAGTTGTTGATCTAGTGCTAAAGCAATTTGATTACCGCCAAAAGTTTCTTGGTTCGGATGAAGGCTTTTAATTTTAATTAATTTTCCTGAAATGGTAGCAGGCTTTCCATAATAAAAATTTTGTGCATGACTTAAAATAGGCATAACCATTAGCATTGAAATGAATATTTTTTTCATAATTTTAGACTCGAAAACCTTATTCTTGTACTTCACATTTTATTGCTTTCGTAGGCGTAATATTTTTTGCTGAGACCAATTGAGTTAAGTCAAAACCTTCTGTTTCTTCTATAAATAATTTGTAGTCTTTAATTTGAATGGTTGCTTGACCTTTATACTCGCAATACCCTTTTTTGATATTGTTAGGTAATTTAAAGGTTTTTTTCGCTGTGTCAAAATTGCTAAAGCAGAACCATACAGTTCGCTCATCACCTTTTGGGCGAGGAATAAGTACAGATGATGCTTGGTTGGGTTCAAAGCAAATATCATCGCCCATATAATCCAAATACTCTGGGTCTAAGTTGCGTGAAAAAGTTCCTGTTAAAGTTGCCTGCCCTTGGTAATTTTTAAACCCAGACTCTGTTTTTTGATACTTGAAACTTTGTGCTTGCGCCAATACTGGGAATAGCATAAAGGCAAAGAGTAAAATTTTTTTCATAATCAGCCTAATTTACATTTTATAAAGTGTTAAATATCCAGTAATTCTACTCAATCTATGAAAATAAAAAAACTAAACAAACATATGCTGTAACACGCCTTTTTCCACGTTTCTGCTTACTCAATTTGCTGTGCCACGATTTCAATTTTTTTGGTCAAGATTCGATAAGAAATTGGCGATTTTTGTTTGTTCTTCTAGGCAGGGAAGCTGTATTGGTAGTTCTCTTTGCTCTGAAATTCCAGTATATAATCTTGTTGCACCTATACATAAATCAAATAAACTTTTTGAAAGCGTGAAGTTACTCGGCATCGTAAGATGATTCTTATTATTCCGAGAAAATCTAACAGCAGAAAACCCAACATAGAGTTTGATCATCACCTATATCGCTTAAGGCATCTTGTTGAAAATATGTTTGCTCGTTTAAAACATTTTCGCGGTATTGCCACACGTTTTGAAAAATTAGCTCGAAATTATAAGTCCATGTTGTTCTTAGCGTGCTTATTTATTTGCTACAAAGCCAAATGAGGACACGCCATAGTTTACCGAAAAATAAAACGATTTCAGCCTTAAACACCTGATGCAAGTCAAAATATGTCGCTATAAAACTAATACAAATGGGCTCATTTCATAAAATCTAATAAAAATCATTTACTAAGGACATATTGATTGCCAGAAATAAGCACCCAGAAACAACCGAAGATACCATCAGTTATCTAGATCACTAAATCATCATTATTTACCAATCGCTTGCAATAAAATACTTGTAAATTCCAGTCAAAAAATTTAATTTAGTAAAAATTATATCTATTTACTAAATTATTATGAATAGCATCCCATATATTGATCTAGCATTAAAAATGCTTAAATGCTCTCAAAAAGAGCTTGCCCAAGCTTTGGAAGTTTCCCCTACCCAAATTACAAAATGGAAAAAGGGTGAATATATATCTTTTGAAATGGAGGAAAAATTTAAAAAATTACTTAACTTAGGTGATTTTTCAGCAGAGTTTATTTTATTAACAGGTTCCACTGAAAGTGCCGAAAAATGGAACAAATTGACTCAATTTATTGCTGAAACGGTTCGTGATAATGCAGAAACTGGCTATGAAACAACACCTCTTTATGATGAATTAGATCTTCTAACTCAATCCACACTGAGAACTTTGCAGCAAATGGGAGTAAATTTCCCACCTGAATATCCTCAAGAATTAGATTTAGAATTTGAGGT
The DNA here is from genome assembly GCF_000368865.1 of Acinetobacter bouvetii DSM 14964 = CIP 107468. Classification (GTDB taxonomy): domain Bacteria; phylum Pseudomonadota; class Gammaproteobacteria; order Pseudomonadales; family Moraxellaceae; genus Acinetobacter; species Acinetobacter bouvetii. Next base: position 1,097,522 of record NZ_KB849727.1, read on the forward strand.
TTCTATAGATGATAAGCAATATGACGAAACATTTAATTCTATATATGAAGTGATTTACGAAAACCCTTATTCATCATTAATTTATAAAATTTTTAGCGCGCTTAATGATGTTTATGGCTTCTACGCGGCATACATTTATGACTTTTTTTATGACGATGATTTGGGTTTAGAAAATACAGATGCATGTAACATTGAACCATGCTTGTTAGGACTTGCAGCAAGTAAAATTGAGCCACCATTAGAATCTTTTGCACCCAATTTTCAAAAGTTTAAAGCTAAAACCACTCATTCATTTGAAAAATGGATCAATATTGTCAAGGAAAAAGCTTTTCGAGCTGGTATTCCTCTTCGAGCCGAGCTGATGAACCTCATCTATGACAATCATGATTCAAATGGTCATGAAGCTGAAGCAGAGAGCTTAGGAGTTAATAAAACAAGAATTCATCCTGATATTTATATGAATGAATTATTAACAGGTATGAGAGTAATTCATCAAGTTCTACCAGAAATTCTTAAAAAACTTGAAATTTATGAAAATTTTATTGTTGATGAATCTAATTTGAAAATTAATAAGTAAATCAAATGTTGCGAAAACGAGGCAATAAAAAAGCCACTTTTTAAAGTGGCTTTTTTATATGGAATTTTGGTGGAGGTGGCGGGAGTTGAACCCGCGTCCGCCAGCATTACGCTCGAGAATACTACATGCTTAGATATCGTCTACTGTTTTAACTCTTTGTGACCCGACGAACAGGGTACAAATCGCGATCCTCTTAATTTAGTACAAAGCCCCGAGGCTTGGCTTTATACGGACTTGTGTGCGTGCGCTTCAGTCGGACTCTCTAACCACAAGTATTCGGAGAGGCGGACAAGCTGCCCTTAGGCAGCTAGAGCGTATGATTCGTCGTTTGCGACTAAAAAATGCAAATTTGATTTACGAGAGAAAATGCGCTCTCGGCATGCATCTATGAGTTTCATCACCAGCGTCGAAGCCAGAAACACCCCCAAAGTACTTAGCAATCATAGCACAAATGTTTAATATCGCGATGCGTTTTTTAAACATTTAAACAACTTGATGTGCTTAATAGCATAATTGCGCTAATATTTTAATTTTCAAGTCAAACAATAAAATAATTTATGAGCTACTTACTTGCACTCGACCAAGGAACCACTTCGAGTCGTGCCATTATTTTCAATGAACAAGGTCAAGTTCAGGCAACGGCGCAACGCGAAACACGTATACATACCCCGCATTCAGGCTGGGTAGAACAAGATGCGCAGGAGATTTGGAGTTCACAAATTGCCGTTATACAACAAGCTTTAGCAAATGCACGAATTCTAGCCAAAGACATCAAAGCCATTGGGCTCACCAATCAGCGCGAAACGACGGTCGTATGGGACAAGCGTACAGGCAAGCCGCTTGCCCCTGCCATTATTTGGCAAGACCGCCGCGCAGCAGAATGGTGCAATCAGCTCATACAGCAAAATCTGCATGATCGCATTCATCAAAAAACGGGGCTAAGAATCGACCCCTATTTCAGTGCGGGCAAATTAGTCTGGCTGCTGGAAAATATTTCTGGACTGCGTCAATTGGCGCAGCAAGGCCATGCTGCTTTTGGCACCATAGACAGCTGGCTGATTTGGAATTTAACTCAAGGCGCAGAACATGTGATTGAGGCCAGCAATGCTTCACGCACCATGCTGATGAATTTGCAAAACCAGCAATGGGATGAGGAGCTGCTGGAGTTATTTAAAATTCCTGCTTCAATTTTACCTAGAATCATCAGTTCTGACAGCTATGTAGCAGATACGGCGCCAGGCTTGCTTGGCGCTAATATCCCCATCACCGGCATTTTAGGCGATCAGCAGTCAGCGCTATTCGGCCAATCCTGCTTTGAAGCGGGAACCGCGAAAAATACCTACGGCACAGGCTGCTTTATGCTGTTTAACACGGGGCACGAGGTTCAGTTTAGCCAAAATAAACTGCTGTCTACACTCGCTTGGCAAGCACAGAATCAGACCACTTTTGCACTGGAAGGCAGTGTATTTATGGCTGGCGCTATCGTGCAATGGCTACGTGACGGCCTCGGCATCATTCAAACAAGCAGTGAAGTAGAAAAGCTGGCCAGCCAAGTTCAATCTACAGATGGCGTTGTTTTAGTGCCTGCATTTACGGGCCTTGGCGCACCTCACTGGGACAGTGAGGCGCGCGCCCTGCTCTGCGGCATGTCACGCGGCACCAGCAAGGCGCATATCGCTCGGGCTGCTTTAGAGGCCATTGCCTTTCAGGTGTCAGATGTACTGACGGCCATGCAATCGGATATTTGCAAACCGCTGAAAGAGCTTCGGGTCGATGGCGGAGCATGCGCCAATGACATGCTGATGCAGTTTCAGGCCGATATTCTGAATGTTCCAGTACTCCGTCCGAAACTGCTCGAATCCACGGCTTGGGGCGCTGCCGCGATGGCTGGCTTAAAATCTGGAGTATTTTCCAATTTAGACGAGATTGCGCAGTCTTGGCAGCTGGAACGCGCTTTTGAACCCAAAATGAATGCAGATCAGCGTGAATATCATCTGCAGCAGTGGCAAGCAGCACTGAAACGCGCGAAATCCGATCTGTAATCCATTCTTGCTATCATGCTGCCCATCCATAAAAAAAACCGCTTATAAAAGCGGTTTTTTTTATCAAGAACTGTCACTCAATGCGCATGGCCGCCACCCGCTCCAGTTTTCGGCCGCGGGCAAAGCCAAATGATCAAGGCCGCTGTAATAAAAATAAATGACAACAATAAAAACACATGATTGGCTGACAAGGTCAGCGCCTCTTTATCCACAAGGCTGGAAATATAACCCTGTATGGTTTCGCTGCTCATGCCCTGCTGCTGCAGCGCAGCTTTAGCATCCTCCGTATGCAGGCTGCCGACCATCTCACTGCGCGCTAGCTTAGTGTGATCATCCCAAATGGTCACCGCAATGGATGCGCCGATAGCGCCCGCCATGGTTCTTAAAAAGTTCATTAAGCCTGCCGCAGATGCCAACTCCTGCGGCTTGACTGCGGACATTGCCATATTGGACAAGGGAATAAAGAAAAACGGCACAGCAAAACCCTGCAGAATTTGCGGCAAAGCCAGTGCAAAGAAATCGGCATCGGTCGTCCAAAAGGCGCGCATTAGCGTCACCCCGCCCAATATGCTTAAGCCGAAACTTGCCAAAGCGCGCTGGTCATATTTGGTCGCCAGTTTTGCCACCAAAGGCGACATGGTCAAACTGCCAAAACCCATGGTTGCCGTGAGATAGCCAGCCCACGTTGCTGTATAGCCCAAATTAATCTGCAGCCACTGCGGAATCAGCACAATACTGCCAAAGAATGCGCCAAAGCCCATGGCTAATGCCAATACTGAAATCGTAAAACTCTTGTATCTGAAAATTTGAATATTGACCACAGGATGCCGTTCGGTCAGCTCCCATATGGTAAACACGATCAGCCCGATCAATGCCGTTAAAGCCAAGACCACAATAAATGGACTGTTGAACCAGTCGTGTTCATGGCCTAAATCCAGCATCAGCTGCAGCGCGCCAATCCATAGCACCAGCAGCATTAAACCGCCCATATCAATCTTCAGTTTTGCGGTTTCTGTTTCCGCTGGTTTCAGCAGGCGCATCGCAGCCATAGCGCAGACAATGCCCACTGGAATATTGATAAAGAAAATCCAGTGCCAAGATAAATTATCGCTGATGGAACCGCCTAAGATTGGCCCTAAGATTGGCCCGACGACAGTGGTCATCGCCCACATGCCCATGGCCTGTGACTGCTTCTCTGGCGGGAAAATCCGCAGCAGCAGCATTTGGCTGAGCGGCATAATTGGCCCGCCAAACAGGCCCTGCCCAATTCGGCAAAACACCAGCATTTCCAAACTGGTCGACAAGCCGCAAAGCACTGAAAAGACTGTAAATCCAATCAAGCTGAGGGTAAATACTTTTACCCCGCCAAAGCGCCCCGCCAGCCAGCCGGTCAGCGGCACACAGATGGCTTCCGCCACGGCATAGGAGGTAATGACCCACGTACCCTGTGAGCTGGAAACCGCCAGACTGCCTGTAATATGGGTGACTGAAACGTTGGCGATGGTCATGTCCAGCACGACCATAAAGTTCGCCAGCGCCAGCACAAAAGCCGCCAGTATCAGCCGGCTGCCTTTTAGGTCTCCATAGGGAACATAAGTATTCATAGGCGATTACTTCGATGTCAGGTCAATTTTCGCTTCCATCGATAGGCCGACACGCAAAGGATGCTCAGCCAATTCTTTAGGGTCTAACTGAATACGCACCGGTAAACGCTGTACGACTTTAATCCAGTTGCCCGTCGCATTCTGCGCAGGAATTAAAGCAAAGGCCGAACCCGTACCGCCAGAAAAGCCAACCACAGTCCCTTGATATTCGACCGAATCGCCGTATAAATCTGAGGTCAGCGCAACTTTTTGACCCGGCTGCACGTTTTCCAGCTGGCTTTCTTTAAAATTGGCATCCACATACAGCTGCGATAAAGGCACAACCATCAGCAGCACGCTGCCCGGCGCTACGCGCTGCCCCACTTGTATTTTACGGCTGGTGACCACTCCGTCAAACGGCGCCTTGATTTGCGTACGCTCTAAATCCAGCAGCGCCTGCTCAACACGCGTTTGAGCCACTAAAACATCAGGGGCTGAGTTCTCATTGCTGCCTTGAATCAAAGCGTCATTCGCAGCTTTATTGCTTTGCGCCGCTTTTTGGCTAGACTTTGCCTGATTTAAGCCTGCTTGCGCAACATCTAAACTGGCTTTGGCCGTATTCACAGCACTTTGCGCCGTGCTGAGCTCCTCTTTGGAAATCGCGCCGGAAGCCGCTAATTGGCTGCGCCGCTGCAATTCATCCTGCGCTTTTCCGGCATCCGCTTGCGCTTTTGCCACTTGCGCTTCTGCGCTGTGAATCACATCATCGCTGACATAAATCTGCGAGTTTAAAGAATTGCTGTTTGCTGAGGTCTGCTTATACTGGCGCTTCGCTTTGGCCAATTCGGCTTGAGCCTGCGCAAGCGCAATTTTGGCATCGCGGTTATCCACAACCACCAGCAGGTCGCCTTTTTTCACTTGATGCGTATCGCTGACCAAGACTTCTGCCACCTGCCCAGTCACCATCGACGTTACTGTGGCTGTTTCCGCACCGACATAGGCATTGTCCGTTGAAACTGAATGATTAAAAAATAATTTCCAAATCAAATATAAAATGACCGCAAGAATTACAATCAGCGCGACAAAACTTAAGCTTTTCTTGCGCTTGGCTTTTAATTCCTGATCGCTTGGCTGATCAGCAGTTTGAGAATCTGGCAGTGTGTTTAGAGCATCTGTCATTGATTTTTCCTAAATCCAACAGACTTGGTCAGACGGCATCACGCTTGCCTCACGCAAGAAAACGGACATTTTTGTCCTCAATGGTGTCGATGAGAAAGTCATTTCTTTTTAAATTTGACGCATTTTATAGCGAGATCATCATCTGTTGAGAATATAAATGTAACTGGTCAGTCTTTTTCTGCCAACAGCATCCAATTTTCATTGGATGCTGTAAATTATGATTGACTTAGCTGAGTTCAAAATTAATACGCATAAGATGCGATGGCCGTCGCGATCGCTTTGCCTTCGTCATTCACCATAGTCATGCGCATCGTGCATCCTTTACGCCCTAAACGCAGTGTTTCCGCCCGAGCGCAGAAATGCTCGCCGCGGCCTGGGGCTAAATAATCCACCCGCATATCCACCGTGGCTAAGCGCGAAACTTTTTTGCTGGTTTCAGCCAAATCTTCTGGCGCAGACTTGCGGTACAGCTCCGCCATGGCGGAAATGCCTCCAATGCTGTCCAAAAGGGTCGCCGCTACGCCGCCATGCAAAATCTGAAACGCCACATTGCCGATCAGATTTGCGCCCATTTCCACATGCGCTTCGACCTGGCCATCCACAACCCGCATCTGCATGCCGTTATGCAGGTAAAAAGGAGAACTGTTGAACGCTTGGCAAATTTTTTCCAGGATCACATTGATATCAATATCCGAGCCAGAACCGATATTGCCTGTCCAACTTTTTTCTGTACTGTTTGTTTCCGTACTGCCTGTCATCTGCTCGAATTCCTAAAAACAAAAATCTATTACATTTCACCCAAAAGGCGATTCTGGGGCTACAATACCTGAAAGTTTAATACTGATCATTGAGATTGTTATGACCTATACGTTCAATCGTCCAGCATTTCCTGCCACCCGCATGCGCCGCATCCGCAAAAATGGCCAACTTCGCGCCATGGTTCGTGAAACACAGCTGACGGCCGACCATCTCATATACCCAGTATTTGTCCTGCCAGGGCAAAATCAAATCCAAGATATTCCAAGCATGCCCAATGTTCAGCGCTTATCTGCAGATCTGCTGCTGAAAAAAGCCGAACGGCTCATGGAATTAGGCGTCTCCAAACTGGCGCTGTTCCCTGTGACGCCGCAGGAAGATAAAAGCCTAACGGCTGAAGCTGCTTGGCATGAAAATGGCCTGGTGCAGAATACCGTACGGCTGCTGAAAAAAGAATTGCCGGAAATGGTGCTGATTACTGACGGCGCGCTGGACCCTTATACTACGCATGGCCAAGACGGCATTGTTGATGATACCGGCTATGTGCTGAATGATGAAACCGTCGAATGCCTCATTAAACAGGCGCTGAGCCATGCCGAAGCAGGCGCGGATGTTGTTGCGCCAAGCGACATGATGGATGGCCGCATTGGCTCAATCCGTCAGGCTTTAGAAGCCAATGGCCATATTTATACCAATATCATGGCCTATTCCGCAAAGTACGCCTCCAGTTTTTATGGCCCGTTCCGTGATGCCGTCGGTTCATCCAGCAACCTGAAAGGCGGCAACAAATACAATTATCAAATGGATATCGGCAACCGTGCCGAAGCCCTGCATGAAATTGCGCTGGATATTCAGGAAGGCGCAGACATGGTGATTGTCAAACCGGGCATGCCGTATTTAGACATCGTGCGTGAAGTTAAAGATACCTTTGGCATCCCAACGTTCGTGTATCAAGTGAGCGGTGAATATGCCATGCTGGCTGGCGCGATTCAAAACGGCTGGCTGTCTGACAATGTGATTATCGAATCGCTGATGAGCTGCCGCCGTGCAGGCGCTGACGGTATTTGGACTTATTTTGCAGAAGAAGCAGCGCTTAAACTGAAAGAGATGAAATAAGCAAACTGCTTAATTTTTTTATAAATAAGGCATCCAGTGAGATGCCTTTTTTTTGCTGAAAATCTAAGCTTTTCAAGCTGTATATTAGCGTTAATGCAAGCGTTTAGAACTTGTAGCTATAGGCTAAACCTAGGATATTTTGACTCATTTTCAGATTCGCTTCACCGCCGCCAAGTATAGCTGGAATCGAATTTTCACCCTTCACTTCTTTTTCCAGCGCATATGTATAGGCAATGCTGACATCCTGATGCTCATCCAACTGCCATGTGGCGCCCGCGCTTAAATGATCCTGCACCACTCCTGGCGCCAAAATATTCAAGAAAGTCTGATCTTTTTTAATGGGCTGATCATTGTGGCTATATCCGGCACGCAAGGTCAATTTAGGCGCAGCTTGGTACGTCAGGCCTAACTTGTAGATATTGATATCCTGCCAGCCAAAGCCGGAACCTTGTGCAGAGCCCAGAGGCTGAGACAAATCTAAATCATTCCCCACCGATGCCACATCTGCATAATTGATGCGCTCTACATCTGCTGCAACCGCAAATGCAGGGGTTACCTGTAGTGCAGCCCCAATGCCATAACTTTCAGGTACATCGAAGCCGCCATTTTCAGCAAACAAACCGCGGTATTGGTCAAATTTATCCGCTCTAATTTTAGAAGAATATTTTGCGCCCAGCGTCAATTTTTCATCCAGAAACTTGCCCGACCAGCCAGCACGGAAACCAATGCCCGTCGAAGAGTCTTTCCCATTGTTGCTTAAATTGCCGCCATCCTGAGACAGCATTGCAAACCCTTGAATCCCTTTGCCTTCAAACTGCTGATATAAAATATTGGCCGCAATGCCTAACGATTGCGTTTCACTGTATTTCCACGCCACAGAGGGCGAGAAAAACACTTGAGCCAAGTTGACGCCTGCTGTACCCGCATTGCCGAATTTTTCATAAGGATTCTGCTTATAGCTGGTGTTCATGCCGCCATTGCCATATATAGCAAAACCTAAAGCCACCTGATGATTCACCTGATGGCTGTAAGCGATTTCCGGGAGTACAAAATATTTACGGCCATTGCCGCTGTATTCGCCATTGGCTAGCGGACTGCCGGTAATTTCTGCAGACCGGTCTGGGGCAAATAGCGTTGCGCCTACATCAATACGCTGTCCTGCCCAGCTTAAACCCGCAGGGTTGCTGGCCATGCTCAAAGCATCATTGAAATTGGCTATTGATGTTCCCGCATTGCCCTGCGCTTTTACACCATAGCCATGCATGAAATATCCCGTTGTTGCGTTCGCGGCTGTACTGGCCAAGACGGCAAAAATGCCCGATGCTAAAGTGCGGTTCAACGTTTTATAAGCTGGTTTCATCATCAAGTTCTGTTAATCAATTAAGGAAATCATATTTTGTTAACAAAATTTTGTAATCGATTTTTTCGTGGCTTAGTTATCTCTTAAATTCATAAAGAAGCTTTCAATTTCTCAGCATGTTTATCAGCCAAAGCAGTCGCCATAACGATTTTGATATGCTCTAATAAGTGCAAATTTTTAAAACAGCAACACGGAATGCATATTGCCATTATTGGTGCAGGCATTAGCGGCTTATTGTCTGCATTGGAACTGACCGAACAAGGCTGTTCCGTCGCTATTTTTGATCAGCAGTCTGCCGGTAAAGCAGCCTCATGGGCGGGCGGCGGCATTCTCTCCCCGATGTATCCCTGGCGCTATCCGCAAGCGGTCAATGACCTTGCCAAACACGGCAAAAGCCTATACCAAGCATGGAATGCCAAATTAAAGCCGATTTCAGCTATTGATTTTGAAATTCATGAAACGGGCATGCTGATTTTCGATGAAGATGATTTTGAAATTGGCTTGAATTATGCCGCTAAATATCAGGAACCCATGCAGCGCTGCGAATATCTGCAGCACGAACAGCTTGAGCAAATTAATCCTCGCCTGTCAGCACAGCTGAAGCAGGCTATTTATTTTCCGCAGATTGCCAATGTGCGCAATCCGCGCCTGCTGAAGTCCATTATTGCGTACTTAAAACAACATTCCAATGTGCAGTTTTTTGAAAATACCTGGATTGACCATTTCCAAATCCAAGAGCATAAAATTCAGTCGATCCGCACATCTTGCGGCCAAAGCTTTGAAGCCGATCAATTTGTGATTGCGACCGGTGCATGGTCTGAGCATTGGTCAAATCAGCTGCATCTTTCTATTCCCGTGGAGCCTGTGCAAGGGCAAATGCTGCTGTTTAAAACGCCTGAAAACTGGCTGCCCACCATGTGCATGAATGAGGTGATGTACCTCATTCCGCGCGCAGACGGCCATATTGTCTGCGGTTCCAGCATGAATCATTTGGGGTTTGATAAGCGCCCGTCAACGCAAACACAGCAGAACATTTACAAAGCCAGTCTGGCCATGGTGCCAGAACTGTCCGATTTTCCTGTCGTCAAACAATGGGCGGGGCTGCGTCCGAGCTCTCCGACGGGAATCCCCTATATTGGCAAAATGCCCAATTTAGAGAACCTCTGGGCCAATTTTGGCCATTACCGCAATGGCTTGTGCATGGGGCCTGCGTCTGCGCAATTGCTGCGCCAGCTGATGCTGCAGCAGCCGTTAATTGTTGAGCCTGCAGCCTATGATCCAGCTCTGCTGATGCAAACTGGGCACGCAAACGGCGGCATCAATCTCTCTTCAATTCCTTAGATGAATCTCTTCATCAAATGACGAAACATCCCGCACATCATTTTCAATGTTAGCGGGATGTTTGGTTCATATGGCAAAATTTTGAAGATCCGTTCTAAACACCAGCATGTATTTGCGATCAGCTCAGCAAATCCGCCAACGCTTCTTTCAGCGTTGGAAACTTAAATTCAAATCCTGCATTTTGCAGTGCGCGCGGTTTGACATATTGCCCATTCAGCACCAGCTGAGACTGCTCTCCCAGCATCAGTTTCATGGCCCAAGCGGGAACTGACAGCAACGGCTGTTTTTTCAGCTGATGCGCCGCCAATGCGGCAAATTCTGACTGACTGTCCCGTTCTGGCGCAGTTAAATTAAACACTTTAGCTTCAAGCGGCTGGGTCATTAAAAACTCAATCGCCCGAAGCACATCCTGAATGTGCACCCAAACCAAAGGCTGTCTGCCATGGCCAATTTTGCCTGCTAAATTCAGGCGGATTGGACGCAGCATTTGCGGCAATATCCCGCCTTTAGCCGACAGTACAATGCCCAAGCGGATAATCTTGGTGTTTTGATCAGTAAATTGCTGCGCCGCTTTTTCCCATTGCTGACACAATTCAGACTGAAAGATCGTCTGCGGGTTTGACTCTTCTGTACAGGCATTTTGCCATTTTTCATCGGCATCAATACCGTAATAGCCGACCGCTGAACCTGAAATAATACACTTGGGCACAATACGGCGCTGCGCTAAATACCCGTATAAGTTTTCAGTCGTTTTGACCCTGCTTCGGATCAGCTGCTGTTTACGCGCATCGGTCCAGCGCGCCTTGCCTATACTTTCGCCCGCCAAATTAATCACATAGTCAATTTGATCGCTTTTCAGTTCATCCAGCTGGCTAATCCACTGCATATCGGGATGGCGCGAAACTAAATTCTTTTGCCGGCTTAACCCAATCACGGCATAATCTTGCGACAGCAAATATTCAATCAGCCGCGTGCCGATAAACCCGCTTGCGCCTGTAATCAGTACCCGCTCTTTAAGCATGACGCCATCTCATTGTTATAAATATCTATCCTAGATATAAAATAAGATTTATTTGCATTCAAGTGCTTATTCGTGTCCAAACATCTTCACTGACATGCGTTTGGCTTGCGGCCCATAAAACCAATATGTCAATACATATAGCGGGATAGCCAGCAGCAGCGCCATAATCAGCACAATACTGAGAAATTGAGCCTGCTGCAGATAAAGCAGAAAATTCTGCCAAATTTCAGGATCTTGCATTGCAAATACAGCAACACCTATAATTTGAAAAGCAATGTTGTAGCCCCAAAAAATCAAGGTATAGCCCATAGTCAGGCGCTTGCGTTCGGCCTGCGTTGGCGCGCGCTGATTCCGTTTTAAAAAATGGAACAGCACCCAAATCATGGCCGCAAGATACGGAACAGCGGTTAAAATACCGCCGACACCGGCAGGCATTAACGCCGCCAGCACGCCGCAAATGCAGGTCAGCACCAAACAAATCAGAAAAAATATAATGAAATAGCGTTTTAAAGACATCTGAACGATGACCAGAGAAAAAAGATTAACAGCAGTATAAAAAAAAATGACTTTTTTTTCATTTTATTGTCAACCGATCTGCAGCCCTATGCGTTATATAGGTTACAAGGTCTGTAGCAACCGATGATTTGTACTGGCATCCACAATGTTTCGGTGACCTTTCTTAAAGCAATAAGCTTCATTTCAGATTTAAGTTTTGAACAGCAGCCACAGCTTAAATTTGAAATAATTTTTTGACCAGCGATTTACTATCACTCGAATCGCTGGTCTTTTATTTTGTGCATGGGAAAATTTTGCATCGCGCACGGTTTCCGCCTCTCCCAAAACAATCCAAAACCTTGAAGTTCTGTGCAGCCGCTTATGCCAGATCGGCGACATAACGGTTGCGCCCCAAACTTTTCGCCTGATACAAATTGGCATCCGCCAAACTTAAAAAGTTCATTTGACCGCTTTCTTCGCTCGGCAAAATACATTTCACGCCTAAACTCAAGGTCAGCTGATCCGAAACGGGCGATGCCTTGTGCGGTAAAGCCGCGGCTTTGACTGCGCGCTGAATATTTTCCGCCACCTCTATCGCATTCTTTAAATTTGTTTCAGGCAAAACGATAACGAACTCCTCGCCGCCATACCGGGCGACCAAATCCCGCGGACGCATACAGCTGCTTTCCAGCAGCTGCGCAATCTGCTGAATGCAGGCATCCCCCACAATATGGCCATTCACATCGTTATATTGTTTAAAATAATCAATGTCCGCGATAATTAAAGACAGCGGCTTTTGCACCCGGAGTGAATTCAGCCATTCGCGCGAATAATATTCATCAAATAAACGGCGGTTCGCAACGCCCGTTAAGCCATCCTTATAAGAATACTCTTCAAGCTTTCGCTGCATGGCTTTCAGCCGGTCCTCCTGACGCTTGCGCGCAGAAATATCAAACATAAAGCCGACTAAGCTGTCTACCTCGCCGTTCGGCTTGCGCACCACATGCACAACATCGCGGATCCAGGTATATTCGCCATTGGTTTTCAAAGCCCGGTAATCGGCTTCATGATCCAGCCCTGCAATTGACTGAGACACACAGTAATTAAACACATGATCGCGGTCATCTTCATGCATGCGGTCCACCCAATCTTGAACGGACTGCCATGAATGCTGCGGCCAGCCCAGCAGTTTTTCAATCTGCGGCCCAATATAGCTAAATGTTTTAGTCTCCCAATCAATGCTCCATGGAATCGCTAAAGTCGACTCAATGAGGGTTTTATAAATCATGTCATTCGACATTTTTTCTGAATCAAAAGGATAGTTCGTCATATTTCGGCCTGGCGCTGATTTGCACTTTTTGTAATAAGCTAAATTCTTATGATATTTACAGAAAAAAATTGCTTTTTTCTTTACCCATGATCAACCCACTAAGCATCTGGCTTTAGCTTATATTAATACAATGCCTAGAATAACACTGCATGTTTTTCACACAATAAAGCAACATTACGTCATATGTCAAAATTCAGAAAAATGCTTTAATTTTTTAATGATAAACCACATTATTTCAGCGCAGCCTGCCGTGCTGAACAGCAAACAGCAGAAGAATCGGTCTAATGGTTTTATGCATATGCGGCGGCAAAACCATCATGAGGGTCTAGGATGAATCAGCTCTGTTATTTTGAAATCCAGTCATCTAATCCGTCTCGCGAGATGAAATTCTATCACGGGGTTTTTGGCTGGAATTTCACGAAAGTTGAAGGCTTGCCCATTGAATACTATCAAATTGAAACGGCGGCAATGCATGGCGGATTATTAGCGCGTCCAGCGCCCGTTCCGCCAACCCATTGCGGCACGAATGCCTTTACCTGCTCCTTTGAAGTGGACGATTTTGATGCGGCGGCAGAAAAAATCTTGGCTTTAAATGGAAAAATTGCGATGGAAAAATTCGCCATTCCCAGCAAATGCTGGCAAGGCTATTTTCTTGACCCTGATAACAATACATTTGGACTGGTTCAAGTGGATGCAAATGCAAAATAAAAAAGCCGGCTGCAGCAGCCCAGCTAATGCTGCCTATCCCTCACATATTTAGATGGAAATCATTTTCCAGACACAGCATGCCGCGCTGCAATGTTCTTGCATCTCGAATCAATGAAATTATGCTAAGTTATACAGGGCATTTTAAACACTTGAGTTCACATGACTGTACGCTTTTTTCATACATCCGACTGGCATTTGGGACAATTCTTTTATAACCATTCCCGTCAGTATGAACATGAACAGTTTTTGGCATGGTTAATTAAACAAATACAGCAAAAACAACCGCATGCCCTGCTCATTGCCGGTGACATTTTTGATGTCATCAATCCTGCATCCGCTGCGCAAAAACAGCTCTATCAGTTCTTAGCAGACGCGCATGACATTGCCCCCAATATGCAAACCTTGATGATTGCAGGCAATCATGACTCAGGATACCGCATTGAGCAAGTTGAGCCCTTGCTTGAAAAATACAATGCTAAAACAGTCGGAGTCATTCATAAAAATGCAGAGGGTCAGATCGACTTAGACCGATTGCTGGTGCCCATTTATGATGAACATAAAAAGATTGTGGCCTGGTGTTTAACCCTGCCGTTCCTTCGCCCCGCTGAAATTACAGGATTTAATGAACAAACCGCCAGCAGCCAAAATGCCATTGCCTATCTGCACCAGCAGCTGATCACGGAAGCGAAAAAACGCACAACAGACGATCAGGCGCTGATTTTAATGTCACATGCCCATATGCAGGGCGGCGAAACATCTGACTCGGAACGCCCCATTATTATTGGCAATGAAGAAGCCCTTTCGACAGCGCTTTTTGATGATGCCATTGATTATGTGGCTCTGGGCCATTTGCATAAGCCTCAGAAAGTTGGACAAGAGCACATTCGCTATAGCGGCTCACCGATTCCGCTGTCTTTTAGTGAAATCAACTATAAGCATCAAATAGTTGAAGTCACCATTGATCCAACTCAGACAGATGAATCACGCCTTCAATTTGAAGCCGCCGCTATTCCGCGCAGTGTGCAACTGCATAAAATTAAAGGTGAATTGAATGATGTCTTTACTCAATTAACAGCCTTGCCGCATGGTGAAATTGACAATATTGACCATCGTGAATATGTCGATATTGAATATCATACGGCTGTACCGCCGCAGCCCAATTTGCGTCAGCAATTTGAGGATGCCCTGCCGAAAGGCCGTTACCGTCTGGTGCGGATTTCACGGCAATATTTAGCTTCAGAAAAAAGTGGCGATGAAAATACTCAAATCAGCTTAGAGCCGCCAACCCCTGCAAAGCTCTTTCAGCAAATTTGGGAGAAACAAGGTTATTCAAATGATGATCAAGTGTTGAAAGACTTTCTCTGCCTGGTGCAGGAAGCTGAAAAAACACTTGAAAATGAGCATGAGGCTTAGGGATTTGCCATGAAAATTTTATCAATCCGCATAAAAAACTTGGCATCACTTTCCGGTGAACATTTTATTGATTTTGAATCTGAACCTTTGGCCTCAGTAGGCTTGGTGGCAATTGTCGGCAAAACAGGGGCCGGAAAATCAACCATTTTAGACGCCATGTGCCTCGCGCTCTTTAATAAAATTCCACGTTTAAAGGACAGTGACGGCAAACTGCAGGATGTAGATGGTTCAGAACTTTTAACCAATTCCCCCCTCACCGTGCTGCGCCGCGGCACGGCGCATGGCTTTGCAGAATTGACCTTTATTGCACAAGATCAAAAACAGTATTTAGCCCGCTGGGAAATTAAACGTTCGCGTGAAAAAGCCGATGGCAAATTACAGAGTGTGCAGCGCTATTTAAAATGCCTGACCGATGGCGTCGTTGTGGCGGATAAAGCCAAAGCCGTTGATGCCGGCATTTTTAAAATTACCCAATTGAGCTTTGAGCAATTCACCCGGGCGGTACTGCTGGCGCAGTCTGAAGTCACGGCTTTTTTAAAAGCCCGTGACAATGAACGCGGTGAATTATTGGAATATCTGACCAACTCTTCAATTTTTGGGAAAATTGGTGAGTTAGCCTTTCGAAAAACGGCCGATATTGCAAAGCAGCGCAAAGATTTAGAAAACTTGTTAGGGCATATTGAATTATTGTCAGAGGAGCAAGTCGCTGAATTCACAGCTCAGTTTCAAAAAGCGGATGCTGAACATCAGAAATTGAATACGGATAAATCACAGCTTGAAAAACAGCAGCAATGGTTTGACCGAAAGCAAAAATTGGATAGTGAGATCCTTCTCAAACAGCAGCTTGTCAATGTTCAGCTCAAAACGCAACAGGATTTAGCCCCGGAACGTGAACGGTTAAACCGCCTGGAAATATTTTCAAGCATTCGCCCCACTGTGTTTCAACAGCAGCAATTACTTAAAACAGAGCAGCAACTTGCCCCACAAATTCAGAAACAGCAGCAGCTTTTTGACACCATTCAAAGCCAATTTGAAACTGAAAAATCACGTTTTACCCGAGCTGAAACAGCATTCTCTGAACAGCAAAACTTTGAAAACATTCACCGTGAATCGCTAAGCGAAGTTCGCAAATGTGTTCAGGAACGTGATTTTTTTGCAGGTGAATATAAAAAAATCAGTGCAAAACTCACCGAATTAGAAACAGCCAAAGCACCCTTGTTAATGCAGCAACAAGCGCTGGAACAGCAGATTCAGCATGCAAATCAACAGCAAAACACCTTGCATCAACAGCTTGCAGAAACTCAACAATTTTCCAGTTTGGATAAGGGCTTAACTGCTCACTTACAACAGTTAGAGCAATTTATTCAGCAATATCAGAATATTGAAAATCAATTAGGCAATGTGGCGCAGGCTGAGAATCGTTTAGCAGAGCAAAAACATCAGCTCGCACAATCTATTCAGCAATTTGGCAATATTGAACAGCTTGAAGGCCTGCTTGAGCAGACCCGCCAGCAGCGTGATTTTAAAATCAGTCAGCGCAATCAGCAGAATGTGGTTCGGCAAAATTTGACGCATTTTTTTGATTTACAGATGGATACTCAACTGCTTCAAGATAAATTAGCGGCCTCATCTGTCAAATTTCAACAGCTTGAAAAAAGCACACTGGATGCTGAACATGATTTTCAATCCGCCAAAGATGCACGTTTAAAACTGCAAGAAATCCTGCAGCAGCAGCGCTTACTGCATACTGAAAATGTTGAACATTTACGTGCAGAACTGAAAGATGATGAACCTTGTCTGGTCTGCGGAAGCACTTCTCATCCGTACAAAGTGGATGATTCTGCTGTGTCTAAAGCGCTGTTTGAATTACAGCAGCAGCAAGAACAGCAAGCGGCATTCAAAGAGCAAGAATGTTTAAATATTTGGCAGCAGAGTCAACAGCATTTAACCAAGCTGGCCAGCGAATTGGAACAATTCAAAGTTTCGATTCAAAGCGCTGCGGATAAAATTTCCACCGCACAAAAAGCATTACTTGAACAAACTCAAACTGCCCATATCCACATTGATTTTGCTCTCACTCAAGCTGAAATTACAGCGCAATTGAATCATCTCGCTACGCAATTTCAGACTGATCTTCAACAGATTGAAATGCAGTCAAATCAGTGGATGCAAAGCATTAAGCATCAGCAGCAACTGGATAAAGCAATTCAACAGACTGAGCACCTGATTCAAACCGCACAGCATTGGCAGAACCAAGTTCAACATATTGTCGCTTGTTTCAATGATGGCGAAAAAACGGCTTGGCAACAGCAGAGCATTGCGGCTGCTCAACAGGTTTTGAAGCAACTCAAACAGCGTCTTCATCAACTTGATCAATCAGAACGGCAGTCCAAACAGCTCGACCTTCAAAATCAGCGGCTTAAAACACTGCTGCTGAATATTGAAAATACGGCACAGCACATTGCCGATACTGCGCAAGGCCTGAATGAAATCAAAGCCCAAGGGCAGCAAAATACAGAAACAGCCATTCAATTGATTCAGCGAATGACGGGATTGGCAGATGTAAAACCCAATGACTGGCTGGCTCAATATGATAGCAACCGTCAGCAGGCTCAAAACCATTATCAGCAACTGAAGCAAAGTTTTGAGCAACTGCGGCAGCAATTTGAGCAAGAAAAGAGTCAGCTTGAACAGCTTAAAGCGCAGCAGCAGCAGAATCAAAATCATGCGCAGCACGTCAGCCAAGAGATTCAACACTGGCTGGCTCAGCATACTGATTTTAACCTTGAGGGTTTAGCGCAATTGGCGCAGATCAGCCCAGCTCAGGAGCAGCAAATCCGCCAGCAACTGCAAAATGCTGAACGCTTATTGAATGAGGCAAGTTCTGCATTAAGAACCATGCAAGAGCAGCAAACCGAACATGCGGCGCATCAGCCTGAAATTGATTTAGCGCAATTGCTGCAGCTGATTTCAGACAATGCTGCAATGCTAAGTGCGCAGCTGGAAATTCGGGATCAGCTCAAACTTAAACTTGAGCTGCATCAGCAGAATGTGGCAAAGCAACAGCAATTTGCAGATCAGATTCAGAAAATCCAGCAGGAAGAACACCGCTGGGGCAAAATCTCTGGCTTAATGGGAGATGCCGCAGGTAAAAAATTCCGTGATTATGCGCAGCAATATAATTTGGATATTTTACTGGAACACGCCAATCAGCAATTGGCGATGCTGTCACAGCGCTATACTTTAAAGCGTTTAGAAAATTCGCTCAGTTTAGCGATTATTGACCATGATATGGATGGAGAAACCCGTTCCGTGGCCTCACTGTCTGGCGGCGAATCCTTCCTCACCGCCCTTGCCCTGTCTTTGGCAATTGCCAATATGGCGTCGGGTTCAATGAAAATTGAATCACTGTTTATCGATGAAGGTTTTGGCACCTTAGATGCCTCATCCCTGCATATGGTGATGAATGCACTCGATCAACTGCAGAATCAAGGCCGTAAAGTGGTGCTGATTTCCCATATTCAGGAAATGCACGAACGGATTCCTGTGCAGATTCAGGTGCGGCCATTAGGCGCAGGCGCCAGCACCATTGCGGTGGTGTGCTGATCTGGCGCGGCCAAATCCGCACTGGCCATGACAATTAAGCGCTTAATCTGCAGGAAACGCATTCGGCGCAGGCGCATATTGCCCTTCCGGCTGCGCACTGCCGCGCGGCGCATTCAATTCATATACCGCGGTGCCAATCACGCCAGTGTTATAAATAGAACCATTGGCCGAATTGGCAGCATAAGACTCTTTAGGCTTGCTGAAGGTAAAAGAAGCCACTGCGGCATTGCTTTTACGGAAGCCTTCGATAGCCAAACTGCTGTAGGGCCGCAGCACATAGCCGCTGTTGTAGCGTGACGCCCTTTGGCCGTTAATCACATCCAGCCCATCCACACTGGCAACAATTTCATAGGTTTGCGCACTGCTGTTGCTGTATTTCAGTACGTAGCTTTGCCCCTCGCGGGCCGACAGGAAATACTGCTGGCCATCGCGGTACAGCGGCAAAGTGCGCTCGCGGTCATCCACCACGGAAAAACTGATTTTGCCGGAAGCTAAAGAAATGCTGTTAATGCCGCGCCCTGAAAATGGCTTGTCCGCATAGCGGATTTGCGTTTCAGCAATTGGCGCAGCGCTCAGCCGCTTCAAATTCACTTGAGTAATGGGTGAATTAATATCATCGCCCCATTTCGTCCCTAGGCGCTGTTCAGTCAAAATACGGCTGTTGCCTGAAGATAGCGACGCACGGCTGGCTGCAGGCTGTGCCAAATCAGCACTGGCCATTTCTGATGCGGCTTGCATGTTCTGTGATGCATCACTTGGGGATTGCACCGCCGTGGAACTGCAGGCCGTTAAAATCAGCATAAAAATGCTGGAGAGAATGCTCCATAGTTTCATTTGAATCCGTGTCATCGCGCTGGCCTTTATTAGAATATTTATAAGCACCAGTATACGGGTATCAGAAAGCCAATGACGCAGCAAATTGTTGATTTATGCAAAGCCCCTGTAAAGCAGCAGGCAATAAGACCTTGCCTGCTGCCGCAGAACGGCAGCGCTATTGAAACCGATGGCGGCGTTAAGCTAATTTCCGCAGCGTTAAAATCTGCTCACTGCGGCCAAAAGGGCCATTCACATCATGTAAAACCGAACTGCTTAAGCCGATGCCATCATCGCCATATTGCTGTACAGTTTCCAGCCCAAGCCATTGCCCCTTTGGCATGCGGTGCAAATGAATCTGCAAATCCAGATTCGGAAAGCCCCATTTAAACGGCCAATCCTGTCTTGGCACAATACCGTTGGCCGTATCCACCATGCCCATCAAGCGCACAAAATCGGAACTGCTTTCACCTTCAATCATTTCATGCTGGGTGCGGATCCAAACAATGCCCTTGCCTGTACGCCGCTCATGGCTGCGCGCTTCTATCGATTGTATATAGCCGCCCGGCCACTGGTGAATTCCTTCCCAAATTGGCGCATACTCAGGCCTTTCCACACACATATCTTCCAGCCCTTGGACACTTTGACTGTCCTGCTTCATCATGCGCCAAGTGCGCGCCGCAATGCAGACTTTCCCTTGCGCACTCATCTCAGATTCAATCAATTCAATTGTTTTTCCCGGACGGATCACTTTAGTTCGAATGCTGAACTCCCCAGCTGGAATCAGGCCGAAAATATCCAGGCTGATGCGGCCGATGCGCATGTCATTGCGCGGGAAAAAACGATCCAGTTCAGCACAGATAATTCCGGTTGCAGGCGCCATATGCTGCTCGTGTTCATTCCACGCGCCCTGCGCAGAGAGGGTCGAACAATATAATGCCGCGACAGTTCCATCGCTTTCCGTTTCTCTTTGAATTAATTGATAATAAGCGGCCATGAACCTTCCTTTTGTTCTGCAAATTGAGTCATTTCATCTTCAGAAGATCAAGCAATCTAACGCCCGATCCTGCCTGTTTTGTACGCAACTTTTATGGAAAGTTCAACTTTTAAAGCCGAAATTGAACCCGCAGGTTCTATTCATTGATAAATAGTTCCTGCCGCGCCTGATGTATTTTCAATCTGTGATACAGCCCTAAAAGCGCTGAATTATCTCCTCATCAGCAACTTTTGGGTCAATGGCAATTAAATGAGGTTCATTTGCGGCAGCCTGTTTTCATCAAAAAATCAGGCCTGCTTGGAATAATCGCGGACGCCAAACAGCGCTGTGCCGACACGCACCATGGTTGAACCGGCGGCGATCGCCTCAGCCATATCGCCTGACATCCCCATGCTTAAGGTATCCCAGTCTTCAGGATGCGCATGCTGGTCTTTCACAAGGTCGAATAATTGACGCGCATCAGCAAAGGCTTGCGGATTGTTTGGCGCCGGAATCACCATCAAGCCGCGTAAGCGCAAATGCGGCAGCTGGCTGATCCGGGCAACCAGTTCTGCAGCGTCAGCGGGCTGGCAGCCATCTTTGCTGTCTTGCGCATCAATGTTCACCTGCAGACAAATATTTAAAGGCTCCTGCGAAACATCACGCTGGCTAGATAGGCGCTCAGCAATAATCAAGCGGTCAACGCCATGCACCCAGGCAAATTTTTCGGCCAGCTGTTTGGTTTTGTTGCGCTGCACATGCCCGATAAAATGCCATTCAATGTTTAAATCTGCCAGCGCTTCTATTTTTTCCAAAGCTTCCTGCAAATAATTTTCACCAAAAGCGCGCTGGCCCGCAGCATGCATTTCCCGCAGCATTTCACTCGGATGCGTCTTGGACACAGCCAGCAGCTGCACCGTCTGCGCATCGCGTCCAGCCTGCGCGCAGGCCTGCCGAATCTGGCACAGGACCTGATCTCTTGCTTGTTGAAGTGTATTCATTGACGGGGTTCTCATTTCATTCATCTTTTTTTTCTTTGCCCTTTAACTAACAGTTGGTTAAGCTGAGGGAAAGCCTTATTATTCTATCAAAATAATTAAGATTTAAACGTTCTCGGGGATATTATGGACATTACAGAATTACTGGCATTTTCGGCCAAAAATGGTGCATCCGATTTGCACTTATCGGCAGGCATGCCGCCGCTGATCCGTGTGGATGGCGAAGTCCGCCGCATTAATTTACCGGCTTTGGAACATAAAGAAGTTCACAAACTGGTCTACGACATTATGAATGATAAACAGCGCCGGGACTTTGAAGAAAAGCTGGAAACAGACTTTTCTTTTGAAGTGCCCGGTGTTGCCCGTTTCCGTGTCAACGCATTCAACCAAAACCGCGGCGCAGGCGCGGTATTCCGGACCATTCCATCAAAAGTCCTTTCTATGGAAGACTTAGGCATGGGCCAAATCTTTAAGGATATCTGTGAATATCCGCGCGGCATTGTGCTGGTTACAGGGCCAACGGGTTCCGGTAAATCAACCACCCTGGCAGCAATGATGGACTATATCAACGACAACCGTTATGACCATATTCTAACCGTCGAAGATCCTATCGAATTTGTGCATGAATCAAAAAAATGCCTGATCAACCAGCGTGAAGTCCATCGCGATACCCATGGGTTTAACGAAGCGCTCCGTTCAGCATTGCGTGAAGACCCCGATATTATCCTGGTCGGCGAGATGCGTGACCTTGAAACGATCCGTTTGGCTTTAACAGCCGCAGAAACAGGCCACTTGGTCTTCGGCACCCTGCATACCACCTCTGCTGCCAAGACCATTGACCGTGTGATTGACGTTTTCCCAGCTGAAGAAAAAGATATGGTTCGCGCCATGCTGTCAGAATCCTTACAGGCGGTTATTTCACAAACACTGCTGAAGAAAAATGGCGGCGGGCGTGTCGCTGCGCATGAAATCATGATCGGTATTCCAGCCATCCGCAACTTGATTCGTGAAAACAAAGTGGCGCAAATGTATTCGGCCATTCAGACAGGTGCAAACTACGGCATGACGACGCTGGATCAAAGCTTAAAAGGCTTAGTCTCTAAAGGCATCATCAGCCCGCAAGTTGCGCGTACAGCTGCAAAACAGCCTGAATCTTTCCTATAAGCATAATAATACTGTCATTGGGGACTATTTATGGACTTTAACGGCTTGCTCGACTACATGGTCGAGAAAAAAGCATCTGACTTATTTATCACCGCTGATGTAGAGCCCTCAATTAAAATCAACGGCACCATTATGCCGATTGGCTCTACCAAGCTGCCAGGCGCAACAGTCGGCCAGCTGCTCAACTCCATCATGTCAGACAAGCAGCGCAAGGAGTTTGCGGATACACGCGAATGCAACTTTGCCATCAGCAACAAAGACAAATCCTCCCGTTTCCGTGTCAGCGCATTCCAGCAGCGTGACCAGCCGGGCATGGTGCTGCGCCGCATTGAAACGGTCATTCCGACCATGGATGAATTGAAACTGCCGCCAATTTTAAAAGAATTGGCCATGACCAAACGCGGCATTATCATTTTTGTTGGCGCAACCGGTACTGGTAAATCCACGTCACTGGCTTCAATCATTGGCTTCCGCAATGAAAATTCACATGGCCATATCATTACTATTGAAGATCCAATTGAATTTATTCATGAGCATAAAGGCTGCATCATTACGCAGCGTGAAGTCGGCATTGATACAGATTCATTTGAAATCGCGCTGAAAAACACGCTGCGCCAGGCGCCGGATGTGATTCTGATTGGCGAGATCCGTTCCCGTGAAACCATGGATTACGCAATTGCCTTTGCCGAGACCGGCCACTTGGTTTTTGCCACGCTGCATGCCAACAATGCCAACCAAGCGATTGACCGGATTATTCACTTCTTTGAAGCCGACCGCCATGGCCAATTATTCATGGATTTATCGCTGAATTTGAAAGCGATGGTGGCACAGCAGCTGATTCCAACGCCAGACGGCAGCTCACGCCGCGCAGCCATTGAAATCCTCATCAACTCCCCGCTGATTTCAGACCTGATCCGCAAGGGTGAAGTGCACGAAATTAAAGATTTGATGAAACGTTCGCGTGAATTGGGAATGCAAACGTTTGACCAAGCGTTGTTTGATTTGTATAAAGCCAAGCAAATTACCTACAAAGATGCGCTCAAACATGCAGACTCACCCAACGACTTGCGTCTACAAATCAAACTGTCTGAAGAAGGCGGTGACCGCCTGCTGCATGCCAGCTCAAATATTACGTTTGATGGTCAGTCCTAAAAATTGGCCAAAAAAAACAGGCCTCTGATGAAGCCTGTTTTTTTATTGCTCAGCACTGAATTTTCGCTATAAGACTATTTCTTGCGGTAAGCGTCACGGCACTCTGGCGCATCGCAGTAACCGTAAAGATTCAATGAGTGGCCAGTCAATTCAAAACCGAATTTTTTCGCCACTTCATGCTGTTCATGCTCGATTACATCATTGGTGAATTCCACAACTTTATTACAGTTCTGGCACACGATATGATCGTGGTGATCTTCCTGCATAATCTCAAAAACAGAATGATTGTTTTCAAAATGATGGCGCTGAATAATGCCTGCCGCTTCAAATTGCGTTAACACACGGTAAACAGTTGCTAAACCAACATCTTCACCCTGTTCAAGTAAAGTCTTATAAATATCTTCCGCGCTTAAGTGATGTTGTCTTGAATTTTCTAATAATTCCAATATTTTAATTCGTGGAAGCGTAACTTTAAGTCCAGCTTTGCGTAAATCTTGGTTTGATATCGGCATGAAAAAAGGTCTCTCAACAAAATTAAAGTTGGAATATGCAACAAACTTTAGATGCAGTATGATCTATCCTTGGATCAAATGCATCATAATTAATTTGGGATAGTGTAGCAAAATGCAAAAACTCATGCTGACGTTATTCGTCACTTCATTGCTCGTAGGCTGTTCAACCTTGGGCGTTTATAAAGTTGATATTCCTCAAGGAACGCCTTTAACACAAGCGCAAGCAGCTAAAATCCAGCCTGGCATGAGCTTCCAGCAAGTCCGCTTTTTACTTGGCAGCCCAACGGTTACAGATCCAATGAATCCTTTACGCTGGGACTACATTTACAACTATACCCCAGGCACTTATGCAAAAAAAGCAAAGATCGCAGCAGCGCAAGGGCAGCATTTAAAAATTTACTTTAACCAGCAAGGCATTGTAGAAAAAGTTGAAGGCTTGGAAACTATTCCTGCAACTCAGCCGGGCCTGCCGGGTTCTAAAGAAGCGATTCTAAATGCGCCTCCACTATAGTCAGTTTAAGATAAAAAGAAACCCCTCATTGAGGGGTTTTTCTTATTGCTTCAATTGTTTAAAGCGATTTCCCTGACTAAAGCGCCCTACCGGATGATTAATTGCCCGATTGCGGCGGATATCTTTCGGATTAATGGTTAAGGCGCGGTAAATTTCAACACGGTCGCCAGCTGTCAAAAGCTGATGATGATTTTGCAAATGCGCGCCGAAAATTCCCAGCCGCAGCGTTTCAGGCAAATCTACAAGATCGGCGATTCCGCTTTGTTCAATCGCATCTAAAGCCGTCATGCCATCTTTAAAAGGAACAGCAAGATGAAACTGCCGATCCGCAGCTGCAAATGCCACCCAAACCTGCGCTTGCGCCGTCATCAGAAGAACTTTCCTATCACAGCAATCATCGCAGCGATAATGGCCAGAGGAAGCACGATACGCACCGCAATGCGCCAAATGTTGTAAAGCGCTTCATTGCTGAAATTCATCGCTTTACGCAAATGACTGATTTTCATAATCCATCCCGCAAATACCGCATAAATCAAGCAAATCACTAAGCCCCACAGCATCAAGACCAGATTGAAAACAGCCGTGACTTGTGGAACAGCCCACACAAATACAGCCGCCAGTAAAATCAGCCATTGCACAGGCAGTTGCAATTGGCGCTGCTGCAGCTGCTCACGCGCCATATTTAAAATCAAGCCGGCAGCCATTACTGTTGCAAATGTTAAAATATAAGCTGGAATAACCGAAGCTACGGCAAAGAAGCCGAACGCCACAACGGCCAGCAGCTGTGCAATCCAAATCGGCAAGGCGGATTTCGTTGCAGAATCCTGCGTTTGAACGGCTGACAAACTGCTTTGCCAATACAGGCCTAAACCCAAGCCGCTTGCCACCAAAGCCAGTACAGATGCGCTGCCCCACTCGCTGAACTCCACGGGTGTGACCTGCCACGCAGGCAGTGCTGTGCCGAAGACATTCGCCAAAACCAAAGCGGCCAATACACCCGCAGCAGTCAAAAGCACCGTAAATTGACGCGGAATAAAAGAAGCAGCGACAGCGGCAACTGCCAATGCCGCAAACAAAATATTAGGCGCGGCACTGAACCCTGCGGAAACATTTAATATCTGAGCGGAATTCGACAGCATTCCCCCTGCCAGAAATGGAATAAATACTGCACCGAACCAGCCTGCTAAACGCCACTTTTGAGATGCGTCCGCATCGCGTGTCAAATTGGATAAGGCCTGTAATGCGGTTGTTTTAGAGCGTTTGGCTAATGCAATCTCTAAATAGCAGACTGGCAATGCCAGAATCAGCATTGCAGTGAGCCAGAGCATCCAAAAATCCAGCTGGCGGTCAATTTGAATGCCGGTCATCGGCGCCAAAGTGGCGATCACAATAAACGACAAACAAAATGCCATCAGAGGCGATAACCATTTTGACATAGCATGATCCTGCATGATGCATTCCTTTATAAAATCTAGCGCTATTTTGCCCTGCTCAAGGCTGAAAATCAAAAACAAAAAGCAAATCACCATGACAGTGATTTGCTGCGCCAAGTTATATTCACATTTTAATTCTAATTATTAACTCTTATTTTAATTTTATGAGAAGAACCGGGCGAACCAGTTTTTACCTTTTTTCTTCTCTTTTTCTTTAATAATGCCCATCATATTTTCTTTTACTGCGCCGACATAATCTGCATCATCGTGCTGAATATGATTAATCAGCCATTTTGACAGCACTTCATGCAGTTCAGATTCAATTGAATGGCCCAGCTCGAAACGGTCGCGGTATGATTCAATTTTTTTAATAAATAAATCATGCACGCGCTTATGCGGTACACGGTATTTATAGCCCGCCTCTTCTTGAAGAGACTCTTCAAAAGTAAAATGTGATTGCGTGTAATCAATAATATTTTCAAGAATTTGCTTTACTCGTTCACGATCAACATGGGCATCAACACCATCAATTTCATTGATGTAGTCCAAAATACGTTTGTGCTGATCGTCAATCACATCGATGCCGGTATTATATTCTGGAACCCATTTCATTTTCATTCCGACCACCTGTGTAACAATTTAAAAGATAAATCACATTAAAATTAATGATATAGCTAAACTGAAAAAATAAAAATGAAGTGAAATACTCGGGTTTATGCAATATTGATTCTGTTTTTTATACCTTATTGTTTTACAAGCTATTTATTAAAATACCCGACCATAAAGCTAAGATATTTTTTAATCAATTCAACTATTTATAATTTAACCAGACTATACATTAATACAGTTAAGCTCTTGCGGTTTCAGCCAATGCGGGCAGCAAACCCGCAATAAAGTCCAGCTGAATTAATATTGGTCCGCTTTCGTCACCCGCTTCAGAGACGGATCTAAATGCTCTCGCTCCAAACGCTCAATATGCGTTTTGCCGTGGCGAATTGGCCGGCCATGCTGAAACAAAATCAACTCACCGGGCTCAAAAGCCGTCCACACTTCATTCTGCGTTAACGGCTCAGTGGTAATGACTGCTACGCGGTCTTCGGGCGTTGTCACTTCACTGAAATCCACCTCAACATCCAGATCAATCAGCTGCGCAGGCTTGAATGGATATTCACGCACCAGCCAGTGCAATTTGGTAATGGCGTAAGCGAACAGCGCCTGTCCATTGGATAGGCAGAAATTAAAGGTGCCATGTTCAGCGATTTGAGGCGAAACTTCCAACAGCACATCAAAAACCTGATCCAAGGACGGTTCGGTATAGCCAAAGCGCTTTACCAGCTGTTCCAGCAGGTAGCAGAACGCACGCTCGCTGTCAGTATTGCCGACTGGTGTAAAACGCCCTGCCAGTTCGGGATGGAAATCATGCAAGTCGCCATTATGGGCAAAAATCCACTGCCGCCCCCACAGTTCACGGCTGAATGGATGAGCGTTTTCAAGATTGATTTTGCCTTGAGTCGCTTTGCGGATGTGCGCAATCACATTACGTGATTTAATGGGATAATTGCGGATCAGCTCTGCTATCGGCGACTCAACAGCAGACTGGTTATCGGCAAAAAGCCGGCAAGCTTTATCTTCAAAAAATGCGATGCCAAAACCGTCACAATGGTCAGAGGTAATCCCCGCGCGCTGAGAAAAGCCGCGGAATGAGAAGGTAATATCCGTAGGTGTCGCACAATTCATCCCTAACAGCTGGCACATAAGTCTTCATCATCTGTTTAATCAACCACAGTGCTATTTTGCATGAGTCCTTATGCCATTTCAAACGGGAAAATCAGCGTTCTTTATGATTTTTTGTGATTTAGAAAAGGCTTCATAATCATTTTTTTTTGCAAAATAAAATCTTTGGCCAGCCGCGCCGCATCCAGATAGACAAAATAATCCAAGCAGTTAAACGCTTCATCATGATATGCCTGCGCGGACAGCTGAGCATTCATTTTTAAATACACATCAAACAGCTTAGGCATCCGCTCATCCTGCTGAAAGCCGCATTGCGGATACGGTGGGTCAAAGGCCCGCTGCGGCTGAATAGCGCAGCTGGACGCCAGGGGCAGATTCTTCATATGCTGATGGGTGTGATAGGCCCGCGCTTCATTACCCCGCAGGCGGATGCTGACGCAGCCGATAATATGCTTGGCGCGCATTTCGCATAAGACTTTCGGCATCAAATGCAGCCAAAGCGCTGATAACGCTTTACCCGAACGGTAGCGCGGATGCACGCAGGTGCGGCCAATTTCAACAATATTGCTGAAGCGCCCAAATTCATCTGCTATTTTAAATTCCTGCTGACTGTAGCTCTGAGCAAGTTCATGGCCTTGAAATAATTTTAAGCGCGTATAGGCAATAATTTCATTGCTCCATGTATCCCGCAGAACTGCATGTTCGCAGCCAAAATCATAGAAGTCCTGATCCAAGCCGGATTCAAACTTTATGCCGAATTGCTGCGAAAACTGCGCTGCCCGAAAGCGCTGCGCTTCCTGCAGGCTCTGCAAATTTTCGATCCATTCAAATTTATAGGATCCGCTTTGCGCGGATTTCTGTTCTAAGGGAAATATAAAGTTTTGACGATACTGATTTTTTAATTTATCCAACATCATAAACAGCTCAAATATTTTTTTCTACACTAGGCAATCCCGATGACATTTTCATGACGCACAGCCAATCTGCAGACAATAAAAATGCCAGTCAATATCTGTATTGACTGGCATTCATATTTTAAGACGGCTTTCTATTTTACCGAAATTTTGCAGAATCTAAATTCGGTAAACAGCCGTCATTCAATCAAGCTTTTTTCACATTGCTGCGGTTGGTAATGAGTGTGCCGACGCCATGATCGGTAAAGATCTCCAGCAGCGTTGCATGCGGTACACGGCCATCGACAATATGCGCGCTGACGACCCCGCCTTTTACCGCATCCAATGCACAGCCGACTTTCGGAATCATGCCGCCGTAAATCACACCGGTTTCAATCAGGCGATCCACTTCCTGCGTGCTTAAACCTGTCAGCAAGTTTTTGTTTTCATCCAATACGCCGCTGATATTGGTCAGCAGAATCAGTTTTTCAGCGCCCAGCGCTTCAGCAACTTTGCCTGCAACCAAATCTGCATTGATGTTGTAGGTATTGCCTTCTTCATCTACCCCCAAAGGCGCAATCACTGGAATAAAATCACTTTGCGTAAACATTTCCAGCACATCTGTTTTTACGCCAACCACTTCACCGACCAGGCCCAGATCAATTTCAGTCACTGAACCGTCTTCTGCTGTCTTCTGCATCAGCAGCTTTTGCGCGCGAAGCAAATTGCCGTCTTTACCCGTCAAGCCTATCGCGCGGCCGCCATGCTGGTTAATCAGGTTCACAATCGATTTGTTCACGCTGCCGCCCAACACCATTTCGACCACTTCCATGGTTGCAGGATCGGTGACACGCATGCCGTCAATACGGTCAGATTCGCGGCCCAGCTGCTTCAAGAAGGAATCCACTTGAGGGCCACCACCATGCACTACGATCGGGTTGATGCCCACCGTTTTAAGTAAAACGATATCACGCGCAAATGAACTTTCCAGCTCAGGATCGGTCATGGCATTGCCGCCGTACTTTACAACCAGCGTCTTGCCCGAAAATCTTTGAATGTACGGCAAAGCTTCTGTCAAAATTTGCGCTTTGTCGATGCCAGTATGCTGATGCGGCATTCGCCTCTCCTTATTGAGCATCTAAGATGTCTTGAGCAATATGCGGATACTGCTCTGACAACATGGAACTGAACAAGGTCCGTATTTCATCTAATCGCGCGGCATTATCTGCATCAAAGCGCACCGTGAAATACTCGCCTGTATTCGATGCTCGAATGATGCCAAATCCATCATCAAAATCAAGACGTATGCCATCAATTTTACTGATTTCTGCATCAATATACTGAGATTGCTGCTCTACCGCATTTAAAACGGTTTGAGGGATGGCCTGATAGGTGCTGATATACAAATCCTCGGTGCCGTTTCTTTCCGGGTACGGCGCCAGCGCCTGTGACAGGCTTAGGCCTTTGCGCTGAATGTATTCAAGCACCCGCAGCGCCGCATATAAGCCATCATCATAGCCGCCGCCGCGGCCATCATTAAACACATAATGCCCCGCATACTCACCGCCAAAAATAGCTTTTCCTTTTGATTTAGCTAAATATTTTCGCAGAAAGGAACTGCCTGTGCGGATCATGACAGGCCAGCCGCCTAAAGCCTGTATTGTATTTCGGACCATGGTTGAACACTTTACGTCATAGACAATTTCACAATCAGGATGATCTGACAGGCACATTTCTGCAAACAGGCACAGCAGTCGGTCTGCAGAAATAATTTTGCCATGCTCATCAATCAAGACCAGGCGGTCGCCGTCGCCATCTAAAGCAATGCCAATCTCAGCATTTTGATCCAGCACGGCTTGGCGGATTTTTTTCAAATGAACTTCTTGCGATGGATCCGGCGCATGGTCTGGAAAATTGCCATCCGCTTCACAGCGTATTGCAGCAACATCACAGCCTAACTTCTTCAGCACCAGCGCGGCGCAGCGCCCAGCCGAACCATTCAAGCCATCCAGCACAACTTTGACAGGATGCTTTAATTGAATATCCGAAAGCAGTGAATGCTGATACTGCAGGCAAAACTCCGGAAAAACCCGCTGCTCCGCCAAGACGGTGTGCGCTGCTGCTTTAGGGACAAAATATTTTTTAGAATCCTGCCCGGCTTGCTGAATCATTTCAGGACAAGGCGGTTCGCCTTGAATAATCCACTTGATGCCATTATCTGTTTTGGGATTATGGCTGGCTGTCACCATAATGCCGTTGCCGCCATACTGGCCAGCAATGTAATACAGCATAGGGCTGGAGCAGCAGCCGATCATCACGGTCTGCAATTGATGCTGCTGGCATATTTCCTGAATAATTTGCGCATAGCCTGGACTGGTTAAACGCGCATCATAACCGATCACCAGCTGTGATTGACCTGCACGAATATACTGCTGCGCCAAACCGTGCGCGACTGCCTGCACCATTTCCGCATTCAGCAATGATACTTTTCCGCGGATATCATAAGCACGGAAAATCTGTATCGGGAAATTATTATACAATGACCCCATAATGCATTCTTCTAATCATCAAGGTTGCTAAAACCGATTCATAATTTCAAACAAATCGCAGTGTAAATAAGTTAATTAAGCCCTATTTTAATTAAATTATATTTGCCTCGCCAAGGCGTATCTTTTTTATATGATTGCTGTTTTAGAATCAATTAAAAAAAATCAGCCTGAATAATACAGCATATTCATCATCAGAAGAAATGTTAGCGTTTATACGCCCATCTATTTATTTTAAATTTCTTAAATTTATCAAGACAATGTTTTCAATCTTTTAATGTATTATGCTTATTTTTAAAGTGACACTTCATGGTCAAATTCACATTAAAAAACAATATATTGCCAAATACATATTCAACAAAAAAAAACAGCATTTCTCACTTAACTTACAATCCAGCTGCTGATTGGCTCATTTAAAATCACTTTACATTTCTGTACAAAAATACAATGAATTAAATTTTTTAAATACAAGATGATTCATCATTTTAAACGGCTTAAATCACTGTTTATATATTATTTATTTCATGCAAATATCTATTTATAACGCAACAAAAAACGGATTGTCATTGAATACAGCAATCCGTTTTTGTTTTACACTAAGTGTTTGAACTCAGCTGCACTGAGGCTCAATTTTTGCCAGTATGGCCAAAACCGCCTGCACCGCGCTCAGTTGCTGCAAATTCATTAACCACATCAAACTCAGCTTGCACGACAGGCACCAGCACATATTGCGCAAGGCGTTCACCCGGCTCTAGGCTGAATGCTGCCTGACTGCGGTTCCAGACTGAAACCATCAGTTCACCTTGATAATCAGAATCAATCAGACCCACTAAATTGCCCAATACAATACCGTGCTTATGGCCTAAGCCTGAACGCGGCAAAATCAGACCTGCAAAGTTCACATCTTCAATGTAAATCGCCAAGCCTGTTTTTACCAATACGGTTTGCCCCGGCTCAATCACGGTGGTCTGCTCAACGCAAGCGCGCAAATCTAAGCCTGCTGAACCTGCAGTTGCATATGTTGGCATCGGCCATTCTGTACCTAAACGTGCGTCGAGTACTTTTACCTGAACTTTCATCGGTTCATTCCTGTTTATAAAATTGATGGAGATTAACGCTTAATCAGCGCACGTAAATTGTCTAAGTAATGCTGCGCCTGCTGTTTCGGATCAACATTGCCTGCCAGCTTTTTCTTGCGGCCCAGCCATTCCAGTTCATCTTCCGGCAATTCATCCAAGAAACGGCTCGGCGTCTGCTGCTTCATCTGTCCGCCCGCTTTGCGCTGTTCCGCCAAAGTAATGGTTAGGCCTTGGCGCGCCCGGGTAATCCCCACATACATCAAGCGGCGCTCTTCCTCGACAGTATCGGCGGCAATTGAGTTTTTATGCGGCAGCAGCTCTTCTTCCAGGCCAATCAGATAGACATATGGAAACTCCAAGCCTTTAGAGGCATGCAGCGTCAGCAGATTCACTTTGTCGGTATCTTCCTCTTCCTGCTGCTGCTCCAGCATATCCAGCAGCACCATTTTGCGGATGACGCTTTCAATATTTTTTTCATCCACATCTTCAGCACGGTTAATCAAGCTTTGAATACTGCTGTACAGCACTTCAATGTTGTCCAGCTTGGTTTTTTCCTGCGCAGGCGTGGCGGCCGTTTCTTTGACATAATCGATATAGCCGGCTTCCAGCATCATTTGACGGATAATCGGAACCGGTTCGTCATCTTCCAGCAAGTTGCGGGTAAAGCGGTCGATAAAGTCTGCAAACTCGGCCAGTTGCGTTGTGGCTTTTTTCGGAATGGCCATGGTCAGGCGCTGATCGCCGGCTGCAGCCAGCAGAGAAAGCCGCTGCTCCTGAGCAAACAAGCCCAGTTTTTCCAGCGTTACAGGGCCAATCGCGCGCTTTGGCGTGTTGATAATGCGCAAGAAGGCGCTGTCATCTTCCGGATTAATGATTAAGCGCAAATAGCTCATCATGTCTTTGATTTCTGAGCGCGCGAAGAATGACTGGCCGCCGGACAGCTTATAGGGAATCTGCATTTGACGCAGCTGGGTTTCCAGTACGCGGGCCTGAAAATTGCCGCGGTATAAAATCGCGTAGTCTTTCCAGTTTTTGCCGTTCATCAGTTTATGCGTAATTAAATCTTTAACCACACGTTCCGCTTCATCATCATCATTGCGGCACGTGATGACACGGATCACCTCGCCATGGCCTTTATCTGACCAGAGTTTTTTGTCAAAAATATGCGGATTATTGCCAATCACGGTATTGGCGGCTTTTAAAATACGGCTGGTCGAACGGTAGTTCTGTTCCAGCTTAATGACTTTTAAATTGCGGAAATCTTCATTCAGCAGCGCCATATTTTCAGGCTTAGCGCCGCGCCAGGCGTAAATTGACTGATCATCATCGCCCACTGCGGTAAACTGCCCCATCACGCCAACCAGCAGCTTCACCAGCATATACTGCGCCGTATTGGTGTCTTGATATTCATCGACCAGCAGGTAACGCGTGCGGTTTTGCCAGCGGTCGCGCACTTCAGCATTTTGCTGCAGCAGCAGGGTCGGCATCACAATCAGGTCATCAAAGTCGACGGCATTATAGGCGCGCAAGTTGCGCTCATACAGCTGGTACAGATGCGCCATCTGCACATCTTCTGCCGTTTCACAGGTGGTATGCGCCTGCTCTGGCGGAATCAGGTCATTTTTCCAATCCGAAATCATCTTCATGGCTTTGGCGATCAGTTCTTTGCTTTCCGCACCCGATAAGTTATCGCGGTGCATCAGATCCATCAGAATGCGTTTGCAGTCATCGGCATCTAAAATTGAAAAGTTGGCTTTCAGCGGCGTATTTTTGAGTTCTAAGCGCAGCAGATTCAAGCCGAAAGTATGGAAAGTAGAGACTGAAAGGCCTTTGGCCTCTTCACGCGACAGCAGCTTCGTCACCCGCTCTTTCATTTCGCGCGCGGCTTTATTGGTAAACGTCATTGCCGTAATGCGGTGCGCCGGTATGCCGCAATTTTTGACCAAATGGGCAATTTTACGGGTAATTACCGATGTCTTGCCCGAACCTGCGCCAGCAAGCACTAACAAGGGCCCTTGAGTATATTTCATGGCTTCAAGCTGCTTGTCGTTTAACTGGCTGCCGAGTGACATAGTGTTTCCTTTTCCTGATTCGGAGTCGATTATAGTCATCTCTGCACAACTTTCATAATCTAAAAGTCGATTTTCCGTTCATAAAAAAAACCACCCGAAGGTGGTTTCTCTCACTCAATAAAAATTATTGAATGGCATAGATGCTGATTTCAACACGGCGGTTTTGTTCACGGCCTGCTGGCGTTGAATTTGACGCGATTGGGTTTGCAGAACCTTGGCCTTGCGCATTAATGCGTGTAGTAGAAACACCCTGAGCCGCTAAATAGCTTGCAACAGATTGTGCACGCGCTTGCGACAATGGAATGTTAATTGAGTCGTTACCAGTGTTATCGGTATAACCCGTAACAAGAATACCGCTCTTGTTGTCTTCAGCCAAAGTTTGCGCCACTTTATTCAAAGTTGCATAAAAGTTTGGTTTGATGTTTGATTTGTTGGTATCAAACGTAATGCTGCCCGGCATAATCAAGCCCACAGAACCATCTGGATTACGGTTAACTTCTACGCCAGTACCCGCCATTTGCTGACGCAGTTTTTTCTCTTTATTGTCGAGGTATACGCCTGTAGCGCCGCCCAGCACTGCGCCGATAGCGGCAGCACGGTTATTTTGCGCGCTCGAGTTTGCATTGCCCCGAGACAAGCCATAGCCGGCAGCAGCGCCTACAAGTGCGCCAATCGCAGACTTGTCATATTCCATGCCGCCAATATTATTGCCTGTTGATTGACAGCCAGATAGAACTAATGCCCCTACTACCGCTGACGAAATTACCAGTGCACGCATCGCATGCCTCCTTCGTTGTGTTTGTTGTATGAATGAAATGATGAATGAAAACAAATGGCTGAACCATTGAATTTTTGTTAATAATAAGCTCTTTATTTACATTTTGTAATGATTGATTGCGGGAAAACAGTTAACTTCGTCACAATTCCTTCATAGTTAGAATACAAAACTTTTCTATTTTCAAATCTGCAGCTATATTTGTGAGATTCGGCAAATTATAAATGATTTGATCCTAGGAAACTTTTATGCCATCTCAAAGCAATAAGCAACCAGCCTTAAAAAAAATCACACGCGGGCTTACAGTCGGTTCAGTTATTACCGGCAGCACTTTTTTTCACGGCCCACCCGTTTTAGCCTTGGGATTGACCAAGCTTTTTAAGAAATCCAGCAAGGTGGATGAAACCAATATTAAAATTACCAACAGCTGGCTGGCAGTCAATAACTGGCTGATTGATAAAGTTTTACCCAATACACAATGGGACATTACCGTTGATGAACAGCTGGATTTGAATATGCAGGGCCGCTATTTGATGACCTGCAACCATCAAAGCTGGGTTGATACTACTGTGAACCAGTATTTTGGCCTGACCCGCATGCCGTTGACCCGCTTCTTTACAAAATGGGAACTTATTTTTATCCCCTTTGTCGGCCAAGCCTTTAAAATTCTCGGCTTCCCGATGATGAAGCGCCACTCCAAAGAGCAAATTGCGAAAAATCCGGAACTGAAATACCGCGATATGGATGAAGCCCGCAAGTCCTGTGAACAGCTGCTCAGCCAGCCGTTCACCTTGCTGAACTATTTGGAAGGCACGCGTTTTACGCCTGAGAAGCAGGCGAAGCAGCAATCGCCGTATCAGCATTTGCTGAAGCCCAAAGCCGGCGGCTTAGCGCTGGCGCTGAGTATTTTAGGCGATAAAATTGATGCTTTGGTTGATATGACCATTGTCTACCCTGACGGCGCGCCAGGCTATGGCGAGTTTTGGCTGGGCGAAGTGCCGCGCATCGCCGTCAATTTGCGTAAAATTGAGGTTCCGGCATGGGTGCTTGAAGGCAACTATGATGAAGATGCGGCATTCCGTGAAAAATTTCAAATCTGGGTTGACGGGCTGTGGGCTGAAAAAGATCAGCTGATTGGAAAAATGAAAGCGCAATATGCAGCGCTTGAGCAATAAGCCCTAGAAATAAGGAATAAGTGAACGGACATGCCGCAAACTGAAAGTGTTAAAAAGTCTAAATATCATCATCTTGACCCCGGCAGCTTACCCTTCAAGCTGTTCTTGGCCTATGATATTTTTATGGTGTTTATCATCATTTTTAACCTCTTCTGCTTGGGCATGAACTTCTTCCTCATGAGCAACATCGGCGGCTGGTTCTTCAACAGCATCCACCTGAGCAGCGTGCTGGAATTTTACCGTGAGCACCTGCATCCTTGGGTCATTACCACTGAAGCCTGGTTCATCATTTTTCTGATTGCAGAGCTGCTCATCCGCTGGGGCATTGCAATTGTTCAAAAACATCATCAGCGCTGGTTCTTTTTTCCCTTTATTCACCTGTATGAAATACTGGCCATTATTCCGTATCTGCGTTTTTTAAGGCTGTTCCGCGCTGGCATTATCGCTTACCGCTTATATGAAATGGGCTATCAGATTTTTCCTAAATCCTGGCAGAACAAAGCCCTGTTTTATTACCGGGTGGTGATGGAAGAACTGTCTGACCGCGTCGTTATTACCGTTTTGGATGGGCTCAAGCATGAGCTGAATACCAGCACCACGCATAAAGACTTGATCAGCAATGTGATCCAGCATCACCGCGAGCTGTTTTCTCAAGTACTTGCCGACATGCTGCAGGAAAACTTGAGCAGAGAACTCAGAGCAGACCGTGAGCGCATTGCAAAAAATGTCGGACAGATTGTCAGTCAAGCCATTGAAGACACGCCTGAACTGACTCAGCTGCTGCGCTTAATCCCGATTGTCGGCGGACGCATTGAACAGCAGATTCAGAGTATCGGCCAGCGTCTGGGTGAAAATATCACCCAAGGCCTGATTGACCCGCTGGCTTATCCTGACACCTCTGCAGCGCATCAGCCAAACTTGTACTCGGATATTTCAAACCGAATCAGCCAGATTGAAATTGAAAAAAATGAAAAATTGGATGAACTTGTCCGTTCCGCAGTATTTGAAAGTCTGGATGCGGTCCGCAAACAAGTCAAAGTAAAACAATGGCAGCAAATCCTGCAAGAGCAGGATCAAGCCAAAGAATAAGCAGCAGTGCAAAATATTTGATTTTCACGCTAGTGAAATGCGTCAATTTGTTCTAGCATTTGCTTTATTTATCACATCGCTTCGGCATAAAACAAACAGCTCAGAAGTACGAAGGAATAATTATGGCTGACATACGGATAAAAGGCAGAATGGTCAATGCGATACGCATTAGCCTCGATACGAATGATCATGATGCGATCCGCCAGCAACTCACCCCAATGCTTCAAAAAGCTTTTCCAGCGGGCACTTTAGCTGTGATTGAAAGCAGTGTGGATCAGGAACTGATTGAACTTATTCAGCTTTTGATCAGCCTGGACTTGCAGCCAATGGCTGTCACTGAAGGCCTGCTTGCCTCTCAGGCGCGCGCCATTCAATTCCCTGTTATTCCAGCTGACCGCCAATTGCAGCAGGTGAAAGCCACCAAAGAACAAGTGGTGGAAACCCAGCCTGCTTCTGCTGAAAATAATGCAGCGGCTGAGCAGGCTGAAGAAGCGCCTGCAGTGCGGCACATCAGCTCTTATCACGATGAAATTCTGCGCACTGGCCAATGCCTGGTGCAAAATCATGGCGACATCATCAGTACCGCCGGCATCAACAGCGGCTCTGAAGTGATTGCTTCAGGAAATATACATATTTATGGCAGCGCCCGTGGTAGAGTCATTGCCGGAGCTGGAGGCAATGCCGCTGCGCGCATATTCTGCCATTCACTGGAAGCAGAATTAGTATCAATTGCGGGAACTTACTGCGTTGCTGATGACATTCCGCAGCATGTGGCAAAACAGCCTGTACATATTTATTTAAATGATCAGCAAGAGCTAGTATTTGAAGCTTTGCAATTTTAATGTATAAATAAACACCAAAACCCCCATTTTTATATAGGGGGATTACCATAACAGGAGTGGATTCGGTGGCGAAAATTGTTGTCGTAACATCAGGCAAGGGCGGCGTAGGTAAAACTACAACAAGTGCATCTTTTGCAACAGGTTTAGCCCTGCGCGGTCACAAAACTGTTGTTATCGATTTTGACGTAGGTTTACGTAACCTTGACTTAATTATGGGTTGTGAACGCCGCGTTGTTTACGACTTTGTCAATGTCCTGAATAATGAAGCCCGATTGCAGCAGGCGCTCATTCGCGATAAAGACATTGAGAACTTGTATATTTTACCCGCTTCTCAAACCCGCGATAAAGATGCCTTAACCGACGAAGGCGTTGCACGCGTTATGGATGAGCTTTCTCAAGAATTTGACTACATTATCTGTGACTCGCCTGCCGGTATTGAACGCGGTGCAATTATGGCCATGTATCATGCTGATGAAGCCATTATTGTGACCAACCCTGAAATTTCATCGGTTCGCGACTCAGACCGCATCATTGGCATGCTGGATAGCAAAACCAAAAAAGTAGAACAGAATGAAGGCCGCATCCGCAAGCATCTGTGCATTACACGCTTCAATCCGGAACGTGCTGATAAGCAGGAAATGCTGACCATTGATGACATCTCTAAAGACATTTTGCGTGTCCCGACTTTAGGCGTCATTCCTGAATGCAAGAGCGTGCTTCAAGCTTCAAATGAAGGTAAGCCAGTGATCCTCTTTACAGAAGAAACTGCGGGCCAGGCATATGATGATTTGGTCGCACGTTTCCTTGGTGAAGAACGCAGTTACCGTCATATTACGGTAAAACCGAAAGGCTGGTTAGCACGATTATTTGGAGCATAAAATGGCAGGATTCTGGAGTAAACTTTTCAGCAGCGATGACAAGCCATCTAGCGCTCAAACTGCGAAAGACCGTTTAAAAGTTATTGTTGCTTCTGAACAGGGCTTGGGCAAACGCTTAAGCCAAGAAAAAATCGACCAAATGAAAAAAGAAATCATGCAGGTCGTGAACCGCTACGTCAGCGGCGTAGATGAACAGCACATTCAAATGTCTGTTCGTTCAGAAGCAAATATTGAAATGCTTGAAATGAATATCAATTTGCCTGAAGAGCGATAATCTAATTTCTGATTAGTCAAGCAAATTGATTCAAGGCAAAATATGAGGCTGGACAAAGCGCTGCTTTGTTCAGGCGCAAGACAAGAAGCTGAGCTTCGAAGTGGCTGAATGATTAAGCAGCACTTTAACCCTCCGCAGGGCGGGAAGCTCTGCTTCCTATTGGCAAAGACATTCAAAATGCTTTGTCACTTGCTTGCTCATATTTTGCCTTTATTTATTTTCAAAAGAATACCAAGGAGACTGCGATGGCATTATCTCAACCAGCGACGTTTAACGAAGAATGGTCTGATGAGCGTGTATTTGCCTACTTGAATCAGCTGCCTCCTGAAGGCGTAAACGGCGATTTTCATGTGCTTTATCATGCGTTCAAACACATGCGCCCTAATGATTATGAGCGCCTGCTGACTAAATTCACAGCCGATGACCGCGATGTCAATGCCACCAATCCTGAAGGTCAGCGCATTCATGAGGTCATCATGCAGTACCCGCGTCAAAGTGAAGGTTTTTTAGAAGTATTGGCAAAGTTCGCTTAAACATTTTTCTGCCAATAAAAAGGCCTGTGCATGCAGGCTTTTTATTGGGCTGCTTTCTTAAGTCACTTTCAATTTAATGCATTGCTTATTAAGTATAACATTTTGATTTATAAAATGATTATATTAACCATTTATTGCATCCTTCTATACACTTAACGCTTTTCACAGTGATTGCAAACCCTTAATACAGCAGCCACATCAATACAGGAAAACTGGCGGTAAAGCATAGTGTTTGCAAACTGATTATCCCCGCCATCAGCTGGCTGTCCCCTTGAAAATACCGCGTCAAAATATAGGATGCTGAAGCGGTCGGCAAGGCAAAGAACGTCACCATGATGATGCTCTGCAGCGTACCGAGGCCGATCCACAGGCTGACCCCAAAAGCAAAACAAGGCATCAAAATTAAGCGTCCAGCAGTGTTCAGCGCTAAGCTGCGTACATCGCAGCGCAGCTGGCCAAACTGCAAAGCCGCGCCAACTGAAAGCAGGCCTAGCGGCAAGCTCATGGACGCCAAAATTTTCAGCAGGGACTGCAGGCCTGTAAATAAGCTTAAGCCAGATAAATTAAACATCACCCCTGCAAGACAGCCTAAAATCAGCGGATTTTTTAAAATCGTCCATACTGTATGGAGCCACTGGCCGCGCTGTCCTTGCGAAAAAGACATCACAGATAAGATATTCACCGCCGGTATCGCAACTGCAATCAGCATGGCGAACATCTGCATGCCCTTTTCGCCGTAAAGCGTTCCCATCAGCGCCAAACCAATATAAGTATTAAAGCGGATCTGGCTTTGCAGATATACCCCAAAACGGGCTGGCGGAATTTGATAAATTCTTTTGATGCACCACAATACGGCGCTGGCGCTCAGCACCACAATAAAGAATGCCATCAACATGCGGAATACCGCATTTAAATTGAGCTGTATATCCGCCAAATTGCTAAACAGCAAAACGGGAAAAAGGATAAAGTAATTCAGCTTTTCAGAATTGGCCCAAAATTCATCTTGCAGGAACTGCCGTTTTTTTAAGGCATACCCCATGGCGATCAGGACAATCAGCGGAAATAAAGCCATGATGAGGTTCATTGTTTTCC
Organism: Acinetobacter bouvetii DSM 14964 = CIP 107468; assembly: GCF_000368865.1. Taxonomy (GTDB): domain Bacteria; phylum Pseudomonadota; class Gammaproteobacteria; order Pseudomonadales; family Moraxellaceae; genus Acinetobacter; species Acinetobacter bouvetii. The sequence goes on from NZ_KB849727.1 coordinate 1,138,590, forward strand.
CCTGCGCATACCATCTATGCACTTTCTCTTTCATTCACTCCATAATATAATCCTCATTCATATTCATAACAAAATGAGTGAATGCTCATAACAAGCAATGACCTTAACTCAACTCGAAATTTTTGTTTTAGTTGCCGAGTATCAAAGCTTTACTCTAGCGGCTAAACATCTAGGGATCACTCAGTCGGCTGTTTCACACGCGCTGAAATCCTTAGAAAGCCACTGGCAGGTCAATTTATTGATTCGAGAACAGAATCAAGTCGAGTTATCTCATATTGGCCGCCAGCTGCTGTCATACGCCAAAGAAATGCTGAATACAGCGCAAATTATGCAGCAGGAAATCAATGCGTCTCATGGCATTCAGCAAGGGACCTTGCGGATCGGTTCCTTTGGCGCATCAGCATCCATTCATTTGCTTCCAGAACTGCTGAATGCCTACCGCCTGCGTTATCCCAAGATTGAAGTTTTTGTAGAAGAAGGCACAGACCATGATGTCTCGCAATGGATTCAAGAACGGCAGGTGGATGTCGGTTTTGCTGTCCTGCCCCGCGCCGATTTAGAGACTTATCCCCTGCTGCAGGATATTTTTATTGCGCTGATTCCAAAATCGTATCCCGTAGCGCAGCAAAGCGCCTTAAATATACAGGACTTGCAGGATTATCCTTTTATTATGACCAAAGCCGGCAGTCAGACGCATGTCGAGCAGCTGTTAAAGCAATACCGGATTCAGCCGAAAATCATGTACCAGATGTCACAGCTGCTGACGATCTTAAATATGGTCAATTTGCAGGAAGGCATTGCGATTGTCGCCGATATGTCGATGACGCCTGAATTGCTGCAGCTGCATCCCCATGTAGTGAAGCGGCCGTTAATTCCAAATACGCAGCGGCAAATTGGGCTTGCGGTCAAGGATGCAAAATCGGCCAGCCCCGCAGCTAAAGCGTTTATTCAAGTGGCGCAAGAACTGTTCTCTTTTAAGCCGTGAAATAAGATAAAAAACTGAATGGCTCACTTTGATTTTTAAGCAACGCCACCCAACTTCAAGCTGTTGATTTAAAATTAAAAATTCACTATATTAAAAAATGAGCTCAAAAAATAATGATCATGCAAAATCTAGAAAATAAAGAAACGGAAATCCACATCCCCAATATTGGTGTAGAAGAACAAAGAATCATCAGCTTAAACAGATTTATCTTCCTGTCGGTAATTTCTTTTGGCCTTTACCCTATTTGGTGGATGTTTGAAGCATGGCGCTTTTTTATGCAAAAGGACAAGCTGAATATTATGCCTGCAGCCCGCGCCATATTTGCCGTGTTCTTTATTTATCCATTATTTAACCGCATCCAAAATTATGCCAAGGCGCAAGGCTATACACCAACGTTCTCATCGGTATTCATGTGCATTGGCTTCATTGCCTGCTCATTACTCGTCCAATTACCTGACCCGTACTGGCTCATTTCAATAGGTTCTTTTCTATTTTTAATTCCTGCTTTCCAAGCCCTGAATCATGCCAAACAGCATACGCAAGGCTTAAAACTCATTCATATGCAGAAATTCAGCATCCCGCAATGGATACTGGTTGCGCTCGGTGCAATATTTTGGCTGCTGATTCTGGCTGCGCTGTTCATATGAGAAACGCCGCAATAAGCAAAACTTATTGCGGCGTCATCATGCCTTATAATAAATGACAGCTGGATTTCATCAGCATGTCATATTGTCATCGATATACAGATGACAATTAAACTAAAATATCGCGTTTGCCGTTGGCGCCCATGCCGCTGACAATGCCGTTCTCTTCCATCTGGTCAATAATGCGGGCGGCACGGTTGTAGCCTAAACTGAATTTACGCTGCAGTGAAGATGTAGAGGCTTTGCGGGTTTCCAAAACAAAAGATACACACTGATCATACAGCGCATCGCGGTCTGAGCCGCCATCGCCGTCTTCAAAACCGCGTGAAGTCGGCTCTTCATCATATGGCGTTAAAATTTCATCAACATAATTAGGCTCGCCGCGTTCACGCCACGCATCACAGATCCGGTTGACTTCATCATCTGAAATAAAGGCGCCATGCACGCGTTCCGGCTCAATTTTACCGGGCCCAAGGAACAGCATGTCGCCATGGCCCAGCATGTCCTCCGCACCGCCCGCATCCAAAATCGTACGCGAGTCAATTTTACTGTTTACACGCAAAGCCACGCGGGTTGGAATATTGGCTTTAATTAAGCCGGTAATCACGTCTACCGATGGACGCTGCGTCGCCAGCAGCAAGTGAATGCCCGCAGCACGCGACTTTTGCGCCAACCGGGTAATCATTTCTTCAGCTTTTTTACCCACCTGCATAATCATGTCGGCAAATTCATCCGCCACAATCACAATCGACGGCAAAGGCTCTAAACGCGGCGCACGCTCACCCGCTACAGAATCACTGGCTTTCCATGTTGGATCAATTAAATCTTCACCATTGATCAGCGCCTCTTCTACCTTGCGGTTGTAGTCGGCCAATTTACGGATTTTCAGGAATGACATCAGCTTATAGCGGCGTTCCATTTCATTGACACACCAGTTCAATGCATTTACAGCATCTTTCATGTCTGTCACAACGGGAGTAAGCAAATGCGGGATATCGTTATAGTTCGCAAGTTCCAGCTGTTTCGGGTCAATTAAGATGAAGCGCAGCTGGTCTGGCGTATATTTCAGCAGCATCGACAGAATCATCGAGTTCACAGCAACTGACTTACCGGAACCCGTCGTTCCGGCAACCAGCATATGAGGCGCTTTGCCCAAATCTGCAATAACAGGATTGCCTGAAATATCCTTGCCCATTGCCATCGAAAGGATGCTGTTGGGATCGGTAAATGCAGGAATAGTCAATAACTCAATCAACCGCACCATTTCACGCGCGCTGTTCGGCACTTCAATCCCGATATAAGGCTTGCCTGGAATCACTTCAACCACGCGGACGGAAGCCATGGACATTGAACGCGCTAAATCTTTTGAAATATTGGTGACTTTAGATGCCTTTACGCCAGGCGCAAGATCCAATTCAAAACGCGTCACCACAGGCCCCGGCTGCGCCTCGATCACTTTCGCCTTTACGTTGAATTCCTGCAGCTTGATTTCCAGCAATTCAGATAAGCGCGCCAGCTGTTCTGCTGTAAAATTGACTTTCTTATTGGGATCAATCTTGTCCAGCAATTCCAGTCCCGGCAATGGCGGCAAATCCAAACGCTTTTTGGCAACCTGCATGGCGCGCGACATTGGGCGGCCCATCGCATCGGTCAATGGCGCATCTAAATCGAAGTCATCTTCTTCATCAAAATCAACTTCAGCCGGTTTGCCGGCAGTATCCTGCCAGACGTCGCGGAATGCATCCTTATTGGCAGCAATCAGCGCTTTTTCATCTTCAGAAATATAAGACTCTGGCACTGCTGCCGGCGGATTGAAATTCGTCTGAATATCCGCTTTCACAAAAGCGGAGGATTGCGCATAACTGCCCGCAGTACGCGGCGCTGGCTCAACTGCATCAGCCTCATCGACCAGCAAATCGCCCAAATCATCAAAATCGGGTTCTGCTGCCGATTTAGGAAATGGCACAGGCTGTACTGCCGCTGCTGCGGGCATGGCTGCAGCTGCGGCAACAGAAGCAGTATTTTCTAAAATATGCAGGGCTGGCGCAGGAGATGCCGCATCAGCAGCGTGATTGAATGGCGTATGAACATCTGTCGCTGTTTTGCCGTTCGGCACAGCTGCCAGCAGCTCATCAAAGATTTCGTCATCATCCCAATCCACATTTTTTTGCTTTGGCGCTTCTGCGGCTTCAATGCCCGCCTGAGGATGAACCACGTGCTGAAAATGTCCAGCCGGACTGCTTGGCTGCTCTTCTTCAGCAGCCTTCAGCAAAGCGTCGATATCCTGTTTATGGCGCTGATCCTCATTAGAATTCAATGCGCGCCAAACTTCACCGGTTACGACGACACGCTGGCTGTCTTGCTCTAAACGGTGAGCCTTTTCCAATGTGCGTTCAAATTCCTCATCCTGCTCAGCTTCATCCAGGAAGTCATCCAGCGGCTGATTCTGCGCAGAAGTCCATTCTTTATGCGCAATATCTTCAAACAGGCGTTCAGCTGCGCGGTCGCGAACCGCTGGATCAACCTGCGCTTCATGATGTTCTGGCGCTGGTGTTACCGCTGCCGCAGGCTTAGCAGCCGCGGGGTCTTTTTTAAGCGGCGGCGCAGTACGGTTAAATGCAGACTCAGATTCAGGCACATTGCGGTAAAACAGATCCTGCAAATATGCGGGCGCAGCTTTTAACGTAGCCCATGTCCGGTTCCATTTTATACCGAAAGCTAAAGTCAGCAGCAGAATCAAAAATGCCAGTAAAAAAGGCACAGCGCCGTATACTGTCAGCAGATTTTTTAAACTGCCGCCCAATTCATAGCCGATAATGCCGCCGGAAGAATTGTCTAAAGTGTCTGCAGGAACATTCCAAAGCAAAAACAGCAGGCTTGCGCTTGCCAGCAAAATAAAGAATTGCGCAGCATAGCGGAATGGGCGGTTCAGAAAACTGTGCGGCCACCAAACCTGTATGGCTTCAGCAAATAAATACACAGGAATAAGCAGGCTGGCCCAGCCCAAAAAACCGAACAGCAGATCGGCAATCCATGCGCCAGCCACGCCGCTTGCGTTTGACACCTGCAAGGTATCACTGGAAATATGCATCCAGCCTGGATCAAAGGGTGTATATGTCACTGTTGCAAGGAACAGATATATCCCAAAAGAGACTAAAAATAATGTCATTACTAAGCGCTGTGCATAAGCACTCGACACCGCTGTCATATACTGTCCTGTAGCCAATTCTTCATGAATGTTTTTGTTTGCTGTTTTGCTTTAAAAAGCCCCGCAATAACCCATTATTATGCACCTGTTCCTAAAAAAAAGATGCAAGATTATTGATGTATGTTGTTAACTGAAAGCTATATAGCTCAAATCGATTTCAATGATCAGTAATATCGACTTTAATCGCACACATTCGCCATACACTTTCACGTATAATTCCACAAATTTCTATATAAAAAAAGGATGCCGCGGATGAGCGCTCGTCACTCACGTTTGATTATTCTTGGTTCTGGCCCTGCCGGCTACAGCGCTGCAGTTTACGCTGCCCGCGCCAATCTAAAGCCAACATTGATTGCCGGCCTGCAGCTTGGCGGTCAGCTGACCACAACCACTGAAGTGGATAACTGGCCGGGCGACCCTGAAGGCTTAACAGGCCCAGCCCTGATGGAACGCATGCAGGCGCATGCTGAACGCTTCGGCACTGAAATTGTGTATGACCATATCAACGAAGTTGATTTAAGCGTCCGTCCATTTGTACTTAAAGGCGACATGGATGAATTCACCTGCGATGCATTGATCATTGCAACTGGCGCAACCGCACAGTATCTAGGTCTTGAATCTGAAGCGGCATTTATGGGCCAAGGCGTCAGCGCTTGCGCAACCTGTGACGGTTTCTTCTATAAGAATCAGAAAGTGATGGTGGTGGGCGGCGGCAACACTGCAGTTGAAGAAGCGCTGTATCTATCCAATATCGCTTCGCACGTTACGCTGGTTCACCGCCGTGATTCGCTGCGTTCTGAAAAGATTTTGCAGGATCATCTTTTTGAAAAAGAAAAAGAAGGCAAAATCAGCATTATCTGGAATCATCAAGTGGATGAAGTCCTGGGCGATGCCCAATCTGGCGTAACAGCTGTCCGCCTGAAATCAACTCAAGACGACTCGACTCAAACGGTTGATGTAACCGGTATGTTCGTCGCGATTGGCCATAAGCCAAACAGTGAAATGTTCGCGGGTCAATTGAATTTGCGTGACGGCTATATTCAAGTGCAAAGCGGAACAGCCGGCAATGCCACTCAAACCTCAATCCAAGGCGTTTACGCAGCGGGCGATATTGCTGACAGCGTTTACCGTCAAGCGATTACTTCTGCAGGCTCAGGCTGCATGGCGGCTCTAGATGCAGAAAAATATTTAGATGCGCTTTAATCTTAAAGCCATTTCAATCTGAATCAAAAAACCGCCATTAACGGCGGTTTTTTTATGTATCATCCCCAATACGACTACATTTGAACCGTGCCCATATGATACATACTTTGCCGCCTTCAAAATATATTTTCCCCGATCCGGCTGAGGCAGATCCCGAGGGCCAAGGTTTGATCTGCATTGGCGCAAACCTCTCCCCTGCCACCCTGTTTGAAGCCTACAGCCATGGTTTATTTCCCTGGTTTTCGGCAAGTGAACCAATTTGCTGGTGGAGTCCGGAACCGCGCTGCATCATCCGCCCGCAGGATTATCATCCCAGCAAGTCTCTCCTGCGCAGCATGAAAAAGATGGACTATAAAATTACGGTCAATCAGGCTTTTGAAACCGTCATCCGCTCCTGCTCCCTGCCCCGCAGCTATGCCGATGAAACATGGATCAGTGAAGACATCATAGAAGCCTATTGCCAAATGTTTGATGCCGGCTACGGCTACAGTATTGAAGTTTGGGACAGCGGCGTAGTTGTGGGCGGCTTATATGGCCTTGCCATCGGGCATGGCTGCTTTGGCGAATCTATGTTCAGCACGCAAACCGATGTATCCAAGATGGCTTTTTACGCCTTAATGCTGCTGGGCCGTGACAATCATCTGCCGTGGATTGACTGCCAGCTGGTCAATGAGCATTTAATCAGCCTGGGTGCTTGTACACTTTCTCGCCATGAATACCTAAAATCGTTACAAGATGTAATAAAACAGCCTGCTATAGATTGGAAAAATTATCAGGACGGTGTATTTTCAAGTAAAACAATAGCAGAAAATGCTCGGCTCATTGAATAAGCAATAGCCGCACCACAAGAATAGCGAGGGATATTTGAAATGAATTCATATCAACCAAAATCCCTACTGAATGAATTGCAGTATTACATTACGCCGCCGCATGGCTGCAGCTATCTGGACAATAAATCTGCACGCATGGTCTTTTTAGATCCAGTTCACCGCATTGATGTGGTGACTCTGTCTGAACTTTCCCGTATGGGTTTCCGCCGCAGCGGTGATTTTGTATATCGGCCAGAATGTCATTTATGCCGTCAATGCCTCTCCTCCCGTGTTCCAGTTCAGCTTTTTAAGATGAACAGCAAACAGAAAAAAGCCTGGAAACGCAACCAAGATTTACAGCTAAAAATCAGCCGGCCTCAAGATGCAACAGATGTGCACTATGCCCTTTATGAGCGCTATATCAATGAACGCCATGCTGACGGCGACATGTATCCGCCAAGCCGCGACCAGTTTGAAAAATTTCTGATTCACAGCTGCACTGACAGCTTCTTTTTAGAATTATGGAAAGATGACCGCTTGATCAGCGTTTCAACCTGTGATCCGCTGGATGACGGCCTGTCTGCCGTTTACACCTTTTTTGATCCCGATGAAAGCCGCCGTTCATTAGGGGTCTTTGCCATCTTAAAACAGATTGAATATGCGAAAAATTTAGACCTGGAATACATCTATTTAGGCTATTGGGTGCCGCATTCCAATAAAATGAACTATAAATCTGACTATATTCCGCTGGAGCTTTTGCTTGATGGGCAATGGCGCAGGCTCAACCGCGCGCTCACTGCCGAAGAAATCGCGCAACTGGGGGATTCCCTGATGACCACTTTGCCGTCTGGCTGGAACAGCCCGATTATTAAATAACGACGGGCTGCAATCGTTATTAAATTTCAACAACATGCTAAATAAATCGGCAAGGCCTAACTGAACAATTTGGAAAAATCATCGCTGCAGGCTTTCACCATGATAATCGCATGCTCGCGGCCGCCATCCGGTTTGGGATAATAATTTTTGCGCAAATCGATTTGATGAAAATCTGCTTTTTCATACAGTTTGATTGCAGGGGTATTGCTTTCACGCACTTCAAGAAAAATCTGTAGCGGATTGTTTTTCAACATAGCCGTTGATTCTTCCAAAAGCTGATAGCCCAAGCCCTTGCCTTGCTGAGTGGGATGAACGGCCATCAGCAATAAATTTGCTTCATCCAGCACGGGCTGCAATATGCAGAAGCCCAGCACTTGGCCATGCAATTCAATCACTGTGCATTGATAGGCATCTACAGCTTCTTCAAACTGTTTTTTGCTCCACGGATGGCTTTGTACTAATCTTTCAATTTCTGCTACCGATGCAATATCCGCAGCATTCATCAAACGAATCATCTTCGTTTATCTTTTATCATCATAGGAACATCAAATTATAAAAACTTTCTTAAAAAAATCGAGCAAAAAAAAGAGCGATTCTCATCGCTCAACACATTAAAAAAACTACAGCTTAAAACTTAAAAACCTAGTTTCGCTTTCCAGCTCATCAATATCTGATCTGTATCTAAATCATTTGGATGAAATCCTGGACGGAAATACGCCAGCATTTCTTTCCACATTCCGGTAATCACCCCTTTTGACGGGCTGTAGCCATAGGTGTAAATATCCTTTAACGACTCTAAATTCAGCTGCTTGTCATCCTGCAGCAGGCGAAGTACAAAATAGCTTTGCACAAAGAATAGAGTCACCATTGCGCCGACCAGCGAGCCTGTACGCAGCGCATAGGCTTTTAGGCCTTTGCCGAAGACCCCTTCAAAAACATCATAAGCTACGGCTTTGTGCTCATTTTCTTCAATGGCATGCCATAACCACATGGTTTTCATGGTTTCATCCGTCATCAGCTCTTGAATATGCTGATTGGTCAGCAACTGTGATGCGATAGTTGCTGTAAAGTGCTCTAAGGCCGTAGTCGCAGTTAAATCAACCATTTCCTGCGTGATGCCGATGGGCTTGCCAATAAAAGCAAAGACCTTGCGCGTACGCTGAATCACGCGGTCTGTAATTTGATCCAAACGGTCGACATCATGGCCAAATTTTTGAGCTGATGCGTTAAAGCCCACATGCTCCTGAGTATGCATGGCTTCCTGGCCAATAAATGCGCTGATTTCTTTTTGCAGCGCCTCATTGTCTTTTATAGCCGGGTGCTGGCGCACAGCGCGCACACTGTCAATAAAAAACTTTTCACCTGCTGGAAATAATGCAGACAAGCCTGTCATAAAATGGGTCAAGCCTGCTGAACCATCCATCCAGTATTCCGGCACCGAATCAAAATCAAAATTCATGCGGCGGACTGGAAAGCTTGCGCCAGCACGGTTGGTAATTTTCACTTTAGCATTCATCTTACTGCTCCTTTTAAGCAAGCAACTCACTTAAAACTTATATTTGTTTTCATAGTTTTATCTTACGTTTTTCTCATTTTTCGTTAAGTGCAGTTAAGGACAGCGAATTATCAGTTAAGGACAGCTTATGAAAATTTTGTCTGACAATTTTCAGTATAGAATGATTCAGCAATAAAAAAAGCGCCCCTTCGGGGCGCTTTTTTTTCACACAATCAGATGATTATGCAGTTACTTTAGCAACTACACCAGCACCAACTGTACGGCCGCCTTCACGGATCGCGAAGCGTAAGCCAGCGTCCATAGCGATCGGGTGGATAAGCTCTACTGACATTTCTACGTTGTCACCAGGCATAACCATTTCAACGCCTTCTTTCAACTGAATCGCGCCAGTTACGTCAGTTGTACGGAAGTAGAACTGTGGACGGTAACCGTTAAGGAATGGAGTATGACGGCCGCCTTCTTCTTTAGAAAGCACGTATACTTCTGCATCAAATTTAGTGTGCGGCTTGATCGCGCCTGGCTTAGCCAATACTTGACCACGCTGAACGTCTTCACGCTTAGTACCACGCAGAAGAACACCACAGTTCTCGCCCGCACGGCCTTCGTCTAGAAGCTTACGGAACATTTCTACGCCAGTTACAGTTGTTTTAACTGTATCTTTAATACCAACGATTTCAACTTCTTCGCCTACTTTCACGATACCAGCTTCAACACGGCCAGTTACTACTGTACCGCGGCCTGAAATTGAGAATACGTCTTCGATAGGCATCAAGAATGGCTTGTCGATTGCGCGTTCTGGTTCTGGGATGTAAGTGTCAAGCGCTTCAACTAGAGCAACTACAGCTTCTTCGCCGTATTGGCCAGCATCACCGTTCAACGCAAGAAGAGCTGAACCACGGATTACTGGAGTGTCGTCGCCTGGGAAGTCATAAGTAGAAAGAAGTTCACGAACTTCCATTTCTACCAATTCAAGAAGCTCTTCGTCGTCTACAAGGTCGCATTTGTTCAAGAATACAACGATGTATGGAACGCCTACTTGGCGAGAAAGAAGGATGTGTTCACGAGTTTGCGGCATTGGGCCGTCAGTCGCAGCACATACAAGGATCGCGCCGTCCATCTGAGCAGCACCAGTAATCATGTTTTTAACATAATCGGCGTGGCCCGGGCAGTCTACGTGAGCGTAGTGACGGATTGGAGAATCGTATTCTACGTGTGAAGTATTAATTGTAATACCGCGTGCTTTTTCTTCTGGTGCAGAGTCGATTGCAGCGTAATCTTTCGCTTCACCGCCGAATTTCTTCGCACATACAGTTGCGATCGCAGCTGTTAAAGTAGTTTTACCATGGTCAACGTGACCAATTGTGCCCACGTTAACGTGTGGCTTATTACGTTCGAACTTAGCCTTAGCCATGAGATCTTCCTTTTTTAACTACTCATGCAGGGACACTGCATGAGCACTTGGTTTTTAACTATGAATTAGTTTGGGCTTATAGTAATCGAAAGATTACTCGTCGTCACCTTTTTTACCGCCAGACTGGAACTTAGAAATGATGCCTTCAGCCACGTTACGTGGAGTTTCAGCATATTTAGAAAATTCCATTGAATAAGTTGCACGGCCTTGAGACATAGAACGCATTTGAGTCGCGTAACCAAACATCTCTGCAAGTGGAACTTCAGCTTTAATTGCTTTAGTACCGCCAGGCAAATCATCCATACCTTGAACCATACCGCGGCGACGGTTTAAGTCACCCATGATATCGCCCATGTAGTCTTCTGGAGTTTCTACTTCAACTTTCATGATCGGTTCAAGCAAGATTGGATCTGCTTTCATGAAACCGTCACGGAAGGCATAAGAACCTGCCATTTTGAACGATAATTCGTCAGAGTCGACATCGTGGTAAGAACCGTCGAACAATGTCGCTTTAATGCCAACAACTGGGTAACCAGCCAAGACACCATTCTTCATACGCTCTTGGATACCTTTATCCACAGCGCCGAAGAATTCTTTCGGTACTACACCGCCTACAACTTCTTCTACGAATTCGTAATCTTTTCCTGATTCAGGATCAAGCGGTTCTAAACGTACGTATACGTGACCGAATTTACCTTTACCACCAGTTTGACGTACGAACTTGCCTTCTTGCTCAACTGACTTTTTGATCGTTTCACGGTAAGAAACCATTGGCTTACCAATGTTTGCTTCTACGCCGAATTCACGCTTCATACGGTCAACAATGATGTCAAGGTGAAGCTCACCCATACCAGCAATAATTGTTTGACCAGATTCTTCATCTGTACGAACGCGGAATGATGGATCTTCCTTAGCCAAACGGCCTAAAGCGATAGACATTTTTTCTTGGTCAGCTTTAGTCTTTGGTTCAACAGCCAATGCAATTACTGGCTCTGGGAATTCCATACGTTCTAAAGTGATGATATTTTTCTCATCACACAGCGTATCACCGGTAGTTACGTCTTTAAGACCTACACACGCAGCGATATCACCAGCACGGATTTCTTCAACGTCTTGACGATCGTTTGCGTGCATTTGCACGATACGGCCGATACGCTCACGCTTAGATTTAACTGGGTTATAAACCGAGTCACCTTGCTTAAGAACACCAGAGTAAACACGTACGAAAGTCAAGTTACCTACGAATTTGTCGTTCATGATTTTGAACGCAAGCGCAGAGAACGGAGCTTCATCAGATGCTTCACGAACAGCTTTAGTTTCAGCTTTGTCGTCAAGAACACCTTCAATCGCTTTAACTTCTGTAGGCGACGGCAAGAATTCAATTACAGCATCCAACATACGTTGAACACCTTTGTTTTTGAACGCAGTACCGCAAAGCATTGGCTGAATTTGACAAGCCAAAGTTTGAACACGCAGACCAGCTACGATTTGCTCTTTGCTCAAATCGCCATTGTTCAGGTATTCATCCATCAACTCTTCAGAAGCTTCAGCAGCAGCTTCTACCATGTTGGTGCGCCATTCTTCAGCAGTCGCTTGAAGTTCAGCCGGGATTTCACCGTATTCGAACTGCATGCCTTGTGAAGCTTCATCCCAAATGATCGCTTTCATTTCGATCAAGTCGATTACGCCTTGGAAGTTTTCTTCAGCGCCAACAGGGATAACTACAGGTACAGGGTGCGCACCAAGGCGTGTCTTCATTTGTTCAACAACGCGGAAGAAGTTGGCGCCAGTACGGTCCATCTTGTTCACGAATGCTAAACGAGGCACTTGGTATTTGTTCGCTTGACGCCATACAGTTTCAGACTGAGGCTGAACACCGCCTACAGCACAGTAAACCATGCACGCGCCGTCAAGAACACGCATAGAACGTTCAACTTCGATTGTGAAGTCAACGTGTCCCGGGGTATCAATTACGTTGATACGGTGTTCAGGGAACTGCTTAGACATACCTGACCAGAATGTAGTCGTCGCAGCAGAAGTAATGGTAATACCACGTTCCTGCTCTTGCTCCATCCAGTCCATTGTTGCTGCACCGTCATGTACTTCACCAATTTTGTGAGATACACCTGTGTAGAACAAGATACGTTCAGTTGTTGTGGTTTTACCCGCATCGATGTGCGCAGAAATACCAATGTTACGATAACGAGAAATTGGGGTTTGACGAGCCATGATTTCTTGCATTCCTAAATTTTGTTATTAAAACAGGACGCTTTAAGCTGCAGAGCAGCTTAAAGCGATTCGATGACAAAACAATGAAAACTGCTTTGCCACCCTCCTGAATAGGGGCTGTTTTATCCGCTTAGAAACGGTAGTGAGAGAAGGCTTTGTTGGCTTCAGCCATACGGTGCACATCTTCACGTTTTTTGATCGCTGCGCCTTTGCCTTCAGCTGCATCAAGCAGCTCGCCAGCAAGACGTAAAGCCATAGTTTTTTCAGAACGCTTAGCAGCAGCATCTACTAACCAACGCATAGCCAAGGCAGTACGACGGGATGGGCGTACTTCCATAGGTACTTGGTATGTAGCACCGCCGACACGGCGTGCTTTTACTTCGACCATAGGACGAACTTTTTCAAGAGTAGTCTCGAAAAATTCAACTGGATCTACTTTTGATTTTTCTTGAACGCGGTCTAAAGCACCGTAAACGATACTTTCAGCAATAGATTTTTTACCATCTTGCATTACGTGGTTCATGAATTTAGCGATTGTTTGGCTACTGAACTTCGGATCCGGAAGGATTTCACGAGCAGCAACTACGCGACGTCTTGGCATTTTAAACTACCTAATAAATATGACACTTCAGGTTTATCCAGCATCAGTGCAAAGTGTCATGCACCCTTCGCTGGCCTTACTACACGTCGCTTGAATTTCACAAAATTAATGCAGAAATCAGACAAGCGAGACGATAAAGGATTGCAGTTCTAGCGAACTAAGAGCTTAATCTCGAAAGATTATTTCTTAGGACGTTTAGCACCGTATTTAGAACGAGACTGGTTACGATCTTTAACACCAGCGCAGTCTAAAGAACCACGAACGGTATGGTAACGCACACCTGGTAAATCTTTTACACGGCCGCCGCGGATAAGAACAACACTGTGCTCTTGCAGGTTATGGCCTTCACCGCCGATGTAGCTAGAAACTTCAAAGCCTGAAGTTAAGCGAACACGGCAAACTTTACGCATTGCTGAGTTAGGTTTTTTAGGTGTAGTTGTGTAAACACGTGTACAAACACCACGACGCTGTGGACAAGCCTTCAACGCAGGAACTTTTGATTTTTCAATCAAAGTCGTACGACCCTTGCGGATCAACTGATTTGTTGTTGCCATTTGGCAATTCTCCCGTTAATAAAAAGCCCCAAAACCATACTGCTTTTTGAGGGCATGCAATTGTAATTCAGGAAGCCAAAATGGTCAAGATTCAGCATGCAGCCAAATCTTGACTGGATTACATTTCAATCCAATATTCAGAAGCGTATAAACAGCTTATTCCCCTGCATCATTTGCCGGCTTTTTTGTAACTCTTTTCTTTACCGGCTTTTTTGCAGGTTCCAGCGTCTTTTCCACTGCAGCGTCTGTTGCGGCCTCTGCTGGCTGTTCATCGGCAAAACTGCTGTCTGCATATGCATCGTCTGCATCTGGCTCTTCAATCACTTCGGATAGAGCCGGCTTTTGCGGCGGAACAGCTTCACTAGGCGCGACTTCTTTCTTTGCCAAGGCATCCAGCTGCTCTGAAATACCTGAGGCCTTGTCTTCCGGCTGCGCTTTAGGCGCTTTGCCTTTTTTCATGATTTTCACTTGGCTGATATTGCGGTTGCCCGAAATCTCAACCTCCCGCCCTATCACAGGCTCTTTTAAGCTGCTTTCAATCGACTTAATGGATTCCAATAATTTGGGCGCAGCCTGCGCCAGCAGATCCAGTGACTTTTCATAAGCCGCCAAGGGCGACAGCTGATGATCTGCATGCTGAATCAAATATTCACGCGCATGTGAAAATACCAATTGCGCTTTTTGATTCGCCTCATCAACGAGACGGCGGCTATAGACCGCGCTGATTCCCGCACTGGCCAGCGGAGTCAGCTGGGTCAGCTTATCCAGCACCGAAACCTTAGGCACTTGATTGAGCCAGCCCCATTTGTACTGTCCATTTTCATCAATCAAATGCTTTTTCAGCGCCTCAGCATCATTGCTGGAACCCAGCATTTGCTGCAGCTGACTGATATCACTGTTTTGAATGGTGCTTGAAAGGGCTTTTAAGCCCATCAGCAATGCCTGCTTTTCTGCAATAATGCCTAAATCAATCTGCTTAAAGATGTGCTGCACAATATCCTGATCGCTTTCTTTGCTCAAATCGAAACCGTAAGCGCGCCCAACTTGATAAATCACCCGCAAAGACATCACCAGGGAGGCAGGAATATCAATAGCCGATCCCAATGCCCCTGTTGCGCCTGTCAGTGCGCCTTGCACAGCAGCGATCCATTTATTTTGCTCCGCCAAAGCTGAGCTGAGGCGTTTAGAGCGGTCAACATCTTGAGTCAGTTCTTCTAAGTCGCGCACGCCTGCCTGATCCAGCACATCGTCCACCGAACTTAAACTGTTGCTGAAGTGATTCAGCTGATCAAAGAGATAGTCTGAAACTTTGTCTGAAAACTGCGGCGCTACAAAATGCGCCACACTATTCACCTTGCTGTAATGACGGCCCAGCAGCTGACGTGAAACATTCGGGACATGTTCGCGCAGCACCTGCTGCGGATTGTCATAGTTTTTGACGTTAAAAATGCCTTTATACTGTGCAGTTCCTTCTATTGCCTTGGCATGGTTTTCTGATGAGGAAAGCTTAGTGACGGTGTCCGGCGCTGCCTGATTCAGCAATGACGCGCCTGCCGCACTGAGCTTTTTAGCCACTCCAAAGGCATTTGATAAGAATCCTGCTGTCTGTTTATTATTAGAATCCGCCATTCATTCCCCCGCATTTGCAATTCTTGAAATTATGGATAAATACTAGGTCCTGTCTGAGTTTATCTCAATATCATTGTGTATCTTTTAGTTAACTTATCGGCCAACTGTGTTCAATTCCGGCTCTGCATAAATAGGCATAGGATTTGCCATAAGAATTCAAAAATCTTTCTGCTATCATGATTGCAATTGAATAACATGAGATGTAAACCGCCGCAGCGTCTTGAATGCGCGGGGCTTCTGCATCTCTAACTCAACATAAAGGGATCTGTAGATGAAACGTGTTGTAATCACTGGTATGGGGATTAACTCATGCATTGGTAATACATTGGAAGATGTTACTCACTCTTTGCAAAACGGGATTTCAGGAACACGTTTTAATCCGACTTATGCGGAATTGAACTTTAAGAGCCATATCAGCGCAGCTGCTGAACAGGACTTTGACGGCATTGACCGCCGCTTAAAGCGCTTTATGGGCGTTTGCGCCATGTATGCCTACAATGCTGCCTTGGCTGCGGTTGAAAATGCAGGCTTAACGGCAGAGCAAATTGGCGGCAATCCGCGTTACGGCATTACCGGCGGTTCAGGCGGCGGTTCAACAGCATCTGTCGTTGAAATGAAAGAATTGCTGGACACCAAAGGCGCACGCAAAGTCGGCCCGTTCTTCGTGCCGCGCAACATGTCGAACACCATTACGGCAAACGTTGGCGTTGCTTTTAAAATGCAAGGTGTTGCACACACCATTACCAGCGCATGCGCAACATCTGCGGATGCCATTGGTTATGCCTACAACCTGATTCAACTCGGCAAGCAGGACTTAATGCTTGCAGGCGGCGGTGAAGAAGACCACTGGTCTCAAAGCTTGCTGTTTGATGCCATGGGCGCACTATGCTCAAAATACAATGACACGCCAGAAACAGCGTCTCGCCCTTACTCTGCTGACCGTGACGGTTTCGTGATTGCCGGCGGCGGCGGTTTTGTAGTGCTTGAGTCTTTAGAGCATGCGCAAGCGCGCGGCGCCAACATCTTGGCTGAAGTCGTAGGCTACGCTGCAAACTCTGACGGTGCGGACATGGTTGCGCCATCGGGTGAAGGCGCGACACGCTGTGTGCTGATGGCGCTTGAAGAAGCAAAACAGCACGGCGTAGACAAAATTGACTATGTGAATACGCATGGTACGTCGACGCCTGCTGGTGACATCACTGAATTAAAAGCAATGGAACGTGCATTTGGCGAAGGTCAAGTTCCTCCATTGAGCTCAACCAAATCAATGACAGGTCATAGTTTGGGTGCTGCTGGTGTACAAGAAGCAATTTACTCTGTCCTCATGATGCAAAATGACTTTATTGCACCCAACATCAACGTGACTGAACTGGATGAAGGCGCAAAACCATTTGATATCGTGCTTGAAAAACGTGACGCAAAATTGAATACTGTGATGAGTAACAGTTTCGGTTTTGGCGGCGTAAATGCATGTCTCATTTTCAAAAAGTGGGAAGGCTAAGCCGCCCATTTTAGGGTGACTTGATGGATGCTCCTTCTGATGCTTTTTTGTGGGTAAAAGCATTACATATTATTGCCGTGGTGTGTTGGTTCGCTGCATTGTTCTACTTGCCACGGCTCTATGTTTACCATGCCATGAGTGATGATGCCGTCAGCCATCAACGTTTCGAGGTCATGGAACGCAAGCTGTACCGCGGCATTATGTGGCCGTCGATGATTGCAACACTGATCACGGCACATTTCTTGGTAGATTGGGGTGATGCAACGCGCCACTACCATGAAGCCCTGTGGTTCTACCTCAAAGTCGGCTTGGTTGGACTATTAGTGATTTATCACTTTGTCTGCGGTTATTACCGTAAGAAATTGATTGGTCATGCGCACTACAAGTCACACAAGTTCTGGCGCTTCTTTAATGAAATGCCGACCCTCATTTTATTTGCTGTGGTGATTTTAGTCGTGGTGAAACCGACATTTTAAATCCCACACTTTAAAAGCCCCGATTGATTCGGGGCTTTTTAATGTCTGTAAGAAATCAACAGTTCAGCTCAAGATCAGTGCTGCGAGCGTATCCAAGATTGACGAATTTTTAAATTGAGCGGGGTCGAATAATATTTCTCAATCGCCCAACTCAAAATAAACACCGCGATAAAATAAACAGGCAACAACATCAGCTTTTCAGCCGCTAAAGTGTCTTTAGGGAAATACACCACTTTCATTAAGCCGAGAACAATTAAGTGAAACAGATACATTTCATAGCTGCGCTGTCCAATCCAGACCAAACTCCGTGCCGTGTATGAGACAGGCTTCACTTTCGGGTCTTGGGTAAAGCAAAATATCAGTAACGCCGTAAGTAAAGCAAATACGCTGATGCCCCAAGTACTCACCTCTTTAATTGGCGCATAAAAATATAAAGCGCTCATCAGAAGCGCTGCCACAGCAACGATCACTCTTTGATTGTAAATAGTTCCCTTGAAATGCTGCGCATAAATTGCGGTGAGGCAGCCAATGGCAATTCCATCAAAGCTGGAGAAATAGTGATACAGATAAGCGCCGCTTTCCTCGCCAAAATGCAGGGCGCGAAAATACGGCGCATAAGCGATGACAGCGAGCAAAAAAACAACAAACCCCTTGCCTCGGCCAAGCCCTAAACACAGGACAGGAAACGCTAAATAAAAGACTTCTTCAACCGATAAAGACCACAATACGCCCAAAGCATAGTTCACCCAACCATATTCAATAATCAACAGATTCATCCAGAAACTAAAGGCAGATAACACCGTCAGTCCATAAGATACTTCAATGCCATTCGGCGCCTGATTCATAAATGGCTTCAGCCCTAAACTGCCTAAAAAACTGACCATTGCAACAAGCAGCACCAGACACGGCATGATTCTGGCAATCCGGCGGATATAAAAATCTTTGAGCTGAATCTGCGCCAAAGAACCGCTGCGCTGCAAGGTATGCTGCGTGATTAAAAATCCGGAAATGACAAAGAACATAGTCACACCGTAATTGCCGTTTCGGGCAACCAGCGTACTAAGGCTCTCACCAAAAATGTGCACGCCTAAAACCGTATCATGCAGTTTATAAGGGATATTGAAATGGTGAATCAGCACCAAAAGGATGGACACGCCGCGCAGGATGTCGATTTTATAATTACGCATAGACTGCTGTTAAAATTTTAAAGTGCCTCATTAAAAGTGAAACCGCCTGAATTAAACAGCTTTTAAAGCCAAAATCATACAATTATCGAACACTTAATTAGAACCTATTGATTCAATTCCAGCAAAAAGAAAGCCCTGCTTATGCAGGGCTTTCTTTTAAACATTGCGAGTACAAAATAAATTTTGTTAGCTATTCAGCTGCTGTTCTAACAGGCGTTTTTTCATACGCGGCTTATACAGCAGCTGATAGGTCACGGCTAAAATAATCACCCAGAGTGGACTGATCATTAATGCGCGAAGGGTATCCGCCTCTAAGCTCAAAATAATCAACGTAAAGAACAAGAAGATTAAGACCACATAAGACATCCAAATACCGCCCGGCATCTTAAAGGTCGATTTTTCATGCAGCTCAGGACGCAATTTACGGTAGCGGATATAGCACACCATAATAATGCTCCAGATGCTGATAAACAGAATCACGCACAATGAGCTGGCTAAGGTAAAGGCTTCAACCGTGTTCGGTACAAAGTACTGCAGCGCTGCACCTGCCATGATAAACGCACATGAGAAGAATAAGCCTTTTGCTGGCACCGCACGTTTTGACAGACGCGCCAGGCTCTGCGGCGCTTGCCCTTCTCTTGCCAGGCCAAACAGCATGCGCGATGTAGAGAACACGCCACTATTCATTGAAGACATTACTGAAGACAGCACCACCAAATTCATAATGATAGCTGAAGTCGGGATACCCGCATGTAAAAACAGCGAAACGAATGGACTTTGATCCGCAGGGATTTGATTCCACGGCGTCACCGACATCACTACAAATAATGACAAGACATAGAATAAAATGATGCGGGTTGGAATCGCATTGATTGCTTTCGGCAAGTTCTTTTCAGGGTCTTTGGTTTCAGCCGCCATGGTTCCAATCAGCTCTACACCGACAAAGGCAAACAGCGCAATTTGAAAACCGGCCAAGAAGCCATCGGCACCTTTAGGAAACATGCCGCCATGCGACCAGACATTGGTAAAGCTGGAAGCCGTGCCATCCGGTGAGTGGAAATGGCTGAATACCATAAAGCCGCCAATCACAATCAGCCCTAAAATGGCTAAAATTTTGATTAATGCAAACCAAAATTCAATTTCACCAAACAGTTTCACAGTCAGCAAATTCAGCCCAAGGACAAACAGCACACAGCCGACACTGATTAAGGCCTGCCCCATGGGCGTGAAGGCCATGTCTGGCGGGAGCCAAAAGCCGAGATAGTTAATAATGGCTGCCAAGTCCGCAATACCGACCAAGACCCAGCCGAGCCAATACGACCAGCCGATGTAATAGCCCGCACCCGGCCCAATCAGATCATGAGCCATGTCGATAAACGACTTATAATGCAAATTTGACAGTAAAATTTCGCCCAATGCACGCATCAGGAAGAAGAACATGGTCCCGATAATCATATAAATGACTAAGATAGAAGGACCAGCGAGAGAGATGGTTTTGCCCGAGCCCATGAACAGGCCCGTACCAATCGCGCCGCCAATGGCAATCAATTGCAGGTGGCGGTTGGATAATTTCCGTTGTAATTCATGCGATGATGCATTTGCACCGTCAGCTTGTGGGGTAGTCGTCATATTTTAACATCCTGTTAAAGTCCTTTTTGCGTATAAACCATGTTCATACAGTGCCCGTTATCCTAACGGGCGGCATTTATACGCTCATCAGCGCTTTGGTGAAATCCAAGCGCTGACATACACGGGGAGAGTTTAAAAAATCAGTTTTGCGCAGCCGTCACTGCAATTTCGATCAGCCAGTTTGGATTGACCAAATCAGCCTGAATCGTGGCGCGTGAAGGTGCCACACAACCGTTCATCCAGTCAATCCAAATCGCATTGACTGTTGAAAAATCAGAGAGGTTTTTAATATAGAGCTGAGCAGATAGCAAACGTGATTTATCTGTATTTGCCAAAGCTAAAAGCTCATCAATTGTTGCTAAAATTTCACGGGTCTGACCTGCGACATCATTGTCAGTATTTTTTGGCACTTGCCCTGACAAATACACCACTTGATTAAACACAGTGACTGCACTCATGACTTCGTTGGTGTTGAATTTTTGAATGTCTGAATGTGACATAGGTCTTTCCTTGTATGAAACTGTATAAAAATAAAATTTAATCTTGAATAAAATTGACACGTGCAGTGACAGCGCACATCAGCTCATAGCCAATCGTGCCTGAACCTGCGGCCACTTCATCAATGCTGAGCACAGTGCCCTGTTTTGATGTGCCCCACAGCACCACTTCACTGCCGACTTGGGCATTTGGAAGGTGGGATAAATCGACCGCCAGCATATCCATGCTGACCCGCCCGACCAAGCTGCTGCGCTGTCCATCAACTAAAATAGGCGTGCCTGTTGCGGTAATCCGCTGATAACCGTCGGCATAGCCGCAAGCCACAATACCCACACGCATGTCAGTTTCAGCCATGAACTTTGAGCCATAACCGACGCTATCGCCTGCTTTTAACTGCTGAATGGCTATCAGCTCGCTGCGCAAACTCATGGCCGGCTGCAAATCCCAGTCTTGAATCGAATGGCTTGGATAATCTGGAGAGCTACCATACAGCATGATGCCGCTGCGGATTACATCCGACTGCAGCTGCTGATGGCGTAAGATAGATGCACTGTTGCTGACTGAGCGCGCGCCCGGCAGATCATGGGTAATCTCATCAAATAACTGACATTGATGCGCAATGCCGTCACGCCCGAAACGCTCACCATCGGCATCCGAAAAATGCATCATATGGGTCAAACGCTGAACTTGAGGCAAGCTGGAAAGCTGCTGCCACACTTGAGGGTATTGTTCAGGGCGGAAACCCAAGCGGTTCATGCCGCTATTCATTTTTAAATAAACATCGAACTGCGCCTCTAAAGGAAAACGCGCCAGCCATTCAAGTTGATATTCACTATGAATACTGAAACTGAGATCCAGCTCATGGCAGTCAAATAGATCTTGCTCTGAAAAAATACCTTCGAGCAACAGAATTGGACCTGTCCAGCCTAAAGCGCGGATGCGTTTCGCCTCCGCTAAATCGAGCAGTGCAAATCCATCGGCAGATTTGAACGCTTGATAGACGCGTTCAATGCCATGACCATAGGCATTGGCTTTGACCACCGCATAAACTTGGCTGTTCGGCATTTTCGTGCGGGCAACATTTAAATTATGCTGCAGTGATTGGCTATGAATCACTGCAGTAATTGGACGCGGCATTTTCTTCTTCCTTGAATCAATATGGCCTAAAGCGGATTAGGCTGCTGAAGGGTAACGTTGAATCGATAGACCTTCAGTACTGATGTCCGGCTGATGATTCATCACCAAGTCACTGATGAGCTTGCCTGAACCGCATGCCATGGTCCAACCCAAGGTGCCGTGTCCTGTGTTGAGGAATAAATTTTTAAAGCGGGTCGCGCCAATAATCGGCGTAGAGTCTGGCGTCATTGGACGTAAACCAGTCCAGAAACTTGCTTCAGCTAAGTTTCCACCTGGGAATAAATCTTGAGTCACCATCTCCAAGGTCGCACGGCGGTCTTGGTTTAAACCGTGGTTGAAACCGCTCAGTTCCGCCATACCGCCCACGCGGATACGTTGGTCAAAACGCGTAATGGCAATTTTATAAGTCTCATCAAGAACCGTAGACTGCGGTGCAAATGCAGGATCTACAATTGGAATCGTCAGTGAGTAGCCTTTGACAGGATACACAGGCAAATTCAAATTCAATGGTTTTAAGAAATCACGTGAATAGCTGCCAAAAGCAAGCACATAACGGTCTGCTGTAAGCACTTGGCCGTCAACCACCACGCCTTTGATTTCATCGCCTTCAACCACAAGTTTTTCAACATTTTGGTTAAATTTGAATTTTACGCCCATGTCTTTGGCAAGATTGGCCAAAGCATTGGTAAATAAGTAACAGTCGCCTGTTTCATCATTCGGCAGATGTAAGCCGCCGACCAGTTTGTCTTTGGCATATTCTAAGGCTGGCTCAACTTTGGCTAAGTCATCTTTCAATAGCAGTTCGTAGTCGACGCCGCATTCTTTTAACACTTGGATGTCACGCTGTACTGCATCCAGCTGCGCTTCATTACGGAAAACCTGCAAAGTTCCTTTCGCGCGGTTTTCATAGTGAATGCCGGTTTCTTTGCGCAGTTCACGCAAGCAGTCACGGCTGTATTCAGCAACACGCGTCATACGTTCTTTGTTAATGGCATAGCTTTGCGGATTGCAGTTTTTCAACATTTGCGCCATCCAGTTCAGCTGCCACATGCTGCCGTCAATATTAATCGCCAACGGCGCATGATGCTGGAACATCCACTTTACAGCTTTAAAAGGAATACCCGGTGCAGCCCATGGTGTAGAATAACCTGGAGAGATTTGCCCTGCGTTGCCGAAGCTAGTTTCTTCAGCAGGACCAGCCTGACGGTCTAAAACCGTAACGCTTGCGCCTTGTTGTGCAAGGTAATACGCACTTGCAACACCAATGACACCACTACCTAAGACAATTACACGCATGATTGATCCCTTACACACACTAGTTTATTTCACTAGTATATTTTTGGTTCAATAGTTGATTTTGCTATTTTTACAGCTTAATTTCAGTGGATTCACTTGTTTTATCGTGAAATTATTAAAAAGACAGGGAAAAATAAATGCGTAAATTAGACCGTATCGACCGCATGATTTTGGATATTCTGCAAAAGAATGGCCGTATTGCCATCAGCGAATTGGCGGCTCAAGTCAATCTGTCCACCACCCCCTGTTCTGAGCGGGTCAAGCGGCTGGAACGCGACGGCATCATCATGGGCTATTACGCCCGGCTTAACCCCGAACTCGTTGATAAGCGCCTGCTGGTCTTTCTAGAAATTAAGCTCTCAGCCAAATCTGGTGATGTTTTTGAGCAGGTGGCCCGGGATTTAACCGATATTCCAGAAGTGCTGGAATGCCACCTGATTTCAGGCGATTTCGACTATTTAGTCAAAGCGCGCTTAAAAGAAATGAGCGCTTACCGCAAGCTGCTGGGCAATATTTAAAAAAAACTGCCGGCCTCAGCATCATCCCACAGCTATGTGGTGATGGAAGAAGTAAAGGAAAGCCTGTATTTGGATGTGGATTCTTAGCCCGCCTTAACATCAAAACCGCACAGCAGCGGCCAAAATGATGCGCAATAAAAAAGCCGCTATCATAGCAGCGGCTTTTTTATTGCATTCAGCCTATGCAGGAATACGCAGCACCTGTCCCGGAAAAATATCATCTGCATTTTTCAGCAGCGGGCGGTTGGCTTCAAAGATTTTCGTGTATTGATTGGCATCGCCATAGAACTCTTTAGAAATTTTAGACAAATTATCGCCTGACTTCACCGTATAGAATTTGCTTTCCGGCTCTGGCGATGCAACGGCCAGCTGATCATCCACCTGCGCTACATGGTCAATATTGCCGACCGCCAGGATAATTTTTTCTTTATCAGCCTGTGTCTGCACCTGGCCTTTTACTGTTGCTAAATCAGAAGTTGAATTATAGCTCACGGAAAGCCCTGCCACAGGCAAGCCCAAACTCTTAATATGCCCCAAAAGCTGATTGGCAATTTCCTGTGCAGACGGCTCTGCAGGTGTTGCTGGCGCAGCCTGCGGTTCCGCCGGCGCTGTATTTTTTTTACCGATGCCTTTAACAAAATCAAAAAGACCCATGCGCTATACTCCTTATTGTTTTATGTAATGAATCTGAAATTCAAAAATTTATGAACCTTTATTTTTATAGCGAAAAAATCAGCGGCGTTTAGCTGCCATTAGTTTTAAAAACGTAAACTCATGTAAAGTTAAAACTGAACAGGCCTCCATAAAAAAACCGCCAATACTGGCGGCCTTTTTATTTCAGCAAAGCTGAAAAATCAGAAATTAACCCAGTTTCTTAGAAACATAGTCAATTGCAGATTGAACAGTTGTGATTTCGTTAGAATCTTCATCTGGAATAGTGATGTCGAAGTCATTTTCGAAAGACATAACAAGCTCAACTAGGTCAAGAGAGTCAGCACCTAAGTCATCCATGAAAGATGCTTCGTTTTTAATCTCGTCAACTTTAAGGCCAAGTTGTTCAGCAACCGCTTGTTTAACGCGTTGTTCGATATCGCTCACAGGAATTCTCCTCATTGCTTGTGGCGTTTTTAATGCCGTTAGTTTAATTGAATATAAATAATTTGGAAAGTTTATACTTCGGCTTAAGCCATGTATAAACCGCCATTTACGTGTAACACTGTACCAGTAATGTAACTTGCTTTGTCTGAAGCTAAGAAACTTACGGCATCAGCGATATCCTGAGGCGCACCTAAACGGCCTAAAGCCACTTGATCGCTCATTTTCTTACGAATTTCTTCGCTCAACTGTTCTGTCATTTCTGTTGCAATAAAGCCGGGCGCCACACTGTTTACAGTGATTTGACGGCTGCCCATTTCTTTTGCAAGGCTGCGGCTGAACGCTTCAATGCCGGCTTTGGCCGCAGAATAGTTCGCCTGGCCTGGGTTGGCGAAATGCGCAACCACAGAACTGATGTTAATAATGCGTCCAAAACGCGCTTTGGTCATGCCTTTCAGCACACGTTTAGACAAACGGTAGACTGCTTTCAGATGAATGTTCAAAATATCATCCCAGTCATCTTCTGACATGCGAAGCAGCAGGTTGTCTTTGGTAATGCCTGCATTGTTCACCAATACAAGAACAGGACCATAATTTTGCTCAATGTCTGACACTAACGCATCAATCGCTGCGCCGTCGCGCACATCCAGCACCTTGCCAGCGCCATGTTCACCCAATGCAGCAGAAAGCTTTTCTGCGCCGGATTCAGAAGTTGCTGTGCCTACAACAAAATAACCGTCTTGAATCAGCTGCTGAGCGATGGCTGCGCCAATCCCCCTGCTTGCACCTGTAACCAGTGCAACTTTGCGTTCTTGTGTCATGCAATTTTCCCTTCAGCCATTAAAATGGCGTTTAGTGCATCCTCCAAGCGACCTGTTGAGTCTAATGGAAATGCTTTTTCGATATTTGGCAATCGTTTAGCCATATTCGCAAGCACATTGCCCGGACCGCACTCTGCAACATACTGAACCCCTTGGTCCTGAATAAACTGCATAGTTTTGCTCCACTGCACAGACTGGTACAGCTGTGCAGTCAATGCCTGACGCAATTGCGCTACATCAGTGGCAATTTCCGCATTGACATTTTGTATTACAGGTATGCGCGGCAGCTCAATGGCAGTTTGTTCCAAAGCTTCCGCAAACTGCTCAGCCGCAGGCTTCATCAATGAACAATGCGACGGAACAGACACCGGCAGCGCAATTGCTTTGCCTGAATTTTCTTTCGCCAATGCAATCACTGCATCTACAGCGTCTTTAGCGCCTGCAATCACGACTTGGCCTTGCGCATTGAAATTGGCCGCTTCAACACTGCCCTGACCCGCTGCGCTTACTTGGGCGCAAAGCTCAATGACTTTCTCATCATCAAAGCCCAAGATCGCTGCCATGGCGCCTGTACCCTGCGGCACAGCATCCTGCATCAGCTTGCCGCGCAAGTTGACCAGTTTCACAGCATCGCCCAAACTCATTGCGCCTGCCGCCACCAAGGTGCTGTATTCACCTAAAGAATGGCCCGCCAGATACTTCGGCATGATCCCGCCCAGCTCCAGCCATATGCGCCATAAGGCAATACTTGCAGTCAGCAGCACAGGCTGAGTGAATTCAGTCTGATTCAAACCTTCGCCGCTTTGCGCGATATGCCACAAATCAAAACCAACTGCTTCCGATGCTTCAGCAAATGTCGCTTTAACACCGCTAAACTGTTCTGCAAGATCAGCCAGCATGCCGATTTTTTGTGAACCTTGGCCAGGAAACAAAAATGCAGTTTTAGTTGCCAGAGCCGCTTGCTCGAGTTGTTTAGCAGACATAAAAAAATCCTTTAATTAAGATATGCTGAGACATGACAAATGTTCACTATTTCAGCAAGACCTCATATCAGCTCATATGTGGTGCGGAAATTTAACATTTAAATTTGCATTTAGTAATTGCCAAATACAACAAAAATCGGCACAAAAAAAGGGAGCTTAACGCTCCCATTTTTTCTACTAAGCTTGACGCTTAATACATCATCAATTATTCAGCAGATGCTTTAGCGAATAATTGACGACCACGGTAGACACCATCTTTAGTTACGTGGTGACGACGGTGAGTTTCACCAGTCGTTTGGTCTACTGTTAATGCATTCTCGGTTAAAGCGTCATGTGAACGGCGCATGTCACGGCGAGAGCGACTTTTACGGTTTTGCTGAACGGCCATGATGGCTCCTTACAAATCGAAAAAATGGATCAGAACAAATTCAGTTGTCTTATACTTCACAGTATAACACAAAAATTAGTTAAGTTTACCCTTCAAACCTGCCAAAACATCAAACGGGTTATCCCGCTTTTCTTCAGCAAGCTCCTCAACGGCAGGCTGATGCTTATGTTCACAAAACTCATGCTTTGGAGACAAAGGCATCAACAATAACAATTCATCCTCTATAAGCGCCAGTAAATCAGCAGTTGCAGGCGCATCAAAGCTGCCCTTAACCGTTGCTTCACTTTCACCTAGAACAATGAAATCAGCATCCTCATCCAAGCGCTCTATCAGTGACTCATCATCCACAAGAGCCAGATGGAAATCTAAAACAAGTTCAAGATCCACAGAGTTCAGACAGCGCTGACACTCTACAGATACTTTTGTTTCAACGTGACCATCCAGCCATACAATGCGATGATAGGCATCCATTGATAGCTTACAGTCTATGTTAATCAATTGATTATCAATTGATCCAACAGCTTCACGGGAAATTCGAACAAAACGTGATAATGGCAGTTGTCCTGACCACTTGAAGCCTTGTTCGGCCCATTTAAACGGCTCAATCTGTGCCGGAAAGGTATTTGCTGACATAATTAAGGCGGCAATTCTACAAATTCATCAGTACTCTGTCAAAGATTAAGATACAATTTTGTACTTATTTAGACAGACCATTTGGGTAATTCAAGTCATGCATCTGTTGCAGCCGCAAACAGAAGTGAATGTTTCATCACTTATGAGCACACTTTCAACCGCCAATTCTGACAGTTCAGCCAAGCCAGTGCAACTCTCGCAATGGGCTAAAGCATCATCAGAACCAGAACAGGTCGATTGGCTCATCTTACACTTTAATCACTGGTTTTCCCACTTAAATGTCACTTTAGTCAAAGGTGATTTTGAACCTGAATACTTTCCAGCGGATGAAACCGCCCCTGCCCGCATTCAATTTGCGCACGGTTTTTTCAACAGCGCCCTGCATGAAATCAGCCATTGGTGCATTGCAGGCGATCAGCGCCGCCTCTTGCCGGATTTAGGCTACTGGTATGCGCCCGACGGCAGGACAGCTGAACAGCAAGCATTATTTGAACAGGTTGAAATTAAGCCTCAAGCCATTGAATGGTTATTTTCCAAAGCGTTTGGACGCAAATTCCGTGTCTCTTTAGATAATTTAACAGGTGAAGGCGGCAACGGCGCTTCTTTTAAAGACAATGTCTACGCACAGCTGCAGCGCTATTTTAGCGGTGAAGCCACGCTTCCGCGTGACGCGCAGCGCTTTATAGACTGCATCTGTTGCTGCACCCGAAGTGGCAAAAGCTTACATTCGAATGAATTTCAACGTGAAATGCTTGATTAAGTGGCGCAATTTCCTCTCTAATAGATGACGTGCCTACCGTGTGCAGATCCATCACAATTTAAACTGATAAAAAATAGCCTATAAAAGCCAGAATCCGGAGGAACTGATATGCTGCATTTACGCGTACATCCCGAAAATCCTCAGCCCCGCCTCATCAGCCAAGCGGTCGAACGCATCCGCGCGGGTGACGTTATTGTGTACCCGACCGATGCCGCCTATGCCATTGGCTGCCAGATTGGCAATAAAAACGCCATGGAACGCATTGCGCAAATCCGCCAGCTCGATGCCAAGCATCAATATGCCATTATCTGTTCAGATCTTTCAGACATTGCCACTTATGCCAAAGTAGACAATGCCATGTACCGCCTGCTGAAAAGCAACACCCCGTCCATTACCACATTTATTTTGCCGGCCACCAGCGAGGTGCCGCGGCGCTTAATGCATCCGAAAAAGAAAACCATCGGCCTGCGCATTCCAAGCAACCCGATCTGCCAGCAGCTGCTGAAAGAATTAGGTGAGCCGCTGCTGACATCAACGCTCATTTTGCCGGAACAGACAGATCCGCTTGATGATCCCTATGAGATTGAAATGCAGATTGGCAAGCAGATTGATGTGCTGATAGACGGCGGCCTCGGCACATTAAATACCACCAGCATTGTCAACCTTGCGGGTGACCATCCAGAAATCATCCGCCGCGGCGCTGGAGATGTCAGCGCATTCGAATGAATCGGCAGCGTTAAATAAGGCTGCCTTCAATAGTGCTGGTAATCTCTCTTATAAAAAACCTTGCTGAATAAGCTTCAGCAAGTTTTTTTGATTCTGCGGCATATACGGCGCAGCTAAAACGCTTTATCTTTTAAATCTTGCTGATGTATTTTCAATACTAATGCGCTGCCGCCTCCTCACTGCCAGTATATGCCGCAGCGGGCGCAGTGGCAGTTGCTGCGGGTGAAGGAATCGATGGCGCTGGAGCAGGTGTCAGCGTCATTTGCGGTGGACTCGGATCAGCAGCCTGTTCTAAGTTTTTTAAGGTTAAAAAATTAGGGCACGCGGAAAGCTTTTGCTGATGTCCAGCCAATTCAGCGCCAAATTTATTCTTTAAAGAAATATGAAAAGTGACTTGATCCTCTTCGAGCACATTCAGCAGCGCAGTTCGCGCCTTCTCTTCCATTGGACGAAACGACTCCATTGACTCGCATCCCATAGTACTGACCATGCTGCGCACATCTTCCGGCAAATCTGTTCCAGAATACGCAGTATTGCGCATATAAAAGCGGATATTTGGATATTGATCCAGTACAGAAAAGTCAATTTTCGCAGCGCGCATCAATGGCCGGTATTTCGCCTCAAATTGGGCAAATCCCCCAGACTTCAAATCATGTCGCGCTTCATCTTCAAGCTGCATCATCTGATATTTTGGATAGCCCAAAAATACACCAAAACAGATCATCCCAATCAGCACCAATATCTGCGGCATTTTTCCAGTTCCTTATTATTCAATTTTATTTTCAACCAGTTATGCCACAAATTTAATCTATTCCATCAACCCTAGACAATAGGTTTTAGCTTTTTTTCTAAGCCCTGCGCCATCCTGAATTTTTAAGATCCCTTCTTCTTTAGACCCAAAGCACCGGCGATTTATGATGTCAGATGCAGCCGAGAAAACCGCCCAAGAACAAGAGCAGTGAAATCAGGCATTGCATCGGCAATGGCCACCTTAAAAGATCCACTGCTCTCATAGCTATTGTATTTTTTTGAGCTTATTTTTTCTGAGGCTGCTGAATAAAATCCTGCAGGCGTCGTTTTTGCTGCCCGGCTGCATTAAAATTATCCGCATTCAGCCAAGCTTGATAGGCATTGTCCAACTCAGGCCATTCTTCATCCAGCATCGAAAACCATGCCGTATTGCGGCTGCGCCCTTTAACAATATAATGCTGGCGGAACAGCCCCTCATGATGAAAACCGAAACGCAGCGCAGCGCGTTTGGAGGGTTCATTTAAATCATCGCATTTCCACTCTACCCGGCGATAACCTGCGCTAAAGCAGGCACGCAGCAACAAGTAAATGGTTTCTGTGGCAGCTCTCGACTGTTTCAGCTGATGAGAAAAATACACATTGCCAATTTCTGCGGTGCCGTGCGCGCGCTGTATATTCAACAGCGCCGCCCAGCCCACAGCGCGCCCATCGGCTTCAATCACATAGTGCGTTGAGTTTTGAAAACCAAAAGCACGCTGAAGCGCATCATTTAAAGCATCAGCGCTCGGCATTGGCGGATAAGGCAAATATATCCAGCACCGTACATCCGGTTCTGTGCAAACACTCTCCCACAATTGCTGCAGCCTCGCCGCATTCAATGTCTGCGCTGAAAAAGGCAATAAGCGGACACTGCGCCCTTGCAGCATGTCAAAGCGGTGTTCTGGCTGAATATTGAGCTGCACAGGCAGTCCAATTTTCTGACCAAATTCATTTTCTTTAAATTTTAAGCAGTTCTTCATCGCAGCCTGATCTTTTTTTATACATAAGTGCTATTCAGCATGCATCATACCGCATCAACAGCAAGACAGTTTTTATTAAAAACATGACTTGCGTCATCATTCTATCGGCAATTCAAGGTTTTTTTTAAGGAATTGCCTCTGCCGCGATTTATTTCAAGCCGGTTTTCCATTAAACTACCGCGATACTATATCTTTGCTTTTTCTGATCATCTGCTCGCGATTGCGTTTCCAATTTGATTTGAAATAGCTTTTTCATGCTTTTGAAAATTCGCGTGGCCTAAAACTGCAATGAATCAAACCGTCCATGAGCCAATGGAACTCTCTGCACACATCCGTGTTTTGGATGAATGGCAAGATACAATTCCAGAGGATCTCTACATTCCTCCCGCCGCATTTGAAATTCTTTTAGAACATTTCGAAGGGCCGCTCGACTTTTTGATTTACCTGATTCAGAAAAACGGTTTCGATCTGCTGCAATTGGATATTGCGCCCATTGCCGCGCAATACCTGTCATACATGGATGCAATGAAGTCTCTGAACATTGAGCTGACCGCAGATTATATGGTGATGGCTGCGCTGCTGGCCGATTTAAAATCCCGCCTGCTGCTGCCGAAGCCGAAACATCTGGCTACGCCTGAAAATGATCCAAAACAAGAATTGATCGACCGCCTAGAAAATTATTTACGCATTAAGCAGGCTGCCGAACGCTTAGGCCAAATGACCATTTTAGAGCGCGATACCTTTGAAACCAATGTCACTCTGGGACATGTGTCGTTCAGCAACGATGGCTATGAAGCCAGCTTGCTGCGGGATGCGATTCTCTGCGTCTTCAACCGTCCGGAACCTGTGGTGCATCAGATCCTGCAAGAGCCGGTGCTCTTGGAAGAGCGCATTGCCTATATTGAAAGCAAATTGCAAAATGGCGCAGTGCTCGAATTTGAAGCCCTGTTAAAACCGAGCCAAGGCCGCATGGGCATGGTAGTGACTTTCATGGCTATTTTAGAGCTGACCCGGCAGCAGAAAGTCAATATTATTGCCACGGGTATTGAAGCGCCGCTTGCGATTCAGGGGGCGCATGCATGAATAATGACGTGAATTATGAATTGAATCTGGATACTGCGCCGCAGCAGGAAGATATCCACGAAGTGCTGATGCAGCTGGAAGCCATTATTTTTGCCAGTGACGCCGCTGTATCTGTTGCCCGCTTGAAAGAAGCGTTTCAAGACCGATATACCAAAACAGAAATCCGCCAGTTTCTGCAGCAGCTCACATTGCTGCAGCATGGCAGATCCATTGAATTGATTGAAACTGCACAAGGTTTCAGATTTCAAGTTCGCGCAAAATATCGTAATATTATTGTACAGACATGGCCTGAACGACCATCTCGTTTATCGCCATCGTTGCTCGAAACCCTCGCTGTGATTGCTTACCACCAACCAGTGACCCGAGCAGATATAGAGCAAATTCGCGGAGTCACCAATAACAGCCAAATTTTACGTACGCTGTTTGACTGGAACTGGATTAAAGAATCCGGTTTCCGAGAACTCCCAGGAAGACCTGCGTTGTTAGTTACAACGCCACACTTTTTAAATGCTTTTGGCCTTCACTCTTTAGGTCAATTGCCTCCCCTGCAGGATGCCAAGGAAGCTTTTATGGCCCTCGACGCGAATGCGCCGAAGTCATAAATAGGTGAACTGTTGATGATAATTTCTAAGGTTATGCTGTCATGAGTGAAAAATTGCAAAAAGTGCTTGCACGTGTTGGTTTGGGTTCTCGCCGTTATATGGAAGAAGTCATTGCCGCTGGGCGTGTAAGCGTAAACGGGCAAGTTGCCCAAGTGGGTGAACGCATTGAACCGGGCGATGAGCTTCGCATCGACGGCCGTAAAGTGCAATTTCAGATTGAAGATGAAATCCGCCGCCGCGTGCTGATTTACTACAAGCCAGAAGGCGAAATCTGCTCGCGCAACGATCCGGAAAACCGTCCGACTGTATTTGAGCAATTGCCGCAAATTCAAGGCGACCGCTGGGTAATGGTGGGCCGTCTAGATATTAACTCGACTGGCTTACTGCTGTTCACAAACGATGGTGAATTGGCGAACCGCTTAATGCATCCATCCAATGAAATTGAACGCGAATATGCCGTCCGCGTCATGGGCGAAGTGACTCCGCAGCTGAAAAACAACATGCTGAAAGGCGTCACACTGGACGATGGCCCTGCCAAATTTGAATCTTTCACAGAAATTGGCGGTGACGGCATCAACCGCTGGTATCAAGTAGTGGTTAAAGAAGGCCGCAACCGCGAAGTGCGCCGTATTTTTGAGTCTCAAGGCTTAAAAGTCAGCCGCCTGCTGCGTACCCGTTACGGCACAGTTATCCTTCCGCGCGAGCTGCGCACTGGCCGCTGGATGGAATTGGACAAACAAGATATCGACAACTTAACCAAATCTGTAGAGCTGAAGCCGCGTCAAGGCACGGGCCTATTCGGCATGGCCAAACGCCGCAACGAACGCATGCAAGACAAGCCGATGTCTGCGCGCCGCGGCGGTTTTCTGCGTCAGCAGCGCCGTGACAATGAAGAAGAAGGCCAGCAAAAGCCAGTATTTGGCCGTGAACGCGAACGCCGCGATGAAACCAACCAATTTCAGCAGCGTGAACGCCGTCAAAACAATACGCAAGGCGCGTATGGGCAGCAGCGTGAACGCAGCAACGGCAATCAAGGCACTTATGGCCAGCGTGACCGTCAGGAAGGCGCTGCAAACCGCGAACGCCGTGACGACAACTTCGGCAACCGCGAGCGCCGTGATGACAATGCGCCGCGCAAGCCATACGGCACGAAAAAAATCTTTAAAAAGTTCTAATCTAAAGGCTTTTTAAAGATCAAAAAAAGACAGAGCTAAGCTCTGTCTTTTTTATTTCTATTTTCCTGCGGTTTAATATGCCCGCTTTTGCATGTGCGCCTCATTATTGCTGTTTCCACAATGCATATAATTCAAATGGCGCATTCAGCCTTACTTGCGGCAGCGCCAAACCTTTCTGCGTATGGCTGACCGCTTGCATAGACCAAGCAGCTTTTCAGCGGTACACTTTTTAAGTGTTGGCCAGCTTGACGCAGCGCATTCAATTCAGCACGAGACGCAGGATCACCGCCATCTGACTGACAATGCATCTGATTATTTCAGTACAGGAATATCAATCCACAGCGCTTGTGGAAAATATTTCGCCAAATACGCTTTTAAATACTCTGCTGTATCTTTAGAAATCAATTCATCCTGTGATTCATCATTTAAATTATAGGCCAATGCATACAGCTCTAAACCGCGGCTTTTCAAGGCTTCCAAACTTAAAATGGTATGGTTGATGCTGCCCAAACGCCCCGAAGTGACTAAAATGACAGGATGTTTTTTCTCTGCGACATAATCAATCGTCAACAAATTTGTGGTGAGCGGCACCATCAAACCGCCTGCGCCTTCCAATAAAACCACTGCATATTTTTCAGCCAATTGCGCTGTAGCATGTTCAATTTTTTGAAAATCAATTTCACGGCCATCGAGCTTGGTCGCGAGATGCGGTGATGCAGGATAGCTAAAAATTTCAGGCATGGTCAGCTTAGCTTCATCTTCAGGTAACCACCCCATGCCCATAATTTCACGATGCTGTTCAATATCTTCTGAAATATCGACATTGCCCGTTTGAATCAGCTTTTGCGTGATGGTTTTCTGGCCTTGCGCATTCCACAGCTTCGCCAAATAGCCTGTCGTGTACGTTTTGCCGATGCCTGTGTCGATGCCGCTGATAAAGTAAACTGAACCTGTCATGGCATTCTCCGTGCGATGCAATAAATGGGATGATAAGTCAATGGAAATTGCGCCTGACCCGATTCATCCCTGTATGAAAACTGTTGATAAGCCTGATAAAAATCGACCAGTGACTGTTTCGTCCAGCGGAAATTAGACGCCGTTGCCGTCACACCTGTGGCTTTTAAATGCTGTAAAACCTGTTTGGGATATTTAAAATTCAGATGAGCGGTTTGTTCTGAAATCTGTAAAATTTCAAAGCCATTGCGTTCTAACAAGTTTTGGATCGTTTCAATATTGAAATAGTCTAAACCCTGCCCTGTTAAGGCTTTAATTTCCTGCAAATTTTGCTGTCCAAACGTAGAAAAGCAGAAATAGGCATCAGGCTTTAAACTGTGGAATGCTTTTTGAAAAATACCTTCTAAATTCTGCACCCACTGCAAAGCGGAACTTGAAGTGATCAAATCTAAATGCTGCGGAAATTCAAGCCGCTCAATATCGCCAATCAGATATTCGATCTTGGAATGCGGTGGAAAATGCTGCTGGATTTCAGCATATAGATCATTTAACACCAGATGTTTGACTTTCAGATGATGCAGCAGTAAATGGCTTAAATTGCCTGAACCGCAGCCGATTTCCAAAACGTGATTGAGATGCGCAGGGCAATATTGCTGAATTAAATCAAATAAATGCTGTGCAATCTGCTTTTGCACAACGGCATGCTCAACATAGCTTTGCCCTGCCTGAGCAAAGCGCAGCGCCACTTGGGATTTATCAATGTCTGAATGATTCACGCGCTTCATCACCATCAGCTCACAATAACGGTGTCAGCTGATTAAGATCAGTCTGGGTTATCTGAGCAGTCAAGGAAATGCGTAGGCGTGAACTGTGCTGCGGCACCGTCGGCGGGCGCACAGGCATGATGTAAAAGCCCGCATCCTGCAAGGCTTGGGCTTTCTCTACCGTTTTGCCCGATTCGCCAATCATCACCGGCACAATATGCGAAGTCGATGGACAATCAAAACCTTTGGATTGAACCGCTTGCTGCAAACTTTGACTGATTTGCTGTAAATGTTGACGCTCTGCTTTTAAATTTAAAACTTTCTTGAAGATAAAATCTGTCCACGCCATACAGATCGGCGGCTGAGCGGTGCTGAAAATCAAAGGCCGCATCGAGTTAATCAGATAATCCCGAATGACCGGATGGCAAATCAGATAACCGCCAATCGAAGCCATGGCTTTGCCAAATGTCCCGACTAAAAGGTCAATATCATCCATCACGCCATATTGTTCGGCACAGCCTAGACCCTGCTCGCCACGCACGCCAATGGCATGCGCTTCATCGACATACAGCATGACTTTGGAAAATTGCTTTTTGATGCGCACCAATTCAGCCAAATCGGTTTCATCGCCATCCATACTGAAAATGGATTCCGTCACCACAATGATGCGCTCGAAAGACTCATCCTGATGATATTTATGTAAAAGCTGTGCCAGATGCGCCAAATCATTATGGCGATAGCGCACATATTTCGCAGTCGATAAGCGGATGCCATCAATCATACTGGCATGAATCAGCTTATCCGCCAAAATCAGGGTTTTACTGTCTGCGAGCGCAGGTAAAATCCCGATATTCATGTGATAACCGCTGTTGAATAACAGCGCTGCACGGCCGTGAAAGGCTTGGCCTAAACTGTCTTCAAGCTGTTCATATTCAGGAAAATTTCCTGTCAGCAATCGAGAGGATGATGAACTCATCCAACGCTGTGCGTTCGGGGTTTCATCAAAAAACTGCTCACGAAGCTGAATATTAGACGCTAAACCTAAATAGTCATTCGAGGCTAAATTCAGCATTTTTTTATGGTGAATGGTGATATAACGATCTTGCTGAAGATTTGAAGTGAACTGACGCAGATTGCCTTGCTGCTTTAAATCATCCAATTGGCTTGCAAAGTGGCCGAGCAATGGACTGTTCATGCACTTTGCTCCTGAATGTTCTGAATATTTTTAACCACTTCAGCCAATTGTTCCAACAAGGTTGTTAATTCTTGCTCGGAAATAATATACGGCGGCATCACATACACCAATTTGCCAAATGGCCGAATCCAAATGCCGCGGCGGACAAACTCTTGCTGCAGGGGTTTCATATCGACATTAAAGCTTAATTCCACTACGCCAATGGCGCCAAGCACGCGTACATCTTTGACATATTCAAGCTGTGCAAGTGGCTGTAAATGGATGAATAATTGCTGTTGAATGCGCTGAATGTTGGCTTGCCAATCTTGAGAAATCAGCAATTCGGTACTTTTAACGGCCACTGCACATGCCAATGGATTTGCCATAAAGGTCGGGCCATGCATAAATACGCCTGCTTCACCCTGACTAATAGTTTCAGCGACTTTTTTGGTGGTGAGTGCCGCAGACAAGGTCATATAACCACCTGTCAGCCCTTTGCCGATGCACATAATGTCCGGCTCTACCCCTGCCCACTCCCATGCAAAGAGCTTGCCTGTACGCCCAAAACCTGTAGCGATTTCATCAAAAATCAGCAGGATATTATATTTTTCACAAAGCAGTTTGGCTTGGCGTAAATATTCGGGATGGTAAAAACGCATTCCCCCTGCACCCTGCACAATCGGTTCAAGAATCAAACCAGCAATACTTTTATGCTGTTCAACTAGAGTCTTTTCCAGTTCAGCAATATCCGCCTGATTCCATTCTTCATTAAAGCCAACTTGCGGCGCAGGAACAAAAATCCGATTTGGCAGGCTTGAGCCGAAAATTTGATGCATTCCCGTGACAGGGTCACAGACCGACATGGCATTCCAGGTATCCCCATGATAGCCCGAACGAGGCGTGACAAAGTTGGTTTTCTGAACCTTGCCTTGCGCATGCCAAAACTGCACCGCCATTTTCAAAGCCACTTCAACAGCGACAGAGCCAGAATCGGAAAAAAAGATTTTATCCAAACTGGGCGGGGTAATTTTCAGCAGCAATTTACCAAGTTGAATCGCAGGATCATGGGTAAAGCCGCCAAACATGATATGCGACATGTTCTGCAGCTGATCGGTCACTGCCTGATTCAATTCAGGATGATTATAGCCGTGAATTGCGCACCACCAAGACGACATCCCATCAATGAGCTGACGGCCATCGTCCAATTCAATGATTGCCCCTTGCGCCCTTTTCACTTTAAAAGTCGGAAGCGGATGAGTCATAGAGGTATAAGGATGCCAAATATGCTGCTGATCAAAAGTTTGATCATCTAACTCAATCAATGAATCGGCCATCCTTAACTCCATGTGCAACATCTACAGCAAAAAATCTAATTTGCAGATCTTAAACCCGCATGAATTAAAAATAAATTGCGAGATTTGCCACTTATCAGGATGTTTGATTTATTTTTTGTAAATATTGGCAGATTTTGTCAGTTATGCTGTCATATTGAAAAACTGGAAAGCCATGCGAGCCGCTAATGAGCTCAGTTTCTAAAAATTTTGCATTGA
Source organism: Acinetobacter bouvetii DSM 14964 = CIP 107468 (assembly GCF_000368865.1). Taxonomy (GTDB): domain Bacteria; phylum Pseudomonadota; class Gammaproteobacteria; order Pseudomonadales; family Moraxellaceae; genus Acinetobacter; species Acinetobacter bouvetii. The sequence goes on from NZ_KB849727.1 coordinate 1,176,974, forward strand.
AGTTTTGAAAATTTTCAGCAACTTTGTAACTAACTAAGAAATCTTGTTTTGCGAATAAATGGTACTGATGCCCTGCATAGTTTTTCAAGATGCTGACATTATTGAGTTGTTCAAGACAATTCAAACCCTGCTTTAAAATGTCTAAATTCTGCGGCTGTATCAAACTTTGTAAAGTTGCAAAGTCTTCTTTGGTGGTTTTTACGCCCTGACAAACCATAAAGCCAAATTTCTTTAAAGTGGCAATCGCATCTTGCTGAAAGGATTGTTTAAAGCTTTGGAATGTCGCCTGAGGCATCGCTGTATGCCATTCTGCATTTTCAATACAGCTTTCAACAAAACATGGATTTGAGGCCAGTGTAATCAGGATTTTCTGCTGATGATATTGTTTGGAAATTTGATCGGCTAATAAGGTGGCAAGTTGCCCGCCTAAAGACCAGCCGATGATCACATCAAAAGCTTTGGCTTTTTCAGCCTGCCGCTGTAATGCATACTCATCCAAAGCATTAAAAATATTGATCAGTTCAACGCTATGGCCTTTATTTTCCAAGGCCTGTTTGAATGAATTGAGCAGCTTGGTTCCACCGCCCCAGCCTGTAATGAGTAAAATTTTTTGATTCAATGGAGGATTCTTATGACAATAAAACACCAGTATTATGAAATAATTTCGCGTTTGTTCCTATGATCAATATGCTTGATCGAGCTCAATTAAATGCGCTATCGCGGCATCAAATGCCTTTCGTTCAAATTCAAAACTTTGATCCTCAACCCGCCAATCAACAGCAGAAACCACAGCATTGATTTCATTCACAGCCTGACCAAATCTTTTCCAAATAATTTTTGAATCCATTTGCACTTGTTCAACAACCAAAGTCGTACAGGTCAAATCCAAATCATCAGGACAAATCAATAAAGGGACAATCGCCGAACTAGATTTATCATCTGTTGTTTTTAGGAGAGTCCAAGCTGCTTTATTTTCTTGCTCATCAATCAGCCAGCCTTGTGCAGGGACCAATGAAAGAATAGATAAATCATCTTTGAATTCCATAAATTGATTCATCCACTGGTTTAAGGGAAGATCATCAATAGCCAATATCGGAAAAGGTTTAAGTTCACCTTTTGCAGTATGAATCACACCATGAATAGGATGCTCATCTAATAAAACCGCCTTAACTTCATTCATCTATTTGTCCATATTTTCCAAATCGGCCAATAACGTGGCCTGATAGCCTTTTGCCCAATTGGTTTTAAACTGCTTGTGCATGGCATCTATGGGAAAACTGCTTTCCCGTCCAATTTGCTGCGCCTTGGCAATATCTTCAGCGCGCATATAGGCAATCAAATAATCTTTGCCTTCAAGCGCCACATGAAACCATGATTCAACGCGCACACCTTCAGCTTTCAAGGTTTCAATCGCTTCATCCTGACGCGCATTTAATTCTGTTTGCCATGCTTCAACATTTGGCATGGAATCCGGTTTAAGCTGAATCAGCACTGCGCCAACATCGGTCATTTTATTTCTGCTTATTTTCAATGGATTTCCATCATAAGATGATCAACAATAAATACCAGCATTTCACAGCAAGCAAATACAATAAACTTTGCTAAACTCAAAACAAATTCAATTTAGGCATGTATGCACGATGAAACTCAATACACTGTTTAAGATCAGCTTACTTTCCCTTTCTGCAATTTTCGGGTTAACTACAGTGAGCCATGCTGAAAGTTCAATTTTCTCTAAATCCGCGTCAGAGCAAAGGCAATGGGTAGGCAAAGCCGCGCCAGCCTTCAAGCTGCAGGACCAAAACTCAAAATGGCACGAACTCAGCCAGTACAAAGGCAAATGGATTGTTTTATATTTTTATCCGAAAGATAATTCGCCTGGCTGCACTCAGGAAGCCAATCAATTCAAAGCGCTTTATCCGCAATTCATTAAAAACAATGCTGTGGTTTTAGGGGTCAGCCTGGACGATGTTCAATCACATCAGAAGTTTTCAGAAAAGCTCGGACTGAATTTTCCGATTCTGGCCGACCATGACCATAAACTCGCAGCGCAATTGGGTATTGTCAGAAACTTAGGCATTGCGAAAATCGCCAAACGGGAGACCTTTTTGATTGACCCGCAAGGGACAATTTCCTATCACTATAGCAGTGTCAATACGCAGGCTCATGCTGGGCAAGTGCTGGCAGATATTCAGAAGTTTTCAAAGAAATAAACGATAAAAAGCCTTCGAACATTCATTCAAAGGCTTTTTTAACATCAAAAATTCAAGTGATGCCGTTCAGCTTACATCTGAGATTGAATATAGTTTTGCAGGCCAATCAGCTCAATCAAACGCATTTGTTTTTCAAGCCAGTAGGTATGGTCTTCTTCGGTATCTGACATTTGCTGACGGAGCATATCGCGGGTCACATAATCGCCCTTTTCTTCGCACAGCTTCACGCCCTGTGCCAATTTTCCGCGCACATGATATTCCAGCGCCAAATCCGCTTGCAGGCAAGTCACAACATCGGAACCAACGTCAATCGCGTCACGGTCCATGTTTGGAGTTCCTTCAAGGAACAATACGCGGCGGATCAAGGCATCCGCATGCGCGCCCTCTTCCTGGCTTTCATGATCAATCCGTTCAAAAATTTTGGATAAGCCCCAGTCTTCATACATGCGGGAGTGGATGAGATATTGATCACGAGCAGCCAGTTCGCCACCGATCAACATATTTAAGTAGTCTACGACTTCTGGATTGCCACGCATTTTGATTAACTCCATACCCTTTTTTAAATATTATGGACAAGTTTAATGGTGATTGCAAAACTTTAATTTTGTAAGTTTATGATTTATATAAAATTTAAATGATAAACATACGCATTTACAGTTCAATTCAGCGCAATTTCTACATAAAAAATAAGCCTTTGCGCAATGCGCAGATATCGCGGCATGCCAATTATTCAAATAATGAAGCGCGCTGTTTTTTGTAACAATTAACAATGCGTCTTGTTTAGCGCAAACATCACCTGATTGATTTAACACGCCACGCTTGAGCTGCTGCGCTTATATACAGGGAGCACTGTACTGATGCTTCATGCATTGCACTCAAAGATAAGGGGACCATTTCCAGAGAAGACAGGCTTAAGCTGAAGTCCAACGCGCATTCTTCCACGCTTGCTGTTGCGTTGAATCTAGAAAAGACCAAGCAACAAAACGGCTTTCTTTTTGTCCCTGCGTCATTTTAATGGTTTTCACATCTACTGCTCCGCTCTTAGCTAAGGCATTTAAGAGCACAGGCAATGTTGTTTTCTTGGAAACCAGTGTACTAAACCAAAGGCATTGCTTAGCAAACTGGATGCTCTCTTGTACCATTTGGCAGACAAATCGTTCTTCGCCGCCATCACACCAGAGTTCGTTTTTTTGACCGCCAAAGTTTAACACCACCTTTGTCCGATCAACCGGCTTGCCTAGTTTTCTTAATTTTTGAGTTGCTGTCGCATTTGCTTCATCTTGCGAGGCATGAAATGGTGGATTACACATCGTCAAATCAAAACGATCTGAGGATTTAATCACACCGTTGAAAATATTGCTCGCTGTCTTCTGCAATCGAATCTGAATCCCTTTACGCAGATTCGGATTTGCCTCCACAATAAATTGAGCACTTTTAACGGATGCAGAATGAATGTCTGAGCCGACAAATTTCCAGCCATAGCTCCGATGACCAATGATCGGATAAATACAGTTCGCTCCCACCCCAATATCTAACACTTGAACTGCGTTTCCTGTTGGAATTTGACCTTTATTGTTGGCACTCAGCAAATCAGCTAAGTAGTGGATATAGTCGGCTCGACCCGGAATAGGCGGGCAAAGAAAATTTGGAGGAATATCCCAATATTGAATGCCATAAAAATGCTTGAGCAATGCTTTATTGAGCATTTTCACAGCGTGTGGATCAGAAAAGTCGACCGAAAGATCGTTATATTTATTTGGGCTGACAAAAGGCGCAAGTTCCGGACAACTCTTGATTAACTGAGGAAAATCGTAACGACTGCGATGCAGATTTCGTGCATGTAATTCCGATTTTTGCTGCGGAAAAGATTTCTTTGCTTGCGCCATGTGTATGCCAATATTCAACGGGAGAACAGAATCATCTGATAAGGCAGGATATCTACCTGCAAATTAGTCGATATTGTACGTGAATTTAACCATCAATGACGCCCCATTCCTTTTATTTGTCTATCCAACATTCATCCCATCTTAGCGTTTTTTGAAATCAACAAAAAATCGCTTTTGCAGCGCTCTCATGAGATTTCTGCTGAATTTAGAGCACATTAAACTCCATAATAAAAATATATTTTTTCAAATTAATCAAAGACAAAACTAAATATTCTCAATATGATAAAAAATGCGTCAATTAAAGTTGAAGAACATGAATACCAAGACAACACCGATACTCGTTACAGGCGCCACAGGCTATATTGCCAGCTGGGTCATTAAACAATTGCTCGAAAAAGGACACACCGTACATGCCACCGTTCGAGATTTAAATAAGAAAAAGAGTTTTGCCCACCTGGAAAAAATCGCCAATCAAAGTTCAGGCTCACTGCAGCTGTTTCAAGCCAATTTGCTGGAGTCGGGTTCTTTTGACCAGGCCATGCAAGGCTGTGAAGTTGTTCTGCATATGGCTTCGCCTTTTGTGGTCACCAATTATAAAGATGCCGTTAAAGACATTATTGAACCCGCTGTTTTAGGCACTGAAAATGTCCTGAACAGTGTCAATAGCACTGAATCGGTCAAGCGTGTGGTCGTCACCTCAAGCATTGCATCGACCTATGGCGATGCCATTGATATCCGGCAGACAGCCAACAATGAATTTGATGAATCGCACTGGAATACCAGCAGTTCCGAAACGCATCAGCCTTATCCGTATTCTAAAGTCATGGCTGAACGTAAAGCATGGGACATGCAAAAAGCGCAAACGCGCTGGGATTTAGTTTGCATTAATCCTGCGCTGGTGCTTGGCCCATCGCTTACGCCGAGCACACAGTCTGGCAGCGTCGAGGTTCTGCAGCAATTTGCCAACGGCATGACGCTGGCGGGTGTTCCGCCCATGTGGAACGGCATTGTCGATGTGCGTGACGTTGCAGATGCTCATCTGCAAGCCGCCTTCAATCCAAAGGCAGAGAACCGCTATATTATCAGCGGCGGCACCTTAAGCCTGCTGGAGATGGGTAAAATCCTGCGCCAGCATTTTGGCAATAAATTCCCCTTCCCGCGCAATCAGCTGCCTAAAGCGGCGTTCAAGCTGCTGGGCCCTTTCATTGGCTTTTCTAAATCTTTTGTAGAACTGAATATGGGGTATCCAATTTACTTTAATGCGGATAAAAGCAAAAAAGACTTGGGCATTCATTACCGGAATATTGAGACCAGCTTAGTTGAACATTTCCAGCAATTGCTGGATGACGGCGTCGTGAAAAAATATATTCCTTAAATGCAAAAAAAGCCCAGCGTTTGATTAAACGCTGGGCTTTTCCTTTCAATCAGATCAATTAATACTGCTGCACAAATTCTAAAAATTCAGCTTCCGTCATGACCTGTACACCTAATTTCTCAGCTTTTTCCAGTTTTGAACCCGCTTTTTCGCCTGCGACAACGCATTTGGTTTTGCTGGATACGCTGCCGCTGACCCGCGCGCCTAAAGCCTGCAGCATTTGAGTCGCCTCATCACGGCCCATGGTGCTTAAAGTTCCAGTTATCACCCAGCTTTCGCCATTTAAAGGCTGACGGGTTGGCGCGGCTGGCGCATCCCAATGGATGCCTGCCGCCAGCAGGCGGTCAACCACTTCAAGATTGTGCGGCGCCTGAAAGAAATCTACAATCCATTCTGCGGTGATCTCGCCGACATCAGGGGTTTTCTTCAACGCTTCAATATCCGCATTCCGCAGCGCATCCAAAGTCTGAAACGTATTGGCCAGCATGCGTGCCGTGGTTTCACCTACCCCACGGATGCCTAGGGCATAAATGAAAGCTGCCAGTGTGGTTTTCTTGCTGTTCTCAATCGAATCTATTAAATTCTGAACCGACTTTTCCCCCATCTTTTCAATGGTCAGCAGCTGTTCACGATGTTCGTGCAGGCTGTAAATATCCGCCACATTTTGCAGCAAATCCAAATGCAGCAGCGACTCTACCCAGCGGTCGCCCAAGCCCTCTATATCCAAAGCCTTGCGTGAAACAAAGTGGCGAATCGCCTCAATACGCTGCGCCGCGCAGTACAGGCCGCCTGAACAGCGCGCCAATGCTTCCCCTTCCGGCATCACCACAGGCGATGAACAGACTGGGCAGCATTCAGGCAAATGCACTTCTACAGCATCATTTGGGCGGAATTCAGGCCAAACCTTTTCCACCTTCGGAATCACATCGCCGCTGCGGTATACACTGACCGTATCGCCAATGCGTACATCCAGACGGTGAATTTCACCGATATTGTGCAAGGTTACATTCGAAACAGTTACACCGCCTACGGCAACAGGATTCAAGCGCGCTACCGGGGTTAAGGTGCCTGTACGGCCCACTTGCCAGTCAATATTCTCCACCGTGGTCAAGGCCGCCACAGCAGGAAATTTATAAGCGGTCGCCCAGCGCGGCTCCCGGCTTAAAAAGCCTAAAGTCTGCTGCTGTTTCAGATCATTCACCTTAATCACCATGCCATCTATTTCAACACTGAGATTTGGACGTTCGGCATTGATCTGCTCATAAGCGGCCTGCACATCTTGAATATTGTCACAAATAAAGTGGCGTTCACCGACTGCAAAACCAAACTGGGTCAGCCATTCCAGACTCGCGGACATGGTGCTTTGGCCATGATTCGGCTCACATTGCGCGATGCCGTAGGCATAAAATGCCAAAGGCCGCGAGGCCGCAATTGCAGGATCGAGCTGGCGCAGGCTGCCGGCTGCCGCATTGCGCGGATTGGCAAAGGTTTTTTCGCCCTTGGCTTCATTTTCTGCATTTAACTTTTCAAAGCCCGCTTTGGGCATCAAGACTTCACCGCGCACTTCCAGCAGTTCAGGCACCGCTGTTTTTTCTGAACTTAAGACTTTAGGCAAATTGCGGATGGTTTTCACATTTTGGGTAATATCTTCTCCTGTTTCACCATCGCCGCGCGTTACGCCACGGACTAAAATGCCATGCTCATACCACAGTGAAATCGCCAGGCCGTCAAACTTCAGTTCAACATCATATTCAATTTTCTGATTCGGCAAACGCTCTTCTGCGCGGCGCGCAAAGGCATATAAATCTTCTTCATTGAACACATTGCCTAAAGACAGCATGGGCACCGCATGCGTCACATTGGCAAACTTGGATAACGGCTTTGCGCCTACCGTATTCGTCGGCGTATCAGGCTGCACTAAATCAGGATGCTGCTCTTCCAATGCTTTAAGCTGGTGAAATAACTGGTCATATTCACTGTCAGCAATTGTCGGCTGATCCATCACATAGTAAGCATGATTATGCTTGGCCAGAATTTGAATCAGTTGGCGCATTTGCGCAACAACAGTGTTTTGCTGTGTCATAGTTTCACCATAAAAAAGGGCGGTAAATTCTCCGCCCTCAAAAAATTCTTAATCTGCCGCCATTATAAAAATCAGCAGCGGCAGTTTCAATGCTAAGCTTCCGCCACCGCCTGGCCCGGACGGTAATCGATTGCCTGATGGCGCCAATGTTCACGCAGCTGCGGCGTAAATTCCTGATTGTTCTGATCATACACCGTGCCTTCAATTTCACGGGCAATCAGACGTGAAACACTGTCCATGGTATCAAAGGCAATCTGCACATCGCTGTGCGGCAAGGCTAAAAAGAAAGCCAAGCCCTTCACTTGCTCCGTCGACAGCGTTTCCAAATCAAAACCTGCGGCCGCGCCATCATTGCTGATCTGCAGCACAGAGAACAGCAGCTTGCCGCCATCTTCGCTATAGCGGTGAAAACAGGCCATTTCACCAAAGCGCAGCCCATATTTCAGCAGCACTTTCAGCGCTTTTTCACCCGACAGCGCGCGGCTGTCAGGATAGACATTCAATGCAATATAGGTTTCTGCAGTCGCCAGCGCGCTTTCATCATCCACCAGTTTCTGCTCATAAAGATGCGCATCTAAAATATTGCTTTCATCTTCAAATTCACTGATTTCCGCTTTTTCAATTTGATTCAGGCTTAACTCTGGCGCGGCCTTGTCCAGCGCAGCATCATGGGGCTTTTTGGCGCTTTGCGCGGCAGTCAGAATTGCCTCTGCGGTCTGCGGTACAGGCGCTTCAGCCGGTTTTTCTTCTGATGGCGCAGCAGCCGATTCAGGCTGGGCATCTTCCGTTTTAAGTTCTGAAACTGCTTGCGCAGGCTCCGACGTTTCTGCCTGCTCAGGTTTTGCATCTGCCAAAGTCGGTTCCACGCGCTGCGCTGAGGACGGCTCCGCAGCGCTCAGCTGGCTGCGGACATGCCGCGGGATCACTGGCTGCTGGCTGTCAGGGTCGATATGCAGCTCCGAATCCAGCGACGGCGCCGCATCGGATGGCTTTTTCAAGACCAGCTTAAGGCCAACCAAGATCAAAATGACAGCAGCAACAATCCCAACGATTGTGGTGATTTCCATGTTATGACTCCGCAACTAAACCGTATTCTTTTGCCTGCTCTAAATTCACAGTCACTAATTTTGAAGTTCCCGGTTCCGGCATGGTCACACCGAGCAAGTCAGTCGCCATGGTCATCGCCAGTTTATTATGTGTAATGTAAATGAATTGAACCTGTTCAGAAAGCTCTTTTACCAAATTACAAAAACGTCCTACATTGGCATCGTCTAAAGGCGCATCCACTTCATCCAGCACGCAGAATGGCGCAGGGTTCAGTCTGAAAATCGCAAAAACCAAGGCCAATGCCGTCAGGGCCTTTTCACCGCCAGACAGCAGAGCTAGCGAACTGTTGCGCTTGCCCGGCGGGCGCGCCATGAGTTTTACACCGGACTGCCAGCCGTCTTCAAGGCTTAAACTTGCTTCGCCGCCATTAAAGACTTTCGGAAACAGCTCCTGCAGCTCTTCATTCACCTGATCAAAAGTGGTCATGAACAGCTTGCGGGTTTCCTGATCAATGCTTTTCATGGCGCCTTGCAACTGCTCAACAGTTTTTTCCAAATCTTCGATTTGATGGCTGAGCTCTTCATAGCGTTTTAAAACGTCTTCATATTCAGCAGATGCGGCCAAGTTCACTGCGCCCAATTTATCAAACTGCTGCTGGGCTTTTTCCAGTTTCTGCTGATGTGAAGCAACATCAAGGCTCAAGCCTGTCAGCATCTCACTGTTCAGCTCTTTCAGCTGTTCACTGTAATGCTGCAGGTCTGACTGCGCGGCTTGCCAAGCCAAACGCTTGTGTTCCAGCTCTGACCGCAGCTTTTCATCCTGCTGCTGCTGGCTGTGGCGCTGTTCGGTCAGCTCTTTTTGCTTAGACTGCACATTGTTCAGCTCCAGCTGCCACTCTGCCCATTTCTTTTGCAGCTTTTCAGTGGCTTCTGACTGCGCTGCGTACTGTGACTGCAGGCTTGGCAGTTCCAATTGCGCGGGGTCGACAAATTTCTGCGCCTGCTCCATTTGCGCCGCGATCTGCTGGCGCTGCGCTTTTAAGAACACGGCATCTTTTTCCAGTAGCTCTATTTGCTGCTTAGCCTGCAAGGCCTGACGGCGGATCAGTTCCAGCTCCTGCTGCGCCTTTTGCGTCACTTGCTGCGAATCTTCCAGCTGGCCTGTCAATTCTTCCACTTGAAACTGCTGCGCCTTAAAATTCGGCAGCGCCAATTCCAGCTTCATATTCAAGGCGTGCAGATCAATTTCCAGATCATCTTTCTGCATGGCATCTTCTTCCAGCTGCGCTTCCACTTGCGTCAGCTGATCGGTCAATTGCTGCTTCTGAACAGCAAATGCTTGCGCTGCGCTTTGCACTTTAACCACAGCCACATCCGCCTGCTGCAGTTCTTGCTGCAGTTTTTTCAACTGCCCCTGTTCTGCCTGCAGCGCTTGCTGCAGCTGCTGCGCCTGCTCCTGCAGCACTGGCAAGCCACTTTCCGCCTGCGCAAATACTGGCATTTTTTCCGCCAAGGCCTGCTCAATTTCGTCTAAACGGATGCGGTGGCTTAAGGCGCCTTGGCCCGCTTGGCTGTCTTCATCATAGTGCAGGCCAATCACCCAGTCTGAACCGACCTGATAGCCGTCTAAAGACAAAATAGACTGGCCTGCCTGCAGCTGGCCCTGATAGGCCAAGGCTCCCTGCAAACTCTCTGCAACCGCCACTTGCCGCCATAAAGAGGACTGCGGTGCATCAATCCAGTCCGCCAGGCAAGCCAGTTTTGGCAAGTCAATTCTTGCAGTTTTTGAATCGGTTTTCAGCTGGCGCGCAACGCTGTCCTGAAACTCATCCGCATGCTCCAAGACCTGTGCATGCAGCCATTTGGCCAAATATTTTTCAATCAGCGGCGCATGAGCTTTGCCCTGTGCAGACAGCTGTAGCGCTTGCATTAAGCGCGCAGACTTTACCTGAACTTTTGGACTGGCTTTAATCAGCAATTGATTGAGGTTTTTCTGTTCCGACTGCAGCACCTGAATTTCAGATTTCAGTTCCTGCTTCAGTGATTTCTGCTGCGTCAATTCATCAGTCAGCTGTTCTAACTGCTGCTTCACATCAGCAATCTGCTGTTCTTTATCCGTACAAATCTGCTGCAGCTGTACTTTGAGCTGTTCCAGCTGCTCCAGTTCATCTTGCTGTGCATGATGCTGAATTTGCAGGGACTGCTGTTTTAAAGTGTCCTTTTGCTGTTCTAAACGGCTGATGTTCTTTGTCAGCTGTTCGCCTTGCGCCAGCATCTGCAGTTTTTGCTGCTGCTGTTTTTCCACCTGCGCCTTAGCCTGTTCGTACTGCTGCAGCACCGCAGACTGCTGCGCCTTTAAATTGCTGAAGCCCTGTATCCGCTCTTGGCTTTGGCTTTCCTGCAGCTTCAGCTGTTCGTCGTATTCTTCCTGCTGCGCATGCAAAGTTTCCAGCTGCAAATCAATGAGCTGCAAGCGCTCTTTGCTTTGGAATTTCTGCTGTTCCAGCTGCACCAAGCTTTCAGAGTTTTGTGAATACAGCGCCTGCTTCTGCTCCAGCGTCATTTTCAATTCAGCCAGCTTTTTCTCAGCCTGCTGCCACTCATTCTGCAAAGGCGTCGATTGCTGAATTAAACGCTGAAACAATTCACTGGTGGAGGTTAAATCATGTTCTAAAGTCGTTAATTCAGAGCGCACCAGCTTGAAGCTTTCGCCCAGCGTGTTCAGCTGCACGGTGTATTCCTGCTGCAGGCGGGTGCTTTGCTCGCACTGGAAAGACAGCACTTCAATTTTAATGGTGCGGATCTGTGTTTCCAATTCCTTATACTGCACCGCAGTTTCAGACTGGCGCTTTAAGGTTTTCAGCTGTGATTTCAGCTCAGATGCAATATCTTCTAAGCGCGATAAATTCTGCGTGGTGTGTTCTAAATGCTGTGTGGTTTCACGGCGGCGCGCCTGATAGCGAGACACACCTGCAGCCTCTTCAATAAATACCCGCATTTCTTCAGGTTTGGCATCCACCAAGCGGTTGATCATGCCCTGTTCAATAATCGAATATGAGCGCGGGCCTAAACCAGTGCCCAAGAAAATATCGGTAATATCACGGCGCCGGCATTTGGCGCCATTTAAAAAGTATTCAGATTTGCCGTCTCGGTTGACCTGACGGCGTACCGCCAGTTCGCTGTAAGCATTGTATGCGCCGCCCAGCTTGCCATAGGTATTGTCAAAGCGCAGTTCTACACTGGCCATGCCGACAGGCTTGCGCTTTGCAGTGCCGGTAAAAATCACGTCCTGCATGCTGCCGCCGCGAAGCTGGCGCGCGCTGGATTCGCCCATCACCCAGCGGATGGCGTCAATGACGTTGGATTTTCCGCAGCCATTGGGCCCAACTACAGCGGTGCGGTTATCTTTGAATTGTAAAGTTGTACTGTCGGCAAAAGATTTGAAGCCTGAAAGTTTTAAACTGCTTAAACGCATAGTGTCCTGATTAACGTCGTGAGCGTCTAGCCCACGCGAGTTCAATTTGTTTCATCCGTGTCAGCGATTCCAACACAAGGTTACGCAAGTGTCGACAAAAATCTTCCATAAATAAAGCAGCTTGTTGTGACTTTCTGATTAAAACTGCATCGCTTACCAGCTTAAACAGCTCAGAAGATTCCTGAAGCTCACGGCGCGAGATATTTAAGGTTAAAAAATAGCTGCGGCGCAACGACGGCAGCAGTTCTTGATAATAGCGCATCAAGTACGGATTGCCGACCATTTCATGCTGGCGCGCCATGCTTTGAAAGATTAAATCATAAAATTTTTCGGTATGGCCTTGGCTGGTTTCAATATTTAATTGTTCTAATAGCAGCTGAATGCGCTCGGCTTCATGGCTGCGCCAAGTTTCAGCCATGCGGTGCACAATTTGCCCCAGCAGCAAGGATGCCATATCAAAAAGGGAACGCACTTGCATCGCTGACATTTCAGAAACAATCGCGCCGCGGCGCGGAAAAATTTCAATCAGCTGGGTGCGCTCTAAAATCAGCAATGCCTCGCGCACAGAACCCCGGCTGACGTCCAGCTCTGAAGCAATGCGCAGTTCTTGAATGCGCTCTCCCTCCACCAGTTCGCCGCGAATAATCTGCTCACTGATATGCTTGGCGATTTGTTCTGACAAACTTTCCGCATTATGTGGCTGCATGCTGTTCCCGTCTTGTTTTTATAAAAATGCAAATCTAGATTTCTCCGAATCTGCATTCATTTAAACGGTTTTCCGTCAAATTAAATATGACATTGTCAGACAATCTTATGTCTATAAAGCCAATCCGCAGTTCAGCCTACCGGCTTTTAAAACAGCTGGCTCAGGCCTTGATACATAAAATAGCTGCCTACAGCGGTCAGCAGGCAGGCAAAGCATTTCTTCAGCATCGCTGGAGACAGCATATGCACCACTTTTGCCCCCAGTTTTGCAGTGATGAAACTCATGACGCTGATGCCAATAAAAGCATAAATATGCACATAGCCAATCGTATTCGGCACAGCAACATCGGCCTGTTTGCCAAACCACATAAAGCCCAAAGCGCCGGCAACCGCAATCGGCAAGCCGCACGCTGCAGACGTCGCCACGGCTTTTTGCATGACGACACCGTGACGGTTGAGATACGGTACGGTCAAACTGCCGCCGCCAATGCCAAAAATGGCCGAGGCGATGCCAATCCCTCCGCCGGCAGCCAGCTGCATTGGAGCAGAAGGCATACGGCGCTGCGGGTCTACGGCCACACCCGCGCCTCTGAACATTTTGAATGCCACCCAAATGGCAAAGCAGCCGATCAGCAGCTGCAGGCCTTGCCCTGAAAGGTAGTCTGCAATGCCTGCACCCAGAAATGCGCCCAGCGCCAAACCGGGCGCTAAATTGCGGAACACCTGCCATAGCACTGCGCCTTTTTTATGATGCGCGCTGACCGAACTGATTGAGGTCACAATAATGGTCGCCAAAGACGTGCCCAGCGCCATATGCATAATAATCGACGGATCGTAATGCATTTGGGTAAATACAATATACAGAATCGGGACAATTATTAACCCGCCGCCTACCCCAAATAAGCCCGCAGCAAAACCAGCGATTGCGCCGATCAGCAAATATATGATTAACTCCATCAATTATTCCACAACTCTCAGATTCAAATGGATTTAGAGACTCGATTACTGCAGCAGATGCTGAGCGATGCGCATCAGCTTCCTGAAGTGCTGCTCTTAAAACCCGTGACCGCATCCACCAACGATGATGTGCGGGAAATTGCGCTCAAAGGCGTACAGCAAGTCCTGGTAACCAGTGTTCGGCAAACGCAGGGGCGCGGACAGCGTCAGCGCCAATGGGTGTCGCCGGAAGGCAACATCTATTTAAGCACATTGCTCAATACCCGAACAGCTATTGACGGCCGTTTAGCGCTGGAAATTGCGTTAAATATCCTGCAAATGCCGAGCCTGCAGTATTTAGATTTACAGGTGAAATGGCCAAATGACCTGTACAGCGCAGCTGGGAAATGGGGCGGCATCTTAATTGAGCCATTAAATGCTCATCAGGCAGTGGTCGGTGTTGGACTGAATGTGCTGCCTTTGCCTAAAGAAGGGATAGATCAGGCCGTAACCTCGCTGACAGAACTGGGCTTGACTCGATTTGACCGCATTAAATTGACTGCAGAACTGTATCTGGCGATTCAGCAGGCCGGTGAATGGTTCAATCATGACAGCTGCAATTTGGCGGCCCGCTTCAATCATTATGCGGCCTTTAAAGATCAAGCGGTCGAAATTGAACATTTGCAGGGCATCAGCCAAGGCATCTTTTTGGGTATCCGCAGCGACGGCGCTATAGAAATCCGCAATGAAAACGGCATTGAACACTTTTTTCAAGGCCGCTTGCGCAGAATCGGCGCATTGGATCAGTGATTTAGAGATTCTGACATGAAGAATTTATGGCTTGATATTGGCAACACCCGCCTGAAATACTGGATTACCGAAAATGGGCAAATCATTGAACAGGCGGCGGAACTGCATTTGCAGTCCCCTGCTGAGCTGCTGCTGGGTTTAATTCAGCATTTTAAAAGCCTTGATTTGCAGCGTGTTGGTGTTTCCTCGGTGCAGGACAAAAAAAACAACGACCGCATTCAGAAAATTCTCAAGTTTTTGCAGATTCCAATTGTCTTTGCCAAAGTGCATGCAGAATTTTCCGGCCTGCGCTGCGCGTATGAAGACACCGCTAAATTCGGCATAGACCGCTGGCTGCAAATGCTGGCAGTGGTGCATGATCCGCAGCAGAAATACTGTGTGATCAGCTGCGGAACAGCTTTAACCATTGACCTGACCAATGGCTTTGAGCATTTAGGCGGCTATATTCTGCCGAATTTGTATCTGCAGCGGGATTCCCTCATCCAAAATACCAAAGGCATTAAAATTCCAGATGCATCTTTTGACGAACTCAGCCCAGGGCGCAACACCATTGATGCGGTGCATCACGGCATCTTGCTCAGCCTGCTCAGCACCATTGAAAAAGTCATGGATAAATACCCCAGCAAACTGATTTTAACCGGCGGCGATGCGCCACTATTTGCTCAATATCTGCAGCGCTACCAGCCTGAAATTGAAACAGATCTGCTGCTGAAAGGCTTGCAGGTTTATATGCAGGCTTTATCGGCCTCTAAAAACTAAATCTTTTGCCTTTTGCAGAATAATGCATTCCCGCATTTTTCTGTATTCAGCCAACCGCGTACCCTTCGAGTCAGGAAAAGATTGACCAAGGCCTGCTGTTAAGCCTTGGCGCATTTTTCTAATCTTCTATTCAGCGGCAGCATGGCCAAAGACCCGTTTCAAGATGACAATAAGGGCTTTATCAGCTCCCAAATTTCATGAAACTCGCTATAGCCGTCTTTACGCATAAAATGCCCTGCTTTTTTCACCTCAAAACATTGCGCGTTCAGCAAGTTGCTTAACTGCAGCGTCAATGGCGGCGGGACAATCGGGTCATTGGAAGACAATAAGCAGAAGGCCAAAGGCATAGAGGTCTGCAGTTTGACACTGTCTAATTTTGCTGCCGCAATAAATTCATTTAATTCAGGTATCGCCGCTAAAGGCGCAGCAAACCCTGAAACAAAAATACCAGCCTGAATATTTTTTGCAGCCGTCTGAAAATGCTGAGTCAAATAATGCAGCACAGCCGCACATCCTAGACTATGCGCAACAATAATGGTGTCTTCATTCAAATGCGGGATTTGCAGTGCGAGAGACTGCTGCCAGGCGTCAAAATCAGGCTGGCTGGATTCCGGCAGCATCACCCGCTTGGAAAAATGGCCGGCAGCATGCACTTTCCGGCTCAGCCACGGAAACCAATGGTCATTCGGAGAAGCTTGGTAACCGTGCACAATATAGACTTTTTTTTGTTTCATATTATTCATGTTCGCGTTTTTCTTATGTATTACTGGCTGCCTCTTAAAATAGCATGAGACCAGATGCATGAATATGACCTGTTTTTATATGCTTAATGGGCAAATCTATCCATATTTTGTGCATTTTCCATAAAAATCAACATAGGCATTAATAAAAAAAGGCGTATAAAACGCCTTTTTTTCACTTACCGCATCATCATTTATTTTGGTCTTTGCCGCCGAATAGCGGCCCCATGCCGCCGCCGCCGCCAAACTGCTTCTGCATATTGCCCAATGATTTCATCATTTTTGCCATACCTGACGGATTGGCAAATTTCTTCATCATTTTCGCCATCTGCGCATGCTGCTTAATCAGCTTATTCACTTCCACCACATCCATACCGCAGCCCGCTGCAATGCGCTTTTTACGGCTTGGGTTCATCAGGTCTGGGTTACGGCGTTCTTTGATGGTCATCGACTGAATAATCGCTTCCATCTTTTTCACTTGCTTTTCAGGATTCGCTTGCGCCAGCGCATCTTGAATCCCGGCATTGCTCATGCCAGGCAGCTTATCCAGGAAGCCCCTCATGCCGCCCATTTTATTCATTTGCTCAAACTGCATCAGCATATCTTCAAAGTTGAAGCTGCCGCCTTTTTGCAGTTTTTTCGCCATTTTTTCGGCTTTTTCTTTGTCGATTTTGCGTTCAACTTCTTCGACCAAAGACAGCACGTCACCCATGCCCAAGATGCGCTGCGCAACGCGTTCCGGATGGAATGGCTCTAAGGCATCCAGCTTTTCGCCCATACCCAGGAATTTAATTGGCTTGCCTGTGATTGCGCGTACTGAAAGCGCCGCGCCGCCGCGCGCATCACCGTCAGTTTTAGTTAGGATCACACCGGTAAGCGGCAATGCATCATTAAAGGCTTTGGCTGTATTGGCAGCATCCTGACCGGTCATGGCATCGACAACGAATAAAGTTTCAGTTGGCTTAATGGCCGCATGAAGCTCTTTAATTTCGTCCATCATTTCATCATCGACATGCAGGCGGCCTGCGGTATCGACAATCAGGACATCAGCAAATTGAATTTTCGCTTGTTCAATGGCACGGTTGGCAATCGTAATCGGCTTTTCATCAGCACTTGATTCAAAGAAAATCGCGCCAACTTCGCCAGCAACAGTCTGCAGCTGCTTAATCGCTGCTGGACGGTATACGTCGGCAGAAACCATCGCGACTTTTTTCTTTTGACGTTCTTGAAGGAAACGCGCAAGTTTTGCCGCAGTGGTGGTTTTACCCGCACCCTGCAGACCGGCAAGCAAAATAACCACCGGCGGTTTGGCGGCAAGGTCAAGGCTTTCATTGGCCTCGCCCATCATTTTGGTCAGTTCGTCATGGACAATTTTGACAAACGCCTGGCCTGGCGATAACTGAGTCATCACTTCCTGACCCAATGCTTCTTCCTTAACTTTCGCGATAAACTCACGAGTTACAGGCAACGCCACATCGGCTTCAAGAAGCGCCATACGCACTTCACGCAACGTATCTTTAATATTGTCTTCGGTTAGCTGCCCAGAGCCAGTAACATTTCTTAAACTCTGCGTGAGTCGTTCTGTTAAGGTATCAAACATTGCAAAATCCGCTTAAAATGGTTGTTGCAAAAAAATCTTTCTTAAAATAGAAAATTTATGCATAGAATGCTATAGGATACTGTAGTTCGCATCGAATTTACATCTCTGAATTTTCATCATCCTGAAAAAGGTTTGACATGATTAGCCTGCCCTTGGTTTACACAATTTTAGCATTAATCGCATACACCACGTCTTTTTGGTATTTGTTTATGCATTTGATGTCTAAGCGTGTTCCCAATCACTGGTTTGTCGGTGTAATTTTAAGCTTAGGGCTGCTGCTGCACGCAGGCGTGCTGTATAACGATATGCTGACACCTGCAGGCGTGAACTATAATGTATTTAACATTATGTCCTTCACGTCCGCCCTGATGCTGCTTCTCAGCATCTTATTCAGCACCTACCGGCCAGTCTTGCCGCTGGCTTTAATCGGCATTCCTGTGGCGGCCACAGGACTGATCCTCGGCTTCGCATTCAGCAAACACGATTTATTCATTTCACAGAATTCATTCGGCCTCGACCTGCACATTATTCTGTCTTTATCCGCCTATGCTATTTTGCTGATGGCCACGATTCACGCCGTGCTGCTGTGGTTCCAAGACCGTGAATTGAAAAACAAGCAAAAGCGCCGTGTTTGGGTCAACTTGCTGCCCCCCTTCCAAGCCATGGAGTCACTGCTGTTTGATATGCTGATTGCCGGTTTTGCGCTGCTGACTTTAGCCTTAGGCTTTGGCTTCTTTACCATTGACAATTTCTTTGGGCAGCATTTGGCGCATAAAACAGCGTTCAGCATTGTGTCCTGGTTTGTATACGGCGCCTTGCTGATTGGACATTATAAATTTGGCTGGCGCGGTCAAAAGGCCATCCGCTTTACCATTATTGGATTCTTTTTATTGGCTGTCGGATTTATTGGTTCTAAATTTGTATTGGAAATGATTTTAAACCGCTAAATACAAAGGTGCGTCTATGGAAAAAGTCTGCCCGTTTATTCTGCGAAAAAATACAGAATTTCAAACCGAGCTGTTGGTTTTTCAGCATCCGCTGTCTGGCATTCAGCTGGTCAAAGGCACGCTGGAAGAAAATGAGCCGGTTATTGATGCGGCCATTCGCGAGCTTTTTGAAGAGTCCGGCATTATAAGAACGGCTGATCATTGCACCTATATCGGCCAGAAACCGATTGCGTCTATGTCATGGCATTTTATTGCGGTTGATATTCAGGATCTGAGCTTAGCGGAACAATGGCAATATCAAACTTTGGATGATTATGGCCATGTCTTCAGCTTTTTCTGGATGGCTGCGCCGTATTTGCTGGACATGGATGCCAGCCAAATGCATCCTAAATACCTCGATGCAATCCGCTATATTTTGCGCAGCCAATCCAAACCCTAGGCTCAAGCAGACCGAATGAATTTAGGCTCCTGCTCATTTCCCAGATTGCAAACATCACAGCATTAACCGCCTTAGCCTGAAAAATACCGCAGCTACAGCGGTTCAGCCGCTACTTAAAATAGACTTCATAATTAATGACAGAGGTGAATTTTCCGGCATTTACCGGCTTTTTCAGAAACAGTACGCCCGCTTCAAAGTTTTTACTCAGCTGCGTTCCTGTACTGTAGCCAAAATCAACCGTGTCATTCAAGCTCAAAGGCGCGCTGTTTCCTGATTCAAACAGGCGGATTCCCACCACATCTTTCATGCCTGTTTCTATGGCCGTGACCGTTTGCTCATCCACTTTATATGCCGAACTGAACACGCCAACAAAAGGATATTTTGCGCAGTCTTTGCCATTGGTGGTGACATTAATGGTAAATGGCGTTTTCCTTAGAACGGTATTTAAATCCTGATAAGCATAGTATTTGCCCAAATCCACACTCTGCGTGCTCAGCACAGGGACACATTCCACATAATTGATTTGAACCCCGCTGACTTTTTCCTGAAAATTGCCGTTGCCGTTGCGCCCGCCAATACCGTCCAGCTGGAAAACATCATAGTTTTTCACCGTTGCAGGAAAATTGCTGCCTGAACCGCGCGCCTTAATATATAAAGAATAGGTTAAGGTAATGGTTTGAGGATCTGCACAACGCTTTGAACTTGACCAATTATTTTTACCAATCAAATTACAATTTTGAGAAGCTCTTGAGGTAGGCCAGTAGTTATCTGATTGATAGCTGAGCGCGCGCTTGCCGGTCGCGATTTTATCGGTGGTTTTTGTAATGGGATATTCTTGGCCATTAAAACGGATGCCCATAATTAAATTAGAGTTGCCAAAATCGGTCGCTAATTTTTTCGCAGCGTCATCGACATATAAATAAGCATCTTCACTGGAGTTGGTCGTTGCATCATCATAACAGGTAAACGTCGATGAATAAGTTTGCGACTCCCACAATAATGCATTGGTTGCACTATTAAAACTGGTGACCGTAATGGTGCCGACATTTGTAGTATTGGTGGTATTTTTTGCTGTATCAATATTAAAATTGCTGGTCGCCTTGCCGCCGGACAGGCAGCGCATAGCCGATGCGCTTTGCGCAGCGGTTAAACTGATGGCGATTAAAAATGCATTCAAAAACAGCGGAAGCCATTTGCTCTTCATTTAGATTCTCCAGCTTCACATGCTAATGCCAGTTCATCGTAACCAATATCACGGCTGCTGAGCTGCGGTAAAGTAAAATGACACTGCTGATTTTCAGCACTGCCCCATTTTGCGGTCAAAACCTGCCCTGACTCAACATTGGTCAGGTAAGCCTGGCTGTTCAGTCCCACCAGGCCATAACGGTTAAGGCCTTGCACATCGCTGATTTCCGTGCCGGCCGCTAATTCACGGCCTTTATAATTCAAATTGACCAGCAAGCTGTGGCCTGTCTTCACATCAAATTTTACTTTCACAATCGCATATTTAGTAGGAACAATATCATTCTTCACCAATTCATCAATAAAGATATTTTGCCCTAAATCTTCCGCCTGCAGCGCCACACGGTTTTTTGCATAAGGATTGCTGCTGCTGATAATAGCATAGCCACGCTTATCCAATTTTAAACCGGTTTGATTTTCAATACGGATATCGCTGGCGCCTTTGGCTTCAATCAAAATCGGCGAATTATACATTTGCTGCCCGAAGACTGCCCCGTGGGAATGCACAAGCAGGCCGCCGCTCACCCCTGCATACAGCTGCCGGTATTGATCAGCATAAGCATATCCCACATTGGCATTGCCTTTGATTCCCCGATATGCTGCATTCACATTAAAATGATCGCCGCTTTTTTCAGAATGCCCCGCCAGCAACTGCGCCTGCAGGTTTTTATCCTTCAAAAAGCTTGCAGACAGCGCGCTTTGCAGGGTTGCGCCCGAGCTTTCAGAATAGAGCGCGCTGTTATTGGCAATAACATCATGCTGCTTAAAGGATTTCGGCGTATCAAGCGGCAGGCTCAAATTCAGGCCAACCGAATAGTCGGAACCGCTGAAGAGGCTTTTGCTGTTTTGATAATACAGGCCATAGGTCAAACGATGAATATTGTTATTATAGCCAATCTGCCAATTGTGCTGATTGTATTCCTTTTGCCAAAACTGAGTATCGGACACATTGGCATACAGCTGCCCCCATTTGCCAAGACGCTGATTCAGTGAAATTTGATACTGAGTTTTTCTATTGAAAAACACAGGCGAATAATAGGAATGTGTTTGAATATCAGCAGAATTTGCGGGGTCATTGACTGCCGATGAGTTTTGGTACTGATACTCATACGCGCCGTTCTGCCACTGCGCTTTTTCTTGTACGGCGTCTGCAAAGCTGAAATATTGCTCACTGTAATGAGACCCGGTCAGGTGAATATCAGTTCCCAGCGTATTGATGGATTTTGCATAGTTCACACGCACAGCTAAGCCGTCTTCTTGACGGCCGCTGAATAAGGTGTTGCGGGCATAGCTCAGGTCAGCAGAAACGGCGCCCCAATTTCCCAATGACCACGCGGTACCGCCTGCAACGGAGTGATAATCCTCTGCAGCCAGCACGCCTGCATACGGCGTCAGAAAATTGTTGAAGCCCAGCGTATAGGTCAGCTGGCCAAAATACGGCAGCTTCGCGCCTGAACCGCTGCGGTATTGCCCTGCAGTGATCTGATATTTATGCTGCCCAGCGCGCACCATATTCGGTATAGATGCATACGGCTGCATATAAGTGCGGACAGAGCCGTCACTTTCAATAATTTTGATTTCCAAATCGCCGCTGTCGTTCACGCCAGATAAATCGGCGATTTCAAAATTGCCCGGCGCAACATTCATGCTGTACACCAAGTAATTATTTTGACGGATTTCGACCAGCGCATTGCTGCGCGCGGTGCCGCGGATCACTGGCGCATAGCTTTGCAAGCCGATTGGCAATTGCGCCTCATCACTGCTGAATTGCAGGCCGCGGAAATTAATGCTTTCAAAAACATCGCCGCGGGTATTGGCATCACCCAATTCCAGGCGCGCCTTTAATGGAATAATGTCGCGTTCAAGCTTATTGATGGCATTGTCCCAAGAGGCAGACTGCCCCGTGCTCTTTAAAAAGCTGCTCTGATTGCGGTAACGCCACGCGCCCCAGTTAAAGCCGCCGTTCAGTAATAGGCTGCTGCTGCTGGTATCCGGGCCTGACTGGCTTTTATAGGTATTGGTATTGGCGCTGTAATTTAAGATCAGCGCATTGATGCCTTGATCATACAGCTTGGGTGAAATATAGCCGCGCGCATTCTGCTGTAAAAAAACCTGTGGAATGGATAAATTCAAGGTTTGCAGGCCAGCATCAAAATTCAGTTTTGCGCCGGACAATGCCGTCAGGTCATAACAGGCCGTAGATGGCTGCGCATCCGTTTGAGTGTCTAAAAGTATTTGATAGTCTTCAATAAAGCTGGCATCAACACAAGGAACAACATCCTGATCTTTTTGATAGAATTTTACTTTTCTTTTTTCTATGCGCTGATTATTCAGATAAATACTGAAATCATAATCACCCGGCAAAATGCTGTAGCCTTTGGTGACAGCATCAAAAACCACTTGGTCGGTAACATCTTTAAGAAATGCTGTATTGAACGCTGAATCTTCTGCCTGTGTATTTAATGCAGCAAGGCTCAGACTAAGCAAAGACAGTTTTAAATAATGCAAGTTCAAATCCAACTGCAGGTCAAATCATTATTTCAAAATAACTTCGGGCATCTCAATATTGCTGCCATAGTCATTGATATAGGTAAATTTAAGGCTTTTTACATTTTCCTGCACGTTGCGCAGCACATCAATGCTTTGGAATGGCGGCGCCATATCCTGATTCATATGGGTGATCGGCTGGCCATTTTTGCCTAAAGCCAAATCACCGATCGTGATAAATAACGGGCTATTATTTTTCAGCTTCAATGTGCCATGTTCAACAGACCACTGAAGTTTTTTCACCGCTGCCGGCAAATCCATTTCAATTTGCTGCGGACGGTAGAATAATTTAAGTTTTGAACGCACTGCCAGCTGTAAAGTGTTTTCTTCTTCCGGCTTTGGCGGTATTTCCTGCACATTAATCCAAACTTGGCTTTCACGGTCTGTCGGCAAGCCTGAACCCGAATAAATGAATCGTAAAACAGATTCTTTTTGCGGTTCAATTTTGATTAATGGCGGCGTCACAATAAAAGGCACTTTAGCTGAAGCTGTTTTATCTTCACCAGCTTCAAGCCAAGTTTGCACAATATAAGGTTTAGACGCGTTATTTTTCAGATTTAGCGTGGCAGCTTTGCTGTCACTGTGATAAATCACGCGGCTAGCCATAGCCTGAATCGCAGCATTGCTTGGCGATGCAAACGCAAGGCCGGATAAAACAATGGCGAATAACAATGGATTCAGGCGCATGACAGTTCCTCAGGGTGCTAAATTATTTTTGCTGCAATGTAATGCTTACAGTTGCATCTGCTTTACCTGCAGTCACAGCACTGCCAGTCGCTTGATAGAACGCCTGCAATGGCAAAGTTCCTGCAGCAGTTGCGCCAGTGCCAGACGCAGTTAAAGCCGCGTTAGAATCAGCACCGACTACTGTATTTAAATTCACTAAATTTGATGTACTGTTTGCGTTTGCAATTGCAATGCCGACACCTGTTGCAGCTGATGCTTTCAGCAGTTTAGCGTTCGTTGCATCTGCAGTACCTGCAAAGTTAACTTGATAGTTGCCGGCAACACAGTTGGCTGCGTCAATCGTAAAATTTGCTGGAGTTGATTTATCGCCAGCTGCTTTAAACATAGACGTTGGCCATTTGCCTAAAACAACTTCATTGCTGCTGCTGTTGTTGATTTTAATATCACATGCGGCATTCACAATTTCGCCAGTAAAGTTAATTTGACCCGCAGCAAATGCTGAAGTTGTGAAAGCCAATGCTGAAACTGCTGCGAATGCCAAAGAAATTTGTGTTTTCATTTACTTAACCTAAAGATAATCAATAATTTTTTTCCGCTTATTGCGGGGCTTACTAAAATATGACCACAAACACAAAGGAAATACAAAATGTGACATATCTTACATTTTTTGGATCATAGCAGAAAAAAAATATTTGAAAACTCTTTTTATATATTTTTTGTAAACAAGACATGGAAATATCAAAGAAACAGCTCAAAATCGCTTCATTAAATTTTCAATGTATTGTTTTTATTATATTTATTAATGAGCAATATTATTAACAAAAAAAAACATTTTCTATTGCTTAAAATATATTTCGAAATTTTACTTAAAAAAAAGAAACACTTAAGCTATTGAAAGCAGATGAGTTATGAAAAATGACGTTATTTATAGTTTATTTCAAGATTTAAGGCTTTTTTTTCAGGAAGTTGCTTTACATTTACCGCAAAAAAAGTGGACCATATTTCGGCCTGCTGCTGCAGGTAGGATTGCATTTCTACAGCCGAAGGATCTTCTGCCTTCATGCGCTCAACAAGGTTTGCAAATTGATTTTCTAAAACTTCACATTTTTTTTCATTGTCAGAATAATTTAAATCACATGTGTTTTCATAAATTTCCCCATTGAAATTCAGATTAATCGCTTCTTGAGCAAAAACAGCTGAAGCAGCACACACAGATATCAAAATTATTGCGATATTTTTTAACATGACATCGCCCCTGTTTATTTTCTTTTATAATTTTTATAGCACAGCTGTTCAATCCGTTATTCTTCTTAATTATCAAAAAAATCAGGGATTGATAACTTAATCACATACTGCGCGATTTTAATTTTCAATTGTTCATCCTGTGTGCAGGGACACCCATGTTTTATTTTTCAGTGACATCCGCCCTTTAAGACAACAGCCTCTATGCATATGCCATTTATTGTAAAAAACTTAAATTAATCATGAAGTATAATTAAACAAAATTAGCAGGATAGCCAAATTTAACCCCCTGTATTGGCTATCAAGGCTAAAAGCCTATTTGCCGAAAAGTTCCCTGCAGAATCGCTTTTATATGATATTTTTTAACGGCTTCAGCAGTACGCCCTATGGCCAAGCCAATTAAAATAACAATGCCTGCCTGAATATTCTTTTTAATAATCTTATTTTAATGGTCGCATTTTGAAAAATACCCTTTGCTGCGCATTATAATATGCCGCAGCTCCCCGTCCCGATTATATGCTGTTTCATATTATCGGCCCGCTCTATAATATCTGGATGCGCTAGGCTGCTCATATATTGACAGTATCCGCCTGCAGTATTAAAGCGCTTAAACCATAGAATAAAAGCAATTTTCGCTAAACTAGACAAGTACAGGAAAACAACGTATAACTCCGTTTTTCTTCGTACAGGCAATGGCAGTGAAACTTGTATTAGCACCCATGGAAGGCTTAACCGATCCAATTATGCGCGATGTGCTGACATCCGTCGGGAGCTTTGACTGGTGTGTCACTGAGTTTATCCGGGTCACCAATTCTGTCCTGCCCGACCATGTCTATCACTCCTATTGCCCTGAGCTGCTCAATGAGGGGAAAACGGCAGCAGGCACGCCTGTGCATGTACAGTTTTTAGGCAATGATCCTGAAATGCTGGCTGCCAATGCCTTACGCGCGGTTGCCTTAGGCGCGCCTGCTATTGATATGAATTTTGGCTGTCCTGCAAAAACGGTGAACCGCCACCGCGGCGGTTCGGTGCTGCTGGATGAACCCGAAGTGGTCTATGAACTGGTCAAAGCTGTGCGCGATGCCGTGCCGAGCCATATTCCGGTATCAGCCAAAATGCGCCTAGGCTATATGGACCGCAATTTCACGATGGAAAATGCCCATGCCATTGAAGACGCTGGCGCAGCATGGGTTACTGTGCATGCCCGCACCAAAGCGGACGGCTATACTCCACCCGCCTTTTGGGATCAGCTGCGCCCCATCCGCGAAGCATTGAAAATTAATGTGATTGCCAATGGCGAAATTTGGAACAATGCCGATGCCAAGCAGTGCCGGCTTGAATCAGGCTGTGAAGATTTAATGATTGGCCGCGGTGCCGTCACCACCCCGGACATTACCCAATGCATCCGCCAAAATAGTGATGATGCGCTGATTACATGGAATCAGCTGATTCAGCTGCAGATCCGCTTTTTGAACGGCACATATAAAAAAGAAATGAATATGGTGGGCCGCTATAAGCAATGGCTGGGCATGATGTCTAAGCATTATCCTGAAGCCAAAGAGCTTTGGAATGAAGTGAAAAAAGTTAGACCGCTCGAAGATATTGTACAGAAATTGCAAAGCCATCAATAAATACCTGAATTAAGATCTGAAAAGCCCTTTCTCAAAAGGGCTTTTTCATCTATAGCTGAATGTCCAGATCAAATGCTCTAAGCAAATTCAGCCTGCAGCAAAAATTCAATTTCGTCCGCCGAAAATTCTTTCGAATAGGATGACGTCGGGTTTAAGACCAAAATTGCACCTTGCGTCATTTCCAATAATTTTCTGGCAGGCATGCTCATATAAGGTTCACCTGCACCTAAATCGGCACGAATCGTTTCAGATGATAAAAAGAATGGGATGGCCTGCTCTCCATGTTCTGTTTGCAGCATGCGGAATTGAATGCGGCCATTGGCCTGCGCTAGGCCTAGACAGTAAATGTCTGAAAGCAGCAACTGCTTCAAAAATTCAGGCGTATTTTCAGGATTTTCGGCAGCCTGCTGAAAAAGCGCGTCTAAATGCGGATTGCTCATTCTGTTGTTCTTGTTCTATTGCTTTTATTTTGCAGAGCATCATAGCAAAAGCATTCAAAAGTACAACTGCTGTCAGCGGACGCAGCTGTTCACTATGTTTCATTTTTCTGCCTTAGGTTTTCCACATGGGTCCGATTGGTCTTCCAGGACTTTTCCAGCACTGCTTTTTCAATCCGCAATTGAATCCGTTTCAGCTTTATCGCTGGAATCAGCTCTTCACGGAAACCGTTGACATAATCTGTCCATGCCGCGCCGCGGAATACATTCTCAGGCATAGGGGTTTTAAATTCACAGTCTGGCATAAACACCACAATCGAATGCATCCATGCCGGCTCAACAAGATCGCTCAAAAGGGTTTGCAAAACTTTTTGATGCTTATAGTTTTGATGCAATGGATTTTGAAACTTAAACGATTTTTTATAAATTTTCTGCGTCCACATTTTTTGACGTGCACCGCCAAAGATCCAGCCCTTATAGTTTTT
Source organism: Acinetobacter bouvetii DSM 14964 = CIP 107468 (assembly GCF_000368865.1). GTDB lineage: Bacteria > Pseudomonadota > Gammaproteobacteria > Pseudomonadales > Moraxellaceae > Acinetobacter > Acinetobacter bouvetii. The sequence continues at coordinate 1,204,259 of NZ_KB849727.1, forward strand.
GGTTTCAATGACAAAAATGCCGTAAGGGCTTAATAAAATATGGTCAATCTGCGTGGTTTGGTTCTGCTCATCAGGCAAAGTGCAATCGTTCAATAAACGGTACTTTTCTTTATTCAAATACCGTTTGGCCTGTGTGCTGACGACAAACTCCCCTATTTTTCCTTTCAAAAAAGGCGTAAATATTTTGAAGAGGCCAGCAGCAGCAAACAGTAAAATCAGCCACCATAGCTGTGAAAACAGCGGGGAAAAAATTTGCGCTATATTCATTCAATCCAGTTCATATTATAGTTTTAACAAAAACAATATAAACTGGCTGAGTTCATAAAGCTTCTAATTTCAATAGAATATCCTTATTTTCCAGCCCGCCGGCAAAGCCCACCAATTTGCCATTCGCCCCCACCACACGGTGGCACGGCGCAATAATCGAAATTGGATTTTTACCGTTGGCTGCGCCGACTGCGCGCACCGCTTTAACATTGCCGAGCTGTTCAGCAATTTGCTTATAGCTGCGGGTTTCACCAAAAGGAATGGTCAGCAGCGCCTGCCAAACTTTTTGCTGAAATTCAGTCCCTTCAAAATCCAAAGGCAAATCAAAAACTTGACGTTGACCTGAAAAATACTCATTTAACTGCTTTTGCGTTTCCAGCAAAATTGGATGCTTTTTATCTTCAACCAGCTCTGCCAAACGAACACGTTTGGGGTCTTCATTTTCCCAAAGCACCGCAACAAGCGCTGTGTCATGCGCGACCAGTTTCAGCAAACCAACAGGTGAAGCCATTTCCATAAAAGACAATTGCATGCTCGTGATCCATATCGTTCAAGGCGTTTGAAATATAACTCAACTCGATGAAAGTTTCATCAGCACCAGCCCCGAAATAATCAGGACTGCCGCCAGCATGCGCATTGCCGAAGCAGGCTCGCCTAAAAAGAAAATGCCTACGGCAAATGAGCCGACCGCGCCAATGCCCGTCCAAACAGTATACGCTGTACCCAGCGGCAAAGTTTTCATGGCATAAGACAGCAAAGCAAAACTTGCGATCATAAAAACAATGGTCAGCACACTTGGAACGAATTTAGAAAACCCATCAGACACTTTCATACAGTATGCCCAAACCACTTCCAAAAATCCTGCAACAAGCAATAAAACCCAAGCCATATCCTAAGCCTAATCTAACTTTCAGCCGCTTAAATGAAAAATCATAAACCTAAAAAAGAGCCATATGGTTGAATATGGCTCTTTAGAAACCTCAGTATTAACTTGATGAAAGCTTCATCAGTACAAGGCCTGAAATAATCAATACCGCTGCCAGCATGCGCACCGCAGTCGCAGGTTCACCCAAAATAAAAATACCGACCAGAAATGAGCCGACCGCACCGATCCCCGTCCAAATGGTATACGCCGTTCCCAGCGGCAAAGTACGCATGGCATACGCCAGCAGGCCAAAGCTTAAAATCATAAAAAATAAGGTGATAATGCTTGGGGTGAGCTTGGTGAAACCTTCGGACATTTTCATGCTGTATGCCCAAACGATTTCAAAAATGCCCGCAAAGATAAGAAGAATCCAAGCCATGATATCTGCTCCAAATTTAAATTAGAGTCAGGCCGTCCTGACGGATTTTCTCAAGAGATGAAGCTTTAGATTAAAACTCAAAAATGAGGGAGGTCGTTCCTCCTTATAATGGTGCAATCATAGCGAATTATGAATTCTTTTGGGGCAATTTTTACAACTTATGACCAAAAATAAACCTATAAAAAATAGGACTTTAAAATTGCCTCTTAAAGTCCTATGGTTAGGATAATGATGATGAATACTTATTTCTTAAAACTTAAAGCGCACACCTGCGCCATACAGCCAGCCCTGTTCAGAATCTGACTGAACCTGCCACGGGTTTTCATCATTGCCCTTCGAATATTCATAAGCAATGTCGAGATACGGCATGACTTTTTTACTGATCTCATAACGGGTTTCTAAGCCTGCTGTTGCATTGCTCAACCCTGCTTTTTTGGCATATTTGGAATCATCACTGAAGATTACATTCAGGTCTAAATACGGCTGCACAATCAGCTTTTGTGTAATCAATAAATCTCGTTCCGTCTCAAGGCTAAAACCTGCATAGCTGTCCTTACCGGCATAGAGATAAGCATCGGTTTCAAAGAAATACGGCGCCATGCCATGCAGGCCAATTACCGCATCAACATTGTCTTCAGTGTCTTTACAATGATGATCAAGTTCGACTTTTTCACTTCGATAACGTGCGCCGATTTGTGCATCCCAAAAATCTGAAATCATGCGGCTATACAAAATTTTGGCATCATAATGCGCGTCATGTGACTCTTGTTTTTCCGCATGCACTTTAATGAAAACTTTGTTTTCATCTGTCCCGATACGGGTTTCAAACTCAGACTTTAAAGCGCCGGCGCCATCTTCATTCACCAGCCATTTATTATCGACTGTGGTCACTGCATAAATCTGTGCGCCATGCTCTTTGCGGTGGTCATGCCCTTGATGCGCTGTTTCAACCGATGCAGATGCCGAATGAGTTGTATGGTCTTGCACAGGCTGCGCTTCAGGAACACGTTGTGCTGCAGGGGCAATGTGCTGTGAATGATCCATTTCGCCATGCTTCATATCAGCATGATTCATTTCTGCATGGTTCATCTGCTGGTGATTCATTTGAGAATGATCCATCGGCATAGCTGTAATGGTCGCTTTTGCACCATGATCTTCACCATTATGCGCAAAACTCACCGCACTGATCATCAGCAAAGAACTGCTTAAAACACTTTTAGAAAAAAGATTAATGATGCGCATGCTGATCTCCTTTCTGAGCATTTTTGTCCTGCTGCTTTTCTGTGGCATCTTGCTGCTGATCTTTTGCAGGCTGTGACTGCTGATGATTCATATGCGCTGAATGATCTTCAGGATTCATCTGCGCCATCATCTGCATATGCTGTTCATGCGCTTGCGCAGAATGCTGTGAATGATCCATCTGCTGGCTCATTGCCAAAGTCTCTGTTCCCTTTTTGACAGGTGAATGATGGCCGTCATGCGCCAGGCTCAAACTACTCAACCCCAGGACTGCAGCAGAGAAAACCGCTTTCAATACAAAATTAGTGATGTGCATGTTCAGCCCCTTTTTGCTCAGCTGCCGGTGTGGCTTGCGTCATTTTTGCTGCGCTTTGAATGGGTGCTGTCGAAACTTTGCCATCAGTAACATTGGCAACGATGAGTTTATTCATCATGCCTGCGCTCATGTGATACAGCAGGTGGCAATGAATCGCCCACTCCCCCAATTCATCCGCGGTCAGTAAAGCCGTCACGGTTTTGCCCGGCGGAACAATCACTGTATGCTTATTGGGCATATCCGCCACAGGCTGGCCATTTTCCAGCTGCATAAACATGCCATGCAGATGCATGGGATGCGCCATCATGCTGTCATTGATAAATTTGATTCGGATACGCTCGCCATACTTCACTTTCAGCGGTTCAGCATCACTGAATTTTTTGCCGTTGATAGTCCAGATATAGCGCTCCATCGTGCCGCCCAGACGGATGACCAATTCACTGGCCGCTGCGCGGGTATCCGCTTGAGGATGTAAAGATTTTAAATCACTGTATTGCAGTGCTTTATCACCTTCTGGCGTAGAGGCATTGGCCCAGCCATATACAGGCTGATCATTTTTCTGCGGCATATGCTGTGAATGATCCGTGTCCGGCATCTCGTCATGATTCATTTTCGTATGATCCATGCCCTGCATTGCATCGTGATTCATTTTCGTATGATCCATGCCTGGCATCGCTTTATGATTCATTTTCGAATGATCCATGCCTTGCATCGCATCATGATTCATCTTTGCATGATCCATGCCCGGCATATCGCCATGCCCCATATCTTCCATCGTCAGCAGGGAGCGCGGACGCGGTGCAGGCATGTGAATGCCGTGAGTTATTGGATTCAATTCATTGTGCAGCGTGCCCACAGCAAAGCCTGAACGGTCAATGGATTCCGCCTCTATCTGATAGTGCCCATTTTCCGGTGCAACGATCACATCATAGGTTTCTGCGGTGCCGATGCGGAACTCATCCACAGGCACAGGCTTAACCGGCTGGCCGTCCGCGCTGACCACCGTCATTTTCAGGCCAGGAATGCGCACATCAAAAAAAGACATGGCCGAAGCATTAATAAAGCGCAGGCGGACTTTTTCGTTCGGCTTAAACATGCCTGTCCAATTCTGTTCAGGCGTTTTGCCGTTGATCAGAAAGGTATAGCCGGTGACATCGGACAGATCCGTTTTCAGCATGCGCATCTGATTCCACATTTTGCGGTCAGCCCATGTGGCTTTCAGCCCATCCCGCTGGACCTGTTTCCACACATCCCCCAAGGTTTCACGCTGATTTTGATAGTACTCTGCAGAAATTTTCAGATTTTTCTGGATCTGATCGCTGCCTTGCTCATGAAAATCCGACAGCATCACCACATAATCACGCTCGGTTTCTTCATGCGGCGCCAAAGGCTGTTTCCCTTTCGGATAAATCACCAAAGCGCCGTACAGGCCATCCTGCTCCTGCCCTTTAGAATGCGCGTGATACCAATAGGTACCGCTTTGACGCACTTTAAATTTATAAACAAATTCTTTATTTGGCCCAATGCCGTTGAAACCGTTAAAGCCTGGCACGCCATCCATAATGCCTGGCAGCAGCAGGCCATGCCAATGAATGGAAGAGTCTTTATTTTTCAGATGATTCTTGACCCGGATCACCGCATCATCGCCCTCTTCAAACTCTAAAAGCGGAGCAGGAAACTGACCGTTTACGGTAATCCGAGTGAGCGGTTTTCCTGTGACCTGTACTGTGCTCTCATCAATAATGAGCGAGTATTCTTTCACAGCCGCATACAGCGCTGTAGATGATATGAAGCAAATACCTGCAAGCAGGCTTTGACTGAATTTACTGGACATAACTTAATCCTAATTTTTTAAAGGGACTTTGAGATAAAAGTGTTCTAAAAACCGGATTAAGCTTTAGGAGGGCGCAGCAGTTCCTGCCAATGGCCAGGCAAATACTGCGCAGTGTAGATTATATTGGGCTGTTCAGACGCCAGCTTCAATTCAGGCAAAGAAAACTGAACGGCATGCATTTCTAAAGAAAGCGAGGCAATTTGGCAGTGCCACAAGGCGCAGTCAGCACATTGCATGTTACTGCCCATGGGAGCGGGTTTGGTCTGGCAATGCTCTGAAGCCTGAGCTGCAAGCTGCATCTTGCCTTGATGGCAATCCTGCATTTGCATATCGGATGCGGCAAAGCCGGAAGAAGCCTGTTGCGCCATGGCCTGCGGGGCAGCTGAATCATGCTTCTCCATCACACCATGAGGCGCAGAATGCATCGGTACTGTTTGCATGTGAGAAACAGCGGCCTGCGCATTGTCAGCCTGAGCATTCCTCAACTGCGGCGCTTCGGACGGAGTACTGCTGGCCTCAACGGCTTGGCTCATCATCAGCAAGTGAATAGGCTTTTGCACAGCAAAGGCAACACTGCTCCATCCGATGACCAATGCCATCAGAAAAGCGAAGCTGGTATACCGCCGCATGAGTTTCAGCAAGCCTATTCTGCCTTCAGCATAAAATGAGAATCCGTCAATCACTGCATCAGCTGTTGCCCGATGAGCAATTTCGCCAATTATTTTGCAGTTTTCCACATCCCGTGATGTATCTTTCCATCATAAAGAACTGCGCACTTATGCACAACACCCTTAATTTATCCGTAAAACGGTTTTTTCCTTTTTGGCAAATCATTTAAAACAATGCAGTTATATTTTGAGCAGCGCCTTTTTTAAGCAATGCTGAATAAACAATCAATAATTCAAACACTTTAAAACAATAAAAATGGCTCAAATGAGCCATTTTTATACAAATAAAGTCTAATTAATAACCCTTTGATACACTGTTGTTTATTCTTTATTCAAGTTATCCATATAGTTATCGACATAGATATCCATACGTTTATCCATAAAGTTATCCACAACCTGTATCGGATTTATTCATAACGGCTTAAGCTTCCACTGCACCAGCTTTTGCCAATTCAGAGCGCATTTCATCAATCACAGCTTTATAATCCGGCTTGCCGAAAATAGCTGAACCGGCAACAAACATATCTGCGCCCGCCTCTGCAATTTCACGGATATTGCCGGGCCCTACACCGCCATCCACTTCCAGGCGGATGTCACGGCCTGAAGCATCAATAATTTTTCGCGCTTGACGCAATTTCTCCAGCGTCATTGGAATAAATTTCTGACCGCCAAAGCCCGGGTTAACACTCATCAGCAAGATTTGATCGACTTTATCCAAGACATAGTCCAAATAATGCAGCGGTGTTGCAGGGTTGAAGACCAGACCCGCTTTCGCGCCGCCAGCTTTGATCAGCTGTAAAGAACGGTCAATATGATCTGTCGCTTCCGGATGGAACGTAATAATATCCGCACCCGCTTCCAAAAAATCACCAATCATGCGGTCGACTGGCGACACCATCAAATGCACATCAATCGGCGCTTGAATACCGTATTTTTTCAATGCTTTGCACACGCCTGCACCAAAAGTCAGATTCGGCACATAGTGATTATCCATCACATCAAAATGCACAACATCTGCGCCGGCCTGCAGAACATTGTCCACTTCTTCACCTAAACGGGCAAAGTCAGCAGATAAAATGGAAGGCGCAATTAAAAATGGCTTGGACATGATGAACCTGGCTATGGAGAAGTAGTATTTTTTACAGTATAGCAAAACTGGCTGATCGGCGCTTGCCTGCTGCTATGCATTGCCATGATAAATATTAAGGCAAGAATGCTGACCGCATCAGGGAAAATAAGCTTTGGCATCACGGATGTATGCTCAAGAAAAGAGGCTGAACACGATCCATCAGCCGCAAGATTGCTTTTAAACAATGCGCTGCAATTTTTGAATAGGCATCTGCAGATAAATGCTTTAGGGTCTAAGTCCTATTCATCTTTACCTGTGGATCAGTATGCCTCAATCTTCACATAGCCAAATTGCGACAGGGCAAGCGGCTCGAATTGCCAAACGCTTGCTTAATCATTGGAAGCACAAATTTGACGTTTCTGAATCGGAAACCCTGCTGCAGATTTTTATGCCGACTGCTGAAATTCAGCTTAGCCCTGACACTGCGCATCTGAACGTAGCGATTATCGCGACAACGCCAGATGCTGATTTGCCCCGCTTAGAACAGGTGGTGCTGGATCATTTAATCCGCATGGGGCAAGAAGAACTTAGCGCAGAATGGCTGCGTTCAGAATAAAATGCTGCCATCTGCTGCCCAATGTGATTTGAGACAAGTAGAATAGCTCCGCTTGCCTCAAAAGCACTCTTCTTAAGAAAAGCCATGATAAAAGCTGCGTGAAATATCCAGCGTCCTTATATACTGCATTTTCTTCATAAAGATGGATGCTGTGACTGATAATTTTTAACCGCTTCAATCCGCTCGTAGGTTGCAGGATGCGAACTTAAAAAATCTTGCCAAGAGCGCTTTTCAGTCACTTTCTCACCGGCATCATCCGCAAGGCGCTGTAAAAAATTAGCATAGTGCATGGTTTTCAGATGATGCTGATCCATCATGCGCATGGCATATAAATCTGCTTCGGACTCAAAATCCCGCGAATAGCTTGCGCCAATCAGCGCAACAGGCAATGTGGTGATCAGATCAGAACTGTCCCCCGTAATCATCAAGGCAATGACGCTGAACCCAAGGCTGGATAATGCCTGCTGCATGCTGTGGCGCTGCGCTAAATGCCCTTGCTCATGCGCCAGCACTCCTAAAAGCTCATCATCATTTTTGGCCAGCTTCACCAGCTCATCGGTCAGTATGATGGTGTTATTCGGAATTGCCAGCGCATTGGCGCCAATGCTTCCGCCGCCGCGGAAAATCAGCTTTGCAGGCTGCGCTCCGGCAACCAGACGCTGATATTTCTGCAGCAGTTCATTCTGGCGGGCTTTAGGCAGCTGCGAGTCTGCTGTCATCTCCAGAATATACTTTTCCGCTTGATCGCCCCAGCTCTGCATTGTCTGTGCAGGTAAATGCTTTGACACCTGATAAGACGCCGCAGGCACGCCCCATTTAATGACAGCAAAGGCCAAAGCAGCCACAAATGCCACACTGAACAGAATTAAACTGGGTGTTTTTTCCAGTTTCCAGACGGTATGCAGGCGGTCTTTAGCGGTTAAATTAAACCACTCAGGCAAAGCATCTTTAAATTCCAGCCGAGATTCATCCTTAAATTCAATAATCGGCTGAATCGTCCCCAATGCGCCAATCAATGTCATATCGTCATACATATAGACCCGCTGCTGCACCAGCTGAATGCCATATTTCACTAAAACACGCTGTTCATCCAGTTTAAGCACTTGCGCAATTTGCGGCTTAGCGCTGATACCGTCGTAAAATACCGCATCGGCAGAAAGGTTCATGGCTGTCTCCCGCAATTAAAGTGAAATATCCAAATCAAAGATCTCACTGAGTTCTTCAGCGACCGCATTGTGGTCTTGCTGCAGCTGGTTCATCAAATAATCGGGATTATCGGCCAGCACCAGTTTTAATGATTCGGTCTGATATTTGTATAAGCGAATTGCAGCCCATGGCGTAAGCAATCCGAGAGAAATAATTTTTGCCAGCCAGTTGCTGAGAATAATCCATGCATAGCGCCATTGGCTGCAGCCCGCGGTGAAGCGGCTGCGGTTAATCGATGTGCTGTTCCATGAGGTAATAAAAATACGCGCCATCATCAAAGGCCAAACAAATAAGTAGCCAATGAGATATGCAAGCAAAAACAGCCCAGTATAATATTTAATCCCTAAGCCTCCGCCCATGCTGTACATCAGGCCCAGCACCGCGGCCAATACAGCCATTGCTGCCATAAAAATAAACACCGGCATATACATCGCGCGCATATAGGCAGGCCAATCAGCATTTAACTTAAAGTTCAGCTGCCCAATATACAAATGATTCAGGCACTCCCGCTTATAGAGCCAGACTGCGGCTGGAAAAAACAGCCCCATGGTGAATACCGTCACCGCAACGCATTTCAAAAAGCACCAATACACGCTTTTATTGCTTCCTGCAAAAAAGAACCGGCTATTGCCGAACTTGCTGTTGCGGGCGCGGAAACGGATCGTCGAACGCACCAGCCATGGCACTGCCAAGAAAATCAGCAGCAGGCCTGCCAAGAGCAACTCGACTGAATATTTCATAGCAAAGGAAATTGCGCCGTAAATAACGAGGGCAATGATACGTCCGATTAAAATTTTAGACGGCAGACCTGTAAAATCGAAACGGCGCTGAATAAACCATGTATTGCCATAGAAATAGCGTAGGCGGCGCACTTTCGCCCACGGCGCGTATAAGCCTAATGTAATGATGGTCAGTAAAATATTGACAATCCAAATGCCAAAATATTCCGAGGCCGTTCCCTGAAAACGAAATGAATATTGCAGTCCCAAATCAATGGAAGCCCCCACCGCTTGCTGCGGTGTTTCTTCAAAAAATGGAGTGGGAAAGTCTGGGTTTTGATTGGGATAGGTTTCTGAATTTTGCATAAAAAGCCTAAAAAATTATTTTAATAATTGAGTGATCCAGTGTCACCGCACTGTTCAGCATGACTGCAATATACGGTGAATTATACAAGCAGGTGCTGACGTTATTCTGCGCTATCCTTTGATTCTATAGATAAAATGAATAAATATGGAGTACTTTGCTGTCAGCGGGCGGAAAAACTATTTCAATCAGCGGCAAACATTCAGTCTGGCAGGACTCACGTTAAAATCGCCTGCATATGAAACATATCCATTGACCTGAATAAAAATTTTCCAAGATTGAATCCACACTATTTCGGCTAAATGCACGGCGCTGTGAAGCGCCTATCCCGCCAGTGTGGCTTTGATCAGCAATATCCGCTATATCGAAGCGCAATCCGCAGCATAAATGCATCATACTGCGGCATCCGAAACAGCATTTCAAATTGCTCTGATCCGAGATTTTATCTGTTTAATTCAGCGCTATGGAACTGAATATGCGCGTCAATAAAACTGGCAATAAAGTAATAGCTGTGGTCATACCCTTCACGCATGTTCAGCGTCAGCGGATAGTTCATTTCACGGCAGGCATCGCTCAGCAATTCAGGCTTTAGCTGTTCTTCCAAAAACGAATCCGCAGAACCTTGATCCACTAAAATTGGCTTGCGCGCTGCACCCGACTTAATCAGCTCAACGGCATCATAACGGCACCACAGCAATTGATCATCGCCGAGATAAGCCCTAAATGCCTTCTGCCCCCAAGGCACTTGCGACGGCGCAACAATAGGCGAAAAGGCGGAAATGCTCTGATAAACATCCGGATTGCTCAAGCCAATGACTAAAGCGCCATGCCCTCCGGCACTATGCCCCATAATGCTTTGCACCCGCTTGCTTGGAAAGTTTTCATCTATTAAGGCCCGCAGTTCATGAACGATATAATCATACATTTGATAATGTTCAGACCATGGCGCTTGAGTCGCATTGAGATAAAATCCTGCACCTTGCCCTAAATCGTAAGCCGCATCATCCGCGATATTGTCACCCCGCGGGCTGGTATCCGGAGCGACAATAATCACTTTATTTTCGGATGCATATTTTTGAGCGCCGGCTTTGGTAATGAAATTCTGCTCATTGCAGGTCAGCCCGGAAAGCCAGTAAATGACTGGCAATTTCTCATCCTTTGCATGCGGCGGCAGATAGATTGAGAAGTTCATAGCGCATTTTAAAACATCTGACTGGTGCTGATAAACGTCCTGCCAACCGCCAAATGAGGCATGTCTTTCCATTCTTTCCATGAATCATTCCTTAAATCATTCTGGCTAACATACTAACGCAATTGCTTCATAAGCTTATGCTATTTTGATCATGAAATTTTGAATTTCTGCTTCTTTAAATCTGCAACAGGCCTGTTTCATTGTTCTACATAAGACACATGCTGCTCCAGCGCGTTGCAGTAGAAAGGCATGCATCTTTTTAAAGTGCATTTATTTAAAGTGTGTTTATAAATGCAGCTAAGCGCTGGTCAAACAAGCTTGATTCCTCCCAAAATGGCGCATGCCCAGAATGATAAAAAATATCGGATTGAATTTTTGGATTGATATGCTTTGCCCGCTGTAATGAAGCTTCAGCATTCACCAAAGCATCGTGCTGGCCATAAATAAATAGCATAGGTAAATTAGGCTGATTCAAACCCTGTTCTGCGGGAATGCTGATAGCAGGCACTGAGCGCTGCATGGTGGAATTTGCAAGCGCAGCTGCGGAGAGCAGCCGTTCAAAACTAACCGTATCAGGCTGCTGATAAAAACAAAGTTGTAAAAAATCACGTTCTGCATCTAGGTGCGTTTGCAAATTTTCAGCAGCCATCCCACTATATACAGCGGGATGGGCGGGTATTTGTTCAGTATTCAGCTCAACTACACCGCCAGCAAAGACCGCTCCGCGTATATTCGCCTTTGTATATTTTGCAAAATAATTACTGATGACCGCTCCGCCTAATGACCAGCCAACCAGCACAGTTTTTTGAGCATGACTGGCATCTATCACGGCAGCCAAGTCATCCGCCCAAAGTGCGCCATCGGTATAAGCCGCTGCAGAGTTGGGCTGATCAGAGTTTCCATGCCCGCGTAAATCATAGCGGATTAAACGATACTGTTTTAGTTGAGGATCAATACGTTGCTTCTCCCAATTTAAATGGCTGCCCAATAAACCATGAATAAAAATGATGGCGGCGCCTTCAGACGGGCCTGTTTCATATATCGAAATCTTCACGCCATCGCTTGAAATAGCAAAATAGCTCTTTTCTTGCGCATAAAGCGCAGTTGAAAGCATAAGAAGGATTGCGCTGAAAGAAGTTTGAATAAAGGTAAATAACGGCATAAATTTTCTCTGTTGTTAAGCTGGCTTGTATGCTAAACATTGACACTAACGTCAGAGTCAACAGGGCTAATTCAATTTATGCTGTTATCTATTGGGGAGCTAGCTAAAAAAGCAGGTGTCAGTGTCCGCGTAGTCCGTTATTACAACAATCAAGGACTGCTTCATTCTCAGCGCGGGGCCAATGGCTACCGCTACTTTAAAGAGCAAACCATTACTCAAATTCAGCAAATCCAGCGCTTTATCGCGTTTGGTTTCAATCTGGCTGAAATCCGTACTTTCCCCGACTGCATGCGTTTAATTGAAGACGCAGCATTTTGCCCAGAAACGCAAAGCCTGCAAAAAGCGCGCTTAGATAAAATTGAGCAGCAGATTATAGATTTGGAAAGAAAGAAGCTTGAGCTGTTAAAGTCTCTCGCTGAAGAGCAATAAAAGATCGCATAACAAAGAAAGTTTCAATTTTAAGGTGCAGGCTTAGGCTCTGCCACAGCGGTATGAACATGCGTGCAGCTGTAACAAATGCCTATGAATGAGGTGTGGAGTTAATTCAGCGCTGCGGCAACAGGCTTCTGTGGTGCCGAAACAAGTTTCTGCGGCGCAGTGGCAGGCGGAAATAAGCGCTGCTCTAATTGCGGCAGCATCAATTGCATATTTTTGCCAATTGACCATTGCGGTTCAGACGGTTCAAAGCCTTGCGCACTTTCCCATTGCGCGACTGTTTGTTTGGTTTGTTCAAATGCTGCTTCTATGGAAGGCTGCTCACGCATCGCCTGATCAAAAAATGCGCGCCCAAAATAGGTGTAATCCGCTTCACTCGAACAGCCGAAGGACTGGCGGTCAGCCGCCGATGCGGTAATCACCAGCGTATTTTCATCCTGCAAAGCAGGAACAAAACTGCCGGAATAGCAAGACGAAATCACAATCACCCGCCAGCGGATGCCAGCGGCATCCAAAGTGTCACGCAGCCATTTCGGGTCAACCTGCGCTAAATCCAAGGGAGCATTTTCTATTTCAAACACGTTCGGCAAGCCATGCGAAGTCATATATAAAAATAAGACATCGCTTTCCTTATTCATCTGCTGGCCAATACGGCGCAAAGCCATTTCCATGCTGGTTCGGGATGCAATCGGCAATTCCGTGCGGGTTGCCGGATTGTTGACTAAAGCCATAGAGTGGCCAAAGGTGCCGAAACGCGTATCAAACTGTTCTTTAATCCGTTCAATTTCCAGTTTAAAGACATCTTGATAGCTGGCTCCCGCCACCCCTAAAAAATACCAGTGGGTTTGCGCAAATTCCCCATATTCCACGCCATCTAGAGATTTGTTCAGCAATTTGCTCTGCGCATAGAACGCATCTTCTGCAAATGTTGGCGGCATGTCTTCCACTTTCCAGATCGGCTGGTCTTTGACTGATATTTGCCATACCACCAAAGTAAACAGCGTCGCCAGCATAATCAGCGCGCGCTCCCACCATGGCCATTTCAGCTCTCGGGAAATCACCCAGACAACAGCCAGGCTTTGCCACACAAACAGGATAATGAACAGGGTTGGAATAAAGTCATACAGGATATACGGCAGCGCATCCAGATCGCCCAAATACTGTATCAAACCCTGGAACAGCATGATGTGGGTATCCAGCACCAGCCATAACAGCGCAGGCACCAGCATCAGGCGCGGGTTATTGACCCGCTGTGACAAAAAGATCCCGACAATCAAGGCAATAAAAGGCCAAAGCGCGTAGCTGACCAAGCCTTGCGGGTTAAATTCGCCAATGCGCCCGCTGCTCAGCCAGCTGAACAGGCTGTTTGCGCAGCCGCCTAAAATCCCCCAAAACACCAATTGCAGAATAGATGGGCGGACAATCTGAAGCGAGCGCCTAGACCCTAAAAACAGCCACATCCCCGCAGTTTGGTTGCTTTTAAAATCATGCCAAAAATTGATGGAGGGTTTGAAGTCGATCATATAAATCTTATGGGGGTTATGGCTCACTTATCACATCAGCAAGTGTATGCTTGATGCAGTTTTTATCAATGCTATTTTTCAACTATATAGCAAATCAGGGGGATTTTTGAAGTCATTATCACACTAAATTGCCAGATCATGCTGAAAATAGGCATCAAAACGGCAGGCATCCCCTTGCCATTGATGCTGCGGTTCCTGATTCGCCAGAAATACCGCCAGTCTTGGGCGTTTTACCACAACACGTTTTGCCACCTGCTGCGCTAAACCCAGCAAATTGTCGCCCAAATCCATTTCGCCATCTTCCGGCAACAGCATGTGCAGCAACTGCATCTGCTTTTTCACTTGCGCCTGTTTTTTAATGGCCTGCTGATTTTGATCACGCTGAGGAAACATGGGATCTAAATATACGACATCCGTCGTTTTGCGCTGCACGGCCTGTTCACGCAAATAATCTGCTGAATCTTGAAAAACCAAATGAATGCGCGCAGCCACTGGCTTTAAAAAAGGATCCTGCATGGCCTGCCGATGCGAGTCTTCAAGCAGCGTAAACAAAATCGGATGGCGTTCCAGCAAAGTTACGTTGGCGCCTAAATACGCCATCAGCAGGCTGTCATGGCCAAGGCCGGCTGTCGCATCAATCAAATTGGGCTTTTCTGCCAAATTGCAGGCGCGGCCAATCATTTCAGATTTAATCGATGCCCGTTTCAAACGTCCGGCTTCCGCTTTCCAGTCCGGCTGCATTTTCATGCCATTGGCACATAGCCAAAGGCCATCCGCATCTACGCTCAAAGCGATATCCGGATTTTGGCGGAAAAACCGCGCATTGAGTTTTTCTGCAACCTGAATATTTACATCAACCCCACGAGAAGAAAGCACAGCAGAGAACTGCTGTGCTTTCGGTTCAAACTCGGCTTCTGTGTATAAGCGCATTTCGCTTACCATAATTTCCAGCCTGTAAATGCAAACAATAGGATCAATAGGCCTGATGCAATGCGGTACCAGGCAAAAATCATAAAATCACGTTTTGCGACATAAGCGACCAATGCGCGGATAAGGATCAATGCGGAAACAAATGAAACAATGATGCCTGTTGCCAAAACGCTCCAGTCTTCAGTGGTTTTAAACACATCATAGCTTTGATATAAATCCAGCAGGCCCGCGCCAATAATCACAGGAATACCCAAAAAGAATGAAAATTCCGTCGCTGCTTTACGCGATATGCCCAAGAACATTGCGCCAATAATGGTGGCGCCTGAACGCGAGGTGCCCGGAATTAAAGACAGCACTTGAATGAGGCCAATCCACATCGCTTCTTTATAGCTGATATTTTCGACTTCCTGCGCATTCACTTTCGGCGGGTGCTTTTCAATCCAGATAATAATAAAGCCGCCAACAATGAGGCCAATCGCAACCGCAATATCATTAAACAGCAGGTCTTTTACTGCCTGGCCAAAAGTTAAGCCCACCAGGACAATAGGAATAGACGCCATGATCAAGCTAAAGCCTAAATGCCGGCCTTTGACTTCACCTGTGAACATGCCGGTTGCTGCGCCCCAAAGGCGTGACCAGTATTCATAAATGACGGCAGCGATAGCGCCCATTTGAATCGCAATCACAAAGACGTCGCTTTTTTCTTTGGTCCAAAAGTTCATCAATTCAGAAGCTAAGATCAAGTGCCCAGTACTTGAAATTGGCAAAAATTCAGTTATGCCTTCAACGATGCCCATGATTGCTGCTTTAAGCAGCAGGATAAGATCCATACAAATTCCTAATTATGGTGTGCCCTGTTCTGGGATTTTTTTCCAAGCATTATCACGCAAATAGACAGGCAAAGCCTGTTCAGCAGTCACCCAATTCTGCTGCTGTGCATGCATGCGCGCGATTGTGGCGATATCCTGTGCGGTTGCACTGATATCTTTATATTGTATTTGTTCTGGCTTAACTAAAACTGAACCCGAGCCAATCAGCGTAAATTTCACGGCCTGCTCCGCTTCGCTGTAGCTTAATAATTGTTCTTCATCTGCCGCCTGCATAATGCCGCTTTGATCCAGCTGATAACTGGCCATATAAACTTCTTTCATACGTGCATCCAGTACCGCCGTGACTTCAGTCAAGCCGGCGATACGGTACGCAGCTTGCGCCAAGGCCTGCAGGCTGGATACGGGAATAACCGGCAAGTCATTTGACCACGCCAAGGCTTGCGTCACGGCGGCATTAATGCGCACGCCGCTGAAAGAGCCTGGGCCGCGGCTGAAGGCAATTGCGGTTAAATCTGAAATTTGAATGCCTGTTTGCGAAAGGCCCTGCTCAATGAATGGCAAAATGGTTTGCGTTTGTGCTTTCGCCCGCGCATCGAGTTGGAAATAAAGCTCTTGATTTTCTTCTGCAATACAGACGGAACACTGCTCATTGGCGGTTTCCAGTGCCAGCAATTTCATGCACAACCTTAATAAAACGGACTAAAAAACGGTGATTATGATACTCCACTCGCAGATGCTTCGCGAGATTTTCCATCATTGGATACAAAAAAGCCTGGAATCATCCAGGCTGAATATTTTTTAGATTGAAACTCAATCTAATTGAGCAGGTTCCAAATGCATGAATTTAGGGAAATGCGCAGCATAATGCAGAGCGCTCATTTTCAATTTTGCTTCGGCAGCCTCATCAAGCATTTTTACAACTTTGCCTGGAGAGCCCATCACTACTGAATTATCGGGAATGATTTTGCCTTCTGGAATTAAGGCATTCGCGCCAATAATGCAATTTTTGCCAATCACCGCATTGTTTAATACCACTGCGTTAATCCCGATGAGGCTGTTGTCGCCAATGATGCAGCCATGCAGCATCGCTTGATGGCCAATGGTCACATAATTGCCGATATGCAGTTCAATGCCGGCATCGGTATGCAACACTGCATTTTCCTGCACATTGCTATAATCCCCCACATGAATGCGGCAATTATCGGCACGGATGACAGCACCAAACCAAATGCTGACTTTCTGCCCCAGCTCAACCTGGCCAATCACTGTGGCATTGTCCGCTACCCAGCCATCCCATGGCTGATGCAGCGCTTTCGGCGAACGCCCTTCAAATTTATACAGCATCATGCTTCCTTGAAAATATCCTGTTGAGAATAAGACATGAAATAAGTCACTTAAATGTCGGTGAATTAACTAAAAAAGGCCATTCTTTTTGATAGCCTAATCCGTATTGAAACAGCGAAATCAGCATCCGCGCAGTTAAGCCCCAGACAATTTCATTTTCAACCCGCATGCTGGGAAAATACAGCGATTGATGCGCGTAACGCACTTCATAAGGAATCGGCGGCGCCTGCATTAATTTTTCGACAGAAGCGAAGAAAATCCGGTCAATTTCGGATGGCTGCGCAATCAGTTCAACTTGCGGCGGAATCAACCCCACAACGGGCTTAACCAGCATGCCATTTCTTGCTTTTTGCATGGGCAGATCACCCAGCAGCTGCACATCAAAAGGATTAAGCGCCGTTTCTTCCTGCGCTTCACGCAAGGCGACTACAATATTGCTGGTGTCATTCGGGTCACGCTTGCCCCCAGGAAACGAAACTTCCCCAGCATGATTGGACAAATAAGCAGAACGGCGGGTCAGCAGTATTTTAGGATCGGCTTCATCTGTAACCGCAATCAACACAGCGGCTTGCGCGTATTGCACCCGCGTCGAAAACCGTAAGCTCTGCTGCAGTTTTTGTGTCAATGAACGATCCTTCATCCATATTTCTCTTTCTTATTGGCTCATTTGATCATAGCTCAATTTTATTGCCACTGCCTGAGAAATGATGCCAAAGTTTAATTTTTCAGTTATGCTGACTGCAAGTTTAATCATTGACCTTGAATATGAACTTCTGTACAAACTGCGGCGGCACAACAGCTGAAAAAATCCCTCTTGGTGATCACCAAGTCCGCCGTATATGCACTCAGTGCAGTTATATTCATTACGTCAATCCCAAGGTGATTTGCGGCGCGCTTGCCCTTTGGGAAAATAAAGTGCTGCTGTGCCGGCGCGCAATTGAACCGCGCTATGGACTGTGGACTTTGCCCGCCGGATACATGGAGCTGTTTGAAACCATGGAGCAAGGCGCAGCCCGTGAAACCCGTGAAGAGGCTGAAGCTGAAGTCGAAATTCAGCAGCTCTACTGCATGTACAATATCCCTCGGATTGGTCAAATTTATGTCCTGTTTAAAGCCGACCTCATTGAAGGAAAATTTGGCGCCGGTGAAGAAACCATCGAATCCCGCTTATTTGCTGAAGACGAAATTCCATGGAATGATTTGGCGTTTCCCAGTGTGGAGCGCACACTCCGGCATTATTTTGCAGACCGGAAAACCGGCAGTTTCTCAAACCATCTGGAAACATTAGGCACGCGCTTGGATCATACCGGATAGCGCTTTTCATCGTTAGCCAGCAGCCCTGCAAAGATAAAAAAGCCCATCAGGAGATGGGCTTTTTTATCTTTTATATTTAATTTTTAACTTTCACGCTATAACACGGCGCAAGGCTAATCGATAAAGTGCCGCCCGCTAATTTTGCCAGTTCAGTATCTTGAGCCGTTACTGCGGTCGTATTATTCGTATTGTATGTGCGCTGGAAACTCGCCAGACTGTTTGCCCATTTTACATCACCGGTTTTGGTTGAATCGGTAAATGGGATGCTTGCCGTACCGCCAGTCAGGCCTAATAAATTGCCGACATTCAATAAAGCGCCGCCAATCACCAAACTGTTGCCATCACTGTCCGTCTTAATGGATGAGTTCATGCCAATCAAGGCGCCATCAATTTTCCCTAGTGTCGCCCCGCCTAAAACCATCCGCAGGGACACCGTCTTATCATTGGTAAATGCGCGAGAAACGGAACCCAAGCGATATTGCTGCACACCGTCTTGAATATATGTGGCTTTATTGAAAGTGCTGCTGTCACACGTGCCTGTGGACATATCGTCAGCGGTAAAGCCCGATTTAATATTTGAACGGATGTTCCCGTTTTCCTCAATCACAATGCCCAATTTGACATTGGAAACAGAAGTATCCGTAAATTTAAAGGTCAAATCCGCATACATTGGGAAAACATAGCTTTCGCCGTTGCTTACATTGGCTGTGGATTTGAAAACCGCTTTGTCTAAATAAGTAATTGGGAACGTTTTATACAGATCCAGCGTTCCTTTAAACTGATCGGCCCCTGCTGTTTGCTTCCAAAGTCCAAAATCCAGCTGATCCGCACTGCTTACTGTCGTCTTTCCGGTCAGCAATTTATAGAATTTTTCTTTGCCGGCAATCATATAATCGTTATACAGCTTGCCTTGATAAATCGTTAACGGCGAGGATGAATTCCCTACATTAAAATTATAATTTTGATCAATTTTCTTCGTTAACGGATTCAGCCATGTATTTTGAGATGGCGCGGTTAAACGGATCGGCCGCGTCGATGTAATTAATTTCGTATTTAATCCGCCTACGGTTTGTGTCCCGGAAATACCTGAGCCCTGCCACTGCAAACCGCTGCCAAAAGTATAGCCTTCACGGTCTGTAATCACCATAAAGTGACCAAAAATATGCTGTGTAGACGCATCGGTTGTATCACAGCTGTCTTTATTGCATCCGACCAAACCGTCTGAACCGCTTAATGCGCTTCCCAAAATCGCTGCGGTAGAAAATAATGAAAACTCTGGCTGATACACCGCGCCATTCGTAATCATGACTAATGTTTTTACAGCTTCAAAAGCTTGCGCATTCGTTACAGACGATAGATTAATCCATGGATTAATCAATGCTTCAAATTCAGCATCTGTGGTATTAATCAGCTTGTCTTGAGGAATCGAAGCCGCAATATTTTCAAGCTGCGTACGCATGCTGTCTGTAATATATAAAGCTTGAATGTCAGCAGGATTAGAAATTTTCCGCTCTTGAAGCGCTAATGCCTGTAATATCCGGACAATACGAACCGCGACTTTAATGGTGGCATCATTTTCATTTAAAGATGCAGCGCTGCTTCCTGTGAGCCCAGCAGCAATATCAGCAATAGATAGGCGCGGCAACTGAGCAACACTTACTTTTGCAATGCTGTTCAGGTCTAAGCTACCCAAATTAATCCGTTTATCTTTTTCACCTTTAATAAAAAAGGTCGCCGTATCCCCAATCTTGCATGCGCCTGTTGCTGCGCCATCTGTTAAATTCAAATTCGTGGTGAATACATTTACCGTGTCACTGCTACAGGTGAAATTCAGCCCATCTAGCGGATAGTCCAGCGCAAAGCCCAAGCAGCCGCTTGTACCAATTGTGCATGCCCCATTTGCCGTGCTGGTGTCATAAACCTCTGGAATCACATTAGCGCTTTCGCCGCCGCAGCCAGATAATGCTGCAGCCAATGCTGTTGCTGCAAAGGGTAAAAAATAATTTCTTTTCATTCCTGTTCTCTTTATTCAAATCCTATCGGATTGCGACTAATTTCAACTGTCCATGATTGGATAATTCACGATGATCAACGTCCAGCGCAGAAGCCAAAGGCGTCAGTAAAATATATTGGCTCTGCTGCGGAACGTGTATGACACCTTCAATTTTTTCATGTTGGGTCATTGTTGCAGCGCTGTCATTATTTTTAAAACCCCCAGCCCCTTCCAGCACACATCCCTGCTGATCTAAGAAAACCACAAAGGGCCAATAAAATGTTGGATTATTCTGTTTAGATGCATACGAGTTAATTCGGATATTTTGTATTGGCTTTTCGACTTTGATCACTTCAAAATCAAACTCATCTTTCAATGGCGCCCTTGGCCAGATATTCATTTCAGACTGCGGCTTTAAATTTTTCGCCTTTTTAGTTTGCTGTTCTTGGAAGCACTGCTGCCCCAGCCCTAAAACAGCATCCGCCTGAGAAACCCTATAATAAGATGCAGATAAGGTAATGGGCCCATTTTCCACAGGCTGATTGCGCTTAAACAGGGATTCAATTATAGATTTACTGACCCCCTTCTCACGCTCAACCATCTGCATTCGAGTTGCGCCGACTTTATGATCAATTACGCCTTCCGGCATCGCATAAAAGCGCTTTTTGCCTTCTAAATTAAATTCTTTATCTTCCAGATATTCACTGTTGACGTACTGCTCGCCATCGATGGCGGAAAAACCTGCGCGCGGTTCTGTTTGCGCTAAAGGCTTCTCAGCTGCGCCCGTTTTTTTTAGCAGATCCGGCGGCAGGGTCTTAAATGGAGACTGCACTTGATTCAGCTGCTCATTTTTTTGAATCGACTGCATGACCGCAGGCGCAATCTGCACACGTTTCGCCAGTACTGCTGACACTGGCGGCTTAGGCTCTTCCGCGCGCGTGTTGAGTTTAAGAACTGGCGGAACATTCTCTTGGACTGTTTTAGGCCGCTTCAGCTGCTCAGCCGCTTTCCCATCATCCTGTTTTTGCGGTTTAGTCCGCTGGGCATCTGCCGCATGAGCCGGGGGTATTGACGGCAAATTCTCTTTAGCCTGCTGACGCTCTTCTACTGAAGGAACAGGCTTTTTTACATCTAATTTTTTGATAACTTGCTGTAAATTCTGTTCTTGCGCCCTACTGATTTGTGACGATGAGCGGATTTCTTGCGGCTGGGCAATAACAGCAGATTCTATCTTTAAGTTAGACTGTTTCAGATCATCCTTACTTGGATGTTCGCTCTGCTGCGCATCCTTTTGGGGTTCGCCTTCCTTTACTGGCTCTTTTTTCAAAACTTTCTTGTCTGGCAGCTGCACTACCATCGGACGCCCATCTGGTCCAATAATTGTATGGAATATGCCAGCATTAGAAACCGCTGCCTGCAATATTCCAAATGCAAGCACCGATTTCATGAATAAATTCCCTTTCATTCTTCTGCCTTTCCTACCATCTTGTTCTATAGTTCAACCCTAAAATCGTGATTTTTGTATCTGTTTTAACATTCAAACCCGCGTACGGATTTAGCAATATATTATTTACCCCAGTTTGGTTGGATAAGCTACTGGAATTTGCCGGGATGTTATCTTTGCTGCGTAAAAAGCCGATCGATAAGTCTAAATCAGTATCGGCATCAAAACGGTAACCTACGCCCATGCCAAATAATTGCGCCCCATTGATTGGAATCATCGTATTCCGCTTATCAGCCGGAATGGCGCTGGTGCGGGGTTCATAACCCATCCGAAGCTTTAAGCGGTCCGTTGCAGAATACTCTAAGCCAATGCCGTAGTTCCATGGCGATGTGAACTTCAAGGGCAATGCCAGTGAGGTATCATTAATGTCCGCAGACAATAATTTGGCAATTTTCAGGGCAGAAATTTGACGGTCAAATTCAAAACGGAATTTGTCCCATGCACTATAGTCCGTCCAGCCAATGTCAAAGTTGACTTGCAGATCTGGCAAGATTTTATATTTGATGCCGGCTTGAAAATGCTGCGGATATTCAAAATCCATCGAAATCAGGCCGGATTCGCTTGCAGGCACCGCTGTCGGAAAACCTAAGATAGCTGCTAAAATCTGCCCTGTTGGAGAAGACATTAAGCCTTTAATCAGTTCCTGCGGCGCTTTAGAGTTATCAATATGGTATTTTCCTTTCAAGCGCATTTTTGATGCACTTTGATAAACCATACCAAAACCGAAATCCTCCCGGGGTTCCCACAGCACACCCAAGTTAAAGCTTGGACTTAAGGACTGCTCAAGTGAGAGCTGCAGCTGGCCAAAACGGCTAAAGGGGTTCATGCCCTCTTCTGTATTACACATCCCCAGCAAAAGAATGTCGGTAATAATGTCTGAATTTTCTTTAAAGGGCGTACAGACAACCTCATCGATCATGCGCAGCATGCCGATCAGCTCATTTGGGAACCTTAAATCTGTTTTCAGGCCAATAGCCTGATAAGACATGCCGATGCCGCCGCCGATCGACAGTTCATCATTAACCTGATAAGCCATTGTTGGCGATAAATACGTAATTCGCTCCAGCGCTACCTGCTGGCCCATATAATTGCCCACATTGCCATTTTCCGCACCGAAACCGGCAATTAATGGCGCGTACATTGCAGTTGCGAATGTCGCTTTTGAGCCTGGCGGATTATATGCAATACCTGCAGTGGGCGCAGCTAAAGGCATCCCCTCGCCCAAGTCCACCATTTTTTTCAATATCGGCACATAGAGGCTCGCATACTCTACATCCCCATTGATGGTATCTTTGAAGTCCGTACAAATATCTGCAGAAATTTCTGGGCCGTCATTACAGACCATTGGGTCGTCTGAATAGCCAAAAACATTATAGCCAGCTGGAACAGAAAACTGCCGCTGAATATCAAAGTTAGCAATAATGCCCTGCACATCGGTTTGCAGGCCTTCGATTTTGGTTAAAGCAGCAGGGTTAAAATGCACGGCGCTGATCCCCGGGGGATCTGCCGTAACAGCATTACCCAGCGCCAAAGAACGTACATCTACAGATAAGTTTGTACCCAGCTGCGCAAATGCGGCGCTGGAACAGCCCGTTAAAATAATCGCGGTAACGAGTGGGCTGAGCCGAATATTATTCATGCAGCAGCCCTCTTAACGGAGTTTCTTTCCGAAACCCAAGATATCCAGCGGGAAAGATAAGCCCAGAGAAACATCTGGCGCATCTTCTGTTAAGCCTAAACCAACTGTTCCATTCACAATCGTATCTGGCGACACCCGGACACCTAATGAAATGGCTAAAGTTGAACTGGTTTGATCTGCTGGAGAGTATGATTCCCCAGTGTTATATCTAAATTCAGAGCCAGTATTGAAACTTTGCTGATATGACATCGTCAAGGAGACGTCATAGTTGAATGAATAGGCAAAACCGAAAGCAAAACCGCCGCTGATGCCCGGATCAAACTCATTAATGATTCTTGTGCCGCGGCGCTGGTTCAAACCAGTTTCCGGCAGGCCATAATTGGCTGAAACAGAAGCAAACAATACGACTGGATCAATATACTTGCGCGTACTTGCGCCCACCCCGACAGAATAATAGCCTTTACCTGTCGCTAAATCTGAAGCGGCATTGACTTCATATGGACTGTCACCCGTTTTAGTGGACAAGTTACCAAATAAAATTAATGGCAAACGCCCTGCTTTCAGCGGAAACGGCTCCCAGCGCGCGCCTAATGAAATATCGCCTAAACCGGCAGTAGAGGTATCTTTCAGCAAATCCGATTTAGCGACTAAAGGCAATGATGCAGTAAACGTTAAATTATCCAAAACACCATATTGCAGTGTAAAAGTGTTGGTCATCGAATGCGTTGCATTTTCCTGCACACGCAACTGATAGAGCTGGCCGTTAGCCATTTCCATATCCAGCTGCGTATCCCGATAATACGTATAGTCCACGTCATAGAAAGATGAAATTTCAGCTTTTTTAATCAGAGAATACTGACGTTCATTTGAGGTGAACACCTCTTGCAGATTTGTTTCCTGATTTGCATCGCCAGCCTGCTGCTGCAAAGCGGATGATGCATCAGGAGCGCTTGCTGCTGCCTGAGTTTCTGGCGCAGCTGGACTTGATGCGGATGCTTCTGCTGTTTGAACTGGCACAGCAGGCGCATCTGCATCTGGCTCATCGACAGAGTCATAGCCGCCTACTGCCGTATCCGCCGCAACAGTTTGCTCTTGCTGTTCAGGCTGCTCATACTCTCCGACCGTCGACTCTTCAGCAGCATAGGCAACCCCCATCACCAGCTGAATACTCATAGCCAATATTGTTCTGTTCATCCATTTACTTTTCATGTTCCATCCCACCGCTTTTATTTTTTTAATTTCGCTTTTCTTTCGATTGACTGTTAACAGAAGTTATTTGCTCTTATAGTAAAGCCGCAAATAGTTGTATTCTTGCTTGCCGTAGTTCTCCGAATCTTTATTCATATTTTTATCGAGACGGATTGTTGAAGCTTTATCTGCAATTTTATTCATATAAAATTGCGGATATTGAATATCAACAAATGCATATCTGTTCACGGTCGCATCATCCACATGACGAAGATCAGCATCCTGCAGCGCCAATAAATTTTTTCTATGTTCAGGCGCAACATTAATCAAATATAGAGTATTATTTTCCCAGATTTGCTTGAATCGAGTTTCATCAAAGCTGATGTTTCCCAGTGCAGGATCCGCAACATACACCCTGCCATTTTTATAGCCTTTAAAGACAACAAAATGTTTAAAGCCAGCATATGAAATTGGGACAATAGCAGGCTGACCTTGACTGACTAAATCCGAAAATTCTCCGCGGTAACCTTCGCTTTGCAAACCCAAAGCGCCCACAAAACGCTTCATATCCAGCAAAGAAAAACTGCGGCGTTCGATAATTTTTTCGGTTTCGCCGTATTTCAGCAAACCATTCATAATTTGCTGTTCTGTCAGCTGAGTGCCTACATAACCATTGAGCAAAGTCGTTAATGCAGCGGAACCGCAGCTGTAGTCGTAAGCCTGCCGGACAATTCCGCGGAATTGATCTTCTATGGCAGGCTTGATTTTAACCGCTTCGCGGTGCATACGCGTAAACGAATCATTACGGGAATCCAAGGTTTCAGTGTATTGCACTGTCCCGGCTGGCTTTTCCTTTATATCGAACGACTCTTTGGCAAAGTAATACATCAATGCCGAGCCTAGTGCTATCTCTAACATATGTTCTAACTTTTTTAGTTATCGGCAATGATGTGCCTTTATTATCTTTGTTTTAGAGCTAATGCTCTACATCCATGTAATATGCAAGATACCGCTTTTTTCCAAAATAAAACAGTATTTTTTTTATTTTTTTGATGATTTTTATCTTTTTTTGTAAAAAAAAAGCGCGTATAAATACGCGCTTTTTTTTAAAGATATTAACGGCCAGAGATCTTAATTACAGAACCTGCGTTATAAGTACCTTGTGCCGGGCTCCAGAATGTTTGCAAACCTTGCACTTCTACATCACCAATAGAACCGCCTGTTTTGTTGCCTAAATGGATGCCTGCAACATAAGTATCGATTGGGCCGCTGTTGCTTTGAATTTTAAGGAAGCCGTCAGTCGCTTTATTTGCGCCTAAATAACCTTCGTTATATACAGATACAGTCGCATTTAAAGTTAAATCTTTGCTATTTGCATCAGCAACTTTAATGCTGTCAATATGAATTTCACCAGCTTGTTTAGTGGTAATAGCTCCTGCTGTAACAGCGCCGACTACAGCACCATTTGTAGAGTTATCAAGAATACCGAGATTCGTAATTTCAAGACCGCCAACCATCGTGCTCGCCAACTTGATCATTGCACCTTGAGGCGCTGCGCCCAGCTGGATGTTTGCAGACATTTTACCCGTTTTAAGTGATAAGCCTGATAAAATCGCATTATAGTTAGTATCAGAAGCACCGCGGCGAATAGAAGTTGCTGATGCACCAGGCACTGCATTAGACGCTGCCACACCAATCTCACCGATTTTAATATCCAAGCCTGATACATCTGCAGCGATATTGATGAATGCGCCTTTAGCACCTGTACCGGCATCAGAATCGATGCGCAAATCAGCCAAGTTGCGAGAAGTTAAAAGATATGCGCCATTATTGTCGTAGTTTGCGCCGATAATCAAACCTTTGGTTTCCAGTACATCGCCTGAAATGCCATTGCCTTTGATTACAATTGCGCCGGCAGTGCTTGTACCACCGTTATAATCTGCAGATCCAGGTGTCCCTTTTAAAGTTAAACCGTCATTATCATGAATCAATAATTTTTCGATTTCAATTTTTGAAATGCCGATACCGATATTGATGCCATCTTGACCTGTAGAAGCACTTAGCGCCGCATCATCCATTGCTTGCATTGCCATTGCATTTGCGCTGATAGCCATTGATGAAACTAAAGCAAGTTTAGTAAGTTTTTTCATCTTGTACTCTCCCAAGAGTATTATTTTTTTGATTGTCAACCACTCGATATACCCAGCTGATTATTCATTTTGTGACAGCTGTTACATCTTTCCTTGAGTAGTGCTCGCCTGACTAAATTATATCTGTGTCATTTTTTGTTCAACTGTTGTTGGTCGCAATCTTTCTCTTGCCGATAAACGGTATTTACACAGCCAACGGCGCGGCATTGATATAAACTATCCAGTATTACTCAATTCTGCATTAAATTGACGCATGCAAAACCCCGAAATTTGTAAAAAAAACCTTTTTAATCATACTATTGATGCCAGCCTTATTTTAAAAGCTTTGGCCGGCTTCAATCATGCCGCCTATTTGCAAAATGATAATTCGCCGGTCATTGCCTTTGGCGCAGATGAATATTTTCTTTTGCAAAACGCTCAGCTCAGTCATTTTATTCAGCAGGATTTGCACACATACCGTAAATCGGCAATGCAGCAATTGCCGCGGATCGGCAATAACACACTGAAAGAAAATCACAACAAAAGTTTTAATGGCGGATACATAGGGTTCATCAGTTACGATTACGGCGCTTCACAGCAGATTGATTTGGCGGAAAAAAATCAGCCCAGTCTATTTTTAGGGCATTTCAGCACTTTTCTCGCCTGGACGAAGGATGGCTGGATATTGCATTGCTCACCGGAAAAACTGAGTCAAACAGAGGCTTTGCTCCTTGACGCAATGCAGAATATCAATAAAAACAAAAGCTTTTCATTGCAATCTGCCTGCACAGCCCGCTGGTCAAAAAACCAATATAAATCAGCATTTCAGCAAGTACAGGAATATATAACAGCAGGTGATTGTTACCAAATCAATTTAACTCAAGAGTTTACTGCCGCCGCGGAAGGGTCACTTTTAGATACTGCTGCGCAATTTTGGCAATTAACAGATGCTCCGTATTCAGGCTATCTCCGCATTGATGATTTTGAATTGCTGAGCTGTTCGCCGGAGCTGTTTATTGATTTTGAAGCTGACCGCAAGATTGTGACCAAACCGATTAAAGGCACGATGCCCCGCTTTGATGATCCGATTCTAGATCAGCAATCAAAACAGACACTCATAAACTCTGAAAAAGATCAGGCTGAAAATGTCATGATTGTAGACCTGCTGCGCAATGACCTCAGTGTTTATGCTGAAACTGGATCTGTTAAAACCCCAAAACTGTTTAATATTGAATCATTTAATCAGGTGCATCATATGGTCAGCGAAGTGACCGCCACACTGAAAAATGATGTCAATCCCTTCGATATGCTGCTGTCTGCCCTGCCCGGCGGTTCAATTACGGGCGCACCAAAAATCAGGGCAATGCAGATTATTGCCGAGTTGGAAGGCGCGCCGCGCGGCGCATATTGCGGTTCTTTAGGCTATTTTAATGAGGATGGCACAGGCTCTTGGAATATTCTCATCCGCTCAATTCAAAAATACCAAAATGAGGTGTCTCTATGGGCAGGCGGCGGCATTACGATTGCGTCTGATTGCGATGCTGAATATCAGGAATGCTTTGATAAAGTATACGCCATGCTGAATTTACTCAATACCTGGCATCAGCCGGCCGAATAAAAAAGCGGACCCGAAGATCCGCTTTCATTTTTAAATTCCGCTTAGCCCTTCTTGATCAGACAATGGGGACTCTGGCAGAGTAAAAATCGAGTTCACTTTAAAATTTCATGCTTCAACGTATCAACAAGGCGCTGATTCTGTTCATCTGTACCAATTGTGATCCGCAAAAATTGATTAATGCGCGGCTTATTGAAATACCGCACAATAATCCCTTTTTCACGTAAATCAGCAGCTAAGTCGCCGGCATCTTTGGATGGCAGCGACGCAAAAATAAAATTCGCGCTTGACGGCAAAACTTTAAACCCTAAATCTGAAAGCTGCGCCACAAGTTTGTCGCGGCTGTTTATCACCTTCTGATTATGCTCTTCAAAATAAGCTTGATCTTCAAACGAAGCAACGGCGGCAGCAATGGCAAAACGGTCAATTGGATATGAATTGAAACTATTCTTCACCGCTTGCAATGCAGCAATCAAATGCGGCTGGGCAATAGCAAAGCCGACACGCAAGCCCGCCAAAGAACGCGATTTGGAAGTGGTTTGGCAGACCACCAAATTATCGTACTTTTCAACCAATTTGACTGCGGATTCCGCACCAAAATCGACATAAGCCTCATCAATCACCACCACTGAATCTGGATTGGCTTGCAAAACTTCTTCAATAGCAGATAAACCGAGTGCAATACTGGTAGGCGCATTGGGATTGGTAATGATAATCCCGCCATTGGCTTGCTTATAATCAGCCACCACAATTTCAAAGTTGTCATTCAAAGGCAGCACTTTGGTTGTTACCCCAAAGAATTGGCTATAAACCGGATAAAAACTGTAGGTAATATCAGGATACAAAACCGGTAAATCTTGAATGAAAAATGCTTTAAAAATATGCGCAAGCACTTCATCAGAGCCATTGCCAACAAATACGGTTTCTACAGCCACATGCTGCTGCTTGGCAATCGCCTGCTTTAACGCCGATGCATCAGGATCAGGATAAAGACGTAAAGCATCGGCTGAATTAGCCAATACCGCCTGTACCGCAGCAACCACTTTAGGGGATGGCGGATAAGGGTTCTCATTGGTATTTAATTTTAATAGATTTTGAATTTTCGGCTGTTCTCCAGGCACGTAAGGCTCAAGCTCACGCACTTCCGGGCTCCAAAAACGCATCTGTTCGGTAGTAATGCTAGACATTTTATATTCTCTTATTGCCCTCTCCTAACCTCTCTTGAACTGTGGTTTGAAAGCAGCACTTTCAAACTCGTTCAGGCAGAGGAATCTCCATCTCATGAATGATAAAATCGGACATCGAATTTTTTCATTGCATGCGTTTCCCTCTCCTTGCAGGAGAGGGTCAGGGAGAGGTTTGTCATTTTAGAAAGCTAGATTTTTTCAGCTAGCCTATAACTCAATTACTGATAACGGTAACGTGCAGAACGCGCATGCGCATCTAAGTTTTCCTGCTGCGCCAAAATGTCTGCCGTTTTCGCCAAGGTTTTAACACCTTGCTCTGAGCACATGATCAGGCTTGAACGCTTCTGGAAATCATATACGCCCAGAGGTGATGAAAAACGCGCTGTGCCAGATGTTGGCAGCACATGGTTGGGACCCGCACAGTAATCACCGATGGCTTCAGGAGTGTAGCGCCCCATGAAAATTGCGCCTGCGTGACGGATATCCTCAGCCATTGCTTGCGCATCATCCAAACACAGCTCTAAATGCTCTGGCGCTACCTGGTTGATCAGCTCAATGGCTTCCGCACGGTCTTTTACCAAGACCAATGCGCCGCGATTGGCAATCGATGTGCGCGCAATCTCCGCTTTAGGCAAAGCTTGCAAATGCGCTTCAATCGCAGTTGCCACATCATTCAGCAGCTGCTCATCAGGTGTAATAAAAACAGCTTGCGCAACAGTATCATGTTCCGCTTGCGACAATAAATCCATGGCCAGCCATTCAGCATTGTTCTCACCTTCAGCATAAACCAGAATTTCTGATGGCCCGGCAATCATATCAATGCCGACCTGACCAAATACGGCCCGCTTTGCCGCAGCAACAAAGCGGTTGCCTGGACCAGTGATTTTATCAACAGATGGAATCGTTTCCGTGCCATATGCCAAGGCAGCGACCGCTTGCGCCCCGCCAATGGTAAATACGCGGTGCACGCCTGATAGATAAGCAGCCGCCAAAACTAATGGATTGAGTTCACCATTCGGCGCAGGCACCACCATAATAATTTCTGGCACGCCAGCGACATGGGCTGGAACCGCATTCATCAATACAGAGGATGGATAAGAGGCTAAACCGCCCGGTACATAAATGCCCACACGGTCTAAAGGCGTGATTTTTTGACCTAATGTATTGCCCAAAGCATCAACATAGGTCCAGCCATCCTGCTTCTGCGCTTGGTGGAATTCACGTACGCGGCTGGCTGCCAGCTCCAAAGCTTCACGCACTTCAGCTTTTAAACCATCAAAGGCGGTTTTTAGCTGTTCTTGGCTCAGTTCTAGATCTGAAAAATGATGCGCAGGATGTCGATCGAACTGTTGAGTGAGTTTAAGAACGTGAGCATCACCATGCTGACGGACATCAGCAATAATTTGGTCAACGGTCTTTAAAAGTTCAGGATCACTAACTGTCTCAAAAGCCAACAAGTCCGCAAAGTCTTGTTTAAAGCTTTGATCTTGAGTCGATAAACGTCGCATCAATTTACCCACAAGGTTTGAATTGGAAAACTTTAGTTTACCTTGTTTCAGCTACTTTGTGGACGGCAAATACACGCTCATTTGCCAAGTTTTCTCAATAAGCATCTATGTTTAAATCAATAAAGCCTGCATCAGGCTGATAAAAAAACCGCCATGAATGGCGGTTTTTTGAGGCACAGTCAATTAAGCTGTTTTGGCGTTTTCACGTTCTTCTACAGCGGTTTCCAGCTGAGCAAGAATCGGATTCAATAACTGCTGCTTACGCTTAAAGCTGGCTTTGTTCACAATCAATCGTGAAGACACTTTGCAGATTTCTTCCAAAGGCTCTAAACCATTGGCGCGAAGCGTATTGCCCGTATCAACTACATCGACAATATAATCACCCAACCCAACTAATGGCGCCAGTTCCATTGAACCGTAAAGCTTAATCACATCTACCTGCTCGCCAAGGCTTGCATAATATTGACGCGTTAAGTTCACATATTTAGTGGCAATTTTTAAACGCCCTTTCGGACGTTCCATCCCCACTTTACCTGCTGTCATTAACTTGCAGTTAGCAATTTTTAAATCTAATGGTTCATAAACATTTTGCGCGCCATGTTCCATCAGCACATCTTTCCCCGCAACACCTAAATCTGCAGCGCCGTTCTCAACATAGGTCGGCACATCAGATGCGCGTAGAATTAGAATACGCACACGCTTATGTGTTGTCGGAAAAATCAATTTACGGGATTTATCCGGATCTTCCAGTAAATTGATCCCCGCCGTTTCCAACAGCGGCAATGTCTCTTTTAAGATACGTCCCTTGCTTAATGCTAAAGTTAAACCATGATCAAAATTGCCCATAACGTCAAAGTTTGGATCATCGTTTCTCATATCGCTCATTAACTTACTCGCTTAATCTGGGCACCTAAACCTTGTAACTTCGCTTCAATATCTTCATAACCGCGGTCAATGTGATAAATACGGTCAATCAGCGTTTCCCCTTCAGCAGCCAAGGCAGCTAAAACCAAAGAGAAAGAAGCGCGTAAATCCGTTGCCATCACAGGCGCTGCAGAAAGTTTTTCTACACCTGTCACAACAGCATCATTGCCTTCAACCTGAATGTTTGCTCCCATACGGGCCAACTCAGGCACATGCATAAAACGGTTTTCAAAAATCGTTTCAGAAATTGTGGCAAATCCGCGGCCGATTGCATTGACTGCCATCAGCTGCGCCTGCATATCTGTTGGAAATTCTGGATGCGGCAAAGTTTGGAAGCTCACAGCTTTTGGACGTTTGCCCAACATATCCAGCTCAATCCAGTCGTCACCGCGAGTTACTTCCGCGCCCATTTCTTCAAATTTATCCAATACAGATTCGAGAAGATTGGGATCGGTATGCGTGGTTTTCACACGGCCGCCTGTAATTGCTGCAGCAGCCAGATATGAACCTGTTTCGATACGGTCAGCAACCACTGCATATTCACAGCCATGCAGGCTTTCTACGCCCGTTACAATCAGGGTATCTGTATCTAAACCTTCAATCTTTGCGCCCATCTTAATCAGCATTTGCGCAAGATCTGTAATTTCCGGCTCACGGGCTGCATTACGGATTGTGGTTACACCATCCGCCAATACCGCAGCCGTTAAAATATTCTCTGTACCGCCCACAGTCACCATATCAAAGACAACTTCGCCGCCTTTTAAGCGGCCATCGACTTTGGCGTGTACATAGCCATTTTCAACTTCAATATGCGCGCCTAAAGCTTCTAATGCTTTTAAATGCTGATCAACTGGACGTGAACCGATCGCACAGCCGCCCGGAAGTGACACTTGTGCACTGCCATAGCGCGCGAGCAATGGTCCAAGCACCAGAATTGAAGCACGCATGGTTTTAACGAGCTCATACGGGGCAAACTGATTATCTAAAGTAGATACATCTGCTTTTACGGTATCGCCTTCATAAGAAATCTGTACGCCCAAACCGCCAATCAATTTTACTAAGGTATTGACATCTTTAAGGTTTGGAACATTCGTCAGGGTAATCGGAGTGTCTGCTAAGATCATTGCAGCCAGCAATGGAAGCGCCGCATTTTTTGCACCAGAAATGCGCACTTCGCCTTCGAGCTTCACACCGCCCTGAATTAAAAATTTATCCATTAAATTATTAAGCTCCGAAAAGGCTTGCTTTGCGCCATTCTTCTTTGGTCATTGCGCGAATTGTGACTGCATGAACTTCACCGCTGGCAATATAGGAATTCAAAGGCGCGTAAACGGTTTGCTGGCGGGCAACGGGACGCTTGCCTTCAAATTGATCATCCACTATACGAAGATCAAATTTTCCGCCTTGCCCACTCACTGCAACTTCAGCTTCTGGAAACGCAGCTTTTAAAATATCAGCGAGCTGTTCACTATTCATCACAAGACCTCTTTATAGGACTAACGGTGTAAAACCTGCCATTTTACTATAAATCAAAAAAATAATTCATTAATCACACACAATATATCAATAAAAAAAGAGGTTATTTAAAACCTCTTTTTTGCGCAAATTATGAGCTAAACCTCTAAGGGCATATAAATCAATTGCATTTTCCGGTGCTTATGCAGCTGTCTTTTTAATTTTTCCGCCAATTTTTTAATTGAAGTATACATATCATCGGCTGTGGCCTGAGCAAACAGCTCTGCGCCAGGCAGCCGAATGATCGCTTCTGCAATATGGTTTGAACTTCCTTTACGGGAACGCTTATCAATTTGATGATCTTTGGTCAGCTTTACTTGCATACTGTTGACTTGGTCTAAATGCTTAGTCATCTGTGCAAATTTAAAACGAATATCTTCTTCTATCGCAGATGTAACGGTTAAATGATGGCCACGAATTGTAATTTGCATAACTCTATCCCTCACCTTCTTTAGGATTAGAAAGAAACAGCCCAAAAGTTCGAAGACTTGCAAATTGCTGGAGCTCTGCATTTAACATCAAATCATTTTGGCCGTTCCTTAAAATAAAAAGAGATTCATTATTTTGTCATAATGAACCGCTAGGATAGTCAGATTTTAAAATTCAGATCAAGACTTTTCGCTCAGAAGACGACGGAATATGTAACGACTCGCGATATTTCGCCACTGTTCTGCGCGCAACATCAATACCTTCATCCTTCAACATATTCGCAATAGCGTTATCTGACAAAGGTTTACGCGTATTCTCATCCGCAATCATTTTTTTAATTTTCGCCCGGATAGCCGTAGATGATGCTTCACCGCCGGATGTGGTGCCAACATGGCTGGAAAAAAAGTATTTCAATTCATATAAGCCGCGCGGCGTCAGCATAAACTTATTCGTGGTTACCCTTGAAACGGTAGATTCATGCAGTTCGACTTCTTCAGCAATATCACGAAGCACTAAAGGCTTCATGCCTTCAGGGCCGATTTCAAAAAAAGCCCGTTGATGCTCTACTATACAGGTGGCAACTTTCAGCAGCGTTTTATGGCGCTCATCAATACTTTTAATAAAGTTTTTGGCTTCCAGCATTTGACTGCGCAAATATTGATTATCATCACTCTGATCCGCTCGCTTAATCATATTGGCGTAGAACGAGTTAACCCTCAGTTTAGGCATGACATCCTGATTCAGCTGTACATGCCAATGTTCATTCTTCTTAGAGACAACGACATCAGGAATCTGATAATCAGAACTGCGGTCTTCGAATTCCATGCCGGGATGCGCTGTTAAGGTCTTCAGCAAATCAACAGCTGCTTTTAACTGCTCAGCATTCAATCCTGTCTGTTTCACCAATTTAGGAAGCTCATTGGAAATCAGCAATTCATAATGCTGCATCAGCAGCAATGCTTCCCTGCGGTTTGGAACCGCTGCAGGCAGGTTTTCCAACTGTACGGTTAAGCATTCTGCCAAGTTTCTCGAACCGATGCCTATAGGCTCCAAGCGCTGAATATGCTTTAAAACAACCAGGACCTCATCATCCTCGACCTCTTCATCATAGTCCATGCTTTGCAGCAAATGCTGCGCAGAATACGTAATCTCCGAAAGATCACAATCTAAAAAACCTTTATCATCAAGAGAATCAATAATACAATGCGCGACCAGTTTATCAACAGTCGAAAAGTGAAGTAAATTCACCTGCTCAAGCATATGTTCTTTTAGGCTTAAATGCCCTTGGCGATTATCCTCACGCTCTTCAAATTCTGCACTGCCAAGACTGGTGGGCTGATGGGTATACACATCATCCCAATCTGTATCAACAGGCAAATCATCTGGCAAATGATCCGCATTCAGCTCATTGGTTAAATCTTTACGGTCTTGCTCCGATTCACTTAATGTCTCTAACGCTTCAACACTGGATTGCTCCTCAATTTTTTCCAATAGAGGATTGCTGTCTAACTGAATCTGAATTTCCTGCTCTAATTCAAGGCTGGAAAGCTGAAGTAACCGAATGGCTTGCTGCAACTGCGGTGTAAGCGACAGAGAGTTTGCAACCTTTAATCCAACCGATAACTTCATCTTTTATTCCCTATATAAATACCGCGAGTTATAAGCAATT
The DNA here is from genome assembly GCF_000368865.1 of Acinetobacter bouvetii DSM 14964 = CIP 107468. Taxonomy (GTDB): domain Bacteria; phylum Pseudomonadota; class Gammaproteobacteria; order Pseudomonadales; family Moraxellaceae; genus Acinetobacter; species Acinetobacter bouvetii. The sequence continues at coordinate 1,239,891 of NZ_KB849727.1, forward strand.
TTTATGCCGTATTTATTTTTTATAGCATAGTTTTATTAAAAAACATACAAAATTATAGCAATAATACTGCCTTAAACAGCTCAAAAAGCAAACTTCAAAAATGTTTTTCGAAAGGCCTATATAAATGATGTTCCACAGCCAACTTTGATAAAAGGGCTACAAGCTTGTCTGATTTTTCAAAAAACTGATCCTCCAGCAAACGCAGTTCTGCATCATACTGCTATTCTTGCTTGGCCTCAATATTCTGCAACAATTGCCGTCGCTGCTCACAATATGCAGGTACCGCTTGCCCCGCAAAGATCTGCTGCTTCGCGCGCAGCAATAGTCTAAAGATGTCCTCTTCACCATACTGAATCAGAACTTGCTTTGTCTGTGTGTAATAATCCCCTGAACTATTGAAAAAATATTGCTCAAAACCGCCATTTAAAACCTCACCAATTAAAATACTAATGACAAAATAATGCTGATCCTGTCGTGACAGTACTGACCAGCGCTGCTGATTAACTTTTTCAACCAATTGAACCCAATAATGGGGTTCTTCGGATTGCCGGTAAAGCCTGTCTCGCTCATATTGCTGTTTAGAATGCTCATGCGCAGCTCGTGTGCCATTTTTACATGGCATACACAGTCCTGTATTCCGCTCAAAAGTATCTTTTAGAATCATTGCACCGCACATTGTGCATGGAAGTTTCCCTGTCATTCTTCTTTAGCCATCAAGCTATTCTTTTTTAAAATCTTATATCGCCTCATTTTCTTAAAGCGCCTTAATCTGCTAATTTAGAATAAATTCAATAAAATCTAAAATACTATGCCGTTATCTCCCAGATTTTTTGATTATTATTTTGCATAAAAAAACACCCCTAACTGCTTGAGTTAGGGGTGTTTTCGAATAATGAGCTGGCGATGACTTACTCTCACATGGGTAACCCCACACTACCATCAGCGCTAAGAGGTTTCACTTCTGAGTTCGGGAAGGGATCAGGTGGTTCACTCTTGCTATTGTCGCCAGCACAACTGTTATGACTTTGCATTTGGTCTTATCTTTTCAGTGCCGTTGCTTGGTCAAATGAGTTATTAACAGAAGTACTTGAGTTCATTTAATTTGTTCATTGTATCTAGCTTTTTAACTAAATCAAGTTTGATTGATTATATGTGAATCAATTGAAGCATGATATACAGCTGCTTGGGCGTTGTATAGTCAAGCCTCACGAGCAATTAGTACTGGTCAGCTTCATGCGTCACCGCACTTCCACATCCAGCCTATCAACGTCGTAGTCTTCAACGGCTCTTTAGAGGACATAAAGTCCTAGGGAAATCTTATCTTGAGGTAGGCTTCCCGCTTAGATGCTTTCAGCGGTTATCCCTTCCGAACATAGCTACCCGGCGATGCGACTGGCGTCACAACCGGTACACCAGAGGTTCGTCCACTCTGGTCCTCTCGTACTAGGAGCAGATCCTCTCAAATTTCCAGCGCCCACGGTAGATAGGGACCGAACTGTCTCACGACGTTCTAAACCCAGCTCGCGTACCTCTTTAAATGGCGAACAGCCATACCCTTGGGACCTGCTTCAGCCCCAGGATGAGATGAGCCGACATCGAGGTGCCAAACACCGCCGTCGATATGAACTCTTGGGCGGTATCAGCCTGTTATCCCCAGAGTACCTTTTATCCGTTGAGCGATGGCCCTTCCATACAGAACCACCGGATCACTAAGACCTACTTTCGTACCTGCTCGACTTGTGGGTCTCGCAGTTAAGCGCGCTTTTGCCTTTATACTCTACGCGTGATTTCCGACCACGCTGAGCGCACCTTCGTACTCCTCCGTTACTCTTTAGGAGGAGACCGCCCCAGTCAAACTACCCACCAGACATGGTCCTCGCTCCAGATTATGGAGCAGAGTTAGAACCTCAATATTACCAGGGTGGTATTTCAAGATTGGCTCCACCGCAACTAGCGTCGCGGTTTCAAAGCCTCCCACCTATCCTACACAAGTAAGATCAAAGTTCAATGTCAAGCTGCAGTAAAGGTTCACGGGGTCTTTCCGTCTAGCCGCGGGTACACCGCATCTTCACGGCGATTTCGATTTCACTGAGCCTCTGCTGGAGACAGCGCCCCCATCATTATGCCATTCGTGCAGGTCGGAACTTACCCGACAAGGAATTTCGCTACCTTAGGACCGTTATAGTTACGGCCGCCGTTTACTGGGGCTTCGATCAAGAGCTTCGCTTACGCTAACCCCATCAATTAACCTTCCAGCACCGGGCAGGCATCACACCCTATACGTCCACTTTCGTGTTTGCAGAGTGCTATGTTTTTAATAAACAGTTGCAGGGGCCTGGTTTCTGTGGCTGCCAGCAGCTCAAGAAGCAAGTTCTATCACCGCCGGCAGCGTACCTTCTCCCGAAGTTACGGTACCATTTTGCCTAGTTCCTTCAGCAGAGTTCTCTCAAGCGCTTTGGTCTACTCGACCTGACCACCTGTGTCGGTTTCGGGTACGATTCCTGTGCAACTGAAGCTTAGAGACTTTTCCTGGAAGCATAGTATCAGCCACTTCACTGTACAAGTACAGCTTGCTATCAGATCTCAGCATAGAGTACCCCGGATTTGCCTAAGATACATGCCTACATCCTTTCACCTGGACAACCAACGCCAGGCTGACTTAACTTACTCCGTCCTCTCATCGCATTACACAGAAGTATTGGAATATTAACCAATTTCCCATCGACTACGCCTCTCGGCCTCGCCTTAGGGGTCGACTCACCCAGCCCCGATTAACGTTGGACTGGAACCCTTGGTCTTTCAGCGAACGGGTTTTTCACCCGTTTTGTCGTTACTCACGTCAGCATTCGCACTTCTGATACCTCCAGCAGACTTCTCAATCCACCTTCATCGGCTTACAGAACGCTCCCCTACCACTTGCAATAAATTGCAAATCCGCAGCTTCGGCATATAGTTTTAGCCCCGTTACATCTTCCGCGCAGGCCGACTCGACTAGTGAGCTATTACGCTTTCTTTAAAGGGTGGCTGCTTCTAAGCCAACCTCCTAGCTGTCTATGCCTTCCCACATCGTTTCCCACTTAACTATAATTTTGGGGCCTTAGCTGGCGGTCTGGATTGTTTTCCTCTTGACTACGGACGTTAGCACCCGCAGTCTGTCTCCCGGATAGTACTCATTGGTATTCGGAGTTTGCATCGGTTTGGTAAGTCGGGATGACCCCCTAGCCGAAACAGTGCTCTACCCCCAATGGTATTCGTCCGAGGCGCTACCTAAATAGCTTTCGGGGAGAACCAGCTATCACCAGGCTTGATTAGCCTTTCACCCCTATCCACAAGTCATCCCCTGGCTTTTCAACGACAGTGGGTTCGGTCCTCCAGTTAGTGTTACCCAACCTTCAACCTGCTCATGGATAGATCACCCGGTTTCGGGTCTACACCCAGCAACTAAACGCCCTATTAAGACTCGATTTCTCTACGGCTCCCCTATTCGGTTAACCTCGCTACTGAATGTAAGTCGCTGACCCATTATACAAAAGGTACGCAGTCACCGGACTAAGCCGGCTCCCACTGCTTGTATGCATGCGGTTTCAGGATCTATTTCACTCCCCTCACAGGGGTTCTTTTCGCCTTTCCCTCACGGTACTGGTTCACTATCGGTCAGTCAGGAGTATTTAGCCTTGGAGGATGGTCCCCCCATATTCAGACAAGGTTTCACGTGCCTCGCCCTACTCGACATCATCATATAAGCCCTTTCGTGTACAGGACTATCACCCACTATGGTTGCACTTCCCAGAGCATTCCACTAGAACTTATATGACTTAATGGGCTGTTCCCCGTTCGCTCGCCGCTACTGAGGGAATCTCAATTGATTTCTTTTCCTAAGGGTACTGAGATGTTTCACTTCCCCTCGTTCGCCTCATACACCTATGTATTCAGTGTATGATACCTGCCTTATGACAGGTGGGTTTCCCCATTCAGAAATCTCCGGATCACAGGATATTTGCCGCCTCCCCGGAGCTTATCGCAGGCTATTACGTCTTTCATCGCCTCTGACTGCCAAGGCATCCACCACATGCACTTAATTACTTGACTATACAACCCCAAACAGCCGACGATGCCTACAAGTAGCATCTTCAACATTTTAGTTCAGAGTTCTGTGAACTTAATCACTGTACAGCTTCAATTAGATTCATATACCAAAACGCTTGATTCAGTTAATTTCGCTAGTAACTCATTTCATTCAACATTAACAATTGCTTGTTAAGTTAACTAAAACGAGTATGAACAAATTATTTCAACTCAAATATATTCTGTTAATGATTTTTCCAGCCTTCGTCAGGTCAGGAAACCGTGATAAATCACAGAGATTATCAAGTCCGCGTATCATAACGCTTATACTTGCTAATCTCTAGGATCTAAAACTTCGTTTGCTTAAGGACTAAACTAACAGCCTTTTGACTGTTCATTTATTAACTTAACCATATCGCAAAGCGATATATGGTGGAGACTAGGAGAGTCGAACTCCTGACCTCCTGCGTGCAAAGCAGGCGCTCTACCAACTAAGCTAAGTCCCCAGCTTATCATCTAGATTCAATGCATCTTCTTTCTGTACAGCTAGTCAGAATGGTGGGTCTGACAAGACTTGAACTTGTGACCCCACGCTTATCAAGCGTGTGCTCTAACCAACTGAGCTACAGACCCTCAGATACATCAATGAAGAACAACTTGTTGTGGATTCTTACCGGTCGTCAATCTTTCGTTAAGGAGGTGATCCAGCCGCAGGTTCCCCTACGGCTACCTTGTTACGACTTCACCCCAGTCATCGGCCACACCGTGGTAAGCGTCCTCCTTGCGGTTAGACTACCTACTTCTGGTGCAACAAATTCCCATGGTGTGACGGGCGGTGTGTACAAGGCCCGGGAACGTATTCACCGCGGCATTCTGATCCGCGATTACTAGCGATTCCGACTTCATGGAGTCGAGTTGCAGACTCCAATCCGGACTACGATCGGCTTTTTGAGATTAGCATCCTATCGCTAGGTAGCAACCCTTTGTACCGACCATTGTAGCACGTGTGTAGCCCTGGTCGTAAGGGCCATGATGACTTGACGTCGTCCCCGCCTTCCTCCAGTTTGTCACTGGCAGTATCCTTAAAGTTCCCGGCTTAACCCGCTGGCAAATAAGGAAAAGGGTTGCGCTCGTTGCGGGACTTAACCCAACATCTCACGACACGA
>NZ_KB849728.1 GCF_000368865.1 Acinetobacter bouvetii DSM 14964 = CIP 107468
AGTTGTTCTTCATAATCTCTTAATGATCTTCTTGCTGATTCGTCACCAGCAAGCTAGGTCGGCTATATTACTCTCTATCTCTAGAAAGTCAACTGGCAATTCAAATTATTTTAAACTTTCTTTCTAAAACCCAATTTCAACACTTCGTGCTAAGTTGCTGTTTTATCAGAAGTTTTAATCTTCATCACCGCCGATGGATGTGCATTCTACAGCATTTCTTACCCCATGCAACCCTATTTTTTAATTTGCTTGATTGAGTGCTTAAATTTCAAACCATAAAAACAATAAACTGCTGATAATTATGCATAAATTAATTAAAATTAGTTTTCACCAATCGCTTTTGCATCTAAATAAGCCAGAATCATCATCGATAACTCCAACTTAAGCTGCTGTTCTGTAATAAGAAAGTTATTATTGCTGACATAGCGCATCATAGTAAACAGGGTACTGTTGATAATCACAAAAGAGCGGTTTTTCAAAGTTTCAAAGTCCCAGTGCCGGTAATAGCGGTTAAATAAGTACATGCCAACTTCAAAAAAGTGCTTTTCCAAAACCTGAGATGCACCTGAATGACTATACACATGCCAATGTTTCAATATTTCAATTAAAAAACCCTGATCTGCTTTGAGCATGTCAAAACCGAATTGAATGGTCAGCGGAATGATGTCATGAATTTCCTGATCACCCTGCTCAACCACCGCCTGCTTCAGCGCTATGCCCAGCTGTTCTGATTTGCGGAGCAGCAGCTCCTCAACAATCTGCTCTTTATTTTCAAAATATTGATAGATCGATCCCACACTCACCCCAGAGCGCTCTGCAATTTTGGGCGTGGTCAGATAAATCAGCCCCTCTTGCGCAATGCACTGCTGCGCTGCCTGCAAGACATGCTCCACAATTATTTTAGCTCTCTGCTGCTGCGGTTGTTTTCTCATCATTATGACCTGCGCCGCCTGAAATGGAATGCGAATTGAATGCGAATAAATATTCATATTACTGTTGAATTAAACAACAGCAATAAGGCTATCTGCAATGACCCTTCAAATACCTAAGCGCTTGGCGACATTTCAGCAAATGCAAAGGAGTGATGCGCTGACTCAGCTGCTGAACCATTTTACAGCAAAGCCTTTAGCGCCCTCTTATGCAGAATATCTGCGCCTGAATAAAGCCCTCAATTCTGGCGATGCGGCTATGGATGCTGTTGTGGATTGGGTAATGCAGAACCCGAAACGCAACCGTCCATTGTTTGAGGCCGCTTTGTTTCAAGGCCTGGCGCAGCTTCCAGAATCCATTCCCGAACTGACCGATTTCTTCCAGCATGCGGCGCACAAGCCCGATTGGCTGGATGAGGAAAAAATGGATCGCGCCCTGCAATTCACCCATCAGCTGGGAATCAACAATGGCTTTGTACTGAGGGATTTGTCCCTGATGGCTGGCTATTTATTTCCCGGGTTCAATCAACCGTTAATGATGACGGGCGCTTTAAACAAACAGGCAGGCACGCGCTTAGCCGAAACCACAAAATGGTGGATCGACATTACCGAACCTGACGGATTGAAGCGATATGGCGCGGGGTTCACATCGACGATTTATGTCCGCTTTATCCATGCGCTGGTGCGGGCTCATCTGAAAAAAAATCCCAAATGGGATGCTGACACTTGGGGGCTGCCGATCAATCAATTTGACCTTGCGATGACCAATTTAGCGTTCAGCAGTGTGGTCTTGATTGGCATTCGGGCGCTGGGCATCTTTCCTTCTCAGCAGGATAGTGAAAACTTTTTGCATTTTTGGCGCTATATCGGCTGGCTGATGGGGGTGGATGAGCAATGGCTGATTGCCAAAGAAAGTGAAGGCTGGCGCTTGCTGTACTGGATGCAGTTTGCCCACCCTAAATCGGATGACAGCAGCTGTGCGCTGGGCACCAGCCTGTCTAAAGAGCCTTTTGAACGGCAGTACCGCTATTTGCGCCCTTTGCAGCAAAAACTGGCCTATCGGCAGCATTTAGAATTGACTCAGTTTTTCATTGGCAAAAAACGTATGCAATGTTTAGGCTTGAAACCGCAAACGGCTTCCTGGTTTTCTTACTATCTGATTGCGCGGAATGTGGTGCTGTACAGCGGCGCAAAACGATTGCCCGCCCTGCAGCAAAAATTAATCAAGAAAGGCCGCGAAATACAAAAGCTGGGCTTGGCCTTATATCAAAGCAAAGCCAAACAGCTGGCCAGCATGCATCAATAGCGCGCAGCATGATCAAAAAAGCAGGGCGGATACCCTGCTTTTTTTAATTTTTCAAAATATAATGAACTTAGAATTTCATCGAAATCCGCGCCCAATAATTGCGCCCAATATTATTGAATTGTTCATTGCTGGCAAAACCAAAACCTGAACTTCCGGCTTTATTTAAATGTTCGGTGTAGGTTTTATCTAAAACGTTATCCACGCCAACGGCGACATCAACATCTTGCATTAAGTTGTAAGAAGCATTTAGCGCCAGCGTGCTAAACGCTTTGCTCTCATTCATGTCATAGCCCACGATATTGCCTTGATTCAAGCTAATGCGGTCTTGCTTCGCCACCACGCGCCACAGCAGGCCCAAGGTATATTTATCTTGAACATAGCGCAGATTAAAGCGCCCTTCTAACGGCGCGATTTGCGGCAATGCTTTGTTATCTGTGGTGTTTTCACCCCATGCATACATGGCGCTCACATCCGCCTGAACGGCATCGCTAAATTGATAGCCCAATCCGGCTTCCGCCCCTGCAATGGTGGCATCGATATTTTTCGCCCCGGCACTGAAGCTTGAGCCATGACCATGCCCGCCTGAGGTTGGATGATCATGATAGCTCATTAAAATATAGTCATTAATCAAACCGGCATACGCTGAAACCCATGAATTGAATGCGCCATGCTGATGCTGATAGCCCATATCCAGCTGCAAGGTTTTTTCCGTATCCAAATCATTAAAAGTCGGTTTTGACATGCCTGAATTCCCATGCGCTGTACTGAACAGCTCCCAATAATCAGGAACACGCTCAACATAACCTAAGCCAATATAGCTTTTGGCATCATGTTCAGGATGTTGATTTTCCAGGCGAATAAAGCCACTCGGCAACGTTTCTGAACGGTCATCATTGAGCTTCAGCGCCTCGATTTTGACTTGGTCAAGTCGAGCGCCTGTCACCAGCTTTGAATTTTCACTCCATTGATAGCCGAGTTCACCAAATGCACCATAGGACTGGAATTTCATATTGGTGGCCAATGGCATATCCATCATCAAAGATTTCATGCCTCCTGCGTGATGATTCTGCTGAGAGTCAATTCCTGTAATTAGATTCAGCTTATCCCACTCACTGGTCATGGCGAAACGGGCATTCAAAGTACGGCGGGTGACTTGCATCTCTGATGGATTTGCTACCATTTGATGCGTCATCATATCGTGTGTCATTGGTGGCGTTCTTAATCTAAAGTTATCCATGACATGATCGTTATAACTATAGTTCACCTGCCCTTCAACTTTTTGAATGACATCCGTCAGGTTTTTCTTTTCAAAACGCAGTCCCAAGCTTTCACGGGCAAATTGTGAGCCATCCATAGAACGGCCTGCATATAAAGCCTCACCATCCGACTTTCCGCCCGTCAGCTCCAGCCACGTATTTTCATCGGGTGTCCAGCCCAGTGCGACATCTGCATTCCAGCGCTCCCAAGCGGAAGGCACTGTATTGCCATCGCCATCTTGATAACTATCCGATTCAGAACGATTGGCATTTAAACGGATATATTTCTTTTCATCCCCAAGCGTTGTTTCTACATTATGATCCAAGCGCCCAAAAGAGCCTATCAGCACGCTGGCTTGACCTTGATAAGGCTTTGCAGTGCTCAGCTCCGGTTTTTGCCGTTCAAAAATAACTGTCGCTGCAGAACCCGTATTGGCATATTGCACCGTTTGCGGGCCTTTAATCACCGAAATCCGGTCATAGCTTTCAGGGGAAATATAAGACGTTGGCGCATCCATGCGGTTTGGACAAGCACCTAAATTCTCAGAGCCATCCGCCAATACTTTAATGCGCGAACCGAACATGCCGCGGAAGGTCACATCACTGTTGGTGCCGCCATTTTTAATCGCGCTGAACCCCATAATGCTTTGCAGATAATCCGCCCCATCAGTCGCTGGCACAGGCTGAATCGGCTGCTTGGGATCGGCAATCACAATCAATCCATTGGCATCACTGCCCTGCTGTGATGTCACCACGATTGGTGCCAGCGTTTGCACGGCGTGTGCTTCCATTTTATTGTCAGATGAATTTGCCCATGCAGCAGAAGTACACGCGACAGCAATTGCAGCCGCCAAAGGCTGTAAAAAAAATTGTGGCTGAGCCATTTTAAAATCTCACTTAAAACATAAATACAACTGGGCTGGAGCCAACCAAGACCCTTAAATTTTTAAAACGTTGATTTATGCAAAAAGCGGCGGCGCTCTGCCTTGAGGCAGCAGGAACAGGCGCTGTAGCGCAAACCAGACATGCGCAAATGCCTGCTGGAAAGCCGCTAAACGGATTTGAATGCGGTCTAAGACTTCTTTGATATCCAGTTCAGGCGGTAAAACCAGATTGCCGTATACCGTACAGTACTGGCATTGATGGCCCGCATCATGATCATGGCCAGCAGATTGAGAAATCTCGGCATGGTCTGCCTGTACAGCCATGTGATGGGCAGCATGATGCGCCGATGAGGTCTGCGAAGAGTGCTGATGCGGGGAATCTAATAAAAGTGCACGCGTGATGGTTTCACAGACCGGCGCAATTTGATATTGCGTCGGAAGCAAAGGCTGTAGAAAAACAGCAATCTGTAAAAATACCGCTGCAAAGGACAGCAGCAGGCCGCTACGCAGAAACAAAGGCAAATCCTAAAATTTGTCGGCGATAATTATAGCAAAGCCCAATTAAAATTGGGCTTTATACTGTCTTTTTTTAAAGAAAAATCGAATGGAAAATTTAGCGTTTTACGGCAACCTGATCTTTTTGGCGCTGGCGAACCGTTTTTTCCACTTTTTCACGGGCGCGCTGGCGTTTGAGCGGAGACAGATAATCCACAAACAGTTTGCCGTTTAAGTGATCCATTTCATGCTGAATGCAAACTGCGAGAAGTCCGTCAGCTTCCAGCTCAAAAGACTCGCCATTCAAATCTACTGCATCTATTTTTACACGTGACGGACGCGAAACTTTATCGTATATTTGAGGCACTGACAGGCAGCCCTCTTCATACGGCTGCGTCTCTTGCGTCAATGGCGTAATTTTGGGGTTAATAAATACCATGGGCTCATCTTTATTTTCAGATAAATCCATGACAATCAGCTGAATATGCTGATCCACTTGAGTTGCTGCCAAGCCAATGCCTGGCGCTTCATACATGGTTTCAAACATATCTGCTGCCAACTGACGAATTTCATCAGTAACTTCTTCGACTGGTTTTGCAATGGTACGAAGACGGGGATCAGGGAAACTTAAAATAGGTAATAAGGCCATACGACGTCCTCACTTATGCCATTGATCAAAAAACAAAATGAAGGAATGCTTCATCAAAAAATTGTGTGTAATATCGTTATTATAACGCAACTGCATACATAATTTTAGGAATTATGATAATGAAAAAGGTTTTGAAGGGCATGCCAACTTTTAGTGCCTTGGGGTTTAAAAAACAATTATTAGCGCTTGCCGTCTGCCTAAGCATTGGGGCTGGCATCGCCAGCGTTGCTGAAGCAGCGCCTGCCCGCAATGTCAATCCGCCCGCATTGAAAGCTGGCGCGCCGCAAGTGTATGTGGTGAAAAAAGGCGATACGCTGTGGGATATTTCCAAAAAATTCTTGAAAAATCCAGTCCGCTGGCCTGAAATTTGGGCAAGCAATAAACACGTCAAAAACCCGCACTGGATTTTCCCTGGTGACCGTTTATTGATGTGCACTCATAACGGCAAGCCACTCATCGGCAAAGATGAAGGCGATGGCTGTGAAGGCATCATCCGCCGCTATACGGGCGGCACTAAAATGCAGCCTCAGGTGCGCATCGAATCATTAAATAATGCGATTCCCGTCATTCCTTTGGAATATATCAAGCAATGGCTGGAACGCAGCATGGTAGTCGCACCTGAAACGCTGGAAAATACGCCCTATATTTTAGGCACTGCCGATCAGCGCGTACTGGCGGCGAAAGGCCAGACTGTTTATGCTCGCGGCAATGGCATGGCTGTAGGCCAGCGCTATGCAATCTACCGTGAAGGCGAACCGTATAACTTGACTGATGCAAATGGCAAAAAATTCAATGCCGGCCTAGAGTTAAATCAAGTGGCTTCAGGCATTGCTGTACGCGGTGAAAATGACATCGTCACACTGGAACTGACCGATACTTATAATGGCGAAGTCCGCCGCGGTGACCGCGTTCTGCCTGAATATGACCCAATGCTGCCAACCTTGTTCTATCCAACCAATGCTGAAAACATTACAGCAGGCGGCAGCATAATCCGTGTTATGGGCTCAATCAGCACTGCAGCAGTCAACAGCGTCGTAACGATTGACCGCGGCGCGCTGCAAGGCGTTGAAGCTGGCCAGGTGTTCAGCGCAAACCAAAAAGGCGAGATTGTGACTGATCCAAAAACCAAGGAACGTATTCAGCTCCCAGGCCAGCGGGTTGGAACAATTATGGTTTTCAAAACTTTTGACAACCTTAGCTATGCTTATGTCTTAGACAGTGATTTGCCAATCAAAGTCGGCGCCAGCATTCAGCCTCCGCTTTTGGATGAATAATCCGCCATAGGTTAACAATATGCTGAATCCGTTATCACAAGTGCAACTTGAAACACTCACCTTGTGGTATCTGGTTCAGCATTCGCTGTCCAGCTTCTACAAAATTCACTCGCACTATCCTCAGCTTTCTGAAGCGCTTCGATCCAATCAATTTCCCACATGGCAAGCCTTAGGCATTCATAAAAATCATCTGCAGCGCTTTCAGGAATTTCATACGGCAGAAGGCCAGAAAAAGTTTCAGCAGTGCCTGCATGCGATTGAATACAGCTGTGATTTTCTTATCACCCATACAGAAACAGATTATCCGCAGCAGCTGCAGCCCTACAGCGATAAACCGCCTATTCTTTTTGGACAAGGCGATATACAAGCACTGCATCAGCCTCAAGTCGCCATTGTCGGCAGCCGCAAGCCCAGCCCGCATGGCCGGCAGGTGGCTTATGATTTTGCTTTTTACTTAAGCGAACAAGGCTTTTATATCAACAGCGGACTCGCGCAAGGCATCGATGAAGCCGCCCACCAAGCCGCTTTAAAGCATCAGCGCACCATTGCCGTAATGGGAACAGGGCTGGATCAAACCTATCCTTCTCAGCATCAGGCCTTAAGACAGGATATCCTGAGCAATGGCGGCGCCGTTATTTCCGAATTCCTGCCGAATACTCCTCCCTTGCAGCATCATTTCCCGCGGCGCAACCGCATTGTCAGCGGCCTCAGCTTAGGCGTTATTGTGGCTGAAGCCACCTTGAAAAGCGGCTCACTGATCACAGCAAAAATAGCCGCCGAACAAGGCAAAGCTGTTTTTGCCATTCCAGGACATATTTACGGCGACTTCCATCAAGGCTGCCATCAGCTGATCCGCGAAGGCGCAATTCTCATTGACCATCCTCTGCAGGTCATTGAAGACCTTGCCCTGCCGACACAATGGCAATCTGCAAAAAAGAACCCTGCGGCACCCGAAAACATGCAGGAACCGATTGGCATCCCTGAACATCTGCAGGCCTTATACCAGCAGCTGGATTGGGCTGGACAAACTTTGGATCAGCTCGCGCTTTTAACCCAGCTGGATGCGGCTGCACTGACCAGCCAACTCATGGAATTAGAATTATTGGGGCTCGCGATGCAGCAGGCAGGATGCTATCTGCGTTGCCGTTCCGGAAAATAGGGTTCACAATAGCCTCATTATTTTCATTAAGGTTAAATTCTCATGATTACCACCTCTGTGGCCGAAGCAGCCGATTGTCTAAAAAAAGGGCAGGTCTTGGCATATCCTACAGAGGCAGTTTGGGGCTTAGGCTGTGACCCGTTTAACGAAAAGGCATTCCGTGAAATTTTAAGGCTGAAACAGCGCCCGATTGAAAAAGGCGTGATTTTACTGGCCGCCAATGTTGCGCAAGTTGAACATTTACTGACAGGACTCAGCCCTGAAATAAAGGAAGAAGTCATTGCATCATGGAGCCGCCGCTCACCAGCTGAACGCGCCACCACATGGCTGCTGCCGGCAGGCGGGCATATTCCCAGCTGGATTAAAGGCAGCCATTCTAAAGTCGCGGTTCGCGTCACCACCCACTCGCTCTGCGCAGCCTTATGTCATGCCTTTAATGGCTTTATTGTATCAACCAGCGCCAATCCCGCAGGGCTTGAGCCAGCGCGCTCCTTGCAGGAAGCCAGCCAATATTTTGCCAATGAGCTGAATTATTTGAACGGCGATTTAGGCTTAAGTCAGGAGCCCAGCAAAATTATTGATGCAGAAACCGGTGAAATCATCCGCGCATAAATGCCGATGATGGCAGCAGGCCTTGTCAGGCAAAAAAAAGCTCAGCCATATAGAAATGGCTGAGCATAAAAAAGGATGTGCAAAAAATCACATCCAGAGGGTCTGGAAAATCTAGCAAAAAACAGTCAACATCGGGCACCGTTTTCAGTGGCATTATTATGTGATAAAGCCTTCTGCCAAACAAATAGATTTTTTCTATTAATAAAAAGCTTAAAGTTATTAATTTAAGATGAAAAACAGCAGTTTATTCAAAATATATGCCTATTTTTGATCATATTATTAGAAAAACAAAGACAATTTTAATCTTTGTACCGCTATATTTTATATCTTGCTTCTGCTGAACAGTTACAAAAAATATTTAATTTTTTCTGTCATTGCCTCTATTTAGTAATCGACTTAACCCTTGCCGGCGCCTTTTTCTGCGCCAACAGCACGCCCAGAATGGCCAAAGCGGTCCCTATACTGTGATAAGCCGTCCACTGCTCCGCCAGCCAGCAATAAGCAATCCCCGCCGTTACAATCGGCATCAGGTTCATAAAGATGCTGGTTTGATTCGGCCCCAAATATTGAATCGAAAGCATCCAAAGCAATGGCGCTGCCAGCGAGGGGAACATCCCCGCGTACAGTACGCTCCAGACATTCTGCGCATTTATGGCATCCAGCCCAAAGTACAGCACAAACGGCAAATGGTACAGCAAGGCAAAAAAGATCTGAACATAGACACTGATAAATAAAGGAATTTTAAGCTGCCATTTCTTTAGAAGCACCCCATAAAAAGCATAGAAAAAAACAGCAGCCAGCATAATCGCATCGCCCGCATGGCCGCCTAAAGACAGCAGATTTGCCCAATGCCCTTTTGCAATAACCAGCAGCAAGCCAGAAAAAGAAATCAGGCAGCCCAGCAAGGCAAAGCGGTTTGGCCATTCTTTTAAAAGAAAAACGGACACTAAAATCGTAAAGACGGGAATAAAGGCATTGATAATGCCCATATTGGTTGCAGTGGTATAATGCGCAGCGCTGTAGCTGAGCCCCTGATACAGCACCATTCCAAAAGCGGCCAGTACCGCAAGCTGCTTCCAGTGCTGCTGAATTAAAGCGCGGTTTTTATACAGCTGCGGCAGCATAAAGGGCGTTAGCATAATAAACGCCACCAGCCAGCGGTAAAAACTGATGCTGACTGGAGAAATATACTCCGTCACATAACGGGTAACCGCAATATTCAGCGACCAAATAAACACGGAAAGCAGCGGCAGCAAGACTGCCCAGCGCATCATTTTAGGATTGTGTTGCATAGAATCATTCTTTCAGCAATTTCTGTTTTTTATTGTGCGCAATGTCGCATATAAATGAAATATTGAAGTTCAGACAATGATATTGTTAAAGCGACATTCTTCCGCACCGCGCCCGGACTCTAGAACATGATTGAGCAGATTGAACAGCATATTGAGATCAGCCAGTCTTTTTATGAAAAATATGAAGAAGTTCATCCTCATAGCTGCATCTGGGGCGATTTTAACATGAGCCTCGATGGAATTTTGGAATATGAAGTCAATGGCAGAAAATTATGGTCTCCGCCTAGTTACGGCATTTGGATTCCACCCCGCGTAGCGCATCATTCCATTGCTGTTGATCAGCACACTACCCATTATGCCGTAATCCGCTTAGACCCTGAATTATGTGAAAATTTTTCTATAAAGCCTGAAATGCTCAGTGTATCGGTATTTTTCAGGCAATTGATTTTAGAAGCGTTTCATGTACAGCAGCAGGGCCATTTGCATTATTTTCGCCACCTGCTGCAGGTTATTTTAGATCAGCTGAGCAGTGCGCCAAAGCATCATCATTATCTGCCGCAAACCCATCATCCGGCACTCAAGCCCATCTTAGAGGACTTAGCCGCTCCTGCTTTATTTCAGAAAAGCCTGCGGCAGGTATTAGAGCCTTTTGCCATAAGCGAAAGGCAGCTTCACCGTATCAGCCAGGCAGAGCTGCAGCTCAGCTTATCGGAATGGCGCAGCCGCGCCAAACTGCTGTATGCCATCATGCAGCTGCGGCAGGGAAAATCCATTAAAGCCCTCAGTTTTGAACTGGGATATCAGCATAGTTCCAATTTTATTGAATTTTTTAAACGTTATACAGGCCAGACACCGGCTCAGTTCAAATCTTGCGCTGCGCCAAAGCCGCTCCAGAAATTGCCATAAGCGCGGCACAGGCATAATAGGCCATTCATCACTCCGCTGCATATCGGGTAGCCACCCTATTCAGCACCCAAATCAGCGCCGGCATCATAGGAACACTGTAAGCCCCTATAAAATATGCAGATTATTCCGCTATGTTGCATCTGCTTCTTATTATTGACGCACTTAAAGCCCGATTCAAATCATACATCACGATATTAACTGCCTGATTTTATGAATTTTACGGCAGTTCGGCGCTGCACATACAAAAATTATCAAAACCTGAGGCTTCAACACTTGCCGCCTGCAAGTTTTCCAGTTAAAACATTGCAATCAAAACGCAAATAATCAGGATCATTGCATGGCCGCTTCAGTTTACAACATCCCTATCAAAACCATTGACGGCGCAGAAACCACACTCAATCAATATCAAGGCAAAGTGCTGCTGATTGTGAATGTCGCGTCTAAATGCGGCTTAACCCCGCAATATGAAGGCTTGGAACAGCTGTATAAGGACAAAAAAGCGGAAGGCTTGGAAATTTTAGGCTTTCCGGCAAACAACTTTTTAGCGCAGGAGCCTGGGTCAGATGAAGAAATTCAGCAATTCTGTTCTTTAAATTATCAGGTTGATTTTCCGCTTTTCTCAAAAATTTCAGTCGCTGGTGAAGACAAGCACCCGCTGTATCAAGCCTTAACGGCTGCCATTCCAGATCGCACCGGTGAAGGCCCGTGGAAAAAAGACTTGATTGATTACGGCCTGACGCCCAATGAGCCGCCAGAAGTGCTGTGGAACTTTGAAAAATTCCTAGTGAATAAGCAAGGTGAGATTGTTGCGCGCTTTGCGCCAGATATCAAAGCGGATGATGCCCGCATTGTGGATGCCGTCAATGCAGAATTGGCAAAATAAATAAACCGCAGACAGCCTTGTTAAAGTTATCAATTAAAGACTTTAATAAGGCTGTATCAAAGATATAAACCTCAATATAATTTTTGAATTATCACAATAAGATAAAATACACATTTTATTCATTATTTTAATCAAGCAGCAACAGTTCATTCCATTTTTATCTGCAAATCAGTTATATGCTGAAGCTATCGAGAAACAGACGCAGTAAAAAACAGGTGAACCTATGAATACATTAATAAAAGCAATTGTACTGTCGATTTCAACAGCGTTCGTGGCTGCACCTGCAATGGCTGCACCGCAAAATAGCCAAAACCATCAGCCTCAGGCCGCGCATAATCACGAAGCGCCTGTAAAACATCAGGCGCAGCAGCATAAAAACGCGGTGAACCCATCGCATGACTGGCATGCAGGGCAAAAAGTTCCAAGCCAGTACCGCGGCAATAGTTACAAAGTTGACCACAGCAAGTATAAAAAATTAGCCAAGCCTGGCAAAAACCAGCAATGGATTAAAGTAAATGGCGACTATATTTTAATCAATGCTATGACTCATTCAATCATCAAAATTATTGGCGGTTAATCGCCATCACGGGATTGCCCAAGAGCGCTTCAGCGCTCTTTTTTGTTATCGCTTTGCAGCAATCTATTTTGAATCCACATTTCATCCCTATATTCAGCCTAAGACCCAATAAATTGATAAAGAGTTTAAAAGCGAATGAAGAAATTCCTGCAAGGCGCCATCCTACCTTTCAGTATTTTTGCAGCCGGCATGGCATTGCTGGGCTGCGATCAAGCCGCTTCACCTGAAAATACCCGCGCTGAGCAGACTCAAATTGAAACTGAACAATCCCAAGGCATTCAGTCCGCTGCGGATGACGATGCGCCTGCTCAGCAAACTGAGCTGAAAAGCGGCAATATGTTCTATCTTATCCGCGATGTGGCAGACCTGCAGCTGAAAGCCGGCGGCTATGTGGAACAGCTGCAGCAGACTCAAGCAGAACTTCAAAGCGCTGTCGATCTAAAGGATCATGAAAAACTGCAGCACAGCGCCGCCCAGCTGCAAAAACAGCTCACTGGATTCAATCAAGCCTTAAACAGTGTTGATTTAAAAACGCAGGAAATCTCTGATATCCGCAAAAATATTCTTTCCGCCAATGAGAACGTGCTGAATTCGCCTTTCCTGAACGGTCAAATGGATTTAAGCAAAGTAGATTTGAAAAAAATTGAGCAGCAAATGGTTTCAATCCAATCTGAAATGGTTAAATTGGCCGGCATGCTGATTTCACAAGGACAGGATAAGCAAGCTCAGGAAAGCTAGCATTCCAAGCTACTCAGGCCAATTCATGAACACTGAATTGGCCTGAGTGAAATTTACGGTTAAAGCCTCATATCAATGACAATGCGGCCATCAATTTTGCCCTGCTCCATGCGGTGGAAAATATCATTAATATTGTCTAATGCTTCGACATGAATATGCGCTTTCACCTTACCGCGCGCCGCAATATCCAGCGCCTCTTTCAAGTCCAAACGTGTTCCGACAATTGAGCCGCGTACCGTAATTCCTTCAAGCACCATATTAAAAATAGACAAGTCGAATGTGCCAGGCGGCAGACCATTCAAGACCATCGTGCCGCCGCGGCGCACAATGGCAACGGCCTGTTCAAATGCTTTCGGGGACACGGCAGTGACCAGCACGCCATGACACCCCTCGCCGCCTGTAGCTTTGAGCACTTCTTCTTTCACATCCGCTTTCAGCGCATTAATGGCAACATCAGCACCCAAGTTTTTGGCCAGCTCAATTTTGCTGTCATCAACATCAATGGCGACCACATTAAAGCCCATGGTTTTGGCATACTGAATAGCCACATGGCCCAAACCGCCAATTCCGGAAATGGCAACCCAATCCCCTGTTTTGGCTTCCGTCATTTTTAAGCCTTTATAGACCGTCACGCCTGCGCATAAAATCGGCGCTATTTCCAGCAGATCCACACCTTCAGGAATCACCCCGACATAATCACCATCTGCCAAGCAATATTCGGCAAAACTGCCGTTGACGGAATAACCTGAATTTTGTTGTTTTTTACATAACGTTTCCCAGCCTGCATAGCAATGATCGCAATGGCCGCAGGCTGAATAAAGCCATGGAATCCCCACAATATCACCGGCTGTTAAGTGCTCAATCCCGTCACCAACCTCAATGACTTCGCCCACACCTTCATGTCCCGGAATAAAAGGCAACGTCGGTTTCACTGGCCAATCGCCATGCATCGCATGCAGATCGGTATGGCAAACCCCTGTGGCAATCATCTTGACCAGTACTTTTCCCGGACTGATTTTAGGAATTTCGACCTCTTGTATTTGCAACGGCTGATTAAATTCAGTGACTACCGCTGCTTTCATCGTATTCGCCATTATGCTGTTCTCCATATTCAAAATATCAAGAAAGTTCTTTTTTTAAGAACCGTTTTTCAACTATATAGAATATATAAATTATCAAAAGTGGCGGATTTGTAGCGGATTTGATGATTTTAGATGCCTCCTCTTGCAATTCCTTTACAAGCCTCATTGTCACCGCAGCACAATTTAAAATTAGGACTTTTAAAGTCTGCTCAGCTTTAGAAACTACAGCATCATTGATCGCCCTTGCTCAACACCCAAACAAGGTGAAATTATATGCAGCGTATTCGAATGCATTGTTTTGACGTGATTAATTATGATTAAAAATTCAGCTTAAACAGTGTCTTAAATATAAAACGGCTTTCGAATAGTGAAGGTGGCCTTTCTAAAGGGAATGCACGTGCAACTCAGCAAAGCTAGAATCATCCAGTTTAGATAAAGGCTTGAATAAAGCTTTTAGAACCCGCATGGCGGGCAATGGGAAATTCTCGAATTGGCCTCAGAGTTTATTCCGCCTTTAGGCTGTGCCGCCATGTTCTGTACGCGGCATGCATCGCTTGACGTTCATACGATTTTACCAATCGGCTTTCCATCGCTGAAAAATCGCCTTTATATGCAGCGGCTACCATCGTTTTTGCCAGCTCTTGAATACTGACTCGTCCACGGTGTTCATATTGCTGTACTTCTTCATGGGTCAGTTCAACATCCCAGCATGACACCACTGAGCTCATATCAACAGCAATGCTTAAATAATAGTGGTCGAAGTCTTGGTACAGTTCCCAAAAGTGCGGTTCAAAGGCAATAAGGTTCATGAGAGACACTTTGTGAAAATAATGAATTTAACTTAATGCATGGGATGAATAAAATATATGCCACTTTAGATAGCGAAAATTAAGTTCTGCTGGCAGCAAAACATTAAAACCGCCAATTTAGGCGGTTTTAATGTTTTTATCTTTGGATTGGCCATTATTTCAATGCAAGCGTTGCCTTGCTGCAATTTCCGCCTTTAGCAAATGCATATTCACTAACCGCCTGCTTTCCGGTTTGCTCATCAACCTGTTTTAAATTTGCTCCGCCAGTAAATGCACCCATTTTAATAAATTGCTGAACAAAATATTGCTTACCCGCTTCAGTTTGAATTTCAAGGTGGTTTGGTGAAAACTCAGATTCCGTAGAAATAGTATGGTTACGGTTTCCTAAGACTTCTTTATAAAAAAACACACCGCGTGATGTTTCTCCTAAGCATTCGCCATCGACCCAAACATCTTTCTTTAGCGCAGCGCCTTTCACTGAAGCTGAACGGTATACATAAATCCCTGCATTGCCGTTTTGCGGAGCTGTGAATTGTTTCACTGTATCAGAAGCATGCTGATCCGCCTTCGGCACTGATGCACACCCCACAAAACCTAAAGATAGCAATAATGTGAATATAATTTTTTTTGACATGAAAAAGCCCATTGGTATAAATTTTATAAGCACATGAAAAATAGCAATTAAATCATCTTTCAGCAATTCTTATTTTCTGAATTTCAGCCATAAAAAAACCACCCTTGCGGGTGGTTTTTTCAATCTCGAACCGTCTCTTATTGAGCGCGGTTTTTGATTTTGCGGATGGTTTCCAGCTGAGCAGCAGTTTCTGCAAGAGCAGCCAAAGCAGCAGCAGCGTCCAAGTCGCTCTTTTGATTTGCAAGCAATTGTTCAGCGTGTTTACGCGCTTCAATAATTGCCGCTTCATCTAAGTTTTCTGCACGAACTGCAGTATCTGCAAGAATCGTAACAACATGCGGCTGAACTTCTAAAACACCGCCAGATACATAGATCAACTCTTCTGTACCGTTTTCAAGCAGAACGCGGATCGCGCCCGGCTTGAGCAAAGTTACCAGCGGCGCATGGCCAGGCATAATACCCAACTCACCGCCAGCACCTTTCGCAATTAGCATCGTTACAGCGCCAGAGTACAAAGACTCTTTTACACTTACAACATCACATTGCATAGTCGACATGAGAATCTCCTAAATTAGGTAACTAATTAAAGTTTCTCAGCTTTAGCAATTACTTCGTCAATACCACCAACCATGTAGAACGCTTGTTCTGGGATGTGGTCGTATTCACCAGCTAGAAGACCTTTAAAGCCACGGATTGTTTCTTTAAGCGGTACAAGTTTACCAGGCGCGCCAGTAAACACTTCAGCTACGTGGAACGGTTGAGAGAAGAAACGTTGGATCTTACGTGCACGGTATACAGTAAGTTTGTCTTCTTCAGCCAATTCGTCCATACCAAGAATTGCGATAATGTCTTTCAATTCTTTATAACGTTGAAGAACGTTTTGAACTGAACGAGCGATTTCGTAATGCTCAGCACCTACTACAAGCGGATCTAACTGACGTGAAGTTGAGTCAAGTGGATCGATTGCTGGGTAAATACCAGAAGATGCGATGTCACGGCTCAATACAACAGTTGCGTCCAAGTGAGCGAACGTAGTTGCAGGCGATGGATCTGTTAAGTCATCGGCAGGTACGTATACCGCTTGGATTGACGTAATAGAACCAGACTTAGTCGATGTAATACGTTCTTGAAGAACACCCATCTCTTCTGCAAGAGTCGGCTGGTAACCTACTGCAGACGGCATACGGCCTAGAAGTGCTGATACTTCAGTACCCGCTAGTGTATAACGGTAGATGTTGTCAACGAACAATAGTACGTCACGGCCTTTGCCGTTTTCGTCTTTCTCGTCACGGAAGTACTCAGCCATAGTCAAACCAGTCAACGCTACGCGTAAACGGTTACCTGGTGGCTCATTCATCTGACCGTAGACCATTGCTACTTTGTCTAGAACGTTTGAGTCTTTCATTTCGTGATAGAAGTCGTTACCTTCACGAGTACGCTCACCAACACCAGCAAACACAGATAAACCTGAGTGAGCTTTCGCGATGTTGTTGATCAACTCCATCATGTTTACAGTTTTACCAACACCGGCACCACCGAACAGACCAACTTTACCGCCTTTCGCAAACGGGCAAAGCAAGTCGATGACTTTAATACCAGTTTCTAAAAGGTCAGTAGAAGCCGCTTGTTCAGCATAAGAAGGCGCTTGACGGTGAATCGGCAAACGCGCTTCAGTACCAACAGGACCAGCTTCATCGATCGGGCGACCAAGAACGTCCATGATACGGCCCAAACATGCAGTACCTACAGGTACAGAGATTGGAGCGCCAGTGTTAGTTACGTTCAAACCACGCTTAAGGCCTTCAGTAGAACCCATTGCAATAGTACGAACTACGCCATCACCAAGTTGTTGCTGAACTTCTAAAGTAGTTTCAGTTCCATCAACGTGAAGAGCGTCATAGATCTTAGGAACGCTGTTGCGTTCAAACTCGACGTCGATAACCGCGCCGATGATCTGAATGATACGACCGCTACTCATTGCTGTCTCCTCAATTCAAAATAATGTTAAACGGCAGCGGCACCACCAACGATCTCAGAAATTTCCTGAGTAATCGCGGCTTGACGCAGCTTGTTATAAATAAGTTGCAGGCTCTTGATGAGGTCACCCGCGTTATCTGTTGCAGCTTTCATTGCAACCATACGCGCAGACTGCTCACACGCGATGTTTTCAATCACGCCTTGATATACCATAGACTCGATGTAACGAACCAATAAGCCATTGAGAAGCTCTTCAGCTTCTGGCTCATAGATGTAGTCCCAACCGTATTGACGGTTCAGGCCTTCACTTGTTTCAGCTGCTGCTAAAGGAACAAGCTGTTCGATCTTTTGATTTTGAGTCATGGCATTGACAAAGCCGTTTGACACAAGATAAATGCGGTCTAATTCGCCTTTATCAAATGCGTCCAACATCACCTGTACAGAACCAGTTAACTGTTCAAGACTCGGCGCATCACCGACATTTGTCGTAGCACCCAGCACTTTACCGCCGTAGTTTTTAAAAAACGAAACCGCTTTTTGACCAATCAAAGCAAATTGAACTTCAATTGACTGCTCTTGTTGCTGCTGTACGTGTTTTACCACTTTTTTGAACAGGTTAATGTTCAAACCGCCAGCAAGGCCGCGATCTGAAGACACAATGATATAGCCAACGCGCTTAACTGGGCGTTCAACCATATAACGGTGCTTGTATTCAGGATTCGCTTGTACCAAATGAGCAATTACACGGTGCATATTTTCGGCATACGGACGGCCTTGAGCCATGCGCTCTTGCGCACGACGCATCTTAGAAGCTGCTACCATCTGCATCGCGCGAGTAATTTTCTGCGTGCTTTTGATACTAGCTACTTTGGCGCGAATTTCTTTTAAATTTGCCATACGCTTAACCTAGTATTCGAAAGCCCTTTCGAGCTTTCGAAGGTTGATCCGTGAACCAAACCGACACTAAATCCAACTGGGTTGAATATTAGTAAGTTTGAGTCGCTTTGAACTTCTCAATACCTGCTTTAAATTCAGCTTCGATGTCTTTGTTGTAATCACCAGTTTCATCGATTTTTTGCATTAACGCAGCATGCTCTGAACGGAAGTAAGAGATTAGCGCAGCATCAAATGCAACGATTTTCTTCACTTCTACGTCAGCCATGTAGCCTTCGTTAGATGCATAAATTGAAACAGCTTGGTCAGCGATTGAATATGGAGCATATTGCTTTTGCTTCATTAATTCAGTTACGCGCTGACCGTGTTCTAACTGCTTACGTGTTGCTTCATCAAGGTCAGAAGCAAACTGAGCGAACGCTGCCAATTCACGGTATTGCGCCAAAGCGGTACGGATACCACCAGACAATTTTTTGATGATCTTAGTCTGCGCTGAACCACCAACACGAGATACAGAGATACCCGCGTTCACAGCAGGACGGATACCTGCGTTGAATAATGATGTTTCTAGGAAGATCTGACCATCAGTGATCGAAATTACGTTCGTTGGTACGAATGCAGATACGTCACCCGCTTGAGTTTCAATGATTGGCAATGCAGTCAAAGAACCAGTTTGGCCTTTAACTTCACCATTCGTGAATTTCTCAACATAGTCAGCAGAAACGCGCGAAGCACGCTCAAGAAGACGAGAGTGAAGATAGAATACGTCACCTGGATACGCTTCACGGCCTGGTGGACGGCGTAAAAGCAATGAAATTTGACGGTAAGCAACTGCTTGCTTAGACAAGTCATCATAAATGATCAAAGCGTCTTCACCGCGGTCACGGAAGTATTCACCCATTGTACAGCCAGAGTATGGAGCCAAGTACAGCATTGCTGCTGGATCGGCTGCAGCTGCTGCTACAACAGTGGTATACGCCATAGCGCCAGTTTCTTCCAGCTTGCGCACAACGTTAGCGATAGTCGATTGTTTTTGACCAATAGCTACGTATACACATTTAATGCCAGAGTTTTTCTGAGCGATGATCGCATCGATCGCCATAGCTGTTTTACCAGTTTGACGGTCACCAATGATCAGCTCACGCTGACCACGGCCTACAGGGATCATTGTATCTACTGATTTATAACCAGTTTGTACAGGCTGATCCACTGATTGACGCCAAATTACGCCTGGTGCTACTTTTTCAACAGCATCAGTTAATTTTGCATCAATTGGGCCTTTACCATCAATTGGGTTACCCAAAGCATCTACGACACGGCCTAAAAGTTCTGGACCAACCGGAACTTCTAATACGCGGCCTGTGCAGCGAGCTTTTTGACCTTCTTGCAGGCTTAAGTAGTTACCTAAAACAACGACGCCCACTGAATCCTGTTCTAGGTTCAGTGCCATACCGTATAAGCCGCCGTCGAATTCGATCATTTCACCGTACATTGCATCAGCAAGGCCGTGAATACGCACAATACCGTCGGAAACCATAACAATGGTCCCTTCGTTCTTAGCGGTCGCGCTGGTGTCCAGATCGCCGATACGCTGTTTAATGAGCGCACTGATCTCGGATGGATTCAGTTGTTGCATTGCGCTATACCTCAATCTTTTTAAAGTTCAGTCTTCTTATATGCAATTAAGCAAGAAGACGAGTCCGCATTTTTTCAAGCTTATTAAGCGCAGAATCATCTATCACTTGGTCGCCTGCACGAATAACAACACCAGCAATTAGTTCTGGTTTCACTTCTACAGAAACATTTACCGCAGCTTCGAATTTCTTCTCTAATGCATGCGTAAGTAGCTGTTCCTGTACAGAAGTCAATGGGAATGCTGATTCAATCACAACATCCACAGAGTTGTTATTCTGTGATTTGAGCTGCTCATATTCTGCAGAAATCTCAGGTAGAAGCGCCAGACGGCCATTATCGGCCAGCAATGTCAAAAAGTTTGACACTGCTGCGGTCTGATCTTCGCCTAAAATTTTGGCAAAAACACTTACCTGCTCTGCAGGAGTAAGCTCAGGGCGATTTAAGTAAGCTGAAAATGCTTCGTCTTGCACCGCAGCACTGAGCAATTCAAGCACTTTTGACCATGAGTCAGTTGCACTTTGCTCAGAAGCGTAAGCAAATGCTGCTTTAGCGTATGGGCGTGCCAACGTCAAGAGTTCAGCCATAATCCGCCTCTCTTAAAGTTTAGCAGCCAGCTGAGTCAGCATGGCATTGTGAGCTTCTGCATCAACTTGCTGGCTAAGAATTTTCTCAGCGCCAGTCACTGCAAGAGCAGCCACTTGTTGACGTAATTCTTCGCGAGCTGTATTGATCTCGGTATCAACAGCTTCTTTAGCCTGTTGACGGATACGCTCACCTTCAGCAGATGCCTGAGTGCGCGCTTCTTCTACCAATTGCGCACCGCGACGGTTCGCTTGTTCGATCAATTGAGCCGCTTGCGCTTTCGCTGCGTCTAATTCAGCTTTCACTTGAGCTTGCGCATCCGCAAGGTCAGCTTTTGCTTTTTCAGCAGCGTTTAAGCCATCAGCGATTTTACGCTGACGCTCACTAATCGCATTGATTAGTGGTGGCCATACAAACTTCATGCAGAATGCGACAAAGATCGCAAATGCAATTGCTTGGCCTATCAATGTGAGGTTGATATTCATTGCTATTCCTCAATAGTTTAATTTAGGAATTAAGCTGATTAACCTACAAATGGATTAGCGAAGATGAAGAACAAGCCAATACCAACACCGATCATAGGCACAGCATCAAGAAGACCCGCGATTAAGAACATGCGAGTTTGAAGTTGTGGAGCCAATTCTGGTTGACGAGCAACAGCTTCAAGGAAACGGCCGCCTAAAAGACCAAAACCAATCG
The DNA here is from genome assembly GCF_000368865.1 of Acinetobacter bouvetii DSM 14964 = CIP 107468. Classification (GTDB taxonomy): domain Bacteria; phylum Pseudomonadota; class Gammaproteobacteria; order Pseudomonadales; family Moraxellaceae; genus Acinetobacter; species Acinetobacter bouvetii. Next base: position 21,273 of record NZ_KB849728.1, read on the forward strand.
CAGTACCTAAAGCACCAAAAGCGATCAAGATAGCAGATGCAATTGCAACTAGACCTAAAGTGAGTTCCATGATAATTCCTCAGAGGTTAGGTTTATACCAAATTAAATTAAAAAATTGTGCGCCCAACCGTCCATCGACAGTTAGGCAATACCATTAATGCTTTTCGCTTGCCATGCTCAAGTATACGATAGTCAGCATCATAAAAATGAATGCCTGCAGCGTAATAACGAGAATATGGAAAATAGCCCAAGGCACAGATAACGCCCACTGGATCCAGAACGGCAATAACGCGATTAAGATGAAGATTAACTCACCCGCATACATATTACCGAATAGTCGCAGAGCCAATGAAACTGGACGTGCAAGGAAAGTTACCAATTCAAGAATCAAGTTCACTGGAATCAATAACGCTTTTGCAACTGGGTTACTTGGGTTAAATGGGTTAAGCGCCAACTCACCGACAAAACCGCCGATGCCTTTTTCACGAATGCTGTAGAACAAGATCAGCGCAAATACCGACAATGACATACCAAGGGTAATGTTAGGGTCAGTAGATGGAACGATTTTGAAGTAAACGTGATGCGGGTCCATGCCAAACACATTAGAACCAATAATTCCTGCAAGATGCGGAATGAAATCTACAGGAAGTAAATCCATCGCATTCATCAGGAAAATCCACACAAAAATTGTGAGGGCTAAAGGCGCAATTAAACGTGATTTGCCATGAAAAGTGTCGCGGACACTTGAGTCAACAAACTCGATGATCATTTCAATTGCAGACTGGAACTTGGTTGGAACACCAGAGTTTGCAGCTTTCGCTACGCACCAGAACAGCAAACAGAAAATCACACCTAGCGTGATAGACCAACCCATTGAATCCAAGTGAATAGCAGTGAACCCCATCTGTTGAGCTTCATCAGCAGTCTCAGCCAATTTCCATGAACCGTCTGGCATTTTGCCATAAGTCAAATTGGTCAAATGGTGCTTGATATACTCGGTCGAAGTAAGGGCATGTTCTTCAGCAGCCATAAATCACACCTGGTCAATGTCAAAAAACTAAATGGAACTCACGAATATCGCGTGCTGCTTGATATCTCGCCAGCTCCTGAAAAAACTTTTCAATTTCAGCTGCGCTTAAACCCGCTTCTGCAGACGTGACGCCCAAAATGGAGCGACCCACGTCATGGCCTGAACGAGGATAAAGCCGCAAAATAATGCAGCCGGTGACAGCGGCTTTACATTGCTTAAAATTAAAATGAATCCAACAATCACAATTGCAAACTTGCCCATCATGCCACGATACATGTTGGACAGCACTTGTTTGGTGGCGCGGGCGCCAGCGGCCCGAAACGACTGCCATGTAAAATAGCAGCTTGCCAGCCAGCATACCAGTGCGCCTAAGGCCGCACTCAATGCTGCAGCTGAATCTTTTAAGACCCATCCAATCAAGGCTGAAACAGGAATCATTAATGCTTGCAAGATGATCAAAGCTTTCGCTAATCGTCGATCAATCAAGCGACTAGTTCGGCTCATTTTTGTACACTCACAGCAATTATGCTTGACAAGTTTAGCTGATGATTATTTTTAATCGCAGGCATTATAGAGTTACACCCCTGAACATGCAATCTTTTCCCGACCTAAGTCTGGTTTTTTTGCATGTTTGGATTGCTGTCAAATTAAACAACTGCTGTTTGTTTTTTGCATTATTTCCGCGCATTTAGCACACAGCTGCGGGTTTGCTCGGCCAAAGTTTTCCAGGCATGGATAAAACTGGCCTCTGCGTTCATGCTTTCATCCACATGCTGAAAAATGATGGGATTGAGTTTTTGATACTGGTTTTTACTGGCCTGCCCTTCCGCCAGCAGGCACATTTTGGCTTGCGGACGGCTGTCCTGCAGGTATTTAATCTGCGCGATGGTTGGCGCAATATGCGGGTCATCCGTCAAGGCGCCCGCAAACTTTAAATTCAATGAACGCTCCAGATACTGGTATGCGTCATGGTAAGACCAATAAGGCTGTGCATTATTGCCGCTGCTCAGCTGGCGAGAAGCCATCAGCATTTGATGCGCGAAATTTCTGGCATTAGCCCAGTACTGTTCGCGGTGCGCAGGCACTTGCTGTGAACGCAAGGCGGCAATGAAAAAACCGATACGCACAGCATTGTTCGGCTCCAGCCAAACATGCGTATCTACAGTATTCGGCAGCGCTTTCCCGCGCGGACTGCGCAGCGGCAGTGTGGAGAGCAGGCCGGAGTTTAAAAGCGCAACGCTTTTGCGGTTGCCGGACAGCAGCTTGTCCAAAGGCGCCTCATGCGCCTTGCCCAGCCAGATCACCAAGCTGGCATCCTGCACAATTTTGCGGTGCATGGGCGTCAAGCTGACATCGTGCCCGGATTGATTCTGCAGCAGCAGTGTCGGCTGCTCTACGCCCTTCGTCACTTCCTGTGCAATTAAATAGATTGGGTGCGTTGAAACCACTAATCCTTGCGCCCAGCTCACTGAGCTGAAAAATGCAAAAGCACAGAATGCCAAGATACGGGACATAGGGAGAATCACTAAAAAATAGAATAGTGTTATAATATAACAAATTCTCAAAAATACCTATGCCTGATCGAAACTTGCCTCGCTTCATGCTAAGATTTAAAGTCTTTTTCTTTTATAGTTTCGCACTTGAGGTTAATCATGAGCTCTTGTTCGCACGAACATCATAATGCATTGCATGGCGTGCACGACCACCCGAATGTGGCGCAGCGGCTTGCAGACGCTGAAAGCATGTGTTCGGCTTCAGGCGCGCGCCTCACCCCTTTGCGCAAGGAAGTGCTGGAGCTGATTTTAAATGCTGCAGGCCCCATGGGCGCTTATGACCTTTTGGCAAAAATCAAAAGTGATTCTGACCGCCCTGCTGCCCCGCCAACGGTGTACCGCACTTTAGACTTTTTATTGGAAAAAGGCTTAATTCACCGTTTAACCTCAATTAATGCCTATATTCCCTGCTGCCACCCGCGTGAGGGTCATCAGGCCGCCTTTTTAATCTGCACCGAATGCAAAACGGTGAAAGAAGCTTCTGCGCAAGGCCTGCTGCAGCAGCTGGATGAATTGTCTGCATCTGACCATTTCACCGCGCACCACAGCATTATTGAAATTTCAGGAATCTGTCAGCAGTGCAGCAAACCCTAAGCACAGCTCCTCTGATTGAGCTGAAAAACATCCATGTGCGGATTGATGAACGCGATATTCTGAAAAATGTCGATTTCACCCTGCACGACCGTGAAATTGTCACGCTCATCGGCCCGAACGGCGCAGGCAAATCAACCCTGATCAAAGTCCTGCTTGGCATTCTGAAGCCCAAGTCCGGACAGGTCATCGCAGCCAAGAATTTAAAATTCTCCTATGTGCCGCAAAAATTCAACCCATCCCACAGCTTGCCGCTGCGGGTCTGTGATTTGCTGGCTTTAGAAAAATGTGAAGCCTCTATAAAGGCAGAGGTTATCCGTGATACAGGCATTGCCAAGCTGCAGGACGCCAAAGTGCAGCAGCTGTCCGGCGGCGAGCGCCAGCGGGTGCTGATTGCCCGGGCGCTGCTGCGTCAGCCGGATGTGCTGGTTTTAGATGAGCCGATGCAAGGCCTGGATATCCAGTCCGAAGCGGAACTGTATGATTATGTGCGCAGCCTGCCGGAAAAATACGGCTGTACGGTACTGATGGTATCGCATGATTTGCAGTGGGTCATGCAGGGCACACACCGCGTGGTCTGCCTGAATAAGCACATCTGCTGCAGCGGCCTGCCTGAAAGCGTACAGCAGCATCCTGAATATCAAGCGATTTTCGGCACCAACCGCGTGTTCTATCAGCACCATCATGATCATTGCGGCCATGGAGATTCTGCGGCACCGTGCCCGCACGATTCTCGCCCGCACATTCACCCCGAACCGGAAGCTTAAGCCATGATGGAATGGTTACAACTGCTGCTGCCTGCATGGATCATGGGCACCTTATTGGTGTTCCTCACAGCCCCGCTCGGCTGTTTAATGCTGTGGCGCCGCATGTCGTTTTTTGCCGACACCATGGCGCATGGCACCTTACTGGGTGTGGCGATTGCCGGCGCTTTAGCCCTCCCCCTCTGGGTAGGCGTGACCTTGCTTGCTGTCATGCTGGTGGGCATTTTATGGATTCTGCATGACCCGCGGCTGCCGAATGATGCGCTGCTGGCGCTGTGTTCCGCCACACTGCTCTGCTCCGGCCTGCTGCTGATTCAGCACTTGCCTGAGCTGCGCCCTGAACTGCTCAGCTATTTATTTGGCGACCTGCTGACGATTTCATGGTCAGATTTGCCTGTCTTTAGCCTGGTGATTATAGGCGCGCTGGCCATACTGTATAAATATTGGCAGGCGCAGATTCAGATTGCGATTGATCCGGATATTGCGGTCAGCGAAGGCATCAATGCCAAATGGCAGCGCCTGATTTTCATGCTGCTGCTGGCCTTGTTTACGGTTTTGGCGCTGCGCGCGGTCGGTTCATTATTAATGGGCGCTTTGCTGGTGATTCCTGCATTAACTGCGCGCCTGATGGCAAATTCACCTCAACAGATGGTGCTCTGGTCTTTTGTATTTGCACAAATCGGCATTAGCGTAGGCCTATGGTCCAGCGCTGGCCTGAATGTATCGACAGGCCTGAGCATTGTGCTGACCATGTCGATTTTGTTTGCCGTGATTTTTGCCGTGCAGAAAATCAAAAAAATGGCTTAAGCAGTCCAATATTGCAATCTAAAACCATGCTATACAAACACTGAACTGCCTGCGGGCAGTTTTTTATGATGTTCTTTTTCTGTATCCTCTGATATATGTTGAATATCAGCATTATGAAAAAAATCAGATTATGGAGCTGGACAGCTTTCAATTGATGGCCCGCTATAACAGCTGGGCCACGCAGCGTTTGAACCTGATTTTAGATCAAGTTTCGGATGAAGACTTTTACAGAGACAGCGGCTTATTTTTTCAGAGCATTTTCGGCACACTGAATCATTTGCTGCTGGGTGAACATGTCTTATGGTTTCCGCGCTTCAGCCAAGGCCATTCACCGAAGATAACCTTGAACAGCATTATTGAACAGGACCGTTATGTGCTGACTCAGACGCTGCTGGAAAAGTCCTTTGATTGGCAGAACTATCTGCATGATCTGGATCCTGCGCTGCTCAGCGGACTCTTTCATTACCAGACCTCTAAAGGCCAAGAGATTTCTGTCCCCTTTGCCGGTACGCTGCTGCATGTGTTTAATCACGGCACCCATCACCGCGGACAAATTACAGCGGCACTTAGCGCCATGGGCTATGACTGCCCTGAACTGGATTTGATTTATATGCTCTTAGAGCAAACAAAGAGCGATCCAAAATAATGAATGGACTGTTTTAAAGGCTATTTTTTAATTTATAGAACCGAAACTCTGGATTAAACAGCCCAATTAAAAATACGATTGAAAATGCGATCCAAAAGAACCATGCCATCATAATGATTTGGCCTTTCGTCCACTCTTCAGATTGTGAGGAGCTAAAGAGAAGCCATGTCTTCCAGCCCTGAATATACGATGCACCGCCCCACGATATAATCCATTTTGTCACGATGCACTCTAAGGCATAAATCAAAATCCATAGCGCTGTAGACATTGTTTTTTCTACTTATTTTATTAACTATATCTCAAACATATCAGATCAGCCAATAAGATAAAAACACATTATTATTAAAGCTTATACGTATAAATCACTGATGCACCAAGCTCAGCAAGCTGGCTGCGCAGGCAAACAGCACTGCAAAGGTCCGATTCATATACTTTTGCTGTTTGGGTGATTTTAAAAGCCGCAGCACTTTTGATGCCAGCCCTGTATAGCCTGCCATGACAATTAAATCGATACTGATCATCGTCACAGCCATGATTACATATTGAATCCACTGCGGTTTGGACAAGTCTAAAAATTGCGGCAAGACTGCCAATAAAAACACAATGGCCTTGGGATTGCTCATATTCACCAGAAAGCCATGCAGCACCAATTTTCCGCGTGATTTATCCGGCAGATTCTGCTGAATTTCGATGGACTGTACAGGCGCTGTCCACTGCAAAAAAGCCAAATACAGCAAATATAAAACCCCAAACCATTTCACAATTTGAAATGCCCAAGGTGTAGTCGCAAACAACACTCCTGCTCCTGCCGCCACAACGCCAATTTGCACCAATAGCGCCAGCTGCAGTCCAAGCGCATTCCAATAGCCATGCTTAAAACCGTAATTGAGGCCGCTCGACATAGAAGCAATCGCGCCTGCGCCTGGAGAAATACTGATCACCCAGCAGGCCAGCATATAGGCCAGCCAAATTTGGAAGGACATATCAAAGGTAGTTTTACAAATAGAAGCGCAATTATATGACATTTACTATTTATTAGGCGGATTAAAGCCATGCGGATTTAAATATACTTCTAGGCTACCCACTGTACAGCCATTAGGGCACAATAGAGAAAGCTACGCAGAAAATATCAAAATTTAGGAGCCATGAATGACCGCCCAATCTGTAATTTTACCTTTGCCATCAGATCATGCGCGTTTTATTGTTCTTCGCTTAAAAGATTTAACCCTTGAAGAACTGAAAGAAAAACTTGGGAATTTATTTGATACCCGTGACCGCTTAATTACACAGCATCCGCACTCCCAGATTAAAACAGCTGTCGCTTTTGGCCCCGAGCTTTGGGCAAACCTGCATGCTGAAGCGCCTGCAGGCTTTAAACAGCTGGCGCCGATTGAAGGCTCATTTCAAATGCCTGTGGTTCCCGCAGATGTGCTGATTCATATCGCCGCACAGCGTACCGATATCTGCTTTGCTTTAAGCCAGGCTTTTTTTGACGGCATTCAAGATAAAGTAGACGTTTTAGATGAGCGCGTCTGCTTCCGCAATTTTGATGGCCGCGACCTCACTGGCTTTATTGATGGCACTGAAAACCCGCAATTTCCAGATGACCGCGCTGAAACCGCATTGCTGCCTGAAGATGCTGGTGTTTTTGCAGATGGTTCTTTCATTTTCGCTCAGCGTTATGCACACAACCTAGAAAAATGGAAAAAGTTGAAAGTGGATGCGCAAGAGCATGTGATTGGCCGCACCAAGCTGGAATCGATTGAACTGAGTGAGGCTGAACAGCCTGAAAACTCGCATGTATCACGCACTGTGGTTGAAGATGGTGAAGGTGAAGAGCTGGCCATTCTGCGTCATTCTTTGCCTTATGGAGATGGCCGCGGTGATCAAGGCTTATTTTTCGTTGCTTACACCAACGATTTAAGCATTATCGACAGCATGTTATTGCGTATGTTTGGCACCAGCGGTGACGGCATTCATGACCGCCTGCTGCATTTTGTCACTCCCATGGATGGCGCATATTACTTTGCACCGAGTGAAGAGCTGTTGGAAGAAGTGCTGGAAGGTTAAATAAATAAAGCCGACGAAAGTCGGCTTTTTAAGATTTGAATTTGTGATATTAGTTTATTTTAAATCTCTCAACTAGATTTTAATTTCCTGAGATTAATTCCAAATCACTCTAAGTTACAGGAAATGTGATCCAAACTTTCAATCGAGATAGACTCTATTTTACTGCCATTCCCAATATTATATATAAAATAGCCTTTATTCTCCTTCATAGGAATCTTATATACAAATAGGTCTATTGAATCATCCCCACTAGAAAATCTTTCTGGCTTGATATTTCTATTTAATTTCTTAATACTATTTCCCAGCTTACCAACACTTATATTGTTAGCATCAACTACTTTCAAATCTCGAGTATGAATAGATGTGACTACTCCATAATCATCAATATCAGCACTTGTCAGAGTGTTATTAACTAAAATATTTTTTCTATTTTGACATTCTTTTAAATCAGTAATATCACTATAGTTTTGAATAATTATATCCCCCTTAAACCTCTCCATTAATATTTCTAAATTATCTCCTATTTTAATATAATTTAATTCATTTTCTTTATTTTTATTTCCATTTAAGTCTGATAAATTATTATAACTATTGAAACAACCACACAAAAATAAAATAAAAAAAATAAAATATTTTTTTTTCATAAATCAAATATCCTCTAGATCTGGAGACAACCCTTGTAAATGAAGGTGATTATTATGCCGTGGATCTGACAAATGCTTACAATTTGGAAAAATATAATTACTTTTAACACCAGCCTTAGAGTTAGTAAAATACTCACTGAGCATTTTTTTTGACTTCCCCCAACCAAATCTTATAAAGTTATTGATCAAATTCAAAGTCCTTTCATGATCATAAATAGCATCTTGCAATATAACTGCTAGAGGCTGTTTATCAGTTCTTAAATATCTTAGATCTCCTGCTTCACCATTAATATGACTTTTACTCTCACCTGGATCACCATTGACTCTGCTAAAACCATTAAAACAAATGTCATCATACCCAGATTTACACAAAGCTCCTAAAAATGCAGCTAACTCAATACCACCTAAATAATATCGTTGCTGTCCAGAATTCATTAAAATTTTATAACCTACTACACCTGAACGATATTTCTCAAAATGTCTTACATCTACTAAATAAACATTACCACTACCCAAGACGTTCTTGGAAGACCATCTTTTTGCGACAACATATTTTGATTTACCTAAATTATGAACAGCCCCTGTAGAATCGTAATATATATACTGAGCATAGCCAGTAGCAGCTCTGTTTTCTCTTTTAATTTTTCCATCATGGTAAATATGATAACGTGTTGTATCACTCGTAGATGGAGACTGATTGCTAGCCGTTGTTAGTGGCTGACCACCATTTTCGGTGTATGTATTATCTTGAATAGGCTGATGTTTTTCTGATTCCAATTTTGCTTTTTCAGCCTGTTCTTTTGCTTTTTTTTCATGAGCATCTTGTTGCTGCTTTTGCCGCATTTGTTCAGATTTTTTCTTAAGTTGATCTGCTTCCTTACGCTTTTGATCGGCAATTTCATACAGCTTAGAAGCTTTTACAAATCCTTCATTAACTTTAAAATACCTAATTGGTATTCCTTTCAAAACACGAAGCTTCTGCAACTCTTTATTTTTTACACCAAAGCCAAAAACAAAACCCAGAAGCATTTTTACACTGACATCTCCATTACTATCTGTTCTTTTTACAATTTGCTTATTTCTATAGAAAATACTTACCAAGGTATTTTTTACATTTTTATTATTTTCTTTAACATTGATTTTAAAAGAACATACAGGTAATTTAATTTTAATAGTCTGATTAGATAAAGACTGTTCAACTTTAAAATGATGTATTTTTTGAGGTTGACCAGCTCCAGATACTGTAACCTCGATATCTTCACCTACTTCAGCCACTATTCCTTTTTTTGTCCCTGACGAATCAGCCGTATGCTTTTTTATATTCCCTTTATAAGTTAAGTAAAAACCCATATTAGAAATAGCCTTCCTTGTATCCTCTTCTATAATTTGAACATTAAAACTCACTTCTTTTGTATTGCCAGCAACTACCTCTTTTTTTTCTTCAGATGAATTTTGCTCATTTCTTACTTCTTGAGGAGTCTTATCTGATTGAGGTTTTGGCTGAGGAGTACTATTTTGCTCTAACACAACAGGTACAGATATTTCTTTTGTTAATTTAATTGTATAGCTTTCTTTTTTATCTTTTTGCTGTGTAATTTCTAATTTCTTACCATCAACGATTATTTTAATTTTAGTATTTGGATGTCTAACAATAACTGGAATTTCCCCTTCATTGTTTGTCTTATAATCATTCGAAATTTTTCCGATTTTACTGTAATATTTACCTTCTTTATATTCCGACTCAATTATAACTTTTTTACCTAAAACAGGATTACCACCCTCATCTATTAGATTAATATATACTTTACGATTACAACAACTTTCCAAATCGTAATGAGCGAATAAGGATATATATTCACCGACTTTCGTACCAAAAGCATCTGTACTATTACCTAAGCCTTGAACAAATTCTAGAACATATTTAGGTCCTTTTAAATGTGCTCCTGCTATACAGCCAGATTCAGTTATTTCAACACCACCAACCCTAACACCATAAAATTCATTTAAATTTTGACTATTTAGTCTATTACACAAAGTATTAATCCATTTATTAAAAGCCTTTATTTGAATAGTTCTATCTTTTAAAAAAATACTTTTTGAGGTGACGCCATCTAACCCCGTCCAAGTACCATTCCAATCATTGACTTGTAGGGATTTTTGAAAACTACTCGAAGACTTACTATTAAATTCAAAAGGCGGCTTAAAATAACCCAAATCATATAGTGCACTTTCACCAAATTGAAAATAGCCTATAAATCCATACCCAGCAGTTTTACCGTTATGAACATTTCTGGCTTGTAAATTTGGTCTAACTGTATCAGATAATGAGAGGTCTGATGACGATTCTCTACGGGAAATAGCATATATATAGGCTAGTCGATCTTCTCCAAAAGAAGGTCCATTTTCAAGCGAAACAAAACTCATTATAGCCCCTTAGATTCAAAATCAATTTTTTTAAATAATATTAATATTTTATTTTTATTATTATCATTTATACTTTTTGAAAATATAATCATATTTTTATTAAAATCAAAGCTTCTATCTTTCTTTAAATTAAACATAACACTTCCTAAACTTTTAATGTCATCAACAATCACATAAAACTCTAAAGGTTTGTTTTTATTTATAAATGAGATAAGCAGAATGTTTTCCTTTGAATTTTTGATATCCCAGCATTCATAAGGGATATGCATCCAATCTCCAGACCCAAGATCTATCTTATTTATTTTTAGAATACGATTTATTGAACTTTTTAAATCTTTTCTCTGAAAATTACATTTATCTGATTCGATATAATTGAAGCTAACTTTTTCACCATCCAATATTTCATATGGATATGATTTCAATATCTCTGCATGAGTAAAAGGCATTAGACACATAAACAACATAAAAAGGATTTTATTTTTCATAAAACTTCTCACAATCCAAAACTTTTAAAATCAGCTTCTAATTCACTATAATCATATAATTCTTCCGTGTTGTGATAATGATCATCGTCATCACCACCACAGCAATCTTCACTAGAATCCTGATTTTCTGTGCTATTCAAGTCATTTTTGATAACAAAAAGCTCATCATGATTCTGACTATCATGTCCTAAAATAATTACTTCAACATTATCAGCACTATCGCTGAAAAAGCGTTGAGTACGACCGAACTCGTCTAAAAACCCATTAAATTCAGTTTTTTTGGCATGATTTAAAAATTTAAATTTAATTTTTTGATTTATTTGATCTTTATCAAATAGTTCACCAAAATCAAACCTTCGGCTAAATATTCCACTCTCAGGCATCTTAGGTAATTGAGCATTCACAGTCGCACCCGCCACAAAACTATGCTGCCCTGCCTTACTTTCAAACTTTCCGCCCGTTGTGGTAAATATTCCAGCCCCATTAATCTTCAGCTGTGACCCACCCGCCGTCAGCACAATCTCTTTCGGACTGGTAATTTCAATCTTATCTTCCGTTGAAATCAGCTTAATTACCTTACGGGCAATCGCTTCTATCGCATCATCTTGTGCCTGCAATTCCACTTTGCCTTTAGCAGCATAAGCACTTAGCCCCTTTTGCGCTGCAAACAGGCTGATTTTGTCCTGTGCATGCGCCACCAAATTCTTCTGCGCGCTGATATTTACAGAACCCTGAGCACTTGAAGCAATGTCTTGAGAGGCCTGCAGCACAATATCTTCTGGCGTGGTCAATGCAATGCCATTTGGAGACGCCAATAACATAAGCGCCTGCCTAAACAATTTACCTTGCTCCTGCTGTTGCGGGTCTGATGAACTTTCCAAATTTTGGGTATAGCCTTCCATGAAGCCTTTAACATGTTCCAAAGCCTTAGTAGGTGTGAATATTTCAGGCTTGCCGAAACCACCATCCATGATCATTTCATCAGGCTTGATTTTGATTTCTTCAACAATTTTACCCACCTCTTTCAAAACCTTCAGCGGATCATTCTTCAGCTGGTTTTTTAAATTGCCAATTCGTGCCTGCAGCTGTTCAGAACCATGATCTTCAAGGTTTTGAATCACTTCTTTTAAATTGTCAAAAGCCTCTTCAGCATCTTCAAAATAGGCTTGGAACTGCTGCACTGTGCCTTTGACATCTTTGGTAATTGCGCCCATATCCTGAATAAAGCCTTTGCAATTTTTTAAAGCATTTAACGGATCTTGCGACAATTCATCTTTAAAGAGGCTGACTGTCGTCATCAAGGCTTGCGAGGTGCTTTTAATTTCAAGGGATTGAATTAATTTGGGCAAACGGCCAATCACATTCAGCGCATCTGTTTGCTGTTTCACAGCAATACTGCTGAGCATTTTCATGCTTTCCTGACCTTGGCTCAGCAAGGCCTGCGCTTTAGCAGCCTCCAAATGATCGGCGATGGCATTTTCCTGCGCATAGGTCGAAATCAGCATGCCTTTGCCTGCACGCACGGCGCCAAAAGCATCGGTTCTCAGCTCAAACCCCTCACCGCGTCCATTGCTTTGTTCTTTATCTTTCGGATGGCTGAGATTGCCTAAATTCAGCTGGCTGGCGCCATGGCTGCTTTGCAGCTGCGTGCTGATCTGTCCTGCCGTATCATCAAAACGCAATTGATTAAAGCCAGCGCCATCCACCTCCTGCGAACGGATGCCGCTGAGTTTTTTAGTCTCAGGCAGCTGGCCTTTGGCATCAAACATGGTCTGATGCCGTTCCGCTTCATGTATGCGCCCCACCACAAAGGGCCGGTCGACGTCGCCTTCGAAGAAGTCAATCACCACGATTTCACCAATCCGCGGATGAAAACGCGCGCCATAGCCCTCACCCGCCCACGGGGTCAGCACATCGACCCAAGCAGAATCGGCATCACTGTCATTGCTGCCGGCACCGCCATCATGAGCATGGTCTTCATTGCGGGTAAAGCTGAAACGGACTTTAATGCGCCCCCAGGCATCCACATGAATGCTTTCCCCTTCTGGGCCCACCACTTTAGCCCGCTGCGGATGCGCGGCAGGACGATGCTGCAGCGGGTCATATTCAGGAACTACAGCAATGCTGCGCCGCATCACATACAATTCATTGGCTTGGCGCTCATCGCCTAAAGATGGCCAGCGGCTGGCGCTGAGCAGCGATTCCAGCTGCATCAGAATGTCTTTCGGCAGGTTATTTTGGTTATAGAATGCTTTGCCTAAAATCAGGAATTCACAGTCTGAGCCTTCATGCGGGTTAATGTCAGGATGATCGGTCAGCTGGAACCAATAGCCGGCTTGCGCATTGCGGACACTGCTGCGGGCCGTAAAAAATTTCGACTGCAGAATCTGATGCTGATTCAGCTGCTGATTCAGCTGTTCCAGCTGCGCACTGCCCGCAGGCGTCGCTTGATCTTCACCGCTTAAATCCGCTGTCCATGCAGGGCTGAGTGACCAGACCTGTTCCAGGCCGAGGCTTTCATTATCCTGCTGCTCACTGTGCACATGCGTGCTGAGCAAAGGCTGAGACTGGTCCTGAGCCAAAGACTGCGCCTGCCAGCGCTGAGTTTGAACTGCTGTCGCCTGCAGCTGGCGCTGGCCAATAAAACTGGTGATGCTATCCAGACGCTCGGCTGCATGGCTGCGGTGAAACCGGATGGAGCGGCGGCTCAGCGCGTTAAACGCCTGATTATGATCAATCAAGCGCAACTGCTGCGCCTGCATGGGTGCAGCGGATGCAGCAACGGTCAGTTCAGCTTCATCAATCAGCCAATTGATGCCTTCACTGCGCCACAAACGCGTTAAAAAGCCATAGTCACTTTCATTGGCCTGCATGACAAATGGCCGTACGGCATAATCTCGGCTGAGGCCTTCTAAATTCAAACTTAAACTGGATGCGAATAACGCGCTTTTCTGCTGCCATTCACTGAATAAAACCTCAGTGACCTCACGCACGCTTTTATTCATAAACACCCGGCTATTGCGGCGCTTATGCCAAAGCGCGGTGGCATCTTCAATGACCAGCTTATAAACCGTCAGCGCGCCATCGCTTTGCCCCTGACTGGCGCCCGTAATCACCCCGGTGATGCGCTGCAGCTGGCCTAGATCGGTCACCTGATCAATGGCGGCACGCCCGCCAATAAATTGCTTGAGCGGAATATGCGCATGCGCGGACAGACAAATCAGCTCGGCGCGCAGCCCCTGATTAATGCGGTGCTCGCCTTCAATACGCTGAATAAAGACTTGAGTATTCAGGATTTCATTTGAAAAATGGATATGCAAAGCGCGCTGCTGCACACTGAGGCCAAAACTCTCAATTAGGCTATAAATATTTTTAATCATGTTCTTTTTTTTAATTAATTTATTTTATTTGTGCGCGCATTCTAGAAAATGTTGTTTTTTTAGTCCAGCTATTTTTTCAGCAGCTGCTCAATTTCATTGCCCATCCCCCTCATTGAAAAATGCGTAAAATTATACCGCATTCAACTTTCGGGACGGAAAATGGACTGTTACACTGCTGATTCTCTTTAATTTAATCATGCTAAAAAGATGCTCCAGATTGAATCCAAACTCCCTGCGCAAGGCGTGACCATTTTCAGCACCATGAGCGCCATGGCGCAGCGTTTAAATGCGTTGAACATGTCTCAAGGCTTTCCTGATTTTCCTGCGCCGCCCGCACTGCTGGACGCCTTGGCGCAAGCTGCACAAGATGGATTTAATCAATATGCGCCGGGCGATGGCCTATTGAGTTTGCGAGAACAGCTGGCACAGCTTTTTTGGCAGCGCGACCAGTTGCACCTCGATCCTGCGGCTGAAATCACCATTACCCCGGGCGCAACCATTGGCCTGTTCAGCGCCATTCAAGCCATTGTGCATGCAGGCGATGAAATCATTATTTTTGATCCCAGCTATGACAGCTATGCGCCCAGTGTAAAGTTAGCCGGCGGCATTCCTGTGCATATCCGCCTCACCGCTCCCGGTTTCCATGTGGATTGGCAAGCGGTGAAAGATGCGGTCAATGCCAAAACCCGTATGATCATTGTCAACACGCCGCACAACCCGACGGGCGCCATTTGGTCAAAACAGGATTGGCAGCAGCTGATTGAGCTGATTCAGGATACAAATATTGCCGTGCTGTCGGATGAAGTTTATGAACATCTGATTTATGACGGCCAGCGCCATTATTCCGCGCTGTCTTTTCCAGAGCTGCGGGAGCGCAGCTTGGTGATCGGCTCATTTGGCAAAACCTTTCATGTCACCGGCTGGAAAACCGGCTACTGTGCGGCGCCAGCTCATTTGATGGCGCTGTTCCGCCAAGTCTATCAATTTACCAATTTCTGCGGTGTGACGCCGGTGCAAATGGCGCTGGCCAATTTCATGACGCATCACCCTGAACATATTGCAGAACTGGCTGGTTTTTATCAGGCCAAGCGTGACTTATTTAATGCCGGACTGAAAAATTCACGTTTTCAATTTACACCGTCACCCGGCACCTATTTTCAAAATTTAGATTACAGCGCCATCCGCCCTGATTTGAATGACAGCGCAATGTGCCAGCATCTGGCGGAACAGCATGGCATCGTGGCCATACCGGTCTCTGTTTTTTATCAGCAGCCGCCGGAAAATTTACGCTTAATCCGCTTTTGCTTTGCGAAAAAAGATGAAACGCTGCAAAAAGCGGGAGCCATTTTATCGCAGGTCTAACAATTCGCTGAATCGCCATTTTGGCTAATTAAATTCAAGCCTGAGTTACTGTAGAGCTAAGGCTTTTTTAAGCCATTCCTGCTAATGTCAGCATGAGTCAATCAATATTATAAGTACACTGCCTAGGATTGCATATGACGGAGCATCAGCCTTTCAACAGTCAACAAAAACTTTGGAAATCCTTTCTGATTTTCCTTGTGCCGCTGATCGCCACCAATATTCTGCAAAACCTTTCAGGGACAGTGAATACCGTATTTGTCGGCCAAATGCTGGGCGTTCATGCAATTGCGGCGGTGTCCGTCTTTTTTCCAATCTTGTTCTGCCTGATGGCCTTTGTGATTGGCCTTTCGGCAGGCGCTACCGTTTTGGTTGGACAGGCCTGGGGCGCTAAAAACATTGAGAAAGTGCACAGCGTGGTGGGTTCAACACTGTTTATGACGCTGATTGGCGGCAGTGTGATTGCTTTTCTTGGAGTGTTTTTTGCCAAATATATACTGCTGGCGCTGGGCACAGATTCAGAGGTGCTGCATCTGTCTATCCCTTATGTGCAATGGATGCTGGCGGGCAGCCCGCTGCTGTTCATCTACATTATTTACACCTCGATTCTGCGCGGAGTCGGCGACAGCACGACCCCGCTGATTGCATCCGGCATGACAATTGCCACGGGCTTGATCATTACCCCTGTACTGATTGCGGGAAAATTTGGCCTGCCCAAGCTGGGCATTGTCGGGCCAGCCATTGCGACAATCATCGGTTTCAGCATTGCGCTGATCTTTTTATATTTCTATTTAAATAAAAAAAATCACCCGCTGCGCCCAGATGCAGCATTGCTCCGCCATATCCGCTATGAGCCGGAACTGAGTAAAATCATTCTGCGGCTGGGCATTCCAACGGGCATTCAAATGGTGACCACCTCTGTGGCTGGGCTGGTGATTGTCGGGCTGGTCAACCGCTACGGCGCAGATGCCACCGCCGCCTACGGCGCAGTGAATCAGGTGCTGAACTACATTCAGTTTCCGGCATTATCCATTGCCATCGCGGCTTCAATCTTTGCCGCGCAAGCGATTGGCGCCGGCAAGTCCGATTTGCTGAACAAAGTCAACCGCACCGCGCTGACCATGAATATTCTGTTTACCGGCACACTGGTTATTCTGGCCTATTTATTCTCCAAGTATTTGATGGCGCTGTTCATCACTGACCCGCAGGTCGTTGTGCTGGGTCAGGAACTGCTGTTTATTGTGCTGTGGTCGATCGTATTTTTTGGCGCCAGCGCAATCTTTTCCTCCATCATGCGCGCCAGCGGAACCGTGACTGTGCCGATGATCATCAATATTGCAGCCATTTTGCTGATTGAAGTGCCTTGCGCTTATTTATTCAGTGAACGGTGGGGGCTCAAAGGCATTTGGTATGCCTATGCGCTGGCCTTTGTCTGCCTGTGCCTGATGCAAGGGCTGTATTACCACTTGGTCTGGAAAAAGAAAACGATTCAAGCACTGATTTAGCAGCTCAGCTTGAAAACTGATAACCTTTGAAATTAATCCTATTTTTATACAAATGTGTTCCTTGTTATAACCAAAGCGCATCTGATAAAAATAGGTTATTACCATGTCAAAACGAAAAATTAAATTAGGCGCTTTTGTACCCGGCATTTCTCAGCATTTGGCAGGCTGGCGCCACCCGCAAGCACGCCCTCAGGACAACCACAGCCTCGCTTATTTTGTAGAACTGGCCAAAACGGCAGAACGCGGTTTATTTGATGCCTATTTCCTTGCTGATATCCCTGTCAGTGTCGACCCGGACCGCACAGCTAACTTAGGCCTCAATGCCAATAACACGGGTTTAGAACCGATTACCCTCTTTTCAGCGCTGTCTGCAGTGACTCAGCATATTGGCTTTATTGCGACGGCATCCAGCACCTATGAGCAGCCTTATAGTTTGGCGCGCAAGTTCGCCTCCTTAGATCATCTGTCGCAAGGCCGCGCCGCATGGAATGTGGTCACCACGGCCCAGCCTGAAGCTGCCAAAAATTATGGCCTAGAACAGGCGCCTTTGCCGCAAGCGCGCTATGAACGCGCGGATGAGTTTATTAACGTAGCGCAAAAACTCTGGGACTCTTGGGAAGATGATGCTTTCAGCTATGACAAAGCATCCGGAGAGTTTTTTGACGGCAGCAAAGTGCATGCGCCGCGGTTTAAGGGCAAGCATATTGCCGTAGACGGCGCGTTGAATATCGCCCGCCCGCCGCAGGGCTATCCGGTGATTGTGCAGGCAGGCCAGTCTGAAGATGGCCGCGAACTGGCCGCTAAATATGCCGAAGTCATTTTTACTGCACAGCAGAATTTAAGTGATGCGCAAAGCTTTTACCGCGATGTCAAACAGCGTCTAAGCAAATATGGCCGCCATGCCGATGATGTCAAAATCATGCCCGGCGTATCTATCTTTGTGGCAGCAACGGAGGCCGAAGCCCGCGCCAAATATGATGAGCTGAACAGCTATATTCATCCTTCCGTCGGGCTGATGCTGCTGCATGCCTTAGGCGGATTTACCGAAGACCTCAGCCAATATGATCTGGATCAGCCGCTGCCGGCGCATATCGGCCAGCTCAGTCATGGCGCCAGCCGCCAGCAGCTGATTTTAGACATTGCCCGTAAAAACAACTTCAGCATCCGCCAGCTGTACCAATGGATTGCCAGCGCGCGCGGCCACTGGACACTGATTGGCACCCCTGCGCAAATCGCAGATCAGCTGCAGCAATGGTTTGAAAATGATGCTGCGGACGGCTTTAATATTTTACCGCCGACCACACCGGCCAGCTTAGATGATTTTGTCGATTCAGTCGTGCCTGAACTGCAGCGCCGCGGCCTATTCCGCACGGCCTATGAAGGAAAGACTTTACGTGACAATTTAGGCCTGAAACGCCCTGAAAACCAATATGTTTTGGCGCGCCGCTATACGGAACACGCCTCATAAGCAGCAAGCCCCAAAAAAGCCCCAGATGGGGCTTTTTTATGCTTCACGCTTTAACCTAGATCACGCGCTTACCACGCCAGCTTAAACTGCTCCAGCTCATGCGGCAGCGCCAATTCAGGCTGTTCTTGGAAATCCAGCAGAATGTCATTTTTAATCGCGGCGATGCGGTAGTCCTCACGCTTGCGCGGACGCTCAAGCTCTACAGGCACAATGCGTTTAATCCGCCCTGGATGCGGCTGCATCACCACTACACGGTCACCCAGCAGCACTGCCTCTTCCACATCATGCGTCACCAAAATGGTGGTGATTTTTTCAGACTGCCAAATCCGCTGCAGCTCTTGTTGCAAATTCGCGCGGGTCAATGCATCCAATGCACCAAAAGGCTCATCCAGCAATAAAATTTGCGGACGGTTGACCAAGCTGCGCGCAATGGCAACGCGCTGGCTCATGCCGCCTGACAGCTGGCTCGGATAAGCCTTTTTAAATGCGCTTAACTGCACCAGCTCAAGGTGATAATCAATCAGCGCCTGCTTTTCAGCCTTGCTTAAGGCGCTTTTTTCTAAGGCCAAAGCCACGTTTTGTTCGACATTCAGCCATGGAAACAGGCGGTGATCCTGAAACACAATGCCGCGTTCTAAACTGGTGCCTTTAACAGGCTGACCGTCAATTAAAATTTGGCCATCAAAAGATGCATCCAATCCGACCAAGAGGCGCAGCAGCGTAGACTTGCCACAGCCGCTGTTGCCGACAATGCTGATGAACTCGCCATGCTGAATATTCAGCTGAATCTGTTCTAAAACTTTTAAGTCCTGCCCGTCTTTGGGAAAGTATTTATCCAGCTGCCGGATTTGCACATGCGGCTGATGCTGTACTGCTTGATTCATAATGTTCTCGCTTCTTGTTATTTCTGCGCAGCCTGACGCCAGCGTAAATTGTATTGTTCAAAAAATTGCGCGACTTTGGAAAAGACTAGGCCGACTGCGCCAATGATCAGCATGCCGTACAGCACCACTTCCATTTTAAATAAGTTCTGGCCGTCCATAATCGGGTTGACCACGCCCACAGCTGAAACAAAGAAATACTCCGCGCCCACGGTCGCCACCCATGAAAAAACCAAGGCGATATTCAGGCCCGCAAAAATACTGGGCGCAGCAGCCGGCAAAATCACTTTAAAAAAAGTCTGCAGCGGATTGAGCTGGAAAATTTGCGCCACTTCTTTAACTTTCACAGGCACATTTCTGACGCCGTCATAAGTGTTAAAAAACACCGGATAAAACACCACCAGACTGATAAAAATCACTTTGGAAACTTCGCCATGGCCAAACCACATAATCATCAGCGGAATCCATGCAAAAACTGCGACATGCTTGATGGCATTTAAAGTGGGCGAAAAAAATCGGTCCAGCCAGACATTCAGCCCGAGCAGCAATCCAAAACCAGCGCCAATCACGCCGCCTGCAATAAAGCCCGCCGTATTGCGCAGCAAACTGGCGATGACATTTTCATACAGCTCACCGGACTGCGCCGACTCCAGCAGCACCTTGCCCACCTCTTTCGGCGCAGGCAGCAAAGCTGGATCGACCCATTTCCAAGCGGCCGCAGCCGACCATGCAATCAAAAGCACCAGCGGGATGATCCAGCCGCGATAATCAATATTTTTCATTCTTCTTGCTCCGGTTAATTGGCCTGATCCCAGCCGCGGAATTGCTTTTGCAGCAGGCGGATGAAGACATCAAAAGCAAAGCCCACCAGTCCAATCACCACAACAGTCGCCAATACCACATCCAGCTGAAAAATTTGCCGTCCATAGACCATGATGTAGCCAATGCCCTCGCTGGATGCCAGCAGCTCAACGGCCACCAATGCGCCCCATGCGCTGGCCAGCGATAAGCGCAGGCCGCCAATAAAGCTGAGGAAAGCGCCCGGCAGCACCAGATTTTTAAACTTGGACCACGTGCCCAGCTGATAGACATCTGCAACCTCAATCAGCTGCGGCGATATATTGCGCACGCCCTTAAAAACGTTGATGGTCATCGGGACTAAAGCGGCTTTGGCAATAAGAATAATTTTCAGCGCTTCATCAATACCGACCAAGAGAATTAATAACGGAATCCAGCCCACCACTGGCACCAAATTAATGACTTTAAACGTTGGCCAAATATAGGCTTCGGCTGTACGGGACAGCCCCATGGCTAGGCCAAGCGCTAGCGCTATAACAATCCCAGCGCTAAAGCCATAGCCAATGCGGCTCAGGCTGATACTGAGATTGCTCCACAGCTCACCGCTGCTGTACAGGTCTTTCAGCGCTGTCCAGACCAGCTCTGGCGGCGGCAGCAATAAGGTATTGACCCAATTGCGCTCCACCGCGATTTGCCATGTGTACAGCAGCAGCAAAGGGAAAATCAGGCCGACACTCCACAATGCTGCTTTACTCTGAAGCACAGGCTGCAGCAGGCGTTTCAGCGCCAGCAGCGGTTCAGGCTTCGCAATCGGTTTTGCGCTATCCAGCTCTAATTCTTGCAGCATCAGATCTCTCCTTTCAGAAACCAAGGCTTATTGATCCAGCACTCAAGGCGTCCAGAAATTCTGTAAATTTTGACTCTTCAGCGCGTTGTTGAGGTATTTAGGCTCAATCCACTGATCGACATCAATATTGCCGCGGATCAGCTTTAAGTCCTGGCCTGCTTTGAGTTTCTGCTTAATTAAGGAAATACTGGCGCTATTGAAGACTGGCGCGCTGTGGCTTTTTAAATTCACACCGTCATTGGCGCGGACAAATGCGCTATACGGCAAGCCGGATTTGGCCCAAGTTTTAAATAAAGCCGGTTTGTTGTTTGGGTTACTCTCCCAAGCAGCTTCTTTCACCAGCACATTGACCACGCGCTGTACGGTTTCAGGATATTTCTGCTCGAACTTTGAGTTTACGAGTACGTAGCCAGAACTTTGCAGCTGCGCAGGCTCTTTTTTAGAGCTGTAAATCAGCTTCGCCACACCGCGGTCAATCACAGGAAATACCGACTGATTGCTGAATAATGCATCCAGATCGCCGCTGGCCAAAGCCGCGTAGCCGACAGGGCCGTCTACGTTGACAAATCTAAAGTCCTTTTCCGTAAAACCATATTTTTTAATAATTTGATTTAATGCTAAATGCACACTGGTGCCGCGGAAAAAGCCGATTCTTTTGCCTTTTAAATCTGCCCATGATTTGGCGGTTGATCCCGGCGGTACAATTAAATAGGTATTGTCATTTGAACCTGCCACCGCAATCAGTTTGGTATCTAAACGGCTGGCTTTACCAATCAGGGCCGGCAGATCACCGAGCCAAGTAATGTCGATCAAGCCATTGGCATAGGATTCATTAATTGCAGGGCCTGCGCCTTTGAAGTTGTTCCACTGGATTTTAATGCCGTCTTTTTGGAATTCTTTTTCAATGAGGCCTTGAGTCTGCACCGTTGCATAGTAGCTGCCGTAGCCGACAGGGCGGTTGCCGGTGCCCACCAATGGTGAAGCAAAACGGATGACCGCTGGCTTAGCCTCAGCTGCAAAGGCCTGCACCGCCGGTACGAGTGTAGAAACAGCAATCACGCTGCTGAATAAAATTTTGGTCCATGAAGACATGCGGAATTCCTCTAATAATTTAAATAAGGTTTAAAAGCCGTACTGGAACTGGGCGACCAGCTCGTTGTAGCTCTTGTTGATTAGTTCGTTATTCACATGATTCACATTGATTTGAAATTTGGTGGTTTCTGCAAAAAATGCATTGAGCCCGAGGCTGTGTATGTCAATCAGCTGATTGTCCGCATTGGTGTCGCGGTCTATGCTGTCAAAGCGGTAAAAGGCCTGATAGGACTTTGGCCACCAGTCGTCATAACGCCCCTGATTGCGGAAGCCCTTGACAAACTGCTCACCAAAGTTCCAAAACAGCGTGCCCGTATGTGACTCGCTTTCGCGTTTATACACAGAAGCGCTTTGGCTGCTATAGGTATCGTCTTCGCCCTGCACATATTCATACGTCACGCCAAATGGATGGTGGTTGTAATAAATATCAAAGCCTTTGCGCAGCACATCGCCTTTGCCGGCAAAGGATGCGCTGGCGCCGCTGGTTTCAAATAAATTGCTCCTGCCCTGATACCACGACACGCCAAAGCTCAGTTCACGCAGCCACGAGTTGTATTCGGCAGGCAAGGTGTAGCGCAGGCGTCCGACAAAGTTTTTGTCATCATTGTCATCGGACTTATTTGCGCCATTGCCATTCACAATCCCAAAGGCATAGCTGATCATTGGAGAACGGTAGTTGTAGCCATAATCAACCGTCGGCAGCGCATCGCCGCGCACAATCAGCCCCACCTCACGCAAAGCCAAGCCGTAGCCATAGCCCGGCAAACTGAATAAGGCATTGTTGATGGTTGGCTTCAAATCTTCAGTCGCCTGCACCTCTTGGCCAAAGGGCAGCAGCTGCTGACCCAAAGTGACCGACAAACGGCCTGTATCCGGGCTTAATGTCGGCAGCACGTTATAAATCAGCTGCGCATCCAGCAAGTTCAAATAGCTGTTATTGGTGCCCGACTGCGGTGACGTGCCAAAGCGCAGGTTAAAGTCGAGGTTTTTGCCCTGCTCATAATCTTTAAATAAGTTGCCGGAAAAGCCAATCTGCACCGCGCCCAAATCAAAGGAAGAGCGGCGGCTGTTCACCGCATTGCCTGTATTTGCGCCCTGCGGCGGCGTGACTTGCGGCTCATCGATATAAGATGCTTTGGTCTGGACCACGCCATTAATCAGCAGCTGGCGGGTAGACAGCGCCGTTTTCGTATCGCGTTCACGCTGCACCTGATATTTATAATTTTCCAAATCGCTTTGCAGGCCCTGCAGCTCTGCACGGGTCACAAAGCTTTGATCATCCTCAGCCTCAAGACTGCTTTCTGATCCAGCTTCAGCGCCCGCATCTGCGGTTAAATTTTCATCAGCCGCTTCTGCGCCGCCCGCTTTAGCCTGGTCTGCGCTTTGAATGCGGCTAAGCTCAGTTTTTAATTGTTTTAATGACTGCTCCAGCTGCGCAACCTGCTGCTGCAGCTGCGCAACATCCGTATCTGCATGGCTTAAAGCAATACTTGCACTCAACAGCGTCAGCGCTGCTACCCCTTGTTTTAAATAAATTCGTTTCATGCTGAACCGTCACCTAAAGCTTCGCAAGTGACACATCAGTGGACTTAATCAGCACAATCACCTGACTGCCGATCTGCAAATCCAGTTCGATCACAGAACGGGTGGTAATGACTGAAGTAAATACGCCGGAGGCCGTAACCACATCGACTTCTGAAACAACGTCGCCTTTCACGATTTCCTGAATCGTGCCTTTTAATTGATTGCGCACATTAATAGATTGAATGGTCATTTTTAATTCCTGTTATTTGCTTGAAATTAATAATGACGCATTTATAAAAAATTAAAAAATAATATAAAATGATTTTTATATCGGTTTTATTAAAATAATACTAAATTAATAAAATCTGCTTCGATAAATAATCTTTATTCTTTATAATAATATTTTCATACTGCCAAAAAACCACACCCTGCTGTGCAAGGATTTTAATTTCCTTATTAATCGTTTGCCGTGAAGATGACAGCAGGTCAGCTAAATCATGCTGTGAAATTTTTAAGCGGATTTCTGTCCCAAGCGCATGCGCTTCGCCATACTGCATCGACAAATCCAGCAGTATTTTGCAAACTTTTTGATGTAAATTGGCCACTTGCAAGAACTTCACCTGCTGAATTAAATAGTGCATGCGCAGGCTTAAGATATCCAGCACATCCTGCTTCAAAGCATTGCTATGACTGATTTCTTCAATAAAAACAGCTTTGGGAATCTGCAAAATGCGCACTTGATTAAAAGCATAATAATCATAGTCAATCGCTTGCGAGTTCAGGCAAGGCAGCAAATTAATCAAATGCTTTTCCGAATAATAACTAAAGGCGTGAAAACGGCCCGACGGGCTTAAATATCCAATTTGGATAATTCCATCGAGCAAAATATACAGTGCATCACTGCTATTTTCTTGACTTAAAATTAAATCATTTTTTTGATATTTTTTAATATTAGAATTTTCTAGAATAGATTGAATTTTATAATCCGATATATTTTTAAATACCCTCTTTAAAACCTCATAAACTTCACGCTTATAAAATGTAGATAAATCTGCATGCGCTGCCATGATTAATCCATCCTATTATTTTAATCTTTTGATGAGAGAAAAATATACTAGATGGATTAATCGGCACTGGCGAATCATTTATTCTTCCAACTTTAGCGTTTTATATGCAAAGTTTGCGAATAAAACAGCATTTCTTATGAAGCTTTTTCATATATGCCCTGCTCGCTGTTATAGCGGAAATTTGCAGGGTCTTCTTTCACTTCCTTACGCAAGACTTTGCTTGGCAGCCCATCTGCGCCAACAGGAATATCACCTTCCAGCGTGACACGGCGCACAACGCGGTGCTGGTCGCCGTAGTCATTAATGGCCCGATGCTGTGTCGCGCGGTTATCCCAGATGGCAACATCACCTGCATCCCAGCGCCAGCTGACAATATTTTCCAGCTTTTCGACATACGCCTGAAACAGCGCATACAAACTGCGCGATTCTGCCTGACTGTAGCCGACAAAGTTTTTGAAGAAGCTGCCTAACAGCAGCGATTTCTCGCCTGTTTCCGGGTGTACGCGCACCAGCGGATGCTCTGTTTCATATTCTGTAGAGTTAAAGTAGTTTTTATATTTCGCCAAAACTTCTGGCGGAATGCTGGCCTTGGCCGCATAGTCATAATTGTTGCTGTGCACCGTGCGCAGGCTGTCCGCTAAAGTTTGCAGCTGCTCAGGCAGATCTGCATAAGCCGCTGCGGTATTGGCCCAAACCGTATTGCCGCCCACTTCTGGCGCCACCACGCTGCGTAAAATTGAGGCTTTAGGATAGGCATCAATAAAGCTAATGTCAGTATGCCATGCATCTGCACGCGCTCCGCGTGAATCAATTTCCAAAATATGCGCTGAGCCATCTTTCACAGGAACAGTCGGATGATTCAGCGGCGTGCCTAAGCGGGCGGCAAATGCCTCTTGCGCCACATCATCTAAATGCTGCTGGCCTTTAAAAAAGATCGCTTTGTGCTTCAGCAAAGCCTGATTGATCTCTTGCACCACTTCGTCCGCTAAGTCTGCAGACAGCTGAACGCCTTGAATTTCTGCGCCAATGCGGCCGCCGATCGGGCGGACTTGAATATGCTGATATTGCTGTGACATGAAAATTTCCTCTTTAAAATTGTTATAGGACACTGGGCCTGTGAAATCATCATGCCGAATTGGCTGAGGCAAATCTGTCAATAAATTGACATTTCTATACTGCATTTCTGCTATATAAAAACTAAAAAATGCTTTACCCCCGTAAAAAAGCCCGCAATCTGCGGGCTGTTCTGCTGCATTGTCTTTATTTGCCTTGGCCCAGCTTGGTCGCCATGGCGGTAATTTTCTGATAGCCCGTCGGCAGGATGCGCTGGATTAAATCCAGCGCTTTAGCATCATTGCCGATCAGCAGGCGGCGCTTGTCCTTCTGCACAGCCTCTAAAATCTGGCGGGCGGCTTCTTCAGGCGGGCAGCGCAGCAGCTTATTGAAGGTTTGCGCCGACTTTTCCGGATTCATGCCTAAACTGCGCAGGCTGTCATTCATTTTTGCCGCATTGGCAATATTGGTGCGGATGCCGCCCGGATGCACACACAGCGCGCTGACACCGCTGTTTTCCATATCCAGCTCCTGGCGCAGCGACTCGGTAAAGCCGCGCACAGCAAATTTAGTGGCATTATAGGCCGACTGCGTCGGCTGCGCGGTCAGGCCAAAAAGGCTGGAGATATTAATGATATGGCCCTCGCCCGATTTCTTGATCAGCGGCAAAAACTCTTTGGTGCCGTACACCACGCCCCAAAAATTGATATCGACAATCCATTCCAGCTCTTCATAGCTGGCGCCTTCCACCGTAGAGCCCAAAGCCACGCCGGCATTATTGAAGATCATATTGACCGAACCATGATTCTGCACGGTGTCCTGCGCCCAGGCGCGGACCTCATCCAGCTTCGCGACATTGACTTTTTGGGTGGTGATACGCACATTGCTGTCTGTCAGCAGCGCCGCCGTTTGCGCCAGCCCCTGCTCATTTACATCACTTAAAGATAAATGGCAGCCTTGCTTTGCCAGCAGTACCGCCAGTTGCTGGCCAATCCCTGAACCTGCTCCCGTAATGGCAGCGACTTTATTTTTAAAATTTTTCATTCTGTTTCCTTTGCTTAAACGGTTCTGAGCTTAAAGCTTTTGCACTCTACCCAACGGGGCATCAGCTGCTTGTATTTGTGCAGCCTCGTCTCAGCTCATTGCTTCAATATAGGTTTGACAATACATATTGTCAATATCATCTTGGGACGCTCTGTTGCACTTGCGGATAAGGTGGATGGGCATAGGTGTTCGGCTGATTTATTGATAAGATATGACAATGATCCGTTTCAACTTAAAATGATGATGATGACAGAGCAGCCAGCGGCAGAAGAAAAGCAGCCCGCCAAAAACAGCAAGGAACGCCAATTCAAAGGCCTGTCACTGACAGAGCGCAAACAGCTGCGCCGCGAAAAACTGATTGAAGCCGGCATTGAAGCCTATGGCACGCACGGCTTTTTTTCAGTGACGGTCAAAGACATTTGCAATGAAGCCAAACTGACCGAACGCTATTTTTATGAATCCTTTAAAAAAAGCGAAAATCTTTTTCAAACCATATTCTTAAAGCTGATTGATGAACTGCAGCAGAATGTCATGCAGGCGATTATGCAAGCCTCTTCAGATCCGAAAAAAATGATTGAAGCCGGCCTCACAGCCCTGCTGACCACATTAAAAGACAATCCGCAAATGGCCCGCATCATTTACATTGATGCCATGCTGGTGCAGGAACTGCATAATCAAGCCACCATTCACGAAACCATGTCACGCTTTGACCGGATGATTCATGCCTTTGTCATGCTGATGATGCCGAATATTGGACGCTCAGAGCGGGAAATTTCGCTGGTGGCAACCGGGCTGAATGGCTATGTCACACAAATCGCCATCCGCTGGGTGATGAGCGGATTTAAGCAGTCGATGGATGAAATTCTATCGTCCTGCAGCATTGTGTTCCTCTCCCTGCTGCAGACTTTCTCTCAGCATGAGCCCTCAGTGAAAAAATAATGAAACTTATTTTACAGTGTTGAAAAAATCTTATTATTTTTAAAAAACATAAGCTTATTTTTAAATTGAACGGCTATTTTACGCAGATATTTGTCACAAAATCTTTCAAAAACGGGCTGCTCATACTTTTTTGCAATGATACTGTCATAATTAATCTTTGTAATAAGCCTGTCATAAATATAAAACGGTCCACCGTTTACATGAAATAGGGTATTGCGCTGTGAAAGATGACTACATTTTGATTGTCGACGACGAACTCCCGATCCGGGAAATGATCCATACCTCTTTAGATATGGCGGGCTTTCAATGCCAGCAAGCCGAAGATGCCAAACAGGCGCATCAGATGATTGTCGACCAGCGCCCTGCTCTCGTCCTGCTGGACTGGATGATGCCTGGCGGCGTCAGCGGCGTCGATTTATGCCGCCGCTTGAAGCGCGACGAGAACTTATCTGAGATCCCCGTCATCATGCTGACCGCCCGCGGCGAAGAAGACCATAAAGTGCAAGGCCTGGATGCCGGCGCAGATGACTACATGACCAAACCGTTTTCGACCCGCGAGCTGGTCTCACGCATTAAGGCGGTATTGCGCCGTTCAAATGCCTTGGGCGGCGAGAAAACCATTGATGCCAATGGCTTGATTTTAGATCCGGTCAGCCAGCGCGTCAGCCATGGCGACAGTATTTTAGAAATGGGGCCGACCGAATACCGCCTGCTGGCTTTTTTCATGACCCATCCTGAACGCGCCTACACCCGCGCGCAATTGCTGGATCAAGTTTGGGGCGGAAACGTGTATATTGAAGACCGCACGATTGACGTGCATATCCGCCGCCTGCGCAAAGTTCTAGAGCCTTACGGCGCAGACCGCTATGTGCAGACCGTGCGCGGCACAGGCTACCGTTTTTCTACCCGCGCAGATGTTGCGCTTGGCTGATATCATTCAAGATCAAGCTTTTTTAGGTTAGCAGTATTTTATGTACGAACCCTACCCTGTCCCTGAGCTGGCGCGAGAGCATAAGAAGTTCCGCTACAGCAGCTTATGGACCTTTGCCAAGCAGGATTTGCGCCTGCTGGCTTTTCTGCTGATTATCGGCGGCTGCATTGGCCTTGGGACCGGGTATTTCTGGATTTGCATTTTTGCGGCCTTCAGCATCTTCTTTGCCCTGCAGCTGCGTTCGCTGTATTTAGTCAATGAATGGATTTCCAACCGCCCTTATGATGTGCCGCCGAATTTAGACGGCATCTGGGGCGCGCTGCTGTTCAATGTCTACCGCGCGCAGCGCCAGGAGCGCATTGTTCAGGCGGAAATGGTCGGCTTAATTGACCGCGCGCAGTCCTCACTGGTGGCGCTGGCCGAAGCCGTAGTCCTTATTGATGAAAGCCATCAAATTGAGTGGTGGAACCCGGCTGCGGAAAAGCTGCTGGGCATTCAAGCCGCCGACCGCGGGCGCAATATTTTGACTCTGCTGCGCCAGCCGAGCTTTATTGAGTATTTCAACAATATTGATCAGGCGCCCGATGGCCTGAAAATGAAATCGACAGGTTTTGATGAACATTATGTGCAAGTCAAAATGACCCGGTTTGGCGGCGAGAGCCGCCTGCTGGTCGCCTATGATGTGACCCGCATGCACAATCTGGAACAGATGCGCAAAGACTTTGTCGACAATATTTCTCATGAACTGCGCACGCCGCTCACGGTGCTCAGCGGCTATATCGAAACCTTTACCGATCAGGAAGATTTGAACCCGCGCTGGAAACGCGCTTTTGACCAGATGCAGTCACAGACACGGCGCATGAATGCTTTAGTGAATGACCTGCTGCTGCTGTCACGCTTAGAAAATGATAAAAAAATTGCCAAAAATCAAATTATTGATATGCCCAGCCTGATGAACCAGCTGTATGACGATGCGCATGCCTACAATGTCGATTATGGCCATGAGCTGAATTTAGACATTGACAGCCACTGCGATTTAATCGGTTCCGACACCGAACTGGCCAGCGCCTTCAGCAACCTGATTACCAATGCCATCAAATACACCCCCAAAGGCGGCACAGTGACCATAGGCTGGCATGACGACGGCGAGCAAGGCTATTTTACGGTTGAAGATACCGGCATCGGCATTGACCCGAAGCATCTGCCGCGCCTCACCGAGCGCTTTTACCGTGTCGACAGTGACCGCAGCCGGCAAACTGGCGGCACAGGCTTGGGCTTAGCGATTGTCAAACACGTGCTGATGCAGCATCAGGCGCATTTAGAAATTGAGTCGAAAGAAAACCGCGGCTCGATTTTCAAAGTGGTGTTTCCGAAAGAACGCCTGTATCACGTCAGCTGATCCGTCTGACTGTCAAATCAAAAACGATTAAAAAGCCTGCTGACTGAGCAGGCTTTTTTAATATCGGCGCGTGTGCGCGCTCAGTTCAGCGCCTGCTCTTTTTGCTGCGCGCGCTGAAAGGCTGGACGGCTGCTGATGCGCTGCAAGAAAGCCTGAATATGCGGATATCGCCCTTGCGTGCGCGACTGCAAGGCCTGCAGAGGAAAGCTCATCTGAATATCAGCAAAGCTGAATTGGCCGGCAAAATAATCATGCGCTGACAGATAATGTTCTAAAAAAGCAATATGGTCTTTTAAGCGCGCCTGCACAAAACCCGCTTTCACGCCATCACTGATTTTCTGCGCAATCGGCTTAATCAGCCAAGGGACATGCTTCGGCACATTGGACATCACCAGCTGCATCACCAGCAGCGGCATCAGTGACCCTTCCGCATAGTGCATCCAGTAGCGGTATTGCTGGCGGTCTATCGGTGTTTTCGGCGCAAACTGCCCTGATTCGTCAAACTGTTCCTGCAGATATTCTAAAATCACCGCAGATTCTGCAATGCTCTGATCATCATCGGTCAGCACAGGCGCTTTGCCCAAGGGATGCACGGCCAGCAGCTCCGGCGGGCCTGCAAAATTCGGAAGGCGTTTGTAGAACTGAATCTGATACTCCAGGCCTAATTCTTCCAGCGCCCATAAAATGCGGAATGAACGGGACTGTTCTAAGTGATGCAGTGTCAGCATGGTTTATCCTTATTATTTAACTGATCATGAATTGAATGAGATTAACGCAGCGCTGTAAAAAGCCGTGCTGTCCCGCACGGCTTAAGCGGATTAAACCAATTGAGTGTTAATTTCTAAACTGCGCAGCAGCGTTTTCGTGACTGGAGTTTTACTGCAAATATCCAGCACCTTATGCTGCAGCGCCTCATCTGGGGGGCTCTGAAAATGCACACGGCGTTCAATCCATTCCCTGCCCTCTTTATTGGTGCAGAAATCGGCTTCAACCTGAAATGCGCCCAAATCAATGCCCTTATGCTGCGCATACATGCGCAAGGTAATCATGGTGCAGGAAATCAGCCCTGAGCAGATCAAATCATAGGGCGCCAAGCCCTGATCCTGACCGCCGAAAGATTCCGGCTTGTCCGTAATCAGCTGATGCCTGCCGCTGCGGATTGCGCCTGACCACGGTTCAGGCAGGGTCTCTACTTTTGCATTTGCAATAACAGCCATTTTTTGTCCTTATTCATCTTGTATTATTGTGATGCCAGCGCACTTCATTTAGCCGTCAGGCGCCGCATGCGGCAGCGCCTGAACAATCCAGCCGGTTTACTTGGAGGCGCGCATCTTGTCAGGAAAAGCCGGCGCTTCTAAACGCGGCCCTTCATAGTCTGGAATATTGCCAAAGCGTTCATCATGGTTAATCCACTGATCGCGCGCTACATTCAACTCTTCCTGCGTCCGCCCCACAAAGTTCCACCACAGTAAAATAGGTGATTCAAACGGTTCACCGCCCAGCAGCAGGACCCGGCTATGGGCATGAATTTCAATGTCAACGCGCTCCAGCCCAGGCTCTAAAACCACCATATTGTCTTCGGTCAATTCATGGCCATTGATGGATGCCGTGCCTTCTAAAGCCATAAAGCCATATTCAAATTTCGGATTCAATCCAATGCGGGTGCGGGTGCTTTCCTGCGCCTGCAAATCTACGCCCAAAAGCTCAGTATGTACGGCAACCGGCGACTTGACCCCCATAAATTCGCCCACCAGCACAGTAAAATCAACACCATCCTGGCTGACCACAGGCAGTTCAGGGTAATGATCAAAACGCGGCGCCATATTGATTTTGTCATCCGGCAAAGCAATCCACAGCTGAGCGGCGTGCATATGCGTTTCGGTCTCCGGCGCCACTTCGGTATGTGAAATGCCGTAGCCGGCCGTCATCAAATTCACCTGATGCGGGCGGATCAGCTGTTTTGTGCCCAGGCTGTCGGTATGCATCATGGTGCCTTCAATCATCCACGTGAAGGTCTGCAGGCCAATATGCGGATGCGGGCCAACATCCAGCCCCTCTCCCTGCGGAAACACTGCAGGCCCGGCGTGATCCAGAAAGCACCATGCGCCAATCATGCGCTTATGGCGGCTGGGCAAAGCGCGCTTGATCACGGTTCCCTGTCCAATTTCAGCGCTGCGCAGCGGGAATTCCTGTACAAATTGATTGATATATTTTTCGCAATCGTCTGAAGATGACAGTTCTGTGTAATTGGTATTGGTCATATTGCTATCCTGAATCTGGCGAAGTCTTGCTGCAAACACGGTTGATGCTGAAAGAAATGTACAGCCGAAATGGCGTATAGCTGAATCACGGCATGGAATACATGCATCTTAGTCAATTCTGAGGGTGAAGCCCATGCATCCGGCAATACGGTGAATGCTATAAATAGGACAATAGCGGTTTTTATTCGGCCCAATGCCCTGCAGAGCTTTGCCTTTAATCTAGCATGCTGTTCCCGCCGCAGAAAGCGCGTAAAAGTGTCAGAATTTTAAATCAGTCGATATCTACACATTTTGTCATACTTTATGCGAAAAAATACCCAAATCTGGTGAGTTTATTTTTTAACCAATTTATCCATAATACATTCCTCTTCATTCCTGCTGTAATCAAAAGGATCAGCGCATGACTGCAGATTTGAGGATTGGTGAAAAAAGCCATTCCAGTATAACCGCACAGCACAAGCCTCAGCAGCATTTACTGAAGCCTTCGGAATGCAGCCTGAAAAACCGCAGCGCCATTGAACAGGCGCTGGCAAATCATAACGCGCCCATTCCAGCACATTTTCAGCAGGCCTTTTTAGATTTCCAGTACCAGCAGCAGCGCTTTTTCCTGCGCCGTATCAACTATATTGCCCAGCTGGTTTTTTTAATCTATTTTTTTGCAGATTATTTCATTATGCCGGATATGTATAACCTGTCGGCTTTTCTGCGGGTCGGCTGCGTCGCCGCATCACTGCTTGCCGGGTTCTATCTGTTCAAATATAAAAAAGATATTCTTCTGCTGGATCTGATCTTGCCGGTCAGCACCGCCTGCAGCATGGGGCTTTGGATCTTTTTGCTGCTGCAGTCCTCCAGCCCGTGGGTCAACTCTTATATTTACGCTTCAGTTATTTTTGTATTAATTGCAAATCTCTGCATACAGGTCCGTTTTAAACCCGCCCTTTACAGCACAATGTTCATCTCTATTTTTGCGCTCATCGGTGTGCAGCAGCTGATGCATGTGCAGGAAGCGATTGTATTTTTTCTCACCTTTTTCCCCATTCTTTTATTCAGCCTGTATATCAGCTGGAACAGCACTTTACATGGCCGCCGGAATTTCTTGCGTTCCCTGCTGGATGACTGGAATCTGCACAGTTTCAAAAACATGGCGCATACAGATGAACTGACGCAGTTATTTAACCGGCGCCAATTTGTGCATGTCGCTGAACGGCGCATTCATGAATGGCCAACGCCTGCCAGCACCTGCCTGCTGATGTTTGATGTGGATTATTTTAAAAAAATCAATGACAGCTACGGGCACGACATCGGTGACCGTGTTTTGCAGATCATCGCGGACACCACGCGCAAAGAAATGCGTCAAAAAGATGTCTTGGCGCGTTTTGGCGGTGAAGAATTTATTGCCCTGCTCGCAGAAACCAGCATTCAGGATGCATTGCTGATAGCCGACCGTATCCGTGAGCGCATCCAGAATGAATGCTTGCATTTAAAAGAAAGAAGCTTGAGCTTTACTGTCTCAATTGGCGTTGCAGAATTAAAATCGCATCGGCAGGATTTGGATGAACTGGTCAAACAGGCCGATCTTGCGCTCTATCAGGCCAAAGAAAATGGCCGGAACTGCGTTGTGCGTTACGAACCCGCCATGAGCGCCCGCTCAAAATTAACGCCAGCAAAAAATAAAAAGCCCTTGAATGCAATCCAGCTGCCTAATCCGTGCAAGGATCCTGCCTCACGCACCTGGTCCATTATGTAAATCTGTGTCAAACACAGGTTTGGCTTCACTTTCGGCAGCGCCAACCCGCATATGCAGTCATTTTAGGAACGCATTAAATAACGGATTGACCCTTTTTATTTTGCTGTTTTTAATTACAATGAAAGTGAGTTTTTATCCCCTGAGATTGAGTTTTTAATGCTGTCTGATCCGATTACTCCCCCATTTCTACAGCCTAAAGATTATAAATTTACATTTATAGATCTCTTTGCGGGTGTTGGCGGTTTCCGGATGGCCTTGCAGAACCTTGAGGGACGCTGTGAATTTTCCAGTGAGTTGAATAAACGCGCCCAGCAGACCTACTTGTGCAATTATGGTGAGTTGCCTGAAGGCGATATCACATTAGAAAGCACCAAAGCGGAAATTCCAGAAACATTTGATATTCTCTGCGGCGGTTTTCCCTGCCAAGCCTTTTCTATTGCCGGTCACCGCAAGGGCTTTCAAGAGACCCGAGGCACCTTATTTTTTGATGTGGCCAATATTGCCAAAAAGCATCGCCCCAAAGCGCTTTTTTTAGAAAATGTCAGAAATCTGATGACGCATGATCACGGCAATACCTTTCAGGTCATCTGCAATACGCTGGAAGAGCTGGGCTATACCGTCTTTCATCAAGTCTTAAACAGCATGACGCATGCCAATGTGCCGCAATACCGTCAGCGCATTTTTATTGTGGCCTTAGATCCTGTACAAGTGCCGAGATATCAAGAATTCAATTTCCCTGAAGAAATCCCTTTGACTGCCTCCATCCGCAGCTTGCTGGAAAAAGGCAAAGTGGATCAGAAATATTACTATGGGCCAAATCATAAATACTATGCGAAGATGGCGGAATCCGTAATCTCAATGGACAAAGTTTATCAATGGCGCCGGGTGTATGTGCGTGAAAATAAGCGCAATGTTTGCCCCACACTGACTGCGAACATGGGTTCTGGCGGGCATAATGTGCCGATCATTAAAGATGATTACGGTATTCGCAAATTAACCCCCAAAGAGTGTTTTGCTTTTCAGGGCTATCCTGTCGATCAAATGCATTTTCCTAAAAAAATGGCCAATTGCGCTTTATATACACAGGCAGGCAACTCGGTAACCATGCCGCTGGTTCAGCGCATTGGCGAACAGATTTTAAAAGTGCTGGACTTGAATGAAATGCCAAAGCAGAGAAAGGCGGGATAACGTTTAGAGTATAAAAAAGAGCGCCTAAGCGCTCTTTTTTATTGAATAATTAACAACCAAAAAGTATATTTAAGAAATCAATAAATATTTGAATATTAAAAATTAAGTTGGTATAAAATGAAAATTAAGCGTATATCAAAAATTGATAATTTTGGAATTTTTAAAAATTTTGATTGGGGTCAAAATTTAAGTCTTGGAAACAATCAAACCTATGACTTTAAAGATATCAACATCTTTTATGGACGTAACTACTCAGGCAAAACTAGCCTTTCTAAAATTATTAGATCTTTAGAAAAACAAGGTATTCCAGCTAAATACGATAACCCTAATTTTCAGATTGAACTCTTAGATAACTCTATCATTTCTCAAAATAATTTATATGCATTCACTCATCCAATTCATGTTTATAATTCAGATTTCGTTAAAGAAAATCTAAAATTCATCCATGATGAAAATGCAAATATTGAGTCTTTCTCAGTAACTTTGGGTGGTGACAATCAGCTGATAATAGATCGAATTCAAGAATTGAAAGATGAATTAGGTTCAAATGAAGACAGCACAAAATCTGGTCTTTATCTCGATATTCAGAATAAAGATAATGAAGTAAGGTGTGCTAACACGGATCATCAAAATAAAGTACGTGACTTAGATAAAAAATTATCAGATAAAGCAACTCGTGGCTCAGAATCTATAAAAGACAATCATGAACGTTTTGGTGAGATTCGCTATGATAAACGAAATTTAGAAGCGGACATTTCTAAAGTACTGAACAATAACTATCAACAACTAACCCGAACGCAAATAGAATTATTTGAAAGCATTATCCAACAGCGTGAGCTATCTGCTCCCCCTGAACTCTTACCTTATACTTTAAATTTCTCATCTCTCATAAATTCAACCTCGCAAATTTTAAAAACTGTTGTTGGTGGTTCTCAGAAAATTGAGGAGTTAGTCAAAGATAGTGAGCTTAATTTATGGGTACAGAAAGGCCAACACCTACATAAGGATCGATCTAGTTGCGCCTTTTGTACTAATAAAATTACTGAACAAAGACAAATAGAGTTAAGACAACATTTTGATCAAGAAACCCAGATACTTCAAAATCGCATTGCAGATGGTATAGAACAGATAAATAAATTATTAGAGAGCCAAAGTTTTAAAATAAGTTTTGATATAAATCATTACTACCAACAACATCATGTCCTTCTAACCGAGTTAAGGGCAAATCTTCATGCGAATATAGATCTACAAAAGAAATCGCTTGAACAAATTATAAAATTACTCGAACAAAAAAATAGACAACCATTTACTGAATTAAAAGCTGAATATCCAATTGACTATTCAGATCGTATTAAAGCTATTCTTGAACAAATTTCTTCTATCAGAGATGAGTGTATTCAATTAAATAGCAACTTAAATAATCAACAAAAAGAAGCTAAAATTGCATTGCGTTTAGACCACGTTTATAACTTTTTACAACTTATTAATTACAATCAATTAACCACAGATATCGCTCAGGCTTTCCAAGTCATAGCTCCTTTAGAAACTGCCCTAACTACACTAAAAACTCGAAAAGCTACAATTCTGTCAGACATTGAAATTAAGAAAGCTAAATTAAGCTCCGAAGAGGAAGCTTGTAAACGCATTAAAGATCTTCTAAATCATGAATTTGGACATCCCACTTTAAGTTTAGAACCAATTG
The DNA here is from genome assembly GCF_000368865.1 of Acinetobacter bouvetii DSM 14964 = CIP 107468. Classification (GTDB taxonomy): domain Bacteria; phylum Pseudomonadota; class Gammaproteobacteria; order Pseudomonadales; family Moraxellaceae; genus Acinetobacter; species Acinetobacter bouvetii. Next base: position 58,472 of record NZ_KB849728.1, read on the forward strand.
AAGTTGATACTACTAACGGAAAGCAAATTAAATTTGAAATACAAAGAATTAAAGATACTAGTAAAACCAAAGCTCACAATTTAAGCGAGGGTGAATGTAGCTTAATTTCATTTTGTTATTTCTTAGCAAAAGTACAAGAATCTTTAAACAGCGGTGAAGAACCAATTATTTGGATAGATGACCCAATTTGTAGTTTAGATAGTAATCATATTTTCTTTGTGTATAGTTTAATTAATGAAAAAATTTGCTTACACGGCAAATTTTCGCAGTTATTTATTAGTACGCATAATCTAGATTTTCTTAAATATTTAAAAAGATTAAACATTCGAGTTATACAGAATGGACAAAATAAAGAATTACAAGTTTCTAAATATTTCATATCTAGAGATGAGAATTCTTCTAAAATATCTAAAATGCCAAAATACTTAAGTGAATATTCAACTGAATTTAATTATTTGTTCAAACAAATTCATACATGTGCAAGCACCAACATTCTCAGTGATGAAAATCATTCTGTTTTCTATAATTTTAGTAATAATGCTAGAAAATTTATAGAAATATACTCGTTCTTCAAATTTCCAACCTATTTCAAACACGATGATGAAAGATTAAAGACCTTTTGGAATGACGAAATTTATAGATTATTTATAGGAAGAGTAAATAATGAATACTCTCATTGTGCCGGTGTTTTAGAGCGTGGTATGTCTCTAATGGATGTACCTGAAATGCATAGAGTTGCTAAAGCAATTATTCAGAAGGTAAAAGAAGACATCCATCAATATGATGCTTTATTAGAAAGTATAGATATTTCAATTCAGAATGACTCACTTCATCCTAGTCATCAGTCACCATAAAAAAGAGCGCCGAAGCGCTCTTTTTTATTGAAAATTAGAGATTTTCATTTGAAAGCCCTAACTGGCGCAGGCATAGCCTTTGCCGTAATTTAGGCAAGAAGCTTCGCTTCTTGAAATCCCTAAATTATTCCCATTCAATCGTAGCTGGTGGTTTAGACGAAACGTCATAAACAACACGAGAAACGTCTGCAATTTCGTTCATGATGCGTGTAGAGATTTTGTCTACAAGATCATAAGGAAGGTGTGCAAAACGTGCAGTCATAAAGTCCACAGTTTCTACAGCACGAAGCGCGATTACCCATGCATAACGGCGGCCATCACCCACTACGCCAACAGATTTAACAGGTTGGAATACCGCAAATGCTTGCGCAGTTTTGTCATACCAGCCGCTTGCACGAAGTTCCTGCATAAAGATGTCATCTGCTAGACGTAAAATGTCCGCATATTCTTTTTTCACTTCACCCAAAATACGCACGCCCAAACCTGGACCTGGGAATGGATGACGGTAAAGCATTTCAAACGGCAAGCCTAAAGTTGTCCCTAAACGGCGAACTTCGTCTTTAAACAAGTCACGGATTGGCTCAACCAATTCAAACGCTAAATCTTCCGGTAAGCCGCCCACGTTATGGTGCGATTTAATCACGTGCGCTTTGCCGTTTTTAGTGGCAGCAGATTCAATTACGTCAGGGTAAATTGTGCCTTGCGCAAGGAAGTTCACGCCATCAAGCTTACGCGCTTCTTCAGCAAAAACTTCAATAAATTCACGGCCAATGATTTTACGTTTTTTCTCAGGATCAACTTCGCCCGCAAGCGCAGTTAAGAAACGGTTTTCAGCATCGGCACGGATCACACGGATACCCATGTTTTTCGCAAACATGTCCATCACTTGCTCGCCTTCGTTCAAACGAAGCAAGCCGTTGTCCACGAATACACATGTCAATTGATCGCCAATCGCGCGGTGCAAAAGCGCAGCCACGACAGATGAGTCCACACCGCCTGAAAGGCCTAACAGAACTTTTTGATCACCAATTTGCTCACGCAGCTGTTCTACGCGCAAATCAATAATGTTTTCAGAGTTCCAAAGGTTACGGCAGCCGCAGATGCCGTGAACGAAGTTAGACAGCAGCTCTGCGCCTTTTGCAGTGTGCGTTACTTCAGGGTGGAACTGAATCCCGTAAAAACGGCGGGCTTCATCAGAAACCATCGCATACGGACAGCTTGGCGTGCTTGCAGTAACCTGGAATCCTTCAGGAATACGCGTTACTTTGTCGCCATGGCTCATCCACACTTTTAACTGGTCTTTAGTATCTTCTAAATCGCCAATTAATTTGTCACGAACTTGAATATTGACTTCAGCATAGCCAAATTCATGCACTGTACCCGGCTCGACTTTGCCGCCCAGCTGCTCTGACATGGTTTGCAGGCCATAGCAAATGCCAAGAACAGGCACGCCTAAGCTGAATACAACTTCTGGCGCGCGCGGACTACCTTCTTCATGAACACTTTCTGGACCGCCTGAAAGGATGATCCCGTTTGGGTTAAATGCACGAATGTCTTCTTCAGACATATCAAATGCGTACATTTCTGAATAAACACCAGCTTCACGTACACGGCGTGCAATCAGCTGGCTATATTGAGAACCGAAATCCAAAATCAGGATGCGGTCTTCAGTAATTTGGGTATTGGTAGTCATGGCAAACAACTATGCAGGCAACGAATATAAGCGCGGTATTCTAGCATTTTTCCACGCAATGCGCACACTATTCGGACAGACCCCTAAATTGGCCGATTCCAGTGGCATTGACGGCGCACATTCCTCAAAAAAAGACACACATCGGCTGGCTTTCAACAGCAGGAAGCCGCTGAAAGCGGCTTCTTTATTTTACAGCTGGGCAAAAAAGCTCTCAATCTGCGGATTATTTTTCAATAGCCTGATCAATACTGAATTTTCCTGCGCCCTGCAGCATTAAGAACAGCAGGCCGCCGGTCATGGCAAAATTTTTCATAAAATTGATGCTGTCCTCTGCGCCGCCATGAAATAAAAATGCCGTGATAAGGCTAAACACTGCCAAGCCCAATGCCGCAAAGCGTGCCTGAAAACCAAACAGCAATGCCAAACCGCCGCCGAACTCTACCAGAATCGTTAAAGGCAGCATGGCGCCCGGCACCCCCATAGACTCCATATAACCGACTGTTGCACTGTAGGCCGTGATTTTCCCCCAACCGGCAACAAGAAAAATGTACGCCATAAGAATACGGGCAATCAGTGCAACAGCCGCATTGGCGGCGGGTTGATTGACAAGATTTTTAACAACAGTATTTGGATTAAACATGGTGACACCTTTTGAATTCTATTTTGAAGATGGGTCAATGGTACGTCGTTGCTTTTATCTAATAAATATAGATTATCAACACCCAGCGTTCCGTATTTAAAACAATGTGGAATGAAATTAATTACGTTTTAATACTGACTTTACAAGACTGTGCTGATAGCATTCCATTACATTTTTGCTTGTTTTTCACTCATGGAACTTATTGATTTTATATTACATGTAGATGACCACCTGCTGGAATTCATTGCCAATTACGGTGTCTGGATTTACGGCATTCTGTTCCTGATTATTTTTGTCGAAACAGGTTTAGTGGTGATGCCGTTTTTGCCGGGTGACAGCCTGCTTTTTGCCGCTGGCGCATTGGCTGCATCTACAGGGGCAATGGATCCTTGGATTTTATTTATCTTGCTGTTTCTCGCCGCAGTTTTAGGTGACACGCTGAATTATCATATCGGCAAGTACATCGGCCCTCGGGTATTTGAAATTGAATCCCGCTTTATCAATAAGCAGCATTTAATTGCGACACAAAACTTTTTTGCCAAGCATGGCGGTAAAACCATTATTTTTGCCCGCTTTATCCCTTTTGCCCGCACTTTTGCGCCTTTTGTGGCTGGCGCCGGCAGCATGAATTATAAATTTTTCCTGAGCTACAATGTCATTGGCGCGCTGTGCTGGACAGGTTCATTCATTCTGCTGGGCTATCTGTTCGGCAACATGCCTATTGTGAAAGACAACTTCACGCATTTAATTTTCGGCATTATCATTATCAGCGTCTTGCCGGGCATTATTGGCTTTATCCGCCAAAAAATGAAGAAAAACTGATTCTTCGGCGCCGCGGCCATCTGCGCTTTCCGCTCAAGAAAAAAAGCGGATCAGCACAGGCAGCATGCACAGCACCAGCATCATGGCCGATCCCTTATATAAAAGATCGGCTTTGATCTGCTTGGTATCGCCAGACAGAATTGCGCGCCCAAAAGACATCCAAAACAAGGCGCACGGCAGCAGCACCAGACTGAATACCGCAAAAACCAAGATAAAATTGGTGGAATTTCCCCATGTTTCCAGCGGCAAAATGCCGGCAGCGAACAGCAGCGCTTTCGGATTCTTAAGCGTTGAAAAAAACAGCTGGCGCGGACGGATAGACGTGAAACGCTGATTGTGCTTATGCAAGTCTGAAGACTTCCACAGACGGAAAGCCAGCCAAAACACATAGGCCATACTCAAAAAATGCAGAATATGAATTAAATTTGGCCAAATGGGCGCACTTAAATGAATCAATAAAGCCCAAAGATTAATGGCATAAAAATAGCCAAAAAATTCTGCAGGAATAAATAAGCTGGTTTTCGCGATGCCCTGTTGATGCGCTGAGCTTGCCAGCAATGCATTGGTCGGGCCTGGCGTCATCAGTACCGCAATCATTGCTAAAACAAAAAGCCAACTCTCAATCATAAAAACCCGGAACTATGCAAAAGTGGGCACACCTTAGCTGAAAATAATTTATAAAAACAAGTACAGATCAGGCTAAAAAAGAATTTTACGGCCGGCATCACAGGAAATAAATGCAGAATTGAGAGCACTGGAACAGTTTTGCACATAAAATCAATGTTAATTTTATTTTATATTTTTCAAATATTTAACATCAAAAAATCATCTTCCCCATAAGCACGGAGCAGATATTTGAAAATGCAGGGATACATCGACAAGTTTTATTACACTTTTCTCATGCTCAGCCTATTTTGCAGAAGCAGGCTGAGCATGAGGGTGCATGCATGAAATGCTATTATTGCGCAGCGGCTGTCCGTGGAATCATCGGACAGCCTTTAAATTTAGCGGCTTGAAGCACGGCTTCCTGTTCGCCCATCAAACGGGCAATTTCTGTCTTTTTGGTATTGGAAGACTGGCCCATATTGACCGAAACACTAGGGCCAATGCCCCAGCCGCCGTGATTGCTCCAGCCGCCGCCTAAACCGACACCTACTCCCATGCCTGTACGCTTGGCAGGCTGTACGCCATTATTCAAATATTCCTGAATGCGGTTATATTCGCTTTGCAATTGAAAACAATTCAGTGACTGGTACTGTGTCGGTGAAACATAGGTTGGCTTTACCGCCGTGGCGCATGCGCCCAACAGCAGTGAACTGGCGGCCAAAAGGCTTAACTTGAGAAGGCTGAATGTGCTTGCTTTCATAAATGTCTCGATCTTATTTTTGCTCAATTTCATTGAACAATGATTGATAGGCCTGCGTCAATTTATGATCTGCTGCCAAATGCACCAACGGCTGATTTTTATGATGCGATTCTTTCATCAAAACTGACGGCGGCAGCATATTTTCAAGCACCGGCAATCCTTCATCCTTCAGCTGCTGCACCACTTCACGCGGCAGCTTGGCCTGCGCCTGAAATTGATTCACCACAATGCCTTCGATTTCCAAACCGTCATTGTGGTCATCCTGCGTTTCAATCACATTTTCAATCAGTGTTTGCAGTGCGCGTTTTGAAAAAACATCACAATCAAACGGAATCAGTACCCGGTCGGAGGCAATCAATGCCGACAGCGTAAAAAAGTTAAACGCAGGCGGCGTGTCGATAAACACACGCTCATATTTTCCGCTCAGCTGCTGCAGCGCATCGCGCAGCTTATAAATTTTATGCTTAGACTCGAGCGCATAAGCCAAAGCGCCTAGGCTTGGGCTGGCAGGAATGACATCTAAATTCTTAAACGGCGATTGGTGCACATAACTGTCCAATCCTTTAGAACGGTTTTTTAAAATTGAACCAATGGCATTGCCCAGCAAGCCTTTGCTTTGCTGCGTGCCCAGCACTTCTTCAAAATAATTTTCAATATTGGGTTCCAATGCAGGCTTATCGGCCGAATACGTCGCGTCATCCCCCAGCAAATACTGGCTGGAATTGGCCTGCGGGTCCAAATCAATCACCAGCGTTTTTAAGCCCTGATGCGCGCTGATGGCCGCCAAATTTACTGTAATGCTGGATTTCCCCACACCGCCTTTTTGGTTAAACACCACTCGTGTACGCATAAAACCCCTCTATCTCATTATTATTTAAACTGTTCTCAGTCTACCTGAGAACAGTTTATGTGCAATTTATTATGTCTGACAATTTATGCATCCTAAAGCATCCCTGCCTGAAGATCAGCCAAAGTTCGGCTTAATCATGACCAAGCCAATAATGGCAAGCAAGGCCACAGCCGCCAAGAATAAGCCTGCGCGGCGCTGCTGCAGCTGTACAGTATCAGTTTTACGGTAGGCCTTGCTTAATGACGACAACATGACTAAAAACAGTACTACTTTGGCATAAAACCATGGCTGCACATCAAAGTTTTTCATCACTAATAGCGCAATACCTGTCGCTGCAATCAGCGTCATGGATAAATGCTGCAGCGCCACAAACAGCTTTCGGCCTGCTGGGTTCGGCTGATTGCCCTGCACCCCCTTAAACAGCGTAAAGGCCCGGATGAAAATGGCCAAAACAGCCAATGTAACCGCGGACATATGAATGATTTTAATCAGCAATTGAGTTTCCATATTCATTCAATGTCCGTTAAGGCTTTGGAGCGTGCGCGCAGTCAGGGCTGGAGGTATCCTGCCCTTTCCATTCTTCAGGCAAATAGGCGTGAATCGCCAGCGCATGAATACTGCCCGGGCCTAATAAATCGCCTGCCGCTGCGTAGACTTTTTGATGACGCTGCACCAAACGCAAGCCAGCAAAAGCCTCACTGACGATCACCGCTTTAAAATGTGATTCTTTGCCTGGGAAATAGCCGCCATGGCCTGCAGATTCATTCACCACGTCTAAATGGCTTGGCGATAACTGCTGTAAACGTTCGATGAGTTGCTGTTCCAAGCTCAAAGCTGCGCTCCAAAATTAAAAAAACTGCTTTCAGTATAGCGTGTTCTCACCGCCGGTTCCGCTGTCATGAGCAAATTTAACTCAGCAGAACACTGCCTGCAGCACCTAAAATCAAAGCGTTTTGTTTAAATATTTAGCAACCATCTTAAAATTGTTTTTATTTTATGCAATTGAACCAAGGTTTTGCATAAAGTTATTGACCTTGAAACTGCTTACTGTATTATACGTGGCTATGCGGGAATAGCTCAGTTGGTAGAGCATAACCTTGCCAAGGTTGGGGTCGGGAGTTCGAGTCTCCTTTCCCGCTCAAAATTTTTTCATTCGGTTTTTTATTTAAAAAATTGGATAGACTCCGCGGGAATAGCTCAGTTGGTAGAGCATAACCTTGCCAAGGTTGGGGTCGGGAGTTCGAGTCTCCTTTCCCGCTCCAAATTTTTTTCGATTCAGTTTTTTAGTAAAAAAACAGGATAGACTCCGCGGGAATAGCTCAGTTGGTAGAGCATAACCTTGCCAAGGTTGGGGTCGGGAGTTCGAGTCTCCTTTCCCGCTCCAAATTCAAAAAGCCCTGATCGAAAGATTGGGGCTTTTTTATTGTCTTTTTCTCAGCGATTGGCGTAGAACGAAATCTTTTACGATTTTATGAGCAGCCAGCAGCCAAATACCGCCTACGTCAGCTTAACATTGCCCTCCCCTGACTCTGCTCAAAAATACGTAAATCCCAATTGAAGTACTAAATTGAAATCACCTGATCTTTACGGCCACCTATCTTCTTAGCCACAGGCATGAAAAAAGCCCCAAACACATTGGAGCTTTTAATTTAAATCAATATCACATCACCAAAATTATTTGCGCCATACCAGCGGTGACTTGTTTTGTTCAGCTTCATGATCAGGCCCCAATGGAATGCCCGTGCGGTCACGAATAGCCAAGGTCGAAAGCAGTGCAACAGTCGCCATGAATGCTAAATAGTATGAAACCGCAACGGTTGAACCCGTCACACTTACAAGCCAAGTACCAATCATTGGCGCAAATGCCCCGCCTAAAATTGCACCCAGCGCATATGAAATTGAGATGCCTGAAAAACGAATTGAAGCAGGAAAAAGCTCAGCATAATAAGAAGACTGCACGCCATACGTTAAGCCAATGCCGCTTGCCAAGAAACATAAACCCAGCGCAAAAAGCTGGAAAATCCCTGTATTTACCAAGGGAAATAAAGCAAAAATACCGACAAGCTGCACAATCCAGCCCAAGACATAGGTCTTTTTACGCCCAATTTTGTCAGACAAGGCCCCTGAAATATAAGTGGTAATCAGCCAGCAGAAAGATGCCATCGTGACAGCAATCAATACTGGCGTACGCGCCATAGCTAAAGGGCCATCAGGATTTGTCGCATAGTTTTGAATAAATCCGCCCGTGGTCATATAACCGCTTGCACTGTTCCCTGCAAAGACCAAGGCCGCTAACAATACAACAAGGCTATGGTTTTTAAATAAATCGCGAATCGGTGTTTGAGATGCGCTTTTACGCTCTTTGATTTCTTCAAAAACAGGGCTTTCTTCAACCGTACGGCGAATCCAATGGCCAATGAACAGCAGCACGACGCTGAATAAAAATGGAATGCGCCATCCCCACTCTACAAAAGCATCTCCTGGAGCAATCACACCGGTCATCAGCGCAAACATGCCCGAAGCAAGGATCAAACCTAAGGGCACACCAATTTGCGGGAATGCGCCAAAACGGCCACGCTTATGCTTGGGTGCATGCTCGACCGCCATCAGTACAGCGCCGCCCCATTCACCACCAGCGGCAATCCCTTGAAAAATACGCAGCACCAGCAGCAAAATAGGCGCCATCACGCCAATACTGGCATAGGTTGGCAATAAGCCAATACATGTTGTGGCTAAACCCATCAATACCAATGTCGTGACTAAAACAATCCGGCGCCCATATTTATCCCCTAAATACCCTGCTAAAAAGGCGCCAAAAGGACGAAATAAAAAGCTGATGCCAACGGTGGCAAAGGCCAGCAATGTTCCTAAAGTATTGCCTGCCGGCGCAAAGAACAGGTCTTTAAAGATCAGGCCTGCCGCTGCCGCATAGATAAAAAAGTCATACCATTCAACCGTCGTTCCCACAATGGTGGCATAGGCGACTTTTCGCTCATCCCTGGTCATGCGGTCCTTGCCTGACACTGCTGCAGAAGTTAATTCCATCTCTATCTCCATATAATAGAATGTTTTTTGACTGCTTATTTGTTAATATATTAACTAAATGGTAAAAAAAATTTAAACCATTAATTTCGCATCATACTCAGTTGATTTAGTGATTAAAATTTCTTTGTATAGGTGACAAAAAAACGGTTTTCATCAAAATCATTGCCATATTTAGTGTCATATTTTGCAAATAAATATTGCAAACCCATACCTTTCAAATAATCATGCTGAAAATTATAGGCACCGATGAGATTCAGCTCTGATTCATTATTTTCAATACCATCCGCAAGTTTAATTTTTTCACCGTATGAGTATTTAACCAAGGCATTTAGGCCTGGCACATAATCTTTAAAATTATAACCATAGATGAAATGATACGTTTGTTCATTCTTTTTGAAAAACCCGGTGACATTCCAGTTCACAAAGTAAAGCTCTGGAATGTAGCCATCCAGCGCAGGGAATGCATCTCCCACTATTTTTTGCACGCCGGCAGCCACGGTATGATTTTTATATTTTACGGTTTCAATCACACCAATATTTTGGCTGTCAATAGCTGCAATTGAGCCGGTGTCTTGCACATTGAAATAACGCACTTTAGAATTGAGCTGGGTATCCGCATTCAAAGCATAGTTATGCTCTAAACCCACATAGTGTTTATTGAAAATATTTTCTAAATGCGCAAATGAATACGCTGCTTTCAGCTGATCATTCACGCGATATTTAAGATCGATATAGCTCATCCCATCTGACTGAATTTTATTGCCATTTTGGGTATAGGATAGCTTTCTGAACTGATCATCATTGCGTGCTGAATATTTGCTGAGCACACCCAGCTCAAGACTCAAATGATCATTGACGGTACTGCTTAGAGTTCCCCCCAAATACGTACCGACCAACTGGCGGCTCGCATCAATATTTGCAACCGGCGAGTCAGACCAAATCTCACCGACCTTCAGCACATTCTCTTTATATTTGAGTTTTACTGCGCCCCCAAATTTAGCATAGTCAGAGGCCTGCTTTTGGCTCTGCGCATCGAAAGGCAGCACCGAATCAGCGGCATGCTTATCATTGCTCAAACGCACTGCATATTGCACATTTGCATCCAGGCCAATTTGCAGCTGATCGATTGGCGTATCTTGAAATTTTGAATCATAAAATAATGAAATGGCTTGCGACCAACTGCCGGTATCTTTAACTGCATCATTATCAAAATCACGATCAATATATGCATTTTTCAAAAAAAGCTTCCAATGATCTTCTGCAAGCGCATTTTGAGAAAGCCCTATGCTTAATATCGCCAAGCTCAAAAGCTTGATTTTTTTTGATCTCATCATCATTTTCCATTTTCCGAGGTGAAGTCCATTTACACACTTTCAACTTTAATTAATATATTAACTATTTTTTTAAAATCATACCCCGACTAAAGGCGTATTTCAATTTAATTTAAATATGCCTTTAACTTTAATTTAGCCTTTCTCTTGTTCGGCACGTTTTTTTAAATAAATGCGTGTTGCAACTGCGGGTGAGTCACTGGCGACAGAAATTTCAAAATGATGCTCATCCTGATCATCTAAAATCGCTTCCAATGCGCCTAAACCCTCAACATCCTCTTGAAAGGCTGCAAATAATTGCTCATGCATAAAACGTTCAATGTGTTCATCATTTAAGGCAAAATCGCGGCCGTGAACAATAAAATAATGCATGGTATTGTTGGTTTCCGGGGTCAAAATATGCGCGGTATGAATTTTATAATTTTCACGCGTTTCTTCATCCAGTGCCGAATCATAAAATTTCACACTGACCTGATGTAAGCCTGGAGACAAAAATTCTGAGGTTGCAATGCGCGCAGCGGTATCTTTTCCCGCCAAGCCTGTTGTTTGCCCCCAAACTGGCGATAAAGTCGTGGGTACAACTTCACGAATGAGTTTGTAATGCCCATCCTTTAATTCGGTCTTATACGGCGCGCTGGCATAGTCTGGCGTGCCAATTGTGGCAGCATGCAAAAAGGTTAAATGGGTTAAATCCATCAGGTTTTCATGCATGCTGACATAATTTCCTGGATGGAAAAAATAGCCCGATGTACATGCCCAATTTGGGTTCTCCAACCAAGGCAAATGCGGAATCTTCGACTCATCCGCAAGACTTTGATCCCCCAGCCAAATCCAAACCAATGGCCCAGTTTCTGCCAGTTTATAGGTTTTAATGCCAATCCCATGCGGGCATTTGCTTTGTGACGGAATTTCAACCAGGTCACCCGTGCAGCTATATTTAAAGCCATGATAGCCGCAGATAATATTGTCACCGTCTAAATGGCTTTTAGACAGCGGGAATGACCGGTGTGCGCAGCGGTCTTCCAGCGCAATTGGCGCCCCGTCCAAAGTACGGTACATCACCACACGCTTATTTAAAATTTTCCGCGCTAAGAGTTCACGGCCGACCTCATCTTTAAACGCAGCCACATACCATTCATTTAAAATTAATGGCGTATCTTTATTGGCCATTTTATCGCTGGCTTTACGGCAAGCTTCAATAATATTCACTACTGGAATCGTCATGTTATTTCCCTATTTTTTTGATTTGAATATTTATTTCACAGTCAAAGATCAAGCTCAATCATTGCGCTTTTGGCGCGAGACACACAAATCAGCATCGATGTATTTGCAGCTTTTTCTTCATCACTTAAAATCATGTCTAGATGATCCGGCGTTCCTGAACATACCGTGACTTCACAGGTGCGGCAGATCCCGGCACGGCATGAAAATGGCAAATCCATTCCGGCTTGCTCTAAGGCATCTAAGATTGACTGGTCCACCATCACCGGTATTTCTTGCCCGGAGCGTTTTAATTTGACCCGAAATCCTCCGCTATCGGTTGCTGCCGGTACTGAGGCTGGCGCACTGAACCATTCAAAATGCACATGCTGCGCAGGGAGATGGCCGGCAGCATCCTTCACGCTTTGCATTAAAGCCTCAGGGCCGCAGCAATAGAGATGTTCTTCTGGAGACAATGAAGCAACCACCTTGCTGATATCGAGCTGACACCCTTCATGCTCATCATTGAAATGAAAATGAATATTGCTCTCCGATAACTGCTGCAGTTCTTCATAAAACCCAGCGCGCTGTTTATTGCGCACGCTGTAAAATAACCGCCATTTTTTCCCTTGCGCTATGCATCTGCGGAGCATAGACAAAATCGGCGTAATGCCTATGCCGCCGGCAATAAAGCAATATTCAGGCGCATCGACTAAACTAAAATTGTTTCGCGGCGGACTCACTTTCAGCAAATCCCCCATACGCAAAGCCTGATGAATATTTTGTGAACCGCCGCGCCCATTTGGCGCAAGTCCAACAGCAATCACATAACGATGCGTTTCACTGGGACAATTCAGCAATGAATAATGCCGGATACAGCCGTTTTGCAAATACACTTCCAAATGTGAACCTGCGGTAAAAGGGCTTAATGGCTTTTTTTCCGGATGCTGCAGTTCCAGCACCACAATATCTTTAGCTTCTGACTTGAAGTCAGTAATGCGCAGTTCGAATGCTGAACGTTCCATAGCGAAGGCTTCCATTCCATATATTCCCTATATGTTCTGAAATATATACAACATCCTTACGCGGCCTTGTCCCCCAAAAAGAGGACGTCCATGGCCTGAAAGACTCGCTCAATATATTTAAGCGTGCATAAACATTGCAAACAGCTGGTTTTTGAAATGAATCCCCAATTTATCAAAGGCGCGGTTGCGGTAGGTTTTGACCGTCGACTCTTTCAGCCCCATCGTAACCGCAATGCCGGCATAGCTCATTCCCTTTAAAACCAAAGCGCAGACTTCAATTTCTTGCGGTGCCAGCAAAGGCTGTCTTTTCAATAGCTGGACTTTAAAATCAGGTTGGGCTTGTAATGCTAAATGACCATGCATCAGCTTAGACAATGCAGGAATCATCTGTTCAAAATTGGCAATTTCATGATCCGAATAAAAGCCCTGCTCTTTATGGCGGTATAAATTAAATAAAATCGGATGATTATTTTCATCTCGATAAAAACCGCACAAGCGCTGAATTAAATTGTTTTGTTCGTAAATTTCACGCCGATAGGGTGAAAAAACAATATCATCCGCACACACCTGCCCAGTCAGTATTTGATGCTGCTGAAGCTCTTGATTCACTAAATTTTGATATAAATCATCATAAGCATGAAAGCGCTGTACATACGACTGGCCGCAGCGCAAAGGGACGCTGTGATGATCATTATATGTGCCGCATAACAATAGGGCTGGAGACTGATCTTCCACCCTCAAAATAGAAAAGTGCTTCGCTTGCACCCACTCTGCAAGGCAGGCCAATAAAGACGAATCAAATTGCGGATGTCCCATCAGCGCAACCAGATCAAGAAAGTTCGTCAAATTTCTACGTTCATTCATCATGCAAATCCTTTGAGATGAGTTTAATGAATATATTAAGTTTCCGCACAAGATGAAACCGCTTTTCATAGCAAAATATTGTTACAGCGCTCAAGCCATGGCTGATGTGTTCTAGCCGACTCGGGTTATATCGACCTTAGTGGCATGAAAAGCGCGCTTAAAATTTTTTAAAAACCAAAAAATTAAATAAATATCAAATTCTTAAAAATGAAATCTGATAGCGTGCCAGCAATCCCTTATCTTTGGTAGGTCTTTGGTAGGTGTAATTTTCAGAACCGCTATTCAATACTCATTTTACGGTGAGCATCACCCATAACAATGACGACAATGAATGGTAGAAGGAATCGCACCATGGCTTTTAAAAATATTGCAGATCAAACGAACGGTTTTTACATCCCTTGCGTATCGCTCTTTGGCCCAGGCTGCGCCAAAGAAATCGGCGGCAAAGCGCAAAATCTGGGCGCGAAGAAAGCGCTGATTGTGACAGATGCCGGTTTATTTAAATTTGGTGTTGCAGACACCATTGCGGGCTATTTAAAAGAAGCCGGCGTAGACAGCCACATCTTCCCCGGCGCAGAGCCGAACCCGACCGACATCAATGTCCACAACGGCGTTGCTGCTTATAACGAACAAGGCTGTGATTTTATTGTATCTCTGGGCGGCGGCTCTTCCCATGACTGCGCTAAAGGCATTGGCTTAGTCACAGCTGGCGGCGGCCACATCCGTGACTATGAAGGCATTGATAAAAGCACGGTGCCGATGACCCCGCTGATTGCCATTAACACCACAGCAGGCACAGCTTCAGAAATGACCCGCTTCTGCATCATTACCAATACTGACACGCATGTCAAAATGGCGATTGTCGACTGGCGCTGCACCCCGCTGATTGCGATTGACGACCCGAAACTGATGGTTGCCAAACCGGCCGCATTAACAGCAGCTACAGGTATGGATGCATTAACCCATGCTGTTGAAGCATACGTCTCAACTGCGGCAACGCCAATTACCGATGCCTGCGCAGAAAAAGCGATTTCAATGATCAGCGAATGGCTCAGCCCGGCAGTGGCCAATGGCGAAAACCTCGAAGCGCGCGATGCCATGAGCTATGCGCAATATTTAGCGGGCATGGCCTTCAACAATGCATCTTTGGGTTATGTGCATGCCATGGCCCATCAGCTCGGCGGTTTCTACAACCTGCCGCATGGGGTCTGCAATGCAGTATTATTGCCGCACGTCTGTGAATTCAATCTGATTGCCTGTCCTGACCGCTATGCGCGCATTGCTGAACTGATGGGGGTGAACACTGACGGTTTAACTGTGACAGAAGCCGCATATGCCGCCATTGACGCGATTCGCGAATTATCCGCATCGATTGGCATTCCATCCAGCCTTTCAGAACTGGGGGTGAAAGAGCAGGATTTGGCCGTTATGTCTGAAAATGCGCAAAAAGATGCCTGCATGCTGACCAACCCGCGTAAAGCGACGCATGCTCAAGTAGTCGACATCTTCAAAGCTGCGCTCAAATCAAATGCATCCGTGCTGGATTTTAAAGCGGCCGTCTAATCCCTGCTGCGCCTTTTGTTTGCTTTGACAATTTAAGTGGAATGAAACAGATGTCCATACTGTTTCATTCGGGGCTGCCTCATCCTGTCTGGCCCGTGCACTTAAATTGTCTTTTTTTGTTTGCGGTTGACAAAATTTTGGACTTCATCAAGGATAAGAAGCTTCATGACAATAACAACCAGAGCAAATTATGTCAGCAACTCAGCCCCCTGTCGCATACCAGCCGGATATCCTCGGCGCAGGCTATGAACAAGCCGCGCTGCACTTCCCCGATGATTATGAAGGCAAAGTCATTGCCACCCTAATTCGCAAAAAAGCCCCGCAAAGCACACCAAAAGCCGTACTGTATATTCATGGCTTTATTGACTATTTTTTTCAAACGGAAATGGCGGAACAGTTCAATCAGCACGGTTTTGACTTTTACGCGCTGGATTTAAGAAAATACGGCCGCTCCATTTTGCCGCATCAAAAATATTACAACGTGCGTGATATTGCGGAATATGATGCTGAAATTACCCAAGCTTTAGAGATTATTGGCGCTGAAGGCCACGATTCGGTATTGCTGTGCGGCCACTCAACCGGCGGCCTGACCACTACACTGTATGCGGCGCATCATCCCAATCATCCGCTGATTAAAGCGCTATGGGTCAACAGCCCTTTTTACGATTTCAACATGAATCCGGTTAAGCGCAAATTAGGGCTGCCGAACCTGAGCCGGATCGGCAAGATCTTTCCCGACCTGCAGTTCCCCAGCGAACTGAATAAATGGTATACCGCCAGCCTGCATAAAGATTTAAAGGGCGAATGGGACTTCAGCCTGGACTGGAAAAAAACAGCGTATCCAAAGGTGCGCTTAAGCTTTGTCAGGGCGATTTTTGAAGCGCAAAAAGAGATTCACCGAGGCGTTAAAATTGATGTGCCGGTGCTGGTGATGCACTCGAATCAAACTAAAAATCCGCGCAAATGGGGCAAAGACGCCCAGACCAGCGATGTGATTTTAGGGGTTAAGGATATTCAAAAATATGCCAAAAAAATTCAGGGAGATGTCACGGTGCAAAGCATACCAAATGGCCTGCATGATTTAGTGCTGTCCCAGAAGTCTGTCCGCGACAGCGTTTATCAGCAGCTGTTTCAATGGCTGGCCGATAAAGGCCTGTAGCGTGTCCATCAGCTGCTGCCGTAGAGCTTCTGCTTCAGCAGCGTTTGATGAATCGGATGCTGCTTGGGCATCAGCTCAATCAGCCGCTCCACCGCATCAATGGCTTCAGGAAACCGCGCCACATGGCGCAGCAGCACATCGGTTTCATTGGCCTTAAAAATCGCATCGCTGAGGCGCGACTCTAAACAGTCCCGCCAAGCGCATAAAAATGGACTTTCCGTTTTCGCCAGGAAAACGCCTGAACACAATTTCAGCGCAGATTCGGTATAGCCGGCGTCCAGCGCCTGCTCCGCCAGCAGGAAGTCCGCTTCAACGTTGGCTAAAATCCGATAAGGCCGGGATCCCAGCATGCCACCCAATACATCGCGCAGCTGCGACATTTCCGCTTTTAAGGTGCCGATGCTGACCTTGCGCTCGCCATAGAGCGCCTGATGCAAAGTATCTAAGGTCATGCCCTGCGGGCACAGCGCCAAAATCGTTAAAATTTCAATCTGCCGCGGAGTCATGACCAGCACTTTGCCGTTAAACAGTACTTGCGAGGCCGAAAATGCCCGAATATACAGCTGCTGCTTATATTGCTCCTGCAGCGCCGACTGAATAATCGAAGCGCAGCGCTCAGCAGCCAGCAAACCTAAGCTATTGTGATTTTTCCATGTCGTGGATAAATCAATCACCCCCAGAATCTGCTTGGAATAAGGGTCAATAATCGGCGCGGCATAGCACACCCAGTCATGAATGGACGCCATATAGTGTTCATTGGAAAAGACGCAGCTGGATTGCTGGGTTTTTAAAGACAATGCCAGCGCATTGGTGCCGACCAGTTCTTCTTTCCATTGCCCGCCCTCCATAAAATGCACGCTTTCAGCTGCGCTCTGCATTTGCTGGCTGGAGGCTGTCCATATAATGGTGCTGCCGACATCCCCAACCGCCACCACCATCGAAGACTGCTGTGCAATATGCTTTAAATCTTCAGCGCAGTGTGTCAAAGCCTGCTGCAGCGCATTCGGCGCCTGCTTGGCCACAGGCAGCATAGGCGCCGCCGAACGGCCTTGAGGAATTTCGGCGGTTCTGGAGCGCTGCCAGGAACTGTGTATGCTTTGCCCCAGCAGTTCAGCATGCATGGGCGATAGGCTGCTGCTTTGCCTAAATTTCTCTATTTGCTTCCTTTTTTCTACTAAATTCTGCATCACTGTCATCCTTTAGCTTCTCAAGCTATGACTGATCATCTTTCCCTGTAATTGCTATCCTTGTAACCATTTGTCTAAAGGTTGTAAACCGTCATTCAACCAACCTTTTTCCAACCTTATATTAGGTATGCTAGTTAAATAATGTACAAAAGTACCTTATACCAAAGCCGTAAGCTTTGAGATAAAGCACACCATAATAAGCAAAGGAATTTTCATATGCGTTACGTCGATCCCAATCAACCCGGTTCAAAAATTCAATTTAAATCACAATATGAAAACTTTATTGGCGGCAAATGGGTGCCGCCTGTAAATGGAGAATACTTCGGCAACATCTCCCCTGTCGATGGCAAAGTATTCACTCAAATTCCGCGCTCCTCTGCCGCTGACATCGAATTGGCGCTGGATGCCGCCCATGCAGCCAAAGCATCGTGGAACAGCGCCTCTCCCACCACACGCTCGAATCTGCTGCTGAAAATTGCAGACCGCCTGGAGCAAAACCTAGAACTGCTGGCTGTGGCGGAAACTTGGGACAATGGCAAGCCTGTCCGTGAAACTTTAGCGGCGGACATTCCTCTAGCGATTGACCACTTCCGCTATTTTGCAGGCTGCATCCGCGCGCAGGAAGGCGGCATTTCAGAAATTGATGAAGACACCATTGCCTATCATTTTCATGAGCCGTTGGGCGTGGTCGGGCAAATTATTCCGTGGAACTTCCCTATTTTAATGGCGACGTGGAAATTGGCGCCGGCATTGGCCGCAGGCAACTGCATTGTTTTAAAGCCTGCTGAACAAACCCCAGTCAGCATTCTGGTTCTGGCTGAACTGATTCAGGATTTATTGCCGGCGGGTGTACTGAATATTGTCAATGGCTACGGTGTCGAAGTGGGCCGCCCGCTGGCGACCAATCCGCGTATTGCGAAAATTGCCTTTACCGGCTCTACAGCTGTTGGCCAGCAGATTATGCAATATGCCACCGAAAATATTATTCCAGTAACGCTGGAACTCGGCGGCAAATCACCGAATATCTTCTTTGAAGACATTATGGATCAGGATGATGATTTCCTGGATAAAGCGCTGGAAGGCTTTGCCATGTTCGCCCTGAACCAAGGTGAAATCTGCACCTGCCCATCACGCGCACTGGTGCATGAAAGCATTGCAGACAAATTCCTTGAAAAAGCCATTGAACGCGTTAAACGCATCAAGACAGGCCATCCGCTGGATACTGAGACCATGATTGGCGCGCAGGCATCTCAAGAGCAGCAGGAGAAAATCTTAGGCTGTATCGCAACAGGCCGCGGGGAAGGCGCTCAAGTTCTCACGGGCGGCGGCGAACGCAAAGAAGTAGGCGAAGGCTTCTACATCGAGCCGACTATTTTCAAAGGCGACAACAGCATGAAGATTTTCCAGGAAGAAATCTTTGGCCCCGTATTGTCGGTCACCACTTTCAAAGATTTTGATGAAGCCATCAAAATCGCCAATGACACCATTTACGGTCTCGGCGCTGGGGTTTGGTCACGCTCTGCGCATACCTCTTACCGCGCCGGCCGCGCAATTCAAGCGGGCCGCGTATGGACCAACTGCTACCACATCTACCCTGCGCACGCAGCCTTTGGCGGCTATAAAAAATCAGGCATTGGCCGTGAAAACCACAAAATGATGCTTGATCATTATCAGCAAACCAAAAACCTGCTGGTAAGCTACTCTACCAAAGCAATGGGCTTCTTCTAAGCTGTTCATTGATCCATCTCAAAGAAAAGCGGACACCAGTCCGCTTTTCTTTCACTTTTTACTCACTCAGATCGGCCGATTCTAAAAATCTGCCGAATTTAAAACAATCAAATTGCTGCGCACCTAAGCACAGCAAAAACAAGATCAGCCAAACCGCTGCAATTTGACGCATGCTGAACACTTCCGAAAAAATCATGTCTTCAACATAGGCAAAATAAACGATCTAATCTAATATAAAATTTATAGCAACCTATCTCATTTCAAGATATGAAGACCCTGAAACAGTTTCAATATTTCATTGCTATCGTCGAGCACGGCAGTTTTACCGCCGCTTCTGAACAGCTGTTCATTGCCCAGTCCGCCTTAAGCCGGCAGATTAAAATGCTGGAAGAAGAGATTGGATTCTGCTTATTTGACCGCACGGACAAGAAAATTCAGCTGACGGCGGCAGGCTCATCTTTTTATCAAAAGCTGAAAATGCATTTATTGAATATTGAACATTCCATCGACGCCGCGAACAGCATTGCCCATGGACACGGGCGCTGCCTGCAGCTGGCGCATTCCAGCAGCATCGTGATGGATTTCATCAAAATTCAGTCTCTGCATAAACTCTGCGAAAAATACACACTCGAAGTGGAAATCAGCACCCTGTCTTCCGAACAGCAGATTGAAGCCGTCCTGAATGGCGGGATTGACCTGGGCTTGATTCGCCCGCCAACCCGTCGGAATTTGCAGGATGTGCACTGCGCCGAACTGTATGCGCAGCCGCTCTATGCGGCCGTGCATCAGGATGATCCCTTTTTTCAGCAAAAAGACTGCATCAGTATTGCCGAATTAAGCCAACAGCAATTTGTCTCCACACCGCATGCGGAGCGCGGCGGATTAAGCTATTTAGCTGCAAATTTATGTATCAATCATGGATTTTATCCGCAAAAATCATCCATCCGCTCACGCAAGGCCTGCCAGCTTGATTTAGTTGATGCGGGCCTCGGCATTTGCATTGTGCCGGAAGAGTTCCGCAGCCAGCTTCCTGCTGCCGTCAAACTGATTGCGCTTGATCCTGCGCCTGCGCCATCCAAAGTTTGCTTGATTTGGAGTAAAACTGCCGATGAAGCGGTGCATCAAGCTGCCGCTGAGCTGCAAAAAAGTTTTATCGGCGATGATCAATAGCGCATGCTTCAGCCAAGCAGCCGTTCAGGGATGCTGCCTGGCCTGCTGTTCGGCATATGGCAGCATCTGTACGCCCATCTGCTGATCTTAAGGTCCCAAAAAGCCATGATGCGTGAATTTTTAACAGCGGACTCTGGATAAAGGCGGCAAATCCAGACCTAAATAGAGCTGATTTTTCGGTTATGCAGGATCAATTGATCAAAAAATGCTGAATTTGCATATTTTAAATGCTGCGCCGCCAAATTGAATGCCGTTTTATGCGCCTGCGATATAACTTTGTCATTTTTCATTCTTTTCAATCGTTTAAAGATTATACACATATGCATTCTTTTGAAATAAAGCTGACTTTAAAAGTCGGCTCGGACTGTGTATAACAATGAACCTGAAAGGGAAAATGATAAGCATAGGCAAAGGACGTAAAAAAACGTTAGACTATGCAGCAATCCATACAAGTTTAGTGTCTTCACAGAAGACGAAGAAGAAGGTGAAGGCTGATGCCGCTCAATACAGTTGAAGAGCTCGTCGCAGATATTCGTGCAGGTAAAATGGTTATCCTCATGGATGATGAAGACCGTGAGAATGAAGGCGATTTAGTCATCGCAGCGACTCATGTTCGCCCTGAAGACATTAACTTCATGATTACCCATGCCCGCGGTTTAGTGTGCTTAACACTCAGCCGTGAACGCTGCGAACAGCTGAAACTGCCGCTCATGGTGGATGCCAACGGCGCTCAGCACGGCACAAACTTTACGCTGTCGATTGAAGCCGCTAAAGGCATTTCGACAGGCATTTCTCCTGCTGAACGCGCGCATACCATCCAAACAGCGGTTGCTGCGCATGCCAAACCTGCAGATATCGTCCAGCCGGGCCACATCTTCCCATTAATGGCGCAGCCGGGCGGCGTACTGCACCGCGCAGGCCATACCGAAGCCGGCTGTGATTTGTCACGCCTGGCGGGTTTAGAACCGGCATCGGTGATTTGTGAAATTATCAATGAAGACGGCACGATGGCGCGCCGCCCTGACTTGGAAGTGTTTGCAGAAAAACACGGCCTGAAAATCGGCACCATTGCGGATCTGATTCATTACCGCATGACCAATGAGCAGACGGTTGAACGTATTGACCAGCAAACACTGGATACTGAATACGGCACCTTTGAATTATTCCGCTACCGTGAAATCGGCAACCCGGATATTCATTTGGCGCTGGTGAAAGGTGAGCCTAAAGCAGGTGTCACCACAGTCCGTGTACACGGCTTCAGCCCTGCACGCGACTTGCTGAAAATCAACAAGCAAGACGGCGAACCCGCTTGGAATTTAGATAAAGCGCTGAAAGAAATCGCCAACAGCGACCGCGGCGTCTTAGTCTGGATTGGCCAGCGCCATTTGCAGGACTTGGGCCCAGCCCTAGACAGCCTGTGTTCGCCAAAACCGACCAAATCTAGCGCCGCGCTGTCTCAGCAGTACCAAACCATTGGCGTGGGCGCGCAAATTCTGCGTGACTTAGGCGTCGAAAAGATGAAGCTGTTGAGCTCACCTTTACGCTTCAATGCGCTGTCAGGCTTTAATTTAGAAGTGGTGGAATATATCACCGCAAACCAAACATCAGAGAAATAATCGAGGTTGCTATGGCAGTTCGCCGTATTGAAGGTATGTTACATCTCGCGAGCGAAGGCCGTTACGCGATCCTGGTTGGCCGTTTTAACAGCTTTGTTGTCGAACATCTGCTGGACGGTGCAATTGATACATTGAAACGTCATGGCGTATCAGAGGATAATATCACTGTTGTTCATGCACCAGGCGCATGGGAACTTCCAGTGGTGGCTAAAAAATTAGCGGAAACTGAACGTTTTGATGCCGTGATTGCGCTCGGCGCAGTGATCCGCGGCAGCACGCCTCACTTCGATTTCGTTGCTGGCGAATGCGCGAAAGGTTTAGGCGTGGTTGGCCTAAATACTGGCCTGCCGGTGATTAATGGTGTATTGACTACGGACAGCATTGAACAAGCGATTGAACGCTCGGGTACAAAAGCAGGCAATAAAGGCGGCGAAGCTGCCTTGACTGCTATTGAAATGGTTAACTTGTTAAAGGCTATTTAACGCTATGTCGCAAACACTTCAAGCAACTTATGCAGCAAAACGCAAAGCACGTCGTTTTGCTGTGCAAGGAATTTATGAATGGCAGATGAGCCACAATCCAGTGCATGAGATTGAAGCACGCACGCGTGTGGAAAATGCCATGCACAAAGTGGATCTAAGCTATTATCATGAATTGTTGACTCAAGTGGTTGCCAATCATGAAGCATTGGATGCGCTCTTAATTCCTGTACTGGACCGCGAACTTTCTGCGCTGGACGGCGTAGAACGGGCGGCGCTCCGTCTTGGCGCCTATGAATTGAAAGAGCATCTGGAAATTCCATACCGCGTTGTTTTAGACGAAGCGATTGAACTGGCTAAACATTTTGGCGGCGCAGACAGCCATAAATACATCAATGGTGTATTGGACCGTTTAGCAACGACTCTACGTGCAGCAGAAAAGCAGCAAGCTCAATAATTTAAGTTGATTTGCGCGTATGGCTGAGTTCTCAATTATCGACACCTATTTCAACCGCAAGAATGCAAATTCTGTCGATTTAGGTGTTGGGGACGACTCAGCCCTGCTCACCCCTCCACCACAGCAACAATTGGTCATTTGCGCCGATACTTCGGTTGCTGGCTGGCATTTTCCCCTCGATACACATCCACATGCCATTGGCTGGAAATCTGTTGCCGTCAATTTATCTGATATTGTCGCAATGGGCGCGAAACCGCACAGCATCTTATTGGCATTGAGCTTACCCCAAATTGATCACGGCTGGCTCAAAGGCTTCAGTCAGGGCTTATACGATTGCTGCGATCAATTTGGCGTAAGTTTAATTGGCGGCGATACGACACAAAGCCCCCACCTGACAATTACCGTGACGGCGCTCGGCTGGATTGAATCCGGCAAAGCGGTGACCCGTTCAGGCGCGCAGCCCGGTGATTTCATTTGCGTCAGCGGCACGGTTGGTGACGCCGCTTACGGCCTGCGGCATTTGGGCCATCCGCTGCAAAAGCGCCTGGACTATCCCTCTCCGCGCTGCCAGCTGGGTCAACAGCTGAAAGGCTTAGCCACCAGCATGATTGATATTTCAGATGGATTAGCGCAAGACTTAGGGCATATTTTGGATGCCTCAAATGCGGGCGCAATTGTGCATTTGGAAAGCCTTCCCGTCTCTCCTGAAGTTGCAAAATTAGAACAAGAAAAAAAATGGCAGCTGGCTTTAGCCGGTGGCGATGACTATGAGTTATGCTTTACAATAAGCCCGCACAACTATCAGCTGCTAATGCAGCAAAAATTAGATGTAAATCTTACAATTATTGGACAAATTACCCAAAATTTGGGATTAACTTATTTACAGAATGGCGTAAATTGTTCCATTCAATTTCATGGGTATCAACATTTTGCATAAACCGGCAATCAACTTCAAGCAAATGAGCTGGCGGGACCGCTGCATCGTGTTTTGCGGTGTTGGCTTTGGTTCTGGCCTGGCGCCCAAGGCGCCGGGCACCTTCGGTTCCGCATTTGCTTTACTGTTCATTCCGCTCTGGCTTGCAATTGGCTTTTCCGGCACCATTATTGCGATTATTCTAATGTCGCTCATTGGCATCTACATCTGCGGTCAAACGGCCAAAGTCATGGGTGTCCACGATGATGGCCGGATTGTATGGGATGAATTTGCCGGCCAATCCATTACCTTCTTGCCTTTGATTTATCTGGGCAGCATGAGCTGGTTCTGGGCACTCATCGGATTTGGCCTATTCAGGCTGTTTGATGTCTGGAAGCCTTGGCCGATCAGTGTGATTGACCGTCAGGTTGGCGGCGGTTTCGGCATTATGCTGGATGATATCATTGCCGGTATTTGGGCTGCGCTCTGTATCTGCATTTATTTTTATTTCACGTCTATATGATAAATACTCCTAGGATCTGACATGTCTACTAGCGTTATCATTCTCGCAGCAGGTAAAGGGACACGCATGCGTTCCAGCTTGCCAAAAGTCCTTCAGCCGCTTGCTGGCCGTCCTTTGCTTGGCCATGTCATCGAGACTGCAAAAAAACTTCAAGCTGATAATATTATTACAATTTACGGACATGGCGGGAATCTCGTTCAAAATGAGTTTGCGCATGAACACGTGCAGTGGGTGGAGCAGGCTGAGCAGTTAGGCACTGGCCATGCGGTTAAAGTCACCCTGCCTGTGCTGCCGAAAGACGGCCAAGCTTTGATTTTATCCGGCGATGTGCCTTGCATTAGCCAGCAAACCCTGCAAAAACTGCTGGATGCCGCGCAACATACCGGCATCGGCTTAGTGACACTGACCCTGCCTGATGCATCAGGTTATGGCCGCATCGTGCGTAAAAACGGCAAAATCCAAGCCATTGTGGAGCATAAAGACGCTTCTGATGAACAGCGCCAAATTAAAGAAATCAATACCGGCATTTACTGTGTCAGCAATGCCAAACTGCATGAGTGGCTGCCGAACTTATCCAACAGCAATGCACAAGGTGAATATTACCTGACGGATATCGTGGCGATGGCGATTGCAGACGGCTTAGAAGTGGCTTCGGTAGAACCCGAGCGCGCTTTTGAAGTTGAAGGCGTGAATGACCGCGTACAGCTGGCGGCTTTAGAACGTGAATTCCAAACCTATCAAGCCAAGCTGCTGATGCAGCAAGGCGTGCATCTCATTGACCCAAGCCGCTTCGATTTGCGCGGCCAGCTGACTGTCGGCCAAGATGTGCGCATCGATATCAATGTCATTATTGAAGGCGACTGCGCATTTGGCGATAACGTTGAAATCGGCGCAGGCTGCGTGATTAAAAACACCACCATCGCCGCAGGCACCAAAGTGCAGCCATACAGCGTATTTGACAGCGCCATTGTGGGTGAAAATACTCAGATTGGCCCCTTCTCCCGCTTGCGCCCAGGGGCAAAACTGGCGGATGAAGTGCATATCGGCAACTTTGTTGAAGTGAAAAATTCCAGCATTGGATTGGGCTCTAAAGCCAATCACTTCACCTACTTAGGCGATGCTGAAGTCGGCGCCGGCTCTAACATTGGCGCAGGCACCATTACCTGCAACTATGACGGCGCCAACAAATTCAAAACCATTATCGGCGATGCCGCCTTTATTGGCTCCAACAGCTCGCTGGTTGCGCCTGTGAAAATTGGCAACGGCGCGACCGTCGGCGCCGGTTCAACCATTACCCGTGATGTCGCTGACAACTGCTTAGCCGTAGAACGCTCTAAACAATTTGTCAAAGAAGATTATCCGCGTCCGCAAAAGATTAAGAAATAAGAGGGTTTTACTATGTGTGGTATTGTCGGCGGCATTGCTGAACGCAGCATTACAAATATTTTAATTGAAGGCTTAAAGCGCCTTGAATACCGCGGCTATGATTCAGCGGGTGTTGCGCTGATTAACGGCGGCCATGTGCTGCGCGAACGCCGCGTCGGGAAAGTGGCCAATCTTGAACAAGCCGTGAATGAATCGCATATTGCAGGCTCGCTCGGCATAGCGCATACCCGCTGGGCAACGCACGGCAAACCGACTGAAAACAATGCGCATCCGCATGTTTCAGGCAATGTGGCTGTGGTGCACAACGGCATCATCGAAAATTATCAAGAACTCAAAGATGATCTTGAAGCGCTGGGCTATGTTTTCACTTCACAAACAGATACTGAAGTGGTTGCGCATTTAGTCAATGATGCGCTGAAATCTACCCCAAGCCTGCTGGAAGCTGTGCGCCAAGTGGTGCCGCAGCTGAAAGGCGCTTATGCGCTGGGTATTGTGCATACCGACCACCCTAATGAATTGATTACGGTCCGTGAAGGCTCGCCGCTGGTCATTGGCGTCGGCATTGGCGAAAACTTCATCAGCTCTGACCAGCTGGCGCTGCTGCCGATCACCAACCGCTTTATCTATCTGGAAGAAGGCGATATTGCCCGCTTGACCCGCACCAGCATTGAAGTCTTTGCTGACGGCAAGCGTGTTGAGCGTCCAGTGAAAGAACTGGATGCAACTGTCAGCAACGCCTCTAAAGGCGAATACAAGCATTACATGCTGAAAGAAATTTATGAACAGCCGGAAGCGATTCAGCAAACGATTTCTCAAGCCCTCAACGGCAACAGCCTGCGCGCGGACTTCCTGAAAAATGCAGAAGCGGATTTCAGCCAAATCCAGCAAGTGCAAATTATTGCCTGCGGCACCAGCTACCATGCCGGCATGATTGCCAAATACTGGTTTGAACAGCTGATTGATGTGCCTGCGCAAGTTGAGATTGCCAGCGAATTCCGTTACCGCTCACCTGTGATTGTCGGCAGCACGCTGTATATCTGCATTTCCCAATCTGGTGAAACGGCAGATACTTTAGCGGCGCTCCGCGACACGCAAAAGCGCGCCGCGGCCAAAGGCCTAAGCATCTCAACCCTGACCATCTGCAACGTGGCAACGTCATCAATGGTGCGTGAAACCAACCACAGCCTGCTGACTCTGGCAGGCCCTGAAATTGGGGTGGCATCAACCAAAGCCTTTACCACTCAATTGGCGGCATTGATGCTGCTGATCCTGAAAATTGGCCAGGTCAAAAACACCATCTCTGCTGAAGAAATTGCAGCCATTACCGCTGAATTGTGGCATACGCCAAAAGTGATTTTGGATACCCTGCAAAACAATGAAGCCATTCTGCGCCTGTCTGAATTGTTTAAAGAAAAGCAGCATTGCTTATTCTTAGGCCGCGGCACGCAATTCCCGATTGCATTGGAAGGCGCGCTGAAACTGAAAGAAATTTCCTATATTCATGCCGAAGGCTACGCTGCCGGCGAGTTGAAGCACGGCCCATTGGCGCTGGTCGACAATGACATGCCGGTGGTGATTCTGGCGCCGCAAGATGACATGCTGGACAAGCTGAAATCCAATATGGAAGAGGTTCAGGCGCGCGGCGGTGAATTGTTTGTCTTTGCCGATGTCAACAGCGGCATTAAAGGCAAGGATCGCCAGCATGTCGTACATGTGCCGAATATCAGCGCTGTTTTGGCTCCAATCGTCTACAGTATTCCAGTACAATTGCTGTCATACCATGTTGCCGTCCTGCGCGGCACTGATGTGGATCAGCCTCGGAACTTAGCCAAATCTGTAACTGTAGAATAAGTACAGACCATAAAAACTGAAAAGGCTGGTTATTCCAGCCTTTTTTATGCCTATTAGATGAGAACAATGATGACCCAACTGACCTGTTTCAAAGCTTATGATATTCGGGGCAAACTCGGCACTGAACTTAATGAGGAGATTGCCTATAACATTGGCCGCGCCTATGGTCAGATTTATCAGCCCAAAACCATCGTGATCGGATGCGATATCCGATTAAGCAGCGAAGATTTGAAACAGGCGGCGATTAAAGGCTTAAATGACGCGGGCGTTAATGTGCTTGACCTTGGCATGACAGGCACGGAAGAAGTCTATTTCGGCGCATTCCATTTGGATGTGCAGGGCGGCATTGAAGTCACCGCCAGCCACAATCCCATGGACTATAACGGCATGAAACTGGTGCGTGAAAATGCCCGCCCCATCAGTGCCGATACTGGCCTGAAAGAGATTCAAGCTCTGGCTGAATCTGGCGAATTTGCTGATGTTGTGACGAAAGGCACAACTGGCAAATACAATATTTTGCCTGAGTTCATTGAACATTTGATGACCTATATTGACCCTGCAAAAATCCGCCCGCTGAAATTAGTCATGAATGCCGGCAACGGCGCAGCAGGCCATGTGGTTGATGCCATTGAAGCAAAATTTAAACAGCTGAATATTCCTGTTGAATTGATTAAAATTCATAATGAAGCAGACGGCACTTTTCCAAACGGCATCCCTAATCCAATCTTAGTGGAAAACCGTGAAAGTACCCGTCATGCGGTACTGCAGCATGGCGCTGACAT
The DNA here is from genome assembly GCF_000368865.1 of Acinetobacter bouvetii DSM 14964 = CIP 107468. Classification (GTDB taxonomy): domain Bacteria; phylum Pseudomonadota; class Gammaproteobacteria; order Pseudomonadales; family Moraxellaceae; genus Acinetobacter; species Acinetobacter bouvetii. The sequence goes on from NZ_KB849728.1 coordinate 86,976, forward strand.
GGGTATTGCCTGGGATGGCGACTTCGACCGCTGCTTCCTGTTTGATGAAAAGGGCCAATTCATTGAGGGCTATTATATTGTCGGCTTATTGGCTCAAGCCTTCCTGCTGAAGCAGTCAGGTGAGAAAATTGTGCATGACCCGCGTTTGGTCTGGAATACTTTCAATATTGTCGAAAAATACCAAGGCGAAGCGATTCAATCCAAATCAGGCCATTCCTTCATCAAAGAAAAAATGCGTGAACACAATGCCGTTTACGGCGGTGAGATGAGCGCCCATCATTACTTCCGTGATTTCGCCTATTGCGACAGCGGCATGATTCCCTGGTTGCTGGCCATTTCTGTATTGTCTGAAACCCAGCAAACACTGTCTTCACTGGTGGAAGGAATGATTGAAAAGTTCCCTTGCTCGGGTGAAATCAACTTTAAAGTGGCCGATACGCAGCTCACCATCCAAAAGATTTTTGATTATTATGCTGAGCAAAAGCCCGCCATTGATCACACAGACGGCGTGAGTCTTGATTTTGGCGCTTGGCGTTTCAATGTGCGCGCTTCCAATACGGAACCTTTGCTGCGCTTGAATATTGAAAGCCGCGCAGATCAAAATCCTAAGCCAATGCAAGATTATGTCGATGAATTGACCAGATTGATTCAGGGCTAATCTTGAGTGAAGAATAAAATGGGGGCTTCTGCTCCCATTTTATTTGGGGCCGTCAATTTTTATAACCCGCTGGATTCTGCTTTTGCCAATTCCAGCTGTCCGCCAGCATATCTTCTAAAGCATATAGCGGCTTCCAGCCCAGCTCTTGCACAGCGCGCGCATTGTCTGCAAATGAAGTCGCCACATCTCCTTCACGGCGCGGCTCAATACTGTAGGCAACGGGCACATGATTGACCCGCTCAAACGTCTTCACGACATCGAGAACAGATGAGCCTTGACCTGTACCAATATTCCAGGCCCGGCAGCCTTTGGCCATCAGGCGATTATTCAAGGCACACAAATGAGCGCGCGCCAAATCGACCACATGAATATAATCACGTACGCCTGTGCCATCAGCAGTCTCGTAATCGTTGCCGAAAATAGACAGTTTTTCACGGCGGCCCACGGCAACTTGAGTCACATATGGCATCAGGTTATTTGGAATGCCTTGCGGATCTTCACCAATGCGGCCACTCTTATGCGCGCCGACTGGATTGAAATAGCGCAGCAAGGCAATCGACCAGCGTTCATCAGCCACAGCTAATTTCTGCAACAGCTGTTCCACCATCAGCTTGCTATAGCCATAGTTATTGCTTGGCATGCCAGTCGGCATGGTTTCATTTAAAGGCGCTGCATTCGCCTCATCATAAACGGTTGCCGATGAGCTGAACACTAAATTAAATACCCCAGCACGCTCCATGGCCTGCACCAGCTGAATAGAGCCGGAAATATTATTATCAAAATAGGCCAGCGGAATTTGCTGACTTTCGCCGACCGCTTTGAGGCCGGCAAAATGAATCACTGCATCAATCGGATGCTGCTGAAAAACCTGATCTAAAGCCTGCGCATCACGAATATCGCCCTGTACAAAAGTTAAGGGTTTTCCGCTAATCTGCTGCACGCGATTCAAAGACTCTTCGGAACTATTGCACAGATTATCCAGAACAATCACTTCATGGCCTGAATTTAACAGTTCTACGCAGGTATGTGAGCCAATATAGCCTGCACCGCCGGTTACTAATATTTTAGCCATGTGCCTTTCCTAATAATATCTGCAGCAGACCTTGAGTCGAAGCATCTAAACCGGAAACGTCCTGCTGATCGCCATTTAATACTGGAAGCAGCTGATTGGCAATCTCCTTGCCTTTTTCTACCCCCCATTGATCAAAGGGATTAATCCCCCAAAGCACAGACTGTACAAAAACTTTATGCTCATACAGCGCGATGAGCATGCCTAAAGTATATGGGCTGAGTTCCTGCAGTAAAATTGTGCTGCTGGGCTGATTGCCGGCATACTGCTTATACGCTGGCAGCCCCGTTAACCCGCCTGTTTCCAATGCCTGATTGCCAAAGGCCAGCAGCCGCGACTGCGCCAAACAGTTTGATAACGCTAGATGATGCTGTAAAGCCAAAGCTTCCGCATTATCCACATACGTAAACTGCTGCGCCGTATAGCGGCGCACTGGCGCAATAAAGTCGCAACTGACGGCATGCGTTCCCTGATGCAGCAATTGATAAAAGGCATGCTGCGCATTCGGCCCGACTTCTCCCCAGACAATGGGGCAGGTATCCAGAGTGACTTTTTCGCCATTGCGCTGCGTCGACTTGCCATTCGACTCCATTTCCAGCTGCTGTAAATAAGCGGCAAAATATTTTAACCGGCCGTCATACGGCAATACTGCATGGGTCTGAATATTTAAAAAATTATTATTCCAAGCGCCCAGCAAACCCATTAATACCGGGATATTTTGCTCAAACGGCGCGTGCTGAAAATGCTGATCAATGGCATGCGCGCCTGCAAGCAGCTGCTTAAAGCCCTCTGCCCCTATGGTTAATGCAATGGGCAGGCCGATGCATGACCAAAGTGAATAGCGGCCGCCCACCCAGTCCCAAAGCAGAAACTGGTTTTCAGCGGCAATGCCCCACTCGGTCATTTTTTCAGCTTTGGTCGAAATGCCAATAAAATGATGCTTCAATATTTGCGCACTGCTGCCCAGCGCTTTTTCCAGCCACAGGCGAACCGTTTGCGCATTGGATAGCGTATCGATCGTGCCAAATGATTTTGATGAAATAATAAATAAAGTCGTTTCAGGGCGCAGCTTATGCAGCAGGTCGGACAGCTGGCTGCCATCCATGGTCGAAACAAAATGAATTCCTAAAGGTTTCGCAGTCTGCACCTTAAAATCTGAAAGCGCATGCGTCACCATCAGCGGGCCCAAGTCTGAACCGCCAACTCCAATATTTACGACATCCTGAATGACTTCACCCGAAGCGCCGCGGTATTGCCCCGCATGAATTTTTTCTACCAGCGCATACATCCGGTCCAGCTGCTGATGCACTTGCCGAGATAATTCAGGATATTCAGCACTGCCGCTGTCCAGCCGCAAAGCCCAATGCATTGCCGCACGCTGTTCAGTCGGGTTTATTTCAGCATTGGAAAAAAGCTTTTTAACCCATGCCTGCAGATCCTGCGAATGCGCCCAGCTGATCAGCGCCTGCATCACCTGAGCGTCGATCCGGTGCTTGCTGTAATCCAGCACAATCTGATCAATCTGTAAAGAAAGCTTGCTGAACCGCAAAGCATCCTCTGCAAAAAGCTCGGATAAGTGGCGTTCTCGAAAATTCGCCTGCAGCGCATTCAGTTGCTGAACGGACTGCTCTGAGTCAGCTGAGGCGCCCCTAAGCGGCTGTACTGCCATTAGCGGCCAACTCCCATATAAGCAAAGCCTTTTGCTTTCACATAGTCTGGATGATAAATATTGCGCCCATCCAAAATTAATGGATGATTCATTATTTTGAGCAATTCAGAATAATTCGGGCTCCAATACTGCTTCCATGCAGTAAGTAAGCATAATGCATCTGCATTTCGCGCAGCGGCGTATTGATCCTGGCATAAAATCAAGTCAGCGCGTGTTCCATAAAGATGCTGAATTTCCGGCAATGCCTGAGGATCATGCAATTGGACAATTGCGCCTTGCGCCCATAAGGCTTTCAGCATGGTATGAATTGGCGACTGTTCAATTCTGGATGTATTTTCTTTAAATGAAGCGCCCCAAACGGCAATAATTTTGCCGGCTAAGTCGCCTTGGAAATAATTCCAGAGTTTTCTAAACAGCAGCTCTTTTTGCTGTTCATTAATCTCCCAAACCTGTGCCAGCAGCTGGCTTTTTACGCCCGTTGTAGACACGGTATGCGCCAGCGTCACAATATCGTGAGAAAAATTTTCGCCGCCAAAGCCCGCGCCTGGATATAAATATGAAGCGCCGATGCGGCTATCTGCAGCCATGCCTTGGCGGACATGCTCAATATCAATACCCAGCTTTTCGGCCACCAGCGCCATATCATTCATATAGCTGATGCGGGTCGCCAGCATGCCTGATATGCTGAATTTGGTAAATTCAGCATCCAGCACCGGCATAAATAAATATTGGTATTGTCTTGGGAAAATAGGCCGCAAAAACTCTCGAACGACACTTTGCACCCGTTCATCCGCACAGCCCACCACCAGCTGCTTGGCTTGCGTTAAACTGAGAATCGCATTGCCTTCCTGCACAATATCAGGCATATAAACCCAATCATCCTGCGGCATATAATGTTTCAATTTTTCAGTTCCATGCAGCCCTAGCGTTGAGGCGTTCAACATTAATTTGGGATGAATCATGGGCCGCTTTTGCAGCTGCTGTAAAATTTCGACTGCTTGATCTTCTTCATTGGGACTGAAACTGAACAGATAAATATCAATATCGATCGGGAGGCCTGCCAGATCGCAATAGTGAAGAAAGCCTTTTTGATGCTGCGCCTGCAAGAGCCGGATAACCGCTTCATCATATTGAAAGCATTGCGATTCTGCATTTGTTTCGAAAGCTTGGCCACAGTAAACCTCATGACCGCATTCCGCCAGCAGGCCCGCCATCACCATGGCATACAGCGTTTTTCCCAATATGGCAATTTTCATCGCCACTCCTTTTTTGCGTTATAGAGGTATATCTTTCAACAGCGCTTTGAAAGCATCTCCCAATTGTGGATGATCTGCCCCATAATGCAATACTGCTTTCAAGTAGCCTATTTTACTGCCGCAATCAAAAGTCTGGCCGCTCATCCGGTAAGCTTCCACAACCTCGCTTTGCTGCAGGATGGCAATCGCATCGGTCAACTGGATTTCATTGCCTGCGCCTTTAGGCGTCTGTTCCAGCAGCTGCATAATTTTTGCAGGCAAAATATAACGCCCAACTACTGCTAAATTTGAAGGTGCAGCATGGACTGCGGGCTTTTCAATAATGCCCTGCATCACGGCACTTTGACCTTCGGCAGGAGGCTCACTCACATCGACTATGCCGTACTGATCAACCAGATTTTCCGGAACGGCCTCCACCATGATTTGCGCCGCCTGCGACACATCAAAACGCTGAATCATGCGAGAAAGATCACTCTCAGCCGTTGTATTTTTTACCAGAACATCCGGCAGCAGCACAGCAAAGGGCGCATCACCGACAATCTCTTTCGCGCATAGCACAGCATGGCCCAAGCCTAATGGCTGCGGCTGGCGCACGCTGACCACACTGACATGCGCCGGCAGCATATTGGCAATTTCGTGCAGCATTTCGGATTTATGTTTGGCAGCCAAAGCAGCTTCCAATTCAAAATTACGGTCAAAATAATTTTCAATAGAGGCCTTTGATGAATGCGTCACCAAAATGATTTGCTCAATGCCTGCAGCAACAGCCTCTTTCACCACATAATCAATGGCGGGGCGATCCACAACAGTCACCATTTCTTTGGGAATGGATTTGCTGGCGGGCAGAAAACGCGTTCCCAAACCAGCAACAGGGAGAACCGCTTTTTTAATCATACTAATTTTACTGAATTAAAAATTAAAGTATTCAATGATACTATTTAGAGCCTGTCTCTGTCTCTGTCATTTCTTGATTAGAAAAACGCGCGGCGCCCACTTCTTGATCTGGCGCATTAATCCCTTCTTTAGCGACCATGACTTTGACCGTTTTACACATAATCTTAAAATCCAGCCAAATGGACTGATTCTCAACATAGGCCACATCTAAAGCAAATTTCTCTTCCCACGATAAATTATTGCGCCCGCTTACTTGTGCAAGCCCCGTCATGCCGGGTTTCACTTCGTGGCGGCGCATTTGCTCTGCAGTATAATGATCTAGAAAATCTTTCATCTGAGGACGCGGGCCGACAATGCTCATATCGCCTTTCAGCACGTTGATTAACTGAGGCATTTCATCCAGGCTTGTTGACCGCAATTTATGCCCAAACGGCGTAATCCTCTCACCATCAGGCAATGGATTTCCATGTTTATCTACAGCATCCAGCATGGATCGGAATTTAATCATTTTAAAGATTTTGGCATCTTGCCCTGGGCGCTCCTGATAAAAAAATACAGGTGAACCCAGATTTTTGCGCACTTTAAAAACAACGATAAGAAAAATTGGAGAAAGCACAATTAAGGCTATTAAAGACAATACAATATCTATAAAACGTTTCACAAAAATATCCTTTATAACTATAAATTATTTTTTGGAACTATCTAAATAGAAATCCAAATACTGATCCCATACTTTATAACTGCAGAAGTTAGTCTTAGCCCATGTTGATGCATTATTAAAATTATTCAGAAATAATGTTTTATTTAACATTGCTTCATCAATTGCTTGTGAGATACCATCGAAATCTTGAAAATTAAATCTTATTCCAGATATGTTTTGTTCAACACTATCCTTCAACCCGCTAATATCATAACAAAAAGTCGGCACACTACAACATGCAGCCTCTATTGCAACATTGCCAAAACCATCCCTATGCGTTAAAAAAAGATGTAAATCTGCCTGTTGAAAATATTTTTGAGGTTGTTGAGTATGAGAAAAATATTCTACACAATTAAAATCACTAAGAACTTTTTTTAACATATTCTCAGATTCAATATCTTCAACACGTCCTACAATTTTAACACTTAAATTGTCTCTAGACTTCAATCTTGATAAGACTTCATAGATATCAAAAATTCCTTTATCGCGGCACACTCGTCCAATAACCAAAATATTAAAATTATTATCGATATCTTTCTTTACAGGAAAATACTTATCAGTGTTTACACCATTTGAAGAACCTTTCCCAATAACAGCAGCTTGCGATAATGGTAAAATTTTTTCCTCAATATAGTCAATGCGCATTGTATTAGAAATAAAAATTACTTTATCTGATATTCTTAGACAAATTTTATCTAGTAATGCAAAGAACCATCTTTTTTTCCCTTTAAAATTTTCATACGCTCTCCCTCGTACTAATGCAATTCTATTAGGGTGAAAAGCTAAAAATGAAGATAGACTTCCCAATAATAAACCTTTAGGAGAAGAATAAACAACAGCATCAAACCGATTAAAAATAAAGAAAAAAACTAACCTAAAAAGCATATATATATCTTTTACTAAAGATATATTTCTTTCTATGGGAAAAATAATTACTCTCCCAACATTTCTTGATTTTAATTTTTCAGATTCATTTGACCAATTACCACAAACCAATGTGATATCAATTTTTTTTTCATTAGTAAAATATTCTAATTGATCTCGACATAGAATATTAAATTGTGAAGAATCCGTCATTATAAAACAAATTTTTTTCATTACTTAACAACCACATCATGCTTAGAAGATATAGAAGAAGGATTATCAACTCTATCCTTAACAACCTTTGCAGGAAGTCCAGCCATAATAACGTTATCTGGTGTGTTTTTAGTAACAACCGAGTTAGCCCCAATAATATTACCCTTACCAACGATTGTACCTGCAGCAATAACTGAGTGGGCTGCAATCCATGTCCCATACTTAATAACAATTGGCGCCGGATGAGAGCCACCTCTTTTTACTGAACCATCCTTAAATCCATGATTTGTAGATGACATTACAACATAAGGAGCCAATATTACTTCATCTTCAAAAGTAATTCCGCCAACTGCATTCAACCAACAGCCTTTTGCTATATAAACATCCTTTCCAAGTCTAAGTTTATTTATTGATAATAAAGTCACATCCCTACCTATAAGTAACTTTTTAGGTCTGCCTGGCAAAAATAGTGATATTAATAATCCTCGCAATCTAATAATTGGCCCAATATCAGGCAAGAAATTCATTAATAATAAAAAAAACCAAATTGGTAATGCAAATCTAAATTGATAATGAATTTCTTTAAGTAAATTACTCATAAACCTTACTCCAAAAAGATTTCTTCTGTTCAAGCAACTTAGCTTCGCCATATTCATGAGAAACAAATTCTAGATTCTTCAACCCATTAAATTGTCTTAACTCTTCAGCATCACCAAATTTCTCAATTAGGCTAGCCAATTCTTTTATATTATTAGGCTCATACGTAACATCTTTAGCCAGAACTTCGGGTATACCTCCAGCTGTAGAACCAATGCATGGCAAACCAATTGCCATTGCTTCTAGAAGCGATCTAGGCATTCCTTCAGTTAAAGATGGAATAACATAAATATCACCCTGATTTAGAATAGAAAAAATCTTATCTCGATCAGTTAATGCACCATAAAAAACAACATTAATACTGAGTTGCTCTGCTAACGCTTCTAAGGTTTTTTTCTGTGCTCCATCACCAATTAAATGTATTTCAATATTTTCCTGATTTAACAAGTGAATAGCCTGAAGAAGTGATGCATGTCCCTTCTCCCCTTCAAGACGACCTAAGGATACGATCTTGATTTTGTTTTGTACTTTATAATCCAATTTTTTACAATTAATTTCACTGAATTTGAAACTTGAAAAAATAAAACTCGGTCGTTTACTGCTATACAGATCTTTACAATACTGGCTAACAAAACTGTTCGCTTTCGAAAATTTACCTTGAAACCTTGCCAAGCCGTCTAATATATTTGCTAATGCTTTGACCCATAGCTTTTCTCCAATAACACCTATCATGCCTTCTTTTACATTACCTGGATACTCTCTTAAATATGGTTTATTTAATAAAAATAAAAATAACCAAAGAAAATTAGTTGAGTTTCCGCTACGTAATAAAAAAAACTTATGCTTTAATGCAACCTTAAAAATTGCTGCAATAATGAATGGTGATTTTAAAAGAAATTGTTTCATTCCTCTAAAATAAACTAACTTTTCGTAAGAAACATTTTCTCCGTCTACGCGTACCATATCACTAGTGAATGTATCTACATTTTTTACGCGCGCAACAACTGTAACCTGATCAAAATAGTTTAAATAATCACACCAATAAGTATAAGGAAAAGCTAATTTTGTATAAAGCTTACCATCATATTCATAAAACCTATGTTCAAGGCTAACAGCTATTTTTTTCACTTAAACACCATATTTCTTTATCATTGCAAAATTCTTTATTAAAAATAAAAATAAAATTACTAAAAATCCATTCTTAAAAAAGAAAAATAATAAATTATCTGAATCAGCTAAAAGACTCATCAAGCAAAGATTTGACAAAAAAGGAATTAATAATAAATAAGGATCTGACTTACTAATTCGCCTAGTAAAATTATCCATGAACGCTATAAGCGTACTAAACAGTCCAAAAACAAATACAGCAATTATAGGTCCAAAATTTAAGAAGGCTTCACCATAAGCACCATAAATCCTTGAGTTATAAAAATCCTGAAAAACTAGACTTGATTTTTTATCATACAAAATCTCAGATCCAGCTGAGTTTTTAGTATATAAATCAAATTCACCCCATAGCGGTAAAATTTTATTTATTGTTGATAGATATGTCTGACCAAATTTAATGTCATAGAATCCAAAATCATAATACTGATAAAGCATATAAGAATGCAGACCAACTCGTGAAAAGTCATTTAAAAGAATAGTAATTGTTGGATTATCCTCAAAACGTCCAGTATCTTCTAAGGAATATTGCATAGAGAATGCATCTACACCAAAACTCTTATAAATTGAATATAAATTCATAAATAATATTAGAAAAACTAATCCAACAATTAAATGAGTCTTCTTAAGTTTAAAATAATAAATGTGAATTACACCTGCAAACCAAAATAACCCCCAAATCGTATTACTTCTGCTTCCTCTAAAACCACCAAATAAAAGCTTTAATATAAAAAATATTAAAAAAATAGAAATAACAAATAATAATGGATTTTTCAAATTTTCTTTCTTTACGAACAAACACAATGACAATAAAGCTAAAATAGGGAAAGGCTCTGCTAACATGAAAAGCATACCTAAACCATCAAACTCACTTCTATCTTCAGTCCATGTTGTCATGTAACCTGTTATTCCGCCAAACTTAGCATAAACAAGTACCTGACATGCCATTGAAAATAATAGAAAAAAGCAACAAATAAATAAAGCACTTTTCTTTTTTAATTTATAATCTACTTTACTAGTCTCAACTTTTTTTAAAAAAATTAAACCACATATATAATGCAAAACAGCTACAAAAAAATAAAACCAAAAACAAATATAAACCCACTTATTCCAATCTATTTCTTTAGGAGAATAAAATAAATACTGTTTATAATATATTGAAACAATAGGAGATAAAATTAACACCCACACTAGCACTAAAGACACAAAGACATAGGGATGAAATAATGAACCACCTTTTTTCATTCCTAAACTGACTGCCTCTAGCAGACTGAGCATTCCTAAAAAAAATGGTATAGCAATATACACAAAGTCTACACCTACCATTATTGCAGATAATGCACTAGACACTATGCCAAATACAATATTATTTTTATGCACTACTATATTCATTATCTTACGATTGTTCCCATATCAAGAGATTTATCTACAAATGATAGAGCACCAATAATAACATTATCTTCTACAACTATTTTACCCACCACCACACTATTACAATATATAGTAACATTGTCATTTATCTTAGGGTAATAATCCCTCTTATTACCAATCGTAACATTTTGATAAATTGTAAAATTATTACCGATTATACTACCTCCACCAAATACTATTCCAATAGGGTGAGGAACTCTTAAACCATATCCAATTTTACAACCTTTTCCAAAATCTATATTAAAAAATGTGATTAAAAAATTTCGAAATATCCAAAAGAGAAATCCTGGCGAAAATTGGGCACATCTAATAAATAAAGTAACTCTTGTAGCAGGATTGATTAAAAATTTTATAGAATTAGATAATGTGAATATCTTGTAAGACTTCATAAAATCAGATTTCACAGCTTGCCTAAACTTCATTTACTTTATCCTTTAGATAATTAACACATAGATTCACTAATAAAAGAAAAGAAGATATTACTGAAGCATAATATACACCAACATATCCAAAAAACTTAATAAAAATAAAATTCAAAATCGCCACAATAAAAGTATTCATCAATGTTACTTTAAAAATTTTTTTAAACTTCATGCTAGACACATAAAGCATATTTACAAAAACCACTAATGTTTGCATTACCATCGACATCATTATTAAAATTTTTATATCATTAGAAATTACGCCATAGTAATTATATATCTCCTCTAAAACAAAATCACATAAAAACCAAAAACCAGTAATAAATAATAAATTATATATTATAGTTATTTTAAAGACCTTAGATGTATGCTTTCTTATCTTTGGTAAAATAGCTTGATATAACGATGTTAATGGCAACAACATTATTGTTGTAAAATAAGTCAAATACATAAATTCTGCGACTATTCTCTTATCAAAAAAATAATTTAGATAAAATCTAGGTATTGACGTATTAAAACTTATCAAAAACGAGGTTAAAACAAATGGCAAAACACCTATAAAAATTGGTCTGACTTTATCCCAATTGAATTTATACTGTATTTTTGTTAATCTTAAATCAAAAAATGAATATCCAAAAATAAATGCCAAAGGATAAATAAAATATGAATATTTTTCATATCCATATAGATACAAAAAATAAAACATAATTAAAAATAAAGTCAGTTTAATTAATTTTGAATATCCAAAAAGCTGAGACTCACCTTTTCTGACCCATTCTCCATATATTAAATCAGCATTAACTTCAATCAACTTAACTAAAAAAACCATCAATCCAATTAAAAAATAATCATTCTGACTAATAAGAAAAATAATACTTATTGATATGTAAAATAAATTTAAAATCGTTCGTAGCGATTCATATTCGATTAATTGATATTTTTCACTTAAATCCGCACTATACACACTTTTAAAATTAAATGCACAAAATATAGCTAATGGTGTAAAAAATGCTAAAAAATATGAAAACGAACCAGCCTCATTAATCCCAACATATTTTGATAAAAAAACTAATATTAGCCACTGCATTGCAGCAAATGCAACACTTCCTCCCACATGTGCTATTATTTTATATAATTTCATCAATAACTACGCCAAATTACTTTTTAATATTTAATCCAAATTCAAAAAAATTAATAATAGTATTACTCAACACTACTCACATACCAGCGCATGGCCAATTGAATGCCTTCGACAATTTTAAACTGTGGCGCATAGCCCAGGCCTTGCTCAATTTTGGCAATGCTGGCTTGTGAATGACGTACATCACCCGCACGGAATTCACGGTACACAGGATCACGGTCAAATTGAACATCATTTTCAGCAAGCGCCACTTGAATGGCACGGTATAACTCATTGAGCGTGGTACGGTCACCCACTGCCACGTTGTACACCTGATTTTTTGCTTCATCCGATGCTGTCGCGGCTAAAATATTGGCTTGAACAGTGTTGTCAATAAAGCAGAAATCACGGCTGGTTTCACCATCACCATTAATGAAGACTTCTTCACCATCAATCATCGATGCCGTCCATTTCGGAATCACTGCCGCATAAGCACCATTTGGATCTTGGCGTTGACCAAACACGTTAAAGTAACGCAGGCCAATTGCTTTAAATCCGTATGCACGTGCAAATACATCGGCATAAAGCTCATTCACATACTTTGTTACCGCATAAGGTGAAAGCGGATTGCCGATATTCTCTTCCACTTTTGGCAATGCAGGATGGTCACCATAGGTTGAACTGCTGGCTGCATAAGTAAAGCTGGCAACACCTGCATCACGTGCCGCAGTGAGCATGTTTAAGAAACCACTGATATTGGTTTCATTAGTGGTAATTGGATCGGCAATGGAACGCGGTACAGAGCCCAACGCTGCTTCATGCAAGACATAATCCACACCTGCACAGGCTTTTTGGCAGTCTGCAAGATTTCGAATATCGCCTTCAATAAAATGGAAATTCGCCCATTGCTCAGCAGTGACTAAGCTTTGCACTTCATCCAAATTATGCTGATGTCCTGTGGCAAAGTTATCTAAACCGATCACGGTTTGATTGAGCTTAAGTAAAGTTTCTAAAAGGTTTGAGCCAATAAAGCCTGCAACACCAGTGATTAACCAATTTTTTGGTTTTTGATTTAATTGCTCACATATAGCTTGATATTGGCTCATTCTCTTCTTTTTCCTTAAAATTATAAACGAATGTCAGATTCGGCTTGAGATAACACATATTTCAAGTCATACAAAATATGTGCTCCTTTACCCAATGCACGAATTTTCTCAGCACCCATTTCTTTAAACTGCTCATGCGCAACGGCCAGAATCACCGCATCATATTTGTCATTTTCTAAACTTGAAATTGGGCTAATCCCATATTCATGCTCAGCTTCAGCTGCGTCTACCCAAGGGTCATAAACATCGACATTAGCATTGTATTCTTTCAGCTCATTCACAATATCAATGATGCGGGTATTACGAATATCTGGGCAGTTTTCTTTAAAGCTTAAGCCTAAAATCAGCACTTTAGCATCTTCAACTTGAATGCGTTTTTTCAGCATCGCTTTAACCAGCTGAGTCACTACATAAGCACCCATGCCATCATTCAGACGGCGGCCCGCTAAGATAATTTCTGGGTGATAACCAATGGCTTGTGCTTTATGGGTTAAGTAGTACGGGTCAACACCGATACAGTGACCACCCACTAGACCCGGACGGAATGGTAAGAAGTTCCATTTGGTGCCCGCAGCCTTCAGTACTGCTTCAGTATCAATACCCATTTTATTGAAGATCAATGCTAATTCATTAATCAGCGCAATGTTGACGTCACGCTGTGTGTTCTCAATAACTTTAGCCGCTTCAGCAACTTTAATGCTAGTTGCTTTGTGCGTACCTGCTTCAATAATTAAGTTATAAACTTGGTCTACATATTCAGCCACTTCAGGTGTTGAACCTGAGGTGATTTTAAGAATATTGGTCACGCGGTGCAGTTTGTCACCTGGGTTAATACGCTCCGGACTATAGCCTGCATAGAAATCTTTATTAAATACCAGTTCTGAATTTTTTTCTAAAACTGGAATGCACACTTCTTCAGTCGCACCTGGATATACCGTAGATTCATATACCACGATATCGCCTTTTTTTAACACTTTAGCAATACTTTCCGACGCTTTTACTAAGGGTGTTAAATCTGGTTGCTTATATTCATCAATTGGCGTTGGTACAGTCACAATGAAAAAATTACAATCATGCAGTTGCTGTAAATCAGTAGTATAGCTTAACTGTGTTGCTTGCTTTAATTCATCAGGTGAAACTTCTAAAGTATGGTCCTGCCCACTTTGTAATTCATCTATACGTTTTTGATGGATATCAAAACCAACGACTGGAATTTTTTTACCAAATTCCACGGCCAGTGGTAAACCCACGTAACCTAGTCCAATAATTGCTATTTTCAATTCAGAAAGCTGTAACATTCCACGAAGCCTTATGTTATGTATTTATGTCTATAATCAAATAAATAAAAAAACCGCGCCTAATATAACAGATATTATTTTATTATTTCTATTCATGAAGAAATTAATTACATTTTTTAATAGTAAAAACATCATTTTTTATTTTGATACTCTGTTACCAAAATCAACTTTTGTTTGCATCTAAAAAACTGAATTGCGTATTAAAATTCGCAATAATTCTATGATCTTCTTCAACTTTCTCTTTGACTTTTAATAATGCGTCAATCCCAGTATTTCCTGAAATCTTAATACTTTCAAGATTAATATTTTCTTTAATTTAATTATTATAAAATGATTGTGTCGGTGCAAAATGATAATTTGCCAAGGCACGTGTTAATTTACGGTTTGCTTCCTCAGGCCATGGCGAATAAATATCCCCCGTACGCAAGCCTGCCTCAACATACCCAATTTTTACTTTATGATAATATGCTCCAAAGAAGCGGCAAAAGACGTTGCAGTGTCCCCATGCACCAAAACAACATCCGGCAGTCACTCTGCAAATACAGTTTCTAGCCCTTTTAAACACCACAAACCACATCAATAATGTGTTTGAACAAGCTTCATCAAATTAAAATCAAAGCTTTAAATTAAAAGGTTCCAATACCTGATCTAATATTTGACAGTACTGACCAGTTACACATACTTTTGTGTCAAAATTCAACTGCTGCTGTAATTCTAATGCTAAAGGAGCCATTTTAATTGCTTCCGGCCGTGTTCCAAAAACACGGAGAACTTTTTGTACGTCAAATCCTTATCTAAATTTATAGTAAATGAATTAAGCGACCAAGATTCTAATAATATTATCAAACCCAATATTAAGCCTCATTATTAATTCTGCTAAATCCACACATTTTATTACATTTAATTTATTGAAAAGATCACCCTGAACCTCTAGTAGAAATTTTAAAAAAATATAAATATTAACCATCTAAATCAAAAGCTTATGAACTATTAAATCCAGAAACATATTTTAATAATATAGAAATTAATGCATCTTTATTCTTTTCATCCAAACACAATCTTTCTAATTCATTAAATGTATTCATAACTTCAGCAAAAGAATAAAAAACTTCAAATGACTTTAAAATCCGTTCATGATCTGTTTGTTCTACATTATCTGCATCAATTAATAACTCTTCATACAGTTTTTCACCTGGCCTTAGCCCTGTAAACTGAATGGCAATATCCCCTATTCCCTGATCATCAACAGGATAGAAGCCGCTTAAACGGATCATCTGCTTCGCTAAATCAACAATTTTAACCGGCTCGCCCATATCCAGCAAAAACACATCACCGCCTGTACCCATTGCGCCCGCCTGAATCACCAGCTGCGCCGCTTCAGGGATAGTCATAAAGTAACGCGTCACATCAGGATGAGTCACCGTTACAGGGCCGCCTTTAGCAATCTGCTTTTTAAATAAAGGCACGACGGACCCCGAAGACCCCAGCACATTGCCAAAACGCACGATGCTGATTTGGGTTTTAGGCTGTGTAGAAGCCAATCCTTGACAGTACAGCTCCGCCATGCGCTTAGACGCGCCCATGATATTGGTCGGGCGCACCGCTTTATCCGTAGAAATCAGAACAAAAGTTTCAACATTTTGACTGACTGCCGCATCGACACTGCGCGCTGTACCAATGGATGTATTATAAATGCCCTCAAATGGATTCGCCTCGACCAAAGGGACATGCTTATACGCAGCTGCATGGTAAACAGTCTGTACTGCATACTGCTGCAATATACGTTCCAATTTTTGCTGATTTGTGACCGAACCCAATACAGGAACCACCTGAGTGCCTTTGTCTTGCAATTCTCGGTCAATCGAATACAGGGCAAACTCAGACATCTCAAACAGCACCAGCATTTTTGGCTGATGCTTGACAATCTGGCGGCAAAGCTCAGAGCCAATTGACCCCCCTGCCCCAGTCACCATCACCACTTTATTTTTAATATTCTTTTCAAGCAATTCAGGCTTAGGCGGAACTGGATCACGGCCCAGCAAGTCAATAATATCCACTTCCTTAATATCAGATACACTGACCTGACCATCCACCAGCTGCGTCACGCCTGGCAGTTCCATGATTTTGACATCAGCGGATTCAAAAGACTCAATAATATCTTTTTTCCGCGCACGGCCAACGGAAGGCATCGCCAGTAAAATTTCTTCTATGCCAAAGCTGCCGAGTTTATTCGCTGCGCGTTTAGGCGGGTAAATTTTCAATCCGCTTAAAGACTGGCCATGCAGCGAAGCTTTGTCATCGATGAAGCACACCGGCAAATAATCGTCTGAGCGCTTTAAGGCTTCTGCAATCTGCTGTCCGGCCAAGCCTGCGCCATAGATGGCAACCCGCTTGCGGTTCTGCCTTTTCGCAAAAGTTTTCAGCGTGGCATAACGTATCACCGCACGGCTCCACCACATCCATGAAAACAGCACAAAACCGTACATGAGCGGAATACTCATGGGAATAAAGGCCAGATCCAGCTTTTTAATGGCATATAAGCCAACAATTTGGATGAATACCGCAATGGAAATGCGCAGCAGATAATCTTCGTTAAACGAGCGCACAATGGCGCTGTAAACACTTAATAAAGCAAAAACCGCAACGCCAAAAAAACCGACATAGATGTACCAAAAATCCAGCCCTTGCATGACCGGAACATTGGGCTTGGCTAGGCGAATGGCATACACCAGCCACATCATCAGCGGCAAGACACAAAGATCCATCACCGCCAGAACAATTTGTTTTTGGCGGCGCGGCAAAGATGCGATTAATCGAATTAAGTCTTTCACAAAGGGCTCGAAGGGAGTTTAAGTGACATCAAAGCGCAATTATACGCCATCAGCGTTTGATATACGCGTAATTACGGTTTGAATAGCATCAACAGTTTTCGTCAAGCTGCCATTGCTTAACGTCGGATGAACCAAAAACATTAAACTGGTTTCGCCCATATGCTGCGCATTTTTTAGGCGCTCTGCCGGACGCCAGGGCGTATTGTCAAAGGCATGCTCTAAATAAACTTCGGAACACGACCCGCTAAAGCAGGGCACGCCTAAAGCAGAAATTTCATTCATCATGCGGTCACGCGACCAGCCTTCCGGCAGCTGCTCCGTATTCACCTGCACATAGCACTTATATGCAGCATGCATGTATTCTTCAGTAGGCTGATACACCGTTACATAAGGCGTATTTTCAAACGCTTTATAAATTCGCTGCATGTTTTCATTGCGGACTTTGGTCCATTCAGCCATCTTTTTCAGCTGCATGCGGCCAATGACAGCCTGCATTTCCATCATGCGCCAGTTGGTGCCAAAAGAATCATGCAGCCAGCGGAATCCCGGCGGATGCTGTTTGTTGTAAATGCTGTCAAAGTTTTTACCGTGGTCTTTATAAGACCACATTTTTTTCCACAGCGCTTCGTTATCGGTTGTAACCATACCGCCTTCACCGCCCGTGGTCATGATTTTATCCTGGCAAAAAGACCATGCGCCAATATGTCCAATAGAACCCGCAGACTTGCCTTTGTATTTTGCGCCATGCGCCTGCGCGCAATCCTCAATCACGTAAATGCCTTTTTCTTCAGCCAGCTGCATGATTGGATCCATATCGCACATCCAGCCTGCTAAATGCACACAGATAATGGCTTTGGTGTTCGGCGTTAAAACGGCTTCAATGGTCCGTGCAGAAATATTCTGTGAGTCCAATTCCACATCGGCAAATACAGGGTTCGCGCCAGCCGTCACAATGGAGCTGGCAGAAGCTAAAAATGTGCGGGAGGTGACAATCACATCATCGCCAGCGCCAATACCTAAAGCTTTTAATGCGGCATCCAATGCCACAGTGCCGTTGGCTAAAGCCACTGCATATTCTGTCTCTGCAAATGCAGCAAATTCTTTTTCAAATTCACGGCATTCCTGACCCGTCCAATAGTTCACCTTATTCGACAGCAATACTTGAGAAACAGCATCAGCTTCTTCTTGCGTAAAGCTTGGCCATGGTTCAAATGCAGTGTTTAACATATTCAATTCCTAGATAAGATTTTAAAAATCTTTATTTCTTCTCTAAAATTCGGGCAGGATTGCCGACTACCGTCACGCCTGCAGGAACATTTTTCGTCACCACCGCGCCCATGCCAATCACAGCGCCTTTGCCTATGACTAGCGGCTTGTCTGGCGTGCCCTGCTTAATCACCGCGCCTGTGCCAATATAAGCATGGTCTTCAATATGAATATTGCCATTGCACTTTACGCCTGGGGCAAATGTCACATAATCGCCAATGACACAGTCATGTTCAACATAGCTATATAAGTTGGCATGGAAACATTTACCAATTTTGATATTGGAGGTAATGATGACAAAAGGGCTCAATGCAGCGCCGGCTCCAACAGAGACATCATCCATAGTGACGGTATTATTTGCCTTAATTGACCAAAGTGCAATTTGGTCCTGTTCCAGTTTATTTGCCAGCATTTCACGGATTTTGCCGTTTGCGATGGCAATTAAAACAAATTTATTTTCCGCAGCGATCTGTTTAAAATCGTCATAATTTAAGGCGCGATGACCATTCACCATTGCCGGCGCTTTTAGACCATCATCAATAAAAACGATCTCAGCCTTTATTTTCAATCTCGCCAACTGTTCTCTGGCAACAGGCATCAAACTGCGTCCGCAACCGGATGCACCATAAATTGCATACAGTTCAGTCATGGTGCTGATCCTGCTTTGTGCCCGTAAACTTAGTCATAGTGGCCTCACCTTCAGCACTGATATCTTCTTTTGCAATCACTTTCTGAACGGTTTTCAGCATGATTTTAAAATCCAGCACAGTGGACTGATTTTCCACATACCATGTGTCCAGCTTGAATTTTTCTTCCCAGCCAATGGCATTGCGGCCATTCACTTGCGCATGGCCGGTCATCCCAGGACGCACATCATGGCGCTTTGCCTGCTCTTCATTATACAAAGGCAGGTATTCCATCAAGAGCGGACGCGGGCCAACCACGCTCATATCGCCTTTGATCACATTCCACAGTTCAGGCATTTCATCCAAACTGCTGGAACGCAGCATTTTGCCGAATGGCGTTAACCGCTCGCTGTCCGGCAGCGGGTTTCCTTGCTCATCCGCCGCATCTTTCATGGTGCGGAATTTGATCATTTCAAAGGGCTTGCCATTTAAGCCCGGACGCACTTGCCGGAACAGCACCGGTGAGCCTAAATTCTTCTTCACCTTATAAGCAACAAAAGCATAGAGCGGTGACAGCAGAATAAGCGCAATTGAAGCAATGACGATGTCTAATAAACGTTTAAGCATTTAGATTAATCCCATTTCCGTCATCATATGTTTATTCACTTCATGCACATCATACTTAGTCAAAGCAATTTCCCTGGAGCGTTGACCCATTTTTTCAGCAAGCTCGGGATCATCAATAAACTTACGCATGGCCTCAACCAAGCTTTCAACAGATTTGACAGGAACTAAATAGCCATTTTCCCCATCCACAACAGTTTCACGGCATCCTGGCGCATCTGTGGTAATAATTGCGCGGCCCATTGCCATAGCCTCTAAAACCGTACGCGGCGTGCCTTCACGGTATGAAGGCAGCACATATATAGAACTCTCGGCAATTGCAGGACGGACATCCGACAATTTACCCCAATAATTGATGGTCTTATCGGCCACCCAGTGATCCAGCTCGTGCTGAGAAATGGCAGCGGGATTTTCATCAATCCAGCCCACCAAATTAAATTCCACTTCAGGATTTGACTGTTTAATGATTGCCGCTGCGGCCGCAAATTCCCTGACACCTTTATCACCCAATAAACGGGCAATCAGCAAAAAAGAAATTCTAATTTGATGGGTATTATCTAAGGGCAAAGGCACAACATTAAAATCTGAAACATTCACGCCAGACCCGTTTACTACAACAGCTGGGGTCGCCTGAGTAATTAAATTCAGCTGTTTAAAAAGCGCCAAGTCATCAGGATTTTGAAAAAATGCTTTGGAACTGCGGACAAGCGCTTGCCGGTACAAACCATGCACCAGCTTTTGAAAAATACTGCGGCCGCCTTCGGCTTCTACATTTTGAAATGCATAGCCCAAGCCTGTAATTAATGCGAACCTCTGCGGAACTTTAGCCAGCCATGCGGCAAGAGTTCCGTAAATAACCGGTTTGATCGTATAGGCAAGCACATAATCCGGCTTTATTTTTGTAATGATTGCACGCATAGCCCAAAGTGTTTTCAAGTCCGCTATCGGATTCGTGCCTGTTCGCTGCATAGGTATTGCATGCACATAATAGCCAAAATTTTCCAGTTGCTTATGCTCTGCGGCAAACTGCTCTAAATCTGGCGACAAGATATGAATTTCAAAGCCTTGCGCATGTATAGCCTCTAACAACTTTCCACGGAAATTTAAAACTGAAGGAAGGTAGCTAGAAATTATACAAAAAACCATTTTACATGCACCATAAAATCTAAATTAATGACTTCTACCCCTCAGATTATAAGCCGTTACAGATGACAAAATCCAAATAATACATCGAATAAAAAGAGAAAACGTCCAGCCATTGTGAGCATCTAAAGTATAGAGTTATGCTGAAGACTATTTATTTTATTAAAATAGATATGACAATCAATTATATAACAAAAAAGCCTGCATAACTTTATACAGACAGGCCCGCATCAGCCCTTTCATAGCTGCAAACTGCAATTCCCTGCTTTGAAAGCGGCGGCACACGGGGAATGCTGAATAATAAAAAGGGGAAATAAAAGAAGTATCAACAAATGTTAAAAACACCCCAGCAAGCATCTAAAAATGATTTACCTCCTATAGGATTAATGCTGCTGAAAATTCATTTACCAGCATTACCCTTATAAAGATTTAACCATTGAGTTAAAATATATTTCCAATCAAAACTTTCCGCTTTAGGATAAACCCAATTCTTCTGCACACTATGCAATGAATTTTCTATCATTTGGGCAAGCGCTTCAGGTTTTCCTATTTCGACCAAATTGGATTGAAGCAATTCAACAGCGCCATCCGTTGCAGTTGCTGCAATTGGACGCTCGCATAACATAGCCTCTAATATTGCAAGCCCAAATCCTTCCCATGCTGATGAAGAAACAAATACATCACTAGCATTTAAAAGCGCTGTAATATCATTTCTGATTCCAAGAAATTGCAGGCGATTTTCTATGCCCAAGACATTTGCCAAATTTTCCATTTCTTGTTTTTTCGGACCATCGCCTACGATTAATAAAAATGCATTTTTTTCTTTTTCCGCAACAATCTTAAATGCTTTTAATAAGGTTGGATAATCTTTTGGAGTATCTATCCGTCCAATCGTCATAATGATTTTTGCATCATCAGCAATTTTCAGCTGCTGGCGGGTGCTTGCCCTTAAATCCGGATCATATTTATAGCGGTTTGAATCAATGCCATTATAAACGGTCATGATTTTTTTATTTTTAACCGCCCCTGCCTGCATTAAGGCCCTTGAAGCATTATCGCTTACATTGGTATGCACATCGCATAAATTTTCCGTCAAGGCGTAAGTGGCCATGCGCAGCCGCCCTCCTTCAAAATTGGAATGAGAGCTGCAAATAACCCGAACGCTTTTTCTGAAAAGTTTAACCAAACGCGCCATAATATTGGCATGGAACATGTGCGCATGAATGACATCAGGCTGCACCTGATCTACCAGCTTCAGCAATGAATAGATCGACTTAAAAGCCGAAATTCCAGAACTCAGCGGTATTTTATACAGCTTAATATTTTGATGAACTGGCCTTCTTACGATATCTCCAGTGAAATAAACCAGACAGACTTCCTGACCGGATTCATATAATTTATCCGCAAGTTCACACACAACTTTTTCTGCCCCTCCCATTCCTAAACCAGTAATCAGCAACATCACTTTCATTTTTGCTTACCTTTTAAATGGAAGAAAATCATCGAAAATGCAAGCAGGCACTGAAAAATATAGCTGATAATCAATGTATAAATTCCACCGGTCAGTCCATACTGTGGAATATACAAGTATGAAACGAACAGCGTTAAAATTAATAAGGCTGAAAATAAGTATACCTGCTGCTTGATAATGCCGATGGCTGTCAATGTATACCCCAATACAGTGGACAGATAGAGCGCTAGGCCCGCGCACATGATTAAGATTAATTCTCTTTCATAAACAGCATATGCATTTCCATAGATTAAATTTAAAATGTATTCGCCTAAGATTACACTTGCAATAATCACGAGGACACCGAGCCCCCCCGCAATTGCTAAAGCGGTCATTAAATATTTTTTAAAATCAGCTATGTTTGTATTCCAGGCGCTAGTAATTTTAGGGCTAAGATACTGGCAAATAGAATTAATAAAAATACTGCCGACAATGATGAAATAACTCAGCACAGTAAAAATACCGACAGATTCAATTCCAGAATATTTATTTAAAAACAATCTGGGAATTGTACTTTGCAGTGTCACGATCCCCAAAGAGATTCCCATAGGAATAGCAGAACGGAGAATGCTGAGGTTTAAATTGAAAGAATGAATTTCCTTGGTTTTTAATATATATAAATTATCTAAAAATACCCAAACAAAAAAATAAACGCTTAAAAATAAAACTAAAGAGGTGTGAAAGTCAAAATAATACAGCCCTGCAAAAACAGCTACAATAGAAAATAAACCCTTAAAAAACAATGATTTACTTATTAATTTGGTTTTATCATGAGCATTATAGTAAGCATAGATGATATCTGAATATGATTCAAAAAACTTCAGCAGGCTTACCAGCAGCAAAACCCAAAAGGATAGATGAGAAGCCAATCCCCAAATTAAACAGCAAATCAACGCTAAAAAAGAAGCGATTATTCTTAAATAATAAAATTGCGAATATGCATATTTTTTCTGGCTATTTACATCCAAAATATACAAAGGCCTCAGCTGTAAATTGCTAATCGCAAATAATGGCGCCGCGATGGCCAAGGCCAATGAATATTGCCCCAAATTATCCTGACTGGTTAACCGGGCGAATAGAATTAAAATAACCCACTGAGAAAAGGCAAATACAAAATTTCCACCAATAAGCCATTTTGCCTTTCCCAGCAAGTTTTTTACTTCTTTCATCTTATTTATGCAAATTTAACATACCAAGGCATAGCAATTTTAATGCCCTGCTTGATATTAAAATCAGGCTTAAATTGCAAATATTTCTCTATTTTTTCTATACTTGCTTGTGAGTGGCGGACATCACCCGCGCGAAACTCTCTATAAACCGGGTCTTTTAAATACACTATCCCATTTTCATTTAATGCAGATTTAATCTCATTAAACAATTCATTCAATGTGGTCCGATCTCCGACCGCGACATTGTATACCTGATCTTTCGCATCATCTGAAGCTGTGGCTGCCAAAATATTTGCTTGCACAGTGTTATCAATAAAGCAGAAATCACGGCTGGTTTCACCATCACCATTAATAAATACATCATCGCCGGCAATCATGGCTGCCGTCCACTTTGGAATTACAGCGGCATAAGCCCCATTCGGGTCTTGACGTTTGCCAAAGACATTAAAGTAGCGCAGGCCAATAGTTTTAAAACCGTATGTACGCGCAAAAACACTTGCATACAGTTCATTCACGTATTTTGTCACAGCATAAGGTGACAGCGGATTGCCAATGTTTTCTTCCACTTTCGGCAATGCAGGATGATCCCCATAGGTCGAACTGCTGGCCGCATAGGTAAAGCTTTTCACTTCGGCATCACGCGCCGCTGTCAGCATATTCAGAAAACCGCTGATATTGGTTTCATTGGTGGCGATAGGATCTGCAATCGAACGCGGCACAGAACCCAATGCAGCCTCATGCAGCACATAATCCACCCCGGCGCAGGCTTTTTGGCAAGTGTCAAACTGACGGATATCGCCTTCAATGAATTTGAATTTCGCCCATTGCTCTTTCGACACCAAGCCTTGAACTTCATCCAGATTATATTGATGGCCTGTCGCGAAGTTATCCAGACCGACAACGTTTTGATTCAACTTCAGCAAGGTTTCAAGCAAATTTGAACCAATAAAGCCTGCTACGCCTGTCACGAGCCACGTTTTAGGAGCTTGCTGCAACTGCATGCAGACGGTTTCAAAAGTATTCATGATCTTTCCTTTCAGCACGCTTATAAACGGATATCTGATTCAGCCTCTGACAGGACATATTTCAGATCATACAGCACATGTTCAGCCTTGCCCAAAGCGCGGATTTCTGCCGCGCCCATCGCTTTAAACTGCTCATGCGCAACCGCTAAAATCACAGCATCATATTGGCCTTGCTCAACCGTTTGAATCGGCTGAATGCCGTACTCATGCTCCGCTTCAGCCGCATCCACCCAAGGGTCATGCACATCTACATTGACATGATATTCTTTCAGTTCATTCACAATATCAATAATGCGGGTATTGCGGATATCCGGGCAGTTTTCTTTAAAGCTTAAGCCTAAAATCAAGACTTTGGCATCTTCAACCTGAATGCGTTTTTTCAGCATGGCTTTGACCAGCTGGGTCACCACATAAGCGCCCATGCCGTCATTTAAACGGCGGCCCGCTAAAATAATTTCCGGGTTATAACCTATGGCCTGCGCCTTATGGGTTAAATAGTACGGGTCAACGCCAATACAGTGACCGCCCACCAAACCGGGGCGAAACGGCAGAAAATTCCATTTTGTGCCGGCAGCATTTAACACGGCTTCAGTATCAATGCCCATTTTATTAAAAATCAGCGCCAGCTCATTAATTAAAGCAATATTGACATCACGCTGCGTGTTCTCAATCACTTTCGCCGCTTCTGCTACTTTGATACTGGCCGCTTTATGCGTGCCTGCTTCAATAATCAAGTTGTAAACTTGATCGACATATTCGGCAACTTCTGGCGTTGAGCCAGAAGTGATTTTCAGAATATTGGTGACACGGTGCAATTTATCACCGGGATTGATCCGCTCAGGGCTGTAGCCTGCATAAAAATCTTGATTGAAGCTAAGTCCTGAGTTTTTTTCTAAAACAGGAATGCACACTTCTTCTGTCGCGCCAGGATAGACGGTTGACTCATAAACCACGATATCGCCTTTTTTCAGCACTTTAGCAATGCTCTCTGAGGCTTTGACCAAAGGGCTTAAATCAGGCTGCTTGTATTCATCAATTGGCGTTGGCACGGTCACAATGAAAAAATTGCAGCCGCTCAGCTGCTGCAAATCAGTGGTATAGCTTAAAAAAGCCGCTTGTTTTAATTCTTCTGGAGATACTTCTAAAGTATGGTCCTGTCCGCTCTGCAACTCATCAATGCGTTTTTGATGGATATCAAAGCCAACCACTGGCACCTGTTTTCCAAACTCGACCGCTAACGGCAAACCAACATAACCTAGCCCAATAATTGCTATTTTCAGTTCAGATAGTTGTAACATATAAAGCCTGTGCCATCGATGTATTGTGATTCATCGTTACGTTGTAAAGAGCCTTATAATATAGCAGAAATCAGATCTAAATGATGTTGTAAAATATTATGAAAATTCAAAATCCCGAACCCTGCAAACTGTTGAAATCCGCCAAAGAATGAGAACCCGGCAGATTCATTATAATAAAGCCGATCAATTAATGATGAAGCGCTTTGTACAAAACCATTCTAAAATACACACTTCCTCAAAAATTTAGAAAGCGCGGCAAATATTTCAAATCTCTATCCACCCGCTAACTGCATCAATACAGACCATGCAATCTGAATGGCATCCGCTGCATAATCCATCCAAAATAAATGACCAGCTGAAGTATAATTGCAGCTTATGTCACATAATTTATACAAGAAGGCAAACAGTTTAATTCATTATCTAGGAGATAAAAAAATCCAAGCATTCGGCACAAATACAATAACCGCTGCTCTTAGAAACATCCTGATTGAGCACAGCAGATATCCACCCCACTGCCTGCACAAAAACCAAAACCGCACTTAATGTATTATTTTTATTAATATTTTTTAATTCAAACATTCAATCAACTTTATAATACTGGCTTATTCAGAGGATTCTCCGCATTTTGAATCAAGCCTGATTCCATAACCGCCTAAGATAGTTCATATTATTTTTCAATAAGGCTATGAATAAACAGTTCAACTATTTTTTGATACATAATTAAACCAGTGCAAGCTGTATACTTAAAATGCGTGCGAATCAGCGGCATCTTATGGTATATTCCATAACAATGCTGGTATAAAATCATACCGTTTTAAATTTATATTTTGGGTATATTCAGCCTAATTAAGCAACTTATTATTTTTATAAAACAGGATTTCGAGTGAGTTACTACCGTTACAGCATTATGTTGGCATTAAGTCTAGGAATGACGGGCTGCGCCATAACTTCAGGCCTGCAGACCTATGATTTGCCCAGTGAAGGTGTTTACCAAACTGACTTAGGAACTCAAGTCAACGTAGTACAGCTTACTCAGGAGAGCTTAGCGGCTGTACAGCCAGCTCAAATCAATCAGCAAAGTTATGCCAATTTATTTCATGCTGGACATAAAAATTACCGCTTAAGCCCTGGCGATATCTTATCCATTTATTTATGGGCCTATCCGGAAATCACCCCGCCAACCAATACAATAAACAACGAAGAAGCCATTAATTCCAACGGCTACCAGATTGATCAGCAAGGCTATATTCAATTTCCGGTTATCGGCCGTTATAAGGCTGCCGGCAAAACTTTAAATCAAGTCAATCAGGAATTGCGCAGCCAGCTCTCACGCTACCTTAAAACCCCAGACGTAGTTGCACGGGTTTTATCATATCAGGGGCAGCGTTTTTCGGTACAAGGCAACGTCATGAAAGGCGGGCAATTTTCTTTGAGTGATCAGCCTGTCAGCATTTATAGCGCTTTAGGCATGGCGGGCGGCGTCAATACCCAATACGGCGATAACACCTCCATCACTTTAGTGCGCCAAGGGCAAACCTATAACCTAAATAGTATTGAGCTGGAAAAGGCTGGCTACTCTCTGCATAATTTGCTGATTCAGCCGAATGACACGATTTACGTCAATTCCCGGGAAAATCAAAAAGTTTATGTCATGGGCGAATCCGGCAAAAACCAGTCTCTGCCGATGCGCGACCAAGGCATGACTTTGAGCGATGCTTTAGGTGAAAGTTTAGGTTTGAATCCACTATCTGCCAGCCGCGGAAAAATTTATGTGGTGCGCAGCAGTCCAAGCAATCCGATGACTGAAATTTATCATTTGAATCTCACCAGCATTGGCGATTTTGGCCTTGCCAATCAGTTCAAGCTGCGCAGCAACGATATTATTTATGTAGATGCTTCAGGCTTGGCGCGCTGGCAGCGGATTATCAACCAAGTTATTCCATTCTCCAACATGATTTATAATATGGACCGTTTGGGACAATAATGCAGATTAATAATATTTTGGTGGTCTGCATTGGCAATATTTGCAGAAGCCCCATGGCGGAATATTTTTTCAAACAGGAATATCCCGCTTTGCGCATTCATTCCGCGGGAATCTCCGGACTTACTGGCCATTCAGCAGATGAAAAAGCGCAGCTGTGCATGCAGCGCTTAGGCATTGACATGTCTGGACACGTTGCGCGCAAGCTGAACGCAGAATTAATTAAACAGGCAGATTTGATTTTGGTCATGAGTCAAAATCAGCAAAAGCACATCGAACAAGCTTGGCCATTTGCGAAAGGCAAGACCTTCCGCCTCGGGCACTGGCAAGGTAAGAATGTGGCTGATCCCTATCGGCATGATCAATCTGTATTTGATGAGACCTGTCAGCTGATTCAGCAGTATGCTGCAGACTGGAAAAAACATATTTAACTGAATTTGAACTACGATTATGAGCCAAAATACCAATACTGAAGATACAATTGACTTAAAAGAACTGTTTTTTTCTTTAATCGCGCAATGGAAGCTGATTGCGCTTTGCGTCATCTTAAGTTTAGTGTGCGCACTGCTGTATCTTAGAGCAACGCCAGATACTTATGCAGTCAATGCATTGGTTCAAGTCGAAGAAAGCAAAGGCGCTTCAGCAGCCTTACTGGGCGATCTGTCCAGTATGATTGATCAAAAGCAGCCCGCTCAAGCCGAAATCGAAATCTTAAAATCACGCTTGGTCTTAGGCACCGTCATTCAAAATCTGAATTTAGATTTGAAAATTTCCGGTACGCAAAATTCTTTTACAGACCGTCTATTTGCGCCGCATGACTACAGCACAGAGTATCTGTCAAAATCTGTTGTGTTCAAAGATGACGAAAAAGCATTTGAAGTGCGTAAATTTATTGTTCCGGCAGCCTATCGGGATAAACAGCTGGAACTGCATTTTGCAGGCAATAAACTCAATATAATAGATCCAAAAACTGATCAGACTGTATTTAGCGGCAGCATCAATGCCAATAATCAGCTGCAGACTCCGCAAGGCCTATGGCAAGTCTCGATTTTCAGCCAAGATCAATTTAAAGATGCTTACTTAATCGAAAAACAGTCTTTGCCTGCAGCCGTCGACAGTATTTTGGCAAATTACGCTGTTGCTGAAAAAGGCAAAATGACCGGCGTGCTGGGTTTAAATTATCAAGGCCAAGATAAACAGCACATCACCAAAGTATTGAATTCAATATTGGCCGCCTACAGCCAGCAAAATATTGAACGCCGTTCGGCTGAAAGCGCGCAGACCTTGAAGTTCCTGGATGAACAATTGCCGGATCTGAAAAAACAGCTGGATGTTGCAGAACGTGAATTCAACAAATTCCGTCAGCAATACAATACGGTTGATGTCACCAAAGAATCTGAACTGTATTTGACCCAAAGCGTTACTTTAGAAACGCAAAAAGCGGAACTGGAACAGAAAGTCGCTGAAGCAGGCGCGAAATATACCAGTGAGCATCCGGTAATGCAGCAAATGAATGCCCAGCTGACGGCATTAAATAAGAAAATCGGCGAACTGGAAGGCACCTTAAAACAGCTGCCTGACTTGCAGCGCCGCTATTTGCAGCTATACCGCGAAGTGGAAGTTAAAACCCAGCTGTATACCGCCCTGCTGAACTCTTATCAGCAATTGCGCATTGCCAAAGCAGGCGAAATCGGCAATGTCCGTGTCGTCGATACGGCGGTTGAGCCGATTGAACCGATTGCGCCCAAAAAATTGCAGATTTTAATTCTGTCTATTTTCCTCGGCGGCTTCTTAGGCACCTTGCTGGCCTTGCTGCGCAATATGATGCGTTCCGGCATTAAAGATTCTACCCAAATTGAAAATGAGCTGGACTTGCCTGTTTATGCCACTGTGCCGCGTTCACCTATGCAAGAAAGCCGCATAAAATTGCTGAAAAAGAAAAAGCATATTCCTGTACTTGCGGTTAAAAATGGCGATGACATTGCCATTGAAAGCCTGCGCAGCATGCGTACCGCCATTCACTTTGCCTTAAGCGCAGCGAAAAATAATATCATTATGATTTCTGGCCCTGCGCCAGAAGTCGGCAAGTCGTTTATTTCAACCAACCTGGCCGCCATTCTAGCGCAAAGCGCTAAACGTGTGCTCATCATTGATGCAGACATGCGCCGCGGCTATTTGCACAAATACTTCAACACCGATAATCAGCCAGGCCTTGCTGATTATCTGAATGGCTTTCAGGAACTGGACGCCATTATTAAGCCAACGGAAATTGCGGGCTTAAGCGTCATTACCCGCGGCAAAAATCCGACAAATCCATCAGAGCTGCTCAGTTCAGCAAAATTTGCAGCCCTGCTGGAACAGCTGACGCCAATGTTTGACCATATCATTATTGATACTCCGCCAGTGCTTGCCGTGACTGACGGCATTATCATTTCACAATATACAGGCGTGAACCTAGTAATTGCCCGTTATGCGAAAACACAGATGAAAGAGCTGGAACTTACCGTCAACCGCTTTGAACAAGTGGGCGTGAAAGTCAACGGCATCATTCTGAATGACATTCAGCGCGCGGCCGGCGGTTATGGATATGGCTACGGCTATAACTATTCTTATGGCTACAAGGCGGCCAAAGAACAGGATTAATTGTTTTTCAATCCAAAAAGCCAGTGCCGACACTGGCTTTTTGAGTTTTTAAAGGATAAATTCAATAAGCGCCTTTTTCGCATTATTGTATGAAAAATGTTTTATATATTCAGTATTTTATAGAATAATACCCTAAAGATGTCTATGATAATTTTCTGGGCTGCAGTCACTTTAGAAAACTGCTGCTGAGAAAAGTCTGCTAAAATTTTGGCAACTTTTTACATATAAAATAATTGTGGGAAAATTTATGAGTAAGGCCCTACCCATTGCTGTCGCTGTTCTTCTAGGCGGTGCTGCGCTTGTTCCAGTTTATTATGCAACTCAAAAGCCTGCTGTGCAGGCAGCGACTTCCACCCAGCCTCCTGCAAATGCGTCAGCAGTAGAAAAGATCAGCTATGCTTTGGGCTACGAAGTTGCGCACCAGACACCGCCTGAACTTAACATTGACAGTTTTGTTACCGGTGTCCGCGCCGGCCATGCGCGCGCTCAGCCAGCCTATACCGAAGAAGAACTGCAGCAGGCCTATGTTCAGTTCCAGCAGGAAATGCAGCAAAAGCAGCTGGATCAAACAAAGCAAGCAAAAACCAGCAGTGATTCTTTCTTAGCTGAGAATGCGAAAAAGCCTGGCGTGATAACAACAGCATCCGGCCTGCAGTATAAAATCACGCAGGAAGGCACAGGCAAACAGCCGGCTGCAAATTCTGTGGTGACGGTGCATTATAAAGGCCAGCTGGTGGACGGCAAAGTCTTTGACAGCTCGATTGCGCGCGGCGAACCGATTGAATTTCCGCTGAATCAGGTGATTCCGGGCTGGACTGAAGGCCTTCAGCTGATGAAGGAAGGCGGCAAAGCCACACTGTATATTCCATCTAATCTGGGCTACGGTGAGCAAGGCGTACCGGGAACGATTCCGCCAAACAGTACTTTAATATTTGATGTTGAACTGATTAAAGTGAAATAACAAAAATTTTAAGGAGAGCCGGCTACGCTCTCCTTTCTTTATTTTTTGAGATGCCTATGAAAATTCAGATGACCCTGCTCTGCCTTGCACTATGCGCCAGCAGTACATTTGCCAAAGAAATTAACAACAAAAGCAGCATATCAGAACAAGTCGGCTACAGCTTCGGCTACAGTTTCGGCCGCAGCAATGCAGACGCCATGAAAGATATGGATGTGAATGCATTTATTGAAGGCTTGAAAACAGCGACTCAAGGCAAAAACGCATCTCTCAGCGATGAAGAAATAACCCGCGTACTGACTCAGTATAAAAAACAGTCTGAAGCAAAACAGCTGATTGAACTCAAGCAGAAAGCCGAGCAGAATGCAAAAATCGGCGCCGCTTTTTTAGCAGAGAATGCAAAAAAAGCGGATGTGAAAGTGACTAAATCCGGCCTGCAGTATCAGGTATTGAAAGAAGGCCAAGGCAAATCGCCAAAGGTGAACTCTACTGTAAAAGTAGACTATGAAGGCCGCTTGATTGACGGCACGGTTTTTGACAGTTCTATTGCGCGCAATCAGCCGGCCAGCTTCCAAGTCAGCCAAGTGATCCAAGGCTGGACCGAAGGCCTTCAGCTGATGAAGGAAGGCGCCAAATACCGCTTTTTCATTCCTGCCAATTTAGCATATGGGCAAATCGGTTCGGGTGATGCCATTGAGCCTAACAGCACTCTTATTTTTGATGTTGAGCTGATTGAAATCGCCGCCAAATAAATCATTACAATTTTTTCAGCATGCAGCGCTTTAATGCGCTGTATGCTTTTATCCGCACCGCTGATGTACTCTTTAGCGTATTTTTATCTTTTTTTCATTTCGCCTGCTGCCGGTGAATATACATCCTTTTCTTAATCATTATTAATAAAATCAGATTATTATGCTTTAATCATGGCATTGGCCATCAAACAGGGAGCGATACATGGCACTGAAAATTAAAACACGTGAAATCGAATATACTGCTGCCGACGGCGCCAAACTGATCGGCTATTTTGCAGCGCCTGAAACTGATGCTGCCGTGCCGGGAGTGATTGTTGCGCCTGAATGGTGGGGCCGCAATGAATATACAGAGCAGCGCGCACGCGAATTGGCTGAACATGGCTATGCTGCCTTGGCCATTGATATGTATGGCGGTAAAAAAGTTACCACTGCGGTCAGTGACGCCTCCGCATGGATGATGCAGACTTTCGAAGACCCTGAAACCATTGTTGTCCGCGCAGCGGCTGGATTAAACACTTTGGCGCAGCAGCAAGAAGTCAATGCAGCCAAGCTTGCGGCGATCGGCTTCTGCTATGGCGGCAAAGTGGTCCTGGACTTAGCCCGCTCAGGCGCCGATTTGCGCGCTGTTGCAACCTTCCATGCCGCATTGGCGCCAAAAGCTCCGGCTCAGGAAGGCAAAGTTAAAGCGGAAATTTTAGTGATGCACGGCGAGCTGGACAGCATGGTCACCTTAGACGATGTCGCAGCCTTCCGTCAGGAAATGCATGCAGCCAAAGTCGAGCACGAAGTGATTATTTTTGAAAATGCAAAGCATGGCTTCAGCAATCCATTGGCCGACGAGCGCGCCAAAGCCAACGGTGTTGATTTAGGCTATAACGCAGCTGCGGAAAAAGGCAGTCTGGATGCAATGTATGCGCTGCTGGATCGCCAGCTGAAAAGCAAAGAATAAGCAAAACGCTAAATGAAGTTGAACTGAATACTGATTTGGAGGATTGAACAATGACTGACAGCAACTGCCCTTACTGCAATTATGATGAATATGACGCAATTGCAAAAAATGACTTTGGTGCCATCTTGCCAGAACCTCACAGCCTGTCAAAAGGCCATTGCGTCATTATTCCCTTGCGCCATGTCCGCTCTTTTTTTGACATTACCGATAAAGAGCGGAAAAGCCTGATGGCTTTACTGGAACAAGCCCGCAATGAACTGAACCTGCTCCATCATCCTACAGGCTTCCATATTGGTTTCAATGACGGCACAGTGTTTGGGGAATCCATTGAACATTTGCATATTCATATTATTCCGCGCTATGAAAATCAGGCCTTAACGCTGGATGAGCGCTGGGGCATGGCAGGCTGAAAATTCCTGCATGTCAAAAAGGATCTTCGGATCCTTTTTTTGTCCGCCTTAAGCAGATTTCATTATTCTGCAGATGCGGAAAACTCCTGAAAAGATTCCATGTATACTGAGGCAGTTTTTCTGTTTGCTGTTCACTTCTATGTTTGTATTTTCAGATGTCCTGCTGTCTTGGTTCGATGTTCATGGCCGCCATGACCTGCCTTGGCAAGTGGCAGATGATCCCTATAAAGTCTGGGTGTCTGAAATTATGCTGCAGCAGACCCAAGTCAAAACCGTGCTGCAATACTTCGAGCGTTTTATCGAACGCTTCCCAACGGTTGAAGCTTTAGGGACAGCATCATGGGATGAGGTTGCGCCCTACTGGGCAGGCCTGGGCTACTATGCCCGCGCACGCAATCTGCATAAAGCCGCAGGGGTCGTGGCCCGCCAGGGGCATTTTCCTGAAACCTTGGAACAATGGATAGAACTGCCGGGCATTGGCCCATCTACTGCAGGCGCACTGATGTCTTTAGGATTGCGCCAGTACGGCGTCATCATGGACGGCAATGTCAAACGCGTGCTCGCGCGCTTTTTCGCCATTGAAGATGATCTGTCTAAACCCGTGCATGAGCGCAGCATGTGGCAACTGGCCGCTGAACTTTGTCCAACTGAACGCAACCATGACTATACCCAAGCCATCATGGATTTGGGGGCAACCGTGTGTACCCCGAAAAAACCGCTGTGTTTATGCTGCCCGATGCAGCAGCACTGTAAAGCCCATGCACAAGGGCTAGAAAATGAATTGCCTTTTAAAAAGCCCAAGAAAGCTGTGCCTGTGAAGTCTGCCCAAGTTTTGGTGCTGCGCCATCACAATCAGTGGCTGTGGCA
Organism: Acinetobacter bouvetii DSM 14964 = CIP 107468; assembly: GCF_000368865.1. Taxonomy (GTDB): domain Bacteria; phylum Pseudomonadota; class Gammaproteobacteria; order Pseudomonadales; family Moraxellaceae; genus Acinetobacter; species Acinetobacter bouvetii. Next base: position 121,489 of record NZ_KB849728.1, read on the forward strand.
GCAGCGCCCGAATAGCGGACTGTGGGGCGGTTTATGGTGTTTACCTATTTTTGAAAACCGTGATGAACTCACGCAGCTGTGCCAAAGCCTAGGGCTGAAACAAGTCTCGCAACGCGCTGGAATTTCACATAGTTTCACCCATTTCACTTGGCAGCTTGAAGCGCTTTGCTTTGAGGCGGATGCCGATCAGCTCGAACATTTCAGTATAGAACTGGCCAGCACATGGCTAGACATACAAAACGTCACAGAAATGGGCATCCCAACCGCGATGAAAAAATTGATCTCGGCAATTCAACTGTGACATAGTCAGGTAATCCATTGGGTTTAACCTGACACTTTAAAATTAGATCACTGAAAGAATAAAGGATTGTCCGTGCGCTATTGTTTGCCCCGCCTTTCTGCGCTTGCCAGTTTAAGTTTTGTGCTTCTGCTGCTCGCAGCTTGCCGCACCGCGCCGCCTGCGCCAAGCGGAAGCCCGCTGCCTGCCTCAAAAGTCCAGCAGCTGAAAAATATGCGTTTAGCTCAGCAGCTGCCTGTCCCCGTTCAGGGCATTAAGCGTCATGGACTCAAAGATACTTGGGGCGCTTCACGCAGCCAAGGCCGCGCGCATGAAGGCATTGACATCTTGGCTCCACGTGGAACAAAAGTATACAGCGCTACAGACGGGCTGATTGCTGACTTACGCAATAACAATTTGGGTGGTAAAGTGATCTGGGTCATGGGGCCTGCGGGATCATGGCATTACTATGCGCATTTAGACAGCCACAAGCACGGCCTGAATGTCGGCGACACAGTCAAGAAAGGCGATCTGATCGGCTACGTCGGCAATACCGGCAATGCGCGCAGCACCGCGCCGCACTTGCATTACGGGATTTACCTGAATGGCAAAGGCCGCGGCGCAGTCAACCCCTTCCCTTATTTACGCTAATTGTTAGGAATTATTCATGTCAGAAGCATTGATCAACCGTCTAGTCGAATTTGCTGAATCAGGCAATCAGCAGAAAATTGTCTTAGCCGGACAAAGCTATCAAGGCTGGATTATGGAAATTACTGAAGAAGCCTTATTAATCAGCACCGGCTATGCCGATAAATCCGGTAAAGACGTCTGGATTCAGTTTACAGACCTGGATCAGGCCGAATTATCCTACTGGGACAATCAAGGCAGTCAATGGGCTGAATTTAAGCTCTAAGGCCCTGCCGCTTTATAATTTAGGAGGATTCGAATGACTGCGCAGCGCTGCGGCTGGTGTTCCAATGACCCGCTCTATATTGCTTACCATGATCATGAGTGGGGTCAGCCGCTGCATGATGAAAAACAGCTATTCGCGATGCTCTGCCTCGAAGGCCAGCAAGCCGGGCTGTCTTGGATTACCGTCCTGAAAAAGCGCGAACATTATCACCGCCAGTTTTTCCAACATTCCATCGAGCAGATTGCGGCTTTCAGTGATATAGACTTAGCCGAGAAAGTCCAAGATGCAGGCTTAATTCGCCATATCGGAAAGCTGACCGCCATTCGTGACAATGCGGTTGCATGGCAAGCGCTGAAACAGCAAGGCATCAACCCTGTCGAGTGGCTCTGGAACTTTGTCGAGCAGCACGCCATCAACAATGATGTCCCGGACTACCGCACAGCGCCTGCGCAGACGCTTCAAAGCCAAAATATGTCAAAAAATCTGAAAAAACAGGGCTTTAAATTTGTCGGACCCACCACCTGCTATGCCTTTATGCAAGCGGTGGGCATGGTCAATGACCATGAAAACAGCTGCCATTTTAAATAAAAGCACATAAAAACAGGTAAATAAGGATATAAGATATGACGGATAACACCATTCGCGCTTATGCGGCGATGCAGGCGGGCGCAGCTTTGCAGCCCTATCAATTCGATGCAGGCGAACTGCAGCCGCATCAGGTCGAAGTCAAAGTCGAATACTGCGGCTTGTGCCATTCCGATGTTTCGGTGATTAACAATGAATGGAACTCTTCGGTCTATCCGGTTGTCGCGGGCCATGAAATTATCGGCACCATCCGCCGCTTAGGCTCCGAAGCCAAAGGGCTTAAACTTGGACAGCGCGTCGGTATTGGCTGGACAGCAGAAAGCTGCCAGCACTGTGACCCCTGTGTATCGGGCCAGCAGGTGCTCTGTACTGGCGGATCAACAGCAACCATCGTCGGCCATGCTGGCGGCTTTGCCGACAAAGTCCGCGCAGGCTGGCAGTGGATTATTCCTTTGCCTGAAGAGCTGGACCCTGAGTCCGCAGGTCCTTTATTGTGCGGCGGCATTACCGTTTTTGATCCGATTTTAAAACACCAAATTCAAGCCATTCACCATGTCGGAGTGATTGGCATTGGCGGTTTAGGGCATATCGCGATTAAGCTGCTCAAGGCATGGGGCTGTGAAATTACTGCGTTCACCTCGAACCTCGACAAAACTAAAGAGCTCAAGGCCATGGGCGCAGACCATGTGGTGAATAGCCGTGATGTGGATGCGCTTAAAACCCAGCGGGGCAAGTTTGATCTAATCCTCAGCACCGTGAATGTCCCGCTCAATTGGCCGGCCTATATCAGTACACTGGCGCCGAATGGCACAATCCATCTGCTAGGCTTGCCTCTGGAACCCATCAAGCTGAATGCAGGCAGCCTAATCGGCGGAGCCAAGTCCATCACGGGTTCGCCGACAGGCTCACCTGCAGCATTGCGTCAGCTGCTCAAATTCGCTGCACGCAAAAACATTGCGCCGCAAATCGAACTGTATCCCATGTCACAGTTGAATGAAGCCATCGAGCGCCTGCATTCAGGGCAAGCCCGCTACCGTGTGGTGCTGAAAGCGGATTTTTAAAACGGCTGGCATGTGCACAGCATAAAAAGCCTGCTGCTAAGCAGGCTTTTTATGCGCCGTTATTCAGGATGCATTCACCTGCACAGCTGTTGAGAGCCCATGCTTCACCCAATGCGCCAGCTGCAATATGGCCTGCTGAATTTCTGCCGAGAGTTCATGGCCGGCATTCAGGCGAATGCAGTTGTTATAGCGCCGGTCCTCCCCAAACAGCAGTCCAGGCACAATATTGATGCCTTGCTGCAGCGCGTGATAGTACAGCGCCAAACCGTCCACGTGCTCAGGAAACTGCAGCCATAAAGCATAACTGCCCTGAGGATGATTGATCCTCACCGCCACACCTGCAAAAGCCTGCACAATAAACTGCCGGTACTGTTCCACCTGCTTCATGAGTTTCGGGCGCAGCTGGCTCAAATGCTGGCGGTATGCCCGGCTGTAAATTAAATCCGCCAGCCCCAGCTGCAAAGGCGTATTGACTGAAATATTCTGAATTATCAATTTGGCATGCAAATGTTTCAGCCGCGGCGGTATGCAGAACCAGCCTACGCGGTAAGAGGGAGATAAGGATTTTGAAACCGAACCGCAATAAATCACATAGCCCTGCTGGTCCCAATACTGAATGGGCAGAGGCCGCGCTGCACTGAAGCTGCACTCAGCGTAGATATCATCTTCAATCACATGGCATTGATATTTGGCCGCCAGCTGCGCAATCTTTTGCTTTTCCGCGTTGCTGAGGCAAAAGCCCAGCGGGTTTTGAAAATTAGCCGTCAGCAGGCAAAGTTTTGCGCCTGAATACTGCATGGCCTGTTCCAGCCGCTCCAAGTCAAAGCCTTCGGTATCTGCAGGAATTTCAATAATTTTACGTTTCAGCAAAGCCAGCAGCTGCAGCTGGCCATTATAATTGGGCGTCGGAACAATAATGCTGTCCCCTTCCGCGCTTAAGCTTTGGATCATGACCGACAGTGCCGGCATGCAGCCATTGCTGACATAAATCTGCTCTGGGGCAATATGAAAGCCGTCTTCAGACCAATGCGCCGACAGCGCTTCACGCAGCCGCACATGCCCCTGCCGGTCACTGTATAAAAAATCTTCGGGCTTGCAGTACTTCAAGGCGCGCTGTATCGAACGGCTCAGCGCCTTAGAAGGAACAAGGTTGGGAGAAAGCTGAATCGAGCCTAAATGGATCAGCTTGCTGTCAATCGCGGCTTCATGAATCTGAATTTGCAGTTCCAAATTGGAAATTTCACGAACTTTGGGCTGAAAATCCGGATGCTCAGGCACCGCAATTTCACGGCCAGGCGCCTGCTCCTGCACAAAATAGCCGGACTTTTCTTTAACGTAAATCAAGCCATTGGCTTCCAGCAATTCATAGCAGCTTCTTGCTGTATTCAAACTGATCCGCTGCTGCGCTGCAAACTGGCGCAAAGAACTGAGGCGCTGATCTGCACTCAGTTCCCCGGTATAAATTTTCTGTGTAATTTGCTGCGCCAGCAGCTGGTACTGAAAGGCCATACTGTACCCATTTTTTAATATTTACTGTATCTGTACCCAAAACATTAACATATTTAAGCTTGCAGTACAGTTTTTCAATCAGATACAGGAGCGATTCATGAAAACAATAACAATGCCCTTCACGCTTTTCAGCCTATGCCTTTGCCTGATGGCCTGCCAGCCTCAACAGCCCAATGCCGCTGCGCAGCAGCAGAACTTTATCTGCAGCGCATTGATTGAAGGATTTTTAAAGTCTCAAAAACTGACGCATTATCAGCTTTGGAAAATACAGCCCACGCTCCACAGCACCGCGAGTCAGCGCTTATATATCTATCAAGCGCAGGGATCAAACCATATGAATATTCTGCCCCAGCAGCAGAAACTGCGCTTTGCCTGTGAACAGCTGTCTGCACGCCAGTTTCAGCTGAAATTGTCTGATCCGCAGCATGAAAATGCTGTCGCGCAGTTAAGTATTGAGCTGCCCGAACCGATGCAGCTGAAAACCCTCACGGCATTCAGCCTTCCATCCGAGCAAAGTGTTCAGCCCGAATAGGGCTGAAGCGCCTTAATGCGGGCTATTTCAAAATGGCCGGCAGCTCAATCGCCCCTTGCGGTTTTGCCAATTCCGCTTTCATTTTCTGCAGCATTTGATAAGGCTGCTGCTGCACAAACATATTGGTCACAGACAGCGGAATAGAGCCCTCAGGATTGGCATAGCCGTAGGTCGACACCTTCACTTTCTGCGGCCCCAGCTTTTGAAAGGCCCAGTCGCCTTCGTAACTGGTTAAGCGCACATAATTGCTATTCAGCGGATAGCCTTTCTTTAGCGCTTTATTTTGAATGCTGATAATGCCCTGCGCATCTTTGGACATTTTACCCTGCACAATTAAATCGCGGTCTTTTAACGGGAATGGAAAATCCAGCACCATATACAGCTGAAACTCGCCTTTTTTATCATCCCGATACAGCAGCTTCATCTTGCCCAAAAACGGCACCCAATCCACCGCATGATCCACATTTAAAATGAGCGCGACAGCCTGCTCAATCGGCACATTTAACGTTGTTTCCGCTTTATACATCATCACGGGATTTTGACTGTCCTGATAGGTCCAGACCTTAATATTGTTTTTATTCAAGCTAAGTTTCGGGCTGCCCGCAGGCGCAGCCTGTGCCGAAACGCTCAGCGCTGCGGCACAGGCCATCAATATGACTTTTTTCATTCCATTGTTCGTCTTATTTTAGTTTTCTATGATTTTTATAGCGGATTTTGATCCAGATTTATACCTGAATATCGTTAAATCCCAGCACATCCTTCATGTCATATTTGCGCGGTTCACGGCCGACTACCCAGGCAGCGGCGCGGACAGCGCCAGCAGCAAAGTTCATGCGGTTGGTGGCTTTATGGGTAATTTCAACACGCTCGCCTTCGCCAATAAACATTGCTGTATGTTCACCGACAATGTCGCCGCCGCGGATGGTTTGGAAACCGATGCTTTGACGTTCTCGCGGACCGGTGTGGCCTTCACGGCAGTACACCGCATCCTGCTTTAAATCACGGCCCAGCGTTTCAGCAATCGCCTCACCCATCATTAATGCAGTGCCAGACGGCGCATCAACTTTGTGGCGGTGATGCGCTTCAATAATTTCAATATCCACGGTATCGCCGAAAACTTTCGATGCCAGCTCCAGCAGCTTAATCGAAACATTGACACCCACTGAATAGTTTGCGGCATACACCACAGGCGTTTCCTGCGCGGATTCATCCAAATGCGCTTTCTGCTCATCGTTCATACCGGTTGTGCCAATCACAATCGCCACACCGGTTTGACGGCAAAGTTCAAGATGATGCGCTGTCGCTGCCGGCGCAGTAAAATCAATCACCACATCACAGTCTTTCAAGACCTGTTCCAGACCGCCAGCGACTTTCACGCCTACCGCGCCAATGCCTGCCAGCTCGCCTGCGTCTGCACCCACCAGGCTGCTTTCCGGACGCTCCACCGCTGCCGCCAATTGATAGCCGGCCTGCTGAACCGCTTGAATTAAGATGCGCCCCATGCGGCCGCCTGCACCCAATACCCCAATGCGCGGATTTGCTGACATAACCTTTTCCTAATGCTGATTCGAAATTGCTCTTACTATAGCAAAACTCCTGAGCTTGGCTAAGTTCGGCGGACAAAAAATCCTGAAAATTCTGCGGGCTGTTTTCGGCGCGCCATTCCTGTTGCCTGCCGCTGCAGAAAATGCAGCGCTTTTTTATATCTTGCGCATTTCGATGTATGATAAGCGCGTTTTTTCCACGATGATCAGGCATGAGAAACTTCCTGTTTGCGCTCGCTGCAATTTTTATGTTTATTGCATGGCTGCACCCCATTCATTACCGGCCATGGGCAACTTATTTAGGCGAGCTGTATGCTTTTTTTGCGCTGTTCGCTTTAGCGGCAGCGTTCTTAAGGCAGCACATTCAGCTGCCGAAAATCACCTTGCCCATCTTCGGGCTGGCGCTGATTCCGCTGATTCAATTCGCCTTCGGCCATGTCTATTATTTCAGCATCGCGCTGCTGGGATTCCTGTATGTCTTTTCGTTCTGGATGGCTATTGCCATCGGCTTCAGCCTAAGCAGCCAGCCGGACAGCCGTGAGAAAACCTTCCTCTATTTAAGCTACACCTTTCTCGCTGGCGGTATCGCCACAGCCCTGGTGGCGATCTGCCAGTGGCTGAATTTTGATGAGCAGCTGAGCTGGATTATGATGAATATCAGCGGCAGCACCCGGCCATTTGCCAATTTTGCCCAGCCCAACAACATGGGTACATTCCTGCTGATGTCCCTGCTGGCCTGCCTTTATCTGTATGAGAAGAAAGCTGTCGCTACTCAATGGCTGGTTCTGGCTGCGCTGCCCATTCTGATTGGCGTAGCGCTCAGCCAGTCACGCACCTCTTGGGTAGCTTGTATTGCGATTCTGCTGTATCTGTCTTATCAGCAGTACCGCCACGTCATCCGCCTGCCATGGCGCTACAATGCGGTGTGGCTGGCCTGCTTTGCCGGATTGATTTTTTGCCTGCCGGAAATCAGCCAATGGCTGGCGCAGGTGTCTGGCTTGCAGATGATCGAAAGCCGTGATGTGGCGCAGCGTGCTGGCGGAGATATGTCGCGGCTGGCCATTTGGCAGCAGATGGCGCATGCTCTGGCGGCGCAGCCCTGGTTTGGCTATGGCTGGTATCAAACCAGCACCGCCTTCGTGTCTATTTCCGATACCTATCAAGGCCCCGTCTGGGTCCGCAGTTCACATAATTTTATTTTAGATTTTCTGATTTGGAATGGTGTGCTGGTTGGCGGGCCATTTCTGATATATTTCGGCTATTTAGGCCTTCAGCTGCATAAGCGCGCGCAATCAGCGGCAGCGGTGATTGGCCTGCTCATGATTGGTGTTTTCGTTATTCATGCCATGCTGGAATTTCCGCAGAATTATGCATACTTCCTGCTGCCTGTCGGTTTTATCCTGGGCACCGTGCTTGCGCAAAAAACGGATACGGCCGCGCTAACGCTGCCGCCTGCCTTTATGCGTACTGTATTCATTATTGGCCTTGTATTGCTCGCCGCAATTTACCGGGATTATGATGTGCTGGTGCCTAAAATGGATCAGGCTGCCCGCTTTGAAAAAACCCCAGAAAAGATTACCCGCAATGACCGGATTTTCTTGCTGACGGAGTTCAGCCACCGCATTGATCTGATCCGCGCGGACCCTTATCAGCGCATGTCAAAGGCTGAGCTGGATGAAGTTGAAAAATTGGTCCGCAGCTATCCAACCAAATACAATTTGACCAAATATGCCAAAATGCTGGCCTATAACGGTTATGAAGCTGAAGCGAAGCATCAGCTGCAGCGGATCAAGATCATTCAGAAAAAAGATTTAAGCTACGAAGAGCTAATCAAAGATATGCCGTCAAAATAAACAGCGCATCTGTGTATCAGCACGGGCTATTCGTGTCTTATTGATCATTCCAGCCTAAAAAAAGAGCCTGCAAAATGCAGGCTCTTTTTTTATCGCGCTAATTTAATCACATTAGTCAAATAGGCGGTCAAAGAATGATTTTTTCTTTGGCGACGACCGGCTGCCTTCGCCATCCATGGTTTCCTGCAGCTCTTTCAGCAGTTCACGCTGACGCGCCGTCAAATGGACAGGAGTTTCCACCACAATACGGCAGAGCAAGTCACCCTGCATGCTGGTGCGTACCGGTTTTACCCCTTTGCCGCGTAAACGGAACAGCTTGCCGGTTTGTGTGCCTTCAGGAATTTTCAGGCTGACACGGCCATCCAGCGTCGGAATCTGAATTTCTTTACCTAAAGCCGCATCCGCAATGCTGATCGGCACATCCATATACAAGTCTGCGCCGTCACGCTGGAAGATTTCATGCTCACGCACCACCACTTCCACATACAGATCACCTGACTGGCCGCCGCGGATTGCTTCGCCTTTGCCGCTTAAGCGCACGCGGTCGCCGTTGTCCACACCTGCAGGAATCGTGACTTCAAGTGTTTGCTGACGGTCTGATACCCCTGAACCATGACATTTATTGCATGGATTCTTGATGATTTTGCCTTGGCCGCGGCAGGTGCTGCAAGTTTGCTGCACCGAGAAGAAACCCTGCTGCATGCGCACTTGGCCTGCGCCATGGCAGGTTTTGCAGGTTTCAACATCATTTGGATTTTTCGAACCGTTGCCGTCACAGGCATCACACGGCGCCGGCGCAGTAAAGGTAATGGTTTTCTTCACGCCTTTGACCGCTTCTTCAAGCGTCAGTTCCATCACATAGCGCAAATCCGACCCGCGGCGCGCGCGCTGCTGGCCGCCACGGCCGCCGCCGCCAAATGCGCCGCCGAAAATGTCGCCGAACTGGCTGAAAATATCTTCTGCGCTGAAGCCGCCAAAACCGCCGCCTGCTCCGCCCATGCCGCCTTCAAAAGCCTGATGGCCCATGCGGTCATACATGCTGCGCTTTTCGCCGTCCGACAGCACTTCATAAGCTTCAGAGGCTTCTTTAAATTTTTCTTCAGCTTCCGGGTTGTCTGGGTTGCGGTCTGGATGGAACTTCATCGCCAACTTACGGTAGGCTTTTTTAATTTCATCATCACTAGCGGTTTTAGCGACACCCAAAACCTCATAATAATCACGTTTAGCCATGACTGGCGATGCTCCTCACGGAATTTAATTAATACTTAACTGAGGTCTGAAATTGGGTTCAAACCAAGTTTTACAAGGGGGGAGCTGGAAAAAAATCTGCAGGCTTAGAAAACTGCTTTATTTTTGAAAAACTTAGAAATGCCTTTAATCCAGGCATTGAGTAAATACAGAAAGGCGATACAGGAGAATACCACTCCTGCTACAGTGCAGCCCGTCACCCATAAATAGGTGTCCCAATAATAGAAAAATAATGGGATAAACCATAAGGCAGCAAAACACGCCAAAATAATATAAATAGTGATGGTGCGCATGACCCATAATGCGTGCGCCTGCATCCAGACTTCCGCTGAATCCAGCTGCGTAACTTTACGGGCAAACCAATAGGCCAATAGGCCGCTCACAACGGTAAACAGCGCAAAAAACATGAAGACATAAGAAATCGCTATATAGCGGCGATACTTGGTAATGTTGTCTGTCGTCATGTCTGATTCAACCCCATCCACTGCCCATCAAATCCCTGAATACGCGCAGTGAATTGCTTATTAAAATTATCAATAAAGATTAAGTGCTACTATATTGAAAAAAACAATATTTCGCACCCAATTTTATGAAACTTTTATGGATTCTGCTGAATTTTTTTCACCTTGAACCACTGCGCATACAATGCAGGCAAGAAAAATAGAGTCAGCAGCGTTGCAATAATCAATCCGCCCATAATCGCAACGGCCATCGGGCCGAAGAAAATACTGCGTGACAGCGGAATCATGGCCAGCACAGCCGCCAAGGCGGTCAGCACAATCGGCCGGCAGCGGCGCACAGCGGCATCCAAAATCGCATTCCATGGATCATGCCCCGCTTGAATATCCTGCTCGATCTGATCAATCAAAATCAGTGAATTGCGCATGATCATGCCAGACAGCGCAATCGTGCCCAGCATCGCCACAAAGCCAAAAGGCTTATTGAACAGCAGCAGGAACAGCACCACACCAATAATGCCTAAAGGCGCTGTCAGAAAGACGATAAAGGTGCGCGACATGCTGCGCAGCTGAATCATCAGCAAGGTCAGCACAACAGCCAAAAACATCGGCATGCCGGCATTGACTGAGTTTTGACCGCGGGCAGACTCTTCCACGGTACCGCCCACTTCCAGCAGATAGCCGCTTGGCAGCTGGCTGCGCAATTCAGCCAAAGGCTCAGACAATTCATTGACTACGGTTGCCGGCTGCAGTTTTGTGCGGATATCCGCGCGCACTGTAATAGTCGGCAAACGGTTGCGGTGCCAAATCAAGCCTTCTTCAAAACCGTATTCAATTTTTGCAATTTGCGCCAAGGGCACCGAGCTGCCCGATGCTGTCGGAACCGCCAAACTGCTGAGCGAGCCGACATCTACACGCTCGGCTTCATCACCGCGCATACGGATTTCAATCAGCTCACGCTTTTCACGGAATTGGTTAATGGCAGCGCCGCTGATGGAACTGTTCAGGAAATTGGATAAGTCCAGCGTATTTACCCCCAATTGGCGAGCGCGGTCCTGATCAATGTCCAATTTAATGACTTTGCTGGGCTCGCCCCAATCCAAATGCACATTGGTGGTATTTGGATTGTCACCGACCTTGGCAGCCACTTTCTGCGCCCATTCACGCACCTGTCCCAAATCTTCGCCAGACACGCGGAACTGCAGCGGATAGCCGACAGGCGGGCCATTTTCCAGCAAAGCCACACGGGTGCGCGCTTCCGGCAGCAAGACGCGGATTTTTTCACTCAAACTGCGGCGGATTTCATCCCGGTCATCCAGCGAGGATGCCAGGACCACAAACTGAGCAAAACTGGCCTGCGGCAATTGCTGATCCAGCGGCAAATAAAAACGCGGCGAACCGGTGCCGACATAAGCCACAAAGTTGTCGATGCCCTGCTGTTTAGACAGAAAACTTTCCACTTTGCGTACAGCCGCTTCTGTCGCTTTTAATGAAGCGCCTTCTTCCAGCTTGATATCCACTACAATTTCGGCGCGGTTGGAGGGCGGGAAGAACTGCTGCGGCACCAATTTGAACATCAGCACGGACAGTACAAAAATCCCCACCGTCGCCGCAATCACGGTTTTGCGGTAAGTGACGCAGGCATTGACCCACTTTTTAAAATGCTGATAGAACTTGGTCTGATAAGGATCATGCTGTTCCCCAGCATGGTGCACCATTGGCTCAGGTTCCGGCTGCCTGCGCAGGCGCGCCCACAGCCGCTGATACCACGGCGCACGCTGCACCACATCTTTATTGAAGTCCGGCAGCAGTTTGTCGCCCAAATACGGGACAAACAGCACCGCGGCAAACCACGATACAATCAGCGCAATGGTCACCACTTGGAAGATGGAGCGGGTATATTCACCTGTGCTGGATGCCGCAGTCGCAATCGGCAAAAAGCCGGCAGCCGTAATCAGCGTGCCTGTCAGCATCGGAAAGGCGGTCGTGCGCCACGCATGGCCCGCAGCCTGCAGCCGCGTATAGCCCTGCTCCATTTTAACCGCCATCATTTCCACGGCAATAATGGCGTCATCCACCAGCAGGCCCAGCGCGAGAATCAGAGCGCCAAGGGAAATTTTATGCAGGCCGACATCAAACAGATTCATGCCGGCAAAGGTCATGGCCAGCACCAAGGGAATGGAAAATGCCACCACCAAACCGGTGCGGAAACCCAATGAAAAAAAACTCACCAGCAAGACAATGATGACCGCTTCCGTCAGCACCTTCATAAATTCATTGACGCTGCGCTTTACCGCTACAGGCTGATCGGACACTTTTTGCAGCGTCATGCCCAGCGGCAGCGCTTTCTGCAAGGCGGCAAATTCGGTTTCCAGATTTTTGCCCAGCGCCAAAATATCGCCGCCCTTGCGCATCGATACCGCAATGCCAATGCCGTTTTCCGCCATAAAGCGCATGCGCGGCTGCGCAGGCTCGCTAAAGCCGCGGTAGACGTCAGCCACATCGCCCAGCTGAATGGTCTTGCCATTAATCAGCAGCGGCATTTGCTTCAGTTCTTCTACGCTATGCAGGTTGCCGCTGGCGCGGACTTGAATGCGGTCAGAATGGGTTTCAAAGAAACCCGCGCTGGCAACGGTATTCTGCTGCTGCAAAGCCTGCTGAATCGCGCTGACCGGAATCCCCAGCTGAGCAGCTTTGGTATTGGACATTTCAATCCAGATTTTCTGATCCTGCAGGCCAATCAAATCGACCTTGCTGACATCTTTGACCCGCTGCAACTGCAGCTGCAGGCGGTCGGCATAGTCTTTCAGCGTGGCATAGTCAAAATCTTTGCCGGTCAGCACATAAATATTGCCGAAGGTATCGCCGAATTCATCATTGAAGAAAGGCCCCTGCACGCCGCTCGGCAGCTGGTGCTTAATATCATTGACCTTTTTGCGCACCGTGTACCAGACATCCGGAATGTCCTTGGAACGCAGGGAATCTTTGGCAACAAAAGTCACCATGGATTCTCCGGGGCGTGAATAGGCCATAATGCGTTCATACTGGCCGGTCGTCATCAGCTCTTTTTCAATGCGGTCAGTGACCTGCATCGATACTTCTTTGGCGGTTGCCCCAGGCCAATAGGTCTGAATCACCATCACCTTAAAAGTAAAAGGCGGATCTTCACTTTGCGACAGCTTGGAATAGGACACAATGCCGACAATGCCCAGCAGCAGCATAAAATACAGCACCAGGCCTTTATTTTTCAGCGCCCATTCCGAAAGGTTAAATTGCATATTTAGCCTCCCGCCTGAATGGTCACTGGACGGTTTTCACGGTCAATCGGCTTAATTTTCTGCTTTTCACGCAGCAGATGCACCCCGCCAATCACCACATAGTCTGACGGTTTCAGGCCGCTGAGCACCGGCACACTGTCGCGGCCATAAGCGCCCAGCATTACAGGCGCTTTATGCACGGTATTGTCCGGGTTGACGGTCAGCACATAAGCCTGCTGCCCCTGCGCAGAAACGCTGGACAGCGGCACATTCAGCTGGCCGTTGTCTGTCTGGCTGAAAAAGACCCGCGCGCTTTGCCCCAGCTGAATCAGCGCATTGCCTTCCCGCAGCGCCACTTTCACAGTGTAAGTGCGCGACTGATCCGCCGCTGGCGAAATTTCACGCACATAGGCGTTAAACTGTTCGTTCGGCTTAGACCATAAAGTGACTTTGGCCGGCTGGCCTGGCTTAATTTCTGCAATCGCCTGTTCCGGCACACCAATCACCACTTCCCGCTCGCCATTGATCGCCAGCTGATATGCCGGCTGACCCGCTGCTATCACTTGACCGGCTTCAATATTGCGCTCGGTAATCACCCCATTTTTTGTGGCGGTCAGCTGGTTGTACTGTGTTTGATTGCTGCTGACATCATAAGCCGATTGCGCCTGCTTTAGATTTGCCTGTGCCGTTTTATATTGGTTTTCAGCGGCATCGTATTGCGAACGGCTGACGGCATTGATCGGCAGCAGCTGCTGAAAGCGCTTCAATTCACTTTCTGCAGTTTTGACTGCAGACTGCGCGCTGTCCAGCTGGGCGCGGTTGGCATTTTTCTGCAGTTCCGCATCTTTCACATCCAAGCGGGCCAGCACTTGCCCAACCCTGACCTGATCTCCAACGTCTACATAGCGCTCAACAATTTGACCGGCCACGCGAAACGCCAAAGCCGTCTGCTGCCGCGCCTGCACTTCGCCGGCATAGCTTTTTTGATTGACTTGCACAGCACCCGGCTGTGCCACCATCACCAATGGGACTTCCTGTTCAGCAGACGCCTGATCCTTGCTGCATCCCCCTAAGGTCACGCCGCAGACAATAATCATGCTGGCAACAGCGGTTTTTATCGTGCTCATGAAGCTCGCTCTTATATCAAAGTAGTTTTTAAGGCAAAATAGGCCTATTAAAAATTGATTGTTTTTTAATTAATAAACCATACGGTACACTAATTGTTAATTTAAGACAAAATCAATGACCTGAATGACATTTTTGGAATTTTTTTGCACATGAATGCTGGACGTCCAAAAGACTTTGAAAAACGCAAGCGCATCCTGGATGCAGCCAAAATCTTATTTTTAGAATGCGGCTATCATGGCTGCAGCATGAATAAAATTGCGCAGAAGGCCGATACCACTAAACTGACGGTGTATAACCATTTCCAAGATAAAGAAAGCCTGTTTACAGCCGCCATTGCAGAAACCTGTGACAAGCTGATCAGCGCGCAGCCGATTCATTTGTCGGCAGACAGCAATTTCCTGCAGGCGCTGCAGCATGCCTGTGAGCTGTCTTTAAACATTGTCAATCTGCCGGAAGCGCTGAAAATGGAATATCTGCTGCTGGAACTGGCTTCGCAGCATAATCCGCTGGCGCAGCAGTTTTACAATGCCTCGCATCAAAAGCTCTGCGGTTTATGGGAAAATTTCTTTGAACAGGCGGTTGCGCTCAAATTTATCCGTCCGGATGTCCCCCGCACACAAACCATGCTGATTTTTTCATTGCTGCTGGGCCTGCGCCATCATGAAGTCTTAATGGGCATCCGGACTGTTCCCGATCATGCAGAGCGGCAGCAGATTATTCAGGACAGCATGGCGCTGTTTCTGCTGCGCTATGGAACTGGCGCCTGATGGCTAAGGTATTTTTCTCTTAAATTGGCCGCGTCAAGTCTGGATCGGCATAAACATTGCTATTTTCTAAGCAAACTGAATCCGACTTTTGTCTGTGCCTGCTTGGATTGTCATTGAATCGGGGTATATTCAAAGTCAGAACAACCGGAGAATGCGAAAAAATGATTCAACAAATTGATGCTCCATTACGTGACGATGTACGATTGCTGGGCAACCTGCTGGGCGAAACCCTGAAGCAGCATGCTGGACAAGATTTGTTTAATCAGGTTGAACAGATTCGCGCCCTTGCGAAAGGCGCACGCGACGGGCAGGCTGAAGCGGAAAAGCAACTGGAACAGCTGTTCCTCAGCCTGGAAGATGATGAAATTCTGCCGCTGACCCGCGCGTTTACCCATTTTTTAAACTTTGCCAATATTGCCGAGCAGTACCATGTGGTGCGCAGCCGGCGTCAAAGCGAATTTGATGAACAGGCGCCATCGCCCAACCCGCTGGATCATTTATTTCAAAAATTCAAAGACCGTGACATTTCGGCCGAAGCGCTGTATCAGCAAATCTGCGAATTAAAAATTGAACTGGTACTGACCGCGCATCCGACTGAAGTCAGCCGGCGCACTTTGATTCAAAAATATGACGGCATTAATGACTGCCTGTTTAAGTTCGATCAGCAGAAGCTGACCCCGCGAGAACGCCAAGCCGTATTGGACGATTTAAAACAGCTGGTGTGTTCTGCCTGGCAAACCGATGAAATCCGCCAGCACCGCCCAACCCCTGTCGATGAGGCAAAGTGGGGCTTCACTACCATTGAACAGACGCTATGGAATGCTGTGCCGAAGTTCATGCGTGAATTGGACAGCATGGTCACTGAACATTGCGGCCAGCAGCTTCCGCTGACTATTGCCCCTGTCCGCTTTGCCTCATGGATGGGCGGCGACCGCGACGGCAATCCGAACGTGACCCATAACATCACGCAAGAAGTGCTGTGGCTGTCGCGCTGGAAAGCCGCCGACCTGTATGTGCGCGACATTGAAGCCCTGCGCTGGGAACTGTCAATTGAACAGTGCAGCGCCGAATTGCGCGCCGCTTTAGGTCAAGACCACCCGGAACCGTACCGTGAATATCTGCGTGATACCCGCCAGCGCTTAAAAGCCACCCGTTACTGGCTGGCGCAAAAACTGAAAGGTGAAGATGCAGATGACAGTCAAGTCATCCGAAGCAAAGATGAACTGCTTCAGCCGCTGCTGCTGTGCTACCGTTCACTGATAGATTGCGATCTGCCTGAAATCGCCAATGGCAAACTGCTGGACTTTATTCACCGCGTGAATTGTTTCGGCATTGAACTGCTGAAACTGGACATCCGCCAAGAATCCGGCCGCCACCGCCAGGCAATTTCCGCCATTACAGAATATTTAGGCCTGGGCAATTTTGAAACGTGGACCGAACAGGCCCGCCAGAACTTCCTGCTGCAGGAACTGCAAAGCAAGCGTCCGCTGCTGCCAAAGCATCTGAATGAACCGGAACAGAGCCTGATTGAACACCCTGATGTGCAGGAAGTCTTTGCCACCATGCGCACATTGGCGGAACAGCCGTCAGAAAGCTTAGGCGCGTACATTATTTCGATGGCGGAATATCCAAGCGATGTGCTGGCCGTGCTGCTGCTGCAGAAAGAAGCCGGCATTCAGCAAGCGCTGCGGGTGGTGCCATTATTCGAGACATTGAAAGATTTGGATGGCGCCGCAGCCACCATGCAGACCTTATTCGGCATGCATTGGTATAAGCAGCATATTCAGGGCAAGCATGAAGTCATGATCGGCTATTCTGACTCTGCTAAAGATGCCGGCTTTATGTCTGCCAACTGGGCGCAGTACCGCGCGCAGGAAGAATTAACAGAGATTGCAAAGAAACACGGCGTGCAGCTGACCCTATTCCACGGCCGCGGCGGCTCAATCAGCCGCGGCGGCGCGCCCACCCAGCAGGCGCTGTTCTCACAGCCGCCGGGTTCAATTTCAGGCGCGATCCGGGTCACCGAACAAGGCGAAATGATCCGCTTTAAGTTCGGCTTAGAAGGCATTGCCTTGCAGAATTTGGAAATTTATACTGCAGCCACCTTAGAGGCGACGCTGTTGCCGCCGCCTGAACCTAAGCAGGAATGGCGCGCGCTGATGCATAAAATGACTGAACTGTCTGTGCAGGTCTACCGCCAAACCGTCCGTGAAAACCCGCATTTCGTCAAATACCTGCGCACCGTAACCCCCGAACTTGAACTGCAGATGCTGCCTTTGGGCTCACGCCCGGCCAAGCGTAAAGTCAGCGGCGGCATTGAATCCTTGCGCGCCATTCCATGGGTCTTTGCCTGGACGCAAATCCGCTTGATGCTGCCGGCATGGCTGGGCACTGGCGCAGCGATCAACCAAGTGCTGGATCAGGGGCAAAAAGCCGTACTGGAAGAAATGCTGCATGAATGGCCTTATTTCCAAACCCTGATTGATATGCTGGAAATGGTGCTGTCCAAATCGGACAGCCATGTCGCGCTGTACTATGAGTCGCATCTGACGCAGGATGAAGATTTGAAAGCCTTAGGCGAAGAACTGCGCCAGCGCTTGCGCGATGCGGTGCAGACCTTGCTTGCGCTGAAAGGCGAATCCAAGCTGCTCAGCAGCAATGACGTGCTGGATCAGTCGATGAAAGTGCGCAAGCCATACCTGCTGCCGCTGCACCTGCTGCAGGCAGAATTGATGAAGCGCCGCCGCGCCTATCTGGCTGAACGTCAGGCGGAAAACACCCCGGTCGATCATGCCCTCATGGTCAGCATTGCCGGCATTGCTGCAGGTCTGCGCAATACCGGCTAAGGCCCCAAACCCAATAAAAAGGCATATCCAAGGATATGCCTTTTTATTGACCATTTATTCTATAATCCATACATTTAATCATAAGTTAAATCAAAAAAATTTATGACCGCCCTCTGCGGGCTTTAAATTTATTAATCACTGATTTAACGCTATTTTTAAAATAAAAAACTTTTACCGTGCGGTAAAAAATAATGAAAAGTCATAGGATTAGTTTTAATTTTTTTTTTATTGCAGTGATTAAATCTTCCAAAAAAGAAGCGTATGATGTGCACAATTTAAATTTTGAGTGCTCATTTTATGTCCAATTGGTTTCCCAAATGGCGCCCGTATGAAGGCAGTATCGATGCACGTCCAGTTGGCACCAATGAATATCTGCCGCCTGCGCAAAGTGTTGTATTGGGCATACAGCATGCCTTTGCCATGTTCGGGGCGACGGTTCTTGCGCCGTTCTTAATGGGCTTTGATCCAAACTTGGCCATCTTAATGTCAGGCCTGTGCACCATTTTGTTCTTTATTATCACGGGCGGCCGTGTGCCAAGCTATTTGGGATCAAGCTTTGCCTTTATCGGCGTCGTGATTGCCGCCACGGGCTATGCAGCGTCTGGCACCGGTGCGCCGAATGCCAATATTGCCATGGCTGCCGGCGGCATCATGGCCTGCGGTATTTTATATGCTATTTTCGGCTTCATTGTGATGGCGACTGGCACCCGCTGGATTGAAAAACTGATGCCGCCTGTAGTCACAGGCGCTGTAGTGATGATTATTGGCTTGAATCTTGCGCCAGTGACCGTTAAAGGCGTGATGGGCAACAGCTTTAATATGTGGATGTCACTGGTGACTGTGCTGTGCATGGGCTCCATTGCCGTATTCACCAAAGGCCTATTGCAGCGCTTGCTGCTGCTGGTCGGCCTGCTGCTGGCTTATTTAGTTTATTACATCGTGTCCAATGTCATGGGATACGGCACGCCGATTAATTTTACGCCGATTCAGCAGGCGGCTTGGTTTGGCGTACCGCATTTCCATGCGCCTGAATTCAACGTCAATGCCATGCTGATTATTGCCCCAATTGCCCTGATTCTAGTGGCGGAAAACCTGGGCCATATTAAAGCCGTCAGCGCCATGACCGGTGAAAACCTGGATCCCCATATTGGCAAAGCTTTTGTGGCGGATGGCGTAGCGACCACCCTTTCAGGCGCTGTCGGCGGCCCAGGCATGACCACGTATGGCGAAAACATTGGCGTCATGGCAGTCACCCGCGTCTACTCCACCATCATCTTTGTGGTGGCGGGCGTATTTGCAGTATTTCTGGGCCTGTCTCCAAAATTTGGCGCCATCATCCATACCATTCCAAGCGCAATTTTAACCGGCGCATCCATTGTAGTCTTTGGTTTAATTACCATTGCCGGCGCAAAAATCTGGATTGAAAACAAAGTCGATTTCTCTAAAAATAAAAACCTGATGGTGGCAGCCGTGACCATTATTTTAGGAACCGGCGACTTTGCGCTTCAGTTCGGCAGCTTCAATTTAGGCGGCATTGGCACTGCAACATTTGCAGCTTTAATTCTGAACTGGTTCTTCAGCTTAGCGGATAAATCAGAATAATTTGACGCTTCAAATATAAAAAGCAGCCATTTGGCTGCTTTTTTCATATCCGCATTTTTTGTCTGCCGATTTTGAGTAAAATAAAGCCTTCTTATAAGAGCAAGAATGCATGCGCTTAGATCTGTTTGACCTGCAGCTGGTGCTGAATATTGTAGAAACCGGCAGTCTGACCAAAGGCGCTGAGCGCTCTGCCATTTCGCTGCAGGCCTGCAGTGAGCGCATTAAAAAAATGGAACAGCGTTATGCGGCCAGTTTATTTACCCGCCATGCTTCCGGCGTAAAGCTTACGCTGGCAGGCCAAACTTTCGTGGAACATGCACAGCAGATCCTGCAGCAAGGCCGGCAGCTGGAACAAGCCATGGCGCCTTTTGCGGCGGGGCTCAGTTCCAGCATGGTGCTGTGGTGCAATTCTTCTGCGCAAAGCGAGTATTTGCCCCTGCTGCTGCCGCAGTATTTATTGCAGAACCCCAATGTGCAGATTGAACTGAAAGAGGCGGAATCCCATGATATTGTGGCCGCCATCGAACAGGGTACGGCGCAGCTGGGGCTGATTTCAGGATTTTTCAGATCCAGCCAGCTGCAGACCTTGGAATTTGCCGATGACCCTCTGGTGCTGATTTTCCCGAAAGCACATGAACTGACAGGCCATGCGCCAATGCCGCTGGCTCAGACTCTTGGCTATCCTTTTGTCGGGCTGATGCAATATCACTCCTTGCAGCAGTCCATTGAAACGCAAGCCAAACAATTAGGCTCCCGCATTCAATACCGGCTGCGCCTGCCTAACTTTGCCGCTATTGCTCAAGTGGTCGCCAACGGCGTAGGCGTTGCCATCATGCCTAAACGGGCGGCCCTGCGCCTGCAGGCGCTGTATGCTTTTGACACTGTAGATTTAACCGGTGACTGGGCCAACCGGAAACTGATGCTGACTGCCCGCAGCTTTGATGATTTGTCTACGCCGTATCAGCATTTCAGCCAATTTTTAATTGCGCAGCACAGCCTATTAAAGCTGGATTAAATCCAGCCGAATTGATGCAGCATCATATAGCCGCCAAGGGCAATCAGCCCTGCAAAAAAGACCTTGCGGAATTTCTGCTCCGGTATGCGGTAACGGATTTTTTTGCCTGCCCACATGCCGATTAAAGCGGGAAATAAAGCAATCAAAGACATTTGGTAATCCAGCGGCATATTATCGACAGGATTCTGCTGTAAAAATACGGCAAGGCAAATGGTCGATGTCGTAAAAGCCAAACCCAGCGCCTGCACGAGGTCATCCCGCTTCAGCTGCAGCCCTTGCAGATAAGGCACCACAGGAATCACTACAACGCCAGTCGCTACAGTAAGCGCGCCGCCTAAATAGCCAATAATGGGCGACAGCCATTTTTCCTGCCCGGCAAAATTCGGCAGTTTTTTTGCACATAAGCCATAAAGCCCATATAAAGCCAGCATTGCCCCCAAAAGCGCTTCACTTTGAAATTCGCCATGGCCTAAAGTCGGAAAAACACTCCAAATCGAACCGGCAATTATGCCCAGCAGCAAAGGCCAAAAACGCTGGACCAGCTGTAACACCCGCCCTTCAGCGAATAGCTGCCAAAAATTAGTGACCATTGAAGGAACGATCAGCAATGCCGCTGCCTGAAACGGACTGATCACCATGGTCAGCAGCCCCATCGCAACGGCAGGCAAACCCAGCCCAATCGCGCCTTTAATCATGCCGGCAATGGCAAATACCGCAATGACAAACCCAATCATCTGCTTACTCGTTTCATGTTTAGCGCTATGCTAAAAAATTCTGCGCCAATCAAAAATCACTGTTTTTGGAATCCAGCCTCAATTAAATATTGAGGCTTTGCTGTAATCTGCATTCTGCCGCAATAAAAAAGCGCCCATAGAGGACGCTTTTTTTAAATGCAGGTTTAAGGCTTGCATAAAGCTCAGTACACATCACGGCGGTAGCGCTGTTCTCGGCGCAGCTGCTCCAGTTGCGCCGCGCCTAAAATTTCAGTCAGCGCCTCATCCACCCCTTGCGCCATCCCCTGCAGGCTGCCGCACAGATAAATATAAGCGCCCTGATTCACCCATTCGCACAGCTGTTCAGCTTTTTCCGCCAGCGCATGCTGCACATATTTTTTAGGCTGATGATCGCGTGAAAATACGGTATCCAGCGTATGCAGAACACCGCTGTTTTTCCAGTCTGAAAGCGGCTGTTCAAACAGAAAATCGAACTGCTGCTGCCTTTCGCCAAAAATCAGCCAATTTTGGCAGAATCCCCAGGCATGGCGCTGCTGCAAATGCGCCATCAATCCCGCAATTCCGGAACCATTGCCAATAAAAATCATTGGCTTATCAATTTTTTCCAGATGAAACGCTGGATTCGTCCGGATATGTGCAGTGACGCTTTCTCCTAAAGCAGCGCTCTCTGTCAGCCAGCCCGAACCGACGCCTAAGCCCTGTTCTGTGATTTGCTGGCGCACCACCAGTTCCAGCTGCTTAGACTCAGGAATCGAAGCAATGGAATAATCCCGTAGCGGCAGCGGCTCAAAACGTGTGACCCACTGGCTGAAGCTTTCATCCGGCTGACGTAAAGGCAGCTGGCGCAGATTTTTCAGCTTGAGGGCATCGGCCGCAGCCTGATCAGAATCAGCTGGATGCCGCTCTAAAAAACGCTGAATCTCCGCAGCGCCATTTGCGCTTTGCACTTCCAGAATATCCCCAGACTGCCACTGCTGATTGTGCACAGACAGCATGATGCGGTACATTGCGCCACCGCAGCTGCCTGCGTTCAGCAGCTGCCGATCCTTCAAGCGGAAATCTGCCCACTGTTTTTCTTCATGCGCCATGCCCAGCTGCAGCTCCGCTGCTTTTTCAAGATGGTGTGTCCAAGTGTTCAAATCTGCCGCTGAAGACTGATCAACACAGACCAAATCAAACCATGGCTGCGCCTGCTGCTTCAGCAGCCATGCATTCAGCTCCTGCCCAAAATGGCAAAAATTGGCATAACGGCGGTCGCCAAAGGCCAAAACAGCATAAGACATCTGAGACAAATCAAAAGACTGCGTGAGAATCTTTTGCTGAAAGGCCTGTGCTTGATCTGGCGCATCACCCTCGCCATAGGTGCTCACCATCCACAAAACTTTGCAGGCCTGCGGCAATTCCTCAGCGCGGATGTCATGGATATTCACGCATTTTGCGCCCGCGCCCGCTTGCCGCAGCTGCTGTGCGGTGTGCTGCGCATACTGTTCGGCTTGACCTGATTGGCTGGCGTAAATAATGAGATACTGCTGAGGGTCAAGTCTTCGCGTCTGTTTTTTTTCAGCACGCCGAGCATACAGCAGCCAAACTAAAGCCAGAAAATGAATAAACAATAAAACCGCAAAAAAACTCAGAAGCAGAAGGGCTGCATGTGTCATATCAAATGCCCTATACAGCCGACCAAATTAAAGCGATCAGCACCGCAAGGCTGGCCGCCGTCAGCAGCAGATTCTGCACTAAACGTGACTTGATGCTGAGGAATAAAATATAGCCCGCCAAAGACAGCGCCAGGATTAAGATCGCGCTGATATCAATCAGCCAGCTCCACGCAGCGCCGGCGTTTTTGCCGCGGTGCAAATCACTGATCAGCGACACAGCAGATGCCGGCTTTTGCGTAATCTCAACTTCGCCAGTATCCAGCAAAGCCCAAACATCTGTAGAGCCGGCAGGGCTTTCCAGACGGATCATCACTTCGCCATCCAGCACTTCACTGCTTTGATAGCGGCCGACAATAGCTTCTTTTTGACGGACATACGCCAGCAATGCATTAGAAGGATTTTCCTGCTTCTGCAGGGCCTGAAGGACATCTTCAGGCAATTCGATTTTGACTGTTTTTTCGTCTTTTTCTGGATCAAACCATTCGGGATGATTCAGCAGCAGGCCGGTCAGGGAGAAAAACACCAGCACAATAAATGCGAATGCAGACAGCCAGCCATGCACATAGCGTGCATGGCGGTAAAAATCACGGCGTTGGTACACGGTTTAAACCTTCATCATCCATCAAAAAATTAATGGATTTTTTGGAAATTCATTTTGACACTGCCAATTTCAGTTTGCGCTGGCAGGCTTTGACTGGAATTTTTGGCTTTCACATCTAAATTCATCATTTGATAAGAGTGATCGCCATGCTCCCGGGAAGTTTCAATATGCACAATATATTGACCGGCAGAGACAGCTTTGCCGCTGTCATCTTTGCCATCCCAGGCAATTTTGTATTGGCCCGGCTGGCGTGAGGGCTTGGCAACCGCATCCAATTTTTCCATTTGACGGCCATAGCGGCGCCACCACACATAGTTGGAATTAATCCATTGTTCGTTCTTGCCCCAGACCGCCAAAGTGCGGACCAGTTTTTTATTGGCATCCGTCACCCAAACCGAGACATACGGCGCGCGGTATTTTTCCACATTAATTTTCGGAATGACCAAATCAATCGCCGCTTGATAGCCGGATGGCCATTTTGCCGATGACGCGCTTGCCACAGCCTGCATTTCTGGCTGCGCCGCTTGACGCTGCAATAAGCCATTCCAGCCCGCGCTTTGATAAGATGCGCCGCTGCGCATGGTCAATTTTGCTTCATAGCCGGCCAAAGCTTCAATCAGCGCCAGGCCCTCTGCAGGCGGCATAGCAGCCAAAGCCGTGGCTAAAGCATCGGCATCCGCTGCGCAGGTGCCGACAACCACGCATTGCTCAACCTGCTGCAAAGGCAGGCCTGTTTTCGGATCGAGCAGATGCGATTGACCTGCCAATGCGCGGTAGCCTTGACCGCTGAATGCCACAGCCTGATCTTTAAGCTGCAGCACCTCGCTTGGCACAGCCAAATCATGATGATTAAACGCATCCTGCACGCCGATGCTCCAGCCGTCCTTCTGAGGCGCGCTGCCCCATACACGGATGTCTCCGCCGATATCAATCAGCAGGCCTTCAGCCGCAGGCACTTTTTGACGGGCAGCCACCATGGCGCGGTCAATGATATAGCCTTTGGCATAGGCATCTGGCGCAAATGACACCGCAGCATCCATCTGGATCCGCTGCGCAGATTCATCCATCTCCACGTTGTCCGGCTTCAATAAATTCAGCACCTGCGCATGGGTTGCTGTATCCAGATCTGTGATGCCTTGCGATTTTTCCCATAGGCCAATCAATTGACCTAAGCGCGCGTCAAATGCGCCGCAAGTTTTATCGCGCCAAGCTTCACAGGCGGCAATCACTTCAAAGAGTTCAGGGGAAACCGCGCCGGCTTTGTTTTTATTCAGGGCGGTAATTTCGCTGTCTGCCCGCCAAGTGGAAAGTTTCTGATCCATGCGGGCAATTTCAGTTTGAATCGCGTCTAGCGCCAATTTGGCCTCTTGCTTAGAGACCCCTGTCACCACCACATCTAAAGACGTGCCCAAGACATAATCGCGGTGAAAACGGTGCGCTTGCGCCGCTTGCTGTTCAAACTGGCCATCTTCTGCTTTTTGTTCCGCCGCCAGCACGCTGATTGGAGAAATCAGCGCCAGCGCTACAACCAATGGCGTTAGTCGGAATGCTGTCCGTGCAGGTTCATTTTTATTAGCAGTAAATGGCATACTGATTCTCCAAAATATTTTCTGAATTTTATTGATAATGATAGTAGTTATCAAGTAGATTACGACCGATAATTTCGATTTAAATTTGGAGTATGGTTCAATGAATCATTGGTTAAAAATTGCTTTGCTCTCTTCTTTGCCGGTATTGAGCCATGCACATACTGTCAGTCCGTTCATCCTGCCGGACGCATTTGATATAAGCAGCTCGAATGTCAGTTTCCAAAGCGCATTAACGGTGGAAAAATTCTTTGTTCCAAGCAATAACTTTAAAACCAGCTATATCATTACGCAGCCGGGCGGCCAACAGCTTGCGCTGGATGCGGCCGCATCGTTAAAGCGCTTTAATGTCGCTGAATTCAGCCCTGCTGATGAAGGCACTTACCGCATTCAGACAAAGGATGCGGTCGGCAACAGCGGAAAATACGCGCTGATTGACGGCCGCTGGCTGCGTGTCCGCCCGATGCGCGCTCCAATGGCTCAGCAGGCAAAAGCGCCTGAAGCGCCCAAAGCCGAAGCGGCGAAAACCCCTGCGCCTGCCAATGCACAGCCTCCGCGCATGATTGCAGCTGACCAAGTGCCTGCCAATGCGCCAGTATTCGAAGTGAAAAATACGCTCATTGCTGAAACTTACATTACCAAAGGCAAGCCAAGCGCAATTCCAGCGCCTTCAAATAAAGGCTTTGAGCTGAAACTGCTGACTCATCCAAGCGAACTGTATGCAGGCGAAGCCTTAAAAGCGCAAATCCTCTTCAATGGCAAAGCTGTGCCGAATGTAGAAGTGGATGTCTTCAAAGGCACCGGCAGCTTGGATGCTGAAAAAACCAAAGAGCTTCCTGCAGTGAAATCCAATGCGAAAGGCGAAATTGAAGTGAAATTCGAAAAAGCCGGCGTTTATTTAATTACTGCGGCGTATCCTGAAGCCAACCCGGACAATACGAAAAAGCCGCAAGCGGAATCGTTTACTTATGGCTTAACTGTAGAAGTTGCTGAATAAGCTCAAATAGCAACTGCGTCAAAAAGCTCCGATACTGGAGCTTTTTTGTTTTTCTAGCGCTTGATTAAGGCCTGATTTCCTTTAATTCACGGCGAATGAAATGCTGGATCATTTCACGGTAAAGATGTTCAACCAAATCCGGATCAACCCCTTGGGCCTCCGCTGCGCTGCGCACTTTTTTAATGACCTCATCCGCCCGTTCCGGTGACTGCACATCCTGCTCAGTCCGTTTAAAACGCACAGCCTGATCCACATAAAATTGACGCGCCGCAATCAATGCTATCAGCGCTTCATCAATCACATCGATTTGCGCGCGGGCTTGTTCTAAAGATTCAACTTTCTCTTTGTTCATGCGGCTTCTGTTCACTGTCAGCTGTGTTTTCACTTTTATACTTCTCTTCTAACACATTACTGAAAATACTTTCAATCATCCAAACGCGGTATAAACTGTTAAAGACATAGCTTTGCCCGTCAATGCGCAATTCCAGCACAGGAAAATCGGGCTGAGATTTCATTTCACAATGCATATCGTTTTCCTTCAGCATTGCTTCTACATCCTCTTCAGTCAGCGCGGCAATGCCCAAGTCCTGCTGCAGCTGCTGAAAATGCGCTTTAAAGGATAAATCCCTGCCCTTGGTCCACACCGCCTGCAGAATGTGGTACATCGCCTCAATGCGCTGCTCTTCCGGAACGCTGTAATACAGCTGCGCCATATACAGCGTCGCAGCTTTTGTCGGACGGCAAAACGGCGTAAATGCCACTTCTGTCCGCTTAGACAAGCGGGTCGCCAAACTCCAGTCAAACAGGTCGCGGCTATGGTAGCTGAGCGGATAGACATTCAGCTGAATATTATAAAAATCAGCCAATTCCTCTTTAATATAGGCCAGCAAGAGCCACGAAATCGGGTCTTCCAGCGCAATATACAAATCCAGCTCCGGATCCAGCGCCTGAATTTCATTCAGCTCTTCCGCATCACTGATCAGATGCTCGCGCCATTCAATATGATTGATCAGGAAAATCGGATTATCCGTCAGCAGCTTCTGCTGCTTTAACCGGCGGGTTAAGCGGAGCAGGTCATCTACCGCATGGTATTTGCGCCCGCCAAATTCGAAATAGCTCGCCAGCACGGGCATTTCGCCAAAGACGCGCTCCGGGAAATGCTGCGGCTGATGATGGCGGCTGGCCATGGCGTGCAATGTGCGCAATTTGCCATACTGCTTTTGCCACAGCATATGGAACACATCTTCCAGCAAATACAAAAAGTCCTGACCGCGCAAAGGCGTATTGCGCAATATGGTTTCCGCCTGCTGCAACGCTTCAGCAGTCGGCTGTTCAGGCGTGTCATGAAAGCTGAAGCGGTGCTGCTTAGACAGAATTTGGGCATCGTTTAAGCAATACTGCTGCCATTCTGCGCCAGACATGTGATTGGGCGGTTCACCGCTCTGGCTGGAGATATAGACTTTTAAGGGCTTCAGTTCATCACTGAGGATTTCTTCCAGCTGAGGCAGCTGCTGGGCAGCCAAGTAGCTGTAAACATCATCTAAACGCAGGTAAACGCTTAAACCTTGTTCCGTGGGTAACACCGTTTGCCGAGTCGGTTTTTGATAAAACCAGCTCGATCGGATTGGATCAAACCAACGGCGCAGCAGTGACATGAGATTTGCCTCGAAAAAATAAACCCTTGCAGGACTACAAGGGTTTATAGCAACTTGTTAGAGAATGATCAATTATACATCTAAATTCAGATCCGTAACTGCTCCTTTCTCAGCCCCTGAAGTCAATTTTGCAAACTTGGCTAAGGCGCCATGGATATAATTCGGCTTAGGCTTGACCCAAGCCGCCTTGCGGGCTGCAATTTCATTTTCCGACACATGCCAGGTCATTTCACGGGTTTCGGCATTAATGGAAATTTTATCGCCATTTTTAACCAGCCCAATCGGCCCGCCTTCATACGCTTCCGGCGTGACATGGCCAATCACGAAGCCATGGCTGCCGCCGGAAAAACGGCCATCGGTCAGCAGCGCCACAGACTTGCCTAAGCCTTTGCCAATAATCGCAGAGGTCGGTTTCAGCATTTCCGGCATGCCCGGCCCGCCTTTCGGCCCTACACCGCGGATGACCACCACTTCGCCTTCCTGCACTTCGCCATCCAAAATGCCGCGCATGGCGCCCTGCTCACCTTCAAACACCCGTGCTGGGCCTTCAAAGAATAAGCCTTCCTTGCCGGTAATTTTAGCGACCGCCCCCGTTGGCGACAGGTTGCCTTTCAGCACGACCAGATGCGAGTCTTTTTTAATCGGCGCATCAAAGGGCAGAATAATCTGCTGGCCTTCCGGATAGTCTGCGACATCCGCCAAATTTTCCGCCAAGGTTTTGCCCGTCACCGTTAAGCAAGAGCCGTCCAGCATGCCGGCATTCAGCATGCGTTTCATTAACGGCTGAATGCCGCCAATCGCAATCAACTCCGACATCAGGTATTTGCCTGATGGGCGCACATCCGCCACCACTGGAATGTCTTGACCGATGCGGACGAAGTCATCCAAGCTGAGTTCCACGCCCGCCGTATGCGCCATGGCAATCAAATGCAGTACGCCATTGGTTGAGCCGCCCAAAGCAATCAGCACTTTAATGGAGTTTTCAAACGCCGCTTTGGTCATAATGTCACGCGGCTTGAGATCGAGGCGCAGCAGATTCATGACCGCTTCGCCTGCGCGCTGGCAGTCAGCCAGTTTATCCGCCGAAACGGCTTCCTGCGCCGATGATCCCGGCAGGCTCATCCCCAAAGCTTCAATCGCGGAGGCCATCGAATTAGCGGTATACATGCCGCCGCAGGAACCCGGGCCTGGCAGTGAAACTTCTTCTATCTGCTTGACCTGGATTTCATTGATTTCGCCTTTGGCATACTGCCCCACGGCTTCAAACACCGAAATCATGTCGGTATGCCCTGCACCCGGCTTAATGGTACCGCCGTAAATAAATAAACCCGGACGGTTTAAGCGCGCTAGGCCCATAATGCAGCCCGGCATGTTTTTGTCACAGCCGCCAATCGCAATCACACCGTCATAGGCCTGACAGCCCACCACGGCTTCAATGGAATCGGCAATAATTTCCCGTGACAGCAAAGAGTACTTCATGCCTTCGGTGCCGTTGGAAATGCCGTCAGAAATGGTGATGGTGTTGAAAATAATGCCTTTGCCGCCAGCAGCATTCACGCCGAATTCCGCTTCGCGCGCCAAGCCGTCAATATGCATATTGCACGGCGTCACATTGGCCCATGTTGATGCAATGCCAATAAAAGCGCGGGTAAAGTCTTCATCCTGAAAGCCTGTTGCGCGCATCATGGAACGGGCTGGCGCATTTTCAATGCCTTCATAGACAGGGGCTGAATGTTCGCGGATATTTTCTTTAATCATTGTTATGTTCCTTGGCGATGACTGATTTTAAGCTTCAGCCTTTGGCGAATTGTTTTGCATTTATTGTATAGAAATAAGACAGCGCAACATAGTGAACCTCTTTCAAAAATCCAAAATGATCACTAAACCGCTCATAAAATGAATATTGAAAGCCTCTTCTTTTTTCGGGATGAGGAGCATGCTCCGCAAAAGGATGAAGTTTTTTTTCATATCAATCCTCTCCCTAGCCCTCTCTTTTTAAAGCAGAGGGAACGTCCATTCTTTCCCCTCTGCAGCGCATAAACCAGCGGAAGCAAACGCCATTTATGATATTTGATACGCGGCAAGACCATCTGCAGCGGTTCGAAGCAGGACTAAAATTAATATCGAATGCTTCCGTGATTAACTGAAAAAATGTGGGTATTTAACGAGTTTTGCAGTGAGGAGCAATGCTCCGTAAGATGGTTTCCTTGCAAAGCTTCGCTTCTCATTTTGCCAAAACAAAAGTAACATTTGCTTAAAAAAGATAGGGCACCGTCGTACCCTACCGTCCAATTTAAAAACTTAGATTGTACGAACTGTATATTTCATAAAACACATCATATGTACCATATAAAATTTCATTATAAAAAAAGTATTGATATAGACCTTAGATTGTTTCCCATACAGCCTCAAATTACCTGATTAATTTCTAATATTATCTCGTAGGCGCTTTTTACTTTTGACAGGCCAAAAGTAAACAAAAGCCCTTATTTGCCCGATATGGCATCCCTGCCATACGGACAAACGTGCGACTTCCTGTCGCACCCCTACTTAACAAAAACTGGGAGTTTGAAAATAATTTTTTGCATAAAAAAGCACCCCATGCGGAGTGCTTTTTGACTTAAAAATCTAAACTTTAGATTTCACGTACTGCGCCTTTAGAAGCACTTGTGGTATGCATCGCATACGCTTTCAAGGCTTTAGAGATTTTACGCGGACGCTCTTCCGCAGGCTTCCAGCCTTTCGCTTCTTGCG
Organism: Acinetobacter bouvetii DSM 14964 = CIP 107468; assembly: GCF_000368865.1. Lineage (GTDB taxonomy): Bacteria > Pseudomonadota > Gammaproteobacteria > Pseudomonadales > Moraxellaceae > Acinetobacter > Acinetobacter bouvetii. Next base: position 152,069 of record NZ_KB849728.1, read on the forward strand.
CTGCACGGCGCGCTGCCATGGTCGCTTCATCAACGGCTAAGTGGATGGTGCGGTTTGGAATATCGATTTCGATACGGTCGCCATCTTCCACCAAACCAATCGCGCCGCCTTCAGCCGCTTCCGGAGACACGTGGCCGATCGACAGGCCTGATGAACCGCCAGAGAAACGGCCATCGGTGAGCAATGCACAGTCTTTACCAAGGCCTTTCGATTTCAAGTAGCTGGTTGGATACAGCATTTCCTGCATGCCCGGGCCGCCGCGCGGGCCTTCGTAACGGATCACTACCACGTCACCGGCTTTAATTTCATTGCCCAAAATGGATTCAACTGCTGAATCTTGGCTTTCAAAGACACGCGCTGTGCCGTTGAATTTCAAGATTGAATCGTCAACACCCGCCGTTTTGACAATACAGCCATCCAATGCAATGTTGCCGTAAAGCACTGCTAAACCGCCGTCTTGTGAGAAAGCATTGGCAGCGTTACGGATCACGCCATTTTCACGGTCACCATCTAAACGTGAATAGTAGCGGTTTTGTGAGAATGCCGTTTGCGTTGGCACGCCGCCCGGCGCCGATTTAAAGAAGTTGTATACATCTTCATCTTCTGTACGGATGATGTCCCATTTGTCCAAAGCATCTTTCAAGGTTTTTTCATGCACGGTCGGTACGGAAGTATCCAATAAACCGGCACGGTCCAATTCGCCCAAAATGGACATGATGCCGCCGGCACGGTGCACATCTTCCATATGCACGTCTTGTTTTGCCGGTGCAACTTTACACAATACCGGCACTTTACGTGACAAACGGTCAATGTCGGCCATGGTGAAATCAACTTCAGCTTCGTGCGCTGCCGCCAATAAATGAAGCACTGTATTGGTTGAACCGCCCATTGAAACATCAAGCGTCATTGCATTTTCAAAGGCTGCTTTAGTGGCAATTGAACGCGGCAATAAGCTGTAATCGTTTTGTTCGTAATGGCGTTTGGTAATTTCAACAATCAATTGACCCGCACGCTCAAATAGTTTTTGACGGTTGGCATGCGTCGCAAGTGTCGAGCCGTTGCCCGGAAGGGATAGACCCAAAGCTTCGGTTAAACAGTTCATTGAGTTTGCAGTAAACATGCCTGAACATGAACCGCAGGTTGGACATGCTGAACGTTCATATTCAGCCACTTCTTCATCGGTGAAGCTGTCATCGGCTGCGACAATCATGGCATCGACAAGGTCAATCGCGTGTTCATTGCCGCGGATTTTGACTTTACCCGCTTCCATTGGCCCGCCAGAAACAAACACCACCGGAATGTTGAGGCGCATAGAGGCCATGAGCATTCCCGGGGTAATCTTGTCACAGTTCGAAATGCAGACCATGGCATCGGCGCAATGCGCATTCACCATGTATTCTACAGAGTCTGCAATCAAGTCACGTGAAGGCAGTGAATACAGCATGCCGTCATGCCCCATCGCAATACCGTCATCGACCGCAATGGTATTAAACTCTTTGGCTACACCGCCTGCCTGTTCAATTTGGCGCGCGACCAATTGACCCAAGTCTTTCAAATGCACATGACCGGGAACGAATTGCGTGAATGAATTGACCACCGCAATAATCGGCTTGCCAAAGTCTTCATCTTTCATCCCCGTCGCACGCCATAAACCGCGTGCGCCAGCCATATTTCTTCCGTGTGTCGATGTTTTTGAACGATAGTCAGGCATTATATATTTCCAACAAAGTTTGAGCTTGAAATGAATCAGACAGATTCATTTTGGCTAAATCATACTGACCATGATGTTAAATCAGCCGAATTTTACACATATCATACTACAAGCCATTGTTTTTCAAGATGACCCATTCGTTGAATAAAATGGCAGATATGTGTATAGGTGCGTCTCGACGATCTGACGACAAGAATCTTTAATGAAATCTACTATAACGCCATCACTCCAGATTCATTGCAAAACTTTCATGAATAATTTTTAAATTTTATATAAATATAATTTATTAAAAATCCGAAATTGATCAATCTTAAGTTATAAAAAAAGCTTCCGAAAAAGCTTTTTAATTGAAAGGATTATTTCTGCTTGATGAAATAAAGGCCTAAGCACTTTTTACCTTCCAGATCGCTGCATAATTCAGCCGTTTTTGCCGAAATCCATTTCAAACCTAACCGGATTTGTGCCTTGCTATAGTCCGTGGCTTGATTGCCGCAGCCGGCCTTTTTGTTGTCCGCGCCAACCGACATTGCAAAAACATCAATCTGGTTCGGATCCTGCGTACGGATGACAGAAAATTCACCTGTCATTTTTTTCTGCTTCGCGCTATAGGCCACTTGCGCTGGCTGGGTAAATTGGTACGTTTCTGTGCATTTGGTCTGAGCATTGTACACAGACCATGTGCCCCAGAAATTTTTCTGTAAATCCATTTGAGTTTTATCAAAGGCTTGGGCCGAAAATGCACAGACACTTGCCAAAGCAAGGCAGGAGATTTTTTTAAACATTACATTTCAACTATAAAAATGCCATGCCTGAAACAGGCATGGCTGAATACATCGGTTTGATGAACTTGAGCTTACCAGCTGACATTTACGCGGCGGTTTGGCGCCAAGCATTCCACAGTCGATGCCGATTTTGTTTGGCCTTCACATTCCTTATAAATGCGGGTTGAACCATTGGCATCGATATTAATTTGCGCTGCTGGAATACCGTTTTGGGTAAGCAGATACGCCACAGTATTTGCACGCTGTGCAGACAAAGCCTGGTTATAGGTAAAATTGCCTAATTTATCGGCAAAACCAGTAATACGCACTTGCTTGCTGCCAGACTTTTTAATAGCGTCGGCAATTTCTTCAACACGGCTGAAGTCGCGGTTAAGCGCTGCTTCATCATGACGGTCAAAAGCAAACAGCACACTGGCTTGCTCGTTCGCCGCATCTAAACCAGACGCTACAAAAGCATTCGGATCTGCAGACTCGTTGTTGGCGCCATATTGCGCTAGCCCTTGGCAAGCTTCACCTTTCCAGTAATAGGCTTTTGCCAAATACTTTTTATCGAAGTCAATGCGCAGCTGGCAGCGCTTGTATTGCTGTGTTTCAGGTACACGAATGTCTAATACATAATTCCATTCACGCACAGCAAAGACGCCTTCGCTAAAGTGAGGATGTCCCAAAATATAGCGAATCTGGTCTTTGGTTAAGCCCGCATCCAAACGGTTCACCTGATGATATTCATAGCGGTGAACTTGGTCTAAATAGCTGTCTTTCACTTCCGGAAAATGAACCGATTCATCCGCCATGTTCAGGTCCAACTGTTCAGCGGCCCAAACTGGCGTGCTGCATGCTAGACCCACGATTGCTGAGCCGATAAGGCTTTTTAACATTGTGTTCATTGTCTTCTCAATATGTATATGTGCAGTAAAAGGACAAGAGGGAAAGAGCGCATGGCTCTTTCCCGTCTAATGCATTAATCAATCACGCCGCTGATGCCGACGCGCACGCTTGGATCGCCTGATGAACCTGCAGCCACACCGCCAGTCAATGACCAGCGGCCATTGTCGGCAGTTTTACGCAAGGTGACGCCAATGGCATTTTCACCGCCGTGGTAAGCTGCGCCCGCTGCATAGGTGTATTTGCCTGGAATGTACGGCGCATTTTCCAGCGCCATGGCTGCGGCAATGCCGGCATTGGCCTTTTTCTCTACATCGTCAATACGCTGATTGGTTGAGTAGAATGCTTGCTGCAACTGATCGCCTAAGTTGGTAATGCGGTCACCCAGCACTTGATCGGCTTGGTTTAATGCGCCCAAAGCATCGCCAACGTTATTGTAGCTGCCGCCATTGACGTTATACGCCGGCGCATCAAAGCTTTCAGTGATGTTGTTATAGCCTGCGCCGCCGCCCAGATACTGCGCCAATTGCCCCATATTCACCGCGTCACTGGTTTGCACGCCATTGCTGACATTGCTCACCGCTTTATTGCCCGCATCTACGCCGGAAGCAGTCATTGATGGGCCGTTTTTAATGCTCACGCCATTGCTGTCTATTGTGGTGTTGCCCGCAACGACTTTATCCGCATTGATTTCTTTCGCAGTAATACTGTTTAAAGTCATGTCATCTTTGGTTGCCACCACATAGTTTGTGCTGCCGTCTGCATTTTTAGTAGACGTCACATCAATGTTTGAACCCGCTGTGACTGTCGTTTTGGACTCAGTCGCTGCTTTGTTCACCGCTGCAAATGCATCATTAATATTGTTTGCACCTGTGCCGCCGATGTTGCTTAAGTTGCCAGCAGCATCATAAGCGCCTGCGCCCATCATGTCGTGGATTTGACCGCCATTGACTGCATCTTGTGAACCCGCAGCAATTTGACCGTCAGCCACATTGGTCACTTGCTTATTGCCGGCATCAATGCCGTTTTTGGTGACGCTTGGACCGCCGGCAATGCTTAAACCATTGTCATCAATTTTGGTATCGCCCGTTGTTACGCTGCCTGCAGCGCCCAAATTAAGGTCTTTATTCAAATCGACCGTAATGTTATTGCCCTGATTTGAAACTTTTAGATTGCCATCAGCATTGCTGAAATCAACGGTATCTCCCGGTTTCACATTGCTGGCTGCGCCGCCATTGGTGCTGACATTCCAGCCTTGGTTGGCATTGGCCGCCGCATTATTGACTGATTGAATGGCATCATGGATGTTGTTTGCGCCCGTGCCGCCAATATCTGAAGCGGTGATATTGCCTGTATTTGGATCAATAACGGTATTGCCGCCAATCAGGTTCGCCACATTGTTTTGCGCGTTATACAGCTGGCGGCCATTCACGGCATCTTGCGATGCTGCATTTACCGCACCATTCGCAACATTAGCAATAATCATATTGCCTGCATTAATGCCTGCATAACTGATGCTTGGGCCCATCGTAATGATGTTGCCATTGGCATCCAAAGTTTGGAAGCTTAAGCCATCAGCATTAATAACCGTACCGCCTGCATTTACAGAATCGACAGTTAGATCCGGGTTCAATGCAAAATCAATGGTATTGCCCGTTTTAGTGACTGTCAGGTTTTTCTCAGCTGATGCGGTGCCAATATCAATGGTTTCACCCGCAACCACGGCTTTTTCATTCAGTCCGTTGGCGCTTAAATTAAAGCCTTTTTCTAAGGCATTAATGTTCTTGTTAATAATGCTGTCTAAACGTGAATCCAGCGCATATAGCTGGCTGCCGTTCACAGCATCTTGTGAAGTTGAAGTCACTGAACCGTTGGCAACACTGGTGATTTTTTTGTTGCCTGCATTAATGCCTGAAACCAGAACACTCGGGCCGCCAACAATGGTTAAACCTTGGTTATTCAGTAGACTATTTCCAGCTTTCAACGAAGTCACATCTAAATGATCAGACGTTGCAACTTTATAGTCGCTGCTGCCGTCGGCATTTTTAGTTTCAGTCACCACCATGTTTTTGCCTTGGCTCACCGTGGTTTTAGCCGCAGCGACCGCTTCATCAATGGTGTTTTTGCCTGTACCGCCAATATTGGATGTACTGATATTGCCGGTATTTGGATCAATCGATGTATTGCCGCCAATCACATTCGCCACATTGTTTTGCGCGCTATACAGCTGGCTGCCATTCACGGCATCTTTCGAACTTGCAGTAACATCGCCATTGGCAACATTGGCAATTTTCTTGTTGCCTGCATCAATCCCAGAAGCTAGAATACTTGGACCGCCAGCAATGCTTAAACCACTGTTATTAATTGTGGTATTGCCGGCTTTTAATGAAGTCACATCTAAGTTATCAGACGTTGCAACTTCATAGTTGGTGCTGCCATCTGCATTTTGAGTGGCTTTCACTTCCATGTTTTTGCCTTTGCTGACCGTTGTTTTGGCTGCAGCTACGGCTTCAGAAATGGTGTTTTTGCCTGTACCACCAATATTCGACGCATTGATATTGCCGGTGTTTGGATCAATGGATGTATTGCCGCCAATCACATTCGCCACATTGTTTTGCGCGCTATACAGCTGGCTGCCATTTATTGCATCTTTTGAACTTGCAGAAACATCGCCATTGGCAACATTGGCAATTTTCTTGTTGCCCGCATCAATGCCATTTACGCCAACGCTTGGCCCTGTGGCAATGGGGTTACCGTTTGCATCCTGCCCCACAAAACTTAAGCCTTGGTTATTTAATACCGTGCCGCCTGCAGTCACCGAAGTTACCTTCAAATCCGGGTTCAATGCAAAATCAATCGTATTGCCGGATTTGGTCACAGTGAGGTTTTTCTCATCCGCTGCTGTACCAATATCAATCGTTGCACCGGCCACAACGGCTGCGGTGTTTTGACCATTTGCGGTTAAACTGAAACCTTGCTCAAGATTGGCAATATTTTGATTTAAGATCTGATCAATACGCGAATCTACCGCATAAAGCTGGCTGCCATTCACGGCATCGCTTGAAGTAGATGTGACATCACCATTGGCAACATTGGTAATTTTCTTATTGCCTGCATTGATGCCTGAAGCTAAAACGCTTGGGCCGCCTGTAATACTTAAACCATTATTATTAATGAGTGTATTGCCGGCTTTCAGAGATGTCACATCCAAATTATCCGCTGTCGCGACTTGATAATTGCTGCTGCCATCGGCATTTTTCGTTTCTTTAACCGTAATGTTTTTGCCTTCAGTCACAGTCGTTTTGGCTGCAGCAACCGCTTCAGAAATGGTGTTTTTACCCGTACCGCCAATATTTGCAGCAGTCACTGCCCCGGTATTTGGATCAATTACCGTGCTTCCGCCAATCAGGCTGGCCACATTATTCTGCGCGCCATACAGCTGACTGCCATTCACCGCATCTTTTGAAGCTGCGGAAATGCTGCCTGCAGCAACATCGCTGATCACTTTATTGCCGGCATTAATGCCAGCTAAAGTAATACTTGGGCCATTGGCAATGGTTAAACCGTTGCTGTTAATCAGCGTATCGCCTGCTTTCAAAGATTTAATATCTAAATCATCTGCAGTTGCCACGATGTAGTTGCTGCTGCCGTCCGTATTTTTTGTTTCTTTAACGGTAATGTTCTTGCCTTCTGCCACCGTGCTTTTCGCAGCGGCCACAGCTTCAGAAATGGTGTTTTTACCTGTACCGCCAATATTAGACGTACTGATATTACCTGTATTTGGATCAACTTTAGTATTGCCGCCAATCACATTCGCCACATTATTTTGCGCAGCATACAACTGGCTGCCATTCACCGCATCTTGCGATGTCGATGAAATCGCGCCCGCAGCGACACTGCTGATGACTTTATTGCCAGCGTCAATGCCTGCAGATGTAACACTTGGGCCGCCGTTGGCAATGCTTAAGCCCATGCTGCTTAAAGTGCTGTCGCCTACAGTTAAGCCTTGCGCATTTAAAGTATTGCCGCCCGCCGTAATGCTGTTGGCGACATTAATGTTATCACCCAAACGAATTTGAACTTGGCCATTCGCAACCAGCGTCTCAATATTTGAATCTGCGCCAACCACGTCAACAGCTTCACCCAAAGCTTTTTGAACCGTTCTGCCGTCTTGCGCTTTTAATGCAAAGCCTTTATTCGCAGTGGTTAATGCATCTGCTGCAGTTGTATTTACCTGCTGAATTGCATCATGCACATTATTGGCCGTTGTGCCGCCAAGATTCGGCGCTGTTACCGTTGTGCTGCCGTCTGCATTTTGAACCGTGGTCACCGCTGTGCCCATCAGGTTGCCCAGCTGTGAGCCATTCACGGCTTCTTTCGAAGTCGATGTGATCGCGCCAGCAACAACATTGCTGATGACCTTATTGCCAGCATCAAGGCCGCTCATGCTAATGCTTGGGCCCGTAGCTGTTCCAGCCGCATTAGTGAAACTTAAACCGTTATTGCCAAGCGCTGTTGTATTGCCAGCCGCATCTTTCACCCTCAGCCCGTCGGTACTCAATGTGCTGTTGCCTGCTGTCAGACTGTCTACTTTCAAGTTATCAGAAAGCGCAATTTCAAGCACGGCATCCTGATCTGTGCCTGTTTGGCTCACTTTTAGATTGCTGTTGCTGCCTTTGACATCAAGCTTGCCCTTCGGACCAATATTTGCAGAATTTGCACCAGAACCTGTAACATTCCAGCCTGCATTTGCAGTGTTATTGACTTGCTGAATCGCGTCATTGATATTATTTGCAGTTGTACCACCTAAGTTTGACACCACAGTATTGCCATTGGCATCTGTTGTCACAGGCGCACCAATCAAATCACTTAATTGGCCGCCATTCACTGCATCTTTAGAGTTTGCAGCAATATCGCCTTTGGCAACATTGGTAACTTTTAAATCACCTGCCTGAATTCCAGTAGACGCAACACTTGGCCCAGTTACAGCCCCTGCATTGTTTACAAATTGCAGGCCTGCATCGCTAATCTTGGTCGAGCCAGTTGTTACAGAATCTAATTTAAGATCTTTCTTCAATGCAAAATCAATCGTTGTACCGATACGCGATACCGTTAAATTACTTTCAGCAGCATCTGTTCCAATATCTAAAACAGCACCTTCACCGACTAATGATGGAGTATCTCCATTGCTCGCGACAGAAAACTTAGCCTGTACACCCTGTAATGCATTGGTAATCACGTTATCGACAGTTTGCTGTACAGCAAACAATTGACTGCCATTAATTGCATCGGTAGACGTAGCAGTGACGTCGCCTTTACCCACTTGAGTAATTTTATAATCACCCGCATTAATGCCAGTAGATGTAATGCTCGGACCTGCAGGATCACCTGCCGCAGTAATAAAGCTTAAGCCATTTGGGTTGAGGACCGTATTGCCTGCTGTGAGGCTGTCAACTGTTAAATCTTTCGCTAAATTAATTTCTAATTTCGCATCTTGATCTGTGCCTGTTTGCTGAACACTAATATTGCTGTCACCAACGACATCTAATTTGCCATTCGGGCCAATATTTGCGGAGTTTGCACCTGAACCTGTGACGTTCCAGCCGGCATTTGCTGCGGTGTTCACCTGCTGGATCGCATCATTGATATTGCTGGCTGTCGTGCCGCCAATATTTGACACTACAGTTTTACCGTTAGCGTCAGTGGTCACAGGTGCGCCAATCAGATCACTTAACTGACTGCCATTCACGGCATCTTTTGAAGCAGCGCTGATATCACCATTGGCGACATTAGTCACTTTTTTGCTGCCTGCATCAATACCGGCAGCCAGTACACTCGGACCGCCAGCAATGGTTAGGCCGCTATTATTTAAAACACTGTTTCCAGCGGCAATACTGTCTACAGTAATGTCTTTCGCTAAAGCTAGCTGTACGCCATCACTTGTAGTCGTGCTGGTAACATTGCTGTCACCCTTCACATTTATTGTTTCACCCAGCGCATAGTTATTATTGGTTTTGCCATCACCAAAGCTAATGCCTTTATTTGCTGCTGCTTGCGCAGCGTCCGCAGCTGTCTGCGCATTCGTTACATTTTGGTTGGTTTGATAAAGCTGGCTGCCATTCACGGCATCTTTTGAAGCAGCACTGATATCACCATTGGCGACATTGGTCACTTTTTTGCTGCCTGCATCAATACCGGAAGCCAGTACACTCGGACCACCTGCAATCGCTAGACCATTATTGTTCAGCGTGGCATTGCCAGCTGTCACAGACGTTACATTTAAATCATCTGCTGTTGCAACTTCATAATTGGTGCTGCCATCTGCATTTTGAGTCGTTGTTAACTCAATATTTTTGCCTTTACTGACCGTTGTTTTCGCTAGAGCAGCCGCTTTTTTCAGCTGTGAAACATTGACTGCATCTGTATCTGCAGAGCCTGCACTTACCCCCGTAATACGGCGGTCCCCAATATTCATTTCGCCTTTGGCAGTGCCCCCGACCAAATAGGCTTGATTTGACAAAGTTTGACTGTTTGCAGTTGATCCAGCACCCATGGCGATAGAATCTTTATTATTTGCTACCGCGCCATTACCAATGGCAATTGAGTTAGATGCAGCTTGTACAACCTTTGCATTTGTTCCCAATGCAATACTTTGCTCTGCTTGCGCTTTAGAAATTGCGCCAATCGCCAGCGCGCCGCCGCCAGACGCATTTGCATAGACACCCAATGCTGAACTTGCATCGCCACTTGCAGTTGAGGTCATACCCAAAGCTACTGCAAAATCACCAGAAGCTGCCGACTGCGTCCCCATTGCAGTTGCGCCGGCACCACTTGCAGTGGTTGAACGATAACTGCCGCCTGCTGCATTACCCGCAACCAAACGGACACCTGTCAATGCCTGATAAGAGTCGTTAACCGCCTTATCATTGGCAATACGGTCAATATCATCGCCGCCAATAGCAATAGCTGAATTGCCTGATGCAATCACATTGGCACCTAAAGCAACCGATTGGTCACCGCTTGCTTTGGTTGAATAGCCAATCGCAACAGATTGATTTGCACCACTGACTGCACTGGCTGTACTTGCATCTGTACCTATTGCAATTGAATTGGATACCGCAGCATTACCGCCACCGGCAGCAAATGGAGCGGTCCAAGCTCCAGAAGAAAATGTCATACCGACCACCAAAGGCAGAATCACTGACTTAAGATTTTTTGATTTCGTTTTTGAATGACTTTTTGCCAACTCAGAAACAGCAATCCAAGCTCCTAACGAAGCATTCCACACAACTTTATAGACTTTATTCATCTAAATCTGGCTCTCTTTTCAATGAATTTATGTGTTTTAATTTCAATGATTTCACACACAAAAACACAACAAATTACGTCCATAAAAATATGTTTGATCTATTTTATTTTAATCTGTTTTTTAGTAAAACATGAATAATATACAAAAAATAACCACCATTCTTATCTTAAAGTTATGTTTAATATGATTTTATTTAAAATATCTAAATAAATTATTTTTACTGTTTAGTAAAACAAAAGGATTTCGGTTTTTACAAAAATAAATCATTAAATATTTTTAAACAGTCACTTTTATTTATTTAAAAAAACTAAACTTTTATACATTTTTTATATTAATTAACAAATTTTGGCTGACAAAGGTTTTTTGAACCATGTTTGATATAATCAGCTTTTAATTTTTTAGGCATACATGTGAAAATCGTCTTTGCGGGTACACCTGAATTTGCAGCTGAAGCACTGGCTGCGCTGATCAATACAGATCACGAAATTATCGCGGTCTATACTCAGCCTGACCGCAAAGCTGGACGCGGACAGAAGCTGACAGCATCTGCTGTCAAGCAATTAGCCCTCGAACACAATTTGCCGGTTTATCAGCCCTTGCACTTCAAAGCGTCAACTGAAGAAGGCTTGGCTGCGCAAAAAGAATTAGCTGAATTGAACGCCGATGTCATGGTTGTGGCCGCTTACGGCCTGATCCTGCCTCAAGCGGTTCTGGATATGCCTCAATACGGCTGCCTGAATATTCATGGCTCATTATTGCCCCGCTGGCGCGGCGCCGCGCCCATTCAGCGCGCGATTGCAGCGGGAGATGCAGAAACAGGCGTAACCATCATGAAAATGGCGGCAGGCCTGGATACCGGCGACATGATGTATAAAACCATTTGCCCAATAGACGCAACCGACACGTCAGCCAGCCTGCAAGATAAATTAGCGCTTCAAGGCGCGGAGGCAATCGTTGCGGTTCTCGAGTCTGAAGAAAAGCTTAAGCATTACTTAGACACCCGTGAAGTTCAGGACGAATCACTCACGGTCTATGCGCATAAATTGTCTAAAGCGGAAGCAAAAATTGACTGGTCTCTGGATGCGGTCAGCATTGACCGCAATATCCGCGCATTTAACCCATGGCCTGTAGCTTTTATTCCGCTGGACGAAAGCAATAACCTGCGTGTTTGGGGTTCAATGCTGTCTGAGCAAAATGCTGCCGGAAAGGCGCCTGGCGCTATTCTCTGTTTAGACAGCCTTGGCGTTCATGTGGCTTGCGGCAACGAAAAGGCCGTTTGCCTCACCAGCCTGCAATGGCCCGGCGGTAAAGCGTTAAATCCAGTTCAAATTAATCAAACTCAAAAACTATCAGCAGGAAATACATTCGCATGAGCCAAATTCAATCGTCTGCAAAAAATTTGAATTTGCGTGCGCAAGTCGTTAAGACATTACTGGCCGTACAAAATGGGCAATCTTTAACATCTGTCTTAAACCAGCATCTCAATATTGTTTCTGAACGTGACCGCGGCTTGTATCATGAGCTCAGCTTAGGCTGCTTGCGCCAGTGGTATTCTTTAAAAGCCATTACCCTGCCCCTGCTCACTAAGCCTTTAGACAATGAAGCCTTAGAAAGCTGTTTATATTTAGGTTTATATCAGCTTTTATGCACGCGCATTCCTGCACATGCCGCAATTTCTGAAACCGTCAACGCGGTCAAGCAATTAGGCTTTGAGCCGATGAGCGGATTGGTCAATGCCATTCTGCGCCGGGTTTCACGTGAAACAGAGGAATTCCAAACTACCTTGGGAAATAGCCATGGCCTGCCAAGCTGGCTATTCAAGCGCCTGAAAAAAGACTGGCCAGAACAGCTGACGGAACTCTGTCAGAATCTGAAGCAGACTGCGCCGCTGACCCTGCGCGTCAATCAGCGTCAAATCAGCCGTGATGAATATCTTGAAATTTTAGATGAAGAACAGATCGGCGCGCATGCATGCGATCTTTCAGATGCCGGCATTGTCCTTGAGCAAACAGGCAATATTACCCAACTGCCGGGTTTTGAAGAAGGCGGTTTTTCAGTTCAGGATGAGCATGCGCAATTGTGCGCCATGCTGCTGCCCAATCTTGACGACAAAGTTGTCGTGGATGCCTGCGCTGCGCCAGGCGGTAAAACCGCGCACATTTTAGAACGCTTCCAGCCTAAAAAATTAATTGCGCTGGACCATGACGCCAAGCGTTTGCTCCGTGTTTCGGAAAACTTAGAGCGCCTGGAATTAAGCGCGCAGGCGGATGTCGAAATTATCACTGCGGATGCAGCCAAATGGACTGCGCCAGAACCTGTAGACTGCATTGTGCTGGATGCGCCATGTTCCGCCATTGGCGTCATGCGCCGCCATCCGGATATCCGTTTACTGCGCCAGTCGGCCGACATTCAGCAAACTGCAGATTTGCAAAAGCAGATTTTGAACCACATGTGGGGGCAATTGAAAGTCGGCGGAACACTGCTGTATATCACATGCTCTATTTTAAAAATTGAGAATGAACAGCAGATGGTGAATTTCTTTGCGGAACATGCAGATGCCGAAGAAATTAAAATTGAAGAAAATTGGGGGCTGGCGCAAATCCACGGCCGTCAGCTCTTGCCTGAGAATGGTTTTGGCGACGGTTTCTATTATTGCCGAATCCAGAAAACCGCTTAACACCCCTTGACGCTCTCCCCCCGCTTAAAAGCAGAAGCTGAGCAGGCGCGGATAAAAAAAGCAGGCTGTAAAGCCTGCTTTTTTTTCGGGATAATTATTAAAGCGTGTGCTGGTCCTTCACATCTTCCAACACATCATCCAGCTCTTCCGGGTTCTTCATTAAATGCAGAATGGACAACGCCAATCCGCCCCATAAAAACACCATGGAAATCACCATCATCACAATTGCGGAAGTATTCATCTTAACGCTCCTCACGGTCTTTCATTTGCGCCAAAATAACAGCAACCACAGCACAGAACATCACACAGCCCCAGCCAAATATCCATTGAAGGCTGGCGCTGTAATCACCATAGCCTTTCATCAGCAGGTGGTAAACCGTCATGGCCAGCGTCACCAGCAGAATAAGTGAAGTGATCACCGTTAAAGTGAAATCCCAGCCCTTGCCCAATTTTACCGTAGAAATGGCATTCACATGATTTTTAATTTCCAGTAGCGCCGAACGCTTAAACCAGGCAATGCAGACAATCGACAGCAAAGCGCCGCCAATAATGCCGATGTTATTGATGAAATGATCAATAATATCCACCAGCTTAATTGAGTTCACACTGGAAAACAGCGCAATAGAAACCACTGCGCTTCCGCCGCCGACAATCGTGACCGCTTTTTTACGGCTCCACTTCAGCTTATCCATCATGGCCGCAATTGGAACTTCCAAAATACTGACCATTGATGAAATGCCCGCGACAAAAAGCGAAGTGAAGAATAAAAAGCCAAAGAGGTCTGAACCAGAACCCATGCTGGAAATAATTTTAGGAAAGGCAATAAAAGCTAAGCCAATTCCGCCGCTGACCACATCCTGAACATTCGAATTTGCGGTATAGGCCATAAAGCCCAGCGCGGCAAAGATACCGATGCCCGCTAATATTTCAGTCGATGCATTTGCAAAACCAACAATTAAGCCTGAACCGGTCAAATTGGTTTTCGGTTTTAAATAAGACGCATAGGTCACCATAATCCCGAAGCCTACAGACAGCGAGAAGAAGGTATGGCCATAGGCCGCCAGCCAGACTTTGTAATCCATCATGGCGGCCCAGTTCGGCGTAAAGAAAGCATTTAAGCCCGCTGCAGCGCCTGGCAAGCGCAATGCCTGAATGACTAAGACTGTAAACAGCACAAATAATAACGGCATGAAAATTTTATTTGAAAGCTCTACGCCTTTTTTCACTCCGCCGTATAAAATCACCAGCGTCAGCGCCCAAATGCCTGCCAATGGCCAGAAGATATGGCTGACAAATCTTGGATCAAAGCCGGCTGCATCACTGGTCTGCAAATAGGTCTTAAAAAAGAAGCCTTCAGGATCATGGCCCCACATTTGGCCAATCGAGAAATACACATAGCTGCCGGCCCAAGTCAGCACGCTGGCATAGTACAGGCCAATAATAATGCACACGCAGACTTGCCACCAGCCCAGAGTCTCGCCGCCGCGGAACAGCTTGCGGTATGCTTTTGGAGGCGAGCCGCTGCTTTTATGGCCAACCGCGTAATCTAAGAATAAAAGCGGTAAGCCCGCAGTAATTAAAGCAATTAAATATGGAATTAAAAATGCGCCGCCGCCATTTTCATAGGCAACATAAGGGAAACGCCAAATGTTGCCAAGCCCTACCGCAGATCCGACGGCTGCAATAATAAAGCCCGATCGTGACGTCCAGTTTTCACGAGTATCTGTCATAAAATATCAACCTTAGGCTTCTTTTGATGCTGCTTTTTTATCGATTATTCGCAAGCCGCAAAAGTGCCATTAAAAAAATAATTCTGTGTGTCTGAACATAGCGGCGCCGCCTTTTGAGCGGTATCAGCTAATTGCAAACAGGAAAATTCTGCTAAATCTTGCTTAAAGTTCTTTACAGATATTGACCTTTATATGAACTAAACAATACCGTCTTTTAAGCAAATTTTCTGTAATTTGTGGCTGAAATATTCACTTTTCATAATATATTTCTATTCATTTGAACAAATTATCAGCTTATTTTTTATACATTATTATTCATAAATAAACAAACTTTTTGGAATGTATTTGCCGCTTGAATCAATGCGCCTTTAAACCGCGCGGCTAACCGGCATTCAGCACATCATCAAACCGCTTTTTCAGCTCTTTGATATAAATTCCAAGCGATTTTTTCACCATTCATCAAATGCCGCTCTGCATCAGCCTAGTTTCAGCATGTCCGTCTGCCCTTTTAGCGCATTATTCATGTGATTTCCTTCATTTTTTATAAGTAAATTACAGTCCTAACGTTTTAATAGCATTTTTTTTAAAACAAACGGACTTCAGATTTTCTTTTCGCAGGAGCACATTCAAGCTATGATGCGCGTGGAATATGGGCACTTTTCAGCCGCCTCAAACTTTTAAAATTATTTTTCATAGATGGGATGCAACATGAAAGCTTTAAATCTCCTTTGCGCCATTCTGGGCATAACGGCGCTGCATAGCGCGCATGCTGATTTTATTGGACTCAAAGGCAGCATTGATTACTGGCAATACAATGCGGATCTGAGCCATCCGCAGCACAATCCCGCTCAGTCTGAACTGGATGATGACCGCGGACTTGCTTTCTCTGCAGCCATTGAACATCCTGTACCCTTTTTGCCCAATGTCAAAATTAAGCATATTAATCTGCAGGCAGAAAGCGCAGAAAGCTTTTCTGATGTTCAGCGTAACCAGCTCGATATCAATTACTCAGACTTTATTCTGTATTACGAAATCTTGGACAATATTATCAATGCAGATGTCGGCGCAGGTGTGAAAAGCATTGAGGGTGATATTCGCCATAATTACACTTCAACGCAAGATATCAGTGAAACCCTGCCTATGC
Organism: Acinetobacter bouvetii DSM 14964 = CIP 107468; assembly: GCF_000368865.1. GTDB lineage: Bacteria > Pseudomonadota > Gammaproteobacteria > Pseudomonadales > Moraxellaceae > Acinetobacter > Acinetobacter bouvetii. Next base: position 168,307 of record NZ_KB849728.1, read on the forward strand.
TGTACGCGCAGGCAGGCGTAAAATTGCCTTTGACAGGATTGAGCGCGAATGCTGAAGTCAGCGTAGCTGGATTGAATCATGAGCAAGTCACGGATGCGCAGGCTGAACTGAAATATAATTTTATTGATTCTGCTTTAGTCGATGTCGGCGCAAAAATCGGTTACCGCATACTGGATATTCAATTGCAGAAAGATTCAGATGACGAAGCTAAACTGAAATTTAAAGGCCCATATTTAGGCGTAGAAGCGCATTTTTAAATGCATTGCCATGTACGCAATCGCTTACAAGCGTTGACGAAATGCAGTGCTATACAGCCATGCTGAATTCAAATATATTGAGATCATACAGAGACAGGATGTCTCAAAAGAGCAAAATTAAAAGAATAAAATTAAAGAAAGCAGGAAGCTTAGACCGAACAGGAGTTCAGTCGAAAACTGATACGAAAAAGCCCTTGGCAGGATACCAAGGGCTTTTTTCTTTGCAACCCGATTCTTTTAAGCGTAAAAAAGCCCCGATAACATGGGCCTTTTAATCAAGCATGAAATTAGCCCAATGAACGCTGTGCCTTTAACGCCTTTTTAGACAAAGCTTCGGCTTGAATCTCTTCAACGTCTGTTTCGCTTTTGCGGATAAAGAACACCGCAACAGCCGCAATCACCACAGGAATGCCGACGGCCATAAAGTTGACTTGATGCGGAAATTCTTTAGACAATAGAATACCGATCAAAATGGGCCCGACAATCGCCCCCGTACGGCCAACTGCGGACGCCCAGCCGATTCCTGTTGAACGCACAGATAACGGATAATATTGCGCCACATAACTGTACAGCAAAATTTGTGAGCCAATGGCAGAAGCGCCTGCAACAGCAACCAGGAAATAAAGAACCGGCTGCGGCGAGTTGAAGCCCAGCAGCGACAATGCAACCGCCCCTGCTAAACATAAGCTGATAATCACCGGCTTTAAGTGGAATCTATCTGCCAGAATGCCGCCGCCGACAGTCCCGATCACTGCACCAATATTCATCGCCAGCAGAAACATTAAGCTGCTGCCCATCGAATAGCCTGCCGCCATCATCAATTTAGGCAGCCAGCTGCCTAACGCATAGAGCGTCAATAAGCACATAAAAAAGCAAAGCCAGAATAAAGCTGTACCGATACCCCGGCCCTGCTGATACAGCGCCTTAACTGTTGTTCCGCCAGGTACAGTCACTTCCGACAGCTCAAGCTTTGTATCGGTACTCAAAGGCTGCTCAGGAGAAATCTTTTTCAGAATTTGACGCGCTTCCTCATGACGCTTAACCTTGACTAAAAAAGTCACTGACTCAGGCAAAAATTTCCATGCAAATGGCAATAACAGCAGCGGAAAGCCCGCAATAAAGAACATGATCGGCCAGCCAAAGCTTGGGGTAAACCATGATCCAAACAGCGCTGCCATAATTCCCCCCATGGCATAGCCGCTGAACATGGTTGTCACCAGCGTACTGCGCAGCTTTTTCGGCGCATATTCCGAAGTGAGCGCTACAAGGTTAGGAAGCACACCTCCTATGCCTAAACCGGCTAAAAACCGCAATGCGCCAAATTCAGTTGGATTCGATGCAAAGCCGCCCGCAAAAGTAAAACCGCTGAATAAAAATACGCAAATCATAATGACCTTTTTACGGCCAATCTTATCTGCCAGCGTGCCAAACAGCATCGCGCCAAACATCATGCCAGCCAATGCCGTACTCGCCAGCATGCCCGCTTGAACTGTAGTCAGCCCCCAATCTTTCATCAACAGCGGTAAAGCCACGCCATTAATCGCTAAATCATAGCCATCAAATAAAATTAAAATTAAGCACCAAAGCATGATGCTTAAATGCGATTTTGTAAATTTTGCATTATCTATGGCATTATTCACATTCATTGTGTTTGCCGACATGAGACCTCACCTCCAATTGTGAGATTAATTTCGGTTTACAATGCGGTTTTGAATGGTTTTTGTCCAAAATTTCAAAGGTATCACTCCATACCTTAAAAATATCAAAATCATAATTGGTAATAAAATGTCAGAAAAAGCTATAGAAAATTAAAATATTTATTTAATACTTAAATGATGAACCATGGGTCTAGTTTTATTTTTAATAAAAATCAATACGTTAATAATCTAAATTCAACAATCAGACAATAGATGATTTGATATAAAAATTGGCAGATTTAACCAGATAATCTATAAAAATTATGAAGGCCTAAGCCTATAGCCGCATTTATCCCTTAAATGACAAAAAGAATCAGACTAAATCATAATAAAACTCAGAATAAAATAATATTTGAAGCAATAAAAATACGCTGCATATTTTAAGAAGATCAATATCAGGGCTTCAGACTGCGCTCAAGGCTCTCCGCGGGCAATTATTTGCTATTTTTATTTAATGCATAAAAAAACACCCCTAACTGCTTGAGTTAGGGGTGTTTTCGAATAATGAGCTGGCGATGACTTACTCTCACATGGGTAACCCCACACTACCATCAGCGCTAAGAGGTTTCACTTCTGAGTTCGGGAAGGGATCAGGTGGTTCACTCTTGCTATTGTCGCCAGCACAACTGTTATGACTTTGCATTTGGTCTTATCTTTTCAGTGCCGTTGCTTGGTCAAATGAGTTATTAACAGAAGTACTTGAGTTCATTTAATTTGTTCATTGTATCTAGCTTTTTAACTAAATCAAGTTTGATTGATTATATGTGAATCAATTGAAGCATGATATACAGCTGCTTGGGCGTTGTATAGTCAAGCCTCACGAGCAATTAGTACTGGTCAGCTTCATGCGTCACCGCACTTCCACATCCAGCCTATCAACGTCGTAGTCTTCAACGGCTCTTTAGAGGACATAAAGTCCTAGGGAAATCTTATCTTGAGGTAGGCTTCCCGCTTAGATGCTTTCAGCGGTTATCCCTTCCGAACATAGCTACCCGGCGATGCGACTGGCGTCACAACCGGTACACCAGAGGTTCGTCCACTCTGGTCCTCTCGTACTAGGAGCAGATCCTCTCAAATTTCCAGCGCCCACGGTAGATAGGGACCGAACTGTCTCACGACGTTCTAAACCCAGCTCGCGTACCTCTTTAAATGGCGAACAGCCATACCCTTGGGACCTGCTTCAGCCCCAGGATGAGATGAGCCGACATCGAGGTGCCAAACACCGCCGTCGATATGAACTCTTGGGCGGTATCAGCCTGTTATCCCCAGAGTACCTTTTATCCGTTGAGCGATGGCCCTTCCATACAGAACCACCGGATCACTAAGACCTACTTTCGTACCTGCTCGACTTGTGGGTCTCGCAGTTAAGCGCGCTTTTGCCTTTATACTCTACGCGTGATTTCCGACCACGCTGAGCGCACCTTCGTACTCCTCCGTTACTCTTTAGGAGGAGACCGCCCCAGTCAAACTACCCACCAGACATGGTCCTCGCTCCAGATTATGGAGCAGAGTTAGAACCTCAATATTACCAGGGTGGTATTTCAAGATTGGCTCCACCGCAACTAGCGTCGCGGTTTCAAAGCCTCCCACCTATCCTACACAAGTAAGATCAAAGTTCAATGTCAAGCTGCAGTAAAGGTTCACGGGGTCTTTCCGTCTAGCCGCGGGTACACCGCATCTTCACGGCGATTTCGATTTCACTGA
>NZ_KB849729.1 GCF_000368865.1 Acinetobacter bouvetii DSM 14964 = CIP 107468
TAATACTACTGGATAGTGGACGTTACTCGCAGAATAAGCACCGGCTAACTCTGTGCCAGCAGCCGCGGTAATACAGAGGGTGCGAGCGTTAATCGGATTTACTGGGCGTAAAGCGTACGTAGGCGGCTTTTTAAGTCGGATGTGAAATCCCTGAGCTTAACTTAGGAATTGCATTCGATACTGGGAAGCTAGAGTATGGGAGAGGATGGTAGAATTCCAGGTGTAGCGGTGAAATGCGTAGAGATCTGGAGGAATACCGATGGCGAAGGCAGCCATCTGGCCTAATACTGACGCTGAGGTACGAAAGCATGGGGAGCAAACAGGATTAGATACCCTGGTAGTCCATGCCGTAAACGATGTCTACTAGCCGTTGGGGCCTTTGAGGCTTTAGTGGCGCAGCTAACGCGATAAGTAGACCGCCTGGGGAGTACGGTCGCAAGACTAAAACTCAAATGAATTGACGGGGGCCCGCACAAGCGGTGGAGCATGTGGTTTAATTCGATGCAACGCGAAGAACCTTACCTGGTCTTGACATAGTAAGAACTTTCCAGAGATGGATTGGTGCCTTCGGGAACTTACATACAGGTGCTGCATGGCTGTCGTCAGCTCGTGTCGTGAGATGTTGGGTTAAGTCCCGCAACGAGCGCAACCCTTTTCCTTATTTGCCAGCGGGTTAAGCCGGGAACTTTAAGGATACTGCCAGTGACAAACTGGAGGAAGGCGGGGACGACGTCAAGTCATCATGGCCCTTACGGCCAGGGCTACACACGTGCTACAATGGTCGGTACAAAGGGTTGCTACCTAGCGATAGGATGCTAATCTCAAAAAGCCGATCGTAGTCCGGATTGGAGTCTGCAACTCGACTCCATGAAGTCGGAATCGCTAGTAATCGCGGATCAGAATGCCGCGGTGAATACGTTCCCGGGCCTTGTACACACCGCCCGTCACACCATGGGAGTTTGTTGCACCAGAAGTAGGTAGTCTAACCGCAAGGAGGACGCTTACCACGGTGTGGCCGATGACTGGGGTGAAGTCGTAACAAGGTAGCCGTAGGGGAACCTGCGGCTGGATCACCTCCTTAACGAAAGATTGACGACCGGTAAGAATCCACAACAAGTTGTTCTTCATTGATGTATCTGAGGGTCTGTAGCTCAGTTGGTTAGAGCACACGCTTGATAAGCGTGGGGTCACAAGTTCAAGTCTTGTCAGACCCACCATTCTGACTAGCTGTACAGAAAGAAGATGCATTGAATCTAGATGATAAGCTGGGGACTTAGCTTAGTTGGTAGAGCGCCTGCTTTGCACGCAGGAGGTCAGGAGTTCGACTCTCCTAGTCTCCACCATATATCGCTTTGCGATATGGTTAAGTTAATAAATGAACAGTCAAAAGGCTGTTAGTTTAGTCCTTAAGCAAACGAAGTTTTAGATCCTAGAGATTAGCAAGTATAAGCGTTATGATACGCGGACTTGATAATCTCTGTGATTTATCACGGTTTCCTGACCTGACGAAGGCTGGAAAAATCATTAACAGAATATATTTGAGTTGAAATAATTTGTTCATACTCGTTTTAGTTAACTTAACAAGCAATTGTTAATGTTGAATGAAATGAGTTACTAGCGAAATTAACTGAATCAAGCGTTTTGGTATATGAATCTAATTGAAGCTGTACAGTGATTAAGTTCACAGAACTCTGAACTAAAATGTTGAAGATGCTACTTGTAGGCATCGTCGGCTGTTTGGGGTTGTATAGTCAAGTAATTAAGTGCATGTGGTGGATGCCTTGGCAGTCAGAGGCGATGAAAGACGTAATAGCCTGCGATAAGCTCCGGGGAGGCGGCAAATATCCTGTGATCCGGAGATTTCTGAATGGGGAAACCCACCTGTCATAAGGCAGGTATCATACACTGAATACATAGGTGTATGAGGCGAACGAGGGGAAGTGAAACATCTCAGTACCCTTAGGAAAAGAAATCAATTGAGATTCCCTCAGTAGCGGCGAGCGAACGGGGAACAGCCCATTAAGTCATATAAGTTCTAGTGGAATGCTCTGGGAAGTGCAACCATAGTGGGTGATAGTCCTGTACACGAAAGGGCTTATATGATGATGTCGAGTAGGGCGAGGCACGTGAAACCTTGTCTGAATATGGGGGGACCATCCTCCAAGGCTAAATACTCCTGACTGACCGATAGTGAACCAGTACCGTGAGGGAAAGGCGAAAAGAACCCCTGTGAGGGGAGTGAAATAGATCCTGAAACCGCATGCATACAAGCAGTGGGAGCCGGCTTAGTCCGGTGACTGCGTACCTTTTGTATAATGGGTCAGCGACTTACATTCAGTAGCGAGGTTAACCGAATAGGGGAGCCGTAGAGAAATCGAGTCTTAATAGGGCGTTTAGTTGCTGGGTGTAGACCCGAAACCGGGTGATCTATCCATGAGCAGGTTGAAGGTTGGGTAACACTAACTGGAGGACCGAACCCACTGTCGTTGAAAAGCCAGGGGATGACTTGTGGATAGGGGTGAAAGGCTAATCAAACTCGGTGATAGCTGGTTCTCCCCGAAAGCTATTTAGGTAGCGCCTCGGACGAATACCATTGGGGGTAGAGCACTGTTTCGGCTAGGGGGTCATCCCGACTTACCAAACCGATGCAAACTCCGAATACCAATGAGTACTATCCGGGAGACAGACTGCGGGTGCTAACGTCCGTAGTCAAGAGGAAAACAATCCAGACCGCCAGCTAAGGCCCCAAAATTATAGTTAAGTGGGAAACGATGTGGGAAGGCATAGACAGCTAGGAGGTTGGCTTAGAAGCAGCCACCCTTTAAAGAAAGCGTAATAGCTCACTAGTCGAGTCGGCCTGCGCGGAAGATGTAACGGGGCTAAAACTATATGCCGAAGCTGCGGATTTGCAATTTATTGCAAGTGGTAGGGGAGCGTTCTGTAAGCCGATGAAGGTGGATTGAGAAGTCTGCTGGAGGTATCAGAAGTGCGAATGCTGACGTGAGTAACGACAAAACGGGTGAAAAACCCGTTCGCTGAAAGACCAAGGGTTCCAGTCCAACGTTAATCGGGGCTGGGTGAGTCGACCCCTAAGGCGAGGCCGAGAGGCGTAGTCGATGGGAAATTGGTTAATATTCCAATACTTCTGTGTAATGCGATGAGAGGACGGAGTAAGTTAAGTCAGCCTGGCGTTGGTTGTCCAGGTGAAAGGATGTAGGCATGTATCTTAGGCAAATCCGGGGTACTCTATGCTGAGATCTGATAGCAAGCTGTACTTGTACAGTGAAGTGGCTGATACTATGCTTCCAGGAAAAGTCTCTAAGCTTCAGTTGCACAGGAATCGTACCCGAAACCGACACAGGTGGTCAGGTCGAGTAGACCAAAGCGCTTGAGAGAACTCTGCTGAAGGAACTAGGCAAAATGGTACCGTAACTTCGGGAGAAGGTACGCTGCCGGCGGTGATAGAACTTGCTTCTTGAGCTGCTGGCAGCCACAGAAACCAGGCCCCTGCAACTGTTTATTAAAAACATAGCACTCTGCAAACACGAAAGTGGACGTATAGGGTGTGATGCCTGCCCGGTGCTGGAAGGTTAATTGATGGGGTTAGCGTAAGCGAAGCTCTTGATCGAAGCCCCAGTAAACGGCGGCCGTAACTATAACGGTCCTAAGGTAGCGAAATTCCTTGTCGGGTAAGTTCCGACCTGCACGAATGGCATAATGATGGGGGCGCTGTCTCCAGCAGAGGCTCAGTGAAATCGAAATCGCCGTGAAGATGCGGTGTACCCGCGGCTAGACGGAAAGACCCCGTGAACCTTTACTGCAGCTTGACATTGAACTTTGATCTTACTTGTGTAGGATAGGTGGGAGGCTTTGAAACCGCGACGCTAGTTGCGGTGGAGCCAATCTTGAAATACCACCCTGGTAATATTGAGGTTCTAACTCTGCTCCATAATCTGGAGCGAGGACCATGTCTGGTGGGTAGTTTGACTGGGGCGGTCTCCTCCTAAAGAGTAACGGAGGAGTACGAAGGTGCGCTCAGCGTGGTCGGAAATCACGCGTAGAGTATAAAGGCAAAAGCGCGCTTAACTGCGAGACCCACAAGTCGAGCAGGTACGAAAGTAGGTCTTAGTGATCCGGTGGTTCTGTATGGAAGGGCCATCGCTCAACGGATAAAAGGTACTCTGGGGATAACAGGCTGATACCGCCCAAGAGTTCATATCGACGGCGGTGTTTGGCACCTCGATGTCGGCTCATCTCATCCTGGGGCTGAAGCAGGTCCCAAGGGTATGGCTGTTCGCCATTTAAAGAGGTACGCGAGCTGGGTTTAGAACGTCGTGAGACAGTTCGGTCCCTATCTACCGTGGGCGCTGGAAATTTGAGAGGATCTGCTCCTAGTACGAGAGGACCAGAGTGGACGAACCTCTGGTGTACCGGTTGTGACGCCAGTCGCATCGCCGGGTAGCTATGTTCGGAAGGGATAACCGCTGAAAGCATCTAAGCGGGAAGCCTACCTCAAGATAAGATTTCCCTAGGACTTTATGTCCTCTAAAGAGCCGTTGAAGACTACGACGTTGATAGGCTGGATGTGGAAGTGCGGTGACGCATGAAGCTGACCAGTACTAATTGCTCGTGAGGCTTGACTATACAACGCCCAAGCAGCTGTATATCATGCTTCAATTGATTCACATATAATCAATCAAACTTGATTTAGTTAAAAAGCTAGATACAATGAACAAATTAAATGAACTCAAGTACTTCTGTTAATAACTCATTTGACCAAGCAACGGCACTGAAAAGATAAGACCAAATGCAAAGTCATAACAGTTGTGCTGGCGACAATAGCAAGAGTGAACCACCTGATCCCTTCCCGAACTCAGAAGTGAAACCTCTTAGCGCTGATGGTAGTGTGGGGTTACCCATGTGAGAGTAAGTCATCGCCAGCTCATTATTCGAAAACACCCCTAACTCAAGCAGTTAGGGGTGTTTTTTTATGCATTAAATAAAAATAGGAAGGATAAAGCGGAAGGACGGGCAGAGTCAGAAAGCCAGCATAAGGTTAATCTGCTGTTTCAATAGAATTTAGCTGCCTGCGCGCATGCTTAAGTGCTGTTCGAAGGCCTTCTTCTAAAGTTGGATGATAAAAAGGCTTTGTTAGAGCAGCATCAACAGTGAGCTCTTCCGCAATGATCCAGGCCAATAAATGTGCGAGATGTTCTGCAGATTCAACAAATAGCTCGGCACCTAAGATTTTTCTTGAAATTTTATCGACGTAAATCTCGGCTGCTCCTTTATTTTTTCCGAGAACCAGCGCCCGGCCTTGTTTTTCATAAGATACAAGACCTGTTACAAATTCAATATTATTGCCTTTAAGTTTTTTAAAGCTCTGTCCGACTGTTGCCATTTCTGGTGAGCTGAAAACAATACCTAAGGGGGTAAGCATTTTTATTGATTGAATCTCAGGAAAATTTAAAGCATTGTGAATGGCGGCTTTTCCTTCATGAGCTGCTTCGTGCTGAATCGGTGTGGTCGTTTTCGCATCGCCAATAATAAAAATAGGATAATGAAGCAGCTGCTTCGTCTGATCATCAACAGGGAGATTTCGCAGATCAGTAAATGCATCATTAATGTTTTCCAGCTTGAGATGCTGTAAATTACTGTCCCGGCCAGTTGCTGAAAGTACGTAATCAGCAATTAACAGACATTCGGAGCCATTTTCCTCATATGTAATTTCAATGCCTGATTGAGAACTTTCAACTTTTTTTGGCAATACTTCAAACTTAATGTCTAATTCAGCCTGTAATTCTTTTTGAGCCAGCATTTGAAGATTCGGGCTGGTTAATGTCCCGACTTTTCGGCTGCGTGCAAATATTGTAGTTTTGACACCAAGCCTGTGCATAGCTTGCGCCAGTTCTATCGCAATAACACCGCTGCCGATAACGGCCAATGATTCGGGCAATTCGGGCAGTTCAAAAATATCATCTGAAGTAATCAGCCGGTCTCTAAGCGCTGATTTCCATTGAGGATTAAATGAGGGGGTGGATCCTACAGCAATGATGAAAGACTTGGCTTGATAAGTGGAATTGTTGACTTGTACTGTATTGGCATTAATAAAAGAGGCATGTCCAGAAATTTTATGCGATGCTTCCCAGCTATTTACGTCTTTTAATGTGGCTGCTGTAAAACGGTTTCGCAACTCTCTTACATGCGGCATGACATTTATTGTATTGATATTGGCTTCTATCTTCAAAGCGACTTCTGCCGCATGCTGAATGTCATGCATTCGGTTTGCAGATGAGATGAGTACTTTGCTGGGCATGCAGCCAACACGCGCACATGTGGTATCCCAAGGGCCATCATTGATGATGAGTATATTTTGTGTATGCTTTATTGCTTCTTTATAAGCCGCAATACCTGCTGTTCCAGCACCAATAATGATAATGTCGAACATATGAACTCCTTGTGAATTGTTGGGCTTAGATCTCAAAACATTTGTCATGCTTTTGTTTACATAAAGCAGCAACTATGATTACATATCCAGCAATAAATATTTATAACGCGCTTAAAAATTGATGAGGGTTTTGGGGATTTCCATGGAAAAGAAACAAATTGGTTTAAAATTATCAGCTGTTGCTTTGGCTGTATTGCTGGCAAGCTGCGGAGGCGGCGGCAGTGAAGGGTATTATAATCAGCAATCAAGCGGTAGCACAGGCTCTTCAAATAATCCTAATACGGGTGAAGCCGTTAAGTCTCTGAATGCTAGCGCAATTCAGCTGAAAAATTTGAATGGCAATTCGACTGCGGTTATTACAGCAGAGGGTGTAACAGCTACTGTAAAAGTGACAGATCAGTCTGGAAATGGTGTCAGCGGAGCAATCGTAACATTTACTTCAACTGGTGGCGTCACTTTTGGCAGTTCCAATGGTGCGGTAGTGACCAATGCAAATGGTGAAGCAACTATTTCAGTAACACCTGAAAATTTGAGCAGTACAGGCGCCTACAAAATTTCAGCAAGTGCTGAATTTGATGGCAATACTGCCACAGCGAAAGATGCAGTCTTTAGTTTACAGTCTTTAAATGTTGTCTTAGCGAATATATCTGCTGCCGCTGCTAGTCTTTCATCTGGCGCTTCTACAAATATTACTTTAAAAACTTTAAATCAAGATTCTGACGCTCAAAATAATGTAACGGTGAACTTTACTGCAAGCTGCGGTACATTTGATCCTGCATCTGTCATTTCATCAAATCAAGGCAATGTTATTACTTCATATAAAGCCATTGCTTCGAATGGTGATTTATGTGAAGGCCCAGTTGTTGTTACAGCATCTTCGCCTAGCAGCTCATCTTCTGTTACAACGACACTGAATATTGCAGCGGTGGCCGCCGATTCTCTAGTTTATACAACGACTGCTGATGTTAATCTGGGTATTAAAAACAGTGGATCAGCAGCATCCAGCTCTATTGAGTTTACGCTGTATGCCAATGGTGTTCCAGCACGAGACAAAAACGTTGAGGTCTCTTTGGAAAAAGCGCCAAATGATCTTCATTTTGTGACATTGAATAACCGTTCTACTCAAACTTTAAAAAGTGATTCTAAAGGTAAAATTGTTGTTAATTTATATCCAGGCAATATCCCTGGCCCTGTAGAGATTAAAGCAACGCTGGTGGCATCTCCAACAGTGTCAGCAATTTCTAAAGGGGTGAAGGTTTCTTCTGGACGTGTTACACAAAATGGTGTAAGCCTATCTGTTTCTAAACAATCCTTACGTACAGATATTGATGGTGATGTTGCAACGATTGTTGCCCGGATGCGTGACCGTACAGGTAACCCTGTACCAAAAGATACAGTCATCAGTTTTGTCAGCGAAGGCGGTAAAGTTGATTCAAACTGTATGACGGATGATAAAGGTGTTTGCTCTGTGACTTTAACTACCCAGAGCCCAAGACCTTTAGATAACCGTGTGACTGTTTTAGCCTATGTTGAAGGTGACAAGAGTTATATAGATAATAATGGCGACAATTTATATACAGCAGGCACGGATACCTTAACTGATAATATTGGCGATTTCTTTAAGGATGATAACGAAGATAATCTACATAGTGTAGGTGAATTCATTTATCAAAAAGCCGCAGGCGCATTACAATGCGCGATTTCTAGCTTTGCACAACCGAATATCCCAAATACTTGCGACAGTGGCCTAAGTGCAGTACTGCGCCAACAATTGGTATTCTCTTTTGCACACGACACACCAACATTTGTTTGGAATGCAGGATTTGATAGTAATGGGTTCATTACAAGTGGTTCAGGCAATTTCAGCTTCCAAGTGTTTGGCAACTCGCAAAAAACGGTACCAATGCCATCAGGTACAACTATTTCTGTAGCAGTGAAAGATAATAGTGATTTTCAACCTAAAGCCAAACTTCAATTAGATACTGCAGATTCAACTAAACAAATCTTGAAAGTTTCAGGGGCAGAACCAAATACTACTTTAATTGTAACGATTAATGATATTGATTATGCTGTAATAATTGATTCAACTGGAACGGGAAGTAAGGGGGGGATTGCATCAACTGTTACGGGCACCCCTGAAATAACTTATAAAAATTTATCTTGTGAAGCTGAAATTAGAAGTGGAAATTTAACCGTTCCGAATACTATGGCTTTATTAACACCAAGTACATTCGCAAATAATGGAAATGACCTAGTGGATTATACAGTACGCTTGAAAGGCTGTACGGCAGGAGATGATGTAAAAATCATTTCAAGTGTTCCAGGCGGTAAGAGCCTAACATCTTGGCTGGATATTAAATAATGTAAGCATAAAAAACAGCGCTTCGGCGCTGTTTTTTATTCAAGGATTCTATAAACGATTTAAATTGAGGTTCCGACGCTTACTCCAACAGTAGGTCGAACATTAAGTGAGCTGCAGCCGCAAACAGCAAGTGTGCAGATGAACATCAAGAGTAATTTATTCATTCAATAGGCCTTGAGCTTTGGCTTGATTAAACAGCGCAGCAGAGCGTGAACCGCTTTTGCAAACCATCAGGATGGGTTTAGGCAGTTCTTGATAATATTTGGCAAATTCAATAATGTCTGTTTGAGAAATTTTACCGCTGGTCACTGGCTGATAAATCACGCTGACTTGCGACTTTTCCGCAATATTGCGCAACTCATTCACGGTAACAGCATTGCCTTGCTCTTGGTCAGGGCGGTTCACAATCACAGATTTAAAATGATGCTGCTTTAACAAAGCGCTGAACTTATCAGCAGTCATTTGTCCTGCCACGCTGAGCTTGCTATTCAGCGCAATACTGTCATTCTCAGCCATAGCGGGAAATGAACACAGCAGCGATGCACTCAACAGCAAACTTCTCAGGAGCGGCTTAGTCATCCAGCAAATCCATCTGTTTTGCCAGCTGGTACAAATTATTAGAACGGTTTCCTGTACGGCAGAACATCAATACAGGTTTAGGCAATTCATTGAAGTGATTAGCAAAAGCACGAACGTCGACCTCAGTAATTTGACCGGCAACTACGGGCTGATAAACATAGTCGAGGCCTGCTGCGCGGGCTGCTTCCTCAATTTGAGCGCTTGTTGGCTGCTCAGGGCCGCCTTCCATATCTGGGCGGTTATTGATAATGGATTTAAAGCCTTTTTCAATCACTTGTGTTACATGTTCAGGGCCGATTTGACCAGCAAAGCCAACATTTTCGCTCATCGTGTCACTCCATAATTTAAATAATAGAATTATGCTTTATGATAGCATTAAGCCTTAATATCAGCTTGATGTATTGAAATATTTATAAACGATTACAACCATAAAAAACATCTGGAGCAATTATGCATGCTTATACTGTTGAGCCGCTGTATGTTAAAAGCGGGCAAGAGGTGATCGCTGCAGATTTCTATCGGCCGAAGAGCGTGCAGAAGCCAGGTGTCATTATTATGGCGCATGGGCTTGCATGCTTGCGCCAATTTAAACTCGTACAATTTGCCCAGCGTTTTGCCCATGCTGGCCATGCGGTTGTCCTGTTTGATTACCGCTATTGGGGCGGCAGCACTGGCCGTCCAAGGGAGCTGGTCTCGCTGCAGGCGCAGCTGGAAGATTGGCGGACGATGCTGATGCATGTCGCGCAGCGCAAATCAATTGACAGCCGTAAAATTGTGCTTTGGGGGATTTCCTTAAGTGCAGGCTATGTGCTGGATATTGCCTCTGAAAATAAAAATATTCAGGCGGTGATTGCTTTAAATCCTTTTGTCGATGGCGCTGAAAGCGCGAAGCAATACCCGCTGCCGCTGCTGCCCAAAGCATTAAAAATCTCCAGTCAGGATTATATGGGCGCAAAAGTGGGCATGCAGCCGAAAAGCTTGCCGGTTGTTTCCGAACAGGAGCTGTGCTTTGTTCCTGTTGCCGGCGCATATGAAGGCTACCAGTCTATTCTGCATTCCGATTATTACTGGAGCGGTGAAATACCGGCAAGGGTCTTCTTTAATTTAATCCGTTACCGGCCCATGCAAAATTTGAGACGCATTGCTGTGCCGGTACTGTATATCGCGTCAAAGCAGGACAGTTTAATTCCTTTAGAAATCAGCCGAGAAGCAGCCACTAATATTGCGCCTTATGCAGATTATCATGAATGGGAAATGCGGCATTTTGACATTTATCATGGAAAATGGTTTGAAAAAGCGGTAGCAGTTCAATTAGACTTTTTGAATCAACATATTGGAGACGGCTAAATGATTATTGTATGCCCAAGCTGCAGCGCTAAAAATCGAGTGCCAGAAGATAAGCTTTCGGCCAGTCCAGCATGCGGGCAATGCCATAGCAACCTGATTCCGCTTGCGCCTATTGAGCTGAATGAGCAGAATTTCAGCAGTTTTATTACGCATAGTGATCTGCCTATTTTGATTGACTTATGGGCGGAATGGTGCGGGCCCTGTAAAATGATGGCGCCGCATTTTGCGCAAGCGGCGAAGCTGTACCCGAATGTGGTTTTCGCTAAAATTAATACGGAAGAGAATCCGCGGCTCAGCAGCGCCTTTAATGTTCGAAGCATTCCGACCCTAGTTTTAATGAATAAAACCAGCGAAATTGCTAGAATAAGCGGTGCGTTACGATCCAGTGAACTGCAAAAGTGGCTGGATCAACAATTAACTGCCCAAAAGTAAATCAGGGCTTGGAGTTACAGTGTCAGATTCTCATGTAAAACCGGAGGGAACCCTATCCCTTCAAACGATTGCAATGCCGGCAGATACCAACTGGAGCGGTGATGTTTTCGGCGGATGGATTGTGTCGCAAATGGACTTGGCCGGAGCAATTCACGCTGAACGCTTCAGCAAAGGGCGCTGCGCCACTATTTCGATTAACCAAATGACATTTTTGGTTCCGGTAAAAGTGGGCGATGTGATCAGCTGCTATACCAAAATATTAAAAGTCGGCAATACTTCAATTCAAATGCAAATTGAAGTGTGGGACAGCCATGACAGTTCTCGTGATCCAGTCCGGGTAACTGAGGGCGTATTTACCTTTGTTGCCGTCGATGTCAAAGGGGCTAAGCGTCAAATTTCTGATGAAGTGAAAGCAAAATTTGCAGCGAAACATGCATAAAAAATTCAGCTGAAATATCAAAAAGCCAGTTCATACACTGGCTTTTTTTGTGCAGATAAAACAGGTTAGAACATGGTGTTGCTATTGGCGCTGTCTGCAGGCACATCCTGCTGTACATCCCAATGCTCTACAATTTTGCCATTTTCTACACGGAAAATATCAACAATTGCTGTGCCTTTGTCTTGGCCGTTTTCGGTAGAAAGCACATGTAAAAAGACCAAATCGCCTTCAGCAGCAGCGCGCTTAATGACGCTTTGGGCTTGAGGGTTTTCCTTAAAGTGCTGCGTGAAATAATTGACAAATGGCGCTTTGCCATCCGGCACATGCGGGTTGTGTTGAATATACTGATTGCCAATATAGCGGTCAGCATAGGCTGCCACCTGATGCTTTTGAAATACGCCTTCATAAAAGTCGATGACTGTTTTCTTATTTTCAGCGGCTTGATCAGCTGAGGACAAGGTGCTGACGGCAGTTCTGGCTGCAGATGGGTTTTGACTGCAGGCAGACAGCAGGGGAATGGCTGTCAATAATAATGCAGAGGTCAGGATCAATTTTTTCATTGTTTGGCTCTGGGACTTTTAGATATGTGTCTATCCTGAGCTGAAGCAGATGTTTTAAATAGAAGAATTCTGTTTGTGCGAAGTACAGGATCAGTAACAATAAAACTTACCTAAAGGTAAGTTTTATTTACATTTTAAGAAAATTCTGCTGGGCTTTTTCAGCTTTTCTTTTTGAGATGGGATTTGGCGACCCATGCCCAAAGCATTTCGCATTTGATCGGCTCTTCGCCAGATTCATCCTGGAGAGTCACACTCACCAAAGTTTCGCCTTTCTCTGTACTCTGCATGAGTTTTTGCTGCTCTGCAGTTAAGGTTGCTGTTGCTGTCATTGCGCCTTTGCTTGGGCGTTTAAAATCAGCCTTCATGCTTTTAATCAGCACAATGGCGCTGTCCGGAACATTCATGGCCGTCACAAAACCTGTTGCGGTTTCCGCAAGGAGCGCCATCGCGCAGGCATGCAGCTGGCCAATATGGTTTTGCATGGCTTTATGATTGGCCAAGCTTACCGTTACCTGTGAAGCGCTGACTTCAAGGTAACGGATTTTGGCTGTGCCGACCATAGGAACGATACGGCCAAAGGCTTTTGACCACAGCGCAGTGCGGATGCCTTGAGGGAATCTGGCGGTGCTGTGCACCAGTTTAGATAAACGGTTGCGCTGAGTCATGTGATCCTCTGCTTGGCAGAGTATCTGCCTTAGTCTTTAAAGTTATTGAATTGCAATGGTACGCCAAATTGCTGTTCTTTTAGGAACGCCATAATTTGCTGCAAAGTATCGCGCTTTTTATCGGTTACACGGATTTTGTCGCCTTGAATAGAAGACTGCACTTTAATGCCGCTTTCTTTAATGGCTTTATTAATTTTTTTTGCAGTATCAGAGTC
Source organism: Acinetobacter bouvetii DSM 14964 = CIP 107468 (assembly GCF_000368865.1). Lineage (GTDB taxonomy): Bacteria > Pseudomonadota > Gammaproteobacteria > Pseudomonadales > Moraxellaceae > Acinetobacter > Acinetobacter bouvetii. Next base: position 13,048 of record NZ_KB849729.1, read on the forward strand.
AAGGCCATCCTTCAGCTTAATCACTTGAATGACATTTTTGCCTGAAGCGGTCATTTTCTGCGGGTCAAGCGCTTGGATATCGACTTTACGCTTAAAGAAATGGCTCTCCAGCATGCTGTATACTTGTTCGCATTGGAAATCACTTTCAGTACTGATTTTGATTTCTTTGGCTTTTTCATTCAGTTCGATCGAAACGTCTTGGCCGCGGAAGTCAAAACGGGTCGCAATTTCTTTTTGAGTGTTCTGAACTGCATGATTTACTTCAAAAACTTCTAATTCTGAAACAATATCAAAAGATGGCATGGATTAAACCTTTACAAATGGAAAGAATATCTGAGATGCTAGGGATGTTTTCTTCATTTGCCAAGTGTTGTTTACATCAAAGGAGTGCACAATGATCCGTAAGCAAGAAATTACAACATTTGAGTTCCCAGAAAATGCGATTATCTGGGATGTACGCGATTCAAGTGCTTATGCTGAAGCGCATGTTAAAGGCGCGGTTAACCAGCCGATTAACGGTCTTTCAGAAAGCAGCCTAACTCAGGTGTCGACGGATCAGCCCATTTACATTTTATGTGGTGGCGGAAGTAAAGCGCCGCGCGCAGCTGAACTATTAGAGGGTTTTGACAGCGGCCGCGAATATGTCATTTTAATGGGCGGCACTCGCGCCGCTCGTGATGCAGGTTTGCCTTTAGAGCAAAGCAGCTGAGGAAAAAGCGCCGCAAGGCGCTTTTTTTATATCATTCAATGCTGCATGTCTGGAAAATCCAAAAAATTATCCAGATTGCTGCGGTTTAAAATAAGGCTTTTTCGGTTTGGCCTTTTTACGGAAACGCTGCGCACCCAGCTTTTTCAATAAGTTCGCAGGAATCGGGCTGGCTTCACCTAAAATTTGCGCCGCCAGCGCCTCGCTGCACAGCGGCGCATATAGAAAGCCTTTAGAGCCTAAGCCTGCAAAGGCATAAATTTCCTGATCTTCTTCAGCTTTGCCCAGCAGCGGAAAATAATCCTGCGTTTGCGCCCGCACCGATGCGCGGCCTTGCCATGTGTCTGGTGCGGCCAAGGATTGTGCATAACTTGGAAATACACTGCGGATAAGTTCATAGTTATGCACATGGTCTTCAGGCAGTACAGCATCATCATCACGGTTGGGATAGAACGAAGCGCCTAAGATTAAATGCTCGGCATCCAGCTGCATGCAGTAGCCGCCATAACTGTATGCATGTTGATGCGCTAAAGGCTGTCCAGTGTTTTTCACCCAGCTGACTTGCCCGCGGATTGGCTTCAGCATAGGGCAGTGCTCAAACAGCTGCGCGCTTTGGTGCGCAGCGCAGACAATCACGTGATCGTAATCGCCTAGAAAATCTTGGTTTTGATAGAGCTGAATTGGGAGTGTGCGCTGAATTTGAGTAATTTCAGCCTGCTGAAATTGAATTAGCGGATGCTGCAGGATTTGATCACGCAATTGATGCGGAGAAACTGCGCCGGCCTGCAGCAGGTTCAGGCTTGGAAATGCGGTTTCTAATCCGCTTTCAGTGGCTGTTTCAGCGCGCAAAATCTCTGCTGGATATTGTTCGGCTAAATGCAGCAATTCTTTGGCTTTTTTCAGCGCCAGCTGATGAACTTGAATGGGCCGGAAAGCGGGAAATTTTGAATAGTGCCGCAGGGCATGTTGCCATGACAGCGTCATCAGATGTTCAGCGCTTTGTTCAATCTGACACAGCTTCGGGTTCAGCAGTGCAAGAGGATTGCCTGAACCGCCTGCTAAAGGTGCTGACTGGTCATACAGGGCAATGCGATGGCCGCGCTGAGCAAAAGCCCATGCGCAGCTTAGGCCGGCTATACCAGCGCCAATGATCGCAATTTGGCGCTGTTTAAAAGCAGGCTTAGAGCTGAGCTGCGTTTTTTTTTCAGGATTAGAGCTTTGAGCAGAATCTTCAGCTGTAGGCCAGATGGCTTTGAGCATTTCACGTTTATGGCGAAAACCGCGTGGACGGCTGATGCTGATGCCATGCTGCTTTAAGCCGCGCTTCAGGACGCCTGCAACACTGAATGATGAAAACGTGGTGCCGATGTCCGACAGGCGAATAATATGATTTAAAACATTTTCTTCCCACATGTCCGGATTGCAGGACGGCGCAAAGCCATCCAAAAACCAGGCATTGACCTGCAGAGTCCGCGCCATGACAGGAAAAACGTCATGCGCTTCACCCAGCCACAAGTCAATAGAAAAGCGCTCATCTGGAAAGTTTAAACGGTGGCAGCCGGAGATCGGCTGCGGATACTGTTCAATCAGCTGCTGCGCCAAAGGCTGCAGTTCAGGCCATGCATTCAGTGCACGGATTAAATCATTTTTAGAGAGCGGAAATTTTTCGACTGAAATCGCATGCAGGCGGCTGTGATTGTCTGGACGCGCCTGCTGCCAAAGCTGCCACAGCGCTAAAATATTCAGCCCTGTGCCAAAGCCGGTTTCACCCACACAGAAATATTCGAAATCCTGCAGCCGGGTGAGGCGTTCGGGCAGATCATTGCCGTTTAAAAACACATGGCGTGTTTCCAGCAGCCCGTTGTCTTTAGAAAAATATACGTCGCCAAATTGCTTGGAAACAGGGATATCAATGCCGTCGACTGTTTGCCAGTCCAATTCGGCCGTTTGAATTACATCAGCCACAGCTCAGCCTTTTACATGATTACAGTTAGCGGTATTTGAGGCCGCTGGGGATTACCATTGGCGGCGGCGTTTGGTGTACACATAGCTGGCAATCAAAAAGCCAAGCAAAACACCGACAGCAATGGTTGCTGCGCCGTATAGGAACATTTGCGCACTGCGTTCACTTTGCAGCACTTGAACCTGTACGCCCAGATTATCGTTTTTCAGCTGCAGTTCCTGATTTTGAGCCAAGGCATCTAAGTTGGCTTTTTCCAGCTGCTGCAGGCGGGAGTGCTGATCTTTCACCAGCGCTTTTATCTTGGCATCCTGCAAGGCTTTGTTTTTTGTCAATTGTTCAGCGGTTAAAGGATTTTCTTCCGCCGTCAGCGCATTTGGGGCGCCCTTTGCAGATGACGGCAAAGTTTTAGGCTTATTGGCTGGCAGAGTTTGCGGCGGGGGTGTTGCAGTCGTTGCTTGCACAGCAGGGGCAGCAGCAGGAGCCGGAGCAGGTTCAACCGCCCATGCAGCGGTACAAAAAATAGAGAGGCCCAGTAAGCTGGAAACAACGGCACGCATGTCACTTATCCTTGAGGAAAGGCTTTGTTGAAAGGTTTTACGTCAATGTGGCCGTAAACGCCTGCTTTCAGGAATGGTTCTTCTTGAAGCCAGTCATCCAGCGCTTCGCGAGAATCAAAATCGACAATAATGGTACTGCCGTAAAAACCTGCTTGAGGATTGCCAGGATCTTTTGGCATTGCGCCGGCAGCGACTAAACGGCCCTCATCATTCAGCTTTTGCAGGCGTTCTAAATGCTGCGGACGGACGGCAAGGCGCTTTTCAACGGTACCTTCATTATCTGTACATGTTACAACGAAAAATGGCATGTGATTTCTCTAAATTTTACCGAAAGTTCTATTCAGAAGTTTTAAAGTATTTACGCAATACAATAAACTGAATAATGATAAAGGAAAACATCACGAGCATGTCGCCAAATGCAGTGAATTCTCCCCAATATTTTCCGCCGGCGTATAAATAAGCAAAGAAAATATGCAAACTGGACATGACGACAAACATGGCGGCCCATGCATAGTTCAGCTTGATCCAGCCGCGGCCGGTTAAATCCAGTACAGGGCCAAATAAGCGTTCGATCAGCGGTTTTTTGTCTTTGCCGAACCAAGGCGAAAGTAAGAAAGCGCCAGCAAAGACCAGATTCAGCAGAACCGCTTTGAGGCGGATATAGAAATCATCGCTAAGCATTAAGGTGATGCCGCCAAAAATAACCGTCATGAACAGCACAATCCACTGCTGTTTGTCTAAGCGGAATTTCTGTATGAAAAACAATGCGCCGTAGACGATCAGCATGGAAATAATCAGACCCGTTGTCGCTGCCAGAATATTATTATTGTCGACACCGCCAGCCGAGCCGACGAGCTGCAGCAAAGGATGATCAGTGTCTTTAGGATCAACAGTTTTATATAAATAAAAGAAAATAATGAGTGGCACAAAGTCTAAAAGTGCTTTCATGTTAAAGTATCTGGTATCTGATCAAATAAATGACATAGTATAAGTGATGCAAGGCGTAGATTTACATACACACAGTAATATTTCTGATGGAACTTTGTCTCCAGAACAGCTGGTGCGTGCGGCCGGTGAAATTGGCATTCATACCCTTGCGCTGACCGATCACGATACGATGGACGGCTTAAGCCTAGCTGAAGGCGCTGCCAAAGATTTAGGCATTAAGCTGGTTTCAGGTGTGGAAATTTCCAGCCAATGGTCACGCCCTGCGACCAAAAAGAATTATGGCGTGCATATTGTGGCGCTGAATATGCAGCATCCAGAGCCTTTGCTGGCCCTGCTCGAACAGCAGAAGCAGATTCGCGCTGTGCGCGCCAAGCAGATTTGCGATTTATTAATTCCCCTAATTGGTGAAGATATTTATGCCGATGTTGTCGCTAAAGTCGATAACGTGCCAGACCGTGTGACCCGCACCCATATTGCCAAAACTTTAGTGGAAAAAGGCTATGTCAGCCGCGCGCAGCAGGCTTTTGATAAGTATATTAAAGAAGGCAAAAAAGCCTATGTGAAATTTGATGGGCTGGGGCTTGAAGAAACCATTCAAGTCATTCATGCCAGCGGCGGTTTTGCGGTGCTGGCGCATCCGACCCGCTATGATTTGTCTGCCACCAATATCCGCTATCTCATTGAAATTTTTGCCCAGTTCGGCGGCGATGCGGTGGAGCTGCCTCCAGCAGTTGAGCCGCTGGGCACACGCCAGATGGTGGACCGCATGATTGCGGAACATGGGCTGAAGGTATCGGTGGGCAGTGATTTTCATGGCGACAATATGCCGTGGATCAGACTCGGCAATATTCCGCGGGTTAAAGAAGGGCAGGCTGGGATTTGGGAAAGTTTTGTTTAATGATTTTCCTCATCCCCTTGCGGAATATCTTCCTCATCCCTGAGGGAGAATGGGTTCCCTCGCCTTGTAGGAGATGAGCAGCACTGCTGCGCAAGGGAGAGGTAATAAATCAAAGCAAATTATTGTCCAGCGCCTGAATCGGCGGCGGGGTCGGTTTGCCTAAAGTGCCCAGCAGTTCAATCTCAATGGTGCGCACCATGGAATCCAGCGGCAAATCATTGCTTTGCGTGCCAAAAGGCTCTTCAATTTCTGAACTGAGCGCATCCAGTCCTAAAAAGGTATAGGCTAAAATGCCGACCAGCAGCGGTGTCGCTAAACCCAGTGTCGAACCTAAGCTGAACGGCAGCATAAAACAGAAAAAATACACCGTGCGGTTCAGCAGCACTGAATAGGCGAAAGGCAGCGGCGTGGTGGCAATCCGGTCACAGCCGGTTTGCACCATGCTCAGCTCCATCACATGCTCATTCATCTGCGCATAAATAATGTCCGAAATTTCACCGTCTTTCAGCGCCTGCATCAGTTCCCATTGAATCAGGCTCAAGGTGTACTGCGGCGCATTGGCCTGCTGATAGAGCTGGGTCAGCGCCTGCTGGCTCATGCCGCTGGTTTGCACCAGTTCTGTGGGGTTGGCTGTTTGATGGCGCAGGCGGTCGCGCAAGACATTGGCGAATACAATCACGTGCTGAATGATCCGTTCGCGGCGGCCTTGGCTGAGCATGCGGCAGTCACGGTCAAAATGGCGCGCATTGGCAATTAAGATGCCCCACAGGCGGCGCGCTTCCCACCAGCGGTCGTAGCAGGCCGAGTTTTTAAAGCCCAAGAAAATAGACAGCACCACACCGATTAAAGTGAAGCCGACTAAGGGCAGCTCAGGAAAGTGAAAGATATTGATGTAAGACAGTCCGCCAATGACGGTGGACAGCAGCATGACAACCCCTAATGGCGGCAAAACCTTCGGCAGAATCGTGCCCCGCCAGGAAAACAGCAGTTTGAATATACTGGGTTGGTCACGCACAATCATGTGTTTGGAATCTTGATGAATTTGGACTGATCTTCATATGTGCTTAGGCCTTTGTCAATAGATGAATTATGTAGAATTTTTCGGGCTGATCAGGCCATGCTCGGCAAAGGAAAAAGAGCCTTCTGCTGAAATAATGCAGTGGTCAATGAGGCGGATTTCCAGCAGGCTGCAGGCGTGCTGAATGTGCTGCGTCAGCTGAATATCCGCAGGTGAGGGCTGCGGTTTTCCGAAAGGATGATTATGCGCAATCACAACCGCGCTGGCATGCTGCTGTATGGCATAGCGCAGCAGCTGATTGATGGAAATTTCACAGCTGCTGATCGATCCAAAGAACAGTTTTTTAAAGTGTATCTTTCTTAAATGCGCATCGAGGCACAGCACGGCAAAGATTTCTTGGGTTTCAGCTAAAAATTCAAAACGCAGAAAACTCAGCAGCTGGGCAGAGCTGTCCAGCTGCAGCGGGCTTTGGCTGAATTGCTGGCCAATGTAGCGTTTTCCAAGTTCTTTTACGGCCATGAGCTGCGCATATTTGGTTGGGCCCATGCCGTGAAACTGGCTGATCTCTTCCAGTTGGGCATCAAGAATCGGGCTGAGGCTGCCAAAATGCTGAATCAGCAATCGGGCTAATTCAACCGCTGAGTGCTGCTGCGAACCGGATCTTAAAAATATCGCCAGCAGTTCGGCATCGGATAAGCTTTGTGGGCCTTGGCGCAGCAGGCGTTCACGCGGGCGCTCCTGTTCAGGCCAGTTTTTAATTGAGAAATTCATTATTCTTAGACTTTTTTTATTATCAGTATGTTGGGTTTTTCCAAGTTGAATCTTGGGTCAGGCCATATTTAATGCTATTGTGAGCGCCACTGCAACAGATAGGTAGCCTGTTCGTGAGTTTTGATTTAAGTGTAATTCCAAACAAAAATATTATTGTGGCTGTTTCAGGCGGCATTGCTGCCTATAAAAGCGCGATTTTAGTCCGCCGTTTAAAAGACGCCGGCTTTGACGTGCGCGTGGTGATGACGGAAGGCGCGCAAGCCTTTATTACGCCGCTGACCTTTCAGGCGCTGTCGGGCAATCCTGTACATACGGCATTATTAGATCCAGAAGCCGAAGCCGGCATGGGGCATATCGAGCTGGCGCGCTGGGCAGACCTTGTGCTGGTTGCGCCAGCCACTTGCGATACTTTGGCCAAATTTGCCGCTGGCTTGGCGGATGATTTGCTGTCGACCTTATATTTGGCGACCAAAGCGCCGGTATGGGTTGCGCCAGCCATGAATCAGCAAATGTGGGCGGCCAAAGCCACGCAGCGCAATTTGAATACGCTGATTGAAGATGGCGTGCATGTGATTATGCCGGATGCGGGTGCGCAAGCCTGCGGCGATGTCGGCTTAGGCCGCATGCCGGAACCGGAAGATTTAGCGCGTCAAGTCACTGAATATTTCCACCGCGCGCAGCGCGCCATTGCCGAAAAGTTTGGCTTGCTGGCAGGCAAGCATGTGGTAATTACCGCAGGGCCGACGCGTGAGTCAATTGACCCTGTGCGCTATATCTCAAATCACAGCACCGGAAAAATGGGCTTTGCTTTAGCCGCAGCCTGCTATGCTGCCGGCGCAAAAGTGAGCCTGATTGCAGGGCCCGTCAGTTTGGATACGCCAAATGGCGTGCGCCGTATGAATGTGCAGTCTGCCATGCAGATGCTGGAACAGAGCATGGATCAGCTGGAAAAAGGCTGCGACATCTTTATTGCGACAGCCGCGGTTGCGGATTACCGTGTGGCGCACGTGGCTGAACACAAAATTAAAAAGGCTGGCGATGAACTGAATGTCGCGCTGGTAAAAAATCCGGATATTGTGGCGACCATTGCGCAGCAGGAAAAGCGGCCATTTATGGTAGGCTTTGCGGCGGAAACCCGCAATGTTGAAGAGTATGCGGCGGGGAAATTAGTCGCGAAAAAGCTGGATATGATTGCCTGCAATGACGTTTCACGTCCGGATATCGGTTTTGCTTCCGATGAAAATGCGATGATCGTATTCTTTGCCGAGCAGTACCGCTTGCCGCAGCGCGATTTAGAAAAAGCCTCTAAGCAGGAAATCGCGCAACAGCTGGTTGAAGCGATTCACGATGCACTGCACCATAAGCCGGATGAAACTGATCCTGATGAATTAAAATGATCAAAGCGGTTCAATATTCATAAAAATGCAGCGATTTCGCTGCATTTTTATGCTATGAACAATAGGCTGGCTGCTTAAAATTAAAATCTATCGAATAATTTAACTGCGGAACAGATTCGCAGCAGCGCAGCAAGCGGCAGTTTAACCATAGCCATAGTTTTGACACGATCTTTATAAGGATACCGGGATGATCAAAAAAACTTTAGCCACAGTCATGTTGTGCACAGCTTTATCTTTCAGCAGCTTCAGCTTTGCCGCCACGCTTCAGCAGAATATGAAGACTCTGGGCAAAAACTTTAAAGCCTTTAATAAGGCTGACAATCAGCAGGATGCACTGCAGGCGCTGGATCAGATGAAAGCCGCGGCTTTAGATGCAAAGAAAGTAAAATTAAAAACCAAAGATGCTAAAGCGCCAAGTTCGGATGTTTTGTTTGATCAATTGGCGGCAGAAATTGATAAAACGCGCGCCTTGGTGAAAGCGGGGCAGTTAGATAAAGCCAAAGCGGAAGGCAAAAATATAGCCGCTATTAAAGATCAGGGCCATTCTATCTACAATAAGCAGTAAGTGGCCTTTGGGCTAAAACGTTAAAACTGGGCAGTGCAGCGCCAGAAATAAAAAAGCCAGCGGACTAAAGCTGGCTTTTTTATTTCTGCTTAAGGAATTATAGAGCAGCTTGATACTCTTTGGCTTCATCTTCTGCGCGGCGCATATTTTCCTTGATATTGCGGATGGCATTTTCCACATCTGCAAACGTTTTAGCATTGCCGCCGCTCAGGGCCTGACGCCATTTACGCGCGCCGGGCAGATTTTGGAATAAGCCTAAAATGTGGCGGGTAATAATGGACAGCGGTGCGCCTTCCGCCATGCGCTGCGCAATATACGGCAGCATTTGATTGATAATGTCAAAGCGGTCAGGCGCTTCCAAATTCCACAATTGCCCTAATTCTGCCAGCAGGTAAGGATTATGATAGGCTTCACGGCCAATCATCACGCCATCCACATGTTCCAAATGTGCTTGAGTTTCAGCGAAGGTTTTGATGCCGCCATTGATTTCGATCAGCAGGTTAGGACGCTCTTGTTTGAGGCGGTACACATCTTCATAGCGCAAAGGGGGCACATCACGGTTTTCTTTCGGTGATAAACCCTGCAGCAGGGCAATACGGGCGTGGACAATAAAGTTGTCACAGCCTGTTTGGGCTACCGTATCGACAAAATGCAGCATTTCTTCATAAGACTGCATGTCATCAATGCCAATGCGGTGCTTTACGGTCACTGGAATATCGACTGCATTGTGCATTTCAGCAATACATTCAGCGACGAGATCAGGTTCGGCCATGAGGCAGGCGCCGATTTTATTATTCTGTACGCGGTCACTCGGGCAGCCGACATTTAAATTGACTTCGTCATAGCCCCAGTCCCGAGCCATTTTTGTACATAGCGCTAGATCTTGAGGGTTAGAGCCGCCCAGCTGCAAAACAATTGGGTGTTCTTCTGTGTTGAAGTCCAAATGGCGTTTGGCATCACCATGAATAATTGCGCCAGTGGTCACCATCTCTGTGTATAGGATGACATTGGGGTTAAACAGGCGCGCAAAAAAACGGTAATCCTTGGTGGTCCAATCCATCATCGGTGCAACACTGATTCGCGGAGATTGAGTGTTTTCAATGTTTTTGTTAATAGTCATTAAAAATCATACCTTTAATCTATACTTCTCAACCTGCGAGAATCTGTTTTAACCTGTGTTTAGGTGGGTTAATCGGTTTGCATTTACACCAAGTTTTACACCATAATCAAAAAAACAGGTTGTGGTGTAAATTATGGGGTCAATTACAGCAAGGAAAGGTGCAGATGGTAAAGTTAACTATCGTGCTGCGATTCGAATCAATCGAAAGGGCTTTCCTACTTTTTCTGAAAGTAAAACATTTCACTCAAAGAAGTTGGCTGAAAACTGGGTTAAGAAACGAGAAGTCGAAATTCAAGAAAATCCTGATATTTTGCTTGGCAAAGAAAAACTGATTGATCTGACCTTATCAGATGCCATAGATAAATATTTGGATGAAGTCGGGAGCGAGTACGGAAGGACGAAACGCTATTCTCTGCTCTTAATTAAGAAGCTACCAATTGCGCGCAATATTATCACAAAATTAAAATCAGTACATTTGGCCGAGCATGTTGCTTTAAGGAAGGGAGGAGTCTCTCATCTCGAACTTGAGCCTATTGCGACTAGTACGCAGCAACATGAGCTTTTACATATCCGTGGTGTGCTTTCTCATGCTGCTGTTATGTGGGAAATGGATATTGATTTAAATGGTTTCGATAAGGCTACAGCGCAGTTAAGAAAAACACGTCAAATATCTTCCAGTCAAAAAAGAGACCGACTTCCTTCAACGGATGAACTGATTGCATTGACGAAGTATTTTACAGAGCGATGGAAGCTAAACCGTTATGGTTCAAAGTATCCAATGCATTTGATTATGTGGTTTGCAATTTTTTCATGCAGACGTGAAGCCGAATTAACACGATTATATCTTCGAGATTATGATTCACATCACTCTACATGGAAAGTACATGATCTAAAGAATCCAAATGGCTCGAAAGGCAATCACAAGTCATTTGATGTCCTTGATCCTTGTAAGGAAATGATTAAAAGATTAAAGCAGTTAGAAGTTCGTGAACGAATGTTGAAGCTTGGGCATGATGAAAATTTACTGCTGCCATTGAATCCTAAAAGCTTAGGCAAAGAGTTCAGAGAAGCTTGTAAAATGTTGGGTATTGATGATCTACGTTTTCATGACTTGAGACATGAGGGGTGTACTAGACTAGCTGAACAGAGTTTTACTATTCCTGAAATTCAGAAAGTAAGTCTGCATGATTCTTGGAGCAGTTTGCAGCGCTACGTATCAGTGAAAGCAAGAAGGAATACTATGCAATTGGAGGAGGTGCTACGTCTCATCGATGAAACGTAGCATAGTCTTTGGCTGCTTTTGTGTATTCAGTATCTAAAACATCAGCTAGGTCTTTCACGTGTACTAAAAAAGGTGCACGTTTACTTTGATCTAATTTAAATACAGAGAAAGGAAACTCCTGGCTATTTGCCTTTCTTAATGCCTCAGCTTTACTAAGATGAGGAAAATAGTCGGACACTATTGTCATTAGTTCTACAGTCATAGAGCGATATTTCATAAAAAGGTAATCATTCGTATTCAATTGAAATGTTCCCATTGGTTAACTCATTTACGATAGTAAAATTTAATTTAATTAGAAAAATTTTATCTTTCTAATTATCTCTTTTTAATTCGAAGGATAGCCCGAGTTATCACGTGCAGTTTAGATATAGGTTAAATTTTGAAGTAGTCATAATTGTTTTCCACTGTGATTTAGAGATTCAAAGTAGGTCTTTTCCTACCGGCGATGAATATATGTTAGAGAAGAATGTACTGAGTAAAAATAATGCTAGAGGTGTATATAAACATAGTGCTAGAATGTTTTTTAACTCATTGATAAGAAATGATTTGTGAAGAAAATTAAGCGTGCTGACTACGAAGAGCTTCTAACTGAATTGTTGAATTGTTTTACTTATTTGATTTCTTCGCAGCTTGGCATATCAGTGGATAACTTGAAAATTCCTGATGATGAGACTAGCTACTCGATGTTAAATGATTTTAAGGATAAGAAAATACATGGATTTCATATCCTTCCACTGTATGATCTAACGCAAAGTATTCAAACATATCTGACTATTTTTGATAATTTAGATCAGAAGTTTCATAATGATATTTATCGAGATGCCTTATATTCATATATCAAGGAAGGTTATCCAATATATGGTTTTGATAATAAAAAGCTTAGAAATAGAATTAATGGATTGTTAAATGTTAGAAAAAGATATGAAGAAAACCTTTATAAGAAAAGAGAGGTTTTATATCGGGTACTGAGAGAAGAAGCTTCTTTGAATGGTAAATGGGAAAGCATTAATCAAGCAGTAAGAGAAGCTTACCCAAAGATTACTTATGAGTTTGAATTGTTTAATAAAGAGTGGATTAGGAATGAAATGATAAAGTTATTAAGTCAGATTGAAGAAAATACGCTATCTTTGATTAAAAATAAAAATAAAATTTATAATGAGGAGTATACATCTTTTCAGAATAGATCTTTTGAAAATAAAATTAATGACTTAAGAAAAAGATATAAAAAGTTAGAAAGAGCATTAAATGAAGAAAATAGTAGCGATGTTTTGGGTAAAACTTTAGCTTTTCATTCAGACTATCAGGAGGAATCTATAATAAATCATTTGAGAAGTTGTCCTGAATTAATTTCAGAAATAATTGGTGATTGTCAATAGTTTTTTTAAAAATAATGAGCTATTTTTTTTAAAAAAATCCAAAAACAACTAACTTGAATGATAACAACTAACTTAATGTGTGAGATATGCTAATACCTTATTTTTCTAACCCAATGGCACACTATGCTTTAGGATTTCAAAGCTTTGAGACAGACTCTCTTTATGATCTGTGTGAGCAAATAGATTATAAAAGGCAGTGTCATATGCCTGAACAAAGCCATCTTGCAGAAACTATACTGAAATTAGAAAAGCATATTTATGATTTAAGAAATATTCCTGAATTAAATGAAATTTATATTGATAATTTTGCAAGTTATATTTGTTCTGAGTGGAGGTGTTTGAAAAGAATTATAAACCCAATTAATGATTTCTCTCCAGAATTAAATATTTTTAGAGTTGAGTTTAAACTTTTTTTAGAGGAGAAGGGACCTGAAAATAAAGTAATTCCTATTACAAAAGATAGGTTGTATGTGTTTATAAATAGATTAGATAGAAAATTTAAAGAAGAAAAATTCTCTAAGGGGAAAAATAATTTAAGAACTAGAGTTGAAAAAAACAGAAAGTCACTTTCTAAATATACTGAATCATTACAGTATGATTACCCTAGTCTGGAAATAATTCGCTTTGAGATAGCACTGTGTCCTAGAAATGAAGATAAAATGGAAGATTTTATAAAGAGGTATATAAAAGATAAGAATGATTTTTTGTATTTTTTAACAAAACGAGAGTTTAAGAAAAATATTATAGGTTATATGTGGAAATTTCAACCTCAGCAGGATGATGGGCACGTAAGTTGTCACATAGTATTATTTCTAAAAAATGATGAAATGGAAAAAGGAAATAAAAAACAGGATATAGATTATAAAATGAAAATATTAAAGTCTAGATGGAGGGAATTAACAGATGGTTATGGAAAGTTTTGGGATTGTTATTCATTTCTGAAATATAGGTGTAACTCTGTGATTTCGTCTGAGAAGAGTAATTGTGAAATTGAATATGAGCTAAAAAGAATTGTAAATTATTTTGTAAATACTGATTATTTTTTTCGCTTAAAATTAGAAAAAAAATATCGTTCTTATGGTCGTGGTGAAATTTCTTGATCTGTATGTTGGATAATTATTGTCTCTTAATTTTTTGTTGATTTAATTAAAATAAATACAGTATGATTTGTTCTGGTTGATATTGATGTTTTTTTGTTGGGTTATTAATAATTCATATTTATTAATTTCTAGCTGGTAATTAATTACATGAGAGTACTTTGTATAGTTTAAACTACCAAAAGGAAATCTCATGAGTAATGCTTTAAATGAATCAAAGGTCTTGATAAATATAGAACATTTTATTGAAGATGTTAGTGCCAGAAAAGGCACCACCAAATCCCAATGTTAGAATTTTAGAAATGCTAAAGCGTTAGCAAAGGAATATTTTAAATATGAGTAAACAATTTCAGCGAGATTTTGGAGTTTATTGCTGTCCACATATTTTTCATAAAGAAAAACCCGTTTTAGTCGTAGTTCGTGATGAAGATTGTGATTGGCAGTTTTTATGTGGTAATGATACTGATGATGAATGCCATTATGTTGGAGTGGGACACCTTTTAGATAGGGATACTTCTTTGGAAGCTTTGGTTAATCTTGAAAAGAATACAGGCGCAGAGCGTGATGATATTGAACAAGTTTGGAAATACTTTGATTTGGCGTAAGTGATATGTGTGATTTATAGAGCTCGTTGAGCTAGTACACAGCTAAAGATTCAAAGGATCTCCAACACCCTTGTGGAGTTCGGTTCCTGCTACCTTCAAATGAATAAGTTGATTAATTTTTGAATCCTTATAATTTTTTAATTTTATATTGTTAATGTGTTAATTTTTAATTTTAGATTCAGCAACTAATTTTCTTCAAATTGTAATTGTAAATCAGCTAATCATGAATCTAAAACGACGGATAAAATAAGCTTTAATAAATAACGGTTTTTTCTGAAAAAAAAGTTTGAAGATTTAATGTGTGACAGCATATGCGCTATTTAATCTAGGTTTTTGTTTTTTAAAAAAAAGGAGGTTATTAATTTTATTAATACAGAACACGTCACTAGATATTTAATTAGTCTTTTAGATACTTCTATTATAAATAAGTATTTTTTTAAGTATGTTTCAGCAAAATCTGAAATTGTGTAATTGCTCTTTTTATCAGTATAAGTAAATAATTACACCAATACCATTCCTATGTATTAGAAATTAAGTAGGAATGGAAAATGAATAATATCTTGAATGAGTCTAAAGTACTTATTGAAATTGAAAACTTTGTTGAAGAGATTGCTCTTGCAACAAAACAGCCGCGTAACTTTTACCACACCCTCACGGATCTTCTAATTCAATTTGATCAAATATATTCAGTTGATTTTGATTACTCTGCTTCGATTGGCGTTTTTATTGTGCTCGAACTAGATTTTGAAGCATACCTGAATGATTACGATGAGCTGTTTTATCAATTAAAGCAAAGCTCATTTAAACAATTGCAGCGCGATTTTAAAAGGTACTACCAAAGACAAAAGCGTCAGCTAAGAGATCATCGTTATAGTGAGTCTAAAAATACTGAGCAACTAGTGAAGCGAATGCAGCGTATCAGTGAAAGATATGCACGTATTTTGGTCGTTCGAGTTGATTTGGCTTACCCATTAAATTTTCAGGATCGAGTTAATATTCAAACATTCAATGATGATATGAGGGTGTTAAGAAGGCGCCTTCAGAATCAAGATACAATTTTCAAAGGTTTGATTGAATATGCATGGGCATTAGAACAGGGAGAAGAGAAGGGCTATCACTGTCATTTGCTGTTGGTTTATAAGGGCAGTGAACGTCGTAATGCTTATTGGCTGGCGAATCAGGTCGGCAAGTTGTGGTTAAGGATTACAAAAGATCAAGGCAGTTATTTTAATTGTCATGGCACTGCTTATCTCAAACAGTTCTCTGATCGCAAGCGTCTAGGCATTGGGATGATTCACCGTAACAATCCAGATGAGGTGAAGAATATGCTGGATACAGTGGCTTATCTGGTACGCCCTGAGAAGAAAGCACAGCATCTGAGAGTGAAAACTAAAAAATGCATGCGGACTTTCGGCTAATAGAAAATAATATAGGCATACATCATCCACATGAAAATCACTGTCGAGTGGTCAGATTGAAGGGCTTATGCAAATAGGCCCTTTTTTTATTTTTCATTGGAGGTGTCAACTATGTTAACGCATTGCCCATATTGTCAGTCTACTCACATTCATCGTGTCTTTGTTTCACATTCTAAACCGTCTGAATCTAGCCCGCACAGAGTATCCTTATTGAGTTCTCATGCGGGATTCGGTGGAATGGTCATAAAGCAGCTGTTCAAGGGCTGGCCTTTATCACCTTGGATCACGGGGCTGGCTGAGGCGCTGCTTAAAAGTGTTTATCTGTATTGGATTGAAACTCGGCAAAGCCATTTTGATTCAGGGATCGCGATAGCGTTTTACTGTGAACAGTGCCAGCAGTATTTTAAGCTTTAGCCATCTGGGTTGAATGCGCTGTTGAATAGGGATAAAAACCGACCCGTGGTGACCGGTTTTTTACGGTATTTGAATGATGGCTTAATCTTTGTCCGCATTAGAACACATACCGTTTATTTCCTTGGATAAGCACATATTTAAAAATGTGCTCAGGCTTGCATTCACTGATTATGACATTGAAGTGGCTTTTAGCAGAAACCGTCTCACCTTCCGGTCCCCAGCTGTCAAGTTCACAGGGCTGATTCAAAGCATCGAACAATTCTATTCGATCAATCTCAATATTATGCCTCGTTGGATTTTCGATTCTCAGCAAAGAGCCGTGATCACCATACTTTTCGACACTGTAGCCTAAGCTGAAGCTAGCAGCGGGATTTTTGCAATTGGTTGAAATGGTGCGGATGCTATCGCTATTACTTTTGCAGGAATACATTTTCTGTGTGATCGGTTTGGCTTGAATATTCAACGCACAGCAAGAAAGCGTCAATAAGGCAGTCAGCAGAACTGAAGGGTGCATGGCATAGATCTCGATATAGAGGTTTATTATAAGAGGAGTGTTTCATAGGGATTCAGCATTGCGCGCTTAAATAATTTAAGCGCGCAATGCTTATTGAAATGAGAAGGACACCCGATTTATTTTTTTGATGCTTTATTTGCAGCCTTGATTGGATGCTGCAGCATCTTGGGTAAATGAAAAGCCATTGATCGGCATGCTGGAAATCGTTTTGACATCATATGCATCAGCAGTGGTTTCAAGAACGATATTCAGTTTATTTTTCACAGCGGTCTTCGGCGTCATGGTATAGGTTGAGCCTTGCCGGCCTTCATCAAAGTTAAAGCAGGCGTGCTTAAATTTTCCCGTTGCGGTTCTGATGGTGTCTTTGCCTAGAGTAATGGTTTTTCCTTCAATATTTATCACGTGCTTACTCGGCGCATTATTGAGCTGATTGACGCTGAACTGAGTTAAGCCCTTAGGGCTGTAATTGGCGTAGATGCTCAAGTTGCCCACGGTCCAATTGCTGAACTGAGCTGTTCCTGATTCAGGCTTGCCAAATTTCTGAATCAGCGTCGAGCGGCTGTCATTCATGGTGACGGTTTTTCCATTAATGATCATGTGATCAGCAGCAAAAACAGAAGTTGTAAAAGTTGCCAGTAGTATAGCGATGATATGTTTATTCATGATGTTTCCTTATTTTAAAGTCATTTCATTATTTGGAACGTAAGGCGAGACTGCCAATAATCACTAACAGCAATAGGCCGCCGATGAACTTGCCCACTGAAGGGAACATGACAGCAGGCCAGATCACGCCTTGTCCGAGATGATAGGCAAATGATTTATAGCTGTATTGCCCCCAGAAGGATTGATACAGCGTGAAAAGCAGGCCAATGGTCAAATAGCCGCGAATGATCCAGGTTTTAATCGATGGATTCATTTATTTCCCCCAAAAGCGTATTGAGCGAGCAAGAAGAAAAGCCCGAACAGGATCATCATTCCAATGAAAGGCAGACCTAAAAAGCAGATCACTGCGATGATGCAGATAGTACCGGCAATAATCCTCATGGCTTATTCCTTCAGACACTGATAGGTGCTGCTGATCATTTCCCTGTGAAATTCTTCGGTTTGCTGAATGGTATGGAGGCTGTGTTCCAGTGCATCCGCTCCGAATTTTTTCTCAAGCTTGCTGTAGATGCATGTGCATGCAGCAGTGTCACCGCCACCGGCCTTGCACCCGCTGACAAATTGACGTTCAGATTTTCCCGCGCAGCCTGTGAGCAGGAGTACAGTCAGCGTGATGAAAGCAATTGATAAAGAGGTTTTCATTAATTCCCCCGAATTTATTGTTTTGGCTATTTTGAAATAGATGGATTTATACGCGTGATTGAATGAACAGACGAACGCAGGCCCTCCAATGAAGGTGGAAGTCTTTCGGTCAATTTAAGCGGATATGTAATCTATGAATTATGCCAAGGGCGAGGGAATGGCCCAGACAGGCTTTAGGGAAAATAATAAGGCGAGATAATGCTTAGTCATGGTGATGACTCCTTAGGTTTAAGAAGTTCTACCAATTACTGCTAAATAATGGTGGCAGAACGAAAAGGGGTTAGCAGACTGAACCTAAGAATCAGCACACCCGAAGGTGTCCCCCTCCCGTTCTACCGCAGAGGGAGCACGAGTACTCACGCCAAAAAAAGGGATTCTTTTAGCGCACTTAGGAAACGGTCTGCTAAAACCGACTGGCAATGTAGGCCAGCACCCAAATCATAATCGCAGAGATGGATCGGGTCAATTGCTGAGGATTGATTTGAATAAAAAATCAGGGGGATGAATTGAACAGGATTTAAATAAATTTCAGATATATAACATTTACATGAATCTTCATGCTGCTTTGCCGCTGCATGATTTACCCGTTTGGCCTGCGCCCCCTGCAGGCCTTTTTTATGCCGGATATTTAGATTGGCGAATCTTAAACATATTCATTGTTAAATAGGAAAACATTATGGCGCATCAACTTGAACAAATGGCCTATGTCGGCGAAACCCCTTGGCATGGCTTAGGCAACCAGCTAACCCAAAACCAGCCGATTGAAGTCTGGGCACAGCAGGCCGGGATGGACTGGCGCATTGAATCATCCAATGTCAGCTACATGGCGCAGAATCAGCGCGGGCAATGCATCATCATGCCGTATGAAGAACAGCGTGTACTGTACCGTTCTGATACCCATACACCTTTATCGGTGGTCAGTCAGCGTTATCAAGAAGTGCAACCGAAAGAGATTTTGGAGTTCTACCGAGATTTAACGGAGCAGTCAGGTTTTGAGCTGGAAACAGCTGGGGTATTGAAAGGCGGCAAGAAGTTCTGGGCTTTAGCCAGAACAGGGCAAAGCGCAGCACTCAAAGGCAAAGATGTCAGCAATGGCTATATGCTGCTGGCAACCGCTTGTGACGGCACACTGGCGACCACGGCGCAATTTACCAGTATCCGTGTAGTCTGCAACAATACCTTAGCCATTGCCTTGAAAGGACAGAACAGCAGTGCAGGTGTGGTCAAAGTGCCGCACAGTACCAAATTCGATGCACAAAAGATTAAACAGCAACTCGGTATTTCAGTACGTGCATGGGATGAACATATGTATGAAATGAAACAGCTCAGTCAACGTAAAGTCACACAGACTGAAGCAGCAGCGTATTTTGATGCAGTATTTAATAACACCAGCTTAAGTCCAATCGAGCAGGATGAAGGCATTATTCAGTTCTACCGTAATGTCGCTACACAAGCCACAAAAGCTGAAAACAAAACTGAACCGAATGGCCGCGCGATGTCGAAAGTCATGACCATGTTTAATGGGCATGGCCGTGGGGCAGAATTGAGTTCAGCTAAAGATACGGCTTATGGCTTGCTGTGCTCAATTACCGAGTTCTGCGACCATGAGCGCCGCGCCATGAGTCAGGATCACCGTCTGGATTCTGCATGGTTTGGGGCTGGTGCAGGGCTTAAGCAGCGAGGACTGGAGCAGGCCTTGCGTATGATTGCTTAAGCTTATTTTCAGATTAGAGATTTAAGATGACGGCATGGGATCAAGATGATTCCATCCTTCCTCTTTGATTCAGACACCTCTTTGCCGCATCTCCAGATGCGGCTTTTTTATGCCCGAAATTTAACAAAATCAGAGTAGGAAAATAAACATGAAATCAGCAATGACCATTTCTCAAACCAAAACGCAGCCGCAACAGCGTATACCGAAGCTATTTATGGCAAAACGCTTTGTTGATACCCGAAAACTCAGTCAGGCCGAATGGCTGGAAGTGCGCAGGCAAGGTATTGGCAGCAGTGACTGTGCTGCTGCCTGTGGGCTCAATCCCTATATGTCGATGCTGGAACTGTGGATGATTAAAACAGGGCGGATTAAACAATCGATTGAGGATGAAAGTGAAGGTCATGCACCTTTGTATTGGGGCAAGCAGTTAGAGCCACTCGTTGCCGAATACTACAGCATGCATACCAACCGAAAAGTCCGTCGAGTGAATGCTGTGCTGCAGCATCCTGATCCAGACAAGTCCTTCATGCTGGCGAACCTAGATTATTCAGTTGTAGGCAGTGAAGACGTTCAGGTGCTTGAATGCAAAACTGCAGGGGAGCATGGCGCCAAGCTGTGGCGGGACGGTGTGCCGCTATATGTGCTCTGTCAGGTGCAGCATCAGTTGGCGGTGACAGGCAAGCAAGCAGCCCATATTTGTGTGCTGATCTGCGGGCATGAAACCCGCATTTTTAAAGTGACCCGCAGTGAGTCGGTGATTCAGCATATTGTGAATGCCGAACGCTATTTCTGGGACTGTGTGGAAAAGGATACGCCACCTGAAGCGGATGCCAGTGAGTCGGCAGCCAAAGCTCTACAACTGCTTTATCCGGAACATGTACCACTCTCTACGACAGATCTATCTGAAAATGAACAAGCTAATCAACAGTTTGAACAACTAATCCGAGTACGCAATCAAGTTGAAAAGTATCAACAGCAATTTGAGCTAATCAAACACCAACTGCAAGGCCAGATGCAAGAGGCTGAGAGAGCGACCTTTAAAGCGGGTTCCGTGACATGGAAGAAATCGAAGAATTCGATCAGTTTAGACACGAAGGCTCTGCTTAAGTCACACCCTGAGTATCTGAATCAGTTTCCACAAAACAAGCAGGGTACACGGCGCTTCAATATTTATACCAATGATGATTGAAATAGATTTAGCCTAAGTGTAATTCACAAGTCGAACACCCAACCGGCAATCAAAAATCCCATGCCTAAGAACATGGGATTTTTTATGTCTATTTCATTTTAATTCAAACATGAACAGAGGAAACTATGATGATTAAAGGTTTAGCGATTACACCGCCAATACTCGGGCGGATCAGTATCGGTAAAGTCGTTGAAAAGAATGGCAAACGTATTCCTGAAAAAGATGATCAGTTCACCATTACCAGCCAAATCCAAAATAAAGAGGGCTGGGTCAAACACCCCTTAGATGAGCAACTACGAGCCAAAGCTCAAAATCAAAAACTTAGAAGCATTCCAGTACGCATGATTTTTAATGATCCTGAACTGAATCTACGTGCAGAGTACAGCTTATTCGATCGACAGACAGGACGCCCAGTTTGTATCGGCAATGGCGAAACGTGTCAGCGCTTAACCAATCAAGGCGTAGAGCAACATCCATGTCCATCACCTGATTTATGCTCATTGGCACAAGGAGGGCTATGTAAGCCTTATGGGCGTTTGTATGTGAATTTAGATGAGTCGGATGAGTTTGGTGCTTTCGTTTTTAGAACCACTGGTTTTAATAGTATTCGCACCTTAGCCGCACGACTCAGTTACTACCATGCTGCATCGAATGGCTTACTTTCATGCCTGCCTCTGCAACTCACACTGAGAGGCAAGAGCACCACACAAAGCTATCGTACGCCAGTCTATTACGTAGATCTGACTTTACGTGAAGGCATGCATTTACAAGAGGCGATTCAAACCGCAAAGGAAATTGATCAGAAAA
Organism: Acinetobacter bouvetii DSM 14964 = CIP 107468; assembly: GCF_000368865.1. GTDB lineage: Bacteria > Pseudomonadota > Gammaproteobacteria > Pseudomonadales > Moraxellaceae > Acinetobacter > Acinetobacter bouvetii. The sequence goes on from NZ_KB849729.1 coordinate 34,712, forward strand.
GTAAGCTCTGTGGATTTAACCAAGTTGCTTTAGATCAGGCAGCTTTACAAGGCTATGTAAATTCGCAGTTTGAGGTGAATGTGGAGGAAGGCTTGGATTTGGTAGATGAGTTTTATACAGATGGGCTTGTTGAATCTGAACAAATGAAACCTGAGTCGAAACCCAAGGTTAAAGTAAAGTTCAATCAAGGGGATGGTTTTGTGCAGGATATTCAGCAAGGGTTGCAGGGGAGTGTGAGGGCAGTGAATTGAAGCTAATCGTAAAGAATCATTAGATTCTTTACGAGTTATACACTCGATTTATTTTTTTATCATATTTAGTATCAATAGCTTATAGAACTATCGTATTAAGTCTAAACTTTGTATTTATTCAAGCTAAATTTTTCAATACACCACATCTATCAACTGTGCATGAACCATCGCATGTCTTTCTTATATCTAATAATTGTTCAATTAGTTTTTGCTGATTTTTGATACTTTCTTGTACATCTACAATATGTGCGTCAATTAATTCATTTACTTCTGAACAGTTTTGGGTAGGTAAATCTTTATAAGAAAGCAATATTTTAATTTCATTAAGATTCATATTTAGAGAGCGGCAATTAACTATAAATTTTAATCGGTCGATATAAGCTTCGGAGTACATTCTATAGTTCCCCTCAGTTCTTTCAGGCTGAGGAATAAGACCCTCCTTCTCATAGAACCTAATAGTTAGTACTGAACAAGAAGTTTTCTCAGATAACTCACCTATTTTTAAAAACATTGAAATCAACCAAATCTAGCTTGACTCTATAGTAGCTATAGGGATTCTAATATGCAATAAGTGAAAATATGACTATAGGTACATCCATGAGTGGTTGCGGTTGTAATGAAAGTTCTTGTGACGATACTAAACCCAAACAAAATATATCTGAAACTGATTCTTGTAGTGGTACAGATTTAAAAACTGAAACAAATAAAAAGTCTTGTTGTGATAAAGGTATTGCTAGCGTGTCTAAAGAGCAGATCACTGTAGATGCTTGTGGTGGTAGTCAGCCTTGTTCAACAAAGGCTAAATCATGCTGTGGAACAGATACAAGTAATCAGCAACAAGACATACATAAAGAAATAGGCAAAGCAACTCTCATTAGCGATTACACCATTCCTAAAATGGATTGTTCCGCAGAGGAACAGATGGTCAGAATGTCTTTGTCCTCTTTAGAAAGCGTTAATAGTTTAATTTTTGACTTACCAAATCGAAATCTAAAAGTTTTGCATGAAGGCAATACAAATTTAATTACTTCAAAACTTGAAGCACTCGGTTTTGGAGCAAAGTTAAATTCAACTGAAACCTATATTGATAACAAAAGTTCGAAGCAGACCAGCACCTATATCATTCCTAAAATGGATTGTTCCGCAGAAGAACAAATGGTGCGAATGGCTTTAGCACCACTAAGTGAGGTCAAAGCCTTAGCTTTTGATCTTCCAAATAGAAAGTTACAGGTTTTCCATACCGATGGAATCTCAGAAATCACAACGAAACTTGAGGGTCTTGGTTTTGGAGCGAAGCTCGAAAGTACTGTTGAATCAACAGGAGTTTTACCTGACAGTCCTGATCCAACTAGACAAGCTAAAGTTCTCAAAATACTACTCGCAATTAACGCAGTGCTTTTTGTCATTGAGTTTATTAGTGGCATTATTGCCGCTTCCACAGGATTAATCGCCGACTCTCTGGATATGTTTGCTGATGCTGCCGTTTATGGCATTGCACTTTATGCAGTAGGTAAAGTAGCAAAATATCAAGTTAGAGCAGCTCACTTCGCTGGTTGGATTCAGCTCTTACTAGCTGTAATTGTTATTGTTGATGTCGTTAGACGTTTTATGTTTGGTAGTGAACCTGAATCTAATCTCATGATTATCATCGGCTTGTTTGCACTTGCCGCGAATGTCACTTGTTTATATCTCATATCTGGGCACAAAGATGGTGGTGCTCACATGAAGGCAAGTTGGATTTTCTCAGCGAATGATGTGATCGTTAATATGGGTGTAATTCTCGCAGGAGTACTCGTTGCTTGGACAGGCTCAGCTTACCCTGACCTGATTATTGGAATTATTGTTTCTTTATTCGTGCTGAATGGTGCTCGAAAGATTTTGGCCTTGAAGTAGGACTTTTATAATGAACTTATTTCAAGTGAAACCAAATCAGTTTGCAAAGATTGTTGATCTCAAAAAAAGGGATCAATACACCAACAAAGACCCTGTGCTTGAAAGACTTGAGTTACTGGGTTTTAGAGTTGGGGAATCTCTACAAGTTCTTGAAAAGGGGTTATTCGGTGGCGATCCAATCTTAGTTCAAATCGAAACATCACGCTTTGCCCTAAGAAAAAATGAAGCTGAACGAATTTTTGTAGAGATCATCAATGAACACTAAAAATATTGCACTCATTGGTAATCCCAATTGTGGTAAAACCTCACTTTTTAACACTCTTACTGGTACTCGACAAAAAGTTGCAAACTATGCGGGTGTGACTGTTGAACGTAAGGAAGGTTTCTTTAAGTTACCTTCAGGAGATTCCGTTCGAGTATTAGATTTGCCGGGGACTTATAGTTTAAAACCAAGTAGCTTGGATGAAGAAGTAACAAGAGCTGTTTGCTTCGGTGAGCTAAAAGGTGAAGTATTACCTGACATTTTTGTTTGTGTTGTTGATGCTACAAATCTTCACCTTCATTTAAGCCTAGTACTAGAGCTCAGAGCGTTAAATAGACCGATGTTACTCGTCTTGAATATGATGGATGAAGTAAAAAAACGTGGAATTTCAATTGACACCTCAAAACTATCACAACTTTTAGGAGTGCCTGTTGTTGAATCCGTCGCTGTGAAAACAAAAGGGATTCAGGAGCTATTAACGCAGTTAGATCAAAAAAATCTATTTGTTGCACCTTATTATTCTGAGCTAAATCATTTTGATCAGATTAAATACATTACTAAGCAAGTTATTTTAAAAAATGACAGTGGTGATAAACGAACTGCATTTTTAGACAAAATATTTTTACATCCTGTCTTTGGCCTACTAATTTTGACGCTGACCATGTTTGTCATGTTTCAGGCCGTTTTTATTTGGGCACAGCCTTTCATTGCTTTTATTGAAGACTCAATTACTTGGCTAAGTGGTGCAATTGGCCCCTTGATTTCGCATCCATTATTAAGAAGTTTGATTGTTGATGGTGTGATTGCGGGTGCAGGCAGTGTTCTAGCTTATATGCCCCAAATTCTTATCCTTTTCTTCTTTATTTTGATCTTAGAGGAATCGGGTTATTTGCCAAGAGCAGCCTTCTTATTAGACAAGCTTATGTCTAAAGCAGGGTTAAGCGGTCGTTCATTCATTCCATTACTTTCCAGTTTCGCTTGTGCTATTCCTGGAGTCATGGCAACAAGAAGTATTAGCTCTGAACGAGATCGTTTAGCAACGATTATGATTGCGCCATTAATGACATGTTCTGCTCGACTACCTGTATATGCTTTATTAATAGCCGCGTTCATTCCTAATAAGTTGGTTTATGGGTGGCTCAGCTTACAAGGTTTAGTCCTGTTCGGACTTTACATGTCAGGAATCATATCTGCGCTATTGGTTTCGTTATTTTTAAAGTTAGTTCGAAAAGATAAAACTGAAAGTATTTTTATTTTTGAATTACCAACTTACCGTTTACCAGATATTAGAAATGTTGCATTAGGCCTATATGACAGAGCAACAATTTTCTTAAAGCGAGTTGGTGGAATTATTGTCGCTTTATCAATTTTGTTATGGGTACTCGTAACATTTCCTCAGCCACCAGATAACGCCACAATGCCTGCAATTAATTACAGCCTAGCAGGGCAATTGGGGCATATCATTCACCCTATTTTTGCCCCAATCGGCTTTACATGGGAAATTTGTATTGCGCTCATTCCTGCAATGGCAGCCCGTGAAGTAATTATTGCTGCATTAGGTGTGATTTACGCTATGTCTGGGGATGAAGATACAGTCACACAAACTCTGCTCAGTCAAATTTCTGGGCCTGATGGATGGGGACTTGCAACAGGCTTATCACTCTTGGTTTGGTTTATTTTTGCACCTCATTGTCTTGCAACATTAGCAACAATCAAGCGTGAAACAGGTAGTTGGAAACAACCAATTATTATGGCTGCCTATTTGTTCTCACTCGCTTATTTTTTCTCTTTTGTTACGTATCAGATTGCTAGCCGCATATAGTTAAGTTGAATATCGAACAGCGGTGAAATTATCGCTGTTTGTATCTTCTTAATTAAAGTTAGAATTTTGAAGTAGAAGTTTTATTATGAAAACGGGTTTATTTGGAATTGCATATATATGTTTATTCGTATATAAGTATATATAACGATTCAATTGAGTTTGAGCAAATGTCTGCTACCCTAAACGTTAAAATTTATCACAATCCTGAATGTGGTACATCACGCAATACATTGGCGTTAATTCGTAATGCCAATATTGAACCTGAAGTCATTAACTACCTTGAAACACCACCATCTAAAAATGCACTGATTCAAATAATTGCGGATGCGGGTTTAACTGTGAGAGAAGCAATTCGAAAGAATGTTGATCCTTATTCTGATCTAGAGTTGGACCGTGAGGATTGGACGGATGAGCAGCTGCTTAACTTTATGCTTCAGTATCCAATTTTAATTAATCGTCCATTCGTGGTGACTGAACTAGGAACTCGTTTAAGTCGCCCGTCAGAACTGGTTTTAGAAATTCTGCCACTCCCACAAAAGGGTGCTTTTACTAAAGAAGACGGCGAACAAGTGCTAGATGCAAATGGGCAGCGATTGAAATAAAAATTTCATGGATATATGTGAATATTGATATATCCATATGTTTGAGTGAGTAAAAATATGGATCAAATCAATTTCTTTAAATGTTTGGCTGATGAGACGCGATTCAATATCGTCATGTTGGTTCTTGGAAATAATGAACAGTGTGTTTGTGATTTGACTGAAAAACTAGAGTTGAGCCAACCCAAGATTTCACGGCATTTAGCCTTACTGCGTTCTTCTGGTCTTTTACAAGATCGACGTCAAGGACAATGGGTCTATTACAGTCTCAATCCCAATTTACCCACTTGGTGTATAGACGTACTTAACACCCTTAAAAATGCTGATTTACAGCCAAAAGTTGCTCCATCATTTCAACAAATCAATAGTTATTGCGAGTAGAACAAGATGAAATTCCTTTTTTTATGTACTGGAAATAGTTGCCGTAGCATCCTGTCAGAAGTGCTGTTTAATAGTCGTGCCCCAGAGGGTTGGAAAGCATATAGTGCAGGTAGTAAGCCATCAGGGCAAGTACATCCATTGACCATTGAAACTCTAGAAAATTTAGGTCTTTCAACTGAAGGGTTATGGAGTAAAACCATTGATGATTGTGAACAATATCAACCTGACGTAGTGATTACGGTTTGTGATTCGGCTGCGCAAGAAGCGTGTCCACTGTATTTAGGTGGAGCAATCAAGGCACATTGGGGCTTGGCTGATCCTTCGCATTTAGACTTGCCGAAAGAAGAGAAGCTCAAAGCATTCCAAGTGACTGTAGACCATATCAATCGTCGTTTAGATGCGTTATTTGCACTGGATACAGCGCACATGTCTCGTGCTGAATTGATTGCTGCAATCAATCACATCTCAGATATTGAATGAGAACATCATGGCTCAACAAAGACTGTCATTTTTAGATCGTAACCTCACGCTATGGATTTTCATTGCGATGGGGGTGGGAATAGCGATAGGTGTGTTCTTTCCACAAGCCTCAGTGGCATTGGATAAAATGAGTGTGGATTCTGTCAATATTCCAATTGCGATTGGTTTGATTCTGATGATGTATCCACCATTAGCTAAAGTGGATTATGCCGCGCTACCACAAGTGTTTAAAGACAAAAAAACCTTAACTCTGTCTTTGGTACAGAACTGGGTGATAGCACCAGTATTGATGTTTGCATTAGCCATTATTTTTCTACATAGCTATCCAGAGTATATGACAGGCTTAATCCTGATAGGACTGGCTCGTTGTATTGCGATGGTCTTGGTGTGGAACGGTTTGGCCTGTGGGGATAACCAATATGTTGCTGCATTGGTGGCTTTTAACAGTATCTTCCAAATTTTATTTTTCAGTACCTATGCTTGGTTGTTCTTGACCTTCTTACCACCTTATTTTGGTGTTGCAGGGCAAGTGATCAATGTCGATTTCTGGACCATTACCCATGCGGTACTAGTGTATTTGGGAATTCCATTTTTCCTTGGCTTTATGACGCGATTCACTCTAGTGAAAGCTAAAGGTCTGGATTGGTATCAAAATGTCTTCTTACCTAAGATCAGTCCACTGAGTCTACTGGCTTTATTATTCACGATTGTGGCGATGTTTAGTCTCAAAGGGAACGACGTAGTGAGCTTACCGATGGATGTCTTGCGTATTGCGATTCCATTGACGATTTACTTTATCGTGATGTTCTTCATCAGCTTCTTCATGAGCAAATGGATGGGGAACGATTATCCTAAAACCACAGCTATTTCTTTTACTGCCGCGGGAAATAACTTTGAATTAGCACTTGCTGTAGCGATTGCAACTTTTGGTTTAGCTTCACCTGTGGCGTTTACCACGGTAATCGGCCCATTGGTTGAAGTACCAGTGTTGATTGCTTTAGTCAGTGTGTCTTTGTGGCTCAGAAAAAAGTTTTTTAAAGCAGAGGTGTAATTTCTATGACTCTCCCAAATGTAGATATGAATCTTTTGGATCAACCGACTTTAGAAAAGGTACAAGCTAAAGAATTGGATCATCCACCCCGTATTTTGCTGCTGTATGGTTCAAACCGTGAGCGTTCATACAGCCGTTTGGCCGTAATGGAAGCAGGACGTATCTTGGAGCAGTTTGGTGCCGAAGTAAAAATCTTTCATCCTAAAGGGCTACCTTTACCTGAAGATGCGGACACTGAACATCCAAAGGTTAAAGAGTTGCATGATTTACTCGCTTGGGCAGAAGGCATGGTGTGGTGTTCGCCTGAGCGTCATGGCTCAATGAGTTCAATTTTCAAATCGCAAATTGACTGGATTCCACTGGCAGGTGGTGCAATTCGTGCAACCCAAGGCAAGACTTTGGCGCTCATGCAAGTCAGTGGTGGATCGCAGTCTTTTAACAGCTTAAACCAGATGCGTATTTTAGGCCGTTGGATGCGGATGATCACCATTCCGAACCAATCGTCTATTCCTAAAGCTTTTTTAGAGTTTGAGGAAAATGGAAGGATGAAACCTTCATCCTTCTATGATCGAATTGTCGATGTCATGGAGGAGCTGTATAAATTCACGCTACTGACGCGTGGGCAGAGTCAGTACCTCACGGACCGTTATTCAGAGCGAAAAGAGTCGGCAGAAGAATTATCTAAGCGTGTCAATCAACGTAGCTTATAAACTTTAGGTGATCAGAAATGCAAAAGAGACATTCTAAATTAGTGATCTTAGGTTCAGGGCCTGCGGGTTATAGCGCTGCTGTGTATGCAGCACGTGCAAACTTAAAACCTACATTGATAGCGGGTATACAACTTGGTGGTCAATTAACAACGACCACTGAGGTAGATAACTGGCCGGGCGACCCAGAAGGTTTAACTGGTCCTGCACTTATGGAAAGAATGCAAGCCCATGCTGAACGCTTTGGTACAGAGATTGTGTATGACCATATCAATGAAGTTGATTTAAGCGTCCGTCCATTTGTGCTAAAAGGCGACATGGAAGACTTTACTTGTGATGCACTGATTATTGCAACAGGTGCGACAGCACAATACTTGGGTCTTGAATCTGAAGCTAAATTCATGGGACAAGGTGTCAGCGCATGTGCAACTTGTGATGGTTTCTTTTATAAGAATCAAAAAGTCATGGTCGTGGGTGGTGGTAACACAGCAGTTGAAGAAGCACTTTATCTTTCTAATATTGCTGAACATGTCACCTTAGTTCACCGTAGAGACAGTTTACGTTCAGAGAAAATTCTACAAGATCATCTTTTTGCCAAAGAAAAAGAAGGCAAAATTAGTATTCTTTGGAACAATCAAGTTGATGAAGTCTTAGGTGATAATACTGGTGTTACTTCAGTTCGCTTGAAGTCAACTTTGGACGAAAGCATACAAGACGTTGAAGTTCAGGGCTTATTTATTGCTATTGGTCATAAACCAAATACAGGTATGTTTGACGGCCAACTCAACCTACGTGATGGCTACATTCAAGTACAAAGTGGTACTTCAGGCAATGCAACAGCAACTTCTGTGGCAGGGGTATTTGCTGCGGGTGACGTTGCGGACAGCATTTATCGCCAAGCAATTACTTCGGCAGGCTCAGGCTGCATGGCAGCTTTGGATGCCGAAAAGTATCTTGATCAATTGAGCAATTGAAAGGCTCATTTAAACGCTTGAAAATTGCATGAAATACGCCCAGTCTGTTGAGCGGACTGGGCGTTATTTTGATTATGACAATAAATAATAGGAGAGAAGCTTTGACTCAATTACAAGCTGAAGTCGATGTAGTCATTATTGGTGGCGGTCAGGCAGCCCTTGCCACAGCTTATTTCCTCAAACGTAAGAAAATTCCATTTATTATTTTAGATGACCAATCTCAGGCGGGCGGTGCATGGTCACATGCTTGGGAATCTCTTCGTCTTTTTTCTCCAAATACTTGGAGTTCGTTGTCAGGTTGGATTATGCCAACAACTGAACAAACCTACCCAACGCGAAATGAAGTGATTGACTACTTGTCTGCATACGAGCAACGCTATCAATTTCCAATTATTCGACCAGTTCATGTCGATCATATCGAACAAAAAGATGGCTATTTAGATGTGTATGCTGGCGATCAATATTGGCGAGCTAAAGCGGTGGTCAGTGCGACAGGGACATGGAGTCAGCCTTATATTCCGCATTATGAAGGACATGAACGATTTGAAGGATTACAAACGCATTCAGCACATTATGTAAATCCAGAGCCTTTTATCAATAAGAAAGTGATTGTAGTTGGTGGTGGTAACTCAGGGGCACAAATTCTTGCCGAAGTCTCAAAAGTTGCAGATACCACTTGGGTCACAGTAACACCACCTCAATTTTTATCGGATGATGTTGATGGGCGTGTTTTATTTCTTCGGGCTACTGAACGTTTAAAAGCCCAACAGGAAGGTCGTGTGATTGATCAACCCGTTGGTGGTCTGGGTGATATTGTCATGATAGACAGTGTCAAAGAGGCCCGCGAACGTGGCGTACTACATAGTCGAGAGCCTTTTACCTCATTTGAGGAGCATTCCGTTGTTTGGGCTGATGGTACAAGACAAGCAGTAGATGCTGTGATTTGGTGTACAGGGTTCAAAGCTTCATTGAATCACTTAAGAAGTCTTGATGTGGTAGAGCCTGATCAGACAGTTGCTGTGAATGATGGGCGCTCAGTAAAAGTAAATAACCTTTGGTTGGTTGGCTATGGGGAATGGACAGGCATGGCATCCGCAACACTCATTGGGGTTTCTAGAACAGCAAGAGCAACGGTAGATCAAATAGCTGCTTATTTGGCTAATGTTTAAGAGCTATGCATTTAAGGCAGTGTATAGAAAGGTTTGCATTGCCCCTCAAGACTTTATGGATACTTCTTTATTGTGATGTTACTTCATTCAAGAAAATACAAACTCATTGCTGTTATGGGCTTCACGCAGATTCTTGCGTGGAGTTCTACATTTTATCTACCCGCAGTACTGGCTAATCTTATTGCCAAAGACACAGGATGGTCTCTAACTTTAGTGATTGCAGGATTGTCTTGGGGATTTATTGTTACAGGTATTTGCTCTCCAAAAGTTGGACGGGTTATCGAGCAATTTGGTGGAAGAAAAGCACTCTCTATTAGTTCAATATTCTTCGCTATCGGACTGTTATGTTTAGGGCTTTCCTCTCATCTATTGGTTTATTATTTTGCATGGACAATGCTCGGTATTGGTATGGCTTTTGGCTTATATGATGCTGCATTTTCAACCTTGGGGCGATTACTTGGTCAAGATGCAAAAACAGCTATAGTAGGAGTAACACTATTAGGTGGCTTAGCCAGTACTATCGGATGGGCACTCATCGTATTTTTAGAAGGCTTATACGGTTGGAGAATTACTTGCTTCATTCTTGCATTATTTCATCTGCTACTCGGTTTGCCGTTGCATTACTTTTTACTTCCTAGAGAAGAGCAAAGCACGGAAGCTCACGCTAAAGAACTCAATAGCCAAACCAATCTACATAAAGGAGGTAATAGACTCTTTATGTTGGTAGCCGTTATTTTGACGGTACAATCTTTTGTTGTGGCGACAATTTCAGTTCATTTATTATCGATGCTAAAAACCATTGGTTTTAGTGTATCAACAGCCCTTGCGATTGGGATGATGATTGGTCCCGCGCAAATTATAGCGAGGCTGCTTGAGTTCTCTTTGTTTAAAAACTTGCACCCAAGTTGGTCAAGTCGTGTTGGGGTCTTGATTAGTTTCTTTGGCATCATTTTTTTGTTCACGGATGGATATGTCTTAGCCTTGCTTGGTGCGGCGTTATATGGCGCAGGGAATGGTATTCTTACTATTATTCGAGGCACGTTACCTCTCGCCTTATTTGGGCAAGAAGGTTATGCAACCAGAATGGGCTTATTAGGTCGGCCTATCATGATTGCACTGGCTTTTGGGCCTCTCATCTCTGCGTTTATTCTTGAAAAGTGGGGAATTAATATTTTACTAATAATTTTAACTGCTTTGGTTTTTATCGCATTGCTTGGCACGCTGAAATTACCCGTTCAACAAGCGGAGAAAGTGGCAGAGTAAACTCTATTGAATGGAAGCAATAGAGTTTTCTTTCAACAAACTCAAGATTGACTTAAAACTTAACTTTTCAAGTCTTTCAATAGCAATGGCATGATATAGGCAGCATCAGCACCGACACCACGTAAGGTCGCTGATGCAAAATTTCTTTGTTTAGGAAAGCCTAAAAAATATAAGCCTGAATGTGCATCCGATACTCCATTACGCTGAATTAGGTTTTGATTTGAATCAATCACTTTTAACCCATCTAAATACGAAACATTAGGTCTAAATCCTGTGGCAAATAAGAGTGTGTCAATTTCTTCTTTTACACCATTTGACCAAATGACACCAGATTCATCTACTTCAGTAAACATTTCGCGTTGCTGAAATAGTCCGCTTTTCAGGGCCGCACGGTATCTTCCATCATCTAAGACAGGTGTGCTTTGATCGTTTAGCCATCGTGTTTTTTCTAAGCCTGTCCATTTTAACCACCAGTGAAAATCCATACCTAGGATTTTCTGCGGGAAGAACTTTATCTTCTCTCGGCTTGCAATTGTAACGTTTGAGGAAGCTCCTAATTCAGCTGCGATTTGTACAGCAGAGTTTGCGGCTCCCACCACGACTATTTTTTGATTGATATAGTTTTGTGGATTCAGATATGAAGCACTATGGATAATTTTTCCTTTAAATTTATCTAGTCCTTTTATTTTAGGGATATACGGCTTAGCAAATGCACCAGAGGCAGCAATAATTGTTTTGGTCTGATAACGATTGTTTTGTCTTGTTAAGACTTCAAAACCTTGATCATTAGGAGTAACGCTTATGACGCTTTCATTCAGCTGAATAGGAAAGTTAAATTTTTCAGCATACGATTTTAAATAGTTGATTACTTCGTCTCGTAGAGGATATGCATGTGCAGTTTTAGGAAAGCTGAAATCAGGTAGTGATGAATATGCGGCAGGAGAGAATAATTTTAAGCTGTCGTAATAATGATGCCATGAACCTCCAATCTGATTAGTTGCTTCTAGAATAAGAAAATTAACCTGATTTTTTTTAAGATGCCATGCAGCCGCTAGACCTGCTTGCCCTGCACCAATGACCAATGTTTCTATTGTTTTCATAAAATCGAACCTGTATTAAATGTGTTTATATGCACATATATACATATATTGGATAAAAAAAGAGTTAGTTACAGCAATACGGCATGATGAGTTTCAGTTCCTTCAAGATGGCTTCAAACTTATGAATAATCTCTAAACCATTGATTTCGTAAATACGATGCCTTCCTGCGCGTTCAACACGTAAAATTCCTGCATCGAGTAGAACTTGTAAATGACGCGATATTACAGATCTTTCTTGAGGAAGGTCTTCAGCAATTTGGCTGATATCTGCTTTACCAAGTATTAAAAGTTGACGAATCACAGCAAGTCTTGCAGGTTCTTGTAATGCCTTAAAAAGAGGGTCATTGAGAACGCTAAGTGCGGAATCAATGGCGAGTTCTTTATTCATTTGGATAAAGTCTGATTGTATCGTGGCCTAAAGATAACACGATAAAATACATATGTGTATATTTGCGCACATATTGAAATGGGAAATGTAGATACTTAAACCAAAATTAAAGTTTATTTCATTCATATATGTTCTGGTTTATATTAATAAGAATTTGATTTAAAAGCTAAATAATAAAATTTGGGGGATTGAATTTGGAATTTAATATTACTTTTTATGATAGTTTCGGAAATCCATTTGATTTTGAAACATTACAGCAATTAAAGAATTTTCTTAATTTAGAAAAAAAATTTTGGTCTGAGCAGAAACAAGATATTGGTGAAAACCTTACAGGAAATTTTTCCAAATTCCCTGAACAAGTTGACCGTCTTTTTACTCATTTAGAACCTTATGAAAATGCTTTGAGTATGGATCCTCCCCCAGTCAATATTGATCAGCTAATGCATAATTATGAAGGTTATAAATCTCAATTTATACAGTGGTGTGGATCATATTGGATTTACAGAGGAAATCCAAATACTGAAGCTTTAATTAATGCTTATAGGTATTCTACAGCTTCGGGGATAGCTTTTTGGAATGCCATTAAGAATAAGCGTGTGGAATTGGGGAACCAACAATTTCATACATTTATCGGAATGATCATGGCTTATGAGTTTGTCTTTCAAGATCATGCGCAAATGTTTAAGCGTAGAAATTCTGAGAAAAAAACTTTCAGTACTTTAAGAAATGAACTTGAGTCCGAAAGAAATGAACAGATTAAAGAATTTCAGAACTTTTGTGATCAATATTCTGAATGGTCTATTGAATCAAAAAAAGATTTTGAAAATAGAATTGCTGATTATCAAGAACGTTCAAATTCAACTATTCAAGACCATTCTAATTTTTTTAACGAAATGGCTGATCATGCAATCAACAGAAATAAAGAACTTGAGGACCTGTACGTCGAAAAATTAAGATTAGAAAAGCCTGCAAAATATTGGGAGAATCGTGCAAAAGATCTTAAGAACCAAGGTATCATTTGGTCAATTTTCTTGGTGGTAGTTTTGGGAATAGGTATTGCTTATTTTAGCTATTTATTTACTCACTGGTTAAAAGGGCAGGAAATAGCACTTTCGCTCCACAGTTTGCAGGGGGCAATATTACTAGCTGTGATTATTTCAATGTTTGTTTTTTCAATCAGAGTACTTTCTCGTTTAGTATTCAGCTCATTCCATTTGCAACGCGATGCTGAAGAACGTCAGCAATTGGCTTATGTTTATTTAGCATTAAGTAATGAAACAAATGTAGATGAAGAATCAAGAAAAATTGTCCTACAGGCCTTATTTAGTAGAGCTGAAACAGGATTACTTGCCTCAGAGTCTGGTCCAACTATGCCGGGTGTAGAGGGTATTGCAGGATTGATATCTAAGGCTAATAAAGCTTAGATCAATAATTTCAATAAATCTGCTACAAATATGCCAATTTTAAGTTATCACTTAACTGGTTTGATACACATTTATAATTGTGTATAAAACTGTGTACATATTGAAGATTCCCCTTATGTTTAAAGATCAATTAGCTAGAGAAGTCGCGGCTCGCAGAACTTTTGCTATTATTTCCCACCCAAATAGTTAAATTTAGACATTCCTAGTTTTTTATCTAATAATTGATTCTTACACCAAATTTACACCATTAATTTAATTTTAAAATTTAAATTGTTGAATTAATTGAGTTATTTTTTAAGTATTGTCCAATCCATCATCGGGGCAACAGAAATGCGGGGATGAAGTTTATTTTCAATGGTATGAAGATTCGTCATTAAAAATGATGCCTCGAAAACAATGCAATGGACAATGGGGATCAAACTGAATTGGGGAGTATATTGAAATGGCTGGAGATGCCCTTTCAAAATAGGCCGTCATACTATCATAAAATAGGCGGATTTCGCGAAGCATTGTTCGCAGTCAGGGTTAACGCTACGCTATTTTAAATAGCAGAGGATGCTTTCATCGAATTGAAAAAAGTCATATGATCAATGAAAAATAATGAAATTTTCATCTTGAAGCAAATGCATAATTTGAGATGTGCGGGTATGCTTGCTAAGCTGAAAATAAAAAATATATTGAATAATTTAGTTAAGAATAAAGGAATTGTATGTACAAAATTATTGGGGCCATTGGATTGGTATTGAGTTTAAGTTTCACATCAGGCTGTGCTGTGGTAATGGCAAGCAAGCAGCCGACAAAGAAGAATACGGCAATGATTCAGCAGGGCGTATCCAGAAGCCTTGTCATTGCAGAGTTTGGCGCACCTGTGACTTCTGAATTTAAAAATGGCAAGCGCTATGAAATATATACCTTTATGCAAGGCTATTCGACCGCCAGTAAAATCGGCCGCGCATTTTGGCATGGGGCTGCAGATGTGGCTACAGCGGGCTTGTGGGAGCTGATTGGCACGCCTGCAGAAACTGTATTTAATGGACAAAAGATGTCCTATGAATTTATTTTTGATGAGAATGATTTGCTCGAAAGCCATAAACTATTAACTTTAAAAACTGATAAGAAACTGGCAGCAACAGAGTAAAGGAGTATGCATTGCTCTTGGTCTTAATGGTGAACATCATCAGCATCGAGAGCGCTGTTGAACAGAGAAATTGCTGTGCTGTTTATACCTTGCCAATAATGCAGCCAGAAAAGCTTATAATTAAAGGCAATTGTGCAGTATTTTGTTTGAGCAGTGAATACTGCGTTTAGCAAGCGTTAGGCCTGGCCCATAAAAATCCAGAAAAAGAAAAAATAGGATGAATAAATATGTTGATGCTTGAAGAAATTTTTAAGATAAAAAAGGCTGAAAATTCAGAGGCATTTAACCTACGTATTCTGCGCGGACTCAGCTGGCTCAAGAAAGCGTATGATTTGAATGAAGAGCCTGATTTGCAGTACATGAGTTTGTGGATTTCATTCAATGCCATATACGCGCAGGGTACAGAACCGAATGAAAAATGCCTGCCGCAGTTTTTAAAGATGCTGTGCCAAAAAGATGCAGAAGGGAAGCTGGGCCAAATGTTATGGGAAAAACTCAGCCAGCCTGTACAGGCGCTGCTTCATCAGCATGCGCTTTATCAAGGATTTTGGGATTATCAGAATGCTCAAATTTCTATGGAGCAGTTTAAAGAGGGGCTGGCTCAAGATATGGGACAGCAGCGTTTGGCCATGCAGCAGCAGGATACGTTCGCCCTGTTAATACTGCTGTTTAAGCGTTTGAATACCCTGCATATTCAGCTGATGCAAGGCGGGATGAGTTGCGGCAGCGCCGTGAACCGTAAATATATGCAGGACTGCTGCCATGTTTTGGGCGCTTTAATGCCAGTCATGATTTTACTGTTGTTGGAAAATGCGCAGGCGATGGATTTAGGCAAGCCTTATTATCCTGCTGCGCATGTGTGTTAGCTGCAGGGTTTAACTTTGCTTTTGCTGAATATGCTGCAGATTATAGCGCTGATCGAGCAGGGCAAAAAACGCTGCGGCCGCGGCCAGGACTAATCCTGTGAGGCAAACCATCGTCCAGCCGCCATGATGCCATGCATAGACCCCCAAAGCGGAACCGCAAGCGCCTCCGATAAAGTAAGAGGTCATATAAATAGAGTTAATGCGCGAACGCGCAGCGGGATTAAGCTGAAAAATAATATTTTGATTGCAGCTGTGCACTATGGCCAAGCCCAGGCTGATGATGCCATAGCCTAAGGCATAACTGAGCAGGGAATGCCCGCCGATATACAGCAGCAGCCAGCTGAAGGCCATAATGCTGCAGCCCGCCCAAGTCAGTTTTGCATTATAGCCGCGGTCAGCCCATTTGCCGACCGATTGTGTGGACAAGGCGCCAAAGACACCCACTAAAGTCAGGACACCTACCCAAACATCCGCCAATGAAAAAGGCGGCGCCGTCAGCAGCATGGCAATCGTTGAAAACAGCATACTCATGGCTGCAAATACGCAGCCGCCAAGCAGGGAGCGGTAAACCAAACGGCGCTCCTGTTTCAGCAGCTGGCCCATGGATTTAAAGATGCTGCTGTAGCTCATCTGCATGGTGCTGACATTCGGCAGCTGGCGCATCAAAATGGCCGCAATCACCAGCATGAGGATGGCGCTGAGGATATAAATCATTTTCCAATGGATTAAATTGGACAATAAGCCTGACAGGCTGGTCGACAGCAGAATGCCAACCAGCAGGCCACTCATGAGAAAGCCGACCGTCTCGCCAATTTTTTCTGGACGTACAGCAAGGGTCACCAGCGGAATCAATACCTGCGCCGCTACAGAAAACAGGCCGGCTGTAATGGTACCAATCCAAAGCATTGGCAAATTCACAGCAAGCGCGCAAATGCCAAGGCCAATTGCAGCGCCAAGCATCAGGATCGGAATAAATTTGGTTTTATTGACAATATCGCCCAGAGGCACAATGAACAGCAGCCCTAAGGCATAAGAGATTTGCGCAAAAGTGACGGTTAAGGCGACTTGAGATTGAGGCACATTAAAACTGTGCTGAATTGAACTGATCAGCGGCTGGCAATAATAGTTGGCGCCTGCACAGAGGCCGCAGGCAACTGCCATGAGCATAAGTAAAGGTTTATTCTGGCTGATGTCAGCAGAGGTATGCATATTAATCCTAAAGAACATGTCACTTAGCCGCAAGATGGCGGCTAAAGAGGTGCTGAATCGTCTGCGATTCAACCGCTGTTACTATAAGCAAAATCAAGGCCTGCATATAGTCTCAGACTGTAAAATGCGGTGATGAGCGTCTATAGGATATTGTTTGACGGTGGCTTAATGGGTGCTCAGTTTTTTCTTAGACAATGTAATCATCAGCACGCCTAAAATATTTAAAATGCAGCCCATCCACTGAATCATGTTCAGATGTTCATCTAAAAATGCCACAGCCAGCAAAATGGTCAAGATTGGGCCGATTGAGGCAATCATCGCCGATTGCGCAGCGCCAAGCCGAACAATGCTTTGCATCATGAGGATGGTGGGCAGCACGGTGACAAAGAAGCCCAGCGCCGCGCCATAGCCCCAGACACTCAGCGGCAGTTGCCGCAAAAGCTGCAGCGGCTCTGGAACGGCCAATGCAAAATGCACCAAGGTTCCGATGCAGGCAATGCTGAGCGCCAAGCCGTTATAATGCCAAGAACCGAATTTCACAATGAGTTTAGGCGTCATCAATAAATAAGATGCAAAGGCTATGGCACTGGCAAAAACCAAGCTGGCGCCCAGCCAAAAATTGCTTTCATGCGGCGCATTGCTTTGTTCCTGCAGCATGACAATGACCGTGCCGCCGTAACTGAGCGCAATGGCAAATATGCTTTGCAGCGTGAGCCGCTGCCGGTAGATAAAGCTGGTAGCAATCACGGTCAGCGTGGGATAGAGAAATAAAATAATCCGTTCCAGTGATGCACTGATGTACATCAGGCCCTTAAAATCCAGCCAGCTGGCAAAATAATAGCCCAGCAACCCAGCTAAAATCAGCAGGACCCAGTCTTTTAAATGGAGGTCTGCATAGCTTTTACGGCTGAACCAAGTGATCAGCAGGAAAAACGGCAGTGCGCAGCTCATGCGGAGCGCCATCAGAACAGTGGCATCCACCTGAGGCGACAGCGCGTAGGCCTGTTTAATAAAAATGGCTTTGGTGCTGAACAAAAAGGCTGCGCAAATCGCGCAAAGTGAGCCGATTTGAGTCCGCGTCAAAAATAGCTGCATGGACTGATCATTCTGGCAGAGGCTTTAATGCTGAATAGTATAAATGGCGCAGTTTAAAAGTTGAAATGTAAAATAATCATAAAGGCTATTCCAAAAAGGCATAGAAAATTGACGCTATAACAGCATTTAAATGAATGATTCTTGAAATTGAAGTGTACATTCGCTTAAAAAGCCGACTTTTAGATTTTTATTCCTTGCTGAAAGAGAAGATTCTTGGAGGGAAAATAATTTCCGCACCAACATAGGGCAAAACTACCATAAATAGCCCAAACTGATTTAGGGTCATCATGGTGTAAAATATTCAAAAAATTATTTTTTTATTAATTTTTTATCTAATTAGACTTAAGGTGCATAAGGGAAATGAATATAAAACATCCAAAATGCAGAATTTTCTAAAAATCTGCGCTGCTGAATGCCGCGGGCTACATTGACAGAATATTCCAAAATTTCAGTCATGCCGCGTTTGCAGAAAAGGCTTGTTTATTGTCACTAAAGCCAATACTGCAATTGGGGACATTTGAATAGGCTGAATAGGGCAGGCATTCCATGCATTTCCGCGGATAGGGCCGGCGTGTCCCAGCCATGCAAAACTTGTCAGAATCATCAATCAGTCAGGCAGCGGCAAACAAACCGTTCCAAAATTGGTAAAAAAATCCCCAATGCAGCGTCCGAAACTTTAAAACCAGTATAAAAAAGATTCATACGATTAAAAATAAAAATGAATAAGTGTTATATCGCATCATAATTTTTATGAATCATCAGTTCAAAATATGGGTATTTATTAAATAAATATTGGGTGGTAATTTAAAAAAGTTCAATTAGAATCCAAAAATTCAACAAGAACACACCTGAGGGGAAGCGCCGGTTTTTTCGGTGCTTGCTTAAGAAAAATTAGCTTGAGGAACGCTCATGCAGATCGGAATTCCAGCCGAAACTGTTGTCGGTGAAAATCGCGTCGCTGCGACGCCAGAAACAGTAAAGAAGTTGATCAGCGCTGGTCATAATGTGGTTATTGAACGTGGCGCCGGTGTAAAAGCGGCCTACATCGATAGCGCTTATGAACAGGTTGGCGCCAAAATTACAGATGATGCTTATACTGACAGTCAAATTATTTTGAAAGTCCGTGCACCGCAAGGTGAGGAAATTCAAAAGCTTGCGCCAAAAAGCTCAGTCATCGGAATGTTTGACCCATACCGCAATCCCGAGTTGGACAAATTTGCTGATCAGCAAGTGTCTGCATTTGCGTTGGAGCTTTTGCCGCGGACGTTATCCCGCGCGCAGAACATGGACGTACTGTCGTCTCAGGCTAACTTGTCTGGCTATAAGTCTGTGCTTTTGGCAGGGGCTGAGTATCAGCGCATGTTCCCAATGCTGATGACAGCTGCCGGTACTGTAAAGCCTGCACGTGTCGTGATCATGGGGGTCGGCGTTGCCGGCTTGCAGGCGATTGCAACGGCTAAGCGGTTAGGCGCAGTTGTTGAAGCAACCGATTTGCGTCCTACAGCGCGTGATCAGGTTGAATCTCTGGGCGGCAAATGGCTGGATGTGCCAATGTCGCCAGAAGAGCAGCAAAAAGCTGCCGATGCCGCTAAAAATGGCTATGGCTGGATGCCGGGTGAAGACTATATCCGTGATCAAGCCATCATCGTGGATAAAGCGGTATCCAATGCCGATATTGTGATTACCACAGCATTGCTGCCGGGCCGCGATGCGCCGCGCCTGATTAAGGCGGAAACCGTTGCCAAAATGAAACCGGGCTCCGTCATTTTAGATATGGCGGTCGAAACAGGCGGCAACGTTGAAGGCTCAAAATGCGGCGAGACCGTGTTGACTGAAAATGGCGTGAAAATTTTGGGTATTCCGAATTTGCCGTCTACCGTGGCGACAGAAGCGTCGGCACTGTATGCGCGCAACGTTTTTAATTTCTTAGACACGCTGTTTGATGCGGATAAAAACTTCGCGATTAATCCGGAAGAAGAAATTCAAAAAGCCCTTCTAGTAACTCATAGCGGCCAAGTTCTGCTGAAGCGCGGTTAAGGAGAGTCATCATGGTTGAAACTATTACTATTTTCGTCTTAGCCATCTTCGTTGGTTACTACGTTGTTTGGGGCGTTACGCCTGCATTGCATACACCGCTTATGGCAGTAACCAATGCGCTGTCTTCGATCATTGTGGTAGGTGCAATGCTCCAGACTGTGGGCATTCCAGGCTTGGTTGAAGCGAATGTGCAATTTCAAAGCATTAATGTTGTGAGTGTATTGGGTGCAGTCGCTGTATTTTTGGCAAGCATCAATATTTTCGGCGGTTTCGCAGTGACTGCGCGCATGCTTGAAATGTTCAAGCCGAAGCAAAAGAAAAAAGAGGGCTAAGACATGGAATTTATTCGAGACTATGCGGATTGGTTCTACCTGATTGGCGCCGTGCTTTTCATTCTGACTTTACGCGGTTTATCTGGCCCTAAAACCGCCATTCAAGGGAACCGCTACGGCATGATCGCTATGGCGATTGCTGTGATCACGACATTCTTTGTGGCGGATCATCCAGTTGTTTGGATGATTGGCGGCGCGATGGTCTTGGGCGCTGTGGTGGGCATTGCCCGCGCGCGTACCGTTCCGATGACGCAAATGCCGGAAACTGTCGCGCTTATGCACTCTTTGGTAGGTTTGGCTGCTGTACTGATTGCCATTGCTGCGATTCTGCACAACAACCAATTGACTGCTTTATTTGCTCAAAATGAAGTTGCGTTAACAGCTGCAGGCGTTGAGCATGCACACATGAGCAAAGTTCATTTATTTGAATTGTTTGTGGGCTGTTTCGTTGGTGCAATTACCTTTACTGCTTCTGTATTTGCTTACGGCAAACTGGCTGCGAAGAAATGGGCAAAAACGATTTCCGGTGGCTGGGTAAAACCTGTTCAAGCTTTGATATTCCTTGCAATGCTGGTGTGCGGTGTTTACTTCTTCACGACAGGCAACATGAATGCGTTCTGGGCAATGACTGTTCTTGCGCTGGCATTTGGCTGGGTGTGGATTGCGCCAGTGGGCGGCGGTGATATGCCGGTTGTGGTGTCGCTCTTGAACTCGTTCTCGGGCTGGGCTGCAGCAGGGATCGGTTTCACGCTTGAAAACAATATGCTGATTGTTGCGGGTTCACTGGTGGGTTCATCAGGCGCGATTCTGTCTTACATCATGTGTAAAGCCATGAACCGTTCAATCATTAACGTGCTGTTTGGCGGCGCGATGGGCGGTACAGCGGTTGCTTCAGCAGATAAAGGCGAACAAGCGCAGCGCAACCACCGTTCAGGTTCTGCAGATGACGCAGGCTTCCTGATGTCAAATGCGGACAGCGTTGTGATTGTTCCGGGTTATGGTATGGCGCAAGGCCGTGCGCAAAATGCGGTCAAAGAGCTGTGTGAAATTCTGAAAGAACAAGGCGTAAAAGTGCGTTTTGCGATTCACCCGGTTGCCGGCCGTATGCCGGGCCATATGAACGTACTTTTGGCTGAAGCAGACGTAGCTTATGAAGACATCTTAGAGATGGATGAGATCAACTCAGACTTCCCTGCAACAGATGTGGTGCTGGTGATTGGCGCGAATGACGTGGTAAACCCTGCAGCCAAAGATGATCCGACATCGCCGATTTACGGCATGCCGATTTTGGAAGCGCATAAAGCGCGGACCATTATGGTGATCAAGCGCTCTATGGCGACAGGTTATGCGGGCCTTGACAATGACTTGTTCTATAATGAAAAAACCATGATGATTTTCGGTGATGCGAAAAAAGTTGTGGAAGACATGACCAAAGCTATTAATGGCGGCGGGCACTAATGCAGGGCCTTCAAATCCCGCTTTTATCAAGCGGGATTTAGGGAGAGTTAAACCGCCTTCGGGCGGTTTTTTATTTCGGGTGTCTTTAACTTTGTTTTCAAGACGGGGTGTTATGCATTTTCAGAGGCTGTATTTGGTGCACTGCATGCCGGCTGAGCAGAGTTCATCCTGAAAAAATAAAAGAATAGAGGAAAAATAAAATTTATAAATTTGGATACGGCATTAATTTATAGCTGAAACATCAAGAGCGGCAAGGCCTTGTATCGGCTTCACAGGATCATGCAACTGTTCCAATGATGATATGGCATCGTTTTTGCTAAAAATAAATTATTCCGGGGGGATTATTTATGAAAGTAAAAGCAATTTTAATGGGGCTATGCATCATATTTGCAGCGCCAGCGATGGCTGCAGAGAATACAGCTGCAAATATTCAAGAAATCCGCATTTCGCTGGATAGTGTCTGGGTCATTTTAGGCGGTATTTTAGTCTTTTTCATGCAGGCTGGATTTGCCTTAATTGAAAGCGGTTCGGTCCGCAGTAAAAATACTGTCAATGTTCTGATGAAAAACTATATGGATACGTGTCTAGGCGGATTAGTGTTTTGGCTGGTCGGCTTTGGCATTATGTTCGGTGTCAATCACAGCGGTTTTTTTGGGCAAAGTCATTTTGCGCCGAATAATTTAGATGACTGGAATTGGAATTTGCTGTTTTTCCAAATGATGTTTGCGGCTACCGCAACCACGATTGCCAGCGGCGCAATGGCAGAGCGCATTCACTTTGTGGCTTATGTGGTGAGCGCGACGATTGTGAGTGGCTTAATTTACCCAGTCTTCGGCAGCTGGGCGTGGGGTAGTTTATTTGGCGGTGAGGGGTGGCTGAAAGCGCTGGGCTTTATCGATTTTGCCGGCTCAACGGTGGTTCATTCGATTGGCGGCTGGGTGGCGCTGGCTGGCCTGATTGTTCTGGGCCCCCGTTTAGGCCGTTTTGGCCGGGATGGCAAAAGCCACTATTTGCCAGGGCATAATTTAACATTAGTTGCCTTGGGCGGTTTTGTCTTGTGGCTGGCCTGGTTCGGCTTTAACGCAGGCTCAACCATTCAAGCCAATGTCAGCATTGGGCGTATTGCGCTGAATACCCATCTGGCGGCCTGCGCGGGGGCCACAGCCTATATGGCGCTTTGCCTGATCCGCAAAAAAGCGATTTTAATCCGCAGCACCATTAATGCTTCTTTAGGCGGCCTTGTGGCAATTACGGCTGGCTGCGCCAGCATGACGCCTGTTTTCGCCATTTGCACAGGCTTAATTGCCGGATTGCTGGTGACTGTTGTGCCGGTACTGATGGAACAATTTAAAATTGATGATGTGGTGGATGCGGTTGCTGTGCATGGCTTTTGCGGTGCTTGGGGCACCATTGCAGCCGGTATTTTTCTTGAAAACAAGATGTTTAATGGTGCCGTGATTTCAATTCAATGCCTGGGCGTCATGGCTGCTTTCCTTTGGGGCTTTGGTGTTGCCTTTATTGTTTTTAAAGTGCTGGACAAAGTGCTGGGCGGGCTGCGGGTCAGCAAACAGTATGAACAGCGCGGGCTGGATTACACCGAACATGCAGAGCTGTCTTATCCTGAATTTCAGAAAGATGTCACTTTTGAAACTGATGGCATGACCCAGCGTCATTAAACCAAGCACTCTTTTGAGGGGGGACAGTATGAGCAGTGAAATTTTAAATCTGATGCAGCGCCGCCAAGCCATTGAGCGCGGCTTGCAGCAATATTTCAATGGCACAATGCTGGAACGGGTTTTAGCGCATTGGGAGCAGCAATACAGCGCAAAGCCGGCATTTGTTTTAAACCGTTTTCTCAGTGAAATCTGTACGACTGAAGAGTTGCGCCATTCCCGCAAGGACATGCTGCGCCAAGTGCTTCAGGCGTTATCTGAAATGGAAAAACAAGAACTGCTGCAGGGCGTGCAGCAAGCCAAGCCTGCTGTTGAAGATGAATTGATTTCTGTTGAACTTATTGATGCTTTCAGCCGGTTTATTGCTTTTGTGCTGGATGCTGTTGCCGTGAAAGATTTGACCGATTTTGAGCAGGAAATTCAGCAGCAGCTGCAGCAGAAAGGATTTGCGCAGCATTCCAATGAGGCGCTTGGCAGTCCAGAATTTGCAGCTTCACTGCCGATATCCAGCTATGCATTTATTATTACTGCATTTTATGAAATTTTTTGCGAATTCTATGGGCCCATGCGCGCAGACCAGGTCTATGCGCAAAGCAAGCTGAAAATTAAGTCGCTTTATCCTGATGTAGATTTGCATCAGCTGCTGTAAATAGCCGGCAATAAAAAAGCGGTCATGATTGACCGCTTTTTTTAGATTTGCTGCTTAAGCGACAGACTCAGGAGATGTGCGCCAAAGGCTTTCCAAATCATAGAATTTTCGCGCTGCCGGCAGCATCACGTGCACAACAACAAAACCGAGGTCAATCAGAATCCACTCAGCATCACGTTCGCCTTCAACACCAATAGGACGGAAGCCAGCTTTGCGGGCTTCTTCAGCAACATTGTCTGCAAGAGATTTGATATGGCGGGTAGATGTACCGCTGGCAATCACGATTGCGTCTGATACATTACTGATTGAGCTGACATCAAGCTCAACAATTTCTTTTGCTTTTACATCTGCAAGTGCTTCACGTACAACTTCAAGGCAAGCCTGTACGTCTTTCTTTTGGGTATTAAGAGTTAGATCGTGAGAATTAGAAGCGCTGGGCGATGGTTCTAAATTCATGGAGGGTCTGATTTCCTGACAATTATTCATGCTCTAATATAGCGGTTTTAGCGCTGAATTTCAAATCAGCGCCATATTTTGACCAAAGAATTTATGCAAAGTATTTGTCTTTCCACGCAAAAGTTTTTTCGGAGGCTTGGCTCGGGCGGTATTCTGCAGCGGTATAGCCTGCATAGCGGCTTTGCTTCAGCCAGCTGAATATCGCCGCATAATCTATTTTCCCTGTACCTGGCTCGTGGCGCGCAGGGCAGTCTGCAAACTGGATATGTCCAATAGAATCAATGTTTTCTTGCAATCCTTCCAAGACATCCTCACCCATCATGGCCATATGGTAACAGTCATACTGCATCTTCAGGGCCGGGTGTCTGACGGCTTCAAGAATCTCTTGCGCCTGCGCGATATTTTGTATCAAAAAACGCGGCATATCGGTGCCGTTAATCATTTCAAATACCGGCCGAATACCATGCGAGTTGAACATCTGGCAGGCCATTTTCAGGTTGGATGCAAGGGTGTTGAGGCAGGGGAGCAAATCCGCATCGTGCGGCTGCTTGCCAGCCAGTATATTGACACTTGGAACCTGCAGCGCTTTGGCATAGGCGATAGCTTGCTCTGCGGCCTGATGGAATGCTATTTCTTTGCCGGGAATGCCAGCCAATCCATTGCCGCCCTGCATGAGATCTCCGGCAGGCACATTGATTAGGCAAAGGCCTAAATTATGCACTGTCAGCTGAGTTTGAATCTGTTCAATGCTCAACTCATAAGGAAACTGAATTTCGACATGGTCAAATCCCTGAGCGCGCGCTAAGGCAAAACGCTCGATCAGCGGCACTTCGGTAAAAATCATTGAGAGATTAACGGCGAGTTTGATCATGCAGGACTCCTTGCGCAACGGCGGTATAAATTCAGCTTATCAGGATTCGCGCTGTTCTACATGCTGAATGACCGTAGATAGATCTTTTTCCGCAAAACCATTCGCCTGATGATTTTGCAGCTGCCGCAGCGCCAGCTCGGCAACAGGAATTTTCAGCTGATGCGAAGCCGCCAGCTGAACCGCATTATTCAAGTCTTTAGCGAGTGTTTGCACTTTCCACTGCACAGGCTCAAATGTATGGGACGCCATGCGGGGGGCTAAAATTTGAAAAGGCTTTGAATCGGCAAATCCGCCAGCCAGCGCTGGGGCTAGTAAGGCGGTGTCTACGCCGGCTTGTCCTGCCAAGGCAACGGCTTCAGCAATTAAGGCGCTGTTGGCGGCGACAATCAGCTGGTTGCAGATTTTAGTCGCTTGTCCTGTGCCTGTGCCGCCCATGCGGGTCACGCGCTGCGACAGCACATTATATATTAGAGTTAAATCTTGAATGGTTTGCGCATGGCCGCCGGCAAAAATGACTAAGGTGCCTTGCTCTGCGCCTGCTGTGCCGCCAGAGACGGGCGCGTCAATCCAGATGACTTTCTTCTGTTTTGCCTGTTCCGCCAACTGCAAGGTTAGTGAGACAGACAGACTGGAAAAATCGACAATAACCTGTTCTGCTTTCAAGAAGGGCTCAATGAGCGCATACACGGAAGCGGCTGCCGCATCATCCGCCAGGCAGGTCAGAATGAGCGGATACGCTCCAATATCCTTCAGCGCAAGCTGAGCCGCGCCCATATCGATCAGTTCATCGCACGCGCTGGCTGTGCGGTTCCATACTGCAACGTCAAAACCCGCCTGAATTAAACGGGCGGCCATGCGGCTGCCCATCAGGCCCATGCCTAAGAATGCAATTTTGCTGCTGCGGTCAAAACTCATGCTGTCCCTCTGCCTATCCGTCAATTTAGAATCAGCAGAGGATTTGATTCCGCTGATTTATGCTGTTTGTTCTGTGCGCTGTTTGGGCTTATCGATATTGGCGCGGTAAAAATTGAACGTCTGGGTTCTTGTCCTTTTTGCGCGCAAGCTTGCTGTTTTTGCCCAGCAGCAGTTTCAGCTGCCAGATTTTTTCCAAGCGCAGGGATTTATTGGGAGAATGCTCCATTGCGTCCAATACGCGCTTGACCGCAGCCAGCGCATCAGGAGAACGGTTCAGCATTTCTGCGGCTAAAGCCTGCGCCTGCGTCAGCGGCGATTTATTCAGGTGGGTCACTAAGCCAATGTCTTTGGCATAGCGGGCATCAAAAATACGCGCAGTCAGTGTCAGCTCTTTGGCTAAATCCAATCCAATGATGCCTTTAATGGAGCGGGTAAGTCCCATATCCGGCACGAGTCCCCAGCGGCTTTCCATAATGGACATTTGCGTGCTGGGATGCGCAATGCGGATATCTGCAGCCAGCGCCAGCTGCATGCCTGCGCCAAAACAGAAACCTTCAATGGCGGCAATCACAGGAACGGGCAATTCCTGCCAAACTAAAAATGCTTTTTGAAAGAGGCTTTGGCCTGGTTTAATCAGTTCCCAAGCGGCATAAGCGGTATTTTTAGGGTCGTTTAAATCGGTGAGGTCAATGCCTGCGCTGAAGACTTGCGCTTCACCGGTCAAAATGACACAGCGGATGGAGCGGTCTTTTTTGATTAAATTGGCAATACGCACCAGTTCTTTCAATAATGCAAAACTCATTGCATTGCGCTTATCGGGGCGGTTTAAAGTGACCGTTGCAATGCCGTTGCTTTTTTCCAGTTTAACCAGTGCCATGCTTAAAAACTCTTATTTTTGACTTGCTTTGAGCATAGCATGAGGCTTCATTCTATTCATGACAGCACAGTCACAAATTGCAGGCTGCATCGTCACTGCGCAGATAAAGCCAGGCGTCAGCGTATGCTTTAGGGTTCAGGTTTATTTAAAATCTGCAGGGACGCATGCTGGACTTGAGCAATCACATTTTTCAGCTCGTCTAAACGGTTGAGGACTTCCTGCACAAAAGCATCATCCGCTTTGCGGCGTTCTTTGCGCAAGGTTGATACGAACTGCTCAAAACCGCCCGTCGCGTCCTGCAGCGCCGGAGCCCCAACGTAGCGGGTTGCGCCGTACAGGCGGTGCAGCACGTGCTCGAGCTGCGGATAGTCTTCCAGTTCAATCAGCTGCTCGATTTCATGCAGCTCCTGATCGAAGCTGTCATTCAGCATTTTCAGCAAATCAGTCGCTAAATCTTCTTTATTGGCGGCCAAATGAAGGCTTTGCTGCCAGTCTAAAATATTGGGGTCAAGCGCATCAATCACCGCAGTGCGCTCTAAAATCGGCACTTTTTTGAAGTTTTCGGTCGTCCAGTGAGTGAGTATCTGGATGATCTGCTCCATTTGAATTGGCTTGGTGACATAGTCATCCATGCCCACCTGCAGCAGTTTTTTCTTTTCATCTGACAGTGCATGCGCGGTTAGGGCAATAATTGGCAGGCGCTTATGATTTTCAAAGGTTGACTCCAGTGAGCGGATGGCGCGGGTGGTGTCAACGCCAGACATGACGGGCATTTGAATATCCATAAAGACTAAGTCAAAGGCTTTAAGTCCTTGTTCATAGCGCGATTGGATGATTTCGATGGCTTCCTGTCCGCTCAGCGCTTTGGTTGTGGTGACATTCAGCTCAGACAGCAGCGCCTCTAAAACAATCAGGTTGGGCAGATGATCATCGACGGCTAAAATATGCAGGCCTTGGCCATTAAAGTCTTCGTGCTCATTTTCGTCAAATACAGCTTCATTGCCAAGCAACTGAATCAACGCGCTGCGGCTCAGCGGCTGGTGCAGCGGGCGGGCGCGGTATTCGGTCAGCATGCCTGGATCAAGCAGCATCTGATAGCCGTATACGGCTAAATGGCCTGTATAGCGGCTGCGGATTTCCTTCAGCATGGCTTCTGTGTCACCGCTGTGATCGACGATCAGCCACGTATTTTCAGCATGGCGCAGCTGGTTCAGCCGGCTGAACAAATCTAAAATGGACTGCGCTTCAATATGCTGCACAGCATAATTTTCTAAATAATGGCGCAGTACATTGGCAGTGGCCGGGTGGGCTAAATAAGACACCACTTGGGTATTGCTAAATTGAGGCAGCGGAGTTTCTTCTTCATCATTCACGGTAAACATTGCCGTGAACCAGAAGGTTGAGCCTTTTTCAGTCGGCGCGCGCTCTTGGTTGTCTTCAAAGCCAATCTGGCCATGCATCAGGCTGACCAGCTGTTTGGAAATGGCCAAGCCTAAGCCCGTGCCGCCAAATTGGCGGGTCACGGATGCATCGCCCTGCGAGAAGGATTCAAACAGCTTTTTGCGGTCTGTGCCGCTGAGGCCGATGCCGCTGTCCTGTACGCTGAAATGCAGCAGGCATTGTTCGATATCATCATGTTCGATGCGCACGCGGACAATAATTTCACCGTCAGGTGTAAATTTGATGGCATTGGAAATTAAGTTGGTCAAAATCTGCTTAAAACGCAAAGCGTCGCCAATGACATGTTTCGGCACATTGTCAGCATAATAGAAGGTCATGTTGATGTGTTTTTGCGCCGCCAGTGGCGACAGCATATCCATGACATCAAATACCGCTTCTTCTAAGTCAAACGGAGCGGTTTCCAGCTCCAGTTTGCCGGCATCAATTTTGGAAAAATCCAAAACATCATTGATCAGCGCCAATAAATGCGCAGAAGACTTGCGGATGGTTTGCAGATACAGGTTTTGTTCATTGCTGAGGTTGCCTTGGCGCAGCAGCAGGTGAATAAAGCCATCAATGCTGTTCAGCGGCGTGCGCAGCTCATGCGAGATATTCGCCAAAAAGACGGATTTGGACTGGTTGGCGTGAATCGCTTGGTCACGGGCCTGGCGGTAGGTAATATTTTGAACTTCTAAAGTATCTAAGGTTCTGCGCAAATCATCTTCAGTCTGTTCGGTATGCTCGCGCAATTCCAAAAAGCTGAAATGCAGGCGTTTCACCACATTGGCAATGTCGCGCTGCAGCAGGCGCAGTTCGCCGGTACTGTTAATGATCATATGCTGATCCAAAGTATCGGCGTTTAAGCGCTGCAGCTGCATGCGGATTTCGTACATGGGCGCAATCCAGCGCCGTGAATAGAAGTTTAAACAGAGCAAAAGCAGCAGCAGGGTCAGCAGACCAGTCGCAACCAAAACAATTAAAACGCGGTAATGAGCAATTTCCAAAGGCTGATTGTCCAGCTCGACCATCAGCCAATAGGGGGTATTGGTTTCATCACTGATTTTGGCGGCGTAGACATTGCTGCTGTTGAATTTAATCGGGCCGATAAAGCGGGCTTTGGAATCAATTTTGGGCCAGGTTTCTTGCCCTTCAGGGCCAATGTTCAGGCGGTTCATGCCTTTGCTGTCTACAATGGCTGAACGGTTCAGATGCTTTTCATTCAGCATATTCTGCATGCTGAAACGCGCCTGATCAAATTGCCACGGATAGTGAATCAGCAAATTCAGCGCGCTTTCCGCAGTCGGCTGGTAGCGGGTTAAAATGGCAATCGCCATCTGCCGCTGCTGCGCTTTGGCCGCATTGGAGGTTTCAGTCATTACCAAAGCTGCACCTACGCATGCCAAAATGGTAATCGGCACGAAAATCAGTGCAATCAATTGTCCATAAGCATGGTTTAAGTGTAGGCGTTTAAAAAGCTTTTTGTTGATATTTGACATGATGCAAGCAGTTTATTCCTTATGCACCGCATATTAGCATGGATTATTTGAAACTGACTGCGCTTTAATCACTTTCGCGAAAAAGCCCCTCAAATGGGTGCAGGGAAAGTCATTTTTTCATACAATAGGCGCACCTCGATATAGGTGCGAATAATGAGTAACACATCCCCTGATTTCCAAGCAGACGATTTTTTGTTAGACCACTATGTAGGAAAGACTCCTTTGGTGCGTCTGCAGCGTCTGGCAAGTCACACTCAAGCAACAGTATTGGTTAAGCTGGAAGGCAACAATCCTGCGGGTTCTGTCAAAGACCGGCCAGCCTACAATATGATCATGCAGGCGGAAAAACGCGGGCAAATTAAGCCGGGTGACACGCTGATTGAAGCGACGAGCGGAAATACAGGGATTGCGCTGGCGATGGTGGCAGCCATGCGCGGCTATCAGATGAAGCTGATTATGCCGGCAAACTCCAGCCAAGAGCGCAAAGACGCGATGCGCGCCTATGGCGCCGAGCTTATAGAATCTTCCAGCATGGAAGAAGCGCGTGATATGGCGGCGCAAATGCAGCAGGATGGCGTGGGGCTGGTACTGAACCAATTTGGCAATCCAGACAACTCAGAAGCGCATTATTTGACGACGGGCCCAGAAATTTGGCAGCAGACCGGCGGGAAAATCACTCATTTTGTCAGCGCGATGGGCACCACGGGAACAATCATGGGGATTTCAAAATACCTCAAAGAACAAAATCCGGATATTCAAATTGTCGGCCTGCAGCCTTCTGAAGGTTCAAATATTGCCGGCATCCGCCGCTGGCCGAAAGAGTATTTGCCGACAATTTTTGACCCGTCGCGTGTAGACCGCATTATGGATATTCCGCAAATTGAAGCGGAAAAAACAGCACGCAAATTGGCGCGCGCTGAAGGCGTCAGTGCGGGAACCTCTTCAGGCGGCGCAGTCTGGGCCTCCATTAAGCTGGCGCAAGAAAATCCTGAAGCTGTGATTGTCTGCATTGTCTGCGACCGCGGCGACCGTTACCTGTCTACGGGCTTATTTTCTGTAGTTGATGCCGATTAATTTCAGGCTTTTGTGAGTGCTTATGCGTTTACCTGTTTTAACTTTTGATATCGAAACATTAACCGATGTAAAGTCCGGGGCGCATTTGTACGGTCTGGATTTGCCCGAAGCAGATTTGAACAGCGCATTGGCTAAATTGCGCCGTCAGGAATCGGGCACGGATTTTCAGCGCCTGCCTTTGCATGAAATTGTCTGCATTTCCGGGCTGTGGCTGGATGAACATGGCATGAAAATGTTTTCATTCAGCCGTGAGCATGATTCGGAAGCGGAAATTTTAACAAAATTTTTATCGATCTTTGATAAGCGCCATCCAACCTTAATCAGTTGGAATGGTTCGCAATTTGATTTGCCGGTGATTCTTTTCCGCGCCATGTATCATGGCCTTTCTGCGCCAAGTTTATTCGATCAGGGCGAGATTGATACGCAAAAGCGCTATAATAACTATCAGAACCGCTATCACCAGCGCCATGTCGATTTAATGGACGTGATGGCTATGTTTCATGGCCGCCACTTCATGAAGCTGGATGATGCAGCGCATTTGCTGGGTTTTCCCGGCAAGCGCGGTGACGGCGCTTACCGTGTGCCTGAATATGTGCGCGCGCAGCAGTGGCAGGCGTTGACCAGCTACTGTGAAGGCGATGTGCTGAATACATGGCTGATTTACCTGCGCTGGCTGCTGCTGAAAGGCCAGCTGCAATTGACTGATCATCAGCATCTGGTGCAAAGCACCATCCAGTACCTGCAGGCTTTGCCGCAGCATGCTGAATTTTTATCGGTTTGGCGTGAAACTTCACGGCAGACAGAATTCACTCAATTTGATTTCCCACCCCCCACACATTAGGTCCGCATGAAACATAGAGCCAAGCCCGCAAAAGCCCAGCAGCCTTCTTATATCTTCCAGGTTGAGTCGCTTTCACATGAGGGGCGGGGCATCGCGCATTATGGGACCCATCCTGACCATCCTGCGGATAAACACGGTAAAAAAGTTTTTATCCGTTATGCCTTGCCGGGAGAAACTGTATGCGCGCGCATTACCTACACAGCGAAACGGCTGGAAGAAGCTGACAGCATTGAATTGCTGAGTGACGCGTCTGAAATGCGCGTGACGCCCGCATGCCCGCATTTTGGCGGCTGCGGCGGCTGCAGCATGCAGCATATTCATCCGGATGAGCAGATCCGCTTAAAACAGGATGTGCTGAAATCGCATTTAAGCCATTTTGCAGGATTGCAGTCCGAAGAATGGC
Organism: Acinetobacter bouvetii DSM 14964 = CIP 107468; assembly: GCF_000368865.1. Lineage (GTDB taxonomy): Bacteria > Pseudomonadota > Gammaproteobacteria > Pseudomonadales > Moraxellaceae > Acinetobacter > Acinetobacter bouvetii. Next base: position 67,306 of record NZ_KB849729.1, read on the forward strand.
TGGCGCCTTTGCGCTCTTCACGTGAAGATTACCGCCGTAAAGCGCGGATTGGCGTGCGCTATTTGCCGAATAAGGACAAACTGATTGTTGGATTCCGGGAAAATGCCAGCAATCAGCTGACGTCAATTGACCGATGTTTGGTGCTGGATCAAAACTTCGGTTCGGTTACGCGGCTGAAGCAGTTAATCCAAAGTCTAAAAGGCAAGGGTGCGGTTGGTCATATAGAATTGGCGATGGGTGATCAGGATGTTGCCTTGGTGATACGCCATACTGAAAAATTAAATGATGAGGATGTCAACCAATTACAGCAATTTGCGTTACAGAAGGGTTGGCAATTGTATTTGCAGCCTGCAGGTCCAGGCAGTTTAGCCCGCATTGATGGCCAGAGCTCAGACATGCGCCTGCATTACCGTTTGGAAGAGTTTAATGCAGATTTTGCGTTCAATCCTTTAGATTTTACGCAGGTGAACTCTACAATTAATCCGCAAATGGTCAAGCTGGCATGTGATTTGCTTGAATTGAAGCAAGGCGAGCGTGTTCTGGATTTATTTTGCGGATTAGGAAATTTTTCTCTTCCGCTTGCGCGCTGTGTTGGTGCGCAAGGTGAGGTCATTGCGGTTGAAGGCAGTGAGGAAATGGTTCACCGCGGTGCAGAAAATGCTGTAAATAATGGCATTGATTGGCTGAAGTTCTATTCACAAGATTTAACAAAAGACTTTTCGCATCATTCTTGGGCAAAAGAGGGTTTTGATGCATTATTGATTGATCCGCCGCGTTCAGGCGCAGAAGAAATTATGCATTATGTGCCCAAATTTGGTGCAAAAAGAATTGTTTATGTTTCATGCAATCCAGCGACTTTGGCTAGAGATGCAGGAATATTGGCGCAGCAAGGCTATCTGCTGAAAAAAGCAGGCGTGATGGATATGTTTACTCATACCGGTCATGTTGAATCGATTGCTTTGTTCGAACAAGAAAATAAGCCGAATGATTTAAGTTATAATGAAGAGTAAAAAAGTAGGAGTAGGGTATGGTCACAGTGCGTGAACAGCTCCCGGGGCGTTTAAATGAACTGTCTCAGGAAGCGACTGTAGAACATGCCGATCAAGCATCGCATGATTTGGCGGAATGGCTGGATCGTGTGCGCGGCTTACTGGGGGCGCCCCTCAAGCAGCTTGAAGAAGTTGCGCGTATAACCTTGCAAAGAGAGTTAGACTCTACGGTCAATCACCGTTCCAATACCTTTTATACTGGTATTGAAATGGCGGATATCCTGGCGCATCTGCATGTTGATGAAGATACGCTTTCCGCTGCGATGCTTTACCGCTGCGTGCGTGAAGGCGTCATGCCCTTGGATGAAGTGCTGGCAAAATTTGGCGAACAAGTGCACAGCCTGGTCAAAGGCACTTTGGCGATGGGTAAGCTGTCTGAACTGATTGAGCAGAACAAGCGCCTGGAAGATCATTTTAATAATAATCAGCGCGAACATTTAAGCGGCATCTATAAGATGCTGATTTCAGTGACGGAAGATGTCCGCGTTGTACTGATCAAGCTGGCAGAGCGGACCTATGCATTGCGCGAATTGGCGCAGGCATCACGCGAGCGTCAAGAGCGTGTGGCGCGTGAGATTCTCACCATTTATTCACCTTTGGCGCACCGTTTGGGCATTGCGCAGCTGAAATGGGAACTCGAGGATTTAGCGTTCCGCTATTTAGCGCCGGAGCGCTATAAAGAAATCGCGTCTTTATTGAATGAAAAGCGCTTAGAGCGTGAACATTACATTCAGTTTGTGATTGATAAGCTGCGCAATGAATTGGCTGAACATGGCATTGAAGCTGAAATCAGCGGCAGGGTGAAGCACATTTATTCGATTTATCGGAAAATGAAAAGCAAGAATCTGAGTTTTGATCAGCTCTATGATATCCGCGCAGTCCGCGTATTGGTTAAAACAGTGCCTGAATGCTATCACTCTTTAGGCATTGTGCATCAAATCTGGCGCCATATTCCGCATCAGTTTGATGACTATATTACCAACCCGAAAGCCAATGGCTACCGCTCCCTGCATACTGCGGTGATTGCTGAAAATAAATCGCTTGAAGTGCAAATCCGCACCAATGCAATGCATGAAGAAGCGGAGCTGGGCGTCTGTTCGCACTTTAATTATAAAGAAGGCAGCAAAAACACCGATCAGTCGTTCAATCACCGCCTGCACTCATTGCGCGCCGTGCTTGAACATTATCAGGAGCGCAATGACGCCAGTGCGCATAAAGACGATGAGTCTGAAGAGAATTTTGAGCAAATTCAAGATTTCGAAGGGTTTGAAAAAATTTATGTCTTCAGCCGGGATGGTGATATTAAAGAACTGCCGCGCGGCTCTACCGTGCTGGACTTCGCTTATCATGTGCATACCGAAGTCGGCAACAAATGCTATGCTGCGCGGGTCAATCAGCGCTATGTGCCGCTGACCTACACCCTGAAAACCGGCGAGCAGGTTGAAATTTTAACCAAGAAAGACCGCGAGCCGAACCGTGACTGGCTGGTAAATTCTTTAGGCTATATTAAGACAGCCCGCGCGCGCGATAAGCTGCGCCATTGGTTCCGCCAGCAAGACCGCAGCAAAAACTTGGAAGTGGGCCGTGAAATTCTGAATAAAGAATTATCACGTCTGGCCATTCATCCTAAAAGCATTGATTTGAACGATTACTGCAATCACTTCAATGTGAAATCCGGTGAAGATATTCTGATCAGTCTGGTCAGCGGCGATGTCAGCCTGCATTCCTTAATGAATCAGGTCAACCGCCATATGCATCTGGACCAGGATGAGCCTGAGCTGGTGCTGAAGCCGGCCCTGAATCCGCGCGCCAGCCATACGCTGTCTGCGCACGGCATCCTGATTGACGGCTTGGACAATGTAGAGCTGCATGTGGCGCAGTGCTGTCAGCCAGTGCACGGTGAAGCCATTGCCGGATACATTACCCTGAACCGCGGTGTGAGTATTCATAAAGTGGCATGTCCCGATTACGTGCGCATGATCAGTCAGGAACCGGAACGCGCGGTTGAAGCGGACTGGGAAATGCAGCCGACCCGCGGTCAGAGCGTGCAGATTGTGGTGGAAGCCTATGACCGCCGCGGCCTGCTGAAAGACCTGACACAGGTGATTTTCTCCGATCAGATCAACATCCGTCAGGTGAATACTATTTCTGAAGCAGACGGTATTGCCAATATGAAACTGCTGATTGAAGTGAAAGGTTTGGCGCAGCTGTCGCGTTTGCTGGCCCGTTTAGAGCAGCAGCCAGGCATTATCAGCGCGCGCCGTTTCATTCAAGGCGGCTGATTCAAACGGTTGCATTAAAAAGCCTGCGCAATGCAGGCTTTTTATATTTTTGTTCTTCGGTAGCGGAACTGAAAAACAAACCTAAATATATGATATTGAAAAGGATCAAGATATTTTTTGTAAAAAAAATATCGTCAATGCTATAATCCGCGCAAATACGGTACGTGAATTAAAAAGAGTAAGGAAATACAGCGCATGGTGCTATTAAATGTGTCTCAGCTGACAATGAGCCGGGAAGACGGCGTATTTCCTGCTTTAGAACACATTCCTGCGATGCAGCGCCGACGCTTATCGCGTCTGGCAAAGCTGGCTTTGAATAGCGCAATGCAGACTTTAGCCACCCAGAATGTCGATTATATTGTTTGGGTGTCGCAATATGGCGATGAAGCAAAAACCCTGAATATTCTGGAAGATGTGTTAAGCGAGCAAACCCCTTCACCGACCCAATTTTCAACCTCGGTACATAATGCAATTTCAGGCTTATATTCTATTTTATGTCAGGATGCGACACCTGCGACCAGTTTGGCGGGTTCGTGGAATGATGGGTTGATTGAAGCCTATGCATGGTTAAAAACAAGGCCAGAAGCTCGTCAGGTTTTGCTGGTGTATTATGATGAAGCCTTGCCAGACATTTATATCGAGCATCAACCATTTGCTGCTTTTGCGATGGCAGCGATGATTTCATTAACGCCTGCCAATTTGATGTTGACGCCAAAGCATACGGATTCAACGCCAGCCTATCAGCAGGCTTTAGCATTTAACACGTTTTGGACTAATCCTGAGCAAACTGAATCTGAAGCGTGGACGAAATGCTGAAATTAAATCGGATTAAGCAAAAAGCCAATTATGCATGGCGCGTTGGGGCGACAGGGTTTAGCTTTGCCAGCTTTGGTTTAGGTGGCGTGGCGATTGGTGGTTTGATTGCACCACTGGTCAAGCTGAGTTCAGCAGACCTTGAGCTTCGAAAGCAGCGCACTCAGAAGGTGATTAAGCACAGTTTTAAAGGTTTCACCGAAATGATGGTGAAACTGGGCATCATGACTTATACAGTTGAAGGCTTAGACAAACTACAGCACAGCCAGCAGGAGTTGGTGATTGCCAATCATCCGACACTGATTGACGTGGTGGTTTTAATTGGTTTAATGGAACAAGCAAACTGCGTGGTTAAGCAGGCGCTGTGGTCGAATCCATTTACCAAAGGTCCTGTGCAAAGTGCGGGTTATATTTTAAATGCAGGTTCCGAACAATTTATTCAGGACTGCGTACAAAAATTACAGCAAGATCATGCGGCGTCCTTATTGATCTTTCCTGAAGGGACGCGAACAGCAAAAGGTGAGCAGCTAAACGACTTTCAGCGTGGTGCGGCCAATATTGCCCTGCGTGCCGGTGTGCCGATTCGCCCTGTACTGATTAGCTGCACGCCATCGACCCTGACCAAAAATGAAAAGTGGTATCACATTCCAGAACAGCCTTTTCATATCCATGTGAAAGTGTTGGATGCGATCCGAGTGGAAGACGTATTGGATGATGTAACGGTCAATCCCAAAAATGTGCGTCAATTAAATCAACAATTACAGTGGTTTTTTAACCAAGAGTTATCCCTAAATGAGCAATCTTGCTGATGAATTAAAGCAAATGATTATTGATGTCCTCGCCCTTGAAGACATCCGTATTGAAGATATTGATACAGACGCGCCTTTGTTTGGTGATGGTCTGGGTTTGGACTCGATTGATGCTTTAGAATTGGGTTTGGCATTGAAAAAGCGTTATGGCATTCATCTAAATGCAGAGTCTGCAGAAACCAAAGAACATTTTAAATCAATTCAAAGCTTAGTGGCTTTGGTTGAAGCACAGAAAACAGCATAAGAGGTTGCTATGCTTGCACAAGAAACCGTGTTAGAAAAATTACGTGAGTGGATGGAAGAGCTGTTTGAAATTGCGCCTGAAGATGTGCAGTTAGAATCAAACCTAGCTTCAGACCTCGATGTCGACAGTATTGATGCCATTGATTTGGTCGTAAAAATTAAAGAGCTGACAGGCAAACAAGTTAATCCTGAAGACTTTAAAAATGTGCGTACCGTGCAAGATGTGGTGGTCGTGATTCAGAATATGTCGGCTGCATGAACAACATTTTAAAAGGGATAGCAGGGGTCGGATTGATCCTCTATCCTTTTTTTGTGGCTTATGCTTTAGCGCATGGACAGTATGTCTGGGTCAGTGCGGTATTGATTGCGCTGGGCATCTTGCGCTTATTGAGTAAGGGTAATGCCTTGCTGTGGCCCTTGACGGGTTTTGCCATTTTATGCGGCGGGCTGAGTTTGATTTTAAAAGATCATGCGTGGCTTAAACTCTATCCTGTCTTTATGAGTCTCGGGGCGCTGTTTATTTTTGCCAGCACCTTGATTCGACCGCCTTCAATGATTGAACGTTTTGCACGTTTGGCAGAGCCTAATTTGCCCGAAGAAGGGGTAGGATGGACCCGTCAAGTGACCAAAGTTTGGTGTGGTTTTTTTTGCATCAATGCGGTCATTGCCCTGATCACTGTTTTCTTTGCACCGATGAAGATTTGGGTGCTGTATAACGGCTTGATCTCTTATGTCTTGATGGGTGGGTTGTTACTGGGAGAGTTTGTGTTACGCAAACGTCAACAACGGTTGCATCAGGCACAGAAATAACAGCATTTCCGTCAGGGCAGCTGAAACAGTGGCCTCGAACTATAGCGATTAGAAATACGGTTTTAAAAACAAATTTTATGTCTTGTCATTTTCAACACCATCTCCATTCATCGCGTCCCTTGTGTATTCAGGCGGACTCAAGTTTCGTTTCCTTTCACACTTTTTGGTTGGATGTGGCTGAACAGGCTGCGCAAATTCAGCCGTTGGAACAGCCTGTATGGGCGCTTTGGCAAGAAGACAGTTACGAGTTTTTAGTGTTGTTGTTTGCGGCCTTGCAAGCAGGCAAGCAAGTGCTGTTGCCGCCGCATCGGATCAGCGACTTAGAAAAAGAATTGGCTGAACAGCAGATTTATTTTTTAAAACGTTTGCCGTCGACAGCAGCGCCAACCTTCGAGCTTCAATTTGATGCTGCCTTTTTCAATCAGGCGCAGCTGTATTTTTATACTTCGGGCTCAACTGGGCAGCCGAAAAAGATTCCGCGCACCTTGCAACAGTTGTTCAATGAAGTCTGCGGTTTAGAGGCCAGTTTTGACTTGCCTGAGCAGGCGGTCGCGATTGCTACGGTGAGCCATCAACATATTTATGGTTTGTTGTTTAAGTTGTTGTGGCCCTTAGCCAGTGGGCGCAGTTTCTATCAAAAACAACTGGCTTTCCCTGAAGATGTGGTCGATCTTCAAAAGAAAATTGCCCATGTGCAGCTGCCCAATTATCTGATTTCCAGCCCCGCTTTGTTGAAGCGCTGGACTACAGATGTGGTATTGCAAGACTGCCATAGGGTCTATTCCTCTGGCGGGAAGTTGGATGCAGGTGTGCGGCCTTTGCTGAACCGTCCGATTACTGAAGTGTTTGGCAGTTCTGAAACAGGCGGGATCGCCCACCGTCAGGCAGATGATGCGCTATGGACTCCCTTTGCCAATGTCGCAATTCAGTGCGTCGAGCAGCAAGAGTTAGCCGTTAAAACCAACCATGCCTTTAGCGCGGATTGGATTTTAACCGGGGATAAAGTGCAGGTCGTGGATGCACAGAATCCCAAAAGTTCGTTTCAGTTATTGGGGCGTTTGGATCGCATTGTCAAACTCGAAGAAAAGCGTTTAAGTCTCGATGCAATAGAAGTGAAACTCGCTGAGTTGGTCGAAATACAGCAGTGCCATGTCCTAATTCATGAAAAAGAACAGCGTCAGATTTTGGCAGTGGTGGCAGTGTTGACCGGAGATGCTCGGGCACTGCTCATTGAAAAGGGCAAAGCCGCATTTACTGCACAACTGAAAAAACAATTACAACAAAAACTGGAAAGCATTGCGATTCCGCGGCAGTGGCGGTTCTTAACGCAAATGCCACAAAATGCACAATCGAAGCTGAATAAACAGTATTTAAAATCACTCTTTCAGCCGATGACCTTGCCTGTGGTGTTGACTCAGCAGTCTCAGGATACACAGATTAGTTATGCTTTAGAATTTATTCCTGAGCTGGAGTGCTTTAAAGGACATTTTCCGAACTTCCCGATTTATCCGGGTGTAGGACAAATAGGATTTATTCAGCATTTTGCCAAACAAAACTGGGCGGATTTACTGTGGTGTAACGGTTTTGAACAGTTAAAATTTCAGGGACTGATTCAACCCTATCAAACGGTGGAACTGGTGCTCAGCCGAAAAGCAAATAAGGTCAGTTTTGAGCTGAAAAATCATGACAAAATATTGGCATCCGGACGTTTGCTGTTTGTTGTCCCGTCAGACGTTTAAGCCGAGAGACTAAAATGAAACACTGCTTTGTGATTCCTGTGTATAACCATCCGCATTATTTGGCTGCGTTATTGTCACATTTAAGCTCTTTTGAGTTACCGATTATTATGGTGAATGATGGCAGTGATACTGCTTGTACGGCAGTGTTACATCAGCTCGCGCATGACTACCCTAGGGTCGATTTGGTTGAACATAGCCACAATCAAGGTAAGGGGCAGGCGGTGATTACGGGGCTCAAGCATGCCCTTCAATGTGGTTATAGTCATGCCTTGCAACTGGATGCCGATGGACAACATGACTGGCAGGATGTACAGCGCTTTTTAGACACATCTATCCAGCATCCCGAAGCCATGATTATTGGTCAGCCGATCTTTGATGCGACTGTTCCGAAAAAACGTCTCTATGGCCGTTATGCAACGCATATTTGGGTATGGATTAACAGTCTGTCTTTTGACATTAAAGACAGCATGTGTGGCTTCCGCGTTTATCCTTTGACGCAGACGGTAAACATTTTAAATACAGCCAAGTTTCAACCGCGGATGGGCTTTGACTCGGAAATTTTGGTGCGTTTGAAATGGAACAATGTACCGTTTATCAATTTGCCCACGCATGTGATTTACCCTGAAGGCGGCATTTCACATTTCGATGTTTGGCGTGACAATTTAGGTATGGCGCGCGCGCATAGTCGATTATTCGGCGGGATGATATTACGTTTTCCCAAACTGATTTATCAGAAAGTCAAAGGCTAAGGCGGTCAGAAGCATATGCAGAAATGGAGCGCCGTGAAAGAGCGGGGCGGGATGTTACCGCTGATGCTGATGCTGGGTTTCTACCGTTTAGGTGGGCGCTGGCTGTGCCGAGTCATCTTGTACTTTGTGATTTTATGGTACTGGCTCTTTTCCAATACCGCACGTCAGGCTTCGCTATTGTACTTAAAAAAATTGCATCATTTTGCAGGTGCGCAGTCGCCGTTTCAGGCTGAGCCGCAGCTGTGGAACAGCTATACGCATTTGATGCAATTTGGCGAATGTGTTTTAGATAAAATTGAGGGCTGGCTCGGGCATATTCCTGAGCAGAACCTAAAGCTGCATGGTCATGCGCACTTTCGTTCGCACTATCAAAAAGGTGCGGTGATTGTGGTGTCGCACTTTGGCAATATTGAATTACTCCGTGCAGTCAAGGCAGAGCATCCTCAGAAAATTAATGTGTTGGTCTATCAAAAACATGCTACCAAGTTCAATGCATTTTTAAAAAAGCTGAATGAACATGCCGATGTCAATTTGGTTTCGGTGGATGAGTTGGGAATTGAAACAGCACTGATTTTGCAGGATAAATTGGATCAGGGTGAATGGGTGATTGTGGCGGCAGACCGCGTACCCGTGCAGTCGGATCGGGTACAATCAGTTGCTTTTTTAGGCGAGCAAGCGCTGTGGCCGCAGGGCGCATGGATTTTGGCCAGTTTGTTGAAAGCTCCTGTGCTGGCAGTGTTTTGTTATCGAGTCGATAGACATTTTGAAGTGCATATTCATCAAGTCGCGGAGCAGTTAAATTGGCCGCGTAAAGAGCGTTTACAGGCCATGCAGCAGACCACAAGACAGTATGTGCAACTGTTGGAACAGCATTGCATACGCGCGCCCTATCAATGGTTTAATTTTTATAATTTTTGGAATAAAGGATAAGTCTTGTGTTAATTGTTGGGGAAACTCCGCTCAGTATTGAAGATGTTGTAGCTGTAGCGCGTAAAGAAAAACAGGTGGCATTGCCTGCCTCTGCTGAATGGACAGCATTGATTCAACGCGGCGCAGATTTCCTCGATCAGCTGTTGCAAGATGAAGGCGTCATTTATGGTGTGACCACGGGTTATGGCGATTCGTGTTTGGTTGAAATTCCAGCCCACCAAGTGCATGAGCTGCCGCTGCATTTGTCGCGTTTTCATGGCTGTGGCATGGGGCAAAACTTAGACTTAATTACCGCACGTGCTGTCGTGGTGGTGCGTTTATGTTCTTTGGCACGCGGTTATTCGGGTGTCTCCCATGCCTTGTTGCAGCGTTTGGTCTGGATGCTGAATGAAGATGTGATTCCGGTGATTCCATCGGAGGGTTCGGTCGGTGCCAGTGGTGACTTGACCCCTTTGTCTTATATCGCTGGGGCATTGGTCGGTGAGCGCGATGTGTACTATCAAGGCCAGATCGTACCGATTGCACAAGTGTATGCCGAAAAAGGTTTGCAGCCTTTGGTGATGCGTCCTAAAGAAGGTTTAGCCCTGATGAATGGTACAGCAGTCATGACCGCGATTGCCTGCCTAAACTATAAAAAAGCAGAACAGATTTCTTTTGCCAGCACTTTGATTACCGCACTAAATGTTTTGGCCTTAGAGGGGAATCCAAGCCATTTTGATGAAGTCCTGTTTGCGCAAAAACCACATCTGGGACAGCAACATATTGCAGCTCAGTTGCGTGACTGGTTAAACAGTGAAGTACAGACCGAACATCAAAGTTCGCGCCTGCAAGACCGTTATTCACTGCGCTGTGCACCGCATGTGATCGGGGTATTTGAAGACTCTAAACTGTGGCTGCGTCAGTTTATTGAAAATGAGCTGAACTCAAGCAATGACAACCCCTTGATTGATCCAGTCAATCTGCGGGTATTGCATGGTGGACATTTCTATGGCGGACATATTGCTCAAGCCATGGATAGCCTGAAAATTATGATCGCGAATATTGCTGACTTGATGGATCGTCAGTTGGCGCAGTTGGTAGACTATAAAATGAACAATGGCTTGCCGCGTAATTTAACCGGTTCTAGTCCTGAGCGCTTGCCGCTGAATCATGGCTTTAAAGCGGTGCAAATCGGGGTTTCGGCATGGACGGCAGAAGCCTTAAAACAGACGCTCGCTGCGTCAATTTTCTCACGCTCAACCGAATGTCATAATCAAGACAAAGTCAGCATGGGCACCATTGCTGCGCGTGATGCCAGTCGTGTCATTACTCTGACTGAACAAGTGGTTGCGGCACTAAGCTGTGCAGCAGTTCAGGCGGTCGAACTCAAAAGTGTAGATACAGAACTCAGCCCTGTTTTAACAGCATTTCAACACTGGGTGCTTCAGAGCTTCACCTATGTAGTGGAAGATCGTCCTTTGCAGCAAGAGCTTCAGGCGCTGGTTAATCGCTTTGAGCATTTAGAATTGTTAGACAGCATTGCTGTTCAATATTCATAGGAAATGAGCATGCATGCTGATGTAATCATTGAAGTGCCTTTTCATGATGTCGACACCATGAATGTGGTGTGGCACGGGCATTATTTAAAATATTTTGAAATCGCACGTTGCAAACTGCTGGATCAATTTCACTATAACTATAACCAAATGCGTGACTCGGGCTATGCATGGCCGGTGATTGAAAGTCATGTGCGCTATGTACAAGGCATTGAGTTTGAGCAAAAAATTCGCGTGCGCGCCGTTCTGAAAGAGTGGGAAAACCGTCTGAAAATTGAATATCTGATTTTCGATGCGGTTTCGGGCAGAAAGCTGACCAAGGGCTATACTTCACAAGTGGCGGTACACATTGAAAAACGTGAAATGTGCTTCCAGTCGCCACAGGTGTTGTTGGACTGTTTAAATGCATGGCCTGAGTTTAAGGCGGAGTAATGCAAGCATGATTCGATACAAATTTTCTAAGCCGATTTTGGTTGCGTGTACAGCCAGCATGATGACTTTGCTTGCTCCCGCAGTGAATGCACAAAATACTGAATTGAAGCAGGTGTTTGCTCAGCTTGGTGCAACGCCTGTGGTGCGTGCCCAATTTGAGCAACAGAAAAAACTGGCTTCTTTGAATAAAACCTATGTGTCCAAAGGCGCGGTGCTGTTCAGCAAAAACCAAGGCGTGCTGTGGCAGATTCAAAGTCCCGTCAAAGCTGATTTGGTGGTGACACCGCGTAAGTTGGTACAAAAGACGCAGCGTACGTCCAGTCAAATTGAAGTTGATAAGACTCCCTATGGCTCTGTAGCGACGATGTTTTTACAGTTGATGTCGGGCAATGAAGCGGCACTCGCTAAAAACTTTAATGTGGTATCTGCCAACTACAGCCCGATGCAGTGGAATGTCAGCTTAACGCCGAAAAGCAATCTATTTAAAAAGCTTTTTGTCCAAGTCGATGCGCAAGGGCAGCGTTATGTGGATCGTATCACGATTTTGGAACAAGCCAATAACCGCACCATCATTCGTTTTAGCCAGCAAACGGCTCAACCTCAAACTTTAACGGCTGCGGAAAATGCGCTTTTCCAATTGGCAAAATAAATTTAGCGCCCTGTGGCTGCTGATTTTGTGTGTCATTGCTTTGGCACTGGGCGTGGCTTGGCTGAATAAAGGCATTAAGGTTGAGACCAATATTTTTGCTTTGCTGCCTGAGGCCCATCAAGATGCTCATCTAGAACAAGCACAGCAATATGTGAGTCAGCAGTTAAATGACAAAGTTTTTGTGGTGTTGGATGCCAAAACTGATCAGCAACTCGAACAGGCAACACAAGCACTCAAAACCCAAGCCGACCAAAGTCAGCTGTTTTTACCTGTTCGTCCACAACTCGATCCTGATCAATTTGCCCAAGCGCTGTATCAGCACAAGGCAGGGTTATTATCCAAGACAGATCAGCAGATTGTGCAGGAGCAGGATGATACCGCACTGACAGAGCAAGGCTTATTGCAACTGATGAGTCCAGGCATGCCGATCACGGCTGAAATGCTCAAGCAAGATCCCTTGCTGTTGTTTCCCCGTTATGCAGTGGGTTTAAGCGCCTTACAAAGCAATGCCGATATCAATTTAGAGCAGGGCTTTGCCACGCTTCGTGATGAGCAGGGCATCTCGCGCCTGATGGTGCTTCAGCTCAATAGCAGCCCTTATAACATTGCCTACCAAGAACGGACCGCTGTCTTTATTCAAAGCATCAATCAGCAGCTCAACCAGTTGCAGGTTAAACCGCATTGGACAGGCACGCTGCTGTTTGCACAGTTTGGCACCAATTCGGCCAAAGAGGAAATCTCGACCATTGGCGTGGGTTCGACCATCGGGATTTTGCTTTTGGTCTGGTTTGGCTTCCGTTCGATACGACCGATGCTGACGGAAATGGTTGCAGTCGGCACAGGCAGCTTGGTGGCCTTTGCGGTGACCTATTGGGTTTTCGGTGAAATTCACCTGATGACACTGGTCTTTGGCGCCAGTCTGATTGGGGTCTGTGTCGATTTTTCATTTTACTTCATGGCCATGCAGTCTCAGCACCGACAGGTGGATGGATTTGCTGTTCTAAAGCCATTATTGCCGAGTCTATTTGTGGGGCTAATGACCACATTGTTGGCCTATGTGGTGCTGAGCTTTACCCCATTTCCGGGCTTCAAACAGATTGCAGTCTTTTCTATGGTTGGACTGAGTGCCGCATGGGTGACTAGTATTTTACTGCTGCCACGTCTGCCTGCGCTGAATGCGGAACCTGCGATACGTGCTTTGGGCTTTATTGGAAAAGCACGCAGTTATGTGCAGAGCCGCAACACGCTGCGCTATGGCATGATTGCACTGATTCTACTGGCCACAGGCAGCAGTCTCGTCTTCCTGAAAAGCAATGATGACATTCGCAATTTGCAAAGTATGGATGCCACCTTAAAGCAGGAAGATCAATATATTCGTTCGCGTTTTATGCAACAGCAAAGCAGCGAATATTTTGTGGTACAGGGCAGAACCCCAGCAGAGTTAGAACAGCATGAACAGCAATTGCTGGAAGAGCTTGCGCCCTTGCAGCAGGCTGGAAAGCTAGATGCTGTGCAAGCTTTAGGGCAGTGGATTCCCTCGCTTGAGCAGCAGAAGCACAATATTGCGATGTTACAGGCGATTCCTCAGCCCGCTTTGGTGAAATATGCGCAAGCGTTACAGCTCAATGCAGCCGATGTTTTAAACTGGCAAGCGCATTTAAAAGACCAACCGTTGCTGACCGAAGCAGTCTTTAAAGATCATCCCCTGCATTTTTTGCAGATGAGTCCGACGCAGCGTTTAGTGATGCTGCAAAATGTGCATGACGTCAAAGCCGTGCAACAGCTTGAAACTGCTGATGTGCAACTGTTACGTCCAGTTCATCAACTGTCTGAATTGTTTAAACAGCACCGTGAGCAGGCACAGTGGCTATTGCTGAGTGCTTTGGTGATTTTAGCCATTGGCTTAGGGGCACTTTATGGCAAAAAATCCATTCTGCCTTTGGTGTTGCCTGTCAGCATGGCTTTAATGACCACGTTTGCGATTCAAGCATGGCTGGGCGTGGAGATTAATTTATTCAGTATTATGGGCACCTTCCTGATCATTGGAATTGGGGTGGACTATGCGATTTTCTACCGCCACGGACATGATCACCCGCAGGTGGTGGGCATGGCTTTGTTCCTGTGCATGATGTCGACGTTCTTTAGTTTTGGCTTGCTGTCTTTCAGTCATACCTATGCCATTCACAGTTTTGGCTTAACGGTGTTGCTGGGCGTTATTTTCTCATTTATTTATGCCACACTTTTTACATCCTCCGATGCAAAACATGTGGTGGTTCAACAATATCAGCCAAAGAGCTGAGTCAAAGGGTACAGTGCAATGAGCACCATGCAACAGACAGATGTTTTAATTATTGGGGCGGGACCATCAGGCAGTTCGGCAGCAGCTTTGCTGCGCCAAAAAGGCCATCAAGTCACGGTCATCGAAAAGCAATATTTTCCGCGTTTTTCCATCGGCGAGTCTTTATTGCCGCAGTGTATGGTGTTTTTAGAAGAAGCGGGTTTGTTGGAAACGGTGCGTGCGCATGCCGATGAATATGCCTTTCAGTTTAAAAATGGCGCGGCTTTTTTAAGAGGCTCACAGCGCAGCTTTTATGACTTTACCCAAAAGTTTAGTGAAGGCCCGGGCACCACATGGCAGGTTCGGCGTGCCAACTTTGACCAGCTTTTGGCACAGCAAGCTGAAAAAATGGGCGCGGACATCCGTTTTGGTCATGAAGTTTTGGCGGTCGATGTCGCAACCACACAGCCGATTTTGACGGTCAAAGATGCGCAAGGTGACAGCTATCAAATTCAAGGCAAGTTCCTCTTGGATGCCAGCGGTTTTGGCCGCATTTTGCCAAAGTTTCTCGACTTAGAAAGCCCGTCGGACTTTCCGGTGCGCCGTGCAGTCTTTACCCATATTGAAGACGGCCTATTGAATGACCCTGAGTTTGACCGTGAGAAAATTTTAATTACCGTGCATGAAAAAGACCACCGTGCGTGGTATTGGCTGATTCCCTTTGCTGATGGGCGCTCTTCATTTGGCATCGTGGCGGAACAAGATTTCTTTGAAAAATACGGCTATGACGGCAGTGCAGACTATGACTTAGAAGCCTTACAGAAGCGTATTTTGGCTGATGATGCCAGTTTGTCGCATGTACTGCGTCATGCTAAACATGACACTCCTGTCCGTACTTTGGTGGGCTACTCTGCCGATGTGAAACATTTGGCATCCAACAACTATGCGCTACTCGGCAATGCGGGCGAGTTTCTCGATCCTGTCTTTTCTTCAGGGGTGACCATTGCCTTGAAATCGTCCAGTCTAGCCGTGCCATTGGTCGAACAAGTGCTGCAAGGTCAGGCGGTCGGCTGGATGGAGCAATATGAAAAGCCGCTGCGTAAAGGCATTCAAGTGTTCCGCGCCTATGTCGAATCCTGGTATTCAGGCGAGTTTCAGGATGTGGTATTTTCGACTCAGCAGGATGAAAAAATCCGCCGTATGATTGCATCTTTACTGGCAGGCTATGCATGGGATACGACTAACCCCATTCACCGCAATGCCAAACAACGCTTGAGCACCTTGGCCGAATATTGCCGAGAAGCACAACAACAGCAAGAGCCGCTGACCGATGAAACTTAAGCTGCGTTTAAAGACTGTCAGTTGGGTTTTAGCCAGTGCTCTACTCTGTAATGCCTGTCAAAGCTGGATTCCCAAAGCGCAAGGACTCGTGACTCCAGAGTGGGCTGCGCAGAATTACCAGCGCCAAGACCAAATTGAAGTGCAGTGGAAAACCCAGAGTTTCAGTTTTTTACTGTATCAGCAGCAAAGAGGACAGTCGCTTGACATGCTTGCGCTGAGCCTTACAGGACAGCAGTTATTCAAGCTCAGTTTTGATGGTCAAAAGGTAGACGTTGAACAGCGGATTGATCCAATGAAACGGTTGCCTTTTGATTATGTGGTGCGCGATATTCTATATGCAACCTATCCCAATTTTGCAGCGCTGCATGCTGCTCAAAATGCAGTCGTGCAGAAAGACGATATCATTTATATACAGCAGCAGCCCGTGTTGAAAATTCAGCAAAATGAGGGAGCAATTGAGCTGGATAATCTGCAAGTGCCTTATCAGATGGTGATCAGTGCGGTGAGCAATACTTTAGAAGATGATCAAGGCGGCCATCATGACTAAAAATCTACAGCATGTTTCAGCCGTTGGCATTCAGTTCAGTGCGGCGCTGTCGGCTTTGGGACAAAATGCCGCTGAGCTTCAACATGCCTTAATAAGCACCGAAAATACCCTGTCGCCACGAGAGGATCTGATTGCGGGGCACACGGTATGGGTTGGCGCATTTGATCAACCCTTAGTTCAAGCAGTCCCTGAAAGCTTAAGCAGTGCAGACTCAAGGAATTTACGCTTTGCCCTGACGGCTTTGTCGCAGATTGAAACCGAGATTCGTGCCTATACCGCTGAGTTTCCTAAACATCGTCTTGCGGTGATTATCGGTACGTCAACCTCAGGCATTGCGGATAATGAGCCGGTCTTAAAAGCCCAGTTTCAACATCCTATGCCGCGGTCTGTACAGCATCAAAAACAGGAAATGGGCAGTTTAGCGAAAGCCTTACAACAGTATTTGGGCTGGGAAGGGCCTGCCTATACCATTTCTACCGCTTGTTCCTCGGCGGCCAAAGCGATGGCGGCGGGGCAACGTCTGCTGAATGCCGATTTGGCCGATGTGGTTTTAGTCGGTGGAGTCGACACCCTGTGCAAGCTAACCTTAAATGGTTTTGACAGTTTAGAAAGCTTATCGAGCGGAATTTGCCAGCCCTGTGGCGCCAGCCGTGACGGCATCAATATTGGCGAAGCTGCAGGACTGTTTTTACTCTCTAAAGCGCCTGCCTCTGTGATGCTGCTGTCGAGTGGAGAGTCAATGGATGCATGGCATATTTCAGCACCGCATCCAGAAGGGAAAGGGGCTGCGGAGGCGATGCAAAAAGCTTTAGACGCTGCACAGCTGCAAGCAAGTGATATTGATTATTTAAATTTACATGGCACTTCTACACCGCAAAATGATGCGATGGAGATTAAGGCAGTACAGAGCGTATTTTCAGATGCAACTGTGGCTTTGAGCAGTACTAAACATAAAACGGGGCATTGTCTGGGGGCAGCGGGTGCAATTGAAGCCTTTATTTGCCAGCAGGTTTTATTAGATCAATCCTGGTTGCCGCTGCATCATACAGGCGAATTGGACGATGCTTTGGCTGGGCAAAACTATGTGCTTACACCGCATTTGAATACACCCATTCGCTATGCAATGAGCAATTCTTTTGCTTTTGGCGGCAGCAATATCAGTTTAATTTTCGGGACGGCTTTGCCATGATGGATGCAGTACAATTTATTCCGCATGAAAAACCGATGGTTTTCGTGAGTCATCTGATTGAAGCCAATGATACGTTTGCGATTGCAGAGCTTCACATCACGCCTGATTTGATGTTTTGTGAGCCAGAAGGTTTGCCGACATGGAGCAGTATTGAGCTGATGGCGCAGACCATCAGCGCCTATGCAGGCTATAAAGGGCAAACTCAGGGCTTACCACCGAAAATTGGCTTTTTATTGGGAACGCGTAAAATGCAGTTACCCTGTGCCTATTTTAGTTTAGGTGCAACTGTGCGGATTCGGGTAGAGCAAAGCTATCTGCACGAAGGTTTGGGGCAGTTTAATTGTGAAATTGAATATCAAGAACATCGGTTCAGCGCCATATTGAGTGTATTTGAGCCTGAAAATATGAATGAAATTATTGGAAAATTAGTGTGAGCAGAAGAATTTTAGTCACGGGTTCGAGCCGTGGAATAGGTAAAGCGATCGCTTTAGAGTTGGCAAAGGCAGGCTTTGATGTTACGGTCCATGCCCGCTCAAGACAGTCTGAGGCCGAAGCAGTGGCTCAGGAGATTCAAGCGCTTGGGCAGGCCAGCCATGTACTGATGTTCGATGTGAATGAGCGTGAAAAGATTGCTGCCATTTTGGAGCAAGATATAGCACAGCATGGCGCTTTTTACGGTGCGGTGTTGAATGCAGGATTAACCCGTGATGGCGCTTTCCCCGCACTGACTGATGAAGACTGGGATGACGTGGTCTCGACCTCCCTGAACGGTTTTTATAATGTGCTGAAACCCTTGATGATGCCGATGATTCGCTTGAAAAAGGGCGGACGTATTGTGACCTTATCTTCGGTGTCTGGAATCATGGGTAACCGCGGTCAGGTGAACTATAGTGCTGCCAAAGCAGGCTTAATTGGCGCGACCAAAGCATTGGCACTGGAATTGGCCAAACGCAAAATTACGGTGAACTGTGTGGCTCCGGGCTTGATTGAAACCGAAATGGTCACGGAAGAAGTGAAAGAACATGCCTTGAAAATGATCCCGATGCAGCGCATGGGGCAGGTGGAAGAAGTCGCAAAAGCGGTGAAGTTTTTATGTAGCGATGATGCCAGTTATATCACCCGCCAAGTGATTTCAGTCAATGGAGGCTTGATCTAATGAAACGTGTTGTAGTAACAGGCATGTCTGGGATTACCTCTTTGGGTGAAACCGCAGAACAAATTTTTGAGCAGTTTGCACAAGGCAAAAGCGGTATTCGCTATATGCCTGACTGGGAAATTTATCCTGATTTACGCAGTAAATTGGCTGGCCCAGTGGAGTCATTTACTGTACCGAAGCATTTTAACCGTAAAGTAACCCGTGGCATGGGGCGTGTTGCCTTGATGTCAGTGGTATGCGCTGAAAAAGCATTGGAAGATGCAGGGCTGCTGAATGATGAGATCTTAAAAAGCGGCGATGCAGGCGTTGCTTTCGGTTCATCGGCGGGCAGCGTAGATGCGGTTGCTGAATTTGGCGCAATGCTGCTGAACAGCAATATGGGGAAGATGAATGCGACCACATACATCCGCATGATGTCGCATACCAGTGCAGTCAATATGACGGTGTATTTTGGCCTAAAAGGTTTAACGCTGCCGACCTCAAGTGCTTGTACTTCAGGTTCCATGGCCATTGGTCAGGCTTATGAAGCGATCAAATATGGCAAGCAAACAGTGATGATTGCAGGCGGTGCAGAAGAACTCAGTGCCGCAGGTTCAGCCGTGTTCGATGTGTTATTAGCAACCAGTATGAAAAATGATCGACCTGAGACAACGCCACGCCCATTTGATGCAGACCGGGATGGTTTGGTGGTCGGTGAAGGCGCAGGCTGTTTGATTTTAGAAGAATATGAACATGCCCAAGCGCGCGGAGCGACCATTTATGCCGAGATTGTCGGTTATGGCAGCAATACCGATGGTCAGCATGTGACCCGACCTGATTCTGAAATGATGGGCCGTTGTATGCAGTTGGCGCTGAAAGATGCCCAGCTTACAGCCGAAGATATTGATTATGTCAATGCACACGGCACCTCAACCGATCAGGGCGATATTGCCGAATCACAAGCCACCGCGCGGATCTTGGGCAAGAAGCCGATCAGCTCATTAAAAAGCTATTTTGGCCATACGCTCGGGGCATGCGGGGCCATTGAGGCATGGCTGAGTATTGAGATGATGCTGCGCAATCAGCTGGTGCCTACGCTGAATTTAAATCAGCTTGACAGCGGCTGCGGTGATTTGGATTATATCGTCAATGAAATGCGTTCAGCAGAAACGCACATCATGATGAGCAACAATTTTGCTTTTGGAGGAATCAACACCTCCCTGATTTTTAAACGTGTCTGATTAGACGAGGGTATAATAATGTTATTCAAAAATATTTGCGCAGCCGCGGTGCTGACTTTGAGCGGAATGGCTGCAGGACATGCGGCAGATACCATGCACGACTTTAATTTTAAAGAAGCTGTGGACCGCGCTGTGGCGGATGGAACACTGGATGGTTCTGTGAAGTTTTATTTGGCGGGCACCAAGTCAGGCGGCAAGGTGATTGAAAAAGGCTTAGTGACCAATAAAAAAACCAATGGTTTTGCCAAATCTGCTGAAAGCGCATGTGATCATGTACTTCGTTCAGCACTGATTCAATTCCAAAATACCGCAAAAGCCAAGGGCGCAAATGCTGTGACTAATCTGGTGAGCTTCTATAAGTCGAATGAAACCCGCAGCACCACGACTTACCGATGCGCCAAAGGTACAGCTATTGCTGGCGTTGCGCTGAAAGGCGATATTGTTAAGTTCTAAAAAGCCATGAACATCGAGCTGAGTACATAATGAGCAAGCCTAAAAATATTCAAGTGCATGTGCATGCTCTGGCTCAGCTCGCGCCTTTACCGCGTGATGATTTTCCGGATATGCGCGCCTACCAAACGTATAAAAAGCAGCAGATTTACCGTCAGCGCAATCAGCATTTAAGTGCATTTAGCCGGCAGCAGATACAGGATGCTGATTTGGGGATCACCGAATTTGGCAAGCCTTATCTTAAAAGCCTGCCTGAAATTGCATTTAATCATTCGCACAGCCAGCAGAATTATGCTTTAGCGCTCAGCGCCAGCCTGCAGGATATTGGTGTTGATGTAGAGGATTTAGCGCGGAAAGTGCGTTTTGAGGCTTTAGCGCGCCATGCGTTTCATCCGCGTGAATTAGCGCTCTGGGAAAGTTTAGAAGATCCATCGGACTATTGGTTTAAAGTGTGGACGGCGAAAGAAGCGGTGCTCAAAGCGTCAGGTTTGGGCATCCGCATGAATTTGAATGAATTGGATACACAAGTTCATCCCGATCAGAATGGAGGCGTGTGCAGCCATTCCAGCCTTGGCACATTCGCCTATCAAAATTTTCAGCTGCCTCACCTTATGCTGACGGTTGCATGGCGTTCAGAATTATCCTGCAGAGGTTTTACTTTTCCTGAAATCCAGCTGATACAGCACCCATAAAGCCATAAAAAACCCATCCGAAGATGGGTTTTTATATGATTTAGCAATCAGCGTGGAATTTCATTTTCTTCTTCAAACTCAGGCTTCACTTGTACAATGAAGTCCTGACGGTTCAAGCCGCGCCATAAGGCAAAGGCAGTCCCGATATAAATCGAAGAATAGGTGCCGACAAAGACACCGATAAACATTGCCACTGAGAACCAGTGCAGGCCTTCGCCGCCCAGGAACATCATGGCTAATACCACAAGCAGCAGGGTCGCCGACGTATGAATCGTACGGCGCAACGTCTCGGTTAAGGCAATGTTGACGATTTCCAAAGGCTCTGCACCGCGGATTTTCCGGAAATTTTCGCGGATACGGTCAGATACAACGATGTTATCGTTGAGCGAGAAGCCTAATAGCGCAAGAATTGCGGCCAAAACTGTTAGGTCAAATGGCCACTGCATCATGGCAAAAACACCGACAGTGACAATCACGTCATGCAGCAGGGAAAGCACTGCGCCCAGCGCCAGCTTGAATTCAAAGCGGATTGTGACATAAACCAGCATCAGCAGCATGGCCAATGCCACAGCGCCGCCCGAGCGGATGTACAGTTCGTTGCCGACTTGCCCGCCGACGACATCAACTTTATGCACTTCAGCTTTGTTGCCCGGCAATTGCGCTGCCGTGGTGATTTCTTTGGTTAAGTCTGCAGCTTCAGCCGTTTCCTGGACGGGCATACGCACCATCAAGTCGCGGTTAGAGCCTAAAGTCTGTACCACAGAGTCTTTAAAGCCTGCTTTTGCTAAGGCTTCGGAGACATCCGCGGCTTTTACGGGCTGGCTGTAGTTCAGCTCTGCAGAAACACCGCCGGTAAAGTCTAGACCAAGGTTTAGACCTTTGGTGGCAATAAAGAAAATGCTGGCAACCGTTAAGAGGATAGAAATCACTGCCGCAGGCAATGCAATCTTCATAAACGGAATAACACGTTCGTTATCTGGTCGGCCGTATTGCTTCGATTTCAGTTGAGTATTTTCAGTCATCATCGATCTCCTTAAATGCTCAACTTATGCAGGTTGCGTTTTTTGCCGTAGATCAGCTGTACAATTGCGCGGGTTACTGTAATGGCAGTAAACATCGAGCAGACAATACCAATCATCAAAGTGACAGCGAAGCCTTTAATCGGGCCTGTGCCAATGGCAAACAGAATAAACGCCACAAGGAAAGTCGTTAAGTTGGAGTCGAGAATGGTGTTGTACGCCCGGTCATAGCCGGCCACAATGGCCTGTTTGGGCGAGGCGCCCCATTTCATTTCTTCCCGTATCCGCTCACAGATCAGTACGTTGGCATCGACCGCCATACCAATGGTAATCACGATACCCGCAATACCCGGCAGGGTGAGGGAAGCGCCAATCCAAGACATGAAGGTTAAAATCATTGCCAAGTTGAACACGAGGGCAAAGTTGGCGATTAAGCCAAATAGACGGAAGAACACCACCATCCAGATTGCAACTAGGATAAAGCCGACTTCAACTGAAAGAACACCTTTATCAATGTTTTCTTGACCCAGGCTTGGGCCAATCACGCGTTCTTCAACAAAGTACATTGGCGCAGCCAGTGCACCTGCACGCAGCATCAAAGCAAGCTCTGACGCTTCCTGCGGAGAAGACAGGCCGGTAATGCGGAATTGCGAACCTAATACGGCTTGAATGGTTGCCGCATTAATGACGACAGACTCAGTATAAGGGGTACGGACTTCAGTCTGCGCGCCAGTCTTAGGGTCTTGAACATAGCTGATCTTTTGCTTGTTTTCAATAAACAGCACAGCCATGCGTTTGCCGACAGAATTGCGGGTTGCTTCTGACATTAGCTTGCCGCCAGCAGTATCCAGCGTAATGTTTACTTCAGCGCCACCTGAATCCTGGCTAAAGCCTGATGATGCATTTTGAACACGCTCACCCGTTAAAATACGGTTGCGCTCCAGCAGCAGCTGACGGCCGCTGTCTAAAGATTCATAGGCAAAAGCTTCTGTGCCTGGCGGCAATGAACCTTTTATCTGACCGGTGTATGGATCAATATATTGATCATTCAAGTCAGAGACTAAGCGGAATTCAAGGTTTGCAGTACGGCCAAGGACACGTTTTGCTTCAGCCGTATCCTGAACACCTGGAAGTTCCACCACAATGCGGTTGCTGCCCTGTGTTTGAACCAAAGCTTCCGCTACGCCCAACTCGTTAATACGGTTGCGCAGTGTGGTTAAGTTCTGGTTGACTGCATAGGACTGAATTTCCTGCTTGCGGGCGTCAGTATAGGTCAAGCGCAGCGTTGAACCGCTGTCGGTTGCAATCGCCTGCTGCGTATACTCATTGCCGTTTCGGCGCAGGAAGTCCATCACTGCTGAGCGGTCATCATTATTGGCGAACTGAAGGGTAATCGCGTTATTGCTGAGCGATAGGCTGTTGAATTTCAGGTTGCTGTCACGCAGCTGGCGGCGCAAGTCTGCAGCAGATGTTTCCATACGCTGTGAAATGGCTTTATCCATATCCACTTCAAGCAAGAAGTGAACACCGCCGCGCAAGTCCAAGCCGAGCTTCATCGGCTTAGCGCCAATTTTCTGCAGCCATTCAGGCGTGGTTGGCGCAAGGTTTAATGCGACAACGTATTGGTCACCCAAGTCGCGCCGCAAAGCGTCTTTTGCTTTTAATTGTGCTTCGCTTGAATCTACGCGCAATAAGGCTGCATTATTGGTGAAGCTGTTGTCGTGTGTGGCAATGTTTTCACTTTTTAAAATCTGCTCTGCTTTTTGCACGATGCTCTGATCGATTTGAGTACCGGCTTTGGCACCCGAAATTTGAACAGCTGGTTCATCTGGATACAAACTTGGCAGGGCATATAATGTGCTGACCACTAAAACGACTAGGATCAGCAGATATTTCCATGCTGGGTAACGCATTTGTTTTCTTCTTAAAATGAAAAAAGCCGTGCGGATGCACGACTGTTTTTTTGATTAAAGGTTGTTTAACGTGCCTTCAGGTAGAACTGAAATCACACTTGCGCGCTGAATTTTTACTTCTACGCCGCGGCTCAGTTCAACGACAGCAAAATCGCCTTCAAGTTTAATGATTTTGCCCATTAAACCGCCGGCAAATACAACTTCACTGCCGACGCCCAGGCTTTCAACCAGCGCGCGGTGTTCTTTTGCGCGCTTAGATTGCGGACGCCAGATCAAGAAGTAGAAGATTGCAACAAACACAGCAATCATTAAGATATTGGCCATCATACTTGGCTGTTGCGCTGCTTCACCTGCTGCATGTGCAGTAGAAATAAAAAGGCTCATTTCAATTTCCTAAACTAATAAAACGGTATATCAATAACATGATAATAAATTGGCTTGTTCTGCAATTTACCTTGTCTTTTTCCTCAGCGCAAATGCTGAAAGATTAATCTTGCGGACAAGGCGGCACTTCTAAGCCGCGGCGGGCATAAAAGTTCTGAACAAATTCATCAAATGTGCCATTGTCCAGAGCATCACGGATATCTTGGGTAAAACGCTGGTAATAGCGCAGGTTATGGATGGTGCCCAGCATTGAGCCCAGCATTTCACCGCATTTTTCTAAATGGAACAGATAAGCGCGGGTGAAATTTGTGCAGGTGTAGCAGTCGCAATCAGCATCCAGCGGACTTTGGTCGTGGCGGTATTTGGCATTGCGGATGCGCACTAAACCGTCTGTCACAAAATAGTGGCCGTTGCGTGCGTTGCGTGACGGCATCACGCAGTCAAACATATCGACACCGCGGCGGATGCCTTCCACAATATCTTCAGGCTTGCCGACGCCCATCAGGTAACGCGGCTTATCTTCAGGCATTTTCACTGGAAGATAGTCCAGCACTTTGATCATTTCTTCTTTCGGTTCGCCCACAGACAGGCCGCCAATGGCATATCCGTCAAAGCCAATGTCCAGCAGGCCATTCAGAGACTCATCGCGCAGGTCTTCGTACATGCCGCCTTGAATGATGCCGAATAAAGCATTGGTATTGTTGATTTCATCATGGTGATGAGTTTTGCAGCGTTTTGCCCAGCGCAACGACAGCTGAAGCGATTTTTGAGCTTCTTCATGCGTTGCAGGGTAAGGCGTGCATTCATCAAAAATCATCACGATATCTGAATTCAATGTTTTTTGAATGTCCATTGAAATTTCAGGAGATAAAAATACTTTAGAGCCGTCAATCGGTGAGCGGAAGGTCACGCCTTCTTCTTTGATTTTACGCATTGCGCCAAGGCTGAAGACCTGGAAGCCGCCTGAATCGGTTAAAATCGGCTTGTCCCATTTCATGAATTCATGCAGGCCGCCGTGTTCCTGAATGACTTCTAGGCCAGGGCGCAAGTAAAGATGGAAAGTGTTGCCTAAAATAATTTGCGCTTTAATTTCTTCAATATCGCGCGGGAGCATGCCTTTTACCGTGCCGTAAGTCCCGACGGGCATAAACACAGGTGTTTCCACCACACCATGTGCAAGGGTAAGACGGCCGCGGCGCGCGCGTCCAGACTGACCTAATTTTTCAAACTTCATACAGGTTCCAAATCAAGGCGAAAAAACAGTTCGCTGATCATTAGTGCTAAAAGTACGCTATTTTCCTTGATTCCGCTGCTAAACGCCAGCGTCAGAGCGTACTGAGGCTGTAAATTTCTCATGGATTTGCATTCACATTTGCGCAAGGCCGCGGAAGCGCTTTCAGCTGGCGGGCTGCGCGGTGAAATGGGAAGAATGATAAAACTGATTGATGCGCGCTAAGATTTCATCTTTTTGCATGGCGCAGCTGTCTTTGCTGCCGGTTGCCATTGCTGCAATGGTCTGCGCCAGTTTTTGAATATAGGCATTGGTATCCATAAAATTGGACTCAAGCGTCAGCAGATACGCTGCGTGGGCGACCTGAAGCTCGTTATATGGTTCAACTTCCGCCAGCTGCGCTAAATCAATCAGCAGGTCTTTATCGGCCTGCGACAGCTTAAAGCGGTTTGAATGCTGAATGGCCTGCTGCTTTGGCGTGCGGTCATGCAAAAAGGACTGCAGCCCGCCGCTGGACGGATTGAGATACAGCGCGGACTGAATTTCCAGCTCAGGCTGAGAGGGCAGGCCGATAAAAAATAAAATCTGATGCAGATCTTGGCCATTTGAAGTGACCAGCGCTTCTTTGGCCTGCTTAAAGGCATCCAGCAGCGTTTGCAGATTGCTGCTGGACTGACCGGGCGCTGCCTGCAGCATGGGGGGGCTGAAACTGTGCGCTACTGCCGCGCTTCCAGCCAGAATATCCCGAAAGCTGTGCAAGGCGGAGCTTTGCGCAGGGCGTAATCTGCTGCGCCATTTTTGGATATTCCAGCGCTCCAGTTTAGATAAATACTGGGCGCGGTCTTCATGCTCTGCATAAATGCTGCGCTGAGTGGAAATGGCTAAATAATCAATCTGCAAATATTCATTAAAAACCAAGGCGCAGGCGTAAATATCATCGTTTTTATAGTGCTGATAAAGCTGCTGAAATTCTTCTATTAATACTTGTTTTAATAATGTTGTAGGTTCTGGCATGGCTTGAAATCCATAGCACGGCGCAGGAAAGCCCTGCGCCTGAAATTAAAAGTTTGGCCTATAATCAAAGCTCTGCGTTACGGCATTGTCTTTAAAAGGACGAATTGTTTTTTTGCCTAAAGTCATGGTGTTGACGATATTGTTTGGAAACACTTGAATGTGATTGTTGAACAGTTCGACATTACGGTTGAAAATCGTAATTGCCGCGCCGACATTTTCATTTTGCTCTTCAATTTCATTCATCATTTTCAGATAAATTTCATTGGCCTTTAATTCTGGATAGTTTTCTACCACGACATTCAGGCTGCGCATCAATTCTTTATTTAGCGATTCAATGTGCTGCAGCTGAGAAACATCAGCATTTTGCAGATTCAGATTCATAATGTTTTGACGCAGTTCAGTCACTTTCTCCAAAGTGCCTTGTTCAAAACCAGAGTACTGCTCGACCAGCGGCTGCAAGCCGTCGAGAATTTTGACTTTTTGACGTTCGTAGCTGGCAACATCGGACCATGCGCGGATGGTGGCATTGTGGTGGCGCACAATATTATTGCGGATGACGATACAGCTAAAAACAGCCGCAATAATCAGTATAAAAAAGATCATCAGCCCCATATTTTATTTTCCCCAAAGATCCTGTTTTTTTGAAAAGCTGAATTTATAAGCTTATTTTAAAAAAATAGTCAGATCTTTTTGCAAGTTCTCTAAAGCAATTAATTTAAACGTTCTTAAATGTCCGCGCAATGCTGAAATATCTTCAATCTTCGATGATTTGCTGGACACTTGAAATAAATCTTGCGGGCCTAAAAAGCACAGGATTTTGCTGACTGGATGAAACATCAAGTCGCCTTGGCGGGACTGGAAAAAATCGGCCGCGCGCAGCACAAAACCAGGGCTCATCAGCTTGGCGGTGTTCATTTCATCACTGCCATAGAATTTCAGCTTCTGGTTGATTTGAATGTCGCTGCTGTGCCATGGAAAACTGTAAGGATAATAAAAAGGCGTATTTATGCTGGTGACGGCAATGCCCTGATGCTCAACATCAAAAACAAATACCCCCCATAAGTCTTTATGCACTTCTTTTAAGCGGACTTCGTTGGCATCTTTGTCACGGACTTTAATTTCATTAACGTAGTGGTATTGAAATACCAGCACCTGATGCTGCAAGCCATCCTCATCGTCCCACACTGCACTGGCGTAATTGCTGATGTCATTGGAGATTGAGCCCTGATTAAAGACTGGAAACAGGTTCTTTAAATGCGCCATGAAGTGGGCTTGATTCATTGGAATGGAAATATGCTGCGGCTGGCGGCCGAATTGCAGCTGATATTTTTTGGCAATGCTTTCACGTTCTAAGAATTCAATGACTTCTTCAATCGGGTCATCCTGCTCGTAGCTGATATAGGCCCAAAAAATCATCATCAGCCCAGCAAGAAAACACAGCTGCGCCCAAAAGTGTGAGGCTTG
Organism: Acinetobacter bouvetii DSM 14964 = CIP 107468; assembly: GCF_000368865.1. GTDB lineage: Bacteria > Pseudomonadota > Gammaproteobacteria > Pseudomonadales > Moraxellaceae > Acinetobacter > Acinetobacter bouvetii. The sequence goes on from NZ_KB849729.1 coordinate 95,244, forward strand.
GAAGAATACCGGCACTATGCAGATGATGCCGCAGAGCGCTAAAAGCCGCGGAAGCAGATTTTCAAAGCGCAGGGTGATCGGCGCATTCCAAGGATGCAGGCCATCTAAAATATCCTGATGTGAATGGGCTTTGCGCCCAAGATCCCACAGCCGGGCGATATTCTGAAAAACCACAGCATTTTTTTTGCGCCGTATATGGATGGAGCGTTGAACAGAATCGATCGGCATGGGGAGACTCTGAGTTTATTTCACGTTGAGATTGTCAATCAGCATGGCATCGCCATAGCTGAAAAAGCGGTATTGGCTGTCTACAGCATGATGATAGGCATTCAAAATATTGTCGCGGTTTGACAATGCAGACACCAGCATCAGCAGGGTGGATTCAGGCAAGTGGAAGTTGGTGATCAGGCGGTCAACCACTTTAAACTCATAACCCGGATAGATGAAAATTTGTGTATCGCCGGTCCAGCCTTTCAGCTCGCCGCCATTGGCTTGGGCAGCGCTTTCAGTGGCGCGGGTCGCCGTAGTGCCGACCGCAATGACTTTATTGCCGCGCGCTTTGGTTTCGCGGATCAGCGCCATCGATTCATCAGATACATCGCACCATTCGCTGTGCATGATGTGATTTTCAATATCGGTAGTGCGCACAGGCAGGAAAGTGCCTGCGCCGACATGCAGGGTCACAAAGGTTTTGTTGATGCCTTTGGCTTCTAATTTTTTCAGCAGCGCTTCATCAAAATGCAGGCTGGCGGTTGGCGCCGCGACTGAGGCTAATTTAGTAGGGTCATTAAACACCGTTTGATAGCGTTCGGTGTCAATAGATTCGGCTTCACGGTTGAAGTAAGGCGGAATCGGCAGCGCGCCGTATTTGTCTAAGACGTCTAAAATAGATTGTGAAAATTCAACAATGAATAAATTTTCATGACGGCCTTTGACAGTCACTTTCACTTCGTCTGGGCCAATAAACAGCTCAGCGCCTTCTTTCGGAGAGTTGCTGGCTTTGATGTGGCAGTGCGCCACAAATTTGTCCATCATGCGCTCAACCAGCACTTCAACAGCACCGCCTGTAGCGCGTTTGCCTTTTAAGCGCGCTTTCATCACTTTGGTGTCGTTCAGCAACAGCAGGTCACCTGGCTGCAGCAGGTCTAAAATATCGGTAAAGTGATAATCGTGATACTGGCCTTGAACATCGAGGTGCAGCAGGCGGGAAGCGCTGCGGGTTTCTAATGGATAGCGAGCAATCAGCTCATCTGGGAGATCAAAACTGAAATCAGAAAGTTGCATGAGAAATGTATAAAACAGTAGGGGAATAAATTGCGCCCATTATATGCTTTTTTCAGTTTTTCGGCTGTCTTTGCTCACTTTTAAGACGAAAAAATATTGATTGAGTTAAAAGTAATCAATCACATATATCAGTTGTTGACAGTGCTGAGAAATAGCGTATTATAGCCCTCATCCACTCCCGAGGTGGTGAAATTGGTAGACGCGGTGGACTCAAAATCCACTGTCAGCGATGACGTGTCGGTTCGAGTCCGACCCTCGGGACCAGATATCTGGAAAGCCCTCAAGCACTGTAAGACTTGAGGGCTTTTTTTATTGCCTAAAATTAAATTTATAAAATATGGTTCATGTATTCAAATAAAAAAAGAAATGTTTTTATGATGAAAGTATATATTAAGAATTCCAAAATATGCTTTTCTGCTGATTCTTAAAGGGTCTAAAAATGCTTTGGCTTATTGCAAAATATGCGATGACGGCTGGAATGGTGGTGCTGATTTCAGAGCTGGCTAAACGCAGCGATCGTTTAGGCGGCTTGATTGCGGCATTACCCATTGTAACGGTGCTCGTATTAATTTGGATGAAACTTGAAAATCAAGATCCGCAGAAAATTTCAAATCATGCATGGTATACGTTTTGGTATGTAGTTCCGACTTTGCCTATGTTTTTATTATTTCCAGTACTTTATGCGCGTTGTAGTTTTTGGCTGACTTTAATGATTTGCTGTATTGTGACAATCGTATTATTTTTCTTATGGTCAGTTGTGTTGCATCGCTTCGGAATTGATTTAATGTAGGATTATATTTCATCTTTATTTATGAATTGAATTTTAGAACAAGAATAATTGGCAATAAAAAAACCAGCGCCGAAGCGCTGGTTTTTTATTTCACTAACTGACGTTAGCTAAGCATTAACTTATTGAGCCGCTGCAAGCGCTGCATTTAACGTTGCGCTTGGACGCATCACTGCATTTACTTTTGCTGTATCAACTGCATAGTAACCGCCGATATCCACTGGTTTGCCTTGAACGGCAGCAAGTTCAGCAACGATCTTATCTTCGTTTTCATCCAATGCTTTCGCAAGTGGTGCAAACTTCGCTTTAAGATCTGCATCTTCATCCTGAGCTGCCAAAGCATCTGCCCAGTATTTCGCTAGGTAGTAGTGGCTGCCGCGGTTGTCCAGCTCACCTGTACGGCGTGAAGGAGACTTGTCATTGTCTAAAAGCTTGCCGGTAGCTTGGTCAAGTGTCTTCGCAAGAAGTTTTGCACGAGCATTGTTTTCTTTAATGCCCATTTCTTCTAAAGATACAGCCAACGCCATGAACTCGCCTAAAGAATCCCAACGCAAGTGGTTTTCTTCTACCAGCTGCTGCACGTGTTTTGGTGCTGAACCGCCTGCGCCAGTTTCGTACATGCCGCCGCCCGCCATTAACGGAACGATAGACAGCATTTTTGCTGAAGTGCCCAATTCCATGATCGGGAACAAGTCAGTAAGGTAGTCACGCAAGATGTTGCCGGTTACTGAAATTGTATCCAGGCCGCGCGCAACACGCTCAAGCGTATAACGCATCGCACGGACTTGAGACATGATTTGAATGTCTAAGCCAGCAGTGTCATGATCTTTCAGGTATTTTTCAACTTTCTTGATCAATTCATTTTCGTGCGGACGGTACGGGTCAAGCCAGAAAATTGCAGGCATGCCAGAGTTGCGCGCGCGCGTTACAGCCAGTTTTACCCAGTCGCGAATCGGTGCGTCTTTCACCTGGCACATGCGCCAGATATCGCCTTCTTCCACGTTTTGCGACATCAATACTTCGCCGGTTTCAAGATCAACGATGTTTGCAACACCATCTTCTGGAATTTCGAAAGTTTTGTCGTGTGAACCGTATTCTTCAGCTTTTTGCGCCATCAAGCCAACGTTAGGAACTGTACCCATAGTACGCGGGTCAAAGTTGCCATTCCATTTGCAGAAATTGATCATTTCTTGGTAGATGCGCGCAAAAGTTGACTCAGGCATTACTGCTTTACAGTCATAAGGTTTGCCGTCAGCGCCCCACATCTTACCGCCGCCGCGGATCATTGCAGGCATAGAAGCATCTACAATCACGTCGTTTGGTGAGTGGAAGTTGGTGATGCCTTTTGCTGAATCCACCATTGCAAGCGCAGGGCGGTGCTCTTGGCAAGCGTGCAAGTCGGCAATGATTTCTTCACGTACAGAAGTCGGCAGAGCTTCGATCTTTTCATAAAGGCCGGCCATGCCGTTGTTTACGTTTACGCCAAGCTCATCAAACAATTTGCCGTGTTTTTCAAAAGCGTCTTTGTAGTAAATTTTCACACAGTGGCCGAAAACGATCGGGTGTGAAACTTTCATCATGGTTGCTTTCACGTGTAAAGAGAACAAAATGCCCGCTTCTTTACAGTCATCAAGTTCTTTTTCATAGAAATCGCAAAGCGCTTTCTTGCTCATGAACATTGAGTCGATGATTTCGCCGTCTTGAAGTGCAACTTTTGGCTTAAGAACAATGGTTTCACCAGACTTGGTGATCAATTCCATCTTCACATTGCGGGCGCGGTCCAAAGTCATCGACTTTTCACCATGGTAGAAGTCGCCTTCATTCATGTGTGAAACGTGAGTTTGTGACCATTGCTTCCATTCGCTCATTGAGTGAGGGTGCTTTTTCACATAGTTTTTAACAGCAGCAGGCGCGCGGCGGTCTGAGTTGCCTTCACGCAATACTGGGTTTACAGCAGAGCCTAGGCATTTGCTGTAACGGGCCTTAATGGCTTTTTCTTCGTCAGTTGTTGGGTTTTCAGGATAGTCAGGAAGCGCATAGCCTTTAGACTGAAGTTCCTTAATGCACGCTGTCAATTGACCAACAGATGCGCTGATGTTCGGAAGCTTGATAATATTCGTGTCTGGATCTTGTGTGAGACGGCCAAGCTCTGCAAGCGTGTCCGGTACCTTCTGTTCATCACTTAGGCAGTCTGCAAATTCTGCAAGCACGCGTACAGCTACAGAGATGTCACTTTTAACGATCTCAACGCCAGCTGGCTTAGTAAAGGTCTCAATGATCGGCAGCAGAGAATAGGTCGCTAACAGTGGCGCCTCATCGGTCAAAGTGTAAATGATTGTTGACTTTCCACCAGCCATATATAGCCCCTTGCTTTGATTGATTTTGTCTGGACCGAGCTTTTGGCTCAGTCCTGAGAACCGGTTTGCTTAAATAAAACATTTAAAGGTATTGGTGCTTTTTGCACCTCAGCCAAACGGCAATATCGCATATTGGCCGCTGGCTGAAAATGTATAGATCGATGCTGTTCACCGATGGCAATATTCTACGTGAAATTTAGCTGCTTTTCGAATTTGGAGAGCAGCGGCAGCTGTCTAGCGGAGGAAAACGGTATGAATGCGCTGAAATGCTGATTGATGCATTTTTTTTGCTTTAATTGTTATTATTCAAAATATTACGTTTTATTTTTTGCTTAAACCTCATGATTTTCTGTTTGGCTTTGCGGGTGAAATGGCAAGCTAATTTCTGGCAACATGTTGGGTATCATGGAAATAAATTATTGTACAGGGAAAATCAGCGTTTTTTTATGCCCCAGTCAGTCACCAAAGTTGTCATTAAAATGCAGGCTGCACACTTGAACTTTTATTCGGATAGGCTGAAGGAGTTTTAAATTTGCACAGCAGTTTTTTGATTATTCTTTAAACGCTTTTTTTTAGTTCGGGCGCATCTGCAGGCTGCCATGATCCCATGGCATTTGGTGTTGGTCAAATGCATCAAAAAAAGTGCAAACAGCTTGGTGTGAAGTGCGGCTAAATGCATTGAATCCAGCAATGGATAATATTCTGTAATTTCAGTCCTCATGCTTGAAAGCATATTATAGAAACTGTGAACTGAATCATTTTTCTTACAATCTTTTTGTCGGAAGGCTGAGCTCTTTTTATAAAATTCTTCACTTTTTATGTTGTTGATATTTAAGTTTTTGTTTTAACTTTACGCCATTTTATCTGTTTTTTATAAAATAATTGAATGATTTTGTCAGTTATTGTTGTTGAGATGTTTGTTGAATTTTGTTAATTAAAATAAAATATAAGAATTAAAGTTGAGCGCAAAAGGCGGTTTTACGTTTTGCGCAAACGCAGGTGAAGCGCTATGGCGATACAATTGCTGGAAATAGGCACACAGACGGAACAGTTGGCCGCGTGCAGATTGGCTTTACTGATGGGTGTATTCACCAAAGATAACCGTGTGGCGGAATTCCTGAAATTTTCGAGAAGCATGCTGCAGGCGGATCATGCTGTTTTGGTTTTTCAGAATGAGCCGTATATCTGGTTTTCCTCAGCCGACGGGTGCAAGCCTTTTCTTGCCAGTGGTCAAGCGCAATTAGAGCCCTATTTTGAAGGTGCGGACTGCATTGATGATTCACACTCCAATTATTCAGATTTTTCGCAGCATATTCAAAGATTTGGCGCAGGCCATACCCGTTTGCTGGCATTTAACCTGACAGATGACGAACTGCCGATAGGGCAGGTTTTATTATTTGATGAGCAGAGCAGCGCTTTTGATGAAAAGCAAAAAAACGTGGTGCAGGAGTTTGTCTTTAGCCTGATTGGCAGCATTAAATTGCGGGTAGAAAATACTGAACTGAAAGAGCTTTATGAGCAGCAGTCGGCGCTGAATTTCAGTAAAACCAAATTTTTTCAAATTATTGCGCATGATCTGCGTGCGCCGTTTCATGGCTTGCTGGGGTTTTCTGAAGTATTGGCGCAAGAGCGTGAAACTTTGGATGAATCCAGTATTCAAAATATCGCCGACTATTTATTCGATACAGCACAATCAACCTATAATTTGCTGGAAAGCCTGCTGAACTGGGCCATGGCTGAGGGCGGGCGCTTGGTCTATCACCCGATCAATTTTGAATTGAGCCATGCGGTGAAAATTGTCTGCGATGTTTTAAACAGTCTGGCGGTCAAGAAAAATATTCAGCTGCTGAATGACGTGCCCGAAGGCTTGAAGATCTACGCAGATATCAATATGGTCACGTCTGTTATTCAGAACCTGGTGTCCAATGCGCTGAAATTTACCAATACGGATGGAACAGGAAAAGTAACGCTGCAGGCCTGCATGGCTGCAAATGGGGTCTGCCTGTCTATTCAGGACACCGGTTTAGGCATGACGCAGCCTCAGATTGAACAGCTGTTCGATCCTAAAATCACCGTCAGTGTGAAAGGCACCGCAGGAGAAAAGGGCACCGGATTAGGCTTGATTCTTTGCAAGCGCTTTGTCGAAATGAATCATGGCGAAATTGAGGTCGAATCCAAGGAAGGGGCGGGAACCCTTTTTAAAGTCACTTTCCCTTTGGCGCTGAGCCATCATCATGCTTTGGAAATAAGCAGCCAGCACGGCGATAAGCCGGAAGAAACAGCTTAATCTCATGATTAAAATCTTAAATTCTTTTCCACTATGGGTTTTCAGCTGATATAACTAGAAAAAAAACTGGATTATGGGTTTGAAAATGAATGTGGAACAATTGCAGAAGACCTTGCGTGCCAGCCAATATGCCGAGCAAGTGTTGGGGATACACCGCAATTTAATCGAACAGGATTATGCCGTTGACCAATTTTTAATTCCTTTGAGCACTGAGCAAATTCAGGCTTTTGTCCAAGCGGCTTTAAATAATATTACGAATGAAAATGCCTGGATGCGCGAAATGCGCATTCTGCGGGCGCGCCTGATGTTCCGCTGGATTTGGCAGGATGCCAATGCGCTGACTGATGTGGTGACACTGACACGTGAACTTTCCGATTTTGCGGATGCCTCAATTTGTGTAGCGAAAGCTTTCGCTTACCAGCCTTTAGCCGCTAAACATGGCGAGCCGATGGGCTATAACGGCAAAGTGCAAGACCTGATTGTCATTGCCATGGGCAAGCTGGGCGCGCAGGAATTGAACCTGTCCAGCGATATTGATTTGATTTTTGCGTTTGATGAGCAAGGTGAAACCAACGGCCGAAAATGCATTGATGTGCAGCAGTTCTGCATTTTGTGGGGGCAAAAGCTCATCTATTTATTAGACCACATGACAGCAGATGGCTTTGTGTTCCGTGTGGATATGCGCCTGCGCCCTTGGGGGGACGGCTCGGCCCTGGCGATCAGCCATGCGGCTTTAGAAAAATATTTGAGCCAGCATGGGCGCGAATGGGAGCGCTATGCGTGGATTAAAGCGCGGATTGTCACCGGGGGCAAAGAAGGCGCTGAACTGCTGGGCATGACCCGTCCGTTTGTATTCCGTAAATATGTCGATTACACCGCTTTTGAAGCCATGCGCGAAATGAAGGCGATGATTGAGCGCGAAGTGCAGCGCCGCAATATTGAAGATGATATTAAGCTGGGGGCCGGCGGCATCCGTGAAGTGGAGTTTATTGTTCAGGTGTTCCAGCTGATTTACGGCGGATCAAAACTGGAATTGCAAGACCGTCAATGCCTGGTGAATTTGCATCATTTGGGTGAGGTCGGCCTGCTGGATCCAAATGTAGTCCTGGAGCTGGAAGATGCCTATTTATTCCTGCGCCGTGTCGAACATGCAATTCAAGCGCTGAATGATCAACAGACGCAGTCTTTGCCGCATGAGGAGGAACCGCGCCAGCGCATGCTGGATACCTTGGGCTATGCCTCATGGGATGCTTTCCTGCACGTGTTAAATGAAAAGCGCGCCAAAGTCATTTATCAATTTGAACATTTAATTAAAGAAAAAGAACCCGATCCATTGGTTGAAAGTTTTACGCAACTCGAAAAACAGCTGAACGATGTTTTGGATGAAAACGCAAAAAATCTGGTCCATGAATTTTGGTATGGACATGCCCTGAAAAAACTGCCCGCCAAAGCCGTACAGCGCTTAAAAACCTTTTGGCCGCATTTGGTTGAAGCGGTGATTCAGTCGGACAATCCGCAAGTGGCTTTGCTGCGTTTGATGCCTTTGGTGGAATCGGTCATGCGCCGTACCGTGTATTTAGTGATGCTGATTGAAAGCAAAGGCGCGCTGCAGCGTTTAGTCAAAATGGCCACCGTCAGCCCATGGATTTGTGAAGAATTGACCCATTATCCAGTGCTCTTGGATGAATTTTTGTCCATGGACTTTGAGCTGCCGCGCCGTCAAGATTTGGAAGATTCGTTGCGTCAACAGTTGCTTCGCATTGAGCTTGATGATGTTGAGGATTTGATGCGTGTGCTGCGCCTATTTAAAAAATCCAATGTTTTGGCAGTTGCGGCTAGTGATGTCTTGGCTGAAAGTCCGTTGATGAAAGTATCCGATGCTTTGACCGATATCGCAGAAGTTTCGGTCAGTACAACTTTAAATTTGGCTTACCAAATGACGGCAAAGAAACATGGTTATCCGCTCGATGTTGAAGGACAGCGCTGTTCGATCGATCATTTGGCATTTGCTGTGGTAGGGTATGGAAAAGTTGGTGGGATTGAGTTGGGTTATGGCTCGGATTTAGATCTGGTCTTTATCCATTATATGGATGAGCAGGCTGATACCGATGGGCTGAAGTCGATCAGTGGATTTGAGTTTGCAATGCGTGTGGCACAGAAATTTATGTCGTTGATGACCACACAGACTCTTGATGGTCGGGTCTATGAAATCGATACGCGCTTACGCCCATCGGGTGAAGCTGGGGTTTTGGTCACCAGTTTAAAAGCCTTTGAGCAATATCAGTTGAAAAATGCATGGGTCTGGGAGCATCAAGCATTGGTGCGTGCTCGCTCGATTGCGGGTGAGCCAAGTTTGCGTGATAAGTTTGAAGCATTGCGCTGTCGGATTTTGACGCAGCCACGAGATGAGGAAAATGTACGCACAGAAGTGCTGAAGATGCGTCAAAAAATGAAAGACCATTTGGGTTCTTCTAAAGAACAACAAAAAGATGGAATTTTTCATTTAAAACAAGACGCAGGTGGTATCGTCGATATCGAATTTATGGCACAGTATGCTGTGTTGGCGTGGAGCGGATCTCATCCAGATCTTGCCCATTATTCCGACAATGTACGAATCCTTGAAGACGCTGCAAAAGCCAGTTGCTTATCCAGTGACGATGCGACTGCATTGATTCAAGCTTATCTCAGTGAACGAGCCGAGAGCCACCGTTTAGCCCTTGCGAATCAATCCATGCAAGTAAATGCTGCGGACTGGCGCGATACCCGAGTGATCGTTTGCAAATTATGGCAAAGATTAATTGATCCAAGCTCAATCGTGAGCATTGGGTAACATGACTGTGTATATAAATTTGGAGTGTGTGTCATGAATTTGGCTGATCGTGATGGTTTTATTTGGCAAGATGGACAATTGGTTGACTGGCGTGAGGCAAAAACTCACGTATTAACACATACCTTGCACTACAGCATGGGTGTGTTTGAAGGTGTCCGTGCCTATGAAACACCGAATGGCACGGCTATTTTCCGTCTAAAAGAACACACTAAGCGTTTATTGAACTCTGCAAAAATTTATCAAATGAAAGTCCCGTTTGATCAAGCAACACTAGAGCAAGCTCAAATTGATGTGGTTCGTGAAAATAAATTAGCGTCTTGCTACTTACGTCCAATTATTTTTATTGGTTCTGAAAAATTAGGGATTGCTGCAACAGACAATACCATTCATGCGGTGGTTGCTGCGTGGAGCTGGGGTGCGTACCTCGGTGACGAAGCAATGGCGAAAGGTATTCGTGTGAAAACTTCATCATTTACCCATCACCATCCAAACGTGACGATGTGTAAAGCGAAAGCGTCAGGTAACTACACCTTGTCGATTTTGGCTCACCAAGAGGTGGCGCATTCAGGTTATGATGAAGCAATGTTACTCGACCCTCAAGGGTATGTATGCCAAGGTTCTGGCGAAAACGTATTCTTGGTGCGTGACGGCGTGATTCATACCCCTGATATCGCTGGCGGCGCTTTGGACGGCATTACCCGTCAAACCATTATCACCATTGCTAAAGACCTTGGCTTTGAAGTGGTTGAACGCCGTATCACCCGTGATGAATTCTACATTGCGGATGAAGCGTTCTTTACGGGTACAGCGGCTGAAGTAACGCCAATCCGTGAATATGATGACCGTCAAATCGGTGAAGGCGTTCGCGGCCCGATCACAACGCAAATTCAAAAAGCATATTTCGATGCTGTACAAGGCAAAGACCCTAAATATGCGCACTGGTTAACTTACGTAAAATAAGCTGATCGGTTAAGATAAAAAGGCGGAACGGAAGTTCCGCCTTTTTATTGAGATCAGTTTTTATCTTGGCTGAATGGAGCGGAGGCTTTATGCATATTGTCTATGTGAGTGATGGAAAAGCTGGACACCGCTCTCAGGCTGTCGGCTTATATAAAGCCATTCAGCGCAACAGTACGCAGTCAGTCAGTTTTCAGGAAATTTCCATTGCGCAATTGCCAATAGTTGGCCTGTGCGCGGGCATGCTTGCCCATCGCATAGATGCGGTGAGCCAGGCGCCGGATTATATTATTGGAGTAGGCAGCCATACCCAGCTGAGGGTGCTGCTGCTGGGTAAAGTTTTTCCGCAAGCCAAAACGGTCATTTTAATGAAGCCGAATTTCCCTTTCAGCTGGTTTGATCATGTGATTATTCCAGAACATGACGGCATCGCGGAGCTGGGCAATGTGATCCTGACCAAGGGGGCGCTGAACCCAATCGTCAATGAACAGCGCCATCAGGCGAATCGGATTTTAATTGCTTTAGGCGGCTCGTCTAAACGGCATCAATGGGATAATGAAAAAGTACTGCACACTGTTCAGCAAATTGCAGAACAAAACCCGCAGGCAGAAATTATTTTAACGACCTCGCGCCGTACCCCGGCAGATTTTCTGGATCTTTTAAATGAGCAGTCTTTTGCCGGACAGCTACAGATTTTTCCAGTTGAGCAAACGCCGCAAGGCTGGATTTTTGAAGAAATGCAGCAGGCGGAAGCTGTTTGGGTGACTGAAGACAGTGTCTCGATGATTTATGAAGCTTTAACCGCGGGGTGCCGGGTCGGCGTGATTCAGATTGACCGCTTAAAACAAGACCGGATTGTTAAATCTGTGGATGCGCTGCTGGAAAAAAACATCGTTTCAAAGCAATTTGAAATTGCGCAGCTTGCAGCAAATACACCGTTTGAAGAGGCGCAGCGGGTAGCGCTTAAGCTTTTGCAGCTCAGCTAAAATTTTGTAAAGTCTCAGCATGTTATTCAGTGCGGTGTCTTCCCGCTACATGGCTTGGCCGCCTTGGAGATGGAAGTTTACTGCTGTCTGCACGGGTGCTTTATGCTATCCTTTTACCCTGAATATTAGAATATGCCGGCTTGGCAAGACTACAGTTGATTGTATTTGAGTGATTTATGAAAATCTTACACATTGCGAATTTTGGTTTTAATAAACAGGGCGCCCATTTTTATTGCACAGACCGTAAAATTTCGGCTGGCTTAACTGAAAATGGACATTTTGTTTATGATTTCAGCTTCCGCGATATGGCGCGCATGGGCACAATTTTCAAAACGAAAAAATTAGGCGCCAATTGGGCCAATAAAGAAATTCTAAAAATTGTGAATAATCTAGAGCCTGATTTGGTGCTGATTGGCCACAGCGATTTAATGAGCCCCGCAGTGCTGAAAGAAATTAAACAGCAATTTCCGCAGACAAAAATTGCTTTTTGGTATGTCGATCCGCTGTATTTGGAACATAAGCTGGGTTTTGTTCGCGAGTTTTCACCGTATTTGGATGCAATTTTTTGTACAACGGGCGGGGAATATCTGCAGAAATTAAAGCAGCCGCATCTAAAAGTGGCCTATATGCCGAATGTGGGGCACCGCAATGTGGAAGTGCTGAAACAGTTTGAATCAGAGCAGATTAATAAAGAGTTTATTTTCTGCGGCGTGGTGTACAAAGAACCTGAACGCGAAAAATTCCTGAAAGATCTGGCGGCGACTTTGTCAGAGAATAAAGTTCAATATCAATACTATGGCTGTTTTGAACAGCCCGGCGTCTACGGCAAAGGCTATTACAAAGTATTGTCGGAAACCCGCATGGGGCTGAATTATTCACGGAAGAATGATGTGACGCTGTACAGCTCAGACCGTATTGTGCAGCTGACAGGCAATGGCTTGCTGACTTTCAGTCCGCGCATTCCTGGCTTTGACAAACTCTATACTGAGCAGGAAGTGGTGTATTTTGATGATCAGAATGATTTAGCCGCGAAAATTAAGCATTATGCGGATCATCCGGTCGAAGCGAAAAAAATTGCAGTAGCGGGCTGGAATAAAACCCGCAGCAGCTTTAATGGCCAGCGGATTACTCAATTTATGATTGAAGTGACTTTTGATCAGCCTTTGTCAGAAGCATATGAATGGGCGCACGAGGTGTACGCATAATGTGGTTTCTGTATGCGGTTGCCGGCTTAGCTCTTTTCGCGGCAGTACTTTATCTGCTGGGCAATTATACCTTTTGGCTGCCGCTGCGCAGCGCAAAATTGCCAAGGGTGGTGATGCTGCATCAAGTCACACCGCATGCAGAGGCGTCAGGCATGAATATGCCGCCCGCTAAATTTGAACAGCTGCTGCAATATTTAGTTAAAAAGAAGGCCACGTTTTGCTTTGTTTCTGAATTGGATCAGTATCAAGGGCAGCGCAATGTTTTTGCTTTATCGTTTGATGACGGTTTTTTAGATAACTATCAATATGCCTATCCGCTGCTGAAAAAATATAAGGCCAAAGCAACGATTTATTTAGCAACGCAAATAGAAGGCATTGAAAAATTAAATGCTGAACAGATTCGCGAGATGTCTGAATCAGGCGTGATTGAATTTGGTGCGCACACGCAGCATCATGTGAATTTGCTGAAACTGTCTGATGAAGATGCTTTTGCAGAAATGCAGGCGTCAAAGCAGGATGTGGAGGCGCTGGTGGGCCGCTGCCCAAGCTTTGCTTATCCTTTTGGCCGTTTTAATGAAAAGCATCAGCAGATGGCGCAAGAAATCGGCTTTAAAAATGCGGTGTCAACGCGCAAAAAAGTAGAAGCCTATACGGCAGAGAATCAATTCAATATTCCGCGCGTCAGTACGCATGGCGCCATGAATGCCCTGCAAATGCGCATTGCTATGGCTAAAGGACGCTATAAATTATGATTCCTTGCAGTGTTTATATTGTGACCTTGAATTGCGGCGCGTGGCTGCAGGATACTTTAGAAAGTGTCCGCGATTTTTCAGAAGTGATTATTCTGGACTCCGGCAGTACCGATGATACTTATGCGATTGCGCAGTCTTTTCCAAATACCTGGATTTCGCATCAGGACTGGCAAGGCTATGCCGGTCAAAAAAGCCTGGCTTTGGCGCAATGCAAGAATGATTGGGTGCTGAATTTAGACGGTGATGAAGTGCTGTCTCCTGAGTTAAAAGCAGAGATTGAGCGCACCATTCAAGCCAATCAAATTGATGCGTTAATCACGCCGATTAACGATGTGTTTTTAGGGGTGCCCAACAGCAAACACACGAAAAAGCATGCCAAAGTGCGCTTTTTTCGCAAAAGCAAAGGGCAGTATGACCTTGAAAATAAAGTCCATGAAAATGTCATTGTCGATGGGCAAAGCGTCAAAGCGGAAGGGGATATTTATCATTACGGCGAGTCGAGCATTTTTGTCAAAGTTGAAAAAAATAACCAGTATTCAGATTTAAAGGCCGCTGAAAAATTTCAAAAAGGCAAAAAGCCCAGCCTGCTGAAATTGAGCTTGGTGATGCCCGTGACCTTCCTAAAATCCTACTTTATCCGCCGCAGCTGCTTCAATGGCTGGCGCGGTTTTGTAAACAGCATGATTAATGCCTTCTATGCCTTTTTAAAAGAAGCCAAGCTGTTTGAACAGCATCAGAATGCAGCCAAGAAAAAACAGGGCAAGTCATGAAGATTGTGCAAGTTCTGGCAACCAGCGGCGGCATAGGCGGTTTAGAGCAGCATACCTTCAATTTAGCCAATGAAATGTCTTTGCAGCATGACGTGCATATTTTGGCGCATCCCTGCTATGCAGAAAAATTCAATCAACGGGTGCATTTCCATGCCGTTGATTTTGCCCGCAGCCGCTGGAATCTGTTTCTGCTTTGGCAATTAAAAACACTGATTAATCAAATTCAGCCGGATATTGTGCATGCGCAGGCGGGCAAGGCGGCGGAACTCCTGTCCAAAATCCGCAGCTGGCTGAAACCGGTAAAATTTGTCACCACCGTGCATGGCACAAAAAAGAATAAAGCGATTTATGCAGCAGGGGATGCAGTGATCGCCGTGAGTCAAGCACTGACACAAGGCATCCCTGCTGAAAAAGCGCATGTGGTGTATAACGGCGTGTATGCGCAGCCGGCGCTTTCGGCTCAGCAAAAACAGTCGCTGAAAGCAGAAATTTATGCACAGCATGCTGAAATGGACTGCACAAAAAAAATCATCATGTGCATTGGCCGCTTGGAGCCGGTTAAAAATATCAGCCTGCTGTTAAAGGCAATGCAGGGGATAGATGCCAATCTTTGGATTGTGGGGGACGGCTCGTTGCGTGCTTCCCTGCAAGCTCAAGCGGTGCAGCAGCAGGTGCAGCATCAGGCCGCTTTTTTAGGATTCCGTACCGATGCGCGTGATTTGATTCAGGTTGCAGATATAGTGGTACTTTCATCAGACCGTGAAGGGTTTCCGCTGGTGATGGTCGAGGCGCTGCAGGCGGATAAGGCCATGGCGTCTACCAAAGTGAATGGGGTGGTTGAGTGGCTGCCTGAAGCGTATTTGGCTGAAATTGGACAGGCGGATCAATTGCATCAAGCGATAGAAAATGCGCTGTCTGAACAGGCTGAAAGTGATTATGCCCCTTTATTTTCCCGTGCTAAGGATGAACTGACCGTGGCGGCAATGACGCAGCAAACGCTCAAAATTTATGAGCAGCTGCTGCAGCAAGCTTAACCACTCGAATTATTTTTTGGCTGACAGCCGGATAGCGTCTAGCACCACAAAATTTTCTTCGGCATTGATGGTGTGGCAGCCATCATCTTCAGCGTTCCAGTCTGGCAAAACCACTTCTAAAAGCTGTTCTTTGTAGGCAGTTGGACTGAGTTCTAAAATTTCTTTCAGTTCAATATTGCCGCCATAGCGCTTTAATGAGTCTTGGCTTGGACGGACCAGTTTGCCATTATAGATAAAGGGCTTGCCTGCCATGCGGAACTGCTGATGGCCCTGACACACCGGGTTTTGCGGATGCTCTTGCCAGTTGGGGGTGAGAATGTCTTCGGTAAAGAACAAATCTAAACGGTCGCCAAACTTTTTACAATTGCGCCGTGTCGATGTAAATAAGTACCACAGGCCTTCATGAAAAAATGGCGTCGTATCGACGGCTTCAATACTTTCCAAAATATTGGAATGTTTTTCCCATTTCAGTGGAAACTCAACACATTTCCACAGTTCAACCGTTCTCTTGGCACTGGTTTCTGGAATCATGTACCAGTCATTTTCCACTTTAAATACACATGGATAAGACAAGTGATAGTCCAGCTTGAGAATGGTTTGCGGTTCTGTATAGGTGCCGTCTTTAAAGATTTCCAAGACAGATAAAAAGCCGACGGGATGAACATCGTCGACTTCTTCAAAAAAAATGAAATGGCGGTTCTCTTCCTGTGCATAGAAACAGTCAGCAAAAGTGAATTTTTGCGGTGAATGAATTTCAAACAGGTTCTTGAGCTGTTCTTGGTGTTTCAGCGGCTGATTCAGCCAGCCAAAGCGCATGTACCAATGTGAATCAAATTTCTTGGCTTGCTGTTTTTGCTGGTGTTTATACCATTTTTTAAACAGGATTCTTTTCATCTTCAGTAAAATTATAAATAACTAACTATCCATATGATTCTACATTAGATATCATTTATATAGTTTATGCGGGCCGATATTGATGAAAATTTTTGTGATAAGTATTGAGGAGGATGAGTCCCTTCGATTGAATAACTTTATAACACAGCCTTTTTTTCAGCAAGGTGCTGTTCCTTATACAAAAGTTGGGGTAAAAGGAGGGGATATCCCGGTAAAGCAGTATTTTGAAATGGCCGTCAAAGGCCGCTCAGAGCCGCTCTCTCCCAGTGAATTAGGCTGTTCAATGTCACATATGGCTGCGTTAAAGGCTTTTTTAGAAACGACTGATGAATACGCTTTTATTTTAGAAGATGATGCATTAATTCCACATGATTTGACGTTTGGGCAATTAGAGCAAGAATTAAAAAAATCTAGTTTGCCAAATAATTTATTATTGAGTCTTGGCGGAATTCAGATGAAAGAGTCTTTAAAAGTGCGAGGAAAGATTAGAGACCAAAAGCTATTTAATCAAAATGTTTTAGAAGTCACGCCTCACTATTTTCATCGGGTTTGTGCTGCTTTTGCATATATTGTAGACCGAAAAATGGCAGAAACCTTGCTTAAGTACAATGCGCGTATTCGGAAAGCAGATGATTGGGGGTATTTATATGATTTTGATCCTACAACACATATTTTGATGACACATATTGTAGATCATCCGCCATTGGCTGTAGGTGAAACTGATGAATTAATCAGTAAAATTGAAAATGAGCGAGTGAATACGCCGGACTTGCCGCAGAGCAACTATGGTAAATTTTGGCCTAAAAATTTAATTAAACTAGTAACAACGCGCTATAAGAAAAGCGGATATTGATTTCTTAATATGCATGATTGCATTATTAAAAATAAATGAGGAATATTTTGGAAAAGTATTTAATTAGTATTGAAAATAAAAAAAGCCAGCGTTTACAGGCTTTTTTTGCTCAGAATATTTTTAAGCAAAATAACTTATCTTTTCATGTTTTTGGCGTAAAAGGTGCGGATTTACCGACAACGCAATATTTTAAATTAGCTGTCGCCAATAGAGAAAGACCTTTATCTCCGGCAGAACTTGGTTGCACATTATCTCATGTTCAGGCAATGGAACACTTTTTAGAAACCGATCAGCAATATGCTGTTTTTTTTGAAGATGATGCGATCCAAAAGTATGATTTTTCATTAGAACAGTTAGAGCAGGAAATGCTTAAATTAAACTTGGCTCCAAGTTTTTTACTAAGCCTAGGTGGGATTCAACTTTCATTCAGTGAAAAAGTAAAAGGGATGTTAATAGAAAATAAGCTTTTGGGAAAGAATGTACTGGCCATCCATCCTTATTATTATAAAAATTTATCTTCTACTTATGCATATATACTAGATCGTGACATGGCTAGAATTTTAGTTGAATATCATCAGCCTCCGCATGGTTGTGATCATTGGGGAGATTTATCAGCTTTAGACAATGTACCGCATTTATATGCGACATATTTGTTTGATCATCCTGAAATTGTGAGTGACCAGTCGAATAGTTATATTGAACAAGAGCGCGTAAAAGTTAAAGGGATTAAACAGAATAAAGCTCAACCGAGTTTATATTTACAGTTAATTAATAAGCTTGCACGATTACGCCTTCAAAAATATCATGATTAAAATGGTTGAGAAAGAATGAAATACTTAATTACTGGCGGCGCAGGCTTTATTGGATCTGCTGTCATTCGTTATATAATTAATCAAACAGAAGATGAAGTTTTAAATATTGATAAACTGACTTATGCAGGCAATTTAGAGTCTCTTATAGGCGTAGAAAATAATGCGCGCTACTCTTTTCAACAAATAGACATCTGTGATGCAGCAGCATTAGAACAAGCCGTTTCAGGCTTTCAGCCAGATATTGTCATGCATCTAGCCGCTGAATCACATGTCGACCGTTCAATCGACGGTCCAGCCGAATTTATCCAAACCAATATCGTCGGCACTTATACCCTGCTGGAAGTCCTGCGCAAATATTGGATGCCGCTGGAAGCTGATAAGAAAAACAGTTTCCGCTTTCATCATATTTCAACTGATGAAGTGTATGGCGATTTAGAAGGCACAGAAGATTTATTTACCGAAACGACTTCCTATGCGCCAAGTTCGCCATATTCGGCCAGCAAAGCCAGTTCAGATCATTTGGTGCGCGCCTGGCACCGGACTTACGGCTTGCCGGTGATTGTGACCAATTGTTCAAATAATTACGGGCCATATCATTTCCCGGAAAAATTGATTCCGCTGATGATTCTGAATGCTTTAGAAGGCAAGGCTTTGCCAGTCTATGGCAATGGCCAGCAAATCCGGGACTGGCTCTTTGTGGAAGACCATGCACGCGCACTCTACCGCGTTGCCTCGCAGGGACAGGTCGGTGAAACGTATAATATTGGCGGGCATAACGAAAAGCAGAATATTGAAGTCGTACAAACCATTTGCGCGTTGCTGGATGAATTGCAGCCGCGGGCAGATCAGCTTTCCTATGCATCATTCATTACCTATGTAACAGACCGCCCAGGGCATGACTTGCGCTATGCAATCGATGCTTCCAAAATTGCCAAAGAATTAGGCTGGAAACCCGAAGAAACCTTTGAAACCGGTCTGCGTAAAACCGTGCAGTGGTATTTGAATAATTTACAGTGGTGCCGACGCGTACAGGACGGCAGCTATCAGCGTGAACGATTAGGTGTGCAATCATAATGTCAATAAAAACAAAAGGAATCATCCTCGCAGGCGGTTCAGGAACACGTTTATATCCGATTACTAAAGGCGTATCTAAGCAGCTTTTGCCAATTTATGATAAGCCGATGATTTATTATCCGCTGTCTGTGCTAATGCTGGCAGGTATTCAGGATGTCCTCATTATTACAACACCTGAAGATAAAGACAGTTTTGAACGTTTGCTGGGCGATGGCTCGCAATTGGGCATCCGCCTGCAATATGCGGTTCAGCCGAGTCCAGACGGTTTAGCTCAAGCTTTTATACTTGGTGAAGAATTTATTGGCGGCAGCAATGTCTGCTTGGTGCTTGGCGATAATATTTTTTACGGTCAAGGCTTTACCCCAATGCTGAAGCAAGCGGTTGCGCGTGGACAAGGCGCAACTGTATTTGGCTACCAAGTAAAAGATCCTGAGCGTTTTGGCGTGGTTGAGTTTGATGAACAGCACCGTGCGGTGTCTCTGGAAGAAAAACCAAAGCATCCTAAGTCTAATTTTGCAGTTACAGGCCTGTATTTTTACGATAATGACGTGATTGAAATTGCAAAACAGGTGAAGCCCTCAGACCGCGGTGAACTGGAAATTACCACGGTGAACCAAATGTATCTGGAGCGCGGCGATTTAAATGTTGAACTGCTCGGGCGCGGTTTTGCCTGGCTGGATACCGGCACGCACAGCAGTTTGCTGGAAGCGGCGCAATTTGTGGAAACTTTGGAAAAGCGCCAAGGCTATAAAGTCGCATGCTTAGAAGAAATTGCATTTAATCAAGGCTGGCTAAGTAAAGAACAGATTTTGGCAATTGGCCAAAGCATGAGTAAAAATGATTATGGCCAGTATTTGATTTCTTTGGTAGATGATTAAAAATGCGCAATCCGATATATGTAACTCAGCCTTCGCTACCTGAGCTTGAAGAATTTATTCCTTTTTTAGAACAAATTTGGAAAAATAAAGTTTTGACTAATTGTGGTCCGCTGCATCAACAGCTTGAAAGCGAGTTATGTGATTATTTGGGTGTGGATTACATTTCATTATTCAATAATGGAACAATTGCTCTTGTCACCGCTCTGCAGGCCTTGAATTTGACAGAAGGCGAAGTCATTACGACGCCTTATACATTTGTTGCAACAGCACATTCAATTGTTTGGAATAAGCTTACCCCTGTTTTTGTAGATATTGATCCTAATACATCAAATATTGATCCTGCTAAAGTTGAGGAAGCCATAACGGGAAAAACAGTTGCGATTATGCCAGTGCATTGCTATGGCATTCCGTGTGATGTAAATGCATTGCAGAAGATAGCGAATCAGCATAATTTGAAACTTATATATGATGCGGCACATGCTTTTGGTGTAAAGCATCAAGGGCAAAGTTTATTAAATTATGGCGATGCGAGTGTTATTAGTTTTCATGCAACAAAAGTATTCAATACCTTTGAAGGTGGTGCAATAATTTGTCATAGTGCTGAAATGAAGCAGCGAATAGATCGGTTGAAAAATTTTGGTATTGTTGATGAAACAACAATTGAAGATATTTCTCTCAATGGAAAGCTGAGTGAAGTACATGCTGCCTTAGGATTGCTTCAGCTTAAGTCCATAGATAAAACATTACTTGCGCGCAAAAATATAGATGAGTATTACCGTGAACAGCTGGAAGGCATTGAAGGCATAGCATGCATTCAGCGTACTCTAGCTGAAAAAGATAATTATGCGTATTTTCCAATTATTATAACTGAACCTTATCCCTTAAGCCGTGATGAGTTATTCTGTGAGCTCAAAAAACAGAATATTTTTGCCCGAAAGTATTTTTATCCAATTATGACAGACTTGGAAATTTATAAATCATATCAACGTGATATGCCAAATGCTAAAAATTTGTCTAAACGAGTGCTTTGTTTGCCCATGTATCCGACATTGGCTTTAAATGAATGTAAATTCATTACTGATCTTATTAAGGATATAAAGTGAAGGATATTATAATTGTTGGAGCGGGGGGCCATGGGGTTGAAATGGTTTGGTTAGCTCGCCGATGTGGCAGGAAAATAAGAGGTTTTCTTGATAATACTCCAGAAAAACAAGAAAAGTATATTTTGGGTGAGAAAGTATTAGGTAAAATTGAGGAAAGTGATAATTATTTAGATTGTGAGTTTATTATAGCAATAGGCAATCCTCGAGCTAGAAAAAAGATAATTGATACTTTTTTTTCTTCTAAAAAATATCAATTTGCAACTTTAATTGATCCTACAGTTATTTTAGGAGAAAATATTATAATTGGGAGTGGTGCTATGATTTGTGCAGGGGCTATATTAACAGTTAATGTTAATATAGGCCAGCATTGTATCGTAAATATTAATTCAACTTTATCTCACGGAGTTTCTGTCGATAATTTTGTCACTATTGCGCCTAATGTTTCTATATCAGGAGACGTAAAAATCTGTGATTTGGCTGAAGTAGGTGCTAATAGTACTATTAGAGAGAAATTAGTGATTGATAAAGGGGCTATGATTGGTATGGGGGCTGTTTTGACTAAAAATGTCGAAAAAAACCATATTATGGTGGGAAACCCAGCTAAACTATTAAAGATTATAGATTAACGTATATTCGATTAATCTATTCATATGTTTATCTAAATTGAGATGCGAAAATCCTAGAACCGTAAGTTTAAAATTATGAATCAATTAAATGAAATAAAAGTTTCTGTTTGTGTCGTTGTATATAATCAAGAAAAATATTTAGCAGAATGTTTAAAAAGTTTAGTCACGCAACAAACCAATTTTAATTTTGAAATTATCGTTTCGGATGATTGTTCAACAGATACAAGTAGAAAAATTATCACAGAATACTCTGAAAAGTATCCATATTTAATTCGCCCTATTTTTAATGAACATAATTTAGGTCCGCATGAAAATTTAAAAAGTACTTATCAATTAGCTCAAGGGATATATATTGCGCATATGGATGGTGATGACTATGCATTTCCTGATAAGTTACAAAAACAATATGATATTTTAGAATCTAATATAGATTGTCAAATATGTTCACATTCTAGTGAGTTGGTGGATTGCACAAGCCAGTCAAAAGGGAACTGGCTTTATCCACAAAAAAAATATGAGCTATTTGATTTATATGCACAGCTGCCATTTTTTGCGCATTCTTCTAAAATGTTTAGAAATGACCTTAATGAAGTTTATTGGGATAATCTACATGAGAAGTTTCTTGATATTGAATTACATATTGAACAAGCATTAAAAGGGAAGATATACCACCTTAATGAGATATTAGGCGCATATCGAGTTGATGTGGGTATAAGCCGTATTGGGAAGTCTATTAATCCAATTTTACCGTTAGGAGTTATACGTGCATTCGATAAAGGTCTGACTATATATTCAGAAACAGCCCAAATAGATAAATTTAGAAAAATATATGCAAAAGAATTATTAAACTATGCGAGAAAATTCCTTTACACCGGTAGCGATTATGCTGTTTTCTGTTTATTAATTAAAAAATCTATTAATATTAAAATATTTTCAAGCCGTCAATTTCTCTTACTGCTATTAACCGTGCTGCCAAAATCGATTTATTCTCAAATGAAGTCTGATAAACGGTTAGATATATAATAGAGTGTAATTTTAGGAGGTAGCCATAATAGATAAGAAAGAAGTTATTCTTCCTTATCCGCATTGCCTTTTAACACCATATAAATCAATCCCACAAAGATCAGCAATGCGCCGCCCAAGCTGCTGACGCAGAAAATTAAGATACGGTTATAGGTGGTTAAATTGAACAGCTGATTGTCTACGATGTAGCGCATAAAAACCCATTGCACGACAGCAAAAATAATTAAGACAATTGCACGACGGCGAACTTCAGGACGCATAGCCATAGGGGAGATTCACAGCAAAGTGGAAAGTGGTGGCTATTATGCCACTGTTGAAAACGGTTCTCAATTGAATAAGAATAATCCAATTAAATTCAATTAATTAATAGTTTTTTAGTCAGCCCATGCCGCATGCATTTTAAATTTAATCATTGGATTTAAAGCTTAGTCTGGTTGTAAACATTAATATCGCCATAGCAATTTCTAAAGCGCTTGTAAGACCAGATATACTGTTCCGGAGCCTGATTGATTATGTTTTGCATAGCCGTGTTCAGCGCATCAACAGAAACCTGTAAATCTTTAGATAAAATATCATCAGATAAGCGCGTGCAATGCACATCATAACTGGATAAATCCTTATTGCGTATACAGCTTAAGCCAATGATATTGCATTGGGTTTTACTGGCAAGTTTGGAAACTAGTGTGGTTGATAAGGTCTTTTGGCCAAAAAAATTAGAAGGGATGCCGCCAGAAGCTTTGGGTAAATGATCAGGTAAAATAACGGTTAAACCGCCTTGTTTAAGATGCTTAAAAATAGCGCGGATGCCTGTTTCATCTGTCGGCACTAAAGTTGCGTTGAACTTTTGGCGCGCTTCCAGCAAGTAGCGGTTAACTCCCTTTAATTTTGTCGGGTTTATACATGATCATCGGCTGTGCATAAAGATTCAGCCAGGCATTCAGCAGTTCCCAGCAGCCAAAATGCGGCACCACAACAATCACGCCTTTTTTATTGGCCAAAGCATCTTTGAAAACAGATTCTCCATAAACATTTTTTAATAAATTCAGGCTGTACCGCGGCGGCATGCCCCAGCATTTCACAAACTCAATGTAGGTCAGACACTGGCTTTCAATGCTTTTACGGATCAGTTCGGATTGCTCATCTTTGCTGAGCTCCGGATAGGCGAGCTGAATATTAATTTCGGTAATGCGCTGAATGGATGAATTGAAGCTATAAAGAATGAATGCAGCAAAGTGGGCCATTGCCTGTAAAAGCCACAAGGGTAAAAGTGAAACCAGTTTGAGAAGGAAGTACATTGGCTTTATTTGACCCTGTCATTTGAATAATGATGGAGCTGGCGGCAATTTTAGCAAGAGACTGAATCATCTAAGACCGAAAAAAATCCCAAAAAGATAAGCATCTTAAGCGCAAAACTAAAAAGTTAAATCCATATAAAATATATGCGCAAAGATATACTGCGGAATGCATCATAGTGCAGATTATAAATTTAGCATTATCAAAATTGCTAACAGTGTATATATCAAGCAGGGAATGTCTTTCAAAATAATATTTAGCTTTGTGATAAAAAAAACCCTGCGCGATGGCAGGGTTTTCATATCAGCAACTAAGCAGCTAAATATTATTTAGCTTCTTCCGCTTTTGGCTTTTCACGTAAACGAATACCAAGATCACGCAATTGATTTGGTTCAACTGGCGCAGGCGCTTGAGTTAAAGGACATTCCGCAGTCTTGGTTTTCGGGAATGCAATCACGTCACGGATTGAAGTCGCGCCAGTCATTAACATGACTAAACGATCCAGACCAAATGCCAAACCGCCATGCGGAGGCGCACCGTAACGTAAGGCATTCAACAAGAAGCTGAATTTTTCTTCTGCTTCTTCTTCAGAAATACCCAATGCCGCAAAAATAGCTTGCTGCATTTCTAAGTTGAAGATACGCAGTGAACCGCCGCCCACTTCAGTACCATTCAATACCATGTCATAAGCAACTGAAAGCGCAGCGCCTGGATTGTTTTTCACTTCTTCAACGCTAGATTTTGGCAGCGTGAATGGGTGATGCACAGATGTCCATTTACCATCATCAGTTTCTTCAAACATTGGGAAGTCAACAACCCAAAGCGGCGCCCACTCGCAAGTTGCAAGTTTCATGTCGTGACCGACTTTGATACGTAAAGCACCCATTGCATCGTTTACAACTTTCGCTTTATCTGCACCGAAGAATACGATGTCGCCATTTTCAGCGCCAACACGTTTCAATAAATCAAGTACGATTGGCTCGATGAATTTAACGATTGGAGATTGAAGGCCTTCAATGCCTTTTTCAAGTTCGTTGACTTTGATGTAAGCCAAACCTTTCGCACCGTAGATACCAACAAATTTTGTATATTCGTCAATTTGGCTGCGTGGAAGCGCACCTGCGCCTGGTACACGAAGCGCAACAATACGGCCTTTAGGATCTTTTGCAGGGCCTGCGAAGACTTTGAATTCAACGTCTTGCATCATGTCTGCAACGTCAACCAATTTCAACGGAATACGCATATCCGGTTTGTCAGATGCATAATCACGCATTGCGTCGTTATACGTCATGCGTGGGAATTTATCGAAGTCAACGTTAAGAAGTTCTTTGAACATCTTCACAGTTAAACGTTCCATCAAATCCATAATGTCATCGTCACTCATGAACGATGTTTCAACGTCGATTTGAGTAAATTCAGGCTGACGGTCCGCACGTAAATCTTCGTCACGGAAACATTTAGCAATTTGGTAATAACGGTCAATACCGCCCACCATTAACAACTGTTTGAACAGCTGCGGTGATTGCGGAAGCGCATAGAAGCTGCCGTTAGATACACGGCTTGGCACTAAATAGTCACGTGCGCCTTCAGGAGTCGCACGCGTCAAGATCGGAGTTTCAACGTCTAAGAAACCATTGTCTTCGAAGTAGTTGCGAATCAGGTTGGTCAATTTAGAACGGAAACGTAAGCGATCAAGCATTTCTGGACGACGAATATCGAGGAAACGGTATTTCAGGCGCACTTCTTCAGAAATATTGGTATTTTCGTCATTCAATGGGAATGGCGGAGTTTCAGAAGCGGCAAGAACTTCAATATCTTTACCAAGCACTTCGATTTGACCGCTGGTAATATTTGCGTTTTCAGTGCCTTCGTAACGGCGGCGCACACGGCCTGTAATTTTTAATACGAATTCTGAACGTGATTTGTCAGCTGTTGCAAAAGCTTCTGGGGTATCTGGATCGATAACCACTTGCACAAGGCCGTCACGGTCACGCATGTCAAGGAAGATTACACCACCGTGGTCACGGCGACGGTGAACCCAACCGCATAATGTAACGGTTTGGTCAATTTGAGCTTCGGTTAAAGAACCGCAGTAATGAGTTCGCATCATAGCGTTAGAAATCCAACTATATGGGTTAAGGTCAGCGTATACGTAAACAGCGTACCGCTTTTATATAAAGGGGAAGATTATGCCTCTTTTTGGGCATTTTGTCACAAGGACTTCCGTTTAAAATACTATAATTACCCGCTTTTATCTGTTTGCATGCAAGTTATCGGGATGGCTTTGAAAAATATTTGTCGTTGCTTTTAGGATAGCGAAAATAAGGCTGCCTGCTGTAAACATGCCCAAAAATGCGCGGAAAAAATAATTAATAGATTTGCCGACATAGGCATATAAATCATGCACGAATGCCTCTGAATACATACTTTCAGCAAAATAGAAATAACTGGCAAGGCCCGCCAGCAGTGACAGTGCAGACAAAGCATGGACATAAATTTTGATATTGCGATGTACCGCCGACGGGCTGCGGTAATGCAAGTGATGGCGGTAGATCATCCAGGCTAAAATTGGAAGCGCCAGCGCGGACATTCCAATCTGCAGTACACGGTGCAGGGGATAAGTGTGCTGAAAGAGATGAATCGGCTGCATCAGAATATCTTTAAATGCAAAGGTGCGAAAATCGACATGCGTCAGGCCATCCCAAATCAGGTGTGTGGATGTGCCCACAAGCAGCGCCACGATGAGGCTGATGATAAAACCGCAAAACTGATTTAAGCCGTAAATTTTGAGCGGTTTGTTTAGGCCAGAAAAAGCGAACAGCATTGGGCGGTACAGGACATACCACAGCAAACATAAAATCATTCCCAGCATGAGGTTCGGAAAGATTAAACCCGACCACTGATGTGAGCCGTCATAATCAGCATTGGTAAATAAGCGGAACAGATCAGGCGCCATTGTCCCAATCGCTAAGGCGGATATTGGCAAGCGGCCGCCTGTCAGCTTGGACAGCGGCGGCGCAAGAACAGCATGAGAAATGGTAAAAGGCATTGATTTAAAAATGAATCCTGAGGATTTGAGTGAGCAGTCAGCTCAGCAGTGTAATCGATGCAGGTTCTGGGGAATGTTTTTTATTGCAAAATTAATGAAATGTTATATTATAACATTAATTTAAGAAGCAGCCTGTTTGAGCCCTGTCCATGTCCTTTGAAAATATCTTTAAAAAAAATTTAATCACTGCATCCATTCTTATGGCCACAGCGCCTTTTGCTTTTGCAGATAATGCTCAGGCTCAAGCGCAGCAGCTGGAAACCATTCATGTGCAGGCGCATCCGCTAGAGCAGACCGCAGCGGATTTTGCAGTTGCAGACAGTATTGTCAGTCAAAAAAAATTAGCTGAGCGGCCAGCAACCATTGGCGATGCTTTGGCGGGTGAATTGGGTGTGGCTTCTAATCAATTTGGTGCGGGATCCAGCCGCCCCGTGATCCGCGGTCAGGATGGCCCGCGGGTTAAAGTGCTGCAGCATGCTTCAGAAACCGCAGATGTCTCTGCGCTGTCGCCAGACCATGCCGTGACCGTAGATCCGATTTTGGCCAAGCAAGTGGAGATTATCCGCGGCCCATCGACACTGCTGTATGGCGCCGGCAGTGTCGGCGGTTTGGTGAATGTCACGGATCAGAAAATTCCAACGCACATGCCGGACCAAGGCTATGAAGGCCAGGCAGGGCTGCGCTATAACTCGGGCAATGATGAAAAGCTGGCGAGTGCAGGTGTAACGGCAGCCTTAGGCGATCAGTTTGCAATCCGTGTTGAAGGATCAAAGCGCAAAGCCAATAATTACATTGCGCCGGATTATGTGCATACGCATTCACATGAACATGATTTGGGCAATGGCGTGATCGAAGAACATGTCGAGCAGGTGCCGGAGCAGCGTGTAGACAATACTTTTGCAGAAGGGCAAACCGTGAATATTGGCGGTTCATGGATTCATGACCGCGGTTTTGTCGGCCTGTCTTACAGCCGCCGGGAAGATCAATACGGTTTGCCGGGCCATAGCCATGAATATGAAAACTGCCATCCGCATGGCGATGAACTGGATTGTCATGCGCATGCTGCAGGCGGTGTCCATGATCATGACCATGATGAGGAAGAGCATGGCGGGCCATGGGTCGATTTAAAATCTGAACGCTATGACCTGCGCACCGAACTGGCGGAACCGTTTAAAGGCTTTCAAAAGCTGCGCGCGCACGCCAGCTTTACCGACTATAAGCATGATGAAGTTGAAGAAAGCGAAGTCATGACCACCTTTAAAAGCCAAGGTTATGATGCGCGTTTAGAGTTGGTGCATAATCCAATTGCAGATTGGGAAGGCGTGATTGGCGCGCAGTATAACCGTCAAAAGCTCAATATTACGGGTGAAGAGTCATTGATGAACCCCAATACCACAGAAAAGTGGAGCGTATTCGGGCTAGAGCATAAGCAAATCGGCGATTTTCATGTGGAATTAGGCGCCCGTGCGGATCAGCAGAAAATTGATATTGATTCAACGCAAAAAGATTTTAGCGATTATGCGATTTCCTATTCAGGCGCTGTGAATTGGGCCTTTGCGCCAGATTATAAATTGTCATTTGTCGCATCGCATCAAGAACGCTTGCCTTTGGCACAGGAGCTGTACGCCAACGGCAAGCACTTTGCCACCAATACTTATGAGCGCGGCAATGAAAATCTGGGTGCGGAAAAATCCAATAATCTCGAGCTGGGCCTGCACTATGAAGCGGACAAATTGGATTATCACGTGCATGTCTACCATAACTGGTATGACAGCTACATTTATGCAGCCACGACTGACCAGCATGACAATTTCCGTTTAGTCGATTACACCCAGGATAAAGCCAAATTTTACGGCCTGGAAGCGGAAACCGGCTATCAAGTGAATGAGATGTATAAAATCGGCTTATTCGGCGATTATGTGCGCGGCAAAATTGACGGCGCCAATGCGCCGCGCGTGCCTGCAGGGCGCTTAGGCACAAAAGTCAATGCCGGCTTTGCCGATGGCTGGACCGGCATGGCGGAATATTATCATGTCTTTCAGCAGGATAAATTTGCTGACTATGAGCAGGAAACGCAAGGCTACAATATGGTGAATGTGGGCCTGTCCTATGCTGGGCAATATGCGAAGGGCAATGATTACCGCGTGTATTTCAACGCCAACAACCTGCTGGATGATCAGGTCTATTCACATGCGTCTTTCTTATCGAATATCCCTCAAATCGGCCGAAACTTTAGCGTAGGCGTTGAATTGGGTTTCTAAGTCTTCTTGATTTGGCTTGCAGCCGCAGGCCAAATCACAGAAATCCTCTTGAAAATTCGCATGATAAAACCTAGTCTGAGCTCATTGGATTAGGTTTTTTATTATGCGTATTATTGAGCGAATTCACAGCAAGTTAAATTGGTCACGCCGCCAATACTTTGGTGTTGTGATTGGTTTACTGGCCCTGGGCTATCTTTCTTCTGCAATTTATCAGGTCTATAAGCCCTTGCCGGAGGGTTTGAATTACACAGGCAAATTGAGGCATGCCAAGGTGCAGTTTACCGCGGATCAAAGCTATCTGGATGCCGAAGGCAAGCAGCGGCTCGATCAGCAGATTTTCAAGCAGATGCTGAGTTTGATTGATCAGGCGCAGACCACAATTGTACTGGATATGTTCCTGTTTAATCAGGAAGTTGGAAATTCTAAAATTAAGCATCAGGCGCTGATGCAGCAATTGACGGATGCGCTGATTGAAAAACGCAAATACAATCCGAATATCGAAATCAAATTTATTACCGACCCGATCAATTCCGTTTATGGCGGGGTATACGCTGAACAGTATCATCAGCTGCGCCAAGCTGGCATTGATGTCATTGAAACTGATTTAACGCCACTGCGCGCCTCAAATCCCGCATGGTCTGGCTTTTGGTATTTATGCTGTCAGGGCGTTGGCAACAATGCTGAAAAAGGCTGGCTGCCGAACCCCTTTGGCCGTGAAAAAATTACTGTCCGCAGCTATATGGATTTGTTTAATTTCAAAGCCAATCACCGCAAGAGCATCGTGGTGGATACTGCAGAAGGCTGGAAAACCTTAGTCACGTCGATGAATCCGCATGACGGCAGTTCGCGCCATTCCAATGTGGCGCTGACAGTGACGGGCAATACCGCCATTGATGTGCTAAAAACGGAGCAGTCTGTCGGCATCATGTCCAAAGCCAGTATGCCTGTGGTGATTATGGGGGAGTTTGAGGATGCAAAAGATCAGCCGCAAGTGCAGGTGCTGACTGAAAAGGCCATTTATGATGCCGTATTGAAATTAATTGATTCTGCGCAGCCCACAGAGCAGATTGATTTGGCCATGTTCTATCTGTCAGAACGCAAAATTGTCAAAGGCCTGATCGCTGCGCATCAACGCGGTGTCAATGTCCGCGTGCTGCTGGACCCGAATAAAGATGCGTTTGGCCGTCAAAAAAATGGCATTCCGAACCGTCAGGTGGCGTCAGAGCTGAATGATGCTGGTGTAGCGGTACGCTGGTGCGATACTCGGGGCGAACAGTGCCACAGCAAAATGATTTTGAAAACGGGCGCGCAGCAGGCGGAATTGATTTTAGGCTCGGCCAACTTTACTGCCCGCAATCTGAAAAACTATAATTTGGAAACAGATTTCCGGGTGCTCGGCAAGCCTCAAGATGCGGTGTTTAAAGATGCGCAGCAGTATTTTGACAGCTCATGGGCGAATTTGAATAGCCGTCAAATCAGTGTGCCATATCCTAAATATGCCGACGAATCGAAGCTGAAATATGCGCTGTACCGCTTTATGGAGTGGAGCGGGCTGTCGACGTTTTAATTTTTCCCTCATCCCAACCTTCGCCCAAAGGGAGAAGGAGTTCCCTCTCCTTTCAGGAGAGGGTTAGGGAGAGGTGTATTCAGCAATTTCTTAATTCTTCGGCTCAGGATTGGGCGGCAACATCTGATCTAAATCTTTGTCGCTGATTTTGTCCAGTTCATGCAAATCGGTTTTGATTTTCCATTTACTTTCATCTTCCACTGGATTGGGCAGGCGCGCTTCGAGCCAGTCACAGACCACGTCTGGCGGGAAATCGGCATGGTTGCATTGAATGACCCAAGCCAGAAACTCTTTGGCTTCACCATTCATATAGGGCGGCGGTGAAACGGGCAAAAATTGTGTCGGCAGGCGTTCATTTTTAGAGATGTAATTCAGGACATGCCCCAATTCCTGCACGGTTTGCCATGCCAGCGGGTGTTCAATATTAATTTGAAATTTGAACCACCAGGCCTTTTGGCCATCGGTGCCATAAGCATCAATTAAATTCTTCTGCACACTTGGAAGCTTGCAGAAATATTCATACAGCCGATCAAAACTCAGTTCTGCCACAATGGATGACTCAGTAACAAAAATGGCATTCTAGCATAAGCCATTGCATTTCTTAATTTGTCTGCGCCGATGAACAGAGTATTTCGCTGCTTTACAAAACTTTGCATTCGCTGGATTTTTATTCACTTTCTATCTTAAACTGGGGAGTAAAATAAAGCATAAATACTGTGTTTGGAGTTCCGCATGAAAGCAACAATTGCATGGGCTGCCGGCTGCTTAATGTTCTTAGGTGCATCCGCTTCAGCGATGGCGGAAAATCAATGGGGGAATTACCGCGGTGTGGATACTTCAAAGCAGCACCGCCCGCCATTTCATCAAAATGGCTACCCGAATGACCGTCCAAACTATCCGAACCGCCCGTATCCGGGCCGGCCGCCTTACCCAAACCGGCCCTATCCTCCGCAAATCAATAATGGCGTCAGCATTCACTATCAGGCGCCAACGACCATTATTCAAAACTCTCAAAGCTACAGCTGGGTGAATGGAGACCCGAATGTGGCGCATATTGAAAGCTCTACGCAGTCGGTCATTACGGATTGGCGCCGTATCGGGCTGCCTGCGCCGCCTACCGGCATGTACTGGATTTTTGAAAATGGCCGTTATGTTTTGGTGCCGAACCGTTAAGTTTTTTATAACCTCTCCCTAACCCTCTCCTAAAAGGAGAGGGAACTGTCAGATTCTAAGCAAGCTCATCATCCTGCGGGCGCGGGGTTTTGCCTTCTGGAAGCGGTTTGTCTGAATGCTTGTCACGGATCACCGATGGGAATGTCCATGACGCATAGCGGACAATCAAAATAGCGACGGCTAAAATTAAAATCGAGCCGGTAATAATCACCAGATCCATATCGGCTTTATGATCGTGCTGAATGTCTGAAATCAGCAGGCGGGTCAGGGCGGTAATGGCAATATAGATCAGGAAGCGCACAGGCATATGGTTGGTTTTAAAATAGATGCCCACCATCGCGCCGAGCTCTAAATAAATAAACAGCAGAAGAATATCATCAATGGTTGCGAACTGTTTCACCGTCAATATTTCAAACACGGTATGGCCCGCAGACCAAATGACCATACAGCCAATAATAAATAATGCGATGTAGTGAAAGCTTTCTACGGCAATATTGCCAAAACGGTCGAGGAGGGTTTCAATTTTTTCTATCTTGGGATCACGGTGGGTCATGTTTCCTCCTATTTTTCTTTACGGTTCTCATTCATTTAAACATAAGCAAATTTCATGCACATGAATAGGAAAAGATGTTTTTTTGATATAAAAATCATGTTTTTTAATGTTATGTTGTTGTGGTTTTACCAGTCTTGAGAATAAAAAATGTATTTGCCCGCGCATTTTCAGCAGGAAAATTTAACTGAGCTTTTTGACTGCATTGAAGCGAATCCATTCGCCAGTGTGATGGTGGTGCATGAGGGTGAAATTGAAGCCAATCATATTCCGCTGGAACTGGACCGTTCAGCAGGCGCAAAGGGGATGCTTCGAGGACATATTGCCAAAGCCAATCCCTTATCTGCTTTGCTGGAAAATGCGCTATCGGCTTATGTGATTTTTCATGCCGATCAAGCCTACATTTCTCCAAATTGGTATGCGGGTAAACAGGAGCATCACCGAGTCGTGCCGACGTGGAATTACCGTGTGGTGCATGTCAAAGGCATGATCCGTAAAGTCACGGATGAAAAACATTTGCGCGGGATTTTGGCGCGATTGACCCGCCAGCATGAAGCCGCTCAGCCTGTGCCGTGGAAAATGGGCGATGCGCCAAATGATTTTATAGCAGAGCAATTAGAGAAGATTGTTGCAATTGAGATTGAAATCGCTTCAATCATCGGCAAGTTTAAGGTCAGTCAAAATCGAAGCGCTGCAGATGCTGAAAGGGTAGCGAAGGCTTTGGAAACGTCAAATCCTGAAATGGCGGAGTCGGTGAGGAAGTTTTACCCAAAGGAATAATCATACCGTTAAAAAACGCCCGACGTATCGGGCGTTTTTTAACTTCGCAGACTTGGATGAAAATTAAGCCTGATTGGTGAAGTAATCTTCAGAGAAGTTCATGATGACTTCTGGGCCAGCTTTTATTTTGGTAATGCGCATTGCCAATTCAGGCAGAATGCGCTGTACAAAGTACAAGGCAAGCGACAGTTTGTTTTGATAGAACTCGCCGTCTTTATCTTTCGCTGCATTGGCAATGCGGGCAAACATATAAGAGAAGCTCAATAGGCCGACAGCATGCAGGTAATCTACCGCTGCAGAGTTAGAGAACTCGATGTTTTCACGCGCTGCAGACAATACATACTGCGTTACCGACTCTACTTCAGCCGCTGCATCTAAAGTCGCATCTTTAATAAAGTTTAGGTCAGCATCTAAGCCGTTGGTGAAATCACGGATTTCCTGAATATATTCCGCAATAAATTCGCCATTGCACTTAATGGTCTTACGGCCGATTAAATCCTGTGACTGAACACCATTGGTGCCTTCGTAAATTTGCGCAATACGCAGATCGCGAACACACTGTTCCATGCCCCATTCACGGATAAAGCCGTGGCCGCCAAAGACCATCTGTGCATCAATCACTGCGTCAAAAGCGGTGTCTGTCAAATATGCTTTCGCAATTGGCGTAAGCAATGCAACGCGGTCATTGGCTTTTTTTACCGCTTCAGCATCTGTAGAGAACTTGGTGATGTCCAGCTGCTGGCCGACATACACGGCAAATGCGCGTGACGCTTCATTGTTGGCACGGGCATTCAATAGCATGCGGCGTACATCGCCATGAACCAAAATGCTGTCCGCAGGCTTAGCAGGCGATTGCACACCAGACGCGCTGCGGCCCTGCAGGCGGTCTGTCGCGTACTGCGCCGCATTTTGGTAGGCAAATTCAGAAGCGCCTAGGCCTTGAATCCCCATCGACAGGCGTTCGTAGTTCATCATTACGAACATGGCTGCCAGGCCTTCATTCTCTTTACCCACCAAGTAGCCTTTGGCGCCGTCAAAGTTCATCACGCAAGTTGCAGACGCTTTGATGCCCATCTTGTGTTCAATTGAACCTGGGCCAGCCGCATTGCGTTCACCTAAAGAACCGTCAGCATTGACAAGGAATTTCGGCACGATGAATAATGAAATACCGCGTGAACCCGCAGGCGCATCCGGTGTTTTGGCTAAAACAAGGTGAATAATGTTTTCAGCAAGATCGTGGTCACCGCCGGTAATAAAGATTTTGGTGCCTGTAATATTATAGGTGCCGTCTTCATTGCGTTCAGCTTTGGTTTTAATAATGCCTAAGTCTGTACCTGCATGCGGTTCCGTTAAGCACATGGTGCCTGACCATTCACCTGAATAAATTTTTGGCAGGTAAGTTTCTTTTTGCTCTTGCGATGCATAGCTGTTTAAGGCCATGCCTGCACCGACAGAAAGCAGCGGGTAGAGCATGAATGATGGGTTGGTTGCGAACAGCATTTCGTCTGCAAGCACGGTCAGCATTTTCGGCATGCCTTGGCCGCCCCATTCTTCGTCAGCCGCCAAGCCAATCCAGCCGCCTTCCGCATATTGCTTAAACGCTTCTTTAAAGCCAGCAGGTGTGGTTACATTGCCATCGCTGTATGTTGCGCCTTCTTCATCGCCCGTACGGTTCAGCGGATGAGTCACATTTTGAGCAAACTTCGCCATTTCTTCAAGAATTGCTTCAGCAGTGGCGGCATCGACATGCGCAAGGTTTTCATTGGCTTGCCAGAACTTTTCTGCATTAAAAACATCATTCAAGATGAACTTCATATCAGCAAGAGGCGCGTTATAAATTGGCATAGTGTCACCTGTTTATTGTTTGATTCAATTCGGTCTAATACATGAAACTTCATGCTGTCAGACAGCGGAAAGTTAAATTTTGATATCTTTATAAAGAAAAAGGACTGCCAAAGCTATGACCGTCCTTTCTCTATTTCTGCACTGTTGAGTACAGTTTTTTGAATATTGTTCAGATATTCAGCTTAGAATGCGAAATGTTCCGCATCTAAAGACATCAACGGCTCTACACCGCCTGCAATCACGTCAACATGTGAGCGAACGCGAGGCAGGATTTTCTTGAAGTAGAAGCGTGCAGTCGTGGTTTTTGCGTTGTAGAAATTAACGTCAGTGGTGCCTGCAGCCAGTGTTTCCTGCGCCACAAGCGCCATGCGCGCCCAAAGGTAGGCAAGGGTTACATAGCCAGAGAAGTAGAGGTAATCGACTGCAGCAGCGCCGACTTCTTCCGGATTTTGCATTGCTTTCATGCCAATTTGCATGGTTAACTCACCCCACTCTTTATTCAGAGCAGCAAGCGGTTCAACAAATTCTTTCATGGCAGCGTTGTCTTTGTTTGCATCGCAGAATTTGTGAATAATCTTAGTGAAGTCCTTCAGCATTGCCCCTTGAGTGCCCAAAACTTTACGGCCTAACAAGTCAAGCGCTTGAATTTCAGTAGTGCCTTCGTACAAGCAAGAGATGCGTGTATCACGTACGATTTGCTCCATGCCGTGCTCTGAAATAAAGCCGTGGCCGCCAAACACTTGAACGCCGTGCTTCGCAGATTCAGAACCTGTTTCAGTCAAGAATGCTTTAGCAATTGGGGTCAGCAATGACAAAATGTTGTCCGATGCTTTGCGTTCTTCTTCCGTTGCGCCTTGCTCTACGATATCTGCATGAAAAGACAGCAGGTAAACTAATGCGCGCGCGCCTTCCGCAAATGATTTTTGCGTCAACAGCATGTTGCGCACAGCAGGGTGAACAATAATCGGATCTGCATCTTTTTCAGGCGCTTTCGGGCCAGAAAGTGAACGCATCGCCAAACGGTCTTTTGCATATGCAAGCGCACCTTGGAAGGCGCCTTCAGAAGCTGATAAGCCTTGAACAGCTGTGCCGATACGCGCAGTGTTCATGAACGTGAACATGCAGTTTAGGCCGCGGTTTTCAGGTCCGATCAGGAAGCCTTTTGCATTGTCAAAGTTAATGACGCAGGTTGCGTTGCCGTGAATCCCCATTTTGTGTTCAATTGAACCGCAGCGTACAGCATTGCGCTCGCCAATGGTGCCGTCAGCATTTAAATTGAATTTCGGCACGATGAATAGCGAAATCCCCTTGGTGCCTTTAGGCGCGCCAGGAAGACGGGCAAGTACAATGTGAACAATGTTCTCCGCCATGTCATGTTCACCGGCAGAGATAAAGATTTTCTCACCAGTAATGGCATAGCTGCCGTCCGCTTGCGGTTCAGCTTTTGAACGGATAATGCCGAGGTCAGAACCTGCATGAGATTCGGTTAAGCACATTGTGCCTGTCCAAACACCTGAAACCAGATTCGGCAGGTAGGCATCTTTTTGTTCTTGAGAACCATGATGTTCTAAAGTACGCACTGCGCCGTGTGACAGGCCTGGGTACATGCCCCAAGACCAGTTCGCGGTACCGACCATTTCTGAAATCACGTTGCCCAGCGAAACAGGCAAAGCTTGACCGCCGTACTGTTCTTCAGCAGAAAGAGACGGGAAACCGAGTTCGATATATTTTTGATACGCTTCTTTAAAGCCTGTCGGCGTAGTGACCACGCCATCATTCCAAGTACAGCCTTCGCGGTCGCCGCTTTGGTTGATTGGGGACAATTCGTTTTCACAGAAGTCAGCAGCAGCTTCTAAATATTGGTCAACCAATTCACGGCTTACGGTTTCCTGAAATGCAGGCAATTTAGAATAGTGCTCTTCTGCATTCAATAGCTCATGCAGTACGAATTGCATATCACGTAAGGGCGCTTTGTATTGTGGCATATCGGTTTCCTCAATACTGGTTTAACCAGTTTATAATCCTAAGAAACATAAAAAACGTGTCTTCATTGACACGGATTGGAATGGCTTAATCGTGCAACATCTTCTAATAAGGTACAAGCTTTTCTAAGGGTTTTCTTGGTGACTGTAAAGTCAAAGATTTATGTCTTGAAAATGCTAAGTGTCTTGAGTGTAAACGGTTTTGGATGAATTGAAATGACACAAATAGTCAAAAAACGTAAAAAGTTATGTCCAGTAAAAAAGGCGCATAAAGCGCCTTTAATTTTTGCCAGCAGCAATTATGATGCTTTTACTGGAGCAGGGGCAGCCGGCTGAGCAGGCATTTGCGGCTGGAAGCGGACTTCGCATTTACCATTGATGGTTTGCACGCCTGCTTTGATTTGCACCGCTGCGCCATTGGCTTTGCCTTGGCAGGCTTTAGCAATTGCCTGCTGTTTTGCCTGGCGCTCTGCAAGGCGCTGATCGAATTGCTGGGTTAACTCTGCACGCTTAGCATCGGTCAGCGGTTCGCCGCGCTGCATGTGCATGCCGCGGAATTCACCGCGTTCAGGCTGATCAGCGCCCATTGGACGGTGTTCGCCGCGCTTGCCGCTATATTCGCCGCGTTCAGGCTTATCCATGCTGAATACCATGGCGCACGTGCCGTTAATGGTTTGGCCGCCCGCTTTGACTTGTACCGCAGCGCCTGCAGCTTTGCCATCACAGGCTTGCTTAATTTGAGACATCATTTCATGGCGTTCAGCGCGCATTTCTTGCATTTGTTCGCGCTGTTCCGGCGTCATATGGCGGTCATGCTTCTCCCCATTCATTCTTTGCGGATGGTCAGTGTCTTTTGCAGTATTGGCCGATTGGCATGCAGTCAGGGCGCCCATAGATAAAATGCCGGCAGCGGCTAAAGCTATTTTTGTCATGTGATTCATTAGATGGTCTCCAACGCGGGATGAGTATTATTCGCTGCAGATAAGATTAAATAATAAAGATGAAGAAACAATGGAGGGTTTTTTGAAGCCGTGTTCGCTACAATAATCAAGATAGAAAAAACAGAGTAGCTCTTTTGAACATCCGCCGTGTGCCTATTGCCTTGCGCTTATTTCTGACTGTACTGCTGACGACTTTGCTCATCACTACGGTCAGCTTAGGCGTGCTTCACTGGAACATGCAGCGCAACTTCACCAAATATGTGGCGGATGTGGAAATGCAGAAGCTGGACGGGCTGATTGGCAATTTGGCCGATGTCTATGTGGTCTACCATGACTGGGGAAATGCCATTCAGGCGCAAATTCTGCAGATTGAGGGTGAAGCCGGCCCTGATGACTATGACAAGCTGTCACACTGGTGGCTGCGCCGCCAGTACGATATCGCACTGCAGCAGCGTTATTTTAAAGAGCACTCAATGGCTGCAGGCACCGTTCTAAACAACGCGGCAGATCCGGCCAGAAGCGCTGCAGACGCAGAAGAGCAGCTGTTTATTGAACGTAATTTGCCTACGGCATTTCAGCCTTTTGAAGGCTTGAAATTTCCGCTGAGCGCAAATCAAAATGTTTTCCGGCCGGCAGATCCGAAAGAGGCGAAAAAGGGCGGCAATATTGCGCTGCCGCAAAACAGCGGCGGCAAAAAACAGTTTATTCAGATGCCAGACCGTTTGGGCCTAAGTTCACGCTTATCTTTGTATGACGCCAAGCGTCAATTTGTGGTCGGTGAGCCGACACAGGAACAGATTTCTTATCGGCCAATTCTGGTGAATAATCAAGTGGTCGGCTATCTTGGCTTAAAGCCTGTACTGAATCAGGATGATGCGATCAGCATTAACTTTTTCAGCAAACAGAAGCGCTATCTGCTGCTGGTGTATGGCTTATCCTTTTTTGCCAGCCTGATTGCTTCACTGCTGCTGGCGACTTATTTTAAAAAGCCGATTCAGCGCTTATTGAACGGTACGCGTGAGTTAACCAAAGGCAATTATCAGCATCAGGTGAAGGTCAACCGCAATGACGAACTGGGTGATTTATCCAATGAGCTGAATCAGCTGGCGGTTATTCTGGATCAGCACGAAACATCACGCCGTCAATGGGTGGCGGACACTTCGCATGAGTTGAAAACACCGCTCGCTGTTTTACAGGCGCAAATTGAAGCCATGCAGGACGGCATCCGCAAGCCGACGCCAGAACATTTTGCCTCCATGCTGAGGCAGGTCAACAGTTTGAAAAAATTGACCCAGGATTTGGCAGATTTGGCGCAGGCGGAAGCGCAGCAGCTGCAGTGCTATTTTGCGGAGATGAACCCTTGGGATGCTGTACTGCAGGAAATTGAGAACTTTAAGCCGAAGTTTGAGCAGGCCGGCTTAAGCGTGACGGCAGAAGGTCAAGGCGCCGTATTGCAATTGGATATAGACCGCTTTAAGCAAATTATGGTGAACTTGCTGGGCAACAGCATCCGCTATACTGAAACAGGCGGCGCAGTGCATGTGCATACTGAGCAGAATGCTGCGCAGTGGACGGTATATGTGGATGACAGCCCATTCGGTTTGACGGATGAACAGCTGTCATGCTTAGGCGAGCGTTTTTACCGTGTTGATGATTCCCGCACCCGTGCAACGGGCGGTACAGGCTTAGGCTTGGCGCTGTCTGTCAAAATGGCGAAAGCCATGGGCGGTGAATTGAGTTTTGAGCATTCACCCTTGGGCGGTTTGCGCTGCAAGCTGACTTTTCCGAAACAGATGAAACATTAAGGATATCTACATGAAACACATCATGCTGGTTGAAGATGAAGTAGAACTTGCACAACTGGTGCGTGATTATTTAGAAGCTGCTGGTTTTGAAGTCAGCATGTTTCATGATGGTCAGGACGCATATGACAGCTTTACGCAGCGTAAGCCGAGCTTGATGATTTTAGATTTGATGGTGCCGCGCATGGACGGGCTGACCATGTGCCGCAAAGTGCGCGAGCAGTCTGATCTGCCGATTATTATGGTCACGGCGCGCACCGAAGAAATCGACCGAGTATTGGGCTTGAACATGGGTGCAGATGACTATGTCTGCAAGCCGTTCAGTCCGAAAGAGCTGGTTGCCCGCGTGCAGGCGGTGCTGCGCCGTTTAGAGCGCAAGGCTGAACCTGAAAGCAATGATTTATTCCGCATGGATAAAGGCCAGCAGCGCATTTGGTATCAGCAAAAGTCATTGAATTTAACGCCTACGGAATTCCGCTTGCTGGAGCTGTTTTTAGAGCATGTCGGGCAGGTGTATTCACGTGCGCAATTGCTGGATCATATTAATCCGGACAGCTTTGAAGTGGCGGACCGGGTGATTGACAGCCACATTAAAAACCTGCGCCGTAAAATCTCTGATGCCGCCGAAACCGGCAACCGCCATGAGTGGATTCAAGCGGTGTATGGCGTCGGTTACCGTTTTGAATATCCTGAGGATTGATTGTATTTAGGATGATGACGAAAAGCGGATTGGGGTAAAACTGATCCGCTTTTTTATTAGAAGAATGTTAGAAGAAAAAGTTATGAACGAAAAACTTGTACAGGAGAATACAATGAATATAACCATCAGAGATGAAACATTGGATGATCTTGCAGCCATTGAAGCGCTCACAAAATCGGCTTTTTTGCATGCAGAGCACACCAGTCATACTGAACACTTTATTGTGAATCAGCTGAGAAACGCGCAGCAGTTAACCGTGTCTTTGGTTGCAGAAGAAGAGCGTGCGATTGTCGGGCATGTTGCCGTTTCACCAGTGCGTATTTCCTCGGGGGAAACGGGCTGGTATGGTTTAGGGCCAATTTCAGTGTTACCCGATAAACAGGGCTTAGGCATCGGCTCAATGCTGATGCATGCAGCTTTGCAGCGCTTGAAAGCTTTAGGCGCAAAAGGCTGCGTGCTGCTGGGTGATCCGAATTATTATGCACGCTTTGGCTTTAAACCTGTTTCGGGATTGATTTTACCCGATGTGCCACAGGAGTATTTTCAGGCGATTTCTTTTACGGGGGCTTTTCCGCAAGGCGAGGTTGCCTATCACGATGCTTTTAATGCGGCAGAGTAGGTAGTTCACCTTTATTCGATCAACAACAATTTAATTGATGAGGAAACGGTTTATTTAAATATTTCTAAATTATTAATTTAAAACAATATTTTTAAAAATTGAGCAAAAAAAAGGCATTTCTTAAGATTAGCGGACTAGGCTGTAAGGCGCTTAGTATTTACAATTCACGTGTTATCCACGATTAGAGTTTGTTTTGAACAGCGAAACACCCCAACTTCAGCGCCGCTTGAAGAATCGCCATATCCAATTGATTGCCATGGGCGGTGCCATTGGCACAGGACTGTTCCTAGGCTCAGCGCACATTATTGAGTCTGCTGGCCCGTCGATTATTTTAGGCTACATGATTGGCGGTTTAATTGCTTTTTTGATTATGCGCCAATTGGGTGAAATGATTGTACATGAGCCTGTAACGGGTTCATTCAGCTATTTCGCCTTTAAATATTGGGGAAAATTTTCAGGCTTTTTAACTGGCTGGAACTACTGGATCCTTTATATATTGGTAGTGATGACCGAACTGACGGCCATTGGCAAATACGTCAATTACTGGTGGCCGCATATTCCAGCATGGGTATCAGTCCTGGTTTTTTTTGCTGTCATCACGCTGGCCAACTTAGCCAATGTCAAACTGTATGCGGAATCTGAATTTTGGCTGTCAATGATTAAGGTGGTGGCAATTGTCGCCATGATTCTTTTCGGCGTTTATTTGCTGATGACGGCGGATGCCGGTTCAACGGCATCCATCAGCAACTTATGGACGCATGGCGGATTTTTCCCGCATGGTTTTGAAGGGCTGTTCTATATGCTGGCCTTTATGATGTTTGCCTTTGGCGGCATTGAGCTGATCAGCATGGCCGCCGCTGAAACAGAAGATCCTGAAAAGAACATTCCTAAAGCGGTGAATCAGACGGTCATTCGGGTGTTCCTGTTT
Source organism: Acinetobacter bouvetii DSM 14964 = CIP 107468 (assembly GCF_000368865.1). Lineage (GTDB taxonomy): Bacteria > Pseudomonadota > Gammaproteobacteria > Pseudomonadales > Moraxellaceae > Acinetobacter > Acinetobacter bouvetii. The sequence continues at coordinate 137,246 of NZ_KB849729.1, forward strand.
TATATCTGTTCTTTAGCGGTATTGCTGTCACTGGTGCCGTGGAATCAGCTGGAATTGGGCGGATTGGATCATAGCCCGTTCGTGATGATCTTTCAGCAGATGGGGATTGACTGGGCGGCGCATTTGCTGAACTTTATTATTTTGACGGCGTCCGTGTCAGTCTGCAACAGCGGGATGTATGCCAATAGCCGGATGCTGCTGGGCTTGGCGGAGCAGGGCAATGCGCCAAAAGTGTTTACGCAGGTGAATCAGCACGGTACACCAATTGCTGCGGTTTTATTTTCTGCCTTATTGATATTTGGCTGTGTGCTGCTGAATTATTTCTTGCCTGAAAAAGCATTGAGCTATCTGATTTATATTGTGGTTGCTGCGGCGGTACTGAACTGGATGCTGATCAGTTTGATTCATTTGAAATTCAGAAAAGCCATGAAACAGCAGGGTATACAGACCAAGTTTCTGGCATTATTTGCGCCGTTTACCAATTACTTTGTTTTGGCATTTATGCTGATGATTTTGTACATTATGTGGACGCAGGGCTTTATGCTGTCGGTGCTGATGCTGCCGGTGTGGATTTTACTGCTGTTTGTTTTGTTTAAAATCATGCAGGCGAAGAAGGCTTAACAGCAATAAAAATGGGCTCATGGATGAGCTCTTTTTTTGTACATTAATGGATGCTCAATCGCGCTAATGAAATCTTTTATAAATGGTTATTAAATAAAGCATATTATTTCAATAGTCGTGTAAATTCCGTTTCAGCATGCGGGATTTTTTGGTGATTATACGCAGGCCATTGTTATTAAAATAAAATATCAATAAACCCTTATAGCGTGCATTATCTTGATCATAGAGAAACTTCAAAACTAAGTTATAGATCCAATAACAAATCAGAAGCAGTCTATTGTAATTGTGTAGTAAATCTTAATATAATTGATAATAATTCTCCTTATCGTTTGTGACTTATGCCTTACGCCAAAAATACTTTAGCCTTGATGATGATTTCTTCAGGGTTTCTTTTTGTCTCTTCTGTAACATTGGCTGATACAGAGAATGTCAATCTTAAAGCATCAGCAACTCTCCCCACGATTGTTATTGAAGCCATGGCGGAGGGAGACCCTATAAAAACCTATGTGGACTATAAACAAGCCAATGTCACGCGGAATGGTTTAGATAAGAAAGATATTCCACAAACGGTAGATACGATTGATGTGTCTAAATATAAATTATATGGCGCAAACGATTTAAGTGTGATGCTGCAGGGAACACCTGGTATTTCAACCAGCTATGATGCTAGAAATGATGGAATTTCTATCCGCGGCTTCAATGCCGATACCAATGATATTTATCGGGATGGCGTTCGTGAAAGCGGTCAATATCGGCGCAGTACGGCAAATGTTGAGCGGATCGAAATTTTAAAAGGACCAGCTTCAGTACTTTATGGACGCAGCGCTGGCGGCGGTGTGATTAATATGGTCACTAAGGTTGCCAATTTTGATTCGCCAAGTTCAGTCGGGGCGTATGTTGGCTCTTATGACAATGTGGGCGGAACCATTGATATCAATAAAGCGCTGAATGATAACTGGGCTGTGCGTTTAGTCGGAGAAAAATCGGACAGCAATAGTTTCCGTTCCGGGATTGGCTTTCAGCAAGAATTGTTATCGCCAAGTGTCACATATCGCAGTGATGATAAAAAACTGCTTTGGACCACTGAATTTACTTACGATAATTTAAACAGAACGCCTGATCGCGGGCCAAGTTATGAGAACTTGCCTGCTGGTGTTTCGATCAAAACCGGTTTTGCCGGAAACAATGATAATATTGTTGATGAAACAAAATCCGTTCGAACCGATGTGAAATATGAGTTTGCGCCGGATTGGAAATTTCATTGGGCATTAAGCCATCGTGAATCTTTTCAAGATTTTGACAACTTTTTCGGCGGAACATGGTGCTCAGCCGCAGGCCTGCTGAGTGATGGCAAGACATGTGATTGGAAAGGCAAAATCCGTCAAAGTTACGCTTGGCAGCAAACAACCAATAAAACACTCATGAATACCTTTGATATTACTGGGCTGTTTAAAACAGGTGTTCTTGAACATAAAGTTATGTTCGGCAGCGATTGGTCAAATGAAAAAAGAGAGCCCATTCTTGGAAATTATTCAAGCGGTGACAAAGCAGGGCTCTATTATCGCTATGTCAATCCGTTCAATACTTCGGACAGCTCTTTATCTTCTGGCTGGACTGCACTCAACGGCTCACGCCCAGCAGAAACTTCACACAGTCAAACTGATGCAAACTCCCTAAGCTTCTTTCTGCAAGATTTAATTTCATTCAGTGAAAAATATAAAATGATGTTGGGTGTCCGCTACGACAGTTATGATTTTTCGACCAATGATGTGCGCAATCAAAGTAAACGCTCATATAGCGATGACAGTTTAAGTCCAAATATTGGTTTTGTTTGGCAGCCGGTTGAAAGCCAAAGTTTTTATACCTCTTATAGTAAAAGCTTCTCCCCTTACGGCGGCCGCGGCTTGTTAGGAGTGAGTGCAAGCATCGATCCAAGCCTGTATGACGCTGAGCCGCAATTTAATGAACAATATGAAATTGGGGTGAAGAGTGACTGGCTGGATGGCCGTTTAAATACGCAGCTTTCTGTATATGACATTACGAAAAATAATATCCGCTACCAGCCGGATGCTGTAGAACGGCCAAATGATTGGGAAGTTGGGCAACAGCAGCAGTCTCAAGGCGCCGAGTTCAGTTTTATTGGCCAAGTATTGGATAATCTATATGTGCGGGGCGGCTATGGTTATACCGATGCCACATGGAAAAGTGATAGCCGCACCACGGTAAAAGAAGAAGAGCGTTTAAAAGGCAAAAAGCTATCTGGAATATCTGAAAATACAGGAAACTTATTTGTACGTTATTTACCTGTAGAAAAATGGTATGGCGAATTAGGCGCAACCTATGTGGGTTCTTATTTCACGTCGGATAAAAACACCACAAAAATGCCAGGCTGGACACGCTTAGACGCCGCTGTTGGCTATAAGGATGATAAGTGGGGCGCGACAATTGCTGTGAATAATTTAACGGACAAAGAATACTGGCGTTCAAATTCAATGCCTGGAACTCCGCGAAATTATTTATTAAGAATGAACTATTATTTTTAATAAAGCCTCAGTAAAAGCAGAAATGTCCAGATAGGGCATTTCTATTTGATTATTAGGCAGAAAATTTCTGCTTAGAAATCAAATTCATTCATATCATGCGGAGCAGGGAAATTCTTTTCTGCTCAACTTTTTTGAGCTTGGACACCACCAATTCATAAGAATTCAGCACTAAATCTTGCACTAAAGATTCATCCAGCTCTTCATCTTCAAAGACCGAAATCCAATGCTGTTTATTCATATGCCAGCCTGCGCGGATGTAGGGATAAATGTCTCTCAGCATTGCGCCATGGTCTGGAAGCACTTTTAAATTGATGGCCGCTTTGCCTTCTAAATGAAAACTCAGCATAAAAACTTTATCCATGACTTTATACACATCACAGCCTTCACCAAAGGGCTGGCTGCATGCGGTTTCAGGCAAGGCAAGGGCAACTTCCGCTGCATACGTATGTAATTCGGTCATAATTATTTTTCATTTAAAGATGAATACGCCATGAGCTAAAGTCATTATGGATGGATTTCAATCACCGTATCATTATTCACCAATTGCCAAATTTCATCTATATCCATATTGCGCACAGCAATACAGCCCCACGTCCAATCTTTTTGCGGGAAATAACCCATCAAGTTGGGCAAAACCTTGACTTGTCTAGCCGTGGCGGAACCATGAATCATGATGTCTCCGCCGGCGGAAACCCCCAGCTGTTGCGCCTTTTGCTGATCTTTGGCATTGGGGTAGGAAACGTGGAGTGATTTATAAAAAGCGCTTTGAGGATTGCGCCAATCAATGACATAGCGCCCTTCAGGCGTTTTTCCGTCACCTTCTTGGACTTTGTGGCCTGTAGGAGCAAAACCGAGGCGGATGGGATAGCGGCGAACGATTTTATTCTGATGCTGCAGTACCAGATAGCGCTGACTTTTGTAGACATGAATGCTGTCAATTGGCGAGTTTTTGCGAAGGGACTGCAGTTGCGCCGCAGTGAGCGGGGCAGGAAATGAAATCTCCCCCGCAGATGTCGGCAGGTATTTATTGTATTTTTGATAAACGGCATAGGCTGTAAATAAGCAAATGAGCAATATGCCGGCTAAAATAAAGAGATGCTTTCTGTTCATGCTGACTATTTTAATTTGATCCGTCCAAGCGCTATGAGTTGAATGGATTGTGGATAATGTCTAAATTATCCACAATTTGACGCTGCTGTGTGGATAAACTTTAAGAAGAACAGCTCACCATCACTTCAGGCACATCGCTTGGCAGCGGTCCTAAATCAGCTGTGCTTTCTAGCTCAGGCTGTTGGGTAAATGGCTGGCTCAGCAGCGTAAATAAACGCTCGACTTCAGAAAAATCATTACGTTCCGCCAGTTCAATGGCTTTCTGCGCCATATGATTGCGCAGAATATACTGCGGGTTGGCTTTCGCCATTTCGGCATCCAGCGCATCGGTATCTTGGTGGTCACGGATAGATTCGTACTGAGTTAAGAATAACTCAAATTGATGGCGGTCTAGGCAGTCATCTTTTATGGCTTCGTATTCTTTATTCTGCAGGCGGATAAAGTTTTGCGTGTAATCCAGCTGTTCGCTTTGCAAGATCCGTAAAAAGGCCATGGCGCAGTCAAAACTGTCTTGATGAAAACTCGGCAGGCCCATCTTCTGGCTTAGTCCAAATTTGTAGTGCTCTAAGAAGGTTGGTTCATAGTGCTCTAAGCATTGCGCCAAATCTTCTTTCCATTGTTCTTTTTCATAATGGGCAGGGCAGAGCGGAATCAGGTTGTTCAGCCATTGCCATAAGTTCCAATGCCCAATGCTCGGCTGCTGCTGATAGGTGTAGCGGCCTTGATAATCTGAATGGTTGTTGATCCAGTTCGGACGGAAACGCTCCATAAAGCCATAAGGCCCAAAGTCCAAGGTCGAGCCGGTAATGTTTAAATTATCGGTGTTCATGACGCCATGCGCAAAGCCGGCTAGCTGCCACTTGGCAATCATCACGGCAGTACGCTGAATGACTTGTGCGGCAAAAGCCAGTATCGGCTGTTCGGCTTTCAGGCAGTCTGGATAATGCCATTCAATGCACTTTTGGGTAAATTCAGGCAGCAAATTGCCTTGATATTGATTGATCCATTCAAAATGGCCGAGACGGATATGGCAGTCTGAGGTGCGCAGCATCATCGCGCCCAGCTCTAATTTTTCACGCTGTACACCTTGTTCAGAACTGGTGAAGCCGACGGCATTGCTGGAAGGAATGCCTAAGCTGTTTAAGGCGTGGCCCGCTAAATATTCACGGATTACAGAGCGCAAAACCGCGCGGCCATCGCCCATGCGTGAATAAGGCGTTGAGCCTGCGCCTTTAAGATGCAGGTCAATGGTTTGATTGTTCTGATCTAAAATCTGTGCAATCAGCAGTCCGCGGCCATCACCCAGCTGACCGGCCCATTGCCCGAATTGATGGCCTGCATACACCATGGCCAGCGGTTCAAATTCAGCAAAGGTTTTTTGACCGCTGCAGATTTCAACCCACGATTTTTTATCTTCTTCAGACCACTGCAACTGATCTGCTAGCGCTGTGTTGAAATGGCCCGCCTTAGCGCCTTTTAATGGCAAAGGCTGCTGATGGTGATACAGTTTGGCTGGAAGTAATGAATAGCGTGAATTGAAGTGCATAGAACAAAAGGGCAAGAGAGCTGTGTATTTTTCAACTATAGCAAAGCTTCAGCCAGGATGCGCTGCAAAATGGTGAATCTGCGCTTAGTCCACAATAAATAATCGCGCGCCGGTTTTAGAATAGGAGCGGTGCGCTTCAGCATTATCTGCCACTTGATAGCTCATGCCTGCTGTTAACGTGAACTGGCGGCCATCTTTCAGTTCGGTTAGCAGTTCGCCTTCCAGGCAAAATAAGATGTGGCCTTTGCTGCACCAATGGTCTGCCATATAGCCTGCGGAATATTCCACAATTCTGACCCGGATTGTGCCAAAGCGCTGGGTGCGCCAAAGCGCATAGCCGTTTTCACCTTCATAGCGTTCGGTTTCTACTGTGTCCCAGTTGGTTATTCCAAAAGGAATATTGTGCATTTCCATAGCCGTGCGCTTTTTCATATGTTAATCATCATATGTACCTTGAATTTCACACAAAAAAAAGCCCCCATCGGGAGCTTTTTAAACAAATTCAATTTAGTTTGCAGTTTTCTTTTTAAAGTTGCTGACTAAAAGATTCAGGGTTTGGCGGTGATGCGAAAGGCGCTGTTCAACCAGCTGGAATTCAACTTTCAGCTTGTCATCCATTTGGTGGATTTTCTCAGCCACAGCGGTCTTCTTGGCTTGGATTTCTTGCTCTTTCAGCTTTGCCCAATCATTCAATGTTTGCGAGAAGGCATCATATTCCTGAGAGATGCGCAGTTTTGCATTTGCCACATCTTCAGAGACATTCAGACCATAAATGGCAAGATCCTGTTCAGCGTATTTAAACTTCATCGCCAATTCAGCCTTCTTGATATTAAAGCTAGGAATGCGGCGCAAGTTTTTCGCAAGGCCTAATTTAGAACAGCTCCAAATCAGCCATTTGGTTGGGTCGTACTGCCACCATTTCACACCGTTGCGGTAATCATACTGGAAGATGTGATGATAGTTGTGATAACCCTCACCCCAAGTCGCAATGGCCAATACAAAGTTGTCGCGCGCCGTGTTTTCGTCAGTATATGGACGCGAACCCCACATGTGGCATAGCGAGTTGATGAAGAACGTTACGTGATGGCTCAGGATCAGGCGCATTAAACCGCCCAGAAGCAAGACGCCCCACATATCGCCGACAGCCCAGCCGATCGGCAATAAGATGCCTGCATGCACGGCAATCACCAGCGGCACATAGTACTTGTCTTGGAACATCACTAATTTATTGTTTAATAAATCAGGTGCATTTTTATAGTTGGACGCGCCAGATGGATAGTCGCGGAGCATCCAGCCAATATGCGCAAACCAGAAGCCGCGGTTAATTGAATACGGGTCCTGCTCAACATCATCGACATGGCGGTGATGCGTGCGGTGGCCTGAAGCCCAGAACAGAATGCTGTTTTGAACGGCGAAAGTGCCCATAATCATTAAAATAATCTGCAAAGGCAACGTCGCTTCATATGCGCGGTGCGCCCATAAGCGGTGGTAGCCTGCGGTGATGCCCAAACTGCTGACGCCCAGCAATACGAACATGCTGATCCAGGCAGCTAAGCTGAAATCATGATGGTAGGCATACAATGGAATTGCAATAACTGCGACGATTGGCAAAAATATCAATGCGAAGACAGCAATCCAGTTGACTGGGGCTTTGGGTAGGGGAGCGGTCATCTCCAGCAGTACTCCTAGAAGCTTTGGGAGGCTTAAATAGAAAATAACCCATATCGTTTTTATGGATTAAGGCCACGGCATAATAGCATGTGCTAAAAGCGGTTCACAGTAGTTATTGTACAGGTGTATTGTACTAAACAGTAACAGAATAAAACCGGCAATTTATTGATTTTATCGAAGGTTAAAACATGTTCATAACAGTTGTTCGATGCTGCAGTGAAAAGAAGAAAAAATATACTCAAAAAAGTGGATTGGCGGTCATGTTTATGTGCGCTGTTTTGCTGAGCGCTTGTCAAAATTCAGGGCAAAAAACAGTTTCAGTCGCAAAAGGAAATCCTCAATCCGCAGCACATCCCTTGCCGCTGATGCGCAGCATGGATGGAGTACAGGACGTGCATTGGGAACTCACGCAAATACAAGGTGAAAAAGCTCAGTTTTTTTACAGCGCGCCGTATCTGCTGTTTAATACCCAGCTCAAGCAGGTGCAGGGCAATACAGGGTGCAATGCGCTGTCAGGGAGCTATGAAATGAATGTGCCGATGCAGACCTTGAATATTCAAGCGCGTGCAGGCCATATGAGCTGTGAACATGCGTTGGCGCAAGAAGCGGTATTGATGGATATATTAGGGCAGGCGGTGAATTTTCAAGTCAGCGGCAATCGGCTGACGCTGCGCAATGAAAGCGGTCAAGTTCTGCTGCAAGGCAAAAAGCGATAGTTGATGTCAATTTATCCAGCATGCAAAAGCCCGATCAGTCAGCAGGACTTTTTTATGGCCGGGCCTTTTCAGAAGGATTCAGCTGAAATGCTGAAGCATCAGTTTTGGAAAGTCCGTGATCAGCCCGTCAATGCCTAAATCGCGCAGCTGTTTGGCGCGTTTAAGGTCATTCACTGTCCATACGCTAACGGCTAACTGGGCTTGCAGTGTTGCTTGAATGATTTGATCCGATGCGAGCCGGTTCATCCAGCCAATTCGACCGCAGCCGAGTTGCAGCGTCTGTTCAATCGCTTTTTCCTGAATATCCTCTTCAATCAGCAAGCCGCGTTTGAACTTGGATTCAATCTGCTGCAAGGCTTGATGGATTTTCAGGTCAAAACTGGTAATCACCGCGGTGTTTTCAAAGCCCTTCAGCTGCTGTTCCAGCGCCAGCACTAATTTTTCTGCATCTGCCATAGTTTCAACGGCTTTGACTTCAACTTCCAAATGATTGAAGTCCCGCATAATGTGCAGGCTTTGGCGCAGAGTCGGGGTGATTTGCCTGTCCCAGTCCATCCAGATATGCGCTTGGTTATACGGCTCCAGTTCTGTGCTGGTACAGTCATAGAGGTTTTGGTCGATTCCGGTTGTCCGCAGGAAATTATCATCATGCATGACCACAAGTTCGCCGTCTTTAAGCTGGCGGACATCAAACTCAACGCCACGGATGCCGAGGTCATGAATGTACTGGAAACCGCCTAAGGTGTTTTCTGGGGCTTCGCCGCGCGCGCCACGGTGTCCGATGATTTGCATGATAATTTTTTCTGTTATGTCATTGCAGGTGATTGTAGCGCTAAAGAAATGAGAGTCAAAAGTTGTCACCTTGACATTGGATTGGTGAAAGAATCATCTGTCATTATTCAGGGCAGGGCTATGAATCCAAAAATATTCAAGCAAGATATTTCTTCGTACTTTCACAGCCTTGATATTCGGTGAAAAGTTAAATTTCTTTGTGCAGGCGATCACTTACTTTTCAGCGATAAAAAGTAACAAAAATCTTTTGTTGGGTAAAAGGTTCATCCCTGAAACCTTGACCCAACGGCGGCATTCATGCCGCCTTACGCGAGTCAGACATCATCCAATCCACAAGTTTTATTAGGGATCGAACGGTTAAGTTTTAAAAACTTAAATCGTGTCGTTAATATTTTTTTGCCACAGCACTTCAGAACCGCCTTCAGCGCGCTGCAATGTGCGTGAAGCCACAAATAGCCAGTCAGACAGCCGGTTGAGCAGCTGCAATGACGGCGCTTGAATGTTTTGATCACGGCTATGCACAGACATCAGGCTGCGTTCCGCACGCCGGCAAACTGCACGGGCTTGATGGGCATAACTGCATGACAATGTGCCTGCAGGAAGAATGAAATCTTTCAGCATCGGCAGGGCTTCATTCATGCGGTCAATCTCGTTTTCCAAGAACTCGATTGCAACAGGCTGCACCAAATGAAAGTTTGGAATGCAGACTTCACCGCCCAAATCAAACAGCCAATGCTGAATCAAGCTTAAAGATTTGTCCCAAGCAACTTTATCTTCAATCGCGCTCAGCGAAATGTGAGAACGTAAAATTCCAATGCATGAATTCAGTTCATCGACATCGCCGAGCGCATTAATGCGCAAATCATCTTTGGCAACACGCGAACCATCGCCCAAACCGGTTGTGCCAGAGTCGCCGGTACGGGTGTAAATTTTACTTAAACGGTGTCCCATTTTAATTTTCCAGTGCAATATAAAAGGTGAAGATACGGGGGAATTTAGTATTTAACGGTTAAGCCAACAGAGGCCAGCCGGCCGCCATTCAAATAAAACTTGCCGTCATAATTGCCAGCGGACGCGGTTTTATATTGAACATCGCCGACGTTTTGAATATTTGCAAAGAAGCGCAACTGTTCATTGGGCTGGTAATAGCTGTTGAAATCAATCTGCGCATGTCCAGGAATCACATCATCGTCATAGTTGCTGCTGTCTGAATGGCTGTTCGCAGTGAGCGTTGTTGACAGCCCATAATGCTCATCAGCCCAGCCGGCTGACAATGCCAGTTTTTGACGCGGGCGGCGGCTCAAATCCAAACCTGTTTTATCATTTTTTGCTTGGTTGTAGCTATAACTGGCTTTGGCAAAAAATGCGTCATTGGCCCAATTTACATAAACTTCTGAACCCTGAATGGTGGCTGCCTCAATATTGGCAAACTTCCAGTTATTGTTGGGGTCCGAATCGATGAGGTTATCAATTTCAGTTCTGTAGAGAGACAGGCCGCTTTTCAGTTGCAGTGTGAGTTGCAGGTCTATGCCCATTTCATAGGACTGGCTTTCTTCAGGCTTTAAGCTGGGGTTTGCATAGTCGCCATAATACAAGTCATTCATGGTTGGGGCTTTAAATGCCGTTCCGACATTGGCATAGCTGCTAAAGAACGGTGTGAAAAAATAGCGCGCTGCAAGTTGCCCGACCGTGTGTTGACCATATTTTTCGTGGTCTTCAAGACGAATGCCCGCCTGTGTTTTTAACTTATCGGTTTGATACTGATGCTGCAGATAATACCCCGTGCTGTTTAAGTCTTGATGAAAAGATTCTGCGGCTTTTAGCGTTGATGTTTCAAGCTGCCGATGGGTGATCCCTGCAATAATATTTTGTGCCGTTGACATTTGCTGTTTTGCGGTCAGTTCATATTCAGTAGATTCATAATCGGTCCGTTCAAAGCTTTTGAGCTGTTCCAGCTCATCTTTAAAATAAGATACGCGGGCATTCAGGGTGAGCTGATCTGTCGGGCTGAAGCGTGATTTCAAGGTAGCAATTTGATTCTTAAAATCTTGCGATTTTTGCTCATATTGCATCGAGCTCCAGCTGTATTGCTCATATTGGGCATTGCCTTGGTTTTCAGAGTAATCCAATGACGTGCCAAAACGCGTTGCTTCATAGCCGAATTTGGCAGACACGCCTTTTTGATCAAAGCTTGAAGCGATGGCATTTTCATGTTCATGAATTGCTGTGCCATCGGTTTCTAAGCGCTGTCCGCGGACTTGCGCATAAAAGCCGTGATCGGCTAGGTCTGCCCCGACAATGCTTTTATAAGTTTGATTTTCACCTATTTCAGCACTGATAAAAGCGGCATTTTTGTCGGGGGTTTTGCTGATAATCTGCACCACGCCGCCAATCGCATTGGTGCCATACAGCACCGAAGCAGGGCCTTTTAAAACCTCAATCTGCTTAATATCGGTGGTATCAATAAAGTTGTTTGGCGCTAAGCCGCTGGCGTCATTATTTAAACGGACGCCGTCACGCAAGACCAAAGTGTGGTCAGACTCTGTGCCGCGTAAAAAAAATGAAGCTTGCTGTCCGTAGCCGCCCAGCTGCACCATATTGATAGAGGCGTCACTCATCAATAAATGCGGGAATGACGCGATAGGCGACTGTTCAATCAGGGGTTCATCAATAATTGAAATGCGTGCCGGAACATCTTCCAGCTTTTCTTCAGAACGCGTTGCGGTGACCACAATGGTCTCTAAAGTGGCGGATGGGATCTTTGCGGCTTGCGTATGGGCAGAAAAAGCCAACACAGCAGCAATACCGGCTGCAAGTGCTGTGGGCTGAGAATAGAACGTCATGCAATGCTCCATGCATTTACCCCACGTAAATGATTGAGTGACAGAACACAGCAAGCAGGTATCGGACTGGCAAGATGGAGCTTGCTCACCGTTGCGGGGGCAGTGTGGTTGAAACTTCCCATGCCGACTGTTGTGAATGGCTTAAGTATAGTGAACTCAATGCAGAGCGACAATCGCATCCATCAGGCTTTATTGAATATTCGCTTGACTTGCTGCGGAGCAGAAACTAATCTGCCTGCGCTTCAGGTGCTTCTGTCAAAGAAGTGAAACTGGGAAGTTAGTAAAAGCAATTTTAATCCGTTGTTTTTTGAGCTGACACTGCCCCCGCAACGGTGAATAGGGTTTTCTATATAGAAATTAGCCCTTAAGTCCGGAGACCGGCCTGCTGCACACCTACACATAATGCGGCGGGCATTATAGCGGGATTGCATGTCTGCGCCTTTTCTTACGGCCAAGCCGATTGCTTACCCTGATCCGCCTTGCGTTATTTAATTTAACACTCGCACGGGCGGTGCGATCGGGGAATACACTATGCATTCTATTTCTAAGGCCTTTTTCGGGGCTGTTTTTGTTTTATCTCCACTTTCTGCGGCCATGGCAGAAGATGCTTATCAGCTTCCGGTCATTACCAATACGGTAGCGAACCTTGTAGAGCAGGATGATCAAAAAACTTTAGCGGCTGTAACGGTGATTGACCGTGCAGAAATTGAGCGCAAACAATTTAATTCATTACAAGACTTATTACGTACTGTACCAGGTGTAACGTATAGCAATACTGGCGGTTTAGGTAAAGTTACAAGTGTTTCAATTCGCGGTACGGGTAATCGCCATGCATTAGTCTTGGTGGATGGTCAAAAGGTTGGTTCAGCAACTCTTGGTGAAACTGCTTTTGAACACTTCCCAATTGATCAAATTGAACGTGTCGAAGTTTTACGCGGTCCGCGTTCAAGCTTATATGGTTCAGAAGCCATTGGTGGTGTGATTCAAATTTTTACCCGTAAAGGGACGCAAAATGGGGTGAAGCCTTTTGCATCTTTTACCTATGGTTCACATGAAACGTATCAAGGGAATGTTGGTTTAAATATTCGCCAAAATGATACTTGGGCAACTCTGAATGTTGCAGGAACGAAAACCCAAGGCATCGATGCGACAAATATTAATGAAGCCAATGATTTAGATAAAGATGGCTACGAAAATAAGTCCGCATCTTTACGGATGGGGCATAAATTCAATGATCAATTTGATATTGATGCGAGCGTATTGGTTGTTGATGGTGAAAATGAATATGACAGCAAAGATTTACCTTGGTCTGCCGATGCTGAAAATGTTCATAGTAAAATAGAGCAAAATATTTACAGTATTGGTGCAACCTATAAGCCATTTGACTTGTGGACAACACAACTAAGACTTGGACGTTCAGAGGATAAACTCGATAGTCGAGATAACTATCCATCAGTTATTAATACACAGCGTGATAGCTTATCATGGCTGAATACACTGAACTTTAATAAGCAAAATACCTTGATGCTTGGTTTTGATTATCAGAATGATGAAGTTTCAGGTACGAAAGCTTATGCAGTTAAAGAGCGGGATAACAAAGCTTACTTTGCACAATATCTAGGTTCATTTGGCAGCTTTGATGTGCAAGGTGCAGTTCGTCAGGATGATAATGAACAATTTGGCAACCATACGACTGGAAGCGCGACTTTGGGATATCGCTTCAATGAGGCAGTACAAAGTTATGTCAGTTATGGCACTGCATTCAAAGCCCCGACATTCAATGACTTGTATTGGCCAGGAAGTGAAAATCCTACATTAGTGCCAGAAGAATCTGAAAACTATGAAATTGGGTTCAAAGGTGTGATTAGCAATGTTCAATGGGAGCTAAACGGTTTCTATAATGAAATTGAAAATATGATCGTATGGGCACCTAATGCATCTGGGAATTATGTTCCAAGCAATGTAGATAAAGCAAAAATTAAAGGTGCTGAACTATCATTAACTCAGCAATTAAATGATTTTGTTTGGAATGTAAATTATACATACCAAGAACCTGAAAATGAGACAGCAGGATCTAATGGCAAGCAGCTGCTCTTAAAACCAACACAAATTTTTAATGCATCAGCTGATTATACGATGGAGAAATGGACTGTCGGCGCCTCGGTCCATGCAGAAGATAAGCGTTATACCAATGCTGCAAATACTGCCGAATTGGGTTCTTTTGCCACAGTAGATACGCGTGTAACTTATCAAGCAACGCCTGAATTTAGTGTTCAGGCAAAACTTGCCAATATGTTTGATAAAGAATATTCGACCAACTACAGCAATAGCACTTTATTTAATCAAGAAGGCCGTACGGCTTGGTTAACACTGCGCTATGCAATGAAATAATCTTAAAAGCTAATTTTTAAACTAAAAAGCCCTGATTGATCAGGGCTTTTTAAATTCCGCGTGAATGATGCTGAAAATGCACGCAAGTCTAAAAAATTGCATTACAATGATTCGCCTTCATATTCATAGATAGGCTATGAATGAGGCGGAGTTAGAGCCACAACACTATGCGAACCCGTGCTAAAATTTGCGGAATCACACGCATTCAGGATATTCAGTCTGCCGTCAATGCTGGCGCAGATGCGATTGGATTTGTATTTTTTCCGCCAAGTCCCCGCAGTGTGAGTACAGCGCAAGCCAAAGAATTGATTCAGCACGTGCCTGCTTATGTGCAGACAGTCGGTTTATTTGTAAATGCATCGGCGGATGAAATTTTGCACATCCTAAAAGACGTCCCGCTTGATATTCTGCAGTTTCATGGTGATGAAACGCCAGAACAATGCCAGCGCATCGCTGCACAGGCCGGCCGCCGCTGGTACAAAGCCATTCAGGTTAAACCAGACTTAGATGTCATTGCAGAAATTCAAAACTATCAGGCAGCAGGCGCAAGCGCCGTACTTTTAGATGCTTGGCATCCTGAGCTAAAAGGCGGTACAGGGCACAGTTTTGATTGGGCTCAATTTCCCAAACTGGATATTCCTTTAATTTTGGCAGGCGGCTTAAAACCTGAAAATATTGAAGATGCGATTCGCACCACAGGCGCTTATGCAGTCGATGTCAGCGGCGGGGTAGAATCAAGCAAAGGTATGAAAGACCAACAACTCATAGAACGCTTTATGCAAGGAGTCCATCGTGGATCAGCAAAATAAGATTGACTATACCCAATTCCCTGACGCACAAGGGCATTTCGGTATTCATGGCGGGCGTTTTGTGTCAGAAACTCTAATGGCAGCACTTGAGGACTTAGAAAAACTCTATTTCCGCATGAAAGATGATGCACAGTTTTTGGCAGAATTCGACCGTGACTTGGCGTATTACGTCGGTCGTCCTAGTCCTTTATATTATGCTGAGCGATGGTCGAAAGAGTTAGGCGGTGCGCAAATTTACTTAAAACGTGAAGACTTGAACCATACCGGCTCACATAAGGTGAATAACACGATTGGTCAGGCACTTTTAGCTAAACTTTCAGGCAAAAAACGCATTATTGCAGAAACTGGCGCAGGCCAGCACGGCGTGGCAACGGCTACAATTGCTGCGCGTTTAGGTCTTGAATGCGTGGTGTTCATGGGTGCAGAAGACGTGAAACGTCAAGCCATGAACGTCTATCGTATGCGCTTATTGGGCGCAACCGTTGTACCGGTAGAAAGCGGTTCAAAAACATTGAAAGATGCCATGAACGAAGCCATGCGTGACTGGGTCACCAATGTCGATAGCACGTATTATGTGATTGGTACAGTTGCAGGCCCGCATCCATACCCGCAGCTTGTTCGTGATTTCCAATCGATCATTGGCCGTGAAGCGCGCAAGCAAATTCAAGAACAGGCAGGCCGTCTTCCAGATGCTCTTGTTGCATGTGTCGGCGGCGGTTCAAATGCGATGGGCTTGTTCTATCCATTCTTGAACGATGAAGATGTCAAAATGTATGGTGTTGAAGCTGCTGGACACGGCATTGAAACTGGCAAGCACTCTGCGCCATTAAATGCAGGTCATGTCGGTGTATTGCATGGCAACCGTACGTATTTGATGTCGGACGAGCAAGGCCAGATTATTGAAACCCATTCAATTTCTGCAGGTTTAGACTATCCAGGCGTAGGCCCTGAGCACAGCTTCTTAAAAGACATGCACCGCGTAAACTATGTGCCAATCAATGACAACGAAGCGCTTCAGGGCTTCCGTGATTTGACTCACATTGAAGGGATTATTCCTGCGCTGGAAAGCTCACATGCCATGGCTTATGTGACTAAGCTTGCGCCAACCATGGACAAAGACCAAATCATTATTGCGACGGTTTCTGGCCGCGGCGATAAAGACTTGATGACTGTTGCCCGCATTGATGGTGTGGAAATGGTAGAGATGTAAGGAATCTCCCCTAGCCCCTCTTTATCAAAGAGGGGCTAAGTCCTCCTTTAACAAAGGAGGGTTGGGAGGATTTAAAAAATCGCGCAGAAGCATTTCCGCGCGATTTTTTATACGTATTCATTTGTTTTGATGAAAAGATCAACAAAAGCTATGCAGAGTTGAAATGTGAAGCAAGTCACAATATTTCTAAAACGTTATAGCTTTAGAAAGATTCAATAACAATGACATTTACTCAATTGGTGCGTGCTGAATCATTTCCTCAGCATATTTCTTGGCAAAGGCGCGATACCTTCGCGCTGGGCATTTTACCGCTGATTTTTCTGAATAGCTGGCTACTGGAAAGAGTTTTTGGCTTGTCAGTCAATGCTGGTATGGGTGATGCAGTATTTCGCGGCATGCTGTTTATTGCGGTGTGCTGGCTTTATAGAGCAATGCTTGCAGAACATTGGCAAAAATATAAACAAGCTTTTTGGCGCTCAAGTTTTTTAGTCATTGTTGGCGCTGTTTTGCTGCAAGCGGTAATTTCACTGACGCGCAGTATTTTACCTGTTGGGGCTAGCCGTGAAGCGGAATCAGCGGTTGATCCAAACAGCATTGCATTTATCAGCCTGTTCATCATCAGTCTAGGGCCGCTGTTTACTGCATTATTGGAGGATATTATTTTCCGCTATACCTTACTGCAAAAACTCTTTGTGTCGCCTTGGCTCTGGCGTGTCGTACTGGTACTGCTGAACTCAATCTTATTTGGCTTGATTCATTATTATAATTTTGACGGCAATCTTGTTGCGACGGTGAGTTTTATGGCTGCAGGCCTGTTTCTAAACTTGATTTATCTATGGGTACGCAACATTTGGCATGTGCTGCTGATTCACTTTGTTAACAATGCTGTACTATCATTAGGCGGAGTAATTTTGTTGAAAATACTGCAGCCCTATATCGGCAGCTGAAGTTTAGGTGGAAAATTTGTCTAGTTTATTTATGGTCATGCTTGGCGGCCGCCATGCGCGTGCAAACACTGAAGTGCATGATGTTGTGATTGCTGTAGGGGAAACGCTGGAAGAGGTCTATCCTCAACTCAGAAATGCATGGTTTGGCGAGGCAAAAGGCCTGCATATTGATGCATGGGCGAAAATTCATGGTATTGAATCTGAAGGCAAGCGCTATCAAATCCAGTTTACCGATGCACAGGCGAACCCTGAAAATGAAAAACTGTGGCTGATTAACTTGGGCGGTTACGTACCGCAAGAATTTGGCGAACTGCACCACTATGTTTTGGTTGCCGCTAAAACTGCAGATGTGGCCAAACTACAAGGGAAATTGCATTTTGCTGCTGCTTGGCAAAAACAGCATACAGACCGGGTGTTGGATGTGGATGACTGCATTGCCATTGATTATGTGCATGGCCGTTATATTCATCTGCTTGAAGGCGGTTTTGATGAAGGTCATTGGGAAAATACGTATTTGACCATTGGTGAGTGATGCCGCGCCCCATGGAATAAACGAAGCGGATTGAATCCTCTGAACCTTAAAAATCGCCGCATTTTTGCAGCAGAAAATTTTTTTATGAATTTTTATGCAAATTAGATGTATGGAACTGTTCTGCTCAAAAATTATAGGCATAATAAGTATAAGGATTATCAGACAAATTTATTCCACGGATACGAATAAATGGATTTAATACAGCCCAATGGCCAGCCCAATTATGGCCGGTTCAGCGCTTTGCCTCAGCATATTGATTTGAATCAATATATTTATAAAAACCCTTATGGAAAAGTCCTAACGGGTTGGCGTAAGCGCTTAAAATATAAAAAATTTAAATTTTGCTGCATTCAGCATGAACACTACACCATTGGTTTGGCCATTGCAGACATCGCATGGGCAGGACATGGTTTTGTGTATGTCTATGACCACCTAAAAAATGAAGTCATAGAATGGAATGCGATTAATTTGCTCGCAGCCAATACCGTGCTGGATGAACAGCCCTTATACAATCAAAGCCATTTCAGCAAGTCAGGCATGCAGCTGGATATTCAGCATGCCAATGGCGTGCGCTATATTCAGGTCAGCAAGCATGGCGAGCTGCAGCTCAGCGCGCGTATTTTCTGCGCCGGCACAGATCCGCTTAGCCTGTGCAGTCCAACAGGCATTAATGGCTGGACCTATACCCAGAAGCTCACCACTTTGGGCTGTGAGGGTTTTTTTAAAAATAAGCGCGGCAATATCATTCAATTTAATGAGCGGACTTTTGCATCCTTAGATGACACTTGCGGCTTTTTGCGCCCTGAAACCGCCTGGTTTTGGCTGTCTTGCAATTTTTGGGACGCAGAAAATAATCGAATTGGTTTGAACTTGGCATCGGGTGTGAATGAAAGCTTTGGCAATGAAAATTGCTTATGGGTCAACGGGGTATTGTATCCAGTTGCAGATGTTCTATTTCAGCAGCAAGATGACAATCAATGGACCATCCGTTCACTGGACAATAAGTTGAATTTAATGATATCGACCGGCTGGCGCCGTTATGAAAACTTAAACTTGCGCTTGGTGGGCAGTCAGTTCAGCCAGTGGCAGGCCAAGGTCAGCGGGACAATTGAGCAAGACAATAAAGAAATTGTGCTGTTAAATGAATATGGATTATTAGAACAGCACTACGCCAAATGGTAGTGAATAAAAAAAGCCGTATCGCAATCTGCGATACGGCTTTTTTAAATGAGTGATGCATCTTAAATGAAACAGCCTACTTGGCGGCTTGCCAAAAGGCTTCACCCGCCTGAATCGGGTCTCCTGTGGCTGCAAGGGTTTTCACCCAAACATCGTATTGCGCAATAATAGGGTGTTGATTGGGGTGGAAATTTGGATGAAACCAATCCCAATATTGTCCACGCATACGTGACAAAATCCCTTTTTTGCCAAAGAACCAAGGCAAGCCTTTCATATTCATTTGCAGGCGTTCACGCACATTAAAGCCATCATGTTTCAGCATAATATTGGTGCGGTAAAGGGTGAAACCAAACATCATAAACGTAGTAAACGCTAAGGCAAATTTACGGGTCAATTCAGGCACGCCGCCCACTTGCTTCATGACATCAAAGGCCACATCACGGTGTTCCATTTCTTCTATGGCATGCCAGGCAAATAATGCGCGCGCATAGGGGTGGGCATCCTGCAAGGTGTTTTTTTGGCTAAAGAAAGTTTCCGCCATCAGTGCTGTTAAGTGTTCCGCGGCGGCAGTCATGGCAATATTGTATTGGGCAGAGCGGTGCTTCAGCTCAAATTTAAAGATTTTATTTAAACGCCGAATAAACGCATCGACAGGCATGCCTTGCGCTTTCATCACCTGATTCATTTTGTCATGGGCGATGCCATGCTGGGCTTCTTGACGAATAAAATCAGCCACGCGCTGCTGTAAATCCGCATCGGTAATTTGGTCGCGGAATAAACGCACGCATTCAATAAAATAACGCTCACCATCTGGGAAGGTCAGGCTCAGCGCGTCAAACATGCGGGTAATGAACGGGTCGCCGCCAAACCAGAAGCGCGGCACTTCATCCAGCTTAAAATTCAGCTGGGTGCGTACGACTGGATTGATTTGGGGGTATTGAACATGGGCATTCATTTTATTTTTACTTCAATTGCCGGTGATGTTTGCAGTATGTCTAAGATTGAAGCAAATGTTTTGACAGTTATTGCCAATTTTTATACATTTAACGCCAAGGTGAAAATGATAAATGTCAAATTAAACACTGCAAAATGATGGAAAAGGGGTGCGTGATGCAAGAGCTTCAGATTCCCAATGGCTATTTTCAGCTTTGGCGCATGCATATGGCGGAATTGAAGATGGATGATGCGCATCTGCATTTTTTAGCGCCATATCAGCAGCAGCTGAACCATGTCTTGTCTTTGCCGATTGATTCGCAATCGCCGCATTCTTTTTTTTCTGCGGTGATGGAGCTGACCCGGCAGCATCTAGACTGTCCGCAGCTGATTTTTGAAATGGCGAAGTTCATCCGCGCGGAACATTTTGGGGTGCTGGGTTATATGGCCAGCCGCAGCGACAGTGTGGCGGAGGCGCTGCAGCATATTATGCGCTTCAGCCGTTTAGTCATTGATGGCGCCGCAGTTATCCCAATGCAGCTGCAGTCCAAAGGCAAGGAAATCTATTTATATTGGCCGCTGCATGATGACAAATATGCGCTGGTGAACGAGCTGACGACGGCCTGCATGGCGCGCTTAGCCAAGCAGATTTTTCCGGCATCGCTGCAATTGCTCAAGATTCAGTTTGCCCATGCGCCGCAAATGGCCCGATACCATTATGAAAAGTTTTTTGGCTGCAGCGTTGAGTTTGGGCATGCAAAGTATTCCTTTGTCATCAGTTCGGACAGTCTAGATTTAAAATCTGAATTGGCAGATCCTTCACTGAAGCGGCTGCTGCTGAAGCAGGCGGAAGAGGCAATTGCATCCAAGCCGCATTTTGAAAATATCGTGCCGCAGATCCATGTGCATGTGGCGGAATACCTGCGCCTGAATGCGCAAGCGCCAAAAATTGAAAGCATTGCAGAAGAGCTGCATTTGTCTGTCCGCACGATGCAGCGCCAGCTGAATGGGCAGAACACTTCGTTTAAGCAAGTGCTGGATGCAGAACGGATGAAGCGCTGTGAGCAGCTGCTGCAGCAAAACACGCCTATAGCTCAAATTGCGCTGCAGCTGGGGTATTCAGATCAGTCGGCCTTGGCCAGGGCGTATAAAGCCTCAACAAGGGAAACGTTAATGCAGCGCAAGAAGCGGCTGAAACCGCAGCTTTAGTTGAGCCAGCAGCATTCTGCTGGCGGGATGAATGGCTGGAGCCTGTCTTTTAGCGCTGGAGTTTTGCTGCGCTTAAGCGGGGATAGCGCAAGAGAATTGACAAAATGGCGCAGATGGCCAGCACCCAGCAGTAATAGATGCTGCCAAGCAGTTCAACCGGCGAAATTTTAGCAATGGAGCAGGCCAGCAGCAATTGTGCGCTATAGGGAATCAAGCCCTGAATGACGCAGGAAAAAATATCCATCAGCGCAGCTGCACGTTTCGGATCGACACCGTATTCTTTTGCCACTTCACGCGCCATATCCCCGGATAAAATAATGGCCACCGTATTATTGGCGACAAATAAATTAGAGAAAATCACCAGGCAGCTGATGCCAATCTCGCCGGCGCGCTGCGCGCTGGCTTTAAACAGGCGGGTTAAGCGGTAAATGCGCTGAATCAGCCACTGCAGGCCGCCCTCGCGCTGCATAATGGCAGAGAGGCCGCCAAGCAGCATTGACAGCAGCGCGACTTCAAACATGCTGACAAAGCCGTCATATATGGCATTATTCAATTGCAGCAGGCTGAATTCCTGCTGAGCGCTTAAGCCGATCAATCCTGAAAGTATAATGCCAATGCTTAATACCGCCAGAACATGGAGGCGGCTGAATGCCAAAATGAAAACCGCAAGGTACGGCAAAATCAGCCAGGCATTATATGCCTTGTATTCGATGGCTTGGGAGTCATGGCTGATCAGCATGTAGATCAGCAGGCTGACGATTGATGCCGGAACAGCAATCCACACATTCACACGGAATTTATCACGCAGCTGCACTTTCAAGCTGCTGGTGGCGGCAATGGTGGTATCGGAAATCATCGAAAGATTGTCGCCAAACATGGCGCCGCCAACCACTGCGCCAATGGCGTAAACCGCCTCAATATCGGTGGCTTGGGTAAAGCCGAAGGCAATTGGGGCGCAGGCGGCGATGGTCCCCATAGATGTGCCCATCGCTGTAGCGATAAAAGCAGAAATCACAAACAGCATCGGCAGCACATAGGCAGGCGGAATAATGGACAGGCCCAGCTGCACCGTGGCATCGACACTGCCAATCGCGCTGCTGACGCTGGCAAATGCTCCAGCCAGCATGAAGACCATGAACATTAAAATCAGATTCGGGTGGCTTGCGCCTTTCAGGAAGGTATCAATGCCGCTGTTGAGCGGGCCTTTATACATCAGCACCGCTAAAATAACGGCAGGCAGGGCGGCAATCGGGGCTTTGACTTGATAAAAGGCAAACTCGGTGCCAATGATGGAATGGTAAATACCGCTGCCTAAAAAAATGGCTAAAAATACAATAAGCGGCAGCAGCGCATAGGCGTTTGCCTGCGCTTTTGCTTGGGTGTTGAAGGTCATAGAAGATAAAAAGTAAAACAGTGCGCATAGTATAAAGCAGGTTTTGCAATTTCCAAAAACGGTAAATGTAAATGCTAAACCTGTTATTTATATCAGTTTTTCATCTATAAAATTAAGAATATCCAAATACTTAACGTTTTGTAATTGAGTAAAATTAGGCATCTTTGATCATTGTGCAAAAAGCTGAAATATCCGTAAATGTTGCTTTCGGATTGTTCTGGAAGTTTTGCAGACTGTACAAATGCCGGCAGAAACGCTCACACCCTGTTCATTGAGTGAAAAATAGCGTTACAATGCAGTGTCTTGTATTTTTACAAAGCCAACTCGTTTTGAACCATTCAAGGAAAGTATAGCCCTATGTCACGTTTAGCCGCACGTTTTGAAACACTTAAATCTCAGCAGCGTAAAGCGCTGGTTTCTTATGTCATGGCTGGTGACCCGCATCCGCAAGTAACTGTTCCATTGCTGCACGGCATGGTTGAAGCGGGCGTGGATGTGATTGAATTAGGCTTGCCGTTTTCTGATCCAATGGCAGACGGCCCAGTGATTGCGCTGGCTGCTGAACGCGCGTTGGCAGGCGGCACCAATACCCTTGATGCGTTGGACATGGTGAAAGAGTTCCGTCAAAAAGACACAGAAACACCTGTGGTTTTAATGGGCTACTTAAACCCTGTTGAAGTGATTGGCTACGAAAAGTTTGTGGCTTATGCCAATGACTGCGGTGTAGATGGCGTGCTTTTAGTGGACTTGCCGCCGGAAGAAGCAAAAGATTTAGATGCAGTGCTGCAGAAATACGGCATGGATCAGATCTTCCTGCTGGCGCCAACATCTACAGATGAGCGCATTCAGCATGTGGTGAAGCAGGCCAGCGGCTTTATTTACTATGTTTCCCTGAAAGGGGTGACAGGCGCTGCGACTTTAGATGTTGCAGAAGCGGCCAGCCGCATTCAGAAAATCAAATCGTATACCAATATTCCAGTTGGTGTCGGTTTTGGTATCAGCGACGCTGCATCTGCTAAAGCCATGGGTGTGGCTGCAGATGCCGTGATTGTCGGCAGCGCCTTTGTTAAGCAGTTTGCAAATTTAGCCCCAGAACAAGCCGTTACAGCAACGGTGAATAAAGTTAAGGAGCTTCGAGCCGCGCTCGATGAGTTAGTATGAGTCAAGACGTGAAATCAGGGAAAATTCTAAACCCGTCTACACCGTGGACGGACCGCGCTGTGCCAGGCATCCATATGCCCGATGAACAGCAGGCGCTTAAAGCCACTTTTACAGAGCCGACTATTGAATGCCCTGAGTGCCATGCTTTAGTGACCCGTACAGCAATGTCGTTCAATGCTTATGTTTGCCCGCAATGCGACGAACATCTGCGCATGAAAGCGCGCGACCGCTTAAATTGGTTCTTTGATCAAGTGCAAAATGAATTGGGTCAGGAATTTAAAGCCAAAGATCCGCTGCATTTTGTTGACAGCAAGCCATACCCAGAGCGTCTGGCTGAAGCGCAGCAGAAAACCGGCGAGACTGAAGCGTTAGTGGTGATGCAAGGTCTGCTGAAAGGCATCCCTTTAATTGCCTGCGCTTTTGAGTTTGATTTCATGGCTGGTTCAATGGGCACTGTAGTGGGCGACCGTTTTGTACAGGCTGCTGAACGCGCCATTGAACAGAAACAGCCGTTAATTTGTTTTGCTGCTTCTGGCGGCGCACGCATGCAGGAAGGCATGCTGTCCCTGATGCAAATGGCGCGCACTTCAGCCGCGATTCAGCGCCTGAAAGAAGCGGGCTTGCCTTATGTTGTTGTGCTGACCCATCCTGTATATGGCGGCGTCACAGCATCTTTGGCCATGCTGGGCGATGTGCATATTGCTGAACCTAAAGCCATGATCGGCTTTGCCGGCAAGCGCGTGATTGAACAGACGGTGCGTGAGAAACTGGAAGAACCGTTCCAGCGCGCAGAATACCTACTTGATCATGGCGTAATCGATCAAATTGTTCACCGCCACGCATTACGTGATACTGTATACCGCATTATCAGTAAATTGATGAACTTGACTTGAACACAGCGCCTCTTGCAACCGATTCTTTAAACACATGGCTCGATTATTGGAGCCATGTTCATGTTACGGGCATTGATTTAGGCTTAGAGCGCGTGATTCCAGTGGCAGAAGCACTGGGGGTGACACGTCCGGAGGCCAAAGTATTTACCGTAGCAGGAACCAATGGCAAGGGGTCTACCACCACCGCGTTGGCCGCCATTCTAAATGCGCAAGGCTATAAAGTGGGGCTGTACCAGTCCCCGCATATTTACCGCTTCAATGAACGGGTAAAGCTGCAGGGAATGGAAGTCAGCGATCAAATGCTGATTGAGGCTTTTGTGGCTGTCGATCAGGCGCGCCGTGACTGTGGTTTATCCTTATCTTTTTTTGAAGCCACGACCTTAGCGGCTTTTGTCATTTTTAAAGCGCAGCAGTGTGATGTCTGGGTGCTGGAAGTCGGTTTGGGCGGCCGTCTGGATGTAGTGAATGTCATTGATCCGGATGTGGCGGTCATTACCAATATTGGTCTGGATCATACTGATTGGCTGGGCGATACCATTGAAAAGATCGCTTTTGAAAAAGCCGGCATTATCCGTCCGAATATCCCCGTGGTTTTTGGCGGTCAGCAGGACTTGCCGCACGCCATTGAAAATAAAGCCGATGAGTGCCAAGCTCAGCTGCATGCAGTCAACCGCGATTATTTTTATCAATTTGCAGAAGATGGCCAGTCTTGGCTGTTTGCATCTGCAGGCACGACTTTAAAATTGCCAATCGGCAGTTTAGCCTTAGAAAATATCTCTACCGCTGCCGCGGCGGTTCTGCTCAGCGGACTGACGGTATCGCAGTCAGCAATCGAGCGGGGCATTATCAATGCCAAGCTGCAAGGCCGTTTTGAAGTGCGCAAAATTGCAGAAAAAACGGTGATTTTTGATGCCGGACATAATCCGCATGGCGTTGATTTTTTGTTAAAGCAATTGCAGAAATTCTTAGAATACAATAAACAGTACACAGAAGTGATCAGTGTTTTTTCAATGCTGTCTGACAAGGATATAAATTCTGTCGCCAATTTATTGAAAGACACTGTTTTAATGTGGAAAATTGCACCATTAACCGTTCCGCGCGCTGCCGATATAACACAATTGGATTCTGCACTACAGGGGCTTAATGTGCAGCACTTTGATAGTGTGAAATTAGCTTTTAAATCAGCCGTAGATGACGCGAAAAATAATCAGCTGATTTTGGTATGTGGTTCATTTCATACCTTAGAAGCGGTATGGGAGTATTTGGAAGAATGTCAATGAATAACAAACAGCGCTGGATGGGCGGTGTTGTTTTATTAAGCGGCGGTGTCTTGCTGACCGCATTGCTTTTAAAAGGCAAAGAAGAAATTCATCACAATCAGGTTCAGGCGTCTGAAACTGCTGTTGAGGCTGCTCAAAAAAATACGAATAACAGCGCATCTCAGCTGACTGTAGATGTTGAAACGGAAAAGCGCCTGCTGGAAGCGCAGCGCCAAGCCCGTGAAAAGTCTGTGGCTGAGCAGGAAGCGCGCGCTGCAGAATTCTTGGCAATGCAGCAGCAGGCCGAAGCGGATGCTGCCCGCAAAGCTGCCGAAGAATATGCAGAATTGAATGCGCGCCGTTCAGCGCAACAAAGTTCAGATAACATTCCGCCAGAGCTGGTAGAGGATCAGGCAGCTAAACAAAAGCATCTTGCTGAGGATAAACTGGCGGCTCAAAAAAAGTTAGATCAGCAGAAAGCAGCACAGCTCAAGGCTGATCAAGTCAAACAGGATGCTGCCAGAAAAGCTGCTGATGCAGAAAAACATGCTGCGGATGAAAAGCGGAAAGCTGAACGTTTAGCTGCTGAAAAGAAAGCCGCAGAAAAACAGGCGTCTGAAAAACAAGCCGCAGAAGCCAAGCGGAAGGCAGAAGAAAAGCAGAAAGCCGAAGCAAAGCATAAAGAAGACGCCAAGAAAAAAGCTGAAGCGGAAAAAGCCCGTGATTTACTGGAGCATGGCGATAAGCAATGGATGGTGCAGGTGGCGCTGGCAGCCAATGAGGCCAATGCTGATGCAGTGGCGTCTAAGCTGAGGGCAAAAGGCTATCGAGTAACCAAGAGCCCGACCTCAAAAGGTATCCGCATCATGGTGGGCCCATCGAAAGACCGTGAATCCGCAGATTCTGCGCGCAAGAAAATCAACTCCGATGCCAGTTTGGGCATGAAGTCGGCATGGGTCATTGATTGGGTGCCGCTCGATAAGCGCTAAGCGGCATCCGTATAGATGATATTCAAGATGGATCCCCCAGCTGCTGGCGGATCCATTTTATATTCTCAGGGCTGAATAATTTTTCAATATTGCTCCAGATGGGGTGAAAGCCATAGCCGCCATGTTTCATTTCATTCAGCGCATCTTCTACAAGCCAGTGCTCGTAAATAATCCGGTACATGGCAATGCTGGCGCCAGTGCGGTCAGAACCATGATAGCAATGAATTAAAACTTTCTGATGGTTCTGCTGGGCGTGCTGAATGCTTCGCATGACCTGAAGCAAATCTTCTTTGGAAATCGCCCAGGTCTGAATGGGGATATGCACCAATTGAAAGTTTTGGGCGGGCAGTATGCTTTCATCGGCATTGCGTGATCTTAAATTGATCACCACTTGAATGTTTTGCGCTTTGAGCAACGGCAGCAGGTCAGAATGGGGCTGTTCACTGCGGTAGACGAAAGGGCTGATTTGATAAAAATTGGCGTTGCCTTTAATGGCGGTTCCCCAGTGTTCAGGGCGCTGCTGATCAGGCCA
Source organism: Acinetobacter bouvetii DSM 14964 = CIP 107468 (assembly GCF_000368865.1). Taxonomy (GTDB): domain Bacteria; phylum Pseudomonadota; class Gammaproteobacteria; order Pseudomonadales; family Moraxellaceae; genus Acinetobacter; species Acinetobacter bouvetii. The sequence goes on from NZ_KB849729.1 coordinate 164,525, forward strand.
AACCGCAGATGTCATGCAGCCTGTCAGGCTCGCGCTCAGCATGAGTGTTAAAGCAAGGCGTTTCATAGCGTGGAGTATCTCGAAAATTCAATAGGATCGTGTGCGCAGATGAGTTCAATAGCCGGCTCAGTTTGCGCTAAATGCTTAATCTTTTCTAAATTGGCTATGCGCTGTTGATTGTCTACAGCAAATAAGCGTTCCAGTTGATTGAGTGTTTTCAGGGAATGTCCGCCAGCCAATTCTAAGTGAGAGTAATAGGCATCACCGCAGAAAAACAGCCATCCATCCCGCTTGCGGATTGCAATGCCGCAATGCCCGTGAGTATGGCCCGCTAAAGGAATCAGCAGAATATCGTCATTAAACAATTGAAAGCCTTGCACGCAGTGCAGGTTATGCCAGCTTTCGCCTTGCAGCGGTTCAACAAAGTTCCAGTAACGGTGCTGCTGGAACTGCTGCGGCTTATAACGGGCTTTGCTTTTGAATGATTTTAGATTGCGCGCGGCGTTATATTCGCTGGACAGCACATGCACGGTAGCCTGAGGGAAATCTGAAATGCCGCCTGCATGATCAAAGTCTAAATGCGACAGCAGAATGTGCTTCACGTCTTTGGGCTGAAAGCCTAAGCGCTGAATCTGCGCAACCGCTGAAAGTTCTAAATTGTTTTCAATGCGCCCTGCACGGGCGATGAAGCTGCCTAAACGGGTTTTGGTGTGCAGATAGTCCTGAACGCCCAGTCCAGTATCGACCAAAACTAAGCCTTGATCTGTTTCCAGCAGCAGGCAATGGCAAATGACTTTAGCTGTAAAGCGGTTTTGCCCGAAAAGCGGACCGCAAACAGGGCACATGGTGCCGCAGTGCAAATGGTGAATATTATAAATCATGATGTCATTTTTATTCGGTTGTCCGGTTATTTATAACTGAGCGGAGGCATTTTCACCAAATTGTATTTGTTTAAGCTTTGCAATGATTCATATTTCAGGCTGAAAAAAAAGCCTGCGCGGAGGCAGGCTGTGGAGAATCTCAAGACCGGCTCGTCATGCGGTCTGAATTTAGCGCGGTTCAGCCGTCGTATTTATAAAAGTTCTCCCTTATTTTAATGGCAGCGTAATTTTTTGCTTTTCTATGCTGTGTACTTCGCTTGTCTTGTGAATATTTAAAAGCAGTGCTTTCAATACTGCGCACGCCGTTTGCCTTGCGCACAAATTAAAAGGAGTCTTGTTAATTTGTGCACAAGGGCAGAGCTGTGCTCTGCTTATCCTTGCTCAGGCTGGGGCGTTAAGCGCAAATAGGGCTTAACGGCCTTATAGCCTTTTGGAAAGCGCTGTTTGATTTCTTCTTCATCTTTTAAAGACGGGACAATCACCACATCATCGCCCTGCTGCCAGTTGGCTGGTGTGGCCACTTTATGGTGATCCGTCAGCTGCAGGGAGTCAACGACGCGCAGAATTTCATTAAAGTTGCGGCCTGTCGATGCCGGGTAGGTAATAATCAGGCGCACTTTTTTATTCGGATCAATAATCACCAAAGAGCGGACAGTTAAAGTTTCACTGGCATTCGGATGAATGAAATCATACAGCGTAGAAACTTTACGGTCTTTGTCTGCAATGATCGGGAAATTGACCGTGGTATTTTGTGTTTCATTGATGTCATTGATCCAGCCTTTGTGAGATTCAACATCATCCACAGAGAGCGCTATGGCTTTCACGCCGCGTTTAGCAAATTCATCCTGCAGTTTTGCCGTATAGCCCAGCTCTGTGGTGCAGACAGGCGTGTAATCGGCGGGATGCGAAAACAAAATGCCCCAGCTGTCTCCGAGGAAGTCATAAAAGCGGATGGCGCCTTCGCTGGATTCCTGTGTGAAATCAGGTGCGGTGTCTCCTAAGCGTAAACTCATTTTCAAGCCTCATAATGCATTGTTGTATGTAGATGTTGTTTAATATGGCGCAGTTTCTTTACTATGAAAAATACTGTTTATGTATTTCTTTATCTGTAAAGTGAAAATAGAAAATAACGATTCAGTGGGAAAAATCCTGAGAGTCATCGGGCATTTACTGTATCGGCTGTACAAAATTTGCTACATTACTTTGCCTTAGGTTCATCGGGCTAGAATGAAAGATCAGACTTTTTTAGCGGCTTTTTGCGCAAAGCCCTTGTACTTCAAATTTCTAGCACCATAATAACGACTAAGAAAACTTATTCATTTGACAAGCAAGATTTAGAGAGTCTATTCATGTTGGCAAGTCTGATCGGAGGCATCTTCGGTACTAAAAATGAGCGCGAACTCAAACGCATGCGTAAAATCGTAGACAAAGTGAATGCGCTCGAGCCGACGATATCTGCACTAAGCGATGCAGACTTATCTGCAAAAACTGAAGAATTCAAACAACGTTATAATAAAGGCGAAAGTCTGGATAAGTTGCTTCCAGAAGCGTTTGCTGTCTGCCGTGAAGCGGCTAAGCGCGTGATGGGAATGCGCCATTATGATGTGCAGCTGATTGGCGGTATTACGCTTCACGAAGGTAAAATTGCAGAAATGCGCACCGGTGAAGGTAAAACCCTGATGGGTACGCTGGCTTGCTATTTGAATGCCATCAGCGGTGAAGGCGTGCACGTGATTACCGTGAACGATTATTTGGCGCAGCGCGATGCTGAACTGAACCGCCCGCTGTTTGAATTTTTGGGTTTAAGCATCGGCATTATTTATTCCATGCAGGATCCGACTGAAAAAGCGCAGGCTTACCGTGCGGATATCACCTACGGGACCAATAATGAATTCGGTTTCGACTATCTGCGTGACAACATGGTGTTCTCGCTGGCAGAGAAAAAACAGCGCGGCCTGACTTATGCCATTATCGATGAGGTCGATTCGATCCTGATTGATGAAGCGCGCACGCCGCTGATCATTTCAGGGCAAAGTGAAGATTCTTCACAGCTGTATGCCGCAATCAACTCCATTCCGCCGACACTGCATCCGCAAAAAGAAGAGAAAGTGCCGGATGGCGGCCATTTCTGGATTGATGAAAAGCAGCGCACCGTTGAAATGACCGAAATCGGCTATGAAACTGTTGAAGACGCTTTAATTCAAATGGGCTTGCTGGCGGAAGGTGAGAGCCTGTATTCATCTGCCAATTTGAACCTTGTGCATCATGTGTCTGCGGCCATCCGCGCGCACTACCTGTATCAGCGCAATGTGCATTACATCATTCATGATGGTGAAGTGATTATTGTTGATGAAAACACCGGGCGTACCATGCCGGGCCGCCGCTGGTCAGAAGGCTTGCATCAAGCGGTGGAAGCGAAGGAAGGCCTGGAAATTCAGCCGGAAAACCAAACGCTGGCCACCACAACTTTCCAGAACTATTTCCGTCTATACAAAAAGCTTTCAGGCATGACCGGCACAGCGGATACCGAAGCTGCCGAAATGAAAGAAATTTACGGTTTGGATGTGGTGCTGATTCCAACGCACCGCCCAATGATCCGTAAAGATGAGAACGATTTAATTTATTTGAACCGCAACGGTAAATACAACGCGATTATTCAAGAAATTCAGCGTGTGCATGAAGAGGGTGTTGCGCCAATCCTGATTGGTACGGCAACTATTGAAGCGTCTGAAATTTTGTCTGATAAATTAAAAGAAGCAGGCATTGCGCACGAAGTATTGAACGCCAAGCAGCATGAGCGTGAAGCGGATATTATTGCACAGGCAGGTTCACCGCGCGCAGTGACGATCGCCACCAACATGGCGGGCCGCGGTACGGATATTCTGCTCGGCGGCAACTGGAAAGCCAAACTGGCTAAAATTGAAGCGCCAACGGCTGAAGATGAAGCGCGCTTGAAAGCTGAGTGGGAACAAAATCATGAAATGGTTTTGAACTCAGGCGGCCTGCATATTATCGGTTCTGAGCGTCATGAATCACGCCGTATCGATAACCAGCTTCGCGGCCGTGCCGGCCGTCAAGGCGACCCAGGTGTTTCGCGTTTCTATTTATCGCTTGAAGATGACTTGATGCGTATTTTCGCCGGTGACCGCGTGGTTGCTATGATGCGCGCCATGGGCTTGCAAGAAGATGAAGCGATTGAGCACAAAATGGTGTCGCGCTCAATTGAAAATGCGCAGCGCAAAGTTGAAGCGCGCAACTTTGACATCCGTAAGAACTTGTTGAAATACGATGATGTGAATAATGAACAGCGTAAAATTATTTACTCGCAGCGTGATGATGTTTTGGCTGAAAACTCATTGCAGGAATATATTGATGAAATGATCCGTGATGTGATGAAAGGCGTGATTGAAGTTTATGTGCCGCCTGAATCCATTCATGATCAGTGGGACATTAATGGCCTGGAAAGCGCTTTGCGCGAAGACTTGGCGATTGATTTGCCGATCAGTGAGTGGCTGGAAAATGACCGCCGCTTAGACGAAGAAGGTTTGGTTGCGCGCATTACGGATGAAGTTTTGTCACGCTATCATAGCCGCCGTGAGCAAATGGGCGCAGAATCTTCTGCGCAGCTGGAACGGTATTTTGTGCTGAACTCACTGGACCGCCACTGGAAAGAGCACTTGGCTGCCATGGATTACCTGCGTCAGGGCATTCATTTGCGCGGCTATGCACAAAAGAATCCAGAGCAGGAATATAAGAAAGAAGCATTTAATCTGTTTGTGAACATGCTTGCAGTTATTAAATCGGACGTGGTGACTGATTTGTCACGCGTTCATGTGCCAACTGCTGAAGAGCTGGCAGAGATGGAAGCGCAGAAGCAGGCTCAGGCGGATGCTATGCAGCTGAATCTGTCGCATGCAGAATTTGACAGCTTATTGGCTGATGATTTATCTGCTGAAGTTGATGCGCAATTTACACCTGTACACGGCAATCAATTGGTTGAAGCGCCGGAAAGCCGCAACTCGCCATGCCCTTGCGGTTCAGGCCTGAAATATAAGCAGTGCCATGGTAAAATTTAACGAATGACTGCCTAAATCAGAGCCGAAAGGCTCTGATTTATTTTGTGGCATAAGTTTTTCAGCCTGTGAATAGTATTTGCAGTTCGCTGAATTAAGTGTTATTTAGTTTCAGATTGATAATTGGAAAACGGAACCGACAATGAAAAAAGTATTACAGCCGTTGATGATTGCTCTGCTTGCAATGCCTGTATTTGCAGCTGCGAATACACAGACCTCTACACCGGAAAAAGTAAAGCAGGCCATAGGCGCGCAAACTGCTCAAGCTCAAGTCGGAGCTGATGGCCAGGTGACCATTGCCAGTCCGCGTACAGGTATCAAATATACTTTTGCTAATCCAAACCGCCCGATTGTGATGCAGACTGCAAAAATTGCTGCGGCGAATTCAGCAAATGCAGACCGCATTGTTGCATCCAACCCAGCATTGTCTGATGCAAGCCAGCAAAAAGCGAAACAAGCGCTGCTGAACGAAGCGGGACAGCTGGCGCGTAATTGATATCTTCTGCATGCTTTAAAAAACCAGCCAGCCGGCTGGTTTTTTTATCGAAAAGGATGGCATAAGAAAAATGGCCTTAAACTAGGCAGGCGCTCGATTTTTTGTGTATTTTGCTCTAAGCTGTATTTTTTCTGACAAACTGAATTGGAAATTTAAAATGGCAGTTGGTGACGTATCTATGCCGCAAATGCATGCGGTGAAAGGTGTAAAAATTGGTTCGGCAGAAGCGTATGTGCGCTATCAGAACCGACGTGACCTGGTTGTTTTTGAATTTTCACCAGGCACTAATGTTGCAGGCGTATTTACACAGAATGCATTTTGCGCAGCGCCGGTACGTGTCTGCAAAAAGCATTTGGAAATGGGCAATCCCCGTTATTTGGTCATTAATACCGGTAATGCGAATGCCGGAACGGGTGCCTTAGGTATGGAAAATGCCAAAGCGACTTGTTTTAAATTGGCTGAGCTGGCTCATGTTGAACCGTTTGAGATTTTACCTTTTTCAACAGGGGTGATTGGCGAGCAGCTGCCGATTGACCGCTTGATTCAAGGCTTGCAACCTGCTTTGAATACACTGAATGAAAGTTCTTGGACTGATGCTGCAGAAGGCATCATGACCACGGATACGACCCCTAAAGGCGCATCTGAACTGTTTGAGCTGGATGGTGTAACGTACACCATTACAGGCATTTCGAAAGGCGCAGGCATGATCCGCCCGAATATGGCGACCATGCTGAGCTATGTTGCAACAGATGCGCCGATCAGCCGTGAGTTGGTGCAGCAGCTGCTTAAAGATGCCGTGAATGTTTCTTTCAACCGCATTACCATTGATGGCGATACATCAACCAATGACTCCTGTATTTTTGCAGCAACAGGCCAGGCGGGCGGTATAGAGATCAGTTCAACGGGCGATGCCCGCTATGCAGCGGTTGCAGAGGTGTTGACGCGTGTCATGAAACGTCTGGCGCAATTGATTGTCCGTGATGGGGAAGGCGCGACTAAATTCATTACCGTCGCTGTAGAAGGCGGCGGCAATACCCAAGAGTGCTGTGATGTGGCCTACAGCATCGCGCATTCGCCATTGGTGAAAACAGCGTTGTTTGCATCAGATCCAAACTGGGGCCGTATTTTAGCGGCCATTGGCTATGCCGGCGTGCCGGAGCTGAATGTAGAAAATATTCAGGTGCGGCTGGGGGATGTGCAAATTTGCAAAGATGGCGGAGCCGCAGCGGATTATACGGAAGAAGCTGGCGCACGTGAGATGGAGAAATCCGAGATCACCATTCGTGTCGATTTAGGGCGGGGCGAGGCGAAAGATACGGTCTATACCTGTGACCTTTCCTATGATTATGTGAAAATCAATGCGGATTACCGCTCTTAAGCAGTTAAAGATTTTTTAAAGCCTCCATCGCGAGGCTTTTTTATAACGGATACTTTTGAATGACTGGTCAAAAAGCTTAACCGTTATTTCAGGCCGGTAAATTGGGTAGAGTCCACCGCATAGGCTGGGCATGAAGGATAGAGAAGATTTTGTTATGAGTGATGCGAACAATTTAATTGCCAATGAAGCAAAAACCATTGTGCAGGCGCATTTAGACCGTTTGGGTGAGGCAAAAGAACATCTTTTGACGGAAGAAGCCAAGCTTGAAAAATTTGAATTGATCAAAGCTGAATTAAAAAAACGCAATGCTGTCCTTGTCGCTCATTATTATTGCGACCCAGAAGTGCAGGAGCTGGCTGAGCTGACTGGCGGCTGCGTTTCAGACTCATTGGAAATGGCGCGTTTTGGCCGTGATCATCCGGCGACAACCTTGGTGGTTGCTGGTGTGAAGTTTATGGGTGAAACCTCAAAAATTTTATCGCCAGAAAAAACAGTGCTGATGCCAACGCTAGAAGCAACCTGTTCATTGGATCTAGGCTGCCCGGTGGATGAATTTACCCAGTTTTGCGATGCACGCCCAGATTATACTGTTGTGGTGTATGCCAATACCTCGGCGGCTGTTAAAGCGCGCGCGGATTGGGTTGTGACCTCCAGCTGCGCAGTTGAAATTGTGGAGCACTTGGATAGTCTGGGTGAAAAAATTATTTGGGCGCCCGATCAGCATTTGGGACGCTATATTCAGAAGAAAACTGGCGCTGATATGCTGTTATGGGATGGCGCCTGTATTGTGCATGAAGAATTCCGCGCGCGCGGCATTGCCAATATGAAAGCGCTGTATCCAGATGCGGCCGTTCTGGTGCATCCAGAATCGCCAGAATCAGTGGTCGACATAGCAGATGCCGTCGGCAGCACATCTCAGCTAATCAAAGCAGCGCAGGCTTTGCCGCATGAGCGTTTAATCGTAGCGACAGACCGAGGCATTTTTTACAAGATGCAGCAGGCGGTGCCGGATAAGATTCTGATTGAGGCGCCAACAGCCGGTGAGGGGGCAACGTGCCGTTCTTGTGCGCATTGCCCGTGGATGGCAATGAATGAATTAGACGGCATTTTGCAGGTTTTGCAGCGCGGCGATCAGGAAATATTCGTTGATCCTGCACTGGCTGAACGCGCGAAACTGCCTTTAGACCGCATGCTGAACTTCAGCGCGGGTTTAAAACGCTGAAAGTTGATTAAAAAATGCTTAAAATGCTTGATAAATAAGCGGTTGAAGCGTTTTTTTAACTTTTTTTAAATATAGGTGTTGACGTCCTTGGGCGTCGCGCCTAAAATGCACCCCGTACCGAACGAGATGTTCGATACGAAGCTGAGATGAATCGGAGCATAGCACAGCCTGGTAGTGCACCTGGTTTGGGACCAGGGGGTCGTAGGTTCGAATCCTACTGCTCCGACCAATTCTTCAAGGCAATATAATCGCATGATATTTTATATCATCGAGCATGCGCCTGTAGCTCAGTTGGATAGAGCATCCGCCTTCTAAGCGGATGGTCACAGGTTCGAATCCTGTCAGGCGCGCCATTTTTGGCTTGCTTGATATTTAGAATCTAAAAGCGATGTAACGGTGGATGTAGCTCAGTTGGTAGAGCCCCGGATTGTGATTCCGGTTGTCGTGGGTTCGAGTCCCATCATTCACCCCAATTCGGAGCATAGCACAGCCTGGTAGTGCACCTGGTTTGGGACCAGGGGGTCGTAGGTTCGAATCCTACTGCTCCGACCACTTTTAAGAAGTGGTCAAGTAAAGATGCCGCGTTAAGCGGTTTTTTTATGCCTGAAATTTGGCAATTCCCGGATTAAAAAAAGCCTCCTGTTTAGGAGGCTTTTTTCTTACGTATTAATTAAGGAATAATCGTCACGTTTACTCTTCGGTTTTGCGCACGATGCTCTTCAGTGTCATTGCTGACCAGAGGGAGGTCGGAACCGCGGCCAATCGTCTGAATATTGTCTGCTTTAAACCCGTGCGCTAAAAATACATTGGCTACGCTCTGCGCGCGCTTTTCCGACAGCAATAAATTATAGCTGGCTTGGCCAATATTATCGGTGTGGCCGACAAATTTAACTTTCACCAAATTGTATTGCTGCAATTGATTGGAAAGCGTAATGAGCCGCTCTTGCTGGTGTTCTTTGATTTGATAATCATCAAAATTAAACAGCAGGTGTTCAGGCAATGCTAAAGTCCAGCCATCCTGGGTGAGCGTAAAGCCCTCTTTTTTTAGCATTTTTGCTTGCTTATAGCTGAGATTTCCTAAACTCATGCATGCGCTTAAAATTGCGCTTAACGTCAGAATGAAACAAGCAGTAGCTGCTTTTTTAAACATGGTGTGCCTATTTATTATCAAGTTTGGGGTAAATATACCATTTTTCATTCAGCTGTTTAGCTTTGCACAGTGCATGATCGGCATTCGCAATCAGTTCTTCAGGTGTTTTTGCTTTGTGGGTAAAAGCCGCGCCGATGCTGATGCTGAGCGAGATATTTTGCTGCTCAAAAATAAATGTAGATGCAAAACACTCTTGGATGCGTTGACAGTGATGTGTAATATCAGCGGAAACGCAGCTGTTTGGGAGGATGATGGCGAACTCATCTCCTCCTAGGCGTGAGAAAAAAGCATCCTCAGGCAGAACTTTCTTGACGCAATAGGATGATGCGCGCAAAACAGCATCTCCAGCCAAATGGCCGAATTTTTCATTCACATTTTTAAAGTGATTGAGATCCAGCAGTAAAACGGCTGCATTCTGTGGCTCGGCTGCCTCAAAAAGCTTAAACAACTCTTGATAAAAGAAGCTGCGGTTAGGCAGAAGGGTTAGGGGGTCATGTTTGGATTGATGCAGCAGCTTATTATTTTCAGACAGCAGTGTGCGGTTTGACTGTTCAATTTCGCTGAGTAAGCCATTAAAGGCTGTGCTTAAAGCCTGCAGCTCCTGAATGTCAGAACTTGATACTCGCATATTGTAATTCTTCTTTACGCTGATCGTTTGAGCGGATTCTACAATCATGCGTATGGACTGCATGAGGTATTGATAGACCGAATTTACAGCCCAGTAGGCTGTTGCCAGCAGTAAAGTGAAGCCAATTAACAGAGCCAATAGAATTTTATGGAAAAAAATCACTAACTCAGATGAGTTGCCGTAGACAATCAATTTGCCGAAATTTTGCTGATTATGCTCGATATTCATATAAATCGGCTGGCTGTAGAGCAAATGATCCAGAAATGACTGGCTTGAAAACTGCTGCAAGTCTTTTTGCTCTGCGTGCGCCAATATGCTGTTGTCGGGTGCGTTGATTTCAATGGCGCGAATCGGGTATTGCTGAATATATTCGTTCAGAATTTGATTTATCGTGAGCCGATCATTAAAAACAACGGCGGGCTGAATTCGCTCATTTAAGGCTTCCGTCAAAATATTCAGGCTGCTTTTTGCATAAGCATTCATTGTGTATGTAGAGATCACTAAAAAAATGGCAGAGCAAATCGTGAAAGTCAGGACAAAAATCGTCAGTTGAGAGCGCGTAAACAGCTGATGCAGTGTAATTGGGGTGTATAGCTGCTTCATTGATTGCCCTCCACATTTTTTCCAAGAAGTAATACACGTGGATCAATGTGAACTTTGGCTTGAGCGAGGCTGTTTAAATTCACCTTAAATGCGTAGCTGCTGTTGCGTTTATAGATGCAAAATGCGCTACCCAATTCACATTCTGCATTATTGGTGCTGATTGATAGGGCGGGAAAGCTGACAACGGTATTCAATAGCTGTTGTTCGGCTTTGGGCGATAATGTTGAAAAAATTAAAACTTCACAATCTTTGCTTTTAATGGCATTGCTCAAAATGCTGGAAATTTTGAAAGTTGAAGAATTGGGTGAGTGGCTTTGGAATTGCTGTGCAAGCGCAGAATTGTCCACCACACAAATTTCAGGCATGGCGGTATTCCATTTTGCGTAGCTTAAAATGGAAAAGGTCGTGCTGTACGGGTTTGAAACTGGATCTGCACATGAGGCGGCGCTGAAAAAAATAGCGCAGACACATAGTGCGTTTAGGGTAATCTTTGGGAACATTTTAAATTTTAAAAATAAGGTTGCATGGGTAAAGAGTAAATCAAACTAAATTTTCAAGGCAATTAGGATGGATTAGGCCAATAATAATACTTAATAGCTATAAAATGTTTAAAAAAAAGACACACGGTGAAAATATTAAGAAAAAGGTATTGCATAGGGTAGGAAATGCTGTAGAATGCACATCCATCGGCGGTGATGAAGATTAAAACTTCTGATAAAACAGCAACTTAGCACGAAGTGTTGAAATTGGGTTTTAGAAAGAAAGTTTAAAATAATTTGAATTGCCAGTTGACTTTCTAGAGATAGAGAGTAATATAGCCGACCTAGCTTGCTGGTGACGAATCAGCAAGAAGATCATTAAGAGATTATGAAGAACAACTTGTGTGGATTTTTACTGGTTGATTGATCGAAATTATTTTCATTGATTGATGGTAGAAATTACTCGAAGTTTATTTGAGAAATTAATGTCAGAAAATTGATGAGCCAGATTTGGTGTTTTGAATAAAGCACTATTGATTTTAAACTGAAGAGTTTGATCATGGCTCAGATTGAACGCTGGCGGCAGGCTTAACACATGCAAGTCGAGCGGGGAGATGTAGCTTGCTACATTTCCTAGCGGCGGACGGGTGAGTAATGCTTAGGAATCTGCCTATTAGTGGGGGACAACGTTTCGAAAGGAACGCTAATACCGCATACGCCCTACGGGGGAAAGCAGGGGATCTTCGGACCTTGCGCTAATAGATGAGCCTAAGTCAGATTAGCTAGTTGGTGGGGTAAAGGCCTACCAAGGCGACGATCTGTAGCGGGTCTGAGAGGATGATCCGCCACACTGGGACTGAGACACGGCCCAGACTCCTACGGGAGGCAGCAGTGGGGAATATTGGACAATGGGGGGAACCCTGATCCAGCCATGCCGCGTGTGTGAAGAAGGCCTTTTGGTTGTAAAGCACTTTAAGCGAGGAGGAGGCTACTAGTACTAATACTACTGGATAGTGGACGTTACTCGCAGAATAAGCACCGGCTAACTCTGTGCCAGCAGCCGCGGTAATACAGAGGGTGCGAGCGTTAATCG
>NZ_KB849730.1:0-26583 GCF_000368865.1 Acinetobacter bouvetii DSM 14964 = CIP 107468
AGTTGTTCTTCATAATCTCTTAATGATCTTCTTGCTGATTCGTCACCAGCAAGCTAGGTCGGCTATATTACTCTCTATCTCTAGAAAGTCAACTGGCAATTCAAATTATTTTAAACTTTCTTTCTAAAACCCAATTTCAACACTTCGTGCTAAGTTGCTGTTTTATCAGAAGTTTTAATCTTCATCACCGCCGATGGATGTGCATTCTACAGCATTTCCTACCCTATGCAATACCTTTTTCTTAATATTTCAAAAAAATGCTTCAACTGTTTATTTATTCTTCAAAATTGTGTTGTTTTCCTATTTTTTTAAGAAAATCGGTACTGAATCCCGCAATTCATCCAATAATTTTTCAGTTTTATTCTTTTCTTGCCAGTTTAAAGGCCTGCAGTCTATATATTCACAATAACCGCTTTGCCCTTCCTCAAACTGATCATCAATTTTCACTTGGTAGCTGAAACTTCCCGCATAGCCAGCCCCAAGCCCAAACTTAAAGTCTCCGCGGCTTTGCGCCTGAAGATGAATATGGACTCCCCCACCCTGAATATTCCACTCAAACTCTCTCGGCAAATACATTTTTTTATAGTTTGGCGTTATTACCGCCGGGTAAAGCCGATGTACATGGAAGTGCACGCCGTCATCACACATCCAGACATGATTGTCTTTGAAGTTTTTCAAATATGCGCGTGATTGTAAAACGCGGTTCATTCGATCCCGGGTTTGCATCACAATCAGCTGACGCTGAGCGCTCAAGTTGACAATTTGCGCGGTATAAAATGCGATTGGAATAAAAGAAAAGTTCATCACGCGGGCAAATTCTAATGAACCCAATTGCTGAATTGAAAAATGCTGCCCCTTGTAGTTCAGCTCTCCCGAACACTCGCACAATTGTGACCAATACTCTGCCAGCCCCATCCTGAGCTTATTGAAATAGCACAATGCGCCTGCTGTTTTAATATTTAAGCTGAAGCTGAGTTCACTATCGGCCCGCTGCAATTTAAATTCAGGGAAATGGCCACTGAAACTTTCCCGGTCTAAAAAATGAAATGCATTGGCCTGAAAACTGCAGTCACGGTCTATGGCATAGCCGCTGAACTGCCCAGCCATATGCATGCTGCAGCTGGACATTACTGTTGCGGTATTTTGATTTAAACTGGCTTTGACGTCTTCCTGGCAAAAAATATCGGCATTTGGCCGGCCAATGACGCTGATAAAATTTAAATAATGCAGCGGTGCAGGAAGATTGGGGATTTTCAGCCCCAAAAGAACGGTTTTGTATTGGGATGTTTGCGCATGCAGAGGCAATCGGCGCGGAAGTTTTGCCGGAGTCTGATTCAGCTGTTTGGATTGATCTAAAAAACCTTTAAACAACTGCATATCAAACTCCTTACATCATTATGCTACCGTATTTTTCCGCGCAAGGAAGGTTGTTACAAAACCTGATAGCGCATAAATCAGGGAAATCACTAAAATGCCAACAGGAATGTTGTAGGTTACCGCCGCCAAGACAAACACCATGATTGGCAAGACTGCAAAAGGCACACGCTTACGGTCTACCGTTTTGAAGGAATAGTATTTAATGTTGGAAATCATCAATAAGCCAACAGCAATAATCATCACAGCATTGGTGATTTGAATGCCGGTTTCCCGCAAATCAAACACCGCCGGGAAATCACGGGCAACCAGCACCAGTGAAATAATCATCACTGCCGCCAAAGGGCTGGCCACACCGATAAAGTAACGCTTATCCACCACGCCGATCTGCACATTAAAACGCGCTAAACGGAACGCTGCGCATGCGGTATAGACAAAGCAGGCGGCCAAGCCAATGCGGCCTAAATCGTGCAGGCTCCAGCTGTACATTAAGATTGCAGGCGCTACGCCAAAAGCCAGCAGGTCAGACAAAGAGTCAAACTGCTCACCAAAGGGGCTTTGAGCGCCGATTGCGCGTGCAACACGCCCATCAAGGCCATCAAACAGAGCTGCGATAAAAATGGCATAGACGGCTTGGGTATATTCGCCATTCATGCTGGCGATAATGGAATAAAACCCCGACAGCAGCGCTGCCGTGGTAATTAAGTTTGGCCACAGGTAGATGCCGCGACGTTTGACCTTCTGGCCTTCATGGGTATGCTCCTCTTCTTCCACTTCAAAAGTGATGCCATCAAAAGCACTTTCTTCCTTTGAAGAAATGTCCCGCTCAGGTTTATTTATATTTGTCATTCTCAGATCCTAACTGTGACCTTTTGTTGCTTTACATCTTTAATCGCTGGTTATTCGCCAACCAGCCAGCGAACAGCAGCATGACCGCCATTTTCACTCATGCGAAGATGCGGGAACAGCCATTGCAATGCTTCATCTGCATCTTCAGAAAATTTCCAAGGCGGGTTAATAACCAGCAAACCGCAGCCATTTAGGCCGACTGGCGTATCATCCGGCCACACGCACACTTCACAAATCAATTGACGGCGGATGCCTGTTTTGAACATTTTCTTTTCAAAGCGTTCAATCATCGCGCGGTCTTTAATTGGGTACCATACCGCAAACACGCCTGTCGGCCATTTTTTGTAAGCGGCTGCCAGCAATTCTACCAACTGCGGGAAATCTTTGCGTTCCAATTCGTAAGGCGGGTCAATCATCACCAGGCCGCGCTTCTCTTTCGGCGGAATCACTCCCAATAAGCCTTCATACGCATCCCGTTCATGCAGACCGGCGCGCTTATCGAAAATATTGTGGCGCAGCTGCTGAAATACATCCCGCTGCATTTCAAAAATGGTCGCCTTATCTATTTCACGCATGCCTTCCAAAGCAAACCATGGCGAGCCCGGGTAAGCACCTTTACCAAAGTTTTCACGCATTTTCTCAACAATTTTCAAGTATTGCTGCACACCTTCCGGCGCATTGCGCTTAATTGAATCATCAAGCTTTACCAGACGATGAATGCCGTTTAAAAATTCACCAGATTTTTGCGCTTCAGCTGTAGATAAATCATATTTACCCGCACCGCCATGTGTATCAATATAGCGGTATGGTTTATCTTTTGCATTCAGTCGAGTCAATAGCTGAAGCAGCAATACGTGCTTCATGACATCGGCAAAGTTGCCTGCATGGAAGTGGTGACGGTAATTCATGTTTCAATAATTCCTGATTTCAACTGCTATTTTAGCATGAAAAATAGTTTCATTCCGATGCTTATCTTGCTCTAGAATAGCTGACCTTTTTTCTGATCTTTTACGGTTTTGCCTATGGACGCTGTTCAGCTCCCAAAGTCCTGGAATGTTGATCACATCTTAAATGATTTGGATCAGCATGGATTTGCAATCATTGATCATGCCTATGCTGCAGAATATGTGCATGCATTGGCTGATGAATGCACTTCGCACTTGAACCAATTCCGCGATGCTGCCATTCAGAATGGCGTGGTCAGCAATATCCGCAGTGACCATATTTTATGGATTAATGAGGAGCTGAATACTGCTCAGCAGCACATTCAGCATTTAAACGCCCTTTCAAATTGCATGAATCAGGCGTTTTTTTTGGGCATTCAAGAAGCTGAAGCGCATTTTGCCTGCTACAACGCGGGGGAGTTTTACGCTCTGCACCGCGATAATCCGCAAGGGAAAAATGGCAGGATTATTTCAACCGTCTATTATCTGCATGAAGAGTGGCAGGAAGGCTGGGGCGGCGAACTTCGCCTGCAGGACAAAAATGATCAATGGCACATCATTGCGCCCAAAACCAACCGCATTGCGATTTTCCAAAGCGACTTGCTGCATGAAGTGCTGCAAGCGAAACATCAGCGCTTATCGATTACCGCATGGCTGCGCAGCGGCAATTCGATTTGGTAAGCTTTTAATTGAAGGATTCATCCTCATATAACACTCATTGCAAAAAGAGGAAGCCTCCCATGTCTGACCATATTAAACCCATCATCCAGCGCATTGGTGAGACCGATCAGCTGTTTTTGCAAGGCAATACCCCTGAACTCGCCCTGGAACGCGCAGATCTGCGCCTGCAGCTGGTGACGCTCAGCCAATTGCGCCAAGAGCAGATTCATTTTCTGCAAGAAGCGGTCGTATTATTAGAGCAAGGCCGGCTGGAGTTTGAGGAAATGCCGCTGCGCTTATACGTCGACCTATCTCTGCATTTGGCTAAAGCCTATATGCTGTATTTTGAAATCACCCGCGAAGAGCGTTTTGCCATTATTACCCAGCAGATTTTAAAGCCGATCACGCATGATGATTTCGGCGATATTTACTTTTTTCTGGCTTATGCTGCCGCTTCAAAAAAGGAACCCTCCTTAACCCGCCATTGGCTTAAAAAATACAGCGCAACGCAGGCTTTTGATTTAGAACTGCTCCGCCAGCACCCTGCTTTCAAAGCTTTTCATCAGGATGTATGGTTCAGCCAAATGCTTCAGAGCAAACTGCACTAAGCCGCGCTGCGGAAATATCCCCGCTGATATTCAAATGAAAGCCTGCATGCCGCTGCTCAAAAAAAAATGCCTCTGATGAGGCATTTTTTTTGGCTTATGTTTCGCTTAAAACAAGTTCCGAACTTGCGGTCAACCTTTATAAACTTAAGCAGTCTGCAGTTTATAGGCATCCATATGCAGCTGCTGGTTCAGCTCGTCAATCCAAATGGCCCAGTCATCATCCTGCACCAAATGGCTGATTAAAAAATCACGCTGCGCTTTATTCCAAAACGGCGCATCATGCAGATTTTCCTGCGCGGAAAGCTGATGCGTTCTGACATACAGTTCAATCGCTGCAGGACTGCTGGCCAACCCCAATTGAGAAAACAATAAAGCTAAGGATGGTGTATTGTGATTGAGCATCTCGCCCTCCTTATCAACAAATCTGTCATTTATTATTAAATTAACTTATATGATATTTATAAAAAAACCTAGCGCTTTTTGCCAGGTTTGTTGTTTCAATTTGTGATTATAAATTGCACGACCCCGAAAGCTTGTTTTCCGTGTGCAATTGCTCATTTAAAATATCCACCACCATGGCCCAGTCATCATCTTTTTTCCAATGACTGAGGATAAAGTCCTGCTGCGACTTGCTCCAAAATTCAGCTTTGTGCAGCGGAATATCCATCGTCAGCTGATGGGTTTCGATAAACTGGTCGATGGCTTCAGGACTTGAATCCAACCCCAGCTGATCAAAAAAAAGTTCTAACGTCGGCTGCTGATCAAACATACGATTCTCTCCAAGCCTGAATGTTTCTCCTTAAACTTAGCTTGAAGCCGCAGCTGTTGCAATTGCCAAGGCTGTAAAGCATGTTATTTTTTGTTTATTTTTTATCCTCAACCAGTTCTCAGCCGCACCTATCAGGCATAAAAAAAGCACCCCGAATGGAGTGCTTTTTTAAACTTAATCTAGAAAGATTAAATTATTTGATCATGTCAGCAACTGCTGCACGTTCTTCTTCCAACTCGTTTAGAGTGAAGTTGATACGCTCACGGCTGAATTCATCGATTTCAAGACCTTGAACGATTTTGTATTCACCGTTTTCAGTAGTTACAGGGAAACCGAACATCACGCCTTCAGGAATACCGTAAGAACCGTCAGAAGGGATACCCATAGTTACCCATTTGCCGTTTGTGCCAAGAGCCCAATCGCGCATATGGTCGATTGCAGCATTCGCAGCAGACGCAGCTGAAGACAAACCGCGCGCTTCAATGATCGCCGCGCCGCGTTTACCAACTGTAGGAAGGAACACATCTTTGTTCCAAGCTGCATCGTTGATTTTGTCTTTTAAGCTTTCGCCGTTTACAGTCGCGAAACGGTAGTCAGCATACATTGTTGGAGAGTGGTTGCCCCAAACGGTCATAGTTTCGATGTCAGAAACTGCAACACCCGCTTTTTGAGCAAGCTGAGTCAACGCACGGTTGTGGTCTAGACGAAGCATAGCGGTGAAGTTTTTCGCTGGAAGATCTGGAGCAGATTTCATTGCGATGTAAGCGTTCGTATTTGCTGGGTTGCCGACAACAAGCACTTTAACATCACGGCTAGCCACTTCGTTCAGCGCTTGGCCTTGACCAATGAAGATTTCGCCATTCACTTTAAGCAAGTCAGCGCGTTCCATGCCAGGACCGCGTGGACGTGAACCAACCAATAACGCATAGTCAGCATCTTTGAATGCAACTTTAGGATCATCAGTGCCGATCATGCCTTCCAACAATGGGAATGCGCAGTCGTCAAGTTCCATCATTACGCCTTTAAGCGCAGCTTGAGCTTTCTCAAAAGGAACTTCGAGCAATTGCAAAATAACTGGTTGATCTTTACCTAGCATTTCACCGCTTGCGATACGGAATAATAGGCTGTAACCAATTTGACCTGCGGCGCCAGTAACGGCAACACGAACTGCTTGCTTCATCTAATTATCTCCAATTGAGGATATTCAATGCGATTAAATAGTTAGTCCATTTAATCTAATAATCATAAACGCCGAAGATTGTACTCCAATCCTTTGGCAGTTGCATGTAAAAGAGAATGCTTTTCAACAAAAGTATGATAGGAAATATAAATTAAATCTCTTTAAACGTTCAGAAAGAGCCTTTAATAATGAATGAAGATGGGCAGTTGCTCGAGACAATGCCTGTGCATGGCTTATAGGCGCCATTGCTTTTGTAGCAGATTTTAATATCAGTCAAAATGCTGCCGGCATAGGACGGCTGGCAGCTGAACTGCACGCTATTAACCGACAGGCCGCTATTCAGCTGGACCATTTTGCTACGCAATGCGGCCGACTGCATTTGACGGGTTTCCTGACTGGTCAGCTCTTCAGGAATTTTCAGCTTCTCTGCATAATTAATGATGGTGCGGAAATACTGACTGGCATTCATCGGCACACAGCCGCCAATTTCATGCCAAAGCGCATTGCGCGCATTTTCATCCGGCATTACCCGTGCAACCACTTTGGCCTGAATGGGCGACAGTTTCACTGCGCTGCCGGCAGCACAGTCCTTTGAACGGGTTTCCGGAAATAAACCCGTGATATTCAGAGAATAGCCTTCAAGGCATTTGCGTTTTTTATTGCGCTGCGGATCTAATGAACATACCGCCGGCACCAGCTGCACATTCATCATATAGCCCTGCACGGCCGGGGCCGCAAAAACAGCAGGTGCAGCAAAATAACTGCCCGCCGCCATAAGCGGAGCCAGCCATCGTGCTTTAGTACTGCCGTTCATCAACCGCATTCAGCTTTCCCCCAATAATCGATCCATTCAGCTTTCAGGCATTTCTGTTTATTGCGCACCGCGCATCGGTATAATCTGCATGCGCTTGCCAATGGACTGCGCGCCCTGCCCCAGCAGCACCCCATAATGCGTTGCATTGGTCATCACATGTTTTACATAATCACGCGTTTCGGTTAAAGGAATGGTTTCTGCATACTGGTCTGCAGCAATGCCTTGTTCCTCCGGCTGCCAGCGGCGCGCACGGTTTGGACCCGCGTTATAGCCTGCTGTCGCCAAGACAGGGCTACTGCTCAGCTGGCTTTGAATCATTGACAAATAGAACGTGCCATAGCGGATATTGGTGTTCATATCCGTGAGGGCTGCCGGATTGTAGGTTTCACCCATTTGCCTTGCCACCAATTTTGCCGTATCCGGCATAATTTGCATCAGGCCGCCGGCACCCACATGAGACCGCGCATTGGAAACAAAACGGCTTTCCTGGCGCATCAGCCCATAAGCCCATGCCGGATCAATCCCGGCATTGCGGCTGTGGCTCACCACATAGGACTGGTGCGGCATTGCATAGCGCAGGCTGTAGTTATGCTGATTTACGGTCCGGTCAGCAGCGTAAATCGCCCGGTCATACCAGCCCATATCAGTTGCGCGTTTCGCCGCAGCTAAAAGCAGGCCGTCATCTTTCTTCAAATAAGCCTGGCGTACCGCCCAATTCCATTCACGGTTAATATAATTATCCGGCGCATTGACATTGCGAAGCGCAAATGCACGGCGGAAGTGAATGTCTTGACTCAAACGCCGCGCATCGGCATTGCTGGGCTGGACGTTGCTTGGCACGCTGCTGTAGCTTTGGCCGACATGATCTTTTGCCAGCAAGTTATGATAATCATCGCCCTGCGCCAAACGCTTGTAAATTTCCTGCGCAGTGCGTTTTGAAGAAGCATCGCCGCGCTGTTCTGAAGCCCGCGCCAGCCAATACTGCCATCGGTCTTCCTGCCGCTGTGTCACGCTCATGCTGTTGATGGCGCGGATTAAGCTTTCCCATGCGCTGAAGCGGATGGCCTGGCGCGCATAAATTTCCGCTTCCTCTGGACTGAATGGCAAGCCGTAGCTGGCATCCAAATAGTTCAGCACATCCCGGCTGAAATTATTCTTCATCACTGTGGTGCCGCCGATATAGCCGACTGTACGGTACAATGCCCGCTGCACATCCGCAGGCACGCCATCTGCGGCCCGCTTGGCGGATGCCATGGCCGCGCTTAAATCACTGTCGGCCAAACGGCCTAGGGCATAAATCAAATAAGCCTGATCTTCTTTGGTATTTTTAGGTGCAGACCATAGATAATTGATCGGATCTGACTGAATGCTGTTCAGCTGCGCCAGCGACAAATTCATATTAATGCTTTGCGCCGTTGCGATCGCCTGTCCAGGCTGTCCGGCGCGCAATTGCCCCCACAGGCGCTGCTGCCGGTCCTGTTCCGTCATCAGCGGGCTGGACAGCATCATGCGTCCCAGCCCTGTACAGGATTCAGGCTGTGAATTGGTGGTGAGCCAGACATCTTTAAATTCAGCAAACACCAGCGGATCACCTGAACGGGCGCGGACTTGCGCCACAGCGCAGGTCTCAGCCTGATCTGGATTGGTCACGTACGGTAAAATCGGCTGCGCAGATGAAAAATCCGCCATTTTGACTTTTTCTTCGACATAATCGGCTGCCAGTTTTTCAGCCATGGCTGATTGCGGATAGCGCTGCGCAAAACTGGCTATTTGAGAAGCAGGCTGTGAGGCCAAATTTGTATTCAATATCCAATATTCTGGGTAATATCCTAAAGCGTCGTTCTGCATTGAATACTGGTATTGCTGCAGCAGGGCGGTATCGCCTGAATTGGCTGCGCGCAGCGCCTCATTAAATTGCTCATCCGCTGCTTGCGCTGTAAAGGAGATGCAGGCCGAAACTGCGCCTAAAGCAAGCAATTGATAGTATTTATTGAGTTTCCAGACTTTATTTAACATCCACGCGCCTTCTTTGATTCACTTTTAGCCGTAATTGCAGTGTGCTAATCATTATTCCGTTAGTTTAATAACTCTAAACCAGCTGTATTGTTGTGTTATGTAACCTTATGATTAAACAATATTAATCTTCAAACATTTTTACTTCACAAATCAATCTTTAATGCTTGATATTTGGGGCTATAAGTTTATATCGAATTACTGTTAAAATACGCGCCTTTCATAAATTATAGATATTAATTTACGCCAGCCCTGCTGCTGATGCCTTTTTGCGCATCTGCACACCAGCGGCCAGCCGTTAATATTTGCCGTTTTTCCTTTAGGAGCCTACATGACGGTTCAAACCTTCATTCCGAATGGTGCCAAAGCTGCCTCAGAAAACACTGTTACCCAGCCACAGCACACCCCCGCCATCGATGGATCAGTTAAAAAGCTGTATATCGAAACGCAAGGGTGTCAGATGAATGAGTATGACAGTCACCGTATGGCAGACTTACTGGGCGACTCGCACGGTTATGTGCTGACCAATGATCCGAAAGAAGCCGATATTCTGCTGATGAATACCTGCTCAATTCGCGAAAAAGCCCAAGAAAAAGTCTTTTCTGAGTTAGGCCGCTGGCGCAAGCTGAAAGACAAAAATCCGGATCTGATCATTGGCGTGGGCGGCTGTGTGGCATCACAGGAAGGCGACAACATTCAAAAGCGCGCCAACTATGTCGACATGATTTTTGGCCCGCAAACCTTGCACCGCCTACCGCAAATGCTGGATCAGCATTTTGATCAAATCGAAAAGCCCAAGAAAGAAAAAATCAAACTGGTGGATATTTCATTCCCGGACATTGAAAAATTCGACTTTTTGCCTGAACCGCGCGTCGAAGGCTATAAAGCGTTTGTTTCCATTATGGAAGGCTGTTCAAAATACTGCTCATTCTGTGTGGTGCCTTACACCCGCGGCGAAGAAGTCTCTCGTCCGCTGGATGACGTTTTAGCAGAGATTGCGACCTTAGCCGAAAAAGGCGTGCGTGAAATTTCACTGCTGGGCCAGAACGTCAATGGCTACCGCGGTGAAACTTTTGACGGCGAAATCTGCACATTTGCAGACTTGCTGCGTTTGGTTGCAGAAATTCCTGGCATTGGCCGCTTGCGCTACACGACATCTCACCCGCTTGAATTTAATGATGATCTGATTCAATGCTACCGTGACCTGCCGCAAATGGTTTCACATCTGCACCTGCCAGTGCAAAGCGGTTCAAATGATGTGCTGCAGGCCATGAAGCGCAACCACACCATTGATGTTTATATTGAGAAAATTGCCAAGCTGCGCCAAGTGCGCCCAGATATGCACTTGTCTTCAGACTTCATCATCGGCTTCCCGGGGGAAACGGATGAAAACTTTGAAGAAACCTATCAATTCATCAAAGATATGGACTTTGACCACTCTTATAGCTTTATCTATTCAAAACGCCCAGGCACGCCTGCGTCAGAACTTGAAGACACCACGCCTGAAGATGTGAAAAAAGAACGCTTGGCCAAAGTGCAAAAATGGATTAAGCGCTCAAGCATTGATAAAACAGATGCCATGCTGGGCAGCATTCAGCGCGTGCTGGTTGAAAAGGTTTCAGATAAAGACCCGAACCTGCTGGTCGGCACTGCAGACAATACCCGCTATGTGACTTTCATTGGCGACGCCTCTTGGGTTGGACGCTTTGCAGAAGTTGAAATCACTGAAATAAAAACTTTGAATTTAGTTTACGGCGAGCTATTGAATCTTGAACCTGACGTGGCGTAATGTAAGGATTGAACTCAAGACAACTTAAGGAATTCTCTTGACTGCAGCGATTCGGCGTACAGTAACTTTTCCTGGTGTTTCACTTGACCGTTTGCAAAGCATGCTCGGTGCTTATAACGGTCATTTGAAGCAAATCGAACAACGTTTAGATGTCAAAATTTCCCATCGCGGCGATGCCTTTTTTGTGGATGGCGAAATTGATGCGGTAGAGAGAGCGGAAGGACTTTTACACCGTCTGCATGAAGAATCGGAAACCACCAATCAAATCAGCGCGGACACCTTGCATCTGATGATTCAAGGCAGTCAAACGGACCGCGAACTGCAGGAAGATTTTGAAGGCCAGGAACATACCGGGCTGGAAGATGTTTACCTGCAGACCCGCAAAGGGCGCATTAACCCGCGCGGCGCCAACCAAAAACGCTATGTGCAGCGCATTTTGCAGAGTGACATTTCCTTCGGGATTGGGCCGGCAGGGACAGGCAAAACCTATCTTGCTGTGGCTGCAGCTGTCGATATGCTGGAACGCAACGAAATTCAGCGCATTCTGCTGGTTCGCCCTGCGGTTGAAGCGGGTGAAAAACTCGGTTTCCTGCCCGGCGATTTAAGCCAGAAAATTGATCCGTATTTGCGTCCGCTGTATGACGCTTTATATGAAATGCTCGGTTTTGAAAAAGTCGCCAAACTGATTGAACGTCAAGTGATTGAAGTTGCGCCCCTCGCCTATATGCGCGGCCGCACCTTAAATCATTCTTTTGTGATTTTGGACGAAGCGCAGAACACCACGCCGGAACAGATGAAAATGTTCCTGACCCGGCTCGGCTTCGGCTCACGCGCCGTGATTACCGGGGACATTACCCAGGTCGATTTGCCGCGCGGCCAGCAGTCCGGTTTATCACATGCCTTGCGTGTGATTGAGAAAATCAAAGAAATTCATATTACCCGTTTCCATTCCCGAGATGTGGTGCGTCATCAATTGGTGCAGAAAATTGTTGAAGCCTATGAGGGATGGGACAGCGAACAGCAGCGCCTCAGCGCTGCAGCCCGTGCAGAACGCAAAGCGCTTCAGGACGCATTAATTGCCGACAATGATGCCAAAGCCGATGCACAAAATGAACAGAATTAAGGATTCATTTTGAAACTGAGCCTCACCCTGCAGCAGGACTTTCAAGCGCCTGAGCTGGTGCTGAAACGTGCCTATATCAAAAAGACAGTGGAAACTGCCTTACGCTATATCGGCACGCAAAGCGACTGCGAAATCGGCATTGCCTGCGTAGGCCATGAAGAAAGCCATAAATTGAATTTGGAATACCGCAAAAAAGACAAACCGACCAATGTGCTGTCTTTTCCAAGTGATCTTCCAGACGAGATGGCCGAAATTTTAGATGTGTTTCCTATTGGAGATCTAGTCATCTGCATCCCTGTGGTATTGCAGGAAGCGGCTGAGCAGCAGAAAACGCCGATTGAGCATTTCACCCACATGCTGGTGCATGGCGCATTGCATTTAATGGGCTATGACCATGAAACGTCTGATGAAGATGCTGAAGAAATGGAAGCCTTGGAAATTCAGATCCTCAAGAAACTCGGCTTTGAGAATCCCTATACGGTCAAAGAAGATTAAAAAATAAAAAAAAGCGGGCTTAGGCCCGCTTTTTTATACCTGCAGGATGCTTACACATCATCTTGCTCATCGCGCAATAATTATAACTGCAGGTTCACAATGAAATACGTGGTCATTTTCAAAGCCAGAATTAAACATTTTGATGAACACTATACGCAAACAGCACAAAAAATGCGTGAAAAAGCGCTGAAAGAGTTTGATTGCCAGCACTTTGAAGCGCTCTGTGAAGAAGGCCAAGAAATTGCCCTGTCCTATTGGAATAGTTTATCGGACATTCAGGCTTGGCATGCCGATGCAGAACACATTGCGGCGCAGCAGCTGGGCAAAGCGCAATGGTACGCGCATTTCAGTGTAGAAGTCTGTGAAGTGCAGCGCCGATACAGCAGTCCTAGCTCAAAATAATCCACACAAACTGACTGATATCTCATCATAAAATCACCGCAGATCAATTGCAATTTAGCGAACGCTCTTACGTTATGCACACATGCATTTGCAATTTCAGCAGCGTCTCAACGGGAATGCTCTTACAGCTGGCCGGATTTATGTTAAAAATACTTAGAACAGCTGTGCGCTTGGAGCAATTCCTTATGAATCGGTTTTTATCAGCAAAAATATTGAAGCAAAAAAGCAGCCTGAAATACATGCTTACTCCCCTGCTCTTAACAGCATGCTGTTTTTCTATACCGCTGCATGCAGAAACGCCAAAACCATGTCCGGAGACATCTTTCAAGCAAGCAGATCAAGCTTGGGCTGGGCATTATTATTTAGAAGGCGTGATGGAGGTCGGTTCTGAACTGCTGCTGGAGCCAAATGGCAAATTTAAATGGTATTTGGCTGTAGGCGCTTTAGATCAGTATGCCGAAGGCACATGGTGGAAAAATGGCAACTGCATTGGCCTGAAAGCCGCGCCAAAATATCGTCCGCATTTACAAATTTTCCCCACTCAGCTGAGCATCTCCGAAAAAAACCTTGAAGCGGTTTGGATGGATGGCCGCCAGCAAGGGCGCTATGTGTTAGCCCAGCGGGAGAACCGTGTCGAATAGTCACAGCAGCCAGCGCAGAATGGCTGCATCATGCTTTCCTTAATGCACTTCAAACTCGGCTTCGGCTGGATCAAAACGCCAAGTGCGCACAATGCGCAGTTCTGAAACGTCTTTCATTTTGGCATCAAAACCGCCAAAAGGCGCAGCTTTGCGGACGGATGTTTTCGCCGCCTCATCCAGCATGGCATGCCCTGAACTGTCAATTAAGCGGATTGCGCGGATACCGCCGCTACTGTTAAGAATCACCATCAGCCGCACTTCGCCAGCTAAGCGCTGCTGCTTGGCTGCATCTGGGTAGTAGCGGTTGCCGTAGAATTCGACTTTTTGACGGAATTTTTCCATATAAGCTGCAGTGTTGTCCTGCTTGGCCTGAATGCCGTCAATGGTTTTGATTTTCTGCAGGCGGCTGAAATTCTGCTGGCGCTGCAGGTATTGCGCTTCAATGCTGGCAATCATGGCAGCTTTCGCCTGAAATTGGCTCTGCATTTCATCAACCGCTTTTTTGCGCTTATTCTCCTCAGCCTGCTTCTGCCAGCTCAGGGTCGTCATTAGCACCTTTTCTTCAAAATTCAGCTCGCGCTTCTGCTGCATTTTTTCCAGCGTTTCCTGCCGCTGTTCCCCGGCAGCCTGATCCACCATAGGCGCAGGCATATCTGTCGCCATACGGTGCGCTTCACGGAACTTGCCCGAACCCTGCTGATCGGCCTGCGCTAAAAAGTCTGCATCATCCACCTTGCTTTCACTGGGACGCAAGGAAACCGCAATTTCTTTGGTCGTCACATCACTTTCTTGCGGCATGGCAAATTGCAGCGTTAAGACAGTTAAATGCAAAACCGCAGCCAAGCCTAATGCACCGGTAAAAATCGGGTCTTTCCACCAGTCTTGAATTAAAGGCTTAAAGGTCATTTTTTTCAGCATCACATTATTACGACAATTTGCCGAATTCCCCAAACACTCGAAATGAGTATAAAATAAAACATCGTTTTCACTTTTCAAGTGAAACTGACAAATCCATCAATAAATGGACTGAGCATATTTAAAATCATAAAAATGGTGCAATTAATTTTGCTAAACTGCAAGCTCGGAACCTTGTATTTTTTACATAATTCGACAAGATACATCAAAATTTTTAAAAAGCTCATTCGCCGGGACGCTATTTATGCAAACGCTCATTTCCAATATTTCGCGACGCATACGCCAAGTGTATCAAAAGGCGGAAGGGTTTATTGAAGATGAACGCGAATTTCCGATGTCTCAGGTTTTTCTGAATGCCACCTTTCAGCGTTTTGTGACCGACAATGTGAAAATGCTGCAAGACCTGCACGCAGACCTGCACGATGACTGGCTGCGCCTGTATGCCACCCTGAATTACAACGGCCTGAACATCACCCTGTCGGTTGACTTAAAGCTGGTGCAGATGGAGCTGAATAAAGACACGCAGCTCATTGTCTTTGAACAAATTGGCGATACGCAGGTGATTGATGCCAAATATCCGAATATTCTTTACAAATGGGGGGTCAAGCTCGCACTGTTCTTTTATCAAAAGGTGCTGAATGACGACCCTTTAGGCATGATTTTAGAAAAGCTGAACGTCATTAAAGTCAAAGACGACTTGCTGCATTTGGACTTGAACCGCTGGCTGGGCAAAAAGCGCTCCATCATTGATACCTTAAGCAAAGTGCATGTCAACCATGCGCTTTTGCGTGAAGCGGAACTGGTGATCATTGGCAATGTGAATTTGGCCGCGCTGTTCAGTAAAATGGCGCAGGAAAAAATGGATACATGGGATGACAGCCCTTTAGAAGAAACGCACGTCACGCCAATCAAGCAGAAAGATAAATAAACAGGGACCGCGCAGCCGATTCAGCAGTGAATATAAAAAGCAGCAGTAAATATACATTTGATGCAGCTTTATAACTTTCATCTTCACAATCTGCGCGCATACTGACAGCGAATGTGAAATACCGGTTTTTTATTGATTCACAATAATTTAAATTCATAGGAACAATATACTTATGGCTAAGCTAACTGTTAAATCATTGGGTTTTGCCGCAGGGGTAAGCACTGCATTGCTGTTTACTGGATTCGCAAGCCAAGCGTTTGCCATGAGTCCATTCCAAGCCAGTTATCAGTTTAACTACAATGGTAAAAATTTAGGTTCAGCAACCCGCACATTAAGCAAATCCGGCAATAACTGGTCTTATGTTTTTGTCGCCAAAGCCGGCGGCATTGCCTCAGCCACTGAAAGCAGCAGCTTCAGCTTCAGCGGCGGCAGCATTACTTCAAACAGCTTTAAGCGCACCAGCAAAATTTTGGTGCATAACAACACCATGAGCATTAATTTCAACCCTAGCGCAAAAACCATCAATACCAAAAAAGATGACAAAGCGCGTTCATTTGCTTGGCGCGCCGGTGTTTTGGATGAATTGAATGCCGAGCTGCAGATTCGCGAAGACTTAAAAAATGGCAGTTTAAAATCCAGCTACTGGATTGCCGATGCCAAAGAAGTTGAAGCGCGCAAATTTGTGAAGCAGGGTGCGGAAAAAGTCAAAACCAGCTACGGAACTTTTGATACCGTTAAAGTGGTAATGAAGCATGACAAGCCTGGCCGCGAAACAGTGTTCTGGCTAGCGCCTAAATTGGACTATGCGCCCGTGAAAATGTCACACCTTGACGGCAGCACTTCTTATGGATTGCTGTTAACGGGCTATAAAGGTGCATCAAATTAATTGATTTGATCAATTTTGCTTGCATTTTTTTCGGTGCTTTTTAAAATACGCCTTTGCTTTAAAAAGCACCTGCCCTTGAGGATTCTCCCGTGTACGCACTAGAACAGAAAATCTTAGCTGAAGGTATCGTTCTATCTGAAGAAGTTCTGAAAGTCGATTCTTTCTTAAACCACCAAATTGACCCCGTCATGATGCAGCAAATTGGTCAAGAATTTGCGCGCCTATTCAAAGATGCGGGCATCACGAAAATTATTACCATTGAAGCTTCAGGTATTGCCCCTGCGGTTATGGCTGGTTTAGAACTTGGCGTTCCGGTTATTTTTGCCCGAAAATACCAGTCTTTAACGTTAAAAGATGATTTGTACCGCTCAAAAGTGTTCTCTTTCACGAAACAAGTGGAAAGCACTATTGCCATTTCTAAAAAGCATATTAATGCTGCCGATAAAGTTTTAGTGATTGATGACTTTTTGGCCAATGGTCAAGCTGCGCTTGGCTTAGCAGACTTAATTCACCAAGCTGAAGCCGAAGTAATGGGCATTGGCATTGTGATTGAAAAATCTTTCCAGCCTGGCCGTCAGGTTCTGCTGGACAAAGGCTACCGTGTTGAATCTTTAGCCCGTGTTAAATCACTTGCGAATGGCACTGTTGAATTTGTCCGTGACTAATATCCAGTTCCAAAAAAAGCGCCCTTGAGGCGCTTTTTTTATCTTATTAAATTTGTATAATACAGAACATTATTCAAACCGATAGAACTTATTATAATGAGTGATATAAAAGATACAAAATCTTTTTCCATTAACGATATTTTAAAATGGAAAGAAAATGGTGAATTGCTAATCTCACCGAAGTACCAAAGAAATAAAGTTTGGAATCTAAATGCAAAATCTTATTTAATTGATAGCATCATTCGAGGATATCCTATCCCACAAATTTTTATTCGTCAGCAAATCGATATATCTACTCGCCAGACCATCCGAGAAGTTATTGATGGCCAACAGCGTATAACAGCTATTATTGAATTTGTAGATAATTTATTTTCTATTCAGAAATCACAGAGTAAAGAATATGGAGGGAAAAAATATTTCGACCTTTCTGATGAAATTAAAGAAGATATCCTCAATTACAACATTAGTTTTGAAATTATAAAATTAAAAGATGATGCACGAATCTATGAAATGTTTGCTAGATTAAACACAAACAATATGGCTCTCAATAAGCAAGAACTAAGAAATGCTCAATATTGGGGTGAATTTAAAGTTTTTATACTACAAAAAACAGCATTATTTAAAGAGATTTTTATTGATAAAAAAATCTTTAAAGATAAAGATTTTAGCCGAATGGCCGATGTAGATTTTATGAACTCATTAGTTATCAATGCTATTGATGGGATTGTGACTGACAGCGCTAAAAAGACAGATAGCTATTATAAAAAATTTGATAAAGACTTTTTAGAATTAGATCAAACTGAAATTATTGTAAATAATATTTACAATGTAATTGATGCTTTATTTTACCACCCATTATTTACAGGTAAAATATTTTATAGAAAAACTTATTTTTATACTTTATTTGCAGCATTGAACCATCAACTTTATGGATATTTAGGGGATGCTATTTATAGAAATGATAAATTTTCAAAAGATAAAATTCATAATAATATCAATTCATTAGCTTCAAAAATATCTTTATTAGAGTCTGAAATTCTAAATTATGAAAATGATAAAGATATGGATAACCTAACAATTGTCGAGTTTGAAAAGCATCATAGATCTCGAACAACAAGTAAAGATGAAAGATTAAAACGTGTAAGCATACTCTGTGAATTTCTTAAATAAAATGAATAATTCTTTTGTTTTAGCCGAAATTGAAAAATGGGAGACTATATTTGCCTCCCCAACCCAAATTGATAACACTCTATATGAATTAGCTTTTTTCAAAATATTTATTAAATTTGAAAAGTTCTTATCAGATTGCTTTGAGATGTATTCTATTGGAGAAAAAAGTATATATGGTTATTGCCCTGAACGAAAATTAGAATTTCTAGATCTAGAGCATCTATATAAAGTAATAAAAAAACCAAATACATCATTTGTAAATCAATACGATATCATTAAAAAAACCTCTGAATGCTTTTTTATTGATGATCCATTTTCTATTATCAATAAGGATTCAAACTATACAACAATTATAAATGAAATGAAAACCATACGTGATTACATAGCCCATGAAAGTAATTCTGCTCGCAATAAATATGAAACCAATGTATTAAAAGATAAGGGATTTATTGAACCATTTGAACATTTAAAACGAAATCATAGGAAGAAAAATATTTCTTACTATACCTATTATATAAAATCCATTGTAGAAATCAGCAAATATATTATCAACCAACCCCAAGGTGGTTAATGATATTAAAAAATCTTATTTTTAAACTTTACCTTAACAATCATTACAAAAATGTCATCTTTAAGCACTTCTGTTTAAAGTAAAAAACGTTAAGGTACTGACATCATCGGCAATAAAGCTTAATCTTGAACAGCTTTATGCGATTTTTCCTAAGGACAGGCATACAGTCTATGACTACAGATTCTTCAATTATTCCGCATACCATCAGCTGCCCGAAATGCGGCTCGTCCGATGTCGAAAAACGCAATCACGAACAAAACCTGCAAAAAATCGGCGGCGTGCTGCTCAGCGGCGCAGGCACAGCTGCCGGCACAGTAGGCGGCGCAGCGTCCGGCGCATCTATCGGCGCGATGATCGGCGCGGCTGCAGGCCCGCTGGGAGTGATTATGGGCGGCACAGTCGGCACTTTTGTCGGCGCGATTGGCGTCGGCATTACTGGCGGCTTTTTAGGACACCGCTTCGGCAAAAAAGCCGGAGTGATTGTAGATCAAAATGTATTTTTGGACTATCAATGCACCAAGTGCAAACACCGCTTCAATGAAAAGCATGCTGCTGAAAAATAGATTTCAATCAAGTAAAAGAGCGCAAATTGCGCTCTTTTTAGGTTCAAGCGCCTGCGTCTGTTTATTAAAAGCGGCCGCATCTTTTAGGCCTTGCATTGAGTCATCCGATGGATTAAACGCTCAAAAAGGCTGCGAAAGCCACCTCCAAAAATACAGAGAAAAAGCAGAAAAGTGCAAAATTATGCTATTTCACGGCCTATTCTCTGCCAAATTTAAATTCCGCATTCACCTTGCCGATCAAGGGTTCAGCTTTTTCACCAGCTCACCCAAGCGCTGGCCTTGCGATGCGCACAAAATTTTTTCATCCTGACTCAAAGACAGATCATGGCGCGGGCCACTGACATGGCTGGCGCCATACGGCGTACCGCCGCTTTTCGTATTGGACAGCGCCGGCACTGCATTGCTTAAGCCCATAATCATCATGCCGTGATGAAACAGCGGCGGCAGCATGGTCAGCAGCGTGCTTTCCTGTCCCCCATGCATTGAGCCTGAGGCGGTAAAGACACAGGCTGGCTTGCCATGCAGCGCACCATTCAGCCATAGGCTGGTGGTCTGATCGAGAAAATATTTCATTTCGGAAGCCATATTGCCAAAACGGGTCGGAGAGCCCAGCGCCAGACCAGAACAATTTGCTAAATCCTCCAAGGTGCAATAAATATCACCTTCATCAGGAATGCTTGGCGCCGCTTCAGTCACAACGGCCGCAATATTCGGCACCGTTCTGATTTTGACTTGCATGCCCGCGGACTCTGCGCCATCGGCAATCAAATGCGCCATTTCTTTGGTCGATCCATATTTACTGTAATAAAGCACAAGAATGTAAGGCTGCATAATTTTAGATAAATGACATTAAAAATGAAAACTATACGGTATTTTTCCGTTTTTTTGGTTAAGCTGGGCAGTGAAAATTGAGAAATATGATTAAAAAAATTGAGACTTTAGCGCATGATCGAAGCATATTTAAAAAGACTTCCCTTTTATGACAAGAAATGGTTTCAGTTTGTTTTATTTGTAATAAGACGCTTTGAAGCTGACCGCTGCCGGGAACAAGCAGGCTCCCTGACCTACACGACACTGTTCGCTGTTGTGCCGATGCTGACGGTTTTTTTGGTGATTATTTCATCCATTAAAGCGCTGGAACCCGCGCGCCAGCAATTGCAGCAGCTGATTTACAGCAACTTTCTGCCTAAGACCACCATTGCATTTGACAAAGCCCTGAACGCATTCACGGATAAGTCCAGCAATTTAACAGTGATTGGCGTGCTGTTTCTGTTCGTTACCACCGTCATGATGCTGACCAGTATTGAAACCGTATTTAACCGGATTTGGCGCGTGCGGGAAACCCGCGGCGGCATATTGGGCTTTATGCGCTATTGGACCATTATTTCATTGGGGCCCATTCTGCTGGGCAGCGCTTTTGTCATTTCATCAACAGTCGCGTCCATCAATGTGCTGAGCAATAACTTTGCCGGCTATGAACTGGATGGCGCCTTTATTTTATGGTGCATTTCATTTTCACTCACGGTTTTGGGCTTTTTTATTCTGAATTGGACCATTCCCAACCGCAATGTGCCGATTAAAGCGGCGTTCTTTGCCGGCGTATTCAGCGCAACTGTGTTTGAACTGCTGAAGCATTTATTCAGCTTTGTCATGTCCAATTTCACCAGCTATGAAATTATTTACGGCGCTTTTGCCGCTGTGCCCATTTTCTTACTGTGGATTTTTCTGTCATGGAATATTGTCTTAATCGGCGTTGAAATCAGCTTTGCGCTGACTGCATTTAACGCAGACACTCACCGCCGCCGCAAGCGCCATGCCGTCATTATGCTGCTGGACGTATTGGAACTGTTTTATCAAAAACAGCAAAATGGCCAAACCGTGACTGAAGCTGAAGCGCTGGATGTTTTAGGGCGTGAAGAGATTGGACGCTGGCCGTCTTATGTGCAAATGCTGGAAAAGCAGAATCTGATTAAACGCACCGATGACAATAACTATGTGCTGCTGCGCAATTTGTCTCAGGTTGATTTTTGGAGCTTCTATGTGCAGCTGCCTTATCCGCTGCCGCGCCGGGAAGATGTCAATCATGCCTTTGATGACAAATGGCTGGAACGCATTGGCCCGTCCTTAATTGAATCCGATGATTATTTAGCCGCGAAACTGGCCATTCCATTGTCGACAATTTTTGAAGAGAAATAGCCCTTCACTGAATTCATCTCTCTAAAAGGCCATCAATGCATGGCCTTGGATGTCATTTTGATATTCAAACCCTGAGCTGTATGAATCATGGCCGCCGAGCCATTTTCCCGGCACGGCCAAACCTGAAAATTGAAGCAACACGGCGTCGGCTTTGATCAGCGAAGGCTGAATATTCCTTAGTCTGCTGACCGAATATTATGCAGATTCCGCCAGACGCAAAGCGCGTCTGATCCATGCATGCAGGCTGACAATCATGACACCTGCCATCACAAAAGCAGTCCCAAAAATAAAGTTCGGCTCAATCTGCTCATTCAGAAAGATTACGCCAAAGATCATGCCGAAAATTGGCGTTAAAAATGAAAATACGCCTAAGCCATTGGCTAAATATTTACGCAGCAGCCAAAACCACAGCATCAGGCTGAAGAAAGACATCAGCAATACATGAAAAGCCATGCTGCCCAGCGCGATGGCGCTCCAGTGAACCGCGGCTTGCCCGGTCAGCACAGCGACCGGCATTAAAAACAAAAATCCGCCCACCAGCTGATAAAATAAGGTCTGTGTCGGCGGGCATCTGCCAGTTTGGTCAAGCGCAGTGAAATGGTAGTCAATGCCCACATCACTCCCGCCAGCAAGGCGAGAAAATCCCCCCATAAAGCTTGCGGAATCTGCTGTCCAGCATGCTGATCACGCCCAATGAAAGACAGCGCAATGCCGCCAAAGGCCATAAAAATCCCCAGCCATTGCACCGCATTCAGCTTTTCAACAGGCAATTTCCAGTGCAGGCCCAGCGCGACAAAAATTGGCGCAGTGTACAGCAGCACTACAGTATGTGACGCGGTGGTGTAGCGCAGCGCTTCCGCCACCAGCAGAAATTCTGCGGAAA
The DNA here is from genome assembly GCF_000368865.1 of Acinetobacter bouvetii DSM 14964 = CIP 107468. Classification (GTDB taxonomy): domain Bacteria; phylum Pseudomonadota; class Gammaproteobacteria; order Pseudomonadales; family Moraxellaceae; genus Acinetobacter; species Acinetobacter bouvetii. Next base: position 22,439 of record NZ_KB849730.1, read on the forward strand.
ACAGCAGCGCAAGCCAAATGCCGGGCAGCAGGTATGCCTTGCTGCAGAGGTGTACGCCTTGCTGCAGCCGGATTAAGGGAAAAACCAGCAAAGCAGACAGCCCTGAACGGATCGCAATTTGCATGATGGGTGAAATGTCAGGCCCCGCCAGTTTCAGCACCACCTGCTGTATGCCCCAAATCATGCACAATACAATCATTAAGCCAGATGCCTGAACATCCAGCGCTTTACGCTGTTCCACAATGCTTACTCAGCCGCTCATCAAGCGCACACTATAAAACTGTCTTAAATAAAAGATATAATTCAAATCAGACAAAAAATCTTTTTATTCAGGCAAACCGATATGCCGCAAAACCTCAAGCGTGACCCGGCCGCTTTAAAGCAGCTGCCGACCAATGATGATATCGCCCGCACCTTGTGGATCAGTTTCCGCGACGATCCTGCGCTTTCAGCCTACCCTGCACATGGGCACGCATGGGGAGAATTCATCTATGCCTTTAATGGCGTAATGGAAGTCCATATTGATCAGGTCGATTATATAACCCCGCCGCCTTACGGCATTTGGCTGCCGCCTAATTTGCAGCACAGCGGGCTGAACCGCACGGCGGTTTCACATGGAACCTTATATGTGCACGAGCGCCTGTGCAGCCGCATGCCGCAGCAGGCCGGCATTTTGCTCAGTTCCAGCTTGGTCTCGGCAATTTTTGAGCATTTAAGGCAGCGCTCTCTGCCGGAAGATTCGCCTGAATATCAGCGCCTTTTGCAGGTGATGCTGGATCAGCTGCAGCAGGCGAAATTGGTCAGCAGCTATTTGCCGCATTCCAGTCACCCAGCGCTGATGCAGATTTTGGACTTTTTACATCAGCATCCCGACGACAGCAGCCCGCTGCAGGTGCTGGCGCAGCAAGCCAATATGACTGAGCGCACTCTTGCGCGCTGCTGCCTGAAAGAATTGGGCATGTCTTTAAATGAATGGCGGCAGCGCCTGAAAGTAATTAAAGCCATGAGCATGCTGACGGCAGGCAAAAAAGTGGAAAGCATTGCGCTGGACTTAGGTTACGCCAATGCCTCAGCCTTTATCAATATGTTTAAGCGCTGGATGAACCTGACCCCAGACCAGTTTAGAAAGCTGAATCAGCCGTGATCCTCAGCATGCCTGAGCATCGCCATTGACTGCAGCCGCGCAGGCAGTTTGATGGCTTTATCACCCGATCATCCATTCAAACCCTGAACAAATAGGATGCAAATTCAGCTTTAAGCCTATTCAAACATGTCTGGCAGAGGATCTGGCGGCAGCCCGTCTCGTCAACAGCCTCAATTCAACTGAGCATTGTGCATCAGGCGGGTGCAGATGCTGCATCGATGCACGGTCCATTTTTTAGGCCATTTCAATAAAAAAACCGCCTTGCGGCGGTCTCTTTTTTATGCATCCTGATCCGAATTCACTTCACAAAAGTCGTCCACACGTAATCCTGTGTTTTACCTTTTAACGTCATTTTCAGCTGCTCGCCTGACTGTAAAGCCGCCACGCCTGCGGGCGTGCCCGTCATCACCACATCGCCGGCTTCCAAGCTGAAAACTTGGCTGATGTCTGCCAGCAATGAACCGATATCAAAAATCAAATGCGACGTGTCGCCTTTTTGGCGCAGTTCATCATTCACATGCAGCGTATAGTGCACATCATTCCAATCGCTCACCACATCATCCACTGCAACCCAGCCGGACAAAATGCATGAACCGTCATAGGCTTTGCAGCGTTCCCACGGCTGGCCTTTTTTCTTGAGCTCATCCTGCTGATCGCGCAAGGTTAAATCCAGACCTAGTGTGACCGCGCCGATGGCATCCAGCGCTTTGACTGGATCCGTTTCACCTTTCAGGGGACAGTCAATGCGCAGGCTTAATTCGCATTCATAATGGCAGCTGCCCAGCGCACTGTTCCACGCAATGCCATCGGCCAATGATGTCAGCGCGCTGGGCGGCTTCATAAACAAAACAGGACGATCCGGGACCGCATTGCCCAGTTCTCTGGCATGGTCTGCATAGCTGCGGCCCACGCATACAATCTTAGATGGACGTGTCGTCATAATCTTCCCTTCCTGTTTTATTGCAATCGGCTTTCGCAGAATTGCCTGTTAAACGCTATTTCTTAAATGTATTTTCAAACACAGTTTGGTCCGCCGGATTCGCAAACGCGCGCTTTGGCACAATCACCACGGTGCGGTTTTTCATTTCCAGCATATAAGTCAATTTGCCTGATGCAAAATTGGCAACATCGGCATAATTGAAAGTGTTTTTGCGGCCATTGGCATGCAGTTCAGCATGATCCTGATACAAGTCAATGCCCTGCTCGCTTTTGCCGAATTGATATTTGACAAACTGGCGCTTAAACATCATCGGCAAGAACCAGTAGCGCATCAAAATCTGCATAATCAGAAAAAAAGCGCCCAGCCCAACATAATAGCGACCCGCGCCATCAAACCCTAAATAAAACCCCCACGCGATAATGCCCAGGCTGATCACTGGCGTGACAAAGCGGGTCAATTGTTTTTTGCCGAAAGTCGCTAAAGCAAAGCCATCCTGCGACTCTTCCAAATTTAAAAAATAACGCAGCGATAAAGCAGGTTGAGTGTCCGACATACGCGTATAAGCACATCAATGATAGAAATTGAGCTAAATCTTACACCAAAATGCGCATTTTCCTTATTCTTTTTCCGCTGCCGTTCAACCCATTCAGGCTGTTCATTGCTGTCAAAATAGGCTAAAAATGCTGCCCATAATAAATGCATAAACAGGATGTGATATGCGCCCTAAAATAAAAACCGCGATTTCCCCTATCCTGATCTTGGCCTGCTGCAGCACAGCTATTCAGGCCGAAGCCAGTTTTGTGCAGTGGACGCCGCAAATTCCCAGCAGCCTGAGCCCGTTTCAAAACAGCCCGCAGCAATTGGCGGCATTTACAGGCAGCAGTATTGCCATTTTTGCGCACCCAGCACAGAGCATCAGCCTGCCGACCATGAAATATGGCCAGCGGATCTCTGGCAAATATTACAGCGCAGCGGTGGTGGTTCCCGCCAGCAGCAAAAATGTCGCGCGCCTGCTGCAGAATTATGCCAATTATGCTGGGCTCTTTCCCACCTTAAAGCAGGCAAAAGTGCTGGAACAGCAGGGAGGTGTGTCCACCGTTCAATATTCCATTCATATCCCTACGCCAATTCCTGTGCTGAATTTCCGTGAAAGTATCACCATGCAACATCAGATTGAAGGCAGCAGCATCAGCAGCCTGGTCTTAGATGCCCCTGTTCCTTACGGCTCAGGCAAGCTGGAATGGTTTGAACTCAGCCCCAATCAAACCCTGATTACAGTCACGCAATGGGGTGACCTGAATAAGCCCAAAGGCTTTTTATTCAGTAAAATTTTAAATGCCGTACCGGAAGCTAAACTCGGCATTCCAGCCGGCACCAGCGGCTTTTTACTGGAAGCCCTGCAGCGCCGTTTTAAAAGCAGCGCCGCAGAACCCGCAATGACCGCGCTGCCCGCAGTAAAACTGTCCGAAGAGCTGCTGCTGCGGGTTGCGCAAATCAGTCAAAAATCACAGGAACCGGTCAGTTTTATTTTGCCTGCGCAAAAAATCCAGTATGCCAATAATACTGAAATCATGCGCTTCAGCACCAGTTATCAATACTATGCGCAGCAGCCGGAACAGCTACAACGATGGCTGGCGCCTCCCGCTTTTCAGCAATTGTTTCCCAATCAGATCAAATCATTCAAAATCAAACAGATCAATCAGAGGCAGCTGGATGCCGATTACCGCATTTCAGTCGGCTTAGGCGTGATCAGCATTCCTTTCGATTTCAAAATGCGCTTTGATTCCCCGAATGCCCTGCAAAATCAGTTTCATGCAACTGGCGGCGATTTAAAACTTGTCCGCGGGGCAATGCGCCTGATGCCATTCAAGCAAGGCAGCCTGCTGAATATTACCAGCGCAGTGAAAATTGATGACAGTGCGCCCTTTCTGCTGCGCGCTATGCGGAGCATGCCTTATCATGAAATGCTGCCCGCTGTCGGCGGCAACACGGTATTTGCATTAAAAATTCGGCAAAAAGCTGGATAACTGGATAACTGGATAACTGGATAACTGGATAACT
>NZ_KB849730.1:26593-208543 GCF_000368865.1 Acinetobacter bouvetii DSM 14964 = CIP 107468
CTGGATAACTGGATAACTGGATAACTGGATAACTGGATAACTATAATATTTATTTCCGATAGGTCGACGCATAAATGACAGGCACAAAAAAACCGCAGCATGTGCGGTTTTTCAGTCTTGATCAAGTTGGTGCGCTCAGAGAGATTCGAACTCCCGACCCCTTAGTTCGTAGCCAAGTGCTCTATCCAGCTGAGCTATGAGCGCGACGTCTTGATGGAATGCATTATACGTGATTTTCAACTTTTGTTAAGCGCTTATTTGTATAATTCCAACTGACCGTCTAGTATTTAGGCGCATCCGCTAAGAATCCCCGCTAAACCCTGCAAATTCACCGATTTCAAAGCCATGCATGACAGCAGCATTTAATTTGAATCCACGCAGATCCGGCTAAAACGGCGTCTGCGGTTCCGCTATTCAGCAAAACCCATGCGTATTTTCAACAGCGCTTCAGCCCAAATGGCCCGTTTCCACGGCGCCGCCGCGGACATAGTGCGCAAAAATCACGCCGCTGGCTGTCACAGCATGATCTTTCAATACATAGGCCGCTGGAACTGCATTGGCTGCAAATAAGCGCTTGCCTTGACCCAGCAGCAATGGAAAAATCATCAGCTGCAGCTCATCGGCAAGGTCATGCGCCAGCAAAGCCTGAACCAGCTGCGCGCTGCCATGGACTTTAATCGCGCCGCCGCGGCCGGCTTTTATTTTCCGCACATCTTCCAGCTGTTGCAGGAAAACCGTATTTTGCCAGTCTGAATGCGCTAACGTCCTGGACAGCACATATTTGGCCACCTCATTGATTCCAGGCCACAGCGCCGCATGCGCTGGCCAGTATGGCGCCCAAATTTCAAAGGTTTTGCGGCCCAGCAAAATATCCACCGGCTGCATCCACGCGTGCATAACCGCAGCAAGTACGGCGTCATTCTCTGCAAAATAGGGCGCTGCCCAGCCGCCATGCTGAAATCCGCCCGAGGAGTCTTCCTCTGCCCCGCCCGGCGCCTGCATCACGCCATCCAGCGTGATGAATTCCTGCACAATGAGTGTTCTCATGCGATGCACTCCCCCAGTATTGAAGGGTCAGCGTTCAATTCTTTTTATACTAATCTTATTTTCAACATAAAGGGCAAAAGCCAAAATTCAGACACAAAAAAACCGCAGCATGTGCGGTAATTTGTTCAAGTTGGTGCGCTCAGAGAGATTCGAACTCCCGACCCCTTAGTTCGTAGCCAAGTGCTCTATCCAGCTGAGCTATGAGCGCTAAACTTGTGTGCCTTAACGGCTTACGTTACTTTTCGTGTTTACTTATTGGTGCGCTCAGAGAGATTCGAACTCCCGACCCCTTAGTTCGTAGCCAAGTGCTCTATCCAGCTGAGCTATGAGCGCGACATAAGTAAAGCGTGGCGGTGAGAGAGGGATTCGAACCCTCGATACAGTTACCCGTATGCGTCCTTAGCAGGGACGTGGTTTCAGCCACTCACCCATCTCACCGTAACGTGGCGCCATAATACAAACTTAACCGCTGCACTGCAAGCAATGCGCACTGTTTTTTTGCTTTTTTTTGCTCAATTAAATATTTTTTAAACGATTTTCAGAAACTTTAACAGTAATCGCTGGAAAAAGACGCGATTCACCAGCCATAAAAACTGCAAACGTCGTAAAATGCCAACTTAGAACACAATATTGCAATCATTTACGTGCAGTATCCTGCTGCATGTCTTATGCTAATCCTAATCTTCTGACTTGAAGCCAAAGACATTATGAAAAATTGGGTCGACCCTGAAGCAAAAGCTGAAGCCGAACGTTACGAAAATCCAATTCCCAGCCGCAAGCTGATTTTGGAAACCATTGAGCAGCGCGAAACTGCGCTGTCGCATGCAGATCTTGTCGAGCATTTTGAAATTGCCGATCAAAAAAGCATTGACGCCCTGAGCCATCGCTTAATTGCCATGGTGCGTGACGGACAGCTGATGAAAGACGGCTTTAAATTTCAGTTGGCTGAAGAACAGCCGACCCATGAAGCAACGGTGTACATTAACAGTAAAGGCTTGGGCACAGCCAATATCTCAGGTCAGGATGATCTGCTGCTGCCGGAGCGTGAACTGCGCCAAGTCTTTAACGGCGACCGGGTTAAAGTCCGCCAGACATCGGTAGACCGCAAAGGCAAAGCCTGGGGCTTTATTACCGAAGTTCTGCAGCACCGGGTGAAAGAAATTATCGGAAAAGTATCAATATACGATGGCGAATATTTTATCCAGCCCGCCAATCCCAATGCGCATCAGCCCATTACCTTAGAAAAAGAGCTGATTGAGCATGCCAAAGTCAAAGTTGGCGACTCTATCCGTGTCGCCATTGACACCTATCCAACCAAAGATGAATTTGCCACAGGCCATATCGTGCAGTCGATGGCGGATAAAGCCGATACTGAAATCATTATTCCGCAAACCATTTTAGAGTTTGGCTTGCCGTATGAGTTTCCTGAAGCGGTGATTAAAGAAGCCGAAAGCTTTAAAGAGCCGTCAGATCAAGACCGCAAAGGCCGCATCGATCTGCGCGATTTGCCATTGGTGACCATTGACGGCGAAGATGCCCGCGACTTTGATGATGCGGTGTATGCAGAAAAACGCGCTGGCGGAGGCTACCGCGTCGTGGTGGCGATTGCCGATGTCAGCCATTATGTGCGTGTAGGCAAGCCGCTGGATGATGAAGCGCAAGAACGCGGCACGTCGGTGTACTTCCCGCACTTTGTTTTGCCGATGCTGCCGGAAGCGCTGTCCAATGGCCTCTGCTCGCTGAATCCAAATGTTGACCGCTTATGCATGGTCTGCGACTTGAAACTGTCGCGCGCTGGCCGGGTAACGGGCTATGAATTCTATCCGTCGGTCATGCACTCTAAAGCGCGCCTGACCTATACGCAGGTTGCGCAGTATTTTGACGGCGACAGCAAAGCGGTCACCGAAGACCGGGATGTGCGCAAATCATTGAATACGCTGTTCCAGCTGTATCAAGTCTTAAAAGGCCTACGGGCAGAACGCCATGCGATGGAATTCGAAACGGTCGAAACCTACATGACCTTTGATGAATTGGGCGGCATTAAAGAAATTCTGCCGCGTTCACGCAATGAAGCGCACAAGCTGATTGAAGAATGCATGCTGCTGGCCAATGTCGCTGCAGCGGACTACGCATTGAAAAATGAAATTCCGATGCTGTACCGTGTGCATGAGCCGCCAGAGTTTTCCCGCATTCAGAAAGTCCGTGATTTTGTGAAGCTGCTGGGCATGAACTTCCCGGAACAGCCGACTCAGGCGGATTATCAGGCCGTCATTGAAGCCACCAAAGACCGCATTGATGCGCCAAGCATTCATGCCGTGCTGCTGCGCTCAATGATGCAGGCCTACTATGGCCCGGACAATGCAGGCCACTTCGGTTTAGCCTATGAAGCATATACGCACTTCACATCGCCTATCCGCCGCTACCCGGACTTGCTGCTGCACCGCGCGATTAAAGCGCATCTGCAGAAGAAACCGTTCCCATTATCGGGCCAGTCTTTGAGTGATGCCGGTGAGCATTTCTCCGCCACCGAACGCCGCGCAGATGAAGCATCCCGTTCTGTGACTGCATGGCTGAAATGCCATTATATGCAGCAGCATTTGGGTGAAGAATTTACCGGCACGATTTCTGCTGTCGCGGAGTTTGGCTTATTTGTTACCTTAAAAGACTTATATGTTGACGGCATGGTGCATGTCAGCCAATTAGGCGATGACTTTTTTGTCTTTGATCAGCCGAGCCAAAGCCTGATTGGCAAAGGCCATGGCCAAACGTTCAGCCTAGGTGATGAAGTCAAGGTGAAAGTTGCCGGCGTAAACCTGGAAGAGCGCAAAATTGATTTTGAATTGCTGCAGCAGCTGACACACGGAGGCCGCGCTGTACGCAGCCGGGCGCCGCGCGTCGCTAAACCGGCGCAGCGCGCCGATGCCAGACCGGCCCCGCGCGGTGATGCCAAGGAAGAAGTCTTTTCTGAACAGGGCAAAGCCACTGTCAGTGAAGACGGAGAACGTCCCATTCGAAAGAAAAAGCCCAAATCAAAACCAAGCTCTTACGGCGCAAAGTCTGATAAAAAATCTGCAGCTAAATCTGAAGCAAAGGCTAAAGATAAAGTAAAGAAAAAAGCCAAGGCCAAAAAGAAAAAGGCCAATGCCAAAGCAAAAACTGAGTAATTGCGGCAACCATTCAAAGAGCGCTTCGGCGCTCTTTTTTATTTATGCAGTGAATGCAAATAAAAGTCACCTGCTTGGAAAATACCGTTTTCATTTGCGCCAGCCATAGTTTATGCCGCAGTATTGGCAAATGCTAAGCATCTTTAAAACAGCGTTCTGAAACATCCAGCAAATCGAAGCTGACTTGCCAGCGCGATTTGTAAACTGCCCAATACAATCTCCCGAATTATGATGCAACGCCTGCCGAATCCCAGCAGCGCCAGCATTAAAATAACCTGCGTCATCTCCCTGCCCCTGCAAGTTCGATCTATCTTGAGCATGCGGTCAAAGCACTTCAAACCCTGCCGATCTTTGAATAAATTCCGGTTCTGCCTTGATTTCCCTGCACTTAAGCCTTACATCTACACATAACACAGAATATTTTTATACGGCATTAGCATCATGGCATTAGAAAAGGCGACTCTGCCCGTTCCGCAATTCGATCAAATTCAATTAGATCAGCTGAAATTAAAAATTGAACAGGCCATTCAGCATGGACAGGATTTTTTAAATGAACTGACGGCAGTTCCAGACAGCATTCAAGCGCAGCTGCAGGTTTTAGACACCGTCGACCATCTCGAAAACAGCATGAGCGAGTCTTGGGGCGTACTGTCGCATTTAAATGCCGTAATGAACAATGCAGAGACTCGTGAAGTGCATCAAGCGCTTTTGCCTGCGCTCAGTGAATATTACACAGCGCTTGGCCAGCATGCTGCGCTGTATCAAACCTATCAGCAGGTCCATGACAACAGTATTTTCAGCACGTTGCCTGCGGCGCAGCAAAGCGCAGTTAAACTTGCCCTGCGTGACTTCAAACTGTCTGGTGTCGCTTTAGAGGGTGAAGCCAAAAAACGCTATGCAGAGATCTCTTCGCGCCTGTCGCAATTGTCTTCTGATTTTTCCAACCATGTTTTAGATGCAACACAGGCCTACTTCAAGCCTTTGACCGAAGCGCAGCTGGAAGGCCTGCCGCAAAGCAGCATTGAATTATTGAAGCAGTACGGCCAGCAGCGCGAGCTGGAACAGCCCGCAGCCACTTTGGATATCCCATCCTATTTGGCTATTATGACTTATGCAGCCAGCCGTGAACTGCGTGAAGAACTGCATAAAGCCTACACCACCAAAGCCTCTGAATTAGGCGGCCACCCTGAATTTGACAATACTTCCGCAATGGAAGAAATCCTCAGCCTGCGTCAGGAAATGGCGGAGCTACTGGGCTTCCACAATTACGCAGAATTGTCACTTGCCAGCAAAATGGCGCCGGATGTGGAAACTGTCAATCAATTTTTAGTCGATTTGGCAGAACATGCGCGCAAGCCGGCAGAAAAGGAAATTGCAGAACTCAAAGCGATTGCGGCGGCTGACGGCATCACAGAGTTGCAGCCATGGGACACTGGCTACTACAGCGAAAAGCTGAAAATGCAGCAATTCAATTTGTCACAGGAGGCCCTCAAGCCCTACTTCCCTGCGCCAAAAATCCTGCAAGGCTTGTTCAGTATCGTGAACCGTTTATACGGCATCAATATTGTCGAACGTGAAGCGCCGGTCTGGCATCCAGACGCCCGCTATTTCGAACTGGAAGATCAGGGCGCTGTGGTCGGCGGATTCTACTTCGATTTATACGCGCGCAGCGGCAAACGCGGCGGCGCATGGATGAGCGGTTTCCGTTCGCGCATGCAAACCGCCAGCGGCCTGCAAAAACCGATTTGCTACATGGTCTGCAACTTTACCCCGCCTGTGGGCGATCAGCCTGCGCTGCTTACGCATGATGAAGTGAATACGCTCTTCCATGAATTTGGACACGGCCTGCATCATATGCTGACGGAAGTCGACAATATCGCAGTCGCAGGCACACACGGCGTCGCCTGGGATGCCGTAGAATTGCCTAGCCAGTTTATGGAATTTTGGACCTGGGATAAAGACAGCTTAGACCTGCTGAGCGAGCACATCGAAAGCCATGAGTCCCTGCCGGAAGACCTGCTGAAAGCGCTGCTGGACGCCCGCCATTTTCAATCCGGCATGCAGTCGCTGCGCCAGGTAGAATTTGCCTTATTTGACTTGAATATTCACAAAACCGCACCGGCGCTAAACGCGGCGCAAATTCAGGCCACGCTGGATGAAATCCGTCAAAAATACGCAGTTGCGCCCAATGCCAGCTATAACCGCTTTCAGCACGGATTCAGCCATATTTTTGCAGGCGGCTATGCGGCCGGCTATTATTCATATAAATGGGCAGAAGTTTTGGCCAGTGATGCCTTTGACCGTTTCGAAAAAGAAGGCATCTTCAACACAGAGACTGGAAAACAGTTTCGGCAGTTTATTCTAGCAGTTGGCGGAAAAGATACAGCCCTTGACGCATTTATCAATTTCCGCGGACGCGAGCCAAAAATAGATGCTTTGCTTCGTCATCAAGGTTGGACGAACGCATCATAAAACGCTTAAACTAGTTGCCTTAGTTTGATTGAGGGTAGCAGGATGACCATTAAACGCCGTTTCATTGCTGGAGCAAAATGTCCAAAATGCCAGGCGTTAGATCGAGTCGTCATGCTGACTTCAGGCGACGATGAATGGATTGAATGCATTGACTGCGGTTACAGTGAAAACCGCCCGACGCATGTGGAAGAACCGGAAACGCCGGCTGTTCCAGATGACATCGGCGTCATTCAATTCAAGCCTCGCCAGCCGAAATAACAACAAGGCTTTTATATGTTTGAAGATCAAAGACATAGTCCGAAACTTTTAATCGGGATTGTTGGGGGATTAATTGCTGTCATCGCACTGTTCTTAACCTATCAGTGGATGATGGCGTCCAATGCAGAAGATTTGCCGCCGCATCAGGCTGATGCCGCGCCTGTAAAAGCAGCGCCCGCGGAAACGGTAAAACCTCCTGCGGCGGCGCCTGAAGCCGTTTCCACTGCAGCCAAATTGGCTGATGAAGATATTCTGCAGGCGCCTGTGCCTGAAAATGCGGCTTTAGCCAAAGAAGAAATTGCAAAATTGGAAGATATTCAATCGCAGCTGAATGAACAGGAAAAAACGCTGAAAGCGCAGCATACCGATGCTGACCAGCTGATTAAGCTCAAAGAAGAGCAAATTAAACTGCTCGAAGCGCAGCTGTCCCAAAAGCCATAATTTTATCAATTCAATTGAGGCTAGAATTTCTGCAGCTTTCTAGCCTTTTTTTATGCTGCATGTTCCCGCAAAGCGCGGCCTGTTTAAGGCTCTTGGCCTGTGAACACTAGCCGCCCTTTTATATTCCATGATGGGCATCATTTGCATCCGTTTTGCCTCCCATAGCGCAACTACGCCGCCAGCATCTTTTTCCGCAACCGTTATACGGCTTTCAATCAGCTGTTCATCCTTGGCTTAGGCGCCTGCTTACTGTGCAGCCCGCCACCTCAAAAAGTTCAGACAGTTCAGAGCATCAAAAAGAAGCGCATAAAAAAGCGCCCGAAGGCGCTATTTTCAGTTCATTTCCTAATGCTGTAGCTTAATGGTACCAGCCGAACAATTTGAAAATATAAGGCGCGTAAGTCACCACCAGCAGCGACGGGAACAAGACCATAATCGGCAGGATCCAGCGTTCATAGCGGTAGTAGAAATTGGTGTACATTGCTTTGGCTTCCGCATCAGCAGCCCGCACTTCTTCATCGCCAACCGACAGCCGCGTCAGCAAATGATTCAGCGCAACCGGCGGCGAGACGTACCCCAGCTCAAACGCCACCAGCACAATCATCCAGAAGTGGATCGGATGAATGCCATTTTCATACGCCACAGGCGCAATGGTGGCCGCCACTAAAATGACCGCGCCAAACGGGTCGGTGGTCATGCCGACAATCGCCAGCAGCAGCGCGATAAAGGCCAAGGAAATATAGATATTGCCCAAATGCGTTGGCAATAATTCGACAATTTCAGTTCGCTCAATCAGCCCGCCGACGCTTGCTGAAAGCGCCATCAGAATAATCAGCGCACCAATATGGCCAACCGTTTCAGAAGAAGCGAACCAAATTGAATTGCTGAAACTGCGGCGGTTGGCGCCATGTCCGCCATGCTCGCGCATAAACTCAGAACTTTGCTCATGCTGCAAAGTAATCGCAGCATGCTTATCAATCGGCTCTTTGATAAAGCGGTCTGCAAACCAGCGGTCAAACATAATATAAGCAATGAGCAGAATTGGCAGCACGACTGGCGCAGTGAATTCATCCATCTGCGTGTCTAGACCATACTTGTAGAAGGCAATCACAATGAAAGTCAGCACAATATAAGGAATCACAGGAATAAAGGCTTTCAGCATGCCGGGCACAGCAACTTTTGGCGAATTGACGCGGAAGCGGGTTTCCGCCAAGAACAGCGAAATGCCTAAGAAAATAAAAGCCGTCAGCCAGAAAACATAAATGCCGTGATCAAACAGCTCATCCGAGGTGACATGGCGGCTGTCTAGCATTGAGATTAAAATAATCAGCAAGCATGGACGGATAACTACGCCTAAAGAACCGGACATAGCAGAGACAGCCAAAGCGAATTGACGGCGTGAACCCGAGTTCCAGACTTCCTTATAAATGATTGCGCCGGCTGCGACGACAAAAATGCCCGATGCACCGGTATATGCGGTAGGAATTGCTGCCGCAATTAAAATCAGCCAGGTCAGTGTTTCAGGCGCCAAATTCCATGGGCGCAAAACCCCAAGAAACAAATCCATAATACGGGTTTGCGTCAGCAGCATACCCGCCCAGATAAACAGCGCCAGGTTTAAGAAGATGCCGGAGAACTCAACCAATTGGCCCAGGTAAATGCCCTGTCCCATCGGATAATCCATGAAAAAGGTAAAGGCGACGCCGGTAATAATGGCCATATAGGCATACAGCGGCACACTCAATAAAGCAAAGCCAATATTGCCTGGACCCGGTTCTTTCACCGCTGGGGTTTTAAAGAATTGGAAAATGCTGATCAGCATGACTATGCCAAATAGCGCCAGCCAAAGCCAGTAAATCGCCAGCGTTTCACCCGTCGATTTGACCCCTGAATTCAATACAGAATTGAATTGACTGTAAACTGAAAAGGTCAGCAGGCCATTACCAATCGCCATAAACAAAGCATAAACTCTGTAATCCAGCTTAGTCGTTGGCGCCCGCAGGCCGATATGATGGAATTTGACCGAAGCCGTAATCGCAGAAACCAGCACCATCAGCAGTAAAATCAGCACCCGGTTTTCGGAGCCGAATTTAAAAATACCGAAGAAAGTGGTTTCAATCGCGCGGTAGGTGCGGATGCTTGGATGGTCATCCAAATATTTCTCCGCTTTGTCGTAAAACTGGTATTTCTCTTCGCACTGCTGTACGCCAGCCTGCACTGATGCGCGCACATCCGCTGCCGATGCTGTACCGAAAATATCAGCAAACTCATCATTGGCATTCTGTTTCATTTGCGCCTGCACCAAAGCATCCACATTCGGATGGCGGTCACAGTCCGGCTTTACCGGCTCTGCGCGCAGGAATGAATACTGCATGCCAATCGCTTCATTGCCATAGAGGCGTTCGCCTGTCCGCAGCAGCTGGCCATGAATCATTTCACCCGTGCCAATAATGAGCGTCAGCAGCAATAAAATTAAAACTACGAAGGTCGAAATCCACTCGTTCCATATGTAACTTAACAGACCCAGTCCTGATCTGCTGTGTTCATTATTTTGCATGAGCTGTCCTATTTTTATTTTTGGCTGCAAAGCACAGAGGCGCTGCATCCTTGTCCTGTTGGCTGGAAAAGATCCTTTCTCCGAGCCTATTGCTTTTTATTCATTGCAAATTTGCATGACTTTTCAGTTTTTGAAAATGACAATATCTATTTTCTTTTCTGTTTAAAATGTCAACTTGGTCACTAGCCACCTTAAATTATATTTAAATTCAATCCTCAACAGCATTAATCATGCATATAGCGGTCTGCATAATACTCCATGATTAAATACACGCTGGCAGCGCCAATTCCCCAAATCACCCCCAGCAGATGCGCCTCAACCAAGACCGGGCTGCCAATCAGCTGCGCAGCCCCTGTACCGCCTACGGTATTTTCCCAAATCAGTTTTGCCAAAATAAGAAAAAGCACCAACGCTGCAAAATTGCGTTCGCGCTTATAAATTAAATGCACGCAGGCGATGGCGGCATAGGCGCCATGCAGCACGCCAGACAAACCTGCATAAGCTTCAATGTCTGGTAAAAAATAGTAAAAACTGAGGCTAATCAAAGGCGGCAGCACAATCAGCAAGGCGGTGAAATGCCATACTGAGGCCCGCGGAAAAATAAACGGCAGGCACATAAAAGCCAGCATATTTAAAAAATAATGCATCCAGCCAACATGCACCCAATGCCCGGTCCAAAGACGCCAAGGCTCTGCGAACAGAGCCTGATGCAGATAAAAAAAAGAGTCTTTAAAGATCTGCAGGCAAGCGCAGACAGAGAAAACCGCAGCGATAAAAACAATTTTCCGTTTCAGATAGTGATCTTTCATGCGCACTCCCTGTGTGCGTCCTAAAACAGAAGCCTTAAGAACCAGCAGGCGATTCAGGCTTCTGCTGATTCAGATTCATTCACTCTTTGCATCAAACAATTCATCCAAATCTGATGAGTTTCCTGACTCGTCCCAGAACTGCTCCATGCCGTCATCCGCTGTGCGCACGCCAGTATGTTCTGTCCAATAGCGGTCTGAAATGCCTTTCACCATGGATGCTGCCATACTGTCAATTAATTTGAATTGCGGATTAACCGGCTTTTCATCACTGCGCGCTTGAGCAAAAGTTTTAAGCGCATCACGGATTTTCGCATCATCACCGCTGGCTTGCGCGGCCACGGCATACATCGCATGCGACAGGCGCACGCCTTTTTTCTCGCCGATTTGCGTCGACTGCTTCAGTGTTTGATACGGGTCTGGCTTGCCGTCTCCGGCGCCCGGCAGCAATGTCCAAATCACTGCGCGGGTCGCTTCCGGCGCGCCCCAGAATTTCTCATTATTCAGGCAAGTCATGCCGCGCTCGACCACTGCTGCAATATCTTTCGGCACATTCACAGCGCCGCCCGAGTTAATGTCATTGGTCATAGACTGCAGGCCGCTCAGCAGGCCCAGCAGATAAACGGTTTGCTCTATGTCGCTGTTCATTTTTGGACAGCTTTCACCCAAAGCTTTCTTGTATTTTTTTTCATAGCGATTTTGAAAGAGCTGATAGCCTGTGTACTGGCGCTGCGCCGCCAGCGCCGCCCAGCGCTTCTGTTCAATGCGGGCGTCCTGCGCTTCAGAGACTTGATTGGCTTTGGACGCACGCAGGTAGCGCAATTCTGAATCCAGCGCCTTTTGCTCCGCGCAAATGCCGGCGGCAGAATACATCAGTACCGCGACACGGGTTGGATCAGCTCCCATATCTTTCGTCGCCATAATGGCTGGGGTCAATGAATTGCCTGAATTGCAGACCATTTCAGCATCATCCATGGCTAAAATAGGCGGTACAATATGATTTTCGGTAAATCCGAGCGCAACATTGGCGCCTGTTTTCACAACCTGTGAACAACCCGATAATAAAGTCGTTGTTATTACTATTGCAGCCATACCTTGGCCTATTTTTTGGACGCTCGACATTTTCCTGTCCTCTATAATTGTGTTTATGTCCATAACGACAAACATATCAGAAGCAATTTCTGAATTAAAGAGTATTTACTCTAATTTAAGACTACACTTTGCCATGAATTCCAAGGTGTGAAATTGACTGTTTTTTGATAAATGCCAAATTTTAGGCAAAAAAAAGCAGCATTGCGACGGTTCAGCACATGCTGCTTATTAAAGGGTAAAGTGCCTAAACACTTAATCTGATGCAAATCGTTCCTTCAGCACCGTTCCTAGCCGTCCTACAACAATCGCTAACACAATTGCTGCTGCCAGAAACATCCAAGTTGGATAATCCATCTCGATCTCCGCTTGCTGTTGGTAAAGATAATGTACATAAAATGGGCGGACAGCAGATTCGATCTTGTCTGACAATCGGCATTTTATGCCAATAATTTAAAATTATGTCTGACAACAGCAATTCAATATCTACTTAATATACTGTTATTATTTATCTTTTTATTATTGCAAAATCTTAAAGTGTCAGACAATCAGATCATTTTGGCCAATACTTTAAAGGATTTCCATTGCCGGAATGGCATCTGATCACACCAGACGATGATCGGTTTCGCGCGTGCATGCTGAAAATAAACCACAATATAAGCCTGATGATCCACAATATGGCTGATATGCGCCCGATGCTGAGCGCCCGCCGCTGAGATGGTCCATTCTTTGCCGTCAAGGTAATCCAGCGCGGTAATTTTCGGCGCTTTACGGTAAAACAGCAGGTATATGACAGCGCCGAGCAATAAAAAGCCGCACCATAATGCGAATGACAGCAGCTGATGCAAAACCGTCATCAGTACACTGAAAATACACAGCTGAAACAGCAGCGCCAAATAGCTGCGCTGCAGCTGAAAACTGCATTTATCCATGAATGTAATGCTTTAGCTTCTGAATAAAAGTTTTCAATTCAGGACGGGGCGGTTCGCTGACTTCCATAAACCAGTCCAGCAGGTCTGGATCTTCCTGTTCAACGAGCTCTGCAAACATTGCTTTTTCAAAAGGATCCGCCTGCAAATAATAATTTTTCACATAGGGATCAAAGTACACATCAATTTCTTTTAAGCCGCGGCGCGCACGATAAATTACTTTACGTTCTTCTAACGTGATTTCATCACTCATCTTATTCCCCAATCATTTTAAATCCCGCGTATTTTACCCCATCCAAAGCGCTTTGTTCGCATCTATTCTGCAAATTGGCGAAATCCGCCAGCAATTCCTCCTGTTTTGAACATTCAGCTCATTGCTGTGCTGCAGCGCTTCTTATAGTTTGTTTGCATATTTATAAAAACAAGGAAGATCACAATGCAGTCAGGCGCTATACGCCCCATCCCTAATATGCTGCCGCGTAAACTGCTGAATGAAGAGCATGAAGCATTCCGCGATACTGTGCGCAAGTTTTATGAAAAAGAAGTCGTGCCGAATATTGCCCGATATGAGCAGCAGCAGCATGTAGACCGGGACTTATGGAATAAGGCCGGTGAATTGGGCCTGCTCTGCACGACGATCTCCGAAGCCTATGGCGGATCGGGCGTTGACCGCCTGTACAGCATGATCTTAATTGAAGAGCAGGCTTATGCCATGGATTCCGCTACCGGTTTTTCGCTGCATTCAGATATTGTCGCCAATTACATCAGCAACTTCGGCAATGAACAGCAAAAGCAGTCTTGGCTGCCGAAAATGGCCAGCGGCGCATGCGTGACCGCCATCGCCATGACTGAACCCGGCACAGGTTCAGATTTGCAAGCCGTCAGAACGTCTGCTGTTTTGGATGGCGATGACTATGTGATTAATGGTTCAAAAATTTTCATTACCAATGGCTACTTATGCGATATGGCCATTGTGGTCTGCAAAACAGGGAACAATGAAAAAGGCTCCGCCAACTTATCACTGATCATGGTGGAAGCCGGCCGCGCAGGCTTCAGCAAAGGCAAGCCGTTAAATAAAATCGGCATGAAAGGCCAAGATACCTGCGAGCTGTTTTTCGATAATGTCCGTGTACCTAAAGAAAACCTGCTCGGCATGGAAGGCATGGGCTTTATGATGCTGATGAAGGAATTGGCCTGGGAACGCATGCTGGTCGCAATTATCTGCCAAGCCGGCGCAGAAGCGGCATTTGCGCATACCGTGCAATACACCAAAGACCGTAAAGCCTTTGGCAAAAGTATATCCAGCTTTCAAAACACCCGCTTCAAGCTGGCAGAGCTGCGTACCGAAATTGATTTCTGCCGCGCCTATTTAGACCGCTGCATGGAGCTTCAGCTTTCAGAAAGCCTCGGCGTTGACGCTGCCGCCGCAGCCAAATACAAAATTTCAGAGATGTTTTCTAAAGTTGTCGATGAATGCCTGCAGCTGCATGGCGGCTATGGCTATATGCTGGAATACCCGATTGCCCGCGCCTATATTGATAACCGCGCCAATCGCATCTATGCCGGCACCAATGAAATTATGAAAGAACTGATTTCCCGAAGCCTATAGCCGTAAAACCAGCCTTCTCACGAAGGCTTTTTTATTTCAGAGGCGCTAAAAACTCGGCAATCAAGTTCACGGCCCATTCCGGGTTTTCCTTATGCGGCATATGATGCAGGCCTGGCAGAATATAAAGCGCCGAGGGTCCTTGGGTTAATTCCGCAAAGCGTTCAGCCTGTACAGAACTGCCATATTCATCCAGCTCGCCATGCAGGACCAGATTCGGACAATACACGTGCTCCAAATATTCAGCTAAATCCCAATCTGCAAACAATGGGTCACACCATGTTTCCGTCCATGCATCGAGCAACCATTGCGCTTTATCTCCATGATATTTCGCCAGCCGATCCAGCTGGCCTGGCTGCGCAAAGCCCTGTTTCGCTTCTTGAATGCCCCGCACCGTTAGATCCTCCAGCATCGACTGCGCAGAAATCGTAATCAGGCCTCTGCATTGATCCGCATAGTCCGCTGCAATGCATGCTGACATTCCGTCGCCTACACTGTGCCCCATGACGATGAAATGCTCTAAAGCCAGCGATGCCGCGACTGCAGCAGTGGAAAATCGCGCCATAAGTCGACACTGCCCAGCGAATCATGCAGCAATATGATCGGCGCCAATTCAGCATGCAGCTGAACCCACGATTTTACATAGACGCAGCCATAGGCTGTCTGCAAGTCAGTGGATTGAACCCTTAAGGTCATCATGCTTCCCTAACCAACGCTATAGCGAATCTAGCAAATATTTTGACAAATTTTAATCTTCAAAACCTGACCACTCGGGTCATAGATTGAAAGCATTTTCGAACTTATAAATAAAAAAAGGGAGCCTTGAGCCTCCCTTTAAAATACAAACATACTACGATTAAGAAGCTATTCGAGGCTTAGCAGCGGCCTTAGATGACTTCTTTTTAAACTTCAAAATACGGTCTTCAAAACTGGCCTTTTTAAGCGCTTTGCGGTCAGCCAAATAATTATTGGTCACATGCCAAGGCCCGCTTTTGCCCTGTTTCGGCATAGAGTCCGCGGCACGGGCAATATAGCCAGAGCTCAAACTGCCCATCACCGTATCCTGTTCAAGCTGCGTAGCATCCCCTTCCGCAATCACCTGATCATACTGATTGGCATCCATATAGTTCAGCAAGCGGCAAATATATTCAGATGCGATATCCACTTTCAGCGTCCACGACGCATTGATGTAGCCAATAATCATCGCCATATTCGGCACATCACTCACCATAATCCCTTGATACAGCATATGCTGCGAAGTATTCAGCGGCTTGCCGTCAATTGAAGCCTGAATGCCGCCTAGGATCTGAATATTCAGCCCTGTGGCCGATACAATAATATCAGCGTCCAGATGCTTGCCGGACTTCAGCAGAATGCCATGTTCAGTAAAGCGCTCAATTTGATCCGTTTCAACACTGGCGCGCCCTTCACGCAGGATTTTAAACAAATCGCCATCAGGCACAACGCATAAACGCTGATCCCAAGGGTTATATGTTGGAGTAAAGTGTTTCATATCCACTTTGCCTTTTAGCTGCAGCTCAATGGATTTCAGTAAAAATTTACGCAACAGTTTGGGCTGCTTCTGCGCAACGGCATAAACAGCCCGCTGTACGCCGATGTTGCGGGCACGCGTTAATTTATATGCGGCATCTTCAGGCAAAATTTTACGCATTTTGTCGTAAATCATATCTACAGATGGAATAGATGCAATATAAGTTGGAGAACGCTGCAGCATGGTCACATGCCCCGCGCCCCCTTTGGCCATAGCAGGCACAAGCGTAATCGCAGTCGCGCCGCTGCCGATAATCACCACCTTCTTGCCGCTGTAATCCAGATTTTCAGGCCAATGCTGCGGATGAATAAACTGGCCTTTGAATTGCGCTTGATTTGGAAAATCGGGCTGAAAACCCTGATCATAATTATAATAGCCGGTACAGCCCAGCACAAAGTTCGCAATCCATGTTTCTTTTTGCTGCTTGCTGTTTTCAATCTCAACCTGCCACTTGCGGCTGGCGGAATCATAGTTCGCTGATAGCACCCGGTGCTGAAAATGAATTTTCTGCTTTAATCGAAACTCATCTAAAACTTCTGCCAAATAGCCTTTAATTGCGGAACCATCCGCTAAAACACTGGCTTTTTTCCATGGCTTAAAATTAAAGCCAAACGTTGACATGTCAGAGTCAGAACGGATGCCTGGATACTTAAACAAATCCCATGTGCCGCCAAAGCTTTCGCGGCGCTCAATAATTTCAAACGATCTCTGCGGGCAGCTTTTTGCCAAATGCGCGGCAATACCAATACCCGAAATACCGGCACCGACAATCAGAATATCAACATTTTTTTGCATATTGTTCTTTTAACCTGTTTCAACTTTATGATTTTATTAAAGCACAATTTTGACAATACACAATGTCAAGTTGATATAAAACAGCGCGTTTTTCTTATCATTTTGGGACAAAATAAAGAATTGCCTGACAATCGGGCAATAAAAAAGGCTGGTTTTGCAACCAGCCTTCTAGAACAGCAAACGCTATTCTTGGGCGAAATTAGTTAACTTCGCGATCTACAAGCTCAACGTAAGCCATCGGTGCAGCATCACCTGCACGGAAGCCCGCTTTAAGCACACGTAGATAACCGCCGTTACGTTCTTTGTAACGAGGGCCAAGAACGGTAAATAATTTACCAACAGTTGCTGCTGAACGAGTACGAGCAAACGCTAAACGGCGGTTTGCTACAGAATCGACTTTAGCTAAAGTGATTAAAGGCTCAGCTACACGACGCAACTCTTTCGCTTTAGGCACAGTTGTTTTAATCAACTCGTGCTCAAACAAAGAGTTTGCCATGTTTTGGAACATCGCTTTACGATGACTGCTTGTACGGCCTAATTTCACACCACTATTACGATGACGCATGGTGATAGTCCTACTTAATTAACGGCTGCGGTAGGCAAAGCGGTCGTCCATGCGTAAACTAGCTGGTGGCCAGTTTTCTAAACGCATGCCGAGCTGCAAGCCCTTCGAAGCTAGAACATCTTTAATCTCAGTCAACGATTTTTTACCTAAGTTAGGAGTTTTTAACAACTCAACTTCAGTGCGTTGAACAAGATCGCCAATGTAGTAAATATTTTCTGCTTTCAAACAGTTAGCAGAACGAACAGTAAGCTCTAGATCATCTACTGGACGAAGCAAGATTGGATCAACTTCTTCACGAGGCTCTTGAGCAACTGGCGCCTGGTCTTTCTGAAGGTCAACGAAAATCGCAATTTGCTGCTGCAAAATAGTCGCAGCTTTGCGGATCGCTTCTTCAGGATCAACAGTACCATTTGTTTCAAGATCAATGATCAATTTATCAAGATCCGTACGCTGTTCTACACGAGCATTTTCAACTGTGTAAGACACGCGCTTGATCGGGCTGTAAGAGGCATCCAGCTGCAGGCGGCCCACTGGACGAGTTTCGCCCTCTGGGAAGCGTGAGTCAGAAGTCTCATAGCCGCGGCCTTGAGCAACTTTCAGGCGCATCTTAAGATTGCCTGAGGCACTTAGAGTGCCGATCACATGTTCAGGGTTAACCACTTCAACATTATGAGGTAAACGAAGGTCGGCAGCAGTTACGTCGCCAGGACCTTGTTTTTCTAATGTCAAATAAGCTTCATTTTGATCGAACAGCTTAATAGACAATCCTTTCAGGTTCAGCAAGAGCTCGACGATGTCCTGCTGCAAGCCTTCCAAAGTACTGTACTCGTGCTCGACACCTTCAATTTCAACTTCAACCACGGCAGCGCCAGGTAAAGAAGAAAGTAGGATGCGACGTAAAGCATTGCCCAGAGTGTGGCCAAAACCACGCTCTAAAGGTTCTAGAATAACTTTTGCCGAGGTCCCGCTTGCCGCTTCGACTTTAATCGCTTGCGGTGTTAGAAACTCATTTGCAGTACGCGTCATTATTGCTACCTCAAGGATTATTTAGAATACAATTCTACAATCAAGCTTTCGTTGATTTCAGCAGGTAAATCAGAACGATCTGGTGCAGCTTTAAAAGTACCTTCCAGCTTAGAATGATCAATTTCCATCCAAGAAGGAATACCACGTTGAGCGGCTAATTCAACAGCGTTTTTGATACGCAATTGCTGTTTAGCGCCTTCGTGAACTGCAATCACGTCACCCGCTTTAACTTGGATAGACGCGATGTTAACGCGGCGGCCATTTAAAGTGATTGAACGGTGAGATACCAGCTGACGAGCTTCTGCACGTGTAGAACCAAAACCCATGCGATAAACAACGTTATCCAGGCGGCTTTCAAGCAATTTCAACAAGTTCTCACCTGTTGCGCCTTTAACACGAGCAGCTTCTTTGTAGTAGTTACTAAATTGACGCTCTAAAACACCGTACATGCGACGTACTTTTTGTTTTTCACGTAATTGTAGTGAATACTCAGACTGTTTTCCGCCACGAGCTCCGCCATGCTGGCCAGGAGCTTTAGCAGCTTTTTTAGTTTTGACGTCAAAAGGTTTAACGCCAGATTTTAATTGCAGGTCTGTCCCTTCGCGGCGAGAGAGTTTGCATTTTGGACCAATATAACGAGCCATGAATGTTTCTCCTTACACGCGACGTTTTTTAGGTGGACGGCAACCGTTGTGCGGGATTGGCGTCACATCGGTAATGCTGTTAATTTTATAACCCACTGCACCTAAAGCACGAACCGCAGATTCACGACCAGGACCAGGACCTTTTACAAGGACGTCCAAGTTTTTCAAACCGTAGTCTAAAGCAGCTTTACCAGCAACTTCAGCAGCTACCTGAGCAGCAAACGGAGTTGATTTACGTGATCCACGGAAGCCTTGTCCACCAGAGGTAGCCCAAGCCAGTGCATTACCTTGACGATCGGTAATAGTCACAATGGTGTTATTAAAAGAAGCGTGAATGTGTGCAACACCTTCAGAGACGGTACGAGTGACCTTCTTGCGTGTGCGAGTATCTTTAGCCATCTTTTAGCTTCCAGAAATCTTATTTCTTAATTGGTTTGCGCGGACCTTTACGGGTACGTGCGTTAGTTTTGGTGCGTTGACCGCGGACAGGCAAGCTGCGACGATGACGAAGACCGCGGTAGCAGCCTAAATCCATTAAACGTTTGATGTTCATGGAAATTTCGCGACGTAAGTCACCTTCGGTCGGAACCTTAGCAACTTCTGCACGAATCGCATCAAGCTGAGCGTCGTCTAATTCACGGATCTTAGTAGTAGTAGCGATGCCAGCAGCAGCTAAGATGTTCTTAGCAGTGTGACGGCCAATACCGAAGATATACGTGAGAGAGATAACAGCATGCTTGTTATCCGGAATGTTTACACCGGCAATACGAGCCATTCAATTTTCTCCAAAAAGGCAGTTAAGACAATCAACCGCCCCACAAAAATCTTGAGGGGCGGATAATAACCTAATTAGCCTACTGAAATCAACAGGTCTTGATCAGATTAACCTTGACGCTGCTTATGACGAGGTTCTGCGCTGCAAATTACGCGAATAACCCCATTACGACGGATAACTTTACAGCTACCACAAATTTTCTTTACAGAAGCTTGTACTTTCATGATGAAACCTCTAAGTGCGCTTATCCCTTAGGATGAGCAGTCGTTTTTCTCATTAACGATTGATTGTCGTACTGATGCGAAGTCAAATGGGCTTGAAGCTGAGCCATGAAGTCCATAACAACCACCACAACGATCAGTAAAGATGTTCCGCCCAAGCTGAATGGAATACCAAACGAGCTTTGCAAGATCATCGGCATTAAACAGATGATTGTGATGTAAATCGCACCGATAAACGTCAACCGGTTGAGAATATGATCTAAGTAACGAGCAGTTTGCTCTCCTGGACGAATACCCGGCACATAAGCTCCGCTGCGTTTAAGGTTCTCTGACACTTCTTTCGGGCTGAAAACCAGCGCAGTATAGAAATAGCAGAAGAAGATAATTAACGCACCAAAGAGCACCAAATATAACGGCTGTCCAGGTGACAATAC
Organism: Acinetobacter bouvetii DSM 14964 = CIP 107468; assembly: GCF_000368865.1. Taxonomy (GTDB): domain Bacteria; phylum Pseudomonadota; class Gammaproteobacteria; order Pseudomonadales; family Moraxellaceae; genus Acinetobacter; species Acinetobacter bouvetii. The sequence continues at coordinate 46,975 of NZ_KB849730.1, forward strand.
GAGCGCCAAATCTTGCAGGCTTCGCTTGATAACTCCAGCATTCGGATCAGCGCTTCCTACCCACTGGCCTAAGCTCGCAGGGAACAAAAGCAATGAGCTGGCAAAAATTGCCGGAATTACACCCGCCATATTAATCTTTAATGGCAAATGTGACTGCTGAGCAGAAAATACGCGGCGGCCTTGCTGCTTTTGCGCATAGTTTACTGGGATGCGCCGCTGCGCCTTCTCAATAAACACAATCGCAGCCAGCACAGCTAAGGACAGCAGGCCAAAAATAGCCAGCCCAATTAAGCTGGTTTGGCCATTGTCTGTAGAGGATAAAGACCGCAGAACTAAGTTCGGCAGGCCTGCAACAATACCGGCGAAGATGATCATGGAAATACCATTCCCGACTCCGCGTTCAGTAATTTGCTCACCCAGCCACATCAGGAACATTGTCCCTGCCACCAGTGAAGTGACTGCTGGAACGTAGAAGGCCAAACCAGAGTTCAAGGTAATCCCTTGACTGATTAAGCCTGCACACATTCCGACAGCCTGCACGAGTGCAAGAAACAGCGTGCCTTGACGCGTATACTGATTAATCTTGCGCTTGCCCTGTTCACCTTCTTTTTTCAAAGCTTCAAGTGACGGAATCACTGTAGACATCAGCTGCACAATAATAGACGCTGAAATATACGGCATGATTCCCAAAGCAAGAATTGACATCCGCTCTAATGCGCCGCCAGAAAACATGTTAAACAAACCAAGGATTGTTCCCTGGTTTGCATTAAACAGATTTTCTAGAGCCGCATTATTAATGCCCGGCACTGGAATATGCGCTCCTAGCCGAAAAACCAGCAAAGCACCAATGAGGAACATCATTCGGCGTATGATTTCACGGTATTTCACATGAAACGGCTGACCTTTCATCATATTGACATGACCTGAAGAACTAGGAGTCATAGACACTGGGAATTACTCCTCGACTTTACCGCCAGCAGCTTCAACAGCAGCTTTAGCGCCTTTAGTCAATGCAACACCTTGAACAGTGAAAGCACGAGTAATTTCACCAGAAAGTACGATACGCGCACGCAACATATCTTTACGCACAACGTTAGCAGCTTTTAAAGTTTCAAGTGAAACAAGATCACCTTCAACTTTAGCAAGTTCTGATAAACGTACTTCAGCAGTTTTCAAAGCCAACTGGCTAGTGAAACCGAACTTAGGCAAACGGCGATATAGCGCAGTTTGACCGCCTTCGAAACCAGGACGTGTACCACCGCTCTTACGTGAGTTTTGACCTTTGACACCACGGCCACCAGTCTTACCAACGCCAGAACCGATACCACGGCCTAGACGAAGGTTGTCACGCTTAGCGCCTTCTGCTGGCGCAATTGTATTTAAACGCAGAGTCATGGCTTATTCCTCTACACTAACCATATAGTAGACTTGGTTGATCATACCGCGGTTAGAAGGTGTATCTTGAACTTCTACAGTATGACCAATACGACGCAGACCTAAACCTTTAAGGCTAAGCTTGTGATTTTTCAAGCGGTGCGATGAAGATTTAGTCTGGGTAACTTTAATCGTTTTCATGATTGATTACCCTTGAATTTGTTCTACAGAAAGACCGCGTTTAGCAGCAACTTTCTCTGGAGAAGTCATATCGCGCAGACCGTTAAAAGTCGCGTTTACAACGTTCGCAGCGTTTGTAGAACCATAACATTTTGTCAACACGTTACGTACGCCAACAGCTTCTAAAACTGCACGCATAGCGCCACCAGCGATTACACCAGTACCTTCAGAAGCAGGCTGCATGTAAACACGGCTAGCACCGTGACGAGCATTAATAGGATGCTGAACAGTACCGTCAACAAGATCAACAGTAATCATGTTGCGACGAGCAGCTTCAAGCGCTTTAGAAATAGCAGCCGGAACTTCACGCGCTTTACCGCGACCAAAACCTACGCGACCATTACCGTCACCTACCACAGTCAATGCTGTGAAAGAGAAGATACGACCACCCTTAACAACTTTGGCTACACGATCAACGGCAACCAGCTTTTCAACAAGACCTTCGTTTTGTTCAACTTTAGCCATGATTAGAACTCCAAGCCGTTTTCACGAGCAGCATCAGCCAAGGCTTTGATACGACCATGATATTTAAAACCAGAACGGTCAAATGCAACTTTAGTAACGCCAGCTGCTTTAGCACGTTCTGCGATTAAAGCACCTACTTTTTGAGCTGCTTCAACATTACCAGTTGTACCAGCACGTAGAGTAGCGTCTAAAGTAGAAGCTTGCGCTAATACTTTGCCACCATCTGCTGAAATAACTTGAGCATAGATGTGACGCGGAGTGCGGTTTACACACAAACGAGTCGCACCCAATGCACGGATGTGCAAGCGTGTGCTTTTCGCACGACGCAAACGGGTTTGTTTCTTTTCGTTCATAAGAACCTCGCGCCTTATTTCTTCTTAGCTTCTTTACGAAGTACAACTTCGTCAGAATAACGAACACCTTTACCTTTATAAGGCTCTGGCGGACGGTAACCACGGATTTCTGCAGCAACTTGACCCAAAGCAGCTTTATCAGCTGATTTAAGCACGATTTCTGTTGCAGTCGGAGTTTCAGCAGTTACACCTTCTGGAAGGTTGTAATCAATCGGGTGAGAGAAACCAAGGTTAAGGTTAACAACATTACCTTTAACCGCAGCTTTATAACCTACACCGATAAGCTGCAACTTACGTTCGAAGCCTTCGCTAACACCTTTTACAAGGTTGTTTAACACAGCGCGAGCAGTACCAGCTTGCATCCAAGCGTCTTTCGACTCAGCTTTTGGAGCAATCGCTAAAATACCGTCTTCCTGTTTAAGCTCGACCAGCGCATGCAGGTTGAAAGACAACGTACCTTTGCTGCCTTTCACTTCGACCTGCCGGCCGTTCTGAGTAACTGTTACACCGTTAGGTACAGTTACTGGGGCTTTAGCCACACGAGACATGAGGAATCACCTATTAAGAAACAAAAGCAATAACTTCACCACCGATACCTGCAGCACGTGCAGCGCGATCAGTCATGATGCCTTTGCTTGTAGAAACAATTGCAATACCCAAACCTTGCTTAACGCTCGGAAGTGCATCTTTACCGCGGTATTGGCGAAGGCCTGGACGGCTTACGCGCTTAACAGTATCGATTACTGGCTTGCCTTCGAAATATTTTAAAGTAATAGTCAAAGTAGCTTTGCCTTCATTGTCAGCAACTTCTACATTTGAAATATAACCTTCTTGTTGAAGTACGTTCGCAATCGCAACTTTCAACTTAGAATTTGGCATAGAAACAGTTTGTTTCTTCGCCATTTGTGCGTTACGAACACGTGTTAGCATGTCGGCAACGGTATCTTGCATACTCATATATTGCTCCTTACCAGCTTGCCTTAACAACGCCCGGTACATCACCTTGCATTACTGTTTCACGCAGTTTGTTGCGGCTTAAGCCGAACTTGCGGAAAAAGCCATGAGGACGACCAGTTAAACCACAACGGTTACGCAGACGTACTGGAGATGCATTACGTGGTAATGCTTGAAATTTCATCATCGCTTCGAAACGTTCTTCGTCTGATGCATTTACGTTTGCAATAATTGCTTTTAATTCAGCACGTTTTGCAGCATATTTAGCAACAGTTTTTTCGCGTTTCAATTCGCGATTAATCATGCCTTTCTTAGCCATATCGACCTCTTATTTGAACGGGAAGCCGAATGCACGCATAAGCGCACGGCCTTCGTCATCGGTGCGAGCAGTCGTAGTAATGGTAATATCCATACCACGAATACGATCAATCTTATCAAAATCGATTTCAGGGAACATGATTTGTTCCTTGAGACCCATTGAGTAGTTACCACGACCATCGAATGATTTCGCAGAAAAACCGCGGAAGTCACGAATACGAGGGATCGCAATAGAGATCAAACGGTCTAAGAATTCATACATGCGTTCGCCGCGTAAAGTAACTTTACAGCCGATCGGCCAACCATCACGGATTTTAAAACCAGCGATAGATTTGCGCGCTAATGTAAGAACTGGTTTTTGACCAGCAATCGCTTGCATATCAGCAAGAGCACCATCAAGGAGTTTTTTGTCAGCAGACGCTGCGCCAACACCCATGTTGATGGTGATTTTAGTGATGCGAGGGATCTCCATCACATTTTTAACGGCTAAAGTCTCTTGTAGCTGAGCTTTAAGTTCGTCGTTGTAACGTGTTTTAAGTCTGGCCATTGCCTATTTCAACCTATTACTTCGCTACCGCCACTGATTCACCATTTGACTTGTAAACGCGAGTTTTCACGCCTTCAGTCACTTGGTAACCAACACGGTCAGCCTTTTGGGTTGCAGCATTAAAAATTGCCACGTTTGAGATGTGAAGCGAAGCTTCCTGTGTAACTACAGCGCCTTCAGCACCTGTTGCACGGTTCGGCTTTTGATGCTTCTTAACCAAGTTAAGGCCTTCAACCATAACACGGTCATTAGAAACAGACAAAACTGTACCTTGTTTGCCTTTTTCTTTACCTGCGATCACAATTACTTGATCGCCTTTTTTAATCTTAGCCATGATCGCCTCTTATAGAACTTCAGGAGCCAGTGAAATAATTTTCATGAACTGTTCAGTACGAAGTTCACGAGTCACTGGTCCGAAAATACGAGTTGCAATCGGCGCTTTGTTGTTGTTCAAAATAACAGCTGCGTTATCGTCGAAACGGATAACAGAACCATCTGCACGACGGATGCCGAATTTTGTACGTACAACAACAGCATTCATCACGTCACCTTTTTTAACACGTGCGCGCGGAATAGCTTCTTTTACAGTAACTTTAATAATGTCGCCAACAGAAGCATAACGACGATGTGAACCACCAAGTACTTTAATACATTGTACGCGGCGAGCACCACTGTTGTCTGCTACGTCTAGCATACTTTCGGTTTGAATCATTGCCCTACTCCAAAACCGAGTCGCATCACCGGTCGCAATTTCGAAAGGCTCAAAGAGTACTCGAAATTGACCAATGATGCAACCAGAACGTTAATTACTCAGCTGCAGCTTCAATAACTGAAACTAAAGTCCAAGACTTAGTTTTAGACATTGGGCGGCATTCTTTGATGGTTACAACATCGCCAGTTTTAGCAGTGTTGTTCTCATCATGAGCGTGTAATTTAGTTGAACGGCGGATTGATTTGCCATACAACGGGTGTTGAACGCGGCGTTCGATAAGTACAACGATAGACTTGTCCATCTTGTCGCTTACAACTTTGCCGGTTAACGTGCGAACTGTTTGTTCACTCATTGTCCGTTCCCCTGTTTTTCGGTTAGGAGTGTCTTGATGCGAGCAATAGTTTTACGAGTAAGCGCAACTTCGTGCGATTTACCCAATTGACCAGTTGCTTTCGCCATACGAAGACGGAATTGGTTAAGCTGTTGCTCATCAAGCAAAGCTGTCAACTCTTCTACCGACTTTTCACGTAGATCATTAGTTTTCATTACATTACCGTCCGAGTCACGATAGTGGTTTTAAACGGAAGCTTAGCAGCTGCAAGCGTAAACGCTTCGCGAGCCAATTCTTCGCTAACACCATCAATTTCGTACAAGACTTTACCTGGTTTGATTTGGCAAACCCAGTATTCCACAGAACCTTTACCTTTACCCATACGAACTTCTAATGGTTTTTCAGTAATTGGCTTGTCAGGGAAAACACGGATAAAGATCTTACCACCACGCTTAATACGACGGCTGATTGTACGACGCGCTGCTTCAATTTGACGCGCTGTCATTTGGCCGCGCTCAATTGATTTAAGCGCAATAGTACCAAAAGATACAGAGCTACCGCGGTGCGCTAGGCCAGTGTTACGGCCTTTTTGCACTTTACGGAATTTAGTACGTTTAGGTTGCAACATGGATTATTCTCCTTTTTCAGCAGAACGATCATTGCGACGACCACGACGCTCTTGACCTTCACCACGACCGCGACCGCGTTTAGCTGGACGTTCTTCAGCTGGAGCCGGGTTCATGACTTGTTTCATGCCACCCAGGATCTCGCCGCGGAATACCCATACTTTAACGCCGATCGTACCGTAAGTAGTCTCAGCACGCATAGTAGCATAGTCGATGTCAGCACGAAGCGTATGCAAAGGAACACGTCCTTCACGATACCATTCAGTACGAGCAATCTCAGCACCGCCAAGACGGCCTGAAACTTCAACTTTGATACCTTTAGCGCCAGCACGCATAGAGTTTTGCACCGCACGCTTCATAGCGCGGCGGAACATTACGCGTTTTTCCAATTGAGAAGCAATTGCTTCAGCAACTAAACGAGCGTCTAAGTCTGGGCGATCGATTTCGTTGATGCTTACTTGCGCAGGAACACCCATAATGGCTGTTAATTCGCGTTGTAATTTCTCAATGTCTTCGCCTTTTTTACCGATCACGATACCTGGACGGGCAGTGCTAATCGTAATTTTAGCAGCGCCTGTAGGACGTTCGATAAGAATATTGCTGATCATTGCATTCTTAAGTTTTTTAGTTAAAAACTCACGAACTTGAAGATCTTTAAGCAAGTATTCAGCGTATTGTTTCGGACTCGCATACCAGTTGGCGTTATGACGTTTTACAACACCAAGGCGGATACCGATTGGATGAACCTTCTGACCCATATCAAACCCCTACCTTAACGGTAATGTGACAAGTACGCTTAGTAATACGATCTGCACGGCCTTTAGCACGCGGCATAATACGTTTCAGGCTCATGCCTTCATCAACGTAAATCGTAGAAACTTTAAGGTCGTCTACATCTAAACTGTTATTGTGTTCAGCGTTTGCAATCGCAGATTCCAATGCTTTTTTAACCAAAACCGCAGCTTTTTTGTTGCTGAAGTTTAAGATATTTAAAGCATGCGCAACAGATTTGCCGCGAATAAGGTCTGCAACCAAACGTGCTTTTTGTGCCGAGATAGCGGCACCGCGTAATTTAGCAGTAACTTCCATCATAGCACCTTAACGTTTAGACTTCTTGTCAACACCGTGACCACGATAGGTACGAGTTGGCGCGAATTCACCTAGTTTGTGACCAACCATGTGTTCAGATACGATCACTGGAACATGGTTACGGCCATTATGGACAGAAATTGTTAAACCAACAAAATCCGGGAGGATCATCGAACGACGCGACCAAGTTTTGATCGGCTTACGGTTATTAGCCGCGATAGCCGCTTCAACCTTAGCGAACAAGTGCGCATCGACGAATGGGCCTTTTTTCAGAGAACGAGGCATTGTCAGATTCCTTTACTTGTTACTTAACGCGACGGTCGCGAATGATCATCTTAGTCGTACGCTTATTGGTACGTGTCTTGTACCCTTTAGCTTTTTGACCCCATGGGCTTACAGGTTGAATACCTTTGTTACGCCCTTCACCACCACCATGTGGATGGTCAACTGGGTTCATCGCCATACCGCGAACAGTAGGACGAACGCCACGCCAGCGTGATGCACCTGCTTTACCAAGTGAACGAAGGTTGCTTTCTGAGTTAGAAACTTCGCCTAACACAGCACGGCATTCAACATGTACTTTACGCATTTCACCTGAACGAAGGCGAATGATTGCGTAAGAACCGTCACGACCCAACAATTGAGCAGAAGTACCAGCAGAACGTACTAATTGTGCGCCTTTACCGATTTTAAGCTCGATGTTGTGAAGAGTAGAACCGATTGGCATGTTGCGAAGCGGCAAGCAGTTACCTGGACGAATTGGAGCATCGTTACCAGACTGAACTGAATCACCAGCGCGAAGGCCTTTAGGTGCAATAATATAGCGACGCTCACCGTCAGCATATTTCAAAAGAGCAATATGCGAAGTACGGTTAGGATCGTATTCAATACGTTCAACTACAGCTGGGATGCCGTCTTTGTTACGTTTGAAGTCAACAAGGCGGTAGTGCTGTTTATGGCCACCACCAACGTGACGAGTCGTAATGTGACCATTGTTGTTACGGCCGCCAGTACGTTTTTTAGCTTCAACCAACGGTGCATAAGGAGCGCCTTTGTGAAGATGGTCGTGAACGACTTTCTCTACAAAGCGGCGGCCCGGAGACGTTGGCTTACATTTTTGAATAGGCATAATTTTCGTCCTTATTCCGCTGCGTTTTCAGCGGTATCGCCCAAGTCAGCCATTTCAACATCTTGGCCAGCTTTCAGGGTGACGTATGCTTTTTTAACATCAGAACGGCGTCCTAATGTCTTACCAAAGCGCTTAGTCTTACCTTTAGTGATCGTCGTGTTAACTTTAACAACTTGAACACCAAATAGTTGCTCTACTGCTTTTTTGATTTCAAGTTTGTTTGCATCAAGTGCAACTTTAAAAACTTGAACACCAGCAGTTTCGCCTAAAACTTGTGCTTTTTCTGAGAATACAGGCCCTTGCAGGACTTGATAGATACGTTCGTTGTTCATCCGAGTTCTACCTCAATTTTCTTAGCAGCAGCTACAGACATAACAACTTTGTCAAACGCAATCAAGCTAACAGGATCAATTGCAGCAGCATCAACCACATCAACGTGTGGAATGTTGCGAGCAGCAAGATACAAGTTCTCATCAACAGCATCTGTAACGATTAATGCGCGAGTTGCATTTAAGTCGTTAAGTTTTGCAAGCAATTCTTTAGTTTTCGGAGCAGCTACAGCAAACTCTTCAACCAAAACTAAGCGATCTTGACGAACAAGTTCAGCTAGGATGCATTGCATAGCACCGCGGTACATTTTACGGTTAACTTTTTGAGACCAGTCTTGTGGACGAGCAGCAAAAGTTTTACCGCCGCCAACCCAGATTGGGCTACGAATAGAACCGGCACGTGCACGGCCAGTACCTTTTTGACGGAATGGCTTTTTGCCGCCGCCAGATACATCGCCACGTGACTTTTGAGCTTTAGAACCTTGACGGCCGCCAGCTAAGTAAGCTGTAACTACTTGGTGTACAAGAGCTTCGTTAAACTCACGTCCGAAAGCAACTTCTGACAGTTCAACAGCAGAGCCGGAAACAGTATTTAAATTCATAATATTTCCCCTCAGGCCTTGATCGTAGGGCGAACAGTTACGTCGCCGCCAGTAGCACCAGGAACCGCGCCTTTAACAACTAGAACTGAACGTTCAACGTCGATAGCAACGATCTCAAGACCCTGTGTAGTTACGCGTTCAGCACCTAAATGGCCAGCCATTTTTTTGCCTTTGAATACGCGACCAGGAGTCTGGTTTTGACCAGTAGAACCTAAAACACGGTGAGAAACTGAGTTACCGTGTGTAGCATCTTGCGTACGGAAGTTCCAACGCTTAACACCACCTTGGAAACCTTTACCTTTAGATGTACCAGTTACGTCAACAACTTGACCCACTGTGAACAACTCAACGGTAAGCGTGCTGCCAACTTCACGACCTTCAAGATCAGCTTCTGTAGCGCGGAATTCTTGAACCAAACGGCCAGCAGCAACACCAGCTTTCGCGAAGTGGCCTTTTTGAGCGTTAGTTACGCGAGATTCGCGACGTTCACCAGTAGTGATTTGAATCGCTTGATAACCATCAGTTTCAAGCGTTTTGATTTGAGTGATGCGGTTAGGATCAACCTCAATCACTGTTACAGGCACAGAAACACCAGCATCTGTAAAGATGCGTGTCATACCGCACTTGCGACCGACTAAACCAATAGCCATGTGCATAAACCTCTAAAAAAGCGGCTTAATTAACTTAGAGCGTTAATTAACCGAAAGCCTTAACCCAATGCGATCTGTACGTCAACACCAGCTGCAAGATCCAACTTCATCAATGCATCAACAGTTTTATCTGTAGGTTGAACGATGTCGATCAAACGTTTGTAAGTGCGGATCTCGTATTGGTCACGCGCATCTTTGTTAACGTGTGGTGAAGTAAGAACGTTAAAACGCTCGATGCGTGTAGGCATCGGAATAGGACCGCAAACTTGCGCGCCAGTACGTTTTGCTGTTTCTACGATCTCTTGAGAAGATTGATCAATTAGACGGTGATCAAAAGACTTAAGACGGATACGGATTCTCTGGTTAGACATACCAGTTAACTCCAAGCCAAAAATATAAAGAATCACCCTTGACGCATCTCACCCCACTAAAAATAAGGCAAGTGTCAAAGGCAGTGAATTATCACTAAGGTCACGATCGATGCCGCGACTGTCACGATGTTAACTGCTTTATTCGCAGCCAACCCCCTTTCATTAAAGGGTCGCTCATTATATCCATTGTTTAATGCATAAGCAAATATCTTTTCCTCTTTTTACATAATTTTAGAAATCTCTTTGCAGAAGAATCGCCTGTATTTTGCTCAGCATGCCGTTTTTCTCAGCACGTATTCTATTGCTTTATTTAATAATTGATTTCCTTGAAGAAATTTCTCTTTGGCAGATTTTTTAAGTTCATCCTCGCTTTGCTGGCAGACGCCATTAAATAGAGCCAACTCTTCATCATCTTCAAGAAATAGCGCCAAAGCCTCAGGCGTAATTTCCGGGTGAAACTGAAAGCCCAGCACATTTTTTCCAATTTGATACATTTGATTGCGGCAGGCTTCATTTTCCGCCAAATGCACTGCCCCTTTAGGAATTTCAAACGTTTCAGAATGCCACTGCATCACATTGAATTGTTCCGGCAACTGAAAGCACTCATCCGGGACAAAATTTATCTTTCGAACCGTGGTCCAGCCCAATTCCTGCGCGGCGCTCTTACTGACCGCCGCGCCCAGCGCATTGGCAATCAGCTGCCCGCCTAAACATAAGCCTATCGCCGGCTTGCCTAGCGCCAAATAGCGCCTGAGCCAGCGTTTTTCTATCTTCAGCCAAGGATAATTGGCTTCATCATTCACGCTCATTGTTCCGCCCATAATAATGAGCAGGTCTACATCCTCCACATGCGGCAACGCCTCGATGTCGAGCGCCAAATCGACAGGAAGCGCAAAAAACTCTGTCGCCGTCATGCGCGCATTCATTTCCTTCAAATATGAATAACAGCTTCCGAACCCTTCACCAGCAATATGCTGAAAATAATGTACTTTCAAATGCGGCTTCATGCGCCATCCCTATTGTTGTAGCTATAGGGTTGCTTTTGCAAAAATGAAGCCAACTTTATCCCGGCTTTGCCGTTTTTAAACAATTCAAACAATCAGTGGCGAAAATCAGAGTGATCTCTTAAGCTTAGAATGAATATTCACCCTATTTTAGAGCTGTACTGTGAAAAAAACCCCTCAAACTGCATTAATCCATGCACCACGAAAAGCCCCGCAATTCATCTCTACAGTACAGCCTCCCCTATTTCGTGCATCCACCATCATTTTTGACAATACCGATGCCCTATTTAATCGCCATTGGACTGAACGCTATGATTACAGTTACGGCACGCACGGCACACCAACCACTTTTACGCTAGGCGATAATATTGCGCAGATTGAAGGCGGTGAATTCAGCCTTTTGGCGCCCAGCGGACTGTCCGCCATCAATTTGGTGAATTCCTGCTTTCTCGCGCAAGGCGATGAAGTCTGGGTGGCGGATAACATCTATGGGCCGAACATGGAGCATCTGCGCAATCTGCAAACGCGATACGGCATTGCGGTGAAGGTCTATAATCCAATCGACGCAGAGACTTTTCAGCCCTCAGCAAAAGCCAAACTGATCTGGCTGGAAGCTGCAGGTTCGGTGACTTTAGAATTTCCAGACTTAACTGGCCTGGTTAAAAAGGCCAAAGCACAAAGCATCCTGACCGCACTGGACAATACCTGGGGGGCGGGCCTCGCCTTCAATGCCTTTGATTTTGGCAATGAACACCTGAATGTTGATATCAGCGTGCATGCCCTAACCAAATACCCAAGCGGCGGCGGTGATATTTTAATGGGTTCCGTGGTCACCCGAGATGAAAAACTCCATCATCAGCTCTTCCGCATGCATGCGCTGCAGGGCATTTCCATCTCAGGCGATGACGCAGCGCAAATCCAGCGCAGCCTAGCCTCGATGCAAATCCGCTATGAGCATCAATCGCGCAGCGCAATGACCTTGATGCATTGGCTGAAACAGCAGCCCGAGTTTATTCAGATCCTGCATCCCGCGGATGAAGCTTCTGCAGGACATCCATACTGGAAAGAAATTTGCGCTATAGGGCAAAGCGCAGGCTTGGTCAGCGTAATTTTCAAGCCTGAATATGACTTAAAGGCGGTCCGCGCTTTTTGCGATGCCCTTACTCTATTTAAACTGGGTTTCAGCTGGGGCGGCCCGGTCAGCCTTGTCATGCTCTACGACCTGAAAGACATGCGGGTATTGGCGCATACACATTTACAACAAGGTTTATTGGTGCGCTTCTGCATAGGGCTGGAACATCCGCAAGATTTAATTCAAGATATAGAAAACGCGTTAAAACAAATGAAAACACCGCAAAACGAATAAATCAAAACAGGACTATTTATGGGAACACCTATCGCCATTGCCAAAAAAACCGCCAATACGCAGCAGGATATTGTCCTGCATTCACAATTCGCCAACCGCCATGGCCTAATTGCCGGTGCAACAGGTACAGGTAAAACTGTGACCCTGAAAGTATTGGCGGAAAGCTTTTCCCGCATCGGTGTTCCTGTATTTTTAGCCGATGCCAAAGGCGATGTTTCCAGCCTCGCCAAAGCCGGCGAAAGCAATGCTAAATTTAATGAGCGGCTCAAAATACTGAATATTGAGTCCATCCCGTTCTCCTCTTCCCCTGTGGTGTTCTGGGATCTGTTTGGCGTGCAGGGCCATCCCATCCGCACCACCGTGTCTGAGATTGGCCCGCTGCTGTTGGCGCAAATGCTGAATTTGAACGATACGCAGGAAGGCGTGCTGTCCGCAGTATTCCGCATTGCCGATGATCAAGGCTTACTGCTGATAGATTTCAAAGATCTGAAGTCCATGATCAGCTATGTGACGGAACATGCTGCTGAATTTAAAGCGGAGTACGGCAACCTGTCTCCGGCCAGCCTTGGCGCGATTCAGCGCAATCTGCTGGCGCTGGCCGATCAGGGCGGCGATCAGTTCTTTGGCGAACCCAGCCTGAATATTCTGGACTTCATTCAAACTGACAGCCAGGGCCGCGGCAACATCAATCTTTTGGCCGCAGACAAGCTGATGAACACCCCAAAACTGTACGCCACTTTCCTGCTGTGGATGCTGTCCGAACTGTTTGAACAGCTGCCGGAAGTGGGCGATATGGACAAGCCCAAACTGGTCTTCTTCTTTGATGAGGCGCATTTGCTGTTTGATAATGCCAGCGCGGCGCTGCAGGAAAAAATTGAACAGGTGGTGCGCCTGATCCGCTCCAAAGGCGTCGGCATTTATTTTGTTACGCAAAACCCGCTGGATCTGCCGGAAAGTGTTTTAGGCCAGCTGGGCAACCGGGTGCAGCATGCGCTCCGCGCTTTCACTCCAAAAGATCAGAAAGCGGTCAAAACGGCTGCGGATACCTTCCGCGCCAACCCTGAATTCAAAGTGAATCAAGCCATTACCGAGCTGGGGGTTGGTGAAGCCCTGATCAGCTGCCTGGATGAGCAAGGCACGCCGCAAATGGTTGAACGCGGCTGGGTGATGCCGCCGTACTCATCCTTTACCCCCATCAGCCTCGAAGAGCGCAAGGCCCTTATGGCGCAAAGCATCGTGACAGGCATTTATGAACAGCACCTGGACCGTGAGAGCGCATTTGAATTATTGCAGCAAAAAGTCGCTGACCGCCAGCAGCAGGCTGTTCAGGCCGAACAGGATAAAGCGCAGGCCAAAGAACAGGAAGCCTTAGCAAAGCAGCAGGCGCGCGAACAGGAGCGCATTGCCCGCGAACAGGCTAAGGAAAATGAACGCGCCGCCAAACAGCGTGAGAAACTGATTCAGGATACCGTGGGCACCTTTGCCAAAAGCGCAGCCAGAAGCCTGGGCGGCTCAACAGGACAGAAAATTGTCCGCGGGCTGCTGGGCTCCCTATTCGGCAGCAAATAATCTAAAAGCTCAATCAATAAAGGTAAAATTATGGGATATTTTTATATCCCATAATTTTTTTATGGTTTTTATTAAAAGATGTATTGCCAATACATCTTTTAATATGTATTTTAAATACATCTTATAAATAACCGCCATGAGAGATCAGCTATGACTCCGCAGCAAATTGACCTTGTAAAAGCTACCGTTCCTGTACTGCGTGAAAATGGTGTCGCGCTGACAGGCTATTTCTATAACCGCATGCTGGGCAACAATCCGGACTTGAAAGAAACTTTCAACATGGGGCATCAGCGCAGCGGCGCTCAAGCGCAGGCCTTGGCAGGTGCTGTGTTGGCTTATGCAGAAAACATTGAAGATCCATCTGTGCTTTTACCTGTGGTTGAGCTGATTGCGCATAAGCATGTCAGCCTGAACATTCAAGCGCCTGATTACAATATTGTCGGTGAAAATCTGCTGCACTCCATCAGTGAAGTGCTCAGCATCTCCATGGAAGATCCGCTGATTGACGCATGGGCTGCCGCTTATGGCCAGCTGGCTGACTTATTCATCAGCACTGAAAAAGCCATTTACGATCAGCACGAACAAACCAAAGGCAGCTGGCTAGGCTGGCGCAATTTTAAAATTGCCAAAAAAGTGAAGGAAAGCGATGAAATCACTTCATTCTATTTGGCGCCTGCCGATGGCGGCGATTTGCCCAAATATGAAGCGGGACAATATATTTCTGTGCGTGTCCTTGTGCCTGAACTGGGCTTAAAGCAGCCGCGCCAATACACCCTTTCTACCAGCCCTCAGGCAGACTATTTGCGCATTTCGGTAAAGCGCGAAGATGAAAAAGCCGGCTTGGCGGCAGGCTGGGTCTCAAATACCCTGCACAGTCTGGCAGAAGGCGCTGAAATTGAAGTGTCTGCGCCGACGGGCAACTTCTATCTGATTGACCCGAATAAGCGCAATGTGTTTATCAGCGGCGGCGTAGGCCTGACCCCAATGATTGCCATGCTGAATCAGCTGGTGACTTTAGATATGCCGCAGCCGGTGACCTTTATTCATGCCTGCCGCAGCAAGCAAGTGCATGCCATGAAGCAGCATATTCATGACTTGAAGGCAAAATACCCACGCTTAACAACAGTGACTGCCTACGAGTTCCCGCATGCCAGCGACACATTAGGTGAAGACTACGAAATCGAAGGCCGTTTAGACCTCAGCAAAATTGACAGCGCTTTACTGCCGGCCAATGCAGACTATTACCTGTGCGGCCCGATGCCGTTTATGGCTGAACAGCACAAGGCCCTGGTTGCCCGCGGCATTCCAGCTGAGAACATCCACAGCGAGGCTTTCGGCACGGGCGGTGTTAAACACTAACCTGCGCGTCAGCCTGAAATAGACAGAGGGTTAGTTTAGGTGTGCTAGACTAACCCTAATTTATTTCCCCTAAATTTACAGTATTATCATGCAGCTGAATAAATTCACCGATTACGCGCTACGCCTTTTGATGTATATCGCTCAGCCCAAAGAAATGCCGTACACCATTGCCGAAATTGCAGCAGATCTGCATGTTTCGCAAAATCATCTGGTCAAAATTGTGCATTTTATGGGAAAGCAGAATTGGCTGATTACCACCCGCGGCAAAGGCGGCGGCATCCGCCTCAACCCGCAGGCGCTTACCCTCCCCTTAGGGGAAATTGTGCGCATCCTGCAACGTGAAACACCAATCGTCGAATGCAACACGCCGCCTTGCGTCCTGCGCAGCAACTGCGGACTGAAAGGCATTTTAGATCAGGCCATGGAACAGTTTTATCAAAGCCTCGACCAATACACTTTGGCCGATGTGCTCAGCGCACCGCCGTCATCCAAATACACCACACATTCACCGATTCAGCTGATCAATCTGTAACTGCAGCTGCAGCCGTTTTCTTCGTTAAGATCAAAGTTCGCTTGCCCGAACGACTTCCTTTATAATAGCTGCTTGTAAATCAGTCATTGAAGTTGAGTTATGCATCAGCACAGAGGAAAATCCAGAAACAGTAAGACAGCCAATGCGCCTAAGCAAAAGATCAGCTATGAGAAAAAAGTGGATCCGGCCATTACTGAATACTCTGTACGCGCTTTAAATTGGCTGCGTAAAGCTGAATTCTTAATGAGCGCGCCGAAACTGAATTTATGTGTCGAAGATACCGGCTATGAAATTGCCTTTGCCGGCCGCTCCAATGCCGGAAAATCCAGTGCCATCAATGCGCTGACCAACCAGAAGCAGCTGGCGCGCGCATCGAAAAAGCCGGGCCGCACGCAAATGATCAACTTTTTCAGCTTAGGCAACCCAGACCAGCGCCTGGTCGATTTGCCGGGCTATGGCTATGCTGCCGTGCCGGAAGCCATGAAAATTGTGTGGCAGAAAGAGCTGGAAAACTACCTGATTCACCGTCAAAGCCTGCAGGGCCTTGTCCTGCTGATGGACATCCGCCACCCGCTGCAGCATTTTGACATTATGATGCTGGAATGGGCGCATTCACGTAAATTATTCGTGCATGTGCTGCTGACCAAATCCGATAAATTGAACCGCGGCCCTGCGTCCAAAGCGCTGCAGGAAGTGAAAGCGCAGCTGAAAAAAATGAAGCTGCAGTTCTCTATTCAGCTGTTCTCATCCCTGAACAAAGAAGGCCTGCAAGAACTCGCCAGCGTGATGGGCGGACGCTTGAATTTCACGCTGGAGCAATCGGCAGAGTTTGATTTAGACAGCATTCCTGATGCCGAAGCCGATGACGGCGAGATGGACAATGACGAATTTGAGCATGATGCCGATGATGAATTTAAGGATCAAGTTCTTGGCGATGCCGCAGCCTTAGATGAAGCGCAGATGCCAGAGGCTGACAGCAAATAAGCCTTTCCGGCGTCTTGTCTGACAAAAAGCATCATGTTTTGATATTAAATGTCCTGTATTGCTAATCACAATGCAGGATTTTTTTTTCATACTGAGCCCATGATACTCAGCGTCACAATTGAATCACTCAATGCACGGCGCGCAAAATAATAAGGATATTTTCATGACCCTGCTCTCCCGCCTTAAAAAATCAAAAATCGGCTCTTCTATCCGCTACAGCATCAAACCGCGGAAAGTTAAATTTGAATGGCAGGATACCCCTGTCGACTGGATTCCGAACCAGCCTTTTGTCAGCTACTTCGTTAATGAAATCAATATGATTTTGCCTGCGGGTGAGTTTTGGTTCTGCCGCCTGTATAACAAAGTCCTGCCTAAAATTACCGATGAAAAACTGGCTGAAGACGTCAAGGCCTTTATCCGCCAAGAGGCGATGCACGCTCAAGCCCACAACTCGGCCAACAAAGAATATCTCACCCTTCACAATATTGACGTCAGCCGCAATCTGAAAGTCATGGATTATCTTTTTGGCACCATGCTGGCGGATCAGCCGATGGGGCTGAATGTGCCAAAAGCATTGGAGCATCAATGGGATCTATTCCGCCTGGGCATTATTGCCACGGTTGAACACATGACCTGTGTACTGGGCAAATATGTACTGCAGAATAAAGAATGGGAACGCTTAGGCGCAGATCCAAACATGCTGGATTTGGTGAAATGGCACGGCGCAGAAGAAATTGAGCACCGCACGGTCGCATTTGACCTGTATCGCCATTTAGGCGGCGGCTATGTCTCGCGTTATTATCAAAGCGTCATTGTGATTGCTGCCGTGCTGGGCCTTTGGGTGGATGGCGCAGCGCATATCATGGGGCAAGACCCGCGTTATGCATCAATTAAGCCGGCCGTGTACAAGCCTTGGATTTGGCGCGAATGGGCGCGCATTGCCCAAAAAGACAATGGCATGATGCCGCATCCGCTCTGGCTGGTTTCGCAGCAGCTTGGTTATCTCATGCCGTGGTACGATCCAGTGCATGAAGCCAAAACAGAAGATGCCATTGCCTATCTGGACAGTTCGCCAGCCGCCAAGCGCGCTGCGTTGAAGGTCGCTTAAGGCGCTAAATATGCCAATTAAAAAAAAGCAGGCGGAAGTCCTGCTTTTTTTGCGCTTGAAGCCTGCACATTTTTTGAAACAGATGCAGGCATCACGGCTCTGGATAAAGCGCGCTATGATAGCGGCATAGAATAACCCTGCACAGAATTGCAAAGAAAGGATCCGCCAATGCAGCCGCATATCACCGTCATCACCCTCACCGTCAGAGATTTAAATGCTGCATTTGAGTTCTATCATTATGGCTTGGGACTGCCGAGCCAAGGCATTATCGGCACAGAGTTTGAATACGGCGCCGTGGCTTTTTTTGAGCTGCAGCAGGGTTTAAAGCTGGCGCTTTGGCCGCAAGCCAGCCTGAGCCATGATACCGGTTTAACAGCGGCGGCATTCTGCGCTGCGCAAATGTCTTTAGGCCATAATGTAGCCCGCCCCGCAGAAGTTGATCAGCTTATGCTGCAGGCAAAACGGGCGGGCGCAAAAGAAATCAAGCCCGTGCAGCCCACCTTTTACGGCGGCTATGCAGGCTATTTTCAGGACTTGGACGGACATCTGTGGGAAATTGCCTACAATCCCTGTTTTCCTTAAACATGCATTTTATGCTGCAGCGCAGGCTGTTCCAGATCTTTGGTATGGCGGTCAACCACCACGCTGATCATCATGTCACCCTGCACATTGACCACAGTACGCACCGTGTCCAGCAGGCGGTCGATTGGCAGTAAAATCGCAATGGCTTCGGCAGGCAGACCCACAGACTGCAAGACCATAATCATCGTTACCATGCCCGCACTCGGAATGCCCGGCGCGCCCAATGAGGCAATCATCGCTGTGGCGCACACCACCAGCTGCTGACCCAGGCTTAAATCCAAGCCCATTAGGTTGGCAATAAACAATGCAGCCGCCGCTTCATACAGCGCAGTGCCATCCATATTCAATTGCGTTCCCAACGGAATGACAAAACCTGCCGTTTGCGGGCGCACGCCTAAATTTTCCTGTGCGCATTTCATGGACAGCGGCATGGTGGCGGAACTGGAGCTGGTGGCAAAAGCGGTAATTAACGCAGCCCGCGTCCCTTTGAAAAAAGTGATGGGATTCATTTTTCCAAAAATCCACAGCAGTGCTGGCAATACCACGGCGCCATGAAAAATTGTAGTGCCAGTCACCACGGCGGCAAACTCCGCCAAACGGCTCAGCACCGAAATATCTTCTGTGGAAATCAGCTTGGCCAGCAAGGCAAAAATGCCCAGCGGCGCCAGTTTCATCACCCAGCCGATCATCAGCATCATAATGTCAAAAAACTGCTGGCTGAGCTTGCGCACACTGCGGAACTTCTCTCCGCCTTTCACCAAAGCGGCGCCTATAAATAAGGCAAACACCACCACAGCCAGCACATTGCCTTCTGCAAAGGCCTTAAAGGGATTAATCAGGGTGTTTTGAATAAAATTCGTAAAAAATGATGCTGGGGTTAAAGTATCCGGGGTTTGATGCTGATTCATCGCATCCTGAAACATCACAACATCTACGCCCTTGCCCACCTCAAAAATATGCGCGCAGGCTAAGCCTAAGATCAGCGCTAAAGTGGTGGTGGTGACACAGCAGGCCAAAGTAATTTTCCATGTTCTGCTGAGCTGCCCGCCTGCCTGCAAATTCGCAACGCCAACGACAATGGAACTGAAAATCAGCGGGATCAGCAGCATTTTCAGCAGGCCGATAAACACACTGCTGATGATGCCTAAACCATACAGGCTGGCATTAAAAAATGAAGTTTGCGGAAACAGGTTGAGTAAAAAACCAAAGGCCACACCCAGAATTGCGGCAATTAAAATCTGTGTATTCAAGCTCATGGCGTATGCTTATTGATATCTTCCTGCTGGCACTATGCCATGCCGCCCCTGCGGAATCGAGGATTTTTTTGTCACAAGCTCAGCACAAATAGCGCAAAATGCAGCGCTCACTTTATCTGAATCAGCAATACTTTGCGGAACTCATGGCATAAAATATGCTTCATCAGAGACTCATCTAAGCAAATAATTATAAGAGGTTCACAATGAAAAAAATTATTCTGATCGCTGTCCTGCTGCTGAACATCGGCGCGGCATTTGCCCACCCCAGCCACGGCTGCCATAAAGACGTCTCCGACGATATCCCCCATTGCAGATAAGTAGCGGATCAAGGGCAAAGCCAGCCGCATAAAAAAACTGGACACATGGTCCAGTTTTTTTATGGCATGCAAGCGCTTATTGCGTTTCAATTTCACGCAAACGGATCAAGCCTTCCTGCGTGGTGCTACAGACCAGCTGGCCATTTTGCCACATGCGGCCAAAATTCAAGCCGCGTGAATTGGCGCTGACCGTTGCGTCCATGTCATACAGCATCCATTCATCGACACGGAAGGGCTTATGGAAATACATGGCATGATCAATGCTCGCGCATTGCAGGCTGGGCGACAAATAGCTCAGGCCATGCGGACGCAGCGCCGTCGTCATTAAGGTGAAGTCCGAATAAAAGGCCGCAATCGCCTGATGCAGTGAAATCTCATCCACTTCAGGCGCAATCGGATCGTGCGTGCGCAAGTAATGCGCATAGGTCGGCGCTTCAGGCTGCGGCTGATAAGGATTGCTCGGGTTAATTGGACGGATTTCAATATGGCGGTCGCGCATAAAGCTGGCGCGGACATTTTCCGGCACAAATTCCACCATTTGCTTTTTCAGCTCGGCTTCATTTTTCAAGCTTTCCGGCGCAGGCAATTCAGGCTCAGAAATTTGATAATTCAAGCCATCTTCCTGCCCTGCAAAAGAAATCATTGCGGTAAAGATGGTGCGGCCATGCTGAATGGCGCGCACTTGGCGGCTGGCAAAGCTTTTGCCGTCCCGCAGGCGGTCGACTTCATAAATAATCGGCGCATTGATATCACCGCCATACAAAAAGTATGCATGCAGTGAATGCGCTGGGCGGTCTGCCGTATATGACGCAGCTCTTAAAGCCTGCCCTAAAACCTGGCCGCCGAATACCCGCTTGCCCACCAAATTGCGGCTTTGCCCGCGGAAAATATTTTCTTCCAGCTTTTCCAAGCTGAGCAGTTCTACGAGTTCCTGTGTTAAGGCATTCATAAGCAACCTATCAAATGTTTGGGATTGCCCAAAATCAGGCAAAAATAGCATGCATGCAGAATACGCTTATATTGCCATAAATTCAGAGTAAATCCCTAGAGATTGGCTGACTGCCGTGTCACGGCGATTTTTTTCAATAATCTGCTCAAAACATGCTTTTTAACGATAAAATCTTACACTTAGCCTGTGATTTATCAGAAAATGGCAGGCTGTTTTTCAGTACAATTATGCAAAATAACCGGCCGCCCCTGCATTTTAAAAAATTCCGGCCGTTTAACGAGGAGTTTGTATGTCCAAAAGTGGTTTTGGTCAAATATATAGAAAGCTTTCCAGCAAGCTGCTTGACCTTGTCGTAACCCCGCACGTTCTGGGAGAGATTCCTGCAGAACCGGCAGTTCTTGCCGCCCAGAGCGAAGACAGCACAAGCCCCCCGCAGAAAATTGTCTGTTATGTCATGCTGAACCACTCGCGCAGCAACGCGCTGGTGGTGGACGGCGAAACCCGCCGCCTGAAGCTGCATCCAGCGCTGAATCCGCTGGTGCTGGGCAATCACACCGAAAAAGCCTCTATGCTTTTTCTGCAGCACCGCGATGAAAACAATCTGCTGAATCCGCCGCCGCATGCCTTTCCGCCGCGGTTATTGCGCTTAATTGAAGCTTTAGAGCAGCAGCCGGATTTAGATGTAGAACTGATTCCCGTGACTCTGCTGTGGGGCCGCGATCCGGAAAAAGAAGATTCATGGCTGAAGCTGTTGTTTACGGATACATGGTCTACACCAAGCAAAGTGAAGCAGCTGGTGAACATTGGCCTGCATGGCCGTCAAACCTATATTGAGTTTCACGAAGGCCAGTCTTTGCGTAATTTGATTGATTACGCCAAAACCACACATCCGAATTCCTCTCCTGCAACGTATATCACCAGCACTTTAAATGATTATTTGGATGCGCAGCGTGAAGTGGTGCTGGGCCCGGATTTATCTGACCGCCGCAATGTGATGCATGGCCTGATTAAAGCGCCGGATGTGCAGGATGCCATCCGCCGCGAAAGCATCCGCGGCAAAGTCAGCATGGTGGAAGCTGAACGCCGTGCCATCGGCTATTTAAAGGAAATCGTATCGGACTATTCGCATTCAACTGTGCGTTTTGCCGATGTTGCGCTGACCCGCTTATGGACGCAGCTGTATGACGGCGTAGAAGTGCACAATTTCAGCACCGTGCGTGAGCTGGCCAAAGATTACGAGATTATCTATACCCCATGCCACCGCAGCCATATTGACTACTTACTGCTGTCTTATGTGATTTATAAGCGCGGCCTGATGGTGCCGTATATTGCCGCCGGCGACAACCTGAATATGCCCTTTGTCGGTCAAATTCTGCGCGGCGGCGGCGCCTTCTTCATCCGCCGCACCTTCCGCGGCAACGGCCTCTACACCACCGTGTTCAAAGAATATCTGTACAGCATTCTGTCGCGCAATACGCCTATTGAATACTTTATTGAAGGCGGGCGTTCACGCACAGGCCGCTTATTGCCGCCAAAAACCGGCATGCTGGCCATGACTGTGCACAGCCACTTGCGCGGGCGCGCGAAACCGATTGTGTTCCTGCCAACCTATGTTGGCTATGAACGCCTGATGGAAGGCGCAACCTATGTCGGTGAAATGAACGGCAAGCCGAAAGAAGGCGAATCCATTTTAGGCATCGTGAAAACCTTGCGTAAAATTGAACGTATTTTTGGCAAAGTGCATGTGAACTTCGGCGAACCGGTATTTTTGGATGATATGCTGAAACAGCACGGCGCAGATCAAATTACAGTAGAACGCAATGACGCGCCAATTCCGCAGGAAGTTTCTGATGCCGTGAACAGTGCTGCGCATGCGATTATGGAAAATATCAACCGCGCTGTCGTGATTAATCCGGTCTCTTTGCTGTCGCTGATTTTACTGGCCACGCCAAAGCATACGCTGGATGAAGAGATCTGCGTGAAGCAGCTGGACACTTACCGCAAGCTGCTGACTGCCCTGCCGTATGATGCGCGCATGCAAGTGACGCCGCTGTCCGGCAAGGAAATTATTGCTTACGGCTTGAAGCTGAAACTGATTAAGCGTGTGAAGCATGTATTGGGCGATATTATTGCCATTGCGGATGATCAAGCTGTGCTGCTGACCTACTTCCGCAATAACATTCTGCATGCCTTTGTCTTGCCGTCGTTAATTGCCGCCTTGGTTGAACACAACGGTTCAATCCGCCGCGGTGACTTGATCAATGTGATCCGCACGCTGTATCCATTCTTAAAAGCTGAACTGTTTTTAAAATGGCAGGATGAAGAGCTGAAAGATCAGATCTGCGCCTATGCAGATGCACTGATTCACGCTAAGCTGATTTCAGAAGATGCCGAAGGCAATCTGCTGTCACCTTTGCCGAACAGTGAAAACCACAATCAGCTAGTGGTATTGGCTGCGCCTGTGATGCAAAGCCTAGAGCGCTATTACATGACGCTGGCGCTCATCACCCAGCGCGGTTCGGGCAATATTTCGACCCGTCAGGTGGAAGAGCTGAGCCATTTAGTGGGCCAGCGCCTGTCTGTGCTGTATGAGTTCAACTCGCCGGAGTTCTTTGATAAAGCGCTGTTCCAAAGCTTTATTAAGGTGCTGACGGAGCAAGGCTATATTGGCAAAAATGAAGAAGGTTCGATTGTCTTTGATGACAACTTCAAAAATGTCGCGCAGTACGCCAATTTGGTCTTGGATGATGTGACCCTGCAAATGCTGCAGCATATCACCACCTTCAGCGATGAAGAGCTGAAAGAGACTTTAGATAAAGTGGCAGCTGAACAAGCGAAGAAACGCTTAAAGCGCAAGAAAAAATAAAAGTCTAACCCTCTCCTTTTACGCCATTAAAAGCTCAGGAATATGGGTAAGATACAGGGGCAAGTTTTATAAAAGACTTGCCCCTTATTTTACTTCGAAAAAAATGGATATTTCTATTTAGGGTTTACAAAAGGATTTTGTATAAGAGATTTTATGTTAAATGTTCTTTTGCCTAGAACTACTTTTATTTTTCAATATAAGTTGTCAATAAAATCGGTGACTATTCAGAGTTACTTGATAATATGATTTTTAATCCTTCCATATTCATCTGTATATAAAAAAATACGAACTGTACCAGATTTTTTATTACCATTAATATAAACCGTATAATAAACTTCACCATTTATAGAGTAACTTGCCTTAACAATATAATAATCTTTCACCACACCACATTTACTTCGAACTAAAGAGTCACTCGAAATAATATTGCCCACATATTCCTCGTTTCTCATATTGTCTGGACTATACTTCCAAATGAACAAAGATATGAATATTATTAGAAAAATCAAAGATAGAAACCTATATTTTTTTAAAAACTCTCTCACAGAATCAATCATCAAATAAAATCTAAAATTAACACAATGCAGCTTGTTTGAAATGCTTAAAATGATTTTATTGTACAGGTTTTTAAATTTTAAAGCTTAGATTTTATCTAGGCTTTAAAATTTCATATAATTGCCATTATGTTAAATTAGGCGAAGACTCACTTAAAACAAGTGCTTTAATTTTTACGGCTTTTTCAAAATGATCTAATTTATGCTGCATGATCCACCAATCAGCCGCTTCCATTAAAAGCTCAGGATTATCATTTTTATTCTTAAAAAAAGCATAGAAAGACAAACCTACGCTATCTCCTTTTTTCGCAATTTTCTCATTACACCCATGAATAAATATTTCTCTTAACTCTTTTCTCATATTTTTAAATTTCCCTAAAATCAACATAAACGGCACAAGCTGACAAAACATTAACTATCCCTATACTCTAACCTAAACCCGCACGCCACCATCCGCTCTGCAAAAATCCGTTTCCCCGTTTCCCTGCCGCTTTCCAGCACCAGCTCGGGCAAACTTAATGAGCGTTGAATTGCCAAAATCCGCTCATGCAAAGGCTGCGGCTGATTATTGGTGCAAATATATGATTTTTCTGCATGTTCCACGTGAAGCAGGTGCACTAAGAATCTCGCAAGATCATCAATGTGAATGCGGTTTGCCCAGTGAATATTTGGATAGCTCTTTGTCGTCTCAGCCAGCTTATGCATGCGTGCAGCAGATGTCCCATAAATTCCTGCCGGGCGGACAATCACGCACTGTGCAGGGAAAGCGGTTTGATACAGCTGCTCCATCTGCAAGAGCAGCCTGCCCTGCACATCCATAGGCATTGGCAGCGTTTCATCATCCACACGCTCACCCGCATTTTCGCCATACACCCGCGTAGACGACACCACGATGATTTTTTGAATCGGATGCTTTTTTAAAGCCTGGGCAATGGGCTGAACGCTATCCACATAGGTCTGCTGATAAGCTTCTGCAGTCGATGCATTTGGCGACAGCAGCACATAGGCTGCATCTACAGGCGCCATGCCGCTTAAATCCAATTGATGCACATCCTGAATCAGATGATTGGCATGCGCATCAGTTTTCGGGCTTCGGCTGATTGTGGTAATTTGGTGGCCCTGCGCAAATAACAGTTTTGCCGCGCGCTGAGATGTTTTACCATAACCGATAAATAAAATATGCATTTAACACCTAATCACAGATCTATTTCTGTTTGAATATATGCTGAGGGAAAATGGCTGCCGTTCATCAATTGCAAGGCGTAGGAAATGCTGCGGCCGCATTGCTCGAAAAACTCCACATTTTTACCACCGATGACTTGCTGTTTCATTTGCCGCGCGACTATGAAGACCGCAGCACTATTATACCGATGAATCAGCTCACGGCCGGACGCAGCTATTTACTCGAAGGCATGGTGAAAAGTGTGGACTTCCCGCCGGGAAAACGCAAATCCATGGCAGTCTTGCTGGATGATGATACGGGCAAAGTTACCTTACGTTTTTACCATATTTATAAAGGCATTACCGACCGCGCGAAAATGGGCGCCCGCCTGCGCATCTTTGGTGAAATCCGCGTTGGCGCGCGCGGGCTGGAAACCTACCATCCCGAACTGCAGCTGATTACAGAGCACACCCCGCTGCCGCAGACCCAGCTGACCGCCATTTACCCTGCCACCGATGGCCTGACCCAGCCCAAGCTGCGTGAATACATTAAGCAGGCTTTAGAAAATCACAGTGATCATCTGCCTGAACTGCTGCCGCAGAAATTTACCAATGGCTATGCGCTGAAACAAGCGCTGGATTATATTCACCATCCGCCGGTAAATGCCAATATGCTCCAGCTGACGCAAGGCTCGCACCCTGCTCAGCAGCGTTTGATTTTTGAAGAACTGGTGGCGCATCAAGTCAGCCTTTTGACCCGCCGCGCCTATGTGCAGCAGATTGAAGCGCCCTCGTTCAGCCCCAGTCAAACTTTTGCTAAAGCCCTGCTCAGCACGCTGCCTTTTGAAATGACCGGCGCTCAAAAGCGGGTATCCAAAGAAATTGTTAAAGATTTAAAACAAAACAAACCCATGCTGCGCCTAGTGCAGGGTGATGTCGGCGCGGGTAAAACCTTGGTGGCAGGTGTGGCTGCCTGCCATGCGCTGGAGGAAGGCTGGCAAGTGGCGCTGATGGCGCCCACTGAAATTTTGGCTGAGCAGCATTATTTAAATTTTAAAAAATGGTTTGAGCCTCTGGGCCTGACCGTGTCTTGGCTTTCAGGCAAGCAAAAAGGCAAAGCCCGCGCAGCAGCCGAACAGAGCATACAAGACGGCAGCGCCAATTTAGTGGTCGGGACTCATGCGCTGTTTCAAGACAATGTCGCCTTTGCCAAACTTGGCCTGGTGATTATTGATGAACAGCACCGCTTTGGGGTCGATCAGCGTTTGGCGCTGCGCAATAAAGGCCTGAACGGCATGA
The DNA here is from genome assembly GCF_000368865.1 of Acinetobacter bouvetii DSM 14964 = CIP 107468. Classification (GTDB taxonomy): domain Bacteria; phylum Pseudomonadota; class Gammaproteobacteria; order Pseudomonadales; family Moraxellaceae; genus Acinetobacter; species Acinetobacter bouvetii. Next base: position 73,971 of record NZ_KB849730.1, read on the forward strand.
CGCCGCATCAGCTGGTGATGACCGCAACGCCTATTCCGCGCACATTGGCCATGTCGGCCTATGGCGATTTGGATACCTCGGTGATTGATGAACTGCCGCCCGGCCGCACCCCGATTCAAACTGTAACCATCCCGCTGGACCGCCGTGAAGAGGTACTGCAGCGCATTGCCACCAACTGCGCCGAAGGCAAACAGGCCTATTGGGTCTGCACCTTGGTGGAACAGTCCGAAACCTTAGATGCGCAAGCTGCTGAAGCCACCTTTGCCGAAATTAAAGAGCGTTTTCCTGAACTGAATATCGGACTGGTGCACGGCAAAATGAAAGCCGATGAAAAACAGGCCGTGATGCAGCAGTTTAAAAACAATGAACTTCAATTGCTGATTGCCACTACCGTCATTGAGGTGGGTGTAGATGTGCCGAATGCCTCGATTATGGTGATTGAAAATGCGGAACGCTTGGGCCTTTCTCAATTGCACCAATTGCGCGGACGGGTGGGACGCGGCGCCAAAGCCAGCTTCTGCGCCCTGCTGTATAAAAATCCGCTGTCGCAAAATGGGCAGGAACGGCTGCGCATCATGCGTGAAACCAATGACGGCTTTATGATTGCGGAAAAAGATTTGGAACTGCGCGGGCCGGGTGAACTCTTAGGCACCAAGCAAACCGGCGATATGGGCTTCCGGGTTGCCAAATTAGAACGTGATGACCACCTGCTGAATCAGGCGCATTATGTGGCGCAGCAGATTTTAAAGGATGATCCGAAAAATGCAGAGGCTCTGCTGAAACGCTGGCTGCCGGAAGCGCCGAGATATGCCTATGTTTAAGCAGTGCAACAGCAGAAAAATCTTTTTAAATCTGAAATGAGCCGCCGGCATCATCAGCGGCAAGTGTTAATGATGCGGCATAAATAACCACAAAAGCAATTCAACAAAAAAACAAAAAGAACGAGAAAAAGATGCTAAAAATAATCAACAGCGTCATGCGCCACGGCTTAAAGCAAATGTTGCCTTGCGTGCTCTGCGGCATCGATGCACAGCACAAACATACATTATGCAAAGACTGCTGGAACAGCCTGCCTTGGCTGAAAGAACCCGTTTTGCGTCAGGAAATGCAGGTTTTTAGCGCCTGCCATTATGCCTATCCTTTAGACCGCATCATTCAGCAATTTAAATATCAGCAGCATCTGCATTATCAAACGGCGCTGGCAGGTTTATTGCGCGAATTAAAGCTCCCTAAAATTCAAGCCATCGTGCCGATGCCGATCTCTTTGGAAAAATTGACTGAACGCGGCTATAACCAATCCCTGCTGCTGGCCAAAGGATTGTCTGCGCATTTGAATGTCCCCATTTGGCAGCCGGTTCAGCGCTTGCAGCAGCATTCGCAGAAAGGCCTCAGCCGCTTAGAGCGCTTGCAGGATATTCAGCAGCAGTTTGTAATGAATGAAAAACCAAGAGTGCGTTACCGAAAAGTCTTGATTGTAGATGATGTGGTGACCACCGGCAGCTCCATTCACGCCCTAAAACAGTGTTTAGAGCAGCTGAACTGCCGGCAGATATCCGCGGTATGCTTAGCTGCCGCTCAATAGCGGCAGCACAGAAAAAGGACTGTTAAGCTGATGCCACCAGATACTGCTTAACCCATGGCATCACAATTTCTGAGGTTAATGGCGCTAGCGCTGTTTCTGCATCATTCAAATCCACCCATTTCATTTCTGCAATTTCCGCCTGAACTTCCGGGTTTCGGTCTAAAGTGACATGGTAAACATAGCTGACCAGCAGATGATCTGGCTCATTGGCTGCCGGCGTCTCAAAACGGCCTAAATAATGCTGAATTTGCGCCGTGCAGCCAATTTCCTCTTCAATTTCCCGAATAATGGTGCGTTCAGGCAATTCATTCGGCTCCAGCTTGCCGCCCACCTGCATAAAGCATGACGTATTTTTCTTGCGCACCAAGAGCAATTGATGCTGATCATTCAGGACAATGCCTGCCGCGACAGTAATGACTTTCATGCACGTTTCACTAAATTTTGCTGATCGGCCATGCCCCATTTAGGCTGCGGCGGCACATACGCTTTAAACTGCTGCAGAATTTCTTCAATGCCGTCCGATGCAATCAGGCTGCTGCTGAAACGCTGATGGGTAAAGCCTTTATCTACAGTAGTTTGAATGAATTTCAGCAAATCATCATAAAAGCCATCAACATTTAAAAATGCGCACGGTTTTTGATGAATCCCCAGCTGCGCCCAAGTCCACTGTTCAAAAATTTCTTCCAGTGTTCCAGCACCGCCCGGTATCGCAATAAAGCCGTCAGCCAGTTCTGACATTTGCGTCTTGCGTTCATGCATATTTTCAACAATATGCAGTTCTGTGAGATCCGGATGCGCCAATTCACGGTCAACCAGCTGCTTTGGAATCACGCCGATCACCTTGCCGCCCGCCTGCAAGGCGCTGTCCGCCACCATGCCCATCAATCCCGAACGGCCGCCGCCATACACCAGCGTAATTTGATGCTGAGCCAGTGTTTGTCCAACCAATTGCGCCATCTTTAAATAAATCGGGTCTGTTCCTAATGCAGAACCGCAAAAAATTGCTATAGATTTCATTCAGTATCACCGTGTTATCAATCTGTCATGCCGCTAAAATAAACTTCATGGAGTTTTTTTAATAAAATAACCATTCGAACAGTGTATTTCTTCAAATCCTTGTCTAAAATACACGCATTCATTTACACGCACTGCGCAAGGGAGAAAAGACGGCATGCTTGAAGCCTTTTACGCCACAGAGCGCGGTAGCTTGGAAGACGCCACCATTAATGGCGACTTTGATTTACATCCTGATTTAGTCTGGCTCGACCTCATTGCCCCCTCTCAAGAAGAACAGCAATGGATTTTAGATGCCTACGGTCAAAATATGCCGACCCTGAAATCGCTGGAAGATATTTCATCTTCTGCACGATTCTACCGTGATGATGACGGTATTTTGCATATCAGTACGTATTTTTTAACGAAAAATAAAAATTTTCAAGTTGACGGTGAAGCGGAAGAAAATTCCAACATTTTAGCGACAGTGCAAACAGTTGCATTCATTTTGCATAAAGAGCGCTTATTCACCCTGCGCGGTGAAAAGCTGGTAGCTTTCCGCGCTTTTCGCGCGCGCGCGCGCCGCAATGACTATGAAATTGATTACAAAGATCCGACCTGGATTTTACTGGGCCTGCTGGAAGCCAAGCTGGATGAGCTTGCGGATATCTTGGAAGATATCCACAAGGACTTGGAAAAGTATTCCACAGAAGTGCTGAATAACCGCCACCGTGAAATGATTTTAGATCTGGATGACATGATCACGCGCTTAGCGCAGCTGGAAGATATGCTCGGGAAAGCCCAGCTCTGCCTGATTGACTTGCGCCGCGTGCTGACCTTTCTGTCGCGTCCGCGCGCCTTGGGCAGCCATATTTACGATGCGGATATTCGGGAACTCAGTGAAGATGTGCGCTCACTGGTTGAACATGACGCTTTCTTGTTCCAAAAAGTGCGCTTCCTGCTGGACACCACCTCTGGATTCATTAACACTGAGCAGAATGATACGATCCGCCGCTTCTCCATCCTGCCAAGCATGCTGGCGCCGCCCATGCTGATTGCCAGCATCTACGGCATGAACACCGATGTGCTGCCGTTTGCGCACGGCGCAACCAGCTTTATTGTGGTCAGCTTGATTCTGATCGCATTCTTGGTCGGCCCGATGATTTACTTCCGCTGGAAAAAATGGATTTGATAAAATCCCTCCCAGCCTCCCTTTGATAAAGGGAGGAGTTTACCCCAATAAAAAAGCGCCCGAAGGCGCTTTCTTTTACAAACATCGATTATATTAAATCAGCTGCAAGTCATGTTCTAAGTGGCATGCCTGAATGATTTTCATCATTTTTGCAGGTACAGCCTTAAACTGCAGCCCTTGCGCATCCGGTGTCTGGCGCAGCCAGCGCACCAATACCGCCAAAGCCAGCGTACTGCCCTGTTCCAGCTGTGATAGATTCACCACAACAGGAAACTGGGATTGCGCTTGAATCACGTTCAGGCCCTTCTGGTAATATTGCTCGGCATTGCTGTAGTCAATTTTTCCAGAAACCTGCATTTCCTGCTGATCAAACTTAATCATATAAGGCCTGTCTTATTTTTTCTTATCAACCGCGGCTTCCGCATCTGGCTTGAAGTTGGCAATGGCTTTATCCAAGTTGCCTCCATTGCGCTTTACGGTTGCTGCAAACTGGTTGCGGAATTGCAAGCCAAGGTCAATGCCTGACACATTGATATTGCGGATTTTCCATTGCGAACCTTTATCCGCCAATTGGAAAGATACAGGAATTTTTTCGCCGTTGTTGTTGAAATCAAGGGTCACCACCGGATTCTTGCTGCCATTGTCTTTGTATGGACGCATGCTGTAAGTCTGGTTGGTAAATTTCGCAAACGCGCTGCCGTAATTCTCAATCAGCGTCTCGCGGAAGTTCTTTTCAAACTGAGCGCGCTGGGCAGCTGAACTGTATTGGTTCGTTGCATACGTCCCCATCACAATCCGGGTAAATGCTTGTGAATCAATATAAGGGTCAAGATTTTGACGGATAATCGCTTTGACCGCTGCAGGGTTGTTTTGCAGTTTGCTGTGATCTGCTTTTAAGCGTGAAATTAAGCCATCTGCGACTTTTTTAACAAATGCAGGCGGGGCTTCAGACGGCGCAGCAAAAGCAGTTCCCGCAATCACGGTTGAAAGAATGCTTGCTGTAAGCGTCTGTTTAAATAAAGTATTCACGCAATATCTCCTTAGTAATTATTCAACAAATGCAGGTTCTGCATCTGCTGGCTCTGCAGATGCTTTATCCAATGATGCTGGCGCACTGCCTGTGTTTTCTGACGATTTGCCGGCGCCGCCAGTCACAAATTTAGTCACTAAATCTTCAATTTCCATCGTACCTTGGGTATTGGCAATGCGGTCACCGCGTTTCAGGTAATTCAAGCCGCCGCCCGGTATGATTTTCAAATACTTTTCACCCAATAAGCCATTGGTTGCAACCATAATATAAGCATCTTCATCAATATTCGTGATGGATTTCATGTTATCAATCAGCTGCTTTTCCATTGCTTTTTGTTGCGCGGCATCTGCTGCTGCATAGTCGCTGCTGTAGCGCAATTCTTCCAAGGCCTCTTTCTGCACATGCTTCAGCTGTTCCGGATTAAACGTCGTCAGACTGCCGTCTAATGTGATATGCACCGTTGCCAAACGGGTCACAGGATCCAAGGTTATGGCATCGACCTGGCCGATTTTCACACCGCTCATCGCAACTTTTGCGCGCGGCTTGATGCCATTGACGTTTTCAAAGACCGCGGTCATTTCATAAGGGTCTTTCGTGGTATTGCCCACTAGACCGCTGACGCGCATCGCTAAGAAAAACAATGCAATTCCAAATAAGATAACAAATACACCGACGGCCAGTTCACTTGCACGTGATTTCATTAAACACCTCCAAACATGACCGCAGTCAGCACAAAATCAAAACCTAAAACACACAGCGACGAGTACACCACGGTACGGGTCGTCGACGTTGCAATTCCCTCGGATGTCGGCTCACAGGCATAGCCCTGATACACGGCAATTCCAGTACAAATAAATGCAAACACAAAACTTTTAATAATTGTGCCGTTAAAAATATCTTTATAGAACTGTACGGCATTTTCCATGCCGCTCCAGTAAGAGCCTTCATCGGCGCCCAAAAAGTCCACCCCAACCATTTTCCCGCCCATAATGCCGACGGCGGCAAAGATCACTGAGAGCATCGGCAGGCTGAAAATACCCGCCCATAAGCGCGGCGAAATCACCCGCTTTAAAGGATCCACCCCGATCATTTCCATGCTGGACAGCTGTTCAGTGGCTTTCATCAAGCCAATTTCCGCGGTCAAAGCAGAACCGGCGCGGCCGGCGAAAAGCAGCGCAGCCACTACTGGCGCAAGCTCCCGCAGCAATGTTAGAGAAACCGCAGCGCCCAGCATCGCTTCACTGCCAAAAGTGACTAAAATGCTGTACATCTGCAAGCCCAGCACCGCGCCGATAAATAAGCCTGAGACCACAATAATCAGCAGCGACATCACGCCAACACGGTACATCTGGTAAATAAACAGCTGCACGCCAAGCCAGGTCGGCAAAGAAAATAAAACCTGCAGCAGCATCAGCGTAGCTGTGCCTATGCCGCGGACGCGCTCAATGACGCGCCTGCCTAATGAGGCAATTGCATTCATTAATGCACCTCATGATTTAAATAAGGTTGATGACTGAACTGATAATCCACAGGGCCTTCGATTGAACCCGTCAAAAACTGCTTCACAAAAGGCGATGCATGCTTCTTCAGCTGTTCTGGCGTACCTTCGCCCTGCACTATGCCTTCTGCGACCACATAAATATAGTCGGCAATTGACAGGGTCTCCGCAACATCATGCGACACAATAATCGTGGTTAAATCCAAAGCATCCCGCAGCGAACGGATTAGACGGGTCAGCACGCCCATGACAATCGGGTCCTGCCCGGCAAAAGGCTCATCATACATGATCAGTTCCGGGTCCAGCGCAATCGCGCGCGCCAAAGCCACGCGGCGGTTCATGCCGCCCGACAGTTCAGAAGGCATAAATTGTTCCGTACCGCGCAACCCGACGGATTCAAGTTTCAGCGCCACCATTTCGGCAATTAAGTGCTCTGGCAGCTGAGTATGCGCGCGGATCGGAAACGCGACATTTTCATAGACAGACATATCGGTAAACAGCGCGCCGCTTTGAAACAGCATGCCCATTCTGGCGCGTGCGGCAAAAAGTTCCTGGCGGGTCATTAATCCAATGTTCTTGCCATCCAGCAGCACTTCACCCTGATCAGGCGTCAACTGTCCGCCAATCAATCGCAATAGCGTGGTCTTACCCGTACCGGAAGGTCCCATAATCGCCGTAATTTGTCCGCGGCGTATGTTTAAACTCACATTGTCATAAATAACACGCTCGCCCCGCTTGAAGCTCAAATTTTTCACTTCAATCAGTGATTGAGCTTGCTGAGGTGTTTGATTATTCATAGCTGAGCGTTTTCCTGCATTTTTTCAGCATGCATACTATAAAGGATTAGAGTTTAAAATGTTACCATTCGATGTAATCAGTTTTACTGGAATAGCGCAGTATTGTATTTGTTCTTTAAGCTCTATTTTTTATTGCACTTCAGTTTTGATCAATTGAAACGGTTATAAATGTAGTAAAGAATATTAGATAAGAGCAATGCCAGCCCGATGTAAGGCAGAATAACGATCAATGCCGTTTTTTTCAACTCAACAGATTTGCTATTCATAATCATCAAAAAATATTGAAAATATGACTCAGTATACATTTCATTAAATAAAATGTGCAATAAAAAAAAGCCAGTGGAAACACTGGCTTTTTTTCAATTTAGGACTAAACCCGAGATTTAGTCGTTAAATTTACGACGCGGACGGTCTGAGTTGAACTCACGCTTTGGACGGTCTTCGCCAAAAGTGCGTTTTGGACGGTCATCACCAAAAGAACGCTGCGGACGGTCACCGAAACCGCCTTCACGGCGCGGCGCTGGACGGTCGCCAAAATCACGTTTTGGACGGTCACCGAAAGAACCTTCACGGCGCGGTTTGTAATCTACGCTGTTGCCACGGTTGTCATCATTCGAGTTAAAACGAGGTTTATCGTTAAAACCGCCTTCACGGCGCGGACGGTCAGAGTTGAATTCACGCTTTGGACGGTCATCAAAAGAACGCTGCGGACGGTCACCGAAACCGCCTTCACGGCGTGGACGGTCGCCAAAATCACGTTTTGGACGGTCATCAAAAGAACGCTGCGGACGATCACCGAAACCGCCTTCGCGGCGTGGACGATCTGAATTAAACTCACGGCGCGGACGGTCTTCACCACCAAATGATGGACGATCACCGCGAGGTTTGTCATCGTAGCTGCGACGTGGACGATCATCACCGCCTTCACGGCGTTTAAAGTTGCTTTCGCCTTCAAAACGACGACCGCCACCGAAACCGCCACGGCCGCCATCACGACCGCCACGGCCACGACCACCGCCATCACGGCCACGACCGCCGCCATCACGGCCACCGCGTGCAGGAGGTGGAGATGGCTCAAGGCCTTCAATTTCAGATACTTCTAAACGTGCATCTAAATAGTCTTCTAAAGCACGGATTTTACCGCGTTCACGGTAAGTCGCTAAAGTAATGGCTTTACCAGTACGGCCAGCACGGCCTGTACGGCCAATACGGTGTACATAGTCTTCGTTCTTCATTGGAAGACCGAAGTTGATGACGTGTGAAATTGTCGGTACGTCAAGGCCACGCGCTGCAACGTCTGTCGCAACAAGAATTTTTGCACGGCCTTCACGAATAGAACGCAAACGGCGGTTACGTACAGTTTGCGGCATTGCGCCATGAAGAGCTACAACTGAAAGACCTGCTTCTGCAAGCTCTTCAGCCAGCATATCTGTATCTTCTTGGGTTGAAGCGAAGACAACCGCCTGATCTAAATCTTCAGCACTTAACCAATGCGTCAGCAATTTTTTCTTATGTTCGAAACCATCAGTCCAATGCAAAGTTTGGGTGATGTCTGTATTTGTAGAATGGCCTGTTTCAATTGCAATACGCTGCGGATCATTCATCATGCGTTCAGCAAGATTGATGATGCGCGGTGCAAAAGTTGCAGAGAACATTAATGTTTGCTTACGGTTTGCAGCCAAATCGCTGATGGCTTCAAGGTCTTCAGAGAAGCCAAGATCAAGCATGCGGTCTGCTTCATCGACAATTAAAGCATCCACTTTATCAAGTTTGATTTGACGGCGGTTAACAAGATCCAATAAACGGCCTGGAGTTGCAACAACAACTTGCGCGCCTTTTAATTGCTGGATTTGCTTGCCGAAAGGCATGCCGCCCATGATTGCAGCAACACGCACGCCTTTCATGTGGCGTACAAATGCAATCGCGTCTTGACATACTTGCTGTGCAAGTTCACGTGTTGGTGAAATAACCAAAATGTTTGGTTGAGTCACAGCCTTCATGCGTTCTTTGAAAGGCAGGAAGGTATCTTCGCCAGCTAAAGCATTTAAAGTTGGGAGTAAGAATGCAGCTGTTTTACCAGAACCTGTTTGGCTCGATACAAGAAGGTCTTTACCTTCCATTGCTGCAGGAATTGATTGTTCCTGCACAGGAGTTGGTGTAGTAAAACCAAGAGTCTCAAGTGCTTGTTGCAGCGACTCGTCTAAAGAAAAATCAGCAAAAGTTTTGCTCATAGAGATATTCACCCTAATGTGGGTGCTCCATTAAATATATGGTCTGATGGACATCGGCAAAAAGCGGCACAGCAATAATCGCTGAAAATATAGAATCAGCGGCGATCCGAGAACGACGATGCGTATAACGCACATTTGATAACAGCCGCAACCTGAAGGAATCGCTTAAGCGATTGGGTGGGGCGCGAAATATTGTCCTCTCTTTGGACCGGACGCGCATACACAATATAGAAGAGAAATGTTCAGGTAATGAACGTAATTTAGTGCGTGGGCGGAGTATAGCAGAATTTAAAATAATGTCACGAAGTTTTATTGTTTTTTCCTGTGACTTATTCTTTGGGCCCGTTTTGCAGGAGCAGATTCAGCTTTTAATTTTCCAAAAACAGCAAGTATCCCAAATGGCAGGCCTACCATAAGCATCAAATGAATAACAATAATTTTAGCAGGATAATGATCTAAACTGCTAACCATCCATTGCTGAATGGGCTGATATAAATAAACGGCATAGATCCCGCACCAAATCAGAAACCCGAGAAAAAATCTCCACACTTAGTCTGTGCTTGGCGCTTTATCCAGCATTTTAATCATGCCCTGTTTTTTTTTGAATTACCATCACACGGTGTGCATACATAGAAGAATTGTTCAGTCAATTATAAATATTTTCAATGCCATACATCTATTTTTAACGATGAATTGCCAACGCATGCAATCAGCTCTATATCCAGTAAGAATCGTGATTATTTTATTCATCCGCTAATGAAGACATGCAAAGCGGTGTTAAGGGAGAATTCTTTCATTCACATATCGGCATTTTCAACGCTCATCCCAGCTGCTGAACGATTTGACAAACGACAGCCTCGGAAGACTGATTGGTCAAAATTGTATAACAATTCAACTTACGGTAAATTTCAAATCTTTTTCTGACTTTCAGCTCTTCTTTTTCAGCATCTGAATTTAAATACGGCCTTGCGAGCTGTCTTTCCACAATAATTTCTATGCATTCATCCAAATTCAAAGAAGGCACCAGCAAAAAAGTGGATGGATTAACTTCAATATCTTGTTTTAGCTGCAAATAAGCAGAAATAATATTTTCAGGATAGGTCATAAAGCCTGAAGAACAGACTACTACCATCTGCGTATTTTCATCCATACCCTGCTTTAAATGCAGATACAATTCAACATTGCGCTTTGCATACGCAGCATAGCCATACAAATCAATATATTCAGCAATATCACCCGCATTTTCAATAAAACATTCATCCAGATCAATGCATGGAATATTCATTTTGATTGACAGCAATTTGCCCGCAGTGGTTTTCCCTGCACCTCCCAAACCGATGAGATGAATCATCAAATAGCACAACCTGTTTAAGTTCGCTCTGTTATTTTCAATATCGCACAAAAAAGCCTTCATTTTCATGAAGGCTTTTAAAAATCAGTCTACGAAAGCATAAATTACTTCGCAGCGTCGCCCCAGGCAGGAACAACCGCCTGCATCAACGGTTTCAGCATTTTCATAGAACATGCGATCACCTGACCGTTGTCCATAGACTCAGAACCGCCGCGTGCATCAACAACAGTACCGCCCGCTTCTTTCACAATCAGTTCGCCGGCTGCGATATCCCATGGCTTTAAACCCAGTTCAAAATATGCATCATAGCGGCCTGCCGCTACATAAGCCAAGTCCAGGGCTGCAGAGCCTGAACGGCGGAATTGCGCGCCCGCTTCAGTGACATTCAACAAGGAGTTAAAATGGTTTTTTGCGTAAGAGACAACTTCGCCATTGCGGACTTTACGGTAAGCATGGCCCACACCCATAAAGGTATTTTCTAGGCTGTCTTTGACATTCACACGAATACGGCGCTGATTCATCATTGCACCGCGGCCGCGGCTTGCAGAGAATAGTTCATCTTTTACAGGATCGTAAATCACGCCATGCTGCGTCACACCTTTGTGCTGCACTGCAAGGGAAATACAGAAATGAGGAACACCGTGAATAAAGTTTAATGTGCCATCAAGCGGATCGATAATCCAGCACCAGTCAGCATCGTGGCCATTGCCTTCTTGCAGGCCAAACTCTTCACCCAGGAAGCTGTGGTTTTTATAGCTTTTTTTCAGCGTTGCAATCGTTAATTCTTCTAAATAACGGTCTACACGTGTAACAGGGCCATCAATACCTTTTTCTTCAACTTGCAGATCGAGTTTATGACGATTTTGATGCGCTTTTAAAAGCTCTTGACCGACTAATTGAGCCGCACGCGCAGCCATCACCACCATAGGTTCCATTGAACACCCACTACAAATTTGAAGATATTGATAAAGAATAATGCATAAAAGCCCGGATATTTTAGCAAATATCCGGGCTTTTAGGGGAAAAATGTTTCTAAAATTTTTAAACGGCTTATGGCGCGATGTTTATAACTTTCAGCCACGCATGTTTAATTGAGTTTTCAATACCTTGCGCATCCAAGCCTGCCTGCTGCAGCATTTGGCTGTGTGTTGCCTGGTGCAGGAACTCATCCTCCAGCCCCAAGTTGCAGATGGGTTTGACAATGTGCGCCTTAGCCAAGTATTCATTCACCGCACTGCCCGCACCGCCCATGACAGCATGCTCTTCCACCGTCACAAACAATGCCGTATCGTCCGCAACCGCATCAATCAGCTGTTCATCCAGAGGTTTGACATAACGCATATTCACCACACGCACAGCCACATCATGCTGTTTTGCAAATGACTGCGCCGCCTGCAATGCGGCCTGCACCCGGCTGCCAAAAGCTAAAACAGAAATGCAGTCGCCGTATTGCTCATTATAAACCGCCAGAATTTCCGCCTTGCCAATCTCCATCGCAGTCAGCTTATTCTGCATTTCTACGCCTAGGCCATTGCCGCGCGGATAGCGCACCGCTGCTGGGCCATTGTATAAATAAGCGGTATGCAGCATTTGACGGCATTCATTTTCATCTTTTGGCGCCATAATCACGATATTCGGAATCGTGCGCATATAGGCATAATCATAAGCGCCCGCATGCGTTGGCCCGTCTTCACCCACTAAACCTGCACGGTCAATGCCAAAGGTCACATCTAAATTCTGCAAAGCCACATCATGCACCAGCTGGTCATAGCCGCGCTGCAGGAAAGTCGAATAAATGGCAACCACAGGCTTTAGGCCTTCACACGCCATGCCGGCGGCCAACGTCACTGCATGCTGTTCTGCAATCGCCACATCAAAATAACGTTCAGGATACTGCTGCGCAAACTTCACCATGCCAGAGCCTTCACACATGGCTGGCGTAATGGCAATCAGGCGCTCATCCTGCGCGGCCTCATCACACAGCCATTGTCCAAACACATCTGAATATTTGGGTGCCGTATTGGCCACTGCAGGCGCATTCAGTTTAGAGATCGCATGATATTTTATTTGATCGGCTTCGGCAGGCACAAAGCCTTTGCCTTTTTTGGTATAAATATGAATTAAACGCGGGCCAGAACGCTTTTTCAGCGCATCAAACACTTGCGCCAGCTGATTCACATCATGGCCGTCAAATGGGCCGAAATAGTCAAAACCCACCGCTTTAAATAAATTGTCCGCGGCATCCGTCGCTGCGCTGTGCAGGCGCGAGTTATAGGCCCATTCAGGATAAGGCTGCACAAAAGCGTCGCCGTCTTCTGAAATATTGACCGATTCGCCGCGCTCCCAGAGCGCAGCCAAATGCTTGGCAAAACCGCCCGTGCTGCATGAGATTGACATATCATTGTCATTCAGCACCACCATCAGGTCAGCATTGTGCGCAACCGCATCATTCATCGCTTCAAAAGCCATGCCTGCAGTCATCGCGCCATCACCGACAATCGCCACGACATCGCACGGATCTTTCTGGTAGCGCCGGGCCAGCGACATGCCCAATCCAGCTGAAATTGCCGTCGATGAATGGCCGACGCCAAAGGTGTCAAATTCTGATTCTTCCCGCGCCGGGAAAGCCGCCAAGCCGTCTTTAGAGCGGATGGTGACCAGCTGCTCACGGCGGCCTGTCAAAGCCTTATGCGGATAGGCTTGATGCCCCACATCCCAAATCAGGCGGTCATTCGGCGTATTAAAACAATAGTGCAGCGCAACAGTCAGCTCAATTACGCCAAGGTTTGCGCCAAAGTGTCCGCCGCTTTGCCCCGCTGCATACAAAATGAATTGACGCAGTTCGTCCGCCACCTGCTCAAGCTGGCTGCGCTCAAGCAAACGGAGCTGCTGCGGATGATCGATCGTATCCAGCAGCGGTGTATTGGGACGTTGAGACGGTATTTCTGTATACAGCATAATATGGCAAAGCCTTCTAAAGCCTGGCAAATTCTAAGCTAGGTCAAATGGATATCCGATCATATCGTCGGATTGTATCACCTGCAATCAGCCATATTTCTAGCGTTGCAATTTTGAACAGCACTCAAAAATCGGGTGTTTGTAGAATGGTGGAGATTATCCTGAATAATCTTACTATTTATCAACTATTATCGTTCGCTTTATACAAAAAAGAAAATCTTCTGCATAAATTCATAGTAGCAATTCTACCAATGTCCAAGCATTACGCTATACTTTAGCCACTTTATGAACGAAAAAACGGGTTTGACTGTGCCTATAGAATTTGTCGCAACATCGAGATTACCTACTGCATTTGGTGAATTTAAAATTACGGTATTTCAAGATCCTCAAACCGGCGAAGAACATGTGGCACTCTCTAAAGGGCTGGAAACCGCGCCGCAAGGGCCAGTTCTTGTGCGCATTCATTCAGAATGCTTAACCGGTGACGCCTTTGCCTCGTTAAAATGCGACTGCGGTCCGCAATTGCAGGCCACACAGAAACTGATTAATGAAGCCGGCCAAGGGGTAATTTTATACTTGCGCCAGGAAGGCCGCGGCATTGGCTTAACCAATAAAATCCGCGCCTATGCGCTGCAGGATCAAGGCCACGACACCGTAGACGCCAACCTCATGCTGAACCTGCCGGCAGATGCGCGCCGCTACGATATGTGCACGATCATGCTGGATCATTTGCAGGTGAAAGAAGTGCTGCTGATCACCAATAACCCGCTGAAAATTAAGGCGCTGACTGATCTGGGCATCAATGTCGTTGACCGTGTGCCGCTGACCGTCGGCCTAAACCCTTTCAATGAGCAATATTTGAAAACCAAACATGAGCGCATGTCGCATATGTACGATAAGGATGATTTTTAAAAGCCCTCTAAATTCTCCATAAATTAATCCCTCCAAATCTCCCTTTTGCAAAGGGAGGCTTTCCCCTCTTTGCTAAAGAGGGGTTAGGGGAGATTCAAATCGTCATCGAAAAAATCCGGTTCCCCGGCACTTTGCGCTTTAAATGCAAATCAAAGGCCATGCAGACATTGCGCACAAAAGGCTTGCCCTGCTCGGTCACCTGAATGCAGTCTTCTGTCATTTCCAGCAAGCCATCCTGCTGCATTTCTGCCAGCTGTGCCAAGACTTGAGGCAATTCAGCAAAATATTGTGCTGGGGCACTCCAAGACGTGTTAAAGCTACACATCAAATTTAAAATATGCTGGCGGATGATCAAATCTTCCTGCGACAGCACATGCCCGCGATAAACCGGGATTTCATCCTGTTCCAGGCGCGCATAATAATCTTCCAGTTTCTTTTCATTTTGCGCAAAACTGTACCAGCTGTCGCTGATGGAAGACATGCCAAGCCCAATCATCACTTGAGTTTTAGAGGCGGTATAGCCCATAAAATTGCGGTGCAGGCTGCCCTCTGCAAACGCTTTCGCCATTTCATCGGATGGCAGCGCAAAATGATCCATGCCGATTTCATGGTAGCCCTGCGCCAGCAATTGCTTTTTGCCTTCCTCATAGCATTGACGCTTCATGTCATCTTTCGGCACATCGGCATCTTTAAAGCCGCGCTGGCCATTGCCTTTAATCCAGGGCACATGCGCATAGCTGTAGAACGCCAGGCGGTCCGGCATCAAGCGTCGGGTCTGATGAATGGTCTGCAGCACATCTTCCAAGTTTTGGAACGGCAGGCCAAAGACCAAATCATGTGAAATGGAGGTATAGCCGATCTCACGCGCCCACTGCGTCACGCGTTCTACATTTTCATAGGGCTGAATGCGGTGAATGGCTTTTTGCACAGTTTCATTGTAGTCCTGCACGCCATAACTGACCCGGCGGAAGCCTAAGTCATACAGCGCCTGCAAATGCTCCCGTGTGGTGTTGTTCGGATGCCCCTCAAAACTGAACTCATATTCTTTGGCGATTTCCGCTTTGGACAAAATGCCGTCAATCAGCTGCGTTAAATGCGCTGGCGAGAAAAAAGTGGGCGTGCCGCCGCCCAAATGAATTTCTTTAATCACAGGCGTATCCTGCAGGAGCCGGCAATACAAGTCCCATTCTTTCAGCACGGCCTGAATATAAGGCTGCTCCATCTCATGCTTTTTAGTGACTTTTTTATGGCAGCCGCAAAAGGTGCACAGGCTTTCGCAAAACGGCAAATGGATATACAGGCTGATGCCTTCAGAGCAGTTGGATTCGTCAAAGGAGCGCTTCAGGGTCTGTTTCCAAAGCGCCAATGAAAAGGACTGCTCATCCCAATACGGCACAGTCGGATAACTGGTATAGCGCGGCCCCGGCACATTGTACTTTTGAATCAGTGATTTTAACTGCTGCATGCGCGCCGCCCCATCGCTCAAAATAAATCTTTCTCACCCTATTTTGCGGAGCTTCATTTTTGAATTCAACCTAGCCTTTTAGTCGGATTAAAGCGCCCTCATCTGTATTCCTAACCCGCGAATCGCCAAATATTCAAGCATGCGCATCAGTAAAAATTCCTTAAGTTTTTGCTGAATCTATGCTTTGATGTTTACAGTTTTTGATTTTCCTTTTGAAGGTCCAGATGCAGCATCCAACTTCCGCAGATATTCAGCGTGTCCGAGATTTCCTTACCGGCCTGCAAGCCCGCATTTGCGCTGCGCTCGAACAGCAGGAACGCGCTGGCGGCGGTTCAGCCGAGTTCATGATTGATGACTGGGAACGGCCTGAAGGCGGCGGCGGGCGCTCGCGTGTCCTGCAAAACGGCGCCGTGATTGAAAAAGGCGGGGTGATGTTCTCGCATATCAATATTTCCAAGCTGCCCGCTTCTGCGACTGAACGCCATCCGAATATTGCCGGCGCCAAAGCGCAGGCCATGGGGGTTTCATTGGTGATTCATCCGAAAAACCCCAATGTGCCGACTTCGCATGCCAATGTGCGCCTGTTTGTAGCGGAAAAAGAAGGCCAAGACCCGATTTGGTGGTTCGGCGGCGGTTTTGACTTGACGCCGTTTTACCCGAATGATGAAGATGTGCGGTCATGGCATCAAACTGCACATGACCTGTGCGCGCCTTTTGGCGAAGCGGTCTATGACGAACACAAAAAATGGTGTGATGATTATTTCTACTTAAAACACCGCGATGAACAGCGCGGCGTGGGCGGGTTATTCTTTGATGATTTAAACCAGTGGGATTTTGAAACCTGCTTCCAATATATGCAGGCTGTCGGAAACGGCTATTTAGAAGCCATCCTGCCAATCTTCCAGCGCAATCAGGACAAGCCTTATAGCGAAGCGCAGCGGGAATTCCAGCTCTACCGCCGCGGCCGCTATGTCGAATACAATCTGGTTTATGACCGCGGAACCTTGTTTGGCTTACAAACAGGCGGACGGATTGAATCCATTTTGGTCAGCATGCCGCCGCTGGCGGGCTGGTCCTACCGTCCAGAATGGGATGAACATTCTGCAGAGAAAAAACTGACTGACTATTATTTAAAACCGCAAGATTGGCTCGGCAAGCTGAAATAAACATGCGCTGCTGCTGACCCTAAAAGCAAAAGAAAAACCTCCATTTCTGGGGGTTTTTCTCTGCAGCATGCATACAAGTTTTTACACCGGCTGCCAGCCGTTCACATCTTTTATACCGGCTTTGCAAAGATTAACGCGTCAACACAAATTCCTGACTGGAACTCCTGTTAATTTTTCAACAAATTCACCCTTTATTTTTTGGCTCGTGTAGTATCAGCATAGACACAGAAATGACATGTAAAATCTGTATATTTCCTCTCAATTGCATGAGGCAAAGCATAATGAATACGAAAAAAATCAGCTCCGCTGCCCTGCTGTTTTGGGCCTTTATTGCCGCCATGATGGGGTCCATCAGCACTGCTGTTTTCTCAGAAAGCGCATTCAACGACAACTTTGCATTTACCAGCATGGCGCTTGCGCTGGCAGGCATTCTCATCAGCGCAGCATTTTTAATGGTGGATGCGGTATTAGCCGTATGCAATCCCTAGCAGCCGCAGACCGCCTTCCCTCCTAATTTCAGATGAGCGCTTTAGCGCGCCCGCAATTTGCCGTATATTGATGCACATTTCTCCACATGGATTTTGTGCGATGAGCAAGCAATTCGCCGTTATTGGCAACCCAATTGAACAATCCCGCTCACCGGAGCTGCATCATGCCTTTGCGGCTAAAACCGGTGTGGATCTGCACTACAGCAAACGCTTAGCGCCGCTGGACGGTTTTGACGCCAGCATGAAGGCATTCTTTGCGCAAGGCGGCGCCGGCATGAATGTCACAGTTCCATTTAAAGAACAGGCTTTTGCGGCCTGCGCCGTGTTAACTGAACGCGCCAAAATCGCCAAGGCCGTGAATACGCTATGGATGCAAGACGGTAAATTACATGGCGACAATACTGACGGGCAAGGCCTTGTGGATGCCATGAAGGCGCTGGGCTGGAATCTGGAACACACAGACATTTTAATTATTGGCGCAGGCGGCGCAACCCGCGGGGTGATTTATCCGCTGGTACAGGCTGGCGCGAAAAAAATTGTAATTGCCAACCGTACCCTTGCCCGTGCAGAACAGCTGGTTGCTGACTTAAAAGATGCCGTGCCTGCAGCTGAGTTAAGCGCTGCCGGCCTGGATGCGCTGCAAGGCCATTTTGATATTGCCATTAATGCGACATCTGCCAGCCTCAGCGGTGATGCCCTGATTCTGCCCGAAGCGCTGCAATTCAAGCAGGCCTACGAAATGGCCTATGGCAAACCCTCAAGCTTTTTAGATCAAGCCAAAGCGCGCGGGGTTCCTGCTTCGGAAGGCTTTGGCATGCTGGTGGGTCAAGCCATTGAATCCTTCCGCATTTGGAATGGCGTTAAACCCGACTTAAAAGATTTTTTATAAATTTTAGCCAAAAAAAGAACCTCTGCGGAGGTTCTTTTTTTCAGTGCCTTATTTTGGAAGATACGTCATCACATCGTGATACACTGCGCGGTAAATGCCATCATCAAATAAATCGAGGCTATTCTCGTCTAAATTTTGAATCGACTTTTCTGACAGCTGATGTTTCAAATCATCAGCAAACGCTTGCGCAAATACCTGCGACGCCTTGTCTAATTGGAGCTTTTGCTCAGCACTCAGTGAATATTCATCTGCAAATGTTTCTGCATAATAGCTTGCAAAAACCGCTTGCCGGGTCTTGTGCTGCTTCATCCTTTGATTCCAAAGCTGCTGTACTTTGTATTCTTCGGTCGCTTGATTGACAATTTTATTTACTGAATAGCCCAGGTCATCAAAACTGTCGGGATTTTTTAACTGATGCTTCTCTGCCAACTGGTTTAACCGCGTCAATGACGCGCCTTTAGGCTTCGGTAAATCCTCATTGAAATGATAAGCCGAAAGTTCTGCAATTTCATTCAGCTCTGCCGCAGAATAATGTTTGCTTAACTCAGACTGTTTAATGGCGGCATACAGTCCAAAAACGGCTTGATAGCTTTTCAGCCATGAACCTGTCCGCTTATACGTGTCTAACGCAATTTGGCTTAGATATTCATCTGCCGTTTTTGCATCAGCGTCATTGGCAGACGTCGACGCTTCCGCCTGGCCTGCACCTAAAGAACCCAGCAGGCCTTTGGACGCACGCTCGAGCAATGAGCCTTTAGAAACCTCCTCAATCGACTTGGCATTTTTTAATACATTGCGGTCAATCGGTTTGGCCCGGCCATAATTGGACACTTGGTTATGGCTCATAAACTTAAACTGACCCATTTTTTCATCTTTAATCAACAGGTCATAATCCAAAGCTTGCAAGCGCCCTGCCTGATCTAAAGCCACATCCATCGTGAATGCGGTTGCATCACTCTGATCCTGCTTTAAGGCCTGCTGAATTTCAGTATCATGCTTTTGCCACAGCTGCTTAAAGCGATGCACATCGGTCAGCTGTTCAGACTGGTACACCATAAATATCGGTTTTAATTGTTCTAATGCCGTCAATTTGGGATGTTCTGGCGCTGCTTGCTCTTCCGCGGCCTGTTCCAAGGCCGGCTTAAAGACATCAATGCCGTACCATTCGCGACACAAGGTAAAATAACCCGCAGGTACTTTTTCCGCCTGGGTTAAGGCCTGACAAGCGTCATCCGATAATCCAGACGCTTCTAGCGCTTCTGCATGAGCCACAGAGTCTTCACGGGATGCATCGCAGGCATCCTCAGATGCACACGCGGTTGCAGCCATCGCCGCATCGGCAGCCTCATCGCGCTCACCCGATTCTTCTTCCTCAGCTTCTGCGGCATCCGCCTGATCTGAAGCAGCCTCTTCATGCGCGAACATGGCATGGGCTTTGGCCTGTATCAGCGCTTCTACACGTGTTGCTGAATCATCGGCAGCCGCGCTCAGCTGATCTTCTGTTTCATCATCGGAGGACCGTATTTGAGCCGCATCATGAGCAGGTGCAGACACTGCCTCAGCCTGAGCAATGGCCGCATCTTTCGACAGCTGCTTTTGCCCTTTGACTTGTGTGTCGTAATAAGGCGCATTGACCCATTCAAACAGACTCATTTGCAGTGCTAATTGTTCTAAAGTACCTTGATAACGGATTTTACTGCTTAAGCCCTGCTGCTTTTCAGCTGCGCTTAAATTGATTGCCGCCACTTGGTCTGGCGTTGCCAACGCATAAGGCAATGCATTTAACTGTTTAAGATAAAGCGCTAAATTTTTAAAATTGACCTGATTGAATTCATCTTTATATTTTGAAAAATCGACATAAGCATATGACGTCTGGCTGTCACGATTGACCATAAATGGTATAAAGGCAAAGTAGTTGGTGTACAGCTTAAAATCATTCAAATCGATAATCATCGGCAGCTGCGCCTGCACCAGCAGCGTCGGCTTTTGATATTTTAGGTTTAAATTTAAATTGGCCATTTTCTGACGATAATGCACCGACCCATCATAGCTGAATTGGAGGTCATTCAAGACATTCAGCAGGCTTTCCGCCACACCGGCACCTGCGCTGCCACGCCCGCCAGTCAAGAACCCATCCTGATCCTGCTCTTTGGCAACTGCGTCATATAACTGTTTGCGCTCTTTCGAACTCAATTGCAGTTTTTGAGTTTTAATCAACTGATCTAATTGCTTTTTTAATTCCGGATTCAACCCGGACGGCTGCCGCTGCGCCGGACTCTGCTTTTTGGATGCCGCGCTGTCATTCAGCTGCGCCTGAATAGAAAACTGTCCATTCACGTCATAGCTGCTGGTTTCAAAGACGGCATTCATGCCCGCCGCGGCACGCTCACCCAAAGCCTGTTCAGTTGCTGAAGTGGACTTAATGACATGTTGTGTACAGGCGCTTAAGCTCAGGCCCAATACGCAGAAGGTTAAATATTTTAGACGCATAAATTCTTTTTAATACCCAGTTTATTTAGACTTTAATTATGAAAAATTAAACAAATGATCAATTGCTACTGTAACAGAAGCATTCTAAAGTAAAGCTAGCCTTTCATACCAAATTCGCATTTCTGACAATTTTCTCAGTCTGTGGCATCAATGTAATTTGATCATTATTGTGAATAATCAAATCATCGATTCAGATAATCCAAAACTATTTTTAAATTAGGATTAACATTATGCCTGCTTATAAAGCTCCTTTACACGACATTCGCTTCTTGATGAATGAAGTACTTGATTATCCGGCACATTACCAAACCTTATCTAACGGTGAAGCTGCGGATGCTGATACTGTAGATATGATTCTTGAAGGCGCTGCCGATTTTTGTGAAAATATTTTGTCGCCATTGAACCAAACAGGCGATGCTGAAGGCTGCCACTTTGAAAACGGTGAAGTGAAAACCCCGAAAGGCTTTAAGGAAGCCTATGACCAGTTCGTGCAAGGCGGCTGGCAAGGCCTTTCTTTTCCTGAAGAATTTGGCGGTCAAAACCTGCCTCAATCGCTGAACTTGATTAAGTCAGAAATGATGGGCACAGCCAACTGGTCATTCCAAATGTATCCTGGCTTGAGCGTCGGCTGCATTAACACCATCATGCAGTTTGGTACAGAAGAACAAAAGAATCAGTATTTGCCGCACCTTGTCGCTGGCACGTGGTCAGGCACTATGTGCTTAACCGAACCTCAATGCGGCACAGACCTCGGCCAAGTAAAATCTAAAGCCGAGCCAAATGCTGACGGCAGCTATGCAATCAGCGGCACAAAGATTTTCATCTCTGCAGGCGAGCATGACTTAACCGATAATATTGTGCATATTGTCCTTGCCCGCCTTCCAGATGCGCCTGCTGGCACCAAAGGCATTTCGCTGTTTATTGTGCCTAAGTTTATGGTGAACGCCGACGGTTCTGCGGGTGAACGCAACCCTGTGACTTGCGGTTCAATCGAACACAAGATGGGGATCCGCGCTTCAGCGACTGCGGTATTGAACTTTGACAATGCCAAAGGCTTCCTGATTGGCGAGCCTAACAAAGGCCTGCACGCAATGTTCACCTTCATGAACACCGCGCGTATCGGGACGGCGATTCAGGGCATTGCGCACGCTGAATTGGCATTCCAGGGCGCATTGCCATATGCCAAAGACCGCATGTCTATGCGCGCGTTATCGGGCAAAAAAGACCCCGATAAAGTGGCTGATGCCATTATTCACCACGCCGATGTGCGCCGCATGCTGCTGACGCAAAAAGCGGTTGCGGAAGGCGGCCGCTCGATGATTTATTACGCTGCGCAAATTGCCGACAAAATGGCCGATGCCTTAACGCGCGGCGACACCGCGGCCTTTGAAGCGCACGATGATCATCTTGGCTTCTATACCCCTATTCTTAAAGGCTTCTTGACTGAATTAGGCTATGAAGCAGCCAACCACGGCATGCAGGTTTACGGCGGCCACGGCTACATTAAAGAATGGGGCATGGAACAGATTGTCCGTGACTCACGCATCTCTACACTGTACGAAGGGACCACTGGCGTTCAGGCGCTGGATTTAATCGGCCGTAAAGTTCTTTTAACCTCAAAGGGCAAAGTGATTCGCGACTACACCGCTGAAATTTTAAAATTCTGCGGCCAGCATGCGCGCAATAAATACATGCGCCGTTTTGCCTGGGACTTGACTAAGCTTTGCGCACAATGGAATGCTTTAACCGTCCGCATTATGCTGGCGGCGCGTAAAGACCGCGATATCGTTTCTTCAGCTTCAACGGACTTCCTGATGTTCTCAGGCTATGTGATGATGGCGTATTTCTGGGCGCAGCAAGCGGCAGTCGCATCTGCAAAATTAGCGGCTGGCGAAGGCCAGGAAGTTCCTGAGTTCTATAAAGCGAAAATCAAAGTGGCTGACTTCTACTTTGAACGCATGCTGCCGCGCACGCAAGGCCATGCAGAAGCCATGGTCAATCCGTCTAAAACCATGACCTCTTTAGCTGCTGAACATTTCAGCTTTGATTACTGAGTTTTAAATTGCTGACATAAAAAAGGGCGCCTCGGCGCTCTTTTTTTCTGCAGGATCTTTCCCCTCTAAAATCTCTTCATGCACTCAAAGCGCTGTTACATCTTTATAATAGATATTTTACCTTCTTATTCATCAGCACCAATAAACAGCCTGCGGCGGCAGAACACAGTAAAACAGCAAAGCTGAATAATGTTTGCTGCCCGATAAAATAGCTTTTCAAGTGATAGATAAAGAACGGATGAATTAAAAATATCGCAGTCGATAGATTGGCGATTTCCTTATGGCTGCTGAGCATTTCCCTATTCAGGCAGTATGCGACGATAGCTGGCGCAGCAAAATACAGCGAAAACATCTGGTCTAAGCTTTCTTTTTTACTGATCAAAAAGTAATTCAATAAAGACTCAAAAATCACAAGCCCAATTAAAATAACAATATGCCAGCCTTTTATATCAAATTTATCAATGGTGAGAGCTTTATATTTATGCATTAAAAAACCTAAAGCCATAAATGGAAAGCTCACGGTTAAAAAATTTCTATGCGTGGTGTACTGATTCAGCTTCCAGTCCCAATAGCCGCTGAACCAATGCAGATTGCCGGCTTGCTGAATGGCCACACCGGCAATAAAGAATAGGCTTGCGATAATCCACAGTTTTTTTCCGCTGATGTTTCTTAAGAAATATAACAGCCCGCCGCCCCAAAGCACCCCAACCAAATACCACAAGACAAAATATCCATTGTAAATTGTTGAAATATTGTAAGATAAATTAGGAGACCACCAAATCGGACAATAAAAAGCCATCCACAGAGCATATAAAATAAAAACTCTTTTCAGCCATTTTTTAAATTTATTAAAATTATCGATATATAAAAAATAATATCCTGTAATCACCAAAAATACAGGAACGGCGATTCTAAAAAGGCCTTGCGCTAAACTATGTTCAAGCAGGCTTGAATAATCATAAAAAATATGGGTATGCAAAAAAACCACACAGACCGCTAAAGCCAATTTAAGAAGATCAATTGAAATATTACGCTGCATATTTATATGCTCTAATGACTGCATGGCAAATATGCCATTTATAACAACTCTTCCAGCACCGAATTTAAAAACACATGGCCCTGCTCTGTGCATGCAATCCGGCTCAAATCATTTAACATCAACTGGCGCTGGCGCAGCGGAACGAGCTTTTCATTCAATTCCGCTAAATCAAGGCCTGTCCGCTCTGCGTACAGGCTGGCGTCTACGCCGTCATTTAAACGCAAGGCATTCATCATGAACTCAAACGGCAGGTCTGCATCTTCAATGCGCTTAAACTGCAAATGCTCTGCCGGCACCTTGGCTAAATAATCTTTCGGCAAACGGGTTTTCTGAAAGCGGTATACGCCATCAGGCTGAGTCACTTTGCCGTGCGCGCCGGCGCCAATCGCCAGATAATCGCCAAATTGCCAGTAATTCAAATTATGCGCAGACGGTTTTTCCTTGCGCCATGCAGACACTTCATAATTGACAAAGCCTTGCGCGGTTAAATACGCTTCGCCCTGTTCTTGGATCTCTTCCAAAACATCGTCTACCGGCAAAACCGGCTGGGTTCTAAAAAAGACCGTATTCGGCTCAATCGTCAGCTGATACCAAGAGACATGGGTCGCGCCGCTTTCCACCGCCAGTTTCAGATCCAGCAGGGCCTGTTCTAAGGTCTGTTCAGGCAGGCCATGCATTAAATCGACATTGACCCGCGTAAAACCGGCTTCTTTCGCATGCTGAATGGCGGAAACAGCGTCATCGTCAGAATGAATCCGCCCCAATTTTTTCAAATGATCGGCATTAAAACTTTGCACACCGATGGATAGGCGGTTAATGCCTGCCTCTAAATAGCCAGCAAATGGATCATGCTCTACTGTGCCGGGGTTGGCTTCCAGCGTAATTTCACAATTTTCCTCAAATGCAAGCAGCGCCTTGAGCTGTGCAAACAGCCATTGATAGCCTTTGGCTGAAATTAAAGACGGCGTTCCTCCGCCAATAAATACGCTGTGAATAGCGCGGCCCTGGGCAAAATCAATCTGGGTTCTAAAGTCTGCAACCAGCGCCTGCAGATATTCCTGCTCCAAATCCAAAGACAGTTTGCCGTCTGGCACCGCATGCGAGTTAAAGTCGCAGTATGGGCATTTGCGCACGCACCACGGCATGTGAATGTATAACGACAAGGGAACCAGTGCAGGATTTAATTCAGACAAGGACAGCGCTCAAAAAAAACAATTCATATATGAATGCATTTTAACATGAGTCCATCAACACGCTTACCTATTCTGCAGCCCAATCCGTTAAACTGAATAAAATTAAATAAAAATCAGGGGCGACAGAATGAAAATAACCTCCCATCTGCTGATGCTGCTGCCGCTTGCCATGGGGGTTGGCATTGCCATGACCATTCAAACCGCCATCAACAGCCAATTGCGGGAATATTTGTATTCGCCGCTGCAAGCCGCCCTTTTATCCTTTTTGATTGGTACAATAGCGCTGGCTGTCTTGGTGTTTTTTCAATCCGCCGAAAAACCGAATGTAGACGCGCTTAGGCAAATCCCGTGGTTTTTATGGCTGGGCGGATGCTTAGGCGTTTACTCCATCAGCGTCAGTATTTATACGGCGCCGAAATTAGGCTTTTTAAGCCTGTCGGGCCTGATTATTTTCGGACAAATTGTCATGTCGATGATTGTCGATCAGTATGGCTGGCTCGGCACAGAAAAAACACCTGTTAACTGGCAGCGACTTTTAGGTGGCGTGGTGATTTTTACCGGTGTGCTTCTCACTTTACAGCGCTAAACCATCATCCTAAGCACATGATGAAATGAGTGATTTTTGTGTCAAATGCTGCATCTGCAACAACCAACTCTTATGAAATTAAAAAACTGTTTCACTTGATGCTTCCCATTTTAGTGACTCAGTTTGCGCAAGCCGGCTTTGGACTGATTGATACCATTATGGCCGGGCATTTATCCGCAAACGATTTAGCCGCCATTGCGGTCGGTGTCGGGCTGTGGATTCCGGTCATGCTGCTGTTCAGCGGCATCATGATTGCCACCACGCCGCTGGTTGCGGAAGCCAATGGCGCGCGTACGCCGGAAAAAATTGCCATTATTGCGCGCCAGTCCTTATGGGTTGCGCTGATTCTAGGGATTATCGCCTGTTTAATTTTGCAAATGGCGCCATTTCTGCTGCCTGTTTTAGGTGTGCCGGAAGCGCTGCTGCCTAAAGCCAGCTTATTTTTACATGCCATCGGCTTAGGCATGCCTGCCGTGACCATGTATGCGGCTTTGCGCGGCTATTCAGAAGCCTTGGGATTCCCCCGCCCAGTCACGGCTATCAGCCTGATTGCGCTCTTGGCGCTGATTCCGCTGAACTTTATCTTTATGTACGGCTTAGGTCCAATTCCTAAATTAGGCTCTGCCGGCTGCGGCTTTGCTACGGCGATTCTGCAATGGCTGATGTTCTTTGCATTGGCGGCCTATGTGCTCAAAGGCCAGGTTTATCAAAAAACTCAGCCCTTTGCGGTTTTTGAACGCATCGACAGCTATTGGGTAAAGCGGATTTTAAAACTGGGGCTGCCGATCGGCTTGGCGATTTTCTTTGAAGTCAGTATTTTCAGCACCGCAGCGATTATTCTCAGCCCGCTGGGCGAGATTACCGTCGCGGCGCATCAAGTAGCCATTTCAATTACTTCACAGCTGTTTATGATTCCCATGTCCTTAGCGATTGCCTTAACCATCCGCGTCGGCACCTATTATGGCGAACAGAACTGGCTGGCCATGCGCAAAGTGCAATTTTTAGGCTTAATCACTGCGACCGTACTGGCGCTGGCCACCATGAGCCTGCTGTGGCTGCTGCGCTATGAGATTGTCGCGCTGTATACCAGTGACTATGACGTGGCCAAGGTGGCCGTCTATTTAGTGCTGTTCGCTATCGCTTATCAGCTGATGGATGCATGGCAAGTCAGCGCCGCCGGCTGCCTGCGCGGCATGCAGGACACCAAAGGCCCGATGTGGATTACCATGATTGCCTATTGGATTATTGCCTTCCCTGTCGGCATTTATCTGGCGCGCTTTACCGATATGGGCGCAGCTGGCGTTTGGACTGGCCTGATTGTCGGCCTGACGGTGGCATGCGTACTGCTTCTCAGCCGCTTATTTATGAATAACAAACGGCTGATCTCCAGTTAAGCCATCCTTGACATGAAGGAGCTTGCAGCAAGCTCCTTCATCAATAATTGCATCATCTGAACAGGCATTTTTCAGAAAAAGCATAAAAACTTAAAGCTGATCAACCGCCTTTTTTAAGCCTGCCGGCATTTCAGACTCATCCTCTATCTCTTTCATAATCACCTGCCCCACTATCACATCCGCACCATTGAACGTCATGGTCGGCGAACCATACAGCTCATATCCTTCATTTAAGGCCTTGGTGACCCGGGCGCAGAAGTTCACATCATCTTTGCCAGTCAGGTATCTATACATTTTCATTCAGCATTCACTTCAATATTCCGCTTCAGCCTATTCTAAGCTGCGCTGTGCATAATGGAAAAAAGAAGCCGTTAAAATCTGTGTTTTTATGATAAAGAATCAAATAGAAACATAGATTTAACATTTTAAAGTAGGCAGCGGATGGATAAGCGCCTATGATCAGAAGCATATTTAAAAATTCAAGCTTGAGGCATCACTTATGGCAAAAACGGCAAGTACACCCGGCCGCCGCTTTATGAAACTTGCCAGCATGACAGCAAGTATTGCAAGCAAGACAGTTTCCAATTCGATTAAAAACCTAACTGCCGATGAAGAGCAGAAAAATGCATCCCGCAGCAAAATGTTTCAGGACATTGGCCTGCAAATTGCCGACACACTCGGCGAAATGAAAGGCGCGGTGATGAAAGTGGGGCAAATTGCCTCTCAATACAAAGACATTTTCCCGCCTGAAGTCGCCAAAGCCATTGGAAAACTGCAGCGTCAGGCGCCGCCCATGCCCTTTGCAGAAATTAAAGCGCAAGTAGAAAAAGAACTCGGCCAGCCGCTGCTCAGCATCTTTAAAAGCTTTGAGGAAACGCCTTTTGCAGCTGCCTCCATAGGCCAAGTGCATAAGGCGCTGCTGCCTGATGGCCAGCAAGTGGTGGTCAAAGTGCAATATCCCGGAATCGATGAAGCCTGCGACAGTGACTTAAAGCAAGTCCGTTTAGCCTTGCGCCTGATGGGTGTGCTGAAAATTGACCGCAAGCTGCAGGAGCGCTTATTTAACGAAATTCAGGAAAGCTTGGATAATGAGCTGAACTATGAAATTGAGGCGCAAAATTTAGAAGTTGCCCGCGCTTTCCATGAAAAACTCGATAGTAAAATCATTATTCCAAAAGTCTATAATGATTATTCGTCACGCCATGTGCTGACATTAAGCCTTGAACAAGGCGAAAGCATTGAAACCGCCAGCAGCTGGCCGCTGGAAACCCGCAATGCCTTAGGCCGCCGGCTCTTCCGCGCGCTGGGACAGGAAATCTTTTTCTTGAAGCGTTTTCACTGCGACCCGCATCCCGGCAACTTTGCTTTCCGGGAAGACGGCACAGTGATTATTTATGATTTTGGCGGGGTGAAAACATTGTCCAGTGACATTGTGCATCACTTTAAAGAACTGATTCAGGCTGCCCGCGACAGCAATATTGCAGAAATAGAAAACCAGCTGGATGCGCTGCATTCCCTGTCAGAAAAAGGCAAATTCCCTGCCGAGCTGTATCAGGCATGGCTGGAAGTGCTGATGCGCCCCCTGACTACGCAGTATGATTTTGCTGAAAACTCTGCGCACCATGACGGGATCAAATTGGTGAAATCGTCCTTGAAATACTGGGATGTCTTTAAGCCTTCGCCAGATACGCTGATGGTCAACCGCACTGTATCCGGCCATTACTGGAATATGATTCATTTAAAAATGCAGGACAATTTATCAGATCTGTTTGATGAGCTGGTGCCGCCGCGCGCATAGGCCTGTATGCAAGCCATGCCCGCAGCATCAGCAGGCAGCTTAAGATCGGCTAATGCCCCGTTACAGAAATTAACTGGGCATGATTTGATTTTTTAATTGTTATATTATAACATTTCATTAACTCAAAATAACCGGGAGCCTCCGCATGCGTGCCAACATTCATCCAAATTACCGTGAAGTGCTGTTCCATGACACCAATGCCAACGCGTTCTTTGTCATTGGCAGTACCTTAGAAACTGCACAG
Organism: Acinetobacter bouvetii DSM 14964 = CIP 107468; assembly: GCF_000368865.1. Classification (GTDB taxonomy): domain Bacteria; phylum Pseudomonadota; class Gammaproteobacteria; order Pseudomonadales; family Moraxellaceae; genus Acinetobacter; species Acinetobacter bouvetii. The sequence goes on from NZ_KB849730.1 coordinate 103,321, forward strand.
ACGCGTGAGCATGAAGGCAAAACATATCCTTATGTGACTTTGGATATTTCCAGCGCATCTCATCCTTTTTATACAGGTGAACAGCGTCAAACCAGCAATGAAGGCCGTGTCGCCAGCTTTAATAAGCGCTTCGCGCGTTTCAAACGCTCACAATAAGTTCATATTCAGTTAAGGTTTTGCTTTTAAAGTAAAACTATTGAGAAGCCTAAGACCCCTCCTCCAGCTTAGGCTTCTTTTTTTATGTGCAATTTCTGATAGCCGCGCAAATTTTAAAGCCCATGCCAAAACATTTTTTGAATGCGGCGCTGTATTTTTAATTTTTCAAAATCGCCTGAAATAAGTAGAAGCCCAAGCTTAAAAGCATGACGCCAATCATTAAGCTGGAAAATGCATAGCCCAAAGCCATGCCATTTTGCCCCTGCCGCAGCAGCTGAAAAGTTTCTAAGCCAAAACTGGAAAATGTGGTGAATCCGCCCAAAATACCCACCATTAAAAATAAGCGGGCTTCCTGCTGCAATACAGGATATTTTTGCGTGAATGCGAAGAATATGCCTGCCAAAAAACAGCCCAGCAGGTTGACTCCCCATGTCGTCCAAGGAAACAGGCCATTCGGCTTAACCAGCCAAACACTCGCTGAGTAACGGCAGCACGCTCCGATAGCGCCGCCAAGGGCAACCAATAGCCAATTCATGATGATTCCAAATTTTTTATGAACAGAAATACGCCTGAACCTGCAGGCTATTCCACCACTATAACGCAAAAAATCAGCGGATTTCTAATGAATCTGAGACTGAAAACTTGCTATATTGCCCCTGTTTTTACTTATTTATTCTACGGATTGAGAAACTCATGGCTCAAGAATTATTGAACCAGCTTCAAACAGGTGAAGCTAAATTTGCAGATGTCATCGCCTTCATTGAAGCGCGCTATGCGCATACGCCAACAGCATTCAAAAATGGCCAGCAGGCCAATGGCGCCAATGAAAACCAAGGCAGCGCGAAAGTATTTTCTTTTGCCCAATTGAATGGCCTAGACCAAGCGCAAACACTGAGCCTATTTGCAGAACACTATGCTGCCGTATTGGCAACGCCAGAAGCTGCAGATCATCAGAATATCCGCCAGTTTATGCAAAATGGCTGGGATGGCATTCAATTTGAAGGCCAAGCGCTGACAGTGAAATAATCCGCCCGCCGTATTGTTGAAGTTCGACTGCTCATTGATACGAGGAAGCCAGCAGGGATGCTGGCTGTTTTTCTGTGATGCATGAATGCATCACAGAAAAACAAAAGGCTTTTGTTACTTTTGGCCGGGCAAAAAGTAAAGTCTCTTTCCTATCAGATCTCATAGCCCCAATGAGAACCAATAGCACTGACTGAAGCCAAAATAAATCTAATGATTTAAAGCAATACATTAAGAAATTCGAACTCGGCATTTCCACTCATCAATTGCTGTATTTTCCCAAGCGCGCGCATGCTTCAAATGTAGCTGCTCTTGGCCGGCCTGCAAGGCTGTAAAGCGGTAAATTTTCTGGCCGCCTTTGCCCACTGTCGGCACTTCGGTTTTCGTTTGATCTGACTCGTAAATTTCTTCCATCTTGAACAGTTTTGGATTCTCTGCCACGGTCCAAACATAGCCTGTGCTCGGGTTCTCATCCAAAATCACTTCAATGGTCTGGCCGCGGTCCATTTCCAGCAGCGCAGGACAAGACTGCTGTCCGGTAAAAATATGGGTTTTGCCATCTACAGTTGAACTCATGCTGCTGCATCCCGCTAGACCTAAGCCCAGCACTGCCGCCAGACTTAGCGCTTTTAAATTCATAACCTTAACCTTTGTTTTTCATCGCTGCTGAATTTTGATTTTTGTTTAATACGCCTTAGCTTTTGACCCGTTCAATCCATTGAATGGAATCAACACGGAACACTTCGCACGCGCCATCGCCGGTATCGGTTGGGGTCAGTGAGGAAGTCCACACCAGATCTTTATCTTTGATTTCCACCAAATTGCCTTGTAAGCGCACCAAGTCTCCGCGTTTAACAGTTTTGATTTGCTTGGCAATCTCAGGGTTGGACGGAATGATGTGCATATTGGAAACCATCATCATGGCCTGCTTTTCAGGCACAGGCACTTTGTCCATCCGCCAGTTTAAGTAGCGGTCATATTGATTGACTGTAATGTGGCGCGCAATTTCAGGTTCAGCAAACAAGCCCCAGCTCACCGCATAATCAATCGGCGAAAACTTTGCCTGCTCATCATTGGTATACTGTTTAGACCCTAAAATACGGAAATCGCCCTTAAAAGGCTGAAGTACCGAAATAGACTGGTCTTTGGCGGTCGGCGCCAAACCCTTGGCAATATTGTAATCTGCCGATGCATGCACGCCCGAATTCAGCAGCAGCGCAACAGCAGCTGCACTGAGTAAAATACGTTTAATCATCGGCTTACCTCTTCTGTCTTTGCATTTAAATTGCGCGTTCATTGCTTTAGCCTCTTCCGCTTAATAACGCTGCGGGCAGGATCAGATTCATCCACCTGACATTACATACGCCAAATTAAATACAGCTTAAATATATAGCTTGAGCATAGTTGTAACTCTATATTACGCAAGAATTCTGAAGAAACCTTAGCGTCTTGGTAACAATATGAAAGAATCCGTCAGCGCAGGCTTAAACTCAGCCGCAAGTTCAGCTAAGCTTTGGCAAACAGCAATAAAAAAGAGATTCAATGATTTATAAATTTTATCAGCAGCACATTTTCCCTCATGTGCTGAATCAAGTGATGCAAACCCCGAGCCTGATGGATAAGCGCCGCGAACTGCTGCTGCCCATTTCAGGAAAGGTTTTGGAAATTGGCTTCGGCACAGGCCTGAATCTGCCATTTTATCAGCAGGTTAATACGCTGTATGCTTTAGAGCCGAATCCGGATATTTATCATCTCGCCCTGCAGCGGCTGCATGAAACGCCTTTTCACGTGCAGCACATTCAAGCCAGCGCGGAAAAATTGCCCTTTGCAGACAACAGCCTAGATCATATTGTCAGCACATGGACGCTGTGCAGCATTGCCCATTTAGAGCAGGCGCTGGATGAGGTGTACCGTGTACTGAAAGTGGGCGGAACCTTTCATCTGGTAGAACATGTTTTGCATAATGAACGGCCGAATATTCAGCGCCTGCAAAATCTGCTGACGCCGATTCAGAAGCGCCTGGCCGATGGATGCCACCTCAACCGCGATATCGAGCGCGCATTAAAAGATGCAGAGCTGGAACTAAAAGAATGCCTGTACTTTGATGCCGCCGGCATTCCTGCCATCGGCCAGCGCATGCTGCTGGCCCGGGCCATTAAACGATAAAACATCAAACACTTATACAGCTGTTATTTTAAAATCTGGATAAACGTGATTTTCACAATAGCGCAGTGCGGTCTGGGCGGCGCAATGCTCATGCCTGTGACGAAAAGCTTCCGCGTTTTTAACTGCGTGACCTCGGCATATTGCCCTTGCAGCTCTACGCGCTGTCCCGCTTTTAAACGGCGCAGCTGTTTGGCAATATGTTCATTAGATGCTACCGCGCTGATATTCATACTGTCCGCGCGGACGTCATCCGCGGTTAAGCTGGAATTGGGCTGCAGCGTAAAGGTATAGCAGCGGCTGTGCTGGTCAAAATCAACCTGTTTCAAATGCTGAGGATTTGCCAGCGCCCCTTGAGCCAGCAGAACATCAACATTGCTGAGATAAGCTAGGTCATTGAATTCCCCTACCCATGCAGAAGCCTTATACAGCGCACGGCTATGCGGCGCATAAAAGCGCTGCGCGGCAACGGTAAAGCGCCCTGAAAATTCACGGCGCGCTTCGACGTGGAAATTTTTCAATACGCCAGGCTGCTCCAGATGTGGAATTTCCCTGAAATATTCTTTCCAGCCCCAAATCAGCGCCGCCAGTGCAGCCAATGCCCATATTAATTGCTTCATCTTGAACTTCGGCTAGTCATCAAAATTAATCCGAATCGTTTCAAAGCGGATATTCCCGGCGGCAATGGCCTGCGCAATCGCCTGCTGGCCTTTGGTTAAGCGCGCGCCGCCGCTTTTAATATCAATCAGCACGACTTCAATGTCTTCCGCCAAGCCATCGCCATCGCGGTAATCGGTATAGCCGTCAAAGACAATATAGTCCACAGGATCGCCGAGAAATTTAGCGTCACTCGGCAAATACTGAAATTCAGGCAAAATCGGCGCCAGCTGCTCGGCCATTTTGCCTTTCAATACCGCGCGGCTGGTGTTGACGCTGCGTTTCTGCGCTGCAGCCAAAGCCTGCTGATGCTCCAATTCAAGCTCTGCAATGTACTTTTCATATTCTGCCCGCACCCGCCCATTGCGTGTATTGCTTAAAATCAGCGTCGTCAGCACCACACCTATGCAGGCGCCGATCAGCATTGCCATCCATACGGACATGATCTTTTTTCCTAAATTAAAACATGCATCTTTGAATTGCGCTGCGACTTTTGTCATGACCCCTATTCAGCGCTGAAAAGAATGATATGCTAGGGCCGAGCAGAATAAAATCATTTAGGGTCATGAAAACAATTTTAGTTGCCAATCAAAAGGGCGGGTGCGGTAAAACCATCACTGCGATCAATCTTGCATCAGCATTGGCGCAAAAAGGCTATAAAGTGGCTTTGGCCGATGCCGACAATCAGAAATCCGCGCTGCAATGGCTCAAGCAGCGCCCCGATACGGCAGCGCCTATTCAAAGCTTAGACTGGCGCCATGAAAAATCGATTGGCGATACGCCTAAAAATACCGAATATTTGATTATTGATGCCCCAGGCGCGCTGTCCGGCGAACATGCGGAACAGCTGGTCAGTGAAGCGCATGCCATTATTACCCCGCTGCAGCCTTCTTTCTTTGATATCGACTCGACCCGGCGCTTCCTCAAGCATTTGCAGGAGATTAAGCGCATCCGCAAAGGCAAAGTGCAGATTCTGCTGCTGGCGAACCGCGTTAAGCCCAACTCCGCAAGCTCTAAAGACATTCAGGAGTTTTTCAATAAAATTGAGCATGAGCCGGCTGCCTGGATTTCAGAACGTACCGCCTATGGCCAGCTGGCGATGCATGGCCTGAGTATTTTTGATAAAACTCAAAAGAATTATTTAAGCATGCAGGCGCAATGGCAGCCGCTTTTAAATGCTATTATTGATGATCCAAGCAATTGGTTTTAATGCAGAATCAACGCTATAGGCATTGAACGGATCAATTCATCCAATACTTACCAAGCTCTCATATTCGAGTGCTTTTTTTTCAGTTAATATGGGTTCCCGGCCCAAGTCAGTGATCATGAATTCAGTGCACCAGTACGCGCCTACCTTACAAAAAGTCTTATTGTTTGGGCTGTTTTTTGCCCTGCTCTTCCTAAGCTTCAGTGTGCTGAAATACTTTATTGTGCCTGTCGTTTGGGCAGCCATTATTGCCTATATGACTTGGCCGCTGTATCAGCGGGTTTTGCGCACGTGCAAACAGCGTTCCACCCTCAGCGCAACACTGATGATTTTACTGGTGGTTCTGGTGGTTGGCCTGCCGGTCATTTTTGCCATTTTCCTGCTGCAGCATGAAGGGCGAAACCTGTATTATGAATTGCAGAAACAGGTCTTTTCCGGCCATGTGAATGTGCCTGACTTTATCCGCCAGCTGCCGTTTATCGGCAAAGAAGTGTCGCGTACTTTGCGTGAATTGAATAATGATCCGAACAGCATTATTCAGTCTGTACAGCTGTGGATTCAAGGCCATCTCAATTACGGCAAAATTCTGCTGAATGAAGTAAGCAAAAATATCTTCAAACTGTGCTTTGCCGTCATGTCGCTGTTCTTCTTTTACCGTGACGGTCAAACCATTTTAGGTCAAGTCAGCAAAGCCTTGGAAATGGTGATTGGGCCGCGCGTGCATCACTATCTTTCAACGATTTCCGATACCACCCGCGCTGTCGTTTACGGCGTCGGCCTAACAGCGGTCGCTCAGGCGGCTTTGGCCGGCCTCAGCTATTTTGTTGCCGGTGTGCCTAACCCCATGCTGCTGACCATTGTGACTTTTGTACTGGCGCTGATCCCTTTCGGCCCCCCAGTCGCCTATACTTCGGTTTCGCTGTGGCTGTTTTCACAAGGCCAAACCATAGAAGCGATTGGCGTCATGGCCTGGGGCGTTTGCATCGTGAGCACCGCCGACAACGTGATCCGTCCGCTGGTGATTTCTGGCGCAACACAAATTCCATTCCTGCTGATTATGTTTGGCGTACTGGGCGGACTGGCCAGTTTCGGCATGGTGGGCTTATTTGTCGGCCCTGTGATTTTGGCGGTGCTTCTGGCGATTTGGCGTGAATGGCTGCATGAGACCCACATTGAGCCAGTCATGATGCCAAAGGCAACCATGGCGCATGACTTCGATTCTGACTTGGATGACATCAATTCTCCGCCCAAAAAATAGGTGAAATTGACGATGCGCAGGCGCTCATCCGTTACAAACCTGTCACGGAAATCTCATGGCATTTCTAATTTTGATCTGTTTCAATCATTTAGTTCATATTAGAAAGGATGCCCAAAGATGACGCCATCTTTGCTGAAATTCAAACTGAGTGCAGCCTGCACACTGGCTGCCTTATTCGCCGCGGGCTGTTCAACCACTGCAACCATGCCTGCAACAGACCATGAACAAACTGTGACCATGCATGCAGTAAGCGCGCAAGGGGTTGGTGCAGAAATCGGGACGATTTCACTGCATGACAGCCCTGCTGGACTGGTGATCCGCACCAGCCTAAGCCAGCTGCCGCCTGGCCCGCATGGCTTCCACATTCATGAAAAAGGCTCTTGTGACCCTGCCATGAAAGACGGCAAAGCCGGCGCTGCTTTGGCGGCAGGCAGCCACTACAACCCCAATCACGCGCCCCATCACGGCAACCCGCTGACTGGACATTTGGGTGATTTGCCCTTGCTGAATGTGGCCGCAGACGGTACAGCCAAAGTGACTCTGCTGGCGCCGCGCATTAAAGCCGCCGATGTGCAAAATTTAGCGATTATGGTGCATGCGGGCAGTGACAACTATTCAGACTCCCCCAAACCGCTTGGCGGCGGCGGTGACCGCATCGCTTGCGGTGTGATTCAATAATTCAGGCAATATTCTTTTTTTCAGGATGTTCTGTGGATAAGTCTTCAGTTATTCACAGCCCAAACAGCGGATGATAAGTCCGCTGTTTTTTTATCATTCAGCCCCTGCGGCATAGATGCTTAACTCCAGATTTTTGATGTTTTTCTTTCGATATTAAATTGACAGTTTTTACAAATCAGTTCAGGCTTACTGCATAATAAATTTGGCCTTGATCCTTCAGCCGTGAACAGCGTCCGCCAGTGGTTTCAGCCTTTCCAATCCAATGCAATGCTTATTTATTGCCTGCAGATCTGCATTGTTTTAAGCGGGACCACCCTCGGCTTATACTTTTTAGGCCTGCATCAGCTGATTGTTCCTGTGACTTTAGGCGCGATCGCCACCGCCCTGACCGATTTTGACGACAGGCTCAGCATCCGCCTGCGCAATTTGGCTTATGTCTGCATCCTGTTTTTCAGTGTCAGCAGCATTCTAGATTTTCTGCATCCCTATAAATTCCTCTTTATTTTATACCTGTCGATGTCCAGCGCCTGCTTCATTTTAATGGGCGCGCTGGGACAGCGTTATGCAGCGATTTCCTTTGGCACCATTTTGCTGTCCATTTACACTATGTTTGGCCTGGGAGAATACACGCAGTGGTATTTCCAGCCCAGCTGCTTTGTTCTTGGCGCGCTGTGGTATGGCTTAACGGCGATTCTGTTTTACCTGATCAAGCCGACGCTGGCAGTTCAGGACAATCTATCGCGCTGCTTTGATCAAATTGCAGAGTTACTGAATGCCAAGGCCCAGCTGTTTGATCCAGATAATCAAGACAATGTTGAAGCCCTGCTCTATGGCCTATCGATTCAGAACAGCGCCGTGGTGCAAAGCTTGAACAGCACCAAAAGCTCTTTATTGACCCGCTTGAAAGCGTCCCGCGCCAACAGCAGCACCATTTATTGGCTGAATCTGTATTTTTTAGCGCAGGATATTCACGAGCAGGCAAGCTCCAACTATCTGCATTATGAACAGCTGCATCAAAACTTCAGCCGTACCGACCTGATTTTCCGCATTCAGAAAAATATCCGCCTGCAGGCCTTGGCCTGCCATGAACTGGCGCAATGCATTTTACGCAATGACATTTATCAGCCCAGCGCCAAGGCCAGTCTGGCGCTCAGCCATCTGCACAGTTCGATGCAGGATTGGGTGCGGGATAATCCGCATAATATTGAAGTTAAAAACCTGCAATTGATTTTAAATAATTTAGACAGTGTGCATGAACGCTTTCTGCATCTGAATGAATTGCAGAACCGCCAGCAGCAGCGCTATCAGCAGCATATCGACAACCTGAATTTATACGATGATGATATTCATGGCTGGCATGACCTCTGGCTGAAATTAAAACAGCATTTAACACCGCAGTCGGCGCTGTTCCGCCATGCGGTGCGCATTGCCTTTGTGTTTGCCGTCGGCTACAGCATTTCCCTGCTGCCCTTTGCTCAAAATGGCTACTGGATTTTGCTCACCAGTTTATTTGTCTGCCAAATGCGTTACTTTGCCACAAAAAGCCGCTTAAAAATGCGGACTTTAGGCACGATACTGGGCGTAATGCTGGGTGTGCCGATTTTATATTTCGTGCCCAGCATAGAGGGGCAATTGCTGCTGACGGTCATTTTTGGCGTGAGCTTCTTTTACCTGAGCGCAAAAAAATACGCCATGGCAACCCTGATGGCCACTTTAATGGTGCTGCTGATTTTCAATTTAAAGGGCGCGGGCTATGCCATTATTTTGCCCAGAATTGCAGACACGCTTTTAGGCTGCCTGACTGCCTGGTTTGCCGTCAGCTTTATTTGGCCGGACTGGAATTTCCGCAACATCTCCGCCACCATTAAAAAGAGCGCGAATGCAACCCTGAATTATTTTGATGCTGTGGTGCAGCAGTATCAGCATGGTCACGACAACAGCATTGCGTACCGCCGCGCGCGGCGCGCAGCGCATAATGCGCAGACCGAGCTGGCCAGCATGATTTCCAGTTTAAGCACCGAACCCAACCCAAATCCGGAACTGATTCATTACGCTTTCCGCTATTTGGTGTATAGCCATAGCCAGCTCAGCTATATTTCAGCGCTGGGCAGCCACCGCGAAAAAGTACAGGATGCACAAGTGCTGGACTTAATGCTGTGGTGCAAAAATACCTTAATGCATGCATTGCTGCATCAGCGCACGCTGCCTGAGCCGGAAATTCAGCAAAAACTGCTGGAAATTCAAAACTTAAACACCCAAGCGCAGCTCAGCAGCCGGCTGCAGCTGGTCTTAAAGCAAATCAGCCTGCTGCTGGAAACCTTACCAGAACTGCTCCATTTGCAGGCCGAACTGCTGCGTCAGGACATTCAATAAAGCGCGTATTCAAAATCACGTTAAATGATTTCTGAACTGAGCAGCGCCGTGATTTTTAAAAATCTGCAGCATAAAAACCCAGCGCCAAGCTTGGTTTTAATAGCTGATTCTTATCATAATCGTTCAATAAATACGGTTCTTTTTCAGCTTTAAATTCAGTACACTCAAGGTTCATCCTCATTAAAGCAGTGACCATGAATATCCAAACTTTACGCATTGTTGGCGCACTCGAAGGCATTTCTTTTCTGTTGCTGCTGTTTATTGCCATGCCCATGAAATATTGGCTGGATAATCCGATTTTGGTTAAATACATCGGCATGGGGCACGGGCTGCTGTTTATTGGATTTCTTGCTGTGCTGTTTGCCGTGTGCGAAAAGCAAAAATGGTCTTTAAAAATGTTTTTACTGGGTTTGATTGCATCTATCCTACCCTTTGGGCCTTTTGTTTTTGATGCAAAATTAAAAAAAATTGAACAGCCTCAGGCAAACGCTTGAGTCTGATCCAATAAAAAAATCCCTCATTGATTGAGGGATTTTTTATGGCGAGTGTTAAAATTCCCCCTCCGCCTTTCTTTGCTGCAAGACGCTGTTCAATACACCGCGCGGAAAACTGAACCACAGCGCAATAAGGGCAAAACATGATACCCCGTATGCCCAAATATGGAAGTGTTCATACAGCACACGCACCAGTTCGATCACGATAAAGAAGCAGAACATCATCAGCACGGAAACGGCAGCCGCAACAGTGCCTTTTGAGACTTCAGAAGACATTAAGGCAAAGCGGTACAGAACTGAAAAACTGATGCCTTCGCCAAAACTGACCAGCGTCATGCCTAAAATAGCGCTATATAAAAAGTATTGCGGAAAAACAGTTCCCAGCAGCACAGCAGCCGTGCCGATCAGCATCAGCGGCAAGCCAATCAAGACGGTTTTGCCTAAAGGCAGCTTGTCGATGATTTTAATCAGCACGATATTGCCGACAATCAATCCGCCCAGCACAGGAAACTGCGCCAAACCATATTGCATGCTGCTAAGCCCCAGCTCTTCGACCAGCATGACTGGAGACAGCGCAATCCACAGCATCAGCGGCATCGCGACCATCGGCAAGCCTAAAGTCAGGCCCAAAAAACGCTTATTTTTAAAGACCCGTTTAAAGTCATCTAAAATATAGCCTATTGGCTGCTTAGGCATGCTGCGCTGCTGTTTCGGCATTTTGGCTTTCAGGCCAAACCAGCTTAAAAAAGACAGCAAGGCAATGCCGATAAAGCCCCAATGCCATGACACATGATCAATGAGAAATGCGCCCAGCACCGGCCCCAGCAAAGGCGCCAGCAGGGAAATATTCGCCATCAGCGCCATCACTTTAATAGCATCACGCTCTTCAAAGGTTTCCTGAATAGCCGCATAGCCCACAGCGGAAATGACCGACAAGCCAAAGCCCTGCAAAAAACGCAGGGTTAAAAAGCTTTCAATGGTATGGGTCAGCAAAATGGCTAAACAGCACAGGGTAAAAAATGCCACGCCGCCCAGCAGAACCTTCTTGCGTCCAACACGGTCAGACAGCGGGCCTAAAACGGCCGCAACACAAGCGCCGCCCAGCAGATAAAAGGACATGGATGATGGCGCCCAAGAACTGCTTACGCCAAAATCTTGGGTAATGGCAAGCATTGCAGGCTGGACTAAATCGTTGCCGATATAGACGGAAAATTCAAATAAAACCAGCGCCAATGGGAACATTAAGGTGGCACGGCTTAACTTTTCAGTATGTACGTTTTGCATTGTTATCTACATATATGATGCGTACAGGATTGGACTTGGCCTATTTTCAGGGAGAGACACGTCAGCCCAATGACAAGCACTGTAATAAATAATTAAAATGTGGAGACCGCGGGAGATCCGCAATGTTTCGCGCCGTATTCACAGGACGCTTAAAAGAAATAAAAATTCAGGGTGAAAAATAAAAACTTAAGCCTGTACACCCGCAGATTTAAGTTCCTGTATTTTAGCAGTGTTTGCCCAGCTTGTATTGTAACTTTTGTTAAGCCGTCATCCGTCAAGGCCGAATAAACTGATTCTTTTTCAGGTCTTCGTAGGCCTGCAATATTTCATCAAAATGATTCATCACAAAATAGCCCCGCCCATAAATCGGTTCGTTTATTGGAGCAGCGCTTAAATATAAAATTGCGCAATCCCGCTGGGCAGTCAGTTCAACCTGTTCACCGCGGCTCGACATGACCGCCATGCCTTGATCTTCTAATTCTTGTTCTTTTGCCTGAAAAGCGGCTCGGCCGGAACGCATATAAATCAGCGTGGTGTCGCCCTCTTGCGCAGGCAGCTGAAGCGTGTGGCCTTTGCGCAGGAATATATCGTAAACCTGCATAGAGGTATGGGTTTGCGCAGGGCCAGTTTGCTTTTGATATTCCCCTGCAATCACACGGACATAGCCTGCAGCATGGGCTAAATCCACTTTGGGGATGCTGGCTTTGTCTAGGCTTTGGTAGCGCGGCGGATTCATTTTGTCTTTGGCCGGCAAGTTGACCCACAGCTGCAGCATTTCAAAGGGCCCGCCGGTTTGAGAAAAAGCTTCGCTGAATACTTCTTTATGAATGACTCCAGATGCGGCTGTCATCCATTGCACATCGCCAGCAGCAATAATTCCACCGCCGCCTGTAGAGTCGCGGTGTTCCAGTTCTCCTTTCAGCATGATCGTAACAGTTTCAAAACCGCGGTGCGGGTGTTCATCAACCCCTTTGCGCAATGCGCTGGGCTTTAATGTGCCGGGGCCTATATGGTCAAGCAATAAAAAGGGGGAAACAGTATTGCCCAATTCATAGTGGGAAAAAATCGAGGTGACTGGAGCAAAGTCACCTACCGCTGATTGAGTTGTGGTGTTATGAATAAAGGCGAGCATTTTCATTCAAAAAAATCACCTTGAGGAGGAGTATCGACTACTTCTTGTATAAATTTATTCCTATATATAGGCTCTACTGGTCGGCCAAGAAAATTAAAATTTGGAACTTCTAAATAACCAAGTACTTGAAAATCTTTACCTTCCGTTATTTCAGCTCGTAATTCCATCAATATACGCCCCAAAACATTTACTCCAATTAGTAAACCTTCATCAGTACGTTTAGCTCCCCAAAAAGAATCTCTACGAGATTCTTCGACAATATATTTTTGATTAGAGTACAAAAGGGATGCGCTAAACTTTTCATAGTTGGCTAATAATTTAGCTCTAACAGACCATTTCATAAGTTTAATTTTAATTTCCTCAAAATCAGGTCTTATATAATCTTTGTACGGTTTCCCTACCATTTTTGCGGTCATAGGACTTTTTTCAGATAATATTTTTTCTTGAATATCAGGCCTATCAGTGAATTTTAAAGCTTGATACAAAGCTTCAGAGGATCTTACTAACGTATCGTTCACAATAATAGGAAATCCAGCAGCCATATTGGAATATTCGCCCCATTGTTCGTGGGTTTTCTTAAAAATGGCTAAATCTTGAGTCTTAGGGTTATAAATCCTTTCAGCTAATTTATCCATGACTATAAGTTCTCCTAGGCATTAAGGGATACCATTGGCTACTCATTGGATGACACAAATCAATACTTCCCCACCAAAAAATTAATGGCGTATTATTTGGGCAATTCCTATAGTTAAAAACTAATCCACCAAAACCATAATCATAAAAATGACTTCCTAAAGGTCTAGTTCTAGTATTTATAGTTTGTATTTTATCCATTATTAAATAGCCATATTTCAATGATATATACTCAAAAAACTCTCTATCAGACTCATTTAAAAACATTTTTTGTGGCTCAAAAATTGCTCGGTAAGTAACATTATCAATTTTTCGGGTTGATAAATCAGGCCTATCAAAAAGTATCTCTTTGGGCCATAAATTTTCCGAATAATTTCTGTAAAACTTAGTATTTTCTAGCAACCATTTAGCATCTTTATAAATAAAACTATAAGTAATATTGATTTTTTTTATTTTTTTTATTTCTTCAATTTTTCTATTTAAGTTTTGTTCAATTCTATACTGTCCACTTTTGTACCATCCGATTACAGCAATATATAAATGGCTATCAACTGATAATCTATCTAGCCAAGGTACAACATCCTGTACAACCCTACCTCCACTAAAGATGTAATCGTCAATATACAAATATTGGTTGTTTCTTATATTTAATTTTTTAAAGACTCTTAGATTTGTTAATCTTGTTACAAGACTTTGCTGACTTTGACCATTTCCCTGTATATTTAAAAAATAAGGTACAGTTCCATCCCTAGTAAATTTATCTACCCAAAAAATTTCTTCTAAAAATTGATTTTCTGTAGTTTTAGTAATATAAAAATTAGATAAAAAGTGTGAAGTTATTCTAATAATGTCTAATCTTTCACTTTCGCTAAATTGTTGTGCCCATTTGATTACATGGTTAGTTAAAAACTCCTCTTTTCTGTGGTTTACCTCATCAAAGTATTCATAGTCCATTAATATATTAGCTATAATTTTTACGTAATTTTTCATAAGTCTCCTAAAAGTAAAAAGCGTATAATATAGATACGCTTTTAAAGACTTTCAACTTAAAAATCAAACAATATTAAGGGCATTTCGCCGTTTGGAAAGTCTTGGTATTTTTACCGCGCGCGCACTGATATTCTTTTTGTGTGCTGGTACGTTCCCAATCACCTTCTACATGTTTAAAACGGTAAATCGTGCGGACTGAACGTACAGAATCATCCATTAAGCCGGTTTCAGTCACTTTCACTTCTGCCGCCGTTGGCGATTCAACACTGTTAAAATACTGACGGATTTCGACCGTCGACAATTCTTTGCGTAAGTCTGAACGCTCTTTCAGCACTTGCGCCAGCGGCGTATCCGTATTTCCAACTTTATGCACAATTTTCTGTGTGGTCGCACACCCCGAAAGAATCCCGACACACAATGCAGATGCTGCCAATATTCGAAACATAATTCTGACCCCAACTTAAAATTTCCAACTCATGATGCCGTTTTTATTTAAAAAATACTATTTCACAAATGTAAGCCATTTTACAGCCATAAAAAAAGCGCATCATCCGATGCGCTTTTCCGCTCAATCTTAACAATTAAAGATCGAATAATTTGCCTGGATTCATAATGCCCTGCGGGTCAAACACTTTTTTCAGCGCTTTCATGTATTCAATTTCTTCTGCTGAACGGGTATAGCCCAAATACGGCTTTTTGGTCATGCCGACGCCATGCTCTGCAGAAATTGAGCCATCGTATTTTTTCACAATGTCAAATACGTACTTATTCACCACTTTGCATTTATCAAAGAATTCGTCTTTGCTTAAATCCGCAGGTTTCAAAATATTTAAATGCAGGTTGCCGTCACCGATATGGCCAAACCAGCAAATTTCGAAATCAGGGTAGTTCTGCGCCACAATTGCATCAATTTCCTGAATAAATGCAGGAACATGCGTAATCAGCACTGAAATATCATTTTTGTACGGCGTAAACGGCGCAATTGACTCAGAAATGTCTTCACGCAAGCGCCACAAGCTGTGCACTTGCTCTAGGCTTTGGCTCATGACGCCGTCCAGCACCCAGCCCTGTTCCATGCAGTGCTCAAAAATTTCCATCGCCTTGTCCATAATCGGCTCAAACGGCGCTTCAAACTCCAGCAATACATAAAATGGGCATTCTGTTTCAAATGGACGCTGCACATGGCCATTGTCCAGCACCTTTTGCATGGCCAGTTCGCCAAAGAACTCAAATGCAGTCAGGTCAATTTTAGCTTGGAAGGCGTGCAGTACAGGCATCACAGCATCAAAGTCAGGTACGCCCAATACCATCACTTGCAGGTCCTGCGGCTGGCGCTCAAGCTTAATTTCAGCTTCCGTCACCAAGCCTAAGGTGCCTTCACCGCCAATGAACAAATGCTGCAGCGCATAGCCGGTCGCGTTTTTAATCATGCCTTTGTTTAAACGCAGCACATCGCCTTTGCCCGTCACCACGGTTAAGCCCAGCACCCAATTGCGGGTCATGCCGTATTTAATCACTTTAATGCCGCCGGCATTGGTGCCGATGTTGCCGCCAATCTGCGATGAACCTGCAGATGCAAAATCAACCGGGTAGTACATGCCCTGATCGGAAGCATAGTTCTGCAGCTGTTCAGTCACCACACCCGCCTGCACGCGAACCATTCGGTCTGCTGGGAAGAACTCAAGAATCTGGTTCATCTTGTCCATGCTCACCACGATTTCGCCATTGGCTGCGACTGCGCCGGCAGATAAGCCTGTACGGCCGCCAGATGGCGTGATGGCCACATTAAATTGGTTCGCCAGTTTTACAATTGCTTGCACTTGCTCGGTCGATGATGGAAAAACGATGACCGACGGGTTTGGGTCGAAGTGCTTGGTATGGTCACGTCCCCAATTTTCGAGACTGTCTGCATCAGTTTTAATGCGGTTTTCGCCGACAATAGCGGTCAATTGGGTTAATAACTCTGGGGTTAAAGCGACTGGAGCATTCATCGTTTTCAGACCTTGCAAGAAGTAAAACAAGTTGTAAATAGCCTATAAATCATTCAGTTGTGCACAGCATGGCGCCAGCACCAGATGAGGCAGACGTGAGCAGAAAAGAAACAGAAATCTGATCCGTTTTTCACGTGCGCACATTATAAGGCATTTTTCAGCAAAACCCGCAGAAAAACCTGTTTTTACAATGACGCCTTTGAAATTACAGGCTTATTTAGAACGCGCGCGGCAATAACGGTCACATAATTTGTCAAAATACCTCACACAGCGGTCATAAAGGAAATGTATATCCCGCATTGTCCTATGCTATTATACCGCCACTAAATTTGGCCTTTGTAGCGGAGCCGTAATGAGCCAACATCTTTCACTGCCTAAAGATAAAATTCGTTTCTTGTTGTTAGAAGGCGTTCACCAAAACGCCATCGACACTTTAAATGCTGCCGGATACACCAACATCGATTACCGTAAAACAGCGCTGGAAGGCGACGCGCTGAAAGAAGCGGTAAAAGATGCGCACTTCATCGGTATCCGTTCGCGCACTCAACTCACTGAAGAAGTGTTTGAGGCGGCGAACAAACTGATTGCTGTGGGCTGTTTCTGTATCGGCACCAACCAAGTGAACTTGAATGCAGCGATGATTCGCGGTATTCCAGTCTTTAACGCGCCGTATTCAAATACCCGTTCGGTGGCTGAATTGGTGCTTGCTGAAGCAATCCTGCTGCTGCGCCGTGTGCCTGAAAAATCAACAGATACACATGCGGGCGGCTGGAACAAATCTGCAGTTGGTTCATTCGAAACACGCGGTAAAATTTTAGGGATTGTCGGTTACGGTTCAATCGGCTCTCAGCTTTCAGTTCTGGCTGAAAGTCTGGGCATGCAAGTGATTTACTATGATGCGGTAACAAAACTGCCTTTAGGCAATGCGCGTCAAGTCGGCTCTATGGGCGAATTGCTTGCCAATGCTGACGTCGTGTCTATCCATGTGCCTGACGTACCTTCTACACGCAATTTCATGGGCAAAGAACAGTTTGCGCAAATGAAAGAAGGTTCAATCTTCATCAATGCGGCGCGCGGCACTTGCGTTCTGATTGATGACCTTGCGGATGCCATCAAATCTGGCCATATTGCCGGTGCAGCAGTTGATGTGTTCCCGAAAGAGCCTAAAGCCAACGGTGAAGAATTTGTTTCTGCGCTGCGCAACTTGCCAAACGTGATTTTAACGCCTCACGTTGGCGGTTCAACCATGGAAGCGCAAGCGAACATCGGTTTAGAAGTGGCTGAGAAATTTGTGGCTTATTCAGATAAAGGCATGACTTTATCTGCAGTGAACTTCCCGGAAATTGCGCTTCCATTGACTGAAGGCAAACACCGCTTACTGCATATTCACAAAAACATTCCAGGCGTGCTGTCAAAAATCAACAACCTGTTTGCTGAACACGGCATCAACATTTCTGGCCAGTCATTAATGACTAAAGGCGATGTAGGTTACTTAGTGATGGATGTAGACGCTACTGCATCTCAAGAAGCTTTAGATACCTTGCACGAAGTTGAAGGCACAATCCGCGTCCGCGTATTGTTCTAATTCAATTGCATATAAAGCCATAGGCTGCGGCCTGTGGCTTTTTTTATTTTTAAGCTTCAGCTTTACTCTCCCGCTCCTCGAGAAATCGAACCCAATTTAGTATAGTAAGCACATGCCGAATTTAAAAAATACGCCCCATGTGCAAGCGCTGTTCCTGCTGCTGATTGCAATGATCAGCATGCAAAGCAGCGGTTCTCTGGCCAAAATCCTGTTTAATCAATTTCCAGTTTTGACTGTGTCCAGCTTGCGCCTTTTGCTGGGTTCCCTTATTTTAGCCGTGATTTTTAGGATTTGGCAGGCCAATTTCAAACAGGTGCGCTGGAAAGCCATCATCAGCTACGGCGTGGCCTTAGCTGGCATGAACGCGCTGTTTTATTTATCGATTAACCGCTTGCCGCTGGGCATTGCGGTCTCATTTGAATTTATTGGCCCGCTCAGTGTCGCGCTGTTTTATGCACGGCAGAAATTTGACTTTATTTGGGTCGGACTGGCGGTTTTAGGCTTGGCGCTGCTCTTCCCTTTTGATCAGGCTTCACAGCCTTTAGATCCAATCGGCATTGCCTTTGCACTGGGCGCAGGCGCCTGCTGGGCGCTGTATATTGTGGCAGGTCAGCGGCCTTCCGGCCTCTCTGGCAACCATACCGTATGCTTAGGGATGTTTGTCGGCATGCTCTGTCTGTTGCCCATTGCACTGTTTACAGGGATGCCAGCGTCTGTATTTGAGCCTTCCAATCTTATTTATTTTATCGCTCTTGCAATACTGGCCAGCGCGCTGCCTTTTACCTTGGAGATGATCGCGCTCAGAAATTTATCCGCGCTGAGTTTTGGCACACTGATGAGTGTAGAGCCTGCGATTGCAGCGCTGTCGGGCTTTGTCTTTTTAGGTGAACAGCTGCTGTGGACGCAATGGCTGGCGCTGGCGGTGATTATTGCTTCTTCAATTGGCTGCACAGTGACGACGCAACAGGCCAAGCAAAGAAAGTAGTCCTCCGCCGCCAATTAAATTTCTAAATGAAATAAAAACCGCGTTTCACCCTGAAGCAAAACGCGGTTTTTTGCTGCTATTCAAATGCTGCTTTAAGTTGGCACGTTACAAAAGTAGCCATCATTGTCGACTGGTGTATTGCCGCCCCATAAAGAAATCATGATCAATGGCTGCTCAGAACGCTTAAAACCCTCTCTACCTCTAGAGCCGCAGTATGTGCCCTGTAGCATACGGCCTTGAAGATATAAACTGTTGATCTTGCCTTCATCCATCCACTTAAAACCTGCATATTGGTTTGGTAAACGGATGAGTTTTTGCTCACCATAAACTGTATTGAAATGCAGTTTATGCTCAGATGAATCATTGCTGTCCGCCATCCATAGGCTGACCTCGATTTCACAAGGCTTCCCGACTAAATCTGGATTATTGATATTTAGATTGCCTGTGTTGTAATCATCGCCAGATGTACACTGTACATAGAAGCTTAAGCCCTTGTCCGATGCCACGACCTCTTTGTCTTTCAGTACAATTTTCACATCCGATTTACTTGTAGAAACGGCTGCGCCAACATATCGCACCCATTGATCGCCCTCAAGGGCAATTGCCGTTTGCGCTGACCAAACCAGTTTATCGTTGTTAGACTTTAAGCCCGTTAATACACGGACACCTTCTTTTGGCGCCGTAAATTCAGCTGCTTTATATTCTACGCCAACTAAAGCAGTGAACTCACCGCTGCATTCGACTGCTGAACCATCTTCAAGCGTGCATTGTACTTTGTTGTTGGTTGCAGGAATGCCTAAATCAATCACCACAGTTTTATCATTCGGCAATTGCGACGTCACAGAGCCAATGAGTGTGCCTGTCGTATCTTTCGCTGTCCAATGAATTGTGCCTTCAGTTGGCATATTCACAATATCCACACCTTCAGCAGGAATCGAGTTGGTTTTGGTTAAACCTGAACCATCTTTGAGTTCCACTGCCGCCGTAATATGGCAAGGCACATAGTTATTGGCTGATTTACATTTCACATTTACTGAACCTGGGTTTTCAAATTTAAAATCCCAGTTCCAAGTTGAGAAATGGCTGACGGTGGCTTGAACAGCCAAGCCCGTAGCAGAAAGCGGAGAAGCGACAACGGTTCCAGGAGTTCCCTCTTCAACCCATTTGCCTTTTGCAGCATCGAAATACCACATTGGAATACTGGTGCCCACCGTCATGGCTTGGTTATTGATGCTATTGAGCGGCAAGTCCATTTGAATGTCAGCTGTCACGCCTTGCTTCAGCTGCAGCTTTTGACCAGCGGCATTGGTAAATGTTGCCGTCATCATGCCTGCGCTAATTAAAATCGCAGGATTACCTTTGGAATCTACAGCCACACCATTGGCGGGCATGGCATTCAAATCACTGCTTTGAATATCCCAAGGGGTAAACTCAACTTTGACTGCTCCTGTAGCAGGCTGACCGTTCGGCAATACAAATGCCCCCGCAGGAATACTGATTTGGGCATTCAGAAATGCAGCCTGAATCACTTGGGCGTCTTCAATTGCAGCGACAGTCAAAGTTTGTTTGATCGGCAATAAGTTTGCAGATAACTGTGCCAGTTCTTCAACTTTCAACTCAACAGCCTGTGTAATAAAACCCGTTTTTTTAAAACTCACCACAACGGTTTTTGCAGACTGAGGAATCTTCACATTAAATTGTGCATTACCAGAAGCATCAGTGACAAAACTTTGCCCCAAAATACTGATCTCAGCGCCAGCAAGGTTCGATCCTGTTGAGGTTTGGACCAATGCCGTCACTGCTTTTTCAGCAGATACTTCATTTGCTGAAGCATCATCACCAGAGCCAGAACCACAGCCCACAAGCGGGACTCCCAAAACACACGCAACCAATACGGCGTGCAGCTGTTGTTGTAATTTCATTATTATTTCTCTTAATTCAGAAGTGCTGGATAAATAAGCATCATATTATTGATTTTATTTATATTATGTTCAAACGAACAATATTATTCACATGAACTGCCCAGCACTGCCTGCACCATCTTGCATCTTTTCATGCACCAATTGCTCTATAATCCAGCAACCTGCTCCTTCCAACCCAGCTGCTGAATTTTTATGCCAAATGCCCAATACCTTGCAGTGCTGTATATGATTTTATCGATGGTGTCGTATCAAATCAGCGCCTCGTTTGCCAAACAGCTGTTTACTGTATTGGACCCGCTGAGCGTCACCATTCTGCGCTTATGCTTTGCTGCGGTTATTGTCTGTTTGATGTTCCGGTCTTGGCGCATTCTAAAGCGGCTGCCGTTTTTAAAATGGCGTGATTTACTCTGCTACAGCGTGGCGCTTTGCATCATGAATGTTTTGTTCTATATGTCGCTCGGAAAGCTGCCGCAAGGCATTGCAGTCGGTCTGGAATTTATCGGCCCCTTGGGTTTGGCCCTGCTGTCTATTCAGCGGCGCAGCGATTATGTATGGGTTTTATTGGCCATTGCTGGCATCGCGCTTATGGTGCCTTGGGGGCAAACCGCAGGCGCCGATTTTTCTGTCACGGGCGCAGCTTGCGCGCTGGGTGCAGGATTGTGCTGGGCTTTTTATATTTATTTTGGACAAAAGGTCGTGCATCAAAATATCGGCATGCATGCCTTGACGATTGCCATCACACTATCTGCACTGACACTGCTGCCCATTGGCCTATACCGCAATGCGCCTGCGTTGCTGGAAACCCAATATTGGGGTAAAGCGCTGGCCATTGCCATTTTAGCAACGGCCATCCCCTATGCTTTGGACTTAAAAGCCTTAAAACAGCTGAATAAACTCAGCTACGGCACATTATCCAGCCTTTCGCCGGCGCTGGCAGCGCTGACAGGACTGGTGCTGCTGGGTGAACAAATTGGCCTGCTGCAGTGGGCAGCGCTGTTCTGCGTGATGATTGCATCCATCGGCGTTACGCTGAAATCTTCTAAAGATCAAAGCGCCGCAACATCATGAATATAAGTAAATCATTCATGTTCAGCACAGTTAATGCATTTCGGCGGCCAGATGCATCTTCTGATGCCTACCTTAAATTTTGTTCAGGATTGCCCCGTAATGGTCTGATAGCCCAAGCGCACAATCAGTACACTGACCAAAACCAAAAATAAAATCCGGATAAACCCGCTGCCGTATTTCAGCGCAGCCTTCACCCCAACGATTGAACCGCAAATATTCGCCACCGCCATCATGCCGCCCACAGCAAACAGCACATGCCCTGTCGGCGCAAAAAAGCTCAAAGCGGCTAGATTCGTGGTTAAATTGGCAATTTTAGACAGCGCAGATGCATGCAAAAAATCAGCTTTTAAATAGCGGATGAAAAAGAAAATAAAGAAACTGCCCGTACCCGGCCCGAAAATGCCGTCATAAAAGCCAATGGCGAGGCTGCCCGCCGCCGCCAGCAGCAGAATCTTGGGCGTCAGCTCCTGACGGATATGCACTTGGCCAAACTGCTTCTTCATCAACGTATAAATGGCGATTACGATCAGCATCACCAGCACAAAGGGCCGCAGCACTTCTTTCGGCACCATCGACACGCAGGCTGCACCGGCAAAGGAAGCGATAAAAGCACAGCTGGCAATCACCGCCAGCAATTTCCAGCGCAATTTTACTTGGCGTAAAAAAGAATAGGATGCCGATGCTGTTCCGAAAATAGAGGACAGCTTATTAGTGCCGAAAACCGTTGCAGGCGACAGCTGCGGCATGGCATTCATAATTGCTGGAATTTGAATCAGCCCGCCGCCGCCGACCGCAGCGTCTATCGCGCCGGCAAAAAAAGCAAAAAACAGCAGGCTTAAGATAATTTCAATTTCCACAATTTTTGCCTTAAATCAGATATTTAAAAATAGGTTTAGAGGTTTAATACGCGTTTTGGCACTAAGCGCTTGCGCTCGGTGATTTCCGCCAAACCAAGGCATTTTTCACCATCAAAAACCAGCGCTTCGGATACCGCTTCATGTTCAATATTGCTTTCCATGCCTCGGCTGAAATACTCCGCGCGGCCTTCCGGCACCTGCACTTTTGGAAAATGATCAATGGGAGAATACACAGGCAGCAGCAGGGCCTCACGCTCTGCTTCGGTCAATGTTTCCAAATATTCGATGGTATAGCTGGGAATCAGTTCAAAATGCCCCGTTTTAATGCGGTGCAAATATGTCAAATGGCCATACGTGCCTAGAGCTTTGGCAATATCTTCGCCTAAAACCCGGATATAAGTGCCTTTTGAACAGGTTACATCTAAACTGATGCTGTTCTCTGTGAAAGACAACAGCTGAATGGCCTCAATCGTAATCGGACGCGCTTCCCGTTCAATTTCAATGCCTTTGCGCGCCAGCTCATACAGCGGACGGCCTTCTTTTTTCAGGGCCGAATACATCGGCGGCACCTGCTGAATATCCCCAACAAACTGCGCCAAAACCTGCTGAATGAATTCTTCTGTCAGCGGCGGTACAGCCTTCTCAAGCAAGCGTTCCCCTTCCACATCGCCAGTCGTTGTGCTGTGGCCTAAAAAAACGGTGGTTTGATAGCGCTTTACAGAGTCCAGCAAATAATGCGAGAACTTGGTCGCCTCCCCCAGGCAAATCGGCAATAAACCAGAAGCCAGCGGATCAAGCGCGCCAGTATGCCCAGCTTTTTGCGCGCGGTAGAGCCAGCGCACTTTTTGTAAAGCGGCATTGGAACTGATGCCCAAAGGTTTATTAAGCAAAAAAACACCGCTGATATGGCGGCGCTGAATTTTAGCGGAAGATGATTTCATGAGAAAAACAAGCGAGAATAATCTTCGCCATGGTAACCGAATATTTACAACTTTTCTGTGATTTTCTGCTGAAGCTGTGGCATATTCAGCTCCATTGCGTAATTTATAAAACAAATAAAACGGATAAAAGGTGCATGGGATATGCAGAAACACAAACTATGGATCATAGCAGGCGCTATTATTCTTGCCGTCGGCGCATTTATTTTTTGGCTTATACCGAATGATGGTCAAGCTTCAGCCACACAAAACGCCAGCCAGCCCCCTGCCGCCGGCAGCGGCAGTACGCCTCAGGCGCAGGCGCGCAGTCCGAACGGCTTGCCTTATTTCAGCCCGAGCCAGCAAGATACTGAAATCAACTGCCAAATGAATTTGGACGCGTCCAGCCGTTTGATGGTGAATGAGCATACCCGCGACTGTTTTGAATATTTCATTACCCAGTACGGCGAAAAAACCATTGAGCAAATCAGAAAAGATTTTAAAGCTTACATCACGCAAAACTATAAAGAGCCATCTCTAACGCAAATTTTAGATTTATGGAACCGCTACATGGATTACCGTGCGCGTTTAGGCAGCCTGCAGGCGCCTAGCCTCAGTCAGGATGATCCGCAGTACTACCGTTCGATTTACAACAGTACACAAAACTTGCGAAAGCAGTTCTTTTCGGATTATGAAATTGAAGGCCTTTTTGGCATAGAAAATACTTATCACGTATACACCCTGAAACGGATGGATGTGATCAATGACAAAAAGCTCAGTGAAGCGGAAAAGGCTCAAAAACTGAAAGCATTGTTTGATGAATTGCCGGAGGACTGGAAAGAAAATCTGGAACAGATGAATAAGCTGGAAGATCTGCATAAACTGACAGCTGACATAAAAGCGCGCGGCGGTTCAGCCGAAGAAATTCATCAAATGCGCATGAATTTAGTGGGCCCGGAAGCAACACAGCGTTTAGAAACCCTAGATACGCAGCGCGCTGACTGGAAGAATACTGTCAACAGCTACTTATCCGAACGCGACAGCATTCTGAAAAGCGGCCTGAGCGACGATGCAAAGCAAAAAGCGGTACAGCAGCTGCGCGCGCAGCATTTCAGCAGCAAAGAGGAACAGCTTCGTGTCAACACTTTTGAAACTGCACATGATCAAGGCGATAAATTGCCTTATAGCGAATAGCGCAGCGGCAAAAACACCTGGATGAAATTTAAGGATGCACACGCATCCTTTTTTATTTTCGGCATGCATTGGCGCCGCACAATATTCTTTGTTTCTGTTTTTCTTCAATAAAACGGAAAAAGAAGGTCAATCTTCCTGCTTTTCTTAGCTTTTCAGGACAAATGTATAGCAAATAGATGACATTTATGGATATTTTGAGACCCCAAATGACATGGAATAAATCAAATTTCATGAAAAAATAGCGTGGCATCTGCTTTATCTTCACTCTCTAAAAATAACAACCCGGATGTTCTGCGCAACACCTTTTGAATATCCTTTTCAAGATGCATTAGAGAGCTTGCTGCACGCAATTTGCTACACATTATTAAAAACAGCAATAACAACAACTCCAAACAAAGGAATGCATATGCGTACTTTCACAACAAAAGCCAAAATGGCCTCTTTAGGCATAATGGCGGGCTTAGCGATAGGATTATCGGCAGGCGCGCAGGCGGCACCAAGCGTTTTGCAAGTCAAAGAAACAGCTAAATCTGACTATGCGAAAACCAAGTATCCGATTTTAATGGTTCACGGCTGGTTAGGCTGGTCCCGTATCGGCAATGACAGTTTCAATATTGACTACTGGTATCAAATTTTGCCGGATATGGCGCGCAACGGCTCAACCGTATTCGCTGCCCAGCTTTCACCGGCGAACACCACAGCATACCGCGGAGAACAGCTGATCACCCAAGTTGAAGATGTGCTGGCCATTACCGGCAAAGACAAAGTGAATCTGATCGGCCACTCGCATGGCGGCCCGACGGTGCTTTATGTTGCCGCGACTAAACCGCAGTATCTGGCATCAATTACCGGGGTCGCGGGCACCTATCACGGTTCTAAAGTTGCCGATGATATCCAAGGCAACAAACTGACCAAATCCGCTTTCAATATTTTAGGCGACTATATTATTGGGCCATTGATTGCCTTGGCGCAATCCAAGCCTGAACTGGGCATTGATTTTGATGCTTCCATGAAATCACTGTCGCAAACAGGATCTGCCGCCTTCAATGCAACTGTCGCAAAATCTGCCGTTGCTGCCGGCGTTTTGGCTTCTTCTGAGAACTGCAGCAAGAACTTAAATTCAGTCGATACGAAAGGCGTGCGCTACTATTCTTGGACTGGCGTAGCGCAAACCACCAATTTGCTGGATATTGATACCATCCTGATGCAGTTAGGGCCGCTATCTTACGGCAATAAGGACAATGACGGCATGGTATCGCGCTGCAGCGCGTACATCGGTCAAGTGATCCGCGATGACTACAAGCTGAACCACACCGACTTAGCCAATATGATGTTTGGCTTAACAGGCCTGTTTGCGCAGGACCCTGTCGCACTCTACCGCCAGCATGCCAACCGCTTGAAGCTTCAGGGCTTATAAGCACAGAAGCCCGCCCATGCTGAGCGGGCTTTTTATCTTTAAATGCATATAAATAAAATTTGTTACAACTATCAATACGCTTTATCTGCCGTGCTTTGCATTTCATTCAGCAGGCTGTTTTTATACTGGTGACAACTTATATTGTCAGAAAATAAAATTAAAAAACAGAGGATGCATCAATGAAATATGGAATTCTCGCGGCAGGCATACTGTCCGTCTTTATTGGAAGCACAGCCAGCGCGTCACAAGCCACTCAGGTAAAAGCTGACAAAACCGTATCGGCCTATGCCAAAACCCAATATCCAATCGTTTTTAATCACGGCATGGCTGGCTTTATACGGGTAGGCACCGATGACCTTGGCCTAGACTACTGGTATCAGATCTTGCCTGATTTAGCGCGCAATGGCGCCAGCGCCTGGGCAACCCGCGTATCCCCTTTAAACTCCACAGAAGTCCGCGGTGAGCAGCTGCTGCAGCAAGTTTTAGAAATCCGCGCGATCACAGGCGCAGACAAAGTAAATCTGGTCGGCCATTCACATGGCGGCCCGACAATCCGCTATGTGGCAGGCGTGCGCCCAGATGTTGTTGCATCCCTGACCAGTATTGGCGGGCCGCATAAAGGCTCGCCAGTTGCGGACCTCATTTTAAAAGCGGAAGGCACTGCGGTTGAAGCGCCCTTAGTCGGCGCAGTCAACTTTGTGTCTAAAGCCATCACTTGGGCACAGGGGTTAGACCCAAACAGTTATCCGCATGATGCTTTGGCAGGCGGCCGAAGTCTAACTCTGGCGGGTTCAGCCGCATATAACGCCAAATTCCCAATCGGCATTCCTGCTACAGCCTGCGGTGATGGCAAAGCTTTCGAACAAGGCATTTATAACTATTCATTCACCGGTGTTGGGCAAGTGACCAATGTGCTGGATTTAGACTCAGCACTGAAATTCACAGCCTTATTGATTGATGGCGGCAAGGATAATGATGGCCTCGTGCCCAGATGCAGCGCCAAATTCGGCAAAACCATCCGCGACAATTACAACTGGAACCATTTAGATGAAGTCAATCAGGTCTTAGGCTTAAAGGCTTTATTCGCCCCGGATCCTGTAGATGTCTACCGCCAGCATGCCAACCGCTTAAAGCTTCAGGGCTTATAAAATACAGGCATAAAAAAATGCGCCTTTGGGCGCATTTTTTAACTCGTGTGAAAACTTAAAATTAAGCTTTAACTTTACGAGCTGGCAATTTTTCACGAATACGTGCAGCTTTACCAGACAATTCGCGTAGGTAGTAAAGTTTAGCGCGGCGAACATCACCACGGCGTTTAACTTCTACTTTAGCTACGATTGGAGAATGTGTTTGGAAAACACGTTCAACACCAACACCGCTAGAAATTTTACGTACTGTGAACGCTGAGTTCAAGCCACGGTTTTTCTTCGCAATTACAACGCCTTCAAAAGCCTGAAGACGTTCACGGTCGCCCTCTTTAACTTTTACAGAAACAATCACTGTATCACCTGGTGCAAATTCAGGCAGATCAGTTCTTAGCTGTGCGTTTTCAATTACTTGAACTAAAGGATGCTTACCGCTCATGGGGTATCTCCGATATGTGCGGGTCAGAAGAGGTCTGATATCCGCTGGGTATAGAGGCTAAGGCGCATACACCCGATTATCTTTCTCTTTATTGTTGACCATCTCAGCCAATAAAGAGCCTATTAAAGAATACTTAAAATAATTTTAAGTACTGTTTTCGAAGACAGAGATGATTACTCATCCATGCCTTACAAATCTTTCAGCCATTTTTTTTGCTGCTTCGTCAGTTCGACCTGTTCCGCCAACTCTGGACGGCGTTCAAGTGTCCGCTGATAGCGCTGCAAAAACCGCCATTTTTCAATATTGGCATGATGCCCAGATTTTAAAACCTCTGGCACATCCAAACCTTCAAAATGATCTGGCTTGGTGTATTGCGGGCAGTCTAAAAGACCATCCACAAATGAGTCTTGCACATGTGACTGCTCATCAGACATCGCACCCGGAAGCCTCCGGATAATGCTGTCCAACAAAACCATCGCAGGAAGCTCTCCACCCGATAATACGTAATCTCCAATTGACCATTCCTGATCAACATATTGCTGGATCAAACGCTCATCAACACCTTCATAGCGCCCGCACAATACAATCAGGCCGTCATATTCGACAAACTGCTGTACTGCGGATTCATTTAAGGTCTTTCCTTGCGGTGACATATACACCACTGGAACGTGAACTGCACCTGCTTGCACTGCAAGCTCTTTGGCACGGTGGATTGCTTTTGCCAAAGGCTCAGCCATCATCACCATACCGGGGCCACCGCCAAATGGACGTTCATCCACTCGTTTGTAGTTGCCCTCAGCAAATTCCCGAGGATTGATGCAATGAACTTGCACAATGTCGTTTTTTGCCGCGCGCCCGCTGATACCGTAGGCTGTAATCGCTTCAAACATTTCAGGAAAAAGCGTAATGACTGCAAAAAACACCGCAGACTCCTCTATTTTCCTGCTGAGTGAATCCTAAAAGGATTAATAATCTACGCCCCAATTCACGTAAATGCGACCCGCTTCGAGATCAACCCGCTGCACCACATCTTTATGCCATGGAATCATGCGCTCTTCGCCATCGACGCTATCTGCGGTAGCGCGAACCACCATCACATCGTTGGCGCCTGTTTCAAACAGCTCGTGGATTTGACCGAGATTCACTTCCTGCTCATCATCATTCAGGCCTAACACGGTTAAGCCTTTCAAATCTGACCAGTAATACTCGTCCACGCCTGCTTGAGGCAGCTGCGATTTTGAAATCCAAACATTGGTACCTACCAAGCTGTCTGCTGCCGTGCGATCGCTCACACCTTTAAGCGAAACAACTAAGCCTTTACCATGCGGTTTCCAGCGTTTTACATCTGCTGTTTGCCAACCTGCTTTGGTCTCAATGTACCAAGGCAGGTAGTCAAAGATGTTGCTCATAGGTTCTGTATTGGAATAGACCCAGAGCCACCCATTTAATCCATATGCTGAACGTAGCTGTCCAATCTGAATACGATCTTCTGGAACATTCTGTGTTGGTGTCATGGGCAAGCTACTACCGTATTAAACAGCAGCTGCAGCTTTTTTAGCTTGAGCAGCTAAAGAAGCAACACGGTCAGAGGGTTGAGCGCCTTGAGAAACCCAATGAGCAAAACGGTCAGCATCTAAACGAAGTTTTTCTGCTTTACCTTGTGCTGTTGGGTTAAAGAAACCGATACGTTCGATGAAACGACCGTCACGTGCATTGCGGCTATCAGTCACAATGATTTGATAGAACGGACGTTTTTTAGCACCACCGCGTGCAAGACGAATAACTACCATGATACAACCTTATAGTTTTTACGGATTATCCCTGTACCGACCATCGATACACTTCAAACCCCTTTCATAGAGGGCAATATTTTACGTTATCTTTCCTTCGAAAGGAAGATCAAAATTTAGTTATCCGCAATTTTGAATTTAAGTTTAGCGACCATCCCAGTTTGAAGATGGGGAAGGCGCACAAGCGGTGCCTGAATTATCAGTTCCGCTTACCCAGCAACGCTCACCCTTATAGTTTAAGACTATGTGTCCATCTCTATATTGTGTTGATGTAGAAATTGGGGTCGCAACTAAAATCCATTTTTCAGAGCCTAAAGGTGATGTTTTATTCAATACATTTTTATTATCCAGCCACCATAGCTCCACATTGTATAAAGCCCCTCCCTGAATTGGATACGTTGCATTTATTTTAAGATCCGTAGCCGCAGCATCTTTTAGTTTAAAATTAGCAATCTTATAACGCTGTATCTGAGATGCTATCTGCAGCATATTTGCTTGCATATCTTTTCTTTTGGTTTTTTTAACATACTGAATATATGAAGGATATGCTATTGCTGCCAATATAGCGACAATAGCAACAACAATAGCCAACTCTATTAATGTAAAACCTTTCTTGCTTACCATGACTTTGCCCCAGAACAATCAAAACCAATTGTGGTTCCTTGCTTGTAACAATGCACACCTGTACTTGTCAGAACATAACTGTTATTTTTTTCATCTTTAGACGTAGCCATCATTGCCCAGCTCTGTCCTGTAGAAGAGCTACTCGTCAACGCATTCGCTGTGTTGTCACCATCTTTCAAGACAATTTCATATTTCACAGCAGAACCCGTCGCCCCACTAGGGATAACAACTGGGTTCGGTGTCGTCACAAAATTTAAATAATTAAAATTTCGAGATTTATGCTTTTCCAATTCCGTTGCAATTTGCTTCATCGACTGCTGTGCTTGAGATGCAACAGATTTACGAGCATATGATTGATAACTAGGAATAGCAATTGCAGCAAAAATTGCAACAATTACTAGAGCCACCATGAGTTCAAGTAAGCTAAAACCCAACTGTTTAGGCAACATTTTATTTCCATTCATAATTTGCCACCTACTTTAACTTTGCATACCAACGCTGTGGGATTAAGCAAATTTTACTTGCCTCACCTGTGTTGCCTAACAATCCATTATAAATTGAACGTGTGCCTGTACTTAAGCAATAATTATTTTCACTGCCGCCAGCACCAGAACCAGAACCGGAACCACCGCTGCCAGAACCACCGCTGCCAGAACCAGAGCCATCGCCAATTACTGTACCTGTATGAATACCTACACCAATATCGTCTTTGTTATACCAAGAACTGTCAAATTTGGTTTTATCACACTGACCATAAGGCAAACAAATTCGTGACAAGTAACTTTGACCTTTCACACCTGCGCCACAATCTCCTGAGATACCCGGACGCGAGCCATCAAACGTTGTGACATACAAAACTTTATTCATCGCAATTGGCGTACCAAACACCTTCTCACTTTGAAATTTATAATTACTGCATGAGGCAGGACCAGAACAGGTTTTATACTCATAATACCAACCCTTAGTCGAAGCATATGGTGCTTTCAGAATTGTATTATCTTTACGATCAGCATCAGTAATCAGCTGCAACTCAGTTTTGATAATATCTTTTGTGCTATACGCTGTTAAAGACATTAAGTTCTTATTAGCAACATCCTTATCATAAATATTATAAACGGCATCATAATCCGCACTTGCAGCATAATCCTGCAAAGGCTTGCTTCTATTCCCTGAACCAATGCTAATGAGAGCAAAGACGGTACCTTGATCACTGTATAATGAAAATGCTGGCATATCATAAAACCGTGGACTCATTCCGCCAGTTTTACTTAAATTTAGCAATCTAACAGGCGCCTTAATAATACTGCTTAACGCTGCCGCTTTATTATCAAAGTCAACTCTAAATACTTGACCACCCAAATCTCCAAAGTAAATATTATCAATGAGATCATCGCCGTCCCGATCAACTGTACGAATTTCACTAGCAACACTATTAATCATTGTTGAGACATTGGATGCTAAAGGGACCGTTGTACTGTTTGTTGCATTAGCCCCTGCCCACCATAACAGATCACCATTTTGCGCATCAAACATATAAACGCCGGCCCCTTTTGCTGGAGCTGAACTAGTCGGCGCAAATTTTGGGCATTCATAACCCACACTTTTGGAAACTGTATCAGTTCCTGTATTACAAGCCGTAGTTCCACTGCTTGCATCATAACCACCGCCCACAATCATTACTTGCTTGCGTGTTGTTACGCCTTTTGCATTTTTCCAATTAACCCATCCAATTGCGGGTTTAGACCAGCTTTGCCCCATATATTGAAGCGGAGAAACAGATTTAGAGGAATTATTATAGAAAACTTTTTGATGTTCAGGGTCTATATGAAACTTAAGCTTTGGATCACTCATATCCTGAAGGTCTAATGCATAATAGCTATACCCCCCCATGCGCAATCCGCCATAAACTGCTTGACTGCCCTTTTGAGTACCCTTCCCTGAACCCACAGTTAAGTAACCATTACTGTCCACAACATATTCAGAATAGGCTGTCCACGGACCATCAACACCGTAATAAAGATTATTTACACCGCCAGAAGTGGAATCATATTTTAAAAAAGCATTTTTTTGCTTATCAAGCATTTCATTCGGTACAAAGGTAAATACTTCATCTCCTCCAGCATCACCGGAATCAGTAATATTGCCATTAGTCAATTTATGCTTACCAGCGCGCACAACATGCAATACACCCTGTGATGTGCCAAATAAAATATAATCCTCCCGCCCTTCAGAACTGATCATTTTTGTCGTTTTATCATAAGCAATCTTACCTTTATTGGTTAAAAGCAAAGGTGTTGAATGCATTACCGCTCCAATCTGACGGAGCTCCTTATTAAAGGTTGTTGTCGTTGGATTAGATACATCATTTACGTTATAACCCAATAAACCCATAAAATAGCTGTTATTGGCATTATCATACTTATAAGTACTGTCTGTTAAATCTGTTAATGCAACTTTTCTTAAGGTTGTACTATTTCCAAATTGTGCACTGCTGCCACTGCCTGTGGTTGCAATACGGTTTGTCAATACGATTCTTTGCGCTACCCCAGACGCATTTAGACCTAATTTCAAATTAGAAAAAACACCTCCTCGCAATGCAAATTTAGTACTTCCTGCAGTAAACTCATCAGCATTTTTATCGGCTTCAACAACTGAAGCCGCCCACAAATCATAATTATCTTTAATACTGCCATCAGTATCTAATATTGTATTTTTGTTTTTATCTTTTAATACACCATCAATAATTGCATATTTTTTTAAATTACCCGCCCAAAGCTGATAGCTTTTCTCAGGCGTAGGCTTAAATTGAGGATAATATGCAAAATTTTGAATCATCGAAGTATTCAAAGAGTCTTGCGGTACTGATGGCGAGCCTGTCGTTACAGATGGAATTCCTTTATTCAAATCATTTAAAAAAGAATTCACACTATTAACAACATCCTCTGAACTACTGCCTGAATACCAACCGCCACCGCCTAAAATCCCCCAAAGCGCAGCATTCTTAGCATCATTATCATCACCACAGCCATTTGCTGTAGCAGTACAACCGCCTAAATTCGCAATATTGGCTGCCTGAGACAAATTTTTGTTATAAGAACTTACACTTTCAAAAACATCACCGAACCCTACGACTGCAGTACGCACTTCCAACCCAATCGGATTATTTTTTTCAACAAGGGAAATGGCTCCTTTATGCTGACAATCCCAATTATTACTGGTAGTACAGCTAAAACTAGTACTCAGTCCGGTCCTCATATTGCTTAATGTATCACTTGTTCGAGAGTTGGGTTCTCCATCCGTCAAAACATAAACCCCTTGACCACTGCATTTCTGTATATCATTGCTTTGAGTCAAGGAAGATGGTTTTTCATATGTTTGACTTGTTCCGCTTCCAGTTTTAGTTGAAGCATCTGAAATATTAAAGCCCGATAATTTGCTCGGCCTTTTACCCATTAAATAGTTGATTACCTCCGCATAAGCTAGTGCTGTTGGCGTTGCACTAATGCCTGTTAAGCCTTGAACACTTGCTGTCAGCAGCTGGCGTTGTGTTTGTGCTGTAGAACTCGCCTGATAACCTAATGCTTTTGCAGGCACTAAAATTGCACCTAAATTTTGATAATTACCATTAGCATCTTTAGCGCCAAGTGTAGAAAGCCCAATCACTTTAGAATCATCTAATGCATTAACCCCCTTAGCCGTACTACCATTTAGAAGCTCATATAAAGCGTCTTTCATGCGGGCTATGCGGTCACCGCAATGATAATCATTATTCGTCTGTTTATTACACGCCGTGCTAATCTTAGCAGCTTTAATTTTGTTCGCTGCATTTCCAGTACTCAATGCTGAAAATCTAGAAGCTGACACCGTACAATAGGTTCGTCTATAACCATAATTTGGCAATGATGAACTATTAGAAGATGCAGTAGAAGAGCCACTACAATCATCACTACTCAAACCCAGATCCGATCTAGCAGTACCACCGCCATTCATACTGGTTGAAATATCCATCATCATCATTAAAGTGATTTCACCCGATTTAGCTTCCTGATAAATATCAATATCACTCGCCTGAGTCACACTTGAAGCCATTAGGCCCGTATAAATTGCTGCGATACTGGTCGCAAGAATTTTTTGACGATAGGATTTTTTTATCGCATTCTGTTCAATCTTTTTCATCTTTTCTTACTCCCAAATCACGTAAAATCTTGTGCAATCACATACTCAGTAGCATGTGATGTGAACGGAACGTTTAAACCAGACAAGCATTCAGTTACACTTTTTGTTGGGTTATCTTCAACTTTTGTGCCGCTAGCCACACTAACTGTAGTCCCATCTGGAATAGTCACTTCATTCATTCGGGCACTTAAACAAGTATCTATTTTAGATCGATCAGCTGTGCTTAATGACGGCATGATAGAAACAGCAAAAACTTTGACAGGTTTACTTCTCTCAAATTTAACGCCTTTATCATCAGTACCGAATTGCATTCCATAAAATGGATCTGCATCAGAACTGCTGGAATACTTCACTGCTACTTGTGTGATGACCGCTTTACGGCCACTGGTAAAATAATTCTTATCCGCTGACGCAGTTTTACAGTAACCATCTGATCCCATTGCATCTGTCGTTGGAGTCTGTTTACTGCCTTCCCACTGCATAATACTTGCGCGATTGATGTCAAAAAAATCAGCCTCATTTCCACGATAACAAAAGACCAATTCTTTATCCTTGTTTGCAGCGCCGCTGATATAACCAAACATACCGCTTGAGGTTAAACCTTGAATTAAGTTTTCTTCACGCTCAACGCTAAAAAATGCAGAATCTGCATTTTGCAGCAACAACTGCTGCGCTTGACTATTTGTCGCGATACTTAACCCAACTAAACTGTTTTTAATAGCTAAAGTACCAATAACCGTAATAATCAATAAAAGCATTAAAACCACTATGAGGGTCGCACCATGCTGATGTTTCATTTGCCTCTCTCCCCAAACGTGTTTCGCAATGCAATAGTTTGAGAAACCACTTGTCGAACATATTTAGTTGATGCATTAGACGTTGGAGTCTTAACCACCACCGTCTGATCCAAAACTTTAAATTTTTGGTCACTCTTAAAGACAGAGTCATTGCCAACACTTTGTACAGAACGACCCAATATGCCCAATTGGATAGATAAAATCCGTGGCTTTGGATTTGCTAAAGCTTGATAGTTTTTTACAGAAATATATTGATACGAATTGCCTGTTTGAATTTCAAATAGCACTCTAAAATGATCAACCCGTTTCATAATGATTTCCCCCTGACCGCCAAAATCACTAATAGCGGTTGGTTTGATCTCAACAGACGCATTGGTCTTATAAGGTTCCCAGTACCAGCCTGCATCACAGGCAAGAGCAAGGGAACTATTTGGCTCACTGCCTTTATCAGAATCTTCTCTTAAAAAATAACGCTGTACCACAATTCTCTTTGCAGGTTCAGTTTTAAGAAATTCAATCTTATTTCCCTCACAGTCATAACCACCAAACCACATATCGTCCGCAGTAGCAGCTGTGCCCTTATCATCCGTCACATACTGAGGTCTATATTGCATTAGCAGCTGATCACTTTTAAGTTCACCTGATGTACAGCCATTATCTGGCACATTATCCGCACAT
This sequence comes from Acinetobacter bouvetii DSM 14964 = CIP 107468, assembly GCF_000368865.1. GTDB lineage: Bacteria > Pseudomonadota > Gammaproteobacteria > Pseudomonadales > Moraxellaceae > Acinetobacter > Acinetobacter bouvetii. The sequence continues at coordinate 138,954 of NZ_KB849730.1, forward strand.
TTAACATTAGATGTATTAAGTTCACCTGCAGTTAAAAAAGCAACTGCAGTATTGGCACCTGTAAGGCTAGGGTATAAATTACTAAAAATCTGTTCTGGAACAACACCTGAAGCAGCAACCTTTCGAGCATTAACAGCAGAAGTAAAAACCACTCCGCCAAACATCGTTTCATCATTAACAATTGAATTGATAGTATTCAAATTAGAATTACGAATTTCATCTGTAATATAATTCAGACCAAAAGTAGAATTATCTTGCAAATTCGCCATACCTTGCTGTAAGACATAGCTTTTCTGACCTGTAATAAACATTAATACCGCAGCTGCGGTGACAATCAGCCCCAATGCCAGAGCAATGAGCAACTCAATCAATGTAAAACCATGCTGAACTTTCATATCAGTAAACCTCCATGATTAAACAAGTTGAAGCTGGGTCATAAGAAGTAGAATTCGTACAGCCGCCAGCACCTACATCTGCTTCATTCGTTGGACTCGTTTCACCCCAAGCAGCATAAATACACGATCGGCCATCATTATTACCCTGACAGCCTATTAAATTAATCGCTATAGCTTTGTCTTGCGCTTTATTAATAATTTCAGCCACATCAAAATCAGCCATCTCATCTGCTGTACATGCCTCCTTTGTACAATTCTTATCAGAAGCGCTTTGCAAACTCGAATCCGAGATTTCGGATTTATATTTCTCCAATGCACCGCGATTTACACGAATTCTTTCAGCAAAATCCCGGGCCAAACTCATTCCTTCCACCCGATACGCGCTTTCAGCAGAAGCCTCAACAGCTCGATATTGCAGTGCAACAAATCCCAGCACTCCAATTGCTAGCACTAACAAGGCAACAAGCACCTCCATTAAGCCGACACCATTCTGCGAAGAGTAATTAATCATTAGCACGTCCCCTCAATGACACGTTGAATGGCGCCAATTCTTGAAATTGTTATTACTTTTGATTTTTTTCCTGAAGCTTCATTACATACTTCAATTTTGATGTCTGCAGTGGAACTGCTTAATTTCCCAGTCATATCAAAAACAATTGGGTTCACAGCAGCCTTTAGAGCTGACTTACCCGAAGGGCTCCAGCCAAATAATGTCTTCTGTTTCATTTTAGCAAGCTGATCAGATGTAGGAGATACTGGATCAATTGAAAGATTGACTGTCACGTCTTGACGTGTAAGAACGGCCTGTGCCCGAGCTTCATTTAAAACAGAGACCATGGTTTGGGTGCTTTTATTTAGGTTTTGACTTAAAAGCAAATTATTCATAGAAGGCGCAGCCATGGCTGCAATAATCGCTAGCACAGCCATCGTTATAATTAGCTCGATTAATGTGAATCCATTATCCCCACGCATACTGCCTCCCCAGAACAGACTTTTCCTATTTAAAATAATATCTACAATTCTTACAAAACCAGCACAAATAGAGATAAAAGGTATAAAAAAACAGATCATTGCCAAAAAGCAATAATCTGTCAATTTTTAAAAAATATCAGAATGTTAAACAGTCTGCACTTTAGGCTTGAGTTACAGGAATACGCAACTCTTTAGGCAAACTAAAGGTAATATTTTCTTCCCGTCCAGATAATTCCTGCGGGGCGGCAGCCCCCCAATCCTGCAAACGCTGAATCACCTGCTTAATTAAAATTTCCGGTGCAGATGCGCCAGCGGTGACACCAATTTTTGACTCTGCATTGAACCATGCCTGTTCCAGCTGATCCGCATTGTCCACCAAATAAGCATGCTTGCCCATGCGCTCAGCCAACTCACGCAGACGGTTAGAATTAGATGAATTTGGCGAACCCACCACCAAAACCACGTCACATTGCGCCGCCAAATCGCGGACAGCATCCTGACGGTTTTGCGTGGCATAGCAAATATCATCTTTACGCGGCCCCTGAATCATAGGGAATTTAGCACGCAATGCATCAATGACTTTGGCCGTATCATCGATAGACAAAGTCGTTTGCGTCACAAAAGCCACTTTGGCAGGGTTTCGGACAGTTAAGCCCGCTACATCAGCTTCATCTTCCACCAAATAAATCGAACCGCCATTTTTGGTGTCGTATTGCCCCATAGTGCCTTCGACTTCCGGATGGCCTTCATGCCCAATCAAAATCGCCTCTACCCCTTCGCGCGCATACTTGGTGACTTCAATATGCACCTTGGTGACTAAAGGGCAGGTTGCATCAAACACGTTCAAGCCGCGGTGCTCCGCTTCCTGCTGGACTGCTTTGGATACACCGTGCGCGCTGAAAATCACAATATTGTCATCCGGCACTTCATCCAGCTCTTCCACAAAAATAGCGCCGCGCTGACGCAGGTCATCAACCACAAATTTGTTATGCACCACCTCATGGCGCACATAAATCGGCGGATTAAAGCATTCAAGGGCGCGGTTCACAATCGCAATTGCTCGGTCGACACCTGCACAAAAACCACGGGGATTAGCCAATACAATTTCCATAGAACCCTCAATGTTCGAATCAATGCGCAAACGATTTTGAAATAAATGCCAACAAAAAGACGCTTGGCTATTTTGTTTGCGGGTCGTCTGCTCTAAAATAGAGAAGATATTTTATCATATCAGGAAAAATATCATGTCGGGTCTCTTGTTTGTCGTTTCTGCAGCGTCAGGAACAGGCAAAACATCTCTTGTTAAAGCCCTACTTGAACGTGTCAACAATCTGCATGTTTCCGTTTCCCATACGACCCGCGGCCAGCGCCCTGGCGAACTTGACGGCGTTCATTATCACTTTTCAACCAAAGAAGACTTTTTGGCATTGGTTCAAGAAGGCGGATTTATTGAATATGCTGAAGTTTTCGGCAACTATTACGGCACTGCACAGCGCACAGTAAAAGAACAGCTGGCAAAAGGCCACGATGTCCTGCTGGAAATTGACTGGCAAGGCGCCGAACAGGTCCGCAAGCTTTTTCCTGAATCCAAACAAATTTTTATTTTGCCGCCCAGCCAGTTTGATTTGCGCCAGCGCCTGTCCAACCGCGGCACAGACTCTGTCGAAGTGATTGAACACCGCCTCAGCTGCGCTGTTGAAGACATGCAGCAGTATGTAAATTTTGATTTTGTTATTATCAATGACGACTTTAATAAAGCATTGCATGATCTTGAAGCCGTGATTATTGCCAACCGCCTGGCACTGAAACAGCAGACTGAGCGCCATCAGGATTTAATTCAAAAACTGATTACCCCGACCAGTGTTTTGTGATTAAAACTTGAGTCTGCAGACAAAGCCTTTTATACTGCACAGTCTGTTCAAATTTACTATTCAAACGAGAATTCTTATGGCACGCGTAACCGTTGAAGATTGTTTAGACCATGTAGACAACCGCTTTGAGCTTGTACTAGTGGCAAGCAAACGCGCGCGTCAATTGGCACGTCAAGGCATTGAGCCGACTGTAGAATGGGATAATGACAAGCCTACAGTGGTTGCATTGCGCGAAATTGCTGAAGGCCACGTATCTAAAGACATTTTGAAACAGCGTGATCAAGATTATCAGGCATCCAGCCTAGATCTTGCGCTTTCTGCAAACAACTTGAATTTAGACGGTTTTTCTTTCCAATAAGATGATCCGGTCAAAAAGCCTAGTTTTATACTAGGCTTTTTTTATGGTTCGATCTTTTATATTTGCGCAAGAACAGTTATAAAGAAGGCCTAAATTTGGTTTTCTTGCTAATTTTTTTTCACTTTTTTAACTGAAAAAATTGACAAGTTATGCAATATGCATTTCATTAGAGGATTAACCATTTCATTTGTAATTCAGCAGTAAAAGGTGTTCTATGCCAGGCCCAGAGGTCAGCCAAGCCAAGCAGCAGCTCAAAATAATTATCGACGCTTATCTTTCAGAAAGCGATGTCGAACGTGTGCTTGAAGCTTGCGATTATGCTGATGTGGCGCATGACGGCATTACCCGCAAAAGCGGTGAACCCTATATTCTGCACCCCATTGCAGTCAGCTGTATTTTAGCGCATATGCGCTTGGATGCAGAAACGCTGATGGCGGCCCTGCTGCACGATGTCATTGAAGACACCGAATTCAATAAAGAAGATATTGCTGAACGCTTCAGCAAAACTGTCGCTGAACTGGTCGATGGCGTAACCAAACTGAGCCATTCCAGTGACAAAGAATACAATAAAGCCGCTTCTTTTCGAAAGATTCTGCAAGCCACCCTGCAAGACCCGCGTGTCATTATTATTAAACTGGCTGACCGCTATCACAACATGACCACCCTAGGCGCGCTGCGGCCTGATAAGCGCGCCCGCATCGCGCAAGAAACCTTTGAAATTTTTGTTCCAATGGCGCGTCTGGTCGGCATGAATGAAATGGCCGACAACCTTGAGCATCTCTGCTACCAAAACTTAGATTTGGATATGTATAATAATGTTCAGGATGCCCTGCTGAAAACCAAGCCCAAACGCTGTGAATATCAAACCAAATGGGAAAACAACTTAACTTCCCTTCTGCAAGAGCATAAAATTGCCGGCCGCATCAAAAAGAAAAACAACAATATTGAATTGCTGCGCCACTTCGTCAAAAATGACATTGACCTGCAAGAGCTGACTCACAGTCACGCCTTTGAGATTATCCTGCAAAGCATTGCCGACTGTGACCGGCTTGCTGAAATCTTGCGCAACAGCTTTCAAGTGCTGCACTATGAAGACCACATCCGCCGTCCGCTGCCTGGCGGCAACCAATCACTGATGATGCGATTAAAAGGCGAAAAGACCACACTGTCACTCACTATTCAAACCGAACTTATGCGCAAAGCCGCCCGCTTCGGTGTTGTTTTAGGTGAGAATGCGCCGCAGGCTTGCCGCTCCGCCATTCAGGCGTCTATGCAGAATCTGAATGTACTGGTTGACGGTGAATGCGCCAAAACCACGTTCAATGACCTGCTGGATTATCTGCATCAAGAAAAAATTTGGGTCTACACCCCGCATGGCCATTTGCATGAATTGCCTCAAGGCGCGACAGCAGTCGATTTTGCCTATTCTGCCAGCTTATTCCTCGGCAACCATGCCGTAGGCGCAAAGATCAATGGTGAAACCAAACCGCTGTCCACGCCTTTGCAAAGCGGCCAGGTAATTGAAATTATCACCGATGTGCTTGCAACGCCCAACCCAGACTGGCTGAGTTTTATCAATACGCAAAAGGCGCGCCGCGCGCTGCAAAATATTTTGCGCGATCAGGATTTAGATGAACAGCGCCTTGTCGGCCAGCAAGCGCTGAACCGCGCCTTAAAGCTGTTTAACCGCTCTATCAAAGATCTCACTCAATCCGACTGGGAAAATGTTCTGGAATGGCGGCACATTAACAGCCCAGACGACCTCTATGAGCAAATAGCCGTTGGTGATTTGCTGCCGCAGCTGGTGGCAAATCATTTATTTGCGCAAGATGCGCCACAGGAAGTCGCAGCATCTGACCGTTTGATTCAGGGCACAGAAGGCATTGACGTTAAGTATGCACACTGCTGCAACCCGGTGCTTGGCGATCCGATTCAAGGGCATTTATCCCGACGCGGGCTGATTGTGCACCGCTCCCGCTGCCATAATCTTTTGCATGAGCAGCATCTGCATCCGGAGAACATTATGCCGCTGCAGTGGAACACCGAAAATACGGATGAAATCAGTTTCAGCGCCTATCTCAGCATCAACATCAATATGAATGATGAACAGGTATCCGAGCTGATCTATCAATGCCGTAAAGAAAAAGTCGGGGTGGAATCCGTCCGCCCCCATGACGGCAAGACCTATGTCAACATCGTCGTACACAACCGCAAGCAAATTGCCGAAGTCATCCGCAATCTGCGCATGCATTTCGGATTCCCCCGCATTGCGCGCCTTGCCCAGCCCCTCAATACGGCTGAAACCTCTATTGCCAGCTAATTATTTCGATAAAGCGCACTCGATCCTGTCAGATCGGGTATGATGTCTGCATAAGATATAAGGAGAAATTAATGCCTCGCCAAGTAATCCATACTGAAAATGCCCCCGCCGCAATCGGCACTTATTCTCAAGCCATCCTGGTTGAGAATACTTTGTATCTTTCAGGGCAAATTGGCTTAGATCCATACAGCATGGAACTGGTAGACGGTATTGAGGCGCAAATCCGCCGCGTATTTGACAACCTTAAAGCCGTTTGTGAAGCCGCGGGCGGGACTTTAGCCGATATCGCCAAACTGAATATCTTCCTTACCGACTTATCCAACTTTCAGCTGGTCAACCAAATTATGGGCGAATATTTTGCTCAGCCCTACCCTGCGCGCGCGGCTCTCGGTGTAGCGAGCCTGCCCAAAGATGCGCTGGTAGAAATGGATGGTATCGTCATTATTAATCAATAAGTTACATAAGAAAATTAAAGTTCTAACTTTATATTTTCCCTATAAATTATGAGCCGCCCTTGCGCGGAAATCCGAGCAATACTCGAATTTCCGCTCAGTCGGTGTTTTTTTATTCAGGATTCCAATCAGATTCATTGCTTTTTAGAATGATTTTTATTGACAAACGATAATAATTATCAATAATATTACTTATCCTATTTAAACTATCTGGCTGTAAATCCATGTACGTTTGTTTGTGCCGCGGTATTACTGATCAAGACATTAAAGATGCGGTCGCCAATGGCGCTGAGAGCTACCGTGAAGTGCGCGATATGCTTGATTTAGGCACCTGCTGTGGCCGCTGCGCCCCAGAAGCCCGCGCAATTATCAGCGATGAAGTCTCGCAGATTGCGGCCCGTTTAGCCATCGCCGCTTAAGCACATTAACTAATATTCAAAATTCAACCCAATAATCATAATGACAACACCAATGGTCTGATGATCATTCCTCCTCCCCCGCTTTGACTCTAAGCGGGTTTTTATTTTATGCATGCCGGGCTGTGTTCCGGAGCAATCGTTTTTGATTGCGATTTTCATTTGCTGTTCAATAAATTACTCGCCAACACCCTGCTTCTTGTTTAAGATATTTCTAAGACTGAAATTTTCCAGCCCGCATATTTTATTCAGGGCCTTATGTTTGATGGAGCAAATGCAATGAAAGGCAATCGTGATGTAATTAATCAGTTAAATCAGGTGCTCTATCATCATTTAACTGCAATCAACCAGTATTTCCTGCATTCACGCATGTTTAATGACTGGGGCATTGAACAGCTGGGCTCTGCCGAATATAAAGAATCCATCCGTCAAATGAAGCATGCGGATAAAATTATTGAACGCATCCTTTTCTTGGAAGGTCTGCCGAATTTGCAGCACTTGGGCAAGCTTTATATTGGCCAGCATACTGTTGAAGTACTCAACTGCGATATACGCAAAGTCAAAGAAAATATTGAAGCCATTCAAAAAACTGTTGCCTTAGCGGAAGAACAACTGGACTATGTCACTCGCGACCTTGTTCAAGAAATTTTAGAAAAAGAAGAAGAATATTTAGACTGGACTACGACACAACTGGATCTAGCTGAAACCGTGGGTATTGAGAATTACATTCAGAGTCAGATTTAAGCCGATATAAAAAATGCCAGATGACTGATCTGGCATTTTTGTATACATAAAGCTTAATTCCACGGTCTTAAGTCGACGATTTTAATAACATCACCAGTTTCTTTATTGATTAGAACCGTCATATCAACAACATTTGCTTTTAAAGGAACAAATGCATTCGCTTGTGGGTATTTAGATAAAATACTATTCACTTTCTGTACATCATTATATTGTTGAAGTTCTTTCAAGTTTTTTGCACTTTGTTTTAGTTGCAGTTTCGCTTTAGTAAAGTCAAAATAACGCTCAGGTTTTTGTGCAATCGAAATCCCTCTAAATGCTTCAGCGAACATATCATTATTCCGAGTATTTACATCTTGGGCAAATTCAACAGCAACGTATTGTGGCTTAAACCATGAAACCTGCTGGTACTGTGGTAAAGCTTGAGCAATATGATCATCAATGATTTCATTCTTGCGCACTAACTCAAAACAATCTACATTATATGCAATCCATGCAGGTCGACCTTGCTCAATACTATAAATACCATAGCAAAGTGCCACTATTTGCAGTGCAATAATCACGCTTAAATCAAATTTAAGTGTTTTTTTACCTTCCTTATAAACTAATAAGCCTAATAATGGCCCCAATATAACATCGATGACTAAGAGCATAAGAAAAATCTGTGTTACGCCCACGGCTGTTGCAAATGGTGATGGATACCAAATAAAAAAGATCAATCCAATTGTAAACAAGGATATTAATAAAGAAATTAATATATGACCTAAAAAAAATCTAATGCGGCAACTCATTTTTTTCAAACAATCAATTTTAAAAAATCAATATTAACCATATACTGAGAATTAACCTAATATTTTTTATAATTGACATTTTTTGTCAAATACTTACATTTTTTATTAAGCCTATTTAAATATAAAACACTAATATATATTAATATTTAAACTGGAACACTTTTTGCATTAACAAAAAAATAATTCTAATATTTGAGCTCGCTATGCAAAAAGGTTTCAGTTTAATAGAACTAATTATAGTGATAGCCATTATCGGTATAATATCAACTTCAGCTGTATCAAGTTACTATTTCTTTATGATAAAAAGCAGAATAAATACAGCACTTTACGAGATTTCATCTGTAAAACCGGCATACGAAATCATTGTAACTCAAAGCTTACCAGCAACCATTACACACTCTGATTTGAATATAAAACCAGAGACCTCCTTATGCAGCATCAGCATCACCTTGCCCGACTATACCTTAAGCTCAAGCAAGGTCTTAAGCTGTACTTTAAAAAACCAATCTGCACTACAGAATAATGCAGAAATATATTTAACCCGTACACCATCAGGTCAATATCAATGCAAGACTATTGGCATACCCAATTATCTTATTCCGACAGAATGCAAATAGAAGTTTAGTGATATTGCTGCCTTAAATGCTGATAAATCTTCATTTTAGTTTGGTCATATTGCTGCTGACCTAAAGCAGCTTGGCCGCTTGATAATAAAGCCGTTACCCCCCCCTTATCATCCACTACCACCAAAGAGCTCATACCCAATAAAGTGCCATCTCGAAAGTACACTTTTAAACTATTCGAATTTTGCTGATAGGGAAACATTGCATAGCCATAACAGTCACGCAGTTTAGCTAAATCACAAGAAGTATCTGGTTGGCTCAAAATATTAGGCTGTGGCTTTTTAATCATTTTTTTTACTTGCAATGCCAGTGCACTAGCATTGCCAGATAAGCCCGCAGAAGATGCCAAAGCAGGATAATCAAAGGCAGTATAAATATCACTATAGCCTGTTAAAGAAGTTTCAATATACCGGTACTTTGCTTCATCAGCATAACGCTTATTTTTTAGAAAGTGTATATTATCTGCTGCTAAAGCATATTTTTTTTCAACCACACTTTGATATTTAGCATGATTCTGATGAGCAATAATTTCACCTAATAAACAATAGCCTAAATTTGAATAACTGAAAGTTGTATCTGGGTCAAACGTTAATTGGACTTGTGCAAGTTTTTCCAACACTGATGGACAAAATGGCACTTCTCCCGACCTAAACATCTCATCCCCCATTAAACCTGTACGATTAAAACCAGCACGATGCAACAATAGATCATTCACTGTAATTTGGGCAATGCGCGGATCTGCTAATACAGATTTTATTGGCAATAAACTCAATACAGGCGCATCTAATTCAATTTTTTGCTGCTTAACTAAATCAAGAACAGCATCACTGGTCCATAACTTCGATACGCTAGCATAACGAAAACGAGTACTTTCCGTTACTTTCTGTGAAAATAATGGAATGCCTAAGTATCCGCCTTCACAATGAAACAATTGCCTTTGAGGAGATATATAAACAATTTGGGCATTAGGCGCATTGTGCGTCAATATCGTATTGTTTAAGACCTCTTTCAACCAATATGGACTATTTTCCATACAGCTAACTGACTGTTGTTCAAGTTTCGCCTGTATCGGATACAGCTGGACATTTAATTTATTACGTTCAATTGTATTTACATAATAATAAATAGAAATACCGGCAATCATTAAGAGAGAGAAAACTATAATTAATTCTGATAATTTTAATTCCTGACGCATTTTATTCCTCTTAAAATAAAGAAACCTCCCAAGGGAGGTTTCTTACAGCTATACTTAAATAAATAAGTATTAAGGCTTGGTAGCAGCAGTTTTACAACCAGCTGGCTGGAATTTAGCATCAACATCAGTAGAACAAGTCCATTGACCAGGATTTGTCGCATCAGTAGAAGAAGCACGAGTCCAAGTCATATGCTTACCTGTTAATAAACTTCCGCCAGTAGCACCAAATAATGCTTTAACTGTAGCTTCGCCTGTATCTTTAATTGTAACAACCGCTTGTTTGTTTGCAGCCACACCAAATGTTTGATCTGCACCTAAAAGACTAGAAATAGGCGGCTTAATATTTGCACATTCAGCTGCATCTGTAATACACATATCAACGAAACCTTTAAGTTCCGATATTTCACCAAATACGCGAGTTACTTGTGATTTAGTAACATAGTTTTGGTATTGCGGAATCGCAATCGCAGCAAGAATACCGATAATTGCAACAACGATCATTAATTCGATAAGGGTAAAACCCTTTTGAACTGATTTCATAACATTCTCCACAAATGTCTTTTAATTTAATTATTAAGCGTTCAGCTTGTTTTATAAATAGCACTAATTGTGCCAAGATTGATTATAATTAAAATTTCAAAAAATACAGCACTTTAAAAAAGTATTTTGTATCTTTGTAATTTTTATATCATTTATTGTGCTTTAAAGTGACGATTTATGTCACATTTTCCCCAACTTTTACCCTACTCTAAAATGATTGGCGCATTTCCTAATTCATTTTTCACATCCAGACGGCTGTGCTGATAAAAATCAGCCAGCACTTTGCCAATTTCAAACACCCCTTGAAGCATCGCCTGACGGTATTGATGCTGTGCCATCTGTCCAATAACATCTTGACAAATACTGTCCCACACCTGCTGCTGAGTAGCATTTTTGATGCCGCGGTCAATGACGATCTCCACCTTGCGTTCACACATGTTTAGATACAGCAGCACGCCGCTATTGAACTCCGTATCCCATACGCCCAGCTCAGCAAACAGCTGCTGCGCACGTGCCCGCGTATCTTGAAAATAAGCCTGATGCGCTGGAATGTGGCCTTCTATCACCACTTGAATTTCCCCGGCATGCCCCTGTTCTGCCTGCTCAACCGCATGCGCAATTGCCTGCTGGTCTTGCTTATTGAAATAGCGTTTGGCCGCAGGCATATAAAAGAAATGCTTCAGCCAGCGTTTAACACTCGGCCTCGTGACTTCTTCCAGCTTCGGCTGCGTTAAAATTTCTGTTGTTTCTGATTTTGTTACCATGAGCCTGAAGCGCCTCCGCCGCCAAATCCGCCACCGCCGCCGCTGTAGCCTCCTCCACCGCCAAAGCCGCCTCCAGAACCTCGGCCGCCGCCGCGCCCTGCACCAGACAAAACGGCTTGAAAGATCAGTTGCGCCAATGCAGTAATCAGCAAAAAGAAAATCCCGCCGCCAATCAGCAAACTGGTGACCAGCCCCGCCCCATTCACCAACCCCGCCACCGTACCGGCAACAGCAGCTGTCGCCGCGCTTAGACGGTTGCCGACGGCGTAAGAACCGATAATCCCGGCAATTAAAATAAATAATGCTGCGCTGAAGGTCTTCTGTTTAGCCTGCTGCTCATGCAAGGCCTGCTCTTGCCGTTCTTTTAATTCCTGCGCTGCTTTGGCGGCCACTTCAGGGTCCATATTCAGCACATTTTCAATCTCGCTCAATCCAGCCTGAATCCCTTGCGCATACAGATTTTGCTTAAAATAGGGGGTGATTTGATTGCGGATAATCCGGCTGAGCACAATATCCGGCAAAACCCCTTCCAGCCCGTAACCCGAAAGGATTTGAATGCGGTGATCATTGACCGCTATCGCCATCAGCAAGCCATTGTCCTGTTTGGCAGAACCCAGTTTCCATTGCTCTGCTGCCCGCATTGCAAAGCCAAAGATATCTTCCTGCCCTGTTGTTGGCACAATGATAATGCCAATTTGCGCTTTGCCGGATTCATGCAGTTTCAAAATTTGCTGTGTAATGGACTGCTTTTCTGCCGGACTGAGTAAGTTCGCCTGATCGACCACGGGCTCATTGAGTGTCGGCAAGCCGCGAATGGATTCTCCATCCGCCATATCATTCGCGATATCCGGGGCAGGATTTGATGCTAGCGCCGCATCAGATTCCTGCACTGCTGGCTTGGCCTGCGTACTTTTTTGCTGATTTTGAATAATTTTGCCCGCTGCGGCAATTTCAGCATCATCAGCCGCGGCTGTTTCACTCCAGGCATTGAAGCTGAACGTGAGCAGACAGGCTGCAAAAAAAATATGCAGCCGCATTGCCATGGCTTTCAATGCCATGCTTCGCGGCTTAGACCATTCCAGCATCAGCATTCCTTATGACTTTATGGATGATGATTAGTTAAATGAAACCTTCGGCGCATTTTGCGCCCCTTGCTCTGCACTGAAGTTTGGCTTAGGCTCCATGCCAATCACTTTAGCGGTCATCACCTGCGGGAACTGACGGGCATAACTGTTAAAGTCCTGCACGGTGGTGATATAGCGGTTACGCGCTACAGCAATGCGGTTTTCAGTGCCTTCCAGCTGCACCTGCAAATCTTTAAACTGCTCATTGGCTTTCAAGTCAGGATAGTTTTCTGAAACAGCAATTAAACGTGACAATGCGCTGGTCATCTGCGCTTGAGCTTCTTGATATTTCTGGAATAAGGCAGGATCTTCCAGTACTTCCTTATCGACTTTCAGGCCTGCAACATTAGCGCGCGCCTGAGTCACTTCCGTTAAAACCTGCTCTTCATGTTTCGCGTAGCCTTTCACCACATTAACCAAGTTCGGCACCAAATCGGCACGGCGCTGATACTGGTTTTGCACCTCTGACCATGCAGCCGTCACGGCCTCATCTTTGACTTGCAGCGTGTTGTAGCCGCAGCCCGTCAATGTAAGCGTGCTCGCCAAAGCGATGGCCAATGCACTATTTTTAATCAAGTTCATCTGCCTAATCCTCAAGTATTTATTTGTATTTGTTTGAATATTTTTTATTCTATCGGTATTTTTCAAAAACTCTGTATCTTTTTTTTAATGATTTTTCTTTACTTTGTGGCGTCCAGCTTTATAGCGGTGCTGGCATTTGCCAATGCAGCAGCCACTTTTTAAATTTACAGCACAATATGATGGCTTTTAATCAAATTTTGAAATCGCCTATACTATATTTTTATCAATCCGCAGCATGATGCGTTTCAGCAAAACGCTTGCTGCGCCCCGCTGCATACTTCAATTGATTGCAAAACAGCGTATGCATGTTCTTCATGCGGCACACCTACACCGCAAACAAAATTCAACATTGCAACTTCACCATAGAAAGCCTGCCGACTTCAGTCCTGACAGGCTATGCCAATGGATAGAATATTCATTCAAATACGCAATCAGTTCAGCAGCGCCGGCTTTAATTCTGTTTGAAAGCTGTCTAATTGATACTCCTCCGCCATGCGTTTTTTCCAATATTGAATGATTTGGCTGTAATCAGTCTCAGCAGGGTGAAAATCTTTTTTATAATAAGACAAATACTCTGGAAACATCTGCAGCAGCATTTTTCCCAATAAATAAACGCCAAAAAGGTTGCCGCCGACTTTAGGCAAGCTTTTCTTTTGATCCTGCAAGAATAAACGGGAAGCAGAATAGAAGGTCAAGCTGGCAAAACCAGTCGTCACGCTGCGCATAATCATTTTCCGGATTTTATCATCGCCATATACCGCCTGATACACATCAAAAGCAACAGAACGGTGTTCAATTTCTTCAATCGCATGCCACACCCAGAGCTTCATGGCGTCATCATCCAAGGTGCTCAGCACTTCTGGATGCTGCAGGATATAGCCTCCCAATAACGCAGTAAAGTGCTCAAAAGCGCAGGTGATCGCCAGCTGAATTTTAGGATGCAGGTTCTTTATATAGCTGTCCTTACGCGCCAGCCATGCCTGGAAACGGTCTAAGTTGTAATCATCCCTGCGCCAGGCATCATTGAATTCGGCATGCGCTTTGGAGTGCATCGCTTCCTGACCGATGAAAGCGGCAATTTGCGCCTGAAGTGTTGGGTCCTGCACTTGATCACGCACATTGCGCACGCTGTGCACAAAAAACTGCTCGCCTATCGGAAATGTAGAAGACAGCGCAGTCAATAAGTGCGACATCACAGGGGAGTTGGCAAAATAATGCCGGCGTATCGCTTTTGGATTGAAATGCAGCCGCCGTACAGTAATGCCAATGGCTTTAGGACGATTTCGATATGATTTTTCTGCCGCCACTTGAGTCATCTGAGTATCTCTTAATCGAATACAGTGGCCCAGTATGTGCAGGAATTTACTTTTCCCATATGGCTAAAATGCTTAGCGCATAGGCAAAAATGTTCTTTTTTTGCTGTGCTGCAAGTCAATTATGGCGCATTTATCTGCATATTCCTTTTCGGTATCATTTCAGGCATTTCAGGCAGGTAGCGCAGCTTCACAATAAAAAAACCCGCCGAAGCGGGTTTTTAAAGCAATGCCTTGGACCTGAACCAAATAAACTTCATGGCATCATAAAATCGTCTTAAACATCTAAATAATCCAAGATGCCTTCAGCGGCTTGACGGCCTTCCCAAATCGCAGTCACCACCAAGTCAGAACCGCGCACCATGTCGCCGCCCGCAAAGATTTTTGGATTTGAGGTCTGGAATTTAAATTCTTGCTGTTCCGGCGCAACAACACGGCCCGAACCATCCAAGTTGATTTTCACCTCATTAAACCAGTCCGCAGGGCTGGTGCGGAAACCGAATGCCAAAAGCACAGAGTCTGCTGGCAGGATTTCTTCTGAACCGGGAATTGGCTCAGGGCTGCGGCGGCCGCGGCTGTCTGGCTCACTCAATTGCGTGGTCACAAATTTAACACCCGTCACTTTGCCGTTTTCACCGACAATTTCGATTGGCTGACGGTTGAACTGGAATTCCACCCCTTCTTCACGCGCATTTTTTACTTCACGGCGTGAACCCGGCATGTTTTCTTCATCACGGCGGTAAGCGCAGATCACTGATTCGGCGCCTTGACGGATGGAGGTGCGGTTACAGTCCATCGCCGTATCACCACCGCCCAATACAATCACTTTTTTACCTTCGACACTGATGTATTCAGAAGCGTCTTTTTCCCAGCCTTGCGTACGGTTGACGTTCGCAATCAAGAAATCCAGCGCATCTACAACACCATCCAGCTCTTCGCCGGCAAAACCGCCCTTCATGTAAGTATAGGTTCCCATACCCATGAATACAGCATCATAGTCAGCAAGCAGCTGATCAATCGTAACGTCTGTGCCGATTTCAGTATTTAAACGGAATTCCACGCCCATGCCGGCAAAAATTTCACGGCGGCGCTTCATCACATCTTTTTCCATTTTGAATTCTGGAATACCGAAAGTCAGCAGGCCGCCAATTTCAGGACGCTTGTCAAAGACAACCGGCTTAACGCCGTTGCGCACCAGAATATCTGCACAGCCTAAGCCGGCAGGGCCTGCGCCGATAATTGCGACTTTTTTATCCGTCCATTTCACTGAAGACATATCCGGACGCCAGCCTAAAGCGAAAGCGGTATCGTTGATATATTTCTCTGCATTGCCGATCGTGACTGCGCCAAAACCGTCGTTCAGGGTACAGGCGCCTTCACACAAACGGTCTTGCGGACATACACGGCCGCATACTTCCGGCAAGGTATTGGTTTGATGGCATAATTCAGCAGCTTGGAAAATACGGCCTTCAGCAATCAGTTTCAGCCAGTTCGGAATGTAGTTATGTACTGGACACTTCCATTCACAATAAGGGTTGCCGCAGCCTAAACAGCGGTGTGTCTGGTTGGCGGCAATCTCTGCTGTAAACGGCTTATAAATTTCCACAAACTCAGCTTTGCGGACAGTGAGATCTTTTTTCTCTGGATCTTGGCGTGCTACATCCAGAAATTGAAAGTCATTGTTTAGGCGTTCTGCCATGTCTCTCTCCGTGGGTGAGCGTGGATAACTTCAGCACCTTGTGCATAAATCGAAAGTTATCCACACCTACCTAATATTTGAGTAGTGGAATTATTGCGGATCTGCTTGAGTTGTTTTCAACAAAGTCTGCAAATTAGCAGCTTTGGGTTTCACCAGCCAGAATTTACGGCTGTAGAAATCAAACTCATTGCGGATCTTATACGCCCAAGCACTACCTGTTTCTTGAATATGTTCATCTAGGATGCGGCAAAGGAACTCTTGATGCTCTTCCATCGCTTCTGTAGAGATGCGGTTCAGCTCGATCAGCTCATGGTTGTAATGGTCAACGAAGTCATTATCCAAATCAAGCACATAAGCGAAACCGCCAGTCATGCCCGCACCGAAATTGTGGCCTACTTTACCAAGAACAGTCACAATACCGCCAGTCATATATTCGCAGCAATGGTCGCCTGCGCCTTCAATGACCGCAAATGCGCCGGAGTTGCGCACCGCAAAACGCTCACCCGCAGTGCCGGCAGCAAACAATTTACCGCCAGTTGCGCCATACAGGCATGTGTTGCCGATAATGGCTGTATTTTGCGTTTGGAAAGGGGAACCTTTTGGCGGGAAGATTGAAATACGGCCACCTGCCATGCCTTTGCCCACGTAATCGTTTGCATCGCCTTCAAGGCTGATATGCAAGCCGCCGGCATTCCACACGCCCAATGACTGGCCTGCTGTGCCTGTTAAGTTCATTTTAACTGGATGCGCTTCCATACTCAGGTTGCCATAGCGTTTCGCAATTTCACCTGAGATGCGCGCGCCGATTGAACGGTCACAGTTGCCGATGGTGAAGCTGTATTCACCGCTGGTGCCGGCTTCAATGGCTGGAAGCATTTCTGCCACCATTTTCTCTGCCAGCAAGCCCTTATCAAATGGCGCATTGCCTTCAACTTGGCAATATTGCGCTTTGCCCTCTGCAGATGGATGACATTCAAGCAATGCGCTCAAGTCCAGATGTGCATGCTTTTCCGTTTCACCCGGCAGGGTTTCCAGCAAATCAGTACGGCCAATCAAGTCTTTCAAGCTTGCAACGCCCAAGGCTGCCAGCCATTCGCGCGTTTCTTCCGCAATGAAGTGGAAGAAGTTGATCAGCATTTCAGGTTCACCGATGTAGTGTTCCTGGCGCAAATGATCCTGCTGCGTCGCAACGCCGGTTGCACAGTTATTCAAATGGCAGATACGCAAGTATTTACAGCCTAATGCGATCATTGGCGTAGAACCGAAACCGAAGCTTTCAGCCCCCAAGATGGCTGCTTTCACAACATCTAAGCCGGTTTTTAAGCCGCCATCAGTTTGCACGCGCACTTTACTGCGCAGGTCATTCACACGGAGCGCTTGATGCGCTTCGGACAAGCCCAGTTCCCAAGGCGAACCCGCATGATGAATAGAAGAAAGTGGAGAAGCCGCTGTACCGCCGTCATAGCCAGAAATGGTAATGAAGTCTGCATAAGCTTTCGCAACACCGGCTGCAATCGTACCGACACCTGGCTCAGAAACAAGCTTAACTGACACCATCGCCTGTGGGTTAACTTGTTTTAAGTCAAAGATTAACTGTGATAAATCTTCGATTGAGTAGATATCGTGATGCGGCGGCGGCGAAATCAATGTTACACCCGGCACAGAGTAACGCAAACGCGCAATTAAGCCGTTCACTTTACCGCCCGGCAACTGACCACCTTCACCCGGTTTTGCACCTTGCGCCACTTTAATTTGAAGCACTTCTGCTGACGTTAAGTACGCAGGAGTGACGCCAAAACGGCCAGATGCAATTTGTTTGATTTTCGAGTTACGGATAGTGCCGTAACGCGCAGGATCTTCACCGCCCTCACCCGAGTTTGAACGGCCGCCGATCGTATTCATTGCAATGGCAATCGCTTCATGCGCTTCAGGAGACAATGCGCCCAAAGACATGCCTGCGGAGTCAAAGCGCGGTAGAATCGCTTCTACAGCTTCCACTTGATCCAAGGCAATAGAATTGTCAGTTTTCAGCTTGAATAAGTCACGGATCGTCGCGATAGGACGATTGTTGACTAATTCAGCATATTCTTTAAAGTCCGCATAATTGCCAGAGCGCACCGCTTTATGCAATGCATTGATTACGTCTGGGTTAAATGCATGGTATTCCTTGCCGAATACAAACTTCAGCATCCCACCCTGATCAATTGGCTTGCGGTTTTTCCACGCAAGATCCGCCAATTTTTTCAGGTCATTTTCCAAGTCGGTGAAGGTAGCGCCTTTGATGCGGCTTGGCACGCCTGTAAAGCATTTGCCGACCACTTCATCAGACAGGCCCACAGCTTCAAATAATTGCCCGCCGCGGTAAGAGGCTACTGTCGAGATGCCCATTTTAGACAGCACTTTCAGGAGGCCTTTCTCAATGCCCTTGCGGAAATTGGCTTGTGCATGGATTGGATCGCCCAGCAGTTCACCTTTAGCAATCAAGTCATTGATCACGTCATACGCCAAGTATGGATAAATCGCTGTTGCGCCAAAGCCCAAGATCACCGCAAACTGGTGCGCGTCGCGCGCAAGGCCGGTTTCCACAATGATATTGGCGTCTGTACGCAGGCCGGCATTGATTAAATGATGGTGAACTGCGCCCGTTGCCATCAAGGCATTGGCTGGCAAATAGCCTACACGGATCTTCTTATCGGATAAGACCAGCAGTGTCTTGCCATCGCGGATCGCCTGCGCCGCTTCTTCACAGATGCGGGCAATCGCGGCCTCAAGGCCTTCTGTTTCTGCATAGTTCAGATCGATATCCGCAATTTCATAGCCCTTGCGGCCAATCGTGCGGATTTGATGCATTTTTGAATTAGACAATACTGGGCTAGACACGATTAAACGGTCTGCATGTTCAGGACTTTGCTCAAAAACGTTTTGTTCACGGCCAAAACAGGTTTCTAATGACATCACAATCGATTCACGCAATGGATCGATCGGCGGATTTGTCACTTGAGCAAACTGCTGACGGAAGTAGTCTGATACGTGGCGCACTTGACGCGACAATACCGCCATTGGCGTATCATCGCCCATAGAACCGACTGCTTCCTGACCGCTTTCTGCGATAGGGCGAAGCAACTGGTCACGTTCTTCAAAGGTCACCATGAACATTTTTTGTGATGCTTTCAGGTCATCGCCTTTTAAGCCTTGATCACACAGATATTCTTCCAGCTCTGGGCTGCCTTGAATGCGCACTGAGTTTTCACGCAGCCATTCACGGTATGGGCGCATGCGTTTCAGATGGTTGCTGACATCATTGGTGTCCAGCATTTTGCCTGTGTGCGTATCAATGACCAAAATTTGACCTGGCCCTACACGGCCTTTAGACACCACATCTTCAGGCTCATAGCCCCACACGCCAATTTCTGACGCCAAAGTGATATAGCCATTTTTAGTAATAACCCAGCGCGCTGGACGCAGGCCGTTACGGTCAAGCATACAGATTGCATGGCGGCCATCCTGAATGACCAGGCCTGCAGGGCCATCCCAAGCTTCCATGTGCTTCGAGTTGAACTCATAGAATGCACGCAAATCGGCATCTAAAGTTTCCACGTTTTGCCAAGCCGGCGGCACCAGCATGCGCAATGCGCGGAATAAATCCATACCGCCGCCAACCAAGAGCTCAAGCATATTGTCCATGCTTGACGAATCAGAACCTGTGCGGTTCACAATCGGATTCAGCTCAGTAATGCCGGGCAATAACGGGTTTTCAAATTTAGGCGTACGCGCCATTGCCCAGTTGCGGTTGGCGGTAATGGTGTTGATTTCACCGTTGTGCGCCAAATATCGGAACGGCTGCGCCAAAGGCCAGCGCGGCAGCGTATTGGTCGAGAAGCGCTGATGGAAAACCACAATATGCGATTCTAAGCGCTCATCAGCCAAGTCTGTATAGAAGTCTGCAATATAAGCAGGCATCATCAAGCCTTTGTAGCTGATCACAGTTGAGCATAAAGTCGTTACATAGAAATACGGGTCAGCAGTCAGCTGCTGTTCTGCACGGCGGCGCGCCATAACCAGCTTGCGGTTGAATTCAACCTCTGTCACACCCATTGGGCAGTTGACAATAATCTGTTCAAAGCCAGGCAAAGACTGCATCGCAATTGAGCCTAAAGCGCCATTATTGGTCGGCACAACACGCCAGCCTAAGACTTTACAGCCTTCAGCTTCAATTTCTTTAGTTAAAACTTGTTTTGAGTGTGCGGCGATCGCTGGATCCAAGTTCAGGAAAATGGTACCGACAGCGAAAACTTCGCTTAAGGTAATATCGCTGATCTTCTTTGCTTCTTCGCGGAAAAACTGCTTCGGCATCGCCAAAAGCAAACCGCAGCCATCCCCTGTCTTGCCATCAGCAGCAATACCGCCGCGATGGGTCATACAGCTTAAGCTATGAATAGCGGTCTTCAAGAGATCATGGCTTGCATCACCCTGCATATGGGCAATTAAACCGAAACCACAGTTATCTTTAAACTCATCCGGTTGGTATAAACCTTGAGCGGGAGCTACAGTATTAGGCGATGGCATGTGCATAGCGTACCCTTCTTTTCTACACTGCTCTTTCGAGCCACTAACAATAATTTCTTTTTTGCGATTTAGTCTTAATCCATTCACATGAATTGTGATGCTGCGCAAAGTAATTTCCTGCTTTCGCACACTTAAGATAAACCGAATTTACCTTTTATGCATGAACATCAGGAAACAAATTGCTTCCGACTGAGTTTAACCTGTCAGCATGACTGTTTCGCACACTCATCGAATCATTTTCGCGCCAAAATAGGGAGATTAATTCAATTCACGCACCATTAAAGCAAAAAACATGCCAATTTAAAGCAAAAAACTCTAAGCGTACTGATTTAAAACAATTTAAATTATAAAAACATTCAATAGTGCATTAATTTTGCTCTTTTTTGCACCAGAAAAGCGCATTTCAGATTTTTTAATCAATAAAATGCGCTATTTTAGAACCGCTAATTAAACGGGTCTGTCACCTCGGTCTGCGCAGGCGCATTTTTAGGATGGGCCGCATCCGCACTGCTCTGAGACTGCTGCACATTGACGACGTTGCCATCTGCATCACGGCGGGTTACTGTTGTCGTAGTGGTTGCCGTTTTCGCTTCCACTGCTTGCCGCGCTTGAACTTCAGCGCGTTTTGCCGCAATTTGCGCTTCATCTACCTGCGGCAAAGGCGCCGTCTTCAGATTCACAGCATACAGCTTGCCGCTGGCTTTCAGCTCATCCGAGCCAAGATCATTTACAAAGGGCTGATATTGCTGAATTTCAACAACTGCAGGCTTAATCGATGCCGGTAAAGCAACATTCAAATCAGCCAAAGCGGCCTTGGCATCATCCGAATTGCGGTAAACACCATAAAGCAACACATATTGCTCAGCATGATTTTCACCGAATAGCCTCAAATACGAAAAATTACTTCTATTAGATTGCTTTTTGAGGAATTTTTTTAAGATAGCTTCATCTGAAACACGAAACAATTCAAGCGTGTAAGACTTTTTCTGCTCATTCACAAACTTGGTTCCGCGGAATTCAGCTTCATGCTGGGCGGCAGATACGACACGAGCAGACATATCCAGAGGCTTGACTTCATCAAATAATGCACCAAGATGGTTCATCGCAGATACTTTTTCAGGCTGAATCTGCAGTTCGACTTCAGTTTCAGCTTTTTTTTCCACTTCAACCAGTTCTTTAGTGCCTGAAATAGCCCAAAAGACCAAGGCAAAAAACAAACAGGCTCCACCGAACACAAGCCAAATATAATTTTGTATCTGCTGCCAATGTGTACGGAGAGCCACGGTGTATTTCCTTTTAAACTATTGCTGATTTGCCAGAATGGCCTGTTTCATCAACTCTGCATCAAACTCTTTAGTGATAACCGCTTGACCTAATTGCTTCATCAATACCAGTCGAAGCTGGCCATTCATCACTTTTTTATCATGTGACATATAGGCCAAGAAATCATCCAGTGGAATTTTAGGGCATCTGATTGGCAAATTGGCGCGTAAAATGATTTTTTTTGTACGCTCTAAATCTTCCAAGCTGATCCAGCCCATACGATGCGACAAATCAGCAGCCATCACCATGCCTGTTGCAACCGCTTCACCATGCAGCCAAACCCCATAGCCCATATAGGATTCAATCGCATGGCCAAAGGTATGCCCCAAGTTCAGTAAAGCGCGCTCACCCTGCTCTTTCTCATCATTGGCAACAATTCTGGCTTTGTGTGCGCAAGACCGGTATACGGCTTCAGCCAGCAAAACCGGATCGCGCCCCACCAGGCCATCCATATTCATTTCCAGCCAACTCAAAAAATCCAGATCACCTAAAAGCGCATATTTAATCACTTCCGCCAAACCTGCAGACAGCTCTCGCTCAGGCAGCGTAATCAGCTGCGCCATATCCGCCATGACCACTTGCGGCTGCTGAAAAGCGCCAATCATATTTTTGCCCAAAGGATGATTAATGCCCGTTTTCCCGCCTACGCTGGAATCCACCTGCGAAAGCAGTGTTGTAGGCACTTGAATAAAATACACGCCGCGCTGAAAGCACGCCGAAGCAAAACCAGCCATATCGCCAATCACACCGCCGCCTAGGGCTAAAACTGTGCAATCCCGGTTAAAGCCGGCCTCCAGAAGCGCATCAAAAATTAAATTGAGATGCTCAATATTTTTATATTTTTCACCATCCGGCAGCGTACAGACAGCAACCGTTTTCCCCAAAGCTTCGATCGAAGCTTGATAATGCAAAAGATATAGAGGCGCGACTGTTTCATTGGTCACAATCATAACTTGGCGGCCATGAATAAACGGCTCTAAAAGCGCTTTTGGATCAAGCTGGCTGCCAATAAAAATAGGATAACGGCGTTCACCGAGTTCAACATGTAGGGTTTGCATGACTTTAACCAGTGTATTTAATTTACGGCATTTCGAGAAAGAATTAAATTTAAGATCTTTTGCGCTAAATCACGGGCAGCGCCTTGATTCGTTTCAATAATATGATCTGCAACTTCCCGATAAAGAGGATCTCGGATTTCAAGCAAGTCTTTCAATTTTTTTTCTGGATTTTCGACTTGAAGAAGAGGGCGGTTTTTATCTCGGTAAGTCCGCTGCAGCTGAATCTCCACCGGTGTATAAAGATAAACCACAATACCGCGCTTTTTTAAAAACTCTCGGTTGGGAGCTTGAGTCACCGCACCGCCGCCAGTCGCCAATACCAGCTGGCGCCGCGCAGTCAACTCATCAATTACAACAGTTTCACGGCTGCGAAATCCCTGCTCACCTTCTTTTTCGAAGATCCACGGAATGGTTGCACCTGTTTTACGTTCAATTTCATGATCGCTGTCAAGAAATTCACGCCCTAACAATTCGGCCAAATGCCGCCCGACTGTTGTTTTTCCTGCCCCCATTGGCCCTACCAAATAGATATTTGGTAGGGAGTCAAACTCTTTGCTTGGCAAGGAGTCACCTATTTATTTTGTTAAATTCAAAATATATTAATGATTTCTAACAACACTGTCATTAACAATTCGAGGTGTTACAAAAATTAGCAACTCGCTCTTATTATCGGTCTTCACATCTTTACGGAATAAACGCCCTAGATAAGGAAGATCTCCTAAAAATGGAACTTTTGTTTGATTATTAATTGTCTGCTGTTCAAAAATCCCCCCAAGCACAATAGTTTCACCATTGTCGACCAATACATTAGTATTAATTTCATTTTTATTAATTGTGTACTGTCCTGTTGGAGTCACACCGCCGATTGAATTATTTTTAATCTGCAGATTCATTTGAACTCGGCCTTCCGGCGTAATGCTTGGTGTTACATCTAGGCTCAAAGTTGCATCAATAAACTCTGTTTTTGACACAGCATTTTGACCGCCACCTTCAGCCGACTGATACGGAATTTGTGTGCCAGATGCCACTTTTGCTTGCTGTTTGTCAGCTGTCAAAACTTTCGGAGTAGAAATTACCTCTCCGTAACCGTCTGCCTGTAATGCAGAAAGCTCAAGATCCAGCATAAAATCAGATAAGCTAATTAGCCCGAATGCAATCTTGCTTGCTCCTGTTGCTGTTACACCCAGATCTACATTTAAATTATCTGGCCGTTGAATTGTATACTTGCCTTCATCATCAGGATCACGCAGATCCCATAGCGTTGTATCACTGCCGCCAACCAACAGATTATTATTGTTGGTTATGCCTTGTGAAAGGATACCCCACTTCACCCCCATTTGCTTACTGAATTCAGTTGATGCTCGGACAATTCTAGCCTCAACCATAACTTGCTTAACAGAAACATCCAGCAGATCGATCATTTTACGGACTTTATCAATATTCTGCGCAGTATCGTTAACAATCAATGTATTTGTTCGAGTATCCGCGACTGCACTGCCACGGGGGCTCAATAGGCTTTCTAATGCTAATGAGTTTGTGCCTGCCGTACCATTAGTTTCAGCACCTTTACTATTGCGAGAATCTTCAAGCAATTTTAAAACATCAGCAGCTTTTGCATAACTCAATTGAATATATTCAGTTTGAATCGGCGCCAATTTAATACTTTGCGCAATTGCTTTCGCCTCTTCATCTTCAGATTTAATTAATTCTGATACAGGAGCAATCCAAATCACATTGCCATTACGGCGCTTATCCAGGTTTTTTGTTTTTAACACAATGTCTAGAGCTTGATCCCATGGCACATCCTTCATACGCAAGGTTATATTGCCTTGCACCGAATCAGAAGCAACCATATTGATTCCAGTAAAATCAGCCAGCAATTGAAGTACACGGCGCACTTCAATATCTTGAAAATCTAGAGAAATCTTTTTACCCGTATAATGATTTGACGCTTTAGGGCGTAAAGGATTCTTATCTTCAGGACGTTTAAGGCTAACTGTCAGCTTATTGTCAGTTTGATATGCCATATACTCAAAATTACCCGATGATTGAATGGTAATAACGCCATTGCTACCATCATTATGCGCATCAACAATCGAAACAGGCGTAGCAAAATCATTCACATTCAAGCGGCGGGTTAAATGTGCAGGCACTTTATTACCCAATGTACGAATAACAATTTTACTGCCTTGCTGCTGTACATCTACTGGCGTATTCCCCCCCAGCAAATCTACGACAATCTGGCCTTCGCCATTCGCTCCGCGATTAAAGCCAATATTAGAAATACCCTGCGCTTGAGCCTTTATTGCCGGCTGTACTTGGGCATCTGTTGCTGAATTGATTTTCAGAATAAAGGTATTGCCTTCAACTCGAGTTGTGAAAGCGCCAGCATTGGCCAAATTCACCGTTAAGCGTGAACGCTGTGCATCCGAACTAATATCAACCGAATCCGCTTCACTGGTTGCAACCGGAATTGAATTTTGCTTTAGCTTCTGATCCGCTTTATCAAAATCTAAAATCAGGCGTGAAGGCTGTTCAAGCTGATAAGCCTGAGGCTGCGGAGGCAAACCATTAAACATCACACGAATTTCAGTGCCCTGACCTGGAATCTGCATTGGCACGATATTCGTCATACTGACTTGAGCGCTGGCAGCCTGCATGACCGCTATTGCAACTGCACCCATTGAAAACTGACGAAACACTTGATTCATTGTATTGCCATCCCCAAAAATAAAATCTTTAACACTATTTTTCATTTTTATTCCTTTAAACTTAAGGTGCTGGTCCAATTAATATAAGACTTCTAGGACGTTCAACATAACCTTCTCGCCCATCTGGAATAATTTCCATTACATCAATCTGAGTTGGTGTGATTTTTATAATACGGCCATGATTAAGCCCCATATAGCTGCCTACCTGCACTCGTTCAACTTGACCATCAGGCGTTTGGATTAATGCCATAATTTGCCCTGATTGATTCCGCAAGCTTCCTTTTAAATTTAAATTTTCAATCGGATAGCTTTCCAGCGGCTGCAACTGACGGTTTAAATTTGGATAAACCCGCTTTCCTGCCATTATTTTCAATTCAGACGCCAATGAACCAGGCATGAAAGGGCTTCTCAATTGCTGCGCTGCATAATTAAAGCTTTCAGCAGGCACGAAATCAGGTGCAGGTTCGATTGGGATTGGCTGCTGATTGCGGATATTCGCCATCTCTTGATTAACCACATCAATCCGAGACTCACAACCTGAAAGCGCAACACCCAGCATTACAAACATAGAAATTTTTTGAATTTTCATTAGTTTGCTTCTCCTGCTGGCGCCGCTTGATTTTCTTTAGCATCACCGGCTTCATCGCTATTACCAATATAGCGGTAAGTTTTCGCTTTTAAGCTGTAATCAACCTTTGGAATATCCGTTCTTTTTTCTTTATTTTCCGTTGCCGTTATCTCAAAATCATGCAAAGTGACAATCCGAGACAATCCCGCAATGCCGCTGACAAATGCGCCAAATGAATGGTAATCGCCCGTCGCATCAATCGCGATCGGCTGCTCAATAAAGAACTCTTGCTTCACTTCAGGCTCAAGACGGATATTTTTAAACTTCAAGCCAGAGTTCACGCCAGTTAAGTTAATATCCTCAACCAAACCAGGAATTTCAGTTTCTTTGGGCAATTGCTCCAATTGCTGATTAAAGCGCGCTTCCATCTCCTGCAGCTGCATTTGATACTGCTGCAAATTGCGGAGTTTAGAGTCCTTTTCCCTAAATTCATTCAGCAAGTTTTGCTCTTGTGCATTCGCATTAGAGATATCATCCATCTTGCCTTTAATCGCTAAGAAATAGCCTAAAACGAACACCAGCAGAATGATAAAAATCCAGCAGGTGATCTTTACAGATAAAGGCCAGCTGCCATAATTATTAGTATCCAGTGTATTGAATTGCTGTAAAAATTTATCCAAAGTCAGTTTTTTCTTTGGCGCAAGCACAGCTTCTTGACTTAATTCTTCAAATTCTTCACGGCTCATTTGGCAGCCTCCGGTGTAGAAGCTGCAGTGGTGCCTTGACTGACAGCATTGCCTGGTTGTGCCGCAGCCACAGAATCAACTCCAGACAATTCAGGCTGTGCAATAGCGTCCAAATCAGCAGTTACAGTAAATGTTCCATAGCTATCTTCAATACGGGGCACAATAGAGCTAGCCGCCTGATCTTTTTTATCTTCTGTTGCTAAGAAAGAACTCATGAATGCATTGCGGTACCATGAGGAAGCCTCAAGATTACGGAGCAGTTCCGCAACTGTATTTGGACTTTCCGCCTTGCCTTCCAATGTGAATTTATCACCCAAACGGCTAAATTTCGTAATATACACATTGCTTGGGGTAACACGAACCAGTTCATCAACCAGATGAACTGCAATTGGCCGCTGGCCTTGCAGGCCTTGAATCAGCTTCATCCGTTCAACAATCGCGTTGCGCTGTTCCTGCAAGCCTTCCAGCGACTTCAGCTGGATATCCAAATTTTGATTGGTGCTGACAATAAGCTGATTCGCTTGTTCCTGATCCTGCAAGCGGTTATCAAAATACAGCCAAGTTGAACCAACCCCTAAAACCCCAATAAAAAACGCCCCAATGCAAATCGCAATAAATTCTTTTTTTCGTTTCTCTCTGAGCGCATCGCGCCAAGGGAGCAGGTTAATTTTTGCCATCAATCAAAACTCCTCAATGCTAAACCACATGCCACCAAGAGCGATGAAGCGTCATTTTCAATTTTTTTAATATCAATTTGAGGTGAAAAACCCATTTGCAAAAATGGATTGGCAATCGTGACCCGGTAACCCAGCTTCTGCTGCAGCAATTTTGCTAATCCCGGAATATTGGCATTCCCGCCAGCCAGCAAAATATGGTCAATTTCATTAAACTGTGAAGATGAAAAGAAAAACTGCAATGAGCGCGCCGCCTGCTGCACAACCGCTTCTAAAAACGGCTCCAGAACTTCAATATCATAATCATCCGGCAATGCGCGGGTTTTTTTTGCGCGCCCTGCTTCTTCAAAAGATAGGCCATAGCGGTTTTGAATTTCTTGAGTTAACTGCTTGCCGCCAAAAACCTGTTCACGGGTATAAATGACTTTATTATTCTGCATCACAGACAAAGTCGTCATGCTGTGCCCAATATCCAAGATCCCAACAGTTTTCACCCCCATTGGCAATGTATCAGCAAATACTTTAAATGCATTTTCCAAAGCAAAGCTTTCTACATCGGCGATTTTAGGCGACAAGCCTGCCAGCTCCAGCACTTCAGAACGCGCTTCAATATTTTCAATTCGAGTGGCTACCAGCAGAACATTGACACGGTTTGGGTTGGATAAACGGTCTGGAATAACTTCAAAGTCAAGGCTCGCTTCATCCAAAGGGAAAGGAATATACTGCTCCGCATCCATACGAATTTGAACTTCACGCTCATCACTCGTCATATCAGCATCCATCTCAATGATTTTTGTAATCACCATTGAAGTTGGTATGGCCAAGGCGGCATTCACTGTTTGAGTATTGGCTAAATTAATCGCACGCTCTAGTGAATCGCCCACAGCTTCTGGATTTAAGATGTTTTTTTCAACAACGCTTCCTTCCGACAAAGGTACCAAAGCATAGCTTTCTACCCAATACCGTCCACTTTTTACAGAAAGTTCCAAAACCTTAACAGAAGTCGAACTAATATCGACTCCCATCAACCCCTTATTTGGCTTACGATATAACCTGAGCACAATATAATTCCTATTATTTTTTTATCCCCAAAAAATTAACTCACTAATTAGATTTGGTCTATAATTTTATGCAGATACAATATCTCATATAACAATCTGCACGGCTTAAGGATATACTGACCGCTAATTAGTTTGCCATTAGCTCTTATTAAAACTTACTTGTTATGAAAAAGCTATCTTGTTCAGGCCTTGTTCATCCATTTTTTTTGATCCTAATTATTGTATTGGTCTCAATTCCGATGGGTTTCTATGGCATGTATCTCTATATTGCCCCATCTTTACCTGAAATGTCTATCTTAAAAAAGGCGCCGTTACTAAAGCCTTTGCAAGTGTATAGTGCAGATAATGAGCTGATTGCCGAGTATGGGGGCAAACTGTCCGTGCCAGTGGAATACAATCAAATTCCGCCCACTTTTATCCATGCCTTTTTAGCAGCCGAAGATTCGTCATTTTTTGAGCACAGCGGCATCAGCTTTAAAGGCATTGGCCGCGCGGTCAGTGAAAGCGTCACCGGCTCTGATGTACAGACCGGCGGGTCCACCATTACCATGCAGGTTGCCAAAAACTACTATTTAAGCCCTGAACGCACCCTAAAGCGCAAACTGACTGAAATCTTTTTAGCGCGGAAAATTGAAGAGAACCTCAGTAAAGAAGAAATTTTAACGCTGTATGTCAATAAAATCTTTTTAGGCAAAAATGCCTATGGCATTGCAGCTGCCGCTAAGATCTATTACAACAAAAATTTAGACGAGCTTACTACCGCGCAGATGGCGATGATTTCCGGCCTGCCAAAAGCGCCGTCAAAGTACAATCCTGTCGCCAATCCCAAACGTGCCCTTGAACGCCGCAACTGGATTTTAGGCCGCATGCTTCAGCTTGGCTATATCAATCAGCCCGAATACCAAAAAGCCATTGCTGAACCCATCAGTCTGGATATGCCTGAACGGGGCGTCAGCAACCGCTTCCCGTATGTCGGCGAAATGGTCCGCTCCGAACTCGTGCAGACGCTGGGTGAACAGGCAACTGATTCAGGCTATAAGGTGTATACGACTATCAACAGCAAGCGCCAAGCCTATGCTGAAGAAGCGGTGCAAAACGGTTTGGAGGATTATGACCGCCGTCACGGCTGGCGCGGCGCGGAAGCGCATGACAAACCGCTGTCGGAGTTTATGGCTTATGCCAATACCTTTCCCGCAGAAGTGATAAAAGTCGGATCATCGACTTTTGACGCTTTAATGCAGGATGGCTCTACGGTAACCGTGCCGTGGTCAGGCATGTCATGGGCGCGTCCCTACCGCAATGCCAACAGCGTAGGCAATGCGCCAAGCAATGCTTCGCAAATTGTGAAAGTAAAAGATATTATCCGTTTGCGCCCCAATCAGGACAAAACCTCTTGGTCCTTAGTGCAGATTCCCAAAGCGCAAGGCCAGCTGATCGCGCTGAATCCTAATAATGGCGCGATTGAAGCCATTGCTGGCGGCTACAATTTCTATCAGTCCAAATTCAACCGCGCATTACAAGGCTGGCGCCAGCCCGGCTCAACCATCAAGCCTTTCGTCTACGCCTTGGCTTTAGAACGCGGCATGACGCCCTACAGCATGGTCAATGACAGCCCAATCACCATTGGCAAATGGACGCCGAAAAACTCGGATGGCCGCTATTTAGGCATGATTCCTTTGCGCCGCGCGCTGTACTTGTCGCGCAATACCGTATCTGTGCGCCTGCTGCAAATAGTGGGCATTGAACGCACGCGCCAGTTATTTATGGATTTCGGCCTGCAGGAAAACCAAATTCCGCGCAACTACACGATTGCCCTCGGCACACCGCAGGTCTTGCCTGTGCAGATGGCGACAGGCTATGCGACTTTCGCCAATGGCGGTTACCGCATTCAGCCGCATTTTATTGACCGGATTGAAGATGCATACGGCAAGGTCATTTACCAATCCAACCCTGAATATGCTTGCATTCAATGCATCAATGAAAAAGATCAGCCTCTGGATGCGAATGAACCGGTTACGCCTGATGATGAAGCCTTCCAAGTCGCTGGCGCTGCCCAAATGCAGCCTGAAAATGAAATTGATACTGCAGACTACCG
The DNA here is from genome assembly GCF_000368865.1 of Acinetobacter bouvetii DSM 14964 = CIP 107468. Lineage (GTDB taxonomy): Bacteria > Pseudomonadota > Gammaproteobacteria > Pseudomonadales > Moraxellaceae > Acinetobacter > Acinetobacter bouvetii. Next base: position 169,912 of record NZ_KB849730.1, read on the forward strand.
CCAGGCGACACGGATTCTCAAATCCAGCTCAGCTTTTGATATGGCCAACATCTTGCGGGATGTCATTCAGCACGGTACTGGACGCGCTGCGCTGAAAATTGGCAGGAATGACATTGGCGGCAAAACAGGAACCACCAATGATGCTAAAGATGCCTGGTTCGCAGGCTTTAACAGCAAATTAGTCGCGATTGCATGGGTTGGCTTTGACCAGCCCGCCACGCTCGGACGCCGTGAGTATGGCGGTGTCGCCGCATTGCCTGTTTGGACAAACTTTATGGCAAATGCATTGAAAGATACGCCTGAGTCTTGGGTGCGCTTAGATAAAAATGCCAAAGCGCCAATCAACCGCAATCAAGCAGCCAGCAATGACCCTGCTGCGGATCAGGCGCGTGACCGCGCGGCACCGCCATTAGCGCAGCCAATTTACCGTCCGGCGCCCGCACCTGCCGCCCGCAGCCCATCTCAAAATGATTTTGCAGATTTGCCCGGTGAAGAAATGTTAGTGCCGAATAATAGCGCACCGCCTGCAATGCAAAACCGCCCTGCTCCGTCTGCGCCTAAAGCGCATTCAGATGCACTGGGAGAACTCATCGAACAGGTTGAGTAAAAACCATTGAAATTTAAAAAGCCCTCTTATGAGGGCTTTTTAAATTTCAATGCAGCCTTATTTTTTCTGGAAAATAAATATTTGAAATTGTGCTGTTAGTTCAATTTCCGCTTGAGCTTCCAGAGCAAGTCTGCGTTCAGGCTTCGCCTTATAGGCATATGGCGTCATGGCAATCAGATTTTTAAGATCCTGCTGCGGCAAGACCATTGGGGCATCGATGATCAGCTCTTCCGTCAGCTCAAAAGCATCTTCCAGCTGATGCGCAAATTTATGCGGATCATGCGCCTGCACCTCTTCAAACAGCGCCTCACGCAGCGCATACAAATGCTGCGGCCCAGGGGTGACCACCATCAAATAGCCCTGAGGCTTCAGCACCCGCAAGATTTCATCTTTGGGAATCGGGCTGAACAAACTGGTGCACAAATCAACAGAATGCTCCAGCACCGGCAGCGTTGAACCCGTCCCCACCACCCATGTGATATTTTTATTCAATTTGGCGGCGGCCTGTACTGCATTTTTAGCAATATCCACCCCTACACACTGCATCACTTCGCTATGCATCGCATTGGTGTAATAGCCTTCGCCGCAGCCGATATCCAATAAATTTTCAATGCGCAATGCCTTAATTTTTTCAACGGCTGCCTGCTGCAGCGGCGCATAATGGCCTGCGCTTAAAAATGCACGGCGCGCCTGTACAGATTCAGGCGTATCCCCTGGATTTTTACTGTGCTTATGCTGTACCACATGTAAATTGACATAGCCCTGCTTTGCCACATCATAACTGTGATTGTTGTCACAGCGCCATGTCTTGTCTGTCAGCTTTAATTGCTTATGGCAAACTGGACACATCAGCAGATTCATCATTTTCTCCAAAGCCATTCAGGCATAAAAAAAGCCGGCAAATGCCGGCTTTTCAGATTCAATTCGCTTAACGCAATTTTAAAGTCATTAGACCCAAAACTACCAGCATAATTGTAATAATCCAAAAACGGATCACGACTTGGGTTTCACGCCAGCCTTTTTTCTCATAATGGTGATGCAGCGGCGCCATCAAAAATACCCGCTTGTTGCGCATGCGCAGCGAGCCGATTTGCAGAAAGACTGAAATTGCCTCGACCACAAATACACCGCCCATAATGGCGAATACGATTTCCTGACGCACCATCACTGCGATGGTGCCCAGCATTGCGCCTAAAGACAATGCGCCGACGTCACCCATGAAGACTTGAGCTGGATGCGCATTATACCAAAGGAAGGCCAAGCCTGCGCCGATCATGGCGGCGCAGATCACCACCAATTCAGAGGCATACTTCACATAAGGAATATGCAGATAATTTGCAAAGCGCGCATCGCCGCCTAAATAAGCAAATACGCCTAAGCCTGCAGCCACCAGCACAATCGGCATGATCGCCAGGCCATCCAAGCCATCGGTCAGGTTGACCGCATTGGATGCGCCGTTAATCACTAAATAGGTGAAAAGAATAAAGCCAATGCCCAGTGGAATCGCAGACAGCGGAATGCTGATTTCTTTAAAGAATGGAATCAGCACATCCAGCATATCTGCCGTATGCACAGGATTCGCCTGATGTGTGGCAATCACATACAGCGCAATACCCGCCCCCAAAGAACCCACAGAAGTCCAGAAGAACTTTTTCTTCGCCGGCAGGCCGGCATTATCTTTATAGCGGACTTTAATCCAGTCATCAGCCCAGCCGACTGCGCCAAATATCACCATCACAGCCAGTACAATCCAGACATATGGATTGGATAAATCCGCCCACAGCAAAGTTGAGATGCCGATGGAGAGCAGCACCAGTATGCCGCCCATGGTTGGCGTGCCCATTTTCTTTGCATGGTTTTCAGGCGCAAATGAGCTTACCGCTTGGCCGTATTTCAAAGCCTGCAGCTTGCGGATCATGACTGGCCCTAAAGCCAATCCAATCGTCAGCGCAGTCAGTACGCTCAGCAGTGAACGCAATGTCAAATAACGAACAACCTGAAACGAGCTGTGATAGCCCGCAAGATGTTCAAATAACCATAACAACATTTAGAGTTTCTCCATCAAGTCAGCCATCAATGTTTCCATGTGGGTATAGCGGGAACCTTTAAACAGGAAACTCATGGACTGAGGCTGATGTGTTTCAACGAGACTTAATAAAAGAGGCAGCGCCTGCGCTTGCGTTAAAAACGCCTGCAATTTTTTGCCGTACTGGGTGCTGCGTGCGCCTTCCTGCACCGCAGGTGAAAATTCACCGACAGCAATCACAAAGTTTACACCTTTGACAGAGACCAGGTCACGCCCCAGCATGTAATGCTGCTGCGCGGCGCTGCTTCCCAGTTCGCCAATATCGCCCATCACCATCACTTTAATGCCGCCCTGCTGCGCTAAGACCTCCGCGGCGGCGCGCATAGAGGTTGGATTGGCATTGTAAGTATCATCAATAAACAAATGATTTTTATGCTGAATAAAATTCAGGCGGCCCTTCGCCCCTGTGGCGTTCTCCAGGCCGGCAGCAATATCATCCAAGCCGATGCCGATAGACAAGGCAAAAGCCGCAGCCGCCGAGGCATTTTGCACATTATGCTCGCCAGCAAATGGCAAATCCACATGGCGCGCGCCTGCAGGCGTATTTAAAGTAAAACTTGAGGATTGAGAATGCAGCTCGATCTCTGTGGCAAAGACATCACCGCCTGCGCCAAAACTCATGACTTTTTCTGTCTGCACAGCACTGTGGATTTTATCGCTGAAATCATCCGCTGCCGGCACAATCGATGTGCCGGTTTTGGCAATATGGCTGTAAATTTCCGATTTGGCGCGGCAAATGCCGTCCCGGCCGCCAAATTCGCCCATATGCGCTGTGCCGATATTGATAATCCCTGCGGCCTGAGGCTGAACCAGATTAGAGGTATAGTCAATTTCGCCCTGATGGCTGGCGCCCAGCTCCATCACCGCATACTGATGCTCTGGACGCAGCTCCAGCAGCATCATCGGCACGCCTAAGTCATTGTTCAGATTGCCGCGGGTGATCAGTGTCGGCGCAAGGCGGGACAAAATGCTGCCCAGCATTTCCTTCGTGGTGGTCTTGCCGCTGCTGCCTGTCAATGCAATTACTTTCAACTGCGGATTGCGCGCGCGGCGGTAAGCGCCCAGCCGGCCAAGAGCCGAACGGGTATCCTCAACCACCAGCTGGCAAATCTCAGCATCTACAGGATGGCTGACGATGGCCACTGCGCAACCATTGCCCGCCACTTGCGCAATAAAATCATGCGCGTCAAAACGCTCGCCTTTCAGCGCCAAAAAGGCATCGCCCTGTTCTGCATGGCGCGAGTCTGTCAGGATGCGCTTGATGTCACCTTGCGGCGCTCTGCCTTGATGCCATTGACCTTGAGCGGCCTCTGCCAATTGTTCCGCTGTCCAAGGCTCTAAAGGCACGGTACTTGTTGTTGAGGTATGCATCTTATTTCCTATTGCGCTGGATATGCTGAATCTGCGGTGTGATGCTGTGAGTCAATTGCAGATTGCACCTCAACCACGTCATCAAACCAATGGCGGACGCCATCAATTTCCTGATAATTTTCATGACCTTTGCCTGCTATGACCACAATATCGCCATTTTTGGCATTGGCCACGGCAAATTTAATGGCTTCACGGCGGTCACGGATTTCATGCACTTGCTTTTGGCCAAAATCAATGCCGGCTTTCATATCGGCAAAAATCTGTTCAGGGTTCTCAGTACGCGGGTTATCCGAAGTAATCAATGCAATATCGGCATGATCCAATGCCGCCTGTGTCATCAATGGGCGCTTGCCGCGGTCACGGTCGCCGCCGCAGCCGAAAACAGCCCACAGGTCATTGGTGACATGGCGCTTTAGAGTCTGCAGCACTTGAATCAATGCATCCGGCGTATGCGCATAATCGACGATAAATAAACGCTCCGCATCACGGATCACCTGCATGCGCCCCGGCGCGCCTTGCAGCTGCGGCGCAGACTGAATTAAATCCTGCAACGCATAACCGGCCTGTTCAGCAGCAATGAGGCTTGCCACAAGATTTTCGACATTGAAATGCCCCAGCAGCGGGCTGTGAACATCAAACTCACCTTGTGCAGTCAGCAGCTTAAACTGAGCGCCATTCAGGCTGTATTGAATAGCTTCAACCCGGTAATCCGCGGGCCGCGCAGTCGAATAGGTCAGAATTTTCGGCTGTGCAGGATTATGCTGAGCTGCCTGCAGCATGACATCAGCATGCGCATCATCAATATTAATAATCGCTGCTTTGAGCGATTCAAATTTGAATAAGCCGGACTTCGCCTCTGCATATGCTTCCAGCGTCTTGTGATAATCCAAATGATCACGGCTTAAGTTGCTGTACGCCGCAATTTCAATATCACAGCCATTTAAACGGCCCTGCTCCAAACCGTGCGAACTGGCTTCAATAGAAGCAAATCCAGCACCTTGCTGAGCATAGCGGTGTAAAGCATTCTGCATCTGCAGCGCATCTAATGTGGTATGCGATGAAGCTTCCAAGTTTGGCAATATGCCGTTGCCTGTCGTCCCCATCACCGCGCATTTTTGCCCCTGCAGCATCAGCAATTCCGCAATTAAGCGGGAGATCGTGGTTTTGCCGTTGGTGCCTGTCACGGCAATAATCCGCGCAGGCTGTACCGGTTCTGCCGACTGCAAATACTGTTTCTGCCATTGCCCCATCAAATGGCGCACATGCGCAATAGTGCAGCTTTTTTCCAGGCCTAAATCGGTTTCCGAAATCACACCCAGCGCGCCTTGATCTAAAGCGGCCTGCGCAAACTGCACGGTTTTTTCCGGCTGCGAAAATGAAGTCAGGGCAATAAAAATTTGCCCTGCTGTAACGTTCCGGCTATCCAGATTGAATCCGCTGAAGGATTCTTTCATCCATGCAGCGGGTTCATTGACGGTGTAGAGATCTTGAAATGTAATGGACATTCATCACCTATTTACTGGATTGGGGAGTATCTAAAGGTTTATCTAAAGGCACGTTCATTAAGCGTAAAGATTCCTGCATGACCCGTGCAAAAACAGGCGCAGAAACCGTACCGCCAAAATAGCTGCCTTTCGGGTTTTCAACCACAACCACCATCGCAATGCGCGGATCGCTCACTGGCGCAACGCCGGCAAACAGCGCGCGGTATTCTGTGGTCGAGTAGCCTTTACGGTCTGGGCGCAATTTATGCGCTGTGCCTGTTTTACCGCCAACACGGTAACCGGACACGTTCGCGCGGGTTGCCGTACCGCCCGGCATGGTGGCAGATTCCATCATCGCCAGCACTTGATCCGCAATGACAGGGCTAATCATCTGCTCACCTTGAGGCTGATCTTCCAGCTTATACAGGCTCAGCGGCATTTTAACGCCTTTGTTGGCCATCATGGCATAAGCATCCGCAATTTGCAGGACTGTCGCATTCAAGCCATAGCCATAAGCCATGGTCGCCACTTCTGAGACATTCCATTTGCTTTTCGGCAGAATCAAGCCCGCGCTTTCACCTGGAAATTTAACTGCGGAACGCTGACCGAAGCCTAAACGCTGATAGAAGGTCGGCAAAGTTGAATACGGCAATGACAGCGCAATTTTTGCCACACCGACGTTAGATGATTTTTGAATAATGCCGCCCAGCGTTAAGGCGCCATAGTTATGGGTATCGCGGATGGTATGGTTGCCTACACGCATTGAGCCAGGCGACGTATTCACCACCGTATTCGGCATGTATTTGCCGCTTTCCAGCGCCATAGAAACCGTTATCGGCTTCATGGTTGATCCCGGCTCAAAAGAGTCCACTGCGCCGCGGTTACGCATGGCGTCTTTATTGCCTAAACTGCTTTTATCATTCGGGTTGTAAGACGGCCAGCTGGTCATCGCTAAAATTTCACCGGTTTTGACATCGACCGCAATCGCAGTTGCTGAACGGGCATTATTGGCCACACCGGCTGCGGTTAATTCACGGTACATAATATACTGCAGGCGTGAATCAATGCTGAGGGTAATATTTTCCCCCGGCTCAACCCCTTTCACCACTTCCGGGTCTTTCACACGGTTGCCTTTTTTGTCGCGGACAATCTGCTGTTCGCCGTCAATGCCTGCCAAGCGCTCATTCAGCTGCATTTCCAAGCCTTCGATCCCAGCGCCTTCACTGTTGGTCAAGCCAATAATCTGCGAATTCGGCTGCGGCTGCGGATAATAGCGCTTATAGTTTTTCTCCATATACACGCCCTGAAAATCCCGCTTCATAATCAGCTCGGCCTGCTGCGGCGGAATTTCTTTTTGCAGCACCAAATAGCGCGAACGCGGGCGTTCATTGAGCTTTTTGCGCAGGTCTTTGCGGTCTATGCCGACGGCATCCGCCAGCTCATCCAAATTCAGGTTTTTATCCGGCAACTGGCGCTTCAGCTTGCGGTTATTCGGTTCTTTTTCCAGCTGCGCCATCGTGTCTTCATACAGCTTTTTATTGTCAAAATAGTCACGCGGATCCATAACCACTTTCATCACCGGCGTGCTGATGGCCAAAGGCACACCATGACGGTCATAAATTACGCCGCGCATGGCTTTGACTTTTTCAGTTCTTAAAATATTGGCATTGGCTTTGTTTTGCAAAAAGTCTTTATTAATCACCTGCACATAAAAAGCGCGCCCAACCAAGGCAATAAAGCACAGCAGCACCACACCCCACATCAGGTAAAACCGCCACATTTCAACACTAATGACATTGCGGCCTGTCACAGACTGCTGCTTTTTCCGTACAGTTTGCTTAATTTTCTTATCCACCATGGTACAGCTAGCCTTATTTTTTCTCGTCTGAAGTCTGCGGTAAAGAGATAACAACGGTTTGCGCCACTGGCGGAGAATACATCCGCAGCTGTGTCACAGCCCGCGTGCCAATTTGCGCGGTCGCGCCGAAAGTCTGCTGTTCAATCAACAGCCGGCCCCATTCTGCATTTAAATCATCCCGCTCACGCATATACGTGCTGAGCTTACGGTAATCCTGACGGTATTCAAAAACTTGAAACACCACAAATACAGCGCTCAAAAAGACCAAAGCCAGTAAAATGGCATAGGCAACCGCTTTTTTCAGCTTTAAATTATCCGCTATTTTTTCTATTGCTTCAGTTTTCATTATTCGCCTTATTAAGCTAAACGCTCTGCCACACGAAGCCAGGCGCTACGTGAACGCGGATTCGCTTTAACTTCCTCATCACTGGCGCGGACGCGGGCAATTTTTTTCAAACGGCGGGTATCTTCCCGTTCCTGAGGCATGCCCCAGCCCGTATCTTCGGCCAAGGTCGATTCTTTTTGAATAAACTGCTTAATCAGGCGGTCTTCCAATGAATGGAAACTGATGACCGCCAAAATCGCTTCAGGTTTTAATACATTTACTGCTTGAGGCAGGAAAGCTTCAATATCATCTAATTCTTTATTAATGGCAATACGGATCGCCTGAAATGTGCGGGTTGCCGCGTGTTTATTTTTTTCCCACTTCGGATGCGCCACTTTAACAATTTCCGCCAGCTGCCCTGTGGTTTCAATATAGCCTGCATTTTTAATGGCTTTGGCAATGCGGCGGCTGTAGCGCTCTTCACCGTATTTGAAAATGATATTGGCCAGATCTTCTTCAGCAATATCCACCAGCCACTGCGCTGCTGTCGGCCCTTGTGAATTGTCCATGCGCATATCCAGCGGGCCGTCTTTCATAAAGCTGAAGCCGCGCTCCGCCTGATCCAGCTGCGGCGATGACACGCCTAAATCCGCCATGACGCCATCAACTGCTTCAATGCCGCGCGCCGCCATTTCCTGCTGCAGATCTGCAAAGCTGGCATGAATGATGGTAAAGCGCGGATCTTCCGCCGCCAGAACCGCCGCTGTTTCTAACGCTTGCGGGTCTTTATCGAAGGCATAAACATGTGAATTTTCATCTAATTTCGACAATAATAAACGGGTATGGCCGCCGCGTCCAAAAGTACCGTCTATATAAATTCCTGTACTCCGCCCTGCAAGCAAAGCATCAACGGTTTCATGAAGTAATACAGAAATATGCGACATATAGATGGTTTCAGCACGTAAAAAAGTAACTGCACATTATTACCTTGTTTTATTAAAGCTCCAAACGTCTTTTTGTAGGAAAATATTACTTTTCATGGGGAAAACCGTTTTTCAGCTGAGATCCTGCCGAATAAATGCGCCATTCCAATTCCTGCTGCAGCTTAAGCAGCGCAACTGATTAAAATCATGACCCTTTTCATCCGTTAACAGTTCTTAGGCATAAGCGGCGGCTGTAAAGCGCATTCGGCTTGTAAATGAAGCAAAGTCTTTTTAAATTTCAATCACTTTACGCATCCGCTTTCAGGCCTTTGATCCATGTTTTGGCGTCCATCCCTTTTCCGTGCTAATTTAAAAAATTGAAGCTTAACATTTGGAAAGTCCCCATATGCAAGAGTCTCCACACGCAGCAAACAGCGGCAATCCGATCAACTACATCGAATTCAATGTCGCCAGCATTCCATCCAGCAAAGCCTTTTATGCACAGCTCGGATGGACCTTCACTGATTTTGGCAGCGCATACTGCGAGTTTGATTCAGGGCAGCTCAAAGGCGGATTCAGCCAGTCGGATGATGTGCAGCCGCATGGCGGCGCGCTGGTGATCCTTTACAGCGCCAATCTGCAAGAAAGTTTGCAGGCGGTTCAAAGGGCTGGCGGAACAATCACACAGGAGATCTTCCGTTTTCCGGGCGGGCGCCGCTTTCATTTTAAAGACGTGGACGGCTATGAACTTGGCATATGGTCAGAAGATTCCTGAAACTGCGCAAACTGCCGCATAAGCCATAAATATTGATCGATTTAAAGCATTCTAAAATTATTGAAATTAAAAAACCGGACACAAAAAAGCCAATCCGCGGATTGGCTTTGAAACTAAAACGTCACCTTGCACATCTTACAGCGTGCAGATCCAACGCTTTCGATCAGCGTTTTGAGCTGTAAATCTGATCAAAGACCGCGCCATTCACAAAATGGGTTTGCTGCGCTTTGGCCCAGCCGCCGAACACTTCATCAATGGTAAAGGTCTTCAAAGGCGGGAATTGCGCTTTATATTTCGCTAAAACTTCAGCATTTCGCGGACGGTAGAAATGACGCGCCGCCATGTCCTGGCCTAGAGGCGAATATAAATAGTTGATGTAGCCTTTGGCCAGCCATTTATTGCCATTTTTTTCCACGGTTTTATCAACAATCGCGACCGAAGGTTCAGTTAAGATTGAAATAGAAGGATAAACAATATCAAACTTGCCTTTGCCCAGTGTTTTCTGGGTCACTAAAGCTTCATTTTCCCAAGTCAGCAATACATCGCCAATGCCGCGTTCAGCAAAAGTCGTCATCGATGCGCGGGCTGCAGAATCCATGACTTTGACATTGCGGTACATTTTACCGACGAAGTCTTTGGCTTTGGCATCATTGCCGCCCGGCTGCTTCAGCGCATAGCCCCACGCAGACAGGTATACCCAGCGCGGCAGGCCGCCTGTTTTCGGATTTGGCGTAATAATCTGTACACCCGGTTTCGTCAAATCAGACCAATCCTTAATGTGTTTCGGGTTGCCTTTGCGCACCATAAAGACAATGGTTGAGGTATAAGGCGCGGAATTATGAGGGAATTCTTTTTGCCAGCCGGGCTGAATCTGACCGGATTTCACAATTTCTTCGATGTCATTGGCTAAAGCCAATGTCACTACATCGCCTTTTAAACCATCCACCACTGACCGCGCCTGCTTGCCTGAACCGCCATGCGACTGCTTGAAATTTACAGTGTTGCCTGTGCGCTCTTTCCAATATGCGCCAAACGATTTATTGAATTCGTCATAAAATTCACGGGTCGCATCATAGGATACATTCAGAAATTCGCGGTCAGCTGCCTGTGCTGAGCCCGCGCTGAGTGCAAGACCAGCAGACAGCAAGGCTGCGCTGAATAAAGCTTTTAATTGAATTTTCATAGCCGTACAAAAAATATCGTTAATAGTGCTAAATATATGAAATAAAATCATTAACTTCAATGCATTCAGACGCTGAACTCTCAAATACAGAGGCGGCGCGGTTATTTAATTCTTTGTTTTAGATGATAAAAAATCAAAACACATTACTTATTCATCATATATACCATTTTATTCTTTAGATATAAAAAAAATGGATAACCAAGGCTATCCATTTTTTAACTTTTATTTTAAGTGTGAATGCCTTAATTCTTCTCACTGTAAATTTGATCAAAAACCGCGCCATTCACAAAATGGGTTTGCTGCGCTTTGGCCCAGCCGCCAAAGACTTTATCAATGGTAAACGTCTTTACTTTCGGGAATTGGGCTGCATATTTCGCTGCCGCTTTGCTGTCGCGCGGGCGGAAATAATGCTTCGCTGCCAGCTCCTGCCCACGAGGGGAGTAAAGATAATTTAAATAGCCTTTGGCCAAATTGCGGTTGCCATTTTTATCGACTGTTTTATCCACAATCGCGACAGACGGTTCCGCCAAAATTGAAACAGAGGGATAAACCACATCAAACTTATCCTTGCCTAAGCCTTGAGTCGCCAGCAGCGCTTCATTTTCCCAAGACAGCAGCACATCGCCAATGCCGCGTTCAGCAAAAGTCGTCAGCGAGCCGCGTGCGCCTGAATCCAGTACTTTGACATTGCCGTAGAGCTTTCGTACCAGCTCTTTGGCCTTGGCATCATTGCCGCCCGGCTGTTTCAGTGCGTAGCCCCATGCAGACAGGTAAATCCAGCGCGGCGCCCCGCCTGTTTTCGGATTTGGCGTGATGATTTCAACGCCCTGCCTAGTCAAGTCATTCCAATCTTTAATCTGTTTGGGATTACCTTTGCGCACCAGAAATACAATGGTTGAAGTATATGGCGCAGAGTTATTGGGGAATTCTTTTTGCCAGTTTTTATCAATCTGCCCCGTATTTACAATTTCATCAATATCATTGGCCAGGGCCAAGGTCACGACGTCTGCCTGCAGGCCTGTCGCTACAGCGCGCGCCTGCTTACCGGAACCGCCATGCGACTGCTTGAAATTCACCTCTTGACCGGTGCGCTTTTTCCAGTAGGCGCCAAATTCCTGATTATATTCTTGGTAAAATTCACGGGTCGGATCATAAGACACGTTCAAAAAATCTTTGGCCGCATACACTTGCGCGCCCGCGCCTGCTAAAAAAGCCAAAACTCCCGCCGCGATTATTTTTTTCATGCCATTTGCTCATTTATTTGATTAAATGCACTATATAAATAAAAAATAATACGAACAATCAGCTGTTTATATTATTAAATCACTTTTATTTCTGTTTAAAATATATCCAAAATACTGCTGTTATTTGCGCTTTTTTTGCTAAATCAGTCGCGGTCAGGCTTTTTCTCCACGTTATCTCCATAGTTGTTTGTTACAAATACAGACAGGCAAGGATAAACCTCACCAATTTGGTATCTTTACAGCGAAGATTATTTGTCTTTTTGTAAAAAAGCGACTCTACTCTGCTTTTCAGTGCTAAAGATGGTTAAATCGCAGTACTGCGGTACTAATATTAAGAAAAGCCAATTACAATGGTTCCTAGATCAGCTCATGGGGGAAGTTTAAAATGAGATCACCTTTAATTCACGCTTTATGCCTAAGCTTAGGACTGACATTAGCCGTTCAGGCTGGACATGCCGCTGCCATCAGCAAAACGGCAAACAGCAAAGCGCCCATTCCGGCTGAAAAAAAATCGCCTATTGAAAAAGCGCTGAATCAGCAGAAAGCAGAAGGCAAACAGCAGTCCGATGACAATTTAAAAGTTTTAACTGCGCTTAAATCAGCGCCGACACAAAATTTCTTTGCTTCTCAAAACCAAAGCTTTACCCGCTTTGTACAGTCGCTGTTCCTGCAAAACAACTCTTGATGAATTGACGGCTTCCCCCCAATTTGAAGCCTGAATATCAGCCTAATCACGGAATGTTGAATTTAACATTAAGTGATTAGGCTTTTTCGCTATAATAGCCCTAATTTACATTCTGAATAATATCCAGTTATGACAGTCCGCACCCGTATTGCACCTTCTCCTACCGGTTTTCCGCACGTAGGTACAGCTTATATCGCCTTATTCAACCTGTGTTTTGCGAAACAGCATGGCGGCGAGTTTATTCTTCGCATTGAAGATACCGACCAGCTGCGCTCAACGCCAGAATCTGAAAAAATGATTTTGGATTCATTGCGCTGGTTAGGCTTAAACTGGTCTGAAGGTCCAGATATCGGCGGCCCGCATGCACCCTACCGTCAATCTGAGCGCATGGGCATTTATAAGCAATATGCATTGGAACTAGTTGAAAAGGGTCATGCCTTCTACTGTTTTGCAACAGCGGAAGAGTTAGACCAAATGCGTGCGGAACAGCAGGCGCGCGGTGAAACACCTCGCTACGATGGCCGCGGCTTATTGCTGTCAGAAGAAGAAGTTGCACGCCGCCTGGCTGCGGGTGAAGCGCATGTGATCCGCATGAAAGTGCCGACTGAAGGCATTTGTCAATTTGATGACTTATTGCGCGGCGAAGTGGAGATTCCATGGGCGCAAGTGGATATGCAGATTCTGCTGAAAACCGACGGCTTGCCAACTTATCATTTGGCAAACGTGGTCGATGACCATTTAATGGAAATTACGCATGTGATCCGCGGTGAAGAATGGATTCCCTCTGCGCCGAAACATCAGCTGCTGTACAAATACTTCGGCTGGGACATGCCTGTGCTCTGCCACATGCCGCTGCTCCGCAACCCAGACAAATCGAAGCTGTCTAAGCGCAAAAATCCAACATCAATCAACTACTACAAAGACATTGGCGTACTGCCAGAAGCCTTGCTGAACTATTTAGGCCGTATGGGCTGGTCTATGCCGGATGAAAGTGAAAAATTCACTTTGGCGGAAATGATTGAACATTTTGACATCAAGCGCGTATCACTCGGCGGTCCAATTTTTGATGTTGAAAAACTCAACTGGCTGAATGGCCAATGGATTAAAGGCTTAACCCCTGCCGAACTGCTGAATACCCTGCTGGCTTGGAAATCTGACCGCCAAACGCTGGAAGAAATCGCTGCTGCGATTCAGCCACGTATCAACTTATTGTCTGAAGCTGTTAACTGGGCTGGATTCTATTTCAATCAGTTCCCTACGCTAAGCAAAGAACAGTTTGAAAGCAAGAAACTGTCTGAAGAGCAAGTCCGTCAAAGCCTGCAGTTCGCGATTTGGCGCCTTGAAAGCCTGTTTACGTGGAATAATGATACGGTAAGCCAAACTTTAATGGACTTAGCAAGTCAAATGGAGATTAAACTCCGTGACTTTATGCCAACATTCTTTATTGCTATTGCCGGTTCAACATCATCAACGCCAGTCATGCAGTCTATGGTCACCATTGGCCCTGACTTGACCTTTGCCCGCCTGCGCCATGCCCTTGAAATTGTCGGCGGTCCGAGCAAAAAAGAAGCAAAAGCATGGGAAAAACTCAATGAAAGCTTAAAATTGCCGAAAAATGATGCAGTTGATGAATCTTAATTGATTTTTTAGTTGACGCGTGAGTGTTATATCCATAATATAGCGCTCACACAGACTGGGGTCATAGCTCAGTTGGTAGAGCGCTACAATGGCATTGTAGAGGTCAGGAGTTCGATCCTCCTTGACTCCACCAAACAACCGTTTTACCTGTGTACGCCTCACTTGTCCCTATCGTCTAGAGGCCTAGGACATCGCCCTTTCACGGCGGTAACCGGGGTTCGAATCCCCGTAGGGACGCCATATTCAAGATGGCGACATCTTAATAAAAAACCCAAGCATTGCGACTTGGGTTTTTTATTGCCTGCTGTTTAACAGCGCCCAGCCAGCCAAAGTGTTTTAATCAGGTGTTTTTGCATTCTTCGCCATTCTGATTAAAATAGACGATACATTAAAATTATGGAGTTGCAATGCAATACCGCTGCCCAAAATGTCAGAGCCCTAAAATCATGCCTGTTGCACAAGCAGGCGAGCCAGCAGCGCGTCCTGTGGTGCCTAAAAGCTTAGTCTTTTTAATTCCGGCTATTTTTGTATTGCTGCTTCTGGTCATTATCAGCATTGCCATGTGGCTTTTTGGCGATGGCGCCGGCACCATTTTACAGGCAGCGACCGTTGCTGTATTTATTATCTGCGCGATTGCCGGTTTCTTATTTTACCGCGATTTGCCTGATTTTAAAATTTCCATGCAGGCATTCATGCAGTCGCAAAAGAAATGGAAATGCCGCGAATGCAATCACGAATGGGAAAGCTGATCACAGCTTCCCCTAAAAGCCGCATTACAGCTTAATGCTGATGCGGCTCTGCATGCTGCTGTTCATCATGCATTGCGGCTGGCTCGTCATACTGATGCCCATGCGCCGCACAGACATCATCTTCAATCTGCAGCGTTATTTCTGTAATGCCGTGTTCATGGCTCAACAGCTCCAAAGCGTCGCGGTATAATGCATTGCGGTCTGCACACGGCGCCAGCAAATGCACCGTCAAATGCACATTTTTAGAGGTAATGGCCCAGACTTTCAGCTGGTGGATGCTCTCCACTCCTTTTAAGCTCAATAAATCCTTGCGAAGCTGTTCAATATCAATTTCTTCAGGCACGCCTTCCAGCAAAATATTGACGCTTTGCTTCAGCAAAATCCATGTCCGCGGCAGCACCCAAAAACCGATGAGCACCGCAATAACGCTATCCACCCACATCCAGCCGGTGAAATAAATCACTGCCGCGCCAATAATGACGCCAATTGAACCCAAAGCATCGCTCAGCACCTCCAAATACGCCCCTTTCACATTCAGGCTGTCTTTCGAGCTGGAAAACAAAATCCGCATGGATATTAAATTAATGGCCAGCCCGATCACCGCGACAATCATCATGCCCATGCTTTGAATTTCAGGCGGGTGGCTGAAACGCTGATAAGCTTCAAATAAGATGTAAATGGCAACCATAAACAGCATTGATGCATTAAACAGCGCCGCTAAAATTTCAAAACGCTGATAGCCAAAAGTGCGCTTATTATCCGCAGGCAGCTTTCCGATCTTAATGGCCGCCAGTGCAATCGCCAGCGCGGCGGCATCGGTAAACATATGCGCCGCATCCGACAGCAGCGCCAAGCTTTGCGTCATAAAACCGGCAATCACTTCTATGACTAAAAAAATAGAAGTCAAAATAAGTGCAAAAGTTAACTTTTTGGCATTTCCTTCGGCAACGGCCGCATGTGAATGGTCATGATCATGGCTCATTATTGTCAACTTTATTCGCAGATAATTAACTATAAGATTAACAAGAGCTGAATAAGTAATAACATTACACTCAGGCAACTATTTGCAGGATTTATACAAATTCAATTTTTAATGAAGCCGTCAATTCGAATTTTAATTTCGCCGAATCTCAGATAAAAAATTGACTTAAATAAGAGCAAGAGCGGAACCCGCAGTTGAGTTAGCGCGTAAGGCACACAACTCAGGCCCTCATATTCGACGGCGCCCCAATGATGGAAACACCGGATTCAGCAGGTTTGGGGTTAATTACAAAACAAGAACATACAGTATTTTTAAAAATTAACTGATATCTAAATGAGTTCAAACTGTTAAGTTTTTGAAGAAATACCCGTGATGGCAACTAAGCATCAGAATTTACAGAATATTAAGTGATAAAAAAAACTGCGCAGTCACTTACTTAGTCTATTTATTCATGTTAAATTTCAACCAGTACAGTTATAAATTTCAACAAAAAGTAACGTGATATATAACTTTACGCATTATAAATTAAACAACAGCTAGCCAGAAAATGTAACATTTATAAAGGAGTTCAGCATGATCAAATACGTTATAAAAATGATCAGTTCTGCTTTGTTACACTCTTCAAATGAAGAAATGCAAGGAATGCATTCACTGATTTTGGAAGCCAACAAGAATTATGTTCAAGGTGAGTATTTTGAACATCTCGCCATTCAACACCATCAAGAATTTTTATTGCATCATGCCGACAGTCAAACTGACCCCTCTAACATTGACTGCCGCAATGCAATTTGGAGTTTTTTAAATGCCGCCTTAAGAGGGCATAAAGAAGCTCAATATAAATTAGGAATTTGCTATCTCAATGGAGAATTAGGCTTAGAACGGAATTTCAGTCTTGCCGAATTATGGCTGAAAAAAGCAGCCGATCAAGGATACGCCCCTGCGAATAATGCGCTTATCCATGCATACGAAAAAATCGTATTCAGCTGAATCCTGCGCAACAAAAAACCAGCCCGAAGGCTGGTTTTTTGTTGAATTAACGGAAGGATTAACCGCCAATTTTCTTGTATTTGGTCCGTTTTTGAACCGCAGCATCACCTAAACGCGCTAAACGATAGGCTTCATACTCAGCATAGTTGCCTTCGTAGAATTCAGGCTGTTCGTTCTCAAACGACAAGATGTGCGTTGCAATACGGTCAAGGAACCAACGGTCATGCGACACCACCATTACCGTACCTGGGAATACAAGAATTGCATCCTCAAGCGCACGCAAGGTTTCGATATCCAAGTCGTTCGATGGCTCATCCAGCAAGATCACGTTTGCGCCCATTTGCAGGATTTTCGCCAGCTGCAAACGGTTACGCTCACCGCCTGACAACTCGCCTACACGCTTCTGCTGGTCTTGACCTTTAAAGTTAAAGCGGCCGATATAAGCACGCGATGCAATTTCATAATCGCCAATTCTTAAGATATCCAAACCGCCAGAAACTTCTTCCCAAACAGTTTTGTTGTTATCTAAGGTGTCACGAATCTGACCCACATACGCTACTTTAACCGATTCACCCAACGTCACCGTACCTGTGTCTGGCTGTTGTTCACCAGTCATCATACGGAACAGTGTGGTTTTACCCGCACCGTTTGGACCCACGATACCCACAATTGCTGTAGGCGGTACGGTAAAGCTCAGGTTTTCGTACAGTACGCGGCCATCAAATGATTTGCTGATGCCTTCAACTTCTACGACTTTATTGCCTAGACGTGGGCCAGGTGGAATATAGATTTCAGAAGTTTCGTTACGCTGTTGGAATTCGCGTGAGTTAAGCTCTTCAAAACGCTCCATACGCGCTTTGTTTTTCTTTTGCTGACCTTTGGCATTTGAACGAACCCATTCAAGTTCTTTCTTCAATGCTTTAGCAAAAGACTCTTCTTGCTTGTTCTCTTGTTCTAGACGCGCATTCTTCTGCTCTAACCAAGAAGAATAGTTGCCTTGATATGGAATACCCATACCGCGGTCAAGCTCAAGAATCCATTCTGCTACGTTATCCAAGAAATAACGGTCGTGCGTAATCGCCACAATCGTGCCGGCAAAGTCTTTCAAGAAACGCTCTAACCAAGACACAGATTCTGCATCCAAGTGGTTCGTCGGTTCGTCTAGAAGCAACATGTCTGGCTTAGATAAAAGCAAACGGCACAATGCAACACGGCGGCGTTCACCACCTGAAAGTAGTGTGACATCCGCATCCCAAGCTGGCAGGTTCAAGGCAGCTGCAGCTTGATCCATTTGGTTGCTCAGATTATGCGCATCCCATGAATGGATAATCGCTTCAAGTTTTTCCTGCTCTTTTGCCAGTGCATCAAAGTCTGCATCTTCTGCTGCATATTCAGCAAATACTTCGTCCAAACGCGCCAAAGCATCCAATGGTTCACGCAAACCATCTTCTACGTTGCCACGGACATCTTTATTTGGATCCAGCGGCGGCTCTTGCTCTAGGTAACCGATTTTGATACCCGGCTGCGCACGCGCTTCACCAGAGAAATCTTTGTCTACGCCCGCCATAATACGAAGCAAGGTCGATTTACCTGCACCGTTTAAACCAAGTACACCAATTTTTGCACCCGGGAAAAATGACAAAGAGATGTCTTTTAAGATTTCGCGCTTCGGCGGAACCATCTTAGACACTCGGTTCATCGTATAAATATATTGGGCCACGCAGGACTCCTCAATAGAAAACCAGATTGGGGGACAGCAAAAAGCGCCCCCTGCTCAAATGAGCGAAAAAATAATCGGCACATTATACGATAAAAGCGCTGAAAACATAAGAAATGCCGAACAACTTCCATAGTTTGTTACAACTAAAGGTGTGTTTATTTTTTAAACGCGCTATTGCACACTTAAATCCATTGGATTTAATGCATTTTAAAATCACATATATGAATAAAACAGATTTTCTTTCCTATAATGTTCACTTTTACTCATATTCAAAAATGATAGACTGATTAAATAACCGACTTAATAAATAACCCACTTAGATGACGCAATCATGACTTATAAAGATGAAACTTTAGCAATTCACGCAGGATACAGCCCAGAAGCCACCACTAAAGCTGTAGCCGTGCCCATTTATCAAACCACGTCTTATGCCTTTGACGATACTCAGCATGGCGCTGATTTATTTGATTTAAAAGTTCAGGGAAATATTTACACCCGCATCATGAACCCGACCACTGCGGTGCTGGAACAGCGTTTGGCCGCGCTCGAAGGCGGAATTGGGGCACTTGCTTTAGCTTCGGGCATGGCGGCCATTACTTATGCCATCCAAACCATTACCGAAGCAGGCGACAACATTGCATCAGTATCCACCTTGTATGGCGGCAGCTATAACCTGTTTGCCCATACCCTGCCGAAACAAGGCATTGAAGTCCGCTTCTTTGATTATCAAGACCCTGAAGCCCTGCGCGGTTTAATTGATGAAAAAACCAAGCTGGTCTTTGTTGAATCGATTGGCAACCCATTGGGCAACATCATTGACCTCGAAGCGATTGCCAAAATCGCGCATGAATATGGCGTGCCTGTGGTGGTCGATAATACCGTCGCCACCCCTGCGCTGCTGAAGCCCTTTGAATACGGGGCTGATATTGTGGTGCATTCACTGACCAAATATATTGGCGGGCATGGCAACTCGATTGGCGGCGCCATTGTCGACAGCGGCAAATTCCCTTGGGGCAAATATCCTGAGCGCTTTAAAGTGCTGAATACGCCAGACCCAAGCTATCACGGCGTGAACTATGTCGAAGCTCTAGGCGAAGCAGCTTATATCGCGCGTGCCCGCGTGGTGCCATTACGCAATACCGGCGCGGCCATTAGCCCTTTAAGCGTGTTTTTGATTCTGCAAGGCTTAGAAACCCTGAACCTGCGTATGGAGCGTCATACTGAAAATGCACAGAAAGTCGCGGAATATTTACAAGCCCATCCCAAAGTGAAATGGGTCAACTATGCCGGGCTGAAAGATCACCCGCAGCATGGCTTGGCGCAAAAGTACGTTAAAGGGAAGCCTTCCGCGATTTTATCCTTTGGGGTAGAAGATGGCCGTGAAGGCGGCACCCGCTTTATTGATGCTCTGCAACTCTTCACCCGTCTGGTCAATATTGGCGATGCCAAAAGCCTAGCCTGCCACCCTGCCACCACCACACACCGCCAGCTGAATGAAGCGGAATTAAAGTCTGCTGGAGTAAGCATTGATATGGTGCGCCTGTCGGTAGGCATTGAACATATTGACGATTTAATTGCAGACCTAGAGCAGGCCTTGTCCAAAGTTTAATCCCCGAAAGGGCCGCACCCTTAATCTTAAAAGTGCGGCTCTTTTTATGCAGAGTTTAAAAAAAAGCAGCCTGCATTCATCCCCCGCCGCCAGTACTTTAGATGCTGCAAAATACACACTCAGTTTTGTCAGTTCCTGTCCTGCATCATGACGGAAGAGACGAACGGGTTATGAAAGGACACCGTATCGGGTTTAAAAGCGCGCATGATTTTCAATAAACGCCCACTCAATGACTTTTACTCAAAATCAAAAAACAGTGGCAAAATTGAATAAAAAGGCATTTTTCAGAGTTATTTCAGCACGCCTTTCTTGCTGAAAATCATTTAAAAAATCATCGGCATAACGAATTCTAAAAAAGGCTTTTCTTTCCTTTTTTTATGTGGTAAAAATCCACTAACAGTGCAGATAAAAATAGAGTTTTTACTCTAAATTTATTTTTAAATTCAATAAGTTAATTTATAGCTTTTCAAGTTAAATACGCTATCATAGCCGCATGGAATACTGCTGACTTCATAAAGAAGCAAGTGCAGTCAGGCAATAAAAACAAATGCACTGAATCACATTTATTCAAATAAGGGAACTAAGCGTGAAACAAAGATTAGAAAAACTCTTTCAAGAAAAAGTGAATGGAAAAACTGTCCTCATTACTGGCGCATCAAGCGGCATCGGCCTAACTGCGGCCCACCGCTTAGCGGATGCCGGCGCACATGTTCTGCTGGTCGCCCGCACCAAAGAAACATTGGACGAAGTTAAAGCCGAGATTGAAGCCAAAGGCGGTCAAGCCTCTGTGTTCCCATGCGATTTGAACGACATGGACTCCATTGATGAGGTTTCTAAGCAGATTCTGGCATCTGTTGATCATATTGATATCCTCATCAATAATGCGGGCCGCTCTATCCGCCGTGCAGTCCATGAATCCACTGACCGTTTTCATGACTTTGAACGCACCATGCAGCTGAATTATTTCGGCGCCATCCGCCTGGTCATGAATATCCTGCCGCAAATGATGATCCGCCGCGAAGGCCATATCATCAATATCAGCTCGATTGGCGTTTTGGCGAATGCGACACGCTTCTCCGCTTATGTCGCCTCTAAAGCGGCTCTGGATGCATTCAGCCGCTGCCTTTCTGCCGAAGTGCATTCGCATAAAATTGCCATTACGTCTATTTATATGCCGCTGGTGCGCACGCCAATGATCGCGCCGACGAAAATCTATAAATACGTGCCGACACTGTCTCCTGAACAGGCTTCAGATTTAATCGCCTACGCCATTGTGAAGCGTCCGAAGAAAGTGGCGACCAATTTAGGCCGTTTAGCGTCAATCACCTATTCTATTGCGCCAGACATCAACAATAAATTAATGTCTATTGGCTATAACTTATTCCCAAGCTCATCCGCATCTGTGGGCAAACAGGAAAAGCTGAATTTTGTGCAGAAAGCCTATGCCCGCTTATTCCCAGGCGAACACTGGTAAGCCGCTTTTGATTTAAGCATCACGGATTTTTTAAATAAGCCCAGCCTTGGGCTTATTTTTTTATGGGCTGCCCAGCAAACGCAGCAAACCGACAAACAGCAGCCGCCTTTCGAAAATTGCTTAAGTTTTAGTTCCTCTATTCAAGCCGGATGCCGTACACTATGCCTTGCAGCTGAAACTGCAATTTATTTATTTGAACAAAATTTGGGTGTAATCCACATGAACAATCTGCAATGGCTCGATGAAGTAAAATTTAACGAACAAGGCTTAGTGCCTGCTATTGCACAGCATCATCAAACTGGCCGTATTTTGATGGTGGCGTGGATGAACCGTGAAGCTTTAGCGCTGACCGCAGAAAAAAATCAAGCGGTGTATTTTTCGCGTTCACGTCAAAAACTTTGGCACAAAGGTGAAGAGTCCGGCCATTTTCAAACCGTGCATGAAATCCGCCTAGACTGCGACGCAGATGTGATTGTGCTGCAGATTGAACAGCACGGCGGCATTGCCTGCCATACTGGCCGGGAATCTTGCTTCTACCGCAAGTTGACTGTAAGCGGCTGGGAAACAGTCGATGCGCAGCTGAAAGACCCGAGCCAAATTTACGGTGAAAAGTCTGCAAACCCGCACACGCTGGCAATGAATGCCTCAAATGCCCAGTCTGAACAAGTCGAAGTTCTAAACTACCTTGGGCAGATGATGGCGGAACGCAAACAAGCAGATCCGGACTCCTCTTATGTGGCGAAGCTGTATCACAAAGGCCTGAACAAGATCTTAGAAAAAATCGGCGAAGAAGGCGTTGAAACGATTATTGCAGCGAAAGATTTTAAATCTGAGGCCAATGAAGACAACAAAAACGACCTGATCTACGAAGTGGCAGATTTATGGTTCCATACCATTGTCATGCTGGGCTACTTTGACCTTGAACCGCAATTGGTGCTGAACGAACTGGCGCGCCGCCAAGGCTTGTCAGGCTTGGTTGAAAAAGCCAGCCGCTCTCACTGAAACGTTACGGCATCCTCCATTGACTGATCAGAAAAAACCGAGCGCGACCTATGAGCAGGCCACTGCCATTGATAACGCTCGCCTGGGCAAATCCTTTAAAGTCATTGCCTATGCCGGCACAGGAAAAACCACCACCCTGCAAATGATCAGTGATGCCATGCCGCAGCGCCGCGGCATGTATCTGGCCTTCAACAAAGCGATTGCCAGCGAAGCGCAGCAGAAATTTCATGGCAACGTCGACTGCCGCACCTTTCACTCCTTGGCTTACCGAAGCGTTCCACGTGGAGTCACTGACAAGCTGCGCCTGCCGCGTTTAAGCCCCAGCTTTATGGCCAAAGAATACCGCTTAACGCCGATTACGCTGCGCCGCATGATGGGCGGGCGCTATGAACAGTATGTGCTGATGCCCTCCCGCTTAGCCAGCCTAGTGGCCAATGCGGTCAGCTATTTCTGCTCGACCAATTCGCAATACCCTGCCCCGCGCCATCTGCAGGCGCCAAGCTGGCTTCATCCTGACGACATTAGCGCCTTGCAGACACATTTATACCCCGCTATTGAACGGCGCTGGCTGGAGTCTATAGACCCGCGTCATGAAGCAGGCATCAGCCATGACATTTACCTGAAACTCTGGGCATTGTCCGAGCCGAATATTCCCGCCGATTATGTGCTGTTTGATGAAGCGCAGGATGCTGATCCACTGATGCTTGGCATCCTGCTGAAGCAGCGCAGCACGCAAGTCATTTATGTCGGCGATGCGCATCAGCAGATTTATGCCTGGCGCGGCGCTGTCAATGCCATGCAGCAGCTGCCTTTGCCGGAATCCCGCCTGACAACCTCATTCCGTTTTGGTGAAGAAATCGCCCTGAATGCCAATGCTATTTTAGGCGCTCTCAATGAAACAGTGCCGCTGCTGGGCAACCCGCTGATGAACTCAAAAGTCGTCAATAAGCCGCATACCAAACAGCGCGATGCGATTTTATGCCGCACCAATGCCCGCGCCATGGAACTGCTGCTGGCCGGCCTGGTGCACGGTGAAAAAGTCAGCCTGCAGGCTGACCATGCCAAGCTCAACCGTTTTGTCGATGCCGCCTCTATGCTGAAACAGGGCAAGCGCGTGACCGATGTGCCTGAACTGGCATGGTTCAATTCATGGCATGACGTGCATGAATACTGTGAAACCAATGATGGCAGCGACATCAAGCCGCTGGTGAAACTGGTAGATGATCACGGCACCGACCCTTTAAAACGCGCGCTGGCCAAAATCACTCCCATTGATCAGGCGGATTACATTATCTCAACGGCGCACAAAGCCAAAGGCTTGGAATGGGAACGCGTGCATATTGAAGATGACTATCAATTCAGGCTGAACGAGAAAGACTATAAAATTAGTGACGAAGAGTTACGATTGCTGTACGTGGCCTGCACACGTGCTAAAGTAAGTTTAAACATTCACCATATTTATGACCTGATGCAGATGCTCAAGCGAGAGATGCCGCAGTCATTGCGCCGTGCGGTAAGCTAAGCATTCCAGAGAACCCCAAATCAGCTGAAGGTGTGTTATGAAAATTGAATCCATCCAGCTCAAGCACACCTTGCACTTCACCGACCTGCAGGCAAAATTCAACTGCCATGAGCAGCCGGTCGCCTTAATTTTAGGCGATCAAGGTTCCGGAAAAACCTCTATCCTGCGCTTCACCTATCAGGCGCTGACCTGGTTTGCCGCCCGCTATAAAGACCTGCGCACCGCGGGTGTGGTGATGCTGGATCAGGACATCATGCTGAACCGCCTGCAGGCTAAAATTGATGTGCGGATCAGTTATCCTGCTGAAATGGGGAAATTATCCAGCAACCATGACCTGCCTTTAAACGAACCAGAAAGCCAGCAGGCTGCGTCAGACACCGATCATTTTCATTGTTCTTGGCAACTGTATAAAACCTTAAACAGCCAAGGCATGGGCATCAGCAAAGCAGAAACGCCGCAGCTGGAAGAATTGGCAGCCCGCTATCAGCGCGCGTTAAAAGACGACCCTTTGCTTGGCTTGCCGCTCATCGCCTATTATCCTGCGGAACGCTTTGTCAATGAAGTGAATTTGCTGAATAAAAATAACCCTGCCATTTTTCAGCCCGCGCATGCTTACGAAATTTCTGCCATTCCTTTCACCACCTTCAGCCGGTTTTTTGAATGGTTCCGCGAAATCTGCGACATCGAAAATGCGCAAAGCGCTCAGATGGTGCAAGACATTCTGCATAAAAATAAATCAGGCGCAGCTGCGGAAATAAAATCCGACAGCTTCTTCGCCAGCCGCATTACCCAAGCCCTTGCAGAAATGCACGCGCCTGCATTGCAGTCGCTTAGACGCGCCTTGGCCATTGTTCTGCCTGAATTCAGCAACATCTATCTGCAATATCATCCCAAATTGCAGCTGATGGTGACTTATCAAGGCCAAACCATGCTGTTTCAGCAGCTGTCCAACAGCATCCGCAATTTAACGGCTTTGGTTGGTGATATTGTGCGGCGCATGTGCCTGCTTAATCCAGCCAGCCTCTATCCTTGTGAAGAAGGTGAAGGCATTCTGCTGATTGACGCGATTGACCATCAGCTGGATCAGAACATGGCGCAAGCCATTTTACCCGCTTTGCATCAAGCCTTCCCGCGCCTGCAGATCATTGCCACAGGCAATCGTCCGGAACTGCTGGAGCAGGCATCGGCCTTTCAATGCTTCAAACTTGACAATAAACAGCTGTCGCCAATTCAAACAGAGCCGCAGCAGCTTGAAGAGATTTATGCGCAGCTTTATTCAGAGGGCGCTCTTTTACCTGCAGAAACTGACAGCCAGCCTTCCCTCTTGCAAGAACCGCCAGCAGATATGCCGACAGCAGAATCGCTGCTGCTGCAAATTCAGCAGCAGCTGGACGGTGAACAGCAGCAGGAATTAATCCGCCTCTTGAATGGCAGCGGCCCCAGCCTCAGCAGCGGCCCCCTGCTTTAAAGCATGTTGCAGCGCTCAATAAACTGCTGGGCAAATTCATATTTGGCAGAAAATGCAGACTGTTCAGCCCATCACCCCACAGACAATTGCAGCAGGCGTATAATGTTGAACGGATGCAGAAAAAAGATTGAAGTTGAGGCTGTGCTGTAATATGATCGGTTTTACTTGCAATTTCTATATTAAAATCGGAATTTGCAATCATTTACATGCTGCGCAATACAGCTGCTTTAATTTTCAATACATTGGCTTTCAAGATTAAACACTTTGGATCGCTCCTTGCTGTCCTGAAACGCTTGAAAGATGAAGATTCACTCTAGGTGCATAACCTAATCACGACAATGGATACGAGTGTGCTGCCGATTATTATATTGTTACCGCTAGTGCTGGGTACATGCCTTGTTTCCTGGCTCAAGCAGTTCTCCCGCGGAGCAACAGCCTTTGGGGCTATTGGGGTCAGCATCAGCAGTTTAGCGCTGCTCCTGACTCAGGCAAAAGACGTCTTTAATGGCCAAGTGCTCATTCAAACATGGTCATGGCTTCCCCAGCTGGGCCTGGATTTCAGCTTCCGCTTAGATTCACTGGGCCTGCTGTTCTCCCTGCTGATCACCGGCATCGGCACACTGATTTATATCTACGCGTATTATTACCTCAGCCCTAAAAACTCCCTCAGCAAGCTGTATATGATGCTCATGCTGTTCATGGCAGCCATGCTGGGCATTTCACTGTCAAACAACTTAATGCTGCTGCTGGTCTTCTGGGAGTTGACCAGTATTTCATCTTTCCTGCTGGTCGGTTACTGGAGCAATTACGAAGCCGCCCAGCGCGGTTCACGCATGGCGCTCACCATTACCGGCATGGGCGGGCTGTGCATGCTGGGGGCCTTTGTTTTACTCGGCCAAGTGACTGGCACGTATCAAATTGACCAAATTCTCGGCATGCGGGAACTCATTCAAAACCATGCGTTGTTTGTGCCGATTCTGCTGCTGACCTTAATCGGCGCATTTACCAAAAGCGCGCAGTTTCCGTTCCACTTTTGGCTGCCGAATGCCATGGCCGCGCCCACACCGGTCTCTGCATACCTGCACTCTGCAACCATGGTCAAAGCCGGAATTTTCCTGCTGGCTCGCTTGCTGCCGATTTTTGCCGGCGCAGCGCTCTATCATAATATTGTGACCTTTGTCGGCCTGTTTACTTTATGCATGGCGGCATTCTTTGCGATTTTCAAAGAAGATTTAAAAGGCTTACTGGCCTACTCGACCATCAGCCATTTGGGCCTGATCGTCTGCCTGCTGGGCATCGGTTCGCCGCTGGCCGTAGCCGCAGCCATTTTCCATATCATTAACCACGCGACATTTAAAGCGGCCCTGTTCATGCTTGCCGGCATCATCGACCATGAATCCGGCACCCGTGACCTGCGCAAGCTCAGCGGCTTATGGCAGCTGCTGCCCTTTACCGCCACCCTGACCATGATCACCGCCGCCTCTATGGCTGGCGTACCGCTGACCAACGGCTTCCTGTCTAAAGAGATGTTCTTTACCGAACTGCTGCGTGAACTGTCCGGGCCTATTCTGATTGGCTCCGCAATTACCGCAACACTGGCGGGGATCTTTGCCGTCGCCTACTCTATCCGCCTGGTGCATGGGGTCTTTTTTGACGGCCCGGTCGGCAAAGATGTGCCCAACAAAAATGCGCATGAACCGCCATTCGGAATGCGTGCGCCTGCAACGCTTTTAGCTGTTCTCTGCATTTTAGTGGGCCTGCTCCCTGCCCTGCTGATAGAGCAAATTGTGAATAGCACGGCACAGGCCAGCACCCAGAATTTTGCCTTTGAAGGCGTGCATATCGCCCTCTGGCATGGCTTCAACATTCCGCTGGTCATGAGCCTGATCGCGCTATTCGGCGGCATCATCTTCTATTTTTCTTTGGCCAAAGGCGGGCGTATCCGCTCAATTGACCTTGATCCGGCGCTGGGCAAGTTTCAGGGCAGAATTCTATTTGACCTTTTTTTAAAGCATCTTTTGCTGCAGTCACGCAAATTCAAGCGGGCAACAGAAAACGGATCACTGCAAAGCTACTTGATATGGATTATCCTGTTCAGCATCGCGGTTGTTGCCGTGCCGCTGACCTCGCAAGGCATTAGCACAGGCACCCGTGAACTGACTCATGCGCCTGCCATCGCCATTGTTTTATGGATGCTGCTGTTCTCTGCCTGCTGGATGATGCTGTGGTTCCATCATGAACGCATTAAAGCGGTTCTGATCAGCGGCGCTGTAGGTCTAGTGGTGACCATGGTCTTTATTTGCTTCTCTGCGCCGGACTTGGCCTTAACGCAAATTACGGTCGACGTCGTCACCACAGTGCTGCTGCTGATGAGCCTGTCGTTACTTCCTCAGTTAACGCCTTATGAATCCAGCGTTTCGCGGCGCTGGCGCGATGCCCTGATTGCAATTGGCGGGGGCGCGGGCATTGCCTGGATTACCTGGCTGATTCTGACCCGTGACCACAATTCAATTTCATGGTTTTTCATGCAGCAGTCGATTCCGCTGGGCGGCGGCACCAATGTCGTGAATGTCATTTTGGTTGATTTCCGCGGGTTCGATACCTTCGGTGAAATCACGGTCTTGGGGATCGCCGCAATTGGCGCCCTCTGCCTGATGGATGGCATGCGGGCGCACGGCACCACGATTACCCAAGGGCTGAGCTACCGTTTTAATCCCTCACCGCTGATGTTCCGCATCACGGCGTCCTGGATACTGCCGCTGGCCTTGGTGGTCAGCCTGTACATTTTCCTGCGCGGGCACAATTTGCCCGGCGGCGGATTTATTGCAGGGCTGATCACTTCATTGGCGCTGATCATCCAGTATATTGCCCTCGGCCAGGATCAGGCTGAACGCCTGCTTCATGCCAAATCCGGACGCCTGTATGAAATCTGGATCGGCATTGGCCTTGTGGTTGCCGGTTTCACTGGCCTTGGCGCGTGGTTCTGGGGGCGCCCATTCCTCACCAGCGCGCACATTTATGTTCATCCGCCTGTTATCGGCGAGATGCATTTAGCCAGTGCAGCCTTATTTGATGTTGGGGTCTATATCACAGTTGTCGGCGCAACCATGCTGATGATTTCCGTTCTGGGCGATTCCCGGCATTCCAGCATGTCTGGTCCAGTACCTAAAGGATAAGCACATGATCAGTTTAGAATTTTTATTGACTACTGCCATTGGCTTACTGACTGCGACAGGCATTTACTTAATCCTGCGGGCGCGTACTTTTCCTGTGGTGCTTGGCTTGGCGATGATCGGCTATGCCGTCAACCTATTTTTATTCGCCATGGGCCGCATTCAAATCAACGCCCCTGCGGTATTGACTGAAACAGCCAAATCCACCGATCCATTGCCGCAGGCGCTGGTGCTGACGGCAATTGTGATTGGATTTGCCACAACCGCCTTTATTGTGCAGCTGGCGTTGCGCAGCCGTTTTGAATCAGGAACAGATCACGTCGATGCTAAAGAGGAAATACCGCAATTTGATCCGCGGGAGGATGAGCCATAATGAATGACTTCATCCAATTTTGGGCCCAGCACACTCCAATTTTCAGTATTTTAATTCCGGCATTGACTGCATTTCTGCTCGTTCTATTAGGCAATCCCGGTTCTGGCGCACTCGCTCAGGACTGGCGTCAGCCTTGGCGGCGCGGCATCAGTTTTGTATCGTCCATTCTCGGGCTGCTGACTGCCGTCAGCTATTTGATTTTTGCCAGTTCGGGGCAAATCAGTGTTTATAATCTGGGCGAATGGGCTGCGCCATTTGGCATTGTCTTGGTGCTGGATCAGCTGTCAGCGTTCATGCTGGTGCTGACCTATGGTTTGGCCGTGCCCATCATGTGGTACGCCAGTAAAGAATGGGACGAACGCGGGCGCTATTTCCATGCGATGTTCCATTTTCTGCTGATGGGGCTATGCGGCGCATTTCTCACCGGAGATTTATTCAACCTCTTTGTTTTCTTTGAAATCCTGCTGATGGCTTCTTATGTGCTGCTGCTGCATGGCCAAGGCAAGGCCCGGTTTCAGCTGGGCGTACATTATGTCACCATTAACCTGCTGGCTTCTGCGCTGTTCCTGATTGGCTTAGGCCTGATTTACGGCAGTGTCGGCAGCCTGAATATGGCGGATGTTGCCCGCCTAATGCCATTATTGGAGCATGATCAGCACCGTCTGGCCGTGGCAGGCGGGCTTTTGCTTTTCGTGGTTTTCGGCATTAAAGCCGCCATGCTTCCTGTCGGGTTTTGGCTGCCAAAAACTTATGCTGTGGCTGCAACGCCAGTGGCCGCACTATTTACCATTATGACCAAAGTCGGCATTTATGCCATTTTGCGGGTCAACGGTACAGTCTTTGATGATGAGGTCAGCCGGCAAATTCTGCAAAACTGGCTGCTGCCGATTGGCTTAATCACCTCGGTTTACGGCGTGATTGGCGCAATTGGCGCAGAACGCCTGCGCCGTTTTGTCGGTTTTATGATTTTATCCTCGATCGGCACCATCTTGATCGCCATTTCACTGTTCAGTACGCAGGCTTGGGCAGCGGGACTGTATTATCTGGTGCACAGCACTTTGGCCGGGGCCGCTTTTTATCTGCTGTGCGGATGGATTACCTCTCAGCGCGTTGAATTTAAAGATCATTTTAAAATTGCCCCGCAGATGAAACAGCACAAAACTGTCGCCCTCACGTACTTTATTATTGCACTGATGATGGCTGGCCTGCCGCCATTCAGCGGTTTCCTCGGTAAAGTGTTTATTTTACAGGCGACGTCTTCATCACCGCATCAGCTGCTGATTATTTTAACGGTGCTGGCTGTCAGCCTGCTCAGCATTATTGCCATGACGCGGGTCGGTTTTATTCTGTTCTGGCGCGCCAGCAAGCCTGAAGACAACCCTGAAACCATCGCATTCAAAGCTTATCAAGCTTTGCCCGCAGAAGCGCCGAAACGCAATGACACAGCCATCTATATCCTGCTGGCAGGATTGCTTGCCTATATGGCATGCGCCGCGCCTATTTATCAGTATGTGCTGAATACTGCGCAGCAAATCCAAAATAATGTAATGTATGAAAATGTGCTGCTGAAAAAAGATGAACATGGCGAGATAATCAGTGTCCAGCCATTTGACCCTGAAAACCTGCCAGAAACCAAATACGGCGGAGAAACAGCAGATCCGAATGCGCATTTGATACCGCAATTAATTGCGCCTGAAACCTTGGATGGAGAACATATTTCAGAATATAAAAAGCGTCAGATACTGCAGCAAAAGCTTGAAGAAGAATCCGCTGCAGATGCTCAGCTTAAGCCCATGGAGGCGCAATAGATGAAAATCGCTTCAGTTTTTGAACGCTGGTTCCCTCATCCGCTGGTTTCTGTCATTGTCGGACTCAGCTGGCTGATGCTGAACCACAGCTTAGATGCAGGCACTATTTTAATGGCGCTGATTTTGGCAGTCGGCATTCCGCGCTTGGTTCGCCCATTTATTGCGCGTACACCCAATATTGATTGGCTCCCAGCCATTCGATTATTTTTTGTGGTGCTATGGGACATCATTGTCAGCAATATCAAAGTCGCAAAATTGGTCTTGGGCCCGATGCATAAAATGCACCCAAAATGGTTTCGGATTCCCTTGGAAACACAGCATGAAGAAGTGAATACCCTATTGGCAATGATCATCACCACTACGCCAGGCACAGTGTCTGCGGGCATTGATCAGGACCGCGGCGATATCTTAGTGCATGCTTTAAGTGCCGATGATACTGAAGCTGAAATTCAAAATATCAAAGACCGCTATGAGAAACCGCTGATGCAGATTTTCGGTGTTCAGCCAGGAGAATCATCATGACTATTTTGCCTTATGCGCTGGCCATCTGCTTGGGCGCTGTCACGATCTCAATGCTTTTCTGCTTAATTCGGCTGATTATCGGGCCGTCTATCGTTGACCGCTTGCTGGCCTTAGATACTCTATTTTTGAACGCAACCTGCCTCATTGTGATTTTGGAAATTTACTGGGCCAGCACTGCCATGTTTGAAGGCGCGCTGCTGGTTGCAATGCTGGGCTTCGTTTCTACCGCCGCGCTGGCCCGTTATTTCACCACTGGCCATGTGATTGATTAGGAGAATATTCAATGCAGCTCGCAATGGAAATCACCGTTTCTATTTTTCTGATTATTGGCGCTTTTTTCATGCTGGTCGGCGGCATTGGCATGGTGAGGCTGCCTGACTTGTTCATGCGCCTGCATGCCCCAACCAAATCCAGTACCTTAGGTCTAGGCAGCTTTCTAATTGCGGCCATTATTTATGCTGCCTTTCATGGGCGGCTTGGCTTTGCAGAACTGCTGCTGACTCTGCTGGCGTTTATTACTGCGCCAGTATCCGCCAATTTAATTGCACAGGCGGCATTGCATTTGCGTCTTCGCTCTATGAGCGGGGATGTGCCGGAAACCTTAAACCGCCCTTTGCCTTGGCAGCGTACCCGCCGCCGCGCATTTCACAATAAGCATGAAGACAGCGAAAATCAGCTGTAAAAAAGATAATGCTATTCATCGTACAAAAATAAATACATTTCTAGCGCTTCAGCACTAACTTTGTGTTGTTGCGCTAATTGGTGCATCTGAACATTGTACTGACTGTAATGTTCAAATTTATCAGATGGTTTCACATCAATTAAATTTACCAGTGTTGGCGGGCAACTCAATCTGATTAATGACCGAGCAACTCGAATATCAAATATTAAAAAGTAATCTGAGTGCTCCAAAGCGCGCGTTGAAAAATAAAGTAATTTAGAAATATAGCTAATATTCAATCCTTTAATCGATTTTAATATTTTATATGCTTGTTGAATATTCTCCTCTTTTACATGCATAAAGGCTGACTGCATGCGCTTTACATTCTCTGAAGTATAATATTTATTTGTTCTATATGTACCATAGCCAGTATCAGCAAAGCCCCAAATCATCGTCAGTACAAAAGGGAGTTCCACCCCAACTTTATGATCAAAATAATTTTTAAAACTTTCAATCACATGCTCCCTTGAAATATCATCATCACAATAATTTTGTGCAGCACATTTCAAGTCTGGATGTAGATTACTCCAACGATTAGAATTATATTCAAATTTGGATTTATTTAACGGATCAAGGTTTCGGATCACCAATAATTGGCACTCACTCAGATATAGCATTTTTAAGATCCCTCACTATTTTATCTAATTATAAGTCATAAAAAAGCCGCCCGAAGGCGGCTTTTTTATTGTCCTAGCAGGACTTATTCTTCATCTTTTTTTGCATCTTCAGGAGGCAAGTCCTTCACTGCTTCTGCAATCAGGCCAAACATATAGTTGCCATAGGCATTGGTTTTGTCGTAGTGGAAACGCAAACGCGGCGTTATACGTGTCTTGATGCTGCGGCTAAGCTCATGACGCAAGAAACCTGATGCCTTGTTCAAGACCTCTAAAGTTTCTTTATTCGCCGCTTCGCTTTGCTCATCACCTAATTCACGTCCCATCACAGTGACATAAACTTCAGCATAACCCAAGTCTGGACTGACTTTCACCGCAGAGATGGTCACTAGGCCACCTAAACGCGGATCTTTGAGTTCCTGGCGGATCAGTTCAGACAACTCGCGCTGAACTGTATCTGCCATACGCTTAAGACGCTGACTACCCGCCATTAAAGACTCCGTTTAATCAATTGAACGTCATACACTTCAATCTTATCTTGAACTTTGATGTCTTTGTAGCCTTTAACAGCCAGGCCGCATTCCATGCCGGCGCGAACTTCTTCAACCACTTCTTTATAACGGCGAAGAGATTCAAGCTCACCCTGGAATAC
This sequence comes from Acinetobacter bouvetii DSM 14964 = CIP 107468, assembly GCF_000368865.1. Taxonomy (GTDB): domain Bacteria; phylum Pseudomonadota; class Gammaproteobacteria; order Pseudomonadales; family Moraxellaceae; genus Acinetobacter; species Acinetobacter bouvetii. The sequence goes on from NZ_KB849730.1 coordinate 203,467, forward strand.
AACAACATCATCACGCAATACACGGATTGGCTTGTTGCGGTGCAGCATGCCTTCCAGCACCATACAGCCTGCTGCCGCGCCGAATTTGCTTGAGTGGAACACTTCACGCACTTCAGCAACACCCAGAATTGTTTCACGGTGTTCTGGCGCAAGCTTGCCGCTCATTGCCGCTTTCACGTCATCAATCAATTCATAAATGATTGAGTAGTAACGGATATCAATGCCGTCTGCATCTGCTTTTTGACGCGCAGTTGTATCTGCACGGACGTTAAAGCCAAGAAGCACAGCTTCTGAAGATTCAGCCAATGTCACGTCAGACTCAGTAATCGCACCGACACCTGAACTGATGACGCGCACTTTCACTTCATCTGTTGCAAGCTCAGCCAGCGCAACATGCAATGCTTCTAAAGTACCGCGCACGTCAGTCTTAAGAACCACATTCACGATAGGCACATCTTTCTTGCCCATAGATGCCATAAGGTTTTCAAGACGCATTGCGCTTTGACGCTCAAGACGTTTCTGGCGTTCACGGTCCATACGCGCATCGGCAACTTCACGCGCTTTTTTCTCATCATCAACGACAAGAACTTCATCACCCGCCATCGGCGCTTCTGGAAGGCCAAGGATTTCTACAGGAATTGAAGGGCCCGCTGATTTGATGCGCTGACCGTTTTCATCTGTCATTGCACGAACACGGCCATAAGATGAACCGGCAAGAACCAAGTCACCTACTTTCAAAGTACCGTTTTGAACCAGGATAGACGTGACCGCACCGCGGCCTTTGTCTACGCGCGCTTCAATAACAACACCTTGCGCTGCGCCTTCTTCAGATGCTTTCAGTTCCAGCATTTCAGCTTGGATAGAAATCAAATCAAGCAGCTCATCGATTCCCATGCCTGAATGCGCAGAAACCATGGCAACAGGAACATCGCCGCCCCATTGTTCAGGCACGATCTGCTTCGCAGTCAATTCATTCAATACGCGGTCTGGATCAGCAGACTCTTTATCCATTTTATTGATTGCAACAATAATTGGCGTACCTGCAGCGCGGGCATGATCAATCGCTTCAGCAGTTTGCGGCATAACACCGTCATCCGCCGCTACAACCAGCACCACGATATCTGTCGCTTTCGCGCCGCGTGAACGCATTGCAGTAAATGCCGCATGTCCCGGAGTATCCAAGAAAGTAATAATGCCTTTCTCAGTTTTCACATGGTACGCGCCAATATGCTGTGTAATACCGCCCGCTTCGCCTGCAGCCACTTTAGTGCGGCGGATCCGGTCAAGCAGCGACGTTTTACCATGGTCAACGTGACCCATTATAGTCACTACTGGAGGACGCGTCGTTTGCGCGCCGCGCGCTTCTTCAGCAGCTTCCAACAAGTTGTCTTCAGCTTGCGTATCAGATACACGAACCGGGTTATGGCCCATTTCCTCAACAACCAGCGCTGCAATATCTTGCTCAATCGCTTGGTTCTGCGTTACCAGCTCACCCATTTTCATCAGTGACTTGATAACTTCACGGACCTTAACCGCCATTTTTTGCGCAAGGTCAGCAACAACAATCGTTTCACCGATTTCTACATCATACACTTGCTTTTTAACTGGTTTTTCAAAGCCATGCTTGTTTGCCTGGCTTGTTTTCAAACCGCGTTTATGCTGATTGTGGCTGAAAGATTGCTCTTCTTGACCGCGGCGGCCGCCTTTTTTCGGCGAACGCGTATTCGTGGTGTTGCCGCCGCGCTTGATTTCACGGTCTTCTTTGGCAAATGAATCTTCATAAGCCTGGCCTACAAGGCCTGCGGCTAATGGAGAATCATCTACAACACGAATGGTTGCAGTGGTATCTTCAGACGTATACTTAGACGCCATCTGACGCATTTGCTCAAGCGTACGCTGCTGCGCTTCTTCAGCCGCTTTACGGCGCACTGCTTCTTCAGTCGCTTTCAGCTGCGCAGTCTGCGCTTCACGCGCTTTCTTCTGCTCAGCAGTCTCAGTCACTTTAACCACTTGCTTCACAATTGGCTTATTGTTTGACTTGCGCTTCACCACAACTGCAGCTTTAGGCACTTCCTGCTTCGCAGTTTCCTGCTTGGCTGCAGCGCGCATAGCTTCAAGCGCCTGCTTAGCTTTAGAGTCACCCTGTTTTGGCGCTTCTTGCTGCGCTGCAGAAGACGGGCTTGCCGCTTCTTCACGCGCTTTTTGGTCTGCCTGCGCTTTAGCCAAAGCTTCAGCTTTAATCTGTTCTGGATCAGGCTTGGTAAACGTATGCTTCTTGCGAACTTCTACGTTAATGGTTTTCGCCTTACCTGATGTACTTGCTACTTTAGCTGTACTGGTCGTTTTACGTTTCAACGTGATTTTTCCTGCGTGTCCATCGTCTTGACCATGAACTTTCTTCAAATGGTTGACGAGTACATTTTGTTGTTCGGCGGTAATAATGTCATCAGCTTTACCTTGCGGCAAACCTGCATCACGAACCTGTTCCAGCAGCTTCTCAACCGGGGTACCCACGCTGAGCGCCAACTCTTTAATCGACTTGTCCGTCATATATTACCTCCTAGTTAAACCATGATTCGCGCGCTTTCATAATCAGTTGACCTGCTTTTTCTGCGCCCAAGCCTTCAATATCTTCGATATCGTCGGTGGCTTGGTCAGCCAAGTCATCTACTGTGATTACACCGCGGGCAGCAAGCGCATACGCGATCTCTTGAGTCATTCCTTCCATTGCAGCAAGTTCAGGACTCGGCTCTTGAATGTTTTCCTGCTGTTTCAATGCATCCGCCAATGCGACTTCTTTCGCACGGCTTTGCAGCAATTCAACAGTTTCAGCATCCAGTTCAATTTCATCGAATGTTTCCGCTGGAACATAAGCAACTTCTTCGACTGAAGTGAAGCCCATTTCCACCAGCGCCATCGCGAGGTCTTCTTCAATATCCAGACGTGTTACAAACATGTCTAAATACTGCTGCGCTTCATTTTGCTGACGTGCGTGATACTCATCTTCCAGCATCATGTTCAGCTTGTAGCCCGTCAATTCAGATGCTAAACGCACATTTTGACCTTGAGAGCCAATCGCGCGCGCCAGCTGATCGCTGGCAGCGAAGATGATGTCAGCAGTACGCTCTTCTTCATCAATCACAATGCCGGATACATCCGCAGGCTCTAAAGCGCTGGCGATGTACTGCGCAGCATCATCAGACCACACCACAACATCAATACGCTCGCCATTCAGTTCCTGCTGAACCGCCTGGATACGCGTACCGCGCATGCCGATACATGCGCCCACTGGGTCAATGCGGTGATCGTTGGTTTTCACCGCGATTTTAGCACGGACGCCAGGCTGACGCGCAGCCGCTTTGATTTCAATGATTTCTTCAGAAATTTCAGGAATTTCCTTTTTCATCAAAGCAATCAGCATTTCAGGCTTAGCACGCGACAATAATAATTGAGCGCCGCGGCCTTCACGGTTAACGCTGTAAAGAATCGCATTGACACGCTGTTTAGGACGCAAAATTTCTTTTGGAATCATTTCCTCGCGTGCAAGATAGGCTTCAGCATTATCACCTAAGTCAATAATGAAGCCGTCTTTAGTCTGCTTCTTCACTTCGCCGTAAATCAGCTCACCGACTTTAGATTCATAAGCATCGGCAATTAATGCGCGCTCTGCTTCACGAATCTTCTGCACGATAACCTGCTTCGCAATCTGCGCAGCGATACGGCCGAAATCAATCGATTCAACTTCAAGTTCACGGATATCGCCAATGGACCATTTTGCAGGATCAACATCAGAAATCGCATCCTGGCAAGCAGGCATTTCATGATCTTCATCCGCCACCACTTCCCATTGACGGAATGTGCTGTAGTCACCTGTACGGCGGTCGATTTCTACGCGAAGGCGCGCTTCTTCAGAATTTGTGCCTTCATAGAATTTCTTTTTAGTCGCGGCAACCAGAGCTTGTTCAAGCGCTTCAAAAATTGCATCGCGACTTACACCTTTTTCGTTACTAACCGTTTCTACTACGGTAAGAATTTCACGTGCCATAAGTCACCTATTCGTTCAGATTCTTATTTATTGAATGAATCTTGGTAGATTAAATTTGCTTTATCAATATTGTGACTGTCGATTTCCAGCACTTGCTGCTTTTCAACTTCAACCTGAATCATTTCATTTTCAAGGTCAACGGCCACAAGTTTTGCCTGGAATTTACGGCGGTTATCTACAGCACTGATAAGGCGCAATGCAACCTGCTGACCAATATAGCCGGTCATTTGCTCCAGCTTATAGAATGGGCGGTCCCAGCCTGGAGATGATACTTCCAGCGCATATTCACCGGAAATCGGATCATGCACATCCAGCATCGCGCCCACTTGCTGCGTCACGCGCACGCAATCCTGAACGCCAATACCGCGGCCCAGCTCTTCTTCGCCTTCTTCATTGATGATTGGCGCAGCGTTTTCATCTACCGGCTTGTCGATATAAATACGCAATAGCGAGCGCTTGCCTTGCGGCACAAAATCAATGCCCCAGAGCTCTACATTACATGCCTGCACAGCGGGTGCAATTAAGTCCTGAAGTGCTTGAGTTTTATTTGATAGCTTCATTTACTCTCGTCAAAATTATGAGATTTGATGGCCGGAATGACCACTGCAGACCAATGCCAGCTATTGTAGTCGTAAAATATGGCAATTTGACCAAATTTATGCCAGTACTACGCAATAGCCAATAAAAAAGGGCGTAAATCGCCCCAATTGTGCACAGAAAACCATAGTCCACTGTGCAAAAAGGCCCACCTAGTTGTGAGCCTCTTTTAGAAACTTGGTAGCGGGAGCTGGATTTGAACCAACGACCTTCGGGTTATGAGCCCGACGAGCTACCAGACTGCTCCATCCCGCATCAACGTGCAAAAATTATATACAAATTGCCAATCATTTTCAATGAAAACTGATCAACTGTACCCGATTAAGTTGCACCTTAATCAGAATTGGTAGCGGGAGCTGGATTTGAACCAACGACCTTCGGGTTATGAGCCCGACGAGCTACCAGACTGCTCCATCCCGCATCAATATGCAAAAA
>NZ_KB849730.1:208859-300845 GCF_000368865.1 Acinetobacter bouvetii DSM 14964 = CIP 107468
GATTGGTAGCGGGAGCTGGATTTGAACCAACGACCTTCGGGTTATGAGCCCGACGAGCTACCAGACTGCTCCATCCCGCATCAACAGATTTGCTGCACACACCAACTTATGTTCTGGATTACAAGTTGGTGCGGAAGGGGGGACTTGAACCCCCACGCCCGAAAGCACTACCACCTCAAGGTAGCGTGTCTACCAATTCCACCACCACCGCAGCAGTGACGCATTCTAGACGCATCACCTCAAAAAAGAAAGAGCTAAATAATATTATTCGGCTGTTTTTGGCGCAGTTGGTGAAGTTTCAGCCGATTTAGCAGGCGCTGCCGGCGCAGAAGAAATTGATTTCAGGCTGTATGCATCGGCAGTTTGCTTCTTCGCATAAACAGCCAGCGTTAAGCTGGTTACAAAGAATAATGCAGTTAAAATCGCAGTTAAGCGGGTCAAAAAGTTAGCCGAGCCAGATGCGCCAAATACTGTTGCTGCGCCGCCGCCGCCAAAAGATGCACCTGCGTCCGCCCCTTTGCCATGCTGAACTAAAATCAAAACAATCATCAAAACGGCTAAGATAATATGCACCACCAGCACAAAAGTTTGCATGCTGTACTCCTAATTATTTTGTATTCGCAAATGCTTGGGCAATTTGATAAAAAGCCTCTGCATTTAAAGATGCGCCGCCAACCAATGCACCATTGATGTCTGGGCAGGCTGCTAACTCTACTGCATTTTCAGGTTTTACACTACCGCCATATAAAATCGCGATGCCTTTGCCGGCAGGCGTAATTTGGCTGAGCCCTTCACGGATTTTCGCATGCATTGCCTGGGCGTCTTCCGGCGAAGCTGTTTTGCCCGTGCCAATCGCCCAAATTGGTTCATAAGCCATAATGATATTGCTCCATTGCTCACTCTGGACCACCGCTGCAATGTCACAGATTTGCTGCAGCACGGTGTGCTCAGCTTGACCATTTTCACGCTGCGCAAGGCTTTCACCTACACAATAAATCACTGTTAAGCCAGCGTTTAAAGCATTTTTGATTTTTTCATTAATTACCGCTGGGCTGTCGCCAAAAATTTCACGCCGTTCAGAGTGGCCAATCAGCACATATTCAATTTTACTGTCTTTCAGTAATTCGGCACTGATTTCGCCTGTATAAGCGCCCGTGCCGGCAACACGGGATAAATCTTGCGCAAAGATGCTGACCGCACGGCTGCAATCTGAAAACTGCGTTTGAACAGTTTCCAGCGCAAGCGCAACCGGCGCCACGCCAATATGACATTTAGATTCTTCAATATTTTGATTTTGAAGCAATTGTTTTAATTCTTGAACCAGCTGTTTGGCATCTGCCCGCATTGGGTTCATTTTCCAATTGCCAACAACCCAAGGTGTAATCGCCGAACCCGACATAAATAACCTGCAGAAACTTTAGATGAAAACGGGCACATTCTACACGCAATTGAAAATTTTGATGATAATTTTCAGCTTACAATTTTAGCTAAAAAATAAGAAATACAATTTTCAGCACAATTTTCCCAAAAAAAAGCAGCGATTTAAGGACTGGTTCAAAGTTTTGATCAATACTTAGGTAGTGACAACACTTTAAGATATGGTATTTTTAAATAACAAAAGTATAATTTTCAAATACCAATTATAAACAAACTGAAGTATAGGCCTATTCAAGCATGACAGCACTACAGGGATCTCCAAGATTTACAGGGTTTATTCGGCGCCTGGTCGAAGAAGGACACGTATCTGCAGAAAAAATGCGTGAAGCGCTCTTAAGCGCCCAAAAAGCCAATCAGGACATTGTCGCGTACCTGACCAAAGAACTGAACATTCCGTCATTGACTGTGGCGGAAACCATTTCAGCAGAATTTGGCGAACCGATTTTTGACATTTCCGCTTATGATGCCAATCTGATTATCCGCGAAGATATTGACGAGAAGCTGATCACGCGCTACCGCGTGCTGCCGATTTACAAACATGCCAGCACACTGTATGTGGCAACCAGCAATCCGACCAACATTGAAGCTGTGGATGCAATCCGCTTCAGCAGCAAAATGAACACGGAAACCATTATTGTTGAGCACCATAAGCTGGAAAAGCTGATTGAGCAGCAATTCGCGGAAGAAAGCACTTTTGATTTTGATGATGATTTCGATCTTGATATTGCGACAGATGCCCCTGACCAGAACACCGATGATGAAGAAGAAGAAAAAGGCGAAGAAGCGCCTATTGTTAAATACATCAATAAGCTGCTGGTCGATGCCATCCGCATGGGCGCTTCGGATTTGCACTTTGAACCCTATGAAAAATCTTACCGTGTCCGCTACCGCGTCGATGGCGTGCTGAGATCAATTGCCAACCCGCCCTTGCAGCTGGCGAATCGCTTAGCATCCCGCCTCAAAGTAATGTCGCAAATGGACATTTCTGAAAAGCGCGTTCCGCAAGACGGCCGCATTAAGCTGAAATTATCCAAAAGCAAGGCGATCGACTTCCGTGTAAACTCACTGCCTACGCTGTTCGGTGAAAAACTGGTGCTGCGTATTCTGGATCCATCCAGCGCCATGCTCGGGATTGATGCGCTGGGTTATGAACCTGATCAAAAAGAACTGTTTATGCAGGCTTTAGAAAAACCCCAAGGCATGCTGCTGATTACTGGTCCAACGGGTTCAGGTAAAACGGTATCTTTATATACTGGCCTGAATATTTTAAACCGGGAAGACACCAATATATCCACCGCAGAAGACCCGGTAGAGATTAATTTGGAAGGAATCAATCAAGTCAATGTCAACAATAAAGTGGGCTTAACCTTCTCCGCCGCATTAAAATCTTTCCTGCGCCAGGATCCGGATATTGTCATGGTTGGTGAGATTCGTGATTTAGAAACGGCTGAAATTGCCATTAAAGCGGCGCAGACAGGCCATATGGTAATGTCGACGCTGCATACCAACAGCGCGCCTGAAACGTTGACGCGTCTGCGCAATATGGGTGTGCCTTCATTCAATATCGCAACTTCAGTCAATCTGGTGATTGCACAGCGCTTAGCGCGCCGCCTGTGCTCGCAATGTAAAGAAGCAGTGGAAATTCCACAGCAAAGCCTGCTGGAAATGGGCTTTACAGAAGATGATCTGAAAAACCCAGACTTTCAAGTTTACCAGCCTGTCGGCTGTCCAGAATGCCGTGAAGGCTATAAAGGCCGTGTCGGTATTTATGAAGTAATGAAAGTGACGCCGGAGATTTCACGCATTATTATGGAAGACGGCAACGCGCTTCTTATTGCAGAGGCTGCAAATCAAGCAGGATTTAACAATTTGCGCCGTTCAGGCTTAGTTAAGGTTATGCAGGGGGTGACTTCTCTTCAGGAAGTCAATCGCGTAACCAGTGAATAATGGCTGTTTTTAATATTTAAAATAAGGATAAATTCATGGCTGTCAAAAAAGCGCAGATGATGCCAACCTTCAGTTATGAAGGGATTGACCGTAAAGGGGCCAAACTCAAGGGGGAACTGCCGGCGCGCAACATGGCGCTGGCAAAAGTGACGTTGCGCAAGCAAGGCATTACCATTAAGAATATTCGGGAGAAGCGCAAGAACATTCTCGAAGGATTGATGAAAAAGAAAGTGTCTACACTGGACATCACTATTTTTACCCGCCAGCTTGCGACGATGATGAAAGCCGGTGTTCCTTTGGTGCAGGGTTTTGAAATTGTTGCTGAAGGCCTTGAAAACCCATCTATGCGTGAAGTTGTCTTAGGGATTAAAGGCGAAGTGGAAGGCGGCAATACTTTTGCCGGCGCACTGCGTAAATATCCGCAGTATTTTGATAACCTATTCTGTTCTCTAGTTGAATCAGGCGAACAGTCCGGCGCACTGGAAACCATGCTGGACCGTGTAGCGATTTACAAAGAAAAAAGTGAACTGCTGAAGCAAAAAATTAAAAAAGCCATGAAGTATCCTGCAACAGTTCTTGTTGTCGCAGCTATTGTCACGATTATCCTCATGGTCAAGGTAGTTCCTGTATTCCAAGGGCTTTTTTCATCTTTCGGTGCAGAACTTCCCGCATTTACGCAAATGGTTGTTGCCATGTCCAACTGGTTCCAGCAATATTGGTTTATCTTTATTATCGCTGTCGCTGCGGTCATTGCCTGTTTCTTAGAAGCCAAAAAACGCAGCAAAAAATTTCGAGATTTTCTGGATAAAGCTGCGCTGAAAGCGCCGATTTTTGGAGACTTGGTATATAAAGCGATTATCGCACGCTACAGCCGCACGCTGGCAACCACCTTTGCTGCCGGCGTACCGCTGATTGATGCACTGGAATCCACGGCAGGCGCAACCAACAACGTCGTCTATGAAACTGCGGTCATGAAGATCCGTGAAGACGTGGCAACCGGCCAGCAGCTGCAGTTTGCCATGCGGGTGACTGATAAATTTCCTTCTATGGCGGTACAGATGGTGGCCATTGGTGAAGAGTCTGGCGCTCTGGATGCCATGCTGGATAAAGTGGCAACGCATTATGAAAATGAAGTCGACAATGCCGTTGACGGCTTAACCTCTATGATGGAGCCTTTAATTATGGCCATTCTGGGTGTGCTGGTTGGCGGCTTAGTGATTGCCATGTACCTGCCAATCTTCCAGATGGGTTCTGTGGTTAGTTAAATCTAAAAAGGCTTAAATTAAAATTGTTCTCCAATATTATTTCCTATTTTATCGAAAATCCAACAGCGCTTTATATTGCTGTTGGCCTATTCAGCCTGTGCATAGGCAGTTTTTTGAATGTGGTTATTTACCGCACGCCAAAAATGATGGAACAGGAGTGGCGCACTGATTGCCAGTTTCTGCTGCATCCTGAACAGCCGATTATTGATGAAAGCAAAATCACGCTGAGCAAACCCGCTTCAACCTGTCCAAAGTGCCACAGTCCGATTCGGTGGTATCAAAATATTCCTGTGATCAGCTGGCTGATATTGCGCGGTAAATGCGGCGCCTGCCAAAACCCGATCAGCATCCGTTATCCGCTGATTGAACTGCTGACCGCAGGATGTTCATTGATTGTCGTCACCGTCTTTGGCCCAACGCTGCAAATGCTGTTCGGCTTGCTGTTCACGTGGGTCTTAATCGCCCTGACATTTATTGATTTTGATACTCAGCTGCTTCCTGACCGCTATACGCTCCCTTTGGCGGCTTTAGGCTTAGGCATCAATAGCTTCGCTATCTATACTTCTCCGGTATCATCGATTTGGGGGTATATCATTGGCTTCCTTTGCCTTTGGATTGTCTATTACCTCTTTAAAATTGTGACCGGCAAAGAAGGCATGGGCTACGGAGATTTTAAACTTCTGGCAGCGCTAGGCGCATGGATGGGGCCGCTGATGCTGCCGCTGATTGTGCTCTTATCATCCTTAGTCGGCGCAATTATCGGCATTATCCTACTGAAAATCCGCAAGGAAAATCAGCCTTTTGCTTTTGGCCCCTATATTGCCATTGCCGGCTGGATCGCCTTTCTCTGGGGTGAGCAGATTATGAAAATTTATTTGGGTCAATAAGGAATAGGCATGGCTTTTGTGGTGGGATTAACAGGCGGCATCGGCAGCGGAAAATCGGCGGCCAGCGCTTGGTTTGAATCTCAATGCATCGTTGTGGTAGATGCCGATATCGTCGCGCGTGAAATAGTGCAAAAAGGCCAGCCCGCCTTAAAGGATATCCATCAAGCTTTCGGCGATTGGGTTTTGCAGGCAGATGGTGAACTCAACCGCCGCGCATTGCGTGAACATATCTTTAAAGCACCTGAAGCACGCAAAGTATTAGAGCAAATCACTCATCCAGCCATCCGAAACTCCATTATTCAGCAGCTGGCGCAAGCAGACAGCCCATATGCCATCTTGGTTTCTCCCCTGCTGTTTGAAACCAATCAGCATGAGCTGACTCAGCGCACTTTGCTGATTGATGCATCTGAAGAACTGCAGATTCTGCGCGCATCGCAGCGCGATGGGCAAAATGAGGAGCAGATCAAAAAAATCATTGCGGCGCAAATGCCCCGCCTCCGCAAGCAGCAGATTGCAGATGATATTGTGCTGAATGATGGCCATCTAGATCATTTATATCAGCATCTGCAGCCAATGCATGAAAAATATCTCGCCATGGCATTAAAAAAGCAGTCCTAATCTGGCTGCTTTTTTTGTTCGTTCAATTGCTGCTGGAGCGGATCTTGATGAACCAGCCAGCGCCACGGCTGCAGTGCGCCAATCCCCATCCCCGCCAATCCGCAGACAATCGCGATATTCAATGGCTCATTCAGCAAAGGCACCGCAATAATAGCCGCAATAAAAGGCGCCAAAGTCACAATACTGCCCGTCTTAAATGCACCTAAGCGCTTAATGGCCTCAACATAGGTCAAGGTCGCAATAATCACCACAAAAATGCCATGAAAGAGCACCTGCGAAATTAAATGCACGGGATCTGGCTCAGTAAGATGCTTCGGCAGAAACAGCAGATAGATCGGCACATAAATGATCGCTGACCAAACCGCAACACCGGCCATGGCATGCCATGCCGATAATTTCCACTGACGCAGCAATACAGTGAAAATCCCCCACCAAATGGCGCTGAGGAAAAACAGCAGATCGCCCAAGCCAAATGCCTGCCCTGTTTGCAGATACATCAGGAAGCTCATGGCGCCTAAAGAAATCACCATGATGGCAAGGCTGATCCATGTGTGGCGGTCAAACGACTGCTGAAACAATACATATGCCGCCACGGCAGTGCATAGCGGGATGCAGCCGTTCAAAAAAATAGCCGCATGCGCTGCCGGGGCATAATGAAAAGCGCTGTAAGCCGTTAAGCAGTAAATCACGCCGCCCAGCATCGCTAAAATAAACGGCTCCTTTTTGCATAAAAATGCCGTATCTTTCTTGTAGATCAAGATCGGCATTAAGATGATAAAGGCCAGCACAAAACGCAAGGCGGTTAAATCCCAAGCGCTGATTCCCCAATTTGCGCTCAAGCGCGCCGTGAGGGTAAAACCGCCCCAAATGCACATCGTAATCAGAACGTATAGATAACCTTGCCTTTTCGGGGACATTGCTCTCAGCTTTTTTTGGTTAGATCAATCAGTGATTGCGCTGGCGGCAGGCTTCATACAGCGCCATGCCTGTTGCAACACTCACATTGAGACTTTGCAAATTCCCCGCCATCGGGATATAGACTTTTTGATCGCACTGCGCTTGGGTAATAGGACGTAAGCCTGTATCCTCCGCGCCCATCACCACACATACGGCAGCGCCGGTAAAGTCAAACTGATGAATCGGCAATGCCTGCTCATCCAGCATGGTGCCGACCACCTGAACATTAAACTGCTCTTTGATTTGCCCTAAGGTGCGCGCCAAGTTAGTCACCTGAATGAATTTCACTTTTTCCGCTCCGCCGGCTGCGACTTTACGCGCCGTTGGCGTTAAGCTTGCTGAACGGTCACGCGGCACAATCACCGCTTCAACGCCCATCGCGGCCGCAGTACGGATGCACGCGCCCAAATTGTGCGGATCTGTGATTTGGTCCAAAGCCAGCAATAAAGGCTGTTTGGATACCGTCAGCAAGTCTTCTAAATCTTTTTCATTTAACGTGGGATGCGGGCGCACAGCTGCCACGACACCCTGATGGTACGGCAAGCCCGCCAATTTTTCCAAGGTGTCCCGGCTGGCTTTTTGAATGCTGACGCCAAAGGGTTCCGCCAATTCAAAAATACGCTGCAGGCGCTGATCTTCACGGCCTTTCAAAGCGAATAAAGTTAAAACACGCTCAGGTTCAAGCTCCAGCAATGACTCTACAGAATGTACGCCATAATAATATTCAGGTTTCGCCATGAACGGCCTCTAACTTTAATTGATCATTCAAAAGAAAAATCCTGTAAAGCAAACTTTACAGGATTTATGCTTAATGCGTAGTTTAACTGATTTAGACTGAAATTTCTTAACCTAAGTCAGTTCAGCGCCCAGAATAAATCAGCCTTCTAAATGGCAAACATAATCCAGCACTTCGTCTGTTTCTATTTTAAAGCGGCTATTGCCCGGCACATAAAATGACTGGCCTGCGCGGAATAATTCGCTTTCTTCGCCGTCAGCAATCTGCACGCGGCATTCACCAGAAATAATTTCCATGCGCTCAGGAACATGCGTTTCAAAAGTTAACGCCTGTTCAGTCGGCAAAATCACCCCCAGTGTTTTTTTGGTGCCATCTTCAAATTGCACAGTGTGGCTAATGCAGAGACCGCCAAAATAGACATTTGATTTTTTGATGACTGATACATGATCAAACTGAGCTGACATGCTTATTTTCTCCAGATAAAGCATATTTATAGTATTTGCTAACAGCAGTTTAATGGCGCTGTCTGCACGAATCAATCCATCTTTGATACAGATCGACCAAAGAATTAGATGCCGCCTGCCCGCACTCGATTGCATGCATTGCAGGCGATTTTACCCCAATGGGTATTGAGTCTAAAACAAGTCATTCCGCAGTACAAATTTCTTTTTCCATGCTGCCCTGCAAACTCCCGCCTGCTTCAGATCCAAGCGCGCTTTTGAGGGATAGCGCTGCAATTGATCTGAAAACTGAGCTGCCGACTGGCATGCCATATCAATGAAATGGCCCAGCCAAGCCCAAGCCGTACACACTGGGCTGGAATTTTCCGATGCTTATTTTCAAGCCGGTGTTTTAAAGCAGGCCTGCACATTTTTGCGCTGTATGAGATGATTTACCCGAGGATCATACTGAATGTGTATTTTTATTTTGAAATTAATATAGAATTACGAGGTTTACGGTGATTTAAAAATAAAATCCGTCTTGTGACAAAAACAAAACTTGTCTATCTTAAACTCGAACTTCTCGCAGCTTGGATGCGTTTATGCTGACACATTTAACTCTGATCAATTTTGCTTTAGCCGAACATTTAGCCATTGATATTGAACAAGGTTTCAACGTCTTAACCGGTGAAACCGGCGCAGGAAAGTCTTTGCTGCTGGATGCGCTTTCGGCTTGCTTAGGTGAACGCACAGATACCAATTATGTGCGCTTTGGATCAGATAAAGCGGATGTGACAGCAACCTTCAGCTATCAGCCGGATTCGCCTGAAGCGCTGTGGCTCAAAGAACAGGAACTGGATGATGAATCTGGCGAACTGCTGCTGCGGCGTGTAGTTTTCGCCACTGGCCGCAGCAAAGCATGGATCAATGGCCGCCCGAGCAGTTTAGCAGAGTTAAAAGAAATCGGCCGCTTGCTGGTTCAGCTATATAGCCAGCACAGCCAGCAGCAGCTGCTGGAACCGCCCTACCCTAAACACTGGATAGACCGCTACAGCAATTTTTACGCGCCGGCACAAACAGTACGTGATGCCTATAGCAAATGGCAAAAAGATATCCGCCAGCATCAGGCAGCGCTGGATGCGCAAGCGACCCGAAAACAGCGTATCGACACATTGGAACTGCAGCTGGAAGAGCTCGAACCGATGGTTCAGATGGATTATAAAGACATCGAGCAGGAATTCGACCGCCTGAGCCATCATGAACATATTATGCAAGACTGCAGCTATAGCCTCGCTGCGCTGGATGATGCCGAACAGAATATCAATCAGGAAATTTCATCTATTTTAAGGCGCATTGAGCCTCATGCGGGGCGCAGCGAACAGCTGGCTGAAATTTATGCTTCCATGCTGAATGCACAAAGCGAATTGGAAGATGCAACAGCAAACTTGCGCCAATTTATGGACCGCCAGAGCTTTGATCCGGAACGCATGGAAGAGCTGAATTCACAGCTGGAAATTTTCCACCGCCTCGCGCGCAAGTACCGCGCACAGCCTGAACTGCTGAAAACAGAATATGCAGCATGGCAGGCTGAACTGCAGCAGCTGCATGAGCTGGAAGATCCGGAAACCTTGGCGGAACAAGTTGAAATTTCACATCAGGATTTCTTAGCCAAAGCGCAGCATTTAGATGCCATCCGCCGTGAGGCCGCCGCGCCGCTTGCCAAACAGCTGACAGAGCAGGTAAAACAGCTGGCGCTGCCTGAAGCGCATTTTGAATTTAAATTTGAGCCTCTTGATGATGCATCCAGCGAAGGCCTCAGCTTTATTCAGCTGCTGTTTACCGCCAACAAAGGCATTCCTGCACAGCCACTGGCGCGCGTTGCGTCTGGCGGGGAACTTTCCCGTATCGCCTTAGTTATGCAGGTGATGAATGCTGAAAAAACTGATGCTGAAGTGATTGTTTTTGATGAAATTGATGTCGGAATCAGCGGCGGAACCGCGGAAATTGTCGGTCGTTTGCTGGCTGGCTTGGCGGAACATGTGCAGATTCTGTGCATCACCCATCAGGCGCAGGTGGCCGCGCAGTCCGATCAGCATCTGCTGGTAAAAAAACAGCAGACGGATCCCGCCAGCAGCACCATCTTTGAACTTGGGGAAGATGGCCGCATCCAAGAACTGGCCCGTATGACTGGCGGTGTGGAAATTAATGAAACCACCCTGCAGCACGCCCGCCAATTGCGCCAGCTGAAATTTCAGCACAGTTAAATGCAGTGAAACAGGCGCCTCAACCAATTCGTAAAAGCCTTTGAGACCTTCGAAGGCTTTTTTATGGCATCTTTATTGCACAATGCCTGTATAGCGGCAGCCGGTTTTCTCCAGACTGCACCGCAAGGATTACAGCATACCGGGCAGCCGTACAGCAGGTATGCCGGCAGCATAAAACCCAGAATTCATACAAAAATTCATTGTTGAACCTGACTTAGTCTAGTATGTTGATAAATACATAATTATTAACATTCATCTGATCGAGATAAGGAGAAAGGCCTAGGTGTCTAAACAATATCTGACGCATCGCTGCCTGATTGCTCCGCCAGATATGCAGGATGACTTCTTTGCAAATACAGTCATTTACTTGGCCCGCCATGACCATGACGGCGCTCAAGGCATTATCATTAACCGGCCTTCAGGCATCCAAATTAAAGAATTGCTGAATGACCTTGAAATTGATGCGGATAATGTCAATCCGCATGCAGTACTGCAAGGCGGCCCCTTGCGCCCAGAAGCAGGCTTTGTCCTGCATACGGGCCAGCCGACTTGGCATTCCTCTATTGCCGTCGGTGAAAATGTCTGCATTACCACCTCAAAAGATATTTTGGATGCGATTGCGCACAATGAAGGCGTTGGCCGCTATCAAATTGCGCTGGGCTATGCCAGCTGGGACAAAAATCAGCTGGAAGCGGAAATTTCACGCGGCGATTGGCTGATTTGCGATGCAGACATGGATTTGATTTTTAATTTGCCTTACGATGCGCGCTGGGATGCCGCCTATAAAAAAATGGGGGTAGACCGCATTTGGTTATCTTCAGAGATTGGACATGCCTGATTTAAATACACCGAACATGATTATGGCGTTTGACTTCGGCACACAGAAAATGGGCATGGCGGTGGGCCAGTCCATGATTGAAAGCGCGAACCCTTTGGCGCTGTTTCCCATGAAAGACGGCATTCCCAATTGGGATGAACTGCTGAAAATCATCCGGCAGTATCAGCCGAATTTATTCTTAGTCGGCCTGCCGCTGAATATGGATGATACAGAATCTGAACTGTCTGTCCGTTCCCGCAAGTTTGCCCGCAGGCTGCGCCATCAAACCAATATTGAAACACTGATGGTGGATGAACGGCTGACGACCCGTGAAGCGCGCGGAGAACTGGAACATTATCAAGCGCAAGGCCGCGGCAAAAAATTGGCGGCCGACAGCATTGCGGCGGCGTTATTTATAGAAAGCTGGTACCGCAATCCAGAAGGACTAACGCCGTAAAGGGCTGAGTGCTGAAAAACAAAAAAGCGTCCTTTCGGATGCTTTTTTGTTTTTGAAATGCTGAACTGGCCTTATTTGACAGCAGCATCAATATGCACCGTCGCAGTACGCCCTGCAACAAAAGCCAGCTGATTCTCCGGCATTTCATCCAAAGCGATTTTCACTGGCACCCGCTGCGCCAAACGCACCCAGCTGAACGTTGGATTCACATTGGCCAGCAGTCCTGTCGTTGAAGTCCGTTCGCGGTCTTCAATCCCGCTCGCAATCCCCTGTACATGGCCTTTGATTTTTTTGGAATCCCCCATCAGCTGGATAGTCGCAGGCGCGCCAATGTAGATTTTATCCAATTTGGTTTCTTCAAAATATCCAACAATGTACAGTTTTTGCCGATCCAGCAGCGCAGCGACTGCCTGACCGACTTTGACATAATTGCCTTCCTGCAGTTCAAAATTGGAGAGCGTTCCGTCTGCCGGCGCTAACACTTCAGAACGGTTTAAGTTCAGTTGCGCTAAATGCAGATTGCTGGCGGCTGCCTGAATCAGGGCTTTTTGCTGCACAATATTGGCTTGCGCCTGTTCGATGGCTGCGACCATTTGCTGATGTTCCGCATGAGATTCATCCCGCGCAGCAAAAATTTGATCCTGTTCCTGTTTGGAAATCGCGCCATCCATCAGGCTGGAATAGCGGGCTGCATTTTTATCCGCCAGGTTGATATTCGCCTGTGACTTGACCAGATTGGCTTTGGATTGCGCCAGTGCCGCTTCAGCCTCTGCCAAACCGGCTTTGGCTTTATACAGTTCCGATTTGGCCTGCTCTACATCTAGCGCTTGACGCGCCACATCAATTTTAAACAGCACTTGGCCTTTTTTAACCGACTGGTTATCCTGCACCAGCACTTCCGTCACTAAACCGGAAACATCAGAAGACACCTGAATGACGTCTCCGCGCACACGGCCATCCCGTGTCCACGGTTCAGAATTATAATAATTCCAAATATGGCGCACGACCAGCAAAGCCGTCACTGCAGCTGCCAGCAAGAGAACGGGCCGCACATATTTACGCACATTCACAGACGTCATTTTTTCACCTCAATATTTCAATTTTTTTTACAGCACAGCAGCACAGAGCCAATGCCCGCAGCCCAGCAGAATGATGTACAGGCACAGATAAAACACGCTCGGCATGGCAATCCAGCCCTGTTCGGCCCATTTATCTAACAACAGAATCAGCAGGCGCAGCACGGCATAGGCCGCAGTAGCCTGTATCAGCAGCATGGGGACATATACCCCGTAAATATTCATCTCACCCATGCTGAACTCCTGCAGGCTCGGTATCTAATTCGGAGGACGCAGCTTTCGATGGGTTGCCCGAAGCATGGCACAGGACATGGCATAAACTGCTTTGGATATTGTTCAGCGACACCAGCAGGCGCTCTGCTATTTCACGGCTGTTTAATTCCTTGCTGCGCTGCTTCAAGAGCGCAATTTTCTGTAACACCTTATCTTTCAGCAGCAATTCAGGGCGCATCAATTCTTTTGTCCTGAAGTAATCATCCAGCAGCTGAATCAAGTCTTCCAAGCCGGCTGCCAGTTCATGTTCAGCGGGAAATTCCTGCATCAGCTCCTGCAGGCGCGTTAAATCGACCACAGCGCTGGCCTCAATCAAAGCTAAATTAATATCGCGCTTTAAAGCCTCAGACTGCACAGCTTTGGTATTTAGGATGCCAATCCGGTCAAGCATCGTGCGCAAATGGATGCGGAACGGCACGCCATAAGGGATGTACAGCGCTTGGCGGATCGCTTTGTAATGCATAGACAATATCCGCTGCACTGTCATTTCAGGCGACATTGCGCGCACCAAATGAATCACATAAACCGAAATAATCGGCCCGATGACCGTGCCTATAGAGGCATCGAAAAATAAAACCTGATCTAAACTGTAGCGGTTCTGCAAATTCAGCCCCATAACAGTACCCATCAGCATCGGCAGCCCAATGCCGACTAAAGGCGGATGCGGAAATAAAAGCAGGCAGAAGATCACAAACGGCGCCAGCACCGCTGCCAGCTGCCAAAATGCAGTGACATGCGGAAAAATACCGTAGGCATAAATAAAAACGGCAACCGCTGCATAAATATTGCCGCGGATAAACATTTTTAAAGCAGGCACCGGGTTATCCATTGCCGTTAAGATGCAGGCGCTGATCGCCGCCATTTCCGCCAGCATGAATCCTGTTTTCCAACCGCTGAGAATCCAGAAACCAGTTCCAAGGATAATAATGATAAAAGCTGAAATTCCGCCGCGTACCGCGACGCCATGGTCGCGGTGCAAGTTGGGATAATTTGTCGTCAAGGCGGTTACAGATTCCGGCAATACCGCATCGCCGCAGTTAATGCGCTGCCAGATCAGCTGAATCGCCCGGATATTCTGAATATAGTGCCGAACATCCATTTTCAGACCCGCCAGAATAATCTGCTGTTCATCCGGCGCCGATTGCATCAGCCGATGAAAATCCGGTTCAAATTCCGCCGGCAGCAGGTTTAAATCCTGTTCCTGAATTTCCCGATCATTCTGCATAAACATCTGAATATGCGCATGAATAGAAGCCATTTCTTGCTGAAAATGCTCATCTTTAAACGGCTCATCCAGCTGATTCATCCGTTCCGACATGGCGACTAAATTGCTTAGCAGCATCGTCATCTGATTCAGCATTTCCTGCAGCGGTTTGGTCATGCCTTTGAGCGTTGACTTTTCATAGCTCAGATGCACCGCCATGCCATGAATATCGGCAATATCGCGGGCAAGGCTGCCTAAAGATTCGGCATAATGGCTTTGATGTTTTTCATTCAGTAAAATCTTATTGAAAATATTCTGCGTATCTTGAACGGTTTTATTGACCCGCACTTTCACAGCTGGGCCAATGTGCATCGGAAAAATCGTCGTCGTCACAATAGCGCTGCACACCACCCCAACCGTAATTTCTAAAAAACGGCCGATCGCCATATCAAAAATTGAAATGCTGTCAATGTAATACACAGCGTTATAGGCAATAATGACCGTGGTATAGCCTGCCAGCATAAACACATAGCTTCGCGGTGTTCTGTCCAGCAATGAAAAATACAGGCACCATCCGACCCACGCGGCCAAAAAGAAAGTGAAGAGCCATGGCGTGTTGATCAGTGCCGGCGTCGCAATGACTGAAACAATGGCGCCGATCAGCGTCCCCAAAACCCGGTAAATGCTTTTTGATGAGGTCATGCCGGAATAAGGATTGGCGATCACAAACACCGTACCGATCGCCCAGATGGGATAGGCCAGATTCAGCTCAAATGCGGCATACAGCGCCAGCAGTCCGGCTGCAAACGTTTTAAACGCAAAAATCCAATCCATTTTATTTGGACGAAATGCGAGTAAAGGTTTAATCAGCAGCATATGGATTCTCATCAGTGAATGAAGGCTTATTTTTGAGATGGCTTCATCGCGCCATTTCAATTAATCAAAATGACGTATCCGCTGCCCAAAAGGCAAAGATAGGAAAAATGCATTCAAAATAAGGGCAATGCGTGCTGGAAAACAGAAGACCTGTTTCAGCATTCAGCAAAGAAAAACAGCCAAAAAAGAAACGCCCCCAAGAAAAGGAAAGATCAATTGTTCATCATTGGATATTTTGCATGTTAATTTTTTCAAAAAATAGCATTAATGTCAAATATAATATCTTAATTTGATAATCTAATGATTAATTTTGCGTAAAAATGATCAATTTTACTCCTTTTTATCAGTCTTCTTATGCAGTGCATTGAATGATGAGAATTGCCGCACTGCGCGCATAAAAGTCCTGCAGAATCTTCAGCATTTTGTTATAAAGTAACTGTATATCTCAATTTCTGACTTTCAGTTTAACCAAGCAGGTTCATATGGCGCTCTCCAGTTTTGGTAAAATTCTCACTGTGCTCGATTTATTTTCAGTATCACGCCCAGTGATCAATGTAGACACCATCAGTGCAGAATTGGGCCTTTCCAAACCCACCAGCTACCGCTATCTCAAAGAGCTGGTTTCCGCAGAGCTGCTGCAGCGGCTGAGCGGAACTTCAGGCGATTACACGCTGGGCTCCAAAATTGCCGTTTTAGATTATATTTCCCGCACCACAGACCCGCTGGTGCAGATCAGCATTCCGTTTATGCATGAAATTGTTGAGCGCACCGAATTTTCTTGCCTGCTGACACTGCTGAATCATGATTCCTGTATCGACCTGCATGATGAAGTCTTCAAGAATACCCTGCTGCTGTCCTATGGACGCGGCTGTCCGCGCCCTGTCTTTGTCGGGTCTTCAGCCAAAGTAATGATGTCATATCTGCCGAAGCAGCAGATTCTGGATTACTATCAGCGTTATTCAGCCCAGCTTTCAGAAGTAGGCTTTGCCGATGGCGAAGATGATTTCCTCAATAAAATGAAGAAGATTAAAAAGCAAGGCTATTATTTTTCGAGTGGTGAACTCGACCCGAATGTTGCGGGATTATCTGTTCCGGTTAAGTTTTCCAGTAAAGAGCCGCCTTTAGCACTGACCCTGCTGGCATCAAAAAACCGCTTTGAATTTGTTAATTTGCAAAAACTCATTGAAATTTTGCAGGAAAATGCAGCCTTAATTGAAAAGAAGTTTATGACACTGTCAGATCAGCAGGATATCTGATCATTTCAATAATCCATCCAGCTTTAATAAACAAATACATTGTATTTTTAACATAGTTCTCATAATATGATTATTGTTCTTCACAACCATTATGTTCCATGACATGCTGGCAACGACATGAAGACATCCCTCAGAAGCAAGAAGCTCATGATATTCATGGGCTTTTTTCTTGCCAGAAATTTCCGTCGCTCATCCCGGGAAAAAATAGCGGAACGTTAGGTTAATCCTCGGATCCAGCACCTTGGCTGTTTTGCTGATGCAATGCTTCCAATATTTTTGCGTTTGTCCGCGCATCACAATCAATTGCCCGCTTTGCAGCAGCACATCAATATGTTCAGGCTGAACTTTATGTTTAAAGCGCATCTTGCGCGTAGCGCCAAAACTTAAGGATGCAATCACGGTTTCATGCCCTGCTTTCGACACCAAAGAGGGTTCATCATCGCTGTGCCAGCCCACAGCCTGCTGGCCATGCTCATACAAATTGGCAAGGCATGAATTGAAAGGATGGCCTATCAGGCCTTCTATGTGCTGTTTCAGCCGGAAAAGCCCCGAATTCCATGCCTGCGCCTGCTTTAAGCTGCCGGAATAACGGTATTGATAATGTTCATCGCCATACCAGACGACTTTACGGCCGGTAATATAATGCTGCCCATGCAGGACCACTTCATCCCGCTGCCAAGCCAGATGGTGCAGAAAGTAGCGCAGATACTGATCGCTCTGCGCTTGATTTAAAATTAAGCCATAATCTTCAACAATGCCGTCACGCGGCAAAATATTGCCTCGCCGCTCTGGTTCAAATAATTCCAGCGTCATGGCCCGCACCCAGTCCCTGCATTTCAATCCATAGTGTACTGAAAAATGCCGCTTCACAAATTAATACAAAGTCACAGCTTGTCGCTTTAAATGTTCAGGCTTAGACTCAGCAACAGGATTCACAATAAAAATAACTGCTTATGAATTTATGGCATTTGTTTCAAAAACTTCGGCCTTTTGTCCAGCCTTATCGGGTGCTGGTTATTGCCACCCTTATTTTGACTTTAATTGGCTCTCTCACCGCTCAGGTCAATGCGCTGACGCTGCAATATGCTGTCGACAGCATCAATAAACTGGTAGAAGCCGGCCAAGGCCTAGCAGCTGGCTGGCACATTCTGATCACCATTTCAGCGATTTTGCTGGGCAAGGAAATTTTGAATGCCTTTGTGCAATTTGGGCAAAAATTTTATGGGGAAAAACTGCGGATTTTTGTCTCTCAGGATTTAGCGCAGGGCATCATTGAAAAATTCCTCACCTACCAATTGTCCTTTTTCAATCAAGAAAATAATCAAGCCGGCAAACTGCAGACCCGTATTGACCGCGGCATCGGTTCTCTGACCCGCTTGGTGCAAATCTTCTTTATTGATATTTTACCGTTGTTCACCAGCGCAATCGTGGCGCTGGGCCTCATGTTTTACGCCAATTTTTATGTCGGCTTGGTTGCGCTCAGCATTGTGCCGGTTTATTTTTGGCTGACGTATAAACAGGCGCAGAAATTGGGCGGCTGGCGCCGGAATTTACGCGATGGCCGTGAGAAAAAAAGCCAAGGGATTTTAGGCATCATCAACTCGATTACGGTCATCAAATCCTTTAACCGTGAAAGCATTGAATCAGAAAAACAGCTGAAACTGCAAAAAGAACTGACTGACAATCAAATGCAGACGCGTCAAGTCAGTTTTTTGTTTGATGGCCTGAAAACCTTTATTGAACAGATCGGTATTGTGCTGATTATCATCTTGACTGCTTATTTTGTTTTAGACGGCCAGATGAGCATTGGCATGATCATGTATCACGTCTTGCTGTTCAATAACGTATCTGCCCCGATCCGTTCACTGCACCGTATTTATGACGAAGTCAATGATGCCATGATTTACTCTGAAAGCTTCTTTAAAATACTGGAAGCCGACGATGAAATTGAATCGACTGGCCA
The DNA here is from genome assembly GCF_000368865.1 of Acinetobacter bouvetii DSM 14964 = CIP 107468. Lineage (GTDB taxonomy): Bacteria > Pseudomonadota > Gammaproteobacteria > Pseudomonadales > Moraxellaceae > Acinetobacter > Acinetobacter bouvetii. The sequence goes on from NZ_KB849730.1 coordinate 227,333, forward strand.
GCAAAAACCGGCAATAAAAGGTAAATTTCAGCTGGAAAATGTCGATTTTTATTATCCCAATGGCCATCATGCGCTTAAAAATATCAACATGACCATACAACCGAATAAAATCACAGCACTGGTCGGTTTATCCGGTGCAGGAAAATCCACCCTCATCAGCCTGCTGGATAAATTCTATCAGCCAGACAGCGGGACAATTAAACTTGACGGTATTGATATTCAGGACATAGATACGCATTACCTGCGGGAGCATATTGGATTAGTCCTGCAGAAAAATCATATTTTTCAAGGATCTATTTTTGAAAATATCCGTTACGGCAAAACCAATGCCCGTTTAGAAGATGTGGTTGCCGCGGCCAAAAAAGCCTCGATTCATGAGCAGATTCTGCAATTGCCGCATGGCTATGAAGCGGATGCCCTCATGCTTTCCGGCGGACAGCAGCAGCGGATTGCCCTCGCCCGCATGTTCTTAAAAAATCCGCCGATTATTTTTTTGGATGAACCGACCGCGAGCTTGGATGCGATTGCCACTGAGCAGATTAAGCACAGCTTAGATGAAATCAAGCAAGGCCGTACCGTGATTATGATCTCGCACAGCCTGTCGCAAATTATTGATGCGGATTATACCTATGTGATGAAAGAAGGCTATATTGCTGAACACGGCGAACATGATGCGCTGTACCATCAGGAAGGCGTGTATAAAGAAATTTTTGATGCGATGGCCAAAAGCCTGAATATTGAGAAAATTGCCAAAACCTTTGAAGATGATGCCGAAGAAGAAACCCACAGCTGAAGTCAACAGAGAGATTTCACCTGCAAGCGCCGCCCGAATAAAATCATCAATGCGCGCAAAAGAAAAAAAGCCTATCGATGGATAGGCTTTTTTATATCTCTCAGCTTAACGCTGCACTTTCTGCTCAATTTCTTCGACACTGGTATGGCGCACATCAAAGCCTTTCACCATATAGATCACCTGCTCAGAAATATTGCGCGCATGATCGCCGATGCGCTCTAAAGAACGCAGCACCCACAACACATTGATCACGCGGCTAATATGGCGCGGATCTTCAATCATATAGGTCATTAGAGTACGGGTAGCTGACTGGTATTCACGGTCAATGTCCGCATCCGCCAGCAGCACTTTCAGCGCCTGATCAACATCCAGGCGCGCAAATGCATCTAAAGCGTCATGAATCATCACGCGGACCTGATTGCCAATGTGGCGGGTTTCCATATAGCCGCGCGGCGAGCCACCTTCTTCGCATAGGCTCTGCGCAATGCGGGCAATTTTCGCCGCTTCATCGCCAATGCGCTCTAAATCGGTATTGGCTTTTGACATCGCTATCACCATGCGCAAATCAATGGCGGCCGGATGGCGGCGCGCAAGGATCAGCGTCAAAGCCTCATCAATTTCAGTTTCATAGCGGTTGACTGTATTGTCCTGAAACTGGACATCAACCGCCATGGCGGCATCTGTATCCAGCAGCGCATGAATTGCATTCGCCACTTGCTGTTCGACCAAACCGCCCATGGTCATGAATTTGGTGTTCACATCCTGTAAATCTTCATTAAATTGTGAAGAAATATGGTGATTCAACACAGGATTATTTGGCAAGGGATGTTCTCCACAGCAGCTGAATTGAGACAGATTTTTAAGCCGATATTAAAGCATAATCATTGTTAAAGTTTTATGACGGCTGGCTATTTCTTTACAGCAGCTTCTGCAGGACTGACCAGCCATGCGTTCATTTCAGCTAAATCTTTATCGCCCAGACGCCCGACTGAAGCTTTCAGCTGCAGGACGTGCAGCAGGTAATCATATTTCGAGTTCAGATAGTCCTGCTTGGCAGAGAATGCGTTGCGCTGCGCCAAAAGCACATCCACCATGGTTTTCAGCCCTTCCTGATACTGCGCTTGCGAAGCTTTAGACACAATGGCGGAAGAATCCATGGCCGCTTTGCGCGCCTGAAGCTTGGCCTGATCAGTTTCCACCTGCAAATAGGATTTTTTTACATCCGTTGCCGCCTTCCGCACCGCGGCATCAAGCAGCGCCTCGCTCTTCTGCACATTGATGGCTGCCTGCTTAATGGATTTTTGCGTGCGCCCGCCATTGTATATGTTCCAGTTCATCTCGACGCCTACCTGATCAAACTGGCCGTCTTGCGACATGATGGATTCGGGGCTCTGCTTGCTGTAGCCATAGGTACCGACCGCTTCAACCTGCGGGTAAAGCGCTGCTTTTTCCACACGCTTTGCATCTTCAGCATAGCGGCGCTGGGTTTTGGCCTGCAGTATGCCAAGGTTCTGGCTCATGGCCAGATTTTCCCAGTCTTGCATATTATCCGGCACCGGTTTCTGAAATTGAAAATCCTCACGCAGCACCGCCAAATGATCGCGGTATGACCCAACCAGCTGCTGCAGCTGTTCTTGCGCCAAAATCAGCTGCACATGGGTCGCCATGCGGTTGGCGCGCGCATTTTGATATTGCGCATTGGCTTCGCTGACATCACTTTTAGCAACTAAACCTTCGTTCAGCTTGGCATTCATCATTTTCAGCTGTTCTGACAGCGCCTGCTCTTCCTGTAAATTTGCCGCCGTCAGCGCCTGCTGGCGCAGCACATTAAAATAGGCATCCGCCACTTGCAGAATATGATCCTGTTGCTGCAAGCGCAAATTGATTTCACTCAGGTCAATCGATGTTTTGACTTGCTTCAAGCCTTCCCATGCATCCCAGCGGAAAATCGGCTGGCGTGCCGTCAAAGCAAGCTGCCTGGCGGTGCTGCTGTCCGGCAGGGACAGCCCCATGGCTGCGCCGCTTTGATTGGCATTTTGATTTTTTCGGGTGATATTGCCTGAGAGCGTTACTGTCGGCAGCAGGTTGCCATTGGCAATGCCTAAATTCAATTTATCCGCTTCATATTGCAGCTGATTTGCCTGCCAATTCGGATCCGCCAGCTTTGCACGGTCATAAGCGTCCACCAAATCCATAGCCAGCAATGGGGAACTTGCACAAAGCAGGCAAGCGCTGAATAGAAAACATATCTTCATTTTTTTTCGTAAATCCATCACAGCCAGCCATCTTACGGCAAGGCACTGAATATCAATCTTAAGCAAATCCTAAATTGTTTTACGCTATTTCCAGTATGATTTTTATTAATTTTTATACATTTTTTTCTAACTCTGCCACATTTTTCTGCAATAAATGCTCATACACACGGCGCTGTAACAAACAACTTCACAATACTACACAGTATGATGCAATTTCAGCTATAAAATATCGGCATTCTATCGGACAAATGTATTTTCAACTTTCCTCATTGGGTGCCTGTGCCAAAGCGTTGTTTAACCGCAGCAAAGCGGATCTTTGCATGTTCCTGCATATTCTTGCTGGCGGGCTGTGAGCAGCAGCCTGAACCGCAGCCGTTAAAAGAACCGCTGGAAAATTCGCATGCACGGCATGATGCTGTTGACTTGTCCGCATTATGCCAAAATCTTGAAAAAAACATGAAGGAAATCAACAATCAGCGCACCACTTTTGCATTAGAACAAGTCAATCATGATTTAAAAGTCTGCTTGCCGCTGCAGCCTTTGGCCAAACAGCAGCAGATGCTCCAGCGCTCAAATGAAATGTACCGCAACTTTCTGCAGGTCAGCCGCACAGCGCCTCAGCAAATGGCTTTTGAGCAATATGCCTTTGACATCGCGCAGCACCCAACGATTCATCAAAGCCACTTTGAACAGCTGACAATCCGCGATCAGTATTTGCTGAAACATCAAGGCCAGGCCTATGTGGAGCTGGCGGATTCAGCATCTTCCAATGTGCATTACCGCCGCAGCCCATATTATCTCGCCAAAATTTTTTCGCCCTACATGCCGGAAGCCGAGCGGGTATTTATTGAAAACTTAGCGCTGCAAAATATTGAACCCGCATTCGCCAATCAGTCGCTAAGGATTGAACCTTTTGAAATTGCCCGGCGCGCGCTGTTTTGGGAAGATTATATTCGCACATATCCTCAAAGCACTTACCGGAAGGATGCACAGCACCTGCTGTATCAGTATAAACTCTTCCTGTTCAAAGGCTTAAAAAAAACACCCGTGTCCAGCAATTATGCCGACCCGCAGGATGTGCAGGCCAGCACGATTGAAGAGCTGCATAAAATGTCCAGCCTCCAGCATTCTGAGCTGACCCGCCAAGCCAGCCGTTTCCTGCAATTTTTAGACATGAATGGCGAACAGCGCATTCAGTCCGCTGGCGGTCAAACCGGGTTAAGCCCTTGGCAGCAGCTGGAGCTGTATCTGAATTTGCGCAATCCTGCCCCTCATTATAAACAGGACTGTTTTTCAGACGCCATTTGCCTTTAGCGTCCCTGTCTACAGCAGCAGAGCAATTTATCTGCTTATTGCACAAGTTCAAGCGGCCTGACTATTTTTTATCATCAGACTGCGCTAAAATTTGCCCATCGCTTGACGGAGCGCGAGTAATCCCTCGCTGAGATCACTTAAAAGCATTTGATGTTTTTGAGAGTGAGTACCGTTGAACCTGATCAGGTTAAAACCTGCGTAGGAATCAAGCCAGTCTAAAAACTAAAGCCCGCATTTCACTGTTTCAGAGGCATAGGTCGAAATACCTGTATTCACAGCAAAACCATGCTGGATACACCTTGAAAAGGACGAAATCGCCAGCGTTTTTGGTCGTGCTTGATTCGTTGATGTCATTCATAAGGATCATTGCAATGAACCAGTTAACGAATCTATCCCCCGCTGATCAATTGGCTCAACACGAGCAAGAAGCCAAAGATCTGACCCGCATATTGCCCGCATCGAAAAAAGTCTATATCCAAGGCTCACGCCCAGACCTTCAAGTGCCGATGCGTGAAATTGCACTCACCGATACACCAACCGGCTTAGGCGGTGAAAAAAATCTGCCTATCATGGTCTATGACACATCAGGCGTGTATACCGACCCGAATGTGCAGATTGACCTGAACAAAGGCCTGCCCAATGTCCGTGAAGCCTGGATTGCTGAACGTGGCGATACTGAACATTTGGACACCCTCACCTCAAAGTTCGGACAAGAACGCCTGAAAGACATCCGTACCGCCGGCATCCGTTTCGCCCATATCCAAAAACCGCGCCGCGCCAAAACAGGCCGCAACGTCTCGCAAATGCACTATGCCAAACAAGGCATCATCACGCCTGAGATGGAATACATTGCGATTCGTGAAAATCAGCGCCAGCATGAAGGCGTGGATATGCGCCAGCATGCAGGGCAAAACTTTGGCGCACGCAACCTCATGGAAATCACCCCTGAATTTGTGCGTAAAGAAGTGGCTGAAGGCCGCGCCATCATCCCTGCCAATATCAATCATCCTGAATGCGAGCCGATGATCATTGGACGCAACTTCCTGGTGAAAATTAATGCCAACATCGGCAACTCTGCATTAGGTTCTTCGATTGATGAAGAAGTGTCAAAGATGACCTGGGCAACCCGCTGGGGTGCAGACACCATCATGGACTTGTCTACGGGTAAAAATATTCATGAAACCCGTGAATGGATTATCCGCAATTCACCGGTTCCGATTGGCACGGTACCGATTTATCAGGCTTTGGAAAAAGTGGATGGCGTGGCTGAAGATTTAACCTGGGAAATTTTCAAAGACACGCTGATTGAACAAGCCGAACAAGGCGTGGATTACTTCACCATTCACGCAGGCGTGCTATTGCGCTATGTGCCGATGACCGCGAATCGCCTGACAGGCATTGTGTCCCGCGGGGGCTCAATCATGGCGCAATGGTGCTTAGCGCATCATACCGAAAACTTCCTGTATACCCATTTCGATGAAATCTGTGAAATCATGAAAGCCTATGATGTCTCTTTCAGTCTAGGCGATGGATTACGCCCGGGCTGCATTCAGGATGCCAATGATGAAGCGCAGTTCAGCGAGCTGCGCACCTTAGGCGAACTCACTCACCGCGCATGGAAACATGATGTGCAGGTGATGATTGAAGGTCCGGGGCATGTGCCAATGCACATGGTGAAGGAAAATATGGATTTGCAGCTTGAGGTCTGCCAGGAAGCGCCTTTCTATACGCTTGGGCCACTGACCACTGATATTGCCCCCGGTTATGACCACATTACGTCTGCCATTGGCGCAGCCATGATTGGCTGGTACGGCACAGCCATGCTCTGTTATGTGACACCGAAAGAGCATTTGGGCCTGCCCAATAAGAAAGATGTCAAAGACGGCATTATTACGTATAAAATCGCAGCCCATGCAGCAGACCTTGCCAAAGGGCATCCCGGCGCGCAGGTGCGCGATAATGCCCTGTCTAAAGCGCGTTTTGAGTTCCGCTGGGAAGATCAGTTCAATTTGAGCTTAGACCCTGATACAGCGCGCTCAATGCACGATGAAACCATGCCGAAAGAGGCGCATAAATCAGCGCATTTCTGTTCTATGTGCGGGCCAAAGTTCTGCTCGATGAAAATCACGCAAAATGTCAGGGATTACGCGCAAAATCAACAAAATACCAGACCGGCTGCTGAAAGCCCCGCAACCATTGATGCAGGCATGCAGGCCATGAAAACGGCCTACCATGAACATGGTCAAAAATTGTACCACAAACTGTAACTGCGTAAAAAAAAATTGGTGTTCTTTTAAATCTCAGTTAGGATGAAAACAGCCGTTTTCATCCTTTTGCATTTTTTAAGCATATGAATATTATTAAACAAGCTTCATATAACAAAAAAGATTTCACTGTTGAAGGGCGTGAATATCAATTCAAAGGCTTTATTGAAGTTGAAAAAGTCAGCCTCCGGCACCGCCTGTTCGGGCAAGATCAGTTCACTGCGGTCATTCACAGAGAGCTGATTCACCGTCCGGAAGCTGCCGGCGTACTGATTTATCATGACCGCCAGGAAAAATTTGCCTTAATTGAGCAATTCCGCATCGGCGCAATCGATGATGCCGAATCGCCTTGGCAGCTGGAAATTATTGCCGGCGTATTGGATGGCGATGAATCTGCTGAAAACTGCATCCGCAGGGAAAGCTTAGAAGAATCGGGCTGTGAACTGGATGCGCTGCAGCATCTGTTCAGCTTTTATCCTTCGGCGGGCGCGTGTTCAGAACTGTTCCACTTATATGCCGCGCAGGCGGAATTGCCTGAACATGGCGGCATTTTCGGCATGCCGGACGAAGGCGAAAATATTCAGCTGCATATTTTTAATTATGCAGACCTGCCTGAGCTGCTTGCCAGCGGTCGGTTAAAGAATGCTCCCGTCATTATGGCCTTGCAATGGCTGCAGCAGAAAATTCATACTATAAAGAGTGTCTAAGGGGAAGGACATGCCTTTATCAAATCACACAGATTCATCTTCAGGCTGGACGATTGTCCAAATTTCAGATACGCATCTCATGGATCAGGATGATCTAGAATTTGCAGCCATGAATCCTGAACAAAGCTTTCATGCTGTCATTCAGCATATGAAACAGCACCTGCCCGATATTGACGCCATCATTCATACTGGCGATTTAGCGCAAGTGCCGGTCTCAGAAACCTATGACCGCTATTTACGCTTTATGCAGACGCTGAATCTGCCGCATTTTCAAATTCCGGGGAATCATGACGATACGGCCATTTTCCCTTTTCACCGCCAGCAAGACCGCGCGCACATGCTGAGTTTTGGCAATTGGCGCCTCATTCTGCTGAACAGCGCTGTTGAAGGGAAAGTCGATGGCTGGGTTGCTCAAGAACAGCTGGAGCAGCTGGATCAAATGCTGTCAGAACAGGCGGATCAGCATATCATCATTGCCTGCCATCACCACCCCTTTGCCATGCAGTCCTTCTGGATTGATCAGCATAAGCTGAAAAATGCAGATCATTTGCTGGATGTGATCGCCAAGCATCAAAATGTTAAAGCTGTACTGTACGGCCATGTGCATCAAGATTCCCGCAATGAGCGCCACGGCGTGCAGTTTTTATCCACGCCGTCAACCAGTGTTCAGTTCAAGCCGCATAGCGATTCTTTCGCGCTGGATGAGTCTATGCCGGGTTACCGTGTGCTGAATTTAAAAGAAAATGGTGAATTTTCGACGCACGTGATTCGCGTAAAAATCAATCAGCCCAAAATTAATGTTGAAATTTCAGGTTATTAACTTTTCATTTTGTTTCTTTTGCATTAAGTTATTGCATCTGATGGAAAAGTGATAGTTAGAAACCCGACATCTAAGACTATCAAAATCGAAAAAAAGTCTATATGATGACGACCCCTGCAGGAGGAATCTCCCAAAAGGGTCGATAAAAACTTGCATATCACCATATTTTTTGCGTATAGATAATATGCATATGATGAGGAATGCCCTATATGGCGAATGACAACCAAAATCAAGTCTTAGACGCACAAACTGATACAGCAGATGAAAAATCTGTAAAACGCGTCCGCAAAGCGAAGCCAAAGGCATCTGAAGGTGGTTCTACTGCTAGCTTATTTGGTATTGAACCTTATCAGCCTAAGAAAAATGAAGAATACATGTCTGAAGGGCAGCTTGAGCACTTCCGGCGTATCCTGCTGGCATGGAAAGCTGAGCTGATGTCTGAAGTGGACCGTACTTTAAACACCATGCAGGATGAAAATACAGCGCTTCCAGACGTCAACGACCGCGCAACGCAGGAAGAAGAATTTGCGATTGAATTGCGTACGCGTGACCGTGAACGCAAATTAATCCGTAAAATTGAGCAGTCAATTGAAGCTATCAAAAATGATGACTACGGTTTCTGTGAAACTTGCGGTATTGAAATTGGCTTGCGCCGTTTGGAAGCCCGTCCAACTGCCACTCTATGTATTGACTGCAAAACACTGGCAGAAATCAAAGAGAAGCAAAACAACGGTTAAGCATGCTATTGAATAATCCTCCCCTAGCCCCTTCTTTACCAAAGGAGGGGGACAGCAGGATGGCTTATGTGGGCCGGTTTGCGCCATCGCCAACCGGCCCTTTGCATTTTGGATCTTTAATTACCGCAGTCGCCAGCTATTGCGACGCCCGCGCACATCATGGCCAATGGCTGGTGCGTATTGAAGATACCGACATTCCGCGCATCTACCCCGGCAGTGAAGATCACATTCTTCGTTCAATTGATGCTTTTCAGTTTGACCCTGATGCCGACATCATCTTTCAAAAAAACCGCCTGAATCTCTATGAGTCTGCCATTGAGCAGCTGCATCAGCACGGCTTGGTGTATGCCTGCCAATGCACCCGGAAAATGCTCGGCTCGAATCATATTTACCAGGGCACCTGCCGCAATCTGAACTTGGCTTTAAAAGATCAGGCCATTCGGGTCAAAGTCAGCGATCAGGAGATCTGCTTTACTGACCGCCTGCAGGGAAGACACTGCTCAAACCTGCAGCATGATCTTGGCGATTTCGTGCTCAAACGCCGCGACGGCATTATTAATTATCAGCTGGCAGTGGTGGTGGATGATTATCTGCAGGGCATGACGCATGTCGTGCGCGGCGCAGACCTCTTAGACAATACTGAACGGCAGATTTGGCTGGGTCGGCTGCTGGGTTATCCGCAGCTGCAGTATATGCATTTGCCTTTAGCGATGAATGATCAGGGGCAGAAACTGTCTAAGCAGAATATGGCGCAGGCGCTGGATTTAACACAGGCGCCGAAGCTTTTACAGCAGGCCTTACGCGCTTTGCGCCAGCCGGAAGTCGAGTTAAACAGCCCAGCTCAAATGCTTCAGCAGGCTGTCGCGCAGTGGAATACAGACTTGATCCCGCACAGCACAGAACTGCGCGGCATCTATTTGTAAAGGCAGCCAGCAATACCCCCTGACAGCCGTGCAAAAGATCCGCTGATATCTCTGCTTCCAGACTGCTGTTCAATCAACCCGTCTGCTCAATAAAAAAAACCGGACACCGCCTTTACGCTGTCCGGCCAGAATCTTGCCCATCAATCATTTAAAAGCTGGATTCTTCTTTGCTTGGGTTGGTCTGGCAAGTGGTGGCTTCAATTTTGAGAATCAGGCTGATCATCACCGCGCACATAATCAAAGATGAGCCGCCATAACTGATAAAGGGCAATGTTAAGCCTTTGGTTGGCAGCATGCCCATGTTCATGCCGGCATTCACTAAAATCTGCAGCAGAAAAATAATACTGATGCCATACGCCAAATAGCCTGCGCGCAGGTACTGGTTTTTCAGCGCGCGGTGGCCGATTTTAATGCAGCACACCACCATGGTGAATGACAGCACCAGAACCGTCGTAATGCCAAAAAAGCCGAATTCCTCACCTAAAATAGCCAGCATGAAGTCGGTATGCGCTTCCGGCAGATAGGACATTTTTTGAATGCTATGGCCAAGCCCCACGCCAAACCACTCACCGCGGCCAAACGCCATTAAGGCATTCGACAGCTGGTAACCGGTCCCTAACGGATCTGCCCAAGGGTTAGTGAACGACAGCGCGCGCTGCAGGCGGTAAGGCTCGAACACAATCGCAATCACCAAGCCGGCAATAATAAACGCCATGAAAGCGATAAACTGAATTGCCGGTGCGCCTGCAAGGAAAAACACCCCGAGGATCATTAAGACAATGACAGCGGTCGCGCCTAAGTCTGGCTCCGCCAGAATCAAGCCCACGGTAATAATCATCACCACGCCCAGCCGCACAAGGCCAGAAACACTGGTCCGCACTTCTTCGGCCCTGCGCACGACATAATCTGCAGTAAAAATCGCCATCATGACTTTAGCGACTTCAGAGGCCTGCAGGGTAAAACCGGCTATCCGAATCCAGCGCGTTGAACCATTGACCTCGGTTCCCGCCACCAGCACCACCGCCAGCAGCAGAATCGTCAGCAGCCACAGCGGGAAGGTATTGTTGAACCAGACATTCATCGGCACTTTATAGGCCAAGAATGCCGCAACACCGGCCACAAGAATTGAAATCCCGTGCCGTGTAATATAGTGAAATGCATTTTCATGCAGACGGTCTGCATACGGCATTGATGCCGAAGCCACCATAATGGAGCCTAAACACAACAGCGCCAGCACGCAAAAAATCAGCACATTGCGCATGTTGACTTCGGCAGGCAGCCGAGGCGCCCACCGGTCATAGGCTTCATTTATCTTACTGATGGTCGTCTGAGCTAACCCAGCCATACAACGTTCCTTATCATTCTTTTAAGCCAGTGAATTCACGCAGTCAACAAACTGATGACCGCGTTCGCTGTAACCTTTAAACATATCAAAACTTGCGCATGCAGGTGACAATAGCACGACATCATTGGCCTGCGCATGCTGCTGGCAAATTTCCACCGCTTCTTTCAGCGTTGCCGCATGCAGCAGCGCTGTTGTTCCCGCAATCGCTTTCTCAATGATTGGGCGGTCTTCACCAATCAGCACCGCCACTTTAGCGTATTTGTTGAGCGAGTCACGCAGCGCTGTGAAATCCTGCCCCTTGCCTTGCCCGCCCAAGATAATCGCCACTTTGCCGCCTTGGGCTTCAATGGCAGCGCCTAAGCCATCAATCGCAGCCAGTGTCGCGCCAATGTTGGTGCCTTTCGAGTCATTGTAGTAACGCACACCCGCCAATTCTTTCACGAATTCACAGCGGTGCTCGAGGCCTTTAAACGTCTTCAGGGTATTCAGCATGCTGTCTAAAGGCAGGCCGATCGCTTCACCCAGCGCCAGGCAAGCCAAAGCATTCGCCACATTGTGCGTGCCTTGAATATACATATCCGAGCTTTTCAGCAGGCGCTCACGCCCGCGCGCCAGCCAAATTGTGCCGTCATCATCCCGCAAGATGCCAAATTGATTCATATCCGGCGCATTCAATCCGAAGCTTTGCATCGGCGTTGCGTCCGGCACCAGCGGGCGGGTTAAAGAATCATCACGGTTAAACACCACTTTTTTCACAGCTTGGAAGATGCGGTGCTTCGCAGTGTGATAGCCCATCATGTCGCCGTGGCGGTCTAAATGATCTTCACTCATATTCAATACAACAGCAACTTCCGCCGCTAAATTGGAGGTCGCTTCCAGCTGGAAGCTGGAGAGTTCAAGCACATACAGTTCTGGATCATCTTTGGTTAAATCCAGTGCAGGACGCCCTAAGTTGCCGCCCACAGCGACTTTTTTCCCAGCTTCTTTCGCCATTAAGCCCAGCAGCGTGGTCACGGTGCTTTTGGCATTAGATCCGGTAATGGCGACAATCGGCTTATCTGTTGCCCGGCGCAGAATCTGAATTTCACTGACAATCGGAATGCCTTTGGCGGCTGCGGCCTGAATTTCCGGCAGTTTTGGATCCAGCCCTGGGCTGATGACAATTTCTTCAGCCTGAAGCAGCAGCTCTTCATCTAATTGGCCAAAGCTGGCTTGCACTGCAGCAGGAATCTGGTCATGGCCTGGCGGGGTAGCTCTTGAATCTGTAACAGCAACGCGGTAACCGTGTTCATGTAAAAAATTAACCGCGGCGACACCTGAAATTCCAAGTCCAGCAACGACCTTTAAACCACCACGCTGTATTAACATTTTTGCCCCATTTTATGGTTTGTTTTTAAAACTGACAAAATGTTAGCACTTTGCTGTTTTGAATGCTTTTTCAGTTTTGACTTTCTGGCGGTTTTTTTGTGTCAGCGCGTAAAAAAACCGTCATAAAAATGACGGTTTTTCTATTTTGCTAAAAAGCGCTTTCAGCAATCTGAACTTATTTCCATTTTACAGCCTGCACTTCCGGTTTTTTTTCAGCAGGCGTGTCCGATGCAGAGCATCCACAGCTGCCGCCGCAGCCTGCAACCATGGCAGGCTTTAAGCGTTTCGCCACAGCCGTCCAGCCCTGCTTTTGAGCCACATTCGATAAAGACAGAAAGAACGCGTACGCTGTTTTCGGAAAAACTTTCTTAAACACCACGACAGCACTCCAAATCACCAATGCAGCCACGATTAGAACTTCAATCATTTTAGTCTCCTCTCACGTCGCCTCGAAAACCTAGCCGAAGTAATGTGATGCAATTTGATAGGTTAGAAAGGCCATGAAGTAAGCCAAACCAAACAGATAAACCGTCATAAAGCCGACCGTTTTCCATGAACCTGTTTCACGCTTAACGGTGGCCAATGTTGCCAAGCAATGCGGCGCATAAACAAACCACACCAGCAAAGACAGGCCTGTCGCCAATGACCAGCCTAAATCTCCGCTGCTGATCAATGTCGATAAGCCCTGGGCCACAGCATCATCATCCGCCGCGGATAAGGCATATACGGTGCCCAATGCCGCCACCACCACTTCACGGGCAGCCATCGCAGGGATCAAGGCGATACAGATCTGCCAGTTAAAGCCAATCGGCGCAAAAATCGGCTGCATTAAATGACCCAGCATGCCGGCAAAAGAATAATCAATCGCTGGCAATGCCGCATTTTCTGGCGCCTGCGGGAAAGTGCACAGGAACCACAGCAGAATTGACAGCGCAAAGATAATGCCGCCAACGCGCTTCATAAAGATCTTGGCGCGGTCCAGCAGGCCGATCCAGATGCTTTTAATATCAGGAAAGCGGTAGCTTGGCAGCTCCATCAGCAGCGCATGCTGAGACTTATCTTTTTGGAAAAATTTCAGTATGGTCGCTACGATTAAAGCGCTGACTATGCCCGCCATGTATAAGGCAAACAGCACAAGACCTTGTAAATTAAACACGCCCCACACCATTTTTGCAGGAATAAACGCTGAAATCAGCAGCGCATAGACAGGCAAACGCGCAGAACAGGTCATTAATGGCGCAACCAAAATGGTCACCAGACGATCACGCGGATCACTGATGCTGCGGGTCGCCATCACACCTGGCACAGCGCAGGCAAAACTGGACAGCAATGGAATAAACGCACGCCCGCTCAATCCGGCTTTGAACATCAGCTTATCCAGCAGGAAAGCCGCGCGCGGCAAATAGCCCGATTCTTCCAGTACCAAAATAAAAAAGAACAAAATCAAAATCTGCGGCAGGAACACCACGACACCGCCCGCCCCGGCAATAATTCCATCCACCACCAAACTGTTCAGCAGCGGATGCGAAATATGCTGTCCGATAAATTCACCCAGCCAGCCGAAGAAGGTTTCAATGCCGTCCATAAATGGCGCAGCCCAAGCAAAGACCGCCTGGAAGATAATAAACATCATGACCGCCAGGCTGACTAAGCCCAGCACAGGATGCAGGAATATTTTATCTAGAAAGTCGGAACGCTTATCTTCATGGTCTACAAAATGAACGACATCGTTCAGAATCGTATCAATCTTTTGATGAGTGTCACCCGTCAGGCCGCTGAGTTCGGTATGCGGCGCAGCAAACTTCTCCTGATCAAGCGCACTCATCAGGCTTTCAATGCCTGCATTGCGCACAGCAACCGTTTCCACGACGGGAATGCCTAAACGCTCTGACAGCTTTTGCGTGTTGACCTGCATGCCCCGGCGGCGCGCCTCGTCCATCATGTTCAACACCAGCAGCATTGGACGCCCCAGCGCAATCATCTCCATCACCAAGCCCAGATGCAGTTTGAGGTTTGTGGCATCCACCACGCACAGGAAAGCATCCTGATGGCCTTCCTCAGCAATTTTGCCTTGCACCACATCGCGGGTGATCTCCTCATCCGGACTGGTCGCGTTGAGGCTGTATGTCCCCGGCAAATCCAGCACACGCACAGGCTTGCCTGACGGCAGTACAAATTGGCCGACTTTACGTTCAACCGTTACCCCTGCATAGTTGGCAACTTTTTGCCGGGTCCCTGTTAAATGGTTGAATAATGATGTTTTACCGCAGTTAGGGTTACCAACAAGGGCAATACGCAGCGCATCACTCATGCAGGCGCTCCTTCAATTTCAATTTTCTGCGCTTCCGCTTTACGCAATGCGAACCGGGTAAAGCCAATCTGAATTAAAATCGGGTCCCCGCCAAAAATTCCTTTAGTAATGACTTGCACTTTTGTACCTGGAATAAAGCCTAATGTTTCCAAACGGCCCGCCACCAGATCAGCTTGGGAGCGCTCATCTTCAATACGGTGAACCTTTTGAATGATGGCAGATTGTTTGACTTTCAAATCAGATAAACGCACGCATCTAATCCTAAAAAATTTTGAATATTATACAAGCAAATGAGAATAATTACCAAATCAGATTTGATTTCAATTCTCATTTCCAAACAGCGCATCGACAGGAAAAGCAAATTGCATTACATTGCAGAAAGCCCGCCAGTTGAGGGCGTAGCGCCGATAAGTTGAAAATAGCATGTTAAATAAAAAACCGCGCGTCCCTGCGCCCGTTACAATTCCTGAACAGTTAGGGTTCTTGCAGGGTTTCCGGGATTTCCTGATCGCTCAGACCGTCAGCCCGCATACACGCAATGCCTACCTCTCTGATTTAATTCAATGCAGCGAATGCTGTCAGGCCGCTATGCCGCAGTGGAGCAGCGATGATATTGCCGATGTGCTGCTAAACCTCACTAAGCAAGGCAAGAGCCCGCGTTCCATTGCCCGCTCGCTGTCTGCCCTGCGCTCTTTTTTTAAATTCCTGCAGGAGCAGAAGCTGCGCGATGACAACCCTGTCAGCATGCACAAAACGCCAAAATTAGGACGGGCGCTGCCCAAAGATTTGTCTGAAGCCGATGTTGAAGCCCTGATTCAAGCGCCGGAAACTGCAACCGCCCTAGGCCTGCGTGACCGGGCCATGCTTGAAGTGCTGTACGCTTGCGGCTTGCGGGTGACCGAACTGCTGAATTTACGGCTTGACCTGATCAATTTAAAGCAAGGGTATTTGCGCATTGTCGGCAAAGGCAATAAAGAGCGCCTCGTGCCTTTAGGGCAAATCGCCTGCGAATGGGTGGAGAAATATCTGTCCGAAGCCCGGCCTGCATTGTATAAAACCTCAACCGATTATTTATTTCTAACCCAGCACGGCGGCATCATGAGCCGGCAGAATTTTTGGTATGCCATTAAGCGCTATGCGCTGCAGGCCAATATCCAGTCGGAACTCTCACCGCATACCTTAAGGCATGCGTTTGCCACTCATTTGCTGAATCACGGCGCAGACCTGCGTGTGGTGCAAATGCTGCTCGGCCACAGCGATTTGTCCACCACGCAAATTTATACCCATGTCGCGCAGGTGCGCATGCAGCAGCTGCATGCGGCGCACCATCCTCGTGCATAAAACGCAGCGCGATAAGACGAAGAAATTTTATTGCTCTGCGTTTTTTTTGCTATGCTAATCCACCAGTTTTATAAAGCTAAAAGAAAAAGGGTTGTTTATGTTATTTACCCGTTCAACATTTTTTATTGCATGCACGCTTGCCGCAGGCATGGGGCTAAGCGCGTGTTCAAAATCCAATAATGAAGAAAAACAAGCGCCCTTGACCGCCAGCACCCCCGCAACAGGTGAAGCCTCTACATTGACTGAACGCAATGCGCAGCAGCGCCTGATCAGCACGCTGCAGGACGGCCTGAAAAAAGCCAATATCAATGCCAAAATTACCGATGCGCAGCCGACTGAAGTGCCCAACCTGTATTGGATCAGCTTCGAAGGCATGCCTTCTGTTTATGCGACAGCTGACGGTAAATATATTCTGCAGGGTGAAATTGTGCGCCTAGGCGGCAAAGAACTGCATAATGTCAGCCAGAATCTGCAGGCCGCTAATGCCAAAAAACTCTTTGATCAACTGAAAACTGAAGATTTAATTGTTTATCCAGCCAAAGGCAAAACCAAGCACGTGGTATATGTCTTTACTGATGCCAGCTGCCCGTATTGCCATAAACTGCATGAGCATATGGATGAAATCAACAGCAAAGGCATCGAAGTCCGCTATATCGCATGGCCGCGCGGCGAACAGTTCATTCCGGCAATGGAAAGCGTCTGGTGCAGCAAAGACCGCCAACTGGCGTTCAATCAAGCCATTTCTGGCGCGCAGCTGCCGCCAGCGGCCTGCAAAAATCCAGTGCGCGACATGTATCAAATGGGCCTGAATATTGGCGTAAACGGCACGCCTGCCATCTACAGCACAGACGGTGTTTATTTGGGCGGCTACATGGAGCCGAATGAATTGGCTGAGCGTTTAAATAAATAAATTTTATTGATTAAATTACTGTTTTTTATAGATGGATAGAAAGTTGTGAATCTCCTAGAGTCATGGCATTTTTTTAGCTATGATCTAGGTTCGCTTAATGTTGATGAATATTTGGAGTGTGACGTGAAACCAGTTCGTCTGGCAATCCTCGGTCTTGGTACTGTGGGTGGTGGTGCCCTTAAACTATTAAAAGAAAATGCTGCTGAGATTAAACGTCGCACCGGTCGTGAAATTGAAATTACCCATGTCGGCACACGCCGTCCGCGCCCAGATTTAGATCTGCCTGCATCAGTCAAGCAAAGCTCTGACTTGATGGACATCGTGCGTCAGCCGGATGTTGATGTGGTGGTTGAAGTCATGGGCGGCATTCATCCTGCCTATGAAGTCATTCAGGAAGCGATCAAGCACGGCAAGCAAGTCGTGACTGCCAATAAAGCGCTTTTAGCCGAATACGGCAATGAATTGTTTAAGCTTGCGGATGATCATCACGTACAAATTGCGTATGAAGCCGCAGTTGCCGGCGGCATTCCCATTATTAAAGTCATGCGCGAAGGCCTGGCTGCCAATAAAATTGACTGGCTGGCGGGCATCATCAACGGCACAGGCAACTTTATTTTGACTGAAATGCGCGAAAAAGGCCGCGCATTTGCAGACGTGCTGAAAGAAGCGCAGGAACTGGGCTATGCAGAAGCAGACCCAACCTTTGACGTTGAAGGCATTGATGCTGCGCATAAGCTGACCCTGTTAGCCTCAATCGCATTCGGTATTCCGCTGCAGTTTGACAAAGTTTTCACTGAAGGCATCAGTAAAATTACAGCGCAGGATGTGAAATATGCTGAAGACTTAGGTTTCCGCATCAAGCATTTAGGCATTGCGCGCCGCGCAGAAACAGGCATTGAGCTTCGCGTGCATCCAACACTGATTCCAGAAGATCAGCTGATTGCCAATGTCAACGGTGTGAAAAATGCAGTCTTGGTTCAAGCCAATGCCGTTGGCCCTACCCTTTACTACGGCGCAGGCGCAGGCGCAGGCCCAACAGCATCTGCAGTCGTTGCTGACGTTGTCGATATTGTCCGCGACATTTCATATACCGAAGACGGCGCAGGCACTATTCCGCAATTGGCATTTGAAGCATTAACCGATTTGCCGATTCTGCCGCGCGAAGAAATGACCACAGGCTACTACATCCGCATTAATGCAGAAGATCAAACTGGCGTACTTGCCGATGTGACGACTATTTTAAGCCGTGCCGGCATCAGCATTGACGCCATCATGCAGCAGCCGCGCTTAAAAGACCTTATCCCTATCGTGATTCTGACCGATCCAGTGAAAGAATCAAAAATGGATGAAGCCCTTCAGCAAATTCAAGCATTGCCTGTCATTCATGGCGAAATTGTGCGAATTCGTTTAGAATCGCTTGATAATTAATCACCGGGTCGAGGGGAATATTTTCAATTCCTCTCGCCAAGCTCTACACACAATTGGAACATCATCATGTCGAATGCCAATCGTTATACTGGTTTAGTTGACCGCTATCGCGACCGTTTACCAGTGTCTGCAACCACTCGCGCAATTTCATTAGGCGAGGGCAACACGCCACTGATTAAACTTGAGAACATTCCACGTTTAACCGGCAAAAATGTTGAAATTTATGTGAAGTACGAGGGCTTAAACCCGACTGGTTCATTTAAAGACCGCGGTATGACTATGGCGGTAACAAAAGCAGTCGAAGAAGGCTCTAAAGCCATCATCTGCGCGTCTACAGGCAATACTTCCGCTGCTGCTGCTGCCTATGCTGCGCGTGCCGGCATCAAAGCGTTCGTATTAATCCCAGAAGGCAAAATTGCCATGGGTAAAATGGCGCAAGCCATGATGTACGGCGCGATCACTATGCAAATCCGCGGCAACTTCGATGACGGCATGCGCCTTGTTAAGGAAGTCGCTGACCAAGCGCCAGTGACGATTGTCAACTCAATCAACCCATACCGCCTGCAAGGCCAAAAAACCATTGCCTATGAAATTGTTGAAGCATTGGGCCGTGCGCCAGACTACCACTGCCTGCCTGTCGGCAATGCAGGCAACATTACTGCGCACTGGATGGGTTATACAGAAGCGGTTGCAAACCAATCGAAAGATGAGTTTGAACAAGTGGTTTATGACGCTGAGACTGACCAATTCACAGGCCCTAAACCAGCCGGCTTGCCAATTATGGCGGGCTACCAAGCTGCAGGCGCTGCGCCATTCCTTCGCGGTGCACCAGTAGCTAACCCTGAAACAGTAGCGACGGCCATCCGTATTGGCAACCCGCAAAGCTGGAACCATGCCAAAGCAGTTGTACGTGATTCACAAGGCTGGTTTGACGAACTCACTGATGCTGAAATCTTAGATGCGCAGCGCCTGCTTTCGATGTACGAAGGCGTATTCGTAGAGCCTGCTTCTGCTGCCTCTGTTGGTGGCGCAATCCGTGACATCAAGTCTGGCAAAATCAAAGAAGGTTCGGTGATTGTTTGTACTGTAACTGGCAACGGCCTGAAAGATCCTGATACGGCCATCAAGCAATGCCAAGATGCCGTGATGCTGTCTATTGATGCCACCATGGATCAGGTTAAAGACTCGATTCTGTCAAATATGTAATTCATATTCAGACTGAAAAAGCCCTGCAATTGCAGGGCTTTTTTATGGCTGGCGCGCATTGGCCGCCGAAATAAAAATGCCTGAACATGTAATGTTCAGGCATTCAGTCAAGTGAATTCCATGTACGGTATCAAATGAATGCGCTTAAATGCGTTTTGGAAGCTGAGAAACCCAGGTCATGAGACGGGTCGCATCATTGGTACGCGCTGCCGAAGAATCAGCGCCCAGCAATACAACCACTGCAGGGCGGTTATTCAACGTCGTATGCATCACCACGCAGCGGCCAGCTTCACTAATATAGCCGGTTTTTGAAATATTGATATTCCACCCGCCGTTACGCACCAGTGCATTGGTATTATTGGATTTCAGAACACGGTAGCCTAAATTGAAATCGTAGCTTGGCGTAGTCGAAAATTGGCGGATCAAGCCGTATTGTGAAGCCGTATTCACCAAAATGCCTAAATCGCGCGCAGAAGACACATTGCCTGGGTGCAAGCCTGTTGACTCTACATAACGGGTCGAATGCATGCCCAAAGACTTGGCTTTAGCATTCATGGCAGCAAAGAATGCGGGACGCCCGCCTGGATAAGTGCGCGCCAAAGCCGAAGCGGCTGGATTTTCAGATTTCATCAATGCAAACAGCAAGGCTTCTGCACGGTTCATGCTGTCGCCGGCACGCAGTGTTGAACTGGAACTTTTACAGCCCGAACAAGAAAAATCCCCCTGCTGTAAAGTAATTTTTTCTGACATATTCAAGCGAGAATCTGCAATCACCACCGCTGTCATCAATTTAGTAATGGATGCAATAGGCAAAGCGGTATTGCTGTTTTTGCTGTACAGCACTTCCCCAGTCTGTCCATCCATGACCAGAGCGGCGCGGGCATTTACCGAAGGCTGATGCGCATTGACGCTGGTATCAAAAATCTGCACCGTTTTAGACGGCGCAGACTGCACTGCGCCATTTGAACTGCGTATAGACGTACTGACTTTGGTTGAGCCTTGCGGTGAAGGTTCGTCTGCCAGCTCAGCAGATGCGGATACGTCAGCATTCAGCAGCTGATTGGCTTCTTCTGAAGACCAGCTGAGGTTTGCCTGATTGGGATTTGAATTCATTACGATGTCTGCAAAACTCACCGAGCTCATGCCAAACAGAAATGAAATTCCCAGCGCGCGCATTAGAAATTTATTTGAAGTCTTCACCATATTTACTCAACTCAATAAGGCAATAATTGCCTATTGCCTCTAATATGCCGTACATTGACGCAATAGAGAACAAATTACGTTCAAAGAAAGTTTAATAAGTTCTCCATTTTTGATAAGAATAGCATTGCTAATTTTGTCGTTTCATTGCAAGCTTATTTTGCTTTATGTAACAAAAAAAACGATTTTCAGACAGGGAGAGTACAGGTGATCACAGTTTTAGTTGTAGATGACCATGAATTGGTACGCACAGGGATTTGCAGAATGCTCGAAGACCATGCAGAAATTCAGGTTATTGGCCAAGCTGAATCTGGTGAAGAAGCAATTTCCTTAGTCCGCCAGCACCACCCGAATGTCGTGCTGCTGGATGTCAATATGCCGGGGATTGGCGGTGTAGAAACGACACGCCGTTTGCTGCAGACTGCGCCAGAAACCAAAGTGCTGGCGGTCAGCGGCTTAGCAGAAGAGCCTTACCCATCCTTATTGCTGAAAGCGGGCGCCAAAGGCTACATTACCAAAGGCGCTCCGGTCACTGAAATGGTGCGCGCCATCAATAAAGTCATGCAGGGCGGAAAATATTTCAGTGCGGATATTGCCGAGCAGTTGGCCAGCTCTTATTTGTCGGATACACAGCAATCCCCTTTTGACGCTTTGTCGGAACGTGAAATGCAAGTTGCGATGATGGTGGTGAATTGCATCAGCGCGCAGGAAATTGCGGACAAGCTGTTTGTCAGCGTAAAAACCGTCAACACTTACCGATACCGTATTTTTGAAAAGCTGAATCTTGACAGTGATGTCAAATTGACACATTTAGCCATTCGTTATGGACTCATTAAACCTTAATTCATTACTTTGCAGGTCACATGAGTCAGCGCCCCAATCTTTCAGAACTTAATCAATATCATCTGGGCATTTGGTACAGCGCTTACCGTTTTATTATCAGCAGCTGCCTGCTGATTATTTTTTTATTTACCTATAACCAGCTCAATAATCAGTATCAGTATCCTAAGCTTTATCTCTATGTGTTAACGATTTATGTCATCGTGAACAGCCTGCAATTTTTTGCACTGAATAAAATCAAAACCGCCATCCCGAAGCAGATGATCTTGATTTTTTTTGCCGATGTTACAGCATTAAGCCTGCTGACTTTGGCATTGGATGGCCCTAACCTGCATATCAGCCTGCTGTTTGTCATCACCATTTTCGCCGCATCAATTCTGCTGGATGCGAGAAAAGCGCTGGTGATTACCCTGATTGCTGTGATCAGTGTGATTTATCAGCTCTTTTTAGGCTCTATTTTAGACTTTGCCTCACTGCGCAATATTGGCAACAGCGCCCTGCTGGCCTTCTTATTCTTTGTGGTGTACGGATGCGGGCAAATTGCCGTGCGGCGCTTCCAGATTCTGGAAAATTTGAACTTTTCACAGTCGATCGAATTGCACCAGCTGCAAAATATCAACCGCTATATTTTGGAACAGATTGAAACCGGCTACCTGGTCTTGGACGAAAACTGCCATGTGGTGCTCAGCAACCCTGCCGCCTGCCATTTGCTTGGCATCTCTGCAGCCTACAGCGCAGATAAATATCCCCTGTATATGACTCAGCCTGATTTATTCGAATTGCTGAAATTTGAAGACCTCAAAGATGGCGAAAAGTTTCAGTTTGAATCTCAGCAAAGCCTTTACCATATTCATGTCCATGTGAAGAAACTGATTGTGCCGCATCAGCTGCTGACGCTTTTGGTGCTGCAGGATGCGCAAAAGCTGAACCAGCAGGTGCAGCAGCTGAAGCTGGCCGCTCTGGGCCAGCTGTCCGCCAGCATTGCCCATGAAATCCGCAACCCTTTGGCGGCTATTGTCCAGGCTAATGAACTGCAAAACGGCAGCGGCCCTGCCCAGCAGCAGATGCTCAGCAAAATGATCAGCAAGCAGGCGCAGCGCATTGACAGCATTGTGCAGGATACGCTGAATATGGTGAAAAACCGTGAAACCCATGCTGTGCAGCTCTGCTTGAACCGCTTTATACCGCAGCTGATTCAGGAGGATTTAGCGGATGTGCAAAAGAAAATTCAGCTGAATATACAAAAAGACTGCCTGATTTCTTTTGATGAAGCGCAATTGCGTCAAGTGCTGATTAACCTCATCAGAAATGCAATCCGCCACAATGACGCAGATGCGCCTTTTATTGAGCTCAATATTTATCCGCATGAGAAGATTATCAGGCTGGATGTGCGGGATTTTGGCCGCGGCGTTGCTGTTCAGCACCGCACTTCGCTATTTCAGCCTTTTTTCAGTACCGAAATTACAGGAACTGGTTTAGGATTGTATCTTGCGCACAGCTTCTGTGAAGCCAATCAGGCTCAGCTGGCTTATGTAGAACAACAACGGGGCGCCTGCTTTAGGCTGATTTGCCAGCGTGCAGCGATTTAATTTTTTTGGGGTGAAATTGTGGAAAAACGGCCACTGGTCTTACTGGTAGACGATGAAGAAGACTTGTGTCTGCTCATGCAGATGTCTCTGTCACGCATGGGTATTGATACGCACAGCGCGCATTGCCTCAGCGATGCCAAAAAATGTCTGGCTGAACATGCCTATGACGCCTGCTTAACCGATCTGAATTTGCCGGATGGCAACGGCCTGCAGCTATTGGAATGGATCAATGAACATGGTCCAAGCCTGCCTGTTGCAGTATTGACCGCTTATGGCAATATGGAAATCGCTATCGCAGCCTTAAAAGCAGGCGCATTTGATTTTGTCAGCAAACCGGTGAACCCGAAGCATCTGGAGCAGCTGCTGCAAAAAGCGCTGAACAAGCCTGCTGAGCCTAGACAGCTGCAAACCGATGCGCTGGAGCACAAAATGCTGATCGGGCAGTCACAGCCGATGCAGCAGCTGCGGGTCACGCTGAAAAAGATCGCCCGCTCGCAGGCGCCTGTCTTTATTACAGGCGAGTCCGGCACAGGCAAAGAAGTGGTTGCCAATTTAGTGCACCGGCTAAGCAACCGCAATGAAGGCCCGTTCATTGCCATTAACTGCGGCGCGATTCCCACTGAATTGATGGAAAGCGAACTCTTCGGCCATAAAAAAGGCAGTTTTACCGGCGCCACTCAAGACAAGCAGGGCTTAATTCAGTCCGCACACGGCGGCAGTTTATTTTTAGATGAAATTGCTGAATTGCCGCTCAGCATGCAAGTCAAACTGCTGCGCGCGGTGCAGGAAAAGCGCATCCGCCCTGTCGGTTCAGATGCTGAAATTGATGTCGATTTCCGCGTCATCAGCGCCAGCCACCAAGATTTGGAAGCTTTGGTACAGCAAGGCAAGTTCCGTCAGGATCTGTTCTTCCGCATTCATGTCATGGACTTGATCTTGCCGCCGCTGCGTGAGCGCGGTGAAGATATCTTGCTTCTGGCGCAGCATTTTATTCACAAAATCAGTTCAGAATGGGACATCCCGGCCAAGCAGCTGACCGCCCGCGCAAAAGAGTTTCTGACGGGGCAGTATTACCCGGGAAATGTGCGTGAATTGCGCAATATCATTGAACGCGCCATAACCCTAAGCGATGACGGCAATATCGATTTGCCTCAGCTGCAAAGCGCGCCGCAGCGTCAAATGGCGCAGCTGTTTGCATCATCTGCAGAACCTTCCTTGCACAATGGCTTGACTGATCCGCCTCAGAACGCCAAAAAACTGCCCGAAGAAGGTTTAGAAATTTTTCTGGAAAAAATTGAAAAAGAAATTTTGCTGAATGCGCTGAATTTAACACATTGGAATAGAACTGTCGCCGCCAAAAAACTCGGCATGACGTTCCGGTCTTTGCGTTACCGTTTAAAGAAATTCGGCCTGGATACAGATGAGGACTAAACCCTCATCCGCTTTATTTCTGAAGCAGCAGCAAATCTGCAACATGTTCAATATAGCTCTCCTCCCGCATATCATGCGGGATCGGATAGCTCAGATTGGGCTGAATGCCAGTGCCTTCAATCATGCGCCCATTTGGCGTATAGTACTGCGAAACCGTCATCTGCAGCGCTGCGCCGTTGCTCAGTGGAAATAATTTCTGAACCACACCTTTGCCGTAGCTTTTTTCGCCGGCCACCCATGCGCGCCCATGCTCTTTCATCGCCGCTGTAAACACTTCCGCGGCAGATGCTGAACGGCTGTTAATTAAAATCCCTACTTTCAAATTTTGAAATTCAAAGCTGGGCAAAGCCTGAAACTGCTGATCGCCTTCGGAACGGCTTTTGGTCGACACAATGACGCCTTGATTTAAAAATAAATCGGCCGATTCCACTGCCGCTGACAGCAAACCGCCAGGGTTATTGCGCAGGTCAAACAGCACCGCTTTTAATTTGGATGACGCATGGCTTTCAATCAAGCGCTTCACTTCATTGGCGGTGTCCTGCTGAAACACTTTAATATGCAGCACCAGCACCTGATTATTCAGCAACCGGGACTCAATATCCGTTTCAATTTTAGTATTGCGCACCAAATTCATCGGCAAACTGTTGGCGGACAGCTGCAGGCTGAGCGTCGAGCCAATTGCGCCATCTAAAACATGCTTTACCTGATCCTGATTCAGCTTCTTCAGTTCCTGATCTTCAACTTTATACACCGTCACGCCATTTTTCAGGCCCAGCTTAGCCGAGTCCGCATCCGGCTTTAAATTATGAATCACCCAATGCTGCAGCGCCGCATCAAAGCGCAGATCAAAATCAACCGTGGCTAAATCGCCCTCCGTATATTGCAGGAGCTGTTTATAGTCTTCTGGCGACAAATATCTGGAATAGCGGTCTAAGCCGCTCAATAAGCCTTTGATGGCTTGCTGGAACAGTTCATCGTCATTTTTTTCTTTGACATAATTATCTTTGACGATGCCGTAAATTTGCACAAACTGCTGAATGGATTCGACAGGAACCTCTTGGTAAGTTGCCTCGAACTCCCCGTCAAAATCATCTGAAGCAGGCGCTTTGCCTGCTCCCCATGTCAAATGGCCCGCGCACATCAGTGTGGTAAAAAGTACCGCAGACCGCCAATGCGCTTTCGCCATTCCTCTATCCTTGCATATGCTTAATGCTTAAGCCTTCACGTGTATTAAATTGCGCCCCTGCATTTCTGCTGGAACCGGCACATTCATTAAGCTCAGCAATGTCGGCGCGACATCCGCCAGCACACCGCCTTCATCAATTTCTGCAGCATTTGGCCCGACATAAATAAACGGCACCAGCTCAGTGGTATGCTGCGTATGCACCTGACCGCTGACATAATCCTGCATCTGCTCCACATTACCATGGTCAGCAGTAATAATCATGTGGCCTTTGTTTGCCATGACCGCGTCATAGACCCGGCCAAGGCAAGTGTCTACCGCTTCAACCGCTTTCACAGCAGCATCAAATACGCCTGTATGGCCAACCATGTCGCCATTGGCATAGTTGACCACCAGCAGGTCAAATTCACCTGAATTAATGGCAGCCACCAGCTTATCCGTCACTTCGTATGCGCTCATTTCCGGCTTCAAATCATAGGTTGCCACGCTTGGAGAAGGAATCAAAATACGCTTTTCGCCTGGATATTCTTCTTCACGGCCGCCGCTGAAGAAGAAGGTGACATGCGCATATTTCTCTGTTTCAGCTATGCGCAGCTGCGTTTTCCCCAAGCCCGACAAGTACTCGCCAATCGAATTCACCAGCGCTTCCGGCATATAGGCTACAGGCGCATCAATGGTTGCTTGATAACGGGTCAGCATGACAAATTTAGACAAAGCTGGGACAGTTTTACGCTCAAAGCCAGCGAAGTCTTTTTCCACAAATGCTTTGGTAATTTCACGCGCGCGGTCTGCACGGAAGTTCATGAAGACAACGCTGTCGCCATCTTGAATTTTCGCAACATCGCCAATGCGGGTCGCTTTCACGAATTCATCAGATTCTTCAGCCGCATACGCCTGTTCCAGGCCTTCAACAGCTGTTGCAGCCGTGCGCAGCGCTTCGCCTTCTGTCAGCAGGCGGTAAGCCTGTTCTACACGGTCCCAGCGGTTATCACGATCCATGGCAAAATAGCGGCCAATCATCGTTGCAATACGGCCTTGGCCAGGATATTGCGCAAACAGCGCATCCAATTTTTCTAAAGACGGCTGCGCGCTTTTTGGCGGCGTATCACGGCCATCCAAGAATGCATGCAGATAGACCTTCGCGCCGCGTTTCAGCGCCAGCTCCGCCATCGCCGCAATGTGGTCTTCATGTGAATGCACGCCGCCTTGCGACAGCAGGCCCATAATATGCACTGCGCCATTGGCTGCTTTGGCTTTTTCTACAGCATCCACCAGCACTTCGTGTTCAAAGAATGCGCCGGTACGGATGTCTTTGGTAATGCGGGTAAAGTCCTGATACAGCACGCGCCCTGCGCCGAGGTTCATGTGCCCCACTTCAGAGTTGCCCATCTGACCATCCGGCAAGCCGACGTCTTCGCCAGAACCTGAAATTAAACCATGCGGATGCTTTGCTTCCATCGCTGTCAAATTAGGGCGTTTCGCCGCTAAGAAGGCATTATCTTTCTCTTCAACACGATGTCCCACACCATCCATAATCACTAAAACGTGAGGGATTTTTTTAGCAGATGCATCCGACATAATTGCACACTCTTCAGGTCTATAAATTAATCACGCTATCTTACCGAATTTTCGGTCAAGACTCTATGATCCCGGCACGGTTAATCCTGTTCAGGAACATAGCTTTCCCCGATACTGACCGCTTATCTTGCGCGGTGCAGCAGGTAGCCGCCAGCTGCAAAAATCAGCGCAATCGGCACAAAAACAAACCATGCAGGCGACGGCGAATAAACCAAACTGGCATAGCCGAGGAAATCCTGCAGATAGAAAAAGCCCAAACCGATGAACAAGGCAATCACCAAGCGGAAGCCCATCGACTGCTGGCGCAGCGGCCCGAAAATAAAGGAACAGGCGATCACCACCAAGGCGATCAGCGCCAGCGGCGAAGCGGCTTTTTGCCAAAATGCCAATTGATAGGTTTTAGGCACTTGGCTGTATTCATTCAAATAGCTCATGAAGCTGACCAGCTGGCTTGGCGACAAATCTTCAGGATCCAGCGTCACCATATGCACATATTTCGGCTGCAGCGCCAAAGACAATGGCAGTTTCGCGCTTTGTTCAAGCACTGCATCGCCGGTTTTCAAAATATCCACTTGCTTGGCATTCTGCAATGTCCAGCTGCCGTCTTTGACAAATTGCCCCAGCTCCGCTTCCAGCGTGCCGCGCAGCCGGTAACTGTCATCAAAATCGACCACTTGAACATTTTTTAACTGGCCTTGCGAATTGGCATAGTCGATATAGATAAAGCGCTGCCCTTCACGCGACCAATAGCCTTTGACTTCACCCAGTTCAGCGGCCGTCCGGTGGCTTTTGATGCTTTCTGATTTCTCATTGGTATAGGGAATCACCCATTCGCTCAAAGCAAAAGATAAAATCACCAAAATGAGTGCAGAACGCATAACCCAACCCACGATGCGCCACAGGCTGATCCCGACAGAGCGCATCACAATCAACTCACTGTTCGACGCCAGCGTACCCAGCCCCAGCACAGCGCCGATCAGCGCCGAAATGGGTAAAATTTCATACAGCGCATGCGGTGCGCCCCACAGCACATACAGGAATGCATCCCATGCGCCATAGCCTTCTGTCAATGAACCTAATTCACCTAAATAAGTAAACAGCACCTGCAGGCTGGACAAGACCGCTGTTGCCCCCATCATCGCGAGCGCGGTGGTTTGGGTCACATGTTTGGCAATAATACGGCGCGCTAACATTGTTAAGACCTCACTCGCTGAATTTGCTTCTTAATTTTCGGCGCGAGTTTTTGCTTGCGCGAGAACAGCGCTGCCGCAACGGCATACGCCAATAAAATCACCGGATAGATCCAGATATCCATCTCACCTTTGGAAATTCGGGTTTTGACGGCCATTAAAGCCACAATCAAGCT
The DNA here is from genome assembly GCF_000368865.1 of Acinetobacter bouvetii DSM 14964 = CIP 107468. Lineage (GTDB taxonomy): Bacteria > Pseudomonadota > Gammaproteobacteria > Pseudomonadales > Moraxellaceae > Acinetobacter > Acinetobacter bouvetii. The sequence goes on from NZ_KB849730.1 coordinate 256,242, forward strand.
GGCGAAAATCAATAACGCCGGGAACAGCTTTAAGTAGCGGCCCTGACGCGGACTGACCTCAGACAAGGCAACAGACAGCATCAGCGCCACCACAATAGAAAATGGCACAAAAATACGCCAGCCCAGCTCGCTGGCAACCACGGGATCCTGACGGTTCTTCCATAATTTTGAGGTTGGCAGCGCTTCTACTTCCGCGCTTTCAAACTTGGCTTCAGCATCATTTTCTAAACGCAGGCGGTAGCTTTGAAATTCAGCCTGCGAATAGCGGGCTTTGCCGGGATAAATTTCGTAACGGCGGCCTTCAGTCAAGTCCACTACACTGGCGGCATCATTTTGCATTTCAACACGGGTGGCTTCCTTCGCCAAAATAATCACATCCGGCTTGCCTTCTTTTTCCGCCCGCTGATAAAAGAAAATATCTTTTAAGTTTCTGCGGTCATCCGATAAATCACCGGCATAAATGGTATAAGGGCCTGAGGAAATAAATTCCTTCGGCCGCACCAAGTCGAAGCCCGTGCGCACCGCCTGGCTGGTGGTCAGCGCTTCAAACTGGCGCAGCCCCCATGGCGATGCCCACATCATCAAAAAAGACTGTATTGCTAAGAAGATGACCGTCATTGGAATCAGCAGGCGCGCCAGCTGATGGCGGCTGATTCCGCTGCCGTTCATCACCGCCATTTCATGGTCGACATACATGCGGCCAAAGACCAGCATCAGGCCAATAAAAAATCCCAGCGGAAAAATTAACGTTAAAAACTCCGGCAGGCGGTAGCCAATGATGCTGAACAGAATGCTTGCATCTAAACGGCCTTGCGCCGCCACGCCAAAGTACTTGATCAGCCGGCCACCCATCATGATCAAGGTCAATAAGGCAATCACAACCAAAGATGTCGAAACAACTTGCTTGACCAGATAACGCCGAATAATCAAATTAATTCTTCCAAAAAGATAAGCGGATAAAACTAGCCCTAGTTTACCCGAATGCTGAAAATAAAAAACCTTTCCCTATGTTGCGCATTGAAACTCTGTTCAGGAAAATGTTTCAATGGTTTAATGGTTTGCAAATTTAAAAAGGCACGAATACCGTCTATGAAACTAACGATTAATACGTCATTCCAAGCGAATGCGTCTAGCCAGTCTTTGTTGATATTAGTAGATTCTGAACACGTTCAAAATGCTGCCGACTCATATCAAATCAATGATTTAAATAAAATAATGGAAGCCGTTCAATATAAAGCGGGCTTCAATGAAACTTTAGCGCTAATCGGTTCAGTCAAAGCCTGCCTCAGCACGGCCCTGATCGGAATTGGCAAAGCGGCAGAACTGCAGCCGGCAAAATTAGCGAAAATTGCACAAACAATTATCAAATCTTCACAAAAAAAATTCCAGCACATCAGCATTGATATTTCAGCGCTTCCGCAAGAATTGCATTATTTATTCGCATTAAGCCTGACGCAGGCCGCTTATGCTTTTGATGAGTACAAATCGAAAAAGAATGAAGGCACCCTTGAGCAGATTCATTTGATTGCTGCGCAAACAGCGCTGACAGAACAGCAGTTAGCCCTGATTGCGGCGATTCAGAATGGCCAGAACTTTACCCGCGACTTGGGCAACCGCCCGGGCAATATCTGTTTCCCTGAATATTTGGCCGAACAGGCGCAGGCTTTGGCGGCGGAATTCCCGGACCTGCTGAAAGTGACCGTGCTGAACGAACAGCAGATGGCTGATTTAGGCATGGGCGCATTCCTTGCCGTCAGCAAGGGGTCAGACCGCCCGGGGCGCATCATTACCCTTGAATATCAAGCCAGCCGTCCGGAAGCGCCTGTTGTCTTAGTCGGCAAAGGCGTGACGTTTGATACCGGCGGCATCTCATTGAAACCTGGCGCCGGCATGGATGAAATGAAATTCGACATGTGCGGCTCGGCTTCTGTACTGGGCACGATCCGCGCATTATGTGAATCTGGGCTGCCGATTCATGTGGTTGGCGCAATCGCTGCTGCGGAAAATATGCCGTCTGGCCATGCAACCCGCCCGGGCGATATTGTGACCACCATGAGCGGTCAAACCGTTGAAATTCTGAATACCGATGCTGAAGGCCGTTTGGTGCTGTGCGACACCTTGACCTATATCAAGCGTTTCAACCCTGCCCTGGTTATTGATATTGCGACCTTGACGGGCGCCTGTGTTGTGGCATTAGGTTCAGTGCTCACCGGCATGTTCACACCGGATGATGAACTGGCGGCGGAAATTTCAGCAGCCGGTCAAACCTCATTTGACCGCGTATGGCGCATGCCGGTCATTGACGACTATCAGGAGCAGCTGGATTCGCCTTTTGCCGACATTGCCAACATTGGCGGGCCTAAAGCAGGCGCAGTAACCGCGGCCTGTTTCCTGCAGCGCTTCACACAGGACTACCGCTGGGCGCATTTGGATATTGCAGGCACAGCATGGAATTCAGGCGCCAATAAAGGCGCAACTGGGCGTCCAGTACCTTTACTGATGCAATTCCTGATCAACCGTACTCAAGCCAATGGCTAAAGTCAGCTTTTATCTGTTTGAAAAAAGCCCCGAACGGCAAGTCGAAAGCGCTTGCCGTTTATGCCGTAAGATTCTGCGTCAATCCGCGCGGATTTGGCTATTGAGCCAAGATGCAGAATTGCGGCAGCAGCTGGATGAACGCCTGTGGAGCTTTGATGCGGCAGGCTTCATTCCGCACGGCATCAATCAGCAGGATGCGCCGGTATGCATTTCAGAGCATCTGCCTGAACAGCAGGATTGGATTGTGTTTAATTTTAACGATCAAGCACTTGAACAATATGCAAATTTTAGTCACATTATTGAAATTATTGAAAACAATGAATCGGCTAAAATTGTAGGCCGTGAAAAATTCAAAAAATACCGCCACTTAGGGATTGAACCGCAGACGTTCAAGCTTTAACTGGTGTTCAATTATCAATTTGAGGAGATGCTGCAGTGGCATTAAATGTTGGTCCAGATTTTAAGCAGCGCTGGTTAAATGTGCCTGAAGCTGTGCGTCAGACCTTTATTGATGACCTTGGACGCATCTGTGATGTACTTCAGCCCGACAGCAATGTCCAGCAATGGCTGGAGCATGATCAAAAAAGGCAAGCGCTGTCTTTTGAACGCATTGAAACAGCATATGCGGAACGCAAAGCGCGGCTGATTGAAGAAGCGCGCATCCGCAAACAGCAGGCACTGGAACGTTCGCTGAAAAAAAAGCGCGACGAACAGCAGGCCTATGCGGAACGGCTGCAGCAGGATGAACTGCGCCAATTTGCAGCGCAGGCGCAAACTCTAGCGCTCATCCGCCAAACAATCGACCGCGATACCCAGACGTATACCTCGCGCTATCATAAAAACCCTGAAAGCGCGCCTTTCAATTTTGCCAAAGGCCTGTCGGTTTCTGATCAAGAAATGCTGTCCGAACTGGAAAGTGTGCGGCTGCGCTTAGAATTGGAAGCCGAAACGCAAATTGAGCAGGCTGTTGCCGCTTTCCGCGCCAAACTGCAGGCGGCAGCGCAGGAAGAAATTGAATATATTTTGAAAAACTCTAATTTTTCAAATGAAATTCCAAAAAGTTAATATTAATTATCATATCAATAACTTTATGTCATTAAATTGACATATTTTTGCAGCACGATGTTCATGCACTCAGCAGAATCTTCTTCTGCATGCCTTTAATCAGCGGACGCACCGCTTTGATCAGGACAGGTAAATGGACATTTTGGACCGCATTTCCAGAACAATTGAAGCCCTCCCTGCTGGAGGGCAATGGACTGTCACCGCACAGGAGCTCTGGATGAGCCGCAGCGATTTTCAATCCATTTCAGCATTTTTAACGCTTGAAGCTCGAAAAGGCCATTTCAGCCTTGCGGCAGCGGATGAACCCTCCATGCGCTTAGGCAGCACGGCCCTGCTGGTGACCAAGCATTAACCAACAGCTCGTTTGATACAGCCCGCTTCTTCGGGCTTTATTGAATTATATCAACCCGTGTTGATTTTAGAATGAATCCGCAACCGCATTGACCGTATGGCCCAAGCCATAGCCGACCCCCAGCAGCAAGCCCAGCCAGAACAAGCTGCCCACCACATTATAAAACGTAAAAACAGCGAAATTCATGCGCGCAGACCCTGCGGCAAAAGGCGCGAAAGAGCGGACAAAAGGGACAAAACGCGCCATTAAAATGGTCTTTCCGCCATGCTTCATAAAATAAGCATTGGTTTTAACCATATATGCAGGCTTGAAATAACGCGAATGCTGATTGAAAAATTTCAGCCCCAGCACACTGCCGGTATAGTAATTAACGGTATATCCCAGCACTGAAGCAATAAACAGCAGGCTGAACATATAATGCAGATGCACCGCGTCTGTAGTAGAACATAAGGCACCAATCGCCAGCAGCAGGCTGTCTCCCGGCAAGAAGAACATGAAAACCGAACCCGTTTCTGCAAAAATCACCAGAAACAAAATGGCGTAAATCCATACACCATATTGGTCCAGCAGCATTGGCAGCCATTGTTCAATATTCATTAAAAAATCAATCATCTACACCTGTCCAAGCGATGTTTCAAGCTATTCCGATCAACATTATGACCCAAAAATACGGCTAAAAACAAAAAAACAGTCTAATTTTTCAACCAGACTGTTTTTATTTTCAGTATTCAGCTTATTTCATGAAGCCATTTTCCGCAAGAAATTCCATGCTGATTCTGGACTGCTGCGGCGCTTGCGCGGCTTTATCCCCCAGCAATAAGCGTTCGATATAGCGCGCTAAAACATCGACTTCTAAATTCACTTTTACACCCGCTTTCCATGTGCCGATATTGGTGCGTTCGGCTGTATGCGGGATCAAATTCAGGCTCAAAATGTTGCCGCGCAGGTGATTGATGGTCAAACTGACGCCATCAACGGTAATCGAGCCTTTCTCAGCAAGATATTTGGCAATTTCGGCCGGCGCAGCCACTTCAAAATAAAGAGAGCGCGCATCTTCACGCACCACGGTAATTTCACCGACCGCATCGACATGGCCGCTGACAATGTGGCCGCCAAAGCGGGTGGTCGGCAGCATGGCTTTTTCCACATTGACAGGATGCCCCGCTTTCCAGCTGCCCAGCGTCGTGCGGTTCAGGCTTTCACGGGAAACGTCTGCAGCATACCAGCTATCGCCCCAGTCAATCACCGTCAGACAGATGCCGTTGGTCGCAATGGAGTCGCCCAAATGCACATCAGACATATCCAGATCGGTTTCTATGCGTAGGCGCACATCGCCGCCCACATTTTGCACACTGGCAACTTTGCCTAAACTTTCAATAATGCCTGTAAACATAGCGTACTCAATTTTTTAAATGGGTTACCACAAGTCCAGCTGAGTGCTGACACCGGAAGTGTCAACACCGCCCAGCTCTGCAAAATGATGCAGCTGGCCGAGCAGCTGGCGGATCGGCGGGCCTGATTTAGCATGGGTATCGGTAATCACAATAAATTCCAATACCCGCGCGCGTTCAGACTGGCGCTGCTTGCTGACGCGGTAGCGCGGCACATCTTGCGTTAACAAAGTCACACGCCCGCGCTTTAAGTTGGCCTGCAGCAGATCGGCCGCTTCAATATTGCCGTCTGTAGAATAGCTGGTCAGAATAAAGCGCGCATTAATTGTTTCCAATAATTTTTCATACGCTTCTTTAGCATGCTTAGACGAGTTATAGGGGCTCGGGCGCTCTTTGCGCCATGCGCGGTCAATCCCGCTCTTAAAGCCTTTGGTATCCGGCGTCGGCAAGTCCACCTGATCCCACAATGTCAGCGCATTCAGCACATGATAGTTGCTGCTGTATGCATGCTGGTTATACGGCGGATCAAGATACGCCACATCCACTTCAAAACTGCTCATTTGGCTGGCCAAATGCTGCGCATCTACACACCACATTTCCGCAGCAGGACGTTTTGGATCGCCAATTTCACAAAAACGGCTCGGCGTCAGCCACAGCAGTGATTCAATCCGCTCCAGCGCAGTTTGAGTTTTGCCGCCCCAGCCATGGTGAAAACTTTTAAATACCCCGCTGGTATTGCTGACGAAGCTAGCCGAATACAGCAGCGGCGCCAGCAAAGCGCTCATTTCCACATCGTCAATCGCACCCTGCGCCTGCCATGCGGCAATTTGCTGGCGGATGGCATCAATACGCATGCCGTTGCGGCGTTTAAAGAACAGGCGGTCGCGCGCCGGATCATAAATTTCATCATTGCGCGGACACAAGTTATGCGTTACCCAGCCCTTCACTTCAGGCAAGCGGTTCAAATAATCAATAGCTTTCTGATAGCCGCCCAGCTCTTTAAACGCAGGCGCATCGACACAGGATAAAATCGCGCTGTTTAAGGCGTGGCTATACGGCTCCCAGTCATTGGCAATGACCCGGTAGCCATTTTGACGGGCAAGGCGCGATACGACCCCAGAACCGGCAAAAAAGTCGGCAAATATCGGCGCCCGGCCATCTTCACGGTTCAGCGTTCCCGTACTTTCCAGCGCTTCTAAAATCAGATGCAGCAAGCGGCGCTTGTTGCCTAAATAAGGAACCAGCTGATGGAAAAGATATTCATCGGTAGTGCGTGCCGCGTGACGGCGTTTGTGATAAACCGCAGACTCTGAGTTCATAGTGTCTCTTGTGAAGGAATAAGCATTAAGCGGATGTCGTTACCCACTTGGGCAATATCCATCAGCTTAAAGCGGAGCTGCTCTGCCATGCGGTCAAATTCCGCATTGAACATCGCGCGTGCTGAACGGCCTAAAAATACCGGCGCAACATAGCTGATCAGTTCATCAACTAATTTTTCCTGCAAAAATGCAGTCGATAGCGTCGCTCCGGCTTCCACCAGCACATCATATATCTGGTACTGCTGGGATAAGCTCTGCAGCAGTGTGTTTAAAGGCTGCACGCTTAATTGCGTGACGCCTAAATCTGCCAGTTCCTGACGGAATGGCCCCATAACCATCAGCATTTCAGGCTGCATCAGTATTTTAGCATTCAAAGGCAGACGCCCCTGACGGTCTAAGACCAGCCGTTTCGGCTGCACAACGCCGCTTAAGTCTTCAGTGTCTTTAAGCTGGCGCACATTCAGCTGGCAGTCATCCGCCAATACCGTTTCAATGCCGGTAATCACGACACCGGAAATGGCGCGCCAATGCTGCACATCCAAACGCGCTTCAGCACCCGTAATCCATTTGGATTCACCGGATGCCATGGCCGTGCGGCCGTCTAAACTGGAGGCGATTTTCAAGCGGACATACGGCATTCCCGTCGCAATGGCTTTTAAAAAGCCTCTGTTTTGCGCCGCGGCCTGCGCTTCACCAATGCCCTGTACGACTTCAATGCCAGCATCTTTTAAAATCTGTACGCCTTTGCCTGCAACCAATGGATTGGGATCTGCACAGGCAATGACGACCCGCGCAATCCCCGATTCCACCAGCCCTTTAGCGCAGGGCGGAGTGCGTCCGTAATGCGCGCACGGCTCTAGAGTCACATAGGCGGTTGCGCCGCGGGCTTGCTCACCCGCTTGCCTGAGGGCAAAAACTTCGGCATGCGGCCCGCCCACCGGCGCTGTTGCGCCGCGCCCAATGATTTGATTATTTTTGACAATTACGCAGCCCACTGCAGGGTTTGGCCGTGTCCGGTAAAGAGCCGAAGCGGCTTCCGTCAATGCAAATTGCATCCAGTCCTGATCAGACTTGGTTTCAGACATGTTGATATCTCATTTGAATTTGCTTACTGGCCACGATGCTGCATTTGCTCAATTTGGCGGCGGAACGCTTCGACATCCTGAAAATCCTGATACACCGAAGCAAAACGCACATAGGCCACATGATCCAGCGCAAACAGTGACTGCATGACAATTTCACCAATGGTCAATGAGCGCACATCACGCTCACCCAAACGGCGAATCTGCAATTGAATATCGCTCAGCACTGTTTCAATCTGTTCTTGCGTAACGGGACGCTTCTGCAGCGCGTGCATCAGCGAGCGGCGCAGTTTAGCTTCATCAAAAGGCTCACTCTTGCCGTCTGACTTGATCACGCGGGGCATCACGACTTCGTAGCTTTCAAAAGTCGTAAACCGCTCGCCGCAGCACACGCATTCACGGCGCCGGCGAATTTGACAGCCTTCAGCCGCCAAACGCGAGTCGATTACTTTACTGTCTGCAGCGTTGCAAAATGGACAATGCATAGCGGTTTAATTGAACAAATCCTGATGGATTTAAAGTGTAGCAAAAATTATGAGTTTTGTAGAGCATTACGCAATATATGGAAAAAAAACAGCCCTTTCGGGCTGTTTTACACAATATATTGATATTTTATATGAATTGTTGCGCTGAATTATTATTCTACACGTTCGCCGTGCTGGCTCAAGTCCAGACCCATGCGTTCATCATCAGATTCAACACGGATGCCAATGGCCAAATCAATCACTTTCAGGATGATAAATGTCAAGACTGCAGAATAAGCAATTGTTGCCAATACACCCTCGACTTGCACCCATAATTGATGCATTACGTCTGTTGGCGCTTTGTCACCCATAATGAACGGGCTGGCAAAGAATGCAGTTAAGATCGCGCCCACAATACCGCCAACGCCATGCAGGCCAAAAGCGTCCAAAGAGTCATCGGCTTTCAATGCGCGTTTCAGTGCAGTAATGCCCCAGAAGCAGACGACACCGCCGATTAAGCCCATCGCCATTGCGCCGCCCACCGTCACAAAACCGGCTGCCGGAGTAATCACCACCAAGCCAGCTACCGCGCCAGACGCGCCGCCCAATACTGATGATTTGCCGCGCACCACTTTTTCAGTAATCAGCCATGCTACCGCAGCCGCAGCCGCCGCTACTTGAGTCGCCACAAGCGCATAACCAGCAGAACCATTTGCCCCCAAAGCGGATCCGCCGTTGAAACCGAACCAGCCGACCCATACCAGGCTTGCGCCGATAACAGTTAAAGCCAGATTGTGCGGCGCCATCGATTCGCGGCCCAAGCCCATACGCTTGCCCAGCATATACGCAGCCACTAAGCCTGCAACACCCGAGTTGATATGCACCACGGTACCGCCTGCAAAGTCCAGCGCGCCATCACTGCCTAACCAGCCGCCGCCCCACACCCAATGCGTGATTGGCGCGTAGACAACAATGGACCAAACGGTGATGAAAGCCACAAAAGCGCCGAATTTCATCCGTTCTGCAATAGAACCGGTAATGATGGCAACCGTAATAATGGCAAAGGTCATTTGGAAAATAACAAAGAGAATTTCAGGAATGGTTCCCGTCAGCGCAGCGGTCGTAATGCCGGACAGCATCAGTTTATCCAAACCGCCAATAAAGGCATTGCCTGAACCAAACGCCAGCGTATAGCCAATCACGACCCAAGTGATGCTGACGATAGCCGCAGCGACGAAGCTATGCGCCATGGTGCTGAGCACGTTTTTCTTGCGGACCATGCCGCCGTAGAACAGCGCCAAACCGGGAATCGTCATCAGCAGCACCAGCGCTGTTGAAACTAAAATCCAGGCGGTATCGCCTGTGTCCAGTTTTGGCCCTTCTTCTGCAGGTGCCGGCGCAGGCGGCGCTGCCGGAACTTCTGCAGCTGCAGGCGCAACCGCTGTTTCAGCTGCTGAAGCGGCTGCCGTTTCTGAAGAAGCAGGTGCTGTTACGGCCTCTTCAGCCCACGCAACAGAACCGCCTAAGAGTGCGCCAGACAGACTGAGCGCGAGTAGCATTTTTTTCATTCGTATCCCCCGACCTATTTTGTGAGTTATTAGGTACTCAGCAAACTTCGTGCCAATTTTTTAGACAGCGTCAGCACCAGTTTCACCAGTACGAATACGGATAACTTGTTCTAAATTGGTAACGAAGATCTTACCGTCGCCAATTTTTCCTGTGCTTGCAACACGTGTAATAGATTCGATCACTGAATCCACCATTTCATCGCTGATTGCGATTTCAATTTTTACTTTAGGCAAGAAATCAACAACATATTCCGCGCCGCGGTATAGTTCTGTATGACCTTTTTGACGGCCAAATCCTTTCACTTCAGTGACAGTGATCCCTTGAACACCAATTTCAGACAGCGCTTCACGCACATCATCTAATTTAAAGGGTTTTACAATTGCAGTTACGAGCTTCATGTGTGGTTTCCTTCGGCTTCTTTCACCAGTAAGGTTTTATGTTCAATTTTCATGCCAAAAGTTCCAAGGTCGGGGAAAATAGAAGCTTCCGGCATGAGTTTTATTTATAACCTATTTTAGGCTTCGAATGCTGCTTTAGACGCGAAAATTAGACATATTTATCATAAGAATGATCATATTACCCATCGGAAGCAGCCTTATTTTTAGTTCAAATACTATAGTCTGCAGCAAGGCAATGCTACACTGCCCGCTCATCTGCATCAGACGGAGATCAAAAATGTTTGAAACTTTACTTCAAGCCATTATGGAACAGCTGGATCAGCCCAAAAAAGATCTGGAACATAATGTACGCGCACTGCTGAACGAAGCGGTCAGCAAGATGGATTTAGTGTCTAAGGAAGAAATTGAACGTCAGCGCACCGCTTTGGATAATGCAAATTTGCGTTTGAATGAGCTGCTGAAACAAGTGGAATCACTCGAATTGAAAATACAGAACAAAAAATAAGCACTTTTTTAGTGCAGCATAAGACGCATAACGATTAAAAAAAATGCACTATAACGGAACAATAATATGTCTTTTGCCAAAATTTATAGCCGCGGGCTATTGGGCCTGCATGCCCCTTTAATAGAAGTTGAAGTCCATCTCAGCCAAGGCTTGCCCTCCTTAACCATTGTTGGACTGGCGGAAGCGGCTGTTCGGGAAAGTAAAGACCGGGTCAGATCAGCCATTATCAACAGCGGATTTCAATTTCCCACCAAACGCTTAACCATTAATTTGGCGCCTGCTGATTTGCCCAAAGATGGCTCACGCTTAGACCTCGCCATCGCTTTAGGCATTTTGATCGCATCTGGCCAATTGCCTGAAAACGCCGCAGAACAGCTGGAATTTATTGGCGAGCTGGCATTAGATGGCTATTTGCGCCCGACCACCGGCACTTTAAGCATCGCCATTGCCTGCCAGCAGGCGAAGCATCAGCTGATTTTGCCGGAGCAGAATGCGCAGGAAGCTTCTCAATTGCCTAATTTTGAAGTTTTTGCGGCCACCCATTTAAAAGATGTTTGCGATCATTTGAATCAAATCGCGCCTTTACTGCAATTTAATGCAGTGAAGCCGGCATCTTCCTCCAGCTATCAATTTGATTTGGCTGATGTCAAAGGCCAGCTGCGGCCGCGCCGCGCATTGGAAATTGCCGCAGCCGGCGGGCACTCACTGCTGTTCCGCGGCCCGCCCGGAACAGGAAAAACGCTGCTGGCTTCACGCTTATCCAGCATTCTGCCGCCATTGAATTTGCAGGAAAATCTGGAAGTCGCCAGCATCTATTCGATTGCCAGCGCAAAGCATGAATTTGGCCACCGCCCCTTCCGCGCACCGCATCATACGGCGTCCGCCATTGCCCTGGTAGGCGGCGGCTCCAACCCCAAACCCGGTGAAATCACCTTAGCGCATTTAGGCGTGCTGTTTTTAGATGAACTGCCGGAATTTGACCGGAAAGTGCTGGAAGTTTTACGCCAGCCGCTGGAATCCAGAGAAATTATTATCTCACGCGCATCGCGGCAGATTACGTTTCCAGCCAACTTTCAGCTGATTGCCGCCATGAACCCCTGCCCTTGCGGCTATGCATTCAATCAGGATGCCCGCTGCCAGTGTTCCCCAGATGCGATTAAGCGCTATCAGAACCGGATTTCAGGGCCCTTATTGGACAGGATTGATTTGCATATTGATGTCCCGCCGCTGCAGGCATCTGAACTGCAGGATAAACAGCCCACTGAAACCTCCGCCCAAGTGCGCGAACGGGTGTTAAAAGCCTATCAGCAGCAAATCGAACGGCAAAACTTCGCCAATATGGCGCTCAGTCCCAAACAGCTGGAACAGCATGCTGTTCTGGACAGCACAGCGCAGAACATGATGAATATGGCGCAGCAGCGCCTGAATCTGTCTGCCCGAGCCTACCACCGTGTACTGCGGGTGGCGCGCACCATTGCTGATTTGGCTTTAGAAGAGCGCATTCAAACACAGCATCTTTCAGAGGCCTTGTCGTACAGGGGGCAAGTGCCATAGTGCGGATGCGCAAAAGCCGCACAGCCCAGAGATAAGCATAAAAAAGCCCTGGATGCATCAGCATCCAGGGCTTTTTCAGCACATGCTAAATTAGAAAGTTTTGGTTAAAGTAAAAACTGCGCCTGTTTCCACAGCGCGTGAAGATGGCTCATAGATGCCATCCGTATCCATATTGGTGCCTATGGCTGCCAATTCAGCTGTTGCGCCTGGAATTGATTTAAAGCCGTAAGTCACACCGACTTTCCAGTCAATATAGTTATCATCGCCATTAAATCCATATTTGTTTTCATCATCTACAACGGTATAACCTAAGCCTGCCACTCCGCCAAAGCCTGATGAACCAAATGGAACTGAATAGCCTGCATTGATGTTCCAGCTGCTGGTATCCGCACCTGCGTAGTCATTGGTATAGTTAATGTTGGTTAACAGGCTGTCACCTGAGGCAAGAACCTCTTTAAATGTCAGCTTCCCATACAGTTCTGCCCAGTTTAAGTCGCTCGCGCTTGGGTAATTGTAATACACCACACCTACATCAAGTACTGGCTTGCTGCTGAAGCTTTCTAAAGTTTTCGCATAACCAATTGACGGGTCTAATTCCAGACTTGGCGTGCCTGAACCAAAATTCACATTTGAGCCCCAAAGGCCAAAATACAAACCTGAAGAATGTCCTAATGTAAAACCGGCCTGTACCGCTGGGTCATTTTGAGTTTGCGTCACACCGCGAAAACGGTAATCAGTGGTCACCGCAGCGCTGCCGCTAAAGGTTAAGCCAAATGGCATTGCTGGCGCATCTTCAGCAAATACAGCGCCTGATGCAGCAGTTAAAGCAGTCACAGCAAGTAATTTTTTTAACATTTTGGAATCCCCAGAAGATTTTTGAAACTCACTGAGAAGTAGCAAACGCTGTGCCAACTTTTCAAAACAGCTGGATAAAAAATTCATGGCCGTTTTATAAGCCCCTAATCCAAGACATTACCCTCTTGTTTTTTAATTATTTAATTTTTAATCACGGCAATGCTTAAGCGCATGATTCTTTGGTGCACCGTAAAGCATCTCCACAATGCATGCTGAAAGCCATGCAAAGAGGCAACTTGTAACCAATTATAAAAAATGCCTCTTTTTGAGTACATTTTTTCACCACACCATTCAAAAGTGCTTAAAAAAAGTGCATAAATTTGCATGTATACACTTTTAGAGGATCTATCCGGATTGCGATATCAATTTAGAAGCTGTAATTCAATCCAATCAATGTCTGATCTTCCAGTGATTCACCCATGCGGTCCTGGCCGCCCCAGACATATTCCAGCACCGCTTCAGCGCCTGTCTTGCCCAAGGCCTTTGCCAAGCCAATACGCGCCTCGGAAAATACAGCATGTTCCGCCGTTTCAACAATGCCATCATCGCGGCGGTCATTATAGATAAACCCGCCAACAGAAGTTCTTAAGGCAAAATCCTGCGGCAACGCATGCTCATATGCCGCGCTTAAATAGATATCGCCGGCATTGCTGTAATTGACATCGGCCAGCATGACCGCCAGCCCCACGCTTAAGTTTTTATAATCCAGATTATTCAGCAGCTCTACACCTGTGGTACGGCGCTTTTCACTGCTATCTTCATTATAAACCGCGCCGCCATTTTGGTAGACATAAGCGGTTAGCTGAGTTCTGTAGCTCCAGTCCTCATTCAGCGTACGGCCATAGCCCAGATAAAAATCATGCTCAAAACCCGAGTCTTTGCTTTCATCTGTTGCATCATAATCTAAGGTCGATCCCCAATAGCCGGCAAATGCGCCGCTGCTATGCGCATATTCTAAACCCGCCTGCAAAGCCGCATCATCATTTTCCACACCGCCGCGGTAAATATACTTGCTTAAAATAGACACGCTGCCGGTGAGCGCTCTAGACGCCTCTGCATTGTCTGCAGCGAACGCATGAAATGAAGTCAAAGCCAGCAATAGCGCCATTGCTGTCCGGTGTGAAAATGCAGGCATGATTCCCCTATATGCATATTTGCAAAATTGTTTTTCCCGAAGCTGGATTTTAATTATTTTTATAACTTTTGGTAAACTTATATTTCAGATATGATGAAACTTTAAGCTTGACCGCGCATCTATTGATTTTCACTTTCAGCAGATTCCGGACAGGAAAAATTCAAAATTTAGCTCAATTAATCAACAATATTGATATACTTTTCACGAGAATATTTTAAACACCAGTCAGCAGCTTCAATTTTGCAGAACACCCTATTTTGAGCGCTCACACGGCAAAAAAAGCAATCTGTCAGCCACCGCTTTTAAGCGTTCTGAATTTTGCACTGCTGATACAGCCTCAAGAAAATCAAAGCTGCATCGTGAAATAGCCATTCTGCTTTAAAATAAATATATCTCTATGTTTCTAATTAAAATTAAAAAATAATCTTAGAAATATTTAGTTTTTGTTAGCAGATTTTTTTATACACTTTATCGAAAATATGCGTAACTTTAGTGTAATAAGAACAATAAAAATGATCTTTTTTTATAGAAAACTTATACAATCTATGAACTCTTTAACTATATATTTTCTGCATAAGGCTTTATCCCAATGCTCAAATCAAAACAGCTTACACTGGCGCTGCTTGTTAACGCGGCTTTAATTTCAACAGCGTTTGCAAGCGAACAAAGCGAATCAAAAGGATTTGTAGAAGATGCCGAAGGATCGGTGCTTTTCCGCACGGGTTTTATTGACCGTGATAAGAAAAATGTAGTGCCGGGGAAAGATACTCGCTCTTCAGCACAGTCTGCAATTTTTGATTTAGAGTCTGGATACACTAAAGGTGTTGTTGGCTTTGGTGTAGGTATTGTCGGTGATGCATCCTTCAAGCTGGGTGACAACAAGCATGCCGGCAACAACATGATTCCCCGTGAAACATTAAATGGCAAGAAACAGGCCGGTGATACATATGACCACTGGGCACGCGGCGGCGCCAATGTGAAAGCGCGCATTTCAAATACTGAAGTGCGCTACGGTACACAAGTTCTAGACTTGCCTGTGCTTGCCAGCAATACTGGCCGCATGGTGCCTGAATATTTCGAAGGTGTTTTAGCGACAAGCCGCGAAATCAATGGCCTGGAATTGACTGCCGGTAAATTCACTAAAAACCAAATGTCTGAACAAATCAATACCGACGGCAATCACCTGGAAAGCGCAGTCGTCTGGGGCGCAAAATATAAATTCAGCGATGCCCTGAATGCCTCATACTATGGCTTAGACAGTAAAAATAAATTAGACCGCCACTATGTAAATGCCAACTATAAGCAAGCTTTAGAAAATGGCAGCTCTTTGACATATGACTTCAGCGGCTACCACACTAAATTTGATAAAAATGCTGTAACTTATTCTGCGACGGGTGAATTAGCATCAAATTACACTGATACTGGCGTTGCCGGCGTAGAAAAAACCAATAATATTTGGGCGATCTCAGGCACTTATAATACTGGCGCGCACAACCTCATGCTGGCGTACCAGCAAAATACCGGTAATGTCGGCTATGATTATGGCCAAAATGCGGACGGCTTCCAAAGCATTTACTTGCCGAACTCATACCTGTCTGACTTTATCGGCAACCATGAAAAATCAGTGCAAGTACAGTACAACTTAGATTTCGGAAAATTAGGCGTTCCAGGCTTAAACTGGACAACCGCTTATGTTTATGGCTGGGATATTAATGTTGCCGGCACAGCAGACGAAGGGAAAGAAAACGAATTCTTTAACCAAGTGAAATATACTGTGCAAAGCGGTTTTGCCAAAGATGCCAGCCTGCGCCTGCGCAACTCAATCTACCGCGCAAACAGCGCATATGAAGGCGCTTATATTGGCGATACCAATGAATGGCGCATTTTCTTGGATATCCCTGTGAAATTATTCTAATTCACACGATCTTCAAGCCAATAAAAAAACCTGCACAATGTGCAGGTTTTTTTATTGGGGCTGGATGCATCCGCCCAATGCAAAGCAATTATTTATTTGCTTCTTTATACGCTTCGATAGAGCTGAGCACTTCCTGCTTAGCAACTTCAGAACCTTCCCAGCCGCTGAGTTTAACCCATTTGCCAGCTTCTAAATCTTTATAGTGAGCAAAGAAGTGCTCAACTTGCTTGATCAGCAATTCTGGAAGGTCTGTATATTCTTTGACATCTTTATAAAGCGGTGTCAATTTGTCATGCGGTACAGCGATTAATTTTGCATCTACGCCGCCGTCATCTTCCATGTTCAATTTGCCGACTGGACGGCAGCGGATGACAGAACCCGGCTCTACTGGATGCGGTGTAACAACCAGCACGTCTAGCGGATCGCCATCCAGTGACAACGTGTTCGGCACATAACCGTAGTTCGCTGGGTAGAACATTGCTGTACCCATGAAACGGTCAACAAAAAGCGCATCAGAATCTTTGTCGATTTCGTATTTGATTGGCGCTGCATTTGCAGGAATTTCAATAATTACATAGATGTCATTTGGCGCATCTTTACCCGCTGGGATATTGCTGTAGCTCATAGCATTGCTCTTTAACAAGTTAAATCTTTTAAACCGCGTCAATTATAACGGTTTTTCGGTATTTTTTTTTGATTTTGCCTTTGCGCATTAAAATTTTCATCTAAATGCGATTGGGCTTAAACAATTTTAATAATAATCAGCAGCAGGCATACAGGACACAGCATGGACAGCGTCCAAATAATGGAACGCAAAGTTGCCCAATTGGCCAAATAGCAGATGCCGTAAATAATGCGCAGCACAATATAGGCGATCCCCAAGGTCATAATAAAGCTTTGCGGAATCACCATATATTCAGCCATCAGCACAGCGCCGATAAATAAAGGCAGGCTTTCAAAGCTGTTTTGCTGGACCGCATTGGCGCGGGCGCTAATGCCTGTGGCTTTAGCCAAAGCTTCTCTTGGATTTTGATGGTCTTTTGCTGTCAGGCCTGACGTTTTTTTTGCAATAAAGGTAAAAACATAAGGGAGCAGACAAGCGCCCAAAATGAGATAAATGATCCCACTTATGCTTTGCATGTGTTTTTTCTCTTGATGAATTTATAAGTGCCATCATAGCATGGCAATTCGTCAATAAATTTTGTTAAATAGAGTGTTTTCTTTAATTGTGTATAGGTTGAATATGGTCAGTCCGGATCAAAAAGAAATGTTCGAGGTGCTGGAAAAGCAGCGCCAGAACCAGCTGCAGGTAGACCGCGTTTTAAAGATTGTAACTCCTGTTACAGCTTTTCTGCTGACTGTAATCTGCGCCAATATGAATGTTTGGTCGACCGTCTTTACCTTCATCATGCTTTGGACGGCATTTTACGCGGTATCCATTAAGCAATGGCCGTTATGGCATTGGGCTATTGCCATTCTTGTGTATTGCATCATTGACAATGTGCTGAGCCACGGCACCTTCAAGCAGAGCCAATTCAGCCTGCAGTTTGGCGCCATGTTTATTTTTCTCGGCATTTTTGGCGTTGGACGCCGCTACTTTGACCGCTGGCTGATGAAAAAATAAAAGCGCAGCACTAAAAAAAGCGCCTGAAGGCGCTTTTTTTATGGTGCAGATTAAGCCGTTTTACGCAAATCTTTACGCAGGATTTTACCCACATTCGATTTTGGCAATTCATCCATAAACTCAACATAACGCGGACGCTTATAGCCGGTTAAGTTTTCTTTTGCGAAGGCTAAAACTTCTTCAGTCGTTAAAGACGGATCTTTTTTCACAACGAACAGCTTTGGCACTTCACCAGATTTTTCATCCGGCACGCCAATCGCCGCCACTTCAAGCACTTTTGGATGCTTAGAAACAACTTCTTCAATTTCAGAAGGATAGACGTTAAAGCCAGACACCAGAATCATGTCTTTTTTGCGGTCAACAATTTTAATATAACCGCGGGAATCCATCACACCGATATCGCCGGTACGGAAGAAGCCATTGCTCATGACTTTTTCAGTTTCGTCCGGACGGTTCCAGTAGCCCTTCATCACTTGAGGGCCGCGGATTGAAATTTCACCCTGCTCGCCTAATGCAACTTCATTGCCGTCATCATCAAGAATAGCAACTTCGGTTAATGGCAATGGAATGCCAATCGTGCCGCTGAATTCCATAGATGATGGCGGATTCGCCGTCGCAACCGGTGAAGTTTCCGACAGGCCGTAGCCTTCGATAATATTCGTGCCAGTGACTTTCTTCCATGCCGCCGCTGTGGATGGCAGAACCGCCATGCCGCCGCCCATCGCCATTTTCATTTTGCTGTGATCCAGCTGCTTAAATTCTTCATTGTTGACCAATGCATTAAACAAAGTGTTCACTGCCGGGAAGAAGGTCGGCTGGTATTTGCGCAGCTCTTTAATTACAGCCGGCAAATCACGCGGGTTTGGAATCAGTACATTCGCTTGGCCTTTGTACATGCCGTACAGCGCGCAGACCATGAAGGCAAAAATATGATACAGCGGCAATGCGCAGAAAATACGGTCATCCGGCTGGCCGTCTTGCTGGCCAAACTTGCTTTGGAAAATGCCGTCACACTGAAGCATATTCGCAACAAGGTTGCGGTGGGTTAATTCTGCACCTTTAGAAACGCCCGTCGTACCGCCGGTATACTGCAGTACAGCGGTATCGCTTAAGGTTAAGCTTGGGCGCTTATAGTTGCTTGCACTGACCTTGGACATCGCGGCATTAAAGCGGATATGGCCTGGAATGTCCCAAGCCGGAATTTGCTTGCGCACAGAACGCAATACAAAGTTCACGAGAGTGCCCTTCAATGCGCCCAGCATATCGCCAACGGAAGCCACAACCACATGCTTCACAGGCGTTTTACCCAGAATCGCCTGATAGACCGAGGCAAAGTTTTCAACAATGACCAGCACTTCTGCGCCTGAATCATTAAGCTGATGTTCCAGCTCACGCGAGGTATACAGCGGATTAACGTTGACCAAAACCAAACCAGCGCGGAACACCCCCAAGGCCACGACTGGATACTGCAGAACGTTCGGCATCATGACCGCAACACGCGAACCTTTTGCCAGACCTAAACTTTGTAAATAGGTCGCAAATTTACGGCTTGCCTCATCCAGCTCGCTGAATGTCAGGACTTTGTCCATAAAAATAAAGGCATCACGCGAACCGAATTTCTGAAAATTATGTTCAAAAATATCATTCAGTGATGTGTTTTCCGGCGGTAATTCTACAGTTTCTGGAATACCCGTCTTTTGGTATTCTGCGAACCAAATCTTTTCCATAACGCCCGATTCTCCTGTCAGTAATCCTTAATAATTCAACTGTTTTTCTCAATATTAAGCCGCTCATTATTTAACTTGTGTGAGCCTAATATTGCATCCATTTCACGAATACTTTGCATATATAACGTATTTCGATCCATGGATGCTAGTATTATCTTTGAATGCACAGTTTATTTGCTTTTTGATATCCGCGCGGCAGGGTCACGCCTTTCGAAGCACGCTTGCCCATATATTTCTGCAGATCATCGCCTTTTAATTTTAATTGCTGCTGACCTGCAACCACTTGAATTACATCATCTAAAGTCAACGCTATCATAGATGCGAGCTGATCCTTAGCCTCGAGTTGTATCAATTTATTACCTTTGCCTTTATTCAGGCTTGGCAATTCCGCCAAATCGATGACCAGCAAACGGCCCGCTGAACTGAGCAGCGCAAGATGCGTCGCCTGTTCAATCATCTGCAGGTTCATCGGCTGGGCATCATCAGACAGGCTCAGGAAGGCCTTGCCGGCTTTGGCATTGGTGTCCAGCTGTTTCGCCTGCGTTTTAAAGCCGTAGCCTTTTGTGCTGATGGCCAGCAGTTCAGCGTCATCTTCGGCAATCAGCACTTGTTTAAAGCCCACTCCGCTGGCTGGAGATAATTTTGAACTCAGCGGTTCTCCCAATCCGCGTGCAGACGGCAAGGAATTAATGGCCAGCGCATAGCTGCGGCCTGCATCATCCAGAACATAGACCCGCTGATTGGATTTGCCCTGCGCATGGCTGAGGTATTGATCGCCGGCACGGAAGTTCAGGTTTTCGGCATCAACTTCATGGCCTTTGGCGGAACGGATCCAGCCGGCTTCTGACAGCACCACAGTCACAGGATCTGCCGGCAGCATGTCCTGTTCATTGATGGCCTGCGCATCTTCACGGCGCACAATTGGCGAACGGCGGTCATCGCCGAATTTCTTCGCGTCGTCTTTCAGTTCATTGATGATCAGATTTTTCAGCGACTCAGGATTGGCCAGCTGCTCACGGATAATGGCGGCTTTAGCTTCCAATTCATCCTGTTCACGGCGCATTTCCATTTCTTCAAGCTTGGCCAAATGGCGCAATTTGAGCTCTAAAATAGCTTCGGCCTGAATTTCATCAATATTAAAGCGCAGCATCAGCACCGGCTTCGGCTGATCTTCTTCACGGATAATCTTGATCACTTCATCAATATTTAAATAGGCAATAATCAAACCGCCCAAAATATGCAGGCGCTTTTCAATTTTATTTAAATGGTACTGCAGGCGGCGGGTCACCGTATTTTTACGGATTTCAATCCATTCCAGCAAGATGCGGCGGATGGATTTCACTTGCGGACGGCCGTCTGCGCCAATCATGTTCATGTTGACGCGGTAGCTGGATTCTAAATCGGTGGTGGCAAATAAATGGCTCATCACCGATTCTGCATCAATGCGGTTGGAACGCAGCACAATCACCAGGCGGGTTGGGTTTTTATGATCTGATTCATCACGTAAATCGCTGACCAGCGGCAATTTCTTCGCCTGCATCTGGTCGGCGATTTGGGTAATCACTTTGGAGCCAGAGACTTGATATGGCAGCTCAGTGATGATGATTTCATTTTTCTCAATGCTGTAAACCGCACGGGTGCGGTAGCTTCCGCGGCCTGTGGTCTGCAGTTTCAGCAATTCATCCGGCGCAGTAATAATTTCCGCTCTGGTCGGCGTATCTGGACCCGGAATATACTCAGCAACTTTTTCATCGGTTAAATTCGGGTTGCGGATCAGTGCAATTGTGCCCTTCACCACCTCACGCAGGTTATGCGGCGGAATATCCGTCGCCATGCCCACGGCAATACCGGTGGTGCCGTTTAACAGAATATTTGGCACACGCGCCGGCAGGTTCACTGGCTCCTTCATGGAACCGTCAAAGTTGTCCTGCCAGTCACAGGTGCCTTGCCCCAGTTCTGACAGCAGCAAGTCGCTGTAAGGCGACAATTTGGCTTCGGTATAACGCATGGCCGCAAAGGATTTTGGATCGTCCGGCGAACCCCAGTTGCCCTGGCCTTCAATAAAAGGATAGCGGTAGCTGAACGGCTGCGCCATCAGCACCATCGCTTCATAGCAGGCAGAGTCGCCATGCGGATGGTATTTACCCAGCACATCACCCACCGTCCGCGCCGATTTTTTCGGCTTGCCGCTGGGCTTGAGGCCCAATTCACTCATCGCATACACGATACGGCGCTGCACAGGCTTCAAGCCGTCACTGATATGCGGCAATGCACGGTCCATAATCACGTACATGGCGTAGTTGAGGTAGGCTTGTTCGGTAAATTCCGCTACGGAACGGTTTTCTGTCGCATGATGCGCAAGGCTTGTCATAACAACCTGTAATCCTAATAAATTCGTTTTTATATCTGGGTTCTTATGCTATGTCGCAGCTGGCGCATACACAAGGGTATGTTCTTCAACACAGCGACAAATCGTGTCTTATGATCGATCTATTGCCGTAAAATTATCCATTTTTTTTAAAATGAGCAACTTCTAATTTCCATTTGGCCTGTGGATTTCATCTGAATTCATCACTTCAGCGCGCTATTTCAAAGCAGCATCAGCCAATGGATTATTTCCATTCAGCAAAATCAGCTGAAAATGCTTGTTCAAAAAGCAAAAAAGCGCAGCAGGCTTTTCACCGTGCTGCGCTTTTGCCGCCACATCAATTTTATAAACCCATGGACTCTAAGGTCTTGCCTTTGGTTTCTTCACCCAACACTACAATCACAAAAGCCACGGCCAGCAGCACGGCAGTAAACATGCTGAAGACATAGCTGAAGCCGTTATTCATAACCATCATATGCGTCACCGCCAACGGCGCCACAATGCCGCCCATGCGCCCAACCGCTGCAGCCCAGCCCGAACCGAAGGCGCGGATATTGGCTGGATACTGTTCCGGCGTATAGGTATACAGCACGCCCCATGCGCCTAAATTAAAGAAAGACATCAGGCAGCCGCAGACCACAATCATGGTCACCGTTTCGGCTTGGCCAAAGAAGTAGGCGGAAACCGCACAGCAGCCGATAAAGCCTGCAAGCGTCGCTTTGCGCCCCAGTTTCTCCACCAGCCATGCGGCTGCAATGTAGCCCGGCAGCTGCGCCAGGATCATCACCAAAACATATTCAAAAGACTGCACAATGGTATAGCCCTGCTTCACCAGCAGGCTGGGCAGCCACGTAAAAATGCCATAGTACGAATACACAATGCCGAACCAGATCAGCCACAGCATCAATGTTCTGCGCGCAAATATGCCTGACCACAGCTGTCTGAATGAGGTATTTTGCTTTTCCGCCACAGGTTTGACTTCAAAGATCTCCAGCACCTGCACACCGCATTTGGCCTCAATTTTTTTCACCAGCGCATGCGCTTCTTCAAAACGGCCGCGGTTGATAAGATACGGAACCGACTCCGGCACCATTTTCCAAATGACAATGGCATACAGCGCCGGCAAGCCGCCGACTAAAAAGGCGGCATGCCAGTTGTAATGCGGAATGATAAAATAAGAAATCAGCGCGGCGCACAGCCAGCCCAGCCCCCAAAAGCTTTCCAGCAGCACTATAAAGCGGCCGCGCACGTGCGCAGGAATATATTCACTGACCAGCGTCACCGCCACAGGCAATTGGCCGCCTAAGCCTAAACCGACAATAAATCGGCACACCAGCAGCCAGGTTAAATCCGGCGCAAATGCGCAGGCTGCCGTGGCCAAGCTGTATATGACCAATGTCGATGCAAATACCGTTTTACGCCCCACCCGGTCTGCCAGCGCCCCGGAAAAGACTGCGCCAATCGCCATGCCGACAAAGCCGATCGACACCACCCAGCCTTTTTCAGCCGGGCTCATGGCCCAGTCTTCCGCCATTTTCGCCAAGATAAAGGAGATTAGCCCTGTATCCATCGCGTCAAACATCCAGCCCAGTCCAATGACCCATAGCAATGTGTAGTGAAACTTGCCTATCGGCAAGCGCTGTATCCGTGAGACTAAGTCCATAACAAGATCTCTGATGAGGTGAAAGGGTGCATGCTGCCTTCACAACAGGATTTTATGATTGTGCTCTTTTTAATATGATGCGCAAAACTGCCCCAATGACGCATTTTCCATTGAGGCTTTGCGCTTAATTGCGCAATTTAAGACGGGTCTTTGGAAGAGGCCGACTGCTCATCATGATCCTTATAGATAAATTTCGGCATTTCTAAGCCAAAATAAATCGCGATGCAGCGCAGGGAAAAGCCAAACACCAAGGTTGAGATAACGGTAATTTCCAGCGACAGTCCAAAGTCAATGCAGAACCAGTAGAAGATTACGGCGACAAAAGAAATTGAAGCATACAGCTCACGGCGGAACACCAGAGGCACGTCATTACACAGAATATCCCGCAAAATGCCGCCAGAGACACCCGTGAGCACGCCGGCAACGGCTGAAACCACAAAACCGTGCCCCATTTGCAAGGCAATTTGACAGCCAATAATGGTAAAGCCAATGAGGCCCAAAGCATCTAAAAGCAGGAAAATGGAATGCAAATGCTTCATCCATTTGGCAATGATAATTGTGAACAGCGCGGCGCAGCAGGTCAACACCAGATATTCAGGATGCTTGACCCACGTCAGCGGATAATGACCCAGCAGCACATCGCGCACAGAACCGCCGCCTAATGCCGTCACACAGGCGATTAAAATCACCCCAAACCAGTCCATGCTCCGCCGTCCCGCGGACAGTGCGCCCGTCATGGCTTCTGCCGTAATTGCAATAATGTAAATAACGGTGAGTAACATGGCCCTTCATCCACTGATGGGTAACAGATGCGCGCTATTTTAAGGCATCTTCAGAAAAAAACTACAGATATTGCGCGCAGCAGTGTTTAAATTTTTTGCCTGAACCGCAAATGCACGGCTGTTTCAGGGTGACATGCTGCTCTACCGTCGGGTCGAGGAAAAACCATGCGCCGTTTTGCTTCACAAAATGCGACACTTCATGGTGCACATGCGCCTGCTTGCCGTCATGATAATGCGCTTTAAATTCCACTTGCGCATGGCTTTTATCCAGCTTTTCATTGGCCTGCACCACGTCCAGCTGCAGCCATTGATTGGATCTGCTCCAGTCTGCAATGGCAGGCACATCCAAGGCTGCCTGCTGCCCCGCTGCTGTGGTTTTCACGATGTAATCAATTTCATGCTGGGCAAATGCGCTGTAGCGCGAACGCATCAGCTGTTCTGCACTTTGCGCTTTTTCTTTGCCCGCATGCAGCGGCTGGCAGCATTGGGCGTACCCGCCCTGACCGCAAGGACATTGCTTTTCTGTCATGTGCATCTCAAATAAAAAAATAGCCTGCAATGCAGGCTATTTTAACGGAAGACGGCTCTGAATTCAGAATCTATCTTTCCTTATCATGCAGATTATGGGCAATTGCAGTGACATGCACTTTTTCAATCTTATGGCCATCCATGGTCACCACTTCAAAAATGTGCCCATCGGCTGTGAGTTTTTCACCATTTTCAGGCAAACGGCCCAAATGAAATAAGATATAGCCCGACAACGTAGAATACTGTTCTGAATCATCCACCAAATCGCGGTTCAACAGTAAAGAAACATGGCGGATATCGGTTGAGCCTTCCAGAATCAGCGAACCATCTTCCAAACTTGCAGCTGCCGTTTCCAGTTCGTCTTCATCCGGAAATTCACCCGCTATCGCTTCCAGCACGTCAATAGGCGTTGCAATGCCTTCAATGGAGCCGTATTCGTTCAGCACCAGCGCCATTTGCAGCGGCGCCTGACGCAGCTGCTCCATCACCATCAGCACTTGCGCATTTTCATGCACAATCACAGGCTCGCGCAGGTGCTTTTCAAAGTTCAGCACGCCGGTTTCAATGTATTCATTCATGACCTTATGCGTCAGCACCACACCGGCAATGTTGTCCAGCTCACCGCGGGAAACAATCAGGCGCGAATGCGTCATGCTCAGCAGCTGGTGTTTAATGGACGCTTCGTCTTCTTCCAAATCAATCCATTCCAGCTCCGGGCGCGGCGTCATCACCGACTTCACAGGGCGTTCGGATAAGCCCAGCACCCCCTGCACCATCACACTGTGATATGCCCCGTTGTCTTCATCAAAGACATCATCGGCAAAAGCGCGGGTTGCCAGCACATCTTCATGCTCATCTTTTTGCATTTCTGAACCGCTTTTACCGCCCAGCATGCGCATCACCGCAGAGGCTGTCCGGTATCGCAGATCGGTTGTCGTGACGGTTTTTTCCTGATTGTGGCGCATAGTCTGGTTCAGGAATTCAATCAGCACAGAGAAGCCGATGGCAGCGTACAGGTAGCCTTTCGGAATATGGAAGCCGAACCCTTCGACCAGCAAGGAGAAGCCGATCATCATCAGGAAACACAGGCACAGAATCACCACCGTCGGATGGCGGTTGACGAAGTTCATCAGCGGTTTAGACACCCACAGCATAATGCCGACCGCAATCACTACGGCAATCATCATGACCGGCAGATGTTTCACCATGCCGACCGCAGTAATCACACTGTCTAAGGAGAACACCGCGTCCAGCACCACAATCTGAATGATCACCATCCAGAACGTTGCATGCACGGGATTTTCTTCTTTCAGCATCGGCTTGTTTTCAAGGCGCTCACGCAATTCCATCGTGCCTTTGAACAGCAGGAATACCCCGCCGAACAGCAGAATCAAATCGCGTCCGGAGAACGGATGGCCAAAGACGTGAAACAGCGGCGCAACCAGCGTCATAACCCAGGCAATGGAAGCCAGCAGCACCAAGCGCATGCACAGCGCCAGCAATAAGCCCACAATCCGCGCGGCATTGCGCTGTTCCGGCGGCAATTTTTCCGCCAGAATCGCAATAAAGACCAGGTTGTCGATACCCAATACAATTTCTAGAATCACGAGGGTCAGCAAACCGACCCATGCTGAAGGATCTGACATCCACTCAAAGATCATGCAGTCATCTCCTGAGCAGAATGCCGTCTTGCATCAATGTTTGGCATATTCGAATTGAAAAAGGTGCGCGCTTCAGCACCAAGGTGATTAATTTTTAAGAAATTTTTTTTTGCGGAGCGACAACAACCACTGCCCATGACGATTCATTTGTGGAAAAACAAGGAATCAGTATAGCAAGCTGGGACAGAATTTCATCTTTTTTTGCAGCAGTGCACCGCCGCAGCGTGAAATTTTGCTGCGCAATGCAAAGGCTGCATCTTGCTGTCATATTTCCGCACTATGCTAGAGCGATAAAAAATAAAGTGATAAGGTGAATAAAACGAAATGAATAGCGTATTAAAAATGACAGAATCATTGAGTCTCTCTTCTCCTCAAACTACGCAGCCGCTGATTGCCCTGTATTGCGGTTCGCGCTCGGGCAACAATCCAATTTATCAAGAAAAGGCCATTGCTTTGGCCAAAGGCATTGCTGATGCAGGTTTTGGCTTGGTCTACGGCGGCGCCAGCATTGGCCTGATGGGGCAAGTGGCGGATGCCGTGGTGCAAAATGGCGGTGAGGCCGTCGGGGTCATTCCTGAATTTATGCTGGACTATGAAATTTCCCATAATGGCTTAACGGAACTGCATGTGGTTCAAACCATGCATGAGCGCAAAGCCATGATGGCGGAACGTGCCAGCGCCTTTGTAGCCTTGCCGGGCGGCTTAGGCACTTTTGAAGAAATTTTGGAAATTGCCACTTGGGGGCAGCTGAACCAGCATCAAAAACCAATGATGCTGTATAACGTGAATGGCTTTTACAATGCATTGATTGCACAGCTGGACCATGCTGTGCAGGAAGGATTCTTGCCGCCGCAGCACCGCGCCAAGCTGATTGTCTGCAACTCATCAAAGCAAATTTTCAGCGCGTTGAGAAATTTGGATTCCCCGGAACACTTTGTGGTTTAAGCACGCCTAAGCGTAAAAAGCGGACTGCACCGTCCGCTTTTTACGCTTTAAAATTTGAACTGAAGGCTTATCTGCCGGACACCGCGTGATAAAACCACGGCAAAGTTGTGGCCAGGAAAATACTGATCACTAAGCCGAACATTAATTTCATGGCATCTTTACTGACATTGCGGGAAGTTTTGTATTTATTGACCTCATGCAGATGCATGGCCATGGCAAACTCGCGCCCTGCCAGCAAGCCCAAAAACACCCACGTGGTGCTCATGGGAATATTGCTCCACTCCTTAAATACCAGCAGAATTGTGGCGTAAATGAAGTCAATAATGGTCGCTGAACGAATGTCCGCCACCCCTGTCTTAGTATCAATAATGTTTTGAATCGCGCCGCCGCGCCGGTACAGAATAATCCCCAGCAAAATGACAAAAACACTGATGGCGAAGAGCAAGAACCACAGCGGTACGGCGCGCGGCACATAGACAAAAATATTCGCCAAGTCCTGAATCAGCCATTGGCTCCATAAAAATGCCGTAGAAACCCACTGCAGGCCCACCCAAATACGGGAATGCGGTTCATGGCGGGTTTTGCTGAAATGGATGGAAATCTGCTTGATGACAAACCGGTAAACCACAATAGCGACAAGAAACGCCACCGCGTAGCCCATCATCGATTTGGTCAGCATGGAACCCAGGCTGCTGGGCGAGAAAATGGTCAGCACTAAAAAAGTGGTGCTGACTGGAATGCCGTATTTCGTCAATATAATCAGCAGAATCGGCGGGACTATATACAGCCATGTGACGCCGTCTTTCGGAAATGGAATCGTGTTCAGCCGTCCATAGGACGCATCCCCCACCCCAGACGCAAACCAGCCGTACAGCAGCACAGCGGTTAAAATTGAACTGACATACAGCCACAGCAGCCACCAGGGGCGGTGCGCATTGGATGAAATAAATGTGCCCAGCGTTTGCGGCACATCATTGCCGACAATGGAATAAGCCGCTAAACAGAAACCAATGACCATTAAAATTTCAATTGTCATCGTATTGCAAAGACCTGAATCAAAAAAGCCCCCATCCTGCAGCCAAGGCATCTCAAAAAGTGAGCCCATGATATTTCATTTGCCTTGCGCTGGGGGAATATTTCTTTTTGCCTGATCCGTTTTTGCCCTGCCAAAAAACGGATGATTTTATGAAACTGCAAGGAAAAGACTGCAGTATTGCAACAGCCGCCGCACTGAATTTCAGCTAAACTGCTTAAAACTCTAAATTTTAAAATACTATGAATGCCACGCCCTCGCATCAGGCCTTGCAGCCTGAATTCAGACTTTTGGTTCTGCTGGTATCGATTGGCTTTTTTATGCAGGGGCTGGATACCACCATTGTCAATACCGCCATTCCCTCCATGGCGGCGCATCTAAATGAAGACCCGCTCAATATGCATAGTGTGGTGGTGGCCTATGTGCTGTCTGTAGCGGCCTGCATCCCGTTAAGCGGCTGGCTGGCTGACCGCTTCGGGGTGCGCAATACGTACTTCAGCGCGATTATTATTTTTACTTTGGCGTCCTTGGGCTGCGGCCAG
Source organism: Acinetobacter bouvetii DSM 14964 = CIP 107468 (assembly GCF_000368865.1). Lineage (GTDB taxonomy): Bacteria > Pseudomonadota > Gammaproteobacteria > Pseudomonadales > Moraxellaceae > Acinetobacter > Acinetobacter bouvetii. The sequence continues at coordinate 285,257 of NZ_KB849730.1, forward strand.
TCTGACAGTTTAAATGAACTGCTGGCTTACCGCGTGCTGCAAGGCATTGGCGGCGCATTGCTGCTGCCGGTTGGCCGTTTAGCCATGCTGAAAGTCATTCCGCGCGCGCAGTTTCTGTCCGCTATGAGCCTGATGAGCCTGGCAGGCTTGATCGGCCCGCTGATTGGCCCAACACTGGGCGGCTGGCTGGCCGAAGCGGCCACATGGCACTGGATTTTCCTGATCAACATTCCCATGGGGATTTTAGGCTGCCTGATCACCTTTAAGGCCATGCCGAATGTCACGGAACCAAGTGTGCAGCGCTTTGATTTATGGGGCTTCCTGCTGCTGGTCATTGCCATGGCTGGCCTGTCACTCGGGATTGAAAACTTTGCCAGCACCTCGCTGTCTTTGTATTGGAGCCTTGGCCTGATTTGCGCAGGACTGGCCGCTGCGGTGCTGTATGCCCTGCACTCGCATACTCATCAAAATGCGCTGTTCCGCAGCAAGCTGTTTAATAACCGGGTTTACGCTATCGGCATCATCGGCAACTTCTTTGCCCGCCTCGGCGGAAATGCGATGCCCTTTCTGATTCCGCTGATGCTGCAGGTGGCATTCGGCTTTGAACCGTTTGTCACAGGCCTGATGATGATTCCAACCGTGCTGGGCTCACTGGCGTCCAAACCGATTATCCGCCCGATTATTCAGCGCTTTGGCTACCGCAATGTGCTTTTGCTCAATACCCTGCTGGTTGGCGCCTGTATTGCCAGCTTTGCCCTAAGCGGCGCCGATACGCCGCTCTGGCTGCGCGCCCTGCATTTTTTCATTTTCGGCGTGCTGAATTCAGTGCAATTCGTGTCCATGAATACCCTGACGCTGAAAGACCTCCCGCAGCAGGATGCCAGCAGCGGCAACAGCTTTCTGTCCATGATCATGATGGTATCCATGAGTATCGGCGTGGCTTTGGCAGGCACGCTAGTCAATGTGTTCAGCGCTTTTTTTGAGGCTGCGCAGATAACTTCCGCCTTTCATGCAACCCTGATTTGCCTGGGCTGCATCAATTTAATTACCGCCATGATATTCTGGCGCATTCCAAAAGATACGGCGGTTTAAAGCATGCTCCGCAGAAAGCGCATAGTGTCCAAACCCGCATCGCGGTATGATGTCCATCTAATATCGGCATGAATCCGCTGCACATGAAAAAACGCAAATCCGCCGCATCCGCACTGCAAACCTACCGCCGGCCGGCGCTGGGACTGTTGGGCTTTGCAGTCACGGCATTGCTGGCCTATGCGCTGATCATGCCGCACCGCTTTGCCTCTGCAGAAGCATATCCCGTGAAAGGTTTTGATATTTCGCACCATCAAGGCGATGTGCAGTGGACAAAAATTTCGCCGCGCGCTTATCAATTTGTCTATTTAAAAGCCACGGAAGGCGGCGACTTTAAAGACACCAAATTTCAGGAGAATTGGCTGCAGGCCCGTGAACAGGGCTTTCATGTCGGCGCCTATCATTTTTACCGCCTGTGCCGGGACGGCAGCATTCAGGCGCAAAACTTCATTGAAACCGTGCCGAAAAAAGAGGATGCGCTGCCGCCGGTCATTGATTTGGAATATGACAGCCAATGCATCAACACTTACAGCAAAGAACAGCTGCTGAAAGAAATCCAGCTCATGCACGACCGGCTCATGCGCCACTATGGCAAACAGCCGATTTTCTATATTTCCAAAACGTTCTATAACATAGTACTGGCCGGCGAATTTAAAGAAACACCGCTGTGGGTGCGGGAGTACCAAGGCAAACCTGAGTTAAAAAACAATCCGGACTGGCTGTTCTGGCAGCACACCAATCTGGGGCAAATTCAAGGGATTCCCAAAACGGTCGATTTAAATGTCTTTAATGGCACACAAAAGCAATGGAATGCTTTTTTACTGAAAAACGGCTTAAAAATTAATGAGGCCGTTGCAAAACAAGCGGAAAAATAACAAGATGCGGAATCGCCTGAGCGTTGATGCCGCCAGCTAAATAATAAAAATATGCAAAGGAACTTGCAACGCATGTCTAAAACGCAAAAGCGGCTGACCGGATTAGCAGCGGTGATTATTCTGCTGAGCCTAAGCATCGCCTATCTGCTGCAGCCTTCGGGCCAGCTGCGCAATTTTCAGCAGTGGCAATCTCAGCCCCTCAGCGGCGCCGCGCATGATTCAAAATTAACCGTCAAATTTTTTGGCGTCTCAACCCTACTGTTTGATGATGGACAGGAACAAATCCTGATTGACGGATTTTTCAGCCGGCCGTCATTAAGCCAGGTTTTACTGCAGCCGATTCAAAGCAATTCAGAGCTGATTGAACAGATGATTCGGGAGCAGCATCTGCAGCGCGCCAAAGCCTTGCTGGTCACCCATTCCCATTATGATCATGCGCTGGATGTTGCTGCGCTGGGCCAGCGCTTGCCAAAGCTTCAAATTATCGGTTCCGGCAGCACTTTAAATATCGCACGCGGCGGGCATGTGCCTGAACAGCAGCTGGTTCCAGTCCAGCCTTGGAAAGCTCTGCAGATTGGCCATTTCAGCATTACTGCCATTCCTTCTCTGCATACTCCGCCCACAGCGGTAAATAACGACTTAGGCCAAGAAATTGCGCGCCCGTTGCCGCTGCCTGCGCGCTTTTCTGAGTTTAAAGAAGGCCACAGTTTTGATTACCTGATCGAGCATCATGGCTGCCGCATACTGGTTAAAGCCAGTACCGGCGCCATCGCCAACCAGTTCAAAAACATCCGCGCCGATGTTTTATTTTTAGGCATTGCGCAGCTGTCCAGACAAACGCCCGGCTATCAGCAGCGCTATGTGATGCAAACATTGGGCACATTAAAACCGGAAATTGTGGTGCCGATTCATTGGGATGATTTTTTCCAGCCCCTGCATCAGCCGCTGCAGTTTTTGCCCCGCGCAGCAGACAATACTGCGCGCAGCATGCAGATTCTGATTGATGCGGCCGCAAAGCAGAAAACACAGGTCGTTTTACTGAGTCAACCTGTGTCGTACAGTCTGCCTTAAGCGCTACCTGCTGCCGGCCAGCTATGCGATACTCAGTCATCGGTCTATTTCCAGCGATGCGGCTTGCGTGAGAAAAATCATTCATATCGATATGGATGCCTTTTTTGCATCTGTAGAACTTCTTGAACGCCCTGAGCTGCGCCATTTACCCGTGGTGGTGTCTTCACACCATCCGCGGGCGGTCATTTGCGCAGCCTCCTATCCCGCGCGCGAGTTTGGCTTGCGTTCCGCCATGCCGATGAGCCAAGCCCGCAAACTGTGTCCGCAGGTCATTGTTATCGAACCTGATTTTGAAAAATACCGCACGGTTTCGGCGCAGATTCACCAAATTTTCCAGCGCTATACCGCACTCATTGAGCCGCTGTCGCTGGATGAAGCCTATTTGGATGTGACGGATAATCTGCAAAATATTTCCAGCGCCACCGAAGTGGCCATGCGCATCCGCGCAGAGATTTTTCAGGCCACCGGCTTAACGGCATCAGCAGGCGTCGCGCCCAATAAATTTCTTGCTAAAGTCGCTTCCGACTGGAACAAGCCCAATGGCATATGCATTATTAAGCCCTCAAAAGTTAAGGCTTTTATTCATGATCTGCCATTAAAAAAAATTCCAGGGGTCGGCAAAGTCACGCAGGAAAAACTCAAAAGCATGCAGCTGGAAACCTTGGGCGATTTACAGGAAATTGAAGAAGCGCTGCTGGTGCAGCATTTCGGCAAATACGGCAAACAGCTGTTTTTATATGCGCAAGGCATTGATGAACGCCTTGTGCAGGCCGAACGTGAACGGCAGCAGATCTCCAAAGAAACCACCTTTGATGATGACCTGACTTTAGCGCAGTGCCTGCCTTACTGGCCCCTATTGATTGATCAAGTCTGGCGCAGCCTAGAGCGCAAGCAGCTGAATGCGCGCGGCGTATCCGCCAAGCTGAAACTGAAAAACTTCCAAGTGCTGCAGCACAGCAAGAGTTTTAAAACACCGCTCAGTTCACAGGCAGATTTAGAACGCGTGCTGATTCAGCTGCTGGAAGAAATGCATCTGCCTGAAAATTTTCAATTTCGGCTGATTGGCATTGGCGTTTATCAGCTGGCAGCCCTGCAGGAAGAAGCACAGCTGTCACTGCTTTAAAACGCCATTGCTGTGCAAGTTTTGCACAGAAGAATAAAAATAAAGCAAATTGCGCTTCACTTTCAGCAAATTTGGGGTAATCTAATGGCGCGATGCATTTATCCATGTATGCGCCGAGATGCTGAAAATCACCTTTACTTTCAGCATAATGTCCTGTAATTGGCGTGACGATCCAATCCGAATATTGCAGGGCGCTCATACATCCCCATCGCACTATCTCCGCTCAAAACCTGTTCTGTTCCTTTCCAAATAAATTCATACATCCAGTACAAAGTTCACCTAAACTTCATTTAAATCATTCGCCTAAAGATTGCAATTTCAGTACACTCAAACTCAGCCGGATGTTTTTTCAAAAGAAGTTTGAACCGCAATGAAGAATAAAAAGCAGATTTTATGCGTAGAAGATGATGCCGCCATTCTGATGCCTTTGCGTTACGCGCTTGAACGTGAAGGCTGGCAAGTGACTTGGGCCAATACCGGACGGCAGGCCATTGATTCTATTCAACAGCAAAGCTTTGATTTTATTATTCTCGATGTCGGCCTGCCTGATTTGAACGGCTTTGAAGTCTGTAAAAAAATCCGCCTTTTGCATCATACTCCGCTGCTTTTTTTAACCGCACGGGATGATGAAATCGACCGAATCGTCGGCTTGGAAATAGGCGCAGATGATTACTGCACCAAACCCTTTAGTTCGCGTGAAATTGTGTCAAGAATCAAAGCCATTTGGCGCAGAATGGACATCCAAAGCCAATTGCAAAGCAGCGCTCAACTGATTGTTCAGCCTGAAAAATCAGATTCTAAAACTTGGCAATGCCATGATGCATCCCTGCAAATTCAATATTTGAATACTGCGCTTCAACTGACGCGCTATGAATACCGGCTGCTCAAATTACTGATTGACCGTCCTGAGCAAGTGTTTAGCCGGCAGCAGCTGATGGACCATGTCTGGGAACATCCTGAACACAGCCTAGAACGGACCGTCGACACCCATATCAAAAGTATCCGCAATAAACTCAAGCAGATATCGCCGGATCAAGACCCGATTGAAACCCATCGCGGTTTTGGCTACAGCTTGAAAAGAAGCTGATTTTAAATGGATAAAAAATGAATATCGACTTGATCAAGATTGGGCTGATTATTTTAATTCCAGCTCTATTCATCATGATTATTTGTTTGTTATTCATTATCCCTGACGCATATAGCGAAGAATGGCATTTTGAAGATGAAGAAACTCTACCTCCAACACCTAAAGAAAAATTGATTGAATACTGCTTTAAATGGAGTCTCTATGCTTGCTGCTTCAGTGCCTATATATTTGCTTTCGCTTTTTATTTTAAGACGTTCTATTTACTTTCAATATTTTTAGCCTTAGCCCCGATATGGGTGTTTTGGGATAGAAAATAACGCGATGCATTTAACCATGATCTATAGTTTAAACCGTTCTATATTTGAATTGTTTCAAGGCTAGGAATAATACTCGATGTCCATTTTTATCCGCATTTGGTTCTTCTTCGGGCTGATTATCCTGCTGGGTTTGTGGTTTATGTCCTATACCTTCAACCAGCAAGTGAAACCGAATGTGAGGCAGGTCGTTGAAGACACGCTTGCGGAAAATGCCAATATCATTGCGATGCTCGTCGCTGAAGACGTTTATGAAAATAAAGTCACTACACCGCAATTTGATGAAAAAATTCAAAAAGCGCTCAACCGAAAACTGAATGCAAAAATTTGGCAATTTAATAAAAAAGAAATCAATCAGCAGATTTATATTACCAATGGCCAAGGCATGGTGATCTATGATTCACAAGGGATGGCAACGGGGCAAGACTATTCACAATGGAATGATGTATATCTGACATTGAGAGGAAAATACGGCGTTCGCTCCACCCGCAATTACGATGCAAAGGGCAATGATCTTGGCAGCAACAACAGCACCATGTTTATTGCAGCCCCGATTTATTATCCAATTAACCAAAAGCCAAAACTCATTGGTGTCGTCAGTATCGGCAAACCGAATATTTCGGTGCAGCCGTATATCCAACGCGCTGAAAATCAGCTGATCCGCCAAGCCGCTTGGATTGCCTTACTCAGCCTATTCCTAGCCAGTCTGGTGGCCTATTGGCTCAAACACAGCATTGACCGGGTGCGAAAATATGCCCAAGCGCTGGCGCCCGTCAATCAAACACCGCATTTCCGTTCAGCCAAAGAACTCAATCTTGTGGCGCAAGCGGTTGAAAATATGCGTGAAAAACTGGAAGACCGCGCTTATGTCGAACACTATGTCAACACGCTGACCCATGAGTTAAAAAGCCCGCTCACCGCAATTCAAGCCAGTGCGGAACTGCTTAAAGAAGACTTGCCGCTGAAGGACCAGCAGCAATTTGCTGCACATATTCATGAGCAGAGTCATCGCCTGCGCAGCTTGATCGATCGGATGCTTTTACTGACCCGTTTAGAAAAATCCAAACATCAAATTGAAATTCAAAGTTTTAATTTATCTGAATTGATTCAGCAGATTTTAGACCAGCACGCCAGCCAGATTCAGGCCAAAAAAATCCAATGCTTATTGGATCTTGAACCGAATTGCATGATTCGCGCAGACCGCTTTTGGATGCAGCAAACCATTGCCAATCTTTTAGATAATGCTTTAGATTTTTCAGCCGATACGGCGAAAATTTTGATTCAGCTGCATCGTTCACATCATCTGCAAAACAAGCAGCACATTGAGTTGAATCTTTTTAATGAGGGGGAATGGATTCCTGACTATGCCCTTTCCCAAGTCTTTGATACCTACTTTTCTTTGCCCCGCCCGGTGAGCCAGCAGCGCAGTTCAGGCATTGGTCTAAGCATTGTCAAACAAGTGATTGAGCAGCATCATGGACTCATCCAAATTCAAAATATCCGCGAGAATGCAATTTCAATTCTTCAACCGCATCGACAAGGTGTGTTGGTGAAAATCCAATTGCCGTAATTGCTGCTTCACCCAAACTTCACATAAAACACAAGCCCAGCTCAAACAAAGCACATTTCAATTTCGCACACTGACCACTGACAAAAACAACCGCTCAGGAAATCAGTGATGCGATCCAGCTTCCTCACACTTAAAATCATCGCCATCGTGATTTTAGTGGCTATATTTTGGATAGGTTTATTCTTTATCAGCAGCCTTGTTTCTGAACGGCAAGGCTACCAAAAGGCATTTCTTCAAGAAATTACCCAAAACAATATCAGCCCGCAAACCATTATCTCACCCTATATACGCGTGCCTTACCAAGAACAAACCACCTGCTTAGATGAACAAAAAGTTGCCTACTCATGTACCCAAGAAAACTGGATGTACCTCAGTGCGGACAGTACCCAATGGCAGGCCAACTTTGACGTCAATAAAGATATTGCACGCACCATTTACAAAGCCATCAGCTACCAAGCCAATTTAACCGCCAAAGGCATCTTTCAAAAACCCGCATTGGAAAATAAAAATTACCAATGGGACAAAGCTGAAATCCTTTTCCCTGTACATGATCCGCGCGGGCTGGACGCGCCAGCGGCACTCCGTATGCTGAATAAAAACTACGTCTTTGAAATGAACTCTCAAGGGAGTGAGAACGCAGGCTTTGATTTTATGCGCATTTCTGCTCAAAAATATCCTGAACTGATTCCAGCGATACAAAATGGCTTTAATTTTAATCTGACTGCCAGTATCAGAGGGTTAGGAAAATTCACCCTGATTCCAACCAGCCGCAGCGTGAGCTATCATGCCAAAGGTAATTGGGCAGACACCAAATATTCAGGGCAAAATCTGCCTGTAAATAATGACAGTAGCCCGAAACAATTCACGGCTGAATGGAAAAATATTGCACTGGGTCATCAAAACATCAGCAAATTGATTCAATGTGAAAATAACGAATGTATTCGCCAATTCAGCAATGGCTACATTGCAAAAAATACAGCATATGAAACTGAAAATAATCAGAAAATTGGTTTAAGCACTGAATTCTTAGATTCGGTGAATGTCTATACCCAAACAGACCGCGCAATTAAATACGGGATCGTCATTATCATCATAACCTTTGGCTGCTTCTTCCTGTTTGAAGTGCTGAAAAGCCTGCGTATTCACCCAATTCAATACTCTTTGGTGGCCATGGCGCAGGGCATTTTCTTTGTCCTGCTGCTTTCAATCAGTGAATACTATGCCTTTGCATGGGCATATGCGGTGGCTTGCATCGCCTGCGTGGGCCTGATGACATGGTACTTATTCTTCGTCATGAAAGGTGTTAAGCCTGCGATTTTATTTGGGATTATTCTCAGCACACTCTACGCCATCATGTATATGCTATTGCAGTCTTCAGGCAAAACTTTCCTGATCGGCTCTGTGATCTCCTTCATTGTGCTTGCTGTGGTGATGTTTATTACCCGGCATATCGACTGGTATCAAATCAGCAACAGGCCGGAGCGCGAACTGAAATCCTACACCCCGCCTCAATAATTCACCTCAGCGCTGTGGATGGGGCAATACCATCCACTTTTTAACGGTTTTTTAAGCCAAAATTTTTATTCAATCAATAGGTTCTAAAATGAATATTGCCACCATTCAAAAACAGCCAAATATCGAAAGTATCCAGCAGCTTTGCCCGCTCCAATGCTCCATGGCCTTATGCTTAAACCAATTGCGGACTGCAAAAATACAATTTTTAAACCTCGGCAATTTAATTGTCTGCCCTGCGCAAAACTGCCTGATTATTTTTAAATACAAAACCTTGGTTCGCATTGCCGCACTCACCAACACATAACACAAAGTCTGGAAAAGCAGATTTGCAGAATGGCAATGTTCACGTAAACTTTAAAAGATAAACAAGATTTGAGAATGATCATGACTGTACAACGCCTGCATGTTGCAAAACGCTTTTCTGAAGTTGCCATTTCAGGAAATTTAGTTCATTTGGCAGGTCAACTGGCCAGTGATTTCAGCTTAGACATCAAAGGCCAAACCCAACAGACGCTTGATATCATTGATCAATTTTTAGCAGATGCAGGCACAGACAAAAGCCATATCATGTCTGTGACCATCTATTTAAAAGATATTGAAAAAAATTATGCAGCGTTTAATGAAGTTTGGGATGCATGGGTTTCAGACATTGAAGCATTGCCGCGCACGTGTGTAGAAGCCAAGCTTTATGATCCCAATGTCTTGGTTGAGCTGACCGTGGTTGCGGTTAAAGCGGCATAAATCCCGAACAAGCCTGCATTGATAATAAAAAAGCATGCGTTTTAGGGCATGCTTTTTTATTGGCTTCAGCTCAGCGCTTTCAGCTTCTTGCGTTCCAAATCCGAATACAGATGATATTTTTTCAGGCCGCTCACCGGCGCTATTGGCTTAAATCGCGCATGCCCATTCAAAAAATCATCCCTCAGCTGAGCATACTCCGGCACATCATCATAGCGGATCACACGGTAGCCAGCCATTTGCAGCAAAGCATCCTGATATTGTGAACGCTGTATGCGCTTTAATATCATAGGATCATCCAAAGCAATAATCGCCTTTATCTGCTGGCTTTCATCCAGCACAACAAAATCTGCAACCATATTCCGGTACTTATTGCGCGTCCGGTAGTACTTGGTTGTCAGCAGTGCATCAAAAGAAACATGCGCCAAAATAGTATGATTTGGCAGAATTTCCTTGAGACGCGTATAGGTCAGCTGCTCATTAATATTGAAAATAGCGCGCTGTTTCAATGCACTATCTTGCTGCTTGGCATTATTTTCTAGACTTTTCCAAGCCATTATGAGCATGCAGCCGAGCAATATGCTCGCGATCACAATATAAATTGCCATCTCTCATAATCCTTTACATTTTTTATAATCGTTTTAAGCTACAGCGTGTTCATTCAACTCAGTCTGCAACGGGTCTTATTGTTAAAATTGCGATTTAAAAATTTCTCACCAAGCTTAATTATCCACTAAAACGGATCAACAGCTGTGTCACTTATTTGTAACTGCACATGCTTATTTATATGAGAAATATAGCCCATCACCGGCTAATCTTCTTACTGTATGCTATTTCAGGAAAATCTGGCAAGACTGTTTTAGATGATTGTCTAACAATTCCGATAAACTGATTTTTACCAAAGACTAAGGGCGCCGCAGCGCCCTTAGTCTTTAATCAGTTAAGCCTTGGATTTGGCTTTTGCTTTGCTCTTTGTTCCGCCAAACGGCTTTTTATCGCCTGTTTCACGCGGCGGCAAGCCCGTATGCTGTGTCAAAATCTGACCGCGTTCAGGGCGCTTTTTCGTATTCGATGGACGGCTTTGACCTTGTGCCGCTTTTCCACGATTTCCTTGTTCACCGGTACGTTTCTGTGAATCCCCTGCTACGCTCGAGTTTTTCTTACGTGCAGATTTATATTCACCTTCAATACTTGCAGGCTGATAGGTTGGAATCAAATGCTGTTTCGAGTTGCCAATCAAGTCCTGACGGCCCATTTCTCTCAGGGCATCGCGCAGCAGCGGCCAGTTGTTTGGATCATGGTAACGCAAGAATGCTTTATGCAGGCGGCGGCGCTTCTCACCTTTAACAATATCCACATCTTCGGTATAACGCGCGACTTTCGCCAGCGGGTTTTTCCCTGTGTAGTACATGGTCGTTGCAGTTGCCATTGGCGACGGATAGAAGGTCTGCACCTGATCGGCACGGAAACCGTTCTTCTTCAGCCAAATGGCCAAATTCATCATGTCATAATCTGTGGTGCCCGGGTGCGCTGCGATAAAGTACGGAATTAAATACTGTTCCTTGCCGGCTTCCTTACTGAACCGCTCAAACATCTGCTTGAAGCGGTCATAAGTCCCAATCCCCGGTTTCATCATCTTCGACAATGGGCCTTTTTCAGTATGTTCAGGGGCAATTTTTAAATAGCCGCCGACATGGTGCTGCACCAGTTCTTTGACATATTCAGGGTTCAATACTGCAAGGTCATAACGCAAACCTGAACCAATCAAAATCTTTTTAATGCCCTTAATCGCACGCGCCTTACGGTACAGCTGGGTTAATGGCGCATGATCGGTATGCAAGTTCTGACATACTCCAGGGAAGACACATGACGGCTTACGGCAGTTCTTTTCAATTTCAGGATCTTTACATGCCAGACGGTACATATTGGCGGTTGGGCCGCCCAAGTCTGAAATAATGCCGGTAAAGCCCGGCGCGGTATCACGGATTTTTTCCACTTCGCGCAGAATCGATTCTTCAGAACGGTTCTGAATAATACGGCCTTCATGTTCCGTAATCGAACAGAAGGTACAGCCGCCAAAACAGCCGCGCATGATATTCACAGAGAATTTAATCATGTCAAAGGCAGGGAAACGCGCTTCACCATAGGCAGGATGCGGCAGACGCGCATAAGGCAGGTCAAACACATAGTCCATTTCTTCGGTGGTCAGCGGAATCGGCGGCGCATTCAGCCACACATCGCGCTCGCCATGCTTTTGCACCATGGCGCGCGCATTGCCTGGATTGGTTTCCAGATGCAAGATCCGGTTGGCATGCGCATATAAAACCGGATCATCTGCCACCGCTTCAAATGCAGGCAAGCGAATCACCGCCAATTCACGCGGCGGCAACTTATGTTTAATCGCTTTCGATGCAGGCTGCAGCTGCACAATCTGGGTATTTTCATCCAAATTATCGCCTTCGCGAACAATTTGATTCGTAACGATTTCTTTTTGGAAATTTTGGTATTGCGTTAAAGAATTGCCCTTGCCCTGCTCAATTTCACAACCGTCCAGATCCTCAGTCATCACATAAGGATTGATGATTGGATCGACACGGCCAATCGCATCGACATCATTGGAAGCAATTTCCACGAACTTCGCTTTAGAGGCGCGGTTATGTTTATTGACAATAAATGCGGTACCGCGAACATCCGTAATGTCCGTGATCTTTTCACCGCGAGCCAGACGATGCATGACTTCAGTGATCGAACGTTCACCATTGCCGTACATCAGCAAATCGGCTTTGGAATCCATCAGCACAGAACGGCGTACTTTGTCTGACCAATAGTCATAATGGGCAATTCGGCGCAATGAAGCTTCAATCCCGCCTAACAATACAGGCACATCCGGATAGGCTTCACGCACACGCTGACAATACACCGTTGCGGCACGGTCTGGACGTTTATTGGGCTGATTATCAGGAGAATAGGCATCATCTGAACGGATTTTACGGTCAGCCGTATAACGGTTGATCATCGAATCCATGTTGCCTGCAGTGACACCCCAGGCAATATTCGGCTTGCCTAAAACTTTAAATGCTTCAGCCGAAGTCCAGTCAGGCTGTGCAATGATCCCGACACGGAAACCCTGTGCTTCCAAGGTACGCCCGATGATGCCTGAACAGAAAGACGGGTGGTCAATATACGCATCGCCGCAGACCAAAATAAAATCACAGCTGTCCCAACCGAGTTGATCCATTTCCTCGCGCGACATCGGCAAAAATGGCGCAGGATCAAAACACGACGCCCAATATTTGTCGTAATCAAACAGCGCTTTCGGCGCGGTCTGCATGGTATAAGCAGTAGACATGGCTAGCAATTCTCGGCTGGCAGATGAAAGACCTGAAGATCAGATCAAAGATGAAAGCCGATCATTTTAACATGAATTCCATTCATCTTGCTTGACTATAATTTATACAAAACACCTCGATTGATAATCAAAAAAAAGCATCCTTGCGGATGCTGAAAACCTAGACCGATTACAATCCAAAACTTACTGCGCCATATTCCGCGCTGCATATTGGCTTGAATGGGCTTTGGTGGCTAGAACCTGTTCATATCTTGCCCGCATCTCCGGCAAATATTTTTCAATGTTTGCGATGCGTTTTGCATATAGCGCATCATTCATCAGCGGCTTTATATCAAAAGCTTTGCGGCGGTTGCTTTCATTCTGAAATTTTGCCCAAAAGTCTACAGCTGCTTTGGGGTTATAGCCGGCACGGGACATAATATCCAAACCAATCACATCTGCTTCAACTTCTAAATTCCAGCCTTTCGGAATCAAAGCCGCTTGGCTGGTGACACTGGCGGCTGCCGAAGCAATTGCGCCTGCACCTGCTGTAGCAGTTAATATGGCAAGATTGCTGGCCAGCAGCATCGATGCTTTTTCCCGATTATGATCCCGCAGCGAATGCGCCATTTCATGCGCTACAACAAAAGCCAGCTCATCTTGATTCAGCTTCAGACCCCAATATAGGCCGGTATTTACAATAATTTTTCCGCCAGGCAAGCTATGTGCATTTAATTCACCATTTAAATTGCCTTTAATATCCCACTTCCACTGCTCTGATCCTCTGCGGAATGCATCTGCTTCAGTACGAAGCTGTTCCATAACTTGATTCAGCTTTGCATCAATGACCAAAACCTGCTGATCTTTTGCCCTATTCACAAACCGTGTATAGGATCGCTCTGATTGGGCGGTCCATGCTTTTTCAGGAATGACCATAAATTGTTTACGGTCTGCGCCAGCGGTACCCATATTGGTTGTACTCATACATCCAGAAAATAATAAACAGCCTGATGTCATTATTGAAAATATAATATTCTTCATAAATCACCTTGGCCATTAAAATAATCGCTTCATAATTATTAAAGATAAATTAATAATAAAAATCAAAGCCATTTATCGGAAGGTATAAAACAAAGAAAATTAAAAAAAATATCATTATTTATCAAAACATTATAGATTTTCAAAAAAGCTGGCATTAATCGATAAATTGATTAAATTAAGTCAATTTTTTCAATTATTTTCAAAGAATCACATATCAATTCATATTATTCACATTTCTATGAAATTCTATAAATAAAATAGAGATAAACAAATACAAAGTCTCATTTTTAATATTTAGTGTCGATTTCGAGATTCAATAATTCGACTTTAGCCGCATTAAAAGAACTTACTGAAACTAAGTAAAATACGGCTTATTCAAGTGGCGAAATCACTTCCTAAGCGATAATCAATACCGTAAAAATTGTCAATGCGGCGGCGAAATTCAGCAATCTGATCATCAATATTAGGCTCCGCACCGCACTGAAGCATGCACGCAGGCAGCTAAATTCTATTGAAACAGCAGATTAACCTTATGCTGGCTTTCTGACTCTGCCCGTCCTTCCGCTTTATCCTTCCTATTTTTATTTAATGCATAAAAAAACACCCCTAACTGCTTGAGTTAGGGGTGTTTTCGAATAATGAGCTGGCGATGACTTACTCTCACATGGGTAACCCCACACTACCATCAGCGCTAAGAGGTTTCACTTCTGAGTTCGGGAAGGGATCAGGTGGTTCACTCTTGCTATTGTCGCCAGCACAACTGTTATGACTTTGCATTTGGTCTTATCTTTTCAGTGCCGTTGCTTGGTCAAATGAGTTATTAACAGAAGTACTTGAGTTCATTTAATTTGTTCATTGTATCTAGCTTTTTAACTAAATCAAGTTTGATTGATTATATGTGAATCAATTGAAGCATGATATACAGCTGCTTGGGCGTTGTATAGTCAAGCCTCACGAGCAATTAGTACTGGTCAGCTTCATGCGTCACCGCACTTCCACATCCAGCCTATCAACGTCGTAGTCTTCAACGGCTCTTTAGAGGACATAAAGTCCTAGGGAAATCTTATCTTGAGGTAGGCTTCCCGCTTAGATGCTTTCAGCGGTTATCCCTTCCGAACATAGCTACCCGGCGATGCGACTGGCGTCACAACCGGTACACCAGAGGTTCGTCCACTCTGGTCCTCTCGTACTAGGAGCAGATCCTCTCAAATTTCCAGCGCCCACGGTAGATAGGGACCGAACTGTCTCACGACGTTCTAAACCCAGCTCGCGTACCTCTTTAAATGGCGAACAGCCATACCCTTGGGACCTGCTTCAGCCCCAGGATGAGATGAGCCGACATCGAGGTGCCAAACACCGCCGTCGATATGAACTCTTGGGCGGTATCAGCCTGTTATCCCCAGAGTACCTTTTATCCGTTGAGCGATGGCCCTTCCATACAGAACCACCGGATCACTAAGACCTACTTTCGTACCTGCTCGACTTGTGGGTCTCGCAGTTAAGCGCGCTTTTGCCTTTATACTCTACGCGTGATTTCCGACCACGCTGAGCGCACCTTCGTACTCCTCCGTTACTCTTTAGGAGGAGACCGCCCCAGTCAAACTACCCACCAGACATGGTCCTCGCTCCAGATTATGGAGCAGAGTTAGAACCTCAATATTACCAGGGTGGTATTTCAAGATTGGCTCCACCGCAACTAGCGTCGCGGTTTCAAAGCCTCCCACCTATCCTACACAAGTAAGATCAAAGTTCAATGTCAAGCTGCAGTAAAGGTTCACGGGGTCTTTCCGTCTAGCCGCGGGTACACCGCATCTTCACGGCGATTTCGATTTCACTGA